>NZ_JBSWTK010000001.1:0-4075916 GCF_056158505.1 Anaerobacillus sp. ABR4_321
GGGGCGATATCCGCGAATTTTTCGTTTTATCCGCGATAATCATGATATATCCGCGCTTTTCGATTTATATCCGCGAAATCGGGGCTTTTATCCGCGATTCAAAGATTATATCCGCGAAACCCCTTTTCAAGAACCCCTGATTACTAAATCCCATAGTCAGACAAAACAAAAAAGTCAGAGCTCAATGCTCTGACTTCTCTCTTTGCCTAGCGACGTCCTACTCTTGCAGGGGGAGAGCCCCCAACTACCATCGGCGCTGAAGAGCTTAACTTCCGTGTTCTCATACGGGGCGCGATAAGCGGCGAACTTCTTCGTCAGCTGCGCGATGCTGGATCCTCATAGATCTCCGAATATCTACTCCGGTCCAGCCTCACTTGCTTCCTCGAATTTCTTGCTTCTCCCACCCCTACGAAGCTTTCGAAGATGCCCTTTTCTCTCTTCTCAATGAAGGTACTTACCTTACGGTCTCGCAATAAAAACCAAAAAAGCATACAAAAAAGTCAGAGCTCAATGCTCTGACTTCTCATTTGCCTAGCGACGTCCTACTCTTGCAGGGGGAGAGCCCCCAACTACCATCGGCGCTGAAGAGCTTAACTTCCGTGTTCGGCATGGGAACGGGTGTGACCTCTTCGCCTTCATCACTAGACTATTCAGGTATTCCCTGAAAACTAGATAGCACGCAACATCGTATTCCAATTTTTTAGGTTAAGCCCTCGATCGATTAGTATTCGTCAGCTCCACGTGTCGCCACGCTTCCACCCCGAACCTATCAACCTCATCATCTCTGAGGGATCTTACCAGCTTGACGCTGTGGGAAATCTCATCTCGAGGGGGGCTTCATGCTTAGATGCTTTCAGCACTTATCCCTTCCACACGTAGCTACCCAGCTATGCTCCTGGCGGAACAACTGGTACACCAGCGGTGTGTCCATCCCGGTCCTCTCGTACTAAGGACAGCTCCTCTCAAATTTCCTGCGCCCGCGACGGATAGGGACCGAACTGTCTCACGACGTTCTGAACCCAGCTCGCGTACCGCTTTAATGGGCGAACAGCCCAACCCTTGGGACCTACTTCAGCCCCAGGATGCGATGAGCCGACATCGAGGTGCCAAACCTCCCCGTCGATGTGGACTCTTGGGGGAGATAAGCCTGTTATCCCCAGGGTAGCTTTTATCCGTTGAGCGATGGCCCTTCCATGCGGAACCACCGGATCACTAAGCCCGACTTTCGTCCCTGCTCGACTTGTAGGTCTCGCAGTCAAGCTCCCTTGTGCCTTTACACTCTGCGAATGATTTCCAACCATTCTGAGGGAACCTTTGGGCGCCTCCGTTACTCTTTAGGAGGCGACCGCCCCAGTCAAACTGCCCACCTGACACTGTCTCCGCACCGGATCACGGTGCTGGGTTAGAATGTCAGTACAGCCAGGGTAGTATCCCACCGACGCCTCCACCGAACCTAGCGGTCCGGCTTCTATGGCTCCTACCTATCCTGTACAAGCTGTACCAAAATCCAATATCAGGCTACAGTAAAGCTCCATGGGGTCTTTCCGTCCTGTCGCGGGTAACCTGCATCTTCACAGGTACTATAATTTCACCGGGTCTCTCGTTGAGACAGTATCCAAGTCGTTGCACCTTTCGTGCGGGTCGGAACTTACCCGACAAGGAATTTCGCTACCTTAGGACCGTTATAGTTACGGCCGCCGTTTACTGGGGCTTCGATTCAGAGCTTCTCCCGTAAGGGATAACCCCTCCTCTTAACCTTCCAGCACCGGGCAGGTGTCAGCCCCTATACATCGCCTTGCGGCTTGGCAGAGACCTGTGTTTTTGCTAAACAGTCGCTTGGATCTTTTCACTGCGGCTCCCCTGGGCTATTCACCCGAGGAAGCACCCCTTCTCCCGAAGTTACGGGGTCATTTTGCCGAGTTCCTTAACGAGAGTTCTCCCGATCGTCTTAGGATTCTCTCCTCGCCTACCTGTGTCGGTTTGCGGTACGGGCACCTCTTTCCTCACTAGAGGCTTTTCTTGGCAGTGTAGAATCAGGGACTTCGGTACTTAAATTCCCTCGCCATCACGACTCAGCCTTCACGGTGAACGGATTTGCCTATTCACCAGCCTAATCGCTTGGACGCGCATATCCAGCAGCGCGCTCTCCCTATCTTTCTGCGTCCCCCCGTCGTTCAAACGGAAAGGAGGTGGTACAGGAATATCAACCTGTTATCCATCGCCTACGCCTTTCGGCCTCGGCTTAGGTCCCGACTAACCCTGAGCGGACGAGCCTTCCTCAGGAAACCTTGGGCTTTCGACGGACAAGATTCTCACTTGTCTTTCGCTACTCATACCGGCATTCTCACTTCTAAGCGCTCCACCAGTCCTTTCGGTCTGACTTCGCAGCCCTTAGAACGCTCTCCTACCATTGTCGTAAGACAATCCACAGCTTCGGTGATACGTTTAGCCCCGGTACATTTTCGGCGCAGCGTCACTCGACCAGTGAGCTATTACGCACTCTTTAAATGATGGCTGCTTCTAAGCCAACATCCTGGTTGTCTAAGCAACGCCACATCCTTTTCCACTTAACGTATACTTTGGGACCTTAGCTGGTGGTCTGGGCTGTTTCCCTCTCGACTACGGATCTTATCACTCGCAGTCTGACTCCCGCGGATAAATCGTTGGCATTCGGAGTTTGACTGGATTCGGTAATCCGGTAGGGACCCCTAGTCCAATCAGTGCTCTACCTCCAAGATTCTTGCCGCGAGGCTAGCCCTAAAGCTATTTCGGAGAGAACCAGCTATCTCCGGGTTCGATTGGCATTTCACCGCTACCCACACCTCATCCCCGCATTTTTCAACATGCGTGGGTTCGGGCCTCCATTCAGTGTTACCTGAACTTCACCCTGGACATGGGTAGATCACCCGGTTTCGGGTCTACGACCACGTACTCCTTCGCCCTATTCAGACTCGCTTTCGCTGCGGCTCCGCCTTCTCGGCTTAACCTTGCACGGGATCGTAACTCGCCGGTTCATTCTACAAAAGGCACGCTGTCACCCATTAACGGGCTCCAACTAGTTGTAGGCACACGGTTTCAGGTTCTCTTTCACTCCCCTTCCGGGGTGCTTTTCACCTTTCCCTCACGGTACTGGTTCACTATCGGTCACTAGAGAGTATTTAGCCTTGGGAGATGGTCCTCCCGGATTCCGACGGGGTTTCACGTGTCCCGCCGTACTCAGGATCCGTCTCGGAGGGCAGCGGATTTTGACTACAGGATTGTTACCTTCTCTGATGGACCTTTCCAGGTCGCTTCGTCTATCCGTGCCTTTGTAACTCCAATGAGACGTCCTACAACCCCAGAGGGCAAGCCCTCTGGTTTGGGCTGTTTCCGTTTCGCTCGCCGCTACTCAGGAAATCGCGATTGCTTTCTCTTCCTCCGGGTACTGAGATGTTTCAGTTCCCCGGGTATGCCTTTTACTTCCTATGTATTCAGAAGTAAATACCATCCCATTACGGATGGTGGGTTCCCCCATTCGGAAATCTCCGGATCAAAGCGTACTTACTGCTCCCCGAAGCATATCGGTGTTCGTCCCGTCCTTCATCGGCTTCTAGTGCCAAGGCATCCACCGTGCGCCCTTAGTAGCTTAACCTTAGATTTCGCTAGAAACAGTGTTCTAACGTCATCGGTGCACATCGTTAGATGTGACTAACTAAGTTATAACGCAAAAAATAATAATTATTGGATGTCGTTGTTTGTGCTATCTAGTTTTCAAGGAACGTGAAAGAATACAATCATTCTTTCAAAACTAAACGAAACGCTCATGCAAGTTTGGCAACCAATGTTGCCTCGTAATTCTCCATAGAAAGGAGGTGATCCAGCCGCACCTTCCGATACGGCTACCTTGTTACGACTTCACCCCAATCATTTGTCCCACCTTCGGCGGCTGGCTCCAAAAGGTTACCTCACCGACTTCGGGTGTTACAAACTCTCGTGGTGTGACGGGCGGTGTGTACAAGGCCCGGGAACGTATTCACCGCGGCATGCTGATCCGCGATTACTAGCAATTCCGGCTTCATGCAGGCGAGTTGCAGCCTGCAATCCGAACTGAGAACGGCTTTATGGGATTCGCTTCACCTCGCGGTGTCGCTGCCCTTTGTACCGTCCATTGTAGCACGTGTGTAGCCCAGGTCATAAGGGGCATGATGATTTGACGTCGTCCCCACCTTCCTCCGGTTTGTCACCGGCAGTCACCTTAGAGTGCCCAACTGAATGCTGGCAACTAAGATCAAGGGTTGCGCTCGTTGCGGGACTTAACCCAACATCTCACGACACGAGCTGACGACAACCATGCACCACCTGTCACTCTGTCCCCCGAAGGGGAACGTCCTATCTCTAGGAGTGGCAGAGGATGTCAAGACCTGGTAAGGTTCTTCGCGTTGCTTCGAATTAAACCACATGCTCCACTGCTTGTGCGGGCCCCCGTCAATTCCTTTGAGTTTCAACCTTGCGGTCGTACTCCCCAGGCGGAGTGCTTAATGTGTTAACTTCAGCACTGAGGGTGGAACCCCCCAACACCTAGCACTCATCGTTTACGGCGTGGACTACCAGGGTATCTAATCCTGTTTGCTCCCCACGCTTTCGCGCCTCAGCGTCAGTTACAGACCAGAGAGCCGCCTTCGCCACTGGTGTTCCTCCACATATCTACGCATTTCACCGCTACACGTGGAATTCCACTCTCCTCTTCTGCACTCAAGTCCCCCAGTTTCCAATGGCCCTCCACGGTTGAGCCGTGGGCTTTCACATCAGACTTAAGAGACCGCCTGCGCGCGCTTTACGCCCAATAATTCCGGACAACGCTTGCCACCTACGTATTACCGCGGCTGCTGGCACGTAGTTAGCCGTGGCTTTCTGGTTAGGTACCGTCAAGGTACCGCCCTATTCGAACGGTACTTGTTCTTCCCTAACAACAGAGCTTTACGACCCGAAGGCCTTCGTCACTCACGCGGCGTTGCTCCGTCAGACTTTCGTCCATTGCGGAAGATTCCCTACTGCTGCCTCCCGTAGGAGTCTGGGCCGTGTCTCAGTCCCAGTGTGGCCGATCACCCTCTCAGGTCGGCTACGCATCGTGGCCTTGGTAAGCCGTTACCTTACCAACTAGCTAATGCGCCGCGGGCCCATCCTACAGTGTTAGCCAGAGGCCAACTTTCAACGTTGCATCATGCGATGCTACGTATTACCCGGTATTAGCTCCGGTTTCCCGGAGTTATCCCAGTCTGTAGGGCAGGTTGCCCACGTGTTACTCACCCGTCCGCCGCTGAGAAATGGGAGCAAGCTCCCATTTCTCCGCTCGACTTGCATGTATTAGGCACGCCGCCAGCGTTCGTCCTGAGCCAGGATCAAACTCTCCGATAGAAAAGTTCAATCTAGCTTTAAAACAATGTTTGTTTCCGTAGAAACAAGTTCTTGCATGGCGTTTCGTTCAGTTTTCAAAGATCGATTGTCATTCTATTAAACTTCCATTCTGTCTATCTCGTTTGTTTCAGCGAGTGACAACTTCTACTTTAACAGCAGTGTCGGAATGTGTCAACACTTTTTTATAAGTAATAAAAAAGGTTGATGTCGTTTTTCGAAGTGACAAGATATATCTTATCATCCCCTGCAAGCTTCGTCAATAACTTATTCCAAAAAAATATCTCCCTCATATAGGGAGGTGCTTCTGCCCGTGAGTGGGTGGTCTTCCTTTCTATCAAGAAACAGTTTCATTACAGTCTTCTTCTATCTTATCAATGCTATCGTAATCTAAAAGTCTATAAACTACTAAACTTGAAAATATAAGTGATGGTGAAGAGAACACTTATCGTTAAATGCTGATCCACAAGATGGACAGCTTGAGTTAGATGTAAGGTATTGATTAATTGTAAGCTCAGTCTTACAACTTCCGCATAGCACTGCAAATTCGTTCCATTTGTTCTCTGGCCATAACTGTATATCATGAGATACGGTTTCTTCATGGCATTTAAAACATGGGAAATACGAATCGCAGCAATAAAACTTAATCGCCACGATGTCTTTCTCAGTTTGATAATGTACACATCTTGTTTCATTGTCTATGGGCTTTCCCTTTATCTCCGTTTCTTTCAAGTAACCCACTACTCCTTTTCTATAATCGCTATTCCAAAAGAATATTTCGTTCCTTCTCGGGGCGGCTCGAAAATGACACCACGCTGGTAATAATAGTCTACTTTCTTATATGGAGAGAGTAGTTCCCCGAACTCCTCCTCTGTCAGCTGATGGATATGGAAGGGTTCGTTCGTCGGCTTCCCTCTTCCTCTTCCAAAAGGTGTAGAGACGATTAATGTTCCACCGGGCTTCAATATCTTCATTAGATTTCGTAAAAACTGCCGGTCATCTTCTACGTGTTCTAATGTTTCAAAGCTTACGATCGAATCAAACTGGCCAAGCTTAGAAGGTAGTTTGGGATCTAGCGCATCTGCACACTCATACGTCACGAGCGGATGATGATAACGACCTCTGGCATATGTTATTGCTTCGATGCTTCGATCAGCCCCAACTAACTCAGTAATGATAGACTTGTTTTTCTTTGCCAGATACTGACTTCCATAACCACTTCCGGATGCAATATCCAACGTCCTCCCTTTCACAAATTCGCTTGCAAAATAATACCTGGCTAAATGTTCGAGCAGCATCCCGTTAGTCGGCTTCATCGTATCAGGAATAATTCGTTCCCCAGTATTCTCTAACAACATGACACCCCCTTCTTAGTTTGATTTTGAGTGAAACTCTTTGTTTATTTTTTCCACAACGGGGTACGGTATAAAGTGAATTATGCCCCGTACGCGCGTCATAAAAAATATAGCTACATGCTTTACACTTCTAAAGATAACCCTCAACTAGTGCTTAGAATCGAAAGTTAGCTCGTTTTCACTAGACTATATCATCCTTTAATTGAAAGCAATCGCTCATCTTCATTTATCATTTTGTAATTATGAAAGGGTATTTTCATAAATTGTGGAACTTACCATTTAAGGAAAACAAAATCATTAAGATAAATGGGGGATTTGAAATGGAAAAAGAAAGCGGTCTAGATACAAACAACCTCAAGCTTATCTTTCGCCATCTATCAGATCTTATTTTTCTTATCCGAGTTGTTGATTTACAACACTTTGAGATCGAAGCCATTAATGAGGGGTACCTAGCAAACTACAAAACGACGAAAGAAGATATTTCAGGAAAACGAATCGAAGAATTTTTAGGTATGGATCAGGGCATTAAAGCGATTCGGCGTTTTCAAGAAGTCATCATTCGAAAAGAAACGCTGCACTTCGAAGAAGCCTATACCTTTCCTGAGCAAGGATACCGTATGTTCGATATCACGCTCGTTCCGATCATTGAAGGGAATACGGTCGCGAACCTTATTGGAACAGCAAAAGATATTACAGAAAGGCGATTAAATGAAGAGCAGCTTGCTCAATCCGAGAAACTATCCGTTGTTGGTCAGCTAGCCGCTGGAATTGCACACGAGCTGAAGAACCCCCTCACATCATTGAAGGGTTTTTTAAAATTAATCGAATTCCAGAACAAAAATCAAGATGTTGAGCGTTATATTAAAGTAATGGACACAGAGTTTAATCGGATTGAACAAATCATCGAGGAATTCTTAATGTTAGCGAAGCCTAACAAGGTCAATTTCAGCTACTATCATATTGACCACATTATTGAAGAAGTGATCGAACTATTAAATGCACAGGCAAACATGGAATCGATCATCTTAACGACAGAGTATCCTGACAGTCTTCCACCTGTTTATTGTGAGAATAACCAGCTAAAGCAAGTGTTTATCAATATTATAAAAAATGCGATCGAAGCGAGTAACGATGGTGAAAGGGTGGTCATTAGCGTCGCCACTTTTGATGATCATATCGAAGTATGCGTTAAAGATTTTGGCGGAGGGATTCCAGAAGAGGATATCAAGAAAATAGGTTCACCATTTTACACAACAAAGAAACAAGGAACTGGCCTAGGTCTTGCTATTTGTAAACGAATCATAGACAAACATAATGGAAAATTTTCAATAGACAGTGCAACCGGCCAAGGGACGAAAATAACTGTCTGCCTACCCATTCACCATACTTAAAACACCACCTTGTCGTCATCGACATAGGTGGTGTTTTTCTAATGCATTCGTTTCTAGTGTGAACGTGAAGAACTTTCAATAGAAGAAAGGTCTTCCTGAGCAGCAAACCAACCTCGAATTTCGTTTACTACTTCCTCTGGCTTTTGCCAGTGAAGAACATGCCCCGCATCTTTAATTGCAGTTATTCTACATTCACTTTTAATCGCCCTTCTCATGGAATCTACTGCATCCACTCTAACCGCTTCTCCTTCTTCTGGTAACGTTCCTCTTAACAAGTAAACCGGAACAGAAATGGTATCGAATACTTTACTAGAAGGTTCATTATAGAGCGCTTTTATAATAGCTCTTGCTGTTTGCTCAGATGTTCTCATCCGAACACCATCGGTATCAGACGTCATGTCTGCATGAACCATTTTTTGTAGCGCTTCTGACCATCTTCCAACTTCCGCTTTCTTATTATCTTCGTATTCTTCAATCGATCGAAAATGAGAACCATTGATCCAATCAGACATGCGTTGTAAGTGCTCATCGAGATCTGCAGATGGTTCATCTGACGGAGAAAGATATCCTCCATCCAGCATGACAAGTCCTTTCACATCCTCTTGATACAACCTTGCATAATGAATAGCGATCGCAGCCCCCCATGAATGTCCAAGCAAATAAAACGGTCTATTGGACACTTTTTCAATGACCGCCTTCAGCCACTCTGTAAAAGGTGTGGATAGGTAGGCGTCATCTTCCATGAAAGCATCTGTTTTACCATGACCAGGTAAGTCAAATGATATCAAATGAAATTGATCCTTCAACTCTTCTGCCAACTCAATAAACCCTAAAGCATTGTTCGTTAATCCATGCAGACAAATGATCGGAGGATTTTCTGGATTCCCCCACTTATAACCATGAATCGATTGGCCTTCTACTTTTATCTCGAATTCTTTCATCTATACCTTCCTTTCATACTTCCCTTGCTAACCATAATTCGACTGGAAGGGAATCATCCCCTCTACGTAGAAAACAAATTAAGAAGAATGCACTACTCGATATTTACACTTTTGGGGGACAATTATGAGGATACGAAAAGCATTTGTTGAAGATTCGACTGATATTGCAAGGGTTCACGTAAACAGTTGGCGTACAACTTATCAGGGAATAGTACCTAGCTTATTTCTTGATTCACTCGATATGAAAGTGCGAGAAGCGCGCTGGAAGAAAGGGTTAGAAGACGGAAAGAGTATATTTGTAGCAGTCAATGACAAGGACGAAATCGTCGGCTTTGCAAATGGCGGTAAGAATAGGAGCGAAGATCTCCCTTATGATGGTGAACTATACGCGATCTATTTATTAGAAAGTGCACACCGTAAAGGAGCTGGTAAAAAACTCCTATGTCATGTAGCGAAGGAACTAAAAGACGAAGGACATCAATCTATGCTTGTTTGGGTACTTAATGGAAACCCTGCTGACCAGTTTTACCTTCATTTTGGCCCAAGCTATGTGATGGAGAAAGACATTACGATTGGAGGAGAAGAGCTTCTTGAAACCGCCTATGGCTGGAGTGATATAGATGATATTTTGTCCGTGTGTTCGTAACTGTAAAAAGGTCGCAAAGCATGCGACCTTTTTTAACAGAGCTAAAACAAATCTAGTTTTTCAATACGACTGACCGCTTCTCTCAACCTGTCTTCTGAGGTCAACAAACCAGCTCTAACATACCCTTCACCATATGTTCCAAACCCATTTCCTGGTGCTACAACTACTTTAGCTTCTTCTAATAGGTAGTCAGCAAATGTCTCTGAAGTAAACGATTCAGGAACTTTTAACCAGGTAAAGAAAGAACCAGCTGGCGCCTTTACATTCCAACCTATGTCCTTTAGCCCTTCGATCAACACACTTCTTCGGCTTTCATACATGTGATTCAAATCTTCCACACATTTCTGTGAGCCTAATAGGGCTTCTGCAGCTGCCTCTTGAATTCCACTGAACAAACTAACATAGAGGTGATCTTGTAATAAATTGATGCTCTGGATAACGGATGGATTTCCGATCGCAAAGCCTACTCGCCAGCCTGCCATATTGTACGTTTTGGACATCGTGTAGATTTCAATACCGACGTCTTTTGCACCGTCTACTTCAAGAAAACTTATCGGTTTCTTTCCATCGAAGCCAATCGCTCCATAAGCAAAATCATGAACGACACAAATATCATGCTCATTTGCACGCTTAATCGTATCCTCAAAAAAAGACTCTGTTGCTTGTGCAGCAGTCGGGTTATTAGGATAGTTTAGAAACATCAGTTTTGCTTTACGAAAATCTTCTTCTGAAACCGCTTCATAATCTGGTAAAAAATCATTTTCCTCTAATAGAGGCATGGGATGCATCTCTGCCTCGGCCATCGCGACTCCTGACCAGTAATCCGGATAACCTGGATCAGGCATCAATGCTTTGTCTCCTTTATTCAATAAGCATTGACTCACTTCTACCAAGCCTGCTTTTCCACCAAACAAAACAGCTACTTCCTGTTCAGGATCAATCGTCACATCAAATTCCCTTTTATAAAATTCAGCAACAGCTTGCTTTAGAAAAGGTTGTCCTCTGAACGGTGGGTATTTATGATATTCAGGTTTTTCAGCAGACGACTGCAGTGTTTGAATAATGTGCTGTGGCGTTGGTTGGTCAGGATTACCTTGTCCTAAATTAATGATATCGTGTCCTTCTTCTTTATACCGGTTCACTTTAGCGGCTAGTTTTGCAAAGAATTGTTCTGGTAATCTCTTTAATGCGTCCGATTGCTCAAACTGTTTCAAACAACTCACATCCCATTTATAATTTTCTATAAATTCTAGTAATTTATGTTATCTTGAATATTCGCTTCTGTAAAGTCATGACGTAGGATTCCCTATAGGGATGGTTCATAAGACATAAAAAAAAGAGGCAAACCTCGCCTCTTTACCAATTAGTAGGATAGTACCCTAAAGGCTTACTTGTTCCCCCAAAAAATGCATGCTCGTGTTCAGTATGGGAAAAAGTTTCTCCATCAAATTCATGATAATGTCCTCCACCAGGTAACGGGATAGGAGGTCCAGTTTTTATACTGAAACGATGCTGATGATGATTTTGCATCGTCACCCCTTCTAATCTATGAACGTGCTCATCACGATCATTACCACTCGCAGGGAAACTAAAGCCAACGACATGATGATCGTGATCCTCTTTCTCAGTCGTTTTCGTCTTAAAATGATGGGTATGTGCAAAAGGAAGCTGCATTCCTTTGTTCATCTTTCGACCACCTTTTTATCATTATTCGTTTTGGCTGAAAGGAAACAAGCCTCTTGAATAGAAAAAGAAGTTAAGTACAGCTATCATATGAAAAGGAAGAGGTGACTTATGCGTTCAACCTTAATGGTTTATGGTCATCGGGGCTCAGCCGGTACTCACCCAGAGAATACACTCGTCTCTTTTAAAGCTGCAGAGAAGGCAGGCGTTCACGGGATTGAGCTTGATGTGCAATTAACGAAGGATGGCGTTCCAGTCGTGATTCACGACGAGAAGGTAGATCGAACAACAAATGGTGTGGGATGGGTGAAAGATTACCAATACGAGGAATTATGTAAGCTTGATGCTGGCGGGGCTTACTCAAAGCGATTTCAAGGTGAACCCATTCCAAGTCTAGATGACGTGTTAGCTTGGATTAAGCCGACTTCTTTACGGTTAAACATTGAATTAAAGACCGGTTATCTGCCATATCCAGGAATAGAAAACACAATCATCGCTCTTTTACACCATCATCAGCTAACCGATCGAACCGTTCTTTCATCGTTCAATCACTATAGCATTCAACGTATTAATCAACAGGAGGATAGCATTGAAACAGCGATCCTCCTTTCAGATAAACTTGTTCACCCATGGGAATATATGAAAAGGACGGGAGCAAAAAGCATTCATATCGAATACCATGCTTTGGATGAATACCTAATGGAACATACAACAAAGCTACAGATTCCAGTAAGAGTTTATACGATCAATTCGATCGATCAAATGAGTAAAGTTGAATCCATGGGATGTGAAGCCATGTTCACTGATTATCCAGCCGTTGCTATTCAACGTAACGATTAGGGCTAATTCACTAAAAATGTGCGATAGCCTACTTCCGATTCACCCAGTCACGACATAGGTTATTACTGAACCAAAGAAAACAACGAAGGGGTCGTTTTATATGGGTGGATATGGATACAACCAGGGATTTGCTCTAATCGTCGTGCTGTTTATTTTGCTAATCATCATCGGAGCTTCTTGGCTATACTAAAAAAACAAGCCGGCTAAACGCTGGCTTGTTTTTTTAGTTATTTTACGTTTGGATTCGCCGTGACATTTCCAGGTGTGCGTGATTCACTTCCGGGAACGGTTGTTTGTTCATCAGAATCCGTTACTTCTTGACCTGCTTCCTTTACTTTCGAACCTATTTCTTGTAATCCCTCGCCAGCTTCTTTCGCAGATGAAATCACTTCACTAGAATCCTCTTTAACTTGGTTTACTTGGTCCACAACCTCATCGTTCACTTTCTCATAAAGCGTTTGAGCGTCATTAACAGCTTCCTTCAACACTTCTGATGCTGACTGGATACGGTCCATCCAATCATTCTTAAATTCAGATGGGTTTTCCTTTACGTTTGTGTACAACCCTTTAGAAGAATCGACCGCATTACTCGTTGCTCTCTTCACCTTTTGGCGTGTAGTGGAATCTAGCATCGCAACCGCTCCTCCAACGATCGCTCCTACTACGATACCTTTCATTAGTTTACTATTCTTTTCTTCATTTACAGTGGTCGTTTGCATGGGTTCTTCCTCCTGTATAAATAGATTGTTATCTACTAACTCTAATTTCTCTCTTTCCCTTTCCTTCAAAAGCTAAACTAAATTGTGGAAGCAAAAATCACTTCGCTTTCCTAAATTCCTCTGTTATAATAGACTGCGTTGTATGAGAGCAGTTCGAAACCTTCCTGCTATAACAAAACTAAGGAGGAATTTTTTTATGAATAGTATGGGTAAAGCCTGGCTACCTTCTTCTGGTCCTATGCCAAGACCAGAAAGTGTAGAACAAGCTCGTGAAGTAATAAAGAACGAATCGTTCGATGCCCCGAATGTACAAGAGATCACATTCAACGCACTCGAATTTACAGCTGTTTGCCCGAAAACTGGACAACCTGACTTTGGTAGAGTTGAAATCTCTTACGTACCAGATAAAAAGTGTATCGAATCTAAGTCGTTAAAATTTTATCTTTGGTCGTATCGAGATGAAGGAAGCTTCTGTGAAACATTAGCTGCTCGTATCGCTGATGATGTGGTTTACGCAATCGATCCTCTTAAGGTTACGATTACAGTGTATCAATCAGCTCGCGGTGGCATCGAATTGAAAACTACTGCAGTAAGAGAGAAGGCTGACGCTTAATATGAAGCCTCAGCAAATCGACCGCAGTCTTGTCCTGTTCAATGTGCTATTTGCAACCTCAATCGTAATTGCGAATGTACTAGCAGGAAAAGTCGTCATGATAGGAAGTTTTGTTATTCCTGCTGCAGTCGTAATGTATGCATTCTCTTTCCTTTTCACTGACATTATTCACGAACGATTTGGGCAGGAAGAAGCTAAGCGGACCATCCGCTATGGATTCGCTGCCCAAATCTTTGCCAGCATCATGATTTTCATCGGCATGTTGCTCCCTGTCGCACCGTTTGCTTCAGATACACAAGCTGCCTATGAAATTTTACTCGGACAAAATTATCGGTTCGTACTCGCTAGTCTTGCTGCATATCTTGTATCTCAGCACGTTGATGTATATATTTTCTCTGAAATCAAGAAACGGACTGCGAACCGACACAAGTGGATCCGAAACAACGCAAGTACAGCTGCTTCTCAGCTGATCGATACAACGATCTTTATAACGATTGCTTTTGTAGGTACCGTGCCAAATATTTGGATCATGATACTATCACAATTCGCTATAAAGATGGCTCTTGCACTTCTTGATACTCCGATCTTTTATGCGTTAACTAAGATCGATTCAAGAAGAGAAGAAAGGTTTCATTCAGAAAAGCCTCTAGATGTTTAATCATCTAGAGGCTTTTTTTATAGTGCTTTTTGGTTTGCTAAGATCATCGTTGTGGTTTGGAGTTCACCATCACGATAATAAGTGACTTCCATTTCATCTCCAACTTCTTTGTTAGAATACAGATACTTTCTTAGTTCTGCAGAACTTGTAATGTCTTGATCATCAAGTTTCACGATGACGTCTCGCTCCTGTAAACCAGCTTCAGATGCAGGAGATGATGGAGATATGCCCATCAGTACAACTCCGCCCTTCACATCTTCAGGAAGGTTAAGTGTACCCGTCCAATGTTGCTTCGGAACTTCAGCTAATGACGCCGGCGTCACTCCCATTACAGGTCTCTTTACTTCCCCTGTCTTTTCCAGCTGTTCAATAATCGGTTCAGCGACATTGATAGGAATCGCAAAACCTATTCCTTCTACTTGTGTTTGAGCGATTTTCGATGAGTTGATACCGATAAGCTGTCCTTGAATATTGATCAATGCGCCCCCGCTATTACCAGGGTTGATAGAGGCATCAGTCTGTATGACGTCTGCTGAATAATCCGGCTGACCGTTGTTATCGAGATCGACCGGAATCGATCGGTTTGTATTACTGATGATTCCCTGAGTTACGGACCCTTCCAGAAAACCGAGCGGATTACCTAAAGCGATCGCAGGTTCTCCCGTCTTCAAGTTTTCAGACGAACCAAACTCTGCTACGGTATCTACTTTGCTGCCATCGATTTCAAGCACGGCAAGATCTAAGAGAGGATCTGCTCCCAATAGTTTTGCATCGAGCTTTTCTTCATTATTCAACGTCACTTCAAGCGAGGATGCACCTTCGATTACATGGTTATTTGTTACAACGAATGCACTACCGCCTTCTTTTTTATAAATGACCCCTGACCCTGAACCAGCCGCTTGACCTTCCTGACCATCCCCGCTATCAAGAGAAAAGCCATCCTCATACTTTGTAATACTAACGACAGAACCTTGTGTTTTTTCTACCGCTTTCGTAATATCCGTTGAAACGTCATATGAAACGTTGGAAGTAGCGGACTGTTCTTCAGTGTTTTGCACAGAAGGTTGGCTCATTGTTGGGACGTCAGAATTAGTAAACAGTGGTGCTGCCACAAGCATCACAGAAGCCCCGATTACGGCACCGAATGTGCTAGGCAAAAACCAGCTCATGCCTCCCTTAGCCTTCCTTACCTTTCTTGTTTGATTATGATCATCATAGTATCCCATTACTATGTCACCCTTTCTCCCCTTTGAACTGTTTATATACACATTGTAACGACTAGTCATACTTCTGTAGGGAATATGAGAGCTTTTTCATATTCTTTGATATTTGTCGTATTTTTGTATATATTTCCCGGGAGATTATGGGTAAAAACGTCGAAACTAGTAAACCCCTTACTGTTTATTCAGCAGGGATCGGGACCAGGTGAATAGTAGCAATCCGACTCCAATAACAAGCTGTAAAAGGATGACGAAACCATCCCAAAAATACATCGTTTGAATTGGGTGAGACAGGTGTTCTAGACTTGTCCTCAACATATAATAAAGTTGCGGAATCATATAGAAAATAAACAACAAAATCGATAGCCCTACCCCAATAATATAAATAACTCCATATAACCATAGAGTAATTTTTTCGCGGCTTGTAGTTACATCAATATTTTTCCCGAGTACCCATTCTCTGCTTCTTTCCATTAAGTTATAGTATCCAGTGGAATTTTCTATAACATAATAAAAATCCGTTTTCATATATACACAGCATTGGTAAACAAACTTAATAAATATATCTAAGAGTACGAGAGAGGAAATAGCTTGTAACATCGAGTTTTGAAAGAACATTTGAGTTAGGATCGCACATAAAAACAAGACGTTATCAAAACAAATACCCGAAAGGTAGAGTTGATTTCTCTCTTTTTTCTTTAATCTCCATGCATGTGTCATGTCTGTCTCGATCACTATTAAGAAAAGTCTATGACCAATTGAGAGATTTGTAGAAAGATTATGTGAGCGAACAGCTAATACGTGTCCCATTTCATGAAAGAAAATTAAGACAAGCGATAATAACAAGTATGTTAACATCGAAACAGCTAAACTATCTGAAATAAATAAATCACTATAATGAGGAATAAATTCTGGATGCATAACCAATAGTGTTATATTCACGAGGAAAAGAAGTAAATAAATCGTGTAGGAAATAGTGTTAAAAAAGAACCTTGCAATTTTAGGAGAAATTCTGTCAACAACTGATGGCTTAGGAACCGGTATTCTTTTACTATTATTGTCACCTAAAATAAAGCCTAACTCAACTAACTGTTCAGTAAAACCACGAACATCGATATCGTCTTGAGGAAACTTATTTAATAGAATCCTCTCGATCTCATCTAAATCTTTCCCTTCATCAAGTAGTTTAATCGCTTCTACCGCGGACTCATTCATTTCGTAGTATTCAGCAGACCTTACATTTTCGACAATATATTCATTCTGGTTTTTATGTATTTGATAATCGGTTAACTTTATTGAAGATTCACTGTTCATAAAGAACTCCTTTCAAAAAAAGAGGGTGCAAAACACGCACCCTACACACCTCTTAAATAAATACACCACCAACAAGGTGTTTTTACTTTTTTGAGTTTACGAATTTTCATTAATTTCACCTCCTTTATTAGTTGGTTCAACTGAATTAGAATGTTCCTTATGATACGCAGACCACTCCGGAAATACTTTTTTAAAAGTCTTCACCATCTCAGGATCGAATTGAGTACCTTCTCCCTCAATTATTTGTGAATAAGCTTCGGTCAAAGACATCGCTGGTCGATATGATCTTGAAGAAGTCATGGCATCAAATGCATCGGCTACTGCGGTGATACGCGCTAGAAATGGAATCTCTTCTCCCTTTAAACCTTCCGGGTATCCCCTTCCATCCCATCTTTCGTGATGGTATTTTACAACGTCGAGGCAACACTCTAAACCTTTAATACCAGATAAAGCTTCTGCTCCTACAGTGGGATGAGTTTTAATCACATTAAACTCTTCGTTGTTTAATCTCGATGGCTTCATTAAAATACTATCTGGTATATTTACCTTCCCAACATCATGCAGTAAGCATGCGTAGTTAAAATTCGCAAGTTGCTCGGAAGAAAATCCATTTATTCTTTTTGCAAGCATACATGAGTAAGCAGCCACTCGTTGACTATGACCTCGAGTATATGGATCTTTTAACTCTAAAGTAGCCACAACACCCTTTACAATCCCTTCCAATTGTTCATCAAATGTAGATTGTATTGTATTTACATAAGCTTTAAATCGCTGCAATAAAATGAAAGCAATTAATGAAACTACTACTAGTAAAACAACTGGCAATAATAATGTTTGGTCTTGAAGGATAAGACCTAATAGGGAATATTTTAATAAACTCCCCGTAGCAACAAGCCAGAAGAACCTGGAATTTATAAAAATAGGGCTAAATAGTACGATCAGTAATTCGGCAATACTCCCCGAGCGATAAGGTATATCATTGCCGTAATAGATTACTAAATCATTAACAAAATTAAGTAGTGTATAAACGATAAAGATCATATATTTCACACGGAATGTGTAGTTTTTCCTCAGACAAAAAAAGATAAATGGAATCATTAATAATTCTATTACGAAATACCATATACCTAATCCACCATTTAATATTTGTGAAGCTTCACCGTTTAAGAAGTTTTTCAAAATAATGCTATAAAAAACATCGTACGAAAAAGAGACCAGATAAAATAACCATACAAATAGGATAACTGCTCTCTTCTCTTCTACCATTAGGGTTGGATTAATAAATTTCCTCATGCTTATTACCTCATTTTCGGGTCTGTTGACGGTAAAAATATTTTAAATGTCGTTCCTTTCTCTGGTGAGCTTTCCACTTCTATTCTTCCGCCATGTTCTTCAATAATTCGATAGCTTACCATCAAACCTAATCCGGTGCCATCTTCTTTTGTCGAGAAGAACGCTTCTTGGAGTCTACCAATATACTCTTCAGGAATTCCAGTTCCTTCATCTCGGCATATAATGCAAATTTCTTCGTCACTATAATTATCGGCTATAATTTCTAAGTTTCCACCATTCGGCATAGCATCTATTGCATTTCGAAAGATATTAATTAAAACTTGCTTAATTCTATTCTCATCACATAGTACATACGGATTTTTAGAATTAAATTCAACATGATAAGTAATACCGTTAGCAGTTGCCTGATTCTTTGTTAACCTTACAACATAATTGATAATAACCTCGATACTCTTACTCTTTAATGATAAGCTACTCGGTTTTCCAAGAACCAAAAGGTCATTAACAATTAAGTTAATTCTCTCGATCTCATCCATCATAATCGAAGAATGTTTGGAGTCAACATCTGATTGCAATGTTTGTAGCTGTAAAAAGCCTTTGATCGATGTAAGCGGATTTCTTATCTCATGAGCAATACTCGTTGCCACCTGTCCCATGAACGCAAGCTTTTCATTGTGTGCTAATTGTAAATATGCTTTTTCAATAGATTTAACATACGATAGCGATTTGTTAAGGAAGATAAATGTCAAAATAGAGATTAATACAAGTATTGTGACAGGATGAATTACCTTAGGAATTGATAAAGACAAACCAACGATTAAATATTTTGAGATCAAACCCAATGTGACCCACCAGAAATATTTCTTATCTAAGAATATAGGGGTGAAGAGAACGAAAAATATTTCCATAACACTTCCACTGGTATATTCCATCTCATAGATAGAGTAAATAATAAGCTCTGTAACCAAAGCAACAAATAGATAAACAAGTAAAAATATGTACCGAATAAGTCCACTTTTATTTACCTTTATTAAATAATAACCAATCAATAGCAGGACCAGTTCAGTAGAAAAATAAATCCATTCATCAATAATGATTTCAGGAGTTCCAGGGTTTATCTCAGAAGAAATCCTTTTTTCAACTATTAAAGTAAATATCCCTGATACTAGAGTGATGATAAAAAATAGATATAAAAATAATCTGGTTGATTTTTTTTCCTGTTCCAATATTGTGGAACTTAATGATGCTGCTTTCATAACTACTCCTAACACTGCATTCAAGGCAGTACCAATGTATCTCAAACACTCTTGATTATAGCATATTATTCGACAATAATTACCAAATCCCTATTTAATTTTCATATTCTATTTGTAAATTTACAGTGCTGAAATGTACTGTGTTGTGGGATCGACAACAAATAAAAAACCCCACTAACGGGTGGGGTTTGACGTTCAAATATATTTATTCTTCTTAATGAATTTCTCTTCGGTTATTTTATCTTTCGCAATATTTTGTTGAACCTTTAGTCTTGATAAGCCTAAGCGTCTCATCACTGAATCGATATTCTCAGATTCAGGATGTTCTTCTTTAGATTTATCAGAAAAGACCCAGCTTACAAGAGCATTCGCCATTTCAACAGCATAGCCTTTATTGCGATAATCTGGTATCAAGTGGTATCCAACTTCTAGATTTCCTGATGCGTCGCCAGTATTCTTGAATCCCATCGTTCCTATTACTTTTTCATCAGACGTATGAATAAGGATTCCTTCCCACTTGCAGTTTACCTTGGATAGATCAGAATCATCCAGGTGAAATGGTAGAAAGTCTTCAAACTGAACGTTTTCAAATTCTCTAGGAACTTCAACGTGTAATAATTTCTCTAGTTCTTTCTTATTCGCCATCGCTTTAATAAGATCAAAGGAAAATGGAATAATGGTCAGACGATCGGTCTGAAGGTAAGGCATTTTATTTCAAAAGTCCTCCTTGTGAGTTATTTTCAATGAAAGTGAAAATGACTTTTATCACTATACCTTACAGATTTACTTACTGTAAACCATACCCTTACAAATCCTTAATAAACGAAATTTTCTCTATTTATGTTGTCCTTTCTCTTATAGGTTATGCAGGACAAACAAAAAAGCTGCCACAAAAGTGCGGCAGCCTAGTTAGATTTCTTGGAGTCTTTCAACGTATCATCTTCCTCGATGTTAGCCAGGTCATTGTTTAAGATTTCTTTGTACTTTTCGGCCACTTCGATCGAGATGATTTCATCTTGCTCTAGTTCTGTAATTCGTGCATGCTGTGCGTATAAAGAATGTTTCTTCAGAGTGATAAGCTGACTCTTTTTAAGATGAGGATGTTCTTCTAAAAGGCGATCAAGGTTATCGTGAATCTCATCGATTTCTTTTTCATAGGTAGAAAGCATTTCTCCATAGACAGGCTCAGGAATGAAGAGCTGTGATTTTATCTTTTGAATTTCAGCAATCCCCGCTTCATGTCTATGTAGGTTTGCAACGATATCTTCGTATTCTTTTGAGCCGCTGTGCTTGGCGCGCAATCCAAAATAATTGATCAACGGCTTGATCGTAATTCCTTGAACGACTAGAGAGAACAGCACGATGCTAAAGGTAAGGATCAAGATGGTTTCTCTTCCATCGAAGTCCCCTGGCAAACTTAAGACTAGAGCGATGGATAATGATCCTTTTAACCCACCCCAGTTAAGAACGTGTCGCCAAGATGCCGGTAATCCTTTTACAAACATCGTACTTCCATAAACTGCGATGCTTCTACCGACTAATACGATTAACAGCGCGAGGCCAATGGTTCCCCATTTATCTGCAAATTCAATTCGCGTAATTTCAAGTCCGACCATTAAAAAGACGATTGAATTCGCAAGCAATGCTGCAACATCCCAGAAGTTATTAATATTTAACCTTGTCGTTGGACTCATTCCAACTTTTGAACCAAAGTTTCCAAAAGTGAGTGCTGCAATAACCACGGCAATAACACCTGAGACGTGGATACTCTCTGCTGCAATATAAGCACCATAGAATAGAATCACGCTAAAAATAATCTCGAGGGGATAGTCGTCAAAGTACTTTGTGAGGATTGAAACTGCATATCCAAACCCTCCACCGATCAATAGACCACCAGCTACAACTTTCACAAACTCTAACACACCACTAGTCAGTCCACCCCAGCCCATATCCATATAAGCTAGAAGAGAAAATGCAGAGATTTTGAACAACACAACCGCAAGTCCATCGTTAAATAAGCTTTCGCCTTCAATCGTTGTAGAGAGTTTATGATTTACACCCATACTTTTAAAAATGGAAAGCACGCTTACCGGATCTGTCGCGCTCATTAATGCCGCAAATACAAATGCAACAGGAATGGGTAGACCCAGAAGATAGTGCGTTGAAAACCCGATAACGAGGAAGGAAAGAAATGTCCCTCCGAAGGCAAGGGCAAGAATAGGCTTCTTGTTTTCATTCAAATGAGAAAATGGAAGCTTTAATGCAGCCTCACCGAGCAATGCAGGTAAAAAGATCGTTAGAATAACAAAATTAAAAATATCCCCTTCCGTAATGAACATCTTTAACGGTTCAAGTACAGGAATATTCAATAAGCCAATTAACGTTCCGATTATAACCAGGGCGATAGGATAAGGCTGTTTTAATTTTTTTGCAACTGCTGTTATTCCAGCTGCCATAATCACGAGAATCAGGCCAAGTTCAAAAATATGATGCAAGTCTAAATGTTCCATATCTTCCCTCCGATTCTTTATTCTGTTTATATTATAACCAAATCATATGTAGAATGGAAAATCACGGAAGATTTCACCAATGGTAGTGTTCCCACCTAACGATGATTTCACACAAAAGAAGAGCCCCACTTCGGGACTCTTCCTTCCATCACTCTTTTTAGTTCACACCAACTTGAGACCAAGCACTTGCTACTGAGTTATACGTTGAGCCAGTTCCATAAAGATCAGATGTTGCTTGAAGTAATGCAGAGCGAGCATCACTAAAGTCAGTAGATGGAGTCATGTATAAGCTTAGCGCACGATAGTAAATTTTTTCTGCTTTTGTTTTTCCAATGCTCTGGATCGTTAGATAAGCCGCTTTGTTTGGAATACCACTGTTCGTATGCACACCGCCATTATCAGAAGAAGTGTAATAGTAGTCATCCATATGAGACGGCTGACCATAAGCTTCTGGATTCGACATACTTCTTAGTGCATCTCCTGGTGTTCCAGGTGTATACACATCTTCTCCCATTAGATAATCTTCCGGTTCAACAAAGTAACCGAAAACATCGGACATGGATTCGTTAAGTGCACCAGATTGATCTTGATAGATTAAACCTGCCGTTCTTTCAGTGACTGCGTGAGTAATTTCGTGCGCTACGATATCGAGTCCGCCTGAAAGTGGATCAAACGTTTGGCCATCGCCATCACCATATACCATCTGAGAACCGTTCCAGAATGCGTTATTGTAGTTCGAGCCGTAATGAACCGTGGAACGGATCGTGGCACCATTGTTGTCATAGCTGTTTCGGTTATGAGTATTCTCAAAATAATCATAAACTACACCAGCGTTATAATGCGCACTAACATCAGCACCTTGAGAGTAAGCTGTGAAAGCATTGTTACTATCTACAGAATAGCTACCCGGGAGTGATGTGCCATAATTCGCAGTTCTCGTCTCAATCACACCGCTCATAGGCTTTGTTACATCGTATAGATAGTACGTCCCGTTAGCATAGTACGTATTTAGAGATTTATATTTTCCAAGGACATCATAACCATATCCACTTGTAGCGCCTTCAGTTACAGCGTTATAAGCATCTACAACTGAGCCATCTCGAGCATCTACGAAGATTTGCCAGTTCGCTGGGTAAGGATCGATAAACTGAAGTTGCACTTTATAAGTAAGGTAGTACTTATCGTCCTTCTCAACAACAACTTTCTCGCTCTTTTCTATTTGATCTGATACTTTGGACTTTCTAACAAAACTAGGGTTTTCACTTACAACATTACTAGGTTTCACATCGATGTGATCCCAAGCCTTTGCAATCGCTTGCTTATCAGAAAGCTTTGCCTTACTACTGCCTTTAAAATTCTTTTCAGCATTAGGATGTAAATCGCCGTTAATCGCTACAATATTATCGTTTTTATCCGTATGTACGATAAATTTCGCTCCGTCAATTTCTTCTCCCTTTACAGTTTGAACGTATTCATAATGCGTCATGCCCAAGTCATCTGTAGATTCGTTAACCAACTTTAAATTCTTTTGATTAACATTGAATAACCCTTCGTTAGATTTTAAAAACGCTTTGACTGCTTTTTCATTCCCTACTTTGTCTTTTGATAGTTTACCAGATAAAAATGAAGGTACGTTCCTTTCCTTTTCCCACGTTTGTTTCACATTCTCCATTTTTTGAAGTGCATTTTTTTGATCTAGACTAAGATCCTTATCAGAAGCTGCTGAAGCGGTTGGAAGCGCTGATCCAAAAGCAAGCCCCGTGGCGAGTGCTACTACCATTCCTTTTTTCATACTGCTTTCCTCCAATTCAAAATGTTTAGAATTTTTATTACATTAGTAGAATATCACAGATATTTTTACGTTTGTATTGGGAAATGTATAGAAAAACACAGGAATATTACCGATGTTTCCATCCACATTTCCCAATAACATTCATCAACTCTTGGTGATATAATAAATCTACAACTCTCCCACACTGGAAAAATTTAACTTTTAAGCACAAAAAAGACGAGCTTATTGCTCGTCCATAAACGATCAGGAACATTTCCTCTACATACTAGGTAACTCTATTCCACTTGTTTGTAATAAATAGGTTTCTACATCCTTACCTGGAAGCGGTCTACTGTAGTAATACCCTTGAACATCGAAGCACTCTAACCGTTTCAGCACGTCAATCTGTTCTTTTGTTTCTACGCCCTCGGCAATAATCTCTAAGTTTAAATGTCTCGCTAAAGAGATGATCGTTGTGACGATACCTAAACTACTAGAATTATCAATCAATCCTTTGATAAATGATTGGTCGATTTTCACCCTGTTGATAGGTAATCGCGTTATGTAATGCAAAGAGCTATACCCTGTACCGAAGTCATCCATACTTACGCCAACGCCTATCTTCCTTAGCTTCTGTAGCTTTTGAATCGTGGTGTGCTCATTAAACATCGCCATACTTTCTGTGATTTCAATTTCAAGCGATTCTGGTGAAATGCTTGCGTCTTCTAGGTTTTTCATAATCGTACAGACGACGTCCTCCTGATAGAAATGACGCTGAGATATGTTCACTGACATGGTATATCTTTCGCAGTATTGCGTTTGCCATACTTTTAACTGTTCACAGGCTTTTTTTATAACGATTTTTTCAATAGGAACAATCAAACCCGTTTCTTCCGCTGCCTGGATGAATTCATTCGGAGCAATCAACCCGATCTTAGGATGAAGCCACCTAACAAGTGCTTCGAAGCCAATGACGCTGCCTGTCACCGTATTCACTTTCGGTTGATAGTAGACGATTAACTCATCTTGTTCAATAGCTTTTCGAAGATCGTTCTCTAACATGATTTTATGAAGCGTTTGATTACTCATCTCTTCTTGATAAAACGCATAGTTGTTCATATCCTGTTCCTTAACATGATACATCGCCATATCAGCGTATTTGAGCAACTCTGCCCCTTTCTTTCCGTGAGTCGGATAAAGAGCGATCCCGATGCTAGCCGTCAACAAGCATTCTTGATTCTCTATCATTAGAGGAGATTGAAATGCATGTAAGATAGAAGCTGCGACTCGTTCGACATCTTCCTTCTTACTGTAACGAGGAAGAATGATGGTAAATTCATCTCCACCTAATCTTGCCACAAACAAACTTTCATCTAATACTTCTTCCAACCGTTTTCCGATGGACTGGATAACCAGATCCCCGAAATCGTGACCGAACAAATCGTTGATCCGCTTAAATCTATCAAAATCGATCAACATTATTGCGAATGGTGAGGGTACCTTCTGATTTAGGAGAGACGTGAGCTTTTCGTTGAAATAACGCCTATTCGGTAACCCCGTTAATTCATCATGATATGCAAGGAAATGTATGGTTTTTTCAGCACGCTTTTTCTCTGTAATGTCCTTTGCGATGCCGTACACACCTACTATTTCTCCTCCAACATTAATTGGTACGGTCGAGATATGTAACTCTTTAATCTTATTTCGTTTCGACATTATTTTGATATCGAATTGATGGACTTCACCTTGCAGTGAACGGCCGAACATCCCCTTAGCAAGATGAACCTCATCCCTGACTACGACTTCATGAAAGAACTTTGTTTTTAACTCAGGAATCGAATACCCTGTGTACTCAGCAGCTACATAGTTTACACTCGCAAATTTCCCATTCTTATCGATTGAAAACACAGCATCTGGATTGTGATGAAAAAGCGTTTTAAACTGCTGTTCGTTTTGTACTAGCCGATCGGTTTGTTCTATTTGTCTAGCGATTCCGTATCGATCTGGAACATATACTAGAATTCCTAAACAGATGTAATTAAAAGCGAGCGCTATCAGATACGGTCCAAATGAATTCTCTTCTTTAAGGTATAAACTTTGATCGACCATTCCAAAAAACAACAGGTATGGTAAACAAGAAAATACGATACTTGCAGCGAAACTCCCTGCAAATAACCAAATACGATAATACCGCTGATTACCATTTAAGTTCAACAATAATAAGAAACGTACGATACATAGCGAAAAAGCAAATGAAATGATAATAAATAAGATGATATGGATCGACTGAATGGACAGCGACTCCGAAAAGAAGACAAGGTTGCCAAGGATCAATGTGGTTAGGATCGCACTAGTAATCATCATAGAGCCAATCAAATGATACTTAGGATTCATCTTTTTGTTGATGAACAGTTTGATAACAAGATATGAAAACAATGAGCTCAACAAGATCGATAGAATGGCATGATACAAATAGACTTGTACAGAACCCGGGATTGAAATGGATAAGTTGAATAGAAGGTTGATCATATACTGTGATAACCCGAGTATGACGGACGCAACCACAACGGTTTTTCTAGTTTTTCGTATAGGCTTCTTATTGTAGTTCAGAAATAGAAAAACACCGCCATAAATGATCAAGAATGAAATCATAAAACCTGCAATGTATAATGCGTATTCGATCGTATATAGTTCGATTATTGAAAACATGAGGACCCCCGACAGTCTGCTGGCAACTAGGCAGCATTTTCTTTTCTGGTAATTAACAAACACGTAATGAAAATCTTTCTGAAAACATACATATTAAAACAACCCTGAACAAGCAGGTGATCGCACCATGCTAAAGAAAATAGCAGCTGTTTTTGTTGGAAGTATAATGGTCGGAGTAGGAGTCAATGGGTTTCTTGTCCCTAACCATCTCATCGATGGGGGTATGATTGGAATTGGGTTAATCTTTAAATATATATGGGGGTTCGAAACGGGACTCACGATTATATGTTTAAGTATTCCACTTTATGTATATGCCTTCCTTTATTTTCGCCCTTACTTTTATAATAGCCTACACGGACTATTACTCTCCTCTTTCTTTATCGACGTCCTTTCTCCCATGCGCCATTCCTTTCAATACCCTTCTTTAATAAGTGCTATGATAGGAGGGTTTTTTGTAGGTTCAGGAATTGGGATCATGCTTAGATTTGACACAAGCACAGGCGGGACGGACCTTTTAGCACAGTTTATATCCAAAATTTCATCTCTAAATGTAGGAGTCATTATTTTCCTTATCGATGGTCTCGTTATTATTATCGGCTCAAAAACGATCGGTTTGAACTCTACGATGTATTCTGCTATCGCTATTTTGTTTGTTGGAATCGCTACAAGCTTACTCACAATAAAAAAAGAAGCTACATAAAAGCGCTGACTCCATTAGGAGCCAGCGCTTTTTTACTTAATTACTAACTTTTAAAACACTCCAGTAGTGCTCACTAAGAACGTCTGCTATGGCTTCAACTGTGCGACTTAGTTCTTCGAGGTTGTTATCTACTCCTCCCATTTCGATCAGCATCGCGTTAGGAGAAATGTCCTGGTTATACACACCATCTACACGCTGACCTTTCTTTCCGATTACGCCTCTGCTTAAGCCAGGGTACTTTTCCTTCAGAGCATTATGAAGCTCTTTTGCAAGCTTCAGGTTCTTTTCATAGTTTGGGTTCTCTTCACCGATGACAAAAACCGTTCTAGCATATTTCTCATTATTGATGGTGACCGTCGTATCATCCTTCCGAAGAGCATCTCTATGGATATCGATAAACATATCAAAATCTGAATTACTACTCATAGCAGATTGAACGATGGTTCTCGACACATCGTACGCTTTACCGTGCTGCCAGCCTTTTTCATTCAATAATGCACCTATATTCGACTCATCGACTACTGTACCGATCCCCCTGTTTTCAAGTGCTTCTCCTAGCATTTTTCCTACGAGAGTAATGTTTGTCTTCCCGTCGTTTGCAAGGTCTCCATTCTTATTGCCTTCGAGGCCTAGCAATGGTAAATATGACTCGTAGCTATGGGAATGATAAATGAATGCGACATCTTTACCGTTCGTCGTTTGAACGGGAGGTGTTACAGGTTTCTTCGGATCTTGGATTGTAAGCTTGTCAGATGGAACATCCCTTTCTATAAGCAGATCATTAAGGGGAGGTACTGACTCTACAGGTAAGTTAGCAAAGCTCGTCCCTTCTCCAGCCACATGAATCTTCGCATCATACAGAGCAAAGCCCGGAAGCTCACTACCAAGGAGACTTCGGATGTCGCCTGGTTTGATGCTCGTGATAAACTGAAACGCAACAAGAGATAGAGCTGGCGGTTCACTTCCTGCCGGTAATACTTGCGTTAAATAATGATTTTCCGTTCCCATGGCATAAATGATCGCCTCGTTTGAAAAGCTCGTTACCCAATCGTGCATCATCGATGAAGAAAATCGATATTTTGTTTCGGACGAAGAGATAA
Organism: Anaerobacillus sp. ABR4_321; assembly: GCF_056158505.1. NCBI lineage: Bacteria > Bacillati > Bacillota > Bacilli > Caryophanales > Bacillaceae > Anaerobacillus > Anaerobacillus sp. ABR4_321. The sequence continues at coordinate 28,111 of NZ_JBSWTK010000001.1, forward strand.
ATCCTGCAACGATAAATAAGCTGATTAAGCTAATGATCATAAGGAATGAAAGTGTTCTAAGCATACTGTTACTAGGATTCTGAAAAAGTTTAGCATTTTGTTTCATACGCTCTCTCCCCCACCGTCTTCTTACTCTATGTCTATGAAATCACCAATTACATTAGAAGATTTTTTTACTAGCAATAGTAGAAACGTATATGTTTCAAAATAGATGCAAAATATATTTGATAATTGAATGTGCGAAAAGTATGATTAAGATAGGATAGGGGAGGTGAACAGAATGGGAAAATCATCGGCGTACATTGCTTCGACAATTTTGTTCCTAGCGATCGTTGTAGGCTTTACATACTGGCTAACAACAACGGAAGAACATGCCGGCTCTGAAGGCGGTCATGGCGAGAAAACGGAAGAATCTGCTGGGGAAGATTCAGCAGGAGGAGAAGCAGAGAAAATCTACTCTCAGAACTGTGCTTCCTGTCACGGTGGAGACCTTGGTGGAGGAGCAGGTCCTGCACTAAATGCTGTAGGTGGCAAGTATTCTAAGGACGAAATCCTCGACATCATCAAGAATGGTAAAGGTGGCGGAATGCCAGCTGGTTTGATTCAAGGTGAAGAAGCTGAGATGGTTGCCGCATGGCTAGCCGAAAAAAAATAGTATTGTAATAAAAAGCTTTCTGTTCACTCAACAGAGAGCTTTTTATTATTTCTAAACGATGTTGTAATCAAGCTATTTTGAAAGCGCTATTATAGAATAGCTTGAATTCAAGATGTTTTTGTTGAGTTATCAGCTCTCGCCGTGTATAATAAAGCTGTAAAATATTATACGAACTATCTTCGGGGCAGGGTGCAATTCCCGACCGGCGGTGAAGGAGCAATTTCCTTAAGCCCGCGAGCCTGTTTTTTGGGCAGGATCTGGTGAAAATCCAGAGCCGACAGTACAGTCTGGATGGGAGAAGATGGTGGAGTAGCAAGCTTTCTATTGAAAAAATAGACGATAAGCTTGCTTATTTCCCCATGCCGACTACCATGAGCCCCATACTCATGGTTTTTTTCGTGCATAGGGCCACATCTCCTTTTCGATGGTTCAAATATCAAAGGAGCAATGTCATATGAAAACTGTATCAAAGACACAGCGCATGATTGTTGTCGCAATGTTCAGTAGTATCTCCTATCTATTGATGCTACTAGATTTTCCGCTACCTGGATTTCCTGTTTTCCTTCAGATTGATTTCAGCGATATTCCAGCACTCTTTGTGGCGATCCTTTATGGACCTGCCGCAGGTATACTAGTTGAAGCGATAAAGAATCTTATTCATTACGGTATACAAGGAAGTTTCACTGGTGTCCCTGTAGGTCAACTTGCTAACTTTATCGCAGGTGTTTTCTTTATCGTACCGACTTCCATTGTATTCAGGAAGTTTAATCAGACTCAGAAAGGACTTACGATTGGGCTTATTCTAGGTACTCTATTGATGTCAGCAATGATGGGATTGTTGAACTATCTCTTGATCCTACCGGCCTATACGTGGTTCATGGGGTTTGAGGCGATGTCTGACTCAGCTCGTCAAGCACTTGTTCTAAAAGGAATTACACCGTTTAACCTTATAAAAGGTTTCATTGTAGCTAGCATATTCATCGCATTCTTTATTAAGTTAAAACCCTGGTTTGCAAAACAAACGAGGCTTGCCTAATAAATTCGAGCGCGTATCCACACCGGATACGCGTTTTTATTTTGACCTATTTTCCAATTGAAGGAAAACTACTTTCGTTTGTTGAATACGTAAAAAAGTAGAAAAGGAGGCTCCTACTATGGTAACCATCGATTGGCTTGAAAAGTCGACCATTTTAGATTTACAACAAGCGATGTTTGAAGGGACGATAACATCCTACGAGCTTGTTTGTTTATACTTAGAACAAATCTCAACGTACAATTCCGAAATTAATGCAGTGTTGGAAATGAACCCTGATGCCTTATTCATTGCAGAAGGACTTGATCGGGAACGACATATACAGGGACCAAGAAGCCTCTTACACGGAATCCCTATCCTACTGAAAGATAACATCAATACAGGTGACAACATGCATACGAGTGCAGGTTCTTCCCTCCTTTCCAATTCATTCGGGAGAGATGATGCGTTTCTTGTTAAGAAACTAAGACGTGCGGGAGCGGTTATCCTTGGGAAGACCAACATGACCGAGTGGGCAAACTTCATGAGTGACTCGATGCCGAATGGATATAGCTCGAGAGGCGGTCAAGTTTTAAATCCATATGGACCAGGATCCTTGGACGTTGGAGGTTCGAGCTCTGGCTCAGCGGCTGCAGTTGCATGCCATTTCGCAACTGCTTCTATCGGTACTGAAACAAATGGATCGATCCTAAACCCTGCAAGCTCAAACTCAACTGTTGGGATTAAACCAACTGTTGGATTGGTGAGTAGACAAGGAATTATTCCGATCTCATCATCTCAAGATACTGCAGGACCCATTACGAGAAACGTTACCGATGCTGCAATTCTATTAGGTATTTTAGCAGGACAAGATGAGAAAGATCCTTCTACTCTTAGTGCACCCTCTCAAAGTGACTATACGCCTTATCTTTTCAAACCTACCTTTGAAACCATCAAGCTTGGCGTAATAAAGAATGGATACTATGACGAAATGCATCCTGAAGAACAAGAGCAGTTTGATTTTGCTATTACAGCATTACAAGAAGCAGGGTGTTCCGTCTCCGAATTTAAAGAGATCGTTTCCGATCAAGAAAAACTAGAAAATGACTATAACGTGCTTTTATATGAATTTAAAGCAGGAATCGATGCATACCTTGCTAACGAAACAAGATCTGAAACCAAGCTCAACTTAAATACAATCGTAGACTACAATAATAAGAATGAACAGGCAATGAAATATGGTCAGTCACTCTTACTCGAGGCAAACGAAACGAGTGGCACATTAACAGAACCGGATTATTTAAAAAGTAGACTTAACGACATTAAACAAGCAAAAGAAATGGGCCTAGATGCATTGTTTAATAACGAAGGTTTGGATGCGATAGTATTCGGCGGCAGCTATGGATCTACCCTCCCTGCAAAAGCAGGTTATCCATCCATCACTGTTCCAGGCGGGTTTACTTCAAACGGCAAACCGTTTGGGATTACCTTCACAGGACCATCTTTTAGTGAACCTCAACTTATTAAACTCGCTTACACATTTGAACAGCTTACAAAGCACCGTGAAGCACCAAAAACAATTACCAAACCTGTGAGCAACTAAAAGAAGAGTCGGGCAGCAGCCCGACTCTTCTTTCGTTTACTATTCGATCGTTACCCACTTAAGTGTAGAATCTGCACCAAATTTGTGGATATGGTAGTTCTTAACATGTTCTTTCATCAAGATTGCGCCACCACGCTGGTAAGTAGGAACAATTGCCGTATCTTCTTCGATAAGGATACGCTCAGCTTCCTGCATCATTTCCCAACGCTTCTGCTGATCCGTTTCAACTTTAGCATCTGAAACGAGCTTGTCATACTGTTCGCTAGAGTAATCCATACGGTTGTATGCTCCGTCAGTTTCAAACATGTAAACGTAAGTCATTGGATCTGGATAGTCTGGTCCCCAACCACCAGTTGAGATATCGAAGTCACCTGCATCTTCAAGATCAAGGAACTGCTTCCAAGGCTGTTTGTTGATTGTAATTGTAAGTCCATCTAACTTAGACTCAAACTGCTCTTTTGCGTATTCAGCAATTTTAGAAGCAAGCTCTGAATCAGTTGTTAGGAATTCAAGATCAACTGAATCTTGTCCAATCGCTTCTAGACCTTTCTTCCAGTATTCAGCAGCGTCATCTGCTGTTTTGTCAGCAAGGTAGCCCTCTGGAGCTGGTGCTCTGAAATCTTCACCATCTTTGAATAAGAAATCTTTTGGAACAAGGTAACGAGCAGCGATTGAACCGTTGTTTAGCAATACGTTTACTAGACCATCACGGTCATATGCAAGGAATAGTGCCTTACGAATGTCATTGTTCGCTAGCGCTTCATTCTTTTGGTTCATACGAAGGAAGAAGATCGCTGTATCAAGAATTGTAGAGAAATCTTCTCTTCCCTGGAACTGATCAACAAAGTCTGCACTTAGACTAGCACGATCGATTTTTCCAGTTTCGTAAAGGTTAACGCGTGTAGCTTCATCTTTAACGATTTTATAGTTTGCTTCTTCAAGCTTTACAGTGTCAGCATCCCAATAGCCATCGTTCTTAGCAAGCTTCCAACCTTCACCATGGTTCCACTCAGCAAGAGTAAATGGTCCGTTGTAAAGCATAGTATCTGCTTCTAGAGCATAGTTTTCACCTTGCTCTTCAGCAAATTTAGAAGGCTGTGGATAGAATGAAGCAAATGTTAGAAGGTCGAAGAAGTAAGGAACCTTCTGAGTAACAGTAACTTCAAGAGTCTTCTCATCTACTGCTTTAACTCCAAGTTCTTCAACTTTACCGTAAAGCGGGTCACCTTCAGTTACGATTTCATTTCCATTTTTGACACCAGCTGTTCCTAGCATTGAAGCGTATCCGCCCAATGTATCAGGGTGAATGATCTTCTGCCAAGAGTAAACGAAATCTTCAGCTGTTACCGGTGTACCATCAGACCAATTCGCATCGTCACGAATCGTAAATGTATAAACCGTTTCCCCATCCTTTTCTTCAACCTTAGGCTCTTCAGCAGCCATACCAAGGACAGGTTTATTATCCTTATCTAAACGATATAGACCTTCAAATACCTGGTTCATTACGTTGAATGCTACAGTGTCAGTTGCCTGTGTAGTATCCATCGTTGGGATATCCTGTGTATCCGTAAGATTCAATACCTGTTCTTTGCTTGTTTCTTCAGTGCTTTCTGAATCTCCTGATGCTTTTCCTTCACTGTTTGTATTTCCAGAAGTACTGGAATTACCAGAACAAGCTGCAAGGAAAAGGCTTAACAACATGATGACTGAAAGCAGTAGAGAAAACTTCTTTTTCATTGTTTTACCCCCTATTTGTTTTGCCATCCAGGTAATTGGCTTGATTCCTTTCTTTTCAATATGGAAAAAGGAACGATAATGAGTGCAATAACAGGGAGGTCACCTCACTCATTGCTATGTACGCCTAAACCCACTTCAAAGAATGAAATCCGACTAGTTACCTGAATGTTTAAACTTATTGTAAATTTCAAAAAACTTTCTGTAACCATCCAATTTAGTCAAATTGACACCAACCAATTTGTAAATTTATGTTATAAATTCATGCAAATGGCTTATTCTCCTTATATATCAAGGACTTTTGAGCTAAAAAGTTTTTTAAAAATTTATACAATTTTCTTTAAATTTCTCTATAATAGTGTATGAGGTGATAAAAATGGCGAGACTCATCCTAGATTTTGATAGTAAGAAGCCACTTTACAAACAAATTGTAGAATACTATCAGAATGCCATCCTGAATGGCTACTTGATACCAGGTACTCTTCTTCCTACTGAACGCGAACTTGCGATACAACTGGAGGTAAACCGGAGCACGATCACGACTGCTTACGCAGAATTAAGAGCGAATGGTTTAATCACTTCTAAGCAAGGTAGCGGTACGCGCGTAAGCGAAGAAGCTGAAGATCTTCTCCCCAATCACTCGATCACTTGGAACAAATTACGTAATCATCACTTAAACGAAGACAGCGTGGTTTTCAGACAAGTGTACCAATATATGAATGAACCCTCATTTATTAATTTGATGTCAGGGACTGCCGCCTCTGATCTTTGTTTAGCAAAAGAAACAAAGGAATTAATTCCTTTTACAATGAGAGAGAGCAATGGACGATCCGTGACTTCAAGTATTACAAGCTCTTTATGTCAATTCATCAAAAATGAAGCTAACCCGGAAAACATGGTTCTTACTTCGAGCATCGAGCAGTCCATACTCATCGCACTCAAATGTCTACTCACACCAGGCGACACTATTGCTGTCGAAGCGCCCGCTAAATTTTCACACATTAATATGTTGTTGACTTCAGGTATAAAAGTAATATGGTTCTCAAATGACAACCCTTTGACAGAGCAGCTGTTACGAAAAGAAAAACTTAAACTCGTCATAACGAGCCCACTATACAATCAGAGTAACAAAGCATCGACGAGCAAAAAGCGAACGGATCTATTGCAGTTATGTGAAAGAGCGACTATTCCGATGGTGGAAATTATTGAAGCACCACTACTCATCCATTCTAAAATCAGTTCTATCCCTACTTATTATGAACTAGCTAGTGATCGTAAATTTGTCATACAGATTGGCCATTTCACTGGGATTGCACCTGGGATTAGCATCGGATGGATCATAGGACCATCTAATGTGAAGCTACGTCTTCAAGAGGTTCAAATGCAGCTCGGTCTTATCCCCCCTCCTGTTCTATTGGAACTTGTCGATAATATTTTGAGTTCAGAAGTGATGATGTCCCATCTCGATGATGTTTTAAAAGAATTGAATGATCGAAGACACCACCTCCTATCGGTAATCGAGCCGTTCTCAGAAAATATTACGATTGTGGAAAAAGGTGATCCTACTTCCTTGTGGATCGATATAAAAACCCAGGTGCCTGACAAAGAAATTGTTAAAGTATTTCTAGAAGAGCGTTTGCTGATTCTTCCGCATGCTGGATCCAACGATACCGTACGAATCAAAGTACCCCTCTTCTATGTAGACCGTGAACCATTACTTGAAGGTGCCAGAAGATTGGTTGCTAGTATGAACAAAATTCTTAGGCGAGAGTTGGTACAAGCTTAAGCATTCTTTAACAATAAAAAAAGTGTGTTGCTTTTAACGCAACACACTTTTTGCTATTTCTTTTTCTTCTTCCTCTTGGAATCTTGCGGCTCGCCTAACTCAATTCCAGTTCCCTGTCCTTCAGGCTGAGAAGAAGGAAGGCCTGTTGTAGATGGATTTGCTTTTCGCTTTGCCATACGACTCACCTCCACTCATAGCATGTCCGGATGAGTGGTCTCTTATGAAAGAAGAGTGTGGAATTCTATGCCTAGTTCGTTCATAAAAACCTCGATTTGGAGTTTATGATGATGATCATGTTCAATAAGCCCTTTTATATAGCTCGTTAAACATAATGGATAATTATCGATATAAAAGGTATGTTCCCATTCTTCGAGCGTAAATTCATTTAACTTTGCTACAACGTTACGACGTTCTAGAATACATTCCTCAATCAAATCTTCCATTGACTTACCTGACTTCGCATACTTTGAGGCTTTTAAATTGACCGATTCAACACTAACTGATGATTTTTTTAACCTCGCTTCTTTCTGAATATAAGGGAGTCGCTCTTCTAACAGGTACGTGTCCCATACACGAAGGTGGGCTACAATTTCTGCAACCGACCACTTATTCGGCTTAATCGGCGTGAAAAATGTATCATCACTTAACGTCTTGACCGTTTGAATTAACCAGTCTGGTAAAGAAGCATATTGAGCTAAAACAGAACGTTCATCATCCATCATTTTGCTCCTCTCAGCATAAGATTACCTGCGGTGTTGCCTTGTACGATCTCCAGCTACTTTCTTCCATTTCTTTCGTTCTTCGATTTGAGCCCTCTTATCCGTTTGCCTTTCCAAATAAGCGAGTTCCCGCTCAAATTTCTTGTAATTGTCGAACCGCCTTTGCTCGAGACTTCCTTCTTCAATCGCAGAAAGTACTGCGCACTTTGGTTCCCCGGTATGTGTGCAATCTCTAAAGAAACAGTTTTCGGAAAGTGCTTCTATATCTTGAAAGCTGTTCGTCATGCTGCTCGCATCCCAAAGCTGGAGTTCTCTCATTCCGGGGGTGTCGATCAGTATTCCGCCTGTTTCAAGAACGATTAACTCCCTGCTGGTCGTCGTATGTCTCCCCTTTCCATCATCGTCTCTGATTCCCTGAACTAGCTGAATGTCACTACCATATAACTTATTGATTAATGTTGATTTTCCTGCTCCAGAAGATCCAAGTAATGCAACGGTTTTCCCGTCACTCACATATGGTTCTAGTGCTTCAAGCCCTTCACCAGTCGATGAACTAACAATGTGAACTGGCACTCCGATTGCAATTCCCTCAACAGAATCTGCTTTTGTGTCAGCATCATCACATAAATCAGATTTACTTAAAACGATGACTGGGGTAGCTCCACTTTCCCACGCCATGACAAGGTAGCGCTCGATTCTTGCTAAGTTAAAATCTTGATTTAGTGCATTTACAAGAAACACAGTATCGATATTAGCCGCTACGATTTGTTCGTCTGTTGTGTTCCCTGCTGCTTTTCTTGAGAATTTTGTCTTTCTTGGTATCAAATCGTGAATAATAGCTCTCTCTTCTTCAAGTAAAAGCGTCGCCATCACCCAATCTCCAACCGCAGGTAAATCTTCTCGCTGAGCTGCTTCATAACGGTATTTTCCTGATAGGTCTGCCCGAAACACAGTATCCCCGTTTGAAACCTCATATGAGCCTCGATGCTCCTCGATCACTCTTACTGGTTCTCTTCCTTCAACACGTTTCTCATTAAGCATAGCTTCAAAATAATCGTTCCATCCTAAATTCGTTAACTTCATTAAAATCCTCCTGATTAATAAAAGTATTAAAAAAAAGCCGTTGTTAATCACGGCTTTTCACACATCCCTACACGTGTGGGATAAAAAAACCATGGACATGTACGCACACAGTCCATGGCCTTATTAATCAAAAGGATCTTCTGAATTATTTTGGCGATCGATTGGACTGTGCACAATATGAAATTACAATGCTCATTTTGTGATTTAACATAATACACAGCCCCTTTCCGTTAGTAATACACTCATTATATGTTACTTATAATTAATTGTAAATGTTTTCTGAAAGATTAGACCATTTCTACAACGACTGCGATTCCCTGACCCCCACCAATACAAAGTGAAGCTACACCATACTTACCATTTCTTCGTTTCAGTTCTTTCGTCATTGTATATAGCACTCTCGTCCCGCTTGCTCCAACAGGATGACCAAGGGCAATCGCCCCTCCGTTCACATTAACGATCGACCTGTCGAGCTCTAACTCCTTTTCCACAGCTAAATACTGTGCAGCAAAGGCTTCATTCACTTCGACTAAGTCCATATCTTGCATGGTTAAGTTAGCATTTTTTAATGCCGTTTGAATAGCAGGGACTGGTCCAATCCCCATTATGGAAGGGTCTACTCCAGCGATGCCCCATGAAACGATGCGTGCTAGCGGGGATAAAGAATGAGAAGATACATATTCCTCTCCTGCTAATACGACCGCTGCTGCCCCATCATTAATTCCGCTCGCATTTCCACCAGTAACGGTCCCATCCTTTTTAAATGCTGGTTTTAACGTGCTTAGCTTTTCTGTTGTTGTACCTTCACGAATATGCTCATCCTCAGTAACGGTTGTACCCTTTTTCCCTTGAATTTCAACTGGTGCTATTTCTTCAGAGAATTTACCTTGTGCTCTTGCAAGTGAAGCTCTTTCTTGACTTTGTGCTGCGAATGCATCCTGGTCTTCTCGCGTTATCCCATACTTTTCAGCTAAGTTTTCACCAGTCACACCCATTCCAAAACCTGTGTATCCATCGGTTAACGTAGCCCATAACATGTCGTCCACTTTTGGTGCACCTAGTTTTGTGCCAAAACGGCTACCTCTTAAGACGTGAGGCGATAGACTCATGTTATCGGCACCACCGGCGAGAGCTGTTTTCCCTTCTCCCATCATGATCGACTGTGCCGCGGATATGACTGCTTGCAGTCCTGACCCGCATAATCTATTCACGGTTAAAGCAGGACTAGAGATTGGAACACCAGACTTTAATGCAATATGACGAGCAAGGTAAGATGCATTGGAAGTTGAATGAATAACGTTTCCAATAACAGATAAGTCGATCTCTTCAGGACTGACCTTACTCTTTTTCATTGCTTCTTTACTAGCTGTTACGCCTAAATCTGTTGGCGACACGTCTTTTAGTGAACCACCAAATGTCCCGAATGGCGTTCGAGCTCCTTCTAAAATAAACACATCTTTCACACTATCTCCTCCATTCCTCATCTTTATTTTACAAAGGAAGGAAAACGTTTACAAATATTATTGAGCCGTATACCCTCCATCGATCACAGCAGCTTGGCCTGTGATTCCTTTCGCTTGGTCACTTGCCAAAAACATCGTATAATCCGCAATCTCTTGAACCGATAACAAGCGTTTTTGCGGAACTAGAGGATAAATGACATCTTCTAATACTCGCTCAAGTGGAACATTCCGGCTCTCTGCAAGGTCCTCTAGTTGACCACGAACTAATGGGGTATCGACATATCCTGGACACACAGCGTTAACGGTGATGCCGTGCTCAGCACCTTCGAGAGCAGCAACTTTCGTCAGGCCAATAACGCCATGCTTCGCACTGTTGTATGCTGACTTTCCTGAAAATCCAACTAACCCGTTGATCGACGACATATTGATGATGCGCCCTGTACCCTGTTTCTTCATGATCGGAAAAACGAGTTTAGTCGCAATAAAAGGTGCAACGAGCATCACTTTTGTAAGGAGTTCAAACTTTTCAGTTGGAAAGTCCTCCAAATTGGATACGTGCTGAAGCCCAGCATTATTGATCAGTACATCCACTCGATCAAATTGTTCTATCGTTTGGTCGAGCATCGCCTGAACTTCATCTTCTTTCGTTACATCGCATCGAATTCCAAGGGTTACAGCACCTTCTCCACGAATAGTTTCTGCAGCTTCCTTTACCTTCACCTCATTCAGATCACTTAGAACAACGTTTGCTCCGTGATCAGAAAACACTTTTGCTAATTCTTTACCGATGCCACTTGCTGCTCCAGTGATCACGACTACCTTGTCTTTTACAAACAACTGACTTCCTCCTTTGAACCCTTATATTCCTAATCCAAGACTAAATAAAATGATGGCAATCGCTAAGCCGATCAACGGAACGATTACAGTCAATGCTCCAACTGCACCGTATGCATCCTGATGTGATTCTCCACATATCGCTCTGATCGTTGTAACCACATAACCATTGTGTGGAAGAGAATCGAGTGCACCAGAAGAAATCGCGATCGTACGGTGAAGTGCTTCAGGATTGACACCAGCGTCAATATAATGCGGCGCAAGGATCGGTAATGCAATGACTTGTCCACCAGAAGCTGATCCTGTTAATCCCGCGATAACACTTACCGCAATAGCTCCTCCAATCAAAGGACTACCTGGGATACCAGTCATAAAACCAACAGCCGTTTCAAAAGCTGGAACTGCCTTTGCTACTCCTCCAAAGCCAACAACTGCAGCCGTATTACCGATTGCGATCAATGCACCGAGGGTACCATCTGAAACAGCTCGGCCGAAGTTCGCAAAATATTTTCTGTTTAACGAATATGTAGCGACGATTCCACCTAGCAGCGCGATGATCAAAGCTGACTGTTTCAAACTATCGTGGAAGATAAACGAGATGATCAATACGATTACAAGAGGAACTAACCCCATCAGTGGATGTGGTAGCGGACGGTCTTCAACCTCAGGATCTTCATCTCTTGCAACGAACTTTTCGCCGTTAGCAACAGCTTTCGAGATCATGCGCTTTAACCACCAGTACCCAAACCCTGCCATAAACAATGCTACGATTAAACTGACTTCCCAGCCTGCATATGGACTTGTATCTAAATATTCGATTGGTATCCAGTTTTGAATCTCAGGTGAACCAGCAGATGTCATCGTGAATGTTACCGATCCAAAAGCAAGAGCTGCAGGAATGAATCGACGAGGCAAATCTGCTTGTTTAAATAAACTTACTGCCATCGGATAAACGGAAAACGCTACAACGAACAAGCTTACGCCTCCGTACGTTAAGATCGCACACGCTAGCACGATCGCGAGTACTGCCTGTTTGATCCCAAGCTTTGCTACGACCCATTTTGATACACTGTCAGCTGCTCCACTGTCTTCCATCACCTTCCCAAAGATCGCTCCTAGTAGGAACATCGGGAACCAAGATGATACGAATCCTGCGAATCCTCCCATATAATTGCCAACGAAATTCGCAGCACCCTCCTCAACGAGTTGAGGAAACAATGGGAGAGCACTCATGATTGCTACAAACAATGCACATAGAGGCGCTACTACTAACAGGTTCATTCCTTTCATCGTAAGGTAGATGAGTAGCAAAAGCCCCCCAATCAATCCAATCATACTTAACATTCTTGTTCCTCCTTCTTAAAATGCGTCATACGCAATATCTGACGCCACTACAAGATCTGTTCCGGTTGAATTCTTAATATCATCTAACGTATAACCTTTTGCTATTTCCTTTAACACGAGCCCCTCTTCAGTTACATCGATTACAGCTCGTTCGGTGATAATTCGATCGACGACACCTTTGCCTGTTAAAGGCAGTGAACATGATTCAACGATTTTCGGTGCGCCATCTCTGTTCACGTGTTCCATAATGACCGCGATTTTCTTTGCACCATGTACAAGATCCATCGCGCCGCCCATACCTTTAATCATTTTGCCTGGAATCATCCAGTTCGCTAAATCACCATTCTTGGAAACTTCCATTCCTCCTAGAATCGCTAAATCGATGTGACCGCCGCGAATCATTCCGAACGATTCAGCACTGTCAAAAAACGAAGCACCTGTTATCGCTGTAACCGTTTCTTTACCAGCATTGATCAAGTCAGGATCGACTTCTCCTTCTTTAGGATAAGCGCCGATACCGAGCAGCCCATTCTCTGATTGAAGAACAACCTCTTTATTATCTGAAATGTGATTGGCAACTAGCGTAGGCATGCCGATACCGAGATTGACGTAGAAACCGCTTTCAATTTCTTGTTCAGCTCTTCTAGCGATACGTTCTCTTACATTCGTCTTTGTTGTACTCATTTCATCACCCCTTGCTCTTCACGTACAGTGCGACGCTCTATACGTTTTTCTTGCTCTGCCTCTAACAATGCTTGAACATAAATACCTGGCGTATGGATTTGATCCGGATCAAGTTCGCCTGTCGGTACGATTTGTTCTACTTCTGCAAACGTAACCTTTCCTGCAGCTGCGATCATAGGGTTAAAGTTGCTTGCTGTTTTGTTGAACACAAGGTTCCCCATCTCATCCGCTATACTCGCTCGTACAAGGCTGTAATCCGCATGCAGAGCATGTTCAAGGACATATTCCTTATCATCGAATATCCTTGTTTCTTTCCCTCTTGCTACTTCAGTTCCTACTCCAGCTGGTGTATAAAACGCTGGGATCCCTGCACCTCCAGCTCGAATCCGTTCAGCTAGCGTCCCCTGTGGAATCAGCTCTACCTCAAGCTCCCCAGAGAGAACTTGACGTTCGAACTCCTTGTTTTCTCCTACATAGGAACCGATCATTTTCTTAATCTGCTTTTTCTTTAACAAGAGACCAAGTCCCCACTCATCTACACCACAATTATTTGAGATTACCGTAAGATCTTTAACACCAGATTCCACTAAACCAAGAATCATCTGTTCTGGTATCCCTACGAGACCAAACCCTCCTACCATAATCTTGGAACCGTCTTTAATATCCTTTATTGCTTCATAGCCACTGCCATACTGTTTCTTCATGACTCCAACTCCTTTCCCATTCACATAAACCGTTGCAAGTATCGTGCCAACTTTCATTTTTCGAAAAATACTGACAGCTCTTACTTTAAAGCATTCGATCCAATCATACGTTTCCGCTTTTTCGGAATTTCAGAGCATACGCATTGAGAAAAATGCATCAAACCTCATCTATAACTGTCAAAATAGAAAAATTCCGCAAAAACGGAATTATTTCCGGTTTTGCGGAATCACTAAAGGTCGTATTTTTTTATCTTGTCATATAAGCTCGTTTTCCCTATTCCTAGAATTTTTGCTGCTTCGATTTTATTATCGGAACATTTCACAAGCGTCTTTCGAATCGCTTCCCTCTCTGCTTCTTCTAGTACATCCTTTAATTTTCGACCAGCTGACACGATCGTTTTTTCTTCTGTTAAATAATCTGGTAGAGCATCCACATCGAGCGTTTCATTTCTTGTTAAGTGAACAGCTGCTTCAAGAGCATTCTCGAGTTCCCGAGCGTTACCGGGCCAGTTATGTTGAAGAAGAAACCTCATCGCTTCTTCCTCTATCCCAAGTACTCGCTTCCCAGTTTTTATCGAGATCTTCTTTACGAACAATTCTGCAAGAGGCGTTACATCCTTAAGTCGATCTCGTAAAGGAGGAATAAATAGCTGGATAACATTGATTCGATAAAACAGATCTTCTCGAAACCTGCGTTCTTCTACCATCGCTTCGAGCGGCCTATTCGTCGCTGCGATTATTCTTACATCTACTTTCTTTGAGCGGAGACTACCGACCCGCTCCACTTCACGATCTTGAAGAACCCTCAATAATTTCACCTGCATATTTACGGGCATATCACCGATCTCATCTAGAAAGATCGTTCCGTTATTCGCAAGTTCAAACTTGCCTGGCTTCCCGCCTTTTTTCGCTCCAGTAAAAGCCCCTTCCTCATATCCAAAAAGCTCTGATTCAAGAAGCTGATCTGGAATCGCTCCGCAGTTCACTTTAACAAAAGGGCGATTGCTTCGTTCGCTTAGCTGGTGGATACTGTGAGCGAAGAGTTCTTTACCAGTTCCACTTTCCCCGCGTATGAGCACAGACACGTTTCCACTCGCAATTTGCTTAACTTTGTCCTTTAAGCTTTGTATGGAGTCAGAAACGCCTGCGATATCTGAAAGAGAATAGCTTGCACCATTTTCTTTCGCTTTACCACTTCGATAATATTCAAGCTCTGAAAGCAGTCCCTTCACATGCGTGTTCATCTGTTTCCATTGCTCTGTATCACGAAAGATCACTGTTCCCACAGCTCCGATGAGTTCATCATGATGATAGATCGGGACTCTATTGGCAATCATGTAGTTTCCACGGATGTATTGGAGATCAGCAAGTTCGAGCTCGCCTGTTCTTGCTACGATATGCATACGGGTATTCTCGATAACATCAGTAACATGCTTTCCAATGACTTCTTCACTCTTCACTTCTAAAAATTCGCAGTACGTTTTATTCATATAATCGATTAAGCCATCCGTA
Source organism: Anaerobacillus sp. ABR4_321 (assembly GCF_056158505.1). NCBI lineage: Bacteria > Bacillati > Bacillota > Bacilli > Caryophanales > Bacillaceae > Anaerobacillus > Anaerobacillus sp. ABR4_321. The sequence continues at coordinate 43,244 of NZ_JBSWTK010000001.1, forward strand.
TTTACCACAACGATCCATTCGTAAGCGTTATCAATAATCTTCTCTAAGATGTTGCACTTGATCGTAAGCTCACCAGGGTTCAATTTAGCCACTCCTCTTTCCTATCATTCTCTTATTGTACCATCACTCTTCCTCTTAAAATCAATAAGACTCTTGTGACTAGCACAAGAGTCTTACCTTTACTTACGTCTATTTTTCGCATCGAGCAATCTGGACATCCGATCACTGTTTGACAATTCTTGTTTTTTAATAGGCAGCTCTTGCCTTTTCTTCTCATTCTTTGTAACGACTTCCTCTGGTGGATCAACTTTAGAAAAAGTTTTCTTCGTAGAGCTAGTTTTTGACGCTGTTTTTAACCGTTCAAATTTGCTCGGGCTTACTTGTGTTTGAGGGCGTTCCTTTTTCAATTGCTTGTTCTTCAAGTTGACTTTTATGAGACCAAAACGACGAATGGCAACATCTGCAATGAATAATAGAAGTGCGAGTAACAGGAGATAATTCCAAATAGGCTGTCGATCGTAGCCAACAGGTGTATTTCGTTCAAACACATTATCATTATCAGAGAGCACGCGTCCATTTCCTGCCTCAGCAATCGCTTCAAGCTTCTTTTGGTCGAGATTCACTGGACGGTACTCCTCCTTGTATGGGAGGGCGAATCCTGTTTGATAAGCGTCGGTTACTTCGCCATTTTCTTGCTGTTGAATCTGAGCAAAGTAAACACCTGTTTCTCCTTTAAAGGTTAATTCATATTCTCCAGGTGCAGTAATGTTAAATTGTGATGGTACTTCATTACCTCCTGAATCTACTATTTTTCCACTTACTTCTCCTTTAACGTCATCATAAGATGTAATTGAAACAGTTGCCTGATCCCCTTGTTTAGCGGTCTTCAATTCAAACGCACTACCTTCATACTGTGGAAGGGTGGATGTCACCATATTGTTCCAGAAAGCGGACCACTGCTTCCAAGATGGCCAATTACCAGACCATTCACCGCTAAGATCACTCGTCCAGGCAATCGTCTTACCGAGACCGTATTGCCACCTAGCAAGAACTGGATCTTCCTTCTCACTCTGAAGAAGAACAGATGCCCTCCCTTTTGGTGTCGTAGCAATGTAGGCATTCATTCTTGGTATCCCACCTTCAAGGAAAGACTGCAATTCATTTCCCGTCAAAACAGGGAAGAAAGGGTTGTCTTCAATATACGTCCTTGTCGTTAACGCTGTTTCTCTTGCTAATATACTAGGAATCGTCGATGGATCTTCAACGTCATAAAAACGTCCATCTCCGTAGCCAGCGATTTCTTCGAGAAGCGCTTTATCCGCATCAGTTCCGATCGCAACAGTCGAAAGTGAAATATCGCTATTTTCCGAGGCGTTTATCATCGTTTCATAATCAGGCCGGTTGCTTGCCTGTCCATCAGTAAGTAAGATGATGTGCTTTCGTTTTAATTCGAGAGGAGACAATGTTTCATAAGCAAGTGAGAGTGACGTAAAGATTTCGGTCCCTCCACCGGAGGTAAGGCTCGATACTTTTTCGATCACACTCTTCTTATCCTCGATCGGCTTCGTTTCAATGATTTCCCACGGACGATCGTCGAAAGCGATAAACCCAAACGTATCCCTCTCTCTTAGCAGTTCCACAGAACGAGCCGCTGCTTCTTTTGCAAGATCGAGCTTGTACCCTGACATACTTCCTGAACGATCCAGTACCATGACCATGCCGAGCGATGGAATTTCTTTTTTACCCTTCACATCCATATCAACAGGAAGAATTTTTTCAATCGGCGTTTGAAAATACCCACCTAACCCGAAACTATTCTTCCCACCTGTCATGATGAATCCTGTCCCAAAGTCTCTTACAGCCGACTCGATCATCGTCATCTGTGCTTCACTTACCTGCGTTCCGGACACATTCGCAAAGATGATAGATTGGTATTCCGCTAGACCGGTGAGAGTAGTCGGAAGAAATTCAGGCGTAATTTGCTTTACAGATAGATCAGTAGAAGCTAACGCTGCTACCGCATTATCTCCTTCGCCTTCTTCGCCTTCGATCACTAAGATTTTAGGCGTGCCTTTCACGACTGAAATTCCGTATGCTTCATTATTTTCAGGAATCGTGTCATCTGGTGCAGTCACTTCAGCTTTGTACTCCTTGAAACCCGCTTCTGAAATCTCATCGTTAAACGTAAACCGATTGATGCCAGCTTCGAGCTCAACTTCCTTATCTATGATTTGTTCGTTTCCTCCATAAATTCTTACGTTGCCTAGCATCTTTTCGTTACTTTCAACATTAAGCTCAAGAGTTGCCGTCTCTCCTGTATACACCTTATCTGGAACACGAAATGACGTAATCGCAGCATCTTTTCGTGATTCAGGCTCAAACGCTTTTACGTCTACAGTGATGCCTTGCCTCGCTAATTCTTCTGCACGTGCTACTGCATCATGCACCGTTTCGTTTCCATCCGTTAACAGAACGACCCTCGATCGATGGTTCGTGTTTAGTAGACTTCCACCAACACTAAGACCACTTGCGAGATCAGTAGCACTGCCATCGGTTTCAGCAAGAAATTCAATCTTCTGCTTCTCATAACGGCTTAAATTCCGTTCAACATTCACATCTGATCCAATGGTTACGACACCAAACTCATCATCAGATCGACTGTTTTCAAGTGAACTCTGAATATAGCCCATCATCTCTTCACTTTGGTTCTTTTGACTATCAGACCTGTCCGCGACAAAAATGGTTGAAACCTCTGTAACAGGCGTTACGATTTGCATGCCAGCGAGCGCAAAGATCAAGCAAACAAATTGTAGTGATCTAACGGAAAGTAAAACCCATTCTTCAGTAGTAGATCGCATTTGTTTCCAATAAAGAAATAACGATAGTCCGACGAGAAAGAAGGTGAACAGCCATAGAGGTTGATCAAAATGCATGCCCACGTCGATACACCTCCCATTCGATCAATAAAATGAGAAGTCCTAAACCAGCGAGCACATACCACCATTCAATCTTACCCGACTCTGTAACTGCTGTCGTTTCTTCTCCTAATGCGAAAGACTCGCTACTTATTGGTGACCGTTCATTCGAAGGCAGAGTTACAATGAAGCGCTTCTCTTGAAAGCCATCTGTTCGTTCTTCAACGATGGTATACAAGTCAGGTTGATAAGGAGCGGCTTGGCTCCACTCGTCCGTACTTAAATCTCCCAAGTGACTTCCTTTACTATCTTCTAATACAGCACCTTTCGTTGTTGATGAATACGGTAAGTCGATTGTTTGACCAGGGGAATAAGAACCAAGGAAATGTTGATCTTCACTCACATATTGAATCGCATTTTGTATAAAGATTGGAAAACTCGGATGCAATGGCCAATCAGAATCTTCGATATCGAATGAAGCAAACAACATCGGTCTTCCCTCAAGCTTTCCGCTGAGTAACACAGGAGTATCACCGCTAGTTACGATTGGTTCGAGTGGAATTGAAGTCGGATATGCAGCGTTCAGGTAAACATCTTCCATACTCACATATTCCAATACAGCCTGGTTTTTACTCATGAGCGTCTTTTCAAGTTCAATTTTCTCTTTCACTTCATAGCCATTGAAATCCTGAATCATAGGAGAAAAGAGTAAGATCCCTCCTGTTTCCGGCCAATCTTCACGTGCTACCCCGTTCAACACGTAAATAGCATCCTCACGCTCAGGATATGAAAAAGAATCGCCTTCAATAGATAACGTGACCGGATCATACCCGAGCAGCGTGATGGCTCGTTTTATAAAAGGAGAGACATCACCAGCTAGATAGACTTGAGGCGTAGCCTCTACCTCTGAAAAGGTATAGAGGGTATTGTCGACCTTATAATCATCTTCGTTCTTAATCTGTGCTTTAAAATAGGTACCCTCCGGTAATCCATCGAACTGAAACGTGAATGACTCTCCTGAATTCACCTTTTCATTTTTTGCTTCGATCAATGCTTCATCTTCAGAATAAACCGATACGCTGACAGTTGACGCTTCAGGCATTTCATTCTTCACTGTAGCCGTTGCTTGATTGTTCTTCACCCCAAAGGTTCGTAATGATAGATTTTTCACTTCTCCACCAATGTTATTAACCACAACCTGGTGTTGAACTTCGCTAACCTCATTCTTTTTCACGTCATCTGAGAATACGTATACACTCCCCTGTTGATTCGCTATGTACGATGAAGCAAGGCTAATCGCTTCTTGTATATTTTCTTCTTCATAAGTCACCGAGAGCTCTTCGACGATCTTTTTCATTTTTCGTTTGTCCGTTTCTTTTGCAAATATCATTGTAGGTACTGCCCCTGAAGTGACCATCGTTAAGCTCTGATCATCTCCAAGGGTGTCTATTAAATCGAGTACTTCTTTCTTTGCTTGATCAAACTTCGTCTCCCCATCACCTGCAGACATTGTAGCTGACGTATCGAGTACGACTGCCCCGGTTTCACCTGATAGGCGATCTGTCGTAACGAAAGGCCTCGCGAGTGCAAAAACGATGAGTATGATAAACAAGAGCTGCAAATAAAACAATAGGTTTTGCTGAAGCTTTTTCCACCATTTAGAGGCCTGCCACTCTTCAATCACTTGATTCCACAGAAAAGTAGATGGCACTCGTGTTTTATCAAATTGCTTTCGAAATAAGTAAAATACAATGATTACAGCTAATAAGCTTAATAGCCATAAAAAAGAGGGTACCAATAACCCCATGTCATCACCTCACAAAATCCAGCCTTTCCTACGGAAATCACGAAACACTACGTTGTCGATCGTCTCAGAAGTTGAACATGTCACAAAACTGATCCCACGCTCTGAACAAAACTGAGCGAGATCATGCTGATGAGACTCGAATCTTTTTTGATAGGAGCGAAGGACATTCTTACTCATCGAGACGTTTGTTTCTGTAGAACTTTCACTATCGATCAGTTTCAAGTCCCCTTTATAACTAGGGTTTACTTCTTCCTCTGACAGCACTTGCACCAATCGCACCTGTTGTTTTTGTGCTTGAAGTCGCTTCAGAGTAAATTGAATCTCATCTAATGGCTCCATGAGATCGCTGATCACGATGGAAATCCCAGTCTTTTTCGGAAGTTTACGAACAACGTCTTTCATAAAAGACTGCGTTGCTCTTTCCTCCATGTGATTAAGAGACGTAACATAGTTTAGAAGTTTCGTGCTATACGCTCGTCCCTTACGAAATGGAAAAGGGGGTATCTTGTCACCGACCGGATGAAGACATACTCGGTCATCTCCGCATAAACCCATATATCCGAATGCTACCGCGAGAGCTTGAGCATACTCCCTTTTTCCTTTGTCCAACATAACGGAAGAGGTAGAATCTAAATAAATGGAAATCAACAGCTCTTGTTCATCCATAAACCTCTTAATATAGTGACGCTTTGTTCGGGCATAAGCATTCCAATCGATTTGTCGCAGGTCGTCCCCTGGTGAATAAAGGCGATAATCGGAAAATTCGAGAGACGTTCCTAGCTTCGTAGATTTTCTTTCCCCTCGATGAGTACCTTTTGCGACAATTGCAGTTTGAATTCTATGTTTAGGTAATCGTTGAAGGAACTGTGGAGATAATAGCGTCATCTTTCTTCTAATCCCTTAATTACTTCCATAAGAAGATCATCCGTCACAACGCCTGATGCTTCACCCTCAAAATTCAGGAAGACTCGATGCCTAAGGACCGGTATAGCGACTTGTTTTATATCACCGATCGACACATTAGCCCTCCCCGCTAAAAGCGCCCTTGTTTTTGCAACCTTGATGATTCCTTGAAGGCCACGTGGTCCTGAACCGTATCGTACATATTGTTGAACAGCCTCAGGTGCTCCTTCTTGATCTGGATGTGTATTCAAAACGAGTGAGACTGCAAAATCCATGATGCTATCAGCCACGAGAACGTCGTTCGTTAGGTTTTGAACATCTACTATAAACTGACCGTCTACAACCTTTTCGAGTTTTACATCATTCCCACCCGTTGTTCGCACCGCAATCTCTTTCAATTCATTTCGCGAAGGATACTCTACGTCGATCTTAACTAAGAACCGATCCATCTGTGCTTCTGGTAGTGGGTACGTTCCTTCAAGTTCGATTGGGTTTTGTGTAGCTAAGACAAAAAATGGACGCGGAAGTTTTTTCATTTCTCCCATTACGGTTACTGTTTTTTCCTGCATCGCTTCTAGTAATGAGCTCTGAGTCTTCGGTGTGGCACGGTTAATTTCATCAGCTAACACGATATTTGAGAAGATGGGCCCTTTATGAAACGAGAAAGATTGTCCTCCCTTTTCATCAGGTTGAATCATCATCGTACCCGTAATATCCCCGGGCATTAAGTCAGGCGTATACTGAATCCTAGAAAAATCCAAATCCATAATATCTGAAAGCGTTCTTACGAGCATCGTCTTTCCTAATCCTGGCAAGCCTTCAAGCAACGCATGCCCTCCAGAAAAGATCGTCCAAAGAACCTGCTCGATCGTCTTTTCTTGCCCTACAATAAACTTGCCAAGCTCTGTTCGAATCTCTTCTACTTTCTCTCTAGTGTATGATAATTTATTTTCCTGTTCTTTCAATTCGACCACTGTTATTCTCCTTCCGGGTTCATCTCACTGTAATATTGTTTCACGAGAGATTCTAAATGTGTTGGGAGCTGCATCCGATCTACGCTTTGCCGGTATCCTTCTTCATAATCACCGTACACTTCTTGGTAAGACCTGACTGAACCAGGAAGGACCGGCGCTTCTTTGGCTTCTTCCATCTCACTGCTACCTTCTCCAAGTTCACCGCTATCTTGTTCGATCGTTCCTTCTCCACCAATTCGATCAGGAACGGTCAATAACTCTCGATCACCTTGACCTGTTCCACCTGATGAACCGCCTGTTCCAGAGCTCGAACCGCTTCCACCGCTTCCAGTTCCATTTCCGTTTCCAGTTCCATTTCCAGTTCCTCTTCCTTTGCCTCCACTGCCCGACGTGCCTGCTCCATCGGCCGATTCAGAATTCCCACTGGCAGACCCCGTGCTTTTGCCGCTAGAAATTCCTTGGCTACTAGATTGTAAGCTAGAGTTGGCAAAAGAAAGCGATTGTACGCCTCCCATACCCGAAGCTTGCATCGATGAATTTAGAGACTTCGCCCCGCTTTGCAAGCTGTTTTGTAATGCCTGAATATCCCCCAACTGGTTGGCACTCGCAACAGCTTCACTCAATGATTTTTCAAGGCTTTCTAATAACTCACGTATCTCTTCATCAGACAACTCGCCGGAATTGGATGAACCGTTCATCTGTTCTTCTAACGTCTTCAGCGTGTTTTTTTGCTCCTGTGAAAGCTCTTCTTGTTTTAACGCATCCATCGCTTCCTTTAATTGATCTTGATCAAGGTTTTTTAGAGCCTCTGACATGCCTTTTAGCCCCTCACTCTTTTCGGAAAGGGTCATGAGCTGCTTTTTCGCTCTTTCAGCTTCTTTTTTCAATTCGTTTAACTCTTTTTCTTTTGTTAACAGAGTTTGCAACAGTTCCTCAGCTGAATTCGCTTCTTCAAGTTGTTTTGATAACTCCTTTTGCTCTTCCTGTAGTGGAGAATCTTTTTCCTTTGCTAGATCCTCCAACTCTTTTTTTGTTTTCTCTACCAATTCATTTTCTTTCTCGATGAGGAACCCTTGCTCCATCGTGTTGTTAGGAAAAAGAACCAAGGCAGCAATCAAAAGACCTGTACCTACCAAAGAGCTGATTCGCTTTTTGCTTGTTAAAAGTTTCATATTATGAACTTCTGTCATCGTACGACGCATTCTCTGAACAGTGTCGTTACGCTGAATACGGATCATCTCATTCGAATCATCTTGCAAGAACGTCAAAGCGGTCTCAACGCGATCTTCACCAACGAACCGGTCAAAAAACTTTGCAGCATCCGTTAAACGAGGCTTCTTCACCAACGCTATAATCAATGTAGCTAAGAAAACGAGTCCAGCACTTATTGCTGAAATATAAAGTAGATACGGAATTGCGATGATCCGACCAGCTACAAGGATAAGAATGGCTATTCCAAAAGCTACTAATAATCCGTTGATCGCTCTCATCGTTACATACTGAACCTGTAGCTTTCGCTTAAGGACGGTTAGATAGGAGAGAAACGACTCTTTTTCTGTCATGCTTTTCTCCTCTTGCTTACCCTCATATTCGGCCGCAGCTTCGAAATGCTGATCCATAATGACAAGGTGATCAAGAAGACACAGGTGAATAAGTAACTGATCCAAAGAGGAATCGAAATGCCACTTTGTTTCATCAATTCTTTTTGCATACTAGGTTCAAAGACGGTCATCAGCACAGCTGCAGGGTTCCCCATCAACATAAGGTATGGAATAGGATTTTGTGTTTGGGTCGGACCACCCATCGAAATGAACTGAATCGATAGAACCGCAACAAAAGCCGTAAATGCCGTTAAAAATAATGCCACGCCGTATGTCGTGATCATCGAAACGATCGTTTTTCGAATCAAAGTAGAAAACATCACGCCCAAACTACCGATCGTCAGAATTGTAATCATGTAAAGTCCAAAGGTAGCAAGAATGGTCCCAGGGGCTACCCCTCCAAATAGAAACGTGATGCTGTAGAGCGGGAGAGATGCCACGATGATCAAAAGTAGAAAAGATAAAGAAGACAACAGCTTTCCTACAATGATGCTTCCTGAAGATTGTTTTGTCGTAAGAAGCATATTTAGCGTTTGTCGCTCACGTTCCCCACTGATCACACCGGCTGTGAGTCCAGGCGTCATAAACAAAATTAATCCTAGCTGCACCATCGACAGCACCATGAACATAACGCGACTTTCTTCCGGACGGAAATACCCCATCCTCGCGTTCATCGTCGTTAAAAAGATGAACCCGATTCCAATGCTGCCTAGAACGATTAAATAAATGAGTATCCCTAGATAGCTCTTAAAAGACCTGAGCCTCAATTTAAATTCTTTATTCAGGACTGGATTTAAAAGTAACGCCTTCACCTTATTCCACTCCTTTCGTAATTTCCATAAAGATATCCTCAAGATCCGTTTTTTCCTCAGTAAAGCTAAGGATCGGTAGGCTTTGTTGTAATGCCTCTTTCAGTAATCGGATTTGATCTTCATCCGTTCCATTAAACCCAAACTGAAGTTCAGTATCAGCTGTTTTCCGAACATCAACTGCAAGCGGCTGATCTTCGAAGAACTGTACAGCACGTTCAAACTCATTCTGAACAGTTACAATTAACACTTTGTTTGCTTTTAACTGCTGTTGAATCGCAGCGACTGAACCTGTTGCGACGAGCTGTCCATTTTCGATGACGCCAAGCGCATCACACATTTCAGAAAGCTCTGGGAGGATATGTGAAGAAATCAAAATCGTTTTCCCCATGGCTTTTAGTTCTTTTAAAATATCGCGCATTTCTACTCGTGCACGTGGGTCAAGACCTGAAGCAGGCTCGTCTAGAATTAATATTTCAGGATCATGGATAAGGCAACGAGCAAGACAAAGACGCTGCTTCATCCCTCTAGAAAGCGAATCAACGTACGTGTCTTTCTTCGAAGATAAGTTCACCAGTTCCAGTAGCTGAGGGATCAAAACTTCCCGCTCTTTCGGAGCGATACCGTAACTCGCACCATAAAAGTCGAGATACTCACCTGCTTTTAAAGAATCATATACACCGAAGAAGTCAGGCATATACCCGATGTATTCTCTAATCTTCGACGGGTTTTGCGTCACGTCGATCCCATCGATATATGCTGTCCCACTCGTCGGCGCAAGAAGTGTAGCTAGGATTGAAAATGTGGTAGACTTCCCTGCACCGTTCGGACCAACCACTCCGAATACGGTTCCTTTTTCTATAGTTAAATTCATTTGGTCTAGCGCTGTGAACGTTCCATAGCGCTTCGTAAGATTAACGATCTCAATCACTAGTAAACTCCCCCTTCACCATTATACGAGGAACAAAGAATTGACCCTTCATACCGCTCGGTCTCTCTACTTGAAGAACGATTGCATTATCTATAACGTAATCCTTCACATTGTCTGTTATCTTCTCGCTTTGTTGCTCTAGAACCTTGCCGTCTTCTTTATTCATCAAACGTATTTCAGAATTCCCGTTGAGTTGGTCAAATTTTACCGTCAACTCTTCAAACGTTACATCTTTATTGTTGATCGATTCAGGAAGCTGATAACGAAATTCAAATTTCCCCTGCCCTATATCGATCCAATTCTCACCGTTCGCTAATGGTTCAATGTAAAATTCAGCGTCTCCTTCAAGCGTCTCGATCTCAGGAACAGTGTCACCTAGATCGATGGAAAACTCTCCAGCGTCTGAAGTTTCAACTTCGACCGGCTTTACGATCATGTTTAAACTATTTCTCTTCGGTGATTTATCATTGATCTTCCCATTAAGGATCGAGTCATCTATATATCCGACTATCACTGGGGATGTATTTCTAGAATTGAGCAAGCCATTCGATAAATAGAATTCTAGAATCGAAAACTCTTTCCAGTTTTTATTGCTCCCTTGTCCTCCATAAGCATTGTGCGCATTTGGAAACACATTTTGTGCAGCATAGGAAGATGGAGCAGTCATTAAGGTATTATCGACATCATCGACCGTAATCGCCGTTCTAGAGCTTGCTTTAACGTTTCCGAGCTCATACGTTTTTGTGCCACTGATGAGGTAGACATGGTTTAAATCGTACGTTAAGTTACTAGTGATCTCACCAGTCAACTGACCGTCTACCACTGCTAGATCAGCTTCGAGTTCACCTAGTTGGACTGATGGTACAGTAACTGTTGCTGAACGTGTCGACCAGTACTCTACATCCTGGAATGTGATCTTCTCTCCATCTGCCGTATTTTCTTTCATAGGAAACGTGCTGTAATCAATATCTTCATAGACGTGATCTGTTTTTGGTGAAAGAGATAAGGTTTCCCCCTCAAATGAAAGACTATAATCCCCGCTCCCATTTGTTAAAAGTGACGCACTTCCATAACCTGAAGCCATTCCGGATTCATTTAGCTCGAAAACCATCATTTCATTCACTTGTGTTCCTTGCAATCGATCTTTTGCTCCTACGAGATAGATACCAATGCTAGTAATCAAAGCGAGCGATGGAATAATCCACCAACCCCACTCACGTCGATCTTTTTTCTTCAAAATAACGTAGAGAACAGGTACAACTACAATAAGATAGATCGCAAACACCATAACCAACATTGAAATCGGGACGACAGACCCTGGGAACATCTCTGAGTCATATGTAAGCTGCTGAAGCATGTCATCCGTTGAGTTGTACCCTCCCCTGCTAATATCTACAGTGTTCTGGATCAGTTTATCCCACCATTTGCTATTTCCTTCCCAGTCCACGAGGGCTTTTGAGGATGGGTTGTATGTAAGCTGAATGACCTGTCCCATACCGATAGAATCACTAACAACGAGTGGTGTGTTACCTTCCTTAAATTCTACCTTTGCTGAATCTTTCAATTCACCAGTCATCACTTCAAAGTTTGATAGAGACAGTGACTCCTCGGAATTAAGAACCTTGAATTCGTTTAACTGCTCTGATCCTGTTGGAGTAAGCGGTAACAGGTCACTCAACGACCCAATACGCTCCGTCACCCCAGAGGAACTCCCGATGACGAGGCTACCCCCTCGTTCAACCCATTCTGCTATCTTCTCCTGTTGATCATCTGAAAATACCGCTGCGTTATACTCATTAATAACAATGAGGTCAAATACCTCGAGTGCTTCTGCTGAATTATAAACGGAGTCCATTTGAATGACTTCTGGAGAACTTCCATTTATCGTCGTCACCTTAATCGCATTGAACGCATCTTGATCATCACTAAGCACACCGACTACAAGGCGATCGAACGGTAAAAAAGAAGGCGTTAAATCGAGATCTCCTGAAAGCTCCACTTGCTTTCCGTCCTCAAAGCCTCCCTCATAAAAATAAATATGCTGCGTTTTCTTTGTAGGGCTTGTCGAATGCTGGACGTGCTCCCCAAACCCTGAAACAGTGAGCTGGAAGGTTTTTTCCTCACCTTCCCCTAGTTCTACTGGAACAACCTGGTTGTGACCAGAGGAATAGCCTTTGCTTGAAGCAATGACCAAATCGCCCTTTACACTCTCCCCTTTGTTCTTAAGGGTGAGCTCGACAGGAAAGCCTTTTCCAATCTGTGCTTTTCCGTCGATGCCTATGTTTGTTTCTACCTCTATCCCACCTGCTGCATCGGCATAATGAGGTACCGAGATCGCAACTATGAAAAATAGAATAATTGCTAATTGTTTATGTATGTTCCTCACTTTTTCTTCCCCCTTTTTCATCGTCTCTCCACTAATTGAACGATTGATTATGCAAAAAAGTTCCATCTTCTGATAAAGAAAATGGAACAATATCCCTTACCGAACAGAAATCGATAACCTTATCATATCTCTGCATACGATTCCGTTCTCAATTATTTCTTCTTCATAGCGTTCAAAATAGCCATGTTGAATGTCTATGATCCTAAATCCACACTTTTGGTATAGAGCTAGCTGACCTATACTAGAGTTTCCTGTCCCAATTTCAACAGTCTCCACTCCCATTTGTTTTGCTTTAGCTAACGCATCCTTTAACAATCTCTTACCTATCCCTTTTCCTCGATATGATTCTTCTACTGCTATATTCATGATTTCTACGGAAGATCCTTTATGTAACAAAACATAAGTTCCGATGATCTTCTCACTAATTCTCGCGGTGTAACAAACCCCATGCGTGAGATATTCTTTCACCTTCTCGATTGATGGATCTGCATCGAGGAGAAGATCAAACGGATAGTCTTCCAACTCTCTATCTATTTTCATGATCAACCTCCTTTACTTGTTAACTTAAACGTTGTATTGTTCTCTTCAAGCTGTTCAACATAGGGAAAGTGACTGATCTTCAAGTTTATTTCGCTAGCATTTTCAAAATACGTTCTTTCGATCAATATATTTTGAACTTCTTTTTCAGGGGTCGGATTTAGTGAGCTACCGATAGGCTCTAAGATGTTTCCATCTTGGTCGGATATTTCAATAAGCGGGCCTTGCCTATATTGATAGACCTCAGACTCAGAATCACCTGAGATGTTATATTTTAAATTTTGCATACCTTCCGTCACGTAATTAAACCAAGTATTGAATTGTTTGTCCTCAACACCTTCTAACCCAACCAATATCCCCATCAAATCTTCATGTGGACCACCGTATGTATCATTAGTAGACAATCCTTCGAAAAAGATGTTCACGCCATTCTTAGATCCAATCTTTTTCTCGATAGATTGCGATTCTCCTTTATCCATTCTCAACCCTTGAGTGATTATTTCTTTCGGAATTGTAAACGTCATGGGCGTGCCTTCATCCATGAATTCAAGCGCAGTCACTTCAATGTCTAGTTCATTCGGGAATTCTGTAAACCCTCTCATGTTCACTTCATACTGCCCTTTTCCTAAACTCCCGACACTCACTTGGTCTTCAAAAACTCCTCCATTCGGTTTCTTAACTCGTAACGTCATACCTTGTAATGGCCGCTCAGTATCCATGTTGAATAAGAGCTTTGTATTATGAATAAATAAAGTGAGCGCTTCCCATTCGATCGTTCTTCCATCGTTCAAATTTGTTCTCTGATTAAGCTCCATCCTTTCAAGCTCATCATTTGCATTTGTAGGCAGTGAGAGACCGATCTTCATTGACTCCATTGCCTTCTTATCTTCAAATGAACCGTGAATCATGTTTGGCTGACCGATAACAATTTGATCAATTTCTTCATGTCCAGTTATGTTTTGAAGCTTTTCAAAGTTCTCTTCAGAACCTGTCATTCGTATGTTTATGCCTCTATACAATCGATAGTTATGTACATACCCTTTGGACAGCCAATTCGTCTCGAGTGTTGTGAGTTCAAAATTATAACGTTTCCCATCTGCCATTAGACCAACCTCTTCAAACATCAAATATGGCACGTCCAATTGCTTTTGATCCTCTCTGCGTAAATCGATACTATAAATAAGCTGTAGCTCACCTTGGTGTAACCATGCTTTTTCAACCTTCAAGGTGCGCTGAACCTCAATTAATAGTTTCTCATAATCTACATCTTCAAATAGTTGATAGTTTGCAGCTAGCTCAGATCCAGTTAATTGCCTCGTCAATTCAGCCATCAACATTTGTTCAGAGTCAACTTGCTCGAAATCATCACTAATCGCAAAAGTAGGCTCTTCACCATGGTTCCAATTCATATAGAGGAGAAAGCCAGTAAAAATTGCTAAGACAATCAAAAGTTTGGGTGCATTCTTCTTAAGAATGATCTTCACTCCTTTTTACAGTTATTCCAGATTTATCATACTATTCTTTCTATTGGCAGCAAAGGGCTACAAAAAAACCGTGTTCACGACACGGTTAAGATGGTTTGTATTTAGATGAAATTCCGATGCTGATCACGAGTGCTACGATTAAACTGATAAGATCTATTGGATTATACAACAGACCGAACGTTATGCTTCCTGTTATCTGCTGACCCTTGCTCCAGATCGGCAGCCATTCTGGTTGGAACGCTTTGTTCACAATAAAGCCGATGACCAAATTACATATAAAATAAAAACAAAATAAACTAATTGTGAAAATCACATATTTCTTCAAGTATCCCTACTCCTTCTAACACGTCTTCTCCAATATTGTAACCTGTCTTAATCTTTTTTCTCAACTTACCAGCAGTGACACATTCCAATTAATATCCATACCGTATAACTATGTAGAAGAAAAAAAGGAGGGGTGAAATGTACTTCCATCACAGACCACCGTATATACCACCAAACAGATATGTACCTTCAGAATATCTTCGGCCGATGCCACCTGTTCAAGTAACTCGCTTTCAAGCTTCTGCAGGTACGTGTCTTCACCTTATGGAAGAAGGTAGAAAGCTATTGAACAAAGTGCATGACGACCATCATTTTGCGCACGAGCTAAAAGATGCAGCTCAAAGTAACGACCACACCTATGTTCACTCCCTTATTAGAAGTACTGGTGTTCAGTCTGCTTTGAAAACCACCTATACACCAGATGCGATTCGAATTGATCTTCATACCGGGGACGAAAGTGATTGCAGCGAACTCTCGATCAAGCTTTGCTGGTAATGAAAAAGAGAGCCTGACTAGAGGCTCTCTCATCATGAACTATTTCACGATTAATACCTGACATGGTGATTGCTGCGTTACTTTCTGACTAACGCTTCCTAACATCCATTTTTTCACGCCACTCAAACCTCTGCTACCAATCACGATCAACTCAGCTTCCGTCATAACCGCTAGATCTACTATCTCCTTAGCAGGATCACCTGCTCTTACTTCTGTGTGGACGTTTATACCCATATGCCTTAACGTTTCTTTCACTTCTCTTAGCATGGCTTCTCCCTGACTTCGTTCGATGTTCATGCCTTCAGTATTTTCGTTCACCGGAGAAGGAACGCCAGCATGGCCCTCATTTCCAATGCTACCAGTTCCATAAGGAATTCTCGTTGCAGCCTGAGTCGAAAACTTATTCGAGTCCTTCATCACATGCACAAGCGTGAGGGAGGCATGGTTGAGCTCTGCAAGCTTTACTGCTTGATGCAATGCTTTCTCACTATCTTCAGAACGATCATAGGCAACCAGAATTCTTGAATACATACAATTCACTCTCCTTATGGATTGAAGTAGTAATGATATACCCGGTTCCTCTAGAAAATAACGCTGTGGTTGAAAGCGTATTCTTAACGATATATTTGTTACATGATCATAACGTAGAAGTAATCAAACTCTTTCCAATCTTCTCATAGCGAATTTAGAAACTGAGGTACTTATAGTATAATGAACTCTACCAATTGTACGATTTTTGGAGGGAGAGACTGTGGAAGATAAGCAACACGAACAAGAACTGTTAACGCTTAAAGCGATTGCTGAAACGTTAAACCGTTCGACTGATTTAGAGAAGATGCTTCAGTCTGTGTTAGAAGAATTGCTGAGTGTAACCGGACTAACATCTGGTTGGATGTTTCTCACTCACGATCGATCGAGCTTCACATGCGCAGCCGACTCACACTTACCTCAAGCCTTGTCCCAGAACAACAAGCAGTTGATGTGTTCTGGATCATGCTGGTGTTTGAACCGTTATTGGGACGGAAGGCTTAAAGAGGCTGTAAACATCATTGAGTGCAAGCGTCTTGAAGATGCCACTAAGTTAAAACTCGGTAATACTGAGGGACTGACGCATCATGCTACCGTACCTCTTGCTGCAGCAGGTGAAACGTTCGGGTTACTTAACGTCGGGTCTCCTGGAAAAGAACAGTTTTCAGATGAAGAATTAACGTTATTAGAATCTGTTGCATTTCAAATTGGTACCGCTATTAAACGAACGCTACTGTTTGAAAGTGAACAAAAGCGTGGCGAGAATTTCTCTAAACTCGAAACGATTACGAGAGAACTTTGGAAACAAGAACGAATCGATCATATCATCGACATCGTAATAAATCGTACAGGCAAATGCTATGGATGGCCATTTGTTGGCTTTTTTGTAAAAGAGGGAAACGATTTTCTGTTATCTAAACATCATATAGATGGGGAAAAATCACTTTCGAAAGAATGTTACGCTAAAGAAGAACTTCCTATGATCGATCAAGCTTTTGATGAACAGCAAACTGTGGAGACAACTAGTGAGTTTTCACTATATCCAGAGGCAGCTTCAACGCTCTCACTACCAGTTTCAGTAAAAGATGAGCATATCGGCGTTCTTTTAGTAGCAAATGAAAAAGACAACGCTTTTGAAAGTAGTGAAAAGGATGTTACGAAAGCAATCGCAGATCATATGGCTCTAGCGGTTGAACATGTAAAACTAAATTACAAGAAACAAGAGCTGCTTCTCGCTGAAGAACGGAACAGGTTAGCGAGGGATCTTCATGATTCTGTTAGTCAGAAGCTCTTCTCCTTGTCGATGACGGCTAGAGGGGCGCGCAGCTCACAAGAAGAAGAAAACCCTGTTCTAACAGATGCGCTATCAGATATTCAGCAGATGGCTCAGGACGCGATGCGTGAAATGAGAACCCTGATCTGGCAGCTTAGACCTGCTGGAATGGAGGCCGGTCTTATGACTTCATTAAATTCCTATGCGACAGGTCTTAACTTAGAGCCTCACTCTCAGACAGAAGGCATTAAAGAGTTACCGAGGTTTATTGAAGAGGCTTTGTGGAGGGTCGGTCAAGAAGCATTAAACAATGTACACAATCACGCAAACGTGAAAGATGTTCGAATTAGTTTGGAGATACAAGAAAAGCAAGTAGCGCTTACGATTCAAGATTCAGGAAAAGGATTTGACCCAACCACACATACGTCACTCACGTTAGGGATTCAGGGAATGAAAGAACGAACGGAGCTGCTAGGCGGTTCCTTAGAAATCAATAGTATTCCAACTCAAGGCACTACGGTTAAAGCCGTTCTGCCGCTAATGAAGTAGAAAGGGATCGATATGAAAATAAAACTTCTCCTTGCAGATGATCATTTAATGGTACGAAAAGGATTGAGACTCTTCTTACAAACGCAGACAGACATCGAAATCGTAGGCGAAGCGGCAACAGGAAAGGAAGCAGTAGACTTAGCTGAAGAACTTCATCCAGATGTTATTTTGATGGACCTTATCATGCCTGAGATGGATGGCATTCAAGCCACTAAAAGCATAAAAAAACAATTACCGAAAACCAAAATCATCATTCTCACGAGTTTCTCTGATCAAGAACACGTTTTACCGGCTATTCGAGCAGGTGCAGAAGGATATCAACTAAAGGATATCGACCCTGACGAACTGATCTTTACAATCCGTTCTGCTTATAAAGGATACCGTCACCTCCATCCTCAAGCAACGAATCAAATACTTTCACACATGAATGAGACTTCAGAAGCAGAAGGTGAGCCATCACTCGAAATGCTTACACCGAGGGAGAAAGACGTATTACGAGAAATCACAACAGGGAAAAGCAATAAAGAGATCGCGGCAACGCTATATATTACCGAAAAGACAGTCAAAACGCATGTCAGCAGCATCCTCTCCAAACTAGGACTACACGATCGAACGCAAGCTGCATTACTAGCTATCCGAAAAAACTGGTTTGACGCATACGACTAAAGTCTGAGAATGGTATCGGTCATTCTGTGGATTACGACTTTTCACTATTCTGATAATCTAAAAGTATAGAAAAAATAATGAAAGGGGAATACGCATGAATATTCTTGTAATCAACGGCAGCCCACGTGAACAATCAATGACACGCAACTTATCGAACACAATTATTGACGAACTAGATGAAAAAGGGATCAACGTCCTCTCCTTTGATGTGAATTTTCATCAACTACCGCTTTTCAAAGGCGAGCAAGCAGACTTAGAGCATCCAGAGGTACGGCGCCTCTTAGAATATGCGACGAAAGCTGATTCTTTCTTTCTTTGCTCACCTGAGTACCATAACGGCATGAGCGGCGCCCTAAAAAACGCGCTTGATTTTCTTGGTGGGAGTCATTTCAAACATAAGCCTACAGCCCTCGCTTCCGTAGGTGGCGGTGGTAAAGGCGGCATCAATGCTCTTAACAACATGAGGGCAGTGATGCGCGGCTTATACGCACTCGTGCTGCCTGACCAGTTTTGCGCCGATCCGACTTGCTTTGATGAGAAAGGATACATGGCAGACGAACAAGCGAAAGAACGATTATTAGTCGTAGTTAACGAACTGATTACGCTCACTAAACAAGTGGGCCATCCAACCGAAACACATCAAAACGCATCCAACTGATCTTGGATGCGTTTTTCCTTATTCGATTACTCCTGACTCTGTTATCACGACCTGCATATTAAATTTAATATCAACTTCTTGATAACGGTCCTTCCACTGATCGTAATCAAACTTTCCTCTCGTTACACTGCGTACAGCGTTTCCAAGACCCAGCGGATCGATGCCCTCCTCCTGGAATTTCTTAATCATCTCTCTTCCTTTCGCTTCAACCTCTGCCTCCATATCCTTTTCTATCTTATCTATCACTTTGGCACTTAATTCCTCTCCTGTGTACTCTTTTATTACACCCAACACTTTACCTTTTATCGTAATCTCGTTCTTCTTTAACATTTTTAAGTCGATGTTTCTTTTTGAAGCAATATTGTATATTGATGCATGATCACCATTACCTAGGTCGGTTGTAAACGAATCGTTGCTGCTGAAATTTTCATAAAGGATTTTGAATGTAAAGAGATCGTCAGCAGGCAATTCAGCTACCATTTTATCTTCCTTTAGTAAAGCTAGCCCCGCGATCTTCACTTTTCCTTCCTCTAACGTGATGAGTGGAAGAAATGGATCATTTCCTTCTGAAAAGTAATAGTAGAAAAAATTATGCAAATTGGTTTTCGGAAGCATCCCGTAATTACTGTTGTGGTCTAGAATACTATGGATAAAATGCCCCGTATCTGCATTCCCAAAGTTCGTACTTAACATTTTTTCGATGTCGGTATCTGAAATCGCTAGAAACGCACGTGACCCAATAAAAGGATCTCTTTGAAGGGTATCTGTGAGTTCCATGATTCCATCTTCTTCAGCAATCTCTCTGCTATAAATCGCGAGCTGTAATTTCCCACTTACGAAAGGCTTTGGAGATTCCGAATTGTATTGACTTCTTATTTCCTTACTAATTTCAGCTTCCTCAATATAAACACTGTTTTGAATCGTTCCATCTGCCTGAAATTGCGGAGCAACTGCGATTCCTTTAATTTTTCCATCCTCTCCTTTTTCATATCCAATAACGGTTACCATCTGAATGTCGTCCACAACTGAATTTTCTACACAGCCACTAAGTAAAAGAATGCTTATGCATAATAGTACTGGTAATTTCATTGTAGCTTCCTCACTTTGTATACGATGAATTGTAAAAGAAAAAGAAGAGGTATATAGATATAAGTCATATAAAACCCAACCTCACTTATACTGCTATTCAACAAATCGATGTTTCCTCTTTCCGTAAGCATGCCATTCACAATCAATACTAAAATCAGGATTGGAATTGTCGCCTTTCTTTGCTTCACTTTGATGAGCCTTCTGATTCCTCTCCCTGCAACCCAGACTGTGATACACATATTCGGAAGAATAACGAGTGCCCAAGTTGCAATACCAATGTACTCAAAGCGTTCTACAAACGGCATCTCAGCAATTTTCCACGTAGTTAACGTTGCCCATATTGTTTTTTCTAACTGACGCTCACTAAAAAAAGCGATTGTAGCGACCATGACGACCACATACATAAAAACCGTTAAGAGATGTCCGCCTTGAGCCCAGCGATGCGATTTGGCAGGGTCTTTGATGAACGGAAAATAAATAAGAAGTGTCGAGAAGCCCAAGTATGGAAGTGAAGCACCTTTTGCACCCGCATAGAGTTCTGAAATCGAATGATTAAGTACCGGTAGAAGGTCTCTAAAATGACCGTGATACAACGGAAACGCCATCGTTAGAAGAAGATAGAACGGTAACACGACTCCAAAGAATGAAATACCCGTAACGACCTTAAAACCGCCAGAAAGGCAGTAGTAGACGAGGAGTAAAAAAACACATCCAAATATCCATTTATTAAGATCTGGAAACATCCAAACTTGCACCACTTCTATGTATGTTCTTAAAACGGTAATGCTCATCGCGATAAAATAAATAATAAGGATCCAGCTCAGAAAACCTCCCAACCATTTTCCAAAAAGGTTTTTATGCACTGAAATGATATCACCATTTTCTTTTAACAATATTTTGTACATGAGAAAGATGATCAGGTGAAGGCTTAATCCTGCCGCCAGAACTGATATCCACGCATCGTTCCCTGCTTCTTTTGTAACGATGCGCTGAAATCCCATAACCCCAACGCCTACTTGCATCGTATGAACTAAATAAAACACAAGGAAAGGTGAAATTTTATGTTGTTCTTTAACTTCCGCATCTCGCATATAAAATCTCTCCTTTCACCTGCTATTCATGAAATTCGTTCTTATCTTTTTCAAACCTCACCGTCGATTCAGTTTGTAGTTGAATCGGTCTTTTCGTTTGAAATTTATTAGGTAACCTGATCAAAGCATCCTTTAAATCTTTTACACGAAGTGGATAAATCGGTTCAAGAAACGGCTTGCCTAAGGACTTTAATCGGAGTAGATGAATGAGTAAGAAACAGAAGCATAGGACCACTCCTAGTAATCCCCATAGATGAGCAAAGAGTAAGAATGGAAAACGTATGAGTCGTATCGTATTACCCATGCGATAAACAGGTGTTGTAAAAGATGCAAGAGCAGCTAACGCCACGATAATCAATAAAACATTGCTCGTTAAACCCGCTTCAACTGAAGCAGTTCCGATTACAATACCACCAACGATACCGATCGTCTGACCAACCTTAGTAGGTAGCCTTGCCCCCGCCTCTCTTAATAGCTCGATCGATAGTTCTAAGAATATTGCCTCTAGAATAGGAGGAAGTGGTATTTGCTGCCTTGAGCTTACGAGCGTACTGAGTAAGTCGCTCGGGATAAGCTCGTAGTGATACGTCAATGTTGCTACATAGAGCGGTGTTACGAGAATCGAGAACAGCACTGCAAATATTCGAATCAGTCGTGCCGTAGATGCGATTATCCAATTCACGAAATAATCTTCGAACGCTGAGAAAAACTCAATGAACGTAGTTGGTCCAAGAAGTGCTTGAGGAGAGCCTTCTGATAAGATGACGATCTTTCCTTCACAAAGCACGGATGCTGCTCGGTCCGGTCTTTCTGTATCAACAAGTTGAGGAAAAGGAGAGTTCTTATTATCCGTAATAAGCTGCATGATGACGGAATTATCTACGACTTGATCAACATGAATGCCCTTAAGACGATCTTTGACTATCTGTATATTTTCTTGATTCGTAATGCCATCTAAATAAAGGACAGCTACTTTTGTATGTGTAAGTTTTCCAATTGTTATTTCATAGGCTTTCAGCTCATGTACAGGCAGTCTTTTCCGTATCAAGTGAATATTCTTATCAAGCGATTCCACAAATGATTCCTTTGATCCTACTACTGTGAACTCTACTTCAGGTTGTGACACTTTTCTTGAAATATCGGTAGGGGAAGGAATTAAAGCACATTCGTTTGAATTTTCGTTGAAACGAAGGATAAGATACCCAATCATGACTTTCTCACAAATGTCCGAAAGATCATCTGTTAGAATGATTCCTGGAATTGGAACAGTATCTTTGACTTCTTTAAGAGATGAAACCTTATTCTTCACCATTGGCGCTAAGATTTTTTCGCTAAGTTCTTGCTCATTAACTAACGTCTTAAAGTAATAGATAAAATATGGCATACCGGTCTGTTCACTTTTAAAATGGAGAAAGTCCCCGGATGTTTTCAAGTTAGCAATGAGTTGGGGTAAGTTCTTTATCTGATCAGGTTTTTGTCGTTTTCTTAGCCATTGAAACACTCAGATCACCCCTCTTTCCTCCATTACTATCTGTACGTTAGTGTTCTCATGATTCATTTGATTATCCAAACATGCACACAAAAAAGAAGCGCTATAATGCGCTTAAAGTTAGCCTTATATTCACCTATTAAAAGAAGCCTGCCGAGATTTTCTCGACAGGCTTTCATACCCATTTATTGACCTTGTGCTAATGAATAAGCAATTTTCCCATTAAAACGGTAGAGGTTTTCAATCTTGATCCAATCAAGCTCTTCGTCTTCGATGCGTGAAAGCAGTTCACGTATTTCTGCCTGCTCGACTTGCTTTCCTTCTGCCTTTTGGAAACGGCAACGCCAGTGGTCAGATAGGAACGTTTCTGAGAAACCATTTGGGTAAACTTTCACTCCGCGGTTTGTCATCATGACGAACTCAAAGGATTCTCCAGCCGCTCTTTCAAGCTTTTCGCCGATTTCATCTACAGTAAGTGTGTTGTTGAATAAGAAGACATCTGTACCATCTAATTCTCTCTCAACTTCGTGTTTTGGACGGTCAAAATCTTTTTCTTTTTGAATTGTTTTCTTGTTATACGAAACGGGTTCGAGCGTTGATGGAGACTGACCAAGACGTTCAACGACAGCCGCTGCAAATTCTTTCGTTCCTACAGCTGCTTTCCCTCTTGCCATGTCGCCTGTTAAAACTCCGTCTTCAATCGTCTTCAACCATGCATTATGAATCTTTTCAGCCGCTTCAGGCTGTCCGATATGAACGAGCATCATGATTGCTCCGTGTAAAAGGCCAGACGGATTTGCAATTTCTTTGCCCGCGATATCCGGTGCACTTCCATGGATTGCTTCAAACATAGCGATCTCGTCACCGATATTAGCAGAGCCCGCTAAACCAACACTACCAGCAATTTGAGCAGCGATATCGGAAGCAATATCTCCGTAAAGGTTTGGTGTTACGATTACATCAAACTCTTCAGGTGTATCTGCAATACGCGCCATTCCAATATCTACGATGTAATGACTAGATTCGATATCAGGATATTCCGCTGCGATTTCTTTAAAGACTTGATGAAATAAACCGTCACTTAATTTCATGATGTTATCTTTCACTAAGCAAGTGACCTTTTTTCGATTGTTTTGACGAGCATACTCAAACGCATAACGAACGATACGCTCAGAACCTGGACGAGAAATCAACTTTAGACTTTGAACAACATCAGGAGTTTGTTGATGTTCGATTCCTGCGTATAGATCCTCTTCATTTTCACGTACAATTACTAAGTCCATGTCTGGATGTTTGTTTTCAATAACTGGACTATACGAAACGCATGGGCGAACGTTTGCATACAACCCCATAGCAGTTCGAATCGTAACGTTTAAGCTTTTATAGCCCCCACCTTGAGGTGTTGTGATCGGTGCTTTTAGAAATACTTTCGTACGACGTAATGAGTCCCATGCTTCTTGTGGGATTCCTGTGGAGTTGCCTGTAAGATAAACTTTCTCACCTACATCAATATACTCTGGTTCTATTTCTGCCCCAGCTTGTTCTAAAATGTGCATCGTTGCTTCCATAATTTCAGGACCTATTCCGTCCCCTGTCGCAACTGTAATCGGACGCTTTTCTGCCATGGTTCTCTCCCCTTCTCTCTGGTCAGTCTCACATATTCTATGATAAACCATCATGTTATCGCTTTCCTTCGTTATTATAGAAATCCTGTTGTTTTTTGTCAATTTAGCACGATGTAGCGCTAAATCAAAAAAGAACCTCATTGATGAGGTTCAGTTGATAAATCTTGAATATTGTGGTCCCCATACCGTAAGAGTTCGAATACAACTTGCTTTCCTGCGGACGAACGCCCGAGCCTCCCAAACGTTTTGCTTTAGGACGCTATTAAATTAATTTTGCAAAGCAGACGGAATCAGATTTTCAATCGTGAGGTTCTTCCTATTATTGCAGTGCCTTCACATCGTCTACGATTTCATCATATTTGACGTTCGAAACACCTTCGTATTTCATAACTACGATGCCCTCTTTATTCACGAGATAGAAAGATGTTCCGTGAGTGAATTGATCAGATTTCGGGTCAGGTAGTGCTAGTGTTTGAAAGCTATTCTTCGCGAACTCCTGGATTTCATCTCCATCATAACCTGTTAGGAAATGCCAGTTAGATAAATCTGCATCAAACTTTTGAGAAAATGTTTCTAGCTGTTCAGGTGTATCACGTTCTGGATCTACACTAAACGATACGATTTCAGCATCGATATCTTGCTCTGCTAGTTTGTCCTGTATTTTAGACATGTTGGATGTCATAGGAGGACATACCGTATCGCAATTCGTAAAGATGAAGTTCGCAAGCCAAACGTCACCTTCTAAATCCTTAAGACCAAATTCGCTGTTTGTGTGATCCGTATATGTAAACTCTTCAACTTCCCAATCAAGATCATCGGGTACATCTTGTCCGCATGCTGCTAATAGCAAGATACTGATAAGACCGATCATCAATGTTAATTTTCTTTGCATTACTTTCTTCCCTCCAAACGTAATCGTTCTCTTACTACCATATATGATATATAATCGACTTGCCATACGTTTTATTCGTTAATTTTGAGCATTTCTTGAAATAGCAAGAGCCTGAATTAAATTCAGGCTGCTTGAGAAATACTTATCATTCTTATTAGTTCATAAGGTATGAGCAAAATCACCCTCATTTTTCTTTTTGAACATTCCTAACGATCCTTGTCGCTAATTTTCGAGGCATGAATCGCACGGATTTTGCCATCAAGCGATTTTGTCGACCAGGTATGATCACACTTCTGTTGCTCATAAACCCTTTATACCCTATTTTAGCAACAGACTCTGCATCCATCGTACCCATATCGAAAAGTTTTGATTTACCTAAGTCCGCTCGGTCGGCAAAATCTGTTTTTGTAGGACCAGGACATAGTGTCGATACTGTTACACCAGAACCGTTTAACTCGTTTTCTATCGCTTCAGAAAACGAAAGAACATAAGCTTTGGAAGCATAGTAAACGGCCATCAGTGGACCTGGTTGAAATGCAGCCGTTGAAGCGATGTTTAAGATTTTTCCGTGACCTCTATCTTTCATTCCGCGTAAAAATAGCTTCGTTAAATGTGTGAGGGAATTGATGTTCAAGTATAACATGTCCATCTCTTGCTGGAGGTCGTTTTCTATAAATCGACCAAACATGCCAACACCAGCGTTATTAACGAGAATGTCAACTTTCTTCCCCATTCTTTGTACTTCAGCATAAACTTCATCCGGTGCCCCGGGCTTCGAAAGATCGCTTACGATGACGTCTACCTGAATACCATGCTTCCTTAATTCGTTTGCATTTTCCTCTAATTTCTTTTTGTTTCGTGCGACTAGAATCAGGTCGACGTTATCTTTCGCCATTAGTTTGGCTAATTCATATCCTAAACCACCAGATGCTCCAGTTATCAGTGCAGTTTTCATATATATTACCTCCATTACTTCTATTAGTTTAAACTTTTAAACATTAAATGTGTTAAAAAGTAGAAGACTAAAAGCATGCATCTTCCACTTTTGCTAACAAGTGTTTTAATGTTGTTACGCTATCTTCTAACTGTAGTGAATAAAAACGTGTCGTACCTTGCTTAGAAGCAGATACAAGGCCTACTTCACGCAGGATCTTCAAATGGTGAGAGATCGCTGGTCTTGATAAAGTTGATTTCTCCGTAATTTCATTGACGCTCAATTTGTCATGTTCACTTAAGAGCATGATAATATCCTGTCTATATGGATCACCTAACGCTTGAAAAATTGGTGTGCTTTTTCTAAAAAGATCAATTACCTCGTGATGCTCTTGTTCGTTATTCATAGAAACCCACATCCGTTCAAAAGTTTAAACATATAATCTAATATGATAATAAGGAAAAAAGAGCTGGTTGTCAACCCAACTTGTCGAGGAACCCATTTCATTATTCGGTGCTCCCGATACCGTAGTCGATGACGACCGCAGGAGTCCGCGATCGTCTCTCCTACTTGATGAGAATTTATCCAAAACGAACGTTCCGTCCAATGGTTTAACAGGCAGATATTTCAATATCCATCAACATTAATTAGAATGGAAATTATCATCTACTTTCATCTACCTTCGAGACTTTCTCTACACTCTGTGGTTGTCAACCTCTCTAAGCCTATGTACAACTACCGATCGTCCACAGACGACTCAGCCATCAGACAACGTTCATCTTGGTAATCGACTTGGATCGTTAAATGTTCCAGATGCAGCTCTTCAACAAACTCTTGAATTCGTTCTTTAATGTGGATGATTTCAGCTTTGTCTAGAGACTCTTCCACAACGATATGAGTACTAAGAACATGCTGTTCGCCATCGAGAGACCATAGATGCGTATGGTGGGTCGAAATAATGCCTGGTAGAGCTACAATCTTACTCTTTATCTCTTTAAGATCGACACCTTCAGGTACAGCATCTAAAAAGATCATAAGTGTTTTCTTGAGGTTCTTAATCACATTCACCAACACATAGAGCGTAATCATAACCGAAAGAATCGGGTCGAGAATCGGGATGTTTTTAAACATCAGAACGATACTCACGATCAATACAGCTACCCAGCCTAGTACGTCTTCAAGTAAGTGCCACGTTACCACTTTTTCATTCATGGATTTACCACTACGGAGTTTAAAAACAGCTGCACCGTTCACGAGAACGCCTAGAATTGCTAATACCATCATTCCACTCGCTTGAACAGGCTCTGGATTTAAGAGACGAGGGACGGCCTGTGTCAAAATAAAAAGGGAGCCGCCAATTAAAATGATGCTGTTGATTAAAGCTCCAAGTAACGAAAATCTTCTATACCCAAAGCTAAACGTGGCGTTACTTCCTTTACGGTTTGATTTCTTTTGGAGATACCACGATATTCCTAATGATAATGAATCTCCTAAGTCATGCAGAGCATCAGATAGGATCGCCATACTGTTCGTTAAGAGGCCGCCTATGATTTCTATGATAGTAAAACTGAAGTTTAGGAAAAATGCCGTTTTAATATTTTTTACTGAGCTGTGATTATGGTGTCCCATCTTATCCCTCTCTTCGCTCGAATTCGCCATTATTATGTATTCCTTACTTCATGCTGTTTATAACAAAAAAAGACCTTTCTCCTCGGAAAAGTCTTTTATACATTACCAAATGCCCAGACCCAGTAGGCGACTCCCCATACTGCGCTGATAATAAGTAATATAATAAGCAGTCTTATATTTTTACTCCTCATGTTCAGGCATCTCCTTTTGATTCTCTTCCTTTCTTTCTTTTCGTTTTAGCATATAAAGAAAGAAACCAAACAGTCCGAAGACAACAAAGAAGATAACCGTCGACATGACGACTAAGATTGATCCTATATCCGTCATCTCGTCCACCTTCCTATAAAAACACTGTTAATTCCTTAGCCACTATAAGATAGATAGATCGATAATGCACCGATCACAACCATCGTAATAAAAGGCAGAATAAAAGCTAAGAAAATAACAGCAGATTCAGTTTTATGCTGCTTAATTTTTGCTAACATGCTTATTCCCCTCTCGTTCGTTCTATCCACATTATAACTTCGCTTACATTCATTCAACACCTAATTTTATGAACGTTTCCAAACTTTTTTCAATCATTCCTACTAATCATGACAAGCATGATTAATCGCCTGACTCAAAAGCGCCATCACGTGTGTATCATCTGGGGAATAATAAATGCTTGTTCCTGCTCGTCGAAATTTAACCAGCCTTAAATTTTTCAAGAAACGCAATTGATGTGAAACGGTGGATTGAGACAATTGAAGCCCTTCCGCTATTTCACTAACAGAGCATTCATGATCTGCTAGAAGATTTAAGATGCGTATTCTTGTAGGATCACCTAGTGCTTTAAACGTTTGCGACACGATAAATAACGTTTCTTCATCAAGATCCACGTTCTCAAGGATAGCGTCTCTTTCTTGATTATCCATACTTTTTCCTCCGTTTTATATGAATGTGCGTTCATATATGGTCCTGTTGCCATTCTATGTGAAGGTTTGCTCTACTGTCAACTAGAGGTCAGAATGTCACGGTTCCTTCACACATTCCTATTAGGTATTGTTGTATTTCCTTTGATTCCTTTTTACAATAATGGTAGAGGTTAATGAGATTTTGTATTGATGTGGTATGATGGGTATGTTGATTTGCTATGACTGGCTTATGAAATATAGATGGAGGTGTTCCTGATGTGGGAACAATTATCAAGCACGTTTTCCTTTAGTGCGTTGTGGAGCCCTGGGTTAATGGTCGCTGCCATTTTCGTAGGAGTACTCTATTTACTTCTAACTGGACCATGGAAAAATTCTTTTAAAGATTCAGCTCCTTTTCCGTTGTATAAAAAGCTGTTCTTTCTTTTAGGCGTATTTATTCTCTATATTGGATTCGGTGGACCTTTATCACTTATGGGGCATTTACTTTTAAGTATCCATATGACCGAGATGGCACTCGTTTATTTAATCGCACCGCCATTGATGATCATCGGTACGCCAGCGTGGATGTTAAGACCGCTTCTCAATATCAAGGTCGTCCATAAAATTGTGAAGTTCTTTACGTTTCCAATCATTTCATTGCTCTTATTTAACGGGCTGTTTTCCTTTTATCATATCCCTGAGATCTTTGACTACTTAATGGTTAACTATACAGCTCAGGATATTTACAAGGTCGCACTGATTCTATCCGCTTTTGCAATGTGGTGGCCACTTGTATGTCCTGTCCCTGAATATGATACCTTATCAGGAGTGAAAAAGCTTGGATATATCTTCGCAGATGGTGTTCTATTAACACCTGCGTGTGCATTGATCATCTTCGCTTCAACTCCTTTATATGCTACTTATACTGATCCAACTGTATGGGCGACGGCAATGGGTTACTGTGTTCCTGGGGGCACTACTGTACCTCCTGAACTTTTTGCTCAATTTAAACCACTCGGAATCTTAGAAGACCAGCAATTAGGTGGAATCATCATGAAAATTATTCAAGAAATCTCATATGGTTCTGCACTAGGCTACATCTTCTTCCAATGGGCACGAAGAGAACGAGAAAAAGATGCAGAAGAACTACAATCCGCAGATTTTCGAATGAGTGAAATTTAACTAAAACAGGCAGTGAGGAAAAATTCTCACTGCCTGTTTTTTAATTCGGTAATCTTCTTAATAAGAACTTTCGACACACAAGTCCTATTCCAACACCTATCACAATTCCGAGTATCGGAGTGAATGTGGGTGGAATCGGTATAACATTCGAGTAAATGACTCCGATCGTTGAAAAATATGCCCCTGAAACAAACGGAATACTTACGTATGTAGGAATACGCATGCTAAGACGCTGATATGCCATCACATAGCTTTCAAAAATCGCAAACAAGTAGATACATGGATAAAACATCGCCCATTGATAGTTCGTTACATCGACTGCAAGGCTTGACTTGCCTTGAAAGCTATACAGAATGTTCAAGTTAAGGTTCGAGTTTACATTGATTAAAAATTCGAGAAGGATAAAAAATCCGCCGCGAATATAAGCACGATTTAAAATTTGTCCAAACCCTGGAAACGCGATACTCCAAAGTAAAACCTCAATAGGATAAAACTTCCTTTTCATCTGATCACCAGTTTCTCCACAGCTTTGTCACCTCCCTATTTTTTTCCAAATAACTGGGATTCATTCTTTATTCATGGAATTATTTTCAGAAGTAGCATGTGAAGCTTTGCTACATACTACAACTATCCATAAAAATAAGGAGGCTGTATTTATGCTGACAACCAATCAGCTTCGTTCATTTAAAGAAATGATAAAGAATCGATTAGCAGAAATTGAAGAACAAGAAAGAACTGAACAAGACGATTTTGGTCTATCGCAGGCCTTTGTTCAAGAATCCACCGGTGAACTATCAAATTACGATAACCACCCTGGTGATACTGGAACTGAGTTATTCGAACGTGAAAAAGATTTGTCTTTAGATGAACACTTAAAACAAGAAAAAGCAGAGCTAAACCTTGCCTTACAAAGAATCAACCAAGGTAAATATGGTGTTTGTCAGGAATGTGGAAAAGAAATTGCTACTGAACGGCTACTCGCCATGCCAACAGCAACAACTTGCGTCGACCATTCTCCATCTGATCAAACTTCCCACAATAGACCTGCAGAAGAGTCTGCAAATCCGTTTGGAAGATACGATAACGATAACCGTGATGCGAATTTCTTTGACTCTGAAGATTCCTGGCAACGTGCAGCGAGTTATGGAACATCAGATACCCCTTCAGATTTCATCGATCCAAAAAAAGACTACGACAATATGTATGTCGAAGCAGACGAACCATATGGGTATGTTGAAGAGATCGAGACGTTTCTTACATCTGATATCGATGGGAAACCGACTGGTGTTATGCCGAATGAATCTCATGAACGATACGAAGAGACGATCGATGAATATGAACAAAATATGTTTGATGGAACAGTTGAGGATACGGATTACACGGGCTATTAAAAAAACGCAGATCCACTTAATGGGTCTGCGTTTTTATTATTATTGAAAACCTAAAATATCATAGTCCCTATACCGCAGGAATTTGGAAACCTCTTCAGGCTTTGCAAACAGCCTGAACCATGTTATTACATTTCTTGTGGCGCATGAATTCCGAGTAATCGAAGACCTTCTGTTAACACGATCGAAACGGATGCCACTAAGTCCAGTCTACCTTGTTTCATATTTTCTTCATCAAGTATTCTTACATGGCTATAATATTTATTGAAAGAGCGAGAGAGGTCGATCAAGTATTTAGCAACGATCGATGGGTCAAAATCACTTGCTGCTCTTTGAACCGTTTCAGGAAAAGCATTGAGTAACATAACGATTGGCCATGCCTTCTCATCCTCCACTCCAGAGACATCACCCTTAGTGTATTGTCCCTTTCTTAAGATCGAACATGCCCTTGCATTCGTATATTGCACGTACGGACCTGTCTCTCCTTCGACTCTCAACATGCTTTCGAGAGAGAAATCGATGTCGTTTCGACGGTCATTCTTCAAATCGTGGAACAGTACAGCTCCTACACCAACTTGTTTTGCAATAACATCTTTATTTAATAACGAAGGATTTTTCGTTTCAATATTAACTTTCGCAAGCTGAATTGCCTCTTCAAGCACTTCTTCTAGGAGAACGACTTTCCCTTTACGCGTAGACATTTTTTTGCCATCCTTCAACATCATACCGAATGAGATATGATGCATGTTTTCTGCGAAATCAAAGTCTAGCTTCTTCAATACTTCGATCAGTTGTTTAAAGTGCAAGCTTTGTTCATTCCCTACTACGTATAAAGATTGACTGAATCCATATGTTTCGTAGCGGTATAACGCTGCTGCTAAATCACGGGTAGCATATAACGTTGCTCCATCTTTTTTCTTAATCAAACATGGAGGAAGGTTGTCGTCGTCCATCTCTACAACTAGCGCACCTTCTGACTCTTTGAGTAACTCTTTGTCAGATAGAAGCTGAACAACGCGATCCATCTTATCGTTGTAAAATGCTTCCCCGTTTGTTGAGTCGAAGGAAATATCCATCAATTCATAGATACGATTAAACTCTTTTAGTGATTCTTCTCTAAACCACTCCCATAGCTTAACGGCCTGCTTATCTCCATCTTCTAAGCGCTTAAACCATCTTCTTCCTTCATCTTCAAGATTGGCGTCTTTCTCAGCTTCTTCGTGAAACTTAATGTATAGAGCGAGAAGTTCTTTAATCGTATTCTGACGAACCTTTTCTTCGTCACCCCATTTCAAGTAAGCTGCGATCAGCTTACCGAACTGAGTTCCCCAATCTCCCAGGTGATTGATTCGGATAGGCTCGTAGCCTATTTTTTCAAGTAATAGAGCTAGTGAATTTCCAATAACAGTTGAGCGTAAGTGCCCCATTGAAAAGGGCTTCGCTATATTAGGAGAAGACATGTCGATTGGAACCTTTCCATTGTTGCCATGATTGCTTTTTCCAAATTCATATCCACTCTCTAACACGTCACTTATGATTTCTGATGAAGCCTGTCTCTTTTTCAAATACACATTAAGATAGGCCCCTACAGACTCACATCTTTCAAAAGCAGGATGTTCTAATTTGGGCGCTAACTCTGATGCGATTTGTTGAGGAGAACGTCTCATGATTTTAGCGAGATCAAAACACGGAAAGGCAAAATCTCCATAGCTTTCTTGACTTGGTTTTTCGATTCGGTTGAGAATGGTCTCGTACGCTACTTTATGTTCAATCACATGATAAAGCTCATTTGCAAATATGTCTTTATAGTTCAATTAGAAATCCTCCTTCATAATATACAAAAAACTCCGCCTCTAATCATTGATTAGAGACGGAGTAATCCGCGGTACCACTCTTATTGCCTGGTTACAACCAGTGCCAACTTTATTCCATAACGGGGAAACCGACCATTCCTACTAATCGTTCAGAACAGTATCTTGAAAGTCCGGTTCATGCTTGCCTAGGCTCCAGGCTCACACCATCCCCGGATCGCTTTTCCCTTCACAAACACTACTCTCTTTCGCATAGACGTTGTTATATTACTAATCAGTATAGCTAAATCACACAAAAAATCAAACCATTTTTTTGGCACATTAGCCTGAGTGCTGTTCCTGAGGTTGTTCTTGACGTTCTCCATCGGCCAAACCTTCTTTATAAGCTTCCCGATAAATAGAGGTCATGTACATGTAAATAAGCTGTCTTACTTTAGGTTCAACGTTGACGACTTCTAAATGTTTCATACACCGATCTACAGCGAGCTTCTCCTTCTGAGTGTTTCTTATCGTCATCGTAAGAACCACCTTCCAATTTAGTACCTTTATTATACATTACTTAAACAACAAGAGTACATACATTCGACAAAACCTATCAAAACATCAATGAAAATGATACAAATGGACAGCAAACCTGACTGTTCATCTGAGTCTTTTTGCATATATCTCGTTTGTTCAACTTATTTTCACCATACAACTATTGAACAATCGGTATACAAAAAAGTAGAACGAGAATATTACTCTCGTTCTACTTTTTCCATTTCTTCAATGACAGGTTCCTTTGAACCATGCCATGCATAAGCAACGTTGTAAAGTTCACCTTCGACTACTAAATTCCAAGTCATCTCATCTTCTACAACAAGCTTTTTGGCATCACCTTCACCCTCGGGCTGTACAAAGACATAGTACTCGTGGTGATGACTTTCCTTACTAACGATTTCGCCTCGTTCGATGTGCTCTTCATGAACATACGTATACTTCCCTAACAAAAGAGCTCCCACGATCACAATGAAACTTCCTATTATGAGATTCGTTAATTTTTTTCGTTCCATAATTCCTCCAATAGTAAAAACGACATACGCTTATCATTAAGTTACCACAAAATCGTGTGCGATAACAAAATAGAACATGTATGTTTAACTCATTTTCTACCAGGGTATCGATTTAATATAAGCCGATATTTACTACAAGGAGGAATAGCATCATGGCTAAGAACTCTCAATATCAACCGATTCACGAAAAAGGTTTTCAATTAAGTGATGCACAGGAAGTTGCATATGCAAAGGACTTTAAAAAAGCGGACATCGCAGGTGGCGTTCGAAAGCCTAAAGTAAAGCGAGCGAAAAGTGAAAATCCAGATTTATTAAAATAAGAACAACAAATGAGTCATGCAGCAGCATGACTCATTTTTTATTGACGATTATCGCTCTTCTTTTATAATCGCATCATACCCTTTTTCTCTTAATTCAGTACAAAGTGTTAGTGCTCGTTTCTTCTCTTGATATGCACCAGCTTGTACAACATAGACCGACTGCGTCTTTTTAACAACGGCAAGCGCAACAGACTCTGCAAGTTTCAATCGAAGCGCACGTAGTTTCGCCATGTCCTCAGTTGAATCCAAAAAGCCATATTCTACAATGAGCGTTTCAACTGATCCAGTGAGGCGATGCATAAAGTAATAATCACGATCGTCTCTTCCTTTTCGCGAGAACACTCGCCTGAGAGGCATTCCCGCTGACGTAAGAGCATGTCCTGCTGCTTTTGCAAGCTTACCGTCTGAATAAATTGAATGGATCACTTCAGCTCCTTTCCCTCCACCCGCGTTAAAATGATTACTAATACAAATTGACCCACCACACCGTTTGACGAGATTCGTTCGCTCTATAGGCGTCAACCCTTTATCGGAGGTTCTAGTCAGCACCGTTTGAATGCCAAGATTATTTAAAAACGATTGCTGATGCAACGACACTTCTAACGTCCAATCCTTTTCCCTTATCCCTCCTGCACATGCACCTGGATCCGTACCTCCATGACCAGCATCGATGATGATCATCATCTTTCACTCCCCATAAATAAATTTACTTCCTACTATATATCGAAAAGAAAAAGGAAAAAGGGGCACGCAAATGAAATAAATTAAAGATACCTGCAACTTTATGTAGGGGCGACCGTCTTTATAAGAAAAAGGACTTTTAAAGGGCTGATAACATGAGAAAAATCGACCTTAACTTAATAAAGAAAAGTGATATTACCTCCTATAACACTGTCGAGAAAACGCAGTTAATCGAACAGTTGATGTCACAATTTGGTGAGTCGATCCTTCGACTTTCTTATACATATGTGAAAGATTGGGGCAAAGCTGAGGACATTGTACAGGAAGTATTTTTAACATGCTTTCTAAAAATTGACACATATCGTGGAGAAGCTTCCTTAAAAAACTGGCTATACCGCATTGCGGTAAATCGTTGCCATGATTACGTTCGTAGCTGGTCCTTTAAACATATCGTTCCGAGCACAATGTTGAAGTTAATAAAATCTCATGATTCTTCTCCTGAATTACTAATCGTGAAAAACGAAGAAGCTTTGAAGTTGCGCAACGAAATTTTAAAGCTTCCCATTAAATACCGTGAATCGTTTATTCTTTTTTATCATGAAGATTTATCGATCAAAGAAATCAGTGATCTTCTAGATACAAAAGAAGCAACGGTTAAATCTCGTCTGCATCGGGCCCGACGCCTGCTTGAAACAAGACTCGGTGGAGAAAGTGAGTGAACAACTTTATGGAAACAAATGATATGAAGAAAAAGGTAAAGAACGTCATGTTTCAGAAGCAACATTTTACTGAAGCAAAAAAAGAAAAAATGCTCGACAATATACTCATCGAACATTACTCAAGACGTCCAAGGAAGAAAAGTATGGTTCTTGAATGGGTAGGGTTAGTAGCCTGCCTGCTCTTACTCATTACGACTACCATTCAATTAACAGGAACCGACATGTGGTTCCCTGAAAGCAACAGTGCAGAGGAAAACATTGACTCCCCATATATTAGTGCCGCTTATATGAAGCGGTCAACAGAAATAGCAAAGCGAGACACGGATATTATGGATGTTACTTATTTCGCAAAAGGGAGCACGCTTCACCTTGAATTGATGGTCCCTGACTCCATGACGGAAGAGAAAATGAAAGAAGCAGCTAACAGCTATCTTACGTTACTTTCACACCTTTATATTGAGGAATATAACGGCCTCGGTGATCTTTGGAAATACTATTCTGTTGATATTATCATTACGGCAGAGAACGAATACGCCATACAAAATTATTTAGGTGGAGAGAATAGTGCGATTTTATTAAAAGGTACAAAAGGAAGAGATGACACTCGCATTAACTGGCTTCAACCAAATGAATAAAAATGCCAAAAAGCACAACCTCCGCGGTTGTGCTTTTGTCTATCTGTTCACTGCTTTTTGATCTTCGTACTCACTTTCTTCATGGTTGATAAAATAAAATGACCCAGCTGACACGTTCTTCTCTTCTGTTGTTGAATGAACTTCTTTTCTCCGTTTACGCCTCTTCCCTACCTGACCATTTTGAGATTGCTTATAGCCTTCGAGGGTGATGTTAACTGAAAGAATGACAACGACAAAGAAAAGGATCGGGATAAGAGGAATCCACGTATTATACGGAAGAAATTCATATGTAGACCCGATTAACCCCGACCACTCTGAAGACACCGAACGATATTCGTCCCCAAGCTGTGGATCAGGATTAAAGATTGTACCACCTAAGAAAAGCTTTAGTAATCCGAGATGTAACAACAGGATAAAGACATTGATCAACTGTTGCAGAAAGATGATCATCATTCTTGGCCACAAATGAGGAAAGATGTGTTTGAACAAGATTCTTACTTTAGAACCGCCAAGAATTCTCGCACCTTCGATATAGCTTTTTTGCCACAATGAATGCGTCTCATTTGATATCAGTACGGTCGTAGTAGGAACAGCGACTGCTGTTAAGATAATGACTTCAAAGATCAACCTTTCCCAGAAATTATATTGAAACGTACCTTCCATCCCATTCTCCATCAGTACGCCCCTTAAGATAAAATAGCTCAGTAGAGAAATAGGAATGTACTGCATCGCATCTACCAGGCCTGAAGTTACACGAGACGTTTTCTTTGAATAGGTACCAGAGATCACTCCAGCTACAAAGGATAACGACATTCTCATACATGCGATAAGAAGCGCGATTCCAATTGTATATTTTGCACCTATAATGATCTGTTGAAAAAGATGGTATCCTAATTTATCTGTTCCAAACGGCTCAACCTGTGAAGGTGTTAATGGAGCTTTGTCGATCAAATTTCCTTCTTCATTATAAAGCATGAATGTTTGTGGAATGTGATCATCATACGCGATGGTATAAAATACGCTCCCTCCAAACAAAAGGATAAGAACAAGTATCCCAGTAAGAAACATCGGATTTTTCATTAACACGAGCTATTCCCCCCATTCATCGTTACAATGCCTCCGCTTTGGAAACTCGTTCTGCAAGAAGTTGGTAGAGTCCTAGAATAATAAAGATCGGCACAAAAAGTAACAAAGCGCCAACTGTAAAGAGTTCAGGTGTAGGGTTAGTGTACATAAAGCGGATGATACCGTTTAAGTTGAAAACAAATTCCATAATAAACAAATTTGAAAGCGCGAACCAGATGATTGACCTCGAATGAAAATAAATCGGTAACAAAGCGTTTCGAAACATATGAACAAACATGAGAGCAGTTCCTGCAACACCCTTTGTTTTCGCCAATTCGACATAAGGCTTTTCAGCTTCTTCTTCAAACACATGAAGCATGATGCGATAGAATAACAGCGCTGGAAGGATCGACAACACGAGTATTGGCATCGCATAGATTCTTTCGAACGCAGCGATATCAACGAGTAGAATACTAGTCTTCTTATAGAACCAAATGACACCGATCTGTACGCATGCAAGAATAAAAACGTCTGGTAACGATTCGAATAAAAACGATCCTCTTTTTATCATCTGTTTAAATTTTATTGGAAGCATCATGGTGAGATATGTTGCCCCTAACGCACTAATGAAAGCTAAGATAAGTGCTGAAAATAGCAAAATCAAGGAATAGTTTAAGTATGTAAAGAGTTCAGGAAACAATGGATATTGGTTATCACCAACTCGGAAGGTGAGCTCGTTATAAGCCATCAGTTTTTGTATAGTCGCGACCAACCGATCTCCATAACCTCCTAGATCAAGTTTCATTCCATTGAACAAACCTGGTAAGGCACCAAGCAGTAAAACACCAACAAAAGATGCTATGAACTTCACCCCAAAACGATAGACCCCTCTAATCATAGATATCCCCTTTCTGTTTCTACCCTTCCACACTTGTAGACGTAAATAATTCCCAAAGGTTGCATATGGCGTGCCAAAATTTCAATTTCACTCAGTGATGAATTTTTAAAAAGATGAATAGGTTGTTAGAAGGAGCATTAAGAGGGGAGGAAATTCTATGAACAGTTCCTTGGAGATGATTCGAAAAGTAAGTGGGATCAGCGCTCTCAAGAGTCATTTTACAGACCTGATTGAACAAGATAAAAAGCTTGCAGCTTCTCAAGTAAACAGTGAGGAGGTGTCATTCCCAACGCTTTATGTACTCTCATCATCTATTAGTTCAAACAGATTAACAAAATACTTATCAGATAGAAATAAAGTCGCACTCGCACTAAGAAAAGATATACTCGCAAAAGAACGTGCACCCGCGAGCCCTTTTCCATACTCAATATGTGAGACACCTCAGCTCATCCACTCTGTATTAAGATGGATCGTCACAACTGGGGCTAATGAAAATCTTAACTCGAAATACCGTTTTGTATTAGATCGGTCAGCAGGGTTGTTAACGACGATCTTTCATGACCCGACTGACCTTCCTGCTATTTCTCAGTTATTGTTTAAGCGACATCAAGAAGGACACCCAACGCATTATTTAACGTGGGCATACTTTTCAACACAAAACGTAAGTAGTTTACTTCCCGTGGGCGAAAGACTAGCATCGCATGATCGTGAGGAGAAACATTTCGCAAAGGAACTTCTTCACTTTATTCCTGGGCTGAACGAGTCAGAAAATCCTTATGTACATTTCAGGACGTGGTACGAAGAGAACCTTCCATACCTTGTACTCAATGTAAATAGTTATGAGCTTACAGCGCAGTTAGAGCCCTACTGTGTTGACTTTATGATGAAATACAAAGAACAGCCTGGAAATAGCCGCCTTCATGATGAAGAGTTCCGGTCACTGCCAGCGGAAACACAAAAACGTCTTAGTGACTTTTCATATAAATTAAGAAAGTATTCTCGCTCTGAATGGAATGAATGGTTAACACGGCCTCTAGAAGCACAGGTTCAATCGATTGAGGAGGTAAACCATGATACTTATAGGAGATAAGGTCGCGACGATCGACGATTTTGACCATCGTATGATTCAAAACTCCTTCGAGCGACAGGTGTTAGAAACGCTTCTCAACAGTTCGGCCACACACACGTATCGCTCTCGTGGCGAAGTCGTATTTGAAATGCAGTTTCGTTCAGCAATTACAGCGAGTGCTCGGGAACTTTATTATAGCGGCGCACAATTTGCGGACTTTTATAAATCAAGGTGTAATCCAATGTTTTGGAACTTGATGCCTGACGGAGCTTTTCAGCTAAGACAAGGCGTTCCTCCTGCTGAGGCTATCGTTGATATTTTTCGAAACGGAAGAATCTATGCGTTTGAATGCGCAACAGCCATGATCATCGTTTTGTACAAAGCTGCCTTAAGAATGCTTCCGCCCGTGAAATTCAATACGTTATTCGCAGATATTCGACTATGGGGTTGGAAGTATGATGCTGACCTCCGGATCGTTCATAATATCCCATCGCAATATATTCCTGGCGATATACGGTATGTAAAGAATCCAGACGTAAATCCATTAACACCTGAATGGCAAGGTGAGAACATCGTCGATATGGGGGATGGTATGTATTTTGGTCATGGACTTGGTTTTAGGACGCTTCCTGGGATCATCGATGCCCTTGCGAGAAGACGACGACCTGGCGCCATGAGGATGCCTTACCTTCTGGAAACAGCAACAAGGCCTGGCTTCTCATATTTATACCAATTTGCGACTATGAGACTTGAGCAAGAACAAAACGTATTGTTATTTGACGATCAACTGGAGAATAGCTCTTTATCTCTAGATGAATACAACAAGAAACAAGAAGAATTATTAAAGGAATACATTACGATTCGTTTTCCTCAATCATAAAAGAAGTTCATAAACTTCTTTTTATATAGATGACCGCCCTCCACTCTATGGATCGTTCTGCATATAGTATAAAAAACGGACGGTGCAGAACATGGATACTTTTCCAACACTTTTAACATCACGATTAGTGCTAACAGCTCTTCATCCGAACGATGTTGATGCTTTATTTTCCATTTTTTCAGATCCGCTAGTCACGTATTACGATACGGGTGACACCATGAAGACTAGGACACAAGCAAATCACTACATCAACGCTTTTAAAGATCCATCTTCGATTTCAACAACAAATTCAATTCGATTTGCCGTTCGTCTTAAAAGCAACAACCAACTGATCGGCACTGCAGGATTCCAAAACTGGGATCGCAATTCTTCCAAAGCGGAGATTGGCGCAGTACTATCGAGAGATTATTGGCGAGGAGGATATGGTTTGGAGGCAGCGAGGTCCATTATCGATTTCGGATTTTCAAAGATGAGATTACACAAAATTTATGCCCAGACCATCCGAAACAACGAATCTGCAGTCAAGCGCCTCAAACAGCTAGGGTTCAAGAAAGAAGGCTGTTTTAAAGAGCATATCTTTCTCCATCAAAAGTATTATGACGTTCTTGTTTATTCCATCTTTTCTAAATAAAAGCTCCTCCCATTCGATTGGAAGGAGCTTATTATTATGCGGGTTTCTTTGGAGGTGGAGATAAAAAGGCTGCAACCGTACCAAGGATTGGGAAAATCAAGATAAGTAATAAAATCTCTGTATACCCTCCAAATGTATCGTAAGCCACACCAAAAGGTAATGGACCGAAAGCAGAACCGATTACCATCGTTGTAGTCGCGATCCCTTTTATACTTCCTAGGTTTTCTCTGCCAAAATAATCTGGCCAAATAATGTTGAGGGTGATCCTCTCGATGCCACCTATGACTCCCCATAATACGCCGAACACAATTGCCAGGACATACGTATCTACTTGAGTCAATAACAGGATAAAAACCATTTGACCGATGAAAGAAAGGCCTAAAACGATATGTACATTAACACGTTCTAAAATAAAACCTGATGCCATCGTTACCGGAAAACCAACGATCGCCATGATACTCAAGATCAGTGCAGCTGTTTGGTCAGGTACACCTTGCTCTCCCAATATGGAAAACAAATGAAACGTGAGCCCTGTATTAACGAGTGCTGGGATACTCACACAAAATAAAATCAACCAGAACGCTCTCGTCCTCATCGCTTCCTTTACTGTCCAATTCGTTTCAAACCCTTCCTCATCTTCTTCACCCATCTTTTCTTCCTTACGCTTTGCTAGTCTTTTTTTCGAAACCGCATTATCAGGAAGTAAGCCGATGTCTTCAGGTTTGTTTCGGATTAGAAAGAAAACGACTGGTAAAAAGATGATGACGATTGCTGCTCCAAGAATTCTCCAGGCATTTTCCCAACCGAACGAGTTGATCAACCACGTGTTAAGAGGTGGAAAAATTGCAGAACTCAAGAATCCGCCTATCGCCATAAAACTTAGTGCTCGCCCCCTTTTAAGAATAAACCATTGAGGGACAAGCGTATTTGGAACTAGTGTCATTGAACCCTGTCCGAACAATCGGAGCATAAAAAAACCGATGAACAACATGACCGGTCCTATTACAAAGCTATTCCAAAGGCACGCGACCGCTAATAAAGACCCTATGGTGAGCATCATTCGTCTCTGTCCAAATTTGTCTACCATTCTACCAATAATAAATAGTAAAAGACCAGCTGCTAACGTAGCTGATGAATAAATACCAGAAACTAACGAACGACTCCAACCGAAATCTGAGATATAGTGATTAATAAAGACAGAAACGCCGTAGGTTTGTCCAGGACCGGAAAAGAAAACGCCTAAGGCTGCTGCTGCGACGATCAACCATCCATAGAAAAATGGGAAAGACTGCTTAGAAGATTGCACGACTATTCTCCTTTTCATAAGGTATTGATTACCATTTTACAGAAATATTCATACTTCCCAAAACACTTTGTCCTTTTGAATAAATTTCAATGTCGTTGTAACCTTTTCGTAACGTATGTCGTTTTGTTATATAGGAGGAGGAGGGGTATAACATGAATGAAACATTTGATCGACTGTATAACGACTATCACGCAACATTATTTCAGTTCTTATTTTATATGGTAAAAAATCGTGCAGTCGCAGAGGAGCTTGTTCAAGAGGTCTATATTAAAGTACTACGCTCCTATCATTCATACGAAGAAAGAAGCAATGAAAAAACCTGGCTATTAACGATAGCGAGAAACGTCGCAATCGATTATTTGCGTACACATAACCGGAGAACTTCAAGGTGGCTGAGCAAGTTCGAATTTAACAAACAAAATACGAAAGATGATACACCGCTCCCTGAAGAAATCGTGATGCAAAAAGAAGACGTTCAAGCCATCTACCATAGTTTGAAAAATTGCACGCTCGACCAGCAACAAGTTCTTATTCTTCGCTACATTCAAGAGTTTACAGTGAATGAAACCGCCGAAGTTCTTCAGTGGAGCGTGAGTAAGGTAAAAACCACACAGCATCGTGCCATCAAAGCGCTTCGAGAACTTTTGGACGACCAAATGAAGACGAATTTAAAGGGGGTTTTATGATGAGTGAAAAAACAAAATCTCTGTTATCAAAATTACCCGAAGTTAAAGACCATCAAAGTAAAGAAATGATCTATCAACAAGTTCAAAATAAAATGAAAGAACGAGGTAGTCATGTGAAGAAGAAAAAACGTGCACCATGGATCATTCCATCATTTGCAACTGCAGCAGTCGTAAGTTTATCTTTATTTCTTTTACCAGGCTTATTCAACGAAACAGAAGATCAATCGCAACCTGCCATAGAATCTTCTTCGGGTCAAGGAGATTCCAATGCGAATGAAAGCGCAACTACCGCTACACTCGATGAAGATAAGAAAATTGTAGATGATCCGATCGGTGAAGCTGAAGATAGCGACAAGGGATTTGCCGCTAAGGAAATGGTAACGTTCGATCATTATACTCCTGCTATGCAACATGGCGCAGAAAGTATCGTCCTCTCATTTCCAGATCAAGAGGGGCAGGCTCTCATTCCTCTATCATTTCCTTTTGACAGTGAACAAACACTATCAGACCAATTAAAAGAAATCCTTTCCACCTTCGTTGCAAGTGAATACGGACTTTCGGAATCGCCAATCTCTGATGCTTCCTTTACTATCGAAAATACTAATGATTCGAAAACCCTAGTCGTTGACTTCCCAACACCTGGTGATGGCCTTTCATCAAACGAATCGATCATGATTCGAGATAGTATCGCGTGGCTTGCGGATAGTGTCGATGCACAAAACATCGCATGGAAAACGAATGGTGAAGAAGGTTATACCCTAGGTAATTATGGTCCAGCAGATCAAAGTATTGAATACGAAACTGCACCATTCTTTCTATTTGAAGCGAGTACGGGCGATCGATACCTT
Organism: Anaerobacillus sp. ABR4_321; assembly: GCF_056158505.1. NCBI lineage: Bacteria > Bacillati > Bacillota > Bacilli > Caryophanales > Bacillaceae > Anaerobacillus > Anaerobacillus sp. ABR4_321. The sequence goes on from NZ_JBSWTK010000001.1 coordinate 86,897, forward strand.
GTAAAAGGTTCACCATTATATGGTGACAACGCGAATGATTTGCAGAGCGTTCTCTCCCTTATGAAGAACGGCGATAGCGAAAACAACGCATATGCGCCTTCGATTCCAGAAAGTGTGTCGATCGATTCTGTTGAAAAAAGAGACGATGTAGCTGCGATCACATTCACAGAAGATAGCACATTTGATTCTCAAGAAGAAGCGATGGAAACACTTGAAGCGATTATGCTTACGGCATCACAATTCGGCTATAGCAAGGTCAGCTTCTTTAATACAGGGTTTGACAGGATTGGACCTTATTCTCTCTATGAAGCGATTCCAATCCCTCAGTCCCCAAATGCCCTCTCTCTCGATCAATAATCATAAAAAAACGCATCTGTTAATCCAGATGCGTTTTTCATTACACGGTAGCTTCTTTACCATATAAAAAAAGAGCTTGAGGCACATGCCATTCCAAGCTCTTAAACTTACGATATGTTATCTTGCTATTTCAGCAATAATCTGAGCTGTTGTCATCTCTGTAGTAAGCTCGAATTCACGTGGTTGAATTGCAGTTTCCTTGCCTTTATCTCTTAATACCTTAATAAATTCATCAGCACTTTCCACGAGTTTTTGATCTTCGAGACTTTGAGCTACTTCTTGACTCGTCATGCCCTCTTTGATAACAAACGTAATCTTTTTAGGTTTTTCCTCTTTTTCCTCTTCTTCTTTTACCTCTTTATCTTTGGAGGTTTCTTTAGAAGTATCTTTAGCATTGATGGCTTCTAACTCTTTTTGTGAAGCCTGCAATGATTCGTACTCTTCTTTCTTTACCATCACCATGTTCTTTTCCTTCAATTGCTCTTCAATCAACTCGTCCGTTGATTTCTTACTCTCTTCAGCCCATGCACTTGAAAACATTAAATAATAGGCTCCGAGAAGAAGAGCAGCAACCAAAAGACCAGCCGCAATTCCCTTTGCTTCTTGCTTACTCATTGCTACCACCATTTGCAGTTTTTGCTTGGCGTTCGAGAAGTTCCGTACGTTGTTTTACAACTTTTAACTCTCTCATTAAGTTAATGTATACATCATCTACTTGTCCTTTAACTTCTTTCGCATAATCGTTAACGAAATATGAGTAAATAAAGAACCCTAGTGACCCGGCAAGCAATAGAAAAATGATCAAAAGCATTATTATCCCCCTACTAACTGTTTTTTGCATTTTCTATATATGTACGTATTTCATCCATCTAATTCTTTCGTGGGGTTTGAAGGCTTTTTGTCTATTTCAGCCAATATAAAAAAATTGCAAACACAAAAAAACTAGAAAATACGACATGAATCGACCTTTTCTAGTTTACCTATTATTTAAGAAACTGGCAATACATCTCTCATCCTACTGTTCACTTATAAGTTGAACGAAGTGGTATAGGATTCTTGCAGTCATCCCCCAAATCACATAATCTTTATAATAATAAAAGAACTCAGGTAATACAGAAGACGACCAGTTATATTCCTCACCATTTGGTATAAGATGAAACGGAAAGCTCTCATCGGGCTTTACATGAATGTTGATATCGTGGCGTTCAGGAGGATTCGATATAAAATAGCTTAAAGGTACTGTAAATACCTCCTCTACCTCCTCAGGATTATGAGACAACGTCGTATCTTTATTAATAACTCCCAGAAACGGGTAGACGATGGATTGAAAAGACGACACAAGGTAATCGAGCTCGCCAATGACTTGAAGATCATTTTCTGATACCCCCAGTTCTTCACACGTTTCTCTCGTAGCTGCTTTCAAGGGGCTATCATCGGTTCGATCGACTTTTCCACCCGGAAAACATACCTCACCAGGCTGTCTGCGCAGTGTATGAGCCCTCACTTCGAACAATACATGGAGTTCATCCTTCACCTCGATTAGGGGAAGAAGCACCGCAAATTTATAGAAGTTTTCGTTACCGAGTACTTCACCTTTTCTCCCTCCAACGTTAGCGTTTATCTTATGCCATAGCTGCATTCTATCGAACTCCTTTTATTCTTCCTTCACATTTATTATATACCCCTAAAAATAAGGATTACCTGCTTTTGATGAAATTTTCTAATAATCGTGTAACCTTTTCTTCACTTGAGTCGTCCAATTAAGAAAAGGGTGATTATATGCTTAAATACTTGGCTATCGGCAGTATCGCATTACTTACGTTAACCGGATGCGGAGAAGGGAATGAGTCAATGAATTCAACGAACAACGGAAATGGAAAGGCCGAAGAGGTTAACACTGGGGCAACTGGCTCCTCTGGCATTGTTGCTGGGTCAATGGAACCTTCCCTCACTTTAGATTCGATTAGTAACGGGCAAGCAACCTTTACTTACAAAGTTCAAAACCAAACTGAAAAGGTTCAAACCGTCGTTTTTCCTTCGAGTCAGAAATATGATTACAAACTTTATAATGAAGAAGGGGAAGTTCTTGTAACCTATTCTGCCAACAAAAGCTTCATCAAACAAGTTGAAAAGAAAGAAGTGAAACAGGCTGATACTCTTGAATATACAATCACGCTCGATTCACTTGCCAAAGGCTCATATACGTTAGAAATCTGGCTTGCAGTTGAAAACGAAGAAGATTTCAAGAAGACCATTGATTTTACGGTAGAATAATTCAAACCAGCTGGCATACCAGCTGGTTTTTTCATTATCAACGCAAGGCCTTCTCTAGGTATTGTTTTGACAACGTTTGAAAGTATGCAGCTTCAACAGATAGTGATGAAGAGATAAGCAGACTTTCCATTGCTTCACTCTCCACAAACGTTAACCGACTCTTTGAACAAAGTTCCTGTGCCTTTTCTTTTACAACTGAAAGATTATTCTCTGAATGAACTTCTTCAAATAGACATGCATACGCATGATAAAAAACAAGAGGGTTGATCAAATCATCGTTTCGATCTGCAGGGTTGTTGAAAGCAAATCTTAATAACAGTCGAATGCTTTCAAAGTCATGAGTGTTCTTTAAATCTTCTACAATGAATAAAATCGCTGCCTGTTCAATCGAATACTTTTTCCCATGCTGCGGAGGGCCAATCCAATCTTTAATATCTCTTTTCACCCAATTTTGTACGGCAGTGGAACGAAAGCTTGCATATTCAATTTGATTACCGAGACTCACTATTTCATTGATAGACAATCCGATCGCTCTTTCTTCAGCTTTTAAGAGCTTTTGAAAGACAGTAGGCAGATTATTGTTTTCTTCAAATCTCCCTTCTCCTCCGGTACGCTCCCAAGCTTTCATCAAAATGTCATATGGACTTTCTTGATTCTTGATACATTGTAAGATCTTTCCCATTTCCATTCTAGTTAAATAATAGCCTTTCATCGTACACCCTACCTTATAAGGTCATTTGAACTTATCGTATAGTTTCTTTATGGAAATATCAAGAAGGAGTGCTTCTTACATGTAATAATTGGGCTTTTCACCCCTTATTTTGTTGTAACTGTTTAGGAACTGGGTGAATATCCTGTGTTGTGTAAAGGAGGAGTTCGCTTATGAACATGTACAACAACCCCTACGGGAACCAACAAGTTCAGGGTGCTAACATGCATAACCAAGTACAAGGCGCTATGAATGGTCCTAATCAACAAGTTCAGGGCGCGATGCACGGATCGAATATGCCAAATCAACAAGTTCAGGGTGCGATGCACGGACCGAATATGCCGAATCAGCAAGTACAAGGCGCAATGCATGGACCGAATATGCCAAATCAGCAAGTTCAAGGTGCCATGCATGGACCGAATATGCCGAATCAGCAAGTTCAAGGTGCCATGCATGGACCGAATATGCCGAATCAGCAAGTTCAAGGTGCTATGCATGGACCAAATATGCCGAATCAGCAAGTTCAAGGTGCCATGCACGGACCGAACATGCCGAACCAGCAAGTTCAGGGTGCCATGCAAGGACCAAATCAGCAGGTCAAGGGAGATTTAAAGCAACTTTCAGGAGATATGAAAAAGCTTTGTAAGAAATACAACAATTACCATGCAAACGTTCAAATGACTGACGGTATGGAGTATGAAGGTATTATTATGGACTCAGACAGTGAGCATGTATCATTACTACTCCCTCAAGAAGTTGCAGAAGAAGAAACAGAGCGTCAGTACGGACGACGTCGTTACAGACGCTATGGAAGATACTATTTTCCACTCGCAGGAATTGCAGCACTTAGTTTAATTCCTTATTATCGCCCGTATCCTTACTACCCTTATTACGGCTATCCTCCATATGGATATCCATATTACTATTAAAATACCTACAAAATACGAAAAGGAAGCCGTGGGGCTTCCTTTTCTTTTATGGTTTACCTTAAGCTTATTGCTTACTTTTAACATCCAAGTCATTTCTGGACATGAGCTCTTTTGCTTGCTCGGAAGTAAACCGTTGATTGAGTGAATCACCGGAAATACTGTCAAAAACCATATCTGGGTTCAATGAGGTATTCATCTTGATATCCTGTTTTGATCTATCCCTGTTTTCCGCCATGATATCCACCTCCATCATTAGTTATCATGACCTGAACTGTTCGAAACATACCTCACCCAACATTTAAGCTACATGGTAATTACGATTTTTCCGAACTGTTTGGCCTCAGCTAAATGATTGAACGCGTTCTTGATTTGCCCCAATTCATAGGACGCGTCGATGATCGGTTCAATGGAATGATTCGTTACAAAATCCAGCATAGCGCTAAATTCATCTGCACTCCCCATCGTCGAACCAAGAAAATTGTATTGTCCATAGAAGAAAGCTCTTAAGTTAATTTCAGCTGTATCACCTGTTGATGAGCCAAAAATGACCAAAGTACCTCCACTCCGTAAGAGATCTAACGATCGGTTGATCGTCGCTGCTCCTACACTTTCGATTACAAGATCGACCTTTTCTTCTTTTGCAACGTTCGTCCAGTCATCTTCATTTGAAAGAGCGAGATCCGCTCCAAGATCGAGGGCTTTTTTGCGCTTTTCCTCACTTCTTGAACTAACGATTACCCTAGCGCCAATCGCTTTAGCAAATTGGAGTAAAAATGTCGCAACACCGCCACCGATTCCTGGAATAAACACCGTTTGATCACTTTTTAACTGTCCTCTTGTGAATAAAGCACGATAAGCTGTTAGTGCTGCGATGCCATAAGAAGCAGCTACCTCAAACGAAAGAGAAGAAGGCTTTTGAATAGCATTTTCTTCAGGAAGCACGATACTTTCTGCAAACGTACCGTCTCCAGGAAAACCAACAATTTGAAAGCCTTCGGGCGGTGCTGCAGCATTTTCTTTCCAACCGATCCCTGGATTAATGAGCACCTCATCCCCTACTTTTACTGATTGGACGCCTTCACCTACTTCACTGATGATTCCCGCACCATCTGAGCCTAAGATGACGTCAGGATCTCCGTTTGATCGTCGCGTAGGAACAGACAAATCTCTATGATTTAATCCCGCTGCTCGTAATCGGATTTTCACCTCACCTTTTCCAGGTCGAGGTTCTTCTAAGTTATCTTTGAATACTAGTCCTTCTTTTCCTTTGACTCCACCGTGCACATAACCTTGCATATGTAACTTCCCCTTCCTATAGTCATTTCGTCTCTTCTATCCAATGGTACTATTTATTCCCGGTGTTTTCGAATTCGTAAACCTTACCGCCGTAGTTAAAAAGTAAAAAGCATCAGGGGATAGTCCCTGACACTTTTATACTTAGCCACTAATCCATTTGTATTCTTTCCCCCAGCTTTCTTTTGCAAGGGTTTTCACTTTTGCTACACTGTCTTGTTCAACTGCATACGAATCGCCCTGTTCGTATGGGTTGTAGTGAAACGCATAGAGACGAGAAGTGAATTCATCAAAAGGAAGCGAGCTTTCGCCAAAGTACTCACCGTTACCCATAACCGTACTAACAATTCCTTGCCCCCAGTTCTGAGAGCCGTCGTTATTCGGGTTATAGAAATAAACACGGTAGTTACCTTTAGGACATTTCGCAATTCTTTGAATCGATACCGCGTGGAAACCAAGCATCTTTCCATGAACGTTCGTGATGAATATACCGACAGGGTTCGGATAGATCAACTCATATTCATCGTTGTATTCCGGATGGTGAGTTGCATAAAACAGTCTCACAAAACCAGGATAGTCTGCGATGTTTCCAGTAATCGGTTCAATAACAGTGCTGAATCCTTTTTGTACCCAGTTTCCATAAAAAGCTGGATTTACCCAGCGATGTCCATCTTCTCCTCTTAGAGCTACCCTCGTCATCATCTCACTATAAATACGATCGAGGTGAGGAACTAAAACGATTGAAACAGGATCAAGTTCAGGATGTAGTTCAGGTGCTAATCCTCCCTGAAGATCTTTAGAATAAATGTTAACACCTTCAAACACCATATCGATTTCACCGTCACGTGCAGCTCGAGGGATGATTTCTAATAAATAACCTGGAGCATGCTGTGCCCACAAGCTGATTCCCCTTGCAGCCTGACAGGTTGGGTTCAATCCTTGACCTACTCCGAGCGGTTGTCCGAGTACACTTATGACGCCAGCAAGGAGGATACTGTTCGCCGTTAACCCTTCACCTTCGTTCGCTTTGAACAATGCGTTTCGAACCTCTGGGCGGATATCAAGCTCAATCAGTCTTCTTAACCCTGGGATAACGGGTGATGCTGATAGTACGCCTCTTTCTAAGAGCAACGCTAGTCCGTATACAGATTGACATGTTGTCGGGAATAGAGCGACTTTTATAAGCTGATGAACGAGTTCTTCGTGCTCTTCGAAATTCGCTTTTCCTTTACCACTCAGTTGTAAAAGGGCAGGGAGAAGCTCCGGTGACTTCCTGCTTAACAAGCGTGCAAGCACGCTATGATGAGGAGAGCAAAGGCCAGTATTTCGCATCGATCGACCTAAAATTTCACTTTCCCGTTGAAGCTCTTCAACGGAAAGGTTCATCAATTGCTTCCGATATTCATTAGGCTGTGAATATAAATGACTTAAGTTAGACGGTCCTTCAATAGAGGCGACATATTGCTGAAGAACCTCTTTCTGCGTATCATTCTCATTTGATTTAAGCATTTCTTTCGCCATTTTGATGATGGAAACCGTTCTTTTGACCATTATCGGCCGCTGTGCAGTCAAACGTTTGATTTCATGGATCAGCGTTTCAGAAAGCGCACTCGATGAAAGGTATCGAGAGATAAACTGGAACAAACGCTGAGCCTCATCGGCATTCTCTTTTTTCTCGATTCGAGAAGCCTCTGTAGCTTGAGGGAAAAGCAAATCCAAATTGAGCGCCATGACCTCATTTAAGAAATCCATCGCCATTTCTTTAGAAACAGTAGGATGCTCCTCCATGCCTTCAGCAATAGCTAGCATACGTAAGTTACTAAGCATCTCAATGACATAAGGAAGCCCCTTCGCTTGCAGCGAACCTGCGACTAGCGGAGGCTGAAGCTTCGATGGATCTTCCCAAGGACCGTCTTGGAAAACACCTGCTTCATCAAAACGATCTGCATATTTAAATAGGATTTCGAGACCTTCTTCTGTTTCTAGGAGACGGTTTGCTTCTTGATAAACATCCGTCTGATATCTCGATTTTGCGTATGTTGGTGCCTCGCTGAGCTTAGTCAATGACTGGGAAAACCTTGCAATCTTTCCTTCTGTTACTTCAGATGGCATGCTTAATTCTCCTTTATGATAAAGATTCTACAAATAAAAATCGTACTTTTCATAGTATTCTAGTAGGCGTCTCATCTCGGCACTATCATCACCGAAGAAGAAAATCGTTCCATAGTGGTTACCAAAGCCTACTCGCTCTGCCACTTTACCTTGCGGTGGAGTGAACATGTCATGCTTTTCGAAGAAAGGATGCTCTTCAAGCTCATCTGGAATCGTTAGTTCTTCAATGTAAGTGACGTGCGGGTGTACCATAAGGCAGCCTGCATATCCATTAGCTTCATCTTCAGCTGGGAAGAATTTTCTTAGCTCTTCTTCTGTCGTGTTCGGGTCACTACAAAGAATTTGTGCTTCATATGCACTAAATCCGTAAGCGCGTTCAATTAAGTCGAAAATATGACCTCCTGGAACACGTGCAGCTACTTCACCGAAGTGCAACGTTCCGTCAGGCATGATGAAATATTCAGGATGAATAACCCCGTTCTCAATCTCAAATGCTTCGATCAGTTGCTCGATCGCTTGACGGATAACTGGTCTTTTCGATTCAAGAGTTGGAGAAGGCGGAACAAAGTTTGAATAACCTAACTTCACATATTCAGTGATGTTCAAGAATTGAATTTGTCCTTTGTGAACAAAAACTTCACATGAAAACTCTTGTCCATCAAGATGACTTTCCATCAAAAGTGGAAAATCATTGTCTGTTAGAGCTTCGATATCGGCTGGATTATCGATGGCACGGTGACCAACAGAACCTGCCTTATCGAGAGGTTTACAGTGAATTGGATCGTATTTATCTCCATCTACTTTAAGGAGTGCTTCATTAACTCGTTTCAGGAAGCGTTTGACATCATCTTTGTCTCTTGCCTCTTCAAAGACACCCACTTTAATTCCTGCAATCTGAGCCTTCCTCTTCATCATCCCCTTATCTCTCAATAGAAGTGAACGATTAAAGAGTCTTGGTTCTTGACGGAATCTGGCGTTTAGAGCTCCTGCCCATTCTACACATTCTTCATATAGTGGAACTGCAACTTCTGCACCAAGTGCTTTCAGCTGCTTATAAAGCTTGTCTGACCCTTCATTCAAACGATCAAACTCCCACCCTACAAATGTGATATTATGTTTTTCAGCGTAGTCTTTGAAATCAGGTGGTCCTACTACTACAAAAGGCCGTTTCAATTTATCACAGGCCTCAATTGCTGGAAGACTCCATCCAATTAAAGCAGTTAAATATGGAATAGTTTTTCCTTCTGGCTGACTTTCTTCCAACGTCTGGTTCATTTCTAATTGATCCAGTTCCATTCGTTTTCGCTCCTTTTTTCATATAGTAGAGAAATCTTCCTGAGCTTCCCTCTCTAACGTAGCAGATATGCGATGACTTTTTAACTAATATTCTGACTTTTAGCCAAATTACGACAAAAGAAGTCGGCATTCTCTGTTATTCGAGTTAATTCGACTAGTCGAAAATCAGAAAACCAGCTAGCTTTTCTATTCCCTATATTTTCTATTTTCTAACAAAAAAAGAAAGCCACTCATTGAGTGACTTCAGGCTGTTAGAAAGTCTTAAGAGCTATCTCTGATAACAAAATAGTAGTGATTTCCGCTCCAGGATTCTCGCTTTCCGCGGGGCGGGCGGTGAGCTTCCTCGTCGCTTACGCTCCTGTGGGATCTCACCTGTCCCGCTGATCCCGCAGGAGTCGAGAATCCTTACGCTCCAATCCGCGTTATATGAGATTATAATTCAAAAAAACCAATTTCAAATGACGTAAGAAAAGATTTGCTATCATATTCACCCGGACGTTCATGCTCATGAAAATAAGAAATATTCCCTACGTCAAAGGAATGACAACACTTAAAATTCTTATAACCAACTGAAAGAGGCTGGGACAAAACCAACATACATGAAGGCAATCGCGAATGTTGAATGTTAAAGAGTAAGACCTTAGCGTAGCCAACATACGTAGACTCCTGCGGGAACAGCAGGAGTCCGAAGGCCCCGCAGGAAAGCGTTTTTTGCTTTCTGAGAAGACTGAGGCCGTGCCCGCGGAAAGCGAAGTATGTTGGCGAAGCGGCGGTTTCCTATCTGTAAATTACAAAAGACCCGATCTAATTCAAATGAATTGTTCGGGTCTTTCTCATGGTTATATGCCACAGCCTCTTTCTTAAGATTATAGCTTACGAAGCATTTTTCACAGCGATCTTATCTTCGATCACCTCTACTTTTACTGACGTTACATTGCCTTCGTCAACAAGTAGATCAGCTATTCCATCTTCAACGTGTTCTTCGATTACTCTTCGTAATGGGCGAGCACCGAACTGTGGATTGTACCCAAGCTCCGCTAGCTTCGATTTAGCTTCCTCTGTGATCTCGAGGGTAATTTGCTGCTCAGTTAGACTTCCTTTTAACTCATCGATCATCAAGTCAACGATCGATACAAGACTTTCTTTCTCGAGTGACTTAAAGGATACGATCGAATCGAAGCGATTGAGAAATTCTGGTCTAAAGTAAGAGCCTAGGCTTTCCATCACATCGGTATAGCTATCAGCCGATTCAAACCCTACTGTAATACGGCGTTCTGTACTTCCTGCGTTGCTCGTCATGATGATCACGGTATCTTTAAAGCTCACTGTTCTTCCTTGGCTATCCGTCAATCGACCATCGTCTAAGATTTGTAGGAACATATTTTGAACATCTGGATGTGCTTTTTCAACCTCATCGATCAATAGAATGCTATAAGGCTTGCGGCGTACACGTTCTGTCAGTTGCCCTGCCTCATCATGACCTACATATCCTGGTGGTGAGCCGATCAATTTAGAGACGGAGTGTTTTTCCATGTATTCACTCATATCGAGTCGAACCATCGCATCTCGATCTCCAAATAACTCTTCAGCTAGAGATTTAGATAATTCTGTTTTACCGACACCAGTAGGCCCTACGAATAGAAATGAACCGATCGGTCTGTTCTTACGCTTCAGACCTGCGCGACTTCTTCGAATTGCTTTTGCAACCTTATGAACAGCGTCCTCTTGTCCAATAACTTTAGCATTCAGCTGTTCAGCAAGATTCTTCATCTTCATCTGTTCATCTTCTTGGAGTTTTTGTACAGGTATACCTGTTTTACTCTCGATGATTTGTTGAATATCTTCTAAGTTTACAAGAGCTTCCGCTTGATCATTCACACTTAATGATTCTTCTAGTTTCTTTTCAAGCTTTGTTTCCTCATCACGAAGCTTTGCAGCTACTTCATAATTTTCTTCACTCGTCGCCTTCTTCTTATTTACTGCAATTTGTTCGAGCCTCTTTTGTATTTCATCATGATTAGAAGTTGTAATCGTTAAGTTTCTTTTTGCACCAGCTTCATCCATTAAGTCGATCGCTTTATCTGGTAAGAAACGGTCTTGAATGTAACGATTTGATAATGTGACACAAGCTTTTATTGCTTCATCAGAAAACGCCACCTCATGATAATCTTCGTACCTCGGTTTTAGACCTTCTAGAATTTGAACCGCTTCTTCAATCGATGGCTCGTTAACCATAACTGGCTGAAAACGTCGTTCAAGAGCTGCATCTTTTTCAATTTGACGATATTCTTTCAACGTAGTAGCACCGATTAATTGAAGCTCACCTCTAGCGAGCGCAGGTTTCAGAATGTTTCCTGCATCCATCGATCCTTCGGCTGAGCCTGCTCCAACGATAAGATGAATCTCATCGATAAAGAGAATGACATTCTTTCTTGCTTGCAGTTCTGAAATCAACTGTTTCATTCTCTCTTCGAACTGACCACGGATTCCTGTGTTAGATACGAGAGATGCAACATCTAACAAATAGATCTCTTTGTTTTGTAATTTCGAAGGAACGTTTCCTTCAGAAATACGAAGTGCTAGTCCTTCGGCAATCGCTGTTTTCCCTACACCTGGTTCACCGATCAGGACAGGGTTGTTTTTGTTTCGACGATTTAGTGTTTCGATGACCCGTGCTACCTCTTGATCTCTTCCGATAACTGGGTCGATCAATCCTGCTTTTGCAGCATCAGTTAAATTCTTTCCTAAATCATCTAGTAATCCACCGTTACCAGCGTCGGTTTGCTCACTAGGTTGAGTATGACCTGATTGATTCATAAATGATTGAAAGAAATCATCAAATTGACCTTTTGATGACGGTGTTGTCTGACCATTCATCACATTTGCATAGCAAGAGTTGCACAGATGAACACGTTTTTTAGAATGATTGATCTGAACATTCAACTGAACTGTTGCAGGATTCTGATTACATTTTTCACAAAGCATATGATGGCCTCCCTTAAAATTTATAAGATCGTTATATAATAGTGCGTTACTTGTATTTGTTAAGGTCAATGTATTTTGTTTTGACTTTGACTATATTTGACCTTGTAACCATATTATAATCTGACTATCTTTGACTTTCAAGTGTTATGCATTTTCTAATCTGTTCTTATAAACAAAGCCGCGATAATTGTATCGCGGCTAAAAAAATGTAATATTTGAAATAAAGGAATTTTTTTGAGGGTTGGATAATAGATTGTATTAAACTACTTTTCGACAAAGGGTATACAAGTTTACTAGTCTGGCAACAATGGTGATAGATTATAAAGGGAGGAATACCAATGAATGATTCAGTCTATCAATTGATAGTTGAAACGACCGTCAAGCGCGTGCCTACCTGTCATGAATCACCTAATGATTTCTTCATTGCCCTGGATGACTGTGATTACCCGTACCTTATCCTACCTACTCCTAAAGAAATGTTTGATAACGATGATGTCTTTGCCATTCGTTTAATTCCTGATGTGTTGAACAAATTCCGCTATGATTTGGACAACTCTTATACAAAGCTTTCGTTCAGTCGATTTTCTACTTTTTTCGATGATAAAACGTATTATTTTGGCCCAGAAGATAACATGCTAGTGAAATTCCTAACCTCTTCTATCTACAAGAACTATGTAGCGTGGATCAGCCACCTGTACTTCAAACGGATCGATGATTTAATTGAACAATACAATAATGAACCGGGCAAAGAGCAGAGAAAATCAATTAAAGCGAAACTTTCTCGCCTTCTAATCGAAGCTTAGACACTAGACGCTCCACTTCATTCTGGACAAGTTGGCATCCTTCATCAAGAGACTCATAGTGAACTTTTATAACTTCACCCACATTCTCTGTCGCCTTGTAGGTGTACCTAGGATCGTAATAACTCACCAGAAGGCTTTCGACGACTGCTTCATAATTCTCTTCCTCAAGTGCGAGGGATATATAACGTCGTTCATTATCTGGCAGACGTTTCTCGATTCTTTGGATGCCCTTTACTATTTTCTCTCTATTCTGTTCGGGATGATATGTATCTAAAATGGTTTTTATTCGATAAGAAAGCGGGGCGTGAACATGTATGCGCGTCCCTTTTTGTTTGCCCTCAAAGATAAAGTCCGGAACGATAATGTTCCCAAGTCGCTTACTTTCAGACTCAATTACATAATAATCTGTCTCCCCTATTTCATTTAACCGATGAGAAAGCTTCGCTTCAAACTCCTTTTGACTTCTTTCAGGTAAATTCACTCTTCCGAAAACTGATCCTTTATGTGCAGCTAAGCCTTCAAGATCAATGACTGGGTAGCCTTTGTTTTTTAAATAATGTAAAATGTCTGTCTTAGATGTCCCAGTAAACCCTTCCACTATAAGAAAAGATACGTTTTTTTTAGCATGGCTTTCAAGTATTCTCATGACATTTTGACGATATGACCGAATGCCACCAACAAGTTGACGACATGGCAGCCCCATCATCTCAAAAATCACAGCAAGGCTTCTACTCCTCATACCACCTCTCCAACAGTAAACGACAAACTCCTGTCCTTTTGATAGAACTTTTGCCTTCTGATAAAAATCAGGAAGAGATGGAGACACAAGCGAGATCCCTAAATCCTTCGCTGCTTCTGTGCCTTGTTGTTTGTAAGTTGTTCCAACTAACTCTCTTTCTTCGTTTGAAAAAATCGGCATGTTAACTGCTCCTGGAATGTGGAACTGCTCGAATTCGGCTGGGGTTCGAACATCTATGATCGGTAATTTTCTATCGAAACATTCATCTATCGAAATAGTTCTCATAACGACTCATCCTTTGTATCTCATTATTAGCTCATTATATCATTCTAGACTTAAACCTTTTAAACCCTTGTTTATGCACCTTAAATTCGGGGAAGTTTATATTGAGGTGAAAAATATGGAAACTACCGAAATGGTAACTCGTATACAAGAAACCTTAAACGATTGGGTTGGCGGACATCTTATCATTCAAAAACAAGAGAATGAAGACTTGGATAAGGTAATCATGGTATTAGATCGCATTTCTTTGTTTCACAGAGAGGAAACGATCGATAATTACACGCCTTCTTCCCTCCTACAACTAGAGGGAAAAGGTAAGATCATATCTGAAAAAAATCCCGTTTCCCTTCCAGACGCTAACTATGAAGTACAATTAGAAGATTTAAAAGAAATCGATCGTTCAGCAAATGAGCTAAAAATAACGACAGAGAGAGCACAATACGTGATTACTTATAATTCCAACTAGAAGGAGCCAGCGACAGGTTCCTTTTTTTCGTTGGGAACAAATCGCAAAGAATATCTAAGAAGCCTTCATAATACCTTGTATATAGACGGTTATGAAGGAGGTACTTCATGGAAGAAAAGAACATTCAAACCCCCGATGACGAAACGCGTTCATGGGCTATGTTTGCGCATCTTTCTGCACTATCAGGCTATTTAATTCCGTTTGGTAACATCATTGCTCCATTAATCATTTGGTCACTAAAGAAGGATGTTCATCCTTTTATTAATGAGCAAGCAAAAGAAGCATTGAATTTCCAAATTTGCATGACCATCTACGGCATCATCGCAGGAATACTCACGCTCGTCTTAATCGGATTCATCCTTCTACCTGCAGTTTTTATCGTCCAACTTGTTTTTATTATCATCGCTTCAGTAAAATCGAATCAGGGCGAAGATTATCGGTACCCGCTGACGTTTCGAATGATCACCTAACATTCGACTAATTTTTAATGTTTCCACATAATTTAGGTATGTCCATGTTATAATGGAAGTAAACTTAGAATGTGGAGGGTGTGCCTTGACTGCAAAAGGAAAAGAATGGAACCGTTTTACTGTATGGGCGCTTGCATTTATGGTGTGGGCTGTACCTATCGCTTTTATCGTCGGTTTCTATATCACAACAAGACCTCAATAAACCAGCGAACCGCTGGTTTTTTATTTTTTCTGAATCGTTTTAGGCAGGTTTTAGCTTCCATCTTGTTGGGAAAGAAGTACATATACACCAACTAAAGGAGGAACAAAATCATGAAAGAATTCACAGTAGCACCAAACAAAGATGTAACAGGCTGGTATGTTAAGGTGGAAGATATTGCACCTACAGATTTATATAAAATGCGTTCAGATGCTGTTGAGAAGGCAGAGGAACTTGCAAAGGAAGATACTCCTAGTAAAGTATTGATCTTGAATGATCAGCATGAAGTCGAGGAAGAGCGTAAATTTTAATAACTACTCTAGCCCCTTTCAAACGAAGGGGTTTTAATTTTGTTTAAGCCCATAAAAAAAAGAGCGGAGGCTTCTCCGCTCTTCGTACCGATCAATTATTGTTGCTGCCGTTTCCGCTATTTTTACCGCCTTTTTTCCCAATCTCTTCGTAAAATTCTTTGTCATGATTCTTAGATGTTTGCTCTCCGCCTTTTTCTCCTATTTCTTGATAAAACTCTTTATCATGCTCACGAGCTGTTTTGTTTCCGCCTTTTTCACCAATTTCTTCGTAGAATTCTTTGTCGTGCTCCCTCGCAGTCTTATTTCCGCCTTTACGTCCTGCTTCTTCCCTACTCATTTTATTATTGTTATTATCAGCCATTTGAAAATCCTCCTTTAGAATGTGTGTTTATATCTCACTCAATTTACGTATTTTACTGTTTTTCATAAATTTGGTACACTCTATGTGAAGTATCATTTAGAGAGAGCGGGCCCAAACCGCTCTTTTTTTATTTGTTCTGATTTCCACCTTTTTTTCCTATTTCCTTATAGAACTCTTTATCATGATTCTTAGACGTTTGCTCTCCGCCTTTTTCTCCTATCTCCTGATAAAACTCTTTATCGTGTTCACGTGCAGTTTTGTTTCCGCCCTTTTCGCCGATCTCTTCGTAGAATTCCTTATCGTGTTCTCTTGCTGTTTTGTTTCCACCTTTTTCTCCTATTTCTTGATAGAATTCTTTGTCATGTTCATTTGCAGTTGTTTCTCCACCTTTTTGGCCGATATCTTGGTAAAACTCTTTGTTATGTTCTCTCGCGGTTTTGTTTCCACCTTTTCGACCAGCTTCTTCTCTGCTCATCTTTTCATTGTTATTTGCCATTTTCTCTTCCTCCTTTGAGATACTTTTTTCTTTTTTTGCTACAGTTGTGGTATTCCACGGTAAATTTTTTCAAAACCAAATAATGGGGTTATTTTACAAATATAAGCCATTCTTACCAACCTGCTCTGTTTTCTTCACACAAAAAAAGCCCCCAAACTTGGGGGCTTAGCGATTAAGAGTAGTACACATGGATCGGTCTTTCGTATTTCTTAGAAAGCTTTTCTAGTGATTTCTTTACGTTGATCAAATCGTCTTTATCGATTCCACAACCGATTTTTATTTTAAAACCTTTTTCTTCAAAGGGCTTTAATTCTTTAATCATACTCTCAAAAGATTTCAACCAGGCTGGGTAGTTGGTTTGAAGACCGGCTGGTTTATATTGACCGTATAGATTAGCAATAATTCTCTTATTATCATGACTCAAAGCAAACGAACATTTACCTAGCTTCTTTTTTGGTGGAAATGGAAAGTTTTCGTCTGCTTTAGCTGCTTCAGGGTACGTTTCTTTCACTGATTTTGCAATACCGACATCTAATGCATTGAAGCAATCACATTGGTGAGCAATAACAGTACAATCACTTTTAAGAAGGTTGCCTTTTTCTAATCGAATCATACATGCACTCTCCTTTAGAGAACCCTTTTGTATGATTATAATGAAAAATCAGATAAATTCAATAGGAATATTTTCCTTCGTTCTGCATAAAATGATAGGTTTCGCTATTTTAATAGGATCTTCCTATGAAAAAAGTTTTTTATCCCCTCTTTATCCCTGGTTGTTTTGCATGTATACTTCTTCGAAAGGCTGGACAACCACAAACCCTTCTCCTTCGAATTTCATCTGGATCGACTCTCCACTGCCTCTTCCAAAAAAGGACTTCAGAGACACATCAGTTTGAAAATCTGGGTTTAAATTACCAGACCATGCTACCGTTGCGTTTGGATCAGTAATAACTGGTTTATCTGGTGTTACTCGAATCGTGAGCGGCTCATAATGACTCGTTACAGCAATCATACCAGGTCCATTACATGTTACATTAAATAAACCACCAGCCATCATCCCAGTAATCCGCTTCATCATTCGAATATCCCAATCGATTCGTTCTTCAAATGAAAGAAGATCATTGCCGTTTACGCTGATCGACTCACCATGACCTAAATGAATGATTGAAATCTTTTTCCCAGAATCAGCTAAGTATAGCTTCCCTCTTCCTTCAGCTTTCATAAGAGAAGCACCTTCACCTGTGAATGCTTTTTTGAACATTTTACCTAACCCATGTTCTAAAATTCCTTCACGTTCGAATTTTATTTCCCCATTATACGTGATCATAGATCCGGCTTTTGCCCATACTTTACCGTTTAAGTTCACTTCCAACATTCTTTCAGTTTCAAGTTCAAAAAAACCTTCACCTTTATCCTTTTGCTCTGTTGATTTTACGAACTCATCCATCGAGTATCGATTCACAAAAACCTCTCCCTTCTATTTCTTACCACCATTTTACAATAATCGCTATAACTTCTCACACAGTTGGTTTAGACTGTAGATATAGACTGTTTGGATCATTCCAGCACAGGGTACATTAAAACGTATAAGACTAAGACTGGAGGTATGACCTTGATCATCGTGTATGTAAGTATTGCACTAGTTGTCCTTTCACTCATTTATCTCGGCATCGTTGCAGTAAAAACCTCTAAAGAAACAAAAGTATCACTGAACGATTTTTCTGCCACTGCAGCAAGACTGCAAGAAAAAGTAGATAAGATCAACGAAGAAACAACGAACTTAACAAACACATCGAATCAAATAACAGAGAACATTCAATCGAAAAAAGAAACGATTCAAGGCGTGATCGGAGAAGCGAAAGCAACTCCTGAACCATTCAAAAAACTTTTCACATCGATTAAGAACACACCAAACCCACAAAAAGATACATCAGATGAAAGGTTGGTCGAACTAGGCGATCGACTGATCGACATGTGGGGCCGCTACCGCGTTAAGAGAAAATCGAGAGCGGAGTAAGGGCGCAGCCCTTACTTTTTTTGTACTGCAAAACAACTTATTAGGTGGGCTACTTATGAAACAAATTAGACAAATCATTTTCTTTATTCTGATGACAACAAGCCTTTATAGCGTGTTGTTCACATCGATCCCCACCCTATGGAAGTGGGTTTTTGGAACAATCTATCTTGTGATCTTATTTTCTATTCTCTTCGTCCTCATGCTTGAACAAAGGTCACCTTATAAAACGTTGTTGTGGATGTACGTGCTGATTTTCTTTCCCATTATAGGGTATGTGTTCTTCCTCTTCTCAGGTCAGTTAGAGGTAAAGGGGCACTTGTTTAAAGAGAAACGTACAAACGGCCTCGAGTTTTTTCAGAAGTATGTTAATTTCTCTGCATCAGAGCGCTGGCATGACTTGAATGAGCGGAACCAAAACTTTTCAAACCTTATTGCTACGATGGTGTCTAGTCCTATCAGCATGCGATCCCAAACGAAGCTTCTTTTAAACGGAAGTGATACATTTCCTGCTATTAAAGAAGAAATTAAAAAAGCAAAAACGTACATTCATATGGAATACTACACTTTCCGTTCTGATGAGTTAGGAAAATCGATCATTGAGCTCCTCGTTGAAAAAGCGAAAGAAGGCGTTGAAGTTCGAGTGCTCTATGATTCAATCGGCAGTCATAATCTTTCGAGGGCTTCTAAGAATGCTCTAAGAGCTGCAGGGGCAAGTGTTCAGCAGTTCCTTCCCATTAAATACGGTTTCTTCAATCAAACCGTTAATTTTCGAAACCATAGAAAAATCATCGTGATCGATGGACGTACCGCTTTTGTCGGAGGCCTTAATATCGGAGATGAGTACGCCGGCGATTACAATAATATGAACTACTGGAGAGATACCCACCTTCTCGTAAAAGGTGAAATCATTTCTGCTGTACACGGTGTTTTCCTTATGGATTGGGAATACATGTCTGGAGAAAGCCTGTTATCGGAAAAGTATCTAGAAACGTATGATGTGGAAGGTGACGGCGGTGCTCAGGTTGTCCCGAGCGGACCTGATACAAAGAGAAGTGCTATGACCGACCTTTACTTTAGCTTGATCACAACAGCAAAAGATCGCGTGTGGATCGCAACACCTTATTTCGTTCCAAACAAAGCTCTTAGAGCAGCTCTTTCCATCGCTGCGATGCGTGGTGTGGAGGTTAAGTTAATCGTTCCTGAAGTGAGTGATGGTTTTCTTACACAATACGCTACTCGATCCTACTTCTCACAGCTTCTGGAGTACGGTGTAGAAGTGTATATGTACCAACGAGGGTTTCTTCACCAGAAGATTATGATTGTGGATGATGATATCGCAACGATTGGAACAGCAAATATGGACATGCGTTCGATGCACTTAAACTTTGAAGTGAATGTTTTCTTATTTCAGGCGAACACCATTACAGACTTAATAAACGCCTACCAAGAAGATATAAAAGACTCTATAAAAGTAGATAAGAACAGATACAACGAAAGAGGATTGCTTCATCGTACGAAAGAATCGTTCGCAAGGTTATTTTCTCCCGTTCTCTAACGACGTCACCAATCTTTCTTTAAGAGAGCGTGCATCATAAGATCAAAGTGCTTGCCTCCTGCGTATGCATAGTCTCTAAGAACCCCCTCCTCCTGAAAACCGAGCTTCATTACTAACTTTCGGGAGGATGTGTTATCAGGATGAACCAATGCCCCTATACGATTGAGGTGCAACTCATCAAAACCAAACGGGATAATGGCGGATAGAGCCTCTGTCATATATCCCTTTCCTTCTGCTTTTTCTACTAAATCGTAGCCAATCTCGATTCTTCCAACGCGCTCAGCCAAGTTATGGAAGCCACATGTTCCGATTAACTCATCCGACTCTTTAAGTGCAATTCCCCATCTCCATACTCGCTTGTTCTCGAACCCTTTTCTAAAACTCATCATGATTCCTTCAGCTTCTTCTAAGTTCTGAATCGTATCATTGCCATAATACTTCATTGTGTGTGCACTAGAAAAAATCGTAAATAACGCCGTAACATCTTCTTCTTTAATCTCTCTTAAACGCAGCCTTGTTGTAATAAGTTCAGGAAATACGTTCACGTAAACATCCTCTCCACTTCAAAAAAATTCCTGGAGAACGTCTGCTCTCCAGGCAAAATAAAAAAACATAAAATAAGGGGATCAATTATAAGACGATTGAGAAACAATTAAGTTTCAATTTTTTGAATTTATTTTTTGCTCATAAGCTAATCATGGTAAAATTTATGATGAAAAATTATTCAGAGTAGTGAAGGAGTGATCTTAGTGAAAAACCTGTACCTCATTCGTCACTGTGAAGCAGAAGGTCAAGCTCATGATGCTTCATTGACTGCGAAAGGCCGGGAGCAGGCCGTGATGTTAGCGGACCATCTACAAGGTATAAAATTCGATAAACTTTATTCTTCTCCTTTCACAAGAGCTCTTCAATCGATTGAACCGATTGCGCTAAAACTAGACAAGCAGATCACGATCGATGAAAGGTTAGAAGAACGAAGACTCTCAGAAGTAAGTCTAGATGACTGGATGACTGAATTAGAAAAAACGTTTGATGATTTCTCTTACAAGCTAACGGGCGGGGAATCTAGTTCTGAAGCAGCAACTAGAGGAGTAGAAGCTGTGATGGATGTTGTTCAAGTAACAAATAAAAATTCACTTGTGGTAACGCATGGAAATCTCTTCACACTAATTCTCAATCACTTTGAATCCTCACACGGATTCAATACTTGGAAGTCGTTAAAGAACCCTGATTGTTTTAAGCTGGTTTTCGAAAATGATAAAATCGTTTCGATCGATCATGTGAATGTGATCCCTACATGAAGACCGGATTTTATTCAAAATACCATTGTTGTGCTACGTGCATTCATTTTGAAATCGTTAAAAACCCACGTACTTCTTACAGATGCAAACGGCTCGGTTTTGAAACCAAACCTACGTATCGATTCGACTGCTGGGAACCTAAAGACGTTGTAAAAAAGCGGATAAAAAAAGACTTACCCTAAACCTCCTAAGCTTCGGGAGGTTTTTAATATGTCGTTTCGATATCAGTTACTTCGTTCATCCATTTATCGATTGCGTGCTGTGGTACATCCCAACTGATCCAAGAAGCCATCACTTTTAGGTCCTCCGACTTTACTACCCAGTATTCGTAGCGCTTTTCATGAATATTGCGATAGACTCCAGATTTATGAATGATCATAGACAACGCCTCCTCTTGAATCTCTTATATTTTTCATACCCTTTTAAATTAAAAGTAACACGGCAGATGTATGAATTATGACTTCATTATCAAATACTAACCTAAGTATATAGTAGGGGGTGATGGTAGTGAAGTATAGTAAATTACGACAAATCCGATCCAGCTTTTGGTTTATTCCAACCTTCTATGGAGTGGGAGCTTTCATTGCAGCGATTCTTACGCTTGTTTTTGACAGGCACTTCATTCAAGGAAATGCCATTATCCTACCTTACTTCTTCTTCGCTACCTATGATACAAGTATAACAATCTTAAGCACACTCGTGTCTTCAATGTTAACGATGACCACCATTACTTTCTCTACCATCATGGTTGTACTTACTACCTATTTATCAAATTTTTCTCCAAGAACACTTCAGAACTTCATAACAGATCGCATTACGAAGCGTGTCCTTGGGATTTTTGTAGGTGGGATCATCTACTTCATCATCCTTCTCCTACTGATCGAACAAACCGCAGAGGATGGATTCGTTTACTTTGCGCCGGTTTTGGCAGTCACTTATGCTATTGTATGCGTCGCTTATTTTGTGTACTTTATCCACCACGTTGCAAACTGGATTCTAGTCGGAAACTTAATCAAACATATCTCAAAGAACACGATGGATACAATCGATCGAACATTTATGGATTTTGAAAAGGCGAACGAAGGTGGATCCGCTTCATGGGACTCTTGGGAACTCGATGAAATCAAAATGAAAGAACCTCGTACAATTTCTTCTAGAGTATCTGGTTATCTACAAAATGTAGCGATCAAAGATCTATTAAAGATCGCAATTCAACATGATCTTATTATTAAACTTGATAGAGATATTGGTGAATTCATCGACGAAGGTACAGTCGTCATCTCTTATTGGTCTGCAAAAGATTATCCCAGAGAAGAAAAAATATTAGATGCCTTATCGCTTGGAACGGAACGAACAACAGATCAAGATATTGAATATGGAATCCAAAAGCTCGTTGAAATTGCATTAAGAGCAATTTCCCCTGGAATCAACGATCCTAATACTGCGATCAATTGCATCAATCGCTTAGGAAGGGTGTTATCAAGGTTAGGGCAAAAGCATATCCCACAACCTTTATACCATGATGAAAACAAAAACCTTCGCGTCATAACGAACCCAGTAACCTATAGTACGTACCTTTATAAAAGTTTTTACCAAATCAGGCATTATGCGCGTGAGGACGTATCCGTTCTTGGCTCGATCCTTCACTCACTAGAACTTGCAGCAGACGGGAATAAGCATGACATTCATGAGACGATATGGGAGTTCGGTCAGTTTGTGATAAGAGGATTTGATCCAAATGTTCTAGATGATCTGGATTTTCGATTTATCAATGAAAAATTAAAAAAGGTGGCAAAAGCAACCGGATTTGAAGAGGCTTATACGCCTCTCAAAAAGCCAGTCTAAAACACAAAAAACGGCCGATATGGGCCGTTTTTGTTTATGATGCAGATTGCAACCACTCTTCCATTTCTTCAAGGGTTAAAGGGCCTACCCGTTTTTCAACAATAACTCCTTCACGATCGATCATGTAGGAAGTAGGCATAGAAATAACTTTGTAGAGATCTTCTCCTACCTTCCCCTCATTATCCATCAAAACAGGAAATCTCAAGTTATTTTCTTCAACAAAGATCGGAATCTCATCCTTTTTAGGTTCAAACTTCGTAAAGTTCACCGATATCACTTCGACCTCTTCCCCGTATTGATCAGCGAAGGCCTGAATATCTGGCATTTCCTCTTCACAAGGTGGACACCAGGTTGCCCAGAAATTTAAAAACACCGGTTTTCCTTCAAAATCCGACAAGCTTACTTTTTCTTCATCTTCAAGTGTCGTAAGAGTGAAGTCAGGTGCACGATCGTTTATTTCTGTACCAACACTTGGTTCTGCGATTACCGTACTATAAACTCCCCATCCAAGCGCAGCGACAAGGATGAGAAGCACGATTCGTTTAAGCATCTCGTTTCACTCCTTTATTACGTATCTAGAGAGAAATATTCATCGCGAACGAAGATTTCTTCACGATTTACTGCATCATCTTTTGATGCTAGCACTAGCCCTAAAGGAGTATCGGTCTCTTTATCATTAATGATTGTAAACGGTATTGAAGCTTTGTTTGCTTCTTTTATATATTTCGATAGCATGGAATACGGTAGATCTCCATTTAGGAGTAAAACACGCCCCCTACTCATCTCGTTCTTTACAGAAGGATACAGCTTTTGAGCTACTTGTCTTTTCGTAAGTGCAACGTAAACTCGCTCCCTGAACGTTGATAAGTAAAGTGCTTTTTCAGCCGGCTTTAACTCAGGAGTGCCATGGATTCCAGCTTCTAATGCTTGTTTGATCTCTTTGTCCAATTCATACACCTCTTCTTGATGATTAAGAATAGTGTCTCACATAGTATGATTGAAATGCTAGTAAAGAGATATTCGAACTTAAACATTTCTCTAAATAAAAAAACGCCTTTCTGAGTTATTCAGAAGGCGCATCGTTTTCGTATTGGTTTAGCATGATTAAACGTTCCATCATTGTTGGGTGACCGTATTTGAAAAACTTTACTAAGATCGGTGGATTCACTTCGTTTAAACTATTCACCGTTAGCTTCTGAAAAGACCCGACGGCAGCATCCACATCGTCTGTCATCTCAATAGCATATTGATCGGCATTCATTTCAGCATGCCTCGAGATAGCAAGTTCTACCGGACTTGCAATAAATGACATGATTGAAAAGAGAAGCAGCAATGCAGGAAGTGTCGTTATATCGGAGACTGATGTTGCCCCCCATGCATCTCCCCACTTCGCAACAATTTTACCTAAAAGGCGATAAGCGATATACAAACCGAACAAGCTCATGATCAAAGCACCTGCAAGGTTCCCATACAAGTGGTTCATGACATAGTGCCCCATCTCGTGGGCCATGATGAAAAGCACTTCATCATCTTGTAACTTGTTCGTTGTCGTATCCCATAGCACAATTCGTAAATTTGAGCCTATTCCCGTAACATATGCATTCATTGCATTCGTTTTTTCAGACATGTTCACTTCAAATACTCTGTCAGCTGGTATATTGGCCTCATTCGCTAACCCGAGAATTTGCTCCTCAAGTTCTTTATCTGAAAGTGAACTGAAGTCGTTGTACAAAGGATCGATAACGACGGGTTGAATGTACATCATAAAAGCTAAGTACGGGACCATCAGCCCCCATGCAGCAAGCCACCATCTCTTCTCAAAGCGTTTGATCAAGAAATACAGCACTCCGATTATGATTGAGGTGAGACCGATCTCTATCCAGAAAGAAATCATTTCGTCCTTCATCCAATCGGAAAAAGCCTGGGTATTGATGCCATATTTTACTGAAAGGGACCTGCTCCAAAATTTAAGAGGAAATGTAACGATCCACGTAAAGGCAGAGAGAAGAACAATATAGACAGGAACGATAACGAAACCTTTCTTTGAGATTCCTTCCCCAAACGACTTGAACATTTTCGATAGACCGAAACCTAGTACAAGAAGGTAGATCCCCCATTCAAAGGGAATTGACAGGAATGATAAAAAACTTCTGTAGCGTGAATATTCTTCCGAAAGTTCAAGCTGCCGTTCTGACATGAAGGTAGCTGGATCTGCCGCTGTCCCTTGATACGCTTTCGGTACTCCAAAGTCAGCCCAATAAAACAAATAAAGCCCCATTAAGAGCGCGTATGCGGAGAAGCCAAGAATAAACCACCAGGTTACTCGTTTCCTCATAATATTTCTCCTCCCGATACTTTCTCTATATTATTTGTACGAGCAAACCTCACAAATAGAACCTGTCTGTATTGTAGGGTTATGTATTAGTACTTTACCTATATTGTTATGATTTAGATCAATATTATTACAAACGTTGAACAAAAAAATCGGCGGGATAACCGCCGATTTCATTTCAGTTTATTTACTCTCTACATAGACGTTCGTGCGATCATAGCTGTGATCAAATCGGTTCATCACTCCACAATGTGGACATTGTGCAATCACATGGAGCTCAACCACTGGAGCTTGACTGCTTTTTGTCGTAATTGCAGTCGCTTCAACCCTACCTTGTGATTGATAATTATCCTTTGCTATCGGAATGAACCAAGTATAATCATTATCGCACATTCTACAAGTTGATTTTTCCTCAATTTCAGTTGGTTTTAACATGTTTCCAGCTCCTTTAGCAGATTATTTCTCTAGACTGCGAGAAACAAGGCTCCGGAAACCCTCCTTTTTAGATGGGAATCCCTTCCTGGTAACACAATTTCCCGCTCAAAAGGAACTGAAACGTAAATACCACTAATATTTTTGACTATTTCGTTAATTTAACCATCCTGTAATGAAGTAGAAATTGTTCAATAATCCTTGAAATGTCTCTTTACAAAAAGAAATACGCATAAACACTAAGAGCTCCAACAGAAGTCATCACTACGACAATTAGGTTGGCACCAAGGTAAGCAGTGATGAAAGCGACGGCTGCTCCGATCAGACCAAATGTCATGTCTTCATGAATCGTTAAGATACCAGGAAAAATTAGTGCGCCTAAAATCGCAAACGGTACATTTTTCAGTATGTTTTGAAGAGAGGCAGGTATGTGATCAGAGTTGAAGAATACGAGTGGCACCATTCTTGGAATATACGTCACGACAGCCATACCAACGATGATCAACAGCATTGTACTAGACATTCTCTTTCCTCCCCATAACAATCTCTACTAGCACGGATGATAATAATGTAGCTAGGACAATAGACCAACCTGTCGAGATGCTAAGATAAGAAAAGAAACTATTTAAGAGTGCAGCCAAACCTGCTAGAATGATGACTTTCCGACTCTTCTTAGAGGACGGAACAAGCAGTCCAACAAACATCGCATATAGTGCAACGCTCATCCCCTGTTGGATAACACCCGGAAGTGATGCTCCCACCATATATCCTGCTCCCGTGAAAACCACCCAACTCGTGTAGGAGATCAAGCAGAGTCCAAACATATAACCTGTCGTCACGTTTCCACTCTTTGTAGCTGCTACAGTAAACGTCTCATCTGTAATACCAAATGCATATAGAGCCTTTTTCCAGACCGAATCTTCTGTTACTCTTTCGTTAATGGAGGCACTCATCAATAGATGTCGAATATTTACAATGAATATTGTAAATATAATTTCTAATGCACCTGTTCCGATTGCAAGTAGGCTTAGCGTTATGTACTGTGCTGCGCCAGCAAAAACTAGCATGCTCATTAAAATCGCTTCAAACACAGTAAGTCCTGTCGTTCTAGCTAATAAGCCAAATGTGAGCGCTACTGGCATATAGCCAATCGCTATGCTTGTTCCTGCTCTAAGACCTGTTGCAAATCCTGACTCACTTCTTGTAACACTCGTGATCGCCTGCATACCATCACTCCTATTGGCGTTAGTTGTTCAATATATTATACTGATTGTATGTTATATTAAACAAAACATCAATAGGTATTTTACCATAGAATAGGAGATAAGAATGAGTGACAACTCTTTAACAAAACAAATCGGTGAAAAGCTTAAGAAGCTACGCCAGGAGAATGGTCTGAGTCTCGATCAGCTTAGCTCTCAATGTTCAGTTAGCAAGCCGATGCTCGCTCAAATTGAAAGAGGAGCCTCAAACCCGACCGTAAATACACTTTGGAAAATTGCAAATGGCCTTGGTGTTTCCTTCACAGCCTTTATAGATGAGGAACAACCAGTGATAAAAAAGGTGAACAGAGACGAAATTGAACCGCTTTTTGAGGAAGGTGGAAAAATGAAAGTCGTTCCCCTGTTTCCAATGGAACCAGGGAAATCGTTTGAAAGTTTCGCGATAACGTTAGATGTAGGCTGCGATTATCACTCTAACCCTCATCCAGAAGGCGTGGAAGAATACCTTTTTGTCGAAGAAGGGGACATGCAGCTCGTTGTGAATGATATCTCGTATACGATTAAGAAAGGTGAGAGCTTGCGCTTTACCGCAAATTATCCACACCGTTATGTGAATCCATCAAAATCTCTTTGTAACGCGATGATGATCATTCATTACCCCACGCGTCATAGGTAAGCAAAAAAACAACGCCAATCAGCGTTGTTTTTGTTTTGATTCTGTTTTAAATGTTTGAAGTGAATTTTCAGCTGCTTCGATCCATGCTTCTCCAAATCCCGGGTGAGGCGCAAATGGGTAAATAAAGTCTTCATCTCTAGCAACCATCTCCAGGGCGAGCGTTCCTTTTTCGATGAGTTCGATCGCACCGCTTCCAATTGCATGAAAGCCTAGTAAAAGATGCGTCTCCTCATCTCTTATCACTTTTACAAGACCTTCAGGTTGCCCTTGTAACGTCGCATAGCCGTTTGCTCTCATATGAGATAGCCCTGTAGATACTTGGTACCCTGCTTCTTTCGCTTCCGCTTCGGTTAATCCGACAGATGCTACTTGAGGTATCGTGTGCATGACGAAAGGTAAAAAAGTAAGATCACATACAGAAGAAACCCCACAGCAGTTGTCTGCTGCTACCTTACCTTGCTTGATCGCTTTAACCGCAAGTGACGGTCCGTTTGTAATATCACCACAAGCATAGATGCGATCATTAGATGACTGACATGAATCGTCGAGCGTAATAAAGTGATCGTCATTCACCTTAACTCTCGCATTCTCTAAACCGAGGGCTTCAAGATTACGCCTTCTTCCGGCTGAATATCCTAATATATCGGCAAACATCTGTAAATCTTTCCCCTTAGAATCGTGCGCCGTAACTTTTATAGAGCTTCCTTCTTCGTTTATCGTTATATTTGTAACCCCTGTAGAAACACGGATTCCCTGTTTCTTGAACTGTCTTCTTACTTCTTTTCCAATCGTTTCATCAAGTTCAGGTAGAAATGACGCCTCACCTGTCATCACATGGACATGAGAACCAAGGGCTTGAAAGCTACTTGCTGCTTCTGCAGTCACATAGTCCGATCCATATAGAACGAGGGTCTCTGGCACACGTTCCAGATTGTAAAGGTCTTCGACAGATTGTACAAAATCACTATGTTCTTCATAAAAGGAGGGGATCTTCGGACTGCTTCCTGTTGCGACGATCGCATGGTTAAAAGACCATACTTCAAATTTCTCGCCTTGCTCAACACCGATCCGCTCCTCTGATAAGAAAGAGGCGTTTCCTTGTATAAATTCGATTTTACTCGTTTTGAACAATGAGTGAAGTCCTGTTTCTAGTTTCTTTACCACTTCTTTTTTGTCACTGTTCCACTGTTTCATCGAAAAGGAAGCTGACAATGTAAGGCCAGGAGCTGCTTCGTTCATCTTACTCGCAGAAACAGCAAGCAGTTTTGAAGGGATACACCCGCTATGTAAGCACTCCCCACCAGGTTCAGTGCGATCGATCAAGGTCACATCACGTCCGTAGTTCGCTGCACGGATCGCTGCCTGATAGCCTCCTGGGCCTGCTCCAATGATTACCAGATCTTTTTCATATACCAATTCTCCTACTACCATTATTTCAACTCCGTTAAGAGCAGTGCAGGCTGCTCGATTAATTCCATCACACGATTCGTAAATCGCATCGAATGTGCACCATCCGCTATCCTATGATCGAACGTCATCGATAGATTCATGATCGAACGGATCACGATTTCATCATTTTTACCTACGACAGGCATTCTCTTCGTTTTATGAAAAGCCATCAACGCTACTTCTGGGTAATTGATAATTGGCGTTGCACCAGTACTACCAAGGGGACCAGCATTGCTGATGGTAAATGTACTACCAGACATTTCTTTCGGAAGAAGCGTATTCGTACTTGCCGCTTCATATAACCTCTTCATTTCTCTATGGATTTCCTTAACTGAAAGCTTGTCACAATCATGAATAACTGGAACGATCAATCCATCCTCCGTATCAGCCGCAAGACCAATATGAATAGAAGGCTTTAAATGGATAACCCCTTCATCTTCATCGAGCACTGCATTGAAAATAGGAAAGTCTCTAAGGGCAGTACAAACCGCTTTAATATAAAACGCAGCAACTGATATCGCCTCTCCCCTTTGTTCTAACTGTGCTTTCATTTCCAGAACATTGGAGACGTCGACTTCATCAAAGTGTGAGACGTGAGGAATCGCAAGTCGCGACTGTGACATCTTCGCTGCAATCTGTTTACGCCTCCCCTTGAATGGTATGGTCGTTGTCGAGCTTTCAGGTGGAGCTTCTTTCCTGACTTCTTTTTTCTCCTTGATCGGTGCCGGCTTCTTAACACTTGTTTTCATATGGTTGATCACGTCTTCATCCATGACGCGCCCTGCAGGACCAGTTCCAACAATCTTCTCGATATCTACCCCGTTTTCCCTCGCAATCTTTCTAGTAAAAGGAGCAGCTAGTATTCTATTGTGATTGCGCCATCCCCGTTCTGTTGACTCAGCAGGAGGCCGCTCGCTTTCCTGAGCCGGATTGATCGTTAACATCACATTCCCTACCTCGATCACATCTCCAGGAGAAACAAGGATATTCTCAATCTTTCCAGCGATAGGTGCCGGAAGCTCAGCCGTCACTTTATCTGTTTGGACTTCAAGCAACGGTTGATCCACAGTTACAACATCGCCAGGATTAACGAGAAGTTGAACGACTTCTCCCTCAGACATCCCTTCACCTATATCATGAAGTTTCACTTCCATTAACGTTCACCCTCCTTAGAAACGCGTCACTTCTTCAATTGCTCGATAGATTTTCTTTTCATCAGGCGCATAGTCGTCTTCAAGTGTAAATAGAGGTACAGGCGTATCGTAGCCTGTCACTTTTTTAATTGGGGCTCTCATGTAAAGGAAGGAAGTATCGTTGATGATCTCGATCACGTCATTGCTAACGCCACCAGTTGAAGGAGCTTCATGGACGATAATGGCTCTTCCCGTTTTCTGTACAGATTCAGCGATTGCATCTTTATCTAACGGATATAACGTTCTTAGGTCGATGACATCACAGTGCAATCCATTCTTACTTGCTTCTTCAGCTGCTTTTTCTGCAACTCTCACCATAGCACCCCAGGCGAAGATCGAGACATCATCACCTGTTCGTTTGACTGAAGCTTTACCAATTGGAACAGAATAGCTTTCAGTTGGTACATCTTCTTTCCCTGCACGATATATTTTCATAGGTTCAAGGAATAGAACTGGGTCTGGATCTTTAATAGAACTGATCAGAAGACCTTTTGCATCATAAGGGTTTGAAGGCACAACCACTTTTAAGCCCGGAATATGAGTGAAAAGAGCTTCAGTACTGTCACTATGAATTTCTGGTGCTCTTACGCCTGATCCATATGGAGCTCGTACAGTTAACGGAACGGTATAGCGGCTTTGCGTCCTAGTTCGAATGCGCGTGGCATGGGTGATCAATTGATTAAAACCAGGATAGATAAACCCAAGGAACTGTATTTCTACAACGGGTTTAAAGCCGTTCATCGCAAGACCGATCGATGACCCGATCAATCCTGATTCTGCTAGAGGCGTATCGATTACGCGATCATCACCGAACTGCTCAAAAAGACCATCTGTCGCTCTGAATACCCCTCCGTTCTTACCTACGTCTTCTCCGAGCACCAATACGGATTCATCTTCAGCTAGCATTTCTCTTAACGCATCCGTAATCGCTTGGACGATAGTCAATTTCTTTGTATTTACGGCAGTACTCATCCCTTCTCGCTCCCTTCATAAAAGAAACGATGCTTTTGCTCCTGAACTGGCCAAACATCCGTCCCAAACACATGGTCAAACATGAGTGATTCATCAGATTTAATCGTTTTTTCCATTTCGATCACCGCTTCATCAAGCTTTTGTTCTGCCTCTTCATGAACATTTTCTGCCCAATTTGAATCCCATGCCCCTTCATGTTCAAGAAACCTCTCTACTCTTGTAATTGGGTCTTCATTCTCTCTTCTTCTTTTACTTTCAGACTGGTCACGATATTTCGAAGGCTCATCCGTCGTTGTATGAGCGCCGTACCTCCAGGTGACTGCTTCGATCAACGTCGGTCCACCGCCGCTTCTTGCTCGCTCGACCGCTTTGATCGTTTCATCGTAAACAGCAAACACATCGTTTCCATCGACGCGAACGCCAGGGATATCATATGCTAAAGCCTTCTGGGCAATCGTTTTTGTTTTCATCTGACGTTCAAGAGGAACACTGATCGCATAGCCATTATTTTGGTTGAAAAATACGACAGGAATATTAAACACACTGGCAAAGTTTAGCCCCTCATGAAAATCTCCCTCAGAAGTTGCACCGTCGCCAAAATAGACGATCGACACTCTGTCGGTCCCTTTCTTTTGCTCCGCCCATGCGGTACCTGTAGCGTGAAGAATCTGAGATGCAATCGGAACGGAAGGTGGAAAGATATGCTTTCCTTTCGGAGGCACACAGCCTTCGATACACCCTTTCCAATAGAGGAATATATTTTTTAAAGAATGACCAAATGCAGCAGTAGCTGCATGATCGCGATAAGTCGGAAACATCCAGTCGCCATCTTCCATAGCAAGTGCACTTCCGATCTGAGAAGCTTCCTGCCCTTCAAAAGGAGCGTATGTCCCAATACGCCCCTGTCTTTGAAGATTTACTGCTTTTCGGTCGAACAAACGAGAAAACACCATATGCTGATAAAAACGTTTTGCTTTTTCGATCGTAATGTTTTCAGAAATAGCTCCGGTTCTCCTGCCGTCACCAGTGATTAGCTGTACGATAGGGAATTTCTCATTCATATCCATACGTATCCTCCTATTATCTGCATTTAAGAACGCACAGCCCATTTGCCAGGCTTTTTGTGAGAAAAGAAGCTATTTCTTCTTTTACGGCTTTCAATTCTTTCTTCACAAAAATAATTCGCAGCCTGGACAGTCGATATTGAATTTTCTTCTGCGTTTTTGAACACCGTATGAAGCGTATCGTAAATTGCTTTCGTCTTTTGAAGTACACGCATCGGGTGAGGAGAATATAGCTCATCAGATACTTGTATCAACCCTCCGCTGTTCACAATATAGTCCGGTGCATAGAGAATCCCTCTATTATGAAGGCGGTCTCCGTGCTCAAGAGTGAGAAGTTGATTGTTAGCTGATCCAACAACAGCACTGACTTTTAACATATCGATCGTACGATCATTGATGATCCCACCTAGCGCACATGGTACGAACACATCTGCGTCAGCTTCGTAGATCTCATCACCTGAGACGACCTTGACCTCACCCTTCAGTTCGATCGCACGCTGAATGAGTCGATCGATAGCGGAGCGGTTAATATCAGTAACGATAATTTCGGCGCCCTCTTCAAGCAACATTTCAGCAACTTTATACCCTACTTTTCCAAGACCTTGAATCGCATACGTCTTACCTCCGAACTCTTCATTCCCAAATACCATTTTGTTCGTAGCTTGTATGCCGTATAAAACACCTTTTGCAGTAGGAATAGAAGAGTCTCCGCTTCCACCATATTCTTCTGGAACGCCGACGATACAGTTCGTCTCACGTAGAGAATGTACAAAGTTATCTGGTGTCGTCCCCATATCTGTTCCTGTATAAAATCGCCCGTTAAGCGATTCCACAAACTGACCGAATGCACGGAATAATTCAGGAGTGCGATCTGTAAGAGGATCTCCGATAATTACAGCTTTACCTCCTCCGAAATCCACATCTGCTGCAGCACATTTATATGTCATTCCTTTAGAGAGTCTTAGGACATCTTCTAAAGCATCGTCTACGGTTTCATACGGTCTCATCCGACAGCCACCAAGAGCAGGACCAAGCGTTGTATTATGTATCGCGATGATGGCCTTAAGTCCTGTATCTGCGTCATTACAAAAAAGTACTTGTTCATGCTCAGCTATTCGATCAAACATGATTTTCACCCCTTAATGAAATCGCTTACAATTTAGCATTTGCTAATTTCTCTTCTATTGCTTTCTTAGGTAGGACGAACTGAACGACTGATCCCGTTCCAATAATATCCAATCCTCTTCTCACTTCCACATAGCTAATAACTGATTTACTCGTCAATGAGGTGATCGTTGCGGTGATCGTGATCTCTTGACCTTCACATGCTGGCCCAAGATGCTTCATTTCGACCCCTCCGCCAATTCCCTCTTCTTCCTCTTCTAAGTATGGAAGAATGAGCTTTCTCGATGCCCATTCCATATGGTAGACCATTGAAACGGTAGAATAAGCTGGATGGACAACGTTCCCTTCAAACTGAGCGAACATTTCTGATGTCACTGTTGTTGTAACTGTTGCTTTTTGTCCGATGGCGATACCATCCTTCACTCGCTTCATCCCCTAATCATCACACTAAAATATATGACGTTTATTTAACGATATAATAACATCACGTATAATAACCGTCAATTAATTGTCAAAAAATTACGACCCTTTCGCGTTAGAAAAGCTGCCGAACCTACTTCGACAGCCGTAACGTTCACAAGGTTTATCCAAGCAGTGCCTTGTCACTATTCAACTTTGAACCTTTGATTCTTTGAAATTCATGTAGCAGGGCTTCGATCGTAAGATTCTGCTTGTCCTCACCATCGACTTCTAGAATAATCTTTCCGCTGTCCATCATGATCAAGCGATTTCCGAGATCTAGCGCTTGTTGCATATTATGCGTAACCATCACTGTGGTTAGGCCCGTCTTCTCAACGATTTCTCCTGTAAGCTTAGTTATGAGCTCTGCTCGAGCTGGGTCGAGTGCTGCCGTATGTTCATCAAGCAAGAGAATTTTCGGATCAGTAAACGTGGCCATCAGTAGAGAGAGTGCTTGTCTTTCTCCACCGGATAATAATCCTACTTTCGCGTTCAGTCGATCTTCAAGTCCAAGGTGAAGGCTTTCGAGAGCTTCCTGGAAAGTGGTTCTTAGTTTTTTCGTAACGCCTTTTACAAGGGTACGCCTACGGTTCCGACAGTAGGCCATCGCTAAGTTCTCTTGAATCGTCATCGAAGGGGCTGTCCCTGCCATCGGATCTTGAAAGACTCGCCCAATTAACCTCGACCGCTTATACTCTGGCATCGTCGTTACTTTCTTGTCATCGATAAAAACATCACCTACGTCTGGAGTTAACACGCCAGAGATCATATTCATCAACGTCGATTTTCCTGCACCGTTACTTCCGATCACAGTTACAAAATCACCAGGTTGTAATTTTAGATCGATATCTTCTAGCGCAACCTTCTCGTCTAGTGTTCCTTCGTTAAACACTTTGTGAATCTGATTTAGAAGAAGCATACTCATTTCCTCCATTCTCTTTCAGTTTCGTTTGCTGTAGACGTTTCCGTTTCTTTCGATTTCGCTCCTTTTGCCCATCGATTAACTGCGGGAAGATCAATGCTCCGATAACAATGACTGCTGTGATCAATTTCATATCACCTGTTTCAAGAAAATCAACTCGAAGTGCCAGACTTACAACCAATCGGTAAACGATGGCTCCCCCAATAACGGCAAACGTTGTGATCGCGATCGTTTTCGTTCCGAATATCGCTTCTCCAATTATGACGGAGGCAAGACCGATAATAATCATCCCGATTCCCATTCCTACATCTGCAAATGAACTATACTGCGCAATGAGCGCTCCAGACAGTGCAACAAGAGCATTTGAAATACCAAGACCTAGGATTGTCAGTTGATCAGTGTTGGCTGAAAAACTCCTAATCATTCGTTTGTTATCGCCTGTCGCACGTAATGCAAGACCGACCTGCGTCTTAAGGAAATAGTCGGTCAAGATTTTAATAACAGCTGTAAGCAACAGCATACTGATTAAAATCGACCATGTAGAGGTGATACCTCCTAGCCCAACGGCCGATGCTATGCTGTTTACTAACGACTCAATTCCTAGTGATGAGAAAATCGATTCTACTTTTGTAAAGATCGACTCTTCGTTCAACAGGGGCACATTCGAACGGCCCATGATTCTGAGATTGATCGAGTAAAGTGCGATCATCATTAAAATCCCTGAAAGCAGTGGATTTATTTTTCCTTTTGTATGTAGTAACCCTGTCACACATCCTGCTAAAAACCCTGCACCGATCGCAATCAAAGTTGCAAAGAAAGGATTTGTTCCAT
Source organism: Anaerobacillus sp. ABR4_321 (assembly GCF_056158505.1). Lineage (NCBI taxonomy): Bacteria > Bacillati > Bacillota > Bacilli > Caryophanales > Bacillaceae > Anaerobacillus > Anaerobacillus sp. ABR4_321. Next base: position 122,375 of record NZ_JBSWTK010000001.1, read on the forward strand.
TAACGATCAGAATAGCGGCAATTGCAGCCCCAGTTACAAAGCTTCCGTCTACCGTTAAATCTGGAAAGTCTAATATTCGAAATGAAAGATATACACCGAGCGCCATGATGGCATAAATCACACCAGATTCAACCGCACCAAATAATGCTGAGCCCATAGGTAAGCCTCCCCCTTAATTTCATTCTCACGAGTAAAAAAAATGGTTCGAAAAAGAAGCTGACTTCTTTCTCGAACCTGTCCTGTTACTCGGTATATTCTCCTTCTTCCTCCCATTCTTGTTTAATATCGATTCGCATTTCTTCAGCAGCACTCTTATTCATCTTAAGCTTCAAATTTTGAGGATATTGAACTGGTAATTCAGATGCAGTTGCTTCACCATTTAAGATCTTTGCTGCCATCAAACCTGCTTCGTACCCAATATCTTTATAATCGAATCCGTAGGCAGCAAACGCGCCTCGTTCAACAGAATCGAATTCCCCTGCAAACATTGGAATGTCTTTGTCGTTCGCAACGCTGATAACAGATTCAAGCGCAGATACGACCGTATTGTCAGTAGCAATATAGATCACATCAACTTTTCCTACGAGGGCTTCAGCAGCTTGCTTTACTTCAGCTGAAGTCGAAACGCTTTTCTCAACAGGGTTCAATCCGTTACTTTCTAGCGCTTCTTTTACAACTTTGATTTGTGCAACAGAGTTTTGCTCCCCTGCGTTATAAATTAACCCAACGTTCTCAGCGTCGAATTCACTCGAGATAAATTCAATCGTCTTTGGAATCGCATCAGGATGAGTATCAGTTGTACCTGTGATATTCTCTCCTGGCTTATCAAACGATTCTACTAGCTTCGCTCCAACAGGATCTGTAACCGAAGTGAAGATGATCGGTATATCTGACGTTGCGTTCAATGCTGATTGAGCACTTGGTGTAGAGTTTGCAAAGATCAGATCGACATTATCTCCAACTAAGTTTTGAGCGATGGTATTGCTGTTGTTCATATCATTCTGCGCATTTTGCACATCGTATGTAACGTTCTCTCCTTCTTTAAAGCCGTTCTCTTCTAGCGCCATCTTAAAGCCTTCGAATGCCGCATCCAACGACGGATGTTCAACGATCTGAGTTACTCCGATCGTATACATCTTATCTTCTGACCCTTCTCCCCCGCTGTCAGAGTCTGACGATGCATTGTTGCTTCCACACCCTGCAAGCACCAAGACACTACTGACAAGAGAAATCCCAACCCATTTTTTCCATGATTTCAACATCTTTTTCTCCCCCTGTTCATTTAATGAGAACCTACATGTAGCTATCTGTCATATTTTATCGTAATGGTACACTGCAATTGTGAAACTTGTCAACGAATTATCAAACAATTATTACTATTGTATATTTTTAAAATATTTATCTTAGACAAGGGCTTCCCCCTTATCAGTTATTAGGTTGTTTAAACTTGTTGAACTGTAGGGATTGATCGTTTAGTGTTTCTGAAGCTTCTCGTATCATCGTTACAAAAAGCTCTTCCACAGTAGGTAACGAATCGATCAGTCCACTAACTTGTCCACCATTGATGAACCCTTCTTCCAGCCGTCCTTCAACCGCTCCAATAATGTGCTTATCTTCAGCCGTCATCTTGGCAAAATCGTTAGGATGTACTCCATTTCTTTCTGCTTCTTCTATCATTGATGAATAACTTGTTTTTAATATCCTTCTCACTTTGCCTACACTTCGTCCAACGATCACAGTACCAGTGTCTTTCGACTGCAAAATCTGATCTAAATAATTTGAATGGTACGGAGAATCTTTCGTTGCGACAAGTCTTGTCCCCATCTGAACCCCTTCAGCTCCGAGCACAAAGGCTGCCGCTAATCCTTTGCCATCTCCTACTCCACCAGCAGCGATGACTGGAATGGATACACTAGCTTTTAACTGAGGAATCAACGTCAAGGTCGTTAGCTCTAGAGATGAGTTGATCCCTGCTGCTTCAAAACCTTCTCCAACAATGATGTCTGCTCCGGCATTTTCAGCTTTCACCGCATGCTTCACACTCGCTGTCACGCAGATTACTTTTATGCCATGTTCTTTAAAAAACGGAATGAATGGTGAAGGGTTCCCTGCAGAGAGAGACACTACTTTGACGTCATGCTTCACTACCAGCTCACACATCTCTTTAAAGTAAGGAGTTACGGTGATCGGGATATTTACAGCGAATGGTAATGATGTACGCATTTTTATATCTACTAACAATTTCTCGACCTCATCTGGCAACATCGTTCCAGTTCCAATCGTGCCAAGACCTCCTGCGTTCGAGACCGCAGATGCTAATTCTGAGCTTGAGATATTTCCCATACCACCTTGTATGATAGGATAGTTGATCGATAGCGTTTCACAAATTCGATTCATGATGTCCTCGCCTCTTTTCCTGTAACGTATTTATTACGTTTAATAGATTACGTGTTATACTCATACTAAACATTCAAAAAACAGACACTGAATTCCTGCAAAAAAATGAGAAAGAGAGGATTTTTTCGATGCTAATTTCTTATAACGGTCATAAACCATCGGTAGGCAAAGATGTTTTCGTAGCTCCAGGAGCTAAAATTATCGGGGATGTTACGATTGGAGAAGAATCAAGCGTGTGGTTCAATACTGTATTAAGAGGAGACGAAGCACCGATTACAATCGGAAACGGATGTAACATTCAAGATAATTGTACGTGCCATTTGTTTGAAGGGTATCCTCTTGTGCTAGAAGATGAAGTTTCGGTTGGACATAACGCGATTCTTCATGGATGCAAGGTGAAGAAAGGTGCTCTCATTGGAATGGGTGCTATCGTACTTGACGGAGCTGAAATTGGTGAAGGTGCATTAATTGGAGCGAATACACTTATACCTGCAGGAAAGAAGATTCCACCAAACACGATGGTTCTCGGCTCACCAGGCAAAGTCGTTAGAGAACTTACTGACAAAGATCGAGAATTGATTAAGTTAACGATTGATACCTACAAGAAAAAAGGAAAAGAATTTCTTGAACAAATCGAAGGCGTTGAAGAAATTCGCTGATACCAAAAAAGGAACGGGAGCCCGTTCCTTTTTTTATCTATCGATCAATAGTGGATGCTGAAGCGCATCATAACGATCGTCTTTCTTCTTCAATTCATTGCCTTCTTTAAAGACCTCCTCAAAAAAGCGCGATGATGGTTTTGCAAGCGTACGGTAGTAGTCGCTGAATAGCTTCGCCGCATGTTCTCCCGGCCACTCATCTGGCAGCAGCTGAGGAGGAAGACCCGGATCCACGAATAGAAACTTACGATATTCATGAACAAGTTTTGCCCTTTCAACAAAACATTCTCCATCTGTCATGTTCCCTTTTTCGATCTTATTACGATCGATGACGAACTTCTCACTGTAACGTTTGATAAAGGAGCGATATTTATCGCTGATGTCCTTCAAATCCCAGCATTCATTCACAAGAGCAGTATTTTCGTGTGGACCTTTGTAATCGGCTACAAAGAAATGAATATGTTCTTTAATATCGTATTTCTCGATCAATACATCCACTTGCTCTTCCAGGTGATTAGGAGACATCCACAAACTCGCAGAAGAACTTCCAAAGCCGCTCCAGACAAGTTCTTTTCGTAACTCGTCACGAATGTGTCTTTTTTCTTCTGGAATCGTGTAAAGAAGCATGCGCCATCTTCCATCCCAACTGAACGGCTGAAGCTTAAAGATACGCCTTGCCGCTTCATCGATCCGTTTTACCCCACGCTCTGTTAAGAAGTAATAGCTTTTGTTACCTTCTTTTCTTGATTGTACCCATCCTTGTTTGTTCATTCTTGAGATCGCAGCTCGAACTGACTGATCATTGTGTCCAAATTCCTTCAACAGCCTGATCAAACTTCCAATCCAAATCTCATTACCGTAGTGGCGGATATAATCACCGTACAGCGTAAAGATCATGGATCTTGTATTTAAACCTTCATTCATAACGTTTTCCTCCGCTCAAGGTATACCGCTAATAAAACGCACCCTAAATATGATGTTATACTACCAAAGAGCGAAGGACATCGCAACTACTCTCCTTTAAACTCAGGCTTTCGCTTCTCAGCAAAAGCTTCAAGAGCTTCTAAACGATCCTTAGTGGGAATTGTCACTTCATACGCTTTCGATTCGATAGCCATGCCCGTATGTCGATCGACATTCATGCCTTCTCGGACTGCAAACTTCGCTTGTTGAACAGCCACCGGCGCGTTCTTACAAATTTCAGAAGCAAGGTCCTCACACTGAGAAAGCAAGGCTTCAGCTTTTACGACACCATTCAGGATTCCATAATCAAACGCTTCTTCTGAAGTTAGTTTTCTTGCGGTCAATACCAGTTCGAGTGCTTTAGCAGAACCGATAAGGCGTGGAAGCCTCTGTGTTCCACCGGCACCAGGTATAATACCTAGACTCGTTTCAGTAAGCCCCATCTTAGTCCCTTCTACTGCATAACGAAAGTCACATGCTAGTGCGAGTTCAAATCCGCCTCCGAATGCATAGCCGTTGATCGCTGCGATCGTCGGTTGAGGAAGAGCTTCAACGGATGAAAATACCTCGCGAATCTTTTTGACGTTCCGCTTCACTTCACTTTCAGAGAGTGATCGTCTTTCTTTTAAGTCCGCTCCTGCACTGAAAGCCTTTTCACCAGCCCCCATAAAAATAACAACACGTACATTCTTATCGGTATAAATATCATCGATGATTCCTTGAAGAACAGAAAGCGTTTCATAGTTAAAGCAGTTTAGAACATCCGGACGATTCAATGTAACGTATCCTACGTGATTCTTTACTTCATATGTAACGACAGCCAATTTGCATCCTCCTCTAGTTAAGAACATAGGAAAGAGCCTGGTAGGATAATTAACCTCCAGGACCCCTTCCCCCTAACATCTATTATTCTCGATATTTCCCCCAGTTTCCTTCTTTAAAGCATTATGAACCTTGAAACACCGGGCGTCTCTTCTCAATAAAAGCTTTTACACCTTCACGATGATCGTTGGTTCGACCTGCTTTACGCTGCGCTTCTGCTTCAAATTCCAGCACTTCCTCAAGACTGCTGTCCCAACTTTTTGCCATCCCTTCTTTGATGAGTGAGACCGCTTTAGGTGGTAGATTCGATAGACGCGCAGCAAACTTACTGACTTTTTCATCCCAAGCATCATGCTCATACACATCGTTGACCATACCAAGTTCCTTCGCATTCGATGCACTCACTTTATCACCAAGCATCGCAAGCTCTAACGCTTTTGCATGACCGATCAATCGAGGTAAAAAATACATGCTGCCAGAATCAGGAACAAGCCCGACGTGTACGAATGCCTCAATAAAACTAGCGTTCTCATGTGCAAGACGGAAATCACATGCGAGAGCAAGGCTCATCCCTGCACCAGCAGCTACACCATTAACAGCTGCAACGACTGGTTTCTCACAGTTCACGATTTGCTTGACCATAGGATTATATGCTGATCGAAGTACGTCACCATGATCGAGTCCTTCGTCAACTCCATTCAAATCCTGTCCTGCACAAAATGCTCTTCCATTTCCGGTAATCACGATACAGCGTACGTCTTCATTGGCCTCGCCACGCTCAACCGCTTCTTGAACTTCTTTATTCATCACCATTGTAAACGCATTCATTTTATCTGGTCGATTTAGGCGGATCCATGCAATCCGATCCCTTGTTTCGTATTCAATCGTTTCGTACATTCTCGTGCCCCTTTTCTATTGCTTAGTATCAGCTGTTTCGTGTACTTCTTCTCCGATCATCAGCGTAACAAGATCTCCAGCAAAGCTCATCAAGTCTTTTCCTGACGCTTTTCCTTCTTGTGATTTCATACCTGCCTTCATAGATTCATGATCTTCATAGTACATCTCGCAAAGTAGATAAAATTCACTTTCTCCCATAGGAGAACCAACGATTCTCGTTACTTCCATCTTCTTTAACCCTGGGATCTTTGACGTGATCGGCGCGTGCGTGTTGAAATAATGCTCATCAAATTTCTGCTTGTTCTCCGGCTGCTTATACAATGCGATAACTTTAACCATCTTTCATCAACCTTTCTATTTTAAAATTAAATTGCTACTGGCTTCATGGCTTCAAACGGATTTTTACAGCTTTTACAATAAAGAATACTTCGACATGCTGCTGGACCAAAAATGTTGTCCATCGTAGTGTATACAGAGTCGCAGTAAGGACAAGGAACACGCCATTCGTCCCCGCTTCTCTCTTCTGGAGGAGCGATTCCGTATTCTTTCAGTTGTACCTTCCCTCTTTCCGTAACACGATCGGTGGTCCATATCGGTTCACGTATATACTTCACTTCTACGGATGTAATTCCTTCTATTGCTTCAATTGCTTCTTTAATATCTCGTTTGATGATATCAAGAGCAGGACACCCGGAGAATGTAGGCATCGCCTCTACTTCAACGTTTCCTTCATCCACCTTCACATCGTAAATGATACCGAGGTCGACAACACTAACCGAAGGAATTTCAGGGTCTTTTACAGAATCAAGCTTCTGTAGAACTTTCATTCTCGTTGTCAAAACAAAGCTCCTCTCAAACTACCATTCTGCTGATGGTACCGATTGATAAACTTCTGACAGTGTTGATAACGCGCCCTCAAGGTGGTCAGTATGCTTGCCGTTTCTTCCATCTAAGCTCATTTCAATATCTAGGCTAAAGTCCACCTTCTCGTTAAGAATGTCCTTCCACCTCTGAATCAGTACCTCTTCACGTTCTATTAAGGAAAGACGTACGATCTTTTCTCCATTTTCTCCATATGAGAAAACGCCCCTCATTTCTTTAAGTACGATGTCGATCGCGTCTGTCATTCTTCTTTTAGCTTCTGGCGTACTGTTCATTAGTTGATCGAACCACGTTTCCCAGTGCATGAGGTGGTACGACATCTCGACCGAAATCTTTTTCACGATTTGTTGAAGGGATTCATAAGAGTTTTCCTTGATGGATTGCAAGCGTACTTTTTTCGCTAACGTGTAGAAATAGTTTCTTACTACAGTAAAAGCCCAATCGTAGTTAGGTTCTTCGAGATATGTTCCTTGCCCGTTCGGAAGTTCTAATAAAACTGCATTATGGAAGTCATGAGGTGACCTCGCATGTGTGAGTTTGTCAGCGTCACCTTCACCAAGCTCTTCGAGTAACGAATAGTAGAGGGTTGCATGCCCCATTAAATCCTGACTGATCGAAGAAAAGGCGACATCCTCTTCAATATGGGGAGCGAGTCCTAACCACTCTGATCCTCTATAGGCAAGGATAAAATCATCATCTGCAAGCTGGTAAATGAGCTCGATTAGACTATTGCGGTATTCGGCGGACTCCATCAATGATTGCCTCCTCCCATAATATCTTTTTCAGTAAGCTGTTCCTGTTCGTATTTGCGCCACTTTTTCTTCAAGTAACCATATCCTTTTGTTTCTCTATAAGATTTATCGAGATTCTTCATTCCCTCTCGTTCTTCTTGTGTCATCGTTCGGATATCGTCTCGTTTTACGACCCAGATATCTGCAGGCTGTTCTCGTCGGAAGAAGTTTTCCTTTGCCATGATAAAAGCAAGCTCACGATTTGGAGCAAGCAGGCTGAATTGGTACTGTAGCGGCGCTTTGTCATTCTTCTTACTAAACACTTCATAAACTTGGTAGAAATCCTTTTCACCTTCACTCACTTCAAGAACACCTCTCTATATATGCTGTGGTCTTTTACCAAGCGCCTCACGCACCCAGCTATTCATTTCATATGAGCGCACTCTAAGCGCTAGTCGTTCTTTAGACTTCGGACCATTTCCAGTAACGATTTTCTTAAATTCCGACCAATCAGGATCTGCGTACTCCCACTCTGATTTTTCTTCATCAAATTTTAATGTAGGATCTGGAATCGTTAATCCTAACGCCCAGATTCTTGGAACATATTTCGTTAAAAATTCCTGGCGTAGCTCTTCATTCGTTTTAGTACGCAGTTTGTACTGCATGTTTTTATCTTGATTCGAGTGACCCGTTTCATTTTTTGATTTAGGACCGAAGAACATTAGGAGCGACGTCCACCATCTGTTTAGCGCGTCCTGCAAAAGTTCCCTTTGCTCTTCTGTGCCTTCTGCAAGTGCCATGATGATGCTCTCGCCATGCTGCGCATGAAAGACCTCCTCAGCACAAATCCGTTTCAGAGCTCTTCCATATGGTCCATAAGAAGTGCCTAGCATCATCGTTTGTGAGATGATCGCAGCACCATCCACTAGCCATGCAATTATTCCCGCATCGCCCCACGTTGGCGCCTCCATATGAAACACGTTGTGAAACTTTAAGCGTCCTGAGAACAGGTCCTTCATGATGTCATCTCTATTCTTTCCAAGCGGTGCCATTAAATCTTCAGCTACACGAAGTAAAAGCTGCCCATGTCCCATCTCATCCTGAACCTTTGCCATGATCGCTAATTTTCGATGAAGCGTAGGTGCTTTTGGAACCCATTCCTTCTCGGGAAGTGCCCCCATTATTTCACTGATTCCATGCATCGATATCAAACGGATCAATGCTTCACGATACTCATCTGGCATCCAATCGTCTGCTTCGATTTTTTCGCCATTGTTAATTCTATCCATGAAATGATCGATATTTTGCTGATAAACAGCTTCCATTCCCACACACCTCCAATATAACGTTTATTTAACGTCATTATATTTTATTGTTATATAAATATCAAATATTTTCTGAATACTTTTTGAAATAAAAAAAGCCGGCTCTCAGCCGACTTCTTTGTTTCTACGCATTTACATGCTTTCTTAACGCTTTCCTTAGAATCTTTCCAGTAGTGTTCTTCGGTAGTTCATCGATAAACTCGACGATCGTTGGGCATTTATATTTCGCAAGATGTTCCCTACAATAGGTCTTTACATCCTCTTCCGTAAGCGTGTCTTTTGAAACGATAAAGGCTTGTACCGCTTCTCCGAAATCAGGGTCGGGTACTCCTACAACAGCTGCTTCCACAATACCTGGATGCTGGTATAATACCTCTTCCACTTCTCTCGGGTAGACATTATATCCGCCTACGATCACGAGGTCTTTTTTACGATCTACAATATAGAAATACCCTTCTTCATCCATCTTTGCGAGGTCTCCGGTATAAAGCCAGCCGTCTCTAATTGTTGCAGACGTATCTTCAGGGAGCTTGTAATAGCCCGTCATGACATTAGGACCTTTTACAATAAGTTCACCAACGACACCAGGAGACACTTCTTGACCTAGCTCATCTACTACTTTATTCTCTACATTCGTAATATTCGTGCCGATTGAACCAGGCTTTCTCGGACGATCTAACGGATTGAAACATGTAACCGGTGCCGCTTCAGATAATCCGTACCCTTCAGATACTCTTACGTTGAACTTTTCTTCAAAGCGATGAAGGAGGGCAACAGGCAGCGGTGAACCTCCAGAAATACATATCCTAACATGCTTAAAATATTCACTTCGTCCTTCTGGATACTGATAGAGAAAATTATACATCGTTGGAACACCTGCAAAAACGGTTGCTTTGTACTTTTCAGCAACACGAAATACTTCTTGTGGACTAAATTTCGGCATAATCAGAAGTGTTCCACCTGAAATAAGAGGAGCATTCATAGAAACGGTCATACAAAATACATGGAACATTGGGAGGGCTGTGATAACGACGTCGTCAGAATTAAACTCAAGATAATCGGCTGTGTCAGAAGCATTACTAACGATATTTTTGTGAGATAACATCGCTCCTTTTGGTCGACCAGTAGTCCCCGATGTATAGAGAATCACTGCAACATCATCTTCTTCTGTGTGAAGAGATGGTACAGCGTTTCCTTCTTCGGCAACCATACTTGTAAACGGTTTCAATTTTATGTTTGAAATGACCTTTGAATCTGTTCCTTCTCCTACATACGTAACGAGGTTCACTCCAGGAAGCTGACCTGCCATACCTTCTACAAGGGGTAATGCTTGTTCGAGTGTTACGATCGCCTTAACATCACCATTGTGAAGCAAATAGCCGATCTCACTAGGGGTATAGACCGGATTGATTGGAATGACAACTGCACCCGCTCGTAATACGCCATAATAACTGATGAGAAATTCTGGTGAATTTCCAAGTATTAATGCCACGTGATCGCCTTTGTTGATATCCTCAGCTGCAAGGTTTGCTGCGAAAAGAGATACTTTCTGGTCAAGCTGTTCATACGTTACTGCCTCATCCTCATAAATAAACGCTTGTTTATTTGGATGCGATAATGCGGCTCGTTTCAGTTGTTCCGAAAGATTCATTCGCTCTCCTCCTGATATGAATGAATAGTCATTCATTTTTAATTTTCTAAATATATTATATTGGAAGAAAATTTATCAAGCAAGGGGGGAATCCTCTTTCCAGCTCGATCCAATAGAAATAGGAGCTGATATATCAGCTCCTATCCGTTAATAAAGAAGATTTATAAATTCTTCTTCAGTAATATTTCCAAAATAATGTTTTACATCAATATCTTCAATCGCATCACGAATGGACGCTGGATCATACCTTGTATCGTTCAAACGTTGTTCTAACTCTTTTACATCTCCTACCCCGAAGAAGTCTCCAAAAATCGTTGCTTCCTTAATGTAACCCTTCTTCACTTTTAAGCGAACATCGATCGATCCGATTGAGAACCGCTTTGAATGCTGAACGTTGAATTTTGGGGACCTTCCATAGTTCCAATCCCAATTCTTATATCGCTTCTCTGCAATCTCATGTATTTTCTGCCAATCTTCCTCAGTTAGCTGATAGGTGGGGATAGTATCATACTCTTCAAAAATTGAATCCAATAGCTTTTGTTTAAATTCTTCACGAGTCATATCGTCGTCCATATGCTCACTGATGTTCGTCACTCTGCTTCGGATCGATTTAATTCCCTTTGATTCTATCTTCTCTTTGTTTACTTTTAATGCTTTTACGACGTTTTCTAGATTCACATCAAACATCAATGTTCCGTGACTATACATTCTACCTTTCGTTGAAAACTGAGCATTCCCTGATATCTTTTTTCCGTTTACGAGAAGATCGTTCCTCCCGCTTAACTCAGCTTCTACTCCCATCTTATGTAATGCTTTTACGACTGGGTCAGTGAACTTTTTATAGTTGTGAAAACTATTTCCATCGTCTTTCGTGATAATACTAAAGCTTAGATTACCCTGATCATTGTACACGGCTCCGCCACCTGAGAGACGTCTGATGACATCAACATCATTCTCTCGAATATAAGCAGTATCGATCTGTTCGATCGTGTTCTGATTCTTTCCGACAATTACCGTAGGATTCATTGAGTAAAAGAGCAGATAGGTTTCATCAGGGTCGAGTTCTTTTAGAATGTATTCTTCAATAGCCAGGTTAATCCCAGCATCCATAATGTTTTCATTATCGATATACCGCATAGCATTCCCTCCAGTTTGTACTGATTCTATTGTAATGAATTGTCTTAAACTAAGCAAAAAACCTACGCTCTCCCATAAAATGTTATGCGCTTCCTCCCCGTTCTTTTGTCCTATGCTACGAATACTTCTAGTAAACGCAAAAGAGGAGGAGCACAAATGAAGATTGTGTATTACGAAAAAGGGGATATCCCAGTTATTGTAGGTGCTTCGAGTTTAAATTCAAGCTTAACGATAGAGCAAATTAAAGCAGAAGGCGAAAAAAAGTGTAAGGAAATCGCAAGACTTCTTGGAAGAGAAATTGGTTTCTTAATGGATATGAACGGTAAACTCGAATCAAATCTAGATTAATATTTCAAAAGGACTGAAGGGAACCCCTCCAGTCCTTTACTCATCTTTCCCACGTTAATCCACTTTTCGCAAGGACAACTTCTCCATCAAAATACTTCTTCGCATCGTCCTCTAACTCTTCTAACACACCAAAGTGTGGCAGGTGAGTTAGCATTAGCGTGCCCACATTCGCTGATTTTGCAATTGTCGCCGCATCCGTACTATTCATATGACCCATGGCGGTCCCGTCCATATGACTGTATAGATTACATTCACATATAAAGAGATCAGCATCTCGTGCAAACGCTTCGAACTCTTTCATATAACTTGAATCTGCAGTAAACACCATGCTTGTTTGTTCATCCGTAATTCTCATAGCAAAACAAGTCACTGGATGCTTCGTTTTGAGGAACGTAATCGTAAATGGGCCAATCGTAAGCTCTTCGTCTTCCTTATAAGGTTTTGCCACTGTATATGGTTCATGACTGAGTCGTTTAAATTCTGCTTTATCATGAGGAGGCGCATAAATCGGCAGCTCAGGAAGTTCCTTACCAATCTTTGATTGTATGAGCCTTCCATGATAGAGAACACCGATATCCGCGATGTGATCAGGATGATAATGACTGATCACTACGGCATTCAGCTCCTCAACAGACAGATAGTGCTGTAGCTGTGCCAAGACTCCACTACCGCAATCTACTAGTAAGTTAAAGCCGTCTGATTGTACAAGATAACCAGCGCTAGCTTCTCCCACTTTAGGATATCCTCCCCACGGGCCGAGAACTGTCACTTTCATCTTTTTCACGCTCCTTTCAACTCAAGTAATGCTCTTGCAGTATATTGATCAGTAATTAAAATGTTTGCATAGCCGCCTTTTAACGCCCCAAAAATGGCCTCTACCTTCTTTGGACCGCCCGCGATCAAAATCGATTTTTCCTTTTTCGAAAGTTCTTCTAGGTCGATTCCTATTGTCCGATCATTTAAATCCTTATGAATCGGCCGTCCATTGCGATCGAAAAAACGAGAGCAGATTTCACCGACAGACCTTGAGTGGATGACATCTAATTCTTCCTCACTCACATACTCTGCTTGAACGATTACAGAATCTTTTGTTGGAATGCCTACGCTAAAGAGAGCTACGTTCGCATCGCGCCCCATATCGAGTACCTTCCGAATATGTCGATCAGCCTCCATCGTCTCTTTCACAAGCAGCTGATCTACGATAGCAGGTACAGGTAAGAAGTGACCCGCTGCATGGAACGAACGACTGAGCATCTGTATAACTTCATATGCAAACGTATTGGTTTCTGAATAGCTGATCCCACCATTTAACTGAACGACAGTCACATTCTTCAATAATTTATGACGGAGGTTTTTCCCCACCTCATGTAAGGTCGTTCCCCAGGAAACTCCAATTAGATCATTATCTTTTATCGTGTCATTAAGATACAGAGCAGCTGTCTTTCCCACATGGTGTTTTACGATACTGTCTTCATATTGGGGAACGATGGTCACTTCGGCGTCCATCAGGCCAAAAGCCTCGACGAGCTCGGTGCTTAATCGATGGACATCCTCAGAAGGATCATGAATGGTTATCTCCACGACACCTTCCGCTTTCGCTTGTTTCAACAGCCTGGATACGGTTGGCCTAGATACCGACAACTTGCTGGCGATTTCTTGCTGACTGAAATCAAGCTGATAATATAAGCGGGCTGCCTCTACAACCTTTTCAAGTTTTCCCTTATCCATAGCAACACCTGTAATTCCGTATTATTTGCCACCTAAACACCTTTAAAAAAGACTTTCAGAAAGACCTTTTCGCCTTCTGAAAGCCTCTCAAGTGTTATCTTGATAGCATTGCTTTTACTCTTTTAACGACGTTTTCTGGAGTGAAGCCAAATTCTTTGATGACCGTATTTCCTGGTGCTGAAGCTCCGAAACGGTCGATCGCTAGGACATCACCTTGTTGTCCTACATAGCGATCCCAGCCCATGGATGCTCCCATTTCAATTCCAAGACGAACAGTTACATCATCAGGCAACACTGTTTTCTTGTAGTCTTCTGACTGCTGTTCGAAAAGATCCCAGCTTGGCATGCTAACTACAGAAGCCGTGATTCCTTCTTTTTCAAGAAGCTTTTGTGCTACAACTGCAAGACCAACCTCAGAACCAGATGCGAGTAGAAGAGCATCCGCATTTGTGCTGCCTTCCACGATGTAAGCACCACGCTTAACGCCTTCGTAAGCTTCTTCGTGAGAGTCAGTTACTACAGGAAGGTTCTGACGAGACAAAACAAGTGCTGTAGGATTCTTAGAAGATTCTAGTGCTACTTTCCAAGCCGCAGCCGTTTCGTTACCATCAGCTGGTCTGATAACAGATAATCCAGGCATCGCACGAAGAGAAGCTAGCTGCTCTACAGGCTCATGCGTTGGTCCATCTTCACCAACTGCTACGCTATCGTGAGTGAACACATATGTTGCTGGTACACCCATCAATGCTGATAAACGAAGTGCAGGACGAAGGTAATCAGAGAATACAAAGAATGTCGCGCCAAAGATCTTAAGACCTTTGTGAAGTGCGATACCGTTCATCGCAGCTGCCATTCCGAATTCACGAACACCGAACCAGATATTTCTTCCGCTATAATCTGCTGCTGAGAAATCATTCTCGCCCTTAAGCATCGTCTTGTTAGAAGAAGCTAGGTCAGCAGAGCCACCGAAGATTTGTGGATTGTTCTTAGCGATCGCATTTAGTACTTCACCAGATGCAGCACGTGAAGCAGTGCTCGTACCTTTTTCATAAGAAGGAATTTCACTATCCCATCCTTCAGGAAGCTCCCCTTTGATTGCTGCTGTCAACTGTGCAGCTAGTTCAGGGTATTTTTCTTTATAGCTAGCGAAAAGATCGTTCCACTGCTTCTCTTTCTTATCTCCTTCTTCCTTAAGCTCTGCGAAGACACTCTTCACTTCTTCAGGAATATGGAAGTCATTTTCATAAGACCAGTTGTAGTTTTCTTTTACTAGAGAAATTTCATCTGATCCAAGTGGTGCACCATGAGATGTGTTGCTTCCACCTTTATTCGGAGAACCATAACCGATCGTTGTCTTCACTTCGATCATAGTTGGCTGCTCTGTGTTGCTCTTCGCTTGTTTTAGAGCATCAGCAATTGCTGCCATATCGTTACCGTCTTCAACGCGAATCACTTGCCAGCCATAAGCTTCATAACGCTTTTGAACATCTTCTGAGAATGACTGGTTTAATTCACCGTCAAGAGAGATATCGTTCGAATCATACATAACGATTAGACGGCCAAGCTTAAGGTGACCAGCTAATGAAGCTGATTCAGATGAAACACCTTCCATTAAGTCTCCGTCACCACAAATGCTATAAGTGTAGTGATCGATCACGTTAAAGTCATCTCTGTTGTATGTCGCTGCTAGATGACGCTCTGCCATAGCCATTCCGACTGACATTGCAAGTCCTTGTCCTAATGGACCAGTCGTAGCATCGACTCCTGGAGTTTCACCAAACTCAGGGTGTCCTGGAGTGTTACTACCCCATTGACGGAAAGATTTAAGATCTTCCATGCTAACATCGTAGCCGAACAAGTGAAGCATGCTATAGAGTAGCGCTGAGCCGTGTCCTGCTGAAAGGACGAAACGATCACGGTTAAACCACTCTGGGTTAGATGGACTGTGATCCATGAACTGGCTCCATAATGTATATGCCATCGGCGCAGCTCCCATCGGCATTCCTGGGTGTCCAGAGTTAGCCTTTTCGACTGCATCGATGGATAAAGTACGAATTGTATTTACTGCAAGTGAATCCATTTGATTTGTTGTCATATGTATACACTCCTTTTTTTATTGTGAAATTTAGTAAAATGTCTTTTGAACAAATGTACATTCATTATTATACATGAGTGCTCGAAAAAGAAAAAGGAAAGATGTCTGATTTTACAAAAAAACATCTAGACCACAAAATTATCTTCCCTCGAAAATGAGTTTTCAATCATGAATTTTCAACAAATAAAAAAGCGCGGTGAATACCGCGCTAAGATTAAGATCAAAACACATCGGAGTGCAGGAGCTGATTTCCGCTCCAGGATGCTCGCTTTCCGCGGGGCGGCCGGTGTGCCTCCTCGGCGCTCTGCCGCGCGCCTGTGGGGTCACACCTGTCCCGCTCATCCCGCAGGAGTCGAGCATCCTTCCGCTCCAATCAACGGGATTATGAGCATTATTCAAAATAATTTCCTCTTGATACTTCGATGGTGTTAATTAGAAATTTTTTATTATAATAAGTAAGCTTTTACCTCATACGGTCGCATAGTAGAGTTCGCTTCTAATTTATCCGAAGTACTCTCATAGTTCTTGATAAGGAGGTTGCCTCCTTGCAATGATTCATCTAGTTCAAGTGTTACGTTTTCGCCTGAGAAGTTAGCGGCTACAACGAGTGTTTGGTCTTTGTATGTTCTTTTGTAGACGTACAATTGCTCGTTGTCTTCTAGTAGAAGTTTGTAATCACCGTGAACGATGATGTCGTGTTCTTTTCTTAGGCGAATAAGCTCTTTATAGAAGTAGAACGTTGAGTTTTCGTCGCTCAATGCTTTTTTTGCATTCACTTCGGTATAGTTCGGGTTAAGTTTAATCCATGGTGTGCCAGAGGTGAATCCAGCATGCTGCTCATCTGTCCACTGCATTGGCGTTCTAGCATTGTCTCGTCCTTTTTTATGGATAGCTTGAAGGATTTCCTCATGCTCTCTCCCTTTTTCTTCTACCTCTTCTTTATACATGTTCAGTGTTTCGATATCTTTATATTCCTCAATCGAATCGAAGTATACATTTGTCATACCAAGCTCTTGACCTTGATAGATGTATGGCGTTCCTTGAAGCAAGTGAAGCCAGGCTGCAAGCATTTTTGCTGATTCAACG
The DNA here is from genome assembly GCF_056158505.1 of Anaerobacillus sp. ABR4_321. Lineage (NCBI taxonomy): Bacteria > Bacillati > Bacillota > Bacilli > Caryophanales > Bacillaceae > Anaerobacillus > Anaerobacillus sp. ABR4_321. The sequence continues at coordinate 139,096 of NZ_JBSWTK010000001.1, forward strand.
CGATACGATTGATCATTACCAAAGACAGATACAGATCGAGGTTGATCATGATTTTCCATATAAAGACTGTTCCAACCTCTACCATGTAACTCGGTTTGCCACTTAGAGATGATTTTCTTTAAATCTGTCAGCTTCCATGGCTGCTGGTCCCATTTTCCTCCTGGACCACTCGTTACGTCCATATGTTCAAATTGAAACAGCATGCTGACGATACCATCTTTTTCGTCTGTATACTTCACACCATCTTCAGGTGTAGCAAGCGGCATCTCCCCTACCGTCATGGCTCCATACTGGCTCAATACCCTTTCGTTCATGTCTTTCATATACTCAAAGAATTTCGGCCCATTAACGAAATAGTCACCACCCCACTGGTATTTATCAGGTGAAGTTACTTCAGCATCAGGAAGACCAGGCTCTTTCGATATGAAGTTGATGACATCCATTCGAAAACCATCAACACCTTTATCGAGCCAGAAGCTCATCAGTTCATACACTTCTTCACGTAACGTTGGATTTTCCCAGTTTAAGTCTGGCTGCTTCTTTGAGAAAAGATGAAGGTAATACTCTTCAGTCGTCTCATCATACTGCCATGCAGACCCACCGAAGATCGACCCCCAGTTGTTTGGTTCATGTCCATCAACACCAGGACGCCAAATATAATAGTCTCGATATGAATTGTCCTTTGATTTACGAGATTCTGCAAACCATGCATGCTCATCTGAAGAATGGTTAACAACGAGATCCATCACGAGTCGAATGCCACGCTTATGCATACCATCCAACATCTCTTCCCAGTCTTTCATTGTACCGAATTCATCCATAATCTCTCTATAGTTACTAATATCATACCCATTGTCATCGTTTGGTGATTGATATACTGGTGACAACCACACGACATCGATCCCTAGTTCTTTTAAGTAATCGAGTTTCTCTGTAATTCCTTTAATATCACCGATACCGTCACCATTACTATCATTAAAACTTCTTGGATATATTTGATAAACGACACTATCTTTCCACCATTGCTTCCCCACGTCGAAACCCTCCTGATCATAAAATTGCGCAAACGTTTTCACAACCTATTATATAAGAGATTCTATTGAAGTACAAATGAGGGATGCGAAGCGAGCTTCTTTTATTTCTAGTATGAAAATTGGTATAATAGGTCTATTCTTCAGTATCTAATAGGCAGAAAGAGTTTTGTCGAGAGGGGCTATACTACATGAGTATCATTCAAGTTAAAAACTTAAAGAAATCATTCGGTGATTTAGAAGTTCTAAAAGAGATCAATACTGAAATAAATGAAAAAGAAGTCGTCTGTGTTGTGGGCCCATCTGGGTCAGGTAAAAGTACGTTTCTTCGTTGTTTAAATAAATTAGAAGATATAACCGGTGGTAGCGTCATCGTGAATGGTCATGATATCGCTGATCCAAAGACCAAAATTAACAAAGTTAGGCAAGATGTCGGAATGGTCTTTCAGCACTTTAATCTCTTTCCACATAAAACTGTTCTTGAAAATATCACGGTTGCACCTATCAAAGTAAAGGGAAACAACAAACAAGAATCCAAAGAACAAGCTTTGGAACTGCTTCAAAAAGTAGGACTAAAGGAGAAGGCAAACAGCTACCCTGGCGAGCTCTCTGGTGGTCAAAAACAACGTGTTGCCATCGCTAGAGCACTAGCTATGGAACCAAGCGTCATGCTGTTTGACGAACCGACTTCAGCGCTTGACCCTGAAATGATCGGAGAAGTGCTCGAAGTTATGAAGCAGCTTGCTAAAGAAGGAATGACGATGGTAGTCGTTACTCACGAGATGGGCTTCGCAAGAGAAGTAGGAGATCGCGTACTGTTCATGGACGGAGGCTACATTGTAGAAGAAAATGTACCGGAAGAAATCTTTAAAAATCCACAAAATGAACGAACAAAAGCATTCTTAAGTAAAATACTATAAAAAAACGTGCAGATCACTGATCTGCACGTTTTTAAGTAGAAAATAATGACTTCTCCTCACTATTCCCTTTAGTCGATAAGACCTTTATCTTTCAAGAAGTTCATCGCGACATCTTCCGGCTCTTCTCCATCCAGGTCAACCTTCGCGTTCATTTCAGACATTTCTTCTTCAGAGATCTTACCTGCTAGTTCATTCACAATATCAGCTAACTCTGGATGAGAATCCAGCGTTTCTTGTCTTACAACAGGTGCAGCGTAATAAGGTGGGAAGAAGTTCTTATCATCTTCCGTACTTACAAGGTTAAAACGAGCGATACGACCATCTGTTGTAAAAGCAGGAATCACATCTACTTCGCCTTCATTCAAAGCATCGTACATGATGTTCGGATCAAGACTTTCTGTTTCTTTAAAATCAAATCCATACGTTTCTACCATCGCTTCGTAACCATCGATGCGTTCATAGAATGGGTGTGGTCCTCCAAATACCATTTCGTTCGATACTGGCACTAAGTCTGAGTACGTTTCAGCATTCAAGTCTTTATTCGTTTCTTGTGTGATCGCAAGAGTATAACCATTCTCAAAACCTAGCGGCTCAAGCCAAACGAGGTCGAATTCGTCCTTGTACCCCTCTTTAACACGATTAAAGATATCATCAGCAGATTCACTAGAATCCGCAGTATCTTTTAAGACCGTTTCAAGCCCTGTTCCCGTATACTCAACATACATGTCCACATCGCCATCCACTAAAGCTTGATGGATAACACTTACCTCACCTACAGCTTCATCGATCTCGACTTCATAATCGCTATTCGCCTTTATGTATTCACCAATAAGGTGCGGTAATATATATTGCTCTGTCCATGGCTTCCCTGAAATAACGATTGGATCATCCTCACTACTTCCGCTATCGTTACCGCAAGCAGCCAGTACCATAGCGAGGCCAATAATGAATACCGTAAACTTCTTCAAATTAATCTCCCCTTTATTTTTTTGCTTTAATCCCTTTTGGAGTTGCTGCATTTTCTAATAACTTTAAGATCAAGTCGAACCCTAATGCTAGAATCGTAGCTGGAAGTGCACCAGCTAACACAAGCTCATCCTTGTTCGATGTAAGTCCTCTATAGATGATGTCTCCAAGTCCTCCAGCGCCAACGAACGTGGCTAACGTTGCAACACCAATCGTCAATACAGTCGCAGTTCTTACACCTGCCATAATAACAGGTAAAGAAAGAGGAATCTCGATTTTCTGAAGGATCTGCAAATTCGTCATCCCCATACCTCTACCGGCTTCGATCGAGGATTGATCGACTGAAGTGATTCCAGTGTATGTATTTCTCAAGATTGGGAGCAACGCATAAACTGTCAAAGCGATGATTGCAGTTGTGTTTCCAATTCCTAGGAAAGGAATTAAAAAACCAAAAAGCGCTAAACTTGGTACTGTTTGAAAGATCGCTGAAATTGCGATAAACGGTTCTGCAAGTTTTTTTCTTCGAGAGATAAAGATGCCAAGTGGAACTGATATTACGATTGCGATCACGATCGATATGAACGATAGAAAGAGATGTTCTTGTAGGGCAACTAGAATATCATCCCATCGGCCTTGAATGGTTTCAATGAACAAAACAAAGAAATTTCGATCATTCATTTAGGGCACCTTCCTTTCGCTGACTCACTTGATCGAGACCGGCTAGCCCTCTCATCATACTGCCATTTGTGATGACACCTTCAAGCTTTTTCTCATTCACTACCGGAATCATCTTCACTGTTTCTTCAGCAAACCGTTTTGCGATTTCTGGGTAAACCGTATCACTCGTAACAGGTTCAGGTTCACTCATCACATCGACGATGCGCTTAGAGTCATCCTCATAATGCTCTTGAACCACCTCAAGTGTAATCACTCCCTGATAAACTTGTTCAGGACCTGTAACGACAAGACTGTCGACGCGTTCTGACTTCATTAATCGAAATGCCTCGGCTAGGCCACGGCTATCTTTCACAGTAGCGACTTTTCGGATCATCAAATCACGAGCTGAAGGCGTTTGTCCTTTAGCAATTCGTTCATCACCTACAAAATCACGGACAAACTCATTTTTGGGATGGCGCAGAATACGATCAGGAGTATCGAGCTGGAGGATCTCGCCGTCTTTCATGATAGCGATACGGTCAGCGATCTTCATCGCTTCGTCCATATCATGAGTTACGAAAACAATCGTCTTTTGTATCTCCTTCTGCAGTTTGATCAATTCATCTTGGAGCTGTTCGCGGCTGATCGGATCAAGAGCACTAAAAGGCTCGTCCATCAGTATGATCGGAGGCTCTGCAGCTAAAGCACGGATAACCCCCACACGCTGCTGTTGTCCTCCACTTAACTCTAGAGGATAACGAGAGCGAAATGTTGAAGGCTCTAGTCCAACAAGGTCCAATAACTCATCAACACGTTTATCAATTTTATTTTTCTCCCATTTCTTTAGCTTCGGTATCAACGAAATGTTCTCTGCAATCGTCATATGTGGTAGTAGCCCAATTTGTTGAATCACGTACCCGATGCTTCGTCTGAGCTCTACTGGATCCTGCTCGGCAATCTGTATGCCGTCTATGTAGATCTGACCTCCTGTTGGTTCGATCAACCGATTGATCATTTTCATAGTCGTTGTTTTTCCACAACCACTTGGACCGATCAAGGTCAAAAGTTCGCCTTTTTCAATATGTAAGTTAATGTCCTTTAAAGCAGTTGTTCCATCAGGAAATTGTTTGCTAACATTTTTAAAAGTAATCATTCTTCCCCTTCACCCTGCCTCCTTAAAAATTCCTATTCTAAGTGAATACCCTAACGTGCTCGTTTCAAACTGAACGATACTATTACAATCTTACTAATACTCTATCCTTTTTCGCAGTATAATTCAAAGAAATAAGCCTTCTCACAATCGAGAAGGCTTAGTAGTTTTTATTTCGTTACAGCAGGTTCATCAAACCTCTGAGCTTTGCGTTTTTTCATTTCCATGAAGAAAAATACAATTGTCCCAACTATGAATATAGTGGTGAACCCGACTAATACCCATACGTTATCCCACATAAATGCAAAATCTCCACTAGAGATTACAGCCTTGAGTCCAGAAACGGTGTACGTCATCGGAAGCCATGAATTAAAGATTTGAAGACTCTCCGGAATTAACTCAAGTGGGAATGTACCTGCACTTGTCGTTAATTGCAGAATCAAAATAATAATAGCGACAAAGCGTCCAGGATCGCCCATCGTCGTCACGAAAAACTGGATCATCGCCATATACGTTAAACTCGAAACAATTGAAAACATGACGAATAACGGTACGCTCTTAACTTCGATTCCTAATCCATAAAGTAATACGGCATCCGCGATCACTGCTTGAATAACGCCTACTGTAAGAAGTATTCCATACTTACTCACAAACCATCCTAAAGCAGACTTAGGATCTGCTGCAGGTTCCCGAAGCGGGAAGACGATCGACATAAGAAGAGCGCCTACAAATAATCCGAGGGACAGAAAGTATGGAGCGAAACCTGTTCCATAGTTTGGAACAGAAGAAGTTGCATCACTTTCTACATCGACTGGGTCTGCAAACATGTTGTAGTTTTCTTCATCTGCTTTTGTTTGAGACGTTTCTTTGGCAGCTTCATCTAGCTTAGTATGAAGTTCGTTCGATCCGTCACTTACTTTTTCAGCACCACTATCTACCTTTTTTGACCCTTCTAGAAGCTTGCCTGCACCTGTTGTTAGATCAGACGTTCCTCCTTCTAAATCGGTTAAACCGGTGACGAGCTTCTCTGATCCATTAGATAATTCAACAACACCTCTATTGAGTTTTCCTACATTCGTTATCATATCTTGCCAGCCAGATGACACGTCGCTCGTTCCTTGAGCTACTTGAGCAGCACCGGCTTCAAGTTTTGATACCTTTTCTTTCGCATCATTTATCTCTGTTCCAAACTGATCGAGACCTTGTTCAAGCTTTACTTGTCCATCATATAGAGATTCTAGTGCCGAAATAAGCTCTGATTGACTCGTTTTCATCTCACTTATGCTTGAAGAAACACCCTTTGAAACGGTTTCTAACGTTGTAGCTCCCTCCTGAATGGACTGAGCGGCACCTGCAGATTTTTCTGCGATTGGTTGCAGTTGACTGATCAACGCTTGTTTCTCTTCTTCTGTATAAGCATCATTTGATTGAATACCTTGAATCACGCCCTGAAGCTCTTTTGAAACTTGAGCAGCTCCTTGACCACCATTAACAATCGGTTCTTTTATGCTTTCAGCAGTCGTACCTAAAGCGGTCACTTCTAACGATTTTTCCTTAAGGTTCGTTAAAATTTGTTCGATGCCTTGTTGACTTTGTTTCACTCCACTTGCCAGGCTTTCTTGCCCTGACTTAAATTCATTGAAACCATCGTTTAACTTTGTCACACCATCACTGACTTGATTGGCACCAACAGTTAGATCATTTACTTTAGATTGTCTTTCTTTCAATGTTGTTAACAAAGTAGTGGAACCTTGACTCGCTTCGTCTAACCCCTTTGCAAGTTCCTCTGATCCATTTTGTAATTCACTCACGCCATTCGTGATTTCGATCGATCCATTGTTTAACTCTGCTAGATTTGCTTTTAACTGCGCTGTTCCATCTTTTAATTCTGAAGAGCCATCAGCTAAATCTCCTGCACCATCTGATGCATCTGACAACCCCTCTGCAATCTCGCTAAACGTATCAAAAACAAGTTCACTATAATTCTCTGTTATATTGTTCGCGATTTGAGACTTGATTTCACCTACAGCTGTACCACCTATTTGCCCCGCAAGGAAGTTAAAACTTTCATTCGGCACATACTCTAAATTAAGTTTTTCAGGCTTTTCATCAAGCACAGTCGTTGATCGTTCTGAGAAATCTTCAGGGATCTGAATCTTCATATAGTAGGTCTGATCTTCGAGACCCTCATTCGCTTTTTCCTCATCAACAAAGTCCCATTTGAATTGCGGATTTTCTTTCAGCTTTTCTATTAGTTCATTTCCTATTTCAATATGCTCTCCTTCAAAATCAGCACCGCTATCCTCATTTACAACAGCGACAGGAATTTGATCGAGATTTTCATACGGATCCCAGAATGCCCATAAAAACATACCACTGTATAAAACAGGGATGAATAGGACTGCTAGAACAGGTATGAGAATTTTTTTATTAGTGAACAATGCACGCCACTCAGAACGGAGATGACGAAAATTCATAGTTGATGACCTCCTATTGTCTATATGACCAATTTTGTCATTTGGTCATTAATGCTAAAAAAAAGAACAATCCATACTATCTCGACTACGTTTTGACCAAAATTAAAATTTAGTCATTTTAACTACAGATAGTAATATATCATCCTTTTTTTATTTAGGCAATAGGATCTTTTATACCTTCTTAATCCCTTCCATCGTGAATAACTCGATGTGGTGTGCAATTTCTTCTTTTGTCAGAGAACGGTTTGATTTCTCCCAATCAAACACGAGAGCGATATACATTTTGAAAAGCAGGAATGCAGTGAGAGAAGGATCGCATTCTTTTATCTCATTGTTCCGTATTCCTCGCTCGATTTCTTGCTTAATAAAGGACGTAATCGCTTGTTCTACAAGATTGAGTGCTTCTAAAGCAGCTGGCGTTCCTATCTCTCGAACTTCTTGTGATAGTTTAATTGCGAGTTTATGTTCCTTCCGGTGCTCAAGTACATCGAACAAGCCTCTATGAAGATTCTCAAAAAACGTATCCTCTTCATTGATCGAGGTTTGAGCAAGCTCTTTCATCTCACTCACCATCTGGTTTACGATCTCATTGAAAAGCTCTTCTTTATTCCGAAAAAAAGTGTAGATCGTCCCTTTTCCCACATTCGCTATTTTCGCTACTTGGTCCATCGTTGTTGCTTTGTATCCAAACATTGAAAAAGATTTTTCTGCAGCATTGATAATGCTTATCTTTCGGTCAAATCCCATTGTCCTCCCCCTTTATTTTAATGTAGGGAGCGTTACCGTAACGGTCGTTCCCAAACCAATCGTACTTTCATACGATATTTTTCCATTCATATTTCTTATGAGTCTATTTGTTATCATCGTACCTAAACCAGTACCTTTTGATTTCGTAGTGTAAAAGGGAAGGCCGATCTTTTTTAGCTCTTCATCACTCATGCCAGATCCATTGTCTTTTATAACGATATCGACCGTGTTTCTCTTTGTTCCATTCTGCAGAGAGATTTCGATCAGTCCATCTTTCTCTATCGCTTCGATGGAATTCTTAATTAGATTGATCAAACACTGTTTCATCTCTTGAGGATTGGTTAAGATCCTGAAATCACCGTTCTCTTCGTAAGAAATTTTAACAGCATGGTAAACCCCTAGAACGGATGTCAACTCGATCGTATCACTGACAACTTTATTTAAATGGACCTCAACATGATCCAACTTTGTTGGTTTGATGAGAGTCAGGTAATCGGTAATAATTTTATTCGTTCGATCGATTTCATCTAGCATCAGTGGCGCATATTTTTTCACCTGCTGATCTTTTGCACCTGTAGAAATAAATTGAAGAAGTCCCCTAACCGTTGTGAGTGGATTTCTGATCTCGTGGGCAATTGAAGCAGCCATTTTTCCAGCAACAGAGAGTTTTTCAAGATAGACTGTCTCCTCGAGCTGGAGGTTAATGATAACAAGTTTCTCCGTTAAATAGAAAATAAAAAAATAGGCGATTGCAAAAGACAGAAAATAGATCGGATAAAAGTACGGTTCTGATGGTTTTACTAACCATAAGATGATCGATATATAAGTAATGATAAAGATACTGCCTACTTTTAAGATAACATTCCATTTCTGGATCGACCTTTCGAATAGACCTCTATATCCCCAAGCTAAGACAAATGCAATGATCGCTAAACTGACACCTACATAAGCGAACTCCCCGCCCATTGAGAATCGAGTGATCGAGATAACGACAGCACAGATGACTCCCGGGACTGCTCCTCCATATAACGTAACAAGAATGAGAGGAACCACCCGCAGGTCAAATACAGTATCTCCGAATTTCTCTAACGGAAACAGCATACACAAAAGGGCCATTAAGGAGCTAATCACACCATATAAGATTTTATCTTTTAAACTTAACGACCTTGACCGTGTAAAAGGCATGACCATGTTCCAGATAAATAGCACTGAAAATAGCATCGCAATATTCACAAGTAGAGGTCTTGCCATATCTAACATTGCCAAGTCTCCTTTTTCTATATGTTGCCATTTCATTTTATCATTAGAGACGCAAAGAGACTATCCTATATACAGTTACTACTGCCGCACAAAAAAGATTCACCAATTGGTGAATCTACTTGTGACTACTGAGGTATGAAACGACTGATGTTACGGATTCGACTCCTTGATCGATACAATCAGGAAGCCCAACTCCTCCATAGGAAGCACCTGCGAGAAAGACGCCAGGCATTTTACTTCTTAATCCTGTTTGTACTTCCTCAAAGCGGTTTCTATGTCCTACTTCATACTGCGGCATAGCCTCACGCCATCTCGTAATGCGGTAGAACTCTGGGTGCCCTTCAATTTCCATGATTTGATTCAAATCATTTAGAACGGTTTGGACAATTTCCTCATCGCTCTTCTCAACGATTTCTTCCTCACCCGCTCTACCTACGTAGCACCTAAGAAGGACTTTCCCTTTCGGTGCAGCATGCTGCCATTTTCGATGTGTCCACGTGCAAGCCGTAATCGTATAATCGGCATTTCTAGATACGACAAATCCTGTACCATCTAATGATTTCTTAACTGCTTCTTCCGGAAAAGCCATAGCTACTGTTGCCACAGTTGTTGAAGGCATATCTTCTAATGGAGCAACTTCCTCGTGATCCCTGAACATCTTTGTCACTTGCTGATGTGGAGTCGTAACGATCACAGCATCAGCCTCGATCTGTTCACCGCTCATCGTTGTAAGCTTATATGACTCTCCATCTTTTTCAATCGAATCAACTTTAGTATTTTTTCTAATATCTACTTCAGTTAGGTGATCTTCAATCGCCTTTACTAGCGATTGCAGCCCTGATTTAATCGTTAAAAATGCTGGTTTCTTTTTACCCGTTTTTCTCCTTGAAGCTGGCGTTGTCTTCTTCATCCCTAATATTAAACTACGATGCTTCTTTTCAACTTCATAGAATTGAGGAAACGTAGACATCAAACTCAATTTATCAATATTCCCAGCATAAATTCCTGATAATAATGGTTCGATCAAATTTTCAACGACTTCATTACCCAATCTTCTTCTGAAGAAAAGACCTAATGATTGGTCCTCGCCATGACTATCTCGTCTTGGGAGTGCTAGGTCGAGGGCTGCTCTTAGTTTTCCTTTCAAGCTGAATAAACGCGTCGAAACAAACGGAGCTACTTCCGTTGGTATCCCCATTACAGATCCACCAGGAATGGGATAGAGCTGATCGTTATTTAAAATAAATGCGTTACCGGTCGAGTTAGGTACAAGCTGATCTTCTAGCCCTACCTCTTTCGCTAACGTCGCGGCACTCTTCTTTCTTGCTAGAAATGAATCAGGGCCTCTCTCGATCACAAAACCATTGGTTGTGTCGGTATGAATCTTCCCTCCGAGGCGTTCACTGCCTTCGAGAAGTGTAATCTGAAAAGGTTCGCCGGAGTCTTTCATTTCTTTCTGAAGATAGTACGCGGCAGTTAAGCCAGTGATACCCCCGCCAACTATCACAATTCGTTTTTCTTTATTATTCATGATTTATCATCTTCTTTTTTATTAATTCTTTTGTCACAACAGAAGCTAATATCTCTATAAATTCGTCTCGTGCATTCGGCATATCAGGCCTATGATAGGTAGCCCCTAGCTCATCTGTTACCTGCTTACATTCATAATCGTTGTCATAGAGTACTTCGAGATGATCTGCCACGAAACCAACCGGGCAATAAATGAACCCTGTATACCCTTCTTGTTCAAATAGATCCCGAGTTAAATCCTGAACGTCAGGACCGATCCAAGGTTCTGGTGTATTTCCTTCACTTTGCCACGCAACAGCATAATTTTGGATACCCGCTCTTGTAGCAATATGACTTGCAGTTTCTTCTAATTGGGAAGGATAAGGGTCTCCGTGTTGCAATACTTTCTCAGGTAAGCTATTAGCAGTAAAGATGACGACAGTCTTTTTCTTCTCCTTGTCATCTAGCTTTCTCAAACAGGAGTTTAGTTGTTCAACCCAGTATTGAATGAATTTTGGCTCTGTGTACCATTCGTCGATGCAGTGGATATGCGGGAACCCTAGCTTTGCAGCAGCCTTATTCGCTCTATCATTATAAGCTTGTACACTATAACTCGAATAATGTGGCGCAAGAACGATGCTGATCGCTTCTTGGATGCCATCTCTCTGCATATTCTTCACTGCATCTTCTACAAAGGGTTCGATATGCTTCAAGCCTAAATAGCTCTTAAACACAATGTCTTCTCCAAAAAGCTCATTCATCCTGACCTCAAGCTTCTCAGATTGTTCTTTCGTAATCTCATACAGCGGAGAAATGCCCCCGATTGCCTCATACCGTTCAACTAGATCTTGTAGCATGTCCTCTGTCGGCCTTTTCCCTCTTCGAATATGAGTATAATATGGTTCGATTTCCGCTTCGTTCCGCGGTGTACCATAAGCCATTACAAGGAGACCTATTGTTCGTTTCGGCATAGTTTACCTCCCGTTCCCCTGCCTATTTCTTACTTGTATATTCGTGTACAAAACGAGTTAATCTCTGCAACGTTTCAACTTCAACTTGCGGGAATACACCATGACCGAGGTTGAAGATAAACCCAGGATCCTGCATCCCTTGATCTAAGATTTCTTTTGTACGCTCTTCGATCACGTCCCAAGGCGCAAGAAGCAATGCTGGCTCGAGGTTGCCCATAAGAGGTTTAGTGATTCCCTCTTTCACTCGTGCATTCTTAATCGTGATTCTCCAATCGATCCCAATCACATCGACAGGGAGCTTGTTCCATTCTTGAATAAGATGGCTCGCTCCGACACCGAAGATGATAAGAGGAACACCGGTCTCTCTAAGACTAGAGAAAATACGATTCATGACTGGCGCTATGTACGTTCTATAATCAGCTTCGTTTAGAGCTCCAACCCAAGAATCGAACAATTGAAGCGCCTGAGCGCCAGCTTGTACTTGGGCTTTAAGATACGCGATCGTCATATCTCCTAATTTATCCATAAGACGGTGCCATGCTTCAGGATCTGAGTACATAAGCGCTTTCGTTTTGTAATAGTTTTTAGAAGGGCCGCCTTCTATCATATAACTAGCAACGGTAAAAGGAGCACCACTGAAACCGATCAAAGGTACAGATAACTCTTCACGAAGCATCTTGATCGTTTCCATGACATACGGAACATCCTTAAGCGGATCTAACTCTCCTAGTCGATCGATATCTGATACGGTGCGGATCGGGTTGTCGATTACAGGACCAATCCCTTTTTTAATTTCAACATCGACTCCGATTGATGGAAGTGGAGTCATGATATCTGCAAATAGGATCGCCGCATCTACACCTAGCTGCTCGACGGCAAACCTTGTTACTTCTGCAGCAACCTCTGGATTTAAGTTCATTTCATGAAAAGAGTACTTTTCTCTAATCTTTCTATATTCAGCCTGATATCGTCCAGCTTGTCTCATATACCAGACTGGCGTAAAATCTGTTTCCTCCCCGCGACATGCGCGAAGAAATTGATCATTGAATGGCGCTTTACTCATCGTTGTCCACCTTTCCCACACTCTTAGTGCTTTACGTTCATTTATGCATCCCTACATACTATAGCTGTGCATGTCTTACGTGTATAGTCATTGAAATAAACTGTCATAAAATTGTCCTTGTTTGATGCCGTTTACACTTCTTACCTTAACACACTGAAAACCTTGATTAAGAGGTATTATCACATTATTACCCTCTTTTGTAGATTACTACCCTGCTTCCTCTTCATTGCGGTCCATAAATCGATCAAAAAGACGGATCGACGTTTCATTCGAAGGCGTTCCTTCTTGGTCTGTAAGTGGATTAACAGGTACGACTTGATATGATACAGAGCCGAAGAAAGAAACGGAATGTTTCGTGTATTCGCCTTTTCCTGTCACTGAATCAATCTTCTTTCTGTTACCGTCTTTTACTTCATAGATGGCATACTCCACTCGATCATCTGAAGAAGCCGTCCATTTTAATGTTACTGCTGGTAGACCATATAAGAAATCGATATCAGCTTTTAAGTCATCGATTTCAGGAAGGTTGACAGGCTTCTCCATATCTTTTACATCTTCAGGTTTTTTAAAGGCCTTCGTTTTAGCTTCACTTGCGTTCACAACTTTTTTGAACAGCTGTACAGGATATTCGCTGCCGCCTTTGAGGTATTGGTCCTTTGTTGTTCTGTCATACCCCATCCAGACGGAGCCTACAATCTCTGGTGTGTAACCAACAAACCAAGCATCTCTAACGCCGCCTTTTACTCCTTCAAATGAAGTTGTTCCCGTTTTTCCTGCTAGAGCTGTGTTCACCTTACCACTTTGGGCAGTACCGTTCTTCACAACTCCTTCAAGAATACGCGTCATGTACCAAGCCGTTTGTTTTTTATAAACGGATTCTTTCTCAGGCTTTGCTTCACCTACAAGTTCACCATCGTGATCGTAGAGCTTCTCAATAAAATAGGGTTCTATTCTTTCCCCTTCATAAGCAAAAGGTCGATATGCTTCCATCATTTCAAATGGAGTGACTCCCTTGTCGATGCCGCCAAGGGCAATCTTCAAATCTTGATCTTCAATCGAAATGCCGCTTTTTTCTAAATAAGATTTAGCATAAGAAATCCCGATCTCGTTTAAAAGCCAGACCGCTGGCGCATTCGCAGAAACTCTAACTGCGTCATACAGTGGCATCTCACCTGAGTATTGGCCGTTGTAATTAGATGGTGAATAGCCGTTATACTCTTCTTTCTTATCTTGTAAAAGCGTGTAGGGCTCGTACTCTTTTTTATCGAGAGCCGGCCCATAGACAGCGATCGGTTTAAACGATGAGCCTGGCTGTCTTCGTGCATTCACATGGTTCAACCCTTTTTGAACGTAGTTCCTGCCCCCTTGAACAGCAAGTACACCACCGCTTTTAACATCCATCATCGTTAAAGCACCTTCTGGAGGCGTGTTAGGATCGCTTCCTGGGAATAGCGCTTTATTCTGAAACTCTGAATATGCGGATTTCTGTAGCGTGACGTCCATTGGGACGACGATTTTATATCCGCCCCTTAATACTTCTTCATTCGAAAGGTTATATTTCGTTTTCGCCTCATCTAGTGTCATATCTACGTAAGTTAAAAACGAGGGATCTTTCGTGACCTCTGCGATGTCTAACGCCACCGTTTTCCCTTGTAAGCGAACAGCTTTTTCAGCGGTTAAATAGTCTTGCTTCTCCATAAGGGATAAAATCAGGTCTCTTCTTTCTTTACTCTTCTCCGGACGTTCGATCGGGGAATAGTTAGAAGGCGCCTTAGGAAGCCCTGCCAATAGCGCGCCTTCCTCTATGCTGAGTTCAGTCGTCTTCTTATTGAAATAGAGTTTAGAAGCGGACTGTATTCCATATGCACCGTGTCCAAAATAAATCTGATTCAAATACATCTCTAAGATTTTCTCTTTGCTGTAGTTGCGTTCAAGATTGATCGCAATCACGGCTTCTTTTGTTTTCCTTAACCAAGACTTATCGTTTGTTAAGAAGACGTTTTTTGCAAGCTGTTGCGTGATCGTACTACCGCCTTCAACTTTCTCACCTGCCAAGATATCTCGATATAACGCACGACCGATCGCTTTTATATCAAGTCCATGATGATCATAAAAGCGACTATCTTCCGTCGCAATAAAAGCTTCTTGTACGTGCTCTGGTATATCTTCGATCGATACAGGATCTCTATTTTCAATATATAGCTTTGTAATAAGCTCGTCTTTAGGTGTTACAAGCTTAGTCGCTGAATTCATCACAAGCTTTTTCTCATCGATCGCATAATTACCTGCAAGTAGAATGCCTAGATACCCTAGCAATCCTACTAGAAAAACAGCAATCGTCGCAATTAAGCCTATCCCTAGCTTTTTCATTATGTACGGCACCCTCCTTACAAGTCGAATAAAATTAAGCTTACATCACCGACTATGTTTTTTGTACATCATAATTTGACAGTTCTGTTTAGTTTTCGCCAAAAATGGGTAAAGTATCAGGCGTTTCCTATCTTATTGTAGAAAGGGTGTATAGCATGAAGGTTTATGTTACATACGGTACATACGATTACTTATTAAAAATAAAAGAAGAGTATAACGAAGAGATGTTTTTATTAGTTGATGATGACGGTGCAGCACTCTATCACCAAACCGCATCACAACCCGTTTTTAAAAGTGGGAAAGAGTATGACATACTCGACCAAAAAGGGAATGTTACTGAACCTAGATTTGTCGTCTTAAACCATATACCAGTGGAAGAAAGCGAACGCCCAACCTTTGAAGATCGATTCAAAAACAGGGCAGGAAAGGTTGAAAACGAACCGGGCTGTGAAGGCATCAGAATTTTACGGCCCGTTGATCCTAATGACCCCTACATCGTCGCCACCTTCTGGCGTAGTGAGGACGACTTCAAAAACTGGCAATCCTCCGAAGCTTACAACACCGCTCATAAACACCGTAATACAGATAAAGGATTACCGAAAACAGTCTTCAGAGGCAAACCCTATGTTAAAACGTACCATGTCGATTCCCCAAGCGTTTAACTAGAACGACTCAAGGGTATTTTCATTACAGCAGAAATAATTATACAGGAGTGTTAGCACATGCTTGTAAGTGAAAATGAAGTTTATAAATACAATATCGATACAAGCGACGGAGAAAAAGGTGCGCTGAAAGAACTCTATTTTGATGACGAGCATTGGACAGTAAGGTACCTAGTTGTCGACACGCATAATTGGCTACCTGGAAAAAAGGTGTTAATATCACCATACTCAATCGAAAAGCTTACTCATGATGAAGAAACAGTTTCCGTTTCACTTTCGACGGAGGAGCTAAAAAACAGCCCCTCGATCGATACGGATCAACCGATATCTAGAAAGCATGAAATGTCTATGAACAAGCATTACGGCTGGCCTTACTATTGGGTAGGCACAGGCGCATGGGGGAGCGGGATGCACCCTAACCCTCACATGGACGTTCAAGAACTTGAAGTCTCTCATGAGGATACTAGCGATGAAGATAACCATCTTCGCAGTACGAAAGAAGTTTCGAATTATCATATACAAGCAATCGATGGCGAAATCGGCCATGTTGATGATTTTATCTTTGACGATGAAACATGGAAGCTTAGATATTTTGTTGTAGATACGAAAAACTTTTTAGGTGGAAAGAAAGTATTGTTATCTACCGAATGGATTGAAGAAATCCATTGGAATGACCGTAGTGTAGTCGTAAATGTAACGAAAGACAAAATAGAAAATGCCCCAGAGTATCTATTGAACGAGCGCCTTACCCGACGATTTGAAGAAGATCTCTATACTCATTACGGGAAAACAGGATACTGGAAATTTTAAATAAAGGGCGAGGTGGATACCATCTCGCTTTTTTCCCTACCCTTACTATTCTTCATGACCCCACAAGCGGTCTTAGTGAATACTAGCCAAAAAAAGTTTTTTTCAATGAACTGCATTTACGTTTGCAGTAATCGATTACGTTAGGAGACTTGTTATGGCAAATGAAGATAAATCGAAACGGCAGGAAGGAAAAGCAGCATATCCTGAAAGACAATTTTATTTTCCTGCTCAAATCGTTGAAACCTTTATCGTTAAGGGCGAGTCTCATAGTGCAAGACCACTCAACAGGCAGTTTATCTTATCGATATTAGCAGGAGCTTTCGTTACCTTTGGTTCGATCCTATCTGTCCTCATCGCTTTAGGGGTGGAAACGAAAGGCATACATAATCTTCTTGCAGGAGCAGGTTTTGTAACAGGCTATGCTATCGTGTTCATCTCAGGAGCGATTTTGTTCACAGAAGTAAACGTCTTGTTACCAAGCTATATACTGCAAAGAAAGTTCTGGATTCCAAAACAGCTCATGAAGTTTTGGGTAGTTTGCTATATTGGTAATTTAATTGGAGCACTTTTAGTTGGAGGTTTAGTGGTACTATCAGGTTCACTATCACCTGAATTCTATACAGAGTTAAACGTCTATATCGAACATAAGATGAAGTTCTTATCTGAAGGAACGAAGGGATGGTTTCAGATTCTGCTATCTGGGGTCATCGCAAACTGGCTGATCGGGATGGCAGCATTCCTTGCAACTGCAGCCAGAGACTTAACAGGAAAAGTACTCGCTACGGCGCTCCCAGTCATCATATTCGTCGCAGGGAATTTCCAACATAGTGTAGCCAACATGGGTTATTTCAGTACGGCTATTTTTAATAAGGCAGAATATACGTGGGTGGAGTTTCTATTCTTCAACCTAGTCCCTGCTAGTATAGGTAACCTTATAGGCGGAGGAGTATTAGTAGCACTTACGTTCACTTATGCTTATAAACAAGAAATCAATGAAGAGCATTTTCCTCGAGAAGAAGCTTAAGTTATTTAGGGAATACTAATCCAAAAACCATATGAAAGGAGAGCTTCCACTTTGGCGCATGCAGCCCTGATTCTAAATCCTAATGCTGGTAATCAAAAAATGATAAAGCAAATCGATACGATTAAAACGAGGCTCGATGAACACTATCAGCAATTTACGTTTTATGAAACCGAATATCCAGGACATGGAGCTGAGATTGTCGACGAGATTAATGAAGAAGTGGATATCATTATCGGAGCCGGTGGAGATGGAACGATCTATGAATTAGCAAATGCACTCTGCAGCAAGCAGAACCGCCCAACCTTTGGAATCATCCCCGGTGGAACGTGTAATGATTTCTCAAGAGCGATAGGAATCAATCAGAATCCGATTCTTGCTGTTGAACAAATCATCCAGAACATCACGAAAACCATCGACGTCGGACGTTCAGATAAAGAGTACTTCCTAAACTTTTGGGGCATCGGGATGATCACACAGGCTTCTGAAAATATCGATCCGAATACAAAAGAACTGTTCGGAAGGCTGTCGTATTATATCAGCTCTGCTCAGACGATCAACAACCCTTCTCCATTCCATCTTAAAGTGGAGGCAGAAGAGCACCAATTTGAGGGCGAAGCAGTGATGATGCTTGTAGGAAACGGACCATTTACAGGAGGCATACAGGCTTTCTTCCCTGAGAACAATCTTACGGATGGTAAATTCGACGTGTTGATCATTAAAGAATCGTCCCTTCCTACATTTTGGTCATTCTTTCAATCTAAGTTCACAAAGGAACCTGCTTTGCATGAAGATATCATCCATTACCAAACGAGAGAATTGCGTATTTCCGCAGATCCAGAACAGAAAATTGATTGTGACGGAGAGCGAAACTACACGACCCCTTCCACATTAGAACTACTTCCGGAACACTTGACCGTCCTCGCAGGAGAAGTATAGGTTTTAGGTGACAGGCACCTGTCGAATCTTCGCATAAAGAAAAGCCGCTGAAAACTCAGCGGCTTTTGTTATCTTCGTTTAATACCATTCTTACAAGAAGATGAGCTAAAGCATGACGGTGCTCTTTTTCACCTACGAGCCATAGTTCTTGAAGAAGCTTTTCTTCTCTGTTCTTAGGCTCTTCTTTGTGAGCTAAGTAATCAGCCACTTTCTCTGCAGCTTGAGCTAACCTTTCTTCACTCAGCCCAAGCTTTTCACCCACTTCTACTTTATCAGCAAGGTACCCTTTGAAATGTTCAAAATTACTTAAAATATCATCGATTCGATCCTCACTAATACGATCCATCGTGTCGTCCACTTTTTTTAGATCTAATTCACTGTTTTTGTTTACAAGGTGATTTTTCTCACTCATACCTATACACTCCTTAGCTGTCCATTACAGACAGTGACTCTTCTATAAATGCAGGGATATCATCTGGGTTTCTACTGCTGACTAATGTTCCACCACATACGACAACTTCTTCATCGAAAACATTCGCTCCAGCATACTTTAGATCTGTTTGGATCGACTTGAACCCTGTAATGTTGCGACCATGTAGCGCTTCTGCAGTAATTAGCAGTTGTGGACCATGGCAAATCACAAGTGTCTTCTTATTCAAATACATCATTTTCTTCGTAAAGTTTACAAAGCGATCGTCGGCTCGTAATTCATCTGGAGAGAATCCTCCTGGAATGAATAACACATCAAAATCCTCTGCATTTACATCGTCGATTCCTTTGTCTGATGTGACCGTAGCGTCTTGTTGCTTCCCAGTTAACGATTCACCTGCTTTATGACTGATGACAGTCAATTCATGACCAGCATTGCTGAATTGCTCCGCTGGTTTTGTATACTCCACATCTTCAAACATGTTTGTCATAAGTACCGCTATTTTACTCAAGGTAAGTCCTCCTTCTGTTTAACCATCTAGTTGGACTATTACCCCTTCAACACCGATGCAAACATGAGAGTATGTAGCACCAATTATTCTTTCCATGTTTTATTAAATTCATGAATGGGTAAAAATAAGGTGGAACGAATTTTGTATAGAAAGGGTGTTTTGAATGGAAGACAAGAAACAGGAGCTAATCGAAGGGTTAAATGAAGACCTGGCGAACGAATATGCTGCGAGTATCATGTATACGTACAATGCGGCAGTTGTATCCGGCTTGTACCGTCAAACGTTGAAACCTTTCTTTGAAGGTGAAATAGCTGATGAGCAGGGCCACGCACTGTATCTTGCAGAAAAAATCAAGGTGCTCGGTGGTACACCAACAACGAAACCAGCGGAAGTTAAACAACTAAGTGATGTTAAGGAAATGCTCTTAGAAGCAAGAAGAGCTGAAAAAGATACGATCGACCGCTATGAAAAGCGAAAAGTCCAAGCTGAAGAGCTAGGGTACACGGAGCTTGTTGTAAAGCTGGACGATATGATCTCTGACGAAACGCATCACATGGAAGAGATGGATCGCATCCTAAGCGACGCTCGCTTTGAATAATGTGAAAAGAGCCGGCCATTTTGGCCGGCTCTTTTGCAATTTATGAGGAAGCGAGCATTCTGTAGCGATAGGCATTCATAGCAGTTTCACCTAGCCAATCGATAAAGTGGTAATTAACGAACGCTCCAACGATCGCACCAAAACCTGGAATCATTTGAAGTAGCTTCGGTAGATCAATATAATCCCTGTATTCAAGCTGAAACGACTTCCAGTTGTGTTCCTCATTAAAGAAATCTTTCTCTTTATAAAGGTGGCTCGTCTCTTCCCAATTCTTTAGGCGTTTGAAAATTTCTTTACGGGTTTTATCTGAAGAAAAAGCAAGTTGAAAGATGGTAAGGATGAAAACTCTCTCCTCAAATCGCCTTGCATCGTACCCATAGATACTAGCAAGGTCAAACAAAAACTTCATCTTGATAGACAATAGTAATGGAAAATCTGCTAGCCCTAACAGTATGCCTCCTGCTCCAGTTCCTGCTCCTTCAACAGCGGCAACTCGTTTGAAAGTGGCCGTTGCTTCCTTCGCCAATCTGTCCCTCTCTTTTAGTGAGAGATTCTGTAATGGCTCTTTCACTGCGTACGTATTGCCAGCAAGCACGCCTTCCACCATCGTTCGAATACTATTCGTGACAACAGTGTGGACACGCTCAGGTATCGCATCGTTCACTTTGTTTTGAAGTTTTTTAGTAGCTCTAGAGTATAACGGAGCTTTACGCGTCATCTTTTTTTCCCAAATAAAGAGTTCATCTCTCAATTCTTCTTCATAGCTGTTCATTGCAATCTTCCTTTACGGATCAGATTGGTGGTGCTTTTTGTTTCTTCGTAGTAGCGAATAGGACGGTTAGAATTCCAACCAAACATATTACAAGAAACGTGATTACGTCTCGTTCTAAAATAAGTGTGACCAACGCAAACAAGGCAGCTTGAATTCCTAGTAAGCGTCTTAACATTTTGTTGAATGCACGATCTTTTTGGTCCTCCGGAAGGGGATAAAGCTTTATCATCACGTGTGCTGAATAGTGAGGATATAATGTGCGCAGCTGTGTAGCCGTCAAATAGATAAATAGCCCCGCCCCAATTACCTTACCTATCGTCCCTGGAACGAAGACCGCGACCAACAGACCGATGATCGCTAGGCGCAGATAGATTCCAAGGTATTCATTGCTTCGTACAAACGCTTTTTGATAAAGTTTTTCGTAAACCGTATCATTTGGAAGGAGTTTTTCAGCGATCGAACTGATTATTCTTCTTCCTTTAACAGACTGTTTTAGTTTTGGAACGTCTGTAAATAGATTTGCTGTTCGATAAAATTTCATACTTTGCTTCTCATCTAAAGCAAGAAGCTTCTCCCATTTAACCGAATACTTTCGATTAAGGGGATAAAACACAAACCATAAGAGACTAACGAGCGCTATAGCAGTCAGAGCAACAACGATCAAAGATGCTTGAACGAGAACGAAGTACGTAAACAGTAACGTAGCCACTGTGCGTAACCCTACGAATCCAGCAACAGATCGATGTGCAGGTAAATGTAATTCCATCCATTTCATGAAGATGTTTAGTGCTTTCAGTAATAACATGATTGCGATCACGAAAACGTAATATGCGGTCCCCGCTGCCATTTCATGCTGATACAACGGGGCAAGGATTACCATCGCAACAATCGTGATGAACGCCTGAAGCATAAAGCTATAGAGTAGTGATCGGTTAAAATAGTCTTTTAGATTTCTTTCTGCAGGTAATAAGAATACAAGATCAGCTTCTGATAGAAAGAACCTTAGAGGGGACCTTACGATTACAAAAGAAGCGATGATCGTGATAACAGCAATGCCTGGAAACGCTTCGGGCAGTACCTTGAGTAATTCACTATAATAATATGCGCCAAAGATAAGGGTCAGGACGAGCGTAAATAGAAAGCTGCTATTACCGATTAACCGGAAGTAACGAAGCGCAATCTTCCAAAAGGCACCCGCTCTTTCCTTCCATAAGGTCTCGAACTGCATCATTTCTCGCTCCTGGTCGCTTCGATATAGATGTCATCCAATGTAGCGTCCTTACGCCCGATTTGTTTCTGAAGCTCCGCCATTGTTCCTGACATAACAATGACACCATCATGTAGGATGATGAAGCGATCACAGTATCGTTCAGCTGTAGAAAGAATATGAGTAGACATCAATACGCCAGCACCCTTCTCTTTCACTTGGACCATCATATCCAAGAAAGACTGGATGCCGATCGGATCGAGTCCGACAAACGGTTCATCGACAATATAGAGAGAAGGTTGAACAAGGAAAGCACACATGATCATAACCTTCTGCCTCATCCCTTTTGAAAAGTGACCCGGAAACCAGCTTTTCATATTCGTCATTCGAAACTCTTTCAAAAGACCATCTGCCCTTTGTTCCCAACCCTCTTCCAAGTCGTACGCAAGAGCAGTCAATTGTAAATGCTCCCAAAGCGTCAATTCATCGTACAATAAAGGTGTTTCAGGTATGTAGGAAAATTGTTTTCGGTACTTATCTTTGTTTTCACTGAACGTACTACCTGCAACACGGATGTTTCCTTTCATAGGATCAAGCAGACCAAGAACATGCTTAATAGTGGTACTTTTTCCTGCTCCGTTCAAACCGATCAATCCTACGATCTCATTCGCATTCACATTTAAAGAAAGATCATGCAAAACAGGTTTATTTGCCTGGTATCCACCAGTTAAATTGTTCACTTCTAAGATCGAATTCGACATAATGACCCTCTCATTTCTGTATTTGACTCCATTTTAACAAACTTTGATTACCTCGGTGAAACGACTACGCTTCTGGTAGCGGCGTCGGAGTTGGTTTGCCATAACCAACCTTATACGTCTCATCGATGAACGCTCGAATGTCTTTTACCGACTTTCCATTTTCTTTCATTTCAATGGCTTTCACAGCGATGTCAAGACAAACGCCGCACTTCGTACCATGGTCATCCCAAGTAGTACGTTCAGCTGTTTTGTCATGTACAAAGCAGTCGTAATTATTCATGTGACCTGCCGTGTCTCCACAACCGCAATAACATGGTATGTGTTGTAATAAATCTTCCTCCGACTCTACTTTTGAATAGATTGCCTGTACTGTATCGTGTTTATCTTCAAGGAATGTAGGGAGTTCGTTAGATGCTGTTGTTTCCCGTATATCTCCATTACTTAAATGTTCTTGGTGATGACTTTCATTATTATTGCACCCCGTCATAACGGAAACGATAAGAATCCCTACTATTGCTAGAAAACGAAACTTCATTTGTCTCTCCTCCATTTTATAAATCTGTACACATCATATCTTGATTAAACGAAGGAATCCAGATTTTCATAAGAATATTCGCAAAACAGTTGAATAGTTTGTTCTATTTCCGAGCAACCTAGTACGGAGTGTGACGTCTTCCCTGAAACTAGTTACGCTCATGGCTCTGCACCCCCGGCAGAGCCTTATTTGATTTTTCAATAAACATGAAAAATATGGTACGATAAACAAAAATGATGAAAGGAAGATCGTAATGAGTCATTCTCCTGACTGTATTTTTTGTAAAATCATTAATGGCGATATTCCATCAGCTAAAGTTTATGAATCAGAAGATGTTTTAGCTTTTCTAGACCTCACCCAGGTAACGGAGGGGCACACACTAGTCATTCCAAAGAAACATAAGCAAAACATTTATGAGTTAGATTCTGATACAGCATCAAAGCTCTTTGAAGCTGTTCCTGAAATTGCAAATGCATTAAAAGCAAATTTTGCACCTGAAGGTATGAATATATTAAATAACAATGAAGCGATTGCTGGACAATCTGTGTTTCACTATCACCTTCACCTTATTCCACGCTATGGGAAAGGCGATGGATTCGGCGCTGTCTGGAAAACACACGAAAGTGAATACGATGCCGAAAAGCTACAGAAGCTTGCAGAAGGAATTCGCTCACAATTTAAGTAATACAAAAAAGGAGGCAAACGCCTCCTTTTTTATTTACATGACCTTTTCATTTCCTTCAACGTGTGAAACCCTGTTGGCTCTACCCAATCTGAATGGTCGAACTTCTCCTCCATGCCAGCCAGGAGTGTAGATACTTTTGACTGAAGGATCGAGTTCCAACGAAGTTCATGTATGAACTCCTCCCTATGCCCCTCATATCCCATCAGTCCTTTCAGATCATTCAACAAGTCAGCCTGCCACATGGATGGCAAAGGCGATTGCCCCGGGATATCCATAAACCGTACCATTGAACCCTCTCTTAACAATGCATGAGGATAATAGTAAGCATATACCCGTTCAAATCGCTCACCTGTCGTTAGCATAAGCTTTTCGCCTTGGTGCTCCCTAAGAACATAGCTGCCTTCTGTACGGTTCAATAGCTCGAGTTGTTCACGCTCAACAAAGGTAACCCAAACCTCTGTTTTAGCACCTGTAACCGGGGCGATTACTGCCGGAAGTGCTCCATATGGTGCTAGAAACGATCCTGCAACGACATCGGTATCTACGATGTTTGCACGGAAAAACAAGATAAAGTCGTTTAAATCTGGATTAAGGCTGAATTTATATTTTAATTGCGCCAAACAAACGTTAGAACCATATGCCAGTAAAGGAATCCGATCTTCAATGGAAGTAAGCCCTTCACTCTTCAGCAATTCATTAACTGTCAACTTTGTTGGTGAGGAAAAAGATAGTGTTCCCGTTACTTCTTCCCCCATAGAGTATTGAACAACTTGTTCTTCGATTGGGACATTTTGCTGTTCATCAATTCTATGAGCTTTTCCGTTATGATAAACGAACGAAGAAGATGGTCTGGGTCCTGGATAAATATCTGGATGGTCGTATGGTCCGATATGAATTGGTTTATTTTCTCGGTACATGTTATGGTTCACTCCTTTTTCATTCGTTCCTATTAGGATAGCAAAACAATGCAAGTTATCAAAAAGTTAAAGCGAAATCTTTTATAAGATTCAGAAAAAATATAGCGATAAGGTTTCGATAATGATAGGATAATTACAAACAAAATAGGTTATCGCATTACTACATTAAAGGAGTGTCTTCTGTTGAATAGACGTTTTAATTTTAATGCCGGTCCTTCTGCATTACCTCTTGAAGTACTAGACCAAGCGCAATCTGAACTGATCAGCTATCAACAATTTGGTATGTCAGTCATGGAATTCAGTCATCGTAGCAAGGAATACAAAGCGATACATGAAGGAGCAGTTAACCTATTGCGTGAGCTTCTCAATATTCCAGACGATTATGAAGTTCTCTTCCTACAAGGTGGAGCTAGCTTGCAGTTCTCAATGGTCCCTATGAACTTTCTACAAGAAGGACAACAGGGAAATTATTTTCTTACAGGAAGCTGGTCACAAAAAGCCTTGAAAGAAGCACAAAAAGTAGGTGATACGTTCATAGGAGCAAATGGAGAACAAACAAATTTCAGCCGTATCCCCACTCCTGACGAATTAACCTACAGCGATAATGATGCATACGTACACCTAACATCCAACAATACGATACATGGTACTCAGTGGAAAGAATTCCCTAACGAACCAAACAAGACATTTATTGCAGATATGTCTAGTGACATCTTGAGCCGTGCTATTCCGATCGAACAATTTGGATTGATCTATGCTGGCGCACAAAAGAACCTTGGACCTGCTGGTGTTACGGTAGTTATTTTGAAGAAGGATCTACTAAAAAACGCACCTAAGAACTTGCCTACAATGCTAGATTACAGAACTCATGTTGAAAAGAGTTCACTCTACAACACACCTCCATCATTTTCCATTTACATGCTATCACTCGTTTTAAAATGGACAAAGAAATATGGAGGCATTGAAGCGATCGAAAAATGGAATAAAGAAAAAGCAAGTCTTCTCTATAAAACGATCGATGAGAGCAACGGATTTTATAATGGCATCGCAGATAAACAAAGCCGCTCTAGCATGAACGTCACCTTTACATTACGTGAGAAAGAACTAGAAGAATTATTCCTTAAAGAAGCAGAAGACGAAGGTTTTGTAGGACTGAAGGGGCACCGTTCGATCGGAGGGTGTCGCGCTTCCATCTACAATGCAGTTCCACTCGAATCTGTCAAAGCACTATGCGACTTCATGAACACGTTCCATCAAAAGCATAATATTTAATACTTTTCAAGAGACAAATCGTTTGTTACTATTAAACTAGTTCTTTCGCAGGAGGCAACGAGTGCACTTCTGGAGAGAGCCACCGTCTAAGAGACGGAAATGAGATGAGAAGAGGAGAGTTTCTTTATGAAAACAAAAAATTTGGTATTGATGGCTTTACTACTTGGAATTGGGACGATTCTACACGCAGTAATTCCAGGACTTATTTCTGGAATGAAGAACGATATGCTGCTCACAATGATGTTCCTTGGAATCCTGTTATTCCCAGACCGTAGAAGCGTTCTAGTGCTCGGTTTGGCCACTGGCGTAATTTCAGCAGCAACAACGACATTCCCTGGTGGACAACTAGCCAACGTAATTGATAAACCGATCACAGCTTTTGTATTCTTCGGACTCTACTTGCTTGTCCGACGATTCAACTCACTCGTTACAGCTGGTGCATTAACTGCAATCGGAACGATGATTAGTGGAGCGATCTTCTTAGGTGCAGCACTTGTCTTCGCTGGACTTCCTGGGGGCGCAGCTTTTACAGGACTATTCCTAACAGTTGTCATCCCAACGGCTGTCGTGAATACGATCGCTATGGTATTCATATACCCAGTCGTACAATCCATTTTAAAACGTACAACATTTGCCTTTTAAATAGATCGAACGGCAGGCTGTCGAGAGCTTTCTCGACAGCCTATTTTTTTTGCCTTTGTAACACACTCCTCCCTTCTATGTGCACCAATTTACTATTAAATTGTTTCTAATTTGGGTAAATAGGCTATGTTAACCATTATACGTTTAAAGAATCAGGTGAAAAAATTGAAGTTTAACTCTCTATATCGCATCGTTGTCATCGTCTTTATGTCCGTTAAATTCTTCATTCAACTCGAGACGTTTCGTAGAAGAAGCAAACATTCCTGGAATCAGGAACGCTGGCAAAAACTCTTAAAAAAGCAGGCAAAAGAATATAAGAAAAAAGCAATTCGACTCGAGGGGTTGCTCGTAAAGCTCGGTCAGTTCCTTTCTACGAGGGCTGATATTTTACCGAAAGTTTTTCTTGAGGAAATTGAAGACCTTGTGGATCGCGTACCTTCTTTTTCATGGAACAAAGCAAAGCGTATTTTAGAAGAAGAATGGTCTTCTACTTACGAAGATGTCATAAAGGACATATCTGAACGGCCAGTCGCTTCAGCTTCTATCGGACAAGTGTATCGTGCAAACTTAATAAGCGGTGAAGAAGTCGCTATCAAAATCAGAAGACCCAATATACGTAAGATTATTAGAGCGGACTTCAAAGCACTTCGAATCGTCTTCTGGATGATCGATACCTTTACGTCATACAGTAATCAGCTCGATCTTCCTAAGCTGTATGATGAGATTCGAAACGTGATCGAAGATGAGCTCGACTTTAACAAGGAATTAAAGAATGGTCTTAATTTTCAGGAGCGATATAAAGAAAGTCTAGATTATCGCATCCCTCACTACATCTCAGAATGGTCAACAAAAAAAGTCCTCGTGATGGAATGGATGGAAGGCGCTCGGGTCACGAACATCTCTTATATAGAAGAGCAAGGCATCCATCGAAGGGAGTTAGCTAGAAAACTTCTAAAGGGATTTCTCGAGCAGTTATTACAAGAAGGTCAGTTTCATGCTGATCCCCACTCCGGTAATATCCTTATTCAGCAGGACGGCACTATCGTATTTATCGATTTTGGTATGGTTGGATTTATTGAATCACACGATGCCCTTAGCATTCGAAAATTGATTACCGGCGTAGTTCTGAGTCAATATGACGACGTAACCGAAGCGCTTGATGAGCTACGCTTTCTCCTTCCTGACTCTGACAAGAAACAAATTGAGAAAGCGATCAAAACCCTCGTGACCTTATTTATTGAACAAGATTTAACGATGATCAATGAGGATACTGCAGAACAAGTCTTACGAGAAGTCCAGACTCTTGTGAACAAGCAGCCCATCCAACTTCCTAGTGAATTTGCTTTCCTTGGTCGCGCCATCTCAACGATCGTTGGCATCCTTTATACACTCGACCCTAAGATCGATCTTATCGAAGAAGGAAAGCCTATCGTTCAAGAGTGGATCAACCGAGAAGAAGCTTCTGATGAACGATACGACCCTTCGAGAATGATTCGAAAGCTATACGGAAAACTAACCTCGATAGAGAATCCTCTCGATCGACTTTCTGAAGAGTTAAATCAGCACCGGACATGGGAAGAATCAGTTAAACGAAGAGAATTTCAATCTAAAAGTATGCTTTGGAACAAGCATTATAGCTTTATCGCGTTGCTCATTTCTTTGATCGCCCTATTTGTAAGTTTTTCACTTGAACTTGATAATCTACAGCTTGCAAGCTCAATCACCGGTGGGATGAGTTTATTTCTGATCATCATAACGAGTACATTAGAGAAACGTGTCTGGTTAAAAAAGGAGGGTCCTAAATGAGCGACGTTATGAAAGAAACGACTGAAAAAGTTGGGGATTCAGAAGTAAAAATAGAAGGCCTCTCTAACGGATATCGCATTACTGTTAGAGGGGATGAAGAAAAATTAAAACAGAATAGACGCATAGGTGGCGCGTTCATCAATCTTTTAAAACAATTAGAAAAAGCCGGATACCGCCTCCCCTTCCCATTCTCCTGGATATTGCGTTTTTGGAATCGCTATTCGAGACCATAAGAAAAGAGGGGACGATCCGTCTCCCTCTCCATCTATTCATTAAATTTTCACTCCCGTTTCCCATTCACGAAACTTCTCTAGTTCTTGTCTCAGTTGACTAGCTACAAACCCGATGACTGCAACATCATCTAAAAGGCCTACCCCTGCAAGCAAATCCGGGACAGCGTCGATTGGACTTATGAAATACAATAGCCCGCCTACGATCATGACCACGGATTTTCGAGAAATATCTTTATACTCCCCTTTCCTCACTTCTTGTACCAACCTTGAGAAAGTTTTAACATCGACCCACATATCGCTCATGCCCTTTCTTCCTTTATAAAGAGCACCTTTCTTCAGAGATTCGAGGGAAACTTCATTTAAACGATCTTTGTCCTTCACAACACTAACAGCTTTTTTTGTCATCCTCTTAAATACACTTTTCACCATTCTATTCATCATACACACGCTCCTTTGCGTCCTTCTATCTATAGGATACCTCAAATGAGCGTATTTCTAACCTATCCCATTGGGTTTGTCAATCACGTTATATGGGAAAAATAAAGAAGGGCCTACTATAAAACTAAAAATGCCATCGAAACACCTAGTAGGAGAAAAAAGATTGCGAACGTCCCAAACAGAAATGCGTTTCGTTTCTTTTGTATTATTTGTTCCGTATAAAACGAATATTTTCGAACCATCAACAAGCGATTCACAGTTGCCAATAATAGTAGACATCCTACTGTAATAAGAGCAAAGATAAACCCAGCCATACTTATGCCTCCTATCTACCCTTCGTGTCTTACTAAAAGATATATGTACACTTGAATCATTTGATGACCGTGATGAGAGTGATAAAAAAAGAAGGAATTCAAGAGTGTTTGGAGAACTACAGTCATAGAAGCAGAGGATTGTCAGGAAAGGATGAAAGCATCATGGGAAAAACAAAAGCGCTAGCGACAGGATTTTTATTAGGTGGAGTGATTTCCGCCGCTTCAGTTCTATTGACGACCCCGAAGTCAGGGAAGGAAATGATTACTGACGCTAAGAATAAAAGTGATGAGATAAAGGAAAGCTTTACAAGATTGAAGGAAGATTTAAATGAACTAACAACCCAAGTCAAGCAGCTTTCTTCTGAAGGGAAACAAATCATAATCGAAGTTACTTCAGACTTAAAACGTTCGATCTCTTCATTCCAAGAAGATATTGAACCGAACCTTACTCGTCTGAAGGAAGACATTGAAGAAATGCAGCAGTCTATCGAAACAGTTAAAAGTGAAGTTAACAAACCGGCTCCAAAATAGCCGGTTTTTTTACAACGTGAGAACAGTATTCTAATATAGATTTCCCAATAAGGTTGGGAATTGTTAAGGAGGCAAATATGAAAGATAGTCAGGGTATATCTATCCAAGAAGCTATGATTTTCAGCCACCGAATCGGTCAATTAAGCAAGGCGCTTTGGAAATCGGTTGAACGAGATTGGCAGGAATGGTTAAAACCCTTTGATTTAAATATTAATGAGCACCATATCTTATCGATCGCATATCACCTTGATGGCTCTTCAATTTCCGATATCGCCAAGTTCGGTGTCATGCATGTCTCAACAGCTTTTAACTTCTCGAAAAAGCTTGAATCACGTTCCCTCCTTACCTTCTCCAAAAAAGAGAATGACAAACGGAATACATATGTACAGCTAACAGATGAAGGAGAGAGACTCCTGAAACAAACTTGGAAACATTACTCCCCAAACAGAGATAGTGTTCTAAAAGCATCGATGCCACTAAGAGACCTGTATGGTAAGTTTCCCGAATTCAATGAAATGATGAGCGTAATAAAAGGCCTTTATGGTGATGACTTCTTGGAAATATTCCAGAAATCATTTACGAAGTTAGAAGAAGAATTCTCCGAAGAAGAGAAATTCGTAAATGAAGAAAAGATTTATTGATAGTTTGGAGACGCTGAGAGAAGTTCAGTCATTAAGTTTTCATACTTCTCTTCTTGAGTCTGTATCGCTTTTATCGTAGGGATCGGTTTTAATTTCATATCTAACATTCCGACAAAATGTGTGAGCAACGAAGTTCGGCTAAGAAGGCCCTCTTCCATCTGCTCATGCATTTTTTGTTGGATTTCTTCACAAAGCGAAAAAACGCCCTTCACTTCTTCTTCCGTAAGCCCATGCTCGATTACAAGAGTATAGAAAGGATACTTTCCTTCCTCTTCGTACATCCTAGCAAGTAAACGATTATGATACTCTATTTTGTCTAGTCGTGCTTCAATAGATTCCATTCCAAAATAACTCCTCACTCTGCGATCAATTGTACTTATATTTTAACGGACTGGGGTAGGAATGAAAACGTCTTTTCCAATTCAAACCAATGCGAAAAAACGAGTATTTTGTCTAAAATTTTTTGACATATTTCAATTCTAAAAAACGTATTGATTTCTTCAGAAAATCGCTGTACAGTATACGAGTATTCAACATAATTAACATCTTAGACGGAAGCAGGTGATCCTTATGAATTGCTGGAAATCAATCTATTTAAATCGCGAATTCGGAGTACACCGACTTACGATTTTCTCTACTCTATTAACACTACTCTACTTCATTGCTTTTTACCTTACGTTCAGTATGTTCTATCCTAATACAGAACACGCGATTGTGCCGATTCTTCCTTTTCTAGGGTCGTTGGCAATTCTTTTCCCTATTCATAAGCTTCTACACTGGCTTCCTTTAACATTTGCTGGGATGAAGGCGACGATGCGATTAGAAAAGGGGTTAGCAATCGTTCCGAAGATGCATTGCGAAACATGTAATCCGATTTCTCGTAATCTTTATTTGATCGCTTCTTTAAGCCCAGCCGTTATTATCACAGCTGGTGCGACTGCATGTTCGATCGCGATGCCTCAATATGTATCGTTTTTCTCAATACTCGCTGCTATCAATCTCGGTTTTAGCTTTAGCGATTTTCTCTATGCTTCACAAGTAATAAAAGCTCCAAGACATGCTTTTGTAGAAGATCGAAGCGAAGGGTTTCACATTTTGATCAAGAGAGCATCTTGATTCTCATATTAGAAATTAAACAGAGCGCTCTCGTTAAGCGCTCTGTTCTTTTACATCTAGCAAAAAGCCGGCAGTATTGAATTCTTATAAGACTTCCTTCATAATAACAATAGAGCACAGATCTAGTTAATTGGATAGTAAGCATCAAAAATAATTTGATCATTCGGTAGATCAAATGATTGAGCTCTTAATTTCATACCATTCTTTAACTCTAGATCGCTAACAGCCATATAGATTGTTCCTTCGTCGGCATCAATCGTAATTTCAGGCGGTAACGATGCCTGTTTTTTTATAAACGAAAGTACTTTGTCACTCGGCAGCTCAAGAATTCCAATTTGAAAAGCCTTTTCTTTTAATAAGAGATCGCCATTTGGTTGGACTTGAGGTTCAAATTTAAGAAAGAAATCGACTTTCCGATCAAAAATCGTAAGATAGCCTTGAAAAGTTGCAAGCTCATTTAGGTTCACACTGTACCCAAGATTTTCTTGCTTTTCACTATACTTTTCTAGCTCGTTATTGATGATTTCATTTAGTTGGTCTTTCTTCATCTGAATAGAAAAAGTCGTTTCAAAGGACTCTTCTTCTGAAGTCTGATCTGGGATTCTAGCAAACTCGCTTTCAGGGAAATAATAGTGATAGGACCCAATTAAAACCACTATTACGATCAACACTACAGAAGCAAGTGCAATAAAAGCGGTCCGCCATTTGTTCTTTAACATTCTAACCATCTCCTTGTGGGACGAATCTTTTTCATCATACTACGAATAGACAGCTTAAGGAAATACTGTTATACATTTCTTCGCATTATCGAATTGGACTCTGGGAGGTTTTCAAATGACAATTATAGGGTTGATTTTCATCCTGTTCGCTACAATGATCTTGCTTGCATTTAATTCAATGACAAATGCATTGTGCACGAAGAAGAATATTCCAGAGGAAAAGCAGCCTAACGTCTTTCGAACGATCAATGTTTTGATCACTATTCTGCTTATTTCATCCTATGTTGAAATTCTCTTCACATAATAAAGCAAATTTGATGGGGCTTATGCCCTATCTTTTTTATTATACTGAATGATTTCGCTTTCATTGTAATATGTAAATTCTCTCATATTTCTCACGCAATTTAACTTCATCGTACAATTTGTGCTATAGTATTAATTGTGACACAAAAATGTTAAATTTAACTAACGCTTAGGAGTGTATGCTTGATGAAAAAAACGTTCATTATACTCACTGCTTTCATCACAATGCTTGCTATATCAGCATGCAGCAATGATTCAGGTGATGATTCAGAAGTAGTAGTAGAAACAAATGCCGGTAACATAACGAAAGAAGAATTTTATCAGGCTATGAAAGATCAGGCTGGTGAAACTGTACTTAGCGACCTTGTTCAAACAAAAATCCTTGAAGATAAATATGATGTTTCAGATAAAGAAGTTCAAGCTGAGCTTGATAAGATTAAGGAAAATTTCGAATCCGATGAGCAGTTAGAGCAAGCACTACAAGCTAATGGCTATAAGGATTTAGATCAGTTTAAAGTTGATGTACGTAAACAACTTCTTGCTCAAAAAGCAGCTACTGAAGGCGTAGATGTATCTGATGAGAAGCTTAAAACGTTCTATGAAGAAAATCAAAATCTATTCACAGAGCTAGAAGCAAGTCATATTCTAGTTGACGATGAAGAAACAGCAAAAGAAGTGAAAGAAAAGTTAAATGACGGTGGAGACTTCGCAGAACTTGCGAAAGAGTATTCTAAAGATGGATCTGCCCAAAATGGCGGTGATCTTGGCATCTTTAAGAAGGGTGACATGGTTGCAGAATTCGAAGAGGCTGCATTCGCTCTTAAAGAAGGAGAAGTCAGTGACATCGTTCAATCACAGTTTGGCTATCACATCATCAAGCTAAAAAGCAAAACAGTCAAACCTTTTGAAGAGTCTAAAGATGAAGTTAAAGAGCAATATCTACAGCAGAACGCAAAAGACGTTCCAACTGTAATCGACGAACTGATTAAAGAATCTGATATCAAAGTTAAAGACGATCAGTTTAAAGATCTTTTTAAAGAAAAGGAGCAAGAGCCAGAAGCAAATGAAGAAAGTGCTGAATAGCATAAAAGCCGAGAGGGAACGCTCCCTCTCGGCTTTATTTGTTCATTGTCCGCTTACACGAGCTTTTTTTCTTCTCTCCCTCTCATCCTCCATCCGCTTCACATATACCTTTCCTTCCTCTTCAATGTGGATCTGGTCGACTTTTCGATCTTCGACAGTTAATGTCATTGATTTATACCCGCTGTAGATGATCCCTGCTAAAACGAAATAAACCCACCAAGGTAAACCTGAAGCAAACGCTGTAACTGCAGAAAAGATCTCTGTAAGCTGTAAAATACTAATAATAAATAAGACACCAAGTATGACAAGAATTCCTTTTCTCACCTTTTGCCCCTCCCCTTCATTCACTTCTAAGTACAAGCTCTTCAGATTACTACACTTTATGAAGGAATAGAAAGGAATATACCATTGTTTCATCATAGAACGCTTTGATGGACCACTTCTTCCTTTGCCTCTCTTAATCGAAACATCACGTAATACAATAGTGCTGCGATAATAGCTAATAAACCGATGATAGAGAATGTCCACGTAAACCCTACTAGAGCAGTTAATGGGATGGCTAGTGGGGCAATCGTTCTACCGATCGTAAACCGGAGACTAGCTGCTGCAAAGTATTGCCCTCTCATATGTTCTGGCGCTAACCTTGAAACAAACCCTTCCTGAATGCCGACAACCATAAGCTCCGCCATCGTAAACAGGAACATCGCAAAAACAAGCACCCATACGTGGGTGGTAAATCCAAACACAAGCATACTAAACGTATAAATAAAGCAAGAAGCAATGAACACCGTTTTCTCTTTGAAGTGATTCATTCTTGTAGTCATATAGACAGTTAATAGCGCAACTAGTAAGCCGTTTTCAGCGATGAGCCACCCGAAGATTTGCTTCCCATCTGCTTGAATATTGAAGAGTACAGATTGTTCTGGTACAGACTCACTAAGGTAGACCGCGATCAAGAGATCAAGTTGCATAAATGTCTGCGCAACGAAAATTCCTGCCAGAATGAAGAGTAGAAACACTTTGTCCTGAACGATGACCTTATAGTCTCGCAACTGCTCTTTCATAAACCCATACCACTTAGTAGATGAATCTTTCACGAGCTTTTTATCCATTTGCTCTGGAGCCGTTTCTCGAATGAATGTACTAATCACCACAGCAACCCCGAAGCTCACGATCGCAGCCGTGAGCAATAGTCCGAATCGATACTGGAAGAAGAAAATTCCGCCGAGTATTGGTCCCACTACAACGGATATATTCAATGCAGTATAGAAAACGGCGAACACCGTATTTCGATCCTTTTCATCCACAACGTCAGCTACCATCGCATGACTAGCAGGCCAATAGAGTGCGCCGAAAATGCCAAGTATAGAGAAACTGATGAAAGTTAGCATAGGGGAATCGAGCCAAGGAGAATTTGCATAAGCAAAGAGTAGGAACGTTATCCCTTGTCCGTACGCGGCGATTACCATCATTCGTTTACGACCATACTTATCTGCACAATAGCCTCCTACGAGATTTGCTAGGACACCAAATACTTGAGAAAGCACAAGAAGTAGTCCTGCCATCCCTTTCCCAAATGAATCAGAAAAATAGATCGCCATAAAGGGGAAGAACATCCAGAACAGAACGTTGATCATCCCTTCACCAAACAGACGAATTTTTAAATTTCGATCCCAATCTCTTAATTTCATCTTCTTTTCCTCCATACATCCATACAAATGATTAGACTTGCTCACAGTAAAATAGAGAAACGCTCCGTAGCGTTTCTCTATCGATCTACAACATTATGATTTGGCTGTTTCCTTTTGGACTGTTGCCGGAGTATTCGGTTTATAGAATGAACGATTATCAAGTGCAAACACACGATCTGTGAATTCGCCTGGCTCGACTTTATCTAACGCACGGTCGAGCATGTTCATCTTTGCATCGATGTTATCGATCATATGAAGCATTTCTGCTTCTCGAATCATAGGAGGCTTCGGACTGCCCCACTCTGCCTTTCCGTGATGGCTAAGAATCATATGTTGAAGAAGCGTCACTTCTTCTCCATCGATTTCTAGTTCTTTTGCGGCTTGTCCGATCTCGTTCACCATGATCGATATATGTCCGAGTAGCTTACCTTCCTTCGTATAGCTCGCTGCTACAGAACCTGATAGCTCAACGACTTTCCCAAGATCATGCAAGATGATGCCTCCATACAATAGATCCGTATCGAGGGACGGATAGAGAGTCGCAAGTGACTTAGCGAGGTCTAACATCGAAACGACATGGTACGATAACCCTGAAACAAATTCATGATGGTTTTTTGTCGCCGCAGGAAAAGTTAGAAAATCATTTTGGTGTTTTTTTACGAGATGACGCGTTATTCGTTGAATGCGAGGGTTACGCATTTCAAATATATATTGAGTGATTTTTTCCATAATATCATTTACTTCGAGTGGAGCCGATTCAACAAAATCCCCAACTTTTACTTGATCCATTTCAGTGGCTAGACGAATGGTTTTAATTCTAAGCTGGTTTCTACCTCTATAGCTGTTCACATCCCCAGTGACTTTAATGATTTGTTGAGCATCAAAGCTCTCTTCATCTTCTGGAGAAGCGTCCCATAATTTCGCTTCGATATCACCCGTTTTATCTTGGAGAATTAGCGTAAGAAATGGCTTCCCATTACTTGCTACTCCTTTTAATGATGATTTGATCAGCACATACTGATCGACCGGTTCTCCTACTTTATAGTGCCCGATTCCCTTTGATTCCTTCATCTTTCCACCTCCGTGTCAACATCTATTTTCTTAGTATAGCATAGCAACCAACCGGTTCGATTCAATTTAGTTTCAAACGATGTTCACTTTTTTTGGTATGACGATAGAGAAGGTTACACCGTCCTCTTCATTTTCTACTTTTGCATATCCCTGATGACGTTCTGCTACCTTCTTCACGATTGCTAGGCCGATGCCAAACTGTCCTTTGTCACCCTTTTGGAATGGTTCAAACAGTCTTTCTTTTTCTCCCGATTTAAACGAGATCGGTTCACCGTTGTTACTGACGCTAATAACCGTCTTTTTTTCATCTTCTCTCGCTTCGATTTGTATGTCACTCTTTGCATATCGAAGGGCGTTCTGAACAAGGTTATCAAGCGCCGTCAGCATCTGCTCTTGAACAGCCGTTAACAGGACGTCTTCACCAGTTATCGAAATCTCTACATCGTCTCGTTGATACATGAAACGTTCCCTAATTTCTTCTGCAAGCCCTCCAAAACGAAACGTTTCATATCTGCCTTCAGGCTCATCGATCGAATCTAGTTTTATATAGGTGAGCATCGATTTCACTCTCTGCTCCATCCGGTCAGATTCGTTCAATATAACGTCCATTGTATTCTCCATCGAATCGGGCATCACGCCGTCCTTAATGGACTGTGCGTAGCTTTTTATAACCATAATCGGCGTTTTTAACTCATGTGACGCATGTTGGATGAACGTCTTTTGAGTTTTGTCATACCGCATCAAGTTTTGTCTCATCGATTCGAATTGATTCGATAGCTTTTGGAACTCTTCATCGCCTTCCCAGACGAAAGGCTCTTTCCAATTTCGGTTTGCGATTTGATCAAATCTTTCTCCTAGTACAGTTAGTGGCCTTCTTAAGTATCGCGCGATCCACATCGCAGGGAGTAAACTTAGAACCATAGCGAACGCCAATATGATGATGAGTCTCCACCATAAACGCTCGATCATCTGATTACGATACGTATCCCACATATAGGAGATGAAGTAAGCTTCCTGACTATTAACCTGAACTTTTGAGATCACGTAAAAAAGGGACGCCTGGTTATTGTACGTAAGTTCATATCTCGCTTTTGGCGTCTCTTGTTCAAGAGCGTTTTTACGCATTTCAACGATTACGGCATCAGGAATTGGGTCTCCTTGTAGTGGCCCTCTATATAATCTAGTAATGAGCGTGTGTCCTACAGAGCGAGAGGCATCCCTTCGTTCGATGAAATCTTGATCTGTCTCAGGAGGGAGAGGGGCATCCCGGTCAGGGAACGTATACCGCTGCTGTTCAGATTCAATAATCTGATACGTTTCTTCAGTAAGTGTTCCTTTGATCGACAAAGGATAAATAACCGCAATGACGACTCCCACGAGTAGTACGAGTATCATAAACGACAGCCATATACGTTTCGTTAAATTCACGCGAAGCAAATTCATGTGATCAACCGGTAACCAAGCCCGTAAGAAGTCTCTAGATTCATGCGAGGCATTTTCTTCCGAACACGTCTAATCACATCATCCACCGCTCGATCTGAACCGAAATAATCTTCTCCCCAAACATGAGTTAGAATTTGTTCTCTAGATAACGTTTGATTCACGTGCTCTACTAAATATAAAATTAAATCCATTTCTTTCGTCGTTAGTTCGATCGGTTCTCCTCGATCTGTAACTTTGCGAGTAATTGGATCTACTTGATATTCGGATACTTCGTATTTCTTTTGGGATGCTTGCTGATAGACTCGATTCAATAGCTTTTTTGCTCTGATAATCAACTCTCGTGGCATGAAGGGTTTAGCGATGTAGTCATCGCTTCCAAGTTCAAGCCCCACAATTCGATCGAGATCTTCATCTCTAGCCGAAATAAAGATGACCGGAACATCCTTCTCCGCTTTAATCTTCTTAAGTAACTCATACCCATCTATTCCAGGAAGCATGATATCGAGAATCCAAAGGTGACACGAATCGTGGATGTTGTCCATCGCATCTTCACCACTCAAAAATGTCTTAACTTCAAATCCCTCTTTTTCCATATACGTTTTCAAAATTTGGACAAGGTTTTCTTCATCTTCTACTAGATTGATCTTATAGGTTTCTTCCAAATCCAATCACCTCATTTTAAAATACCTTCCTAATGGAAAACACGCTCGAGCTTTATAACATGATCATCGATGCTATCTAAAGTCGTTTGATGGCAAGTTAGCATCAACACTTGCTGTTCTTTTGAAAATTCTTTTATAAAACCTTTCGCCACTTCGGTGCGCTTTTCATCGAAATTCACGAAGATATCATCTAATATTACGGGTAATTTTATCGAAGTGACTGAAGCAAGGGCAAGCCGTATACAAAGATAGAGCTGTTCCGCTGTCCCTCTGCTTAATTGCGAAGGAAGATAGACCGTACCATCTCTATGACGAATTTGAAAACCATTCTTGTCTTTAGGAGCATGAATTGCAGTGTACCTTCCATCCGTTATCGCTGAAAAATAGCGCTCAGCATGGTGTAGCACAGCTGGTAGGCGTTCTTCTTGATACTTCGCTTTCGCTTTTTGTAAAAGCTCTGAGGCGACTTTAAACACTGCCCACTTTCTCCCTAGTGAATGAAGCTCGTCTTCCTTTTGCTGACTTTTTAAAAGAAGATCTTCTAACGTTCCATCTTCTGTAAGTGTACGAAGCTGTTCCTGATGCGTTGCGATATCTTGGTAAAGCTTTTGTTGTTCTTTCATCAAGACACCTTCCTCTTTCTCAATCCCAGCCTTTTCTTCTTCAATCTCTTCAACTGAGGAATGGTTTATACCGGCATCTTCAGCTCCGTCCAGTTGTGAATCAACAATTACTTTTTGACTCAACAGTTCCCTCGCTTTTTTTTGCGCATTACCCTTAACGCGAAACGCTTCTTCTGTATTCACTTCTGCATCGACAAATAATTGATCGATCTGCTTGTTATATGAACGAAGCTTTGCTTGTTCATTTTTTTCTTTTTGCTTAAGGCTTGATAGCTTATCATGCAGTTTTTCAATGTGCTGCATGGTCTCCCTTTGCTTGTCTGCTACTAACAAGAGTTGCTGAATGGCTGTCTCTACGTCGTGAAATTGGACCTCGACTTCTTCACATTTTTTCTTAATTCCATCTTCAACTACCCGCATCTCATAGTCAAGTTCCTCAATTTGCCTCTCAATAACTTTAGCGTCTTGTTTCATCTGCTTGATGACGGCAACCTTTTCAACTAACTCGCTCATCAGTTCAGGTGATAGTTCAATATGGAAGGAATAGTCTGCTTTCCATTTTTCAAACGCTTCATCCAACTGGAACCTTTCTAGCTCCCATTGATCTACTTTTTCTGCGGCTTTCGTATACGTCCTATTCAACCGCTCGACCTGCTCTTTCACACTCTCTGAACGCCTTCTCAGTTCGCGCTGTTCTGCATGTTCTTCATCACTTTTCTCACCGGTCAACCTCATGACTATGGCCCCAACTATTACAATCACTGCTGCACCGATTGCTAAAAACCAGTTTTCAATAATACCAATTCCGAGGAAAAGTATTAATGAAATGAAGAGCATGACATTTGAAGATCGATATGTTGATTTTTTTGTTGAATGCTCTTCGGGACGGTCACCCTTTCTACGAGCGAGTAGCCTTTCGTACTCACCTTCCTCCCTTTCAAGTTCTTCACGTGCAGATAATAGTGAGTCGTTCAAATAATCATACTGTTGATCAGACCGCTGATAACGCTGAACGAGTGCTTTTAGCTCTTCTTTCGCACTAAACGACGTGACCATCTTACTTATTTGATGTTCTGATAGCTCTACTTCTTTCAAACTCGAATGAAGCTTATTGTCTCTCTCTCGTTTTTCCTTTTCTAATCGCTTCTTCTCGTCTTGTTTCGTTCGGTATACGACCAATTGCTCATTCAACTGGCTCACATGATGAAGGAGATCATGACGACCTTGGAGTTCCTGAGTTGTGATCTCTTTCTCAACCTCTGCCTGCTCGGTTTGAACTTGTTCGATCTCACCGGAAGTAATGACGACTCTCTCTTTCCATTTATCTAGTTGTGAAAGCCCATCTTCCGGAAAAGGAGTATGTGAAGGAAGAGACTCTAGCTGCCTATGTAACTTTGTTTGTTCTTTTACTAAAGGCAAGATTGTCTTTTCATAATCTAACTCTCGGCGTTTCTTTTGATAAGAGATCAACACTACCTTATTTTCTTCGATTCTTTTCTTCAGTGCTTCGATCTTATCTACCGTCTCGTTATACGTACGATTTCGCTTCTCTAGTTCATAAACACTTTTCTTAGTGTTTTCCCATTCCTCGAGCTTTGCATTGATAAGAGGCTTTCTTCCATTAGGCTTGAACAGTTCACTCTGACGCTTCTCCAATTCTTTCTCGATCGTAAGTAGAGATGCGCCCCCTGTCATCCCTGCTTCATAAAGGATGCTGTTCCAGCTCTCTTCACTATGATCAGTATGATCATGTAACGTGTTCAGATTACAAAAGAAAAGCTGTCTAAATGTTTTTCGATCCATCCCTTTCAACAATCGAGCAAGGTCCTCTTCACTACCTATTGTGCCGTCGAAGTAATGAATCGTGACATCTCCAGATGCTTTGCCTCTCGTACGCTCGATCGTTATTGGGCTTCCATCGAGTTCAAAGTACAAACACCCGCCAGTGCGAGAATACTTTTTCACAAAATAGCTCTCTTCTTTTCTACTAGAAAAACCAAATAAAACATTCTCTATAAAAGCGATTAAAGTCGACTTACCAGCTTCATTTTCTCCATAGATCGTCTGGAGCTGATCTGATAAGGTGGAAACTTTGTAGTCCTCAAATTTCCCAAATCCATAAATATGCCACCCGATCAGTTTCATGATGACCGCCCCCCTTTATCATCTACTAGATATGAGAGCAGCAATTCTTCAGCCTCTTCCACGACTGTACTTTGATCTTCGATGGGAGGAAACGCTTTTTTTGCCCTTCTGTGATGATAGAGAGGAGCGATGCTTTCTGTTACATCCTCAGTGCTGTACGAGTCTGAAACGTGAAGTAAATCTTGTAAAAATCCGTCCTGCTTTCTAAGCTCATTTCTATCCCAGGATGGCTGAGAATGAAGTGAAAGCTTATAAGGCCATACGAATCCATCAAGCTCTCCTTCTTTTCCAATTTGAAGAGCCTGCAATAAATCATCAAGTACGTCATCTTGTAATAAGTGATGATGAAGAGTGCTTATTCCAATGAATTCAAACTCGACTAAGTGGCCACCAGAACTGTACGTCTCATCATGAAGACGTTCCTCACAAATCCGAAGAAGATCCTGAATCGTTTCGATCTTTGATAGATCGATGGTTTCCTTCTGCCATGTCACATCAGAAGTAGAGTGAAAGGTTGTCGTAACGTTCCCTTCGTCCATCGATACGATATAACACCCTTTTTCCCCAACTTCTTTTCGATGAGCACCTTGTATATTCCCTGGGTATATGATCGGTGGATTTTCTACTAAAATCGTTCGAACATGAATATGACCGAGCGCCCAATAATCAAAGTTTTTATCGATCAAATCGCTTAAAGTAAAAGGGGCATAAGACGCATGGTCCGTGTTTCCTTCTACGTTTCCGTGCAGCATTCCGATCTGATAACTTTCATCATCCATTCGTTCAAAATAAGTGGACATATTTTCACTAACATGCCGACGAGGATAACTAAACCCATGAATATCAGCAAGCTTCTCATTTTCTCGATAGAAAGGAACAGACTCTACTTCCGGTCCGAAAAAATAGCTGCTCTTAGGCCAATCGATCGCGTTCCACTCCCCATCGAGAGCGTCATGATTTCCATGAGAAAGAAAGCTACGAATTCCTGCTTTATCTAGACGTTGAAGTTCACGGTACAAAACCATCTGAGAGTGCAGGCTTCGATAACTGCTATCGAAAAGATCTCCTGCAAACAAAACAAAATCAACGCTGTTCTCTAAAGCTACATCGATCAGTTTATGTAACGATCGATGTGCACTATCCTTAACAAAGTTATGTATATCTGGAGGCAAGCTTTGTGCTCCAGAAAAAGGTCTGTCTAAGTGGAGATCCGCACAGTGCAGGAATGAAATTTCTTTCATTGCTTACCACCCTTTCTATTGCTATCTACCTTTAATTTTACCACATTAGGTAGAGCGCACGTTCGCATTGTATGTTTCTTCATAAAAAAAACCGTTCAAGAAGTACTTGAACGGGCAAACATCAATTATCTTTCTTAGATAATTTAAGTGCTTTTCCAATGTCTTTAATAGATGATGATTTTCCATACATCAGTACGCCACCTCTATAAACTTTTGCACCGAGGATTGCAAAGAACACCGTCGTTCCCACTAAGAGAACAAGACTAAGTGCGATTTCCCAAAACGGTACAGAAAGCATACCTATTCGTAAGAACATCACGACAGGCGTAAAGAATGGGATGTACGATGTCACTGTAATGATTGGTGCAGATGGTGTCGATAACCCAAACATTGCGATGAAGAACGCAATGATAATTAAGAATTGCACAGGCAGAATGACTTGTTGAACTTCTTCAGCCCGACTTACGAGAGATCCAACCATGGCAAGGATCGTTGCATAAAGCAAGTAACCTAATACAAAAAAGAGGACGGCATAGATAACAAGTGACGCTGATAGATTGCTAAAGTCGAGAAACGACATAAACCCACTTGTTGTAAAGTCATCATCCTTAAACTTCAGGAATAAATAACCACACAAAATGATGACAGCATACTGAGTTAATCCTAATAGCGCTACCCCTAGTATTTTTCCAAACATTTGTTTAACAGGAGATACGCTCGAAATAAGAATTTCCATCACTCTAGAAGATTTTTCTGCTGCTACTTCTACCGCAACCATGTTTCCATAAAAGATGACAGAGAAGTAGATCACAAACAAGAGGATGTATACAAATACTCTTGCTTGATTCAGTTCATCTTCGGTTTTGGCTCCTTTTTCAAGTGCTATCTTTTCAAACATTACTGGTTGATCGATCTTAAGCAGTTGCTCCTGGGTGACCCCCGCTTGTTCTGCTGCGAT
The DNA here is from genome assembly GCF_056158505.1 of Anaerobacillus sp. ABR4_321. Taxonomy (NCBI): domain Bacteria; kingdom Bacillati; phylum Bacillota; class Bacilli; order Caryophanales; family Bacillaceae; genus Anaerobacillus; species Anaerobacillus sp. ABR4_321. The sequence continues at coordinate 182,997 of NZ_JBSWTK010000001.1, forward strand.
CGAGCTCTTTATTTGTTGAAGGGCAGACTGCAGAATTTGCGGGGTTTTTTGCTCCGCTACTGTTTCAGCCTTATAAACTCCTTGAGGATTCCCGTCCTCTGTACTTTCTAAAACAAGGTAACTATCGATCTCACCTGAATCTATTGCTTCTTGTGCTTCTTCCTCACTTCCTTCGTAGGGCATAATCTCGATATTGGACTCCATCAGAGAGAGCTGTTGGTCTAAAAGAGAATAATAAGACTCTGAGCTCATTACGCCTACACGGTCAGCTTCATCTTTATCGAACGAATCCATAATGCTTGGAAGATTTGTGATTAAGAAAATAAAGAGTATCGTTACTAATGTCGTAAAAATGAACGGTTTGGATTTTAATCGGTTAAAGTAGGTTTGAAACAACACGATGAATAGCTTATTCATACGAAGCACCTACTTTCTCAATAAAAATGTCATTCAGAGAAGGTTCTTCTAACGCAAAATGTCTAACAAAACCGTTCTTCATCAATTCAGTCAGCACTTCTTGTGAAACAGCTTCATTTTCAATCTGTATGATCGATTGATTGACCCCGCTCTTTATCCGAAGGACACCTGGTATGTTTTTAAGAAAAGCGAGATCAAAATCAACGTTCACAATAAGGTTTTTCTTACCATACGATTGCTTGATCTCTTTTAAATTACCATTCACCACAGGTTTCCCTTTATGTAAAATACACAAGTGCTCACATAATTCTTCAACATGCTCCATTCGATGACTTGAGAACAGAATCGTCGTCCCCTTCTCCTTTAGGTCGAGAACAGCGTCTTTTAGTAACTCTACATTAACAGGATCAAGACCACTGAATGGCTCATCGAGAATAAGCAACTCTGGTTTATGGATCACTGCCGCTATAAACTGTATTTTCTGCTGATTCCCCTTTGATAAGTCCTCGACTTTTTTATTCGCATTTTCTGGCACACCAAAACGTTCGAGCCAATTTTTCATTTCGATCTCAATCTCTTCTTTCTTCATCCCCCTAAGCTTCCCAAGGTAAATCAATTGCTCTCTAACCTTCATCTTTGGATAAAGTCCTCTTTCCTCAGGTAGATATCCGATAAGATGACTTTTATTATATGATATGTCATTATTCTTCCATGAAATCGTTCCATCCGTTTGATCGATCAAACGCAGCAACATTCGAAACGTTGTCGTTTTACCCGCTCCGTTTCCCCCGAGCAACCCGAACACTTCATTTTCTGGAATCGATAAATTCAACCCATCGACAGCAGTAAACGAACCAAACTTCTTCGTTACATTCTCTAAACGAAGCATCTACTTCCCCCCTATTTCGAAAATCGATTATCCACTCATACTACTATAACGTTTCTCACTCTTAAAAGATTCGTTTTTTCTGAAAAAAGTGACAATACCAAATCGAATCGGTAGAATAATAACTATAACTAGTAGGAGGGACAGCACATGGAAAAGTACATTATCACAGCATTTGAAAAAGACGGAACCACCATCCTAGACGACAGCTTCGAAGCCCAAAACGACAAAGACGCAAAAAAAATAGGCCAAGAAATTCTAAACGAAAAAGGCTTCGAATCCAAACCCGCAAGAGTCGTTTCCTCAACCGGTAAATTGATTGTATTGCAACGCTGAAAAGCGGAGGTAGCCGTTTAGGTCCGACAAGCGCTGGAGCCCTTTCGTATGAACACGCTTTTTGTGTTCCTACGAAAGGGTGAAGCGATCGAGGACCTGGCTACCGCAGCTGGACAATGAAAAGCGAAGGCGAGCGTTCAGAAACGGAGAGATTGGAACTCTTGAAATAGAACACGCTTTTTGTGTTCTGTTGAAAGAGTGAAATCTTGGAGTTTCTGCGAGCCGCAGCTGGACTAATGAAAAGCGGAAGTGGGCGCTTAGGCCCGACAAGCGCTGGAACCTTTTCGAATGAACACGCTCTTTGTGTTCAATCGAAAAGGTGAAGCGATCGAGGGCCTGCCCACTGCAGCTGGACATTCGAAAAGCGGAAGTGGGCGCGTTTTAAATCCGTAGGATGTTGGAGCCCGTGAGGATGAGACGATTTTTGTCTCAACCGAGGGGGCGAAACAGCCGGAGGATTTAGCCCACTGCAGCTGGACAATGAAAAGCGAAGGCGAGCGTTCAGAAACGGAGAGATTGGAACTCTTGAAATAGAACACGCTTTTTGTGTTCTGTTGAAAGAGTGAAATCTCGCAGTTTCTGCGAGCCGCAGCTGGACAATGAAAAGTGAAGGCGAGCGCTTAGAAACGGAGAGATTGGAACTCTTACGCATGAACACGTTTTTTGTGTTCCTGCGTAAGAGTGAAATCTCGTAGTTTCTGCGAGCCGCAACTGGACTAATGAAATGCGGAGGTAGCCGTATAGGTCGACAAGCGCTGGAGCCCTTTCGTATGAACACGCTTTTTGTGTTCCTACGAAAGGGTGAAGCGATCGAGGACCTGGCTACCGCAGCTGGACAAACGAAAGGCGGAAGTGGGCGTTTAGGCCCGACAAGCGCTGGAACCTTTTCGAATGAACACGCTCTTTGTGTTCAATCGAAAAGGTGAAGCGATCGAGGGCCTGCCCACTGCAGCTAGACAAAAGAAAAGCGGAGATAGCCGTTTAGGCCCGACAAGCACTCCAACCTTCCCAAAACGGAAACACTCAAAAAAACGCTAGTCCAATTCGGACTAGCGTTTTTGTTATTAAACTTATTTAAGGTTGATCCACACGCTCTTAACTTCAGTATAGTTATCCAACGCGTAAGAGCCCATTTCTCTTCCGATACCAGACTGCTTGTATCCTCCGAATGGAGAAGCAGCATCGAATGCATTGTAGCAGTTCACCCAAACTGTACCTGCTTTAATGCGATTCGCTACATAGTGAGCAGACTTCAAGTTCTCAGTCCATAGTCCAGCTGCAAGGCCATAGTTAGAGTTGTTTGCACGCTCTACAACTTCATCTAAGTCCTCAAACGGCATAGCTGCTACAACTGGTCCAAAGATTTCTTCTTTTGCGATCGTCATCTTATCATCAACATCTGAGAAGATTGTCGGTTGAACATAGTAGCCGTTCTCATAAGGAACTTGTCCACCAGTAAGAAGCTCAGCACCTTCATCTTGACCTTTTGAGATATACTCAAGAACTTTTTTATGCTGCTCATCTGAAACAAGAGGTCCCATTTCAGTAGATGGATCAAGACCTGAACCTTGCTTAATCTTCTGACTGTGACTAACGAGGTCAGCCATCACATTGTCATAAGCTTTCTTCTGAATAAAGAGTCTAGAACCTGCAGAGCAAACCTGTCCCTGGTTAAACATAATACCGCCTAGCGCTCCAGGAATCGCCTTTTTCATGTCTGCGTCTGGCAGAATGATATTTGGTGATTTACCACCAAGCTCAAGAGTCACTCTCTTAAGGTCGTTTGACGCCTGGTTCATAATATATTTTCCTACTTCAGTTGAACCAGTGAATGCAATCTTATCAACTTCAGGATGCTTTACAAGTGCATCTCCTGCTGTTTCTCCGTATCCTGGAACAATGTTGATAACTCCTTCTGGGAATCCTGCTTCTTCCATTAGTTCTGCAAGATATAGAACAGAAAGAGGTGTTTGCTCTGCTGGCTTAAGAACTACCGTACATCCTGTTGCTAGAGCCGCACCAAGTTTCCACGCAGCCATTAGTAACGGGAAGTTCCAAGGGATGATCTGTCCTACAACTCCGAGCGCTTCATGACGCGTGTAGTTGAAGAATGGACCATTTACTGGAATTGTTTGCCCCATAATTTTTGTTGCCCATCCAGCGTAGTAGCGGAAATGCTCGATCGCTAGAGGGACATCAGCGTTTTTCGTTTCACGTATTGGTTTACCATTATCAAGCGTATCAATCATCGCTAGCTCTTCTTTGTTCTCTTCCATAAGATCAGCTAGCTTATAAATTATTCTGCTTCTCTGTGAAGCTGACATTTTAGACCATGGGCCGCTATCGAATGCCTTTCTAGCCGCCATTACCGCTTCATCAATATCTTCTTTTACTCCTTCACTTACTGTTGCAAGCACTTCACCTGTTGAGGGGTTGAGCGTGTCGAAAGTTCTTCCTGATAACGAATCCTTAAACTGACCATTGATATAAAGTTGTTTCTTGCCTTTCAAGAATTCAGCTACCTTAGGATTCATGTCGAGAATTTTTTCCATTAATAACCCTCCATAATTTCAAAATTATCAAACATTATACTTATTAGATATTTTTCTTTGAAAGCCTTTTCATTTTGCGAAAATGCGCCAAAAGTCTCATAAAAAAAGCGCTTATCTCCTCGAAATTGAGGAAACAGCGCTTAATTTTGCCAATAAGTGTTGAAAAACTACCTTTTAAGTTGAAGGCGCATTTGCTTTCTAAACACTTCTTTCACCATGTAAGAAACCCCTTGCTGATCGTTCGATCGTGTGACCCAGTCCGCTAATCTCCTTATTTCTTTAGGAGCATTCCCCATCGCGACACCGAGCCCAGCTTGATAAATCATCTCTTTGTCGCAATCTGAGTCACCTATCACTACCATACTATCAACAGAGATTCCGAGATGATCTCCTAAAAGACGAAGGCTCTTCGCTTTAGAGACACCTTTAGGAATGATTCCGAAATTACATTTTGTAGAGCGAACAATTGAAATAGTAGGGATGAGGTCTTCCAAAATTCTTTTGGCTTCCTCGCGTTCATCTTCGTTAAAAAAGTGCGCATCGATCTTAGGTGGTGACAGCTCTTTCTTCTCTAAATACTCACTAAGCGTCTCAACAAAATTCACAGGATAGAAAAGCGGATCTCCGATTCCGAGCGTCATCTTCGCTGACAGGTAATGGTTCTGATTCACCCGGTTTCCAACCGCTAACCGTTCATGAATGATACGAATATGGCAATCAAACTTTTCGAGTATATGAATGATGTCGCGAACATCATCTTTACTGATTCTTTCTTGATAGATCGGCTCTTGTACGTTTTGAGCGATAAATGACCCGCTATGAGTCACTATGATCGAGTCATCTAACTTAACGGATTTTGCGATCTTTTTAGCAGAGGCGAAATTTCGACTAGTTATCAGCGTGACATAAACCCCTTTATCTTTCACATACTCAATGGCTTCCTTCGTTTCCTTGTCGATTTTATGATTAGACCTAAGCAGCGTACCATCAATATCTAAAGCCAATAGTTTATATACCATGTCGTCCCCCCTTTTCACCTGAAAGTCGTCCCTATGTCATTTATTTTTATGAAGGGTGTAATTTGTCCTATCACAAAATTTTCTCTAGGAAAATCTCTTTAGAAAAAAGCGTTTAAGTTTTTCTTCTCGTGGGAACTTCTACTATAAATCCAATTATATTACAAAATCATTACAATAAAACTACCATGAAAGGGGTATTTGAAATGACAGAAGGCAAAGAGAGAATCAGATTTGATTGTGTAGGTACGATTACTCAACCACATATATACAAATGTACGACGTGTGATCATGAATTCAGAGGAAAAGTTCAGATTGAAAAACACGAGCTTCAGTGTCCTGAATGTGAGTTGGAAGAACGAATCATCACTCAACCGAAGCAGTTTGAAGTAGTCGGAGTAATTGAAAACGTTGCGTCATAAACATAGCTAGAGTCATGATAGTTTGCTCATTTCATGAGAGTGACGTGAGTAAACCTTCACTCAAATAAGCAAGCTATCATGATCGAATAAAAAGAACTCCCGCAATGATTTGCGGGAGTTCTTTTTGTCTTATTGTTGAACGTTGTCTTCGTCAGCTTTACCGTAAAGGTCTTCAAGTGGCTTCGTAACGATCTTGTTGATGTCTTGAATCACTTGGCTCATACGCTGCTCTTGCTGCATAAGCTGGGAAATCACTTCGTGCTGTTGAACAAGTTCTACTTGCTGTTGAGCAGTTTGCGCTTCCTCTTCAGTGATTTGCTGACCAGTCATTTGCTTCTGTTGAAGCTCCATCTGCATGTTACGGAAGTTATCGAATAACTTCTTCGCAACTTCATCCTGGTTTACTTGATCGTAAAGTTCCTTAAGTTTTGTGTAGTCCTCATGCTCGCGCATAGCACTTTCTAGCTCATAAGCTACATCGTAAAGATTTTTTTCAGCCATGATATATACCTCCTTAGATTATAAGGATTATTTTCGCTCTCATAACCCCGTACCTACCCACTATAACAAAGACCGACCAAATCATCCAATAATCGTAATAATGATTCCCTGAACAACTCCGATCAATCCTCCAAGAACAGCCCCAAGGTACGTGATCATCTTAAATTCTCTTCTAGAAATTGACAGAACCATTTCTTCGATTCGTCCAACCGAGAAGCCTTCCACCTGACTCTTTACGATTTCAGCAAGCTGTAGTTGTTCCATCAACGGCTGTAATTGGTGACTTAAGTAATTTCCAGCTGCATCTACGATTCTTGGAACAAAGTCTTCAATGATTCGATCCTTAAACGGTTCGATTGCTTTCGACAGCGGCAGTTCCATGATCTGGTCGATGGGAAGCTCCTTTACAATCGCTTCAGAAAGATCGTGTACGACATCGTTCAGATTCACCTTATCTTCAAACGTCTCAACTTTACTTTCCTTTATCGAACTCCACTCTTTTTCAAGCATCGTGACGATGACTTGTTGAATATCTTTTTGTTTTAACAAACGAAGAAGTTCAGGCTGGACCTTATCAACGATCCTCGTATTGGTAAAGAACATATTGATCATGCTTCCTAGTGTTCCTCGTTCTGCTAGATAAAGATCGATCATCACCGATAATTTTTCTTTACCTTCTGGCGAAGCGATATAATCACTGACTTTTGTTAGGATCAAATCAGAAAACGGTTCGATGCCACTATCGACTTTCGAAACAAGCCTATCAGGCAGCACTTCTCCTACTTCCTTCGCCTTCAATTCGTTTACCTTCGCTTCAAGCTTTCCTTTTATATACGCTCTCGCTTTTTCCTTCGTCACAGTAGATGGTGATTCCATATGGAGACCTTTTGAAATCAGTTCTTCGATCGTATCTTCTTTCTCAAGATACTTCATGACTTCTTTTTGAGCATATTCGACCATCGTTAGCTTAAAAACAGGATCATGCATTTTCTTCTGAATGCCTTCTGGTGTTAATAAATGTTCTACAACCATTCTACCGAGTTGTACCGCCAATTCATCTCTGCGCTTAGGGATAAGACCAGGAGTAAACGGAACTTTCCACTTCCCAATATATAGCGGTTTATATGGTCTGAATAGCATTTTTATCGCTAATGAATTCGTAAATCCACCTATGATCGCTCCGATAACGACCATAAATAGAATCGTAATAATAATGGACGACATAAACAATCAACCTTTCTATCTCACGTTTTCACAAAGAAAACTCCATCTTCATAGTATACGTTATCCGCAATTGCCTATCCAGTTTAAGGAAGGCAATCTATCGAAAAAAATAGTTGAACGAGGGTTTCTATGAAACATACACATAAAGTGATCTTACACCCTTTACTCGAAGAAACGGGTAAAAACCGACTAATTATTCCTGAGTACCTAGCTACTAGATGGCACATAGAGAATACAGACGTATTTTTTAAATGCGGATCTCTTCAATATCCAGTTCACCTGGAGAGCTATGAAACAAACTCTGATCAAGCAGTGTATTGTTCAGAAGAGATCTTGTCACGCCTTTTCATTCCTAAAAACGAACTACGTGTTCTACTATCCTTTTGTAAAGAAACTAGCGTGATTACGTTAGGACCGATATTCTGCCTGACTACGAATGCGCAAGGAAAGGAAGACACTCCTTTTTCTGCTTATACTGATTTTTGTTTAGAAATTGCAAAGTACTGCGAAGAACACCATATCTTCTTTTTTGTTAACACTTTAAAAAGGTGGGACAACAACTCAGTAATCGGGACGAGATGGCAAACTGACCAATGGATTGAAGCCCCACTCCCATTACCTTCCATCATCTATAATCGCATTCACTCAAGACGGTTAGAGAATTCAAGTGAAATAGAGAGCTTGAAGGAATTATGGCGAGAGCTCAACATACCTTATTTTAATGAAGCATTCATAGATAAATGGGATGTTCACGAAAAACTACTCTTATATGAGGAGCTCGCTCCCTACCTCCCTGAATCAGACATACTCGATACGATCGATAAAGTTGAACAAATGATGAATAAGTACAACACCATCTACCTTAAGCCGATTAACGGTAGTCAAGGAAGGCACATTTATCGGATCAGTAAGAGTCAAGATTGTTATTTGCTGGGCTATTCGAGTTTTAGCGGAAACAAGGCACTAACCTCCCCTACATTATCAGGTCTCTATCCTGCTATACGAGCGAGAAGCAAAAAGGTGCCATATTTGATACAACAGGGCATCCCCCTCTTTGAGGTAGGAGATTGTCCAGTTGACTTTCGCATTCTATGTTTAAAGGGACCTGGTGATAAATGGAGGGTTGTTTCAACAGTTGCGCGAGTATCTCAGTCGAAAGATCAATTCGTTTCGAACATTGCTCGAGGTGGACTCATCAAGTCAGTAGATGACGTTCTCTCACAATTTGATAAAGTATCCCGAAAACAAATCAAACGAATTCTTCCAGAGCTCGCTCTAGAAGTCTCTAAGGTAATCGATGGTGAAACGGACGGGATGTATGGAGAGCTCGGTATCGATTTAAGCATAGATAAAGAAGGGCATCCATGGATAATCGAGGTAAACACAAAGCCTTCAAAAACCCCTGATCACCCTTCGAGCACCAACTGCCGTCCATCTGTAAAAGCATTGATTCAATTCGTTTATTGGTTCACTTCTAACTAAGAGAGGTGAAAAAATGGCTACTCTCGGAATCATGCAAACCTCATTTCGGCATGAGAAGCGTTATATGCGTGAACTCGCAAGAGCTGGTACGACCTGTGGCTTTATGGTGTTTCGATTTCAACCAAGTGGGGGTTTCCGATCGACCCTTCAAGGATTACACTACGATCATGGTCATGATCGATGGAGGAAAGCGACATTTGAAGTTCCAAGTTTTATCTATGACCGTTGCTTCCATACAGCTCCAACAGAGCAATCCCTTACGTTCATTAAAGAACTCAAACAATACTCAAATACCGTATTCCTTGGATATGGCTTGCCAGGGAAGTGGGCAGTTCATAACGTTCTAAAAAACGACAGTGATTTGAACGAACACCTTCCTCAAACGTTTCAGCTCAACTATCGAACGGCTATGAAAGTCATTCAAAGCTTATTAGATGAGAAAACGGAACTGTTATTAAAGCCCATTAATGGATCTCAAGGGAATGGCCTGGTCCATATCACACAGCGTGATGACGTTTTTCATTTGATAATCAATCATAAAGGAGACATTCACCGTCATAATTATGATACAACCAGGTCTTTTCATACTTTCATTGAGAACTTACTTTCAAAAAAGGAGTATATGGCACAGGAGATGCTTCATCTCCGAGATCAAAATGGTCGTCCATTCGACCGAAGAGTGGTGATGAAAAAACAAGCGGATTTATGGAAGGAGCTTGGTCGAGGAACGCGGGTTGGATTGCCTCATTCGTTCGTTTCAAACCTTCATAGTGGCGGAGTGATTAAACCATACGCTGACCTTGGTTTAAGTAAAGACCTTCTAGCAAGAGCAGATGAAAAGATTTCTGAGCTTTCCTTAAGAGCAGCTAGACTGTTAGAGCTGCATTTTCCACCTAAATTTGAGCTTGGACTCGACTTTGGTATTGATCAAACAGGACATGTTTGGCTTCTAGAAGCCAATTCAAAACCAGGACACTCGATACTTCAAAACAAACAAGATCTCCACCTCCTTCCTTTTCAATACTGTCGATACCTCCAATCTCAAAAGAAAGGGGTAAACAAATGATGACAGATCCATGTCCTTTAACAAAAGACACCACATCTTCTGGGTGTTTGTATGTTCCCCCCTCAACGTTTAAGTCGTATGTTGAAAGGGTCTCCTTTCCTAACAAGCTTTGTTTTGGCACGAGGACATCTTTTTGCGCTGTGTCTCCACACCCAGACAACAAGGAAGAATATATGATGTCTGAAGACTTGTGGAAGATACTCGGTATCCCTGAGAAAACTTCTGTTCACCTATTTCAACATGGAGACTCTCTTCATATTGGTCCTCTTATCGGAGTATTCACAGCTGGCTTTACAAAAGATAGTATGCGTCCGATTGGTGAACGAAGCATGTACTTTGCGAAGCTAATGACTGCAGCGAGGAAATGCGGTGCTTTTGCCTTTGTCTTTGGTGCGCATCAAGTGGACTTTAAGGATCAGTCGATCAAAGGACTCATGTATAACAAAAAGGGTTGGAAACAAGTGAAAGTCCCGCTTCCTGACGTGGTGTATGATCGGCTGCCGAATCGAAGCTCAGAATCCCTAGAACAAGTGGCATCTACAAGGCACAAGCTACAATCTCAGTATTTGATCCCGTGGTTCAACCCTAGCTTTTTTGATAAATGGAAGGTGTTTGAGAAATTACAGGAAGATGATGCCGTTCGTCACTATTTACCAGGAACGATACTCAATCCAAAACAAGAAACCCTCGCAAAGATGCTAGAAGAGTATGAACAGATCTATATTAAGCCAGCTAACGGTAGTCTTGGTTTAGGGATCCAGCAAATCCTTAAGCCGGCTAACGAAAATTATTACTATTGTCGCTTCCGAACTGGCAAAGAAAACAGACTAAGGAGCTATAGCTCACTATCAAGATTAATCAAACAACAGTATCCTTCTGGGAAATTAGATGGATTCATTGTTCAACAAGGAATCGACCTTCATAAAATTAATCAGAGGCCAATGGATTACCGTGTTCATACAAATAAGAACAAGGATGGGAAATGGGAAGTTAGTGCGATCGCTGCAAAAATTGCTGGAGAAGGCAGTTTAACGACTCACACGTCATCTGAAGGCACAGTAAAAACATTAAATGAACTCGTTACAGATTACGGTTTTAGTAAAGATTATGAAAAATCATTGAGTGAAGCAGCATTAAAACTTAGTCATTCACTCGATGATAAAATACCTGGTTTCATCGGAGAGTTTGGTTTCGACCTCGGTATTACTAAAAACGGTGAGATCTATCTGTTTGAGGCAAATTCAAAGCCAGGAAGAAGTATATTTGGTCATAAAAGATTGAAGGCAGAAGAAATGAGTACACGGGTTCTTCCGATGGAATACGCGATACACCTTGCTAAATCTGCAATTGAAAAAGCTCTGGTTCACCACAGATGATCACGCTATATTATGATGATGAAACGAAAAGATGGTCTCAAAGAAGTACGTATCAAACATTATATTGGGGGAATGAGCAACGTCCGCTCTTCCCCCCTTCAACTAAACTTGCTAAATCGATCATCAAGATTTACTCAAGTAAAAACGGCATTCGCCCTTTGGTTGGTATTCTTGCTGGAGATAATGCAAACCACCACTTTAGTGGAAATGCAGCGATCTTCCATTCGATTCAAAAAGAGATCACCAAACAAGGTGGTTTATCTTTCGTTTTCACTCCTAGCAGTTTTTATAAGAACGATATCCTAGGTTATATCTTTGATGAAATAACACAAAAATGGACAGGTTATCGGTTCCCTTATCCGAACATCGTCTATAACAGAATTCCGAATCGAGATGAAGAACGATCTATTTCAGTAACCAACATACTGAATTATTTAGATAAAAAGAAGATTCCATACTTCAACAAGCGTTTTTTAAATAAAGCAGACCTATACGAGCTTCTAAAAACTCATGAAGAATTGAAACCACATTTGCCACCTACAGAAATTCTGACAAAAGACACACTAGAACCTTTCCTACAACAGCACCCAATCGCATACTGCAAACCTTCTGCTGGATGTAAAGGTCACGGCATCTTTAAGCTCGAGAAAATCATGAATGCATACAAATATAGTGACCATGAAAAGACACATTTGTTTGAAACGGTTAACGACCTCAACACCTATTTGAAACCACTCCTTAAAGAAGTGTATTTAATCCAAAAAGCTGTCTCACTTTGCACGCATGGCAGCTATCGATATGATTTCAGAGTTTTGCTCCAAAGACCTTTTGACGACTGGTCCGTGACTGGAATTGGAATACGCGCAAATCACAAAAGCCGTTTAACAACCCACGTTCCAAGAGGTGGACGCATCCTGTCTTTCACAAAACTTGCGAAACCTATGGATGAAGAAAAGATCAACCAGTTAGCTATTTCTACTGCATCACTTCTTAAGAAAGAAGGTTTTTTCGCTGAGCTTTCAATGGATATTGGAAAGGATGATAATGGACAGCTATGGATTTTTGAAGTGAATGCCAAACCTATGCGTTTTGACGAACCGACCATCCACCGAGCTTCGATGTCTTCCCTTATTTCTACCTTCCGCACGTTTTCAGCGTATTAGCTTGATGTGGTATGATAGAAAAAAGCGTTTTCAAATAGGGGGAGTTTAGATGTTATCGCATTTTCAATATAAACAGATAGGACCAAAAGTTCGTAAGACGAAATGGGAAGTCTCCTTCTTTTATCAAGGTACTTATTATCGTTCACTCTATCTTCACAACGGAGAATTCGACTGGTTTGAACCATCACCTAAAGAAGAAGATAAAAAGAAACTACAATCTCAAATTCATGAACTGATGCTCTTTCACGTTTATGAAAACTCAACTAATAAATAGCTTCTTTCCAACGCATACTAACCTTATAGAACCTTTATAGGGAGTTGAAAAAGCGATGCCGAAAAAGCAAACTGAAGGATCACACTACGAGGGTCGAGACAAGTTCGACATGGATATTGACCGGATGGTGAATGAAGGAATGGCTGGTGGAGCTGTTCATCAAAGCTATAGACAAGCCCAAATCGAAGAAGCGATACCAGTCATGGAACAAGAACCACCACATCGATGTGACGGATAGTATCTTGATGGTATAATAATGAGAACCTCTGCTATGTACAGGGGTTCTTTCTTATTGAAGGCCTTAAGGAGGTTCAGAAAATGAACAATTTATCAGAACTATATGGTGAAGATTATGCAGTTACATCTGAACAACCTGAACGATACTATTGGTACAAAACAGCTGGTGGAGAGCGCTTCGGAATTCGAAAAGCACGCCTCTCAGATGAAGAACATATGCTTCTTTGCACCCTTTTTTATCACGAGGTAGACAGCGACATGGAAGATCCTGTTCAACAAAAGTGGGTATCTGTCCTTTTCGATGAGAATCTTGACGTTTCCACTGTAACCGAGAAACCAGTAAGATACATTCATTTTCATTTAAAAGAAGTTCCCTCTGACTTTACTGAATTTAAAGAAGCGATGATAGGTTTATTCTCCACTGAAGTCATTTTTCTTTTTAAAAATGAAAAAGAGGGTCTTATGGTCCAAGAAAATACTGAAGGCGAACAGCTCGTTGAAGAATTGGAGCAAATGGCAGCAGCGTTAACCGCCGACTTTTTTATCGAGATGTCTCTTTTCGTTGGGCAGGTTATTGAAGACACTACCCCATCGAACTTACTGAATACGTATCAAACTGAGAAGAGATGGTTCACTTCTGGCATAAAACTTATACCATCTCAATTGGTGTTCACTCAACCTGCTATTGTACCGGCAATCTTATTTAGTGAAGCAAGTAAGGAAACAATTCACTATATAAAAACCTTGATTGAACCTGTGAGTGAAGACGCTGAATTACTGAAAAGCATTCGTGCTTATTTAGAAGCGAACTTAAACATCACCATGGCTTCTAAACAGCTTTACGTACATAGAAACAGCTTGCAATACCGAGTAGATAAATTCATAGAACGAACCGGGATCGACGTTAAATCCTTCAAAGGAGCCGTTATGGTTTACTTGGCTCTTCTTACTTACGAACTGCGTTAAGCGACGCAGTTTTTTTGTGCCATTCGTTCATTTTGCACAAAACAGCTATCAATTTTTGTGCAGCCTCCCAATTTACGACAGCGTTTTCATAACGTACACTTAGAACTATCAAAAGCACTTCACTTACTAGGAGGAATAACATTGGCTGAAATTAAGTTGAATCACATTTATAAAAGATATGATAACAAATTCGAAGCTGTAAAAGATTTTAACCTTGATATTCAAGACAAAGAGTTCATCGTATTCGTTGGTCCATCAGGTTGTGGTAAATCAACAACACTACGTATGATCGCAGGACTTGAAGATATCTCTGATGGAGACCTCGTTATCGGTGATAGACGCGTGAACGACGTTGCTCCAAAAGATCGAGATATCGCAATGGTTTTCCAGAACTATGCTCTTTACCCGCATATGAACGTATATGACAATATGGCATTTGGTCTAAAACTTCGTAAGTTCGACAAAAAAGAAATCGAGCGTCGCGTAATGGATGCTGCTCGTATTCTTGGGCTTGAGAACCTACTCGATCGTAAACCAAAAGCACTTTCCGGTGGACAGCGTCAGCGTGTTGCACTAGGACGAGCAATCGTACGTGATCCTCAAGTATTCTTGATGGATGAGCCTCTTTCTAACCTTGATGCAAAGTTACGAGTTCAGATGCGTGCTGAAATTTCTAAACTACACCAGCGCCTTCAAACGACTACAATTTATGTAACGCACGACCAAACGGAAGCGATGACGATGGCAACTCGAATCGTCATTATGAAAGACGGCGTTATTCAACAAGTTGGTTCACCTAAAGAAGTATATGATGCTCCTGATAACGTCTTTGTAGGTGGATTTATCGGGTCTCCGGCAATGAACTTCCTTCGTGGCCAATTAGAAGACGGCTACTTCACGATGAACGATGTTCGAGTGAAAGTGCCTGAAGGAAAAATGAAGACGTTACGTGACAACGGCTATACGAATAAGGAAGTCCTTCTTGGTATCCGTCCAGAAGATATTCATGACGAGCCTGTTTTCATCGAATCTTCTCAAGATACAAAGATCAAAGCAGCAATCGATGTTGCAGAATTAATGGGTGCCGAAACTTACCTCTACTCAAAAGTAGCTGACCAAGATTTCATCGCACGTGTCGATTCTCGTTCTGATATTCATAGTGGTCAACACATCGACCTTGCCCTAAACATGAATAAATGTCATTTCTTCGATACAGAAACAGAACAGCGTATTTATTAATTTAAAATCGAAAGCACCCCTCTGAGGGTGCTTTTTTGTTTTCCATAAATTGCATGAACTTAAGGTTTAAAGTTAATAATGGTTCATGATTGACTTTAGAGCAAATGCTCACTAAAATAAAACCTGTAATTCATATCAATTTTGTAGGGATTTAAGGAGGAATTAAGTTTGAAAAAGACATGGTTAGGAATTGTTTTGGTATTAACTCTAGGCGTACTTGCTGCATGCGGTGCAAATAGTGAGAATAAAGAAACGTCAGAAGAGAGTGGTGAAAAGGAAACACTATTGATCGGTACTGAAGCGACTTACCCACCTTTCAGCTACCGTGATGAAAACAATGAGATCACTGGATATGATGTAGAAGTAGCTCGTGAAGTTGCGAAGCGTATCGACATGGAAGCTGAATTTAAAGCGATCGAATGGAAAGGGCTTCTTTCTTCTCTAGAAACAGAACGAATCGATATGGTCGCAAACCAAGTCACGATCACCGAAGAACGTAAAGAGAAATTTGACTTTACGACACCATATACCATTTCAGGTGGACAGGTCATCGTTCATAACGATAACGAAGACATCAAGAGCATCGACGACTTAGAAGGAAAGACGGTTGGAACGACCCAGGGTAGTAACTATGAAAAAGCAGCAATTGATGCTGGAGCAGAAACAAAAATTTACAAAGGTGCGAACCAAGCTTTAACTGATCTAAGTAACAAACGTGGAATCGATGCAGCTATGAATGATCGTCTGTTCATCCTTACAGAGCTTCCAAAAACCGAATTTAATGTAAAAGGTGTAGGCGAGACGTTTAATCAAACAGAAATGGCCTTTGCATTACCTAAAGGAAAAGAAGACTTGGCTGAAAAAATTAATGGTGCACTTGAAGAAATGAAAGAAGATGGAACACTTGCAGACATATCCGCTAAATATTTTGACGGAGAGAACGTAAGTGAGTGAACTAGCTAACGTATTATGGGACGCTTTGCCCTTTCTATTAGATGGGGCAAAGAATACCCTTTTGCTGAGCTTCTTCTCGATTTTCGGTGCACTCATCGTCGGGTTAATCATCGCACTACTTAGAATCTCAAAAATAAAGATCGCAATCGGATTTGCTAAACTATATGTATCGTTCTTTAGAGGCACACCATTGCTAATCCAACTATTTATTTTGTACTTCGGACTCGTATCCGTAAACATTCAATTAACTGCATGGCAAGCAGCGTATACTGGACTCATTTTACACTTCGGTGCTTATATATCGGAATCATTGCGTGCAGCTATTCTATCGCTATCAAAAGGACAATGGGAAGCAGCGATGTCACTTGGAATGAATAAGTCCTTGATCTATAGAGAAATCATCATTCCTCAAGCTTGGAGAAGAGCCATCCCTCCCGTGTGGAACTCTTTGATCGACATCGTGAAGGCATCTTCTCTTGCCTCAGTTATTACAATATCTGAACTTACCTATAACTCTGACCAGATCGCAGCATCTAGTTATGAAGTATTACCGATCATGCTTACGGCAGCATGCATCTACTGGTTCTTTACAACGGTGCTCAATCTCATACAAGGCTTTCTTGAGAAACGCCTATACATCCCATCCTCTTAAAAGGAGCTGTCATCACGACAGCTCCTTTTTTAAATCATCCATTCTTCAATTAGATAGACGACAGAAGTTCTACAATCTGGACATGATAAAACATGGGGACACTCATGGTCCTTTTCATCTAATCCATACCCGTCCGTCATCTTCACTGATTCAAACGCTTCATACGGACTATAGTCATCATAATAATCCGCTTCCCTTCCCTTATCTAAAAGCGCACTACCGCAAGTTGAACAAGCAAGCTGGATAGATGTATAACTATTACAAAGAGGACACTCGAACGCCATTTGATCACTCCTCATTCTATATGTAGCAATCAAAAGAAGGGATGGACTCGTCCACCCCTTCACAGCCATGGTATACAATTATTTTTGGTATCCACCAAGTTGTTGTTCAGCCATCTGAACTAGACGCTTAGTGATTTCTCCACCAACAGATCCGTTAGCGCGAGCAGTAGAATCTGGACCAAGTTGCACTCCAAATTCAGAAGCGATTTCATACTTCATCTGGTCGATAGCTTGAGCTACACCAGGTACTACAAGTTGATTTGAGCTTTGTTGTTGTTGAGCCATGTCAATCACCTCCTTTGTACAACTAGTTTGTGATTTCTCGTTTTTTATATACTATATTTTTTTGGTAAATGTTTCTTGAAAAGCGGAGACGAGCGTTTAGAAACGGAGATATTGGAGCTCTTGAAATAGAACACGCCTTTTGTGTTCTGTTGAAAGAGTGAAATATCGCAGTTTCTGCGAGTCGCAGCTGGACATGTGAAAGGCGGAGGTGGGCGGTTAGAAACGGAGATATTGGAACTCTTGAACTTGAACACGCTTTTTGTGTTCAGGTGAAAGAGTGAAATATCGCAGTTTCTGCCCACCGCAGCTGGACATCTTGAAAAGCGAAGGTAGCCGTTTAGGACCGACAAGCGCTGGAGCCTTTAGGAAAGAACACGATCTTTGTGTTCATTCCTAAAGGTGAAGCGATCGAGGTCCTGGCTACCGCAGCTGGACATACGAAAAGCGGAAGTGACCGTTTAGGTCCGAAAAGCGCTGGAGCACTATCCCATGAACACGCTTTTTGTGTTCTTGGGATAGTGTGAAGCGATCGAGGACCTTGTCACTGCAGCTGGACATACGAAAAGCGGAGACGAGCGTTTAGAAACGGAGATATTGGAGCTCTTGAAATAGAACACGCCTTTTGTGTTCTGTTGAAAGAGTGAAATATCGCAGTTTCTGCGAGTCGCAGCTGGACATACAAAAAGCGAAGGTGGGCGTTTAGACCCGACAAGCGCTGGAGCGCTTTCCCATGAACACGCTTTTTGTGTTCTTGTGAAAGAGCGAAGCGATCGAGGACCTGGTCACTGCAGCTGGACATACGAAAAGCGGAGGTGGGCGTTAAGAAACGGAGATATTGGAACTCTTGAACTTGAACACGCTTTTTGTGTTCAGGTGAAAGAGTGAAATATCGCAGTTTCTGCCCACCGCAGCTAGACATACGAAAAGCGGAGACGGGCGTTTAGAAACGGAGATATTGGAACTCTCAAAGAACTATTGAACCTCTCAACCCCAAATCCTCCCCAAACAAAAAAAGCACGAGGATCTCCCCTCATGCTTTCTAACCAATGATCACTCGTTCAGTTGGATAATGATATCTTTCTCGTAATACAGTCCCTCTGATCAAGAATAAGAAGGATAATATCCCAATCCGTCCGATAAACATCAAACAGATCGTAACGATCTTTCCGAAGGTACTGAGCCCCGGTGTGATTCCCATCGAAAGGCCTGTAGTTCCGAATGCAGATGAAACCTCAAAGACAATAGCCACGAGCGGATAAGGTTCAGAGAATGAAAGCATGATGATTCCCGTGCTCCAAACCATAACGGCAACGGCAAATACGACAAAGGCCTTATGAACATCTTCTGGGTGAAGCTCTCTACCGAATACTTTAATCGAGCTTCCACCCTTTGCGAAAGAATAAATAGCGATAAGCACGATAGCAAAGGTGGTCGTACGCACACCGCCCCCAACACTACTTGGTGATGCACCAATAAACATCAGTGCAGACATCAATAATTGAGTAGGTTCTTGAAACTCGTTAACATCCATTGTTGATAGTCCACCGCTTCGAGTCGTGACAGATTGAAACATCGCATAGAAGAACGACTCATGCCATGACTTATCAGCAAAAAATGTTGTCGCTTCAAACGCCCAGATCAATATGGCTCCTAGCACCACTAGAACAAAAAATGTCATCGTTGTAAGCTTCGTAAATAAAGAGAATTTATAACGATACGTATTCTGCCGAGAAAATAAGAAATTTTTAACTTCGATTAAAACAGGAAACCCAATCGCTCCTGTAATGATCAAAAGGATATGAATAAATTGAACAAAATAATCTTGAGCAAAGGGCTGTAGTGATTTACCCGTGATATCGAAGCCTCCGTTAGTCGTTGCACTAACTGAGGCAAAGAACCCTTGTAGATATGCCTCTTGCCAAGTTTCAAAGAAACGAAGATAATACGTTCCTAGCACGACGGCTCCAACTAATTCAATAATAAAAATCAGTGCTAATATTTGTTTCATCAATTGTACTAGTCCAGATAATGTCGATTGGTTTTGATCCGTCATGATAAGCTGTCTTTCTTTTAACCCAATTTTTTTACCCATTACTAGCCATACGAACGTCCCAAGCGTCATGATACCGATCCCACCGATTTGTAGCACAAATGCAATGATGATGATACCTGTCACACTAAACGTATCAGCAGTCGTGACCACCGTAAGACCGGTTACGCTAACAGCACTTACGGCTGTGAACAGCGCATCAATGAATGAAAGTTCTTTCCCTGGCTGATGAGCGACGGGCAAACTTATTAATATTGTGGATATAGTCACTGCTAGTAAATAAAACAAAACGATTAATTGTACGGATGTTAATCGTATGCGTCTAAAACGAGATCTTAACAAAGCACCCACAGCCTTTTCATATAATTACATTCCCTATCATAAACCAAATGAATGATCTGTCAACGTTTGGCACAATCATCCTCATTATTGAGAATCTTCATTCGTTCTCTTTCTTATACCCATTTTGTCATAGTGGATGTTCATTTTACACACAACAAAAAAGAACCGTAGTGATACGGTCCCGTCCAGTATTCTATTAAAATGCTCTTTGTTTCCCTTTGTTGATCAACGTTTTCATCTCAAATTGACACACTTTTGCTTCCTTATGACTGATCGCATCACCCACTCTTGACTGTAGATCCATCAACCTCTGCATTTCATCTTTCGTTAAATAAACGGGTAGTGGACCATTGGTCGTCATGACTCCCTTAACTGCTGTATCTCCAGTATTTTTACCTTCCTCATCGTAGTACTGTAGGTTCTCAGTTTGTAAAAGCGCTGTGCTTTGTTCTTGAATAGCATTGATTTTTGAGTCGATGTAACGTTTTAAAAACGCACTGCTTCCGAAGCCAGTCAAAATCGATATATACAATAGATTTTCTACGTTTTTATATGTCTCAAAAAACATGAGCGTCATTAATAACGCTCCAATTCCTCCTATTAGTGGTTCTTTTAAAGAACCGATACTATAATAAACGCCTTGGACTTCGCTTTTTACTTTACGCCACAGTCTGAATTCACCGGAGAGGAGAATATTGCCTAAACCACCTAATACTCCAGCAGAAACCACAAACAGAACATAAGTCCAGAAGCCCGGGAATGGCGCTCCTAACGCAATGTCGCTCATCACAGATACCTGCGATGCATCTTCTTTCCATCGTATGAGAATACAACTTCTTTTTCTTCTACCATCGTTTCCATATGAACAGGGCGGCCCCATACTTGATGAATGTAAGGCAGAACGCGCTCTAAATATTGAAGATCGAGCTCAGTATCTTCGTAAGAGTGTTTGATGTACATCTCTCCAGCCCTCATGTAGTCCCCATCAACTACTGTTAAATATGGAAAGCCTCCGTTTACTCGCATTGTTACGAGCTGATCACGGATCATTTCCCACTCTTTATCAACAATTTTATAATCTCTACCTTTTTTCTGGAATAAGTACAAATCTTCTCTATGAACAAGATCTTTCGTTAAATAATTTCGAATGAACGAGATATCAGCCTCTACCTCTCGAACTTCAAACATCTTCTCTCTCCCACTACCAGGCTTTACTCCTCTCATTAACATCTCTTCCGTAGGGTTATCATGGACCTCTTCAATGTTTTCAAAAATCTTCAGTCCTAAGTAGTATGGGTTTATTCTTGTTCTTGAAGGCTGAACAACATTCGCATTTAAGGAAGCAAACTCGATTGATTCTTCAGTTGTTAAATCCATTTCCCGTAAGATTCTCTGATGCCAATAACTCGCCCATCCTTCATTCATGATCTTTGTCTCAAGCTGTGGCCAGAAATAGAGCATCTCTTCTCTCATCATCGTCATGATGTCACGCTGCCAATCTTCGAGCTCTTTACTGTATTCCTGTATAAACAATAAGAGGTCCTTCTCAGGTTGAGGAGGGAATTTTTTTCTTTGTTTCGGACGCTGCTCGTCCTTCGTGTCGTCACCATCTAACGACCATAGATCGTTATAAGGTGAATCGTCTTTTACCACCTTCACCTCTTCATCATCTTCACTAAGGTCATAAGCTAACTTCGCACGCATGATGGAAGGGTCGATGTGCTCTTGTATCGAAAGCACTGCATCTAGGAAATTCTCAACTTCTTCTTTTCCATACTGATGCTCATAATTCGCAATTCGTTCTGCAGTCGCAGTCATGCTTTCCACCATATCGCGACGGGTGTTTGAAAATCGGACGTTGTTTTTAAAGAAATCACAGTGTGCAAGGACGTGCGCAATAATCAACTTATTCTGAATCAACGTATTTGTATCTAACAAAAATGCATAACATGGATCTGAATTAATAACGAGTTCATAAATTTTGCTTAATCCTAAATCATACTGCAGCTTCATTTTGTGAAATTGTTTCCCGAAACTCCAGTGCGAAAACCTTGTTGGCATACCATATGCCCCGAACGTATAAATAATATCTGCCGGGCAGATTTCATAACGCATTGGATAGAAATCAAGGCCGAACCCCTTGGCTATTTCTGTAATCTCTTCGATAGCGTAAAAAATCTCTTTCTCAGCACTCATTTCCTTCCCTCCTAAAGTATTGCTTATTAATATGTATGTGAGGACAAACCACTTCATGATTAAGGCAAGGAAATACAGGATTTAGAGAACAAAACAAAAAAACTGCCGGAAATCCAGCAGCTTTTCATCTTCCACATTCAATTGTACAGTTGAGTGATTCCCGATGTAACTAGATAACCCACTAGTAAGCCTAAAACGATCGATGTAACGATATAGGACCTTGTCGAGCTAAATTCGATCGCTGGTCCATGTGTAGGTTCATAGAACCAGCTGTACTGAACGAACCCTAACATGATAAAAAATATGATTCCATAAAGAAAACTCGTCAATCGATCCCCTCCTTTTTCATTCCAAGTACCAGACCATTCAATAAAACGAACGACTCAGCGAACGAAATCCCTAATAATTAGCTGGTACCTATTGCACTGAAGATACCAGCTCTTCCATTTTGTCTTTACTCATTGGTCCAACTAATCTCTGTTTAATTATACCATTTCTGTCAATGATATAGGTGGTTGGAATCGTAATTGTTGCAAATTTTTCTGCTTGTTCTCCTTCAACATCTAAAAGAACGGGGAACGTTACATCATATTCTTTTACGAATTCTTCAACTGAATCAACGGAATCATTTGAAGTGAGGTTGACCGCTACAATTTCTACTTCCTCAGAATTTTCTTCATAGAAATCTTGCATATGAGGCATTTCAGCCTTACATGGAGGACACCAGGTAGCCCAGAAATTCAAGAATACGACTTTACCTCTATAATCAGATAGATTTGTTTTTTCACCTGAAAGGGTCTCTAATGAAAAGTCAGGTGCAAGGTTCCCATTTTGGATACCTTCCTCAACTTGAGCTAACGCCTGTTGACCAGCATCCCTTTGTGGAGACGTTCCGGAACCATCCGTAAAAGAGGATACTGCCGCATAAATGACTAAACTAACTACGACGATGATGCCGGGGATCAAACGCTTCATCTAGCTTTCCTCCTAAACACATCATATTGTGCCCAAACAGTATAAACGGCCACGAAAAGATACAACCATTGCTGCTTTGATAGTTGAAACATCACATCTTGCCTTATCATACCCACGATGAAGATAAGAATACTGCCCCACAACATTACATCGAGGAAGCGCCATTCGTACGATTTCCAATAAACCATCAATAACACCATCGATAGTAATAGCACGACGAGGAGCAACGAGCTCTTAGTAGGAAAGTGAAAAGCTTCATAGCCTATCGTTCCAATCAGTAACCCGAATCCAAGTAAGTATAGATTATTTTTGCGTTTATCGCTCTTTAGCTTCCAATGAAGGTAGACCATACTAATAAAAAGCGCAATAATATAGCCCGTCTCACCACCCGTAAAATATAAGAGCGATAGAGGAGACTCAACAACCAGCAGCGGACTCACTATGATTAGACTCGCCTTCCAAGCGATAATAAAGGTAACGACCGTTTCGAAAGCTAGATCGGTAGCATTGGATGATAAGCTTAGGATTTTACGAATAATAGCGATACTAAAAAGTGCGAGGGCTATACTTGCCCCCATCAAAACGAGATGTTCTGGTACTGATACGTTTCCTATTTGCACAACTTAACTCCTTAGCGTACTTTGAATAGTGTAATGACGAAACTTAACGACTCTTAACAAGGAGATTCACTGCTTCTTTTACAACTTCTTCAGTCGACTCCCCTTTATCGAGCTGCATTCTAATGCACTCCTCTAAGTTAGACCCTACGATTAACCCGATTGTACGATCGATCGCTGTTCTGCTTGCGGATAGCTGGGTAATGACATCTTTACAATCTTTTTCTTCCTCCAACATGCGCAAAACGCCGCGTATTTGTCCTTCTACTCGTTTAAGCCGGTTCTTCATCTCATTTGTATATTCCATACTCCGAACTCCTTTCCATTAGGCTAAATCTATTTTAAAAGCATATACTTTTTTATAAAAGATTAAACACTTGCGCCTTCTCTTCATATATTGTAAAATAAATCTTAATTTAAGGATAGGAAAAAGGGTTATTTCATTTAAAGGAGGCAGGACCTTTTGGAGTTATCCGAAGATGATAAACGATTATCTAAGATTTACAGAAAAATTGTAACTTCAAATGAATACAAAGCAGGAAAGATTCTGGAAAAATTGGATAATGAGACGAAAGATAAAGTATTTAAGCTCATTCGAATGAACAAAGCTGAATACGAGGCACAATTAAACAAACAACATTTACATCAATAATAGAAAACCGGCCTTTAAGCCGGTTTTCTTTTGTTTTTCATGAAATAACCAGGACGAATATCGTCCTGGTTATTTTCTGTTATAGTCGTTCGTTAACTTTTGACATAACGGAAGATCTCAGCGCGTCTAGTTTTCTTTCGCTGTCTTCAAGGCTTGTACTGTTTACTCCAAAATAGAACTTAACTTTTGGTTCAGTGCCTGATGGTCGTAAACAAAACCATGAGCCATCTTCAAGCTTGTATTTCAATACGTTTGATTTAGGTAGATCGATTGTTTCACTACGGTTATCCTTCATATACGTACGTGTACTCGTTTGGTAGTCTTCTACAATCGCAACGTTTAATTCTGCAGCTTCTGATGGTGGCTCTTCACGGAATTGAGTGAGGAGTGAATTGATTTTCTCCGCACCTTCCTTCCCTTTAAGCGTTAGGGATTCTAGGCCTTCTTGATAATAGCCATATTGCTCGAAAACTTCTTGTAATCCTTCATACAACGTCATCCCTTTTGATTTGTAGTATGCCGCTACTTCTGCCGCTACTAAACATGCTTGAACCGCATCCTTATCGCGAACAAAGTCTCCGATCAAGTAGCCATAGCTTTCTTCATAGCCAAATAGGAAGGTGTGTTCACCAGAAGTTTCATATTCTTTAATTCTTTCCCCGATAAACTTAAAACCTGTAAGAGTATCATACGATGTAAGTCCGTTATCTTCTGCGATTACTCTACCGATTTCAGAAGTTACGATCGTTTTCAGCACAGCACCGTTTTCAGGAAGTTCACCTTTTTCCTTCTTTTGAGTAATGATGTAATCCAATAATAGTGCACCTGTCTGATTGCCTGTAAGCACAACATATTGACCTTCTTTATTCTTAACCGCAACACCTACACGGTCTGCATCCGGATCAGTTGCAAGTAAAACATCAGCATCTTCTTTCTCGCCATATTGAATGGCAAGTTCAAATGCAGCATGTTCTTCAGGGTTTGGTGATGATACTGTGGAGAAGTTCGGGTCTGGTAATTCTTGTTCTTCAACGACAGTGACATGCTTGAACCCATATGCTTTAAGTCCATCACGAACAGGATGGTTAGCAGTCCCATGCAATGGTGTGAAAACGATTTTAAGCTGATCTCCCATCTCTTCTAAGAGAGATTCATTCACGCGTAGCGTCTTTAACTGTTCAATGTATTGATCATCAATTTCAGAACCGATCATTTTGATGAGTCCCTGACTTTTTAAATCAGCTTCTGAAGAAACGTTCACCGCTAATTCGTTTTCTACACTGTTAACATATGAGATGACTTCCTCTGCTACATTAGGTGGTAGTTGTCCACCATCTTCACCATACACTTTGTAGCCGTTATACTCAGGAGGGTTATGACTAGCTGTGATAACGATTCCCGCGAAAGCATTCAGCTTCCTTACAGCGAACGAAAGTTCCGGTGTTGGCCTTAGTTCTTCAAATACGTATGTTTGAATACCATGACTAGCCAATGCTTTTGCAGATTCCATCGCAAACTCTGGTGATTTATGACGAGAATCATAGGCGATCGCTACTCCTCGTTTCTTAGCACTTTCGCCATTCTTCAATATGTATTGAGCAAGGCCCTCTGAAGCTTTTCTTACCGTGTACGTGTTCATTCTGTTAATACCAGGACCAATTTCTCCACGCATGCCCCCTGTACCAAACTCAAGGTTCTTATAAAATGCATCTTCTAGTGATTTCTCATCACCCTCAAGCATCGTAAGGTCGCGTTTTAACTCCTCATCAAGGTCAGTTGCTGTATTCCATCGTTTGTATTCGTTTTTCCAGTTCATCTCTGCCTCCTGTGTTGTGTCTAGCTTCTTTTAGCATATATTTGTCTTCTATGTAATGAACAAAATTCCTTCTCTCTAAAGAAGAAAACCCTGCTCTTAGAGTTTATATTAATATGAATTCCAACGAATTCCAATAAAAAAAGTGAAAGGTAATAAAAAAAGAAGCAAGCCGTGGAAGGCTTACTTCTTGTAATGAATCTCATATAAGTCTTTTCTTCTGTCTCTTAATTGACGAACAGTACCAGATTGGCGCTGTCTTCTTAATATTTCGAGGTCGACATCACCTACAACGACCGTTTCGATGTTAGGGTGACACTCTCCAACAATACCATCTCTTGAAAACGCAAAATCAGATGGCGTAAAGATGCCAGATTGCGCATACTGTACGTCCATATTCTCTACCTGTGAAAGGTTTCCGATCGTTCCTGCTATAACGGTATAGATTTGGTTCTCAACCGCACGGGCTTGAGCACAATAGCGTACTCTTAAGTACCCTTGTCGATCATCCGTACAGAACGGTGTGAAGATAATGTTTGCGCCCTTGTCTGTCGCAATACGACCTAGTTCAGGGAATTCGATATCATAACAGATTTGGATCGCGATTTTACCGCAATCTGTATCGAACACTTCGATTCCATCTGAACCGTGTATCCCCCACCAACGTCTTTCATTTGGGGTCACATGTATTTTATATTGCTTCTCAATCGTACCGTCTCTTCTGAAAAGATACGCGATATTATAGATCTTCTCATCTTCTAAAACGAAGTGAGAGCCTCCGATAATGTTCACATTGTATTTGACGGCAAGGTCTGTAAATAGCTCGATGTATGGTTCAGTATAGTCCGTTAAACGTCTCACAGCTTTACTAGGAATGTCTTCATCCATAAACGACATGAGCTGTGTCGTGAAGATTTCAGGGAACACTGCGAAATCCGAACCGAAATCAGCTGCAACATCCACATAATATTCAACTTGATTAGCAAATTCATCAAATGAGGAAATTTTCTTCATCGCGTATTGGATCGCACAAATTCGAACTGGGAATGAAGATCTGAAATGACGTCTCGTCTTCGCTTTGTATTCAACGTTATTCCATTCCATAAGCGTGGCATAACGTCTTGAAGCTTTATCATCTGGTAAGTAGTTAGGATTGATCCGCATCACATTAAATCCATTCATAAGCTGGAATGTAAGGACAGGATCATAAATGTTTTGGAATTTAACTTCCTCAACATATTCAGATGGTTTCATCTGATCGGCATACTTATGATAGTTCGGAATACGTCCACCAATGATGATACTCTTTACATTTAATTCTCTTGCTAAATCTTTTCTAGCATCATAAAGACGTTTACCAATTTTCATTCGTCTATACTCAGGATGAACCATTACCTCGATTCCATATAAGTTATAACCATCTGGGTTATGGTTTGTAATATAGCCTTCGTCTGTGATGTCATCCCACGTATGTTGATCGTCATACTCATCGAAATTCACCATCAAGCTCGAGCAGGTACCGATGATTTTCCCTTCATATTCAACACAAAATTGACCTTCGGGGAAAACAGCTAGATGACTTTCTAAGTGCTCCCGCTTCCATGGATCCATACCTGGAAAACACTCATTTTGTAAAGCGAGTATTTCGTCGATATCTTCTTTTCTGATTCCTCTTAGTTCCATCTTTTTTTCGAATTTAGAAACATCTAATTCAGACATCTTATCAACCTCCACGTAACTGCCTATCTTACTATGTACCCGACTTTATCTTCATTTTATCATAGAGGTAACAATTTTCAGAATAAGAAGAGGCTGACATCAGCCAGCCTCCACATCGTTATGCTCGAGTTGTACCGTTTTGAGAAATGCTGGATAAAGCTGGGCCAGCTTCCTGTTGATCCGGTGTTTTCGTAGCAAAGTCCCCAAGCGAAACCATTCCGACTACCTGGTTGTTTTCAACGACTGGCAGTCGACGGATTTGATTTTGTGCCATTAATGCTGCTGCTTCATCTGCTGACATGTTAGGGTTCGCTGATACACAGTTGTTCGACATACACTGTCCAACCTGTGAAGTTGCTGCCCCGCCACTAGCAGTCGAACGCGTCGTAATATCTCTATCGGTAATGATTCCACACAGTTGCCCATCCTTCATTACAGGAAGGGCACCGATATTATGCTGACTCATCAATGCGGCTGCTTCCTGAACAGATTGTTCTGGTGTAACAGATACGACATTTCTGGACATGACGCCTTGCAGATTATTATGCACAAACATTCCTCCCAGTTGATAAATGGTAAAGACTCAAAAGACGAGGTCTTACACAAACTAGTCTGAGCTTCGTTTGCTCAAATTATTTTTCCTTTTTTTGACCCGTATGAAAAACGATCCTTTCCCCATCGCTTTTTGCGATAATTGTCCCAAGTTGGTCTGTCCTGAAAATGGGGATCTTCATCGTACTAAGCGTTTTTAAAACAGATTTATCTGGATAATGATAAGGATTGTTTTTGCCAACTGAGATAACGGCTGCTTGAGGAGCTACAGCTTTTATAAATGGTTTGGTTGAAGCAGAATCAGCTCCATGATGACCGATCTTAATCACATCTGAAGGGAGTTTTTTCTTTGCATCTGCTAATATCTCCTTTTCAGCTTGTTCACCAGCGTCTCCCATCAGCAAAAATGAATTATTGTGATGCCTTAATTGAACGACTGCGCTGTAGTCATTAAAATCCTCATATTCCGCATGTCGGATGGGCGAAAAAAAATGAAGCGTGATTCCCTTCCCAAACCTTGCTTTCTTTCCGCTCTCAGCAACACTAACCGGTATCTCTCTCTTTTTGATCACCTTCATTAAAGAGCGGTAATGACGAGTGGGGTAAGATACATCAGGCATGATCACTTTTCCTATTTTGAAGTCGTTAACGATTTGATCCATTCCCCCAATATGATCGTGGTGCGGATGGGTCGCGATCAGGTAATCTAATCGTTTGATACCAAGATTCTTTAAATAACTCGAAACTTTGTCACCATCCTTATTATCTCCAGCATCGATGAGCATTGCTTTTCCTGCTTGCAGTACAAGGATACTGTCAGCTTGTCCGACATCAATGAAATGAAGCTCTGCGCTAGCTTCATCAGCAACCGCAATGAAAGGTTGAAATAGGATAAGGATGAAGAAAATAATTGCTAAGGAAGCACTCTTCATAAGCAATCCTCCATTTTTGTTGTTGATTTTAGTATGAAGCTTCCTTTTCTTTTCATGCTTCCAAAACAAAAAAATGGTTCCCCTGGTGGGAAACCATTACGAATGAACTTCTTCCTTTTTGAAAAAACTCTTCATTGCGTGGTAAACATCCTTCTTCTCTTTCAAAATATAGTGTCTAAACATTGGATCATGGATATTCTTATAGGCACTCATCAATGTTGAGTGGCGATTGTAGGCATTAACTTCCCCGTACCCAAACATATTCGATACTTTCATGATCTGATTCACAAGCTTCACACAGCGTGAATTGTCGGAAGTAAGGTTATCACCGTCTGAGAAATGAAATGGATAGATATTATAGCGAGCTGGTGAATACTTTTCTTCAATCAGTTCTAAAGCTTTACGATAGGCAGATGAACAAATGGTTCCACCGCTTTCACCTTTTGAAAAAAAATCGTCCTCAGAGACGACTTTCGCTTCGGTATGGTGAGCAATGAACTCGATCTCCACAGTTTCGTATTTCGAACGTAAGAAGCGTGTCATCCAAAAGAAGAAGCTTCTCGCCATATATTTCTCCCATTTACCCATTGATCCACTCGTATCCATCATAGCAAGTACAACAGCTTTTGATTCTCGTTTTATTTCTTCGTTCCACGTTTTAAAGCGAAGATCATCTTGATAAATCGGTGCTATTCCTGGCCTTCCTTCGATTGCATTTCGTTTGTAAGCAGAAAGAATTGTTCGCTTCTTATCGATGTTACCCATCAAGCCAGTTTTACGAATATCGTTAAACTCAACTTTCTTCTTCACAACTTCAGCTGTCTCTTTTTCACGTAAATTAGGTAGTTCTAGTTCTTTAAAGAGAATTTCCTGCAGCTCCATCAATGAGACTTCAGCTTCATAAAAATCATCGCCAGGTTTATCCCCAGCTCCTTCGCCTTTACCTCCACCAGGCTTCTTCTCACCTGATCCGTCACGGGCGATAACATCTCCAACCTGACTATCCCCGTCACCCTGGCCAACATGCTTCGATTTGTCATAGTTATACCGAATTTTATATTCATCAAGAGAGCGAATTGGTATTTTAATTACGTCACGACCATTAGATAGTATAATGTTCTCCTCACTAATTAGATCTGGTAAATTATTTTTGATAGCATCTTGAACCTTCTCGGAATGTCGCACTTGATCCTGATAGCCTTTTCGGTGGAGGGACCAATTCTCCTGAGAGACAACAAAGTTTTTGGTGTTCCTGTCTTTCATGCCATATTCCCCTCCTTAAAAAAATAATATTTCTATCGGATATTTATTCAATGATCGATGATCGCTCATGGTGATTGTTCAAAAGCGGAATACTAATTTTGACTCCCTGAATCTAAAAGGTAGTATACTTTATCCTATGCAAATACAAGCGATAATTGACAATTAATTCTGACAAATCAAGCTCGGAACGTACGAATTGTAAAACTATTGATAGATTGTATAAGAAATGCATTAAGAATATTCTCTTTTCGTTAATTGCCCATGCTGCCTAGACACTTTTTTTAACAAAAATAAGGCTGCCGAGAACATCTCGACAGCCTCAAAGCATGGGTTTTACTCTTTCTTATCTTTTTCGTTTTGAACAGGGTCAGGGCGTCGCCCATTTTTCTTTAATTCCTGGTTGGTTTCAAGCTCTTCCATCTCTTTACCAAGCTCTTTCATCTCTTTCTCATCCATTGCCATTGAACTGTTTGCAGGTTTATCTTTTCGTTCTGACACAATGAACTACCTCCTTAAGAAGAGAATACCCCTGCTTCACCTTTTTGGAACCTGAAAATTCATTTCTTGAAAGTGAAATCAAATTCTTCGATCGGCCAGTAACGCAGGTTCACCTCACCGACGACTTGGTCGATCGGGACGAGACCTATATGTCTGCTATCATAACTATGGCGTCTATTATCACCCATTAAGAACAAGTACCCCTCTGGCACTACAGCTTTTTCCGTTTTATCTTCGAGTTTAAAGTTCTCAGTCAAATTCCCATTAAAGACCTCACTTTTAAAATGAGTTAGATACGGTTCTTTCATCTTCTTGCCATTTATATAAAGTTGGTCATCTTTATACTCAAGCGTATCACCAGGAAGTCCTATCACTCTTTTGATATAGTCTTCATTCTCGTTCGCATGAAACACGACGAGATCAAAACGATCTGGCTCAGAGACTTCATACCCTATTTTATTGATGATCAGCCGATTTCCATCCTGAATGGTAGGCATCATGGATTCTCCGTGAACAACATAGTTCGTTATGATAAATTCACGAATTACAATCGCCAAGACAACGGCTATTGAAAATGCTTTTAGCCATTCCCAAAGCGGACTGCGTTCCTTTTTCATGTCAAACCTCTCTTCAATACGTCTTTACGTATAATCTATCACTCATACTAAAAAGGCACAAGCACCCGGTTAATCTCACTATAGGATATACAAACTTTTTACAAATTAGACGCTGTTCAAGAAAAAAAGCACACCTGTTAGGCATGCTTTTTCACCAGTTATCGATTCAATAAGCTTCCTACATAACGAAGAAGTTCATTGGCAGAGATTGAATTGTATCCATGCTCATCGATCAATCGAGCGATAACATCATTAATTTTCTTCAACTGATTCTCGTTCGGCGTTTTAGAAGAAGTCGTGATCTTCACAACATCCTTAAGGTCAGCGAACAATTTCTTTTGAATCGCTTCTCTTAAACGCTCATGCGAATTGTAATCGAATTTCTTTCCTTTTCTTGCGTATGCCGAAATTCTGATCAAGATTTCTTCACGGAAAGCTTTCTTTGCGTTCTCTGAAATACCGATCTGTTCTTCAATGGAACGCATCAACTTATCATCTGGACTCATTTCCTCACCAGTAAGAGGGTCGCGAAGCTTATTCTTGTTACAGTACGCCTCTACGTTATCAAGGTAGTTATCCATGAGCGTCTTAGCACTTTCTTCATAAGAATACACGAATGCTTTTTGAACTTCTTTCTTAGCAATCTCATCGTACTCTTTTCGAGCAACCGAGATAAAGTTCATATAGCGCTCTTTATCTTCCTTTGAAATGGAAGCGTGCTGATCCAAGCCGTCTTTCAACGAACGAAGCACATCCAGTGCATTAATTGAAGGTACTTCTTTTCTGATGATCGTAGAAGATATTCGATTGATGACGTAACGTGGATCAATACCACTCATTCCTTCATCAGAATGCTCTTTCTGCATCTCATCAACATCTACCTGATTGAATCCTTCAACAATTTCCCCGTCATACAAACGCATCTTCTTGACGAGGTCTACTCCCTGACGCTTTGAATCCTTCAATCTTGTGAGGATAGAGAAAATTGCAGCGACTCGAAGTGCATGTGGCGCGATGTGGACATCAGCAACATCACTTTCTCGAATCATTTTCTCGTAAATGCGCTCTTCCTGGCTTACTTTTAAGTTGTACGGTACAGGCATCACGATGATACGGGAATGGAGAGCTTCGTTCTTTTTATTTGAGATGAACGAGCGATACTCCGCTTCGTTCGTATGAGCTACTACTAATTCATCTGCTGATATCAATGCAAAGCGACCGGCTTTGAAGTTTCCTTCCTGTGTTAACGATAGCAAATGCCATAAAAACTTTTCATCACACTTCAGCATCTCCTGGAATTCCATCATACCTCGGTTCGCTTTGTTTAATTCACCGTCGAATCGATATGCTCTTGGATCAGATTCAGACCCAAACTCTGCGATCGTCGAGAAATCGATGCTACCAGTGAGGTCTGCTATATCTTGTGACTTCGGATCAGAAGGACTGAATGTTCCAATTCCTGTCCGTTTGTCTTCATTGAAGAAAATTCGTTCGATCATAACTTCTTCGATTCTGCCACCGTATTCTTGTTCGAGACGCATAAGGTTTAATGGCGATAGGCTACCTTCGACTCGAACACCGTATTCTTTGTAGAACTCCTCTCGCATGTGGTGAGGAATTAAGTGAAGCGGATCTTCATGCATCGGGCAGCCCTTGATTGCATAAACCGCTCCTGCATCTTCGTGTGAATATTTCTCTAAGCCTCTTTTTAAAATGGTAACGAGCGTGGATTTACCTCCACTTACAGGACCCATAAGCAATAAGATACGCTTTCTGACGTCTAATCGCTTTGCAGCTGGGTGAAAGTATTCTTCGACTAACCTTTCGATTGCTTCCTCAAGACCATAAAGTTCTTCAGCGAAGAAGTTGTAGCTTTTCTTGCCATCTACCTCGTTAATACCAGCATCTTTTATCATATTATAAACGCGTGAATGAGCTGACTGCGCTACTTCAGGTCGTTCTTTGATAATTTCTAAGTACTCGCCAAAGGTTCCTTCCCACTTCAGCCGCCTCTCTTCATCTCGATGCTGCTGGATTTTACGTAAGATATCCATTACGAGCCCCCTCCAAATTTGATTCATCGGATTTAATACATGGTATGCGGGGATGTCCTATAACATTCTGTTTTCTTTCTTACGTAAAAAAAGGCTGTTCTTCTGTATAGCCATAACGTCTACTACAAACAAAAAAACCGGCATAGCCGGTTTTACGTGTGGTAAACAACATTAAATTCACTTAGCTCGTTTCCAGATGCAGGAGACTTTTCTTTTGATTCACGCTTTTCTTTGTGTGCATTTTTGAATGAGTCAGAATGAATCCATTTTTGATAGGCATCTTCATCTTCCCATTTCGTAAACACGATCAGCTTTCCATTTTCAGATGGCTGTTCAAGAAAAAGAAACTCAAGACAACCTTCAACGTTCTTCATGCTTTCTGCACTTTTTCCAAAGCGTTCTTTCATTACAGCTTTGTGTTCATCAGGTACCTTCAATTCGTTCATAACAACATACATAAACAAAAGCCTCCTTTTAATAATCTCCTTCTATCGTATAGGAATGTGGCAAATTTTCCAACTCATTCATCCCGAAGAGTATCGAATTACCTTCAAAACATTCACAACACCTTCAACATCGTTTATAATCATAGATAGACTTGGACATAATTTTACCTGAGGAGGATGAAACCATGAGTTTCCTGGGTATTTTAGTAGTAATACTTGCTTTTCTAGCAGCCATCTTTACGGCTGGGTACAATGATCGACCTCAAAAAACCAAAAAAGGTAGTCGATAAAAAAGAACGACCGTTACGGTCGTTCTTTTTTATTTCATGTTAGGATATCCTTGTTGTCTAAGTGCCTCATACACCATGATTGCCGCTGTATTCGATAAGTTAAGCGCACGCACGTGTTCTGTCATAGGTAAGCGTAGACAGCGCTCCTTATTATTCTCGATCAGCTCATCTGGCAAACCGTTTGTTTCTCTTCCAAAAACAAAGAACGTATCTTTACTAACATCCGAATAGTCGAAGTCAGTATGAGTATTCGTACCATACTTCGTAATATAATAAAATTCTCCGCCTTCATTCTGATTAAAGAATATTTCTAGAGAATCGTAATAATGAACGTCAGCATATTTCCAGTAATCTAGACCTGCACGTTTTAGCATCTTATCATCTGTAGAAAAACCTAATGGACGAATAAGATGAAGACTTGTATTCGTAGCAGCACATGTACGAGCAATATTCCCAGTGTTTGCAGGAATTTCTGGCTGAAATAACACGATATTTAAAGACATAATGATTCACCTCCGCTTCAAAACATATCTATTATAGCATGTTTTCCACGGAGAGAAAGAATATGCTATTCATCTTCAATATGAAAAAATTTATACTGGATATTCGGTGTCCATGCCGTTGAGTCTTCATAATCCCAATATCGCATTCTACAGTTCGTATTATGCCCATTTACAAGCGGCTGCCCTTTTCCATCTTGATCGACCACAATCGTCGTATGTTGCCAGTTCCCATCTCCAGTAAAATCATAGCTGATTACATCGCCCGGTACTAAATCATCAGGCTGATAGACTTCTCTTGCTTTAAGCCCACTCTTTGAACCACTAAGATACCACCGTAATGCATGAGCGACTGACCACGAATAGCTCCAGCTGTTTTTCCGCACCCACCATCCTCTCGTTCGATCAGGATAACCCCTCATAGGTGCTTTACCTGCATGGATACATTGAGAGACATAGTTCGTACAGTCTCCATCAAATATTGGATAAGCAGGATTATAATCATCCCACCAGTTTTCAGCATATTTCACAGCAGATAAGCGATCATAATACGATCCCTTCAACCTTTCATCTCCCCTGCCTGCCCGTACAGGATTATCACAGTGTACACCTTCTTGCTCAACGGAACGATCATGGACTAGCTCTCCATCGATTAACTCTGCAAGCCTTTTTTCAAAACGCTCTTCTTGATACATCTTCTTACCATGCTTGATCACAAATTGCTGGTGAAGATAGTAATCAAAGATTCGAGTTTTGGATAACTTCTTTTTGCCGAGGAGTACACCTTTATTCAGTACTCTCACAACTGTAGCTTCTCGAGCGTTGCATTTCTTAATAAACCTGTTAACAGCTTCTTCTTCCGTAGCTGGACGTTTTCCATTGCTTCTAAAGGATAGCGATCCGTTCATTAAGTATGACGCTTGTTCTTCCCAAAAGGGTTTAAGCTGCTCTTCCCAACCCATTTTGCGTTCCCCCCTCTTCGCACTTTATGTTGGTGAATGGTTACACATACCACTTAGTGCAAGGTGAAACGTTGAATAGAACAAAAAAGCTCGGAAGTTCGTCTATGAACTCCGAGCTCGATAATACTTATGAAGTTACTGCTGTTTGAATTGCGGTCTGCTGTTCGAGTGACAGCAAGTATTCCTTCTTATCCATTCCTCCACCGTATCCAACAAGAGCACCATTGCTTCCAATCACACGATGACAAGGAATAATGATCGGAAGTGGATTCCGGTTGTTGGCAGAACCGATCGCACGTACTGCTCGAGGAGCAGAAATATCAACAGCAACGTCTTTATATGAGCGGGTCTCACCGTATGGAATCGTACTAAGACTATTCCATACTTTCTTTTGAAAAGGTGTTCCAATCAAATTCAGTTTTAAATCAAACATCCTTCTTTTTCCGCTAAAAAACTCTTCTAATTGAACAATAATCGGGTCGATGATTTCGTAATTCATAACGAAATCTGGTTTTACATGATTTTTCTTAAACCATGCTTCAGCCGCGGGTAGCATATCCTCAGCAAATCCGAAATCAAGTCTGTAAACTCCTTCAGAACCCGCAAATAATGTCAGCGTTCCAATCGGTGATTGGAACTCCCCATAACTGATCACTTGTTTCTCCATGCTATCCCTTCTTTTATTCAACATTTTTCATTATCTTACAAGACATTATATTATTTGACCAATACCATTAAGACTTATTTTGAAGCATAGACAGCCCTTTTTCAATCTCATCTGCCGCTTCCTGGTCTTTTTCTTTCATTTGCTCATTTATTAAAGCATCATACGCCTTGTTTCCACCGATCTTTCCGAGGGCCCAAGCGGATGTCCCTCGAATGACAGGTCGTGGGTCATTTCTCATCAAATCGATCAGTGTATCCACCGCTGCTTCGTCTTTGTAATGCGCTAGAGCAAGAATGGCGTTTCGTTGAATTGGCTTCTTCCCTCGCCATGAACCAGCCGCTTTTCCAAACTTCTCTTTAAATTCTCTATTACTCATCGTAAGCAGTGGAATCAACTTTGGTTTCACCACTTCTGGATCTGGTTCAAGTTCAGGATGATGGTGAAAGTCGATCCCCTTGTTTTTGGGACACACCAGCTGACATGTATCACATCCATAAAGTCTGTTGCCTAACTTTGAGCGATACTCATCAGGAAGGAAACCTTTAGTTTGAGTTAAGAAAGCAATGCATTTACTTGCGTTTAGCTGACCACCTTCAACTAGTGCTCCAGTTGGACAAGCATCTACACAAATATTACAATCTCCACAACCTTCTTCCACTGGTTCATCCGGCTCTATAAAGACATCTGTGATCATCTCACCAAGATAGACCCAAGAACCGAACTCTTCCGTAATCAGCATCGTATTCTTCCCAGTAAATCCAAGTCCAGCTCGTTCGGCTACTGCTCGATCAGATAATTCGCCTGTATCAACCATTGAGCTTGTTTGAGCAGTTGGAACTTTCGATTTTATAAATGATTCAAGAAGGGAGAGCTTTTCTCTTAACACGTGATGATAATCGACGCCCCACGACGCTCTACAAAATAGACCTCTCCGTTCGCCTCTTTTACTTCTTGGACTATCCTTCATTTTTGATGGGTATGCAATGGCGATCGAAACGATCGTAGTCGCGCCACGTAACAAGAGCTCAGGCTCCGTTCGTTTCTCAATATCAGGTTCTTCAAACCCTGATTGATAACCTAACTGCTGCTGTTGCTTCAACCGCTCTTTGAGCGATTTGAAAGGATCAGCTGCAGCAAAACCTATCTTATCGATTCCGATTGATTTACTGTATGCAACGATCTCTTCCTTTAACTGGGCGTTTGTCACTTTACTCCCTCCCTTCTTCATGAAAATTAATGTTATTAGACGATCTTCAATGTTCTAAGTCGATTTAATACTGCTGCCAACTCTGTTCTTCTAATACGAGCGAGATCACCTGGATGTTGATTGGCAAACATAGAGAAGGATCCGATTCCCTCATCATTCATTTGTTTTTCAACTGCATCCAAAAGCTCCGACACGGATACGTCTCCAAGTTTGTTCTTCCTTTCAAGAAAATGAAGAATTTCCGCAGCTAATCGCGTCTGACTCGGATCGATCAGCTGCTCGACTTGAAGGAGTGAAATATCAGTATTGCCATATAGAATGTGGTGAAGTCCTTTCGCAGAAACCTTCGCCTTTTTCCCTTTTTGACTATTTAAACTAGATTTATGAGGAAGGCGACGGTCTACCTCTCCGAAAAGCTCGCCACCTTCTTTATTTCGAGCTGTATTAGACTCGGCTGAAATCCTTTTAGCCTCATTCGTTACATCATATGGAAGGTAATTCTCCATCAAAATAACCGTATCGGCTACATCGAAATAATCGCCTGACCCTCCCATGACGAGTATTGTTGAAACACTATGTTGGTTATATAGTTGTTGTACACGGTCAATAAAAGGTGTGATCGGCTCTTTGTCTTTTGAGACGAGTTGCTGCATCCGAACATCTCGAATCATAAAATTCGTTGCACTTGTATCTTCGTCGATCAACAGTGCATGACAGCCTGCCTCAACTGCTTCTATTATATTAGCTGCCTGAGATGTACTTCCACTAGCATTTTCTGTTGTGAAGGAACGAGTATCTTTCCCAAAAGGTAAATTCTCAATAAACGGTGAAATATTTACCCCTGTCACCTTTCTTCCATCTTCAGATCGAATTTTCATAGCTAGTTCATCAGTGATCACATACTCTCTTCCATCACCTGCAATATGATCATAAACGCCGTGCTCGAGTGCATGCAAGAGGGTACTTTTGCCATGATACCCGCCCCCTACTATGAGGGATATCCCTTTCTCGATCGCCATCCCTTTTATCGGTTCTTCTTTATGGGGGATCGAGATCGAGACTTCTTTGCTAGACGGAGACTTGAATGGAACAGCTTTATTCTGTAACGGCCGATCGCTAATACCACTCTCTCGGGGCAAAATGGCACCATCCGCGATAAACGCCACGTACCCTTTATCTTTCAAGAACATTCTGATCGTTTCTTGTTGATCCGCTAGATGAATGGCTTCAATTACCTCTCCCTCATTTAGAGAAAAAATAGATGCTTTTAGAATCTCTCGTAAATAGGTCGTTAACATTTGCTGGGCTTGTCTACCAAGCACACGTCTACCTTGTGCTGGTAAGCCCACTGATAAACAGATCGTGATGTCGGTTTTTGTTACTGACACGGCTGTACGTTCTAATACTTTTTGTTTAGGAGCATCAATGATAAAGGTGCCACTCTTACCGGAACCCTTGATATTTCCTTTGTGTTTATAAATGGACTTCGCTACCTTCCTTGCGATAAAATCCTCTAACCTGATCCGCCTTTGGTCACCATCAAACCACTCAGTCTTCACCTTAGCTTTGTCACGAGGAATGATAGCTCTTATTCTAGATGGGCTTGCGAATGGATCTCCTTGTACATAATCGATCGAAAGAGTGTAATTCTCGAAATCATAGCTCCCTCTTATATCTTTATAAGCTTTATAACTTTTTCCATCTATACGTTGTAAATGATCGGTCAAATTCTTCATATGAGGTGAGCCTCCTTTTGAGCTTCTAGTAGTCGCTTATGATAAAATGAACGGAAATAAACAATAAGGAGAACGGTAACATGACTAACATTTCTCTCTCAACATCTATTACCGAAATACTTCCTGACTTTAAGATTGGATGGATCACATATCATGATATCGTGGTTGAAAACTCACCGCAAATGGTGCGCGGAAGATATCAGTTCTACCTTGAAACTATGATGATGGATCTAGAAGATGCAGAGATCACATCTTTTCAACCAGTTAAAGAATGGCGAACAGTATTTAAAAAGCTCGGAACCGATCCTTCACGCTATCGCCCTTCGTCAGAAGCATTATTAAGAAGGCTTAAGAAAGGTTCTGACCTTCCTAGGATTCATTCTGCTGCAGATATAAACAACCTTCTCTCATTGCAGTATAAGATTCCGATCGGTATCTATGATCTAGATAAGGTAGAAGGATCGATCACCATCCTTCTTGGCGATGAGTCTACAACGTATCAAGGATTGAATGGTCGAGAAGTGAACTTCACTAACAAGCTAGTCTCTCTAGACGAAAAAGGACCATTCGGAAGTCCGATTGTGGACTCAGAGCGTACTGCTGTTACTGAGGAAACGACAAATGCTATACAGCTATATTATATTCAACCTTCCCTCTCTAATGAGGAGGCAAATAAACTTTTACAAGCTTCTGGGGAAATGTTTAATCAGATTCATGGCGGAGACTTTAATTACGGATTAGCAAACTGAACGATAATAGAGCAAACATAAAAAAACGCAACGCTTCGTTAATCATAACGAAACACTGCGTTGGGTAAATGGTGAAAATTCGAGGTTTTTCTACAAACCTCGCTGATGTAGTTAGAATAACACAAAGTATAATAGCAAAACAATAGGTAATTTTAATTTTCTTTAGATTTGCTTTACAATATTTCAATATAGAATCTACAAGTGTATGATAGTGACTGAAACCAATGTGAAAGGAATGAGCATATGGAACCTTTTTCAATACCATTCTTTGAAGAAAACTTTAGACAGTACATAAAGAAAAACGATGATGTGTTCTCAAAGCAAGAAGCGATGAACAGCTACTACCGGTCAGTTGTGTCTTCTATGATTTACGACAATCTTAACAAAAATTCTGAGATCGTTCGTAGAATTCGAAACCTGGATACTGCATACAAGACGATTAAAGAAGAAAAGGCGGAAGAATAACAAAAGGCTCTCTTACAACATGTAAGAGAGCCTTTTAATTCGTTTACTTGATGTCACATGAATCAGTACCACAAGCGTCACCTTCACTAGTGATTACCTGAAGCTGCTTATCCTCTTCCCAGGCTTTGTTTAACGCCTGTTGGAACATCTCTGGAGGCTGGGCCCCTGAAACAGCATACTTTTCATTAAAGACGTAGAATGGAACGCCTTGAATGCCTAATTGGCTGCCAAGAGACTCATCAAAGCGTACTTCTTTTGAAAACTCTTCACTACGAAGCATATCATTCACTTCTACCCTATCAAGTCCTACCTCTTCAGCTAGGTTACAAAGCGTGTCATGATCAGAGATGTCTTCCGTTTCAGTAAAGTAGGCATAGAAAAGTCTTTCTGCCATCTTTTCCATTAGGTCGTGTTTTGCGGCAAACTGAAGCAGTCGGTGAGAATCAAAAGAATTAGTAGGCTTCATATTCTTAAAATCAAACGTTAAGCCTTCGTTTTCTGCTTGTTGCCTCATGTTCTCACACATACCTTCAGCCTGTTCAAGGCTGACATTATACTTACTCGCTAAAAGCTCAGCTTTGCTTTTTCCAGTTGCTTTTTCTGCGTTCGGATCAAGTTCAAAGCTTCTATAAACGACCGTAACCTCGTCGCGATGTGGAAAGGATTGAAGCGCGGTTTCTAAGCGTCTTTTTCCTATATAGCAAAAAGGACATACAAAATCAGACCAAATTTCTACTCTCATGGTTATCACTCTTTCATAGTAATCGATTTACAGTCAGTGTACCATTTTTCGCTGATAGAGAGATAATGTTTCGCTCATTGCAAGTTATTGTGTTGATTATCTGGAGAAGAGGACATCGATGCCTCAACTTCAGAAAACAATTTTGAATTCATTGGGCCTGTCGTTATCGCTGAATTGGATGGACTTCCACCTAATAAACGTTGAATCGCTATCAAATCCTGACGTAATGAATCGACATCGCCTTTTGTCGCTGCTTGCATGTGAGGCTTTAGTGTATAACCCAGTTGGCCATTCGCTTCCATTGTAGCTTCCTGAACGTCTTCGATCGAGGAGATTTGAGAGTGTCTTAATTTCATTTCTAATTGATCAACAATTAACCTCAGCTTTTTTAGTTCTTTCTCTTGCAATGTACCGTCCTTAATAACCATCTTAGACCGCCCAGAAACCAATCCTTCGATCCAGTCGACTTTCAGCTCTCCAAGTTCGATTAAAACCAGAGTAAGTACGAGTACTAAAGCTATTAACAACGTCACTAGCACATTTTCCCCAGCAATCGGCTGTACGATCAAGGAACCCATTCAAATCATAATAACGACCTGAGCGATCGTCATCTGATTAATCGATTTTCGTCCTGCAATCCGCAAGATGAACGTTCCTCCAACAACGAGTAATACAGCTTTCCATAACAATGAATAATCCAACACACCCTCTCCTCCTTCTCATGAAGTCGATCTCGGCTATCACACATTCTAGTTTTCACTGAAAGATGAGACATTATGAAGAAGTGGTTGTTTCTATCGAAGGTTTAAGACAATAAAAAAAGACTTCTACACTGTAGAAATCCTGACGTTTAAGTATCAAATATGTAACTGGTACCGGTGGTCGGGTTCGAACCGACACTCCTCACGGAACACGATTTTGAGTCGTGCGCGTCTGCCAATTCCGCCACACCGGCATAAAGACAATTTTTTAATTTCGGAAAGTAAATGGTGCCGGAGGCCGGGCTCGAACCGGCACGGAGGTACACCCTCCGCAGGATTTTAAGTCCTGTGCGTCTGCCAATTCCGCCACTCCGGCAGGACTTTTTAAAAAAATATGAAGATTGGAGGCGGCACCCGGATTCGAACCGGGGCGTAAGGGTTTTGCAGACCCGTGCCTTACCACTTGGCTATGCCGCCGTTATAAAAATGGAGCGGAAGACGGGATTCGAACCCGCGACCCCCACCTTGGCAAGGTGGTGTTCTACCACTGAACTACTTCCGCAACTAATATGGCTGGGCTAGCTGGATTCGAACCAGCGCATGACGGAATCAAAATCCGTTGCCTTACCGCTTGGCTATAGCCCAACATAATGGGGCGACTGATGGGAATCGAACCCACGAATGCCGGAACCACAATCCGGTGCGTTAACCACTTCGCCACAATCGCCATTATTTTAAATCTTAATTGGCAGGGGTAGTAGGAATCGAACCCACACCGGAGGTTTTGGAGACCTCTGTTCTACCTTTAAACTATACCCCTATCAAAATGGTGGAGGGGGACGGATTCGAACCGCCGAACCCTGAGGGAGCGGATTTACAGTCCGCCGCGTTTAGCCACTTCGCTACCCCTCCAAAACAGGCAATTATCATTGTAATATATACTATATATAAAAACAATGGAAATTGATACCTTTTTGAGAAAAATGGTGCCGGCCAGAGGACTTGAACCCCCAACCTACTGATTACAAGTCAGTTGCTCTACCAATTGAGCTAGACCGGCAACATGGTGGCTCCGGACGGAATCGAACCGCCGACACGTGGATTTTCAGTCCACTGCTCTACCGACTGAGCTACAGAGCCATGTTTTAAACATTCCGCTTTTACGTTATTTAGATCTAGCTTATAGTAAGAGTTTAGGTTGCCCTAAAGGGCTACAATTAAAATTCAGCTAAGATGCTTATTCGACGTAGTGGAATTTTTTGGTTGCACTCTACCGAGTACTCCCATTGATTTCTAGCAAGAAGTCTATTCGACGTAGTTAGAAATCTTAAA
The DNA here is from genome assembly GCF_056158505.1 of Anaerobacillus sp. ABR4_321. Classification (NCBI taxonomy): domain Bacteria; kingdom Bacillati; phylum Bacillota; class Bacilli; order Caryophanales; family Bacillaceae; genus Anaerobacillus; species Anaerobacillus sp. ABR4_321. The sequence continues at coordinate 226,406 of NZ_JBSWTK010000001.1, forward strand.
TTGGTTGCGGGGGCAGGATTTGAACCTGCGACCTTCGGGTTATGAGCCCGACGAGCTACCGAACTGCTCCACCCCGCGATAATATAATGAATTTTCTAAACCAACTATGTTGATTGAAAATGGCGGTCCCGACGGGAATCGAACCCGCGATCTCCTGCGTGACAGGCAGGCATGTTAACCGCTACACCACGGGACCTTTGAAATGGTGGAGGATGACGGGCTCGAACCGCCGACCCTCTGCTTGTAAGGCAGATGCTCTCCCAGCTGAGCTAATCCTCCACAGAGTAAAACAATAAATTAAGTTGGTGACCCGTACCCCGTACGGGATTCCGACGCGTTAGCTAGTCCCGCTGCGAATCTTCTTGAGATTGCATCTTGCGGGGGAACCCTTGGGTGAGAAGCCCGTAAGCTTCTTTGAAAAATGGTGACCCGTACGGGATTCGAACCCGTGTTACCGCCGTGAAAGGGCGGTGTCTTAACCGCTTGACCAACGGGCCAATCTAGTATGTAGCTGGCGGAGAGCGAGGGATTCGAACCCTCGAGACGGCGTTGACCGTCTACACGATTTCCAATCGTGCTCCTTCGGCCACTCGGACAGCTCTCCATGGCTCCACAGGTAGGATTCGAACCTACGACCGATCGGTTAACAGCCGATAGCTCTACCACTGAGCTACTGTGGAATAATGTTTAGCCTGGCGACGTCCTACTCTTGCAGGGGGAGAGCCCCCAACTACCATCGGCGCTGAAGAGCTTAACTTCCGTGTTCGGCATGGGAACGGGTGTGACCTCTTCGCCTTCATCACCAGACTTCTAACAGCTCGCACTTTCGTGTGATTGCTAGCGACAAGATATATATTACAATATATTTTGTCATTTTTCAAGGAAAATTTTATTCCCTGAAAACTAGATAGCACGCAACATCGTATTCCAATTTTTTAGGTTAAGCCCTCGATCGATTAGTATTCGTCAGCTCCACGTGTCGCCACGCTTCCACCCCGAACCTATCAACCTCATCATCTCTGAGGGATCTTACCAGCTTGACGCTGTGGGAAATCTCATCTCGAGGGGGGCTTCATGCTTAGATGCTTTCAGCACTTATCCCTTCCACACGTAGCTACCCAGCTATGCTCCTGGCGGAACAACTGGTACACCAGCGGTGTGTCCATCCCGGTCCTCTCGTACTAAGGACAGCTCCTCTCAAATTTCCTGCGCCCGCGACGGATAGGGACCGAACTGTCTCACGACGTTCTGAACCCAGCTCGCGTACCGCTTTAATGGGCGAACAGCCCAACCCTTGGGACCTACTTCAGCCCCAGGATGCGATGAGCCGACATCGAGGTGCCAAACCTCCCCGTCGATGTGGACTCTTGGGGGAGATAAGCCTGTTATCCCCAGGGTAGCTTTTATCCGTTGAGCGATGGCCCTTCCATGCGGAACCACCGGATCACTAAGCCCGACTTTCGTCCCTGCTCGACTTGTAGGTCTCGCAGTCAAGCTCCCTTGTGCCTTTACACTCTGCGAATGATTTCCAACCATTCTGAGGGAACCTTTGGGCGCCTCCGTTACTCTTTAGGAGGCGACCGCCCCAGTCAAACTGCCCACCTGACACTGTCTCCGCACCGGATCACGGTGCTGGGTTAGAATGTCAGTACAGCCAGGGTAGTATCCCACCGACGCCTCCACCGAACCTAGCGGTCCGGCTTCTATGGCTCCTACCTATCCTGTACAAGCTGTACCAAAATCCAATATCAGGCTACAGTAAAGCTCCATGGGGTCTTTCCGTCCTGTCGCGGGTAACCTGCATCTTCACAGGTACTATAATTTCACCGGGTCTCTCGTTGAGACAGTATCCAAGTCGTTGCACCTTTCGTGCGGGTCGGAACTTACCCGACAAGGAATTTCGCTACCTTAGGACCGTTATAGTTACGGCCGCCGTTTACTGGGGCTTCGATTCAGAGCTTCTCCCGTAAGGGATAACCCCTCCTCTTAACCTTCCAGCACCGGGCAGGTGTCAGCCCCTATACATCGCCTTGCGGCTTGGCAGAGACCTGTGTTTTTGCTAAACAGTCGCTTGGATCTTTTCACTGCGGCTCCCCTGGGCTATTCACCCGAGGAAGCACCCCTTCTCCCGAAGTTACGGGGTCATTTTGCCGAGTTCCTTAACGAGAGTTCTCCCGATCGTCTTAGGATTCTCTCCTCGCCTACCTGTGTCGGTTTGCGGTACGGGCACCTCTTTCCTCACTAGAGGCTTTTCTTGGCAGTGTAGAATCAGGGACTTCGGTACTTAAATTCCCTCGCCATCACGACTCAGCCTTCACGGTGAACGGATTTGCCTATTCACCAGCCTAATCGCTTGGACGCGCATATCCAGCAGCGCGCTCTCCCTATCTTTCTGCGTCCCCCCGTCGTTCAAACGGAAAGGAGGTGGTACAGGAATATCAACCTGTTATCCATCGCCTACGCCTTTCGGCCTCGGCTTAGGTCCCGACTAACCCTGAGCGGACGAGCCTTCCTCAGGAAACCTTGGGCTTTCGACGGACAAGATTCTCACTTGTCTTTCGCTACTCATACCGGCATTCTCACTTCTAAGCGCTCCACCAGTCCTTTCGGTCTGACTTCGCAGCCCTTAGAACGCTCTCCTACCATTGTCGTAAGACAATCCACAGCTTCGGTGATACGTTTAGCCCCGGTACATTTTCGGCGCAGCGTCACTCGACCAGTGAGCTATTACGCACTCTTTAAATGATGGCTGCTTCTAAGCCAACATCCTGGTTGTCTAAGCAACGCCACATCCTTTTCCACTTAACGTATACTTTGGGACCTTAGCTGGTGGTCTGGGCTGTTTCCCTCTCGACTACGGATCTTATCACTCGCAGTCTGACTCCCGCGGATAAATCGTTGGCATTCGGAGTTTGACTGGATTCGGTAATCCGGTAGGGACCCCTAGTCCAATCAGTGCTCTACCTCCAAGATTCTTGCCGCGAGGCTAGCCCTAAAGCTATTTCGGAGAGAACCAGCTATCTCCGGGTTCGATTGGCATTTCACCGCTACCCACACCTCATCCCCGCATTTTTCAACATGCGTGGGTTCGGGCCTCCATTCAGTGTTACCTGAACTTCACCCTGGACATGGGTAGATCACCCGGTTTCGGGTCTACGACCACGTACTCCTTCGCCCTATTCAGACTCGCTTTCGCTGCGGCTCCGCCTTCTCGGCTTAACCTTGCACGGGATCGTAACTCGCCGGTTCATTCTACAAAAGGCACGCTGTCACCCATTAACGGGCTCCAACTAGTTGTAGGCACACGGTTTCAGGTTCTCTTTCACTCCCCTTCCGGGGTGCTTTTCACCTTTCCCTCACGGTACTGGTTCACTATCGGTCACTAGAGAGTATTTAGCCTTGGGAGATGGTCCTCCCGGATTCCGACGGGGTTTCACGTGTCCCGCCGTACTCAGGATCCGTCTCGGAGGGCAGCGGATTTTGACTACAGGATTGTTACCTTCTCTGATGGACCTTTCCAGGTCGCTTCGTCTATCCGTGCCTTTGTAACTCCAATGAGACGTCCTACAACCCCAGAGGGCAAGCCCTCTGGTTTGGGCTGTTTCCGTTTCGCTCGCCGCTACTCAGGAAATCGCGATTGCTTTCTCTTCCTCCGGGTACTGAGATGTTTCAGTTCCCCGGGTATGCCTTTTACTTCCTATGTATTCAGAAGTAAATACCATCCCATTACGGATGGTGGGTTCCCCCATTCGGAAATCTCCGGATCAAAGCGTACTTACTGCTCTCCGAAGCATATCGGTGTTCGTCCCGTCCTTCATCGGCTTCTAGTGCCAAGGCATCCACCGTGCGCCCTTAGTAGCTTAACCTTAGATTTCGCTAGAAACAGTGTTCTAACGTCATCGATGCACATCGTTAGATGTGACTAACTAAGTTATAACGCAAAAAATAATAATTATTGGATGTCGTTGTTTGTGCTATCTAGTTTTCAAGGAACGTGAAAGAATACAATCATTCTTTCAAAACTAAACGAAACGCTCATGCAAGTTTGGCAACCAATGTTGCCTCGTAATTCTCCATAGAAAGGAGGTGATCCAGCCGCACCTTCCGATACGGCTACCTTGTTACGACTTCACCCCAATCATTTGTCCCACCTTCGGCGGCTGGCTCCAAAAGGTTACCTCACCGACTTCGGGTGTTACAAACTCTCGTGGTGTGACGGGCGGTGTGTACAAGGCCCGGGAACGTATTCACCGCGGCATGCTGATCCGCGATTACTAGCAATTCCGGCTTCATGCAGGCGAGTTGCAGCCTGCAATCCGAACTGAGAACGGCTTTATGGGATTCGCTTCACCTCGCGGTGTCGCTGCCCTTTGTACCGTCCATTGTAGCACGTGTGTAGCCCAGGTCATAAGGGGCATGATGATTTGACGTCGTCCCCACCTTCCTCCGGTTTGTCACCGGCAGTCACCTTAGAGTGCCCAACTGAATGCTGGCAACTAAGATCAAGGGTTGCGCTCGTTGCGGGACTTAACCCAACATCTCACGACACGAGCTGACGACAACCATGCACCACCTGTCACTCTGTCCCCCGAAGGGGAACGTCCTATCTCTAGGAGTGGCAGAGGATGTCAAGACCTGGTAAGGTTCTTCGCGTTGCTTCGAATTAAACCACATGCTCCACTGCTTGTGCGGGCCCCCGTCAATTCCTTTGAGTTTCAACCTTGCGGTCGTACTCCCCAGGCGGAGTGCTTAATGTGTTAACTTCAGCACTGAGGGTGGAACCCCCCAACACCTAGCACTCAACGTTTACGGCGTGGACTACCAGGGTATCTAATCCTGTTTGCTCCCCACGCTTTCGCGCCTCAGCGTCAGTTACAGACCAGAGAGCCGCCTTCGCCACTGGTGTTCCTCCACATATCTACGCATTTCACCGCTACACGTGGAATTCCACTCTCCTCTTCTGCACTCAAGTCCCCCAGTTTCCAATGGCCCTCCACGGTTGAGCCGTGGGCTTTCACATCAGACTTAAGAGACCGCCTGCGCGCGCTTTACGCCCAATAATTCCGGACAACGCTTGCCACCTACGTATTACCGCGGCTGCTGGCACGTAGTTAGCCGTGGCTTTCTGGTTAGGTACCGTCAAGGTACCGCCCTATTCGAACGGTACTTGTTCTTCCCTAACAACAGAGCTTTACGACCCGAAGGCCTTCGTCACTCACGCGGCGTTGCTCCGTCAGACTTTCGTCCATTGCGGAAGATTCCCTACTGCTGCCTCCCGTAGGAGTCTGGGCCGTGTCTCAGTCCCAGTGTGGCCGATCACCCTCTCAGGTCGGCTACGCATCGTGGCCTTGGTAAGCCGTTACCTTACCAACTAGCTAATGCGCCGCGGGCCCATCCTACAGTGTTAGCCAAAGGCCAACTTTCAACGTTGCATCATGCGATGCTATGTATTACCCGGTATTAGCTCCGGTTTCCCGGAGTTATCCCAGTCTGTAGGGCAGGTTGCCCACGTGTTACTCACCCGTCCGCCGCTGAGAAATGGGAGCAAGCTCCCATTTCTCCGCTCGACTTGCATGTATTAGGCACGCCGCCAGCGTTCGTCCTGAGCCAGGATCAAACTCTCCGATAGAAAAGTTCAATCTAGCTTTAAAACAATGTTTGTTTCCGTAGAAACAAGTTCTTGCATGGCGTTTCGTTCAGTTTTCAAAGATCGATTTGTTTCTTTCAATGTCGTTTTCAGCGACTTTATTAATATAACACATTAACTCGTTCGAAGTCAATAACATTTTTGAAAGTTTTTGTTTGCCGCGTTGCTTTCTTGCGGCGACAAGTAATAATATATCACGGGGCAAAAATATGGTCAACCCTTTTTATAATATTTTCCCCCGTTTATTTTAAATTGCTATTTTGCTCGATACTGACGACTATAAATTCCATTACCTTTTGTTTCAGATAGTAGAACTTCAATTAGTTCTTTCTCTACCATATACTCTAGAAGAGCGCCTAGGTCGATTCCATACTCTTTTAACTGATCGTTCTCCAACAGCTCCTGATAAGTCCAAACTCCATCGCGCTCATTCATAACCTTCCTTATATGAAGAGTAGCGTTGAAAGATTTAGATGAAAGTGAAAAGTCATTAGCAAGAAGGAGCAATTCAAGGCGTTTATCAAGAGGATCCTCACCAGTGAGAAGCTCAGTATACAACTTAAAGATTTCAGGTTCAATATGTTTCACTTGATTCCAAACGGTGATTTCTGGATGAAAACCATGCTCGATGACAGATAAACGTGCTAGATGATGCAAAGCATGCAAAATAAAATTGTAAGCATCCATATATTGTTTTGAAGCAAACAGTTCCTTACCATCCATATACCTTCTAATGAGTTTAGCGAATTCAACTCCGATCTTGCGAGTACGTTCCTCTAATGGAAATTCACGAATACGCTCTTTCAATCCTGCTATGTATTCATTTCGATCAAAAATGATCTTTCCGTTAACAAGCCAAGCCACTAGACGACGATGGCTCCCTGTAAGCAACCAATCATGAACTTGTTGTTCAGAAACAACATGCATCGCTGCTTTCTTGTCCTCAAATTCATAATGCTTAACAAGCCATGGCTTTTGATTATTATTAACGATGATCAATAAAACGACATCAAAGTTATCAGTCAATGGATGATGTGGTTTTGTTTTTTCAATTACAATAACTCCAAGGGTTTCGGGGTGACTTGCTCTTTCCTGGTAAATCGGCCTTAAAAGGTTTTCCATCTGACTTTCCTCCAGCAGTACTTTTTTATTCTTGGACCCGTACCTGTCTAAACAATTCAACATTCAATATTATAAATCCTGTTATAAATTAAGCAATCCTAATTTTGAACTTTTTATGGAAGATGGTAAGGAAAGTGCTTACAGATAATCCATATGCTATACTTGGTTGCAGGAGGGACAAGTGATGCAATTAAAGTATACAAACAAAATAAATAGAATTCGTACGTTCGCACTGAGCTTAGTCTTTATCGGAATTGGTATAATGTATATAGGTATTTTCTTTAAAACATCCGTCTTCTTAATGACGTTGTTTATGATTATTGGTTTCTTAGCAACGATTGCTAGTGCTGTTGTGTATTTCTGGATTGGGATGCTATCGACCAAAGCTGTCCAGGTCACCTGTCCTAATTGCGAGAGAACGACGAAAGTTCTTGGGCGAGTGGATGCTTGTATGTACTGCAAACAACCATTGACGATGGATCCAAGCTTAGAGGGTGTCGAGTTCGACGAGAAATATAATAGTAAAAAGACTAAAAATAAATAAGGAGCAGCTGTGCTCCTTTTTTGTTAACACAAAAAAAGCTCGCCATTTGAGGCGAGTTTTTTTAGTGTTTATTCTTTTGACACTCCGGACATGAACCGTATATTTCCATCCTGTGGTCGCCAACTTTGAAGCCTGTGACTTGCTCAGCTAGCGTTTCAACTTCATCTAATCCGGGATAATGGAAGTCTACAATTTTCCCACATTCATCACAGATAATATGGTAATGATCAGTCGTAACACAGTCGAATCTGCTTGAAGAATCTCCATATGTTAATTCTTTAACGAGTCCAATTTCCTTAAACACTCTTAAATTATTGTAGACAGTGGCTACACTCATATTAGGGAATTTTCCTTCAAGCGACTTATATATTTCATCTGCTGTAGGATGGGCCATTGATTGGATCAAATGTTCCAATATGGCATGACGTTGAGGGGTTATACGCACACCCGAGCTTTTCATTGCTTCTATCGCTCCATGCAGTTTTTCTTCAGCCATTCGTCATGCACCTCTCTTCCAACAAGCATTCTTACATTATAATGTTTATAATTAGTGTACATGGTAGAGCCATCAATTGTCAATGATCTACTACTCGCGCAAGGAATCACTTCTTTTCATCATGCAAAATAGATTCCTTTTCTCCCATATGATAATTAATATAACGTGCAGCTACGAATAGAAAATCAGACAAGCGATTTAAAAATGAAAGAACGAGCGGATTGACCCCATCTACTAAAGTTGCATTTCGTTCTGCTCTTCGTACGATCGTCCTTGAAACATGTAAACCTGCACCGGCTTGATGTCCACCTGGAAGAATAAAGTTTTTCAAAGGATCGAGTTGTTTCTCCCAAACATCAATCTGAGCTTCCATCTCTTCAATATGAGAACCTTCTATCTTCCACCCAACATTTTTACCATCAGGAGTAGCGAGTTCTGCACCAACATGAAAAAGCCACGTTTGGATTTTGTGAAAAATATCATCCCAGTTCTCTTTTCCTTCGAATCGGGCTTTTGCGACATAGCTGAGCGCAAGTCCAATCTGAGAATTCGCTTCATCACAAGTCCCGTAAGCTTCTACTCTAATATCATTTTTTGGGACACGCTTCCCATAGATTAATGACGTCTCTCCTTTATCACCCGTCTTAGTATAGATCTTCATCATTAATACCCCCTATCTAGATTAATATTATTTTGAAAATCGTTCGTACCGTTCATGTATTCATTCAAGTTTCTTTTGAAAATCTCGATTGCACGAGGCTGATAATTCGGGGATACTCCTGAGTGATGTGGTGTTACAGTAACGTTAGGCATTTCCCAAAAGGGGTGTTCTTTATCAAGCGGCTCGGTTTCAAAAACATCCAAGACAGCATGGTGGATCTCTTCATTGTGTAGTGCACTCACCAAAGCATTTTCATCTACAGTATCGCCTCTTCCAATATTTATAAAAACGGATGTGTCTTTCATCGCACGGAAGTGTTGGCCTTTAAAGAACTGATACGTATCAGGAGTGCTTGGAAGTACGTTGACGACAGTGTCACACTTCGGAAGCATATCCATCACTTTGTCGTTAGAATACATGTGATCAAAATATGCAGATGGCTCCCCTTTACGATTCACTCCAATCGTAGTCATATTGAATGCTTTTGCTATTCGACCTATTTCGCCACCAATAGCTCCAGTACCGATTACACCGAGAGTTGACCCAGATATCTCATTTAATGGCATCCTCTTGTTCCACGTATTAGAAGCTTCATTCGCAAGAAGTTCTTTCGTATTACGAGCCGTCATCAGCATCGCCCAAACCGTATATTCTGCCATTTGGATACGATGAATTCCTCTTGCATTCGTAACGAATATCCCTCTCTCTTTTATCGTATTAAAAGGTAACAACTCTACCCCTGCTGATAAGACCATGATCCACTTCAGCTTTTTCGCTTTATAGATATGCTCCTCTTGAACGTCCTCACCATATGTAACCAGTACGTCTGCATCATGTAGGTGTTCCTCTGCTTCACTCATAGATGGATAATACTGGAATGTAACTTCTGGGTATTCGCTTATCAAATCGCTTTTAATTTGTGATTTAAGTTTTGCTGTAGATACAATGTTCATAGTTTCACCTCAGGGAATTATTATGATTCAAGTATAGCTGATTTATGTTGACCCTTTAAACGAAAACCCTTGAGTTAAGAGAATTTTCGGAATAAACACAATAAAAAAGAGCGCTATTTGCGCTCAAAACTGAAGATATGATCTTCTGATAGACTATGCATATCGACTAGATCTGGATAGTCTTTTGCCATTAAAGCATCACCTTTTAGCCTAGGTTTTCTTTAATATAGTTTAGTGCCGTTTCCACATGTTCTTTCACTCTGACTTTGCGCCATTCTTTTACAAGATTGCCTTCCTTATCGATAACGAACGTGGAGCGCACGATTCCCATGTACTCCTTACCAAAGTTCTTCTTCAGCTGCCATACGTCATACGCTTCAGCTACTTGATGATCTTCGTCAGCTAGAAGAAGGAAAGGAAGTTCATATTTATCGATGAACTTTTTATGTTTCTCAACAGGGTCTGGGCTAACGCCTAGAATAACTGTATCGAGCTCTTCGAAACCTTCGATATGATCTCTGAAATCACACGCTTCAGTCGTACAGCCAGGTGTCATATCCTTAGGATAAAAATAAAGAACAACGTTTTTACCTTTGTAGTCTGATAGGGATACTGTTTCTCCAGTACTTGCTTCTAATTTGAAATCAGGTGCTTTTTGACCAACTTCAACACTCATCGTTACGCCTCCTTATAATTACTTCTAAAGTAAGCGTACCGAAATACGAAGAAACTTACAACTCATGACCCCTCTTTGTAATGGACGATCGTCGTCACAAAGAATGCTGCTGGCATTAAGTATCCTATCAAAGCTTCGAGTATAGCGATCCAGCGCCCTACCCCGATTGGGGTGATGTCACCATATCCAACTGATAAAAGTGTCACTGCACTAAAATAAAGAACGGATTGCACCCTAGTCAACGCATCCATAGGAATTAAGGAAATATCAATACTACCTTCTCTTAATACAGGAATTTCAAGAATGATTAGCCCTAGATAGATGCAGGCAAAAGCTGTAATCATCGTAAAATATACGATAAATAATAGTACTAGCTTGTAAACGGAGAGAAGACTTCCTGGTATACGCGTCCTCTTCATTAGTGAGACTAGACTTTTCCCAATTCCTAAAGTAGCGATTATCATGGCTAGAATTATCAATCCAATGATCATTGAACCACCTCATAATCACTTTATGAGGATTATTACGAAATAGGACAAACTAATGCGAAGATAGCACGGTATAGACGACCATCCGCTCTTCGTGCGTACCGGCACTTCGATTGAAAGTCCCTGTGCAGGTAATAAGGTTTAATCGTGGTTTATTACTCATACCAAAAATCTTCTCGAGCGGGGCATCATTTCTTGGATATGAAGATGTGCTCTCGACTGTAAACTCATAGGATTTTCCGATATCGCTCGTTACGGTTAGGACATCGCCTGGTTTAAGATCGCCTAGATGAAAGAAAACTGCAGGCCCAGTTTTATTATCTACGTGTCCAGCAATTACAGCGTTTCCAGCTTCTCCAGGCTCAGCGCCTAATTCATACCACCCTACGTTCTGATCATCTTTTGGCACATCCATTTGACCATTAGGTAACTGACCAACATGTTCAACCTTTGCATCTACATCTATTTCTGGGATCGACAATCGTTCTGGTACAATCCCTTCATATATTGGTGTCTTTGCTTCTGATTTACTTTCATAAGTAACAGCCACTTCTGCACTCTCAGTAACTGGCATCGCCTCTGGCTCAGTATTATCAGAAGAGGAGCAGCCCATGGCTGCCCCTAAAAGAATGATACTGAACACCTTCTTTAGTGACATCGCTGCTCCTCCTCTTTAAAGAATTATGCTGTTACCTTTTTACGAATAAAGATGATTGTTCCAGCTGCTAGAATTCCAGCACCTAACAATGTCCAAGCAATCATATTGTTTCCTTGATCAGCCGTACCACCCATTCCTGTCTGAGGCATATCAGAAGGCATGTTTGAAGAATCTACAAGCGGCCAAGCTTCTAAAGGTTGTTCTCCTTCAACAAGTCCGATTGCATATACAGAATAGACATATCCTTCTTTAAGTTCTACTCCAGGGATTTCAAGTACAACGTCTTCAGAACCAGCTGGACGAACTTCTAAATCAACCGTCATAGGATCAACTTCAGCATAGTCAGATGTGGATTTAAAAGCAACATCTGAGAAAAGAACATCTCCATCTTTTACTGCTACATCAACGTTAGGAGCATCCGGGGAAGCATGTACAACTCTTACTTTCGCTTTTCCTTCAGAAGCTTTCGCGTCATCACCTAGCGCCCAAAGAGAAATTCCATCAAGTTTACCAACTGCAGCTGCAGAATATTTCATTCCTTCTTCAAGTGTTACGTTCTGACTGATAACTGGGTCACCTTCACCGTTTTCACCTGCAGGGAAAACTTCGATCTTGTGGTCTCCAGCAGGTAGAGCCATATAATCTGTCGCTTGCTTATACTCGGCACCTTCCACAACCGCTTCTCCATCAACATAAACATCTACTGCCGGTGCATCAGGTGATGCATGAATAACGCGAACCATCGCTTCGTGATCATCCGCAAAAGCCTGAGTACCGATAAGACCAAACATCATAACTAGTGCAACTGCGGACGCCATAAATTTCTTCAACATGCTTCCACTCCTCTTGTTTTGTTTTTGTTATACTTTTGTATAACCTATGTTCAACTATTAATACGACAAAAAGAGTGTGAATGGATCACTTTTTTTAAAGTTAATTTGTTTTTATTTCGAAACAAGGGGAATAAACCTACTAAATTAACTAGAGAGGGAGTTGCGTAACGTGAAGAAAGAAAACTTCGCGATCGGTTACTGGAGCTCGAATAATGAGGAGCTGTTCCAGAGGTTTTGTTACGAAAATCAACAGACGCTGATCAACATCGCACGTCGTATCGTCAATGATCAACAAATTGCTGAAGAGGTCGTTCAAGATGTGTACATGGAGGTCTGGAATAAGCGCAATCAATTCGATCCTAGTAAAGGAAAACTTTCTTCATGGGTGAATCAGATTACGAAGAATCGTGCCATCGATCGAATCAAAAAGGAACAGCGCAGCTTCCAAGAAACGGTGATGGAGGATTTTCGTGCTGTGAACGAAACAGCTTATACACATGATCATATAGAAGATAACCATGTGATCGATCAGGCATTAACGACATTGACGCATGAACAGCAAGAAATCATGAGACTTATTTATTTTGAAGGGTACTCACAATCAGAAGTGGCGACTAGAAAGAAAATTCCACTCGGTACAGTTAAAAGCCGCGTTCGGTTAGGAATTAAAAAACTCAAAGAAAATCTTGCGCTGTCTCAACTTGGCTTAGCTTCTAAATAAAAAACCAGAGGGAGTCCCTCTGGTCGATCAATTACCTGCACCTCGATATTTAGTTACACCGATGTTCCACATGAATATGGCGAAACCGAAGAAAGCAAAACCGATTACTGGTGTGAGAAATGCATAGCCGTACCATTCTTCACGGCCTAGAAAATAAGCGGAAGGATAGACACCAACGAATGCAAACGGAAGAATCCATGTAAGGATAAAGCGAATAACTTTATTGTAGATATCGACTGGATATCTTCCATAGTTTCCGATATTGTACATCATCGGCATGATGCTTGTTCTGCTATCAGACCAGAAGCTAATACTAGCAAGCAGAACGAAGATTCCTGCATAAACAAATGCCCCTCCGATCACCATCATAAGGAAGACAAACGGATCATACCAAGATAGAGTTAAATCCAACCTACTTCCTGCGTAAACCATAACCGCTATCCCCGTAATCATTCCAAACAATGATTCTAGTTCCATTCGTTCAAGGATGATTTGAAACAAACTGTGAACCGGCCGAGTAAGGATACGATCCATTTCTCCTTTAACGATGTACCTTTCATTAAAATCCCAAATGTTAAAGAAGGCACCGAAGATAGCGAACGGAACGAGGAAAAAGCCATAGATAAAGATGATTTCATCCCTCGACCAACCACTCAGCATATTAGTGTGTCCGAATACCACGAGGATAAAGATTAGATTTACAGCTTGAAACAATAGGTCAGACATGATTTCCATCGCCATATCAACGCGATATGTTAATCTCGTTTTCATATATTGTGAAACATATAGAAAGAAAATAGTTGCGTGCTTCATATATTACCCTCCCTGCACGATCAGTTGTTTTTTTGCGATGATCCAGAGAGCTTGAATCGGAATAATTAAAATCGCTGCCCATACCACTTGAAAAAGAAGTGCTTCATAAACGGCAGCACCTTGGAAACCTTCAGTAAAGATCATACTTGGAATATAGCTGATCGCCTGAAATGGTAAAAAGTCCATTACCTGTTGCGCCCACCCGGGATAAAAACTGATCGGTAGCAGTAGTCCAGAGAATAGATCGATAACAACGCGTTTCGCTCGGATAAGGCCGTCGTTGTTAAAGAAAAAGAATGTAAGGACGCCGGTTAACAAATTGATCTGAGTATTGACGATAAAACTAAGAATAATTGCTAGCGTAAAGAAAAGCCACGTTGAGGCTGCTGCTGAAAACTCGATAGGAAAGATTAAGCTAACGATGAACATGCCCGGTATCGAAAAGAAACTCAAACGGAAGATGCCCTCTCCTAATCCTTGCATCGTCTTCATCATTAAATAATGATACGGTCGAATAAACTCTACAGCTACTTTTCCTTCTTTAATTTCTTGAGCGATTTCACGGTCGATATTATTAAAGTAAAATGCCCGAGCCATCCAGGCCACTGCGATATAAGTCGTCATCTGAATAACGGAGAGGCCTTCGATCTCTCCTTTGTTCCCATAGATCGCACTCCACAAAAAATAGTAGGCCCCAATGTTGATGCTGTAGATCAAGATACCACTATAATAATTGGTACGATAAGCAAGCATCATGAGGAAACGAATTCGAATCATCTCGATATACTTACCCATTGAGCATTCCCTCTTCATAGATATTACGTATAATTTCTTCTGTTGAAATTTCATGAATCTTTATATCCGTAATACGATGAGCCGCAACGACCCTACCGATCACTTCAGAAATAACGTGCTCTTCATTCACAACGTTTGCAACAAAAACATTTGGGCGATCACCTATCGTCCAATCTGCTTCAAGCTCATTCAATAACGGAAGAAGCTGTTCTCTGTTTACATCCTCGCCAAACTGAAACTCGATCTGTTTTCCTTCTCCCCAATTCGAACGAAGTTTCGCAAGCTTACCGTCATAGATGATTTGCCCTTCATCGAGCATGACCACTCGATCGCATAGTGCTTCTATATCAGTTAAATCATGCGTTGTAAGCAAAATAGTCGTTTTGTACTTTTCATTAATTTCTTTTAAGAAATTACGAATCTTAAGTTTTACTAATACATCAAGTCCAATTGTAGGCTCATCTAGAAACAATAGTTTAGGATTGTGAAGTAGTGCTGCTGCGAGTTCACACCTCATGCGCTGACCAAGTGAGAGTTTTCTAACCGGTTTATCTAATAAAGGGCCAATGTCGAGTGATTCGATCACATGGTTCATGTGTTCGTTATACACATCATCTGGAACGTTATATACTTTTTTAAGTAAGCGAAAGGACTCCTGAACAGCAATATCCCACCACAATTGAGATCGCTGACCAAACACAACACCGATCGAACGAACGAATTTCTCTCTTTCTTTGTGGGGATCCATTCCATTGACGCGAACTGTACCTGACGTCGGAGTCAAAATGCCAGTCAACATTTTGATACTCGTTGATTTTCCTGCTCCGTTCTCTCCAATATATCCAACCATTTCACCTTCATTAACGGTGAACGAAATATCTTTAACAGCTGAAATCACTTTGTAGTTCCTTGTAAACAAATCTCGAAAAGCTCCTTTAAGTCCAGAGCGGCTCGAGTGTGATTTAAAGTCTTTGCGCAGTGACTGCACATCGATGACTTTTTCCATTTGCCTTCCTCCTTTTTACACATACCAATTTAGTTTACAAGAGGCTTTATAAATGTACAATCAATGAGCTTGTTTCTTCCTATATATATCATGCTACAATGAAACAGGAATTAGTTTTAGAAGGAGGCAATTATGAACATTTCAAAATCAGAACAACATCATAAAGAATCACTAGACATTATGCTGGGCGGAGTCAATAGTCCTTCCCGCTCTTATAAAGGTGTTGGAGGCGGCACCCCGATATTTATGGAGAAAGCTCGCGGTCCTTATTTCTGGGACGTAGACGGAAATAAGTACATAGATTATCTAGCTGCTTACGGTCCTATCATCACAGGACATGCACATCCACATATCACTCAAGCGATTACGCACGCGGCAGAAAACGGCGTTTTGTACGGTACGCCTACCGTACTTGAAAACCGTTTTGGAAAGATGCTTCAAGATGCAATTCCATCTTTAGAGCGTGTGCGCTTCGTGAACTCGGGTACAGAGGCTGTCATGACGACGATCCGTGTTGCTCGTGCTTATACAGGCCGAAATAAAATCGTTAAATTTGCTGGCTGCTACCACGGACATTCTGATCTTGTTCTCGTGGCAGCTGGTTCTGGTCCAGCAACACTTGGTAGCCCGGACTCTGCTGGTGTACCGGCGAGTATTGCGAAAGAAGTCATTACAGTCCCTTTCAATGATATTGAGGCATATAAAGAAGCGATGAATAAGTGGGGCGATGAGGTCGCTGGCGTGCTTGTCGAACCAATCGTGGGTAACTTCGGCATCGTAGAACCGAAAGAAGGTTTCCTTGAACAAGTGAATGAGATTACTCATGATTACGGGGCACTCGTTATCTACGATGAAGTCATCACCGCATTCCGTTTTATGTACGGCGGAGCTCAAAACCTCGTCGGCGTTGAACCAGATATGACAGCATTAGGTAAGATCATCGGTGGTGGTTTGCCAATCGGTGCATACGGTGGTAAGAGAGAAATCATGGAAAGCGTCGCGCCACTTGGACCAGCGTATCAGGCAGGTACGATGGCAGGAAATCCAGCTTCTATTTCAGCCGGAATCGCTTGTTTAGAAGTTTTACAACAAGATGGTGTTTATGAGCACCTCGATGAGATCGGTGCTAGACTTGAAGAAGGTATTCACAAGCTCGCAAAAGAAAACAACATCCAGATTACAATCAACCGATTGAAAGGCGCCTTAACTGTCTACTTTACGGAAGAGGAAGTCATAAACTATGAGCAAGCAGAAAATACGGATGGAGAGAAATTCTCAACGTTCTTCAAACTTATGCTAAAAGAAGGGATCAACTTAGCACCTTCCAAATATGAAGCGTGGTTCCTCACAACAGAACATACGACCAAAGATATCGATGACACTCTTGATGCTGTGGGACGAGTCTTCCAACAGATGAGCAACGTTTAGAATAGATTAGAAAGACAGAATAAACGCTATTCTGTCTTTCTTTTAGTAAAAAAAGGGCTTGCTATCTTCGTCATTCCATTGTATAACTAGTACATTCTGTAATGTTTAAAAGTGGTAAGACAGGATAATCACTATACTAAAAGCTTTACATGAAAGGATCTATCAAAAATGAAGTTTGGTGCCCGGATTTTTAAAACAGGGCTTGCGATTACGATCGCTCTTTATATTGCTACTTGGCTAGAACTAGACCCACCCTCTTTTGCAGGAGTTGCAGCTCTTTTTGCGATCCAGCCGTCTATTTATCGATCATATCAATCAGTAATTGAACAAATCCAATCAAATATCATTGGAGCTATTCTAGCAGTAGTGCTTGTACTTGTATTTGGAAATCAGCCTATCGTCATCGGACTCGGTGCGATCTTACTCATTGCGATCAACATTAAACTTAAGATTGAAAGCACAATTCCTCTTGCAATCGTGACGCTCATTTTGATTATGAACGCACCTCAAGAAGAATTTATTTCGTTCGCAACCAACCGTTTCCTTGTTATCATGGTCGGGGTGATCAGTTCATTTTTCGTAAACTTGATTTTTCTCCCTCCAAAATACGAAACGAAGTTGTTTCATAAAATCGTACGGAACACAGAATACATTTCGCAATGGATTCGCCTCGCAACTAGAAATGATGCGGAGCATAAGGTATTGAAGGAAAATTTAAACCAGCTTAAAGAAGATACGGTGAAAAGTGATCAGTACTTCCTCCTATATAAGGAAGAACGAACATACTTTAAGAAAAGAGATTATGTAAAAGCACGCAAGTTGGTTCTCTTTCGACAGATGATCGCCACTACTGAAAAATCTTTTGCGATCTTGAAAATGTTAGATCAGCTTGACGTGAAAATATTGATTATGCCTGACGAGGTAAGAAAACTCATTCAGACGCACTTAGACGAATTAACAAACTACCATGAACGTATACATCTGAAATACATTGGTAAAGTACGACACCAATCACCTGAAGAGATGTTAAATATAGTAGATAATGGAGAGTCTTCGTTGACGGAAAGGTACGTAGATTTATATGAAGGCGGAGAGTGTAATCGTGACCTATGGATGACGATCTTCCCATTGATCGGTATGATTATCGATTATCATGATCATCTTGAACATTTAGATCTACTCGTAGACAGCTTCCACTCCTACCACCAAGAAGATAACGAAGTCGACATACAAGAGTTACACGCAAAATAAAAAAATCAGCCAAACGGCTGATTTTTTTATTTCTTCATTTTCGGATCGAGCGCATCCCTTAACCCATCTCCTAATAAGTTGAATCCTAGAACGGTCAACATGATTGCGAGACCAGGGAAGAAAACGGTCCAAGGTGCTTGGATGATATATTGTCTAGAGTCTGCAAGCATTTTACCCCACTCTGGCTGAGGTGCTTGTGCCCCAAGACCCAAGAAACTCAGCGCCGCCGCTTCGAGGATCGCTGTTGCAATCGCGAGCGTTCCTTGAACGATGATAGGGGCTAACGAGTTCGGAAGTACATGAGAGAAGATGATCCGTGTATCCCTCATCCCTACAGCTCGTGCAGCCATCACATACTCTTCTTGCTTAACACTCAATACCCTTGACCGTACTAACCGCCCAAAGTTCGGGATGTTGATGATTGCGATCGCGATCAAAGCATTTCGAAGTGATGGTCCAAGTACTGCTACTACAGCGATTGCTAGTAGAATACTAGGGAATGCAAGCATAATATCGAAGATACGTGAAATGATCGTATCGACCCAGCGGCCATAATAGCCAGCAATCATTCCTAGTAAACTTCCAATTGCAGCTGAACCTAGTACAGCAAAGAACCCTACCCATAATGAGATCCTTGCTCCGTATATAATACGTGATAAGATATCTCTTCCGAAGTCATCGGTTCCGAACCAGTGACTCGCTGAAGGCGATTGTAGACGCTCGGATAATTTTTGTTCATTGATACCTTCCGGAGCAATCACTCCGGCAAAAATGGCAAGAAGAATGAAGAAGAGAACAATACCCATGCCGACCATTGCCAGCTTATTTCTCCTGAACCCTTTCCAGGCTTCGCGCCATGGTGAGATTACTTCTTCGTCTGGTTGTTTTGGTACATTTGTTTGCTTCTGCGGAGCAATTTCAGCCATCTTGAAGCCCCCTTAGTTGTATTTGATTCGAGGATCAATTGCAGCATAGAGCAGATCGACAATTAAGTTGATGAATACGAAAATAACAGCGACAACAAGGATACCTGATTGAATTACAGGATAATCTCTAAAGTTGATCGCATCGTAAATATACCTTCCGATTCCCGGCCAACCGAAGATCGTTTCTGTTAGGATAGCGCCCCCTAGTAGAAGCCCCATCTGTAGACCGATTACCGTTAAAACAGGAATAAATGCGTTTTTCAAAGAGTGTTTGTATACTACCCAGAACATTCTCGTTCCTTTAGCACGTGCAGTACGAACAAAATCAGAGCGCATGACTTCAAGCATACTCGACCTTGTCATTCGTGCGATGATTGCCATCGGAATCGTTCCGAGTGCGATCCCTGGTAAGATCAAATGTTTCACTACTTCTCCGAATTGATCCATACGACCTTGGATAAGGGTATCGACAAGATAGAGATGGGTGATCGCATCGACCGGATTTCTTACATTTTCTCGACCAGTGGACGGAAGCCAGCCTAATTCAAGAGAAAATGCCCACTGTTCCATTAGTCCAAGCCAGAAAACTGGCATCGAAACACCTACTAGAGCAAGTACCATCGCCGTGTAGTCAAACCAGGAGTTTTGAAACCATGCACTGATGATTCCAGCATTTACTCCAATGAAAATTGCAATGACCATCGCTACAAGAGATAGCTCAAGCGTAGCTGCAAGGTACGGCCAAATTTCACCGCTAATTTCTGAACTTGTGCGTAATGATGTTCCAAGGTCTCCAGTAAACAAACCTTTAATGTAGTCAACATATTGTATGTACCATGGCTGATCGAGCCCTAATCGTTTGGTGAGACTTTCGATCGCTTCCTCTGTAGCCTGTTGACCAAGTATGACTTGCGCAGGGTCTCCAGGAATAGCTCTTATCATAAAAAACACGATCAACGTCATTCCAAATAGAACAGGTATAAGCATTAACAGCCGTCTAATTGTATATGCAAGCATATACTCACCTCTTCTTCCTTATGTACGATTCATGATTGCATCTCCGTCTTTAACCGAATAGTAAGGGGGAGTGCTCCACTCCCCCCTGTTTTTCATTTATTGTTCAACAGTAACTTTCGTCAACGTATCAGATCCTGTCGGATGTGGAGAGAAACCTTTTACTCTCTCAGAACCACCAAGTGCTGGTTTAGAGTGCACAAGAGGGATCCACGGTGCATCTTCATGGATGATTTCTTGAGCTTTCTTATAAAGCTCTTCACGCTTCGCTTCGTCAGGAGTAGACTGCGCTTCGATCAAGATGTCATGAAGCTCATCGTTAGAGTAGTACGTGTAGTTGTTGCTTCCAATATTGTCTTTGTCTAGTAGAACGTAAAGGAAGTTATCAGCATCACCATTATCACCAGTCCAACCAAGTAGGAAGCTGTCAGCTTCACCATTACGAGCTTTTTCTAGGTAAGTTGCCCACTCATAAGATTTGATTTCAGCATTAACGCCGATTTCAGCAAAACTGCTCTGAATAACTTCAGCTACTTTTTGACCATCTGGCATGTATGGACGAGGTACAGGCATTGCCCATAGCTCCATATCGAATCCATCTTCGTAACCAGCTTCTTTTAGAAGTGCTTTCGCTTTATCAAGGTCATACTCATATGGTTCGATATCATCGTTATACCCACTGATTACAGGTGGCATTGGGTTTTTAGCAGGCTCTGCTTGTCCAGCATAGAAAGCATCGATGATCGCTTGCTTATC
This sequence comes from Anaerobacillus sp. ABR4_321, assembly GCF_056158505.1. NCBI lineage: Bacteria > Bacillati > Bacillota > Bacilli > Caryophanales > Bacillaceae > Anaerobacillus > Anaerobacillus sp. ABR4_321. The sequence continues at coordinate 247,194 of NZ_JBSWTK010000001.1, forward strand.
CACTGCATGATTCAAAGCTTGACGTACTTTCTTGTTATTTAGAGGTTCACGGTTAGATGTTAATCCTAGGTACCCAACGTTCATAGAAGGACGGAAGAACGTTTGAAGGTTTTCATCATCTTCAACTTGTTGTACGTCAGAAGGATTTAATCCATCCATCAAATCGATTTCTCCAGCCATCAACGCATTCAATCTAGCAGAGTTATCAGGAATAGCTCTGAAAATAACGCGCTCAAGTTTTGGATAGCCATCCATCCAGTAATCTTCGTTTTTCGTTACAACGATCTTGTCATTACGGCTCCACTGATCAAATACGAAAGGACCAGTACCTACAGGGTTTTCACCAAACTTATCGCCATGCTTTTCAACAGCATCAGGACTTGCAATTGCGAATGGAGACATCGCTAGGTTCTTCAAGAATGGAGCTTGAGGTCTTTTCAATTTAATTTCAACTGTTTTCTCATCTGTTGCAGTTACGCTTTCGATTACGTGACCTTCATCACCTTTAAATCCACCAAACATAGATTTATAGTAATAAAAAGATTCTTCACTACCATTCATCCAGCGGTCGAAGTTAAACACAACAGCATCAGCGTTGAAGTCAGTACCATCGTGGAACTTTACGCCTTCACGAAGCATCAGTGTATATGTTTTACCATCTTCAGAAACTTCCCAGTCTTCAGCTAGACCTGGATTTACCTCTGTATCTTGTTCACCATAAGTAAGCAACGTATCAAAGATATTCTTTGTTACTTTGAAAGACTCACCATCTGTTACAGCTGCTGGGTCTAGTGCAACAGAGTCACCGCCACGTCCGAAGATTAGCGTTCCTCCATCAGCAGATTCGCCACCGTCGGAGTCTCCCCCACCGTTGCCGTTGGTTTCATTAGATCCGCCACAGCCGGCTAATCCAATGGAAAGCAACATCACAAAAACTAATGATAAAATGTACTTTTTCTTCATCGTTTTCCCCCTAGATTATGAATTTATTTATACCTGGTCTTCTTCATAAAGATGGCACGCAGTGTAATGCCCCTGTTCGATTTCCCTGAATTCCGGAACGACCGTGCTACACACATCCATTGCTTTTGGACATCGTGTATGGAATGGACATCCCGAAGGTGGTTTCGCTGGACTTGGCACATCGCCACTTAAAATAACGCGATCCTTTCCATATTCAGGGTCAGGTACTGGCACCGCTGAAAGAAGAGCCTGAGTATACGGATGTTTTGGTTCTAGATAAAGCTTTTCACTATCAGCCATTTCGACTACTCGACCTAAGTACATCACGCCAACCCTGTCACTGATGTGACGTACTACCCCAAGGTCATGTGCGATAAATAAATATGTTAGACCAAGCTCTTTTTGTAAATCTTCGAGGAGATTTAACACCTGAGCTTGAATGGATACATCGAGTGCAGATACTGGCTCATCCGCAATAATTAGCTTTGGATTAACCGCGAGTGCACGCGCAATTCCAATCCGCTGCCTCTGCCCCCCACTAAATTGGTGAGGATACCTTCTCGCATGATAGGGACTCAGCCCTACGATATCTAACAATTCCTTCACACGCTTTTTACGTTCAGCCTTATTCCCAAGTCCGTGAACGATAAGCGGTTCTTCAATGATCTTCTCAACGGTGTGTCGCGGGTTAAGTGAAGCAAACGGGTCTTGAAAGACCATCTGAATATCTTTACGAAGGTTTCTCATCTTGCTCTTGTTTAGAGAAAGAATGTTCTCGCCATTAAAGATGACTTCTCCTTCACTCGGTTCTAGAAGCCTCATAAGCATTCTTCCAGTTGTTGATTTCCCGCAACCACTTTCACCAACAAGGCCAAACGTTTCTCCCTTATGTAGCTTGAACGATACACCGTCTACGGCTTTTACAGTACCAACCTGCTGTTTGAGCACGCCGCCTTCTATCGGGAAATGCTTCTTAAGCTGTTTTACTTCGAGCAATGCTTCTTGCAAATTAGGTGCCCCCCTTAGCTTTCTACCCTCTCTAACAAGGTTGCTTTCTCTTTGTCTTCATGAAGCCAGCATCTTGCCATCTGACCATTACCAGCATCGATTAACTCAGGTGTAACCTCTGTACATTTGTCAAAAGCAAACTTACAACGAGGGGCAAAATGACACCCTGTTTTAATTGAGCCTGGCTTTGGTACGTTACCTGGAATCGAATATAGCCTCTCTTTTCGAGTTCGAACGTCAGGGACCGATTCGATCAGGCCGATTGTATACGGATGTTTTGGAGATTCAAAAATCTCTTTCGTTGTACCCTGTTCAACGATTTTGCCTGAGTACATTACTACGATTCGATCGCACATCTCTGCAACAACCCCAAGGTCGTGCGTAATCATGATGATGGAAGTATCCGTATCATCGTTAAGTTTTTTCATCAGTTCAAGTATTTGTGCTTGAATCGTTACATCGAGTGCTGTTGTCGGTTCATCAGCAATAAGAACATCAGGTTCACAAGCCATCGCCATCGCAATCATCACCCGCTGCCTCATACCGCCTGATAACTGATGAGGATACTCGTTCATCAGTTCTTCAGCTCTTGGCAGACCTACCAGCTTCAAAAACTTAATCGCGTGAGCCCAAGAATCCTTTTTGTTCCACTTCTTATGTATTCGAATTCCTTCTACGAGCTGATTCCCGATTTTGAAAACCGGATTAAGAGACGTCATCGGTTCTTGGAAAATCATGCCGATTTCATTCCCTCGAATCTTTCTCATTTCTTTTTCAGATTTTGATAGGAGATTCTCGCCCTTATACGAAATTTCACCACCTACGACTTTTCCAGGTGCTGAAATAAGCTGCATGATGGATAGGGACGTAACACTCTTTCCAGATCCAGACTCTCCTACTATTCCTAACACTTCACCTTTGTTGACATGAAAGTCAACTGAATCTACTGCAGGAATTTCACCATCATCGGTAAAAAAGTGAGTTTCTAACCCGCTGACTTTTAACACTGGTTGTTCCACTCTCTCACCCCTTTCAACCAATTCTGAATTTTTTAATTAAACTAAAATCTGTTTATAATTATTACATTAAATCGAAAACTTGGCAATGAGAGATAAAAAATTTTCTGTCATCTTTTGACGCTTTTACGCAAACATGTGCAAATAAACACAAAAAAGCACCCGATTTGGGTGCTATTGTTGTTAATATCACAAGTTTTGAACTTGGAATAACTGGTGATAGGAACCTTTCAATTTCATCAATTCACTATGGTTTCCAATTTCTGATATATTTCCATTTTCGATAACGACGATGCGATCAGCATGCGTGATCGTAGCTAAACGGTGCGCCACGATGAAGGTTGTCCGATCTTTCGCAAGATCTCCTAACGCTTCTTGTATAAGGTGTTCACTTTCTAAGTCAAGTGCAGAAGTTGCTTCATCTAAAATCAGAATAGCTGGGTTCTTCAAGAATACTCTTGCAATAGCAACCCGTTGCTTCTGTCCACCAGAAAGCTTAACCCCTCGTTCACCAACAGGTGTGTCATAGCCTTGAGGAAGATCTTTAATAAATTCATGAGCATTCGCTGCTTTAGCAGCAGCAATAACTTCTTCTTCCGTTGCATCTGGATTCCCCATCTTTATGTTCATACGGACTGATTCACTGAAGAGTATATTATCCTGTAGAACCATACCGATATTATTTCTAACACTTCTTGCATGATAGTCACGAATATCAGTGCCATCGATTTCGATTTTACCGCCCGTCACATCGTAGAAACGCGGAATCAAACTGACAAGAGAAGACTTCCCTCCACCGCTCATGCCGACAAGGGCGATGGTTTCACCAGCTCGGACATGAAGATCGATCCCTTTTAAAACCGGAAGATCTTCATCGTTATATTTGAAGTAGACATCACTAAAATTTACATCGCCTCGAACATTTTTCAACTCTCGAGCATCTTCACGGTCTACGATATCGTACTTTTCATCCACAAACTCAAAGACTCGGTCCATTGAAGCGATTGACTGAGTGAGTGTTGTAGAAGAGTTAACCAAACGCCTAAGAGGGTTATACAACCGATCCATATAGGTTACAAATGCTACCATCTCACCAATTTTTAGGTCCCCAGAAATAACGAGGTATGCTGAAAATGCAATAACGATGAGTGGCGCCACATCTGTAATCGTATTAACGGTCGCAAACGTTTTAGCGTTCCATTTCGTATGATCGATTGCACGAGAAAGGAAATTTGTATTTCTCTTATCAAACTGTTTTTGCTCATAATCTTCAAGAGCGAAACTTCTTATAACCGGCATTCCCTGTACGCGTTCATGAAGATGACCCTGAACTTCAGCAAGAGCCTGAGACCGGTTCTTCGTTAAATCGCGTAATCGTTTATAAAAGTATTTAACTGCAAAACCATACAATGGTAAAAGAATAATTGCTGCAACCGTTAACCATACGTTCATGAATGACAAGATTACAATAATGATCACGATTGTGATCATATCTAGCCATACATTCATAAGCCCGGTAATCACGAACGTTTTCGTTTGCTCAACGTCATGAATCACTCTCGAAATAATCTCTCCAGCTTTATTGTTCGAGTAGAACTTTAAACTGAGCTGCTGAATATGAGAGAAAAGCTTATCTCGAATATCATAGAGGATTTTACTTCCGATCCATTGTGCAAAATACTGCCTGAAGTATTCTACTGGTGGTCTTACAATTACAAATAGAAAGAACGCCCCTCCCATTAACCACAGCAACTGTTCATATTTCTCACCACTCGTCATACCATCTGCATTAATGATATCGTCGATCACATACTTCAGAATCAACGGAAGCAAAAGTGGTATTCCAAACTTCAATATCCCTATACCGATCGTAATTCCAATCTGCTTTCGGTATGGTCTAACAAATCGCATATATCTCTTGATACTGCCCAGATGACATCACCCTTTGTTTCATTACCTCTTGCATCGTTGTGCTAACAGGTTCATTTCTATCATGCAAAAACCTGTTGAAAATGATTCAACAGGTTTTCTCACCTATATTGTAAAAATTGTTCATACCATTGATCGACAAAACCTGGTGCGAACGGTCCTTTTCGTTGATGTATCCAATTCATCAGTTCTTTAACGTTTTCCTTAACGATATGGTCGATTGCATCTGGATAATTCATTTCTTTCTTATGAGCTTCATACTCATCTTCATCTAAAAGTTTATAAGTCATATCGGGATATATCTTAATATCAAGATCGTAATCAATATACTTTAGTGCTTCCTCATCGTACGTAAACGGTGTACCAAGGTTGCAATAATAGTAAATTCCGTCAGTTCTCAACATGCCGATAACGTTGAACCAGTGATTAGCACTAAAATAACAAATGGCTGGCTCACGAGTTCTCCACTGTCTACCGTCTGATTCAGTGACGAGAATACGATCGTTTCCCCCGATGATTTCTTTCGATGACCCTTTAAGTACGATACTCTCTTCCCATGTTCTGTGTAGAGTACCACGGTGTTTATAGCTTTGAATTTGAATTCTCGTTCCGGTCGTTGGGAAACTCATCTCCTTCTCCTTTCTAAGAAATTCCGGAAAACGATGAATGCCTCACGTAAGGCAGACTCACAGCATCCTTCTTTCCTTCCGATCACTACAAAGTTTATCAATCGTCTCTTCCTATTAATTCCCCTCTATTATAACGCTTAACATCCGAAAGTTAAAACAAAAGCGCCATTCGAATGAATGGCACTCCATGTAGTCCATTAAACTGACGTCTTTTCAAACGTAGAGATCACTTCGGTAATCAAATTATTAAAGTCTTCTTCCATTCTCAACAGCTCTTGTTTCTGTTTTACTAACGCTCCCTGCTCTAACGTGGATGCAGATAACATCTCTTCTTTTGATTGTATTTCCTTCTTCGTATGAATCATCTTATCGGCAAGTTGAAGCTGTAATTGAATAAGTTCATCGAATCGATCCATTCAATTTCTCCTTCCCATTCATACTGTCTACGAAAAAGAATTCAATAGGAAAAAGAAATTTCCTTTCTCAATATGTGTTGAGATATAGGAACTTTTGTCATATCTCTTCTATTGGAAGAACGCATGTCTCATCTTCATTCTTAGGCGAATTAACACGGGTGGAAACTTCATACGCATTCATTTTATCACTAGGATACGATACCATCATATCTTTCAAGATGCTGAAATCTTCAATAGATGGATCCAGCCAGTCATGCTCTTGCTCTTTTGGCAATATAACTGGCATTCTGTTATGTATCTCTTTCATCATGTCGTTTGCCTCAGTGGTTAAGATCGTGCATGTGTAGATCGATTTTTCTCCTTCTTTCCACTGTTCCCATAATCCAGCCATTGCAAACGGTTCACCTTTGTTTACTTGTATTCTCATTGGAACTTTTCGATCTTTATCCTTTTTCCATTCGTAGAACCCATCTGACAATATGATGCATCTGCGTTTTTTCAAAGCATGTTTAAAACTTGCCTTTTCAGCTGCTGTTTCACTACGTGCATTGATCAACTTATTCGCAATAGATGCATCTTTGGCCCAAAAGGGAATTAACCCCCACCTAAGCGTACCTAATCGGTTTTCATCATTCGCTCGAATGATGGTTGGCACTTGTTGCGAAGGTGCTATATTATAGCGAACAGAATAATCATCAATTGTAATTTGGTCGATTTGAAATCGTTCGATCAAAGCATCTAACTCTGCTGTAAGCGAAAAGCGTCCACACATAACCATTCCCTCCCTAATGACATTTTCTTCGTTGAATGCCCTTATTCCTTTGTTCAATAAAATTATATTAAAATAATGAAACGGGACTGACATGGTCAGCCCCGTTAGGGAAGCAATTATTGTTGTTGCTGGTTTGGTTTTTGAGCAGGCTGAGCTTGACGAGCTTTTGCTTGCTGTTGAGCTTGCTGCTGAGCTTGTTGCTGAGCTTGCTGAGCTCCCATTTCTTGACCAAATTCAGCACCGTACTGCTGCTGATTAGCTTGACCAGCAGAACCTTTGCTCTGTTGGTTTTGTTGTTTCACGTGTTGAATGCTTGTACCAGCTTGTGTTTGTCCTGGTTTCTTTGCCATGGCTTATCACCTCCCACAAACAATAGAATATCCAGATAAAAAATAGATATGTACGTAATGAGATAAATTTTTTAGGATAGTTTTCCATTGTTTCCACCCCCTTTTTTGATAGCTTTTTCTCACCTGTTGCACACTAACTAACGAAAGGGGGTTCATCGATGGATCACAAGCGAGATATGACTGAACTATCCATGATGCCTAAAAGTGACTGGGAGAATGGTGAGCTTGCCTTTTTTCATCACAGCTTGCAACAGATTGCTCCTTATCTAAATAGTGAAGGCGTAGCCATCCATAGGGAGATTATCAAAGAAATCGAACATCGTGGAGGATTGTCTTTTGGGGAAAAGAGGTAAGTTTAACTAACAAGATGTTGGTTTTGGCGCTCCGAATATCGTAGGGGTTTGAATACCGTTTGCTTTCCTGCGGAAGAACGCCCGTATTTCCTCCCGGACAAACAACGTCCGGTCCGGGGTTTCGGTCGCCCGTTCTACCGGGGAGTCAAGCGGTATTCACTTCTACTAGAAAGAGCAAACTTCAAGTGAATTTTCCGTTCAATTAATTTTAACTCATTCAGCTACACTTCTAGTGCAGCGCGAATAAACTTCCTGTATTCCGATACAGGAAGTTTTTTCGTCTAAAAGTTTGACCGAGATTGACCACCATCAACGTTTAAGGTAGCTCCAGAGATCCAAGATGCTCTTTCTGATGCTAGGAACACTACAGCGTCAGCAACTTCTTCAGGTGTCCCAAATCTACCGCCTGGTATTTCACGATCAACAAAAGCATTGATTTTTTCAGGGTTCTCATCTAGCCTCTTCTGCCAGTTTCCGGTCGGATGAAGAATAGCCCCTGGCGCAACGCCATTCACACGGACTCCTGAACGAATCACTTCATCTGCCATCGCTTTGGTAAAGCTGATCAACGCAGACTTCGCGTTGTTGTAGGTCGGTTTTCCACCAGACTCTCTACCGAATATGGAAGAGATATTGACGATTGAACCGTAACCCTTCTCCTGCATTTCTTTAGCCGCAAGTTGACTCAAGTGAACAGCTGAATAAAAATTTAGTTCCATTGCTTTATGGAACTGATTAACATCCGTTTCCATAATCGTTGTTCCGCTACTGCCTCCTGCATTATTAACGAGGATATCGATCGATCCAAACTCTAATAAAAACGAATCGATAAGGTGCACGCGTTTATGATCATCAGTAATATCCGCTTCAAAAATCGCGATGTTGTTATTTAGTTCAGCTTTTGTTTCCTCAAGTTCCTCACGGTTCCTCGCACAAATGCCTACGTTTGCTCCCTCATGATAAAATGCAGAAGCGATTGCCTTTCCAATCCCTTTCGAACCTCCTGTTATTAAAACATTACGCCCTTTTAAGTTTAATTCCATTACGCTATTCTCCTTTCACGATTTGTTTAACAATCTTTTGATGTGCAACTGGAAATGCGAATTTTTCAAGTTCACTCTCATTTACAAAACGAACGGTTTCAGTTTCGTTAATTCCATCAACTTCACCTTTATAAACTGTTAAATACCACTTGATATGACTGAACACGTGGGTGAATGTTGTCAATTCATCTTGAATAGTGGCTGTTCCACCGTATTCATCACGAATATGAGTGATCAATTGTTTTTCTTTTAACCCGCCCTCTGTAAGCTCAACATTTACAAATTCCCATAGTCCAGCTAACAATCCATCTTCTGGACGCTTTCTAATCAAGTACCTCCCACTTGAATTTTGAAAAACAGCTACCGCTATAGGTACTGGTCGAGGCGCTTTTTTCTTTGATTTGATCGGAAGCTCTTCTTGAGAACCTTCATGGTATGCTCTGCAGTGAGATTGGACTGGACAAAGTAAGCAAGAAGGCGATTTAGGCGTACATATGATTGCTCCTAATTCCATCAAGCCCTGATTAAATGAAGAAGGGTCTTCTTTTGAGATGATTTCTCTGATGACTTCTTCAAAGATTTTTCTTGTTGAAGGTTTTGCAATATCTTCCCAGATGCCTATTATTCTTGAAATCACCCTCATCACGTTGCCGTCTACAGCAGGTTCAGGAACACCATATGCTATGCTTAAGATGGCTCCTGCAGTATAAGGTCCAACACCTTTAAGCTTTGAAATTTCGCTTGGTGTATTTGGAACCACCCCACCATATGTTTCTGCCACTTCTTTTACCGCAGCTTGTAAATTCCTTGCTCGCGAGTAATAACCGAGGCCTTCCCATGCTTTTAATACCTCTTCTTGTGGAGCATTCGCAAGGTCTTCAACAGTAGGGAATTTCTCTAGAAAATGATGAAAATACGGGATGACCGTATCCACCCTCGTTTGTTGTAACATAATTTCGGAAACCCATACGCGATAAGGGTCTTTATTTTCTCTCCATGGCAGTATCCTTTGTTCATTTCTGAACCAATCGATTAAATCATTTTGAAATTGTTCTTCTTCAAATGAGTGTAGAAGTTCCTTTACATTCGTCATTGTTCAACTCTCCGATACTTAAATTGCTTTGTTCTTCCTCTTCGCTTAATTAATACATATAATATCGTACCTTATCATTTCCAAACAGCATTTAACTTTTCACATAAACGATTATTGGGTATAACTAAACTATAGACTATATAAAACCAAAGCTTTCTATTTAGAAAATAAGGCATAAACGCTTTTTACTAAGGAGGATCTTTACCATATGGATACTGGGACACATGTGGTCATGGGATTGGGGCTAGGAGCTCTCGCAACACTAGATCCAGCAGTAGCTCAAGATCCAATCACCGCTCAGAGCGTTCTAATCGGAGCGCTGATTGGATCTCAGGCCCCAGACTTTGATACCGTGCTCAAGTTAAAAAACAATGCTGTATACATCAGACACCATAGAGGAATAACGCATTCGATCCCAGCCGTCTTACTTTGGCCAATTTTGATAAGCAGTGGCATCATGCTGTTTTACCCAGAAACAAATTGGCTCCACCTTTGGCTTTGGACGTTTTTAGCAGTGTTTATTCATGTGTTTGTAGATATCTTTAATGCTTATGGTACACAAGCGTTAAGACCCTTCTCCAACCGATGGGTAGCTCTTGGTGTGATTAACATCTTTGACCCGTTCATCTTTTTAAGTCATATAGCTGGACTTGTACTATGGTATATAGGTGCAAATCCTGGTTATACCTTTTTAACCATCTACGGTATATTAGCGCTCTATTATTTATGGAGAATATACGAACAGCGTAAGCTGATCAACGCTGTTAAAGAACGTATACCAGATGCAGTCGAAGTCATCGTATCACCTACGATCAGGTGGAGTAGGTGGCACATTGCCATTAAATCTGAAACCCAGTTCTTTGTAGCGAGGGGTGAAGGCACTACGATTCATATTCAAGATGAATTCGACCGTGTTCCTGTGCCTGAAACACCAGTTCTAGAAACTGCAAAAGAAGACCCTAACTTGAGCGCATTTCTTTCGTTCTCTCCTGTATATAGATGGGAGATTGAAGAGACAGAAGAGGGATATGAAGTGAGGTTCATCGACCTTCGATACCGCAGCAAAGGTCATTATCCATTCGTTGCAGTTGTTCAAATGGAAGATCAGTTAGAAATCAAAAGCTCATATACAGGCTGGGTGTATAGTGAAGACACGCTTAGGAAGAAATTGGACCCTGCCATTGATTAATTCCATATGAAAACCGGCTGATATGTCAGCCGGTTTCTTTATCGTTTAATGCTTAATGCTTCGATCGTCATCAAAATATCCTTTATATTTCGGATTATTTTCCATGAAATCGTGTAAAACTGGCCCGTAATAGTCGATCCATTGTTGAACGATCTTTTCTGTAACGTCTACGCCTTTATACTCTCTTCCAGCTTTTGCTCTGGATGATTCGAAATCTTCCCAGAGTAGTTCAACCATTGTTCTGGCCTGACCATATGACAACTGGTCATTCTTTTCAAGTAAGTTATGAGCAAGCCTTTCAAATAAATCTTCCATAAGGCATCCTCCTTTCATGTTGTCTTCCAACGGTTTCCGTTCATTCTGTATCTTTTCTTCACATAACGCCTGTTAGCTAATCACATACTAACATTGTGCCTGTTTAGACAAAAACTGTCGAAAAGGGAGGCGATGAAATGCGTAAGAAGGTCTCTAAATATCCAGATCTTAAATTCTCAGGCGAACCTCGCGCGAAGGAAGAATTTTCTTCTAAACGTGCGGACGGAACGACAAACACGCAACCTCAGGAACGCATGAAAGCTTCTAACCAAACTAACAATCGACATGGTTAATTCTCACATACGATAGGAGGCGCAAAAGATGGGTAAAGACAATCGTGATAGGCTACATCCGAAATATAAAGATCCATTTCAATCACCCAGTGCTAATCCGAAGCATGCTCACCACCAGGTGAATGGAGAAACTCAGCAGGCATATAATGATATCGTTTTGCAGATTCAAACCCGCAAACGTTCTTAAAAAGATTAAGCAAGAGCAGCGTTATTGCTGCTCTTTCTCAATTAACATTGAAATCGGAAATGCTTCTATAGCTTCGCTTCCTTTACGAAAACCCCATGCAAACGTTCCGTTCATGTAATCGATAACGAACGAGGATCCTGGGTCACCTTCAAGTTCATATGTTTTTCCGGGAGTAAAATCGTCCGGGTTTAATAAATAAGACTTCGCAAGAGCGATTCTTCGTTCATGTACTGCAAACTCATTTACCATACCCATTTGCTCAGCTCTTCTAGCTTTCTCACTGAGCTGTGCGATTGAAGTTCGTAATTCTTCTTTATTCATTTCACTGAACCGTTTATCCATGACAACCTCCATAAAACTGTTCCTAATGTCTTCAGTATAGTTCATTTCACAATGTATGACAAAAATATGCTACGCTTTCAAAATAGGAGGTATGTAATATGAAAAGTATTGTAATCACTGGTGGAGGATCAGGCCTCGGAGCTGAGCTTGCCAAAAGGTGGGCAAGTTTAGATAAGCACGTTATTTTGGTTGGTCGTACGAAAGAAAAACTTGAGACTGTTTGCACTGATATCCAAGAACAAGGCGGATCCTGTTCATCATATACGTGTGATATTTCGAATTACGCAGACGCTATAGATCTGTATTCGAAGATCACTAATGATGGTCATACCATCGATATGCTTGTAAACAATGCTGGGGCGGGAGCATTCGGCTCGCTAGAAGACATAGATGAAGAAGCGATACATAGCGTCATCGACACGAATGTAAAAGGGACCATTTTTCTAACTAAAATCTTTCTTCCTGTTTTAAAACAAGCAGAAGGACGAATCATGAACATTATTTCAACAGCTGGTCTTAAAGGAAAAAAACATGAAACGGTTTATGTAGCATCCAAATATGCGATAAGAGGATTTACTGAGAGTCTCTGGAAGGAACTAGAGGGAACCGGGGTAAGTGCAACTGCAGTGTACATGGGAGGTATGGACACTCCGTTCTGGCACTCCACAGATCACATTAAAGATACTTCCAGATTGAAATCCCCAGCAGAAAAAGCAAAGCAAATTATCGATCAAGATGAAGGACAACAAGAAATTTTCATTGATCGATAAATTCATCTAAATAGTGATTGATCAATGAAAACGGAAAGCCTTTACGGTATAAAAATTGTTTCATTTTATATTTGTACTCTTTATTATCCAATTTTGAGAAACGGCGTTCGGCTTTTTGTGCTTGAAGCAGGAGTGCTTCCCACTCCTCTTCATGATTTTTATGATCGATCTCATTCATGACTTCTTGAATGATTTCTCTTTCAAAGCCTTTACTTGTAAGCGCCTGTCCAAGCTTTTGTTTCAGTTCAGTCGATGAGACGTTTTTAAGCTTCTTCACTTTTTTTAGAGCAAACTCTTCGGCACGTTCAAATTGACGTTCATATGGATATTCTTCAAGAGCCTTTTCGATCGTATCTTGTGAAACGCCTTTTTGAATCAACTCTTGATGGATGATGTAAGGTCCTTTCCCCCCTGCGTTCACCTTCGTTCTAACAAAAGCGCGTGCAAATTCAAGATCATTCACGTATCCATAGCGCTTTAATTTACTAATGATAGAAGAGAAAGCTGCCTCCTCGATCTCTTTCGTTGCAAGGTGATCTATAATTTCTTTCTCAGATCGCATTCGATAAGACAAATAATGAAGCGCCAAGTTGAAACCTTTTTTTATGTGGTCTTCAAACTGTATCTCATCTAGAGTTTCCTGATTTAGTTCGATTCCTTTTCTAAGACCGAACCGAATCAGCACATCCTGATCCACACCGAACCCAAATTCTTCTCCATTCCCTTTATCTATAAAAATCGAAAACCGTTCACTGTTGTTCTTTTGTGTTGTGATACGTGTAATTTTAACCAATACGCTCACCTCTCTCATCACATTGTATCATTTTCAAAAAAATAGTATGAACCTAGAGCATTGGATTAAAGGATTCTCTTTACGGGTAAAGAAATAATTACTATAAGAAATGGATTAACTAGGAGGAACCACGTTATGAACATAGCGATTGCTGGTGGTACTGGTTTCGTTGGGAATGCTCTCACTGAATCATTCGTTAATGATGGACACCACGTCTACATCTTAACTCGAAACCCAAACAACAAACCTGCTCAAACAGGTGTAACGTATGTTAAATGGCTCAAAGATGATGCAGAACCAGAAAAAGATCTACAAAATCTGAATGCCATTATCAACCTTGCAGGAGAATCGATCAATAGCGGCCGATGGACGGAAGACAAGAAAGAAAGAATATTGAACAGCCGTATCTCCGCAACTCGAGAGATCGTTTCGATTATAGAAAAACTTGACCATAAACCACGTGTACTCGTTAATGCATCTGCCACAGGATTTTATGGCTCTTCTCTCGACAAGTCATTTACGGAGAATGACACGAACCCGGGGTCTGATTTTCTTGCTGATGTGACATATAAATGGGAAAAAGAAGCGATGCGTGCCCAAAATTACGGTGTACGCACAGTGCTGACTAGATTTGGGCTCATCTTAGGTGAAGAAGGCGCACTCCCTCTTATGGTACTGCCTTATAAATTCTATATGGGCGGTAAGCTCGGAGATGGAAGACAGTGGTATTCTTGGGTTCATATCAAAGACGTGGTCGGGATGATACGATTTGCTGTCGATCATGATTCTGTTCAAGGACCACTGAACGTGACAGCACCAGAACCAAAACGAATGAACGAATTTGGTAGAACGTTAGCAGAAGTACTGAATAAACCTCACTGGATTCCTGTTCCTGAAGCACCTGTGCAGCTCGCTCTTGGCGAAAAGAGCGGCGTTGTTCTGAAGGGACAATGTGTATTGCCTCAAAAAGCGAAGGAACTCGGCTATCCTTTCCGATATTTAAAACTTAAAGATGCTCTTGAGAATCTGCTGGCTTAATTCCAGCAGATTTTTTTCAAACTCGTATTAATTCATGTTTTTCATACCTATAATATAGTAGCTACTCTTTCTTTGTACCTAACTTGAAATAAGGTGATAAATCATGACAATTTTAATTAAGAACGCCCGTGTATACCCGATAAGCAGCGCGATTTTAGATCAAGCAGATGTTCTAGTACGAGACGGCTTGATCGAGAGAGTCGCCACTTCAATTGAAGAAAAACCTGACATGACGGTCGTAGATGGAAGTGGAGCGCATCTTCTTCCCGGATTGATCGATGCGCATACGCATGTAGGTCTATATGATGAGGGAACAGGTTGGGCAGGTAACGATGCCAACGAAACAGTAGAAGCACTCACCCCTCATGTTCGTGCCCTAGATGGGGTCAATCCTCTTGATCTTGCATTCAAGGACGCCATTTCATTTGGAGTAACCTCTGTGCAAGTGATGCCAGGTAGTTCGAATATTATCGGAGGCACTACCACAGTCTTAAAGACATATGGAAAGAATGTTGAGAAAATGATCGTTCGAAAAACGGCAGGACTTAAGGTTGCATTAGGTGAAAACCCAAAAAGGGTCCATAGTCAATCAAACAACGAGTCAATTACAAGAATGGGAATTACCGGACTGTTACGCGAAGCATTTTACAACGCCAGCAAATCTCAGCCGTCAGAGCACCCAAGAGTCGCTCCGATCATCGCAGCCTTAAAAAGAGAGATACCTGTACGAATCCATGCTCATCGAGCAGATGATATTTTAACAGCACTTCGTTTTGCAAGAGAATTTAATTTAGATGTACGAATCGAACATTGTACTGAAGGACATCTAATCGCAGATGAACTAAGCGGACAGAACCTTCGGGTCACCGTTGGACCCTCAATGACGAGACGTTCTAAGATTGAACTCAAAAACAAGACCTGGGCTACTTATGGCATCCTAAATAACCACGGTATTGAAGTTTCAATCACTACCGATCATCCGTATGTTCCGATTCAATACTTGAATATATGTGCGGCTCTTGCAGTAAGAGAAGGTTTAAGTGAAGAAAAAGCACTAGAAGGAATTACGCTAAACCCTGCAAAGAGCCTAGGCGTAGAGGATCGTATCGGTAGTATCGAAGAAGGGAAAGATGCTGATTTAGTCTTATGGTCGCACCACCCATTCCACTTTGAAGCACGTCCACATTGGACCATGATAAATGGAAAAATTATTCATAGAAATTAGTGATATTTACAGTATCATTTTCTGAACAAATCGAGTATGATACTTTTGAAGCCAAAATAAACTAAATACAACTTCATAATTTGAAATGGGAAGGCAATTGGTGCGCCACCAGCAAAGTGACTGGTCCTAGTGGGTTCGATTCCCACCCCGAATAATAATTCAACATACTATTATTCGAGGGTGGGGTGAAATCTGCCCTCGACAGGAGGGAAACTCATGATTAAAAATCGTGACCTGTCGGAATGTCATGTTCTCTTTGACTTGATGGTTGACCCAGCTGTCTTCCCATTCGTACGTCATAAAGCAAATTCATATGAAGAATACTTGTTTTTAACAAAACAAACGATAGAAGCTGAAGAACAAGGCGAGCTCATCTCAAGAACAATCCTTGATGAATGGGGGGCACCGATCGGTACTATTAATTTGTTCGATATTCAAAATCAAGCAGGCTTTCTAGGCACATGGATTGGAACGCCTTATCATGGAAAAGGTTATAATCAAATCGCAAAAGACGCGTTTTTTAAAGAACTTTTTTACGAAAAGCAAATTCAAACCATTTTTCTTCGAATCAATCGAGACAATGTTCGCTCGCAGAAAGCTGCTGAAAAAATCCCTTACGTTGAACTGGCGAACGAGAAATGGCCAGGTGTCTATCAGCAAATCAACAGTGGTGAAAAATCGTATCACCTTTATGAAATCGAAAGAGATAATTATTTATTGCATACAATGCGTGATCGTACAGAGACAATTGAAGTTCAGCTAGAAGCTTAGTTCCTTTTTAGGAACTTTTTTTGTTTTAGATCGTTTTTTACATGGCAATGCTAATACCATCCTAAAGAAAAGGGTGATGTGAGCTTGGATAAGAAAAAAGGAAGAGAAAACAAAGAATCAAAAATGTCTCTTACAAAAACACAAGATGTATTGTTTGGAAAAGCATTTAAAAGAGCAGACCGAGCTGGTCAAAAACCGTAATCGATGAATAAAATTCACTGTTTTAAACCATTATAATGAGTGGAGAAACCCTTCTCCAAACTTACTAACAGGAGCTGATTTCAAATGGCAAAACGTCCAAACAAAGAAAACAAGCAACAGCGTCAAGCTCAGAACAACCCTGCACAAGCTCAAAACCAAGATGCAGAATTCGCTAACGAATTCGCTGCTGATCAAAAAGCAGCTGAAAGAGCTAGACAAGCTAACCAACGCGAAAAAAGAGACCAGCAGTAATTGATAAAAGGGACCTCAACAGGTCCCTTTTCTCTTTGTGGAAACAACTTATCAACAGGTTGTTAACAATGTGTATAAGTTCCACCATCATCTAGTGTGCTCAATAAAATTTATAAACAATTTACATTGTGGATGAACACCGGTTCACTTGTGGATAATGTGTATAAACATGTGTATAACGCATGAAATAACCTTTTATGGTGTGCATAACTCTGTGGAAAGTGTTGATTACTCATAAAAGGTATCATAAGCAAAATGAAAACGATTCCGCTAAAGAAAGGGAATCGTTCCACTAAACTTATTTCTTACTTTTTTCGAAAACTGCGACAACTTCTACGTGTGCGGTATGTGGAAACATATCGACGGGTTGCAACGTGCCTACTTCATATCCCCTCTTTTGAAGGAAATCGGCATTTTTAGCTAATGTGGATGGATTACAAGACACATAAACGATTCGTTCAGGTTTTGCTTTTACCATTGTGGATAACAGTTTATCGTCACAGCCAGTTCGAGGTGGATCGACAACGATCACATCTGGCTTGAATCCACCTTTGATCCATCTAGGTACAAGATCTTCTGCTTTACCCACATCGTACTTCATTTTATTCGCAAAACCATGCTTCTTCGCATTCTCCCTTGCATCATCAATCGATTCTTTGATGACGTCCATCCCTCTTACTTCCTTTGCTTCATCCACAAGCCACAAACCAATCGTGCCTACACCACAATATGCATCGATGACATTTTCACGTCCTGATAGCTTTGCTGCTTTTTTTACTTCATCGTACAATTTCACGGTTTGAATGGGATTTAATTGAAAGAATGCTCGTGCAGATAGTTCAAAGTTTAAATCCCCTAATGATTCCTGTATCACTTCTTCACCATCAAGAAGATTTGTATCATCTCCAAAAATAAGAGACGTCTTCTTGCCATTCACATTTTGCATGATCGAGACAATATCCGGCAGTCTCTTTTTGATTTCCTTAACGAGTAAGGACTGTCTTGGGATCTTTTCTTCAGACGTAACGAGAACAAGCTGTACTTGTCCTGTTTGGAATCCTACCCTTGTTACAATCGTCCGTACAAGTCCTTTTTTGCCATTATAGATGGAGATATTTAGATCTTCTAAAACCTTCACAACCTGTTTTGTCACACGATTCGTTTCTGGGTGTTGCACGAGGCAGTTCGTTAATTCGACTAGCTCATGAGACCCAGCGCCATAGAGGCCAGCGATGACTTTCCCTTTTTGTTTTCTAACTTGAAGCTGACTTTTATTTCTGTAGTTCCATGGATCTTCCATCCCAATGACTGGTTTAACAGTTAGTTTTGAGTTGTTTTTCGAATAGCGCTCAAACGCTTGAACAACAACGTCTCTCTTCTCTTTCAATTGGCCGCTATAACTTAAATGCTGAAGCTGGCATCCACCACATTCTTCATAAACGGGACAAGGGGCCGCGACACGCTCAGGAGACTTTTTCCTTAATCGTTTGATTCTTGCCTCAGCACGATTAGGAAAAACGCGTGTGATTTCAGCAGTGATCTCTTCATTCGGAAGAGCACCGGGAACAAATACCACCGTTCGCTTAAAAAAGCCAATTCCTTCTCCATTAATTCCTAATCGTTTTATTGTAAGAGGAACCGTTTGCCCTTCTGTAAGAGCTGTCCCTTCTGTTTTATTCTTCAATCGAACCTCTCCTTATATCTATCCGCTCAAACTCTCCCATAAGTACATCGAAACATAGCTCGAGTATGGGGACCATCTCTTATTATACTCATAAAGCTCTTCTTTTGAAGGCTTTGTATCAAGATCAAATAGCTTCTTCATGGCATTCTGGATACCGACATCACCAGCTGGCAGGACATCTTTTCTCCCTAGTCCAAATAAAAGGACGCATTCGATCGTCCATGGACCAACACCTCTAAGAGGCAATAATGTCTCATACACTTCTTGGTTCGTAAGTTCATTCAACCGATGGAGATCTAGGGTTCCATCTTGAATGTTCTTTGCGATACCTATCAGATATTCTGCTTTTCTATTACTGAACTGGAGCTCTCGCAATTCTTCTACTCGAAGTTCACTAACGACATCAGGAGTAGGATAAAACCAAGCCCCATCTTTTTGTTCTCCATATTTTGTTACAAACCGATAGGTGAGCGTGTATGCAAATTTCATATTTAACTGTTGATGAACAATATTTTTCATGAGGGCACTGTAAGCATCTGGCTCACAAATGATCGGCATCCCTACATATTTTTCTACAAGACCCTGTAGTTCCGTGCCTTCAAAGTGCCTCTTGATTCTTTCTGTGTCCATGTTCAGATCAAACATCTCGGTTACTTTTCTTAATGATACTGGTTTAAGATCCTCTATTTCCCCACTAACATGAAAGGAAGGGTCGAGTTCATCTCCCACAGCTTTTATCGTGAGTACCTCTTTTGTTCGATCGATTGTAATTGGCACCTTAATCTCATTCGAATTAATCGCTTGAAGCGGATCCATGCGTAGCCGACCGAACAACCGATCAATAGCATATGGAGCTTCTGGACGTACGACTTCTGACCACATGAAATTCCTCCAGTCTTTTATTAGCTTCATTATCGCAGACAAAAGGAATCAATACCACCTACCAAGATAAAACAAAAAAAGCTACCCTACTGGCAGCTTTAAGGTGCTAATAAGCTAGGTAGTGTCCGTTTAAACACTAATTCATCCAAGCTCTTAAAGGTATAGCCTTCTTTCTTAAGATCTTTAATCACACTCTCTAACGCTTCTGCATTGTCTTTTGAAACAGAATGGAGGAGAAGAATGGCTCCAGGGTGTACTTGCTTCATGATGGAATCATACGCATATTGACTACCCTTTTGCCTATTTGTTTCCCAGTCTTTATAGGCAAGTGACCAAAAAACATTGATGTAACCTTCATCACGAGAAATAGCGAGTGACCTTTCGCTAAAAACACCACGTGGTGGTCTTAAGTAAAGCATCGTTTTATCTCCGGTGATGCGCGTGTATTCTTCCTTCACTCGCTTCAGTTCTTTCTTTACTCGTTCATCAGGGATCTTCGTCATGTCTGGATGATTCCATGAGTGATTCCCGACAATGTGCCCTTCTTTCACCATTCGTTTAATAAGATCAGGTTGATCTTCTAAATAGTATCCTGTTACGAAAAAAGCAGCAGGGACTTTTTCTCTCTTCAATACATCCAGCACTTGAACGGTATAGCCATTCTCATAGCCATTATCAAATGTGACGTAAAGCTCTTTCTTGTCTGTATCCCCGATAAAGTACCCTCCATACTTTTTCAGCATCTGTTCGAACTCAGGTTCAGTTGTTGCTGGAGCATGGTCTTTACTTTTCTTAAAGTACCAGTCATGTGATTGATTATCGATTGCTGATGCTTCTGAAGAAATGAAGACAAACACAAGTGCTATTATAGCCGCAATAGTTTTCATGTTACCCTCCTTTTGTGCGCTTTTCTATAGTTTGCTTGGACATCACGATTCTATTCTGTAAAAAAACCAGCATTTCTGCTGGTTATTTTTGCGTATTAAACTCAAAGCTTAAATAATCTTGAACCGGAATCCATGCCCCGATCCCTTGCTGGGTTACGTTCCTTACCTCAATGCCTTTCTCACTACCTTTTAGTACAAGGTACACTTCTCCATATGTTACTTTTCCTTTTTCGTTTACAGCAGGCACATAACTCGAGAGCGTACCGTAATGTAGAGGAGCTATGTTATAAACGTTTGTTTTCCTTGTACCTTTTCCAATAATAGTTTGAAAAGCGAGAGAAAGCTTCGTTTTTTCTGATGCCTTCATGAGCATCATTTTCTTAACATCATCACTTGAAGGAATTGAAGCTGTTAACCCTCCACTCACACTCTTCTCCTCTTCTTGACGATACGACATCTTAGCAGTGCCTTTTCCACCTCTATTGTCGTAGCGGTTAACGTTTGCTTGCTTGTACTGCCAATTAACATTTGTTTCTTGTGAATCATACATCAAAGGCCATTTCCCTAAATAAATACTTGCACGATACCCGATCGCGACTTTGGACGGAGAGATATGTGAATCATTTAGAATTTGAATAAGCTGAGGGTTCTCGATTTTGATATCAGTGGAATCAATTAACTCTCTTGTTAGCTCACTCGGTTGAAGTGTTGGTTGATCTTGTGTCGGATTTGGATAAGTGTTTTCTTTAGAGATATTCACTACCGAATCCGGTATTTGAATCGCATGTTTTTTAGAAACTTGTGTCGCTTCCTTCGCCATCGTATTCATTGGTAAGATGACTGTAAGAAGGATAATCATAAGAGCTATTTTCTTCATTTCTAGATTCTCCTTTTATCTGTATCTTTTTATACAGCAGACTCTTATGAGTATTTTTTTCAAGTTGTTGTCCTTTTATCCAACATCACATAAATCTTCTACCCCATACACTACCAAAAAAAGCCGCCGATGCTCGGCAGCTTACGTTACTTATCAACTTCCTGTTCAAAAATCTCAATATCTCTCCACTTTCCGTACTTATAATACCCAATGGCAAAGATGCTCGATAAAACGAAGCTGATTCCGATGCCATAAGCGATCCCTTCTTCTCCAATCCAATCAGATAATAAGTATGTTAACGGCACTCTTAAAATCCAGAACGATATAATATTTAACACCAATACTTGGACCATCGCACCTGCAGCTTTTACTACCCCATTCAAAACGAAATTAATACCTAGAAACGGGTAAAAGAACGCAATCGTTTTTAAATATGTCGTTCCGAATGCGATCGTTTCTGCATCATTAATAAAGAGTGAGACAAGCGTTTCTGCACTAAAGAAGATGATAGCACTAATCGTAAACGAGACACTTAGAATAAGGATGATACCATTTCTTGCTATTTCAGAAACACGATCCCACAACCCTGAACCAATGTTCTGACCAGCCATACTGTTAACGGCTGCTCCAAGCGTAAAGGCAGGAAGCATGATTACCCTGTCTAATCTTTGTGCTGCTCCAAACCCAGCTACAACTTGAGTACCGAAACTTGCAACGATTGCCATTATGGCGGTTACTCCCGCTGAGATCGTCATCATTTGCAGACCTGCAGGCACACCAAGCTTCGTGATTCGCTTCGTCTCTTTACCATCAGGCCAGTGCGGCACTGTAAAAGGCACTTTGGATTTCCAAACTGAATAGATCACACCATAAAGGAATGCTGCTCCTTGAGCAATGATGGTTGCATATGCAGCACCTTCGATCCCCCAGTCAAAGTAACTTATAAACAAAGGGTCTAATCCTGCGTTTAAAATGACAGCAGCAAGTACAAATCGAATTGGCGTCTTACTATCTCCTAATGCTCGAAGCACTGTCCCAATAAAATTGTATCCAAACAAAAAAAGTATCCCTAAGAAGTTGATACGCAAATACAGCTTCGTCGTCTCAAATATATCCTCAGGAGTTCCTAAGAATGTTAATATCGCGTCTGTAAATATAAAACCAATGATTCCAAACGTTACAGATAACACTGTGAGAACAACTACAAAAGCATTTAATGATTCGATTAACCCTTCGTCGTCACCTGATCCTTTTCTTTGAGATAACACAGTAAGCGTTGCACTGTTAACACCGATAATAAAAGATAAAACGGTAAAGATTACAGGAGCTGCGAGTGAGATTGCTCCAAGCGCATCTGAACCGAGTAAATTCCCAACCCAGAGACTATCAATAAATTGGTAGGATGTTTGTAGCATGTTGGTAAAAAATATGGGGAGCGAGAAAAAAATCATCTGTTTCGTGATGTTCCCCTGAGTAAAATCATAGGTGTTATTCATTTTTATTACCTTCTTTGATTTGAATTAAGTCTCTTTATGGTATACCCCTGGAGCGTCATTGAAAAACAGAATGGCACACTTTGCAAATAATGGCATATTATCTTGTTTTAGAATTGCTCAATAAAGGAAGATTAAGATTAGCGTTGATATTGAAAGGAGAATGATGATGACGATGACTCAAACAGAATTGAAGGACAAAGTGTTAGAAATTCTAGAATCTCACCATGTAGGCACACTCAGTACGATAAAGGATAACAAACCGCACTCTCGCTTCATGACATTCTTTAATGACGATCTTACATTGATGACTCCGACGAGCAAAGAAACACATAAAGTAGAAGATATTGAAGAAAACCATAATGTACATGTATTACTTGGATATGACGGTGAAGGTTGGCATGACCGCTATGTAGAAATTCAAGGTACCGTTAAGATCGATGACTCAAAAGAAACAAAGGAAAAAATCTGGGGAGATACGTTAAAAAGATGGTTCGATTCTCCCGAAGACCCGAACTACATCGTGTTAAGAATTACTCCAGAAACCATTCGTCTTATGAATGAGGGAGAAAATACGCCAGAGACGCTAGAACTATAACAATAGAAGTGACACCAGGTACCTGGTGTAGGGAGCTCGATATTTTAGGCTTCCCAATAAGAAAAGTGACACCAGAAATCTGGTGTCACTTCTTAATTTCAAATGTCTCTTCAAGCTCGATGCTATCGATTACGGATTGAGCCATCGAACAATGTTTTTTCGTTAATTCAAGAGCTTTTTCAACCTTTTGCTCATCAAGATCTCCTTCTAACGTGAAATGAAGGTGAATCTTCTCTACTCGGTTCGCTTTTTCTTCATTACGCGTAACATCAGCACTGATGTGGATATCTTCATATTTCATGCGCTTTTTATCTAAAATTTGACGAAGCACTCCACCACTACATACTGCGATCGAAGAAACGAGAAGTTGATATGGTCTAAAACCGGACTGCTCATCACCAGAAATATGTAATGTTCCGTATTCGAAGTCCGCTGTAAAACCAGTCTCTTCTTTTTTCATATTGAATTCCATCTTTTCCACTCCCTTTACGTTCAATATCTTTATTTTAAATGAGAGTTCGCCGAAATGCGAATGGTGGTTCTTTTCTGCCCTATCCATTATAATGGCACTCATATGATCGTCTTGACGGAGTGTGAAGAAGTTGATGAATCAATACCGCTACAGATTTTTAATATTGATTACAATCGTTTTTATATCTGGCTATTCTCAAGGCATGCTTTTACCGCTCTTATCGATTTTACTTGAAGAAGCTGGCGTTTCATCGAGCATGAACGGTCTAAATGCATCAGCCCTCTATATAGGAATACTTTTTGCCTCACCTTTCATCGAAAAACCGGTTAGGAAATATGGATATAAGCCAGCCATCTCGTTCGGATTAGTGTTAGTAGCAATTTCTATCACCCTTATACCGATCTGGCAAGCCTTCTGGTTTTGGTTTATCCTTCGAGTGATTGTTGGCATAGGAGACAACCTCCTACATTTCGCTACTCAGCTATGGATTACAACGAGCACTCCAAAAGAAAAGCGCGGAAGAAACATCGCGATTTATGGCTCTTCGTTTGGGCTTGGCTTTGCTGCAGGTCCGCTTTCAACAAGGTTAGTCGATCTATCGATTTACCTTCCGTTCTTACTTGCTTCAGGGCTTGCACTCATAACCTGGGGACTGTTAATTAGAATACGTAACGAATTTCCAGATTCCATCGATACGGGTTCAGATCGGGTTCTGATAAAGTATTGGAATGTCCTGAAAATTGGATGGGCAGCTTTACTCCCTTCATTCGGATACGGATTTTTAGAAGCGTCTTTGCATGGAAGCTTTCCGGTATATGCGTTACGTATTGGACTTGATGTTAATGCAGTCTCCATCCTTCTTCCTTCGTTTGTTGTGGGAAGCTTAGTTTTTCAAATGCCGCTCGGAATATTAAGTGATAAATATGGACGAAAAAACGTTCTGTTAATAAGTATCTTCTGTGGATGGCTCTGTCTATCTGCTGCGATTTTCACAACGTCACTATCGATGTTATTCATCTTACTATTCATCTCGGGGATGACGGTTGGATCGCTTTTTTCACTGAGCATCACGTACTTAGCTGACCTCCTCCCTACTGACCTCTTACCAACTGGCAATATCTTAGCTGGTATTTTCTTTGGAGTCGGTAGTATCCTCGGCCCTTTTCTCGGCGGGATGTTTATCGACCTTTTGGAAAAGGGAAGTATCTTCTATGTGATCAGCGGAATGCTAATCATCTTATTCGTAGGAATTGCGCTTCATACGACTACTCAACAAAACGAACCGCGTTATTCGACTAATTTATGAGTAAACTGAAACTTTTAAAGCCACTTTAATAGTATATAGAAAGCGTCGTTATTGACTTATCATATGAATATACTATAATGATAATTGTGATTAACTAATAATTATTATAAACAAATTACAATAAAAGGAGTCGATCCCCTTATGAAACTACGCGAAGAAATGCCAGAACTTGAAGGTGCTAAAACCTGGTTTAATGGAGAAGTTTCCAAAAGTGATTTAGTAGGAGACAAGCCTCTTACTCTTATTCATTTCTGGTCCATCAGCTGTGGCCTATGTAAAGAAGCTATGCCAATGGTGAATGAATTCCGTGATGAATATGCAGAAGACATGAACGTTATTGCTGTTCATATGCCTCGTTCTGAAAAAGACCTTGATCTAGATGAAATCAAACAGGTGGCTGATCAGCACGATATCTCTCAACCAATCTTTGTCGATAGTGATCATAAATTAACGGATGCTTTTGATAATCAATATGTACCTGCATACTATGTGTTTGATTCAGAAGGTAAACTCCGTCATTTCCAAGCTGGAGGCGAAGGACGCAAAATGTTAACGAAGCGTATCACGAAGCTTCTAGACAAAGCGAAAAAAGCAGAATAAAGAACGAAAGGCAGCTTACAATAAGCTGCCTTTTTATTTTCTCTTTATTTTTTTGTAGATAAAGAAACAAATTCTGTATACGCCATACCCTACTACAGCACCGAAACCATTCAATAAAATATCATCGATATCGAATATTCGTTGCGCAGCAAGGTATTGAAGCAGTTCGATACTCGTACTGATCAATAACCCGATTAACGTTATGACAATAACTGACCTACACTTTCGGTGCACAAGAGGCACGAGAAAGCCCAGTGGCATAAAGAGTAGAACGTTTCCTATTATGTTCTTAATGATCAGCCAGTAACTCCCACTCTCCCACATCAACTTAATGCTATCGAACAATACAAGATTGACGGATTTTCCATATGGATAGTAATTGTAAATAAATAGAGTCGTGTAAAAGAGAGTGAGCAAATAGATAAAGAGTGCGAACGTTCCGCCCCTTCTCATCCACTTGTTATCTGTTTGAATGTCTTCGTTTTTGGTTTGCATGATTCCTATATCTCTCCCTATCCTCCATATGCTTACGAGCGACCGTTATGCTATAGTATTCTATACAAACTAAGTTCATGTAACTAAATTGAGGTGGTAAGATGCCCAACACATTAACAAGCACAGTGCTTACCCTATCATCAGCACTAGACGATCAAGCAATTCCCTATTTCTATATAAACCAAACCGCTTTATGGCTGCAAGGTGTATTAGATGATTGTAATTCTATAACTGTTTCGGTACAGTGGGACAATTTTGAGTCCGTAATTTCTTATTTCAATAACCATTATGGGCAAGCTACACCGAAACATACGGATGAAAAGTCCTTGGCGACCTACGAAATAGATGGGAATCCAGTAACCATCGAATGTGAATATAACACGGTTATCAGAACGAATCCCTATTTAATAGATGTTTCTCTAAATAACAAAACGGTTCCCACTCTATCCCTTTATCACTATCAACGCTCCGTAGAATGGGCACCGCTGATCAACGATCATCTAAGAAAGGTACAACAGAGAATAACGGAACAAAACGAGCAAGCCTGGAACCAGCAAAACTACGAAGCCTTACTAAATAGGCATGGAACTCCCGAGCAGGTAGCAGACAAACTCAAGTTAAATCCTAATGGAAAACTAAGATCTCTCCTTCCTTACTTGCCAGATCTAAAGGGGAAACGTATTGCTAACCTGATGGGCTCTCATGGAATGAAAGCAACTGCCATGGGTTTATTAGGTGCAGATGTCACAGTGATCGACTTCTCTTATGAAAATGAGCGCTATGCAAAAGAACTTGCAGATGCAGCATCGGTTGATCTGACCTATTACCTTTCAGATATTTTAAAATTAGGGACTGAGCATCATAGCAAATACGATATCGTGGTTATGGAACTTGGTATCCTTCACTACTTCCTGGATCTACATCCACTATTTCGAATCGTACATCACATTCTCAAACCTGGAGGTCAATTTATTCTTCAAGAGTTTCACCCGATCTCAACTAAATTGATTACATCGAAGGGTAAAAAGCATAAAGTAGATGGGAACTACTTTGATCCAACGATTCAAGAAACGAATGTTGCTTACAAAAAGCACTTGAACGAACAACAAAATACCAACGCCGTTCTTCAAAGAAAGTGGACGCTTGGAGAAGTTCTAACAAGTATTGCAAATGAAGACCTCATCATAAAACAAGTCGTAGAAGAACCTAATATCAAGGTCAACGACCGTGGCATCCCTAAACTGTTCACTGTAAAAGCAGAACGGTTAAATTAGAAAAAGCACCTTCAGAGGTGCTTTTTCTTACGTCTTATTACGAAACGAGCGATTCTAGTACTTCGTCATCTCGTTTATCGGAGAAGTTCTTGCCTACAATTTCGGTTTGTTTATTCATCAGATTAGCTAGTTCTTCTGCTTCCTCTTTTTCACCAGCTACAAATATCTTTTCCCACTCGCGCTTTTTAGACTTTTTATCTAGTTTTGATGCCATCGATTTGTACCATCTTTCTCGATTCGCTTTAATTCTGTCTTCGTATAGCTCTCTTTGTGCAGTACTTCCGTTACCAGGCGTGTTCTCGCTTCCAGTCGTACCTTCATAAATTCTCCAATTATCTTCGTCCGGGTCCCACGCGTATTCTTCACTCTTCGTTAAGAAACCAAGTTCCGTTTCTAAAATACGTACATAATCATAATGCACAAGAATTATTCCAGTGTTTGGATAATCCTTACTTAATTGTTCGAGTTGGTCAAGCTGTGGTTCTTCTTCCCAATAAAGATTCGTCTTAACCGGTACCTGAGTACGTTCAACGAACCAGATTTGATCATCAGATGAAGCGATGATCACGAGACCCCGTTTTAAGTCATTTTCAATCGAATTGATTTCATCCTGCACTTTTTCTTTTACCTTTTCAAAATTCTCTTGCTCATCTTTATTGCCACTTTCTTTTAAGTAATCTTCAAAGTTTCGGAAACCATTCTTTAATTGAATCTTCCACTCACCATGTTGACGGTCTGGATCACGTCGGTCTGTATTTAAGTATAGAGTAAACACCTTATCTGGCTTTTGTACTTGAGCTCGTTTAATTTGATCTAGTTTTTCAGTTAATAGCATGTCATCGTGTCCTCCTTCACTTTTTGTTACTTATAAAATGGATTCCCTGTTTTTTGTAAGGATTAAACATAAAATTATGTAGCATATTTCATTTCTTTATGATAGTAACGATGAAGACTTTGTGATAGAATAAAATCATTAAAATATAATAATAATTCTAATTTAATGAAATGCATTCTCATTTAGAAGTCATTAAAACCGTATTTTCGGGCTTCAAACGATCTTTCTTAGCATGAAATGAGACATATAAGAACGTTGAGTATGAATATCTTTCTCAATTAGAAATTAACAAGGAGGAATGATGATGCAACAGTTGAATGTTCAAAACAGTACTTATACCACTCAAACTTCCTTTTGGTGGAATTCTTTCAAACGACATAGCGAGTTACTTGCTGCCTTGGTAAGTGGCTTGATCATTGCTTTCACGTGGTTGATGGAGGGCGAATTTTCTTCATCCATAGAAGCTGGGCTTTATATAACTGCTTTTATTATTGGGGGATTCGCGAAAGCAAAAGAAGGCATTGAGGATTCGCTAGAAGATAAAGATGTGAACGTGGAATTATTAATGATTATAGCTGCAATTGGTGCCGGCTCCATTGGATATTGGACAGAAGGGGCCATTCTAATCTTTATCTTTGCAGTCAGTGGTGCACTTGAAACATATACGTTAAATAAGAGTGAACGGGAACTTCAGTCACTCATGGACATACAACCCGAAACAGCTACCATCTTAGAGGATGGAATCGAGAAAGTTGTTCAAGCTTCGGAGCTAACGATCGATAGTACAATACTAATTAAACCAGGCGAACGCGTTCCTGCTGACGGAGTGATCTTGAAGGGTCAAACGTCACTCGATCAATCAGCAATTACTGGTGAATCTATTCCAGTGATCAAGCGGATCGATGATGAAGTGTTTGCTGGTACGCTTAATATATCCGGCCATCTAACGATTCGAATGACGAAACGGAACGAAGATACCGTTTTCCAAAAAATTATCGCTCTCGTTCAAGAAGCACAAGATCAAAAAGCTCCTTCACAATTGTTCATCGAACGATTAGAAGGCTGGTACGTTAAGATCGTATTACTTACGGGAGCTCTTCTTATGGTTCTCCCCCATTACCTCGTTGGGTGGACGTGGGAAGAAACGATCTATAGAGCGATGGTTTTTCTAGTTGTAGCTTCCCCGTGTGCGCTCGTTGCTTCAATTATGCCGGCTACGCTGTCAGCTATTTCAGCTGGAGCAAGGAACGGGATATTGTTTAAAGGTGGCATACATCTCGAACAGCTTAGTACCGTTCGAGCCGTTGCACTTGATAAAACCGGTACTCTAACTCAGGGAAATCCAGAAGTAACAGATGTAATTACAAGGGAAGACATCGAAGAAGACACATTGATCCGAAACGTCGCTTCGATTGAGAGACAATCAACGCATCCATTAGCGAAAGCGATCGTTCATTTTGCTGGGGAGACGAATTGGTTTTTACCAGACGAAATGGAAGACCATTCTGGATGGGGCGTTAAAGCAAAAATCTCTGGAGTACAGTGGAAAGTCGGTAAACGTGAATTTTTCTCAGATGTAATTGGTTTTGATCGTTTTGAACAACGTTACAAGCAACTTCAACAAGAAGGTAAGACGATCGTACTTGCAGCTGATGAAGCAGGTATTGCTGGAATGATCGCGCTAAAGGATCAAGTAAGAGCAGAATCCTCTAAGCTTGTGAAAGAATTAAAGAAACTAGGCATCGAACCTGTCATGATTACTGGAGACAGTGAAGAAACGGCTAGAGCGATCGCCAATGAAGTAGGAATTGAAAAATACTATGCAAACTGTTTACCTGAAGATAAAGTAACAAGGATCAAACAGTTAAAAGAAGAATGCGGCTCTGTTGGAATGATTGGAGACGGCATCAACGATGCACCAGCTCTTGCTACAGCTGATGTTGGAATCGCTATGGGTCAGGGGACTGATGTGGCATTAGACACAGCTGATGTTGTACTGATGAAGAACGACCTGTCTAAACTAACTCGTGCAGTGAGCTTATCAAATCGATTGAATGGTATCGTAAAACAAAATGTCACCTTTTCTATTGCAGTAATTCTCGTATTGATCTTATCTAACTTCTTCCAGTTCCTAACGCTGCCTCTAGGTGTGCTAGGTCATGAAGGAAGCACCATCCTCGTTATATTGAACGGCTTACGTTTATTAAAATAATAAGTAAAAACAGCAGTCCAAGACTGCTGTTTTTATTTATGTAGACTTATTCCTCCTGAAGTAGTTGGAAGTGGCGTTTATTTCTCCTCCTACAACAATGACGAGGCCAGTTAAGTAAAACCATAGCATCAATGCGATTACGCCACCTAAACTACCGTAAGTTGCAGAGTAGTTCCCAAAGTTATTTATGTAATATGAAAAACCAAAAGAAACGGCCTGCCATAACACCGAGGCTGTAATTGACCCTATGATTACATCTTTATAGTGCAAACGCTTATTAGGTGCGTAATAGTAAATAAACATAAAAACGATGATCATGATCGTGAGACTCAACAGCCAGCGAATCAGTGAAAACATAAAGCTAAAGGTCTCTGGAATCATAAAGAAATCAACGAAAAATCGCCATAGCATTTCTCCAAAAACAGGCAATATCAATGCAACGACGATGACGAAGATCATTGCTAGTGACAATAAAATCGACAGCCCTCTTGCAAGAAGGAAATTTCTGCTTTCATCCACGTTATAAGCTCGGTTGAGTGACTTAATTATGGCATTGATGGCATTTGAAGCTGACCAAATCGTAGCGATAATTCCAAACGAAAGTAATCCCTTTCGTGCGCCGTCCTCAAGAATGAGATTTTCTTGTATCGTAATAAGAGACTCTGATGGAGCATATTGAGAAATCAAATCAAGAATTTGATCCTTAGAGAAATCAAAATGAGCCAGAAGGGTAATGGCGAAAATGAGGAAAGGAAAAAGCGACAGTAAGAAATAGTACGCGAGCTGCGCAGCTAAATCTGTCACCTGATGTTCCTTTATACTCGAGAAAAGCTGCTTACTAAAACTAACTAGAGATAAGTTCACCATATACCCTCCTGAAGTAATCTAGTGCGTGATCTCGCGGTTATGGTCTTTCGTTAATTCTTCACCTGCTTCTACAACCCTAGAACCAATTTCTTTAATATCTTTTTGCGTTTCTTTCACAATGTTAAGTGCTTCGACCGAGCTTTCTTTTAAACCGCTGAACTTCTTAGAAAGTGTCGTGATGTCATCCTGGACCTCTTTCATCAAATCACCAGCATCTTCAACCGTTTGTCTTACCTTATTCGAATAATAAGAAGGGTTGTTCTTAACTTCTCGAAGAACCTCTCCAGTACGCTTCGATCCTTCTTTGATCGATTGCCTTGTCCCTCGATCTAAAAGAGAAATAAGAGCCCCCGCTAGACCACCGATTAGGACAGCTTTAAAAAGTTTATTTTCACTCTTCTTCTGATATGTCTCATTCATTGAAAATTGCCTCCTTTAATTTCACAAAGTTGCGATTATTTTCCCTATAATAGGTGCGCTCAAACCTAACGAGCAGTGGTGTAGCGGCGAAGAATTCGGTCTACCGCACTTCCATAGCTTTCCCCAAATATCACAAGATGAACAAGAAGATAATAAAGCTGATAAATCGGAAAACGATCTTTGTATCCATCCTCTAATGGGTATTCTTCTTCATATCTTCTATAGAAAGCTTCTGAGTACCCTCCGAATAAATATGTAAATGCGATATCCACTTCCCGATCGCCATAGTATACCGCAGGATCTATCAAGAAAGGTCCTTCTTTACTACTTATCCAGTTTCCTCCCCAAAAGTCACCATGCAGCAATGAGTTTTTTGGAGTATGGTTCAGGATAGAGTGAAGATTGTCTCTAAGCTTCGTCAGAAGTCGATTACGTTCTTTCGTGAGGACTCCTTTTTCTTCAGCTAAGGATTGTAAGAAGCCTATCCGTTGATCACGATAAAACTGTACCCAATCATTCCGTTCGTTTGTTTGTGGGAGTTCCCCTATAAAGTTATTATGTTCTAAACCCGCCTTTTTACTAAAGTGGGCATGCATATTCGCAACGACACTACCTAGTTCTTTATCAGCTTCACCGCTTTCAAATGGAGGAATCCATTCTAATAAAAGGACGTTATTTCCTACTCCACCATCATGATGATAAAGAGGTTTAGGTACAGGGACCCCATTTTCTCCTAAAAGTGTAAGCCCATTTACTTCTGCCTGAAAAAACTCTTGACCAGCTGAAGGGTTGTACTTAACAAAATAGTCCCTTTCACTCGTTTTTGCATAAAACGTATGGTTGATGGAGCCACCTGTAACACGATCCCACTGATCGATCTTCCCATCATCTCCATAAGCTTGAAGGGCGGACCGCACTTGAGAAATCATAGCCCGCTTTCTTCTCTAATGTGTTGAAGTAACTGATCGCAGCCCTTTTCTACCATCTCATAAACCTCATCAAAATTACCTGTGAAATACGGATCAGGAACATCTTCAATTTCAAAATCTTCTACGTAGTCCATCAGCCTAGAGATTGAACTCGTATTCGTCAGACCCGCCAGTTTATGCAATTCACCTAAATTTCCTGCATCCATTGCGACGATATATTGGAATTCCTCTAGATCACTCTTTTTGACTTGACGTGCCTGCATCCCATCCATACGAATGTTCTTCTTATTTAAAAGGTCTGCAGTCCCTTCGTGCGGAGGCTCTCCGATGTGCCAATCACCAGTACCTGCCGAGTCGACGCTAATCATATCTGAAAGACCAGCATGTGCAACCTTATCTCGAAAGACCGCTTCAGCCATTGGAGATCTGCAAATATTACCGAGACAGACAAACAATACTCGAATCATACTTATCCCTCCATCGTTTTGATGTACACAGTTCGGTTTCGTGGGCCATCAAATTCACAAAAATAAATCCCCTGCCATGTACCAAGAATCATTTTTCCGTCTTGAATTAAAATCGTTTGTGAAGCTCCTACAGTACTCGTCTTCAAATGAGAAGCAGAATTTCCTTCTGCATGCCGATATTTCGGATGTTCCCATGGATATACTTCATCAAGCCTCATCAACATGTCATGTTTGACGTCAGGATCTGCATTTTCATTAATCGTTATTCCAGCCGTAGTGTGCGCTGAAAACACCACTACCATTCCATTTTTGATTCCTTCTTCTTCAATGGCGTTCTGTACAGTTGACGTAATATCGATCATTTCGTCTCGCTGTGTTGTGTTAACGGTCGTTTTCTT
Organism: Anaerobacillus sp. ABR4_321; assembly: GCF_056158505.1. Lineage (NCBI taxonomy): Bacteria > Bacillati > Bacillota > Bacilli > Caryophanales > Bacillaceae > Anaerobacillus > Anaerobacillus sp. ABR4_321. The sequence goes on from NZ_JBSWTK010000001.1 coordinate 280,838, forward strand.
TAACATCTCTGAGCCCTCCTAGTGATTTTTAAAATCTCAATGATGGTCTCGATCGTACAAATACAAATAAGGAATATCAAGAAACAAATAATGCGTCTCGTTAATAGGGTACGAATATGTCCTTATCAATTCATTTGTTTCGATATCACTGTACATATCTGAGAGGTTCCCTATCCCTTCATGTTTCATTCTCATAATGTTTTCTAAGAAATACGGTCTCCAACTCCAGTTGTTCCCCACATACTCTGGTTGAAGTTCCCAGCTCCCATCATCGTTACGGTAGTAGTTCGAGGACACCTGATTCCCATCCTCATTGCATATATAACCTCTAAAGCAAGCGTCATTCAAGGATCTTGAAGCTTGTGAGACAATGTCATCCCAATCGTTTTGCTTCATCATCTTAACCTGTTTTTGTAGATGCTCATTAAACCTTTTGGATAAATGATAAAGCGATAGAAGCCGATTTTGTTCATGATTGATAAACTGATGAAACTCCTTAGAAAGCAGTGGTTTGAATTGATCTCTTTCTAAAAATTCTGGACCTGGTTCTTTAATGTAATCACCTTGATAATAGCGACCACCGTTTTCCCAAGCATACTTCATCTGACCATGTCCTTCGATTCCTTCAAACAGTAAGGTAGCACCAATTTTACGCCCAAGCATCGATAATGCGTAAAGCACATCTCGATATTCTTGAGGCATGCCTTTATCTTTAAGACTAAAAAGATTTACTTTAATAATATTTGGATTTAAAATCGCAATCTTTTCGATATTGCTCATCTTATTTCCAGAATGGCTAACAGCTATTTGCACGCCGAGACTTCTATAATAAGTTAGAAGATGTTGAAGCTTCTTTAAATCACTTTCATCCACATCATAATCAGACACCTCTAACGCGATTCGCTCATATGGAATTCCGAGATTAGCATATCCCTCTAATGATGACGTGATCGTCTCTCCTCGATCAAACAACAAATGACTGGCATTGCAGTTAAAAAACAAACATTCACCTGTCCCATAATTACTGTAATACTCGATCGCTAAATCTCGAACAATCGTATCGATTTCCAATATGTACTCTTCTGGTATCGAAGTATCTTCAAAGAAGAAACTAAGGTCTTCAGCACCTTTTTCTGTTTGGATTCTTCCCAATACTTCATATCCAATAATTTGTTTTTTATCAGCGCTGATGATCGGTTGAAAATATGGAAACACGTTCTCTTTATTGCCCATGACATCTAGTGCATCCACCGCTTATCCCCCTCTCCTATGTCGATTTAAATACTATTATTATAGCATGAACATATAACTTTTTTAGAGGCTTGTCCCCTCCCAATTATGTCAGTTACTCTCTTAATTCTAAGCATAAATCCTATGAATAATTGGTTAATTATTGGTTTTTATGAGTTTGAGATTTATACTAGTAGTAACAATTAGTATAAAAGGTGATGATTTGAATGAGGGAAAGACAGACACGGGGCGAACAAAATGAGAGCTAATAAAGAACAAATCAAACGAATGAAGAAAAATGAATTCATCAGAACTGCGATTGAGTACGTCGATACAGGAGTCGTCATCACAGACCCTGAACTACCTGACAACCCCATCATATATACGAATAAAGGCTTTGAGCAATTGAGCGGATACACAGCAGAAGAGGTCATCGGGTTTAACTGCCGGTTCCTTCAGGGCGAAGACACGGACAGAACAGTATTAAATCAGATTAAGTCTGCCATTCAGAAGAAAGAAAAAATGAAAGTAGAAGTAAAAAACTATCGTAAAAACGGAGAACCATTTTGGAACGAGCTGCAAATTTTCCCCGTTTACATTGAAAGTGAAAAGCAGTCCTATTTTGTAGGTGTCCAACAGGACGTAACGAAACGTAAATATGCGGAAGAACGTTCCAATCATTATTTACAACAAGTAAAAGCACTATCTACTCCGATCGTTCCGATCGATAGAGGTGTTTCGATCGTACCACTAGTCGGTGAAATCGATGATGAGCGACTAGAGCTTCTGCATCACAACGTGAGTAGACACATTCAAAAAAGCGGTGATCAGTATTTGATCCTAGACCTTTCTGGAGTGAGTCACTTTACAACTCAACTTCACAACGGTATTTATCAACTCGATCAGCTCATCAAATTAATGGGAGCTACGCTAATGATGTCTGGGGTTCGGCCAGAATTTGTTCTTGAAAGTGTACGTTCGGATTTAACATTGTCATCGATTCAAAGCTTTCCATCTGTTAAACAAGCCTTGAAAACAATTCAATAAGAATAGGAAAAAAGCTTTCGAGATTGTTTTCTCGAAAGCTTTTTAGCAGACTTACTTAAGTCTTTCTTTTATAGATGCATTCAATGACTTCGCATCTGAGAGCGCTCTGTGGTCTTCCTCTATCTCACCAGGCTTAACAGCTTGACCGATGATGTAATCGACCATTTTCATTCCGAGAAAGTCGCATATGTATTGAAATTGCTGAATAAGAGGCAATCCTTTGATTCTTGGATTGTCGCCGCCACATGACACCACATAAACTTCTTTATCTGCTAGCTTACTCTTTAAATCAAACCGTTCATCGCGCATTGCCTGCGAAAATCGATCGACCATATTCTTCATCGTCCCTGACATGCCGTACCAATAAATTGGCGTGGAGAAAACGAGAATATCGCTGTTGATAATCTCCTCAATCAAGTTATCGTGATCATCGTATACGCGTGTGAAACCACCTTCTGCATGACGTTGGTCATGAATGGGGCGGATAGATAATTGCCTTAAGTAAACCTTTGCATGGTCGATGTCATCCAGTACATGGTTTGTTAAAGTTTCTGTGTTTCCATCGGGTCTTTGACTGCCGTCTAATACAAGTATCCTCTTCATATCATTCTCCTTTCTTTCGCACATATTTATTTTAACGATTACACAGTTCCTTTTACACTGTTTTGCTTAAAAAGGAGGAGTCATTTTGCAGAATTATTTAACCTGGTCGGTAAATGAGACCTTTTCACTCTTCTCACTACCTCACCTACTTGTACTAGTCACCTTAACGGGATTGCTAGTCCTTACCTACCTATTCAGAAAAACGCTACGAACAAAACGATATAACAGAGCGTTTCGCTTTATTTTGATCTTTTTATTATTCCTTTCAGAAACGAGCTTTCATGCTTGGTTTAGTTATCACGATGAATGGCGTGTCACGACAACGCTCCCACTGCAATTAAGTAGCATCTCCCTATTTCTCGCTTTGTTATTGTTACTTTTAAAACGGCATTTTCTGTTTGAGATCACCTTTTTCGTAGGTTCGAGCAGTGCGCTTCTCGCAATGGTTACACCTGAACTTATTTATGCCTATCCGCATTTTCGTTTCTATCACTTTTTTGTTGCCCATGGCGGAATCGTTCTGACAGCGTGGTTTATGATCGTGGTTGAAGGTTACAAACCAAGTTATTCTTCCATTTGGAGAGCATTTATCTTTCTCAATGTGTATACAGCGTTTATTTTCCTACTAAACTTTCTTATTGACTCGAATTATATGTTTCTAATGGAGAAGCCGATGAGCAATACCATCTATGCCTACCTAGGCAATTGGCCATGGTATTTAGTAACGTTAGAAGTGATCGCCATTTCATTGTTTCACCTTTTATACTTGCCATTTGCCATGATTAATCGGAAAACAGAGGTCCGTTTAAACAGTCCTAAAACAGGTAAATGACTATAAAACAGATCTTTGAAAGGATGAATATCATGAAACGTTATCACCTTATCGTAAGCGGGCAGGTTCAAGGTGTTGGATTCAGAGCATTCACACAGCAAAAAGCAGCAAAATACAATCTAAGTGGCTATGTGAAAAATAACACGGATGGTTCTGTAGAGATCGAAGCTCAGGGAGATGAAACACAGATTAAGCAATTTATTTCTTCGATTGAAAAAGGCAGCGCTTTTTCTTCTGTAGATAAGATCAATGCGAATGAAGAGGAAGTAAAGCATGAAGAAGAGTCTTTTTCAATACGTTATTAATGTTCAATCATCGCTTCTTACTCTATAATACTAGTAGATTTAAAATCGAATAAGTCGGAGGAAGCGGATTGTGACAAGTAACTCGTTTTTTGAAAATAATGAAACGATCAGAGTGCTAAATAGTATTGGGGACAATATCTTTGTATGTGATACAAGTTTTACCATCGCTTGGTATAATGAGCAGGCTGAAGATCTTTTGCAATCGATCATCGATTATCTTCCCGTCGATTCACCTTCACAATTAATCGGAAGAAGCATACATGACTTTCATAAGAATCCTGCCCATCAAAAAAATATTCTATTACATCATTTGCCTTATCAAAGTACGATCACTCTTTTCAATAAGTTTGCTGCCAATATCGTTATTTCAGAATATAGAAACGAAGACGGCAAAAAAGTGGGATACATACTTGTCTGGCGAGATGTAACTGAAAAGGAAAAAGAGATCGATGAAAACAGGAAACTTGTGGAGGAGTATTCGAATACGATCCTTCCTACTGTTCTTGAGAATGCTATTCTGCTTCCATTGATCGGCACGCTGACTGTAAACCGTTCAGAAAAATTGATTAGAAATGTACTCAGCTATTGCGCTAAAACGAAGACAGATTATGTTCTGATCGACTTTTCTGGACTAACAAATCTCACAGATCGTTCAGCCAATATAATAATTGAAACGATGACAAAGTCTCTTAGTCTGATGGGGATTCAAGTGGTTTATGTGGGGATTACATCACGAATTGTAAGATGGCTAATCGATCTTGACTTAGATTCGTCTATCCCTACTTATGCAACGTTTAGACAAGGAATCCGAGCGGTCATGAAAAATGAAGGATACGAACTTAAGAGGATCAATGAAAAGATCAAAAGCTGAAGAGCACACTCTTCAGCTTTTTTTATATTACATCTGTTTACTTGAAAACTGCTGAAACACCGTGTTTGTCTTGATTGGAAAAATTTCTTCCCCTGCTACAGTGTTCAATATCCGTTTATTTCTTTCTACAGATAGCGCAAGGTTTGTTGCCCCCGCACCGTGAGAATGTTCAAGATTTGTGAGGGTAAAGAAATGGTTTTCTCTCCCATCTTTGAAAACGAGTTGCTGGTTTAATGTGACTTTATACCTCTTTTCATCCTCCCACTCAATTTCATCGTGCATTCTCGTAAACCATTCAGGAAAATGAGGCTTGTAACCTGTAGCTAACAACACCTTCTCAGAATCTACCGTAAACGAATGGTCTTCTTGCCACTGTCTACATGCTAATCGGTAAACTCCGTCCACTTTCTCAACACCGTTCACCTCTGTCATCGGCTGTATCGTGGCTTCAGGGTAATTCCCTTCAGCTGATCGATGGTAGAGCAAATCATAAATGGCTTTCAAGGTTTCTGGATCGATTCCTTTTCTTAACGGACCTAACGTTGAGAGCGCCTCTTCTCGCTCCTCGTATGAAAGTCGATGAAAGTAAGAAATATAGTCTGGAGAGAAAACTTCCTGACCAAGCTTCGCCGACTCTAATTGGAAGAACCCAGCTGACCTTGTAAACCAATTCAACTTGTACTTATAGTGCCTCTGGTCGTTCAGTAGATCATAAAAAAGTTCTGCTGCGCTTTGCCCAGAGCCGATCACAGTGACAGAATCAGACTGCTTTAACTGTTTCTCATGATACAGATAATGATTTGAATGGAGCACGTCTTCTATTGGATACTTATCAAAACCTTCTGGAACATTTGGTAGACTGCCTGTACCTAACACAACGTGTTTTGCTTTCACTTTATGAGTCTCAGATCTTTTAATATCTTCAATGATCACTTCATAGTATCGCTCTTCTTTATGATACGTTACATCGATTACTTTCTTCCCAAATTGACAGTTAGAAAGTTTTGAAGCCACCCACCGCGTATATGCATTATATTCCTTTCTCGGGATATCGAGTTTATTAAAAAAATAAAATTGATAAAGTCTGTCGTTCTCATGCAAATAATTAATAAACGTGTATGGACTCTTTGGGTTAGCAATCGTTACAAGGTCCGCTAAAAATGGCACCTGTAAATCTGCTCCCTCAATCAACATACCTGGATGCCAATTAAACTCTTCTTTCTGATCAAAATAAATCGCTTCTATGTCTAAATCCTCAGCGAGCGCCGCCATTCCGAGATTGAATGGTCCGATTCCTATTCCAACTAAGTCATACATCATTTGATCGTTCATTATCGTCACGTCCTTTTTCTCCACTTAAACAGTTCCATATCTTGTTTTACCCTAATCAACATGATTCTAAATCTATATGCAGATAAACTCTGATACAATTATGGTGAGGAAATAAATGGGAGGTACATCATGACAAATGATTTGTTTACTTTTTACTTGAGCGAGATTGAAAAGCCATTTTCAGGTTGGGACTTTTCTTATATTCAAGATACAGGACGTATTCATAGTGAGCGCTTGCCGTGGTGCTATACTTCAGAGGTTCTACCCATATTTAAGAATGCAAGGAGTGTTTTAGATATGGGTACAGGTGGCGGAGAATTTCTCGAGAAGCTTCAACCTTTCCCAGAAATGCTAGCTGCAACTGAAGGATATCCTCCAAATGTTCCGATTGCTAAGAACCGCTTGGAACCACTAGGGGTGTCTGTTCATGCATTCGAAGAGGATGATCATCTTCCTTTCTCGGATGACCAATTTGAGTTCATCATGAATAAACATGAGGCTTATTCTCCTACTGAATTAAAAAGAATTCTGACTTCAGATGGAAAGTTTATCACACAACAGGTAGGAGGCTCCGACATGCTTGAGCTCAATCGACTTCTTGGAGCATCCACTGAAACAGAATTTGAGCATTGGAACCTCGCTTATGCAGTGAACGAATTAGAGGATGCAGGATTCGAAGTGTTCGGTCAGGAAGCATTTCCAGAAACACGCTTTTATGATGTAGGGGCGATTATCTATTATTTAAAAGCCATACCGTGGCAAATACCAGATTTCTCAGTAGAACGTTATCGAGATGCGCTGTTTAAGATACACCTGAAGATTCAAGAAGAAGGCTATCTTGATATTCCTTCAAGCCGATTTATTATTAAGGCTAGGCTCAAAGGTTAATTTGAACCCGCATACGGCGAGTTCTCAGCTTGTCGAGAAACCTATGTCATTATTCAGTGCTCCCTATGCCGTAGTCGATGACGATCGCATGCTTTCCGCGGACGAACGTCCAAGCCCGAGGTGAAACCCGCACCCCGGTCTCGGCCGCCCGTACGACCGCAGGAGTCCGCGATCGTCTCTCCTACTTGAAGGAATAAATCCAAAGTCAACACTCCGTCCCAATAGTTTAACAGTCGAATATGGCAATTCTGACCTTCTTTTTATCCATCAACGTTATTTGGAAAGAGGAAAGAATCAACTACTCTTTTTGAACACCGAGTACCCTTTAAAAAAACACTCATCCAACCTGGATGAGTGTCAGCTTGTATAGAAACCCCAATTCGTTCCTCTACAAGCTTTAAACCGCATACGGCGGGTTCTTTTTTGATTAATCTGCACTAACAGCTTTCGAGGCACTGATGGCGGAAAATGTAATGGTTACTGCGCATAGCAACGCGATGACAAGGAATCCTTTAGCGAGGGGCCAGAATTCCCATCCGTCAATAAAAACAGAGCGCATCGCCTCAAATAAATACGTTGTAGGGTTTATGACGGTTGCGATTTTTAACCAATTTGCTTCAATAAGTTCGTATGGAACGAATGTGGTACTTAGGAAGATAAGAGGGAAAAAGATGAATGTCCCGGCCTGAGCTGACTGAGCATTCTTCGTTCGTAGTGCTATTCCAACAGAATAACCAGCAAAAGCCAGCCCCCATCCGAGCGTTAGCAATAACACAATCAAGATCCCACCAAATCCTGCAGCTATTTCAAGACCAAGGAAATAGGCGATGATTAGAATCAGGATGGTTTGAACCAAGAGCTGAAGCATACCAGCTATGATCGGACCAAGTACGATTGCAAGTCGAGAAGACGGAGTTAACAGCAGCCTCGAGAAAAAACCTGTCTCGAGATCATTCACTAACGCCTGTCCAGCACCACCGGCACCCCCGATCGCAGCAGAGACAATCGACACAGGAAGTATGAAAGCTAAGTAATTAGCTCCATCAAATGCTGGAAGCTCTGAAATCCCACTAAGCCCACCTTCATATACCAACAAGAAAAAAAGACTAATAAATAGGTTCGGAATAAATATGAAAGGATTTCTAAGAATCGTAATGATACTTCTCTTGGAGTAGATCAACGTGTCCAGGAAGAAAGAACTCTTCATTTTCACACCCTCTCCTTTTTCTTATGCGTGACATTGATAAATACGTCATCTAAAGATGGAGGCTTTACATTGAGGGTTTTCGGAGACAGATTTTCTTCATCTAAATTCCTTACAAGTTCAGAAAGGAGTTTCGTGCCGTTTTCTGTATAGATCGTTACTTCATGTTTCGTTTGCTCTATGTTTTCACCGAGTCCATCTAAAACCTTGCTCGCATGATCTGCTTCCTCAAGGTTTTCAAATGTCAGCTGGATCGCATCGAACCCAAGCGTTCTTTTCAATTCTTCAGCACTTCCTGAGGCCACGATCTTCCCCTCATTGATAATACTGATTCGATCTGCTAACTGATCGGCTTCTTCAAGGTATTGTGTCGTTAGGAAAATCGTTGTACCTTCCTCTTTGTTCAATCGTTTGATCTCTTTCCAGATCGCCTGTCGGTTCATTGGATCTAAACCTGTTGTCGGCTCATCTAAAAATAAAATTTTTGGATTATGAACGAGCGTCATCGCAAGATCTAACCTTCTGCGCATACCTCCAGAATACTTTCCTGAAGGACGGTCTGCATCCCCAGTTAAGTCAACGAGGTTTAACAACTCAACTGCCCTTGCCTTTGCTTCTTTCTTCGAAAAGCCGAATAATCTTGCTTGCATTTCAATCAGTTCACGACCAGTCAAAACCGAGTCGATCCCTGTTTCCTGAAGCGCAACACCGATGTTCCTTCTCACACTCTCAGGATTCTCTTTAACATTTATACCTCCAACGAGAATTTCGCCTTCTGTTGGCTTAACTAATGTTGTAAGGATTTGAACAGTCGTCGATTTCCCTGCACCATTCGGCCCAAGAAAAGCAAAGAACTCCCCTTCTTTTACTTCAAAGCTTACACCTTGTACAGCTTTAACCTCTCCTTTATATGTTTTTACGAGCTCATTCACCTTTATTGATCCATCCATATCTCAACCCCCTTTTTGATAAAAAAATACACTTATCATGCGCTGCGATAAGTGTTCATCATGTTAGTCTTCTTCTTATTTTTTCCTCGTATTCTGGTGCTTGCTTCGATAACCTTTCCGTCATGAGCTGATCATATTTCAGTTGTTTTGCAGAGATCTTTTGCTTTATATGCAACCTGTCTTCCTCATCATTACAATTTTCTAGAATTTCTTCTAATGTTAAAAGCTCCTTCTTTAATTGTGTTTCCTCAGGAAGATAGCCACTGTTTTTTAGTATTTTGTATGCAATTCGTAACTCCTCAGGAATACTGGATAGATCCTCAAGCTTCTGCCGCTTTCCTTTTCCGGGTAAATCGTTAAACTCCCCATTCTTGATAGCAGTTCTGATTTTATCCTCCGCTATGAGCCAGGCTATATCCAAGATCCATTCCTCCTTTCATTCATTATCTATTTTTTCAGACGTTTTGTCATGAGTAATGCGTTATAAATTTCTCGAATCGAATTTCTAAAAATCCCTTTTCAGATAAAACACATGATGTTACCATAGTCATCGATTGGGATTTGAAAATGACTCCTTAAACGAAATACTATATAGAGAAAGGATGTTTCACATGCATATCGATAGCAAAGGTTGGTACGTTGAACAACTTAAAAAGCAAGATGTACGTTACATCGAAGGACGTAAGATTGAGAAGTACAAGAAGCACATTCTTAGAAGTCGCCTAGAGCAAGAATAGAACAAAACGGGGGACTTCCCCCGTTTTACATACTAATAGATACAAAGGGTTTGATACATAGGTACAAATTGATCACTCCGCCATTGGAGCGGGGTGGAGAGAACCCCTAACCCATCCGCGTTATACCTTCCAACAACTCGTTGATAGACGAGCAATTCATCGATGCCATCCCTTTGGTAATCGATCGGATACACACCACCAGGTGGATTAACATACCCACTGATCGGTTCTTTTAACTTCCCATCCGAATTATAAATTTCTGCTAGATACTCCTGACCTTTATACAATAAGCTTACGATATATGTCTTATCTAACGTTTCATTTCTAATTTCCGCTTGATAGTAGTCTAAATAGTTTACTTTGTAAGTGAAAGCATTCGTAAAACTTTCATTATCAAATAGCAATCTTAAATTCTGTTGGTAATAGGAGTAAAGAAAATCGTACGTAATTCCTCCGCTTCCACCTGAATCCGTTCTTACGAGGATTTCTTTTACATTCTTATCAGTGAATCTGCCAAGGTATAAAGTTGGGTTATACCCACTACTGCCAGGTAACGAAAACGAGACTTCATTGGATGTTTGCCCATCTTTAATCGAGAGCACCACCTGATCGATTAACGGAGAATCCGGATAAGGTTTCGATCCTGTCAGACTCACGACATCTGGATACCCATCACCTGTCACGTCTCCTACCTGTTGGTCGATTAACATCCTATTCCTATACACTCGATCCCCTCCCCATCCACCTCATATATATGCAAGCCTTCCAGTTTCTTTTCGTTGTAATCATATGGAAATAGATATAAACTAAATCAATCAAGGGAAGTGGGGGAAGCTATGAAGTCTGATTTTAATAAAGAACAAGCGATAGGTATCATGAGTGGTGCCGGCGCATATCTTCTTTGGGGAATTCTCCCTCTATATTGGAAGCTTGTTTCTGAGGTACCTTCTGAAGTTGTACTCGCCCATCGCATCATTTGGTCATTTGCATTCATGATCGTTATTTTGCTTATGTTAGGAAAAGCCTCTACTTTATGGAAAGACCTCATTACAATCATAAAACAACCCAAAAAGATGACATCGATCACGTTTGCATCCCTCTTTATCTCGATAAATTGGTTTGCATTCATATGGGCGGTAAACCACGATCATGTGATTCAAACTAGCCTTGGATACTATATCAATCCTTTGATAAGTGTACTTCTAGGCATCTTATTTCTAAAAGAACGCCTGTCATTCTGGCAGTTCATCTCCGTTCTACTTGCTACAATAGGGGTATTAAATCTTGTTTTTCAATTTGGAGAAATACCGTGGGTCTCGTTGATCCTGGCGGTGAGTTTTGGTCTTTACGGACTTTTGAAGAAAACGGCTAGACTTGGAGCCATGATAGGGCTCACCATCGAAACGTTGTTGATCACACCTTTTGCGATCGGTTACCTCGTTTTTACTTATAACAGCTTGCCAGAAGCTTTCTATGCAAGTAACACGACAACAATGCTTTTACTTCTAGGTGCCGGGTTCGTTACTGCGATACCGCTCTTATTATTTGCTACTGGGGCAAACCGCATCTCTCTTTCGATGATTGGCTTTCTTCAATACATCGCCCCAACACTGATGCTTATTCAAGGAATCTTCTTATACGGAGAATCATTTACTTCTCACCATGCAGTAAGCTTCACATTAATATGGGTAGCACTATTGATCTTCACGCTTTCTAGAACGAAACTGTTTCGTCGCATACAGCCAGGCGGGCTTCAGCGGAAACATTCATACGAATCATAAAAAGATCCCCCTCACACGAAGGGGGATTTTACGTATCTGAAACCTTTTTGAACGGCCATAAATGTGTTGTAACAGTCTTAGAAAAGTGAGCGAGTACTCTTTCTTCCTTAAAGAAATAATCATCAGAAAGCGTATCTTCTAAAATCGTGAACGCTGCTTTTTGCAACGGCCACTTTTCATGCTTGATATCACCCTGAAAGACGTTGCCATTATGAACCACGAAGAGACGCTCTCTTTCCGTTAACCAAAAATCAAGATTTTCCTTTTCTGATTGATACGGTTCACCTATAGGACGGTAGCTGACCTGAAACTTACTTTGTTTGACGCCTCTATGTGTACGAACACCATTAAAGTAAAACGTTCCATCACGCTCACTCTTCGTTAAACGCGCACGAAAATATGGCAGACGAAAAAAATTTCTGGCGATCCACACTCCTAAATTGTGATTAGCATCAAGGCTAAAGAAGTGTACCCCTCTTTTGTCACCAAACTTAACATACGTTCTTACATTTAATTCGAGTAATGTTGAAGCAAAAGGTACAGAAGGCATTCCTCTAAATCGAATTCCACTCATTTCAAACGGGACAATTCCAATCCACGCTTCACCGTCAAATGTATCTACATCCAATTCCTCTGGAAGGAGTGTCTTTAACCAAGATGGGTCCACTGGCCAATGAAGAAATAGTAGGTCGCCCCAGGTTTGCTTCATGATCCAACCGTTACTGTTACTCATGAGATCTCCTCCTGCTCTATTTACTAGCTTACCCCATATGATGTGAAGCTTTCCATTCATAAACAGCCTCCATAACACATCGAAAGCAAAAACGTTGTATTACGATCCAACGATGTGGTAACGTTCAAATAGAATAATGAATGACCATTCAATCAATTTTTGGAGGGATGACTAATGGCGACACAAAAGCAAATTCAACTAGCGAAACGACCTGAAGGTATGCCATCTGATGAGCATTTTAACTTCGTAGAAACAGAGGTTCCATCACCGAACACTGGAGAAGTACTCTTAAAGACCCTTTATCTAACTGTTGACCCATATATGAGAGGAAGGATGACGGATGCTAAATCTTACGTCGCACCTTTTCAACTTGATGAACCGATCGATGGTGGCGTGATCGCAGAAGTCATTGAAACACAGTCAGAGAAGTTTAACAAAGGGGATATTGTCATCGGGCATCTAGGCTGGCAGGAATACTCTGTTGCAGCAGAGGACAACTTACGTAAGATCGATCCCGAAGCTGCCCCTGTAAGCACCCATCTAGGTGTTCTTGGAATGCCTGGTCTTACTGCTTATTTCGGCTTACTCGACATCGGTCAGCCAAAAGAAGGTGAAACCGTCGTCGTATCTGGAGCAGCTGGAGCAGTAGGTTCTGTTGTAGGACAGATTGCGAAGATCAAAGGCTGTAGAGTTGTCGGAATTGCTGGTTCAGATGAGAAAGTACAGTATCTAACGAATACGTTAGGCTTTGATGAAGGAATCAATTATAAGACATCAAACGTCTATGAAGCTCTAAAAAGCGCATGTCCTGATGGTATCGACGTGTACTACGAAAACGTTGGCGGCGAAATTGGAGATGCAGCGTTCAGTTTACTCAATAAGTTCGCCCGTATTCCGGTTTGTGGTGCAATCTCTTCTTACAATAAAACTGAGAAAGATCTTGGACCACGCGTACAGACGAAGCTCATCAAATCGAGTGCACTTATGCAAGGGTTCGTTGTGAATGATTTTGCAAAACGTTTCCAAGAAGGTGCAGAAGCACTTGGTAAGTGGGTTAAAGAAGGACAGTTAACTTACGAAGAAACGATCGTGGAAGGATTCGAACGCATTCCTGAAGCCTTCATCGGACTCTTCGAAGGGAAGAACCTCGGAAAGCAAATTGTAAAGGTAGCTGAGCCAGACATCGCTGTATTGCCTCATAATTAAGTAAAAGTCGCCCGCTTTCGAAGAAAGCGGGCTGATTTTTATTATTCTTTTTGTCCACGAACCTATCATATTGGTTATCTGTCCTTTTTTCGAGGAATAGTATTAACAACAGACTACTATTTAGGAGGACAACGATGATAAAATTACTCCTTAATATTCTTGCCTACCTACTTGTTATCACTGTGAATGCACTAGCAAATATCCTACCGCTCAACGGACAGACTACTGGAGAAATTTCAAACAAGCTTGACGTACTGTTCACTCCAGCAGGGTATGTCTTCAGCATCTGGAGCCTCATCTATCTACTGCTAGGGTTATGGATCCTTCGTCAATTTCCTAAAGATCGTCGCAACTTACCCATCTATCAAGAAACAAGTGGACTGTTTGTTTTAAGCTGCTTATTGAATAGCCTCTGGATCTTCATGTGGCATTATGAGTATTTTGGAGCTTCCGTTCTCGTAATGATCTTATTACTTCTCACGCTCATCCGACTTTATGTGAAGGCAAAAGCGGCAGACGCCTCGTTTCTCGACCTCTTACCTTTCTCTGTTTATCTCGGATGGATCAGTGTTGCCACCATCGCAAACATCAGCTACTTCTTAACGTATATCGATTGGAATGGATTTGGTCTTTCAGCATCATTCTGGACTATTCTACTAATGATCGTCGCTTCAGTTCTTGCGCTTTATTTCCTGAAATACGAAAACGATTGGGTGTATCCGCTTGTGATCGTATGGGCATTGATCGGGATCGGTGTTCGTAATCAAGGCGATGTACCAGCAGTTGTTTTCACAGCTTATGGCCTTGCGATCGTAATCGCACTAGTTACGTTTATCTATTTGGTGAGAAAAATTAAGAAATAAATAAATCCCCTTTCCATTCCGGAAAGGGGATTTCGTTTATGCTAGAGATTTAAAGTCTTGTCCTAGTATTTCTTTCATACTATGGACGGTAATAAACGCCTTATGATCAACACTGCCTACATGTTTCTTTAGCTTCAGTAGATCTTTTCTTCCTAGGATCGTCGTGATCACTTCTTTTTCATCTGAAGTAAATGCACCGCGTGCCGTATGAATCGTCGCGCCTTTTCCTATTTCATTAACGATGAACGTACGGATTTCTTCACTCTCTTTGCTAATGATCACAATTTCTTTCTTAGCATCAAACATTTGAATTGTATAATCGATCACGAAACCATTCAGAATTACACCAAAGATCGCATACATACCAATTTCAGGACCGAATAGGAAAATGGAAAGCATTGCAATTGAAATGTCCGAGATCAATACACCTTTACCAACATCGATCGAAAAGTACTTGTTGATGATCATCGCAATGATATCCGTACCACCGGTGGAAGCTTTTTGATGAAAAACAAGTCCCATTCCAGCAGCAGCAATACACTGGCCAATGATAAGTTGAATCAGGATATCCTGACTAAATGGTTCCGTTATTGGAATGAATCGTTCAAGCAACCATACTGCTAAAGATAGAGCAAAGCTTGAATAAATCGTTTTTACTCCGAATTTGGGACCGAGAAACAGAATTCCAACTAACAAAAGCACTGCGTTCAAAATAATCATAAACATACCGACGGACAAGTTTGGGAGAAGATGGTTCATCACGATCGACAAACCGCTGACTCCCCCTGTTGCGAGACTGTTTGGAGATAGGAAAAAATGCACATGGGTAGCTACGCCGAGCGCCCCTAGTGTGATAAGCAGATAAGTTTTGATGTGATGAAGCATCATGTATCCCTCCCGTTGTTTTGTTTTCGTTTCATAAGCACAATCGGGATTATAATAGGGATTCATAGGTTTGTAAACAGCTTAAACATAAGATTTATTAAGCAAGCGTTTCCAGTTTTAAAATAGGCACATATTACTATGAATTTTTGTTGTTTCGACAATAATTTACATATATTATCATAATTATCTAACTATATAGACAATATTTTTCTCCTTCTTTCCCTGTCTATTTTCTTCAATCAAACGTTTGTTTAACCTTCACTACGTTCTACTATTTCACCGCAAATCGTGGTAAAGTAGATTCAAAAGACGCAAAAGGAGCCATAGGATGGTCATCATTTCGGTTATTATCGTCGTTGTTATCATGACGATTGTTATAGCTGCAGCCTTCGGTCTAGCTGTTTCTAAAGGATATAGCGTTAAACATACTGTAGATCCACTTCCTGAAGATAAACAACGATATTATGGTAAGGAGGAAAGTGAACATGAACGGACAGAATCGAAGTAATATCGAGCCCGGTAAAGAAGTAGAGATTGTTTTGAAGAAGGACCAACGTACCGGTAAATTAACAAAAGGCATTGTAAAAGATATTCTTACTAAATCCGCTAATCATCCACACGGCATTAAGGTACGCCTTGAAGATGGACAGGTCGGTAGAGTAAAAAGCATTCTATAGAAAAGAGATCAGGTTCGCTTTACCTGATCTCTTTTCTTATTAATGGTGACAATTCACCTCTATAAAATACCTTTAACTCATGCAATGCACGTGTACAGCCTACATAAAGAAGCTTTGCATCCTGCGTATTCTCTTTATAGTTCTCTTTTGATGCATCCGCTAGTATAACTGCATCGAATTCCAGCCCTTTTGTGAGGTAGATTGGGGTGATCGAAACTCCCCCAGAGTAAGAACGATTCTCCGCAGTTATAAGGTTTACTTCTACGTGGGCTTTCTCTAAAGCTTTATAAAGAACCTGACATTCTTCATCCGTTCTACCGACGATTGCAATCGTATTTATTCCTCGGCCCTGCATCTCCACCGTTGTCTGAACTAAATCTTGCGTATAATTTTCATCAATAACTTTCTCATCGACACGTTTACCACTACGAAATACCGGTACTGCTGGTCTCACAGGTACATTCGCATGAGAGATAATGTGGTTCGCATACTCAATAATCTCCACAGTAGATCGGTAACTTTGCTCAAGTTCTATATAAAGCTCTTTCCCTTTAAATAATTCACCGAACTCACTCCATTGATGAATACCCTTGTAACCGTGTATCCCCTGTGCTAAATCTCCAAGTATCGTGAATGATTGACTTCGGTTAACTTTCTGCAAGATTGTAATTTGGAACGGTGAGAAATCCTGCGCTTCATCGATTACAACATGCTGCAATTTGTCGTCGTCTCGTACTCCATATAACTTAAATTGCAGGTACAGCAAAGGGGCTAGATCTTCAGTCGAAACTGCTTTTTTCCTAAGCCTCTTCTGTGTTTGCTTCACAATATCCTCTGGTAGAATACTGCTGGCATTGTCGGTGAAACCAGGCTTACTCTGAAATAACGTTTTGTAAAACGTGAGAGCAGTATGCTTAGGCCATTGCTTAAAATAGTTCTTCAGCTCTGCGTTCGCTTTTTTACGATACTCTTTCTGAAGATGACTTCCCTCTAGTTTCTTCACTTCGTCTTTAATCCAAAGTTTTATACGATTCATCAACATGTCTCGTTGTTTACCTAAGGGATAAACATGGAGGTCCTTCATCCATTGTGTCATCTTTTCAGCTGTTATGATCGCACCTTCCCATGCTTCAAACGGTCCAGGAGTTCCTATCGAATCTGAAAAATGTGTAAGAGCAGAATCTAGCCAATCCTTAAACCTGATCGATCCCTTTAATCTTCCTTCACTCTTATCAAAAGATAGGTCCTCTCCCTCAGGCTCAAACCACTTACTGAGGAGAAGGTCTGACTCTTCTAACTTTACTGTATCTTCAAGCTTCTGGAGCACCCAATCAGTAAATGTAGACTGTTGGATCCCTCCTACTCCAAGTTCAGGAAGAACGCCTGAAATATAATCGAGGAACATTCTGTTTGGTGCAAATATAATCATACGATCTGCTATGACCGTTTCACGATATTCATAAAGAAGATACGCGAGACGGTGAAGTGCCACCGTTGTTTTCCCACTCCCTGCTACTCCTTGAATAATGAGGGGTGTGGTTCGTTCTGCGCGGATAATATCATTTTGCTTCGCTTGGATGGTTGAGACGATATCTCGCAACCTGTTATCCTTTGCTTCACTCAACCTGTACAATAGAAACTCATCAGATCCAGATAAGTCTTCACTACCTTCTACATAAGAATCAACAACTCGTTGGAGCTCTTGATTTCGTATGACGATGTTTCTCTTAAGTTCAATATTTCCTTCCACTATGCCGTCAGGAGAATCATAGTAAGCTTCTTCCTCTCCTCCGGTAAAGGAGTAGAACATACTCGCGACAGGCGCTCTCCAATCGACCACGAGGGTTTCCTGGGTTTCATCGTCTGCCACTCCGACCTTCCCTATGTAATAAGCCTTCGTATCTTTATGATCTTCTTGAAAATCCATACGAGCAAAGTAAGGTTCCTTAGCGGCAATTTGTAACGATCCTCTGTTTTGTTCGCGAATACTTTCGAGTACTTGCTCTGTTACATCATCCCCTGAGTACTTAGGATATCGATTCAATTTTTCTTTCTGCTGATTGATCTCCGCAGCGATTTGTCTGAGTTGCTGCTTCTCTTCACGATAGGCACTTTGAATTTTTTCATCCAATTCAGTTACCTCCTTTAGAGATATATTTTTTAAGAGACAGAAAACTTATCTTACCATAAAACAGCCTAAAGAACAGCATGTTTTCGGAAAATTTAAAATTAAGTTGCATACCGACGAATAAATATGAGAAGACATAATAAAAGCTCCTGCCACACTGTAACGGGCAGGAGCAAAACTCTTCTATACACTTACAGGCTGTGCTTCATTTTCAAACGCAATGACAGCTTCTTCAAAAATGCGTAAACCTTCGTCCATTTGTTCTTTCGATACAATGAGCGGTGGAATCATACGGATGACTTCCTGATGCTTTCCGCATAGATAAAACAAAACACCTTTTTCAAGCGATAAATCCAGGATACGCATCATGCCTGCTCCATCTGGAGCACCAGTTTTCGGATCGATAATTTCAATCCCGATCATAAGACCAACACCCCTGATTTCACCGATTACTTCGTGTTTAGATTTTATTCTTTGAAGACCCTCTAGTGCGTATTCTCCCATTTGCCTTGAGTTTTCCAGAAGCTTTTCCTCTTCTATTACATCAAGTGTTGCGAGTGCAGCTTCACAAGCGATCGGATTCCCACCAAACGTTGTGCCATGGGTTCCCATCGGCCATTGGCTCATCAACTCTTTCGATGCCACCGTTGCACTAAGGGGCATACCTGATGCGATTCCTTTAGCGATGGCCATAATGTCAGGATTCACATCGAACGTTTGTGCAGCAAACCATTCCCCCGTACGCCCAAAACCAGTTTGAACTTCATCGAATATCAGCAAGATGCCGTGACGATCACAAATTTCACGAACTTTTTGCAGCCATTCTTTAGGTGGAATAATGTACCCACCTTCACCTAAAACAGGTTCAACGATCATACAAGCGACCTCTTCAGGTGTCACCTGATGATCAAATAATCGCTCCACATCTTTCTCAAGCTCTGCAACACAGTACTCGGCAGGATCGAGACCTTCTGGACAAGCTTTAACATCTGCATAAGGAAGTTGATAAGTCAGTCCGTTCGGTTGTAAAAATTTTCGATATTTACTTTTCGACGTACTCACACCGAGCGCACCGAGAGAACGTCCATGAAAACAACCTGTGAAAGAAACGACGTACTGACGTTTTGTAACATACTTTGCGAGCTTCAACGCGCCTTCGATCGCCTCTGTTCCGCTATTTGCAAAGAAGAAACAATCTAGATTTGATGGCATGATGCCACCCAGTCGTTCAGCTAGTTCTAAGATCGAATCGTACATGATTACGCCAGACGGTCCATGCATGAGTGAATCCGCGCCTCTTTTGATTGCATCGACAA
This sequence comes from Anaerobacillus sp. ABR4_321, assembly GCF_056158505.1. Taxonomy (NCBI): domain Bacteria; kingdom Bacillati; phylum Bacillota; class Bacilli; order Caryophanales; family Bacillaceae; genus Anaerobacillus; species Anaerobacillus sp. ABR4_321. Next base: position 300,426 of record NZ_JBSWTK010000001.1, read on the forward strand.
CTTTTGGGTGACGATGCCCTGTATTCGCAACAGCAATACCCGAGGTGAAATCTAAATATTTTGTTCCATCAGCACCGTAATAGTAACACCCCTCTTCTTTTACAACAGGAAGGTTAGGATGATCTTTCGCCATACTTGGTGCTAATAGTTCCGACATACGATTGTATCTTTCTTCAAATGATGCGTTCATTGTTTGTCTCCTCCTTAGATGTTAATTAGAAAAATAAATGAGCCATAACGACGATAATAGGTAGTGTAATAATTGTTCTTTGGATGAAAATAATCGCTAATTCTAGCACAGAGATCGGAATTTTTGACTTCACTAGTAATATACCGATTTCAGACATATAGATGAGCTGCGTTAAGGAAACAGCTGCAATCACGAAACGAGTTAATTCACTCTCGATTCCTGTACCTATTACCGCTGGCAAGAACATATCAGCGAATCCAACGAGCATTGCTGGTGCAGCAGAAGCAGCTTCAGGAATCTGCATCCACTGAAGGATTGGAACGATCGGCATTGCTAAATACGTGAAGAACGGCGTAAATTCTGCAATGATCAATGCAATGGTTCCTAGCGCCATCACGAGCGGAATAAGCGCAAAGTAGATATCAAGTACGGTATGAACGCCTTGACGAGCAACGGCCTTTACACCTTTTACTTGAGATGCTTTCTCTAGAGCCTTTTCTAACCCCCATCTGTAGTTTGAAACGCCCTCAGGAACGTCTTCAGAAATTTGCTTCCCTGTTACCTCATAATAGGTATCTTCTTTTCTAGAAAGAGGTGGAATTCTTGGGCAAACAACCGCTGCTACAAGTCCAGCAACGACAACTGTGAAGTAAAATGGAACAAACATGTCCTCAAGACCTATGAAACTAATAACTACTAAACTAAATGCAATGGAATTAATAGAGAAGTTTGTAGCAATAACTGCCGCTTCTCGTTTTGTATAATAGCCTTCTTCATATTGTTTTGTTGTAATCAATACGCCTACTGTGCCAGCACCCATCCATGATGCCAGTGCATCGATCGAAGAGCGGCCAGGTAATTTAAATAGCGGTCTCATCACACGTTGCAGTGACGTCCCAATAAAGTCCATCAAGCCAAACTCAAGAAGTAGCGGCATCAACAAGCCAGCAAACAGAAACCATGCTGCGAGTACAGGTACGAGTGCATATAGCATCGTCCCACCCGATACGTCAGAAATAATGAATTCAGGACCAAACGTATATAATGTCATTACTGCAAAAATTGCCCCTATTGCTCTAGTGGCAATCCAGAACCAGTTCACATAGAAAAGTTGCTTTAAAAACGGTCTTAACATAATAGACTTTGGTTCAAAGATCTTTACAAAAATAGGAATGATTGCAGAAACTACTAAAACGGCCGTCATCAATCCTGGAAGTACTGGCTCTAGACCTGCTTGAATCGATTCCGCCATGATTCCTACACCGATCGTTATCTTCCCATTAAATGGTACGGGAACAAGGAATAAAAGGACTCCGATGAGTGATGGGATAAGAAACCATAAATAATGACTAAGTGGACGAGTCGATACGGTACTTCCCCCTGTACCCTCGTACGAATAATTTTTTTGCTCTTTTGCTTCCATTGGTCACGCCCCCTGTTTTATATTAATACAAATTCTTGCATATTAATAAAAAAGAAGCAAGAAGAGATTTACTCCTTTGCTTCTTTTTAATGCAAGACCCGTGCCAATTATCAGTTTATTCTGTATTTTTTAAGTTTTCTTACCACGCTCGGTTGGCTTATCCCTAGTGCTTCCGCTATTTTTGTCGTTGTTCTAAATTTACGTTTGGCTTCCTCTAACCTCTGTTTTTCTAGTTTTTCTAACGAAGATTGTAGACTCTCACTCGTATTATTCATTTTTGAATAGGAGTCTTGGTGGATTCTATACGTATCTGGTAAATCATCCAGGTGAATAGTAGATGAATTTGAGGTGACCACAACACGCTCGATCAAATTCATTAATTCGCGAACGTTCCCCTTCCAATCAAGCTGACTCAACTCGTGTAAAACCTGCTTATCCATTACTCGTTTTCTTTTATACTCCTCGCAAAATTTGCTCAGAAAGGTATGAATCAGAGGAACGATATCTTCTTTCCTTTCTCTAAGGGGTGGAATGATAATCGGTACAACGTTTAGGCGGAAATATAAGTCTTCTCGGAACAACTTTTCTGTAACGGCACTTTCTAAATCTCGATTTGTTGCACTAATCAGCCTGAAATCCGAATGAATTTCTTTTCTGCCTCCTACACGATAAAAGCATTTATCCTGGATTAGTTTCAACACTTTCACTTGATTTGAAAGAGATAGTTCTCCGATCTCATCAAGAAACAGCGTTCCACCTTCAGCCATCTCAGCTAATCCCATCCGACCGCCTTTTCTAGCTCCTGTAAACGACCCATCTTCATATCCAAAAAGCTCAGCTTCAAAAAGAGCATCAGGTATCGCACCACAGTTTACTTCTATAAAAGATCCGTCTCTCCGCTCACTATTGTTATGTATGAACCGGGCCATCTCTGATTTACCTACCCCTGATTCACCTAATAGTAGAACACTAACATCGACACCACAAATTTGTTTCGCAGTAGCAACTAACTTCCTCATTTCATCGCTACGCCCAACGATTCCATCTTCTGTATGTTGGGACTTCAGCCAATTAAGTTCGGTGCGGACCCGCTCGACTTCAGCAGACATTTCTTCCATTCCAGCTTTTATTTCCATAAGCTCTGTAACATCATGTGAATAGCTAACAATTCGAATCAGCTTCCCGGTCTCATCATGCACCGGCACACCTGTAACAAGTAGTTTTTGACCATCTTGACCCGTTTGGACAAACGTCACTCGCTTATTCGACCGAACTACCATTGGCGTAGCTAGAGGGGTAAACAACCCTTCTTTCTCAAGCTCGTATACTGAGCGGCCCATTAGGTCCTTTGCCTTCACTCCATAGACAGTCCCGGTTCCTTCACTCGCTTTTACAATGATTCCATTTGGATCTGTAACCAAAATATCATCCTGAAGTGAATGGAAAATTGCTTTGTACTCATTCCAAGCATCCATTGTATCCCACCTATTATTCGTTTATGAATAAGTATTCTATTTTTAGTCTCAATCCTTGTCATAGCTGTATTAAGTTAATTCATTTTTGAATAATCTGTACTTTCATCATACCATATCGCTCTGTTTCAAAAGCAAAATTCTTTCCATTTAAAAACAAGAAAGATAAACTATTCTTTTAAATGAAATAAAGGAGGGTTTCCATTGGAAAACCTAAAAGGCAAAACAGCACTTATTACTGGAGCAGCTAGAGGAATTGGGAAAGCAGCTGCAGTGAGATTAGCAGAAGAAGGCGTAAATATCGGAATGATAGCAAGAACGGAAGAAACACTTCAAAGCGTAGCAAAAGAAATAGAAGCCAAAGGTGTGAAAGTAGCGTATGCTGTTGCAGATATTTCTTCCAATGAAGAAGTCACGACCGCCGTATCTCGTATTCGTGAAGAACTTGGTCAAACAGATATCCTGATCAATAACGCTGGTATTGCTAAATTTGGAGGTTTCATGGACCTTGAGGTTTCTGATTGGGAAAAGATTATCCAGGTTAACCTTCTTGGTGCTTACTACGTTACTCGCGCCGTCTTACCAGATATGATCGAGAGAGAAACAGGCGACATTATTAACATTTCTTCAACCGCTGGTCAGAAAGGCGCCCCTGTAACGAGTGCTTACAGCGCTTCAAAGTTTGGTCTGCTCGGACTAACAGAATCACTTGCACAAGAAGTGCGCAAGCACAATATTCGCGTTAGTGCCTTAACACCAAGTACAGTTTCTACTGACCTTGCTGTTGAAAACAATTTAACAGATGGAAACCAGGATCATATGCTTCAACCTGAAGACATGGCGGAGTTTATGGTTTCTCAGTTGAAGTTAAACAAACGTGTGTTTATCAAAACAGCAGGACTTTGGACAACAAACCCGTAACTCGCCTTAATCAGCCTATCAGGCTGATTTTTTTATGCTCTCTTTACCCTCCTTACATTTTGGACTATGACAACCCACCAATAGCGTAAGTTAGAAAAGTGTAGAACCTGTTTGGAAGGGAGAGGAAATGTTTGAACGAACAATACCCGACTCTTACAAGCCTCGTTGATCCATATGTATATGAGACGCTCCAATCGATCACAGGAAGCATGGTGACTGTTGAAACAACGAGAGGATCACTTCGTGGTGTCTTACAAACCGTTATGCCAGACCACATCGTGGTGCAAGTAAAGCAGACTCCTTTTTTTATTCGAATTCAACAAATCGTCTGGGTGTTTCCTAACTAATAAGATGGGAGGCCAATTATGTTTAAGCGAATCAATAAGCAATTGATTGAACTTCCCATCCCTGATCACGGTGACGCTAACGCAGCTGCAGCGGTTCAGGATTTATTGGGCGGAAAATTTGGTGAGATGTCAACGCTAAACAATTACATGTTTCAGTCTTTTAACTTTCGACAAAAGAAAAAATTAAAACCCTTCTACGACCTTGTCGCAAGTATTACTGCTGAGGAATTCGGTCATGTTGAGCTCGTTACAACTTCCATCAACCTATTAACAAAAGGAAGCTCTTTCCCTGGTCCACCGGATATCACGCCACTTCAAAACGGGAAAGATGTTCGAAACACCGCACAATTCGTTTCAACCGCTCAAACGGCTCTAGGCGCAGACTCGATGGGAAACTCCTGGCGAGGGGATTACGTTTTTAGTAGCGGAAACCTCGTTTTAGACTTAATGCATAACTTCTTCCTCGAAATTGGTGCCAGAGCGCACAAGATGCGCGTCTATGAAATGACCGATCACCCTACAGCAAGAGAGATGATTGGCTATCTGCTTGTTCGAGGCGGCACGCACGTCCTCGCATATGCAAAAGCGATAGAAATCGCGACAGGCACCGACTTAACCAAGATGCTTCCAGTGCCAAACTTAAGTAATTCAAGTTTCGACTACGCTAGAAAATTTGAGGACCGGGGGTTGAATAACGTCCTTTACACTTGGAGTGATGGAGAGTATCAAGGCATTCGTCAAATTTGGAAAGGCACGAATCCTGAAAATGGCATGCCTTTACAAGTTATTGAAGGCACACCTCAAGGTGCAAAAATCCCTAGTCTAGACGATTTACCAGAAGAATTTGCCCCGGGTATCACTAGGGACCATTATGAAGAGATCGCAAAACGCTTGATGAAGAATATGTAAAAACACCTGCTTTCCATTTTGGAAAGCAGGTGTCCTCTTTTACCAGATCGATTCAACCCATTCAGGATGATCGATAAAAGGGTTTCGATTATGCTGATACTGATTATAAATCACATCATTACGGTTTCTCTCAAAGTCATCTACAGGATCCATCTCATGCCATGCTTTTAATACAGAAACTTTCCCCATGTATGGAGCAGAACCATTGTTAACGAGATCATTAAGCTCAAGATCTAGTTCTCCGCTATCTCCTTCGTAACGTACAGCCATATAAAATATCATTCTAGCTACGTCACCTTTTACACTGTCTCGTGGTTCCCATGAATCACTGTCAGAATAGTTTCCTCTCGCTTCAGTATTCTCTGAACCTCCATTATCAAAGTCTAGGTTACCTCTTGAACCGTTTACGGTTACATCAGTAGGACGTAGATGATGGATGTCTGTCCCTGGTCCCATCGCAGTTCCGAAATCACCGTGAGATTTCGCCCATACGTGTTCACGGTTCCAATCGTCGACATTGCCTCCGTTCTCATACTTACTCTTAGACCAACCGCTATATAGTAAGAGAACGTTATTAGGATTAGCTGGGTCTTCGTCAGTCACTCGAAGCGCATCCCACACTTGACTATATGAAAGCTCTGTATGGTCATCGATAATCATATGGAGTTCTGATTTCAATGCATTTCCTGTTTTTCCTTCAGCAGATTGATAGTACGTACCATAATCCCCTCCAGAACCGCCGTTTCCGTCATTTCCTCCGCTACCGCTACTTGTTAACTCCATTGCAGTAACGCTTTTTTCACCTGGGTGTGCAAAATAATCAGTCAATGAACCCGTTACTTTAATTTTCTCACCCATTAATTCAGGGTTACTCTTCAACCCAAATTCACTTCTAAACTGTGATGGAATTTGGACATACAGCATATCATCCATGTTTGATTCGCCCGCTTGATCTGCGATCGCCATCGCATAGTCATCTTGAAAGTTACTTGTCGAAACAGAAGTCGTCGATTCAGGCTTTCCAACGATGTATCCCTCTACCGTTACACCTGACTCCCCTTGATTCGCTATTCCCTGAGCTACTGAATACGGTGATGCAGCCGTTCCAGAACCAGACGCGTTTGAAGGTGTGATTGACATGTACAAAAAGACAAGTGAAAGAGCGACCATGATCACGACAGTGGTTAGTACACGATTTCTAGCAGTAGTCATATAATATCCTCCCCGGTTTAATAGCCCGCTTAAGGCTACTACTAGATTAAACGTACCGTATTAAGGTGAATGAAACACGATGTAAATGTTACTTAATTTTATCGTGACTTTAGAACTAAGCGCACGTTTTAGAAGACTATCGACCTAGATAACTTCATGAAGTTACCAAAGATTTAACCTGCCTTCACCTTTCATCAAAGCGTTTTGTCATATATAATCAATGAAGATTGTTAAACATTAAATAAAGGGTGTTTCCTATGAGTATATTAACCGTGAAAAACCTTACTCACGGATTCGGTGACCGAGCAATTTTTGATGATGTTTCATTTCGTCTATTAAAAGGTGAACACATTGGACTGATCGGTGCCAATGGAGAAGGTAAATCTACGTTCATGAACATTATTACAGGTAAACTTGAGCCTGATGAGGGGACCGTCGAATGGTCTAAAAACGTAAGAGTCGGCTACCTCGATCAACACACTGTGTTAGAACGAGGCATGACGATTCGCGACGCATTAAAAGGTGCGTTTCAATACCTGTTCGATTATGAAGCAGAAATGAATGAACTGTTTGCAAAGATGGGAGACGCTTCCCCTGATGAATTAGAAAAACTTATGGAGGAAACAGGTACTCTCCAGGATGTGCTAACAAACAACGACTTCTACGTCATCGATGCAAAAGTTGAGGAGATTGCGCGTGGACTTGGTCTCGATGAAATTGGACTTGAAAAGGATGTTCAAGATTTAAGTGGCGGTCAAAGAACGAAGGTTCTTCTAGCAAAGCTTCTCCTAGAGAAGCCTGAAATCCTTCTTCTCGATGAGCCAACAAACTACCTTGATGAACAGCATATCGTCTGGCTTAAGCGTTATTTGCAGGAATATGAAAATGCGTTCATCCTCATTTCACATGATATTCCTTTCCTGAACAGTGTAATAAACCTGATCTATCACATGGAAAATCAAGAGCTAACAAGATATGTCGGTGACTACAATAACTTCCTTGAAGTATATGAAGTGAAAAAGCAGCAATTAGAAGCAGCTTACAAGAAACAGCAGCAGGAAATTTCACAGCTTAAAGATTTTGTAGCACGAAACAAAGCTCGAGTAGCAACGCGGAACATGGCGATGTCGCGTCAGAAAAAACTCGATAAGATGGATGTCATCGAACTTGCAAAAGAAAAGCCAAAACCTGAATTTAATTTTAAGCAAGCGCGAGCATCAGGTAAATTGATCTTCGAAACGAATGATCTCGTTATCGGATACGAAGAACCTCTATCTCGTCCTCTCAATTTAACGATGGAGCGTGGACAGAAAATCGCGCTCATGGGGGCAAACGGTATTGGGAAAACCACTCTTCTCAGGAGTATCCTTGGGGAAATTAAGCCGATAAGTGGATCAGTTGAAAAAGGCGACTACCTTTATATCGGATATTTCGAACAAGAGATCAAAACGAAATCCAATAATACATGTATAGAAGAAGTGTGGAAGGAATTCCCTCACTACAGCCAGGCACAAATTCGAGCAGCGTTAGCAAAGTGTGGACTTACAACAAAACACATTGAAAGCAAAGTAGAAGTACTGAGCGGAGGCGAAAAAGCCAAAGTTCGCCTTTGCAAACTGATGAACAACGAATCGAACCTGCTCGTGCTCGATGAGCCTACAAATCACCTTGACGTAGAAGCAAAAGCAGAATTAAAACGTGCTCTACAAGAATATAAAGGCAGCATTATCTTGATCTCACACGAACCTGAATTTTATCAAGATGTTGCGACTGACGTTTGGAATTGCGAAGACTGGACGACCAAACTTGTGTAATGCATCTAACGAGGCTTACCCCATTTAGGGGTAAGTCTTTTTTTATTGGTTTCTGAATGAATGAAAACATCTTGGAAAAAATAGGAACGTTGAATACGTTAGGAGGTTATTGAATTGACTGATAAGAATGCGTGGCCACAGTCTCCAGAACCCATTTGGCGGGTAGGGAAGCAACAAAGTCCTCACTCTGCTCTCACTGAGAATATAGAAACAGATGTGGTTGTTGTTGGTGGTGGAATTACAGGGATTACTTCGGCTTATCTTCTCGCAAAAGAGGGACTACGCGTTGTACTTCTTGAAGCAAACCAGGTATTGAACGGTACAACAGGACATACCACTGCAAAGATTACAGCGCAGCACGACCTGATTTACGATGAATTTCTAAATCACTTTGGAAAAGAAAATGCACAGTTGTATTACCGTGCTAATGTTGAAGCATTGAAATTTATCAAACAAACGATTGATCAAGATTCCATTTCTTGCTCATTTTCAGGGGAAGATGCTTATCTTTATGCGACTACCCCAGAGTACGCAAGAAAATTAACAAATGAAATGCGTGCGTACCAACAGCTCGGCATTCATGGAGAGTTCGTAAACAGCCTGCCACTTGACCTTCCAATAAAAGCTGGCATCAAGATGCCAAACCAAGCTCAATTCGATCCAGTTGCTTATTTAACGCCTCTTCTCAATTCGTTCCTACAAAATGGCGGGAGGATTTATGAGAAGACTGTCGCGGTCGATGTTCAAAAAGGGACGAATCCAGTTGTTGTGACGAAGAATGGCTCAACCGTTACATGCAAACACGTGCTAGCTTGCTCACATTTCCCTTTCTATGATGGAAATGCCCTCTATTTTTCTCGCATGTATGCTGAAGCTTCTTACGTTGTAGCAGCATCCACGAAATCTGAATTCCCTGGTGGAATGTATTTAAGTGCAGAAGACCCTAAGAGATCGATGAGAAGTCATACCTTTAATGGTGAGAAGCTTGTACTCTTCGGAGGTGAGAGTCATAAGACCGGTCAAGGAAACAGATTGAGTGATCATTACAAAGCGCTTAAGTTCTTTGCAGAGGAAACGCTTGGAGTGAAGAATGTACTCTATCGCTGGTCGGCCGAGGACTTTTATACGCTAGACAAGCTTCCATACATAGGACCTGTTACATCCAAGCAGGATAACATCTTGATCGCTACTGGGTTTCACAAATGGGGCATGACGAACGGCACTACGGCTGCTCTTTTGTTCAAGGACTATGTAATGGGGAATACGAATCCATATCAAGACCTGTTTTCCCCATCACGCTTCTATGCGGATCCGAGCATCAAAACATTCCTCGTACAAAATGCGGACGTGGCTGGTCAATTTGTGAAAGGGAAATTGTCTGTTCCAAAAAAGAAAATCTCAGAATTGAAGCAAGATGAAGGAGCCGTTGTCCGTATCAACGGAAGAAGGGCTGGAGCATACAAAGATCAAGAAGGATCCGTTCACCTCGTCGATACAACTTGTACCCATTTGTATTGCGAGGTCGAATGGAATGATGGAGACCGAACGTGGGATTGCCCTTGCCACGGCTCTCGATTCGGGGTTGATGGTAAAGTGATCGAAGGACCGGCTGACAGACCTCTTACCAACTTAACAGATGAGCTCGAATAGTTTTTAGCTAGGAGGATTTCCTTCTGGCTTCTTTTTTTATGGAAAATTCGAGTGAAACACTCTATTTCCGCGGAAATAATTCAACAATCGATTCGGTTCGACTCTATTCTTAGAAGCTACTATTCTTTACATTCCTCTCCTCAGCCGTTAGACTGGAGTTTATGATTTTATTTACCTAGGTAACTAATGTACGGAGGGCTCTATGATCACAACTAATGACATCTTTCATTCACTAAACCAAAAAATGCGTTTCATCATAAAAGAAGCAAATGAGAAACTGAACGAATTTGATCTCTACACATCTCAGTGGGCAATTCTTTATTGCTTGGATCAGTTTGGACCTATGAAGCAAACAGAGATCTGGAAATACTTAAATGTTGAAGCACCCACCACCACTCGAACGCTTACTAAAATGGAAAGCAACAACTGGATCGAACGCGCTGAGGGTGAAGACAAACGTGAACGTATCGTTTGCTTAACGGATTATGCTAAATCAAAACTTCCAGAAATCAAGGCTTCGATTCAGGAAATGGAAGAATCGCTGCTGCAGAATTTATCAAACGAGGATCAAGAACAATTCATGACCCTGCTTAATAAGATTGGGTCAGAGAAAGAAGTGGTTACACATGGCTAACAAACGTCCTATATGGTCAAAGAGTTTCATTAACATCTTTGTGAGCAATTTATTTATTTTTGTTGTTTTTTACGCACTCCTAACCCTACTGCCGATTTACGTTACAGATGCAATGGGGGGATCTGAGTCTCAAGCAGGATTGATCATCACGATCTTTCTACTATCAGCAATTTTCGTTCGTCCTTTTTCTGGTAGATTAATAGATCGATTTGGAAAGAAAAAGATGCTTGTCGCAAGTGCCGCTATGTTTGGAGTCGCGACGTTTCTTTATCCGATAACCGATCAGTACATTCCGCTGCTATTACTCCGTTTTTTCCATGGTATGTGGTTTAGTATCGTTACAACAGCTGCCGGTGCGATCGCTGCAGATTCCATACCTCGAGAACGACGAGGTGAAGGCCTTGGATATTTCGCAATGAGTATGAATGTAGCGGTTGTAGCAGGGCCATTCCTAGCATTGACGCTCCTTCAATTCGTCTCATACCTTACGATCTTCTTAGTCCTCAGCGGCATCATGATCATAGGGTTATTGTGCACAATTTGGGTTAAAACAATTGAACATGAAACGATTAAAAAGAAAAGTTTAACAATAGAAGACTTATTCGAACGTCGTGTGATTCCAATCGCGCTTGTTGGATTATTTCTAGCTTTTTCATACGCAAGCGTCATTTCGTATATTTCTCTTTATGCCAAGTCTTTAGGGTTACTTGATGCTGCTGGATTCTTTTTTGCAGTTTTTGCTGTCGCGATGCTCGTTTCACGACCATTCACTGGAAGAATGTTTGATACGCTTGGACCAAACACTGTGATTACGCCAGCGTTTTTGTTATATGCATTTGGTCTTTTGACGCTAAGCTTTACGGATACATCATGGATGCTCCTTGCTGCAGGTGGCCTCATCGGTCTCGGCTATGGCTCGATTGTTCCTAGCTTTCAAACTCTAGCCATTCAGGCTGCTCCTGACTCTAGAAGCGCTCATGCGACGGCTACCTTTTTCACTCTGTTCGATATCGGAATAGCTACCGGATCATACGTGCTTGGTCTCATCGTTCATTCATTAGGATATTCAAACCTATATCTCTTCCTTTCTGTTTTTGTAGCTGGCATTCTAGTGTTTTATCAGTGGGTTTCAAAACGACAGCCGAACAAACAGCTTCAATCACAAGCAAATTATTAAGTAAATAGTTACCATACCGTGTTAAAGGGTTGAAGTCTTCAGAAAAAATAGCTATTATTGGGGAATCTAATTTTTCTGAGAGAGAGTGACAACCATGAATATTATAGAAGAAATTAATTCCATATTATGGGGACCGATCATGATATCGCTTCTTTTAGGAACCGGGCTATTTTTCACGATTAGACTTGGTTTCATCCAATTGACAGGATTAAAGGAAGGGTTTCGTCAAACATTTGGCCCCCTTTTTTCTAAGAAGAAAAAAGATGGGATCTCATCCTATCAAGCCCTATCCACTGCCATTGCCGCACAAGTCGGCACAGGAAACTTAGCTGGTGTCGCAACGGCTATTGCTGCAGGAGGTCCTGGCGCTATCTTTTGGATGTGGATCTCTTCTTTCCTAGGGATGGCCACAATATTTGCTGAAGCCGTATTGGCACAGAAATACCGGAAGAAAGAAAATGGTGTCGTCAAAGGCGGACCAGCCTACTATATTCGCGATGGACTCGGCAGTAAAAAGCTAGCCGTCTTTTTCGCGATCGCCATCATTGCAGCGCTTGGTTTTGTAGGAAACATGGTTCAATCGAATTCGATCGCTGACGCTTTCAATACTGCCTTTAACATCCCACCGCTCCTAGTCGGAATCATCGTTGCTGTGCTGATAGGGCTGATTCTTCTCGGTGGTATAAAGCGAATCGCTACGTTTGCAGGAAATGTTGTTCCTGTCATGGCTCTTCTCTATATCATTGGAGCGATTGCCATACTAATCTTAAACTACGAATCGGTACTACCGGCACTCGCTCTTATCGTAGAAGCAGCATTTACTCCTGAATCTGCAGGCGGCGGTGTGCTCGGAGCTTCCATTAAAGAAGCGATCAGGTACGGCGTTGCACGAGGCCTTTTTTCAAATGAAGCAGGTATGGGTTCAACCCCACACGCACATGCTGTCGCAAATGTGAAGCACCCTGCTCAGCAAGGATTCGTTGCAATGGTCGGTGTGCTCATCGACACGGTCATCATCTGTACTGCTACTGCACTTGTCATCCTTGTGACGGAAGGCGCAGGGTCTAATTTAACCGGTATCGAGCTTACCCAAGCTAGCTTTTCTAGTGGACTAGGTGGCTTCGGTATTTACTTTATCGCATTTAGTCTACTGTTCTTTAGCTTTACGACGATTCTCGGTTGGGCGTACTTCGGTGAGACGAATGTGAATTTCTTATTCGGAGAGAAAGGGGTACCGATTTATCGCGCAATTGTTCTTCTATTCATTGTAGGAGGTACAGTGCTTAACGTTCCATTCGTATGGCAGCTTGCCGATACGTTCAACGCCTTTATGGTGCTTCCTAACTTAATCGCACTTGTTGCACTAAGTGGCGTTGTAAAGAAAGCCTATAAAGAGATTAAGACCTAATACAGCAATTAAAAAAGCTAACCTCTCAGTGAGGTTAGCTTTTTACAATTCTAGATGTGTAGTGATATTCATGCTTTTTAAGACGATCTCATCTCCAGACACATCTACTATATTGATCCCAGTATTATCTTGAAAGATCTTACGATAATTTGAAAATGGCATACCTAGTACTCCTGCAAGAAAGAATCGAATGGTATTGTTATGAGCTACGACAAGAATCGTATCGTCTGGGTGCTTTTTCGCCATCTCTTTAAAGAAGGCTGAAGCTCTTTCAAACATTTCTCTTGCCGTTTCTCCAGTTCTTCCAGCTCTCGTTTCCCAAGGATTAGCCATCCAGCTATGCCAGGAATCTGGGTCTTCTGCTATAAATTCCTTCTTCGCTCTACCTTCCCACTCTCCAAAATCTCCTTCAAAGATTCGTTCGTCTGATTCAACGGGTAGACGTTCGCCTAGAATTAATTCCGCTGTATCACGTGCTCTAATTAATGGAGATGCATAAGCTGCATCAAACGTCACTTTTCTTAAAAAGTCACCAGCAGCAGCTGCCTGCTTCCTACCAAGAGAAGATAATCCTATATCTGTTCTGCCGCAGTATAAATCTCCTGCTGCGTTCCATTCACTTTCTCCATGTCTGACGAGATAAATACGCGTCATTCTTTAAGTCCTCCTAATTTATAAAACGGTATTCAAGATTGATACACAAATCGTCTCATTCGAAAGGCTTCCAACGCCCTGCGGATTTAAACGGCTTACTTCCGCTTTTACTATTATGCAAAAGCTGGTTCTATGATGCAAGTTACAAAAAATCCGCCAGCTTTTCACTGGCGGATAAAATTTATTGAGCGGCTTGTAGGCCTGCTTGGTTTAAGAAGTTCCATGGTTTGTTGAAGTGTGGTTGGAAAAAGAAATCTACAAATCCAAGTTCATCTACTGTCATGTTGTTTTGGATACATACTGAAAGTGTATTTACAGATTGAGTAACGTCCGCTTTTGAGATGACTTGTGCCCCTACAATACGACGGCTGCCTTCTTCGTAAACAACTTTTAGCGTGATCACTTCATAATCCGGCATAAATTCAGGACGGTTATTTTCTTCTATTGTGATTGTTTTCACATTCATGCCCGCACGAAGCGCTGCTTTTTCAGTTAAGCCTGTTGATGCCATACTAAGATCAAAAAGATGTAGACCTGACGTACCTTGCGTTCCCATATACTTAATCGTAGGCTTCACGATATTTCTACCGACTAACGTTCCCATTCGAACTGCATTTGTTGCGAGCGGAATATAAGCGTGCTCCCCAGTTGGATTGTATTTGATCGCACAGCTGTCTCCCGCAGCAAAAATGTCTTTATTGCTTGTTCGCATATACTCGTCGACGATGATCGCACCGTTATCAAGCATATCGACCTGGCCTTTTACAAGTTCAGTGTTCGGACGGAAACCTACACATAGAATGACAAGATCAGATTCGTATTCGCCTTTATTTGTATAAACCTTTGTTACGTTTCCATCATACCCTTCAAAACGTGTTACCGTTTCATTTAATGCAGGGTTGATTCCTCTCGTTTTAAAGTCTTCTTCGATAATATCAGTAAATTCAGGGTCCAAATATTTGCTCAAGATACGATCCTCACCATCGATGAGCGTTACTTCTTTTCCGTACTTCTGAAAAGCTTCTACAAGTTCAACACCAATATACCCAGCGCCAATCACCGTTACCTTCTTAGCATTCTTCGCTCGTTCAATGATGGTATTGGCTTGGTTATAGTTCTTTGATAAAAGGATGTTATCGAGCTCTATCCCCTCGATTGGAGGAACGACTGGCCAAGACCCTGTTGCCATTACGAGCTTATCAAAGTTATCTTCTAGTTGTTCACCTGTTTCTAAGTTTCTTACTGTGATTGTTTTTTGTTCTGTATCTATTGAAAGCACTTCATGCTTCATCTTCATCGTAACACCCATGTTTTCTAACTGTTCAGGAGAAGAGTAGAATAACCCTTTTGGATCTTTCACAACGCCACCAACATACAGTGCGATACCACATGATAAGAAAGAAACGTTATCGTTACGTTCATAAACGGTAACCTCAGCTTCAGGATAGAGATTTGCTATATTTGAAACAGCTGCTGTTCCAGCGTGTGTACAACCTACTACTGCTACTTTCATTTAAAATTCCTCCTGTTTTTTGTGAAGGTATTCACATGTTAGTTATCAGTTATGTGAAATGTTTCACATTAACCTTAACCATAGTATACGACAGGACTTATACGTTGGCAATGATTATGCTCAACATTTCACAATTAGTTCACTTTTACTAAACATCCCCGCCCTTTTACCTATACTTGTTTTGGTGCTCCTTCTTCTTCTCTAAGTACTCTTCATCTGTTCTTACAATTTTCCACTTCTCTTCAAAGATACGTGCCGACTCAGCCTTCTCTTCATCTATGTTTCTTTCATTCACATTACCATCAGAATCATATTTCTTCCCACCTTTATAATTTGCATATCTTCTAGATCTCGTGTATCCCATCTGTATAAACTTTCTCGCCATATCCATCCCAACAAAATCATTTTCTTTCTTATATTGTTGAAACATTTGATAGATTTTCTCCGAAGATTCTTTTGCGATTTCTGGCGTTTTAAATCTCCAATGAGGCAAAATTTCACTTTTGTAAGGCTCTACCAGCAAAACTCCCTGTTCTCCACGACCTACTCGATACTTTTCTGGGTTCTCACGAAAATCTACCTTCTTAAAATCCACATCATAATTAAAGCTCATCTCGACGCCCTCCTCTTTCATTACTCTTTCCCCAATTTGATAAAAGATAACGAGTTTTACTCTTAAACAAACGTTTGATTGAACAAAAAAAGGACACCCGTTTAGGTGCCCATCGTTTAATGCGTGGCTTGTTCGACCATCTTTTTTAGTTCAGCAAGGCTTTCACCTTCAAATGGTTTACCATCGACATACAAAACTGGTGTATCTGAGACATTCATCTCTTTTGCATAACTGATGTCATCATCAATTGCGTTACTTCCAGTACCGTCATTGTATGCCTTCATTACTTCTTCTGTCTTTTCTTCGCTTACTAATCCGTTAAGGGTTTGCTTTAAATACGCATCAGTGTAACGCTGTTCTTCACCCTTATCCTGGAGGTTATCGAACACGACATGGTGAAACTGCCAGAATACGTCATTGCCAAGGACTTGATAAACAGCTTCAGCAAACCTCGCCGCTCGTTTAGAATCTTCTTGGATAACAGGATGATGAACATAGTAGAACTTCACTTTACCCGTGGCGATCAGCTCTTCTTGCATTTGTAAGAATAAATTATCATTGAACTTTTTACATGACGAACAGTTGTAATCCCCGAATTCAACGATTTCAACTGGGGCTGAAGCTTTACCAAGACTAGGCTGTTGATCACGATCAAAGCTTCCAGCCTCAGACGCCCCGTTTGAAAGGATAAAAGCAATGAGACCAATAATAGCAAGTCCTAAAACCCACATTATTGGTCTCCGTATTGACCACCTCATCTTGCCACTCTCCTGTTAGTCTCTTGTTTCTACCTTTTGATCTGTCATTTCAAAAGTCCAGCCTTTCTTTTTCAAGAAGTTCCATAGGCTGAACGGACCTCCGCCTCCTAACATTAACGAGATCGACATAGCTAATAGAGCAAGGTCCAATTCATAACCACCCAACATTCCTGTTGAACGCTTTACCGTGAGTAACGCGCCGATAAGAATGATAGCGAATAGCACACTCACGATACGTGTTCCGAGGCCAAGTATCATCAGTACACCACCAGCTAACTCAATGATTCCTACTACATAAGCGAGAAACCCTGATAACCCAATCGTTTCAAAGAATGCTACAGTATTTTCAATTCCGTCCGAAAACTTAAAGAACCCATGTGAGAAAAAAAGGATTCCAAGAGCAAGTCGAATCATTACTAACCCTATATGGGGGTAGGTCTTCATCATCGTTCCTCCCCAAGATATATTTTGACATCGTTCGACATAACTAGTTATATCAAAGGTATCATAGCAAGATTACTTATTGCAAAGCTATTTCACTTCTTTTCCTGGCGGATCATGGTGGCATTTCGAATAATTTGATTGATAACTTCAGAGAAAACGAGTCCGACTGCGATCGATCCAGAAATCATAAATGCCTTCGCTGCCAAATTGATTGCCGTATTATAATCATTCTGCACAAAGTTTCTCATCGCATCATAAGCGAGCCCTCCTGGAACGAGAGGGATGATTCCTGCAACACTAAAGATAATCACAGGTGTTCGATATACCTTTGCAAATACTTGACTCATAACTGCTATGAAAAATGAAGCTGTTACAGTAGCGATCACGGCATCGATACCAGACTTCTCCATAAAGAAATAGATGAGCCAACCACACATACCAACAAATCCACCTTTTAACAAAGAAGGTTTTGGGGCGTTAAAAATCACACCGAATCCGGTGCTTGCGATAAAACTCGTAATAAGCTGTGCAAGGAACGTCATCAACTTTCTTCCCTCCTATAAAAACGACACGACAACTGCGATTCCAGCTCCGATTGCAAAAGCAGTTAAAAAGGCTTCTGCTCCTTTTGAGAGACCTGATATCAGGTGTCCCGCCATAAGGTCCCTTACAGCGTTTGTGATCAACAGCCCTGGTACAAGCGGCATCACAGATCCAATAATGATTTTATCAAGCTCGGTACCAAGTCCTGTATAAACAAACAAAACAGCAAGCAGCCCAATAACAAACGATGCAAGGAACTCTGAGAAAAACTTGATCGGGACAAGTCGATTAAACCACGTCACACTAAAGTAGCCTCCTCCACCTGCTAATACCGCGGGGAAAAAATCATCCCAACTTCCTTGAAACATAATGAGAAAGCACCCACTCGCTATAGCGGCTGCAACGAGTTGCGTTGGAAAGGTATAACGTTCTGACTGATTATCTAGTCTTTCAAGCTCTAGATACGCTTCTTGTATCGTTAATTCCCCGGCACTAATTTTTCTAGAGATGCTATTCACCTTAGTCACTTTATGAAGATCTGTTGTTCGTTCAATGATTCGAATCAGCTGTGTTTTTGATGGCTCTGGTCCCTCTACAGAGAAAAAGATTCCCGTTGGTGTAACGTAACTATTGGAATTTGCCGCGCCATAAGCTTCCGCTATTCTTCTCATCGTATCCTCGACTCGGTAAGTTTCACCACCGTTTTGAAGCATAACCTTGCCTGCAAGTAGACATACTTGAATGACATCGTAGGTATATGTAAGTTGTTTTTCCATGAATTTCTCCTGACAAGTAATAAAATCACCTTTATATTACCATTAGTTTATATGAACAGGTTATTCTTTATCAAATGACCATCGTCGTTATTTTATCGAAAACAAAAAACAAGCGCAGGAGTTACCTGCGCTTTAATTCGATACCCTCTGCATTTGCGTATAAATCGACATATATGCATCAGACTCTTCAATCTTACCCATTTCTCTGTACACTTTCGTTAACCACTGAACTGGTGTTGGATCAGTTGGATGCATCTCCATCTCCCAGTCAAAACACTTTATCGCTTCATTGTACTGTCTTAATTTATGATAAAGCTTCCCTAACTGAAATTGTTTGTCAGGATCATCGTGAATCTCTGCCATCGTCTGAATCGTCGTTAAGATAGGTAACTCTATATTATCTTCATAAAGCGGCTTGAGCCATTCGAAGACAAAATCGATCTCATACCTCTCTAAGAGTTTAGGTACAAGCGTCTGAAGGAGCAGAGGAAGGTGTCGACGATTTTCTTCTATGCACAAACAGTTCTGTAGAAGCGGAAGCTCAATTTCATCTAGATGTGTCTGTGGAGATTCAAACACTTTTAACAACTGTTCACACTCTCGTTCTGATATTTCATCTTGTCTAGAAAGTAATAGGTTTATTGCTTCAGTGTTCTTATTTAAATCAATAAGCGATTGAAAAACCTGTTTACGAAGGGCAGGTATATGTGGTGCTTCGGAATACATATTCCATAGCAGGAGTGCTCGTTCATGGTTAGTGAGAGGGATATCTAAAGAGGGAAGTTTTTTCTCATTTTCATCGTGTGGAGATACGAGGTAATGATGTAAGCTGAGAGCAGTGTGCTCAATCCGTCGACCATCGCGTTTATATAGGGACGCAAGGTATGGCGTGCCCGAAACGAGGTCTTCATACGTAGCCATCTCAGCGTATAACGAATCGGCTGCTTGAAGCTCTTGGCCACCCCACTCGTACATAGACTTCACTTTTTGAAAGTCTAACTGGTTGGATAGATCCTGAGCCCACTTTGATGTGGAGTCCGCATAAAGCGCAATCATAAGTATTTTGAATGCAAGACGAAGCTGGCCGTTCCTTCTATATTCATAAAAGTACTTCTTCTGTAGATGAATGATTTTTTCTTTTTGAAGAAAGGATTCGAAATAAGAAAAGATGAGTACGACTTCTTGAGGAGAGTATTTTCGTTGAATGGATTGTAAGACATGCTTGGTGGATTTTAATACAATGGTTTGAGGGTCTAAGAATTTTGTGATCAACGGATGGGGTGCGTTGAGAACGATACCCTGTTGAAAGGCTTTCTCTATGAGGGATCCAGGTTTCACTTCTATACTTTTACCAGTGATAAAATCATCTTTATAAAAGAACAGATAAAACTTACTACCGTTCGACTTCACTGCTTCTAGAATTTTCATCCGATGATGAATCGCCAAACGTTCGATGCGTAGTTGGACAGGCTTCTGATTCGAGATGAGTGTGACGCTTTGTTTTTGCTCGATCATTCAAATCCCTCCGGGCAGAGCTGATTTTATTCCTACCTTTATTCTACCACTCAATCGTGACGGAGAAAAGAACGCGAAGAACGCTTCCTGTTCCTTTAATTGGATAAAGTTTCAATGTCAGGTTTTCTGACATGATTTCTAGAATATTTTCTGTTCAGCATGTATAATAAGACTTTGCGTTTCAGAAAAGTCAAGCCGAACTATCTGAAAAATTAAATTTTTATAAAAATTTCCAGTAAGTGAGTTATTTTTTACTTCATAATGGGAAGATGGGTAATATATCATACTCTTCTCAAAATCTAATAAATAGGAGGAAATACATATGGATATATTGGAGACTATTGTATCCGCCGGGAACGACCTCGTCTGGTCAAATATCTTGATCTTTGTCCTAATTGGTGTAGGATTGTATTTCACGATTCGCTCACGATTCGTACAGTTCCGTCTTTTCGGTGAAATGTTCCATGTTCTTGCAGAAAAGGACACGATGAAAGGAAGAAAGAAATCCGTTTCCAGTTTGCAAGCGTTCTTCATCAGTACCGCTTCTCGTGTTGGTACTGGTAACCTTGCAGGTGTTGCATCAGCTGTCAGCATCGGTGGCCCAGGGGCAGTATTCTGGATGTGGCTCATCGCATTACTAGGTGCTGCAAGTGGATTTGTTGAAAGTACGCTTGCTCAGATTTACAAAGTACGTGACGGAGACGACTTCCGAGGTGGTCCTGCTTACTACATGCAGCGTGCGCTTAAAGCGAGATGGCTTGGCATTATCTTCGCAGTGCTCATCACGTTTAGTTTCGGTCTCGTATTTAACTCCGTACAGTCAAACACGATTGCCCTTGCTTTTGAGAATTCCTTTGACGTTAACCGTTGGGTTCTAGGTGCAATTCTTACAGTAGCAACTGCAATCATTATCTTTGGTGGCGTTCGTCGAATCGCTGTAGTTTCTCAAATCATCGTTCCGATCATGGCAGGTATTTATGTTATCGTTGCGCTTTACGTATTGATCGTGAACTTCGCACAGGTTCCTGACATGTTCGCACTTATTTTCCAGCATGCTTTTGGTCTTAAGGAAGTGACTGGTGGTGGCGTTGGTGCTGCCATGATGCTCGGGATCAAACGTGGACTCTTCTCAAACGAAGCAGGTATGGGTAGTGCGCCGAACGCTGCCGCAACTGCAGATGTCTCACACCCTGTTAAACAAGGTCTAATTCAAGCGTTAGGCGTGTTCGTCGATACACTTTTAATCGCTACAGCTACTGCTTTTATGATTTTGATGTCTGACGGGTATGTCGATTCTAAACTCGACGGTGTTCAGCTAACACAGGAAGCAATGAATCAACATCTTGGCAGCGGAGCAGGTATCTTTGTAGCCATCGCCGTTCTATTATTTGCCTTTAGTTCGATCATCGGGAACTACTATTATGGTGAAACGAACATCGAATTCATCAAATCTAGTCCAACAGCGAAATTTATTTATCGTCTTGCCGTTCTCGGCATGGTAATGTTCGGAGCGAATGCCGGATTCGGAATCGTTTGGAGCATGGCCGATTTATCTATGGGACTCATGGCACTTCTTAACTTAATCGTCATCGCGATTATTGGTAAGATCGCATTCACTGCCCTGCAGGATTATCGAGAACAGCGAAAAGCTGGTTTGGACCCTCAGTTCTACAAAGATACGATCAAAGGGTTAGAATCTGACATTTGGACAGATAAACCAGTTCAAGATAAATCTAACTAATACACACTATACCCTCTGAGGAATTTGGCAGTTTGGCCAATCCCTTTAGAGGGTATTTTTGATTATGAGTTAACTTTGAAAGGAGCGTGCTACAAGATGAGCAATAACAAAGGCTTAAGTGACAAAGTAAAAGGTGCCGTTTCTAAAACAAAAGGTGAGCTAAAAGATCAAGTAGGAAATGCAAAAAACGACCCTAAGATGCAAGAAGAAGGTAAAAGAGATAAATCAAAAGGTGAATACCAGGAACGTAAAGGTGAAGTGAAAGACCATTAATCGTTTCACAGTATAAAACACCCTCTCGATTCTCATTCGAGAGGGTGTTTTATTTCGACAATAATCTAGCTAAAGCGGGTGGTGACAGGCACTATTTCACTTCTTCGATTTTTACGTTATCCAGTGTGATTGTTGCAGGTACTGATTCACCATTTACCATACCAAGTTCAAATACGAGTTTTCCGTTCACATTTGTATCTTGATTCATGACAAACTCCAACGTATGAGTTCCCATTTCTTCTGTAATGGAGATTAGTTTAGGCTCTGTAAAAGTGTTAAACCAAGGGTCGCTACTTAAAGGCTCACCGATTACGAGCTTAATATCTCTTGCTATTGAAGATTCAGCATCAAAGGATAATCGATACGTCTTCCCTTTTTCTAGTACTAAATTCTCCTGGTATACCTGTGGGCTATAGGATTGTGCACCTGTTTTTGAGATCAGCACTTCCAGTTGGCCGTTAACAACCGAAGCGTCTCCTTCAGCAACGCCGCTCCATTGGTCTCCCCACCATGTTCCCCAGTATTCCTCACCTTGTTCAAAATCACCGTTCGCTACAATCTCATCTGTAGAAGATTCAGTTGCAAACGAAAACCAATCCACATTCACATTAGGAGCATTTATCTGTAGCGTTTGGATACCTTCATGTAAATAAATCGTATCGGTTACAGTTTTGAATGCACCCCATCCGCCTGTTCGAGCCACATTAATCGATGTTTTAACATCAGCGTTTTCAGGGGTAATTTCACCCATCCCACGTGTACCGTTATAAACGTTGCCTGCTTTACTTAGTAATGTGACACTTCCATTATCTCGATCAGTCGCAACATGATAACGTACTGTATAGTCGCCTGCTTCCTTAACATCTACGGCATATTGCATCCAATCGCCTTCATCGATCCACCCAACGCTGCCGCCGTCCTCGCCAACTTGGACGCCAGACATCGCTTGGAAAGTTTCTGCTTCTAGCCTTGTTGCTCCATCAATCGTTACAGGTGCTGAAATACGCTTTATTTCAACATTATCGATTGTTACCGCAGAACGTTCACCGCCAAGTAAGAATTCAAACGTACTTTTAGGATCAGAGTCAGCCAACTGAAGCGTTCGTTGGTACGATTTCATTTCGCCAGTTACGTTGATATCATCTTCACGAGCTAAATCTGTATTAAGATCTTCGCTTCTGACTCGAACACCGATCGACCTTGCTTCATCCGCTTTTGCATCGAAGGTGAGGACATAAGTCCCTTGTTCTAGGTTCAGCTTATCCTGAGTAAGACGTACATCATCTAGATTAGTAGATTTTTTAACATCAACTTTCATTTCTCTATGATAGACAGCTGAATCGACTGAAGTATGGGCCTTTACCTTCTTATCTAAATCAAGATTCCAGTACACCATACGGTCCTCTCCTTGATCGAACGTACCGTTATAAATGTAATTACCGTCAGGAAGAACTTTCTTTGATGCATTAAGATCTTTCGGTAGCTTCGTTAAGCTGACGTTATCGATCCAAACAGGTAAGTCTGAGCTTTGTCCCATATTGAATTCGATGCGAGCATTTGGATCCGTTGAATCTTCCATGTCAAATTCAAACGTGAACGCCTCTGACTCTGAAGTAAGTGCAATCGTTTTGTCTGCTAGATACCTTGTAAAACTTCTTTCTGGACTAGAAACGTTAACTACCATATTACGATTTTCAGTAGAACGCGCGTTAAATGTTAGTTTGTAGCGTTCTCCCTTTTCAATTGGAAGATTCGATTGCACAAGTTGAATTCCATATGTCTCAGAACCAGGTTGTGAGATTTCAACCTTCACTTCACCGTTATCCACAGTGGCTGATCCTTCTCCTGCAAAACCAGCTCCCGGGTCAAACGGCTGAAAATCCCAGTATTCAAGATCAGCATTGAAATCCCCGTTATATACATAGTCGCCATCAACAGCTGGTCGTAAATCACCTGCGTTCTCTTCCGTAACTGGACGCGGCCCTGCTTCACGATATTCACCGTCCAGCTCATATACTTTTACGTAATCGACTAGCATCTGATTTGGAAAAGAAGTAGTAGCATCTGGGTAACCTGGCCAGTTGCCCCCAACAGCTAAATTAAGCTGTAAGAAAAAGTCTCGATCAAACGGAGCAGGGTACGTGTATGCCGCAGCTTCATTCTCACTCTTTGTAAACCAGTCGTTCTGCTTTGCATAAAGAATACCATCTACATACCATCGAAATTCTCCGGGCTCCCAATCAACGGTAAAGGTATGGTAGTCTTCTGAAAAATCACCGGCTGGAAGTTCAAATTCTTCACCAGTATTCTTCCATGGCTTTCCGTAGTGAAGCGTTCCATAGATCGTATTCGGATCATGACCTAAAAGCTCCATAATATCGATTTCTCCTGTTGCAGGCCACCCCGAATAAAGATCATAATCTGTAGGCATCATCCAGATAGCCGGCCACAACCCCTGTCCTTTTGGAAGCTTTGCACGAATCTCATAACGACCGTACGTCCAGTCACCTTTATTCTGTGTGGTCAACTTTGCAGACGTATAGTCGCTTCCTTCATACTTTTCTTTATGCGCTTCAATAACAAGCGAGCCATCTTCTACTCGAGCATTTTCCTCGCGATCTGTATAGTTCTGCAGCTCATTATTGCCGTACCCTCCAGCACCTTCAATGAAATTCCACTTCGTTCGGTCGATCGAATCACCATTAAACTCATCTTCCCAAACGATGTTCCACTCTTCTTTTTGAATCTGATTTTTCTTTAGCTTCACCTGTTTATAGTCTACAATTTCTTCATTTTCGTTTAGAACATACACCATCACATACTTGTTAATTTCTGCATCCACTCCAGAAATATCGTCGCCCGACTGATAAGGGTTCGTTACAGTACGGTCCTTCGGAACAGCTTGTCCTGCTTCAGCTTGAATCGGTTGATGAGATACCTTCACCGCAAGATGCAAGTCTTCCCCAACTTGCGCTTTCACTCTTGTTGTACCATGGAATCTTTCCTTTTGTTGCAACTGGTTTAAAAGGGGCATTAACAGTCATCTCACTTTTTTCACCATTTCCTTTATCTAGGCTGGTTGCAGCAGTTGGAACAGTTGGACTTAGAATCAGAACGCCAGCAAGCATGACAGACAATACATTTCGCATATTGAACGTGTTCCTCCTCATATTGTTCTAAATTAAGAATGTAGAGATAGAATGACGCGGCATTTCCACACTAAACTTCTCACTATTTAAGTCAATGTTTACAGCTACTGACTCGTCACCCTGATTCATCATGACTACTACAATTTCACCGGATGGATTGCGGAAGGTTGACGACTGGATAAGATTACTTGATTTTGTATGATCAATTCTCACTGCTCCAGGCTTTACATATTTGCTAAAGTGCCCGATGTAGTAAAACGAGCTATTATAGTGAACTTCATCTTTCTTCGTATCCACGATGACAGGAGCATCACAGTAGTTCCCGACATGATTTGGTCCACCTTCTTCATTCAGAACGATGTTCCAATCGATCCATGCTTCTAGGTAATTATTGATGTCTCCCATAATATTACGGGCATAGCGCTCGCCAGTATGCCAAGCTCCTAGCTGGACGCCGCCTTCGATACACCCTTCTGTGAAAATAAGGTGCTTATTAGGAAACGCATGGTGTACCTTTGAAAGGTTCTCAAACTCCTCAGACACGTACCAATGAAGACCTGTTCCCCAGACGTACTTCGCTGCTTCCTGATCAGAAAGAACCGTCTTTGCTCTTTCATAAACGACATCACGATTGTGATCCCAGATAATGACCTTGAGGTCACTTTTTCCATGCTTTTCTAACGTTGGTCCAAGATGATCTTTAATAAAATCGCGCTCATCTTCAGCTGTGTAGAGACATGAATCCCAAACCTGCTTCGCTTCAGGCTCATTTTGGATTGTGATTCCCCATATCGGAATCCCCTCATCTTCCATCGCCTCTATGTACTTCACATAATACTCAGCCCAAACAGGCATATATTCTTTGAGAAGTGACCCACCGTGATTCATTTCTTTGTTACTCTTCATCCAGTGCGGAGGGCTCCATGGAGAGGAAACAATCGTTATATTTTCACCCGCGATTTTTGCTGCATCTTTAATGAGTGGAATGACGAGCTCTTTTTCTCTATCGATCGAAAAGCTTTCGAGCGATGTATCTCCCTCTTCTACATACGTATAATTTTCTAAGGAAAAGTCACAGCTATTGATATGAGTTCGACCAAGTCGATAGCCAAGACCCTCTTCGGGATCAAAATAGTTGTGAAGGATTTCTTGTCTCTTTTCTTTACTGATCAAAGAAAGAGAATAAGCGGCTGCTTCTGTAAAAGCACCGCCAAAACCTACTATCGTTTGAAACGTTTTATCTGGATTGATTGAAATGTCGACAGCACTTGGTGAGACTGCTGAGGAAAAGGAAACGGGTTCCTTTTCCTGCAGTCGATCTCCTGTATCTCTTGCCGTTTGAACATGCGTTATCGTCTTTGTCTTCACACCGATCTACTCCTTTCTTTTAAGCGTTCAAAGGTAGGACAGTTCCTCTGTTCTTAACGATTTCTGCGTACCAAAGTGCACTGTCCTTCCAGATTCTTTGTTGCGTCTTGTAATCTACATAAATGATTCCGAATCGCTTATCATATCCGAAGCTCCACTCGAAGTTATCGAGCAATGACCATAAGAAGTAGCCTTGAATGTTCATGCCCTCTTCATTCAAATCAGACACTGCTTGAAGATGCTTATTCACATAATCGATTCGCTTCTGATCGTGAACACGGCCGTTCTCGAGTTTATCATCGTACGCAGCCCCGTTTTCAGTTATATAGATCGGTAGATTCGTATACTCACTGCGCAATCTTCTAATAAGATCTTTAAACTCTTCAGGTGCAATGTCCCAGCCCATTCCTGTTTTTTCATAATCAGAGTGTGCGCCTGCTGTTAGAAAATCGTTTGCGGCGTTAAATTCTACGAGTCCTCGACTATAGTAGTTGATTCCGAAGAAATCGCAAGGAGTAGAGATCTTCTCCATATCTCCATCTTTAATGAAATCGTATGAATGAACATACTTAGAAAAGAGATTCATCATATCTGCCGGATAACTGCCCTTAAATACAGGATCAAGGAACCAACGGTTAGAATATCCATCCGAATTGTTCGCAGCAAGGCGATCATTCACAGAGTCTGTTTTCGGGTAGACAGGTGAGAGGTTCAACGTGATTCCGATCGACGTTTTTGAACCAAAACGTTGTTTCAGCATATCGACAGCTTCCCCATGAGACAGAAGCATATGATGAACAGCTCGAACCGCTTCATCAAGATTTCTGTGTCCAGGGGCATGAACGCCAAGGTGATAGCCAAGGAATCCTGCACACCATGGCTCGTTATGAGTAATCCATGAATCAACTAACTCATCGAGTTCACGGAAGCAGACTTCAGCGTAATCAAGAAACCACTGTACAGAATCTCGATTCACCCATCCGCCTTCTTCGTGGGCCCACATTGGGAGGTCCCAATGGTAAAGCGTGACAGCTGGCTTAATCCCTTCTTCTCGCAAACGCTTTGCTAGCGTCTTATAAAATGCCATTCCCTCTTCGTTATACTCGCCTTTTGCTGGGAAGATTCGCGGCCATGCGATAGAAAATCGATAAGAGTCCACGCCAAGATCTTTAATAATCTTGATATCTTCTTCGTAACGGTTGTAATGATCACACGCTACGTTTCCATTGTGACCTTCATGTACTTTTCCTGGAATATCACAAAACATATCCCAGATAGAAGGTGTTCTTCCCCCTTCTTGGTGTGCTCCTTCGATCTGATAGGAGGATGTTGCCGTACCGAATGTAAAGTGTTTATCAAATTTCATAACTATTCACTCCTCTATTCCTTAACAGCTCCAGCAGAGATGCTATTAATGATGTATTTCGATAAGAATAAGAATGCAATCATGATCGGAACAACTGAAATCGCAATTCCAAGGTACATAGAACCAAGATTCTGCGCTACCTGAGATCCTTTTAAGAAGCCCATCAGTACAGGCAACGTATATTTCTCTGGTGAGAACAAGATAACGAGCGGCATGATGTAGTTATTCCAAGATCCGATGAACGTAAAGATCGACATCGTTGCAACAGCTGGCATCATGATTGGAATCGCTACCGTATGGAAGATTCTCCATTCACTTGCTCCATCGATTCGAGCTGCTTCGATCAAACTCGGATGCAGCGTTGTTTTGATGTATTGACGTAAGAAGAACACGACGAATGGACTCGCGATCGCAGGGACGATAAGTGGAATAAACGTATCCAGAATCCCAAGCGTTTTGCTAAGCTCGTAGAATCCGATGAGTCCTAGCTGACCAGGCACCATCATCATGACCAGCATGAAAACGAAGAGAAAATTTTTACCTTTGAACTCGTAGAAAGCAAATCCGTATGCAGTCAGTGCAGAGAAATATCCAGTCAGCACAGTTACAAGTACAGAGATGATTAGACTGTTTTTAAAACCGTTCCAAATATTCACGTACTCCATCATCGTTCTGTAGTTTTCTAATAGTGAACTACCTGGGATCAATGTGAAGCCTGTTAAGATTGCATCGTTCGAGCGAGTAGCGTTCACAAGCATCATTAAGAAAGGAATGAAACAGACAATCGCTATTAAAATCAGGAGCGTATAAATAATTCCTTTAACGAGCGCTCGGCGTTTTTTGATTTTCGCTTCATGAGGCAGAAGCGTTTTCTCTGGCAATTTCTCCTGAGGGACACCTTTTTCGATTTCAGTTCTGTCTATCATCGTTTACACCTGCCTCGCTTGTTTACGTTCGTTTCGGTACATCGATTTAAATACGATTGCTGAGAAGATAATGGTGATAATAAATAGTCCATACGCAACAGCTGCTGCATATCCATAGTTGTTATACTTGAACGCCTGGTTGTATAAATAAAGAACCATCGTATTTAACGAGCCATCTGGAGAACCAATACCATCTGTTAACAGCATCGGTAAATCAAAGAGCTGAAGACCACCGATTAATGATGTGATCATGATGTATAAAAGGATCGGCTTTAACAATGGCAGCGTAATCTTAAAGAACGTCTGCGCACGATTCGCTCCATCGATAAGTGCAGCTTCGTAATAATCGTTTGAAATCCCGGAAACACCCGCCATCACAACGATGAAGGAGTGACCGAACCACATCCACGTTAAGATAAGAGATACGGATAATTGAGCCGTCGCTGGCTGGTTCAACCAGTTGATCGGTTCAGAGATAAGTCCGAGGTTCATGAGAACCATGTTTAACGATCCATGCTGCCAATCTAGTAGAATTCCAAATAACAATGCTACTGAACTAACCGTAATTAAGTTTGGCAAGTAAAAGATCGAACGAAAGAATGCTAGACCTTTCATTTTTACACGCATATCTGAGAAGATCGCTGCAAGAACGAGCGCGATTGCAATTTGGAGTGCGAAGTTAATCCCCCAGATCTTCCAGGTGTTAAAAAATGCCTCAACGAAAAAGGTATCAGTGATCAAACGTTGATAATTCGCTAGTCCAACTACTTCAGCTACTCCACTTCCACTGTAATTCGTAAAGCTGTAGTAAAACGTTAGAGCGACAGGATATATATTAAAAACGAGAAAGATGATCCAAAACGGGGCAATGAAGAGATAGCCATACCGGTTTAGGTTCTTCATTTCATCGCACTCCTTTCAAAATTAAGATAAGCGGTATAAGGATGTTATACCGCTTATGAATGGTTACTAGTTTTTAGGTACTTGTAATTCTGGGTAGGCATTCTGTGCCTTACGATAAAATTCTTTGATCGCTTGTTCTTTTGTTTTCTTTCCATCTACATATTCTGAAACAGCATTTCCATAAAACGTATCTAGCTGCTGGTCATACTTCGTTACGATACCTGGTTCAATACTCTTTGCTTGCTCAAGGAAGAACTGATAGTTGTTTTGTCCTCCAAGGAATTCATCACTAAAGTCATCTTTGATTTCATTCGTTACAGGAAGGTAAGAAAGAACGTCACCCGTTTCTTTCGCCCAGTCAGTTAAGAACTCATCGTCTTGCGTCATCATTTTTACGAAGTCATATGCAAGTTCTTTGTTTTCAGACTTGTTGTAAACACCTAACCATGTACCACCCCAGAAGTAAGGGCTAGGACCACTCGTAACTGCCCAGTCACCATTTGGTTCTTTTACATTTGTCTTAAGTACGCTGTGAAGACCCCACGTTGGAAGAACGTAAGAGAATACTTCTGTTTCAGTCTCTTTACCATTTTCTTTTACTTTAATTGGCTTCTCCATCGCTTCGAACCAAGAAGGAGACCATTCTGGTGCAAGAGCAGTGTAGCTGTTTTCGCGAAGTTTCTTTGCATAATCCATGAACTCGATCTTCTGATCTGTAAGCTTCAACTCACCATCTTCACTCACCCATGGCTGAGGGTTGTCACCTTGAGAGAACCAGCGAATCGAACCTTCATCAGGGAACATACGATAGCCAGCTTCTTTCAGCTTCTCAGAAACTTCGAATACTTTGTCCATTGAAGTAAGCATCTCGCCAACTTCTGTTGGGTCGTCAGTTCCTAGCACTTCTTTTGCGATGCTACGCTTGTAGAAAAGTCCACCTGGCGTTGTTTGCCAAGATAGTGCACGAACATTTCCATCCTGGTCTTTCCCAAGATCGAATACATATGGAACGTAGTTATCAGCTAGCTCATCTACACTATAAGGTTCTTCCGAAAGGTTTTCCCAGTAGCCAGCGTTTACCCATTGCTTCAGGAATGCAATTTCACCAGTGAAAACGTCAGGTGCTCCTACTCCGCTTTCTAGTACTGGCTTTAATTTAGTAGGGTAATCTGCGATCGGAACGATTGTTAGTTCGACTGTAACCCCATTCTTTTCTTCAAACTTTGTGATTGGTTTCTTCAATTCATCTGTGAATGACCAGACCTTTAAGTCAGCTTTCTTCTTTCCTTCTTTCGCTTCACCCGAAGACTCTGAATTAGAACAACCTGCAATGACTCCAAGCACCAGAACAAGTGACATCAGCAGACCGACAAATTTCTTCATGCTTTTTCCCCCTAAGGTTTAAGTTTATTATTTTCGAAAGCGGTTTCGAAATAGGTTTAAAAATATTCGAAAGCGGTTTCGATTACCATAAAATAAAAAGGCATTTCATTTCGAAAGCGGTTTCGTGTTGGGTTAAAAAAATTTGTTTTATTTTTTTAATGGTAAACAGGACTCTCTTTCAATCAACTGTACTGGAATGATCTCTTCTGTTACGATCTTCTTTTTCTGAATCATCTGCTTGATTAAAATCTGTGCTGCTCTAACCCCTAGCACATCTGTATCCTGTCGTATCGTTGTGAGCTTTGGCGTTACATAGCTAGCCATCTCTATATCATCATAGCCGACGATCGAGACGTCTTCAGGAATTCTAACTCCTCTCGATTTGGCAAGCTCCATAGCACCGATTGCCATATGGTCTCCAGCTACGAAAACAGCTGTTGGCGGATCAGGTAGATCCAGTAGCTTCGACATGGCTTCACTTCCCTCTTTAATGGAAAAAAGGCCGCCATTCACAAGATAGTGATCAGGGACAGGTAATCCCAATTGACTCATTGCTTTCTTGTAACCTTCAATTCTTTCTTTCCCTGCATGAATTGTAGGGTCACCTGAAATATGAGCAATCTTCGTGTGTCCTAATGAGTGAAGGTAGTTGATGGCAAGTTTTCCTCCAGATAGATCATCCGATAGGATTACGCTGCAATTTTCATTCGTCATATCGATTACGACGATTGGGATGTGATTGTTAATCATTTCTTGAACTTGTTCATCGTTAGGATCAGAGCTTATGACAACAATGCCATCGACTCCACGGTAGAGAAAGTGTTCAAGGTAGCTCGTGTCTCTGTTCCTCAGATTCCTAGAAGCGAGGATCAAATCATAGCCTTCTTTCTCAGCATGCTTTCGAAAACTCTCAATCACTGCACTAAAGAACGGATGCTTCATGCCTACTTCATTTGCTTCTGAAAACATCACACCGATTGTCCAGGATTTCTTCGTAGAGAGAGACTGCGCATGTGCATTAGGTAAGTATCCCATATCAGCTGCGGTTTGAAGTATAGCTTGTCTTGTTTTTTGACTAACATCAGGATAATTATTTAAAGCTTTAGAGACTGTCGTATAAGAAAAGCCAGTCTTTTTCGCAAGGTCATAGATTGTTATCATGATTATCTCCTCTTTATCGAAAGCGCTTTCGTTGAAGTCATTATATATCACTTAATATGACATAGCAACACTTTTTCAGAGAATCTTTTGAATACTTTTTTCCAATGAGAAGAGGCATCCTTGAAAAGGTGCCTCTCCTCATTACTTATGAAGAACATTATTTAAGTGATCTTATAAATTGATCTACAACTTCATTAA
Source organism: Anaerobacillus sp. ABR4_321 (assembly GCF_056158505.1). Lineage (NCBI taxonomy): Bacteria > Bacillati > Bacillota > Bacilli > Caryophanales > Bacillaceae > Anaerobacillus > Anaerobacillus sp. ABR4_321. The sequence goes on from NZ_JBSWTK010000001.1 coordinate 332,867, forward strand.
ACCGCTCTGGTTCTTCCAAGAAAGGACAGTGACAGCTATCCTCAAATATTTCTAATTTAGATTGTTTGATTTCTTTATTTAAATGTTCGCCTGCTGCAACTGGGATCAGTTTTTCTTCCTTACCGAAGCATAACAGCGTCGGCTTTGTTATTTCATTAAGATAAGGACGACAATCCACGATCGATTGATCGAATAAGATGGCGCTAGCGATCGACGCTGGAAGCTTCGTTGTTTCCTCAAGCATCCACTCTAACTCTTCTTCCGAAACTTCCTCTTTGAACATTAGCGGTAGGAATCCCTGTAGTAATCCTCTCTGGTCAGTTTGAATTTGCTGCATCATTCCTGATAATGCAGGAAGATCGAACGCACCAATTTCGAAATCTGGCCATTTAAAGTCTGAGGCGAGCTCATCTACGATCACAGTTCCTTTTATTCCATCTTCACCAAACTGATGGATGTATTCCCAAATAACAAACGCTCCCATCGACCAGCCGACTAGCGTCACGTCTCTAAGATCGAGCTTTTTGATAAACTCCTTTAAGTCCTTCGCATAGGTGGCGACTGTGTGACCAGAATCTGCATGGGACGATTGCCCATGTCCTCTTAAATCGATGGATATTGCTCGGTACTTCTGTCTGAAGTATGGAAGCTGTTTCTTAAAGAAACGACTGCTCATCCAGACGCCATGAATAAAGAGAATCGGGTCTCCCATCCCAACATCTTCATAGTATAGCTCAACGCCGTCTTCAAGCTTTAGGAATGCCATAGCTTCTCCCTCCTTACACACTCTCACATAGATTGGATTCACTTAACACAATACGCTCGTATCGTTTAAAACATTCTCTATTCCTTTCGACACCAATCGAGTGGTACCTGTCACCACGTTTGATAAAATACGATTGAAAGGAGGAATAGCAATGGGTATTCTCAGCGGATTCATGGGTAACGCATCGACGATGGATAAAGGTGAGGTAAAGAAAGAACTATCAAACATCCTTGCAGAGGCAGAAGAAGTTAATGCGGCATTCAAACTTGTACGTGACTTGATTGTTTTCACAGACAAGCGGCTACTGTTTGTTGATAAACAAGGCATGACTGGAAAGAAAATCGAGTACCATTCCGTCCTTTATAAGAGCATTTCACACTTCTCAATCGAAACAGCGGGACACTTTGATCTCGATGCAGAACTAAAAATATGGATATCAGGCTCGCAAGCTCCTACAATTTCAAAGCAGTTTAAGAAGGATGACAGCATCTACGATGTACAAAAAATCCTCGCAGCATTATGCGGATAATACTTAACTATGAAGCAGGCCAATGGCCTGCTTTATATGTATGCTCATCGGCTCATCGGCTCATTGGCTTATCTGAACGTTTTCCCTGACACCTGTTCCATCACCCCACAAAACTCTTCCCACGTTTCCGGATAGGCATTTGAGCCGTGCTTTCTGATAACCTTATCCTCTGTTCTGATCTCCACACTCCAGGAGGTGCCGTCTAACACCATTTCTTCTGGTTGATAGTTACGTTTCCATCTTAAGAGGTTTGTAGATTGAAGAGCGTTTATGGATGGAACACAAGTTGTGTTCCATCTGATGGGCTCTTCATCTCTTGAATTCTCCCATTGTAAATGCGTTACCTCGCCTGTTGGTAAATGCCAGTCGATTTCATAGCTATTCCCGAAGAAGCCGCCAACATTTGCTTTGATGCTAGTAATCTTCTGGTAAGCGTGATCCACCGCTTCTTCTCTCGACCATTCAAATCCACAGCTCTTACAGTGGTAATCCTTGCTCGATTTAGGGAGGGAACACCCGCCTAGCACGACTTCTCCCCTCTCTACCTTTGGTTTCACGTCATGCGTTGGCATTCCATATATGATTTTTGCTGCTTGTTTCGCACCACATTGAAGACAAACGTTGTATTTAATCGCCATCGAATCACTCCTCGATATTCTTACTAGACTACAATTCTCACTTTATCATAATTGTTAAATTTAGGATGCTGTTTCACGCTCGTTTTCCCTCACTCGTAAAAACCAGTATAATGAAAAGAAACCCCTCTATTATTCGACACTCTTCGAGCCAATACGGGTGGTGACAGGCACCGGAAGATGCACCAGAAAGGAGCTTCGAGATGTTTGAACTGCTATTAACGATGCTTGAGCGCCTTGGGATCATCGTAACGATCGCATTTGTGTTGACTCGCTTTCGCTTCTTTAGAGACATGATCTACAGTGAGCGTCTTGCTAGAAAACAGCAGTATGTTGCGATCGGCTTCTTTGGGTTCTTCGGCATCATCGGTACATATACTGGACTCACGTTCAATACAGAGTCCTTCCAATTCAATGCATGGCCGCTCGATGTCTCTTCAGATGAAGCCATCGCGAATTCGAGGGTCATCGGCGTGGTGCTCGCAGGATTACTGGGAGGTTATCGCGTCGGAATCGGTGCTGGTATTATCGCAGGTGCGCACCGGTACTTCCTCGGAGGCTTTACAGCTCTTGCATGCGGATTAGCGGCCATCATCGCTGGGTTAATCTCAGGAGCTCTTCATAAACGAAATCGTCACGTCAAACTTCAGTCTGCCTTCATGATCGGTGCTGGTGCAGAAGCAGTTCAGATGCTCATCATCCTTGGACTATCTAAGCCATTTGAGAACGCATTAGCGCTAGTTGAAGTCATCGGCCTCCCAATGATCTTAGCGAACGGAATCGGCTGCGCCCTCTTCTTACTGATCATCAAGAACGTCGTGAACGAAGAGGAAAAGGCTGGCGCGCTTCAAGCTCAAAAAACACTTCGCATCGCAGATCAAACGCTCGGCCATCTGCGAAAAGGGCTTACAACGGTCTCCGCAACAGAAGTTTGCCGAATTCTTCATCGAGAAGTCGAGGGAAGCGCTGTAGCCATTACGGACAAAACTCATATCTTAAGTCATGTTGGGATGGGAGACGATCATCATCAAGCAGGAAACACGATTCAAACGAGCATTACGAGAGACGTAATTCAAGATGGCGACATGATGATCGCAAACGACCGCACAATCCATTGTGCCGACAAAAACTGTCCCCTTGGCGCGGCGATCGTAGCTCCATTGAAGCAACGGGGCGAGACGATCGGAACACTAAAGTTTTATTTTCAATCTGAAAAAGAGATAACGAATGTTATCACTGAACTCGTTACAGGTCTTAGTGTTCTATTAAGTAACCAGCTCGAAATAGCTGAAGCGGACAACGCCTATCAGCTTGCAAAAGAAGCAGAAATCAAGGCGCTGCAAGCTCAGATTAGTCCTCATTTTTTATTTAATTCATTGAACACCATCGTTTCCTTAGTTAGAACTGAACCAGCAAAGGCTCGAAAACTCTTACTATCGTTATCTCATTTTCTTAGACAAAACTTATCAGGGACAACAGCTGATATGACCACACTCAACCAGGAATTGAAACATGTAAAAGCATACCTTGAGGTTGAAGAAGCACGTTTCGTAGACAGACTTCGTGTAAACTATGAGATAGACGAACAAACGCTGTATCGGAAACTTCCACCGCTAACGCTGCAGCCTATTGTTGAAAATGCAATTAAGCACGGAATTAAAAACAAAAACACGAACTGCATCGTTGAAATCAGCATCATCTGCCAACAGAACGAAACCCTTGTTAGCGTGAAAGATAACGGAGCTGGAATTCCGCAGCACAGAATAAAAGAAATCGGTAAGGCTCCATTGGACTCAGAGAGTGGAACTGGACTCGGTCTTTATAATGTGAACCGCCGTCTTACCATGCTCTACGGAGAACGAGCCAGCCTTCAGATTTCTAGTGAACAAGACAACGGAACAATCGTCCGTTTTTTGATCCCATCTATGGAGGAGTAACGAATGAACGTAATTAAAACCTTAGTTGTCGATGACGAGCGATATAGCCGCGAGGAACTCGTTCACCTTCTTGGTGAATTTAATTCGATCGAAATTACTGGCGAAGCAGACTCAGGGCAAGAAGCTGTCGTAAAAGCGATCCAGCTTCAGCCTGATGTTGTGTTTCTAGATGTAGAAATGCCAGCGATGAATGGAATGGACGCCGCTAAAGCACTACTTGAGCTTAAGAATCCTCCTTTCATCGTATTCGCGACTGCTTATCCTGAATTTGCAGCTGAAGCGTTTCGTTATGAGGCCGTCGACTATTTGTTGAAGCCCTACGATGAAGAACAGCTCGAACAAACGATCAAGCGTCTTGAAAAACTGGTAACTTCCAACACTGAAGTGACTTCACCACAAATGAAAAAAGGGAAATTATCCATCGAAACTGATGGCGACATCCATTACATCGATCCGACCGATATCCTATACATTTGCCGGGACGACCGCGTGTCCCGAATTTATCTTAAGAACAATGCCTTCGAAGTCAAAATGACACTGAAAGAATTAGAAAACCGATTATCTACACACCCATTCTTTCGCATTCACAAAAGCTATATCGTTAATCTGATGTATGTTACAAGGCTGACACCATGGTTTAACGGCGCTTACCAACTCGAATTAGAAGGTATAGCAGAAAAGCTTGCTGTCAGTCGTAATTATGTGAAGTCTCTTCGGTCACGTCTTGAATTATAGATTGCATGTTAAACGCTTTCACATACATCTTACCCGCTTTTTTCTACATCTTGTTCAAATCTTCCCCACTTTCGTCCTATCTTTCCTATAATTTATGTAAACGCATACAAAGAACGGAAAGGTAGGAGTTATCATGATTACATTTTTAGTAGGAATCGTACTTCTCGTAATAGGCTACTTTACTTACGGTAAATTCGTTGAAAAAACGTTCGGTGTGAACAGCACGCGACACACACCGGCATATACTCATCAAGACGGTGTCGATTACCTTCCGATGAACACACCTAAAAACTCACTCATCCAGCTCTTGAACATTGCAGGAGTAGGTCCAATTTTCGGACCGATTCTAGGCGCTCTTTATGGTCCAGTGGCATTTCTATGGATTGTGTTCGGGTGTATTTTTGCTGGGGCCGTACATGACTATTTAACCGGGATGATTTCGATACGAAATCGCGGAGCTCACTTACCAGAGCTCGCAGGGAAGTTTCTAGGAAAAGTCATGAAACATGTCGTGAACGCATTTGCTGTACTCCTTCTCTTACTCACGGGTACAGTATTCGTTACCGCACCAGCAGGACTACTAAACAACATGATGAACGGCTGGGTCACGATGGGACTCATCCTTGGAGCAATCTTCATCTATTATATTATCGCGACTCTATTGCCGATCGATAAAGTCATCGGGCGCTTTTACCCTATCTTTGGTGCACTACTATTGATCAGTGCCCTAGGAGTTGGCGCAGGTCTAGTCTTTACTGGCGCTCCAATTCCAGAAATCAGTCTTACAAACTTACACCCTGACAGCGCACCGATCTTCCCACTACTATTCTTAACGATTTCTTGTGGTGCTCTATCAGGTTTCCATGCGACGCAGACTCCGATCATTTCAAGAACAACTCAAAACGAAAAGCAAGGACGTCGAATCTTCTACGGGATGATGATCGCAGAAGGAATCATCGCGATGATTTGGGCAGCTGCTGCTATGAGTCTATTTAATGGACCAGTTGGATTGAACGAACTACTTGCAAGCGGTGGACCAGCTGCTATCGTAAGTGAAGCTTCAACACTTATGCTTGGCGCGATCGGTGGAACACTGGCAGTACTCGGTGTAATCGTGCTACCGATTACCTCTGGTGATACAGCATTCCGAAGCGCTCGTATGATTATCGCAGACTACTTCAAGTATTCTCAGAAAAAGATTACGAACCGCCTATGGATCGCACTACCACTATTCGCTGTCGCATTTGCTTTAACTAGAATCGATTTCACGTTGCTCTGGCGCTATTTCTCATGGGCAAACCAATCCACAGCTATGATCGCATTATGGGTAGGGGCAATGTACCTCTTCATCGCTAAGAAAAACTACTGGATCGCGATGATTCCGGCAGTATTTATCACGATGGCAACGACAACGTATATTTTGTATGCCCCGATTGGCTTTAGTCTACCGATTAACATTGCCTATATCGGTGCAACGATCATCACGATCGGTGTAATCATCAGCTTCTTCTTCGCCGCTCGTAAACAACGTGCAGCAAACATTCCATTAGAAGAAGACATCACAGGATGGGACAGTGTTGCTTAATGGGATGCTGCAATCCTAAATATAGAGAAACAGTTAATGAAGAGGAAGAACGAATCAATACGAACGGCAAGGAGACCCTTCCTCTCGCAGGAAAAATTGTTCTCGCTAGTATCTTTTTGTTCGGATTAGCTTTAATCGGAATACTTTAGTGAAAGGAGCTCAGGCATTTGCCTGGCTCTTTTTCGTTTAAAAATTGATACCTTTCACACCAGATTGAACGCTTTACCTATTCCTTTCATATTCTAATCGTACAGTGGGAAGTAGTGCTCTCCCTGCTTTTCAACCTCTATTAGAAATGAGGAGAAGCATGTCCTATCATGATGTGTTCACAAACAACATTGGAAAATGTGTAAAGATCCTCTGTTACGATGATTATGTTTATCATGGCTATATTGACCAAGTAGATGAAACACACGTTTATCTACGCCCTCTTGGTAGTAAGCAAAAGGAAGAAGAAGATACGAGCTACTTCTTTCTTGGAGCTGCCTTGATCTCAATTCCTTTTACAACCATCGAGGATATCTCTTTTAATCCGTTTCATTATTGGTAGAGTGACAGAAAAAAACGCTCAGCGATTGAGCGTTTTAACCGTTACCAGAAGTTTTCTTAAACACCGCAAGCTGCAGATACTCACCACTCGGCCCTTTTTCAGAGATTGTCTTTATCTTCGTAAACCCACTCTTTTCTAATAATGAGATCGAACGCTGATGATCTTTATTCGTATACGCCTCGATTGTTTCGAGCCCCATCGTACGAAATCCATAGTGAAGCACTTCTTCAAGAGCTTCTGCCATAAATCCTTTTCCAGTATGACCTGGATGTAATCCATAGCCTAGCTCTCCCTTTCGTTCATCTTCTGAAAGGTTCCATATGGAAATCGTTCCGATGATGTTATTCGTAGAAGCTTCTGTTAGTGCCCAAATCACCCATTTATTCTCATCAACACCTTTGTTCATCTTGTTGATATAGTGACGGCTGTCTTCAACGCTTTGGTGTTCAGGTATGTCCACGTATGGAAAATGTTGTTTCGTGCGATGGTACTCATAAATCCCATCGACATCGTTCATCGATAACTTTCTAAGACATAGACGGTCGGTATGTAATAGTGGAAACGGGTTAAAGTTATATGACATAAACGCTTTCCTTCCTGTATGTAGGATTTCGCTTAATTTAGGCGATTACAATAGGTCTCTTGTCCAAGCACTCTCACGGTTTGTCCATATACTATTATAGATAAACCAGGAGAGTGAGACCATGCCTTGTATAATTAAAGGACCAGTTATCATTGAGAACAACAGTGGTACCGTTGTCCAATGCGCTCATACCATTTCCCCGATCTCTGCTAGTAAAACAGTCTCTGGCTCAGGCGGAGGCAACACGGGTTCATTTATGATTATAAATAACTTCATCAGTATTACTATTAAGTGTAAATAGCCTCATCTATATTTTATAACCTTAAATCAGAGCTCCTCAATCGTGATACGGTTGGGGAGTTTTATCGTGAACCGATTGGCCCCGATATGAGATAATAATAGGAGTACAAACATAACGAGGTGACATGATGGAGAAATTATTTTATGGAAACGATGAAAACCAGTTTGGAGAACTACGCATACCTGAATGCGATGGCCCTCACCCGGTTGCGATCGTTATTCACGGTGGTTTTTGGCGAGAGCCATTCAAGCTCGATTTAATGACTGGCGTTGCTGAAGCGTTGACCGAAAAAGGAATCGCAACTTGGAACATTGAATACCGCAGAGTATCAGAACGTGGTGAAGCATGGCCAGATACGTTAACAGATGTCGCGAAAGCAGCTGACCACCTCTATGCCCTTAAGGAAAAACATGCGCTGGATCTAAGCAATGTTATCACGATTGGTCATTCTGCGGGAGGTCACCTTGCGACCTGGTTAGCTGCTAGGCATAAGATCAGAAGCGAAAGCCCGCTACATACGGACAAGCCCTTACCAATCGCCGGCGTCATCAGTCTTGCAGGTGTGACCGACCTCGAACTGATGCACGAAGTTCATGAATACCGCGATGAAACGTTATCACTCGAGCCGAACAATCCTACAGCTGACTTAATAGGAGGATCTCCGAAGGAATTCCCTGAACGATACAAAGATGCGTCTCCTATCGAACTGCTTCCTTTGGATATTCATCAAGTTCTCATCCACGGCTCACTAGATATTCATGTGCCAATCGGCATCAGCAGTCAGTATCATAGAGAAGCTCAGGAAGCAGGAGACTTCGTGAAATTGGTAGAACTACCTCAAGCAGAACATTTCATGCTGACAGATACAACGTCCCTTGCATGGGAAATGGTAATGGAAGAAGTAGAGCTATTGTATACAACGATTAAGGGAGGCTAAAGAATGTCTGAACCAACAGTTTCTATTGCACTCTATCGCCCTCATCCGGGTAAGGAAGAGGATCTACAAAAGGTAGTGAAAGATCACTTACCAACATTACGAAGAGAAGGTCTCATTACAGAACAAACACCTCTTCACTTACAAGCAAACGATGGAACCATTTTAGAAATATTCCAATGGAAATCCATCGCTGCTAAAGATGAGGCTCATCAATCAGATGTCGTGATGGAAGTATGGGAAAAATTTATGGCTGTCGCAGAAATGACCACCCTCTCTTCACTTGAGGAAGCGAATCAACCGTTCCCTAACTTCAAACCAATCACGTTTTGAAAAGGAAGCAGCACGCTACTTCCTTTTCAAACAAACGTTTGATTAACTGTTAAAAGTGCTACATCATCCAGGAGGAACACATGAAAAGAAAACTTCTATATCCGGTCCTATTCATCAGCTTGATCAGCATCGGAATCATTCTAGCATTCATCGTCTCAAACAATCGCACTCCTGCAATCGATGAAGGTATTGCTAACATTTTCGCAAAATCACCAAGTACTACCGTTGAAATCTTAGAAGCTGTCTCTCACATCGCCTCTAAACCTTTTATCGTGACACTATTAGTTTTATTTGTAATCGTGTTAGCGTTTAAAAAGAACATCCTAGGCTTGATCACAGTAACCTTTGCTGTGGTCATCGGTAACTATTCTTATAAGTACGTTAAGGTCCTTATTCAAAGAGATCGCCCCTCAGTGGAAGGTGCCGTTGCGGAAGGATATAGCTTTCCGAGCGGACACGTAACGATGGGCGTCATCTTGTACGGATTAATCGTCTACTTCCTTTTTCAGTATGTGACGCGTTCAACATTCAAGAAAATCAGTTTGATCGTCGCACTCATTTTAGTCGTCGTCATCGGATTAAGTCGTCTCGTTACAGAAGAGCATTATTTTACTGATGTAATTGGTGGATATTGTTTGGGAGGAGCGATCTTGGTTGCAGCTATGTATGGGTATGAGTATTTCAGGAATAGATTGAGTCGAAGTGTTACATAGAAATGTGATAAACATAAAAGAGCACCTGTCATACAGATGCTCTTTCACATTATAGAAGTCTATTTTAATTCTAAGGAAGCTACACACTCCACGTGCGTCGTATGCGGAAACATATCGACAGGCTGAACTTCCTTCGTCTCATACCCGCCATCTTCAAGAATTCTAAGGTCTCTTGCTAACGTAGCAGGGTTACACGAAACGTAAACGACTTTCTTTGGCTTCATTTCAAGAATAGTCTCTAAAAGAGACTCATCGCAGCCTTTACGAGGTGGATCCACGACGAAAACATCCGGTTCAATGCCCTGCTTTTTCCACATCGGTAAGATGGTTTCAGCTTCGCCTACTTCAAATTCTGCGTTCGTAATGCCGTTCAGTTCGGCGTTTCGCTTCGCATCTTCAATCGCTTCAGGCACGATCTCTACCCCGTACACTTTTTTTGCTTTTTGAGCTAAGAATAGGGAGATCGTTCCGATGCCACAATACGCATCGATGACCGTTTCTTCTCCAGTTAACCCTGCATACTGCAACGCTTGATCATAAAGTACCTTCGTTTGGTCAGGATTCACCTGATAAAACGAGCGCGCGGAAATCGCAAACTTAATATCACCGATCGTATCGTAAATGTAATCAGTTCCCCAAAGAACCCGTGTTTCGTCACCAAAGACGACGTTTGTACGCTTTGGATTAATATTTTGAACGATTGATTTCACGCCAGGGACTTGTTTCGTAATATCACGAATGATGTTCTTGCGGTTTGGTAAATCTTTTTGCTTTGTAACGAGAACAACCATGACGTCCTTCGTTTGTTTACCATACTTTGCAACAACGTGTCGTAATGTCCCACGGTGCGTGCGCTCATCGTATGCCCGTATGCCATATTTTTCAGCAATTCCCTTGACCACTTTTAGTACATGATCATTTTCTTGCTCTTGAATCAGACACTGATCCATGTCGATGATTTTGTGGCTGCGCTGCTGATAGAAACCGGCAACGATCTTGCCATCTTCTTCCCCAACAGGGACTTGCGCTTTGTTTCGGTAACGCCACGGATCCTCCATTCCGAGTACATCATGAATAGGAACGTCGATTTTTCCGATACGCTCCATGACGTCCTTTACTTGTTTAAGTTTAAACTTCAATTGACTATCATACGTGATATGCTGAGTTTGACATCCTCCACACTTATAAAAAATCGGACACGGCGGCGTGTTTCGTTCTTCACTTTCTTCTATTACATCGAGAATCTTACCGAATCCGTAGCCTTTCTTCGTTTTGACTACTTTCACTCTAGCTTTTTCTCCTGGGATGCCATAAGGAACAAAGAGCGTATAGCCTTCTACTTTAGCAACACCAGCGCCATCATGGGAAAGATCCTTAAACTCAACTTCGACTATGTCGTTTTTTGTTACGGGTGTTTCCTGGATACTCATATTTTCAGTCCTTTTCCGTTCAATGTCATGTACAAAAATTGTACCACAGTGTGAATCGATATAGAAATTGGGTAGTTTTGCACCAAGTAAAAAAGCCAGAGATCAACTCTCTGACTTCTCCTCCTCAGGTAAGGTGTTTCTCATCGCTTCTTCATCTGTCGAATGTTTCTTATTCGTTTTTGATGGGACGATCATCGTGATATGGCGATAGAGATTTGTAAACTCTGCAGGTAGAGGCCCACCATACTCACCATCAAGATTAAGCTGCATTTTATCAACGGCTTCTACTTTAATACGGCTCGCTTTTTTATAAACGACGTTTGGATCATTGATATGATCCCCTCGTAGTGCACTGCTCGCGATTCTAATAAACTCTGCGATATTGGTTTTCTTTAAAATCATTAGATCGAATAGGCCGTCATTGAGAGACGCATGCGGCGCTAACTTCTCAAAACCGCCGATCGAGTTCGAGTTCGATACGAGGAATAGCATGATTTCATCTTCGAATAGTTTTCCGTCATATTCTATTCTAGTCTTTGTCGGACGGATCGATGGAAGCATCTCGATACCCTTCATATAATAAGCAAGCTGACCTAGCATCGTTTTCAGCTTACTAGGCACTTCATATGTTAATTCCGTTAGACGTCCACCACCGGCAATATTAATGAAATAATGATCGTTTACGCGACCGATATCGATCGGCATTTCAAGACCTTCGCATAGCACATCCATCGCACCTTCAACCGTCCTAGGTACTCCAATCGCACGAGCAAAGTCATTCGTTGTCCCAACAGGAATAATACCGAGTTTCGGCCTGTACGGCTGCTCAGCAATGCCATTGATCACTTCATAAATCGTTCCATCTCCACCAGCTGCGATGACAAGGTCAAACTTTCTTTCAACTGCGATACGAGCCGCTTTCGTCGCGTCCCCCTCACAAGTCGTCGCATGTGCAGATGTTTCATATCCGTTTATTTCAAGACGTTCTAGTATATATGGTAACGAACGCTTCACCTGTTCTCTTCCGGACGTGGGATTATAGATCAGTCTAGCACGTTTCATCCTTCATCATCCTATCTTCTATATCTCTATTCTATGCTACCATTATAACCCAATAGTAGTCTCTTTTATCTTATTTGAAAAGCCTTAACCGCTCGACAAATTCGAACGAAAAGACTAATAAAAAATGTTTAACAAACAAAAAACGCCCACATCACCGTGACCGTCTCAACCCGATTAACCTCAGATATGATTATATTCGTTTAAGGTGGAAAAAGCAATGAAAAGCGGAGGTGGGCGATTAGAAACGGAGATATTGGAACTCTTGAACTTGAACACGATTTTTGTGTTCAGGTGAAAGAGTGAAATATCGCAGTTTCTGCCCACCGCAGCTGGACATGTGAAAAGCGGAAGTAGCCGTTTAGGTCCGACAAGCGCTGGAGCCTTTCAATTTGAACACGCTTTTTGTGTTCGGATTGAAAGGTGAAGCGGTCGAGGACCTGGCTACTGCAGCTGGACAATGAAAAGCGGAGATGGGCGATTAGACCCGACAAGCGCTGGAGCGCTTTCCCATGAACACGCTTTTTGTGTTCTTGGGAAAGAGCGAAGCGATCGAGGGTCTGCCCATCACAGCTAGACATCGAAAAGCGGAGGTGGCCCGTTTAAATCCGCAGGACGTTGGAGCCCGTGAGGATGAGACGCTTTCTGTCTCAACCGAAGGGGCGAAACGACCGGAGGGTTTGGCCACCGCAGCTGGACATGTGAAAAGCGGAAGTAGCCGTTTAGGTCCGACAAGCGCTGGAGCCTTTCAATTTGAACACGCTTTTTGTGTTCGGATTGAAAGGTGAAGCGATCGAGGACCTGGCTACTGCAGCTGGACAATGAAAAGCGGAAGTAGCCGTTTAGGTCCGACAAGCGCTGGAGCCATTCAAATAAAAAAAGCCCTCCAATCAAGGAGGGCTTTCGAAATCAATCTATCGCTTATCCATTTCCTCAACGATCAGCTTGTTAACCATTGGAGGATTCGCTTTACCTTTTGTTGCTTTCATCACTTGTCCAACTAGGAAACCAAGCGCACGGTCTTTACCATTCTTGTAGTCTTCGATCGATTGCTCGTTCTCATCAAGAATACCAGTAACGATTCCGCGTAGCTCGCCTTCGTCAGAAATCTGAACGAGGCCTTTGTCTTTAACGATCTGTTCAGGATCGCCACCTTTTTCAATAAGATCTTTGAAGACTTTCTTCGCGATCTTAGATGAAATGGTACCTTTTTCGATCAATGCAATCAGTGTGCCAAGGCCTTCAGGTGTAAGAGCCACTTCGTCAATTTCTTTATAGTTCGCGTTCAAGTAGGCAGACACTTCACCCATCAACCAGTTAGAAGCTTGTTTTGGATCTGCGCCTTGTTCGATTGCGACTTCAAAGAAATCGGACATCTTCTTAGACTGAGTAAGAACTTTGGCATCGTACTCAGGAAGATCGTACTTGTTCACATAGCGTTCACGGCGTGCATCCGGTAGTTCAGGAATATCCGCACGAACGCGGTCCATCCACCCTTTGTCGATTGAAAGACGAACAAGGTCTGGTTCAGGGAAATAACGATAGTCGTCAGACCCTTCCTTCACACGCATCAAGATTGTTTTCTTACCTGCTTCATCGTAACGGCGTGTTTCTTGTCCGATTACGTTTCCTGCAAGTAGTTCTTTCTCCTGACGTACTTCTTCGTACTGAAGACCTTTTTGAACGTTAGCGAATGAGTTCAAGTTCTTAAGCTCTGTCTTCGTTCCAAACTCTTCTTGTCCGTATGGACGAAGTGACAAGTTTGCATCACAACGAAGTGAGCCTTCTTCCATCTTACAATCAGATACTTCTGTGTATTGAAGAATAGACTTCAACTTCTCGAGATAAGCATACGCTTCTTCAGGTGTACGGATATCTGGCTCAGATACGATCTCAACAAGAGGTGTACCTTGACGGTTAAAGTCAACGAGAGAATGATTTTCCCCATCAACGTGAGTCAGTTTACCTGCATCCTCCTCTAGGTGTAGACGCGTAATCCCAATTCGCTTTGTCTTCCCGTCCACTTCAATATCGATCCAGCCATTTTCACCGATCGGCTTATCATATTGAGAGATCTGATACGCTTTCGGGTTATCAGGGTAAAAGTAGTTTTTACGGTCAAATTTCGTGTCTTCTGCAATCTCACAGTTTAGTGCCATAGCAGCACGCATTGCGAAATCAACAGCCTGTTCGTTCATGACAGGCAGAACACCAGGGTGTCCTAGACAAATCGGGCACACGTTCGTGTTAGGAGGCGCACCGAAATTCGTTGAACAGTTACAGAAAATCTTCGTGTTTGTCTTTAGTTCCGAGTGAACTTCAAGACCGATGATTGTTTCAAAATTCATTTTCAGTCGTCACCCCTTACAGCTCTGGTTTAGCTTTATGATGATCAGTTACTTGTTCGTAAGCATGAGCTACACGATAAACAGTTTTCTCATCAAAATGCTTTCCGATTATTTGTAATCCGACAGGTAGGCCATTAGACAATCCACAAGGTACAGAGATAGCAGGTACGCCAGCTAAGTTAACCGGAATCGTCAGAATGTCGTTCGCATACATCGTTAGTGGGTTATCGATCTTCTCGCCCACTTTAAATGCAGGTGTCGGTGTTGTAGGTCCAATAATGACATCGTAGTCCTCAAACACTTTTTCAAAGTCGTTCTTGATCAGCGTACGAACCTTTTGCGCTTTTTTATAGTAAGCATCATAATAACCTGAACTTAGTGCAAACGTTCCAAGCATGATACGACGCTTCACTTCCTCACCGAAGCCTTCACTTCTTGTTTTCTTGTACACATCAAGAAGGTTATCTGCTTCAGCACGTACGCCATATCTTACACCATCAAAACGAGCTAGGTTTGCTGATGCTTCAGAAGAAGAAAGTAGATAGTACGTTGCAACGGCATACTTTGAATGCGGTAAGGAAACTTCTTCCCATGTCGCACCAAGTTCTTCAAGCTTCTTCAATGCTGCAAGAACTTTGTTCTTCACATCTTCATCTACACCTTCAGCAAGGTATTCCTTTGGAACCGCAATGCGCAGACCCTTCACGTCTCCAGTAAGACTTGTAAGATAATCAGGAACATCAACGTTCGCTGAAGTAGAGTCCATCTTGTCGTGCCCAGCAAGCGTCTGAAGAAGATATGCGTTGTCTTCTACAGTATTTGTGATCGGACCAATTTGGTCGAGAGATGATGCGAATGCGATCAATCCGAAACGAGAAACACGACCATATGTTGGTTTCAACCCAACTACACCGCAAAATGCTGCCGGCTGACGAATCGATCCACCGGTGTCAGAACCAAGTGAGAAGAATACTTCTCCAGCTGCTACAGATGCAGCAGAGCCACCGCTTGAGCCACCAGGTACATAGTCTGTATTCCATGGGTTACGGGTCGCATAGAAACCTGAATTCTCGTTTGAAGAACCCATCGCGAACTCATCCATATTTAATTTCCCAACTGTAACTGTTTCAGCTGCTTGCAAACGCTCAACTACTGTTGCGTTATGTAATGGTTCAAAATTTCCTAATAGCTGACTCGCAGCTGTTGTACGAAGACCTTTCGTGACGATGTTATCCTTAACCCCGATCGGCAGTCCGAAAAGTAGACCCCTTGCATCTTCCGTTCCAAGCTTATCATCAAGGGATTTTGCAGCTTGCATAGCCCCTTCTTCGTTCAAGGTCATGAATGCTTTTACTTTGTTTTCAACCGAGTTAATACGATCAAATGAACTTTGAACAAGTTCACTAACTGATAGTTCTTTCTTGTGTAGCAAGCTATGGAGCTCGCTTATGCTTTTATCAAACATCGGTATCTCGTACCTCCCTTACTCTAAAATTGATGGAACCTTCACTTGTCCGTTTTCTTGATCTGGTGCATTTTTAAGTGCATCTTCACGTGAAAGCCACGGCTGTACCTTGTCTTCACGAAGAACATTCTTCAGATCAAGAACGTGAGTAGTTGGTTCAACATTTTCTGTATCTAGTTCATTCAGCTGCTCTGCCATCGAAATGATGTCATCGAGCTGAGTTGTAAACTTTTCGACTTCTGATTCATCCATTTCAAGTCTCGCCAGGTTCGCAACATGCTTAACCTGTTCATTTGTAATTCTGGACATCTCTTTCACCTCCGTAAAATTCGAACAACCTGCAATATATAGATGATACCAAAAACAGACTTCATTAAGCAACAGAATGCCGTTTTGTCAATATTAAGCAGATTTTCAATCAAACGTTTGTTTAACACACCTTATATTGCCCTCACCGTTCGAAGTACTTGTATAAGAACAAAAAAAAGACCCACTCCAATTGGAGTGAGTCTTAGTGTAACAATTAAACTTGAGAAGATTTCGCTTCATCAAATTCTGCTTCAATTTCTTCTCCAGGTTCTTTACCAACATAGCTGAATACCAATACAGCGATCCAGCAAAGAATGAATCCTGGTACGATTTCGTAAAGGTCGAACAGACCACCTGAAAGCTGCTTCCAAATGATTACTGTCGCAGCACCTACAAGGATACCTGCAAGTGCACCATTACGAGTCATGCGTTTCCAGAACAAGCTTAGAATGATTACTGGTCCGAATGCAGCACCAAATCCTGCCCAAGCGTAACTTACAAGACCAAGCACAGAACTTTCTGGGTTATAAGCTAATAGGATTGCTAGCAATGCGATTCCAAGTACAGCGATACGACCTACCCATACAAGCTCAGTCTGGCTTGCATTCTTACGTAGAATCGCTTTATAGAAGTCCTCTGCAACAGCACTTGAAGATACAAGAAGCTGAGAGTCAATCGTACTCATGATTGCAGATAGGATTGCTGCAAGCAAGAATCCTGATACCCAAGGGTTAAATAGGATTTGAGTGAATTCGATAAATACTGTCTCAGAGTTCTCAAGGCCGCCTGAGAAGAATGCGATACCGATGAAACCTGTGAAGATCGCACCGAATAGAGAAACAACCATCCAAGTCATACCAACAAGGCGCGCTTTTGGAATTTCTTTTGATGATTTAACTGCCATAAAACGTGTGATGATATGAGGTTGTCCAAAGTATCCAAGTCCCCAAGCAAGAAGGGAAATGATACCCATGAAGCTCATGCCAGTGAAGATATCAAGGTAAGTTGTATCGATCTCACCAACTTGATTCACTGTTTCGCCCCAACCGCCCATTTCAAAGATCGCAACGATTGGTACGACAACTAGAGCTAGGAACATCAAGATTCCTTGGAAGAAGTCCGTCCAGCTAACTGCTAAGAAACCGCCGAGGAACGTATAAGAAATAATTACGATTGCACCGATCCACAAAGCACTTTCGTAGCTCATGCCAAACGAGCTTTCAAACAGGATTGCGCCCCCAACTAGACCTGAAGACGTATAGAATGTAAAGAATACAAGAATGACAATTGCTGAGATAACACGAAGAGCTTTTGATTTATCACGGAAACGATTTTCAAGATAATCTGGAACCGTAATGGAATCATTTGCTACCTCAGTGTAACGACGAAGACGTGTTGCAACGAATTGCCAGTTCAGGTAAGCTCCGACCGCGAGCCCAATCCCGATCCAAATCTGGCTCATACCACCTGCGTACATTGCACCAGGCAGTCCGAGTAAGAGCCAACTACTCATATCTGATGCACCCGCACTAAGTGCTGCAACAGATCCACCTAATCTTCTTCCTCCAAGAACATAATCTGATAAGTTGCTTGTTAGTCGGTAAGATATTAGACCGATCGCAAGCATTCCGACAAGATATACTATAAACGTGACTAACGTAGGCGTTTCAATACTCATCTAGTACTATTCTCTCCTTTCGGTAAAAAATGTAATTATGGATAGTATGACTAATAAAGGCATCGGTATAAGCAGCCAGAACCAAGTTGCTGTTGTTAAGGTGTATTCCACACTTTCACCTCCTTTAAGTCATTATTCACAGGTATGCATTTTCCTGAGAATTAAAATTTTCATTATAGACCATAAGTCCTTTTACAAACCAATGATTACTATATCATAAAATATTTTTCAGAACAATTAAAATCTTATATCATAAACTTTTTTATGAATAATTATTCACCAATATCCTTCCATACACTGCCATATAGAACGATCTAGAATAAGTATTCAATGAAATTAATTAAAATTAATTGAGAAATATGTAATGATAAGACACACTCTAGTAACATTTACCCACCAAATTGACATGTTAATCTTGATTCTGAAATATTCTTTAGTATTTTGGCATTTTTATAATATCCCGTTTTAATTCATTACATGCAAAACGTTAAAACAAAAAAAAAAGAAAAGCACTCTCGAACGTTGCGAGAGTGCTTATTCAGTCTCATTTATTCTAGTACATTTCAGAAATTGTTTTCGCCTGCATATGAAGGATCAAGTAATCAGGGCCACCCGCTTTGGAGTCAGTACCTGACATTTTGAACCCACCGAATGGATGGTATCCAACGATTGCGCCAGTACAATTTCGGTTGAAGTAAAGGTTACCTACATGGAAATCTTCCTTCGCGCGTTCGATGTGCTCACGGTTGTTTGTAATAACAGCACCCGTAAGTCCATATTCAGTGTTATTGGCGATTTCAAGAGCGTTATCAAAGTCTGTTGCTTTCGTTAAGCAGACAACTGGCCCAAAGATCTCTTCTTGTTGCATTCGAGATTCAGGATGTAAGTCAGCAAATACTGTCGGTTGAATGAAGAACCCTTTCGAGTCATCTCCAGTACCACCAGCAACGAGACGGCCTTCTTCTTTACCGATCTCGATGTAGCTCATGATCTTATCATAAGCACCTTGATCGATCACTGGTCCCATATACACATCAGGCTTTTTCGTTTCGCCGACAGAAAGCTCATTTGTAAGCTTCACGACGCGATCGAGTACTTCGTCATATACATCCTGATGGATAACGGCACGGGAACCAGCTGAACATTTTTGTCCAGAGAATCCAAATGCTGAAACAACGATCGCTTCAGCAGCAAGTTCAAGATCAGCAGTATCGTCAACGACTACCGTATCCTTACCACCCATCTCAGCGATTACTTTCTTCAAGTGCTTTTGACCAGGCTGAACCTTTGCAGCACGCTCATAAATGCGTGTACCGACTTCAAGCGATCCAGTAAATGAAATCAAAGCAGTCTTAGGGTGATCTACAAGATAGTCACCTACTTCTTTACCGCTTCCTGGTACAAAGTTAAGTACACCTTTAGGTAGTCCTGCTTCTTCAAGCACTTCTACGAATTTAGCAGCGATTACTGGTGTCGCACTTGCAGGCTTCAGTAGAACGGTGTTACCCGTTACGAGTGGAGCTACTGCTGTTCCAGCCATAATCGCAAACGCAAAGTTCCAAGGTGGGATAACGACAGACACACCAGCCGGAGTATAAACATAGCGGTTATGTTCATTCGGGCGACTGTTTATTGGTTTCCCTTCGCCAAGATCAATCATCTGGCGCGCATAGTATTCCATGAAGTCGATCGCTTCAGCTGTATCAGCATCTGCTTCCTTCCATGGCTTACCTGCTTCTTTTACTAGATACGCCGAAAATTCATGCTTACGACGGCGTACGATCGCTGCAGCACGGAATAGTAAATCCGCACGAGCACGAGCGGACCATTTTCTCCAGCCTTCAAGAGCTTTGTCAGCAGCTTGAATCGCTTTTTCCGCGATATCTTGATTCGCTTTAGAAACTCTACCTACGACTTCTTCCTTGTTCGCAGGGTTAATAGAAACGATCTTGTCTTCGGTGCTAATTCTCTCACCGTCTACGAGAAGATCGTAATCTTTTCCAAGTTCGCCTTCAACTTGCTTAAGCGCTGCCTCGAACGCTTTACGGTTCTCATCTACCGTAAAGTCTGTAAATGGCTCATGTTTGTAAGGTACTACCATGTAAATCCAGCCTCCTTGTCGATTAAAACGTTTTCACATCTACCATTCTATCATGTGATAACACAATTCTTCAAACAAAGAAAATATTGCCACAATTTTTGATAGAATCGCATGTTTTTTTATTGCTATATATTGGGTGTATCCTGAATTGCTTTCTACTAAACCCCTGATTTTCATCCTATTTATTTAATCGTAAATCGAAAAGATTACTATTTGCAAGTGGACTAAATTCCTATATAATGAACTACAGTAAACAGTAAAAGGTAAAAAGGAGTTTATTATGAAAAGATACGTTTCGGTAGCGTTCCTGCTATCTTTATTTACGTTTCTGTTAGTTGGCTGTGCTTCAGGTGACGATAACGAGACTACATCAGAAGGCAAGCTTACGATCTATACAACGTTATACCCAACTGAATACTTCGCTGAGCGAATCGGTGGCGATGCAGTAGAAGCTGAGTCGATCCTCCCTCCAGGGAGCGATGCACATAGTTTCGATCCAACTACTAGAACGATGACTGAGCTTGCAGAATCTGACCTCTTTATCTTTAATGGCGCAGGTCTAGAAGGTTTTGCGGATACTGCAAAAGATATTTTAGACAAAGAAGGCGTTACGACTCTTGAAGCTTCAAAAGGTATTGACCTCGCTGAAACGGAAGAAGGTCACGAAGAGCATGCCGACCATGAAGATGAACACGAGGACCACGATAGTCATGATGAAGGAAATGAAGGGCACCACGATCATGACCATGGTAATGTAGATCCTCATGTATGGATCGATCCTATTTTTGCAATAGAGCAAGCTAGAAACATCAAAGATGCTCTTATCGAGTTAAAACCAGACCAAGAAGAAGCATTTGAAGCGAACTTTACTGAGCTTGAAAATGACTTACTTGAGTTAGATGAATCGTTTAAAACGCTGGTAAGCAATGCCGATAAAAAAGAATTTCTCATTTCCCATGATGCTTATGGGTATTGGGAAAAACGCTACGGGCTAGAACAATTGAGCGTTACAGGTCTTTCTCCATCACAGGAACCTACTCAACAGCAGTTGGAGGAAATCATTGAGACCGCGAAACAGTTTAACTTGCAATATATGATTTTCGAGCAAAACGTTACCCCTAAGCCTGCAAAAACGGTACAGAAAGAACTAGGACTAGAAACACTTCGCATCCATAACCTATCTGTACTTTCTGAAGATGATATTAAGAATGAAGAAACTTACCTTTCTCTCATGAAGAAGAATATTGAAACACTAGAGAAAGCACTGAGCGAATAACACGAAAAGGCTTCTACGGAAATTCCGTAGAAGCCTTTTTCATTAGCTGTAGATATGAACGAACGGTTCTTCTTGATTCGGGTCTTTTACGATGATACTCTCCGGCTTTCCATTACTCGTGATGTAAATCGATACCGGTAAATTCTGCTGGAACGTATCGTTTCGCTTTTTGACAAGCCCAGTAACAAACTGAGTAAATGAAATGACTTCAGCTTTACTATAAAACTGAATAGGAATTTCCACCTTCAACTGTCGAAGTTCATCCTGCTTGTAAAAGCCAGCACCGATAACTCCTACAAAGTTAGGAAAGAAATCCTGAACTTCACGAGTAAAGTCTGCAAACTTTTCAGCATCAGCTGGAAACTCATTCTCTGCTTTATCAGATGGAAATGCCACATATTCCTCGTTTAAATCTTTCCAAGAACCTGCACTCGCTTTTCCTTCTTCAACAATTGTCGAAGCAACAAAGTTTCCAGGAACGACCGATTGTCTCGGCTCTTCGATAAAGAGCGTAAACATAACAGGAACATCATGTTCTTCACGGATTTTCTTTATGATCGGCTTGATCGCTTCCTTACCCTGCTGAATAACTTTTTCACGATTTAATTTAACGTTGCCAGTGTATTTCAACCCTTCTTCATCTAACACGGAATAGGGATACTCAGAATATAAGGATAAGGCAATCGAAATACCGCCTAGTTGGAGTTCATCATCTTTGTTTTGAACATAGTAGTCTTGTTCATGAATAAAGGAAAGGAATTTAGGATTGTTTTTCTCAGCCTCGATGACTTTCTCGTGTTGGCTAGGATCATCCTCTACTCCTAGAGCAGGGTTAAGTCCCTCACTGTCTCCCTTTTTTCGATACAACCAATTGTGAATCTGCTCAGAGTCAAATAGCTGACCTTCTTTAAAAAAGTACTTCTCTGGATCAAAATGTTCTTGGGAAAGACGGATCAGGCCCATCTCAAGAGAATCCACATCGAGTCTGTTATCCACTCCAGCTGTAATAAGCCCTCTTACTTCTGACGCATCTAAAGAGTTCTTATCTCCCTTTTTCTCAAGTACGGAACGGTAATACTTTTCAGATGTTTTAATATCTTCACTGACGATCATTTCTTCACTTTCTTCATCCTTAGAATTAGGCACTTCCACTGTGTCATTCTGCTCGTCCTTCATGAAACTAGGAACACAGCCTGATAAAACCAGCGAAAGAGCCATCATACTACCGATGATCGCTCGCATCTTTCGCATTAATTCCCTCTCCTCATTTTGCTAACTCTTCGACGAATTTGTTTTCATCCCATATTTCTATATTTAACGATTCAGCTTTTTCAAGCTTGGAACCAGCATCTTCCCCAGCAATGAGTAAATCAGTGCTTTTACTTACACTGCCCGTTACCTTTGCTCCTTGTTCTTCAAGCTTCTTCTTTGCATCTCCACGACTCATTTGCGAGAGCTTACCTGTTAAGACGATGGTTTTTCCGGCGAATACGGAATCGATGTCTTCTACTGAAACAGGCTTTGGCCCTTTGTACGTCATGTTGACCCCAGCAGCTTTAAGCTCATCCACAAGTTCATGAACTTCTTCGTTCTGAAAATATCTCACAACAGAGTCTGCCATCTTCTGACCGACTTCATTGATCGCTTCAAGGTCTTCTACAGTAGCTTCCATCATGCTGTCCATCGTACCGAATTGCTGTGCAAGTGTCTTTGCTGCCTTCGACCCGACATGTCGGATGCCAAGGCCAAACAATAGCTTCTCAAGCGAATTATCTTTTGAAACAGCGATGGCTTCTAATAAATTGGCTACAGACTTCTCACCCATTCGTTCTAATTCGATCAGTTGTTCATGCGTTAGCTGATAAATATCTGCCACATCATGAATGAGTTCTTCTCTGAAAAGTTGCGTGATCACACGCTCTCCAAGACCGTCAATGTTCATTGCGTTTCTTGACACAAAGTGAATCAATCCCTCACGAAGCTGGGCAGGACATTTTGGGTTAATACACCTAAGTGCCACTTCTTCCTCAAGACGCACGAGATCACTCTCACACTCTGGACACGTTTCAGGCATGGCAAACCCTTGCTCTTCTCCAGTTCGACGCTCTTCAAGCACTGAGACGACCTCTGGAATGATATCGCCGGCTTTTTTCACAACAACATAATCACCGATTTTAATATCTTTTTCTTTAATGAGATCTTCATTGTGAAGAGAAGCACGTTGTACAGTCGTACCAGCAACTAAAACTGGTTCAAGCAGCGCTGTTGGCGTTACGACACCCGTCCTCCCTACGTTAAGCTCGATATCAAGCAACTTCGTGACAACTTCTTCTGCAGGAAACTTATACGCGATCGCCCATCTAGGACTTTTAGCGGTGAAACCAAGTTCTTCTTGCTGTTCGAGTGAATCGACTTTTACAACGATCCCATCGATCTCATAGGATAGGTCAGGTCTTCGTTCAGACCAGCCTTCAATATAATCGATAACAGCATCGATCGTATCACAACGTTTCCATTCAGGATTCGTTTTAAATCCAAGGTCACTAAGATAATCGAGTCCATCTGAATGGGAGTCGATTTCTTTTCCATCGACGGTGCCTACTCCATATACGAAGATCGATAGATTCCGACTAGCTGCAATCTTCGGGTCTAGCTGACGAAGGGACCCTGCAGCCGCATTCCTTGGGTTAGCGAATAAATCTTGTTCATTCTTTTCACGCTCTTCATTTAGCTTCATGAAAGAAGGCTTCGGCATGTACGCTTCGCCACGTACTTCCATGCTTACCTGTTCACTAAGACGAAGAGGTATAGCAGGAATGGTCTTCAAGTTTTGTGTGATGTCTTCACCAATCGTGCCATCACCTCGGGTTGCACCACGAACAAACCTACCATCTTCATAAATTAGCGACACAGCAAGTCCATCAATTTTCAGTTCACATACATATGAAAAGTTTTCGCCTATACGGTCACGTACACGTCGGTCGAAGTCCCGTAAGTCTTCTTCACCAAAAGCATTTCCAAGGCTAAGCATCGGGACTCGGTGCTCAACCTTTTGAAATCCTTCTAATGGAGGACCCCCGACTCGCTGTGTAGGGGAATCTTCAGTACGTAGATCAGGGTGCTCTTCCTCTAGCTTTAAGAGCTCATCCATCATTCTGTCGTACTCAGCGTCAGGCACAGTTGGATTATCCAACACGTGGTACTCATAATTATATTTATTTAGTAGTTCTCTAAGTTCTTCAATACGCTTACTGGCATTCTCATTTTCCACTATGAAACCCTCACCTTTCAGGATCGCTATTCTTTCTCGATAGGGGCGAACTTAGCGAGTAGTCGCTTGATGCCTACTGGAGCAGGAAACGCTATATCAAGCTCGGTTGAATCTCCTTCACCTTTAACGCTGACGACCGTTCCAACACCCCATTTTCGATGGCTCGCCTGGTCACCCACTTTCCATGCAAGCGCCTCTCCACCGTTTGACGTAAGCTGTGGACGGCGAGGTTTCTTAGGCGCAGCAGGTCTACTTGAACGGGAGTTTGTACTAGATCCGAACGGTGTAGGCTTTTCTTGTCCCTCTTTTTCCAACAATTCTTCAGGGATTTCTCCAATAAAACGAGAAACTGGATTCGTAGTTGTTTTACCATATAACGTTCGCATCCGAGCATTCGTTAAGTACAGCTCTTCTTCCGCTCTCGTTATCCCTACATACGCAAGGCGGCGTTCCTCTTCCATCTCTTCTTCTTCAAAAAGTGAACGACTATGAGGGAAAACCCCTTCTTCCATTCCGATTAGGAACACTGCAGGGAATTCAAGTCCTTTTGCAGAGTGAAGAGTCATGAGCGTAACCGCTTCTTTTTGTTCCGTTTCGTCTTCATCGAGCTTATCGATATCCGCTACGAGAGCTAGATCCGTTAAGAACGCGATCAAGCTTTTATCTTCGCTCGCTTTTTCAAATTCCTGAGTAACAGAAAGGAATTCATTTATATTCTCTAATCGAGACTGCGCTTCGATCGTGTTTTCGTTTCTAAGTGAATCGCGGTATCCAGACTTATCGAGAACTTCCTCAACTAACTCTGACACAGCAAGGTACTCTTGCATCTGCGTCCAGTTTGCGATCAAGCTTCCAAAGCTTCCAAGTGCTTTTGTAAAACGAGCGCTTAGTCCCATCTGTTCTACTTCTTGTAGAGCCGTGAAAATAGAGATATCTTGATCAGCCGCGTAACGTGCAACTTTGTCCATCGTGGAAGCACCTACACCTCGCTTCGGTACGTTCACAATTCGAAGCAAACTTATATCATCGTCTGGGTTTGCGATCAAACGTAAGTACGCAAGCAAGTCTTTGATCTCTTTACGATCATAGAACTTTGTTCCCCCGATGATATTGTACGTGATATTGGATTTGTTGAGTATTTCCTCAATAACACGCGACTGGGCGTTCGTACGATAAAGAATGGCGATCTCTGAATTTGTGCGCTTGCCACTCTTCACCATATCAAGAATCTTTCCTGTTACGAACCTGCTTTCATCATGTTCATCGTTCCCTTGATAGTATGTGATCGATGGCCCATCTTGATTATCCGTCCATAGCTTCTTAGGTTTACGATTCATATTGTTGTCGATCACAACGTTTGCCGCTTGAAGAATCTTCTTCGTTGAACGATAATTTTGTTCCAATAGAATCACGCGAGCGGTCGGATAATCTTTTTCAAATGAGAGGATGTTCTGGATATCCGCACCACGCCAACGATAGATCGACTGGTCAGAATCTCCTACAACACAAAGGTTTTGATATTTCTCTGCCATCAATTTAACGAGTACATACTGTGCTTTGTTCGTATCTTGGTACTCATCCACATGAATATATTGAAACTTACGCTGATAGTATTGAAGAACTTCAGGTACTTTCTTAAATAGTGTGATGGTACGCATAATGAGATCATCAAAATCTAGCGCTTGGTTTTTACGAAGCTGCTTCTGATATTGTTCATACACATCTGCAGCGATTTCTTCGAAAGGCCCTTTCGCTTTCGTCTTATATTCTTCCGGTGTTAAAAGTTCATTCTTCGCTGAACTGATATTTCCTAGAATACTTCTAGGATCAAACTTCTTTGGATCTATATTTTGATCTTTAAGGATTTTCTTTATAACCGTCAGCTGGTCACCAGAATCCAAAATCGTGAAGTTACGATTAATTCCAATTCGATCGCCGTCTCTTCTCAATATTCGTACGCACATCGAGTGGAATGTTGAAATCCAAATATCTTCCGCCACTGGACCAGCAATCGTATGAACACGATCCTTCATTTCTCTTGCAGCTTTGTTCGTGAACGTAATTGCGAGAATATTCCAAGGCGCAACTTGTTTTTCTACTAGTAGATACGCAATACGATGCGTAAGAACCCGTGTCTTCCCACTTCCCGCTCCAGCCATGATCAATAGCGGGCCATCCGTATGCTTGACCGCCTCCTGCTGTTCAGGATTCAATCCGTTTAATAATTTATCAACTAATCGTTGCATGTTCCGCACCCCTTACAAACATATGTTCTAATTCCTATTTTACCCGACCAATAGGAGAGAATCAATTTCCTTTAACAGCAGCTACTGTTTTCAATGCCTTCTTCACATCGTCATAAATACTATTCCCAACAATCACCGTATCAGCATGAGCAGCCATCTCTTTAGCTTTCTCAGGAGAATCGATCCCGCCTCCATAGAAAAGCTGTGTGTCATTTAGCACATCACTCACTCTTTCAACAAGTTCAACGTCACCGTAAGTGCCGCTGTACTCCACGTAAAAAATCGGCAGCTTAAACATCTTCTCTGCCATCCGAGCATATGCCAGAACATCATCAGCAGCAAGGTCCGTTTCAGCAGACGTTAATGCAGCCACCTTCGAATCACCGTTAAGGATGCAATAGCCCTCCATAACGATTTCATCCCAATTCATGACCTCACCAAATTCTTTCACTGCTTCATGATGCAATCCAGTGACCCATCGACTGTCCTTTGTGTTCATCACGGTCGGAATGAAATAAAAATCGAATCCCGGCGTAACCGCTTCTACTGAAGACACCTCAAGCGCACAAGGTACAGCATACCGACGAATTCTAGCAAGCAGATCAAGCGTAAGGTCTAACGTCACACCATCAGACCCGCCAACAATCACCGCATCCGTACCCGACTCACAAATCAACTCCAGATCATGATCTTCAATCACCTTATTAGGATCAAGCTTAAACACATGCTTCCAACTACTATAATCAAACATCAAACCGCTCCTCCTACTTTTCCTCATAAGTTGGATTATATCAGAGGAACACCGAAAAGCGGAAGTGGCCGTTTAGGTCCGATAAGCGCTGGAGCCTTATCAAATGAACACGTTTTTTGTGTTCAATTGATAAGGTGAAGCGATCGAGGACCTGGCCACTGCAGCTAGACATACGAAAAGCGGAAGTGGGCGGTTAGGCTCGACAAGCGCTGGAGCCTTTCAAATTGAACACGCTTTTTGTGTTCCTGTGAAAGAGTGAAATATTGGAGTTCCTGCGCCCCGCAGCTAGACACGAAAAGCGGAAGTGGCCGTTTTGGTCCGAAAAGCGCTGGGGCCTTCTCACATGAACACGCTTATCATGCTCTCCCCCAAAAACAAAAAAATGAGCCGTAAACCGGCCCATCTTTCATATATCAATTAATCTTTGTTATGCACGCGATCGAGCGTCATTTGATAACCATCATTTCCATAGTTCAAGCAACGTTTCACACGAGAAATTGTCGCTGTGCTAGCACCAGTTTCTGTCTCGATCTTATGATAGGTATAGCCCTCACGAAGCATTCTAGCAACCTCTAAACGCTGTGCCAACGACTGAATTTCGTTCACTGTTGCAAGGTCATCAAAAAATAGATAGCATTCTTCTAAATCTTTCAATGAAAGAATCGCTTCAAAAAGTTGATCGAGTGTTTTCCCTCGTAGTTTGTCAATTTGCATAGATTAGCACTCTCCTTACTGATTACTCGTAATCATAGTTAGATCAGGTACGATATTTACCCAAGTTCTTCCTGGAACAAGTGGAACAGGACTTCCGTCTTTCACCGCGGTAATGCGTCCATTTTCATTTTTCCACTTTACTTCCTTTTTTACACCTTCTTGTAATAAAATGGCTTCTCCGCCAGATTCTATATCGATCGCTCTTCTGCCATAATCATCGATGATGTGATGATTTGCTTCAACGATCAGTACATTTTCCAATGCGATGGGATCTTTTGTCTCACGGTCTTCCATCAATTCGTCGTTCACGAATCTCTTGTATACCCCATCGTTGTATCGATACGCTACGCGATACGTATTGCTGTAACCGATTGCTACTGATGAC
This sequence comes from Anaerobacillus sp. ABR4_321, assembly GCF_056158505.1. Lineage (NCBI taxonomy): Bacteria > Bacillati > Bacillota > Bacilli > Caryophanales > Bacillaceae > Anaerobacillus > Anaerobacillus sp. ABR4_321. The sequence continues at coordinate 361,501 of NZ_JBSWTK010000001.1, forward strand.
TTTTCTTCTGAAACTAGTTCTTTATCGCCAAATGTAAGTGGTTCAACAATCTGCATGAGTTCATACCCATTATCAGTTGCACCTTTTTTTATACTATCAGTCGTAATATATGAATTGTGTGGCGCCTTCCTGAATGAAGCTCGTTCAAACAGCGTTCCGTCATACTGCATGCCGTTCAGGTGATCGACTGCGCCTGAATTCAAAATCGCTTGAGCAGAAGGCGAATAACCATGTGCTACGAAAATGCCGTTAAACCCTGCGCTTAACTCAATAAAATAATCTCTCGCACTCCGAACTGGTCCTACAATGTTTGGATAATCACTTTGGTATATCGCTAACAATCTTGTGATCTTACCTTCTACAAGCATTTCGTATACGATATCTGCTTTATGAAGTCCAGACTGCGGCCTTGCTTTCGGGTGATTATTCACAACGACACTGATGACACGCTGATCGCTGTTTTCAGTAGCCACCCCGGTAAGAGGAGCTTTTTCCCCTTGAATTTGATCAACTTCTTTATTCATAGACGATTCTTCAACACCGGCTGATTCTGCTCCAGATTTCTGAGCGGTATCTTTTTGTGAACAGCCAGCGAGTAATCCTACAGACAAAATAACTGCCAGTGAGACGCGCAATTTCCCCACGTCTTCACGCCCCCTTCGCTTATAAAGTCTTCCCTTTTATATTTTACCGCATTATCGCAGGAAAAAGTACCGTCTTTCTCTTTACATCATAAATTCCTTGTTGAGTCAACCTTACGAACGGAAGATGTGTGGAAGAAAAGAACAACAAACTATAAACAGGATCACCAAATGGATAGCCACGTTCTTTTAATTCTGTGACCATCTTCTTCTCTTGCTCGATCACGTCTTCGAGTGGTAACGGTGACATTTTGCCCATCAAAGGCAGTTCGATTTCAACAACGACTTCACCATCTTCAACGAGGACGATTCCACCACCGATCGACCGCACTCGCTCTAAAGCAGCAACCATGTCTGATTTTTTCTTCCCGATCAATATGAAATCACCAGAATTCGAGAAGCTACTCGCAAAGCCTTTTACTTTATTAGCAAAACCCTTCACAACGGTATTCACTCGCCATTTGCCTTCCTTACTAAGAAGCATCATGAAGCTCTCATCATGATCTGTAGGGAGTTCATCCACCGCCGTTTCGTATGAAAGATTATATGGTTTTGTGATGACGGCGTTGATCATTTCGATTCCAGCTGGACCTGAGAAAGTTAAATCGTCTTCCTCTAACCCCCAGTTCTGTTCGTTTAGAACAAGACCATGGTCTTCCCAATCGAATGACCACTCGTCATAAACTTCTTCGCCATCCTTCTTAATCCATTCTCCTCGAGCGAGGACAGAGACTGGTGTTGGATTGTGCTTTGATTCCAAAAAGTTGAGGTGCGCAAGCCTTCCAGGTGCTATCATACCATGTGTATCCGTTATACCGTAGTGGTTTGCGACATTATATGACACCATCGCATAAGCATCTTCTACCGGTACTCCTTTTTCCAGGGCGATGGATATGAGCTTATCCGTGAACCCTTGCTCAAGGAAAGAAGGCGTCGATCCATCGGTGTTCATCATCACTCGATCAAAACAATCGCCCCCTTTTTCAATCAGCGATTCGAGTATGACCGGTAAATCAGGACGTATGGAAGAATACCGTAGAGACGTCATCATGCCCATCTCAAGTCTACGGAGAGCCTCTTCACCTGTCATCGCTTCGTGATCACAGGAAACACCATAAAGTCCCATCTTCGTTAATGTCTTCAACGAAGCGCCAGGGAGATGCCCTTCGACCGGTTTACCCAACCTATGTGTCTCTTGCATCCATTCCAGTATCTCATCGTCTCCTGCTATAACGTCAGGCCACGCAGTAAGTTCACCACCTTGAATAACGAGCGGATGGGTGAGCCATTCCTTAACTTTCTTATTCGTGATGGTTTCTTCATTCAACAGCTGTGTTTGAGAATCGTACCTTGCCCACCAAAACATCGATACCGGAAACTTATCCAACTCATCTAACATTGTAAGCGCTTTCTTTTGTGGCAATCCTAAGAGAAAAAACAAGTTGTCATTGATCATGGTGGTGGTTCCCCTGTTAGATGCATAGCGCGCAAGTGATAGGGGATTATAAAGTTGAAACGGATGGGCATGGGGTTCAATGTATCCTGGTACAAGATACGATCCCTCACAATCGATCCATTCTGTTGCTGAATGTTTTTCAGGCAATTCATCTCCTACGTATACAATTCGATCTTTATAGATCCATATATGTGAGGTGATCCATTTTTTTAATGCGTTGTTTAAATACGTTGCATTTGTTAAGACGATTGATGGAGGCAGTTCACCGGACACAACCTGTACTTGTTGTCTCAATTGCTGCTTCGTCCATAAATAGTTTCGCTTAGGCATGTCCAACCCTCGTTTCAATAAGTTTTCTCTATTTTAACATAATTTAGAAAAGTTGATAGTGCTGATTTAAACCATTGAAGGGAGTTTTTTGAAATGAGACCGAACATTAGCATGATGAATGCATTTATTCGTTTAACAGCAGGATTTACACTCCTCTCCTGGTCTACCGCAAAACTTTGTAAAAACGAAAACGTCTCAACGTCGCTTTTGCTTGCAACTGCAGGAGCTTTGAAGATCGCAGAAGGTCATACGCGATACTGCCCGATCGTCGACCTGATGAACCAAGAAGAAAATCGTGATCCTGATGAAACAGCTCTTGAAAAAGTTATTAACCCCTCTTAACCATGGCTATAAAAAAACTTCCCTGATTCCAGGGAAGTTTTCGTAACATAACAAAAGGAGGTAACGTTGTGCTTGAATACATTACAGACACTTGGGTCATCTACACATTATTGATCGGTAGTATTATTGCTATATCGTTTGCTTACATCAAGAAGAAACGTGTGAAATAGCTCTATGTCCAATATCCGTTCTATAAAACCCATCCTCTACCTGCACGATCTGAAGTTCTTCGTAAACTGAAGCACTTGCTTCCTGGAGGGATTCTCCTGAAGCAGATAGCAGTAACACGCGTCCACCATTCGTTACAAACTGATCGCCTATCTTATCTGTACCTGCATGAAACACAAGTGAAGTCACATCGTTCAAACCTGTGATGGTCTTCCCTTTTTCATAATCACCAGGGTACCCTCCGGATGCAATGACAACTCCAATCACAGCTTTCTCACTCCATTTGAGCTCAAGCTCTTTACCGTCTAACACGCTTTGAATGGCTTCGATGAAGTCTGATGTGAGACGAGGCAGGACGACCTGTGTTTCAGGATCGCCGAACCTTGCATTGAACTCAATGACTTTAGGACCGTTTTTCGTCAGGATTAATCCGGCATACAGAACGCCAGTAAACGTCCTGCCTGCTTTCTTCATCCCTTTTGCAGCTGGAAGTAAAATCGATTGAATCGCTTCTTCTACCACTGACTCAGAGATTTGGGGAACTGGTGAGTATGCGCCCATTCCACCCGTATTCGGCCCTTTATCTCCATCGAATGCTCGCTTATGATCTTGTGAAATAACGAGAGGATAAACATCTTCCCCATTCACCAATGCCATGAGCGAAAACTCTTCACCTTCAAGAAACTCCTCTACAACAACTTGTTCACTAGCTTCTCCAAACTGATTGTTGACCATCATATTATGAAGACTATCGAGTGCTTCCTCCAACGTCATCGCAACGACGACACCCTTTCCGGCTGCAAGTCCATCCGCTTTCAGTACGATCGGTGCACCGACCTTTTGAACATACTTTCGAGCTTCCTGGTAATCCGTGAAGGATTGTGAATCGGCGGTCGGGATACCGTTTGCTGCCATCAATTCTTTCGCGAACGTTTTGCTTCCTTCGATTAACGCAGCTTCTTTCGTAGGACCAAATACGCGAAGACCTGCATCCTCAAAGCGATTTACAATTCCATCTAACAACGGCTGCTCTGGACCGACTAAGGTGAGTGTAATGCCTTCTTTTTGTGCGAAAGCAATAAGCCCATCGTGATCACCTTCATCGATCGGCACGAGTTGACTAACAGCTTCCATACCTGCGTTCCCTGGTGCTACGTATACTTGATCCACAGAAGCGCTCTCTGCAGCTTTCCAAGCCATCGCATGCTCTCGACCGCCTCGTCCAATTATCAATACCTTCATCGAATTCCCTCCCTCTTAATGTTTAAAGTGTCGGATGCCTGTGAACACCATCGTGATGCCATATTCATTCGCTTTTTTGATCGAATCTTCATCACGAATCGATCCTCCAGGCTGGATGATCGCTGTGATGCCCGCTTTTCCAGCAGCTTCAACAGTGTCATCCATTGGGAAGAACGCATCTGATCCCATGACAGAACCTTTCACCTTCTCACCCGCTTGCTCGATCGCGATCTTAGCAGCACCAACGCGATTCATCTGTCCAGCTCCAACGCCAACAGTTTGATCTTTGTTCGTGAGTACGATCGCATTCGATTTCACGTGTTTAACTACTTTCCATGCAAGCTTCAGCGCATCCCACTCTTCATCCGTAGGTTTTCGATCGGTTGGTACGGTTAGATCTGCTTCATCGATTCCGTATTGATCTTGTTCCTGCAGCAACAGCCCGCCGTTAACAGATGTAAGCTGATGCTCCACTCCGCCAGACGCCTGAACATCCAATGTTAATAGTCTAAGATTCTTCTTCTTAGTCAAAACAGCAAGTGCTTCTTCAGTGAAAGAAGGTGCCATAATAATCTCTAGAAAAATCTCCTTCAGCTTCAGTGCCGTTTCTTCATCAACTTCACGATTCAATGCGACGATACCGCCGAAGATCGATGTAGAGTCTGCTTCGTATGCCTTTTGATACGCATCTACAATCGTTTCACCCGTACCAACTCCACAAGGGTTCATATGTTTAACCGCAACAACGGCAGGTTTTTCAAATTCCCTAACGATATTAAGAGCCGCGTTCGCATCGTTAATATTGTTATAAGAAAGCTCTTTACCGTTCAGTTGTTTAGCAGATGCGATCGATGCATTTTTTGATAGAGGTTTTTTATAAAATACAGCCTTCTGATGCGGATTTTCTCCGTATCTGAGGGTTTGCTTTCTCTCAAACGTTACAGTAAGCGACTCTGGCTCTTCTTCTCCAGATTTTCCTGTTAAATACTCTGAAATAATCGCATCGTAGGAAGCGGTATGACGAAATACTTTTGCTGCGAGTTCCTGACGAAGTATGTCTGTTGTATCTCCATTCTCCTGGACTTGAAGAAGCACACGCTCATAGTCAGAAGGATGAACGACAACCGTCACGTCTTTATGATTCTTAGCAGCTGACCTTAACATCGTTGGTCCGCCGATATCGATATTCTCGATCGCGTCACTGTACGCTACATCAGGATTTGCGACGGTTTCTTGGAATGGATATAGGTTCACAACAACCAAGTCGATCGGTGTGATGTTATGCTCCTCTAGTTGCTTTTGATGGTCGTCGTTGTCTCTAACAGCTAGAAGACCACTATGTACATTCGGATGGAGGGTTTTCACACGTCCGTCTAAAATTTCCGGAAAGCCCGTAACATCTGAGATTCCTATAACATCGATGCCCGCTTCCTCAAGAGCACGTTTTGTGCCTCCAGTCGAAATGATCTCGACCCCTTTTTCTGATAATCCCTTCGCAAACTCGGTAATATTTGTTTTATCTGATACGCTGATCAGTGCACGTTTGATCGTCATCGTCTTACCTCCTGCTACCAATTGTTTTGTTTTTAAGAAGCGTTCTAATAACGGCTGGATATAACTGATGTTCAACAGCCTGTATCTTTTTCTCAACTTCTTCTCTCGAATCTTCTGTTGAGATCCGAATCGTTTCTTGATCAATGATCGGCCCCGTGTCCATCCCTTCATCGACATAATGCACCGTCACACCACTGACTTTCACTTTTGCTTTTAGAGCTTGACCAATCGCATCTTTTCCAGGAAAAGACGGAAGAAGAGATGGATGGATGTTGATGATTCTCCCTTCATACGCACGAAGAAGCGTTGACCCGATCAACCTCATGTATCCAGCAAGAACAATTAATTCTACGCCTGCGTCGTTCAGCTGCTGAAGAATGAAGGCTTCAAACTCTGCTTTTGAGTTATAGGATTTAGGATAAAAGGAAAGGACAGGAATGCCGAAGCGCTCTGCCCTTTCTTCTACTTTGGCACCAGGGCGATCACAGACCACTAATGCGATTTTGGCATCGAGTGCACCCTTTTCGATTTCAGATGCGATCGCTTCGAAATTCGATCCACTCCCAGATGCAAAAACTGCTAACTTCACGATAGATCACCACCGCCGAAATTGATTTGATCACCTTTTGTTACTCGACCGATCACAAATGCCTGCTCACCGTCTTTTTCAAGCTGTTTGATCACGTTAACAGCTTCAGAGGCAGGGACGCTTAGAACCATTCCGATGCCCATGTTGAACGTGGTGAACATCTCTCGTCGAGATAAGTTCCCCTTCTTTTCGATCAGGTCAAAGATCGGTGGTACGGGCCAAGAGCCATAATCGATCTGAGCTGTGAGGCCTTCAGGTAGCATACGAGGAATATTCTCTTCGAAGCCGCCGCCTGTAATGTGTGCAACCCCATGAACAGGATAAGATTCGAGCACGTTCAAGACCGGCTTTACGTAGATACGAGTAGGAGCTAACAAGGCTTCTCCAAGCGTCGTACCGAGTTGATCAAACGTTTGATTAAGATCCATGTTGTTCTCTTTTACTACTTTCCTAACAAGAGAGAAGCCATTGCTGTGAATACCGTTTGATGCAAGGCCAACTAAAACGTCCCCTTCCATCACATCAGTCGGTTGAATCAGCTTAGACTTTTCGACAGCCCCAACCGTGAATCCAGCAAGATCATAATCGTTTTCCTGATACATATCAGGCATTTCTGCTGTTTCGCCACCAATCAAGGCACACCCAGCAGTCGAGCAACCATCCGCAACCCCTTTTACGATTTCTTCAATCCTCTCAGGTTTGAGTTTACCTGTCGCGATGTAATCTAAAAAGTAAAGAGGTTCAGCACCTTGAGCGACTACGTCATTCACACACATAGCGACACAATCGATTCCGATTGTATCGTGCTTATCCATCTGAATCGCAAGCATGAGCTTCGTACCCACACCGTCGGTTCCTGAAATGAGAACTGGCTTCTCATAAGGAAGTTCAGATAGATCAAACATTCCGCCGAAACCACCTAGACCTCCCATGACGCCAGGTCGAACGGTTTTGTTTACGTGCGTTTTCATTCGGTTAACTGCTTCATAACCAGCTTCAATATCTACTCCAGCACTTCTATAAGCATCCGCCATAATGAACCCCCAGTTAGACTTTTTCGTATGGATGAACGGTATCAGGATAGATCTCAGTCGGGTACGATCCTGTAAAACAGCCTAGACATTGTCCGCACGAGCTGCTTTCATCGTCTCTACCGATTGCTTCTGTCATTCCATCTGTTGATAGGAAACTTAACGTATCTGCACCGATTTCTTCACAAATCTCATCAACGCTCATCTTCGCTGCGATTAACTCACCAGAATTGGACGTGTCGATCCCATAGTAACAAGGACTGACGATCGGAGGTGCACTTATGCGAACATGAACCTCTTTTGCACCTGCTTCTCTTAACATCTTCACGATTCTTCTACTCGTCGTTCCACGTACGATCGAATCATCCACGATAACGACCCGCTTTCCTTCAACAACGCCTCGAACAGGTGAAAGCTTCATCTTCACACCTTGTTCTCTTAGCTCCTGTGAAGGTTGAATAAACGTTCTGCCTACATATCTATTCTTGATCAGACCCATCTCATACGGAATACCCGATTCCTCTGCATATCCGATCGCAGCAGATATACTAGAATCCGGAACACCCGTCACGATATCTGCTTCGATCGGAGCTTCTTGCGCGAGCTGTTTACCGAGGTTCTTTCTAGCCGTGTGAACATTGATGTTTTCGATATTGCTATCGGGTCTTGAGAAATAAATGTACTCCATACTGCAGATCGCACGCGACATCGGTGATGAGAAACGGTCCGATTCAATGCCTGCGTCATTGATGATAAGAAGTTCACCTGGCTCCACATCACGAATATATTCCGCTCCGATGAGATCGAACGCACACGTTTCAGATGCAACTACATAACCTTCTCCTAGTCGACCTAAAGAAAGTGGTCGTAGTCCATGTGGATCAAGAGCGACCATCATCTCGTTTTCTGTCATCAAAAGAAAAGCATACGCGCCTTTTACCATCGTAAGAGCGTTCTTCACCTTTTCTCTAAGGTTCAAATAGCCGCTTCTCTTGATCAAATGGGCAAGCACTTCTGTGTCTGAAGTCGTTTGAAAAATACTCCCTTGACCTTCGAGCTGATGCTTCAACGCATTCGCGTTCACAAGGTTCCCATTATGCGCGAGCGCCAATCCACCATTCTGTGAGCGAAATAAAAGAGGCTGAACGTTTTCATAGCCTCCTCCTCCTGCCGTTGAGTATCGAACATGACCAATCGCTGCATTGCCATCGAGTGCCTTTAAATCGGCCGCTCCATAGACATCGTTCACGAGCCCAAGCCCTTTATGAAGGTTAAGTCTTGCGCCATCAGTCGTGACGATCCCAGTACCTTCCTGACCGCGATGCTGAAGACTATGAAGCCCGTAATATGTGAGCGTAGCGGCATCTGGGTGACCCCAGATACCAAATACACCACACTCTTCGTTTAAGCCTTTGATTTCACCAAACATGGAATTGCTCCTTTCCAGGCCGCTTCGAGCTCACTGACCGGTGCATCGAATAGATGATTTTCTTCTTCGTGCATCATCGTCAAGATGCCAGTACCGGTTACTTCACCGATAAGCTTCGCTCCGGTTCTCTGCTCGAAGACCTGCTGGTGTTCACCCTTGATCGTGATGAGGAAACGAGATTGAGACTCACTGAACAGCGACGTCGTCACATCGCCCTCGATTCGAACGATCGCTCCAAGATCTGTACCGATTAACGATTCACTAAGTGCAACACTCAGGCCACCCTCAGAAACATCATGCGCCGATTGAACAAGTCCATCTTGAATGGCTGAAAGAACCTGTTGCTGAAGTTCTCTTTCCACTTCAAGATTTAGCGAAGGCGCTTGCCCCGAGATCTTCCCATCCACAACCTTCTGAAGCTCGCTTCCTCCGAAGTCCTCGCCTGTTTCACCAAGTAAGTAGATCAAGTTTCCTTCTTCTTTAAACTGTTGAGTCGTAACATGATCAAGGTCATGAACTAGTCCTACCATTCCAACAACTGGTGTCGGATAAACTGCTACGCCATTCGTCTCATTGTAAAGGGATACGTTACCACCGATAACGGGCGAATTTAACATACGACACGCTTCACTCATACCGTCCGTTGCTTTTTCGATCTGCCAGAAGATCTCAGGCTTTTCAGGATTACCGAAGTTTAAGCAATCCGTGATCGCAAGCGGCTCACCACCTGAACAAACGATGTTACGTGCTGCTTCAGCAACAGCAATCTTCCCACCAACTTCAGGATCAAGGTACAGGTAACGGGAATTACAGTCGGTTGTCATCGCTAGCGCTTTTCGTGTGCCTCTTACACGCACAACAGCTGCGTCCGATCCTGGAGATACGACGGTATTCGTTCGAACCATATAATCGTACTGATCAAAGACCCACTCTTTGCTTGAAATCGTAGGCTGACCTAGCAACGTATACAGCATTTCTTTCGGATCTTCTACCGCTGGAATCGGCTTATGAAGCTGCTGGTTTCGAATGAAATACTCAGGAATGCGCGATGGTTTATGATAGACCGGTGCTTCTTCTGCAAGAGCATCGACCGGTACTTCAGCCACCATTTCGCCTTTATGAAGAAGACGGAACTTCTTATCGTCTGTCACGACACCGACTTCCTTTGATAAAAGACCCCAACGATCAAAAATTTCTTTGATCTCAGCTTCTCTACCTTTCTTCACAACAACGAGCATACGCTCCTGTGATTCAGATAGCATCATTTCATATGGCGTCATGCCTTTTTCACGCTGCGGGACTTCATCAAGGTTCATCTCGATTCCCATGCCTGCTTTACTCGCCATTTCTGAAGCAGAAGACGTAAGACCCGCTGCTCCCATGTCCTGAATACCGACGAGCGCATCACTTTTCACAAGCTCGAGACATGCTTCAAGAAGAAGTTTTTCCATAAACGGATCACCTACTTGTACGGCAGGTCGCTTTTCGTCAGAAGCATCTGTCAATTCTTCCGATGCGAAGGTCGCACCGTGGATGCCGTCTCGTCCTGTGCTCGCACCTACATACATCACAGTGTTTCCAGCGCCAGACGCGACACCTTTCTGGATGTCTTTGTGATCGATCAACCCAACACACATCGCGTTCACAAGAGGGTTTCCATCGTAAGAAGAATCGAACTGTACTTCTCCACCTACAGTAGGAATACCGATACAGTTTCCGTACCCAGCGATTCCTGCAACAACTTCTTCAAACAAATATTTCACTTTCGGATTGCTTAACTCTCCGAAACGTAACGAGTTTAATAAAGCAATGGGGCGTGCGCCCATCGAGAACACGTCTCTGATGATTCCACCTACACCTGTTGCCGCTCCTTGATAAGGCTCGATTGCAGATGGATGATTATGACTTTCGATCTTAAACACAACCGCTTGCTCGTCACCGATATCAACGATTCCCGCTCCTTCTCCAGGACCTTGAAGTACGCGCTCACCAGTAACAGGAAACTTTTTAAGAACTGGCTTTGAGTTCTTATAGCTACAGTGCTCAGACCACATGACTGAAAACAAACCCGTTTCCGTATAGTTAGGGGTACGGCCAAGAATCTCTTCCACCATGCCGAACTCTTCATCTGTTAAACCCATCTGGCTATAAAGCTTCTGGTCTTTAATCATCTCAGGTGTTGGTTCATGCATGTGTGACATGGGATTCCCTCCAGTTACGTAGTAGTGATTTGAACATCTTCAAGCCATCCGCACTTCCTAACAAGTGATCGACCGCACGCTCAGGGTGAGGCATCATCCCGAGGACATTGCCCTTCTCATTGATGATTCCTGCGATGTCATCTATCGAGCCGTTTGGATTATCTTTATAGGTAAAAACGATTCTTCCAGATGATTGTAACTCTTCTAAAGTCGCATCATCACAATAGTAGTTTCCTTCTCCATGTGCGATCGGAATCGTAATTTCTTCACTATTTTCATAAGCTGAAGTAAACATCGTCGCATTGTTCTGAACAACAAGCGTTACAGGACGACACATGAACTTCAAGTTCTTGTTTCGTTTCATCGCTCCAGGAAGAAGACCTGCTTCTAATAAAATCTGAAATCCGTTGCATACACCAAGCACTGGCTTTCCTTCTTCAGCAGCTTTTACCACTTCGCTCATGATCGGAGCAAAACGGGCGATCGAGCCGCTTCTTAAATAGTCACCATAAGAAAAACCACCCGGTAAAAGGATCGCATCATAGTTTGCTAGACTCTGTTCATCGTATCGGACATAAGTAGCTTCTTCGCCAAGTTCATCTTGAATCGCATGGTACATGTCTACATCGCAATTCGAACCTGGAAACACGATCACCGCAAATTTCACTGCCCGACGACCTCCTCGACTTCATACGTGTAGTCTTCGATCACCGTATTCGCAAGCAGCTTCTCACACATTTCTTTAATGCGCTCATCTACATTCGCCGTCTCATTTAACGTAAGCTCCATATACTTGCCGATACGTACATCTTCTACTTCATTATAAGAAAGGCTATGAAGTGAATTCTTCACAGCACTACCTTGCGGGTCTAGCACACTCTCTTTTAACGTTACATAAACTTTTACTTTGTACATGATGCGGATCCCCCTAAACGAGTTAAGATTTTTTCATAAGCTTCGGTCAAATTTCCTATATCTCTTCGAAACACATCTTTATCTAACTTTTCATTCGTTTTCCGGTCCCATAGTCTACAAGTATCTGGTGAAATTTCATCTGCAAGCATTAATTCACCAGACGGTGTAACACCGAACTCAAGCTTGAAATCAACAAGCGTTACGTCCCGCTCAAGAAAATAGCTTCGTAGGCGGTCATTCACATGCAGTGCACGTTCTTTCAAGTCTTGAACCGTCGCTTCATCGGCAAGTTCAAGCTCAAGCACGTGATCAACCGTAAGGAGAGGATCACCAAGGTCATCGTTTTTGTAATAGAATTCAACGATCGGCTGCTTCAACAGCTTTCCTTCGTCTACTCCAGTTCTTCTAGAAAAGCTCCCTGCTGCGACATTTCGGACGACCACTTCGAGTGGCACGATCGTCACACGCTTTACAAGCTGCTCCGTTTCAGAAACTTTCTCGATAAAATGACTTTCGATCCCAGCTTCTTTCAAATAATCAAACAACAGGCTCGTAATTTCGTTGTTCAGTCGCCCTTTACCTGTAATGGTCGCTTTCTTCTCTCCGTTAAAAGCCGTCGCGGAATCTTTATATTCCACATGAACGACCTCAGGATGTTCTGTCGCATAAATCTTCTTTGCCTTTCCTTCGTACAACAACTCTTGTTTCCCCATGGTGATCTCCTCCGATACGTGTGATTTATAACCCTAGACGTTCGAAAATCATATCGACTGGCTTCAGATGGTAATTGTAATCAAAGCAATCCTCGATCTCTGAAGCAGACAGCTGGTTCGTGATCTTTGGATCAGCTTCAACTAATTCTCTAAACTGAATGCCGCGCTCCCATGCATCCATCGCTTTCGGCTGAACAAGGTCATAGGCTTCTTCACGAGTCATGCCTTTGTCGATAAGAGACAATAACACACGCTGACTGTAGATCAATCCATATGTTCTCGTCATATTACGCTTCATGTTCTCAGGGAACACGGTTAACTTCGAAACGATACCTGAAAAGCGGTTAAGCATATAGTTCAAAGCAATTGTTGCGTCAGGAAGAATGACACGCTCAGCTGAGGAGTGTGAAATATCACGCTCATGCCAGAGTGGTACGTTCTCATATGCTGTTGTCATGTAGCCACGGATCACTCTCGCCATTCCCGTCATGTTCTCAGATCCGATTGGATTACGCTTATGCGGCATTGCTGATGAGCCTTTTTGCCCTTTCGCAAAGAACTCCTCAACCTCACGCGTTTCGCTTTTTTGAAGGCCTCTGATTTCAACTGCGAACTTTTCAATCGAAGTTGCGATCAAAGCTAGTGCTGACATATAGTGTGCGTGACGATCACGCTGAAGCGTTTGAGTCGAGATCGGGGCAGGCTGCAGCCCTAACTTTTCACATACATACTGTTCAATGAACGGATCGATATTCGCATATGTTCCAACAGCCCCTGAAAGCTTACCGAAGCGAACGCCATCAGCAGCATGTTTGAAACGCTCCAAGTTACGCTTCATTTCTTCATACCACAGCGCCATCTTTAAACCGAATGTTGTTGGTTCAGCATGTACCCCGTGAGTTCTTCCCATCATCACTGTGTATTTATGTTCTTGCGCTTTCTCTTTCAATACATTGATAAACTTCTCGATATCGTTCATCAATAGATCGTTCGCCTGGTTCAGCTGATAAGAAAGAGCCGTATCAACAACGTCAGTCGACGTTAATCCGTAATGAACCCACTTGCGCTCTTCACCAAGTGTTTCTGAAACAGCTCGTGTGAACGCAACAACGTCATGACGTGTCTCTGCTTCGATCTCATGAATACGCGCTACGTCGAAGTCAGCGTTCTCTCTAATTTTCTGTACGTCTTCTTTCGGAATGATTCCAAGCTCAGCCCACGCTTCACATGCTAAGATCTCTACTTCAAGCCACGCTTTGTATCTGTTTTCCTCTGTCCAAATCGCACCCATCTCAGGGCGTGTATAACGTTCAATCATGTTAAATCCTCCTAGTCAATTGTCCTACTGCCATAATTTCCATTGCGCCATTTGTTTTTCCGCTTCCTCAGTCGTTGAAGCTAGAAAATTAATATGACCCATCTTTCGATTCTGTTTCGCTTCATCTTTGCCGTACAAATGAAGTTTAGCACTTTTGAGCTCACTCATGCTCTCCATAAGAGGCTGAACATGCTGGCCAAGTATGTTACCCATCACGACGGGCTTCAATAACTCCGTCGCCCCCAGAGGTAAACCACAGATCGCTCTGATATGTTGCTCAAACTGTGATGTTTCACAGGCTTCCATTGTATAATGACCAGAGTTATGAGGTCTCGGTGCAAGCTCATTCACATACAATTCGTTTCCTTCAAGGAAAAGCTCGACCGCAAGCGTCCCAATAAGGTCAATATCTTCAGCAAGCTTCTTTCCGATTTCGCTCGCTTTTTGCTGAATCGATTCATCGACCCGAGCAGGTACGATCGTTTGATGAAGGATGTTGTTCACGTGAATATTTTCTCCAACGGGGAATGTAGTCATCTCGCCCGTTACGCTACGCGTCACAACAACGGATAGCTCTTTTTGGAACGGAACCCAGCTTTCAACGATACAGGCTGCGTCAGGAAACGCAATCCCTTCGATATCAGCACTCTCTTTGATGACCCATTGTCCTTTACCGTCATAACCACCAGTACGTGTTTTTAAGACAGCTGGAAAACCGATCTCTTCACATGCACGGACAAGCTCTTCTTTCGAATCCACTTTCTGAAAAGGAGCAACCTCAAGTCCCGCATTTTGGATCGATGTTTTCTCTACAAAGCGATCCTGTGTCGTTCGAAGCAATTCGCCGCCTTGAGGCATATACGCATTCTCTTCAAGCCACTTCGCCGTTTCATGGGCAATGTTTTCAAATTCATATGTAATCACATCGCTCACTTCAGCAAGTTTTCTCGCACCGTCTAGATCATCATACCCTGACACGACTTCAACGTCCGCAACTTGACCGCAAGGCGAACCACTCTTCGGTTCAAGAACCGCAATACGGTAGCCCATCTCTCTCGCTTTCAGTGCCATCATTCTTCCAAGCTGGCCGCCACCTAGAATTCCAATTGTACTTCCTGGTAAAATCGTTTTGCTCATAGTGTCTCACTACTTTCTAGTACCGATTCTTTCATGTTCAAACGATAGTCCTCAAGACGAGATGCAACACCTTCATCGAACGTGCTTAGAATTTGAGCTGCTAATAGGCCAGCATTCTTCGCACCTGCTTTTCCGATCGCGACTGTTGCTACCGGTACACCACCTGGCATTTGTACAATCGAAAGAAGCGAATCTAATCCGTTCAACGTTCTCGATTGAACAGGAACGCCAATGACGGGAAGTGTCGTTTTCGCTGCAACCATTCCTGGTAGATGAGCTGCGCCTCCTGCACCAGCAATGATGACTTTTAACCCTCTGCCTCTAGCATCTTCCGCGTACTCAAACATTAACTCAGGTGTACGGTGAGCAGAAACGACCTTCTTCTCATACGGTAGTTGTAGTTCATCCAAAACCTCACACGTGTGTTTCATCGTTTCCCAATCAGATGTGCTCCCCATGATCACGCCAATTTGTGCCTGCATGCTATATCCCCCTTATTGGAAGGTTCGTTTTCGATTTATTTAAACAAAAAAGAAGCCCGAATAGAATTCTCCTATAACCTTTAGAAGAAGCTTCTACGCGGGCGAAAAATCATCATCCAACTCTGTAGACACAGAAATGAACAGAATACGACTTCACCCTCATAGTCCAACGATTTAAGGTCGTCGGGTAGAAACTTATGGGCCATATTCCCAAGATTATATGAGGTATCGATTTGTTATCCTCTTTCATAGTAACAAGAGGATTATTCAAATGTCAACGAAAAATCGAACGATGCGTTTATATTCAATTATAACGTTCGTCTTTTACTTCAATTTCCCTTCGAACACTGTTTTTCTTCCATATAATTCTGGTTCTTTCGCACCTTTTCGTTCGATAAAAACAGGTTCTTCCGTACGTCTTACCGGCATATACCCTTCATCGTCCATTCTCTTCAGGCAATCCGATAAAGACTCGTCTTCCATAACTTCAAATTTCTTTTTCTTTGGCTTTTTCTCCATACACTACCTCCGAATTTTTCTAACCCAGAACCCTCCATGGAAGGTACGCGGCTCATACGAGATAACGAATGCTTTCGGATCAAGTTCTTCAATGGCTTGATACAGCTTTCGTTCTGACTTTCTTGATGTTAGAATCTGCATCACAAGACGCTCTCCTTGTCTTCCGTGGGCAAGGTAATGCGTAACCCCGTATCCAACATCTCTTAGCTTATTTGGAATGTCTTCCTCAAGCTTCGTCGTAATGGCATTGACCGTAATATACCCGAGCGCAAGATACTCCTCGATCTTCATTCCAACGATGATACCGACACCAAAACCAAGTGCATAAGCGATTATATTTTGTATTTCACCAAGGTTATCTAGTACAAGTCCAAGACCGATAACGTAGATCGCAATCTCCATTGTTCCTGCTGCTGCAGCTAAATAACGCTGTCCTTTTAATGTGAGTATTGTTCGCATCGTAAGAAATGATACATAAACAATATTAATGAGAAAAATTATGGCTACCATCACTAACCCATTTTCTAACATACTGATCCTCCTTCATCTTTCAAAATCATAAAACTCCAACTTCACCTAGCATAACACGCCGAATAATAAAACCGCATGCGTTCTTTTTTGAATTTCCTTAAAAAATTTTCCAAGCTTGATTTTATCCGTCCTTTCTATTCCATTCACTTTTTTCTATTTTCTAAACGACCCTCGTTTTAACAAAGTTTCCGAAGGAGCATATACTGTCAAAAAGCCCAGGAGGGAACGGCATGGGAGACTACTGGAGTCAGATGTACGATTGGAAAAACAAGATGAACAAATTCATGGGAGATGATTTCTGGACGGATTTTCAGGATATGTTCGTATCGAATGGACCCCTTGTGAACCTGTACGAATCGGGTAATGAATTGATCTGTACCGTTTATCTCCCTGGTGTTTCGAACATTGAGGATGTGGATGTCTATATCCATTACCGAACGCTTAAAGTAAAAGGACAGACGAAGATGGTGCTAAAAGGGTACCGAAATGTACAGGAAGAGTATAAGCACGGACCATTTGAACGAATTGTCGAGCTACCTTTCCCAGTAAGAGAAAAGCCGATCGATGCGACGTATAAGCGAGGTATTCTGATGGTTCACCTCCATCGTCTGATCGATTCGAAGGAAGATAAGAAGCGTCTAAAGATCAAAGATGCTGAGGCGGGTGAAGAATAGAAGGAGAGCGGCTATCGTTTGTTCGGGCGGTAGCTGTTTTTTAGTGGGTTTTTGAGGGTTGTGGTGAGCATTAGTATTGTTCGGATGCAGTTGGGTGCTTGGGCAGCTGCTTTTTGACCGGATATCGGCGAAATTGCTGACATATCGGCGATTACTTAGCAGATATCAGCGAAATCGAGATTATATCAGCGAAAAGGGTACTTTTATCGGCGATTTTAAGTTTTTATCAGCGCAGCATTGTTTGTAACGATTGATTTGTTAAAAGCACATTTAGATAAAACCTTTTGAGGGCGAGGGATCCGGGGGATATCCGCGAAATTTTCATTTTATCCGCGATAATCAGGTTTTATCCGCGCTTTTCGATTTATATCCGCGAAACCGGGCCATTTATCCGCGCTTTTTGATTTATATCCGCGAAACCACTTTTCAGGAACCCCTGATGACTCAACACCACATTCAGACAAATCAAAAAAAGCCAGAGCTCTATGCTCTGACTTTTCTCTTGCCTAGCGACGTCCTACTCTTGCAGGGGGAGAGCCCCCAACTACCATCGGCGCTGAAGAGCTTAACTTCCGTGTTCGGCATGGGAACGGGTGTGACCTCTTCGCCTTCATCACTAGACTTACAGGATGTAAGTCGTTCGATGTTCACCACAGGACGTGGTGGAACTTAGTCGAACTTCTTTTCATTCCCTGAAAACTAGATAGCACTCGCAACGTATTCCAATTTTTTAGGTTAAGCCCTCGATCGATTAGTATTCGTCAGCTCCACGTGTCGCCACGCTTCCACCCCGAACCTATCAACCTCATCATCTCTGAGGGATCTTACCAGCTTGACGCTGTGGGAAATCTCATCTCGAGGGGGGCTTCATGCTTAGATGCTTTCAGCACTTATCCCTTCCACACGTAGCTACCCAGCTATGCTCCTGGCGGAACAACTGGTACACCAGCGGTGTGTCCATCCCGGTCCTCTCGTACTAAGGACAGCTCCTCTCAAATTTCCTGCGCCCGCGACGGATAGGGACCGAACTGTCTCACGACGTTCTGAACCCAGCTCGCGTACCGCTTTAATGGGCGAACAGCCCAACCCTTGGGACCTACTTCAGCCCCAGGATGCGATGAGCCGACATCGAGGTGCCAAACCTCCCCGTCGATGTGGACTCTTGGGGGAGATAAGCCTGTTATCCCCAGGGTAGCTTTTATCCGTTGAGCGATGGCCCTTCCATGCGGAACCACCGGATCACTAAGCCCGACTTTCGTCCCTGCTCGACTTGTAGGTCTCGCAGTCAAGCTCCCTTGTGCCTTTACACTCTGCGAATGATTTCCAACCATTCTGAGGGAACCTTTGGGCGCCTCCGTTACTCTTTAGGAGGCGACCGCCCCAGTCAAACTGCCCACCTGACACTGTCTCCGCACCGGATCACGGTGCTGGGTTAGAATGTCAGTACAGCCAGGGTAGTATCCCACCGACGCCTCCACCGAACCTAGCGGTCCGGCTTCTATGGCTCCTACCTATCCTGTACAAGCTGTACCAAAATCCAATATCAGGCTACAGTAAAGCTCCATGGGGTCTTTCCGTCCTGTCGCGGGTAACCTGCATCTTCACAGGTACTATAATTTCACCGGGTCTCTCGTTGAGACAGTATCCAAGTCGTTGCACCTTTCGTGCGGGTCGGAACTTACCCGACAAGGAATTTCGCTACCTTAGGACCGTTATAGTTACGGCCGCCGTTTACTGGGGCTTCGATTCAGAGCTTCTCCCGTAAGGGATAACCCCTCCTCTTAACCTTCCAGCACCGGGCAGGTGTCAGCCCCTATACATCGCCTTGCGGCTTGGCAGAGACCTGTGTTTTTGCTAAACAGTCGCTTGGATCTTTTCACTGCGGCTCCCCTGGGCTATTCACCCGAGGAAGCACCCCTTCTCCCGAAGTTACGGGGTCATTTTGCCGAGTTCCTTAACGAGAGTTCTCCCGATCGTCTTAGGATTCTCTCCTCGCCTACCTGTGTCGGTTTGCGGTACGGGCACCTCTTTCCTCACTAGAGGCTTTTCTTGGCAGTGTAGAATCAGGGACTTCGGTACTTAAATTCCCTCGCCATCACGACTCAGCCTTCGCGGTGAACGGATTTGCCTATTCACCAGCCTAATCGCTTGGACGCGCATATCCAGCAGCGCGCTCTCCCTATCTTTCTGCGTCCCCCCGTCGTTCAAACGGAAAGGAGGTGGTACAGGAATATCAACCTGTTATCCATCGCCTACGCCTTTCGGCCTCGGCTTAGGTCCCGACTAACCCTGAGCGGACGAGCCTTCCTCAGGAAACCTTGGGCTTTCGACGGACAAGATTCTCACTTGTCTTTCGCTACTCATACCGGCATTCTCACTTCTAAGCGCTCCACCAGTCCTTTCGGTCTGACTTCGCAGCCCTTAGAACGCTCTCCTACCATTGTCGTAAGACAATCCACAGCTTCGGTGATACGTTTAGCCCCGGTACATTTTCGGCGCAGCGTCACTCGACCAGTGAGCTATTACGCACTCTTTAAATGATGGCTGCTTCTAAGCCAACATCCTGGTTGTCTAAGCAACGCCACATCCTTTTCCACTTAACGTATACTTTGGGACCTTAGCTGGTGGTCTGGGCTGTTTCCCTCTCGACTACGGATCTTATCACTCGCAGTCTGACTCCCGCGGATAAATCGTTGGCATTCGGAGTTTGACTGGATTCGGTAATCCGGTAGGGACCCCTAGTCCAATCAGTGCTCTACCTCCAAGATTCTTGCCGCGAGGCTAGCCCTAAAGCTATTTCGGAGAGAACCAGCTATCTCCGGGTTCGATTGGCATTTCACCGCTACCCACACCTCATCCCCGCATTTTTCAACATGCGTGGGTTCGGGCCTCCATTCAGTGTTACCTGAACTTCACCCTGGACATGGGTAGATCACCCGGTTTCGGGTCTACGACCACGTACTCCTTCGCCCTATTCAGACTCGCTTTCGCTGCGGCTCCGCCTTCTCGGCTTAACCTTGCACGGGATCGTAACTCGCCGGTTCATTCTACAAAAGGCACGCTGTCACCCATTAACGGGCTCCAACTAGTTGTAGGCACACGGTTTCAGGTTCTCTTTCACTCCCCTTCCGGGGTGCTTTTCACCTTTCCCTCACGGTACTGGTTCACTATCGGTCACTAGAGAGTATTTAGCCTTGGGAGATGGTCCTCCCGGATTCCGACGGGGTTTCACGTGTCCCGCCGTACTCAGGATCCGTCTCGGAGGGCAGCGGATTTTGACTACAGGATTGTTACCTTCTCTGATGGACCTTTCCAGGTCGCTTCGTCTATCCGTGCCTTTGTAACTCCAATGAGACGTCCTACAACCCCAGAGGGCAAGCCCTCTGGTTTGGGCTGTTTCCGTTTCGCTCGCCGCTACTCAGGAAATCGCGATTGCTTTCTCTTCCTCCGGGTACTGAGATGTTTCAGTTCCCCGGGTATGCCTTTTACTTCCTATGTATTCAGAAGTAAATACCATCCCATTACGGATGGTGGGTTCCCCCATTCGGAAATCTCCGGATCAAAGCGTACTTACTGCTCCCCGAAGCATATCGGTGTTCGTCCCGTCCTTCATCGGCTTCTAGTGCCAAGGCATCCACCGTGCGCCCTTAGTAGCTTAACCTTAGATTTCGCTAGAAACAGTGTTCTAACGTCATCGGTGCACATCGTAAGATGTGACTAACTAAGTTATAACGCAAAAAATAATAATTATTGGATGTCGTTGTTTGTGCTATCTAGTTTTCAAGGAACATTTTCCTTCTTTTATATAGAAGAAATAAATGGTGGAGCCTAGCGGGATCGAACCGCTGACCTCCTGCGTGCAAGGCAGGCGCTCTCCCAGCTGAGCTAAGGCCCCAGAAATTCTTTTATGGTGGGCCTGAGTGGACTCGAACCACCGACCTCACGCTTATCAGGCGTGCGCTCTAACCAGCTGAGCTACAGGCCCACAAAAGAAAGGTAAATACTCCGACATAGCCATTAGCCGGAGGTGTTTCTTAGAAGAGACTTGCTCTTCATCAAAACAAACCTTTTCATGAAAGAACTATTGCTCTTTCAAAACTGAACGAAACGCTCATGCAAGTTTGGCAACCAATGTTGCCTCGTAATTCTCCATAGAAAGGAGGTGATCCAGCCGCACCTTCCGATACGGCTACCTTGTTACGACTTCACCCCAATCATTTGTCCCACCTTCGGCGGCTGGCTCCAAAAGGTTACCTCACCGACTTCGGGTGTTACAAACTCTCGTGGTGTGACGGGCGGTGTGTACAAGGCCCGGGAACGTATTCACCGCGGCATGCTGATCCGCGATTACTAGCAATTCCGGCTTCATGCAGGCGAGTTGCAGCCTGCAATCCGAACTGAGAACGGCTTTATGGGATTCGCTTCACCTCGCGGTGTCGCTGCCCTTTGTACCGTCCATTGTAGCACGTGTGTAGCCCAGGTCATAAGGGGCATGATGATTTGACGTCGTCCCCACCTTCCTCCGGTTTGTCACCGGCAGTCACCTTAGAGTGCCCAACTGAATGCTGGCAACTAAGATCAAGGGTTGCGCTCGTTGCGGGACTTAACCCAACATCTCACGACACGAGCTGACGACAACCATGCACCACCTGTCACTCTGTCCCCCGAAGGGGAACGTCCTATCTCTAGGAGTGGCAGAGGATGTCAAGACCTGGTAAGGTTCTTCGCGTTGCTTCGAATTAAACCACATGCTCCACTGCTTGTGCGGGCCCCCGTCAATTCCTTTGAGTTTCAACCTTGCGGTCGTACTCCCCAGGCGGAGTGCTTAATGTGTTAACTTCAGCACTGAGGGTGGAACCCCCCAACACCTAGCACTCATCGTTTACGGCGTGGACTACCAGGGTATCTAATCCTGTTTGCTCCCCACGCTTTCGCGCCTCAGCGTCAGTTACAGACCAGAGAGCCGCCTTCGCCACTGGTGTTCCTCCACATATCTACGCATTTCACCGCTACACGTGGAATTCCACTCTCCTCTTCTGCACTCAAGTCCCCCAGTTTCCAATGGCCCTCCACGGTTGAGCCGTGGGCTTTCACATCAGACTTAAGAGACCGCCTGCGCGCGCTTTACGCCCAATAATTCCGGACAACGCTTGCCACCTACGTATTACCGCGGCTGCTGGCACGTAGTTAGCCGTGGCTTTCTGGTTAGGTACCGTCAAGGTACCGCCCTATTCGAACGGTACTTGTTCTTCCCTAACAACAGAGCTTTACGACCCGAAGGCCTTCGTCACTCACGCGGCGTTGCTCCGTCAGACTTTCGTCCATTGCGGAAGATTCCCTACTGCTGCCTCCCGTAGGAGTCTGGGCCGTGTCTCAGTCCCAGTGTGGCCGATCACCCTCTCAGGTCGGCTACGCATCGTGGCCTTGGTAAGCCGTTACCTTACCAACTAGCTAATGCGCCGCGGGCCCATCCTACAGTGTTAGCCAAAGGCCAACTTTCAACGTTGCATCATGCGATGCTACGTATTACCCGGTATTAGCTCCGGTTTCCCGGAGTTATCCCAGTCTGTAGGGCAGGTTGCCCACGTGTTACTCACCCGTCCGCCGCTGAGAAATGGGAGCAAGCTCCCATTTCTCCGCTCGACTTGCATGTATTAGGCACGCCGCCAGCGTTCGTCCTGAGCCAGGATCAAACTCTCCGATAGAAAAGTTCAATCTAGCTTTAAAACAATGTTGTTTCCGTAGAAACAATTTCTTGCATGGCGTTTCGTTCAGTTTTCAAAGATCAATTGTTTCTTTCGTTTGTCGTTTTCAGCGACTCAACTAATATAACATTTCGTCTAAGTCATTGTCAACAACTTTTTTGAGATTGTTATTACAATCTGTTTGCTCCGTAAGAAGCAACGTGATTAATAATACATGACTACCGAAGTAGTGTCAATCCCTTTTTTTAATTAAGTGATGTTGTCTTTGCAACAACGTTTACTACTATATCAGCTAAAATAGAGTGGGTCAATACATAGATTGATATTCTTTTTAAAAAAAGAGCCAGAGCAAATCGGCTCTGGCTTGTACGGTCTCTCTTATTCAATCAAACGTTTGTTTAACTCGCTGTTTTCTCGTCGATCTTATCGAACATTTTCTCTTTCTCTACCTTTATTGACTCACTCAACTCATCATGCTTTTTCTCGCTATAGTCGAGAAGCGTATCTGAACGCTGAGTAATTTTCTCTTTGAGGAGCTCTACTTCTTCCTTTGTAATCTTTTCTTCAAAGTACAACTCTTGAGCTGCTTTATATAATAGGTCTTCTTCCGTTTGAACGATATCATTAAAGGTTGCTCTGATTTCGTCTACCTCTTTATTCTTTTGAAGATGCTCTTTGTTTACTGCAATATCAGCCTTCGCTGATGCAAGATCTGCTTGAATTGATTTATGGGCATCGTTCAATAATTGATTGAGGGTGTTATTTAGCTCAACTTTTGAATTAACAGTCTTGTAAACTCCACCGCCTGCTTCTGCCGCATCTTCAAGCTGTCTACGACCTTCAGTATCTACATTGAATCCGATGATGTTTACCGTTACCTCTAAATCAGATTGATGAAGCTTTTCCGCTTCACTCACAGGGTCTCCATCACAGGTTTCCACACCATCACTCACTATATAAACTGTGTTTTTCACACGTTCTCCAGTTTTCCCTTTTAAATCAGACTGAACAGAGCCAATCGCATCCCCTAGTGGAGTCCATCCTGTAGGTTTGAATTGACCTAAAGCTTCGTTGAACGTGTTTTCATCATATGTATCCAAATCATAAAACACTTCATTACTACTACAAGAGAGTTCCTTATCGCTATCATCATTACTCCCTTTATGACCGTAAGCTCTCAAGAGTATATTCGCCTCTTCAGGTAAGTTACTAGAAAATCGCTTTAAAGCATCCTTTGCGAGATCCATCTTCGTTCCTCCGCTTACTTGCCCTGCCATACTCCCACTAGAATCCAATAAAATCACAACATTCTCTTCATCAATCTTTTCTTCATCAGATGTAAGACTTGCAAATTCAGGATTATAATCCTCATACGCCGCGTGAACCTCACTGTAATCGGCATGAAGCATAGAGACTAACCCGTTATATGCCGTCTCCGCATCAGCAGAAGAAGGAATTTCCTTTAAAATGTCATCGGGATTAATGGATTGTTTACCACTACCACTTTTGATTAAGGATCCTGGACTTCCTTTTACAATACTCTCCGCGTCTGTTGCAGCTTCAGGAAAGTCTGTTTTCTCTTCCTGCTGCTGTTCCTCTTGTTTATTATCTTTATTATCTTTGTTATTTTGACTAGCACTTTCTTCGTTATTAGAGCAAGCTGCTAGTAGTAAACAAACTAACCCAATTAGAAAAACAGAATATGTCTTCAAATGTAAGCACCTCCTATAATGTTAATAAACGAGCTATCTTTAAAAATAACTTTTACCTAAACATACTTAACACGGTGACAATACCTGCAAGGAAAAGTATCATCAATATCGTTTGAATTAGACGTACTAGTATACTATCCCCCGGATTTCTTCTACTCATATGAGCAAACACACCCAACACAGCAAAAACAAATACAATCATTGAGGCATAAATTAACCATGGAGGGCGCTCAGTCATTTTATAGACACCCCCACCAGTCGGTTCTGCTGTTGTAAAGACTATCCCAACGATACTACCAATAACGATAATACCTGAAATAGCTTCTATTAATCCCCATCTCATTCATTATCCTCCTTGAAGTATTGCCCGTGGAGTTATTAAATAAATAAACAGGTGCATAAGAAAGGAAAATTAATTTCATCTCACCAACTGCTAATTCTTATAAAAACTCTACAGCTAATCTATAAAGTACAAATAGTAAAAATAACGCAACTCCACCAACGAAAGATTTACGTGTTATCTGCTCACCATTTCGACTTGTTAGATTGACTGATGAAATGATTCCAACAAATAGGAAAACAATAATAACCACAGCAAAGAATAACTTATCGTTATAGTCTAATTTTCCATTTTTAATAAACATTTCAGAATAAATAATAATCATTATAAATATTCCAATTAATAGAAAGGTAGAAAACCTTGATAGTTTTTGCCACTTTTTCATACTTTCTCTCCAAAACGTCTAATAAATTAAAACCTTTCGCACTTCCTCTTATCACCTAAACATATTAACAAGAGCTATTGCACCAGCAAAAAATAATACAAGCAATGCAGTTTGAAGTATACGCACTTTCATACTAACGCCCTCGGCTCTTCTACTAATATGGGCAAAGACACCAACAACTATTGTTGTTCCAAGACCAATTACAGCATATATCAACCAAGGTGGACGTTCCGTCATTTTATAGACTCCGCCACCCTGTGATTCTCCCAATGAAAATACTAGTCCAGCTGTGCTTCCCAAGATGATTATTACACACACTGACTCAATGACACCCCACACCTTATTCAATTAACATTCACCTATATTCTATTTAAGGGTTTATCTATAACTGCACTGACATTCGGTATAAGGTGAAAAAAATCAAAAAGATTATTGCTGCAATCACACTCTTCTTTGTTATCTTCTTACCACCTTCACTAGTAAGGTTTATACTAGAAACTACCGCCACAAAAAGCATAACTGCCACTACACCAATCATTACCGTTTTGTCAGTAGCATCTACCTTCCCATCCTCTATAAACACGGCTCCATAAATGAACATAAATAAGATGCCGCCTATCCATAAAAAATTGGAAAGTTTTGATAACGTCTTCCACTTCACAAACTATCCTCCGCCCTTAAAGAAACTCTGCTGCCTTCAAAATTTCTAGCTGAATACTATATATAACTAGAATTCTACTATGACCCTATAAACTAGAAAGATTACGAGCAATATTATTGCACTTACTACAGATTTGAATGTTATCTTTTTCCCATTTTCACTTGTTAAATTAATTCCAGAAATGACACTTACAAACAAAGCCGCAACCATGACTCCCACAAAAACGCTGTTGTCTAACACTCCATCTTTAATAAACAATTGAGAATAAATTGCAACAACGACAATAACACCTATAAATACAATAGTTGATGCTTTAGATAAGTATTTCCACAATTACTTCTCACTCCATAATTAAAGATGATTGAGAGTTCAGCAAAGATTTATTGGCTTAACTGTGAAGTTGATGAGATCAATCGATCAACATAATTTTATTTATAAAAACTCCACTGCTGCTCGATACATAATAAAGAGCAAGAATATAACAATGCCGCCGATAACAGAACGAAATGTGATATTTTTTCCATGTTGTGAAGTAAGGTTAATACTTGATATAACTCCTACAAAAATAAATACAACGATCACCATCAGTAAAAAAATTCTATCATTAAAATCTAACCTACCATTTTCTATAAATAATTTAGAATAGATAAAAACTATACCTATTGTCACTACAAAAAAGATTTTCGATGCTAGTGAAATTTTTTTCCACATTTAAACACCCCCTTTTTTCATAACTAATTTTTCATGTTTGAGGTTTTCATATTATACGTTTTTGAGTTGTGTATATCTCTCATTTTATTTAAATCCCTTGCTTTATCCGAGTTATCTATTTTCCCATTGTTTTGGTTATGATCTTGTAATCTATCATTAAGGTTCGGTTTTTCTGAATCACTCATATTGTTTTTTACATTATCCTTAATAATATCTTCAGTTCCTTTGTTAAAAATTTCTTCATAAACATCTGTAGAAGCAGGGTTTCTAAGAAAATCACTCACCCTTTGATTACTGAAGACCCACTTACTTATATGAGATATTAATCCGTAACCTGCGATAGCCGCAATAGAGCCAGAGACAAAGTTATCTACAAAAGCCCACTCACCTTTCAGACCTTCAACTACAAAGTTCTCTAACCCTCCAATCGTTGCAATCGGGAGCCCCCAAGATGCATATTGGCCGAATTTCCCAGCTGAAAGTAGGCTTCCTGCGAATACGGACATAGGCGCTAATAAACTCCCAATCGCAGCCCCTGAAACAATATCGATCATGAAGTTTCCAAAGGTGAAATCACCAGTTATAAAACTTTTTACGCCTGAAATAACACCAGATCCTGCTCCACCTATGATTGCACCCTCGGCCATAGTTGAAAGCACACCACCGGCTCCATATGCTAATCGCAAATGTCCCCATGCACTCTTCCCTAAACTCAACAACCCTCTCCCAGCAGCCGCAATCGCCCCAGTAGCCTGTCCAATTCCGCCTAACAGGGCACCTCCAGCTGTCCAGCCAAGTGAGCCTAGAAAACTATAGTCGCTGTTTCGATTCATAAGATAATACGCGCCACCGGCGATACCTGCTCCGATTCCAGCTGCGATCGCAACTGGTGCGCTGATTACGCCAAGAGCGACAGCACCGACGATTCCGGCGCCAACGCCTACAAAGCTCAAGGTTGATTTTACCCAGTTTGGCGTCGCATCCCAGACATTCGATGTGAAGTTTGTAAAAGCGTTCCATGTATTGACCGTGCCATCGACGAAAGCGCCCCACGTGTTAGCTGACCAGTCCGTAAATGAATCCCATGTGTTCGCCGACCAATCTGTGAAGGACGACCACGTGTCTTGTGACCAGTTACTGAAGTCATTCCATGTATCACTCGACCAATCAGTGAACCTATCCCAGCCGCCAGCAATGACATCCCCCATATCCCCGACCGTATCAAAAAGTGGGGCTAGAAACTCTCTTCCTTTATTAAAAGCGTCTCCGATATCGTTCCCGATTTCTTCCCACCAATGACTATCTTTCTTACCGTCATTTACAGTGGCATCTCCATCACTTTCCGTTTTGTTGAGGTTATCATTGTTATAGTCGAGTTCCCCAACCTCGGCTAAAGCGACGGGAGATACACTTGCAGCAAGCATGAAGAGAAGAATCACGAAAGATATCAGTCGTTTAAACGCCACTCTGCACCCTCTCCCCTCAACTTATTTACATGTTATATCGATCCCCACCGGTGTACCGATTCCAGCAGAGGCATCTGCTTTGATGCCGTCGAACTGCGAATCTTCGACCGTCACGTATGAACCTTTGCGTTCTGATTCTACAAAAATGCTGAACGTTTCCTCATCGAATTCAACCCTTACATTTCGATCAGCACCGTTTTTCTTCGCATAGCGATTGGCGGCGTCTTCGATATCAGACATGTTTCCTCTTACAGCGTCGCATGCGATCTCGCTAATTTCGTCTTCTTCATATAAAAAGAGCAGCAGTTCATTCGCATCCAGGTCAACACTGTCACCTTCTTTAAGCCATTTTTCAACTGTTGACCGATACGAATCATCGCTCCCTTCAATTTCATCTTCAAGCCAGTTCCCAATCTCGTCATCTGTTAATTCTTCACTTGAGAAACGGTCTTCAAGTTCTTCTAACCGCTCTTCGAGTTCCTCACGAAGTTCTTTATCATAAGAGTTCTTCGCCTCTTTTGCTGCGGCTAGTACCGCCGAGTCCGCACTCGTTTGGCTGACGCGTTTTGAGATGAACACATTAAAGAAATCAAAGAAAGCGAAGCTGATAAAAATGGAAACGACGAGTAAGCCTACCATGATCAGCAGCATACTGTTGCCTTGTTCATTTTTTAGATAAGAACGTAATGTTGTCATGGCAAACTTCCTTCGTCGTCATCCTCTTCCATTGGCATCGTTGCATCTGCATCAAAATCCAGTTTGATCTGACCAACGAGAGGGATCGAAACGGTCGGTATTCTTGAAACGACCGTTACGGTAACGTCCTCTCCCGATTCAACTGAACTGACGGATTGAATCTGTAAACCGCCTGCTGATCGTTCCGCTACTTGTTGGGCATTCCCACCTACCGATGCTGCTCTGGCACCATCTCTGGCAGCTGACTCTGTGACAACAACCGCATATGCAACGAGCGCCATCTGCCAGATGATCATAAACGCCACGATCACAAGCGGGAATACAGCTAAAAATTCAATCGTTTGTGACCCTTTCTCATTTTTTAGGTAAGAAGTAAGCTTTCTCATCGCGAATTAAATGTCACTGATCATTTGAGCGATACGATCAACGATAGCAGATGCAATTCCGTCTCCATTACCATCTACCGCAGTAGCAACAGCTGCCATTACTGCTAACACGACTAGTCCTAGTGCTACCCACTCAAGAGCCTGTGCACCTTCTTCATTGTTTACGTACTGATTCATCGTTTCCTTAGACTTTATTACGAGTTTGTTTAACATCATAACCTCTCCTTTTAGGTAATTAGTTTTTATTTGAACCTTCTAATTGAAGAAGGTATCAAGACCAAATGCGCCAGGGTTGTAAATCACGTTCAGAGCAAGCAATCCAATGATCAAGATGAACACACCCGGCAATACGAAAAATGTTGTGACTAACGTAATTTGAGGACTTGCCTTCGCTGCTTTCTCCTTCGCTTTAAAGCTTCTGGTCGCGCGAAGGTCATCCGCTTGAATGGCAAATGTCTTAGAAACAGGGACACCTAGAGTAGATCCCTGGATAAGAGAGTTCACAAGCATCTCTAGCTCTCTAGATGAATTTCGATTGATTAGATTTTCATAAGCGGTTTTCCTCGGAACGCCGAGATCAATTTCTCGATTAAATCGTTCGATCTCTTCGCTCAGCGGTCCATCGAACTGCCTTGTCACTTGATGGAGCGCGCCATCTAACCCAACACCTGCCTGAAGCGTAACGCTGACGGTATCGAGAAAGTCCGGCATCATCATGCTGATCGTTTCTTGTCGCTCACGAGCTTTTAATAATAGCCATAGATTCGGCCCTAAATAGCCCCCGAGCGGCAAAAGTAGAAACATCGCAAAAGCAAGCGGCAGTCCTAGAAGAAGGTAAAGCATTCCAGCGACGATCCCGCACAGTCCTAGGAAAAACCTGAGACCATAAAAGCTCTCTAGCCGGAGCCCCATCGGGTTCCCTGCTTGGATCAGCTGGTTTTCATCCTTCTCTCGATCTGAGAAAAACGCGTATTTAACACCTGTAGGTCCTGCATATTCAGCTGCTTTTATGAGGCGGTCACTCATTTTTCGCCTGAAACTCACTCGCCTCTGTCGAACAGATTCCTCTACCTTCAGTTGATCAACTAGCTTATGTTTCTTGCTGATATACAAATAGATATAAATAAATCCGATGAGTAAAATGAATAGAATGGAAGTAAATAAGAAGCCGGCATATACACTTAGTAATGAACTCATAGGTTACACCCTTATCCTTGAAATCCGTTTGATCAGAATGAAAGCCGCAAACATAATGAGTGAAAATATCGCGAAAAGAAGTAGCCCCCATGTGGTGAATAGAACGTTTAGAAAGCCTTCGATGAACAAGTTCATCATGATCGCCATCATGAATGGCATGATCACAAGGATGTACGCGATCGAACGCGACTCCGCTGTTGCGGTTTGGATTTCTTTTTGTACACGCCCTCTTTCTTCGATCGTTCCAGCCATTAAATCTAGCACTTCAGCGAGGTTCCCCCCCACGCGTCGTTGAATCAAGATCGTACTAACGAAGATTGAGATTTCTTTACTTGAATACCTCTCACGAAAACGTCCCATCACTTCTTCAACGTCGTCTCCAAGCTTTATTTGCTGATCCATTATTCTAAACTGTGGACCCGCTGGTTCTGACACCTCTGAACCTACCATTTCGATCCCTTGAGGAATCGTTTGACCAGCTTTAATCGAATTTGACATCATCCTGCATATTTCAGGAAGCTGTTTGTTGAAGCTTTCGTTCAATTTATCTTGCCTCGCGTTTAATAAGAGTCTCGACCCGATCCATACCGAGAAGTAGGCGATCAACAGCGCGATAAGCGGAAGTAAACCTAGTAAGAAAAACCCCACGAACCATATCACGGCAAGAGTAAGTAAATAGATCCCCATATACTCCGACGGCTTCAAGCGAATATTCGCTTGAACAAGCTTCTTTTCCAAATCTCGTGACAATTCCGATTCATCATATTTATCACCGATTAGAATTACGAAACTCTTTCTGTTCTGTTCACCTGTTTCAAACCATTCATCGATCTTCTTTACTGACTGCTTCGCTCGGCGGCTTTCCATCACGTAATAGATAAATAGGAAGAATGAAAGAAACGCAGCGGTAAGCGCTAGGAGAGCGATTGTCATACGATCGCCCCCTCAAGGAACAGCGAATCGGATAGTTCAACACCATATGCTCTAAAACGATCGACTAGTTTAGGTTTATATCCAGTCGCTTCAAAGT
The DNA here is from genome assembly GCF_056158505.1 of Anaerobacillus sp. ABR4_321. NCBI lineage: Bacteria > Bacillati > Bacillota > Bacilli > Caryophanales > Bacillaceae > Anaerobacillus > Anaerobacillus sp. ABR4_321. The sequence continues at coordinate 393,062 of NZ_JBSWTK010000001.1, forward strand.
GCCCTTTCACCTTGCCATCTGCAGTAACGCCTTCGCGTACGTACCGGAAGATGTCATGTATTTCGATCTCTCCATCACCTTCAGTAATTTCTGCGATACTCACAACCTTACGTCCACCATCGGGCTGTCTTGACGTTTGCACGATCAAGTCGAGAGCACCAACGAAATAACCACGAATGATCTCAACAGTTATCGGTAGACCAGACATGACAACCATCGCCTCCAAACGACCAAGTGCATCTTTAGGTGAGTTCGCGTGGACGGTTGTAAGAGATCCTTCGTGTCCGGTATTCATAGCCTGAAGCATATCGATCGCTTCAGAACCACGAACCTCCCCAACGATAATGCGATCAGGACGCATGCGTAGAGCATTCTTTACAAGCTGGCGGATCGTGACTTCACCCTTGCCTTCCATGTTAGGAGGCCTCGCTTCTAGCCGAACAAGGTTTTCATAAGAAAAGCGAAGTTCTGCCATATCCTCGATCGTTACGACTCGTTCCCCGAGCGGGATCGAATCAGAGAGAACGTTGAGTAACGTCGTCTTCCCGCTCCCTGTTCCTCCTGATACGAGGATATTTGTCTTTGCCTGTACCGCCGCTTGAAGAAACCGCCCCATTTCATCCGTAAACGTCCCAAAACTCTGAAGGTCTTCAAGAGTGAACGGCGTTTTGTTAAATTTACGAATCGAAATCGACGGACCATCAAGTGAAATGGGCGGGATGACCGCGTTCACACGGCTTCCATCTGGAAGTCTCGCATCTACCATCGGGGAACTTTCATCGATCCGTCTTCCGAGCGGGGCGATGATGCGGTCAATGATATGGCGGATATGCTGATCATCCTTAAACTGAATATCTGTCTCCTGCATCTTTCCGCCGCGTTCGATGTACACTTCGTTCGCACCGTTCACCATGATCTCGGTTATGCCATCATCCTGAAGCAATGCTTCAAGAGGTCCATACCCTACGGATTCGTTGATGATCTGTTGAATGATCCTCTCCATTTCCTGACTAGGAATGATTACTTTCTCTTCATCGATCATCTGCTTTACGAGTCGCTCGATCGTTTGTTTTCGTTCAGTTGGGGGAAGGGTCGTAATACTTTCAAGATTCGCTTCCTTGATCAAACGATTTTTGTAGTGCCTCACCCATTTTTCTTCAGGGCTGTTCGTCACTTCCCACTCTTTCGACCGAGGCGTACTTTGATTCGATGCTCGTTGTAACCAAGACATACACTCACCTCCTCTACATCAGCACTTTGTCAACAAAGAGCTTCATATCCTTCGTTGCTTTCGACTGCCCACGATCATTTTTCTTTTTATAAAATGGCTCTCCCATATTCAGAACCGGTTGTAAGCCGAAGTAATCTGAACGAACCGAAGCAGTCACTTCTTTTGAAAGAAGTCTCGCGATATCTTTTTCCGCTAGCTCACCTTTTGGATGCGTTCGATTTAAAAGCAATGACACAGGGTGATTGCGTCCACTCAATTGGAAACGCTCGAATAGATCCATCGCATTTTTAAAAGCCCGAAGCCCCAGGCTATCCGGGGTCAGAATATAATGAATCGCCGTCGACTCTGATAAACCTGTAAAACTAATCGTGCTGATCGCTGAAGGCACATCTAGAATCACATGATCATAGTGAGCTCGGCACGTTCGAATCACCTTCGTGATCAACTCTTCGTTAATCTCTTCTGCCTTAGCTGGATTTGCGGGCCCTGTTAACACATCGATACCCGTCCGTTCATCTCTAATCGATACGTTCTCGATGTGGTGTAACGAGAGCTCTTGAAGGACAGGCTGTAAATCATAATACGACCTTGAAAATTCAAGCCCAAGTGCTGGTTCAACCCCGCCGAACTGCGCGTTTAAATCGATGAGAATAACGCGCTTATCATGGTGAATGCGAAGTGACTGAGCAGTTAAGATCGATAGTAACGTCGTGCCGCTGCCACCCTTTGCACTATAAAAGGCATGAACGATGCCGTTCCCAGAATCGCGATTAAATGATTGCTCCGTTAATTCAAGACTTTGCTGGATATCGACAATTAGTTGACTCAAACGATCGATCTCATCTGGGAAGACCATTACGTCATAGGCACCGGCCTTCACCCACCGTCTACCTTCATCAAACGAACGATCTTCTGTAATTCCGATTACAAAACTTGAAGTAGGGACCGTAATGGCTTGCAGAGCCTCAAGCTCATCACTATCTACAAAGTAAAATTGAAAGGTTTCAGAGAAAGAAGGTTTCCATTCTTCCTGAGTCACAACATCGACTCCGCTTTCTAAAAGCTCCCTTTTCACCGATTCAATAACATCTTCTTTCTTAGATAAAATTAATGACTTATACGAAGAACTCATCTCATCCACCCCGCTTTACTCCTCATCAGCATCATCCTCGGCTGCTTTTTTCTCAGCTTCTTTTTTCTTTTCAGCAGCTTCTTTTGCTTTCGCTTCTTCTTCCTTCTCAGCCGCCGCTTTCTTTGCTTCAGCTTCCTTCTTCGCTTGTTCAGCTTCAGCTGCAATTTGATTCACACGAAGAATACGGATCTGTTTGGCAGCATTTTGAGCATGTATCAGCTTTTCAGCTTGTTCTAGGTCCAGCGATACTCTGATTGCAGGACCAAACGACTCATCGTCGTTATCCGTCTGAAGCTCTTCTTGTTGAACGACTGGAACCGTTTCAAGCAAGCGCTCAGTTGTTACACCGCTTTTTGTTTCCATAACGGAATACACATCAACAAGATCACCTTCTGTGATCGCTTGGTCGATCACGACATTAGAAGTTGGATTCAACCACACGACCCGATTCTCAGCAGGGATATCCAGCTTCTTCCTCACGACGTTCTTGGTAAGGATATCGCCATCGTTTAAGTTCACGACCGCAATGGCTTCTTCTAGGTCCTTCTCATCCTGTATGAATGAGGATACCTGACTGCTTCTCGGCATCTCCACCCACTCGATATCACTTTCTTCAAGAGACGTATAGGAACGGATATCAGATCCTGCCGCTGCGACTTTCACCGTTTCACCGAGCGACTCTTGAGCCATTCGAATTTGGTTTAAAATAAAGCCAGCCGCGACGACGGCAAGTATAAAAGCAAGTGTAAGAAAGATAAGTGCTTTTCTTTTTGCATCAATCATTTGATTCACCCCAACGATTCGTAATAGGAATACGAGCGATATGAATAAATGGAATGTTAACTGGAAGATGGGGCTTCGCGATCTCGATCTCATGATCTGCTCTCAGTGAGTCAGACACTCCTTTTTTCACAACCCAATACTCTGAGTCAGCCGAAGTAGTGGCGGCTTCTAATAATCCTGATAGACTCCCAGATCCTTCTACAGTTAGTGCTTCGTTTTTCCAAACTGCTCGTTTGTAGATGTCTTTCTTCGGTGCTCGATATGTACGAAGCATCCTTCCATTCGAGAAAACGGCTGGCTTTTGAGAGATGACCGTTCCCGATACAGATCGAACCTGCCACTCAACCCAACGCAGGACTTCCTGTTTCGTTGGATTGGTTAAAGCTTGAACTTTTTCAACGAGCATGTAGAGCAGCGCTCGGTTATCGGGAGCTGGAATCGTGATCACAGACCTTTCATTCATGAGCCAGTTTGATAACTTACTAAGTTCATCCGCCGGTTGGACATGAGGATCATAGAAATAAATGATCCGACTACCTGATGGGAATCGATCGATGAAGTAGGAAATCTCTTCTTCTAGCTGCCAATTGGCAATCGGAACCTTCTTTGATCGTAGGAATTTTGCATCATCCTTTTCGAGAAAGTTTTCTAAACCATCAGCACCCTTAATATTGATCGGTTTCATACGTATGTTCTCGCTTTGGAGTGATTGAAGCCCTAGTGATTCATCAAGTACGATTTTCATATAATCTCCCTACTCCTAATTTTTTTCACATTGCTATATTCGCATAAAAGTGTAAAATTTTGTGTGCGAATCGACCATAAAATGGATTTTCCAGAAAAAGACGAAAAAAGTCACCGATAATGCTCTGATCGATCCATAGTTTTTATAACTTTATACCCAAGAGAAAGAACATCTTAACCCTAAATATTGGAAAATAAATATAAAAAAACAGACAGCGGTTTGCTGTCTGTTTTCTATTAAACTCGTAATCTATGCTAAGAATGCAAAATACGCAACGAATACGAAGAACAACACATACATGATCGGATGGATGTTCTTTCCTTCACCTTTTACTAGCATGGTGATTGGATACATAACGAATCCGAGTGCAATTCCAGTTGCGATACTGTACGTCAGCGGCATTGCGATAATCGTTAGGAATGCTGGCACAGCGATTTCAAAACGATTCCACTCGATTTTACCAAGAACACTGACCATTAGAACTCCTACGATAATTAGAACAGGAGCCGTAACGGCGGGTGTTACAACAGCTAATAATGGTGAGAAGAATAATGCGAGAAGAAACAGTCCAGCCGTTACGACCGAAGTGAAACCAGTCCGTCCACCTGCTGCTACACCTGATGAAGACTCGATGTATGCTGTTGTCGTTGATGTTCCTAGTACAGCACCAAGTACCGTTGCAGATGAATCAGCGAACAACGCTTTTCCTGCACGAGGAAGCTTATTGTCTTTCATGATTCCTGCTTGCGTCGCAACTGCGATCAATGTTCCAGCTGTATCGAAGAAATCGACGAACAAGAACGTAAGAACAACAACTAGCATGTCGATCGATACCAAGTCACCAAGATGACCAAGTGCTACACCAAACGTTGGCTCAAGACTCGGAATACTTCCTACGACGCTATCCGGAACTGGCACCTGATTAAAGATCATTCCTACGATCGCTGTGATCACCATTCCGTAAAAGATTCCGCCGTTTACGTTTCGAACCATGAGGATTACCGTGATGATAAGGCCGAATACCGCTAGTAGCGTTGAACCAGATAACAGATTTCCTAACTGAACGAGCGTTGAGTCATTATTCTCAACGATTCCAGCACTCTTCAGTCCGATAAACGCAATAAAGAGTCCGATTCCGCTCGCTGCTGCGTATTTTAATTCCATCGGGATAGCGTTGATGATCATTTCTCGAATTTTAAAAATCGTAATGATGATAAAAATAAGTCCTGAAACTAAAACACCTGCAAGTGCCGTTTCCCAAGGTACTCCCATTACCGTTACAACGGAATAGGTGAAGAATGCGTTCAATCCCATTCCAGGTGCTAATGCAATTGGATAGCCAGCGAGTAGACCCATGATCAGCGTACCGAGTGCAGCTGCTAACGCCGTCGCTGCGAAAACGGCTCCTTGATCCATTCCAGCATCCGCTAGGATAGATGGGTTAACAAACAGAATGTATGCCATCGAAAGAAAGGTTGTTAAACCGGCAATCGATTCCTTTTTGTACGTTGTGTTGTGCTCTTGAAAGCGAAAAAATCGCTCCATCTTACTTCCCCCTTATTTCAACATCCGTCGTAAAAATAAAAAAAGCTCCGGGTTCTCTACCCGGAGCGGACTAATAGGAAAAGAAAGATCGCAAACCGTTATGCTTCAAGAGCCAAACGGTTCACTTCTCTCACTGTTTCCTTCGTAGTCAGGTTATTTACGGTAACCTGGTAGAGACTTTCGGGCCTTATTCCCGATGTTATACGATGGATTGTCGTTCTTTTATTTACTTTTGCAGTATATCAATTACAACTTTACGCGTCAACAGTAAATACGAACATTTTTAATATATACTTATCTTTCGTTCGTGTTTACTCCCACTCGATTGTAGCAGGCGGCTTGGACGTAATATCATACACTACGCGGTTTACGTGGTCGACTTCATTCACAATACGAGTTGAAATGATTTCAAGAACCTCGAACGGAATGCGCGCCCAATCGGATGTCATGCCATCGATCGATGTTACAGCACGTACGCCAACCGTGTAGTCATATGTTCTCGCATCACCCATGACGCCGACACTACGGAAGTCAGGAAGCGCGGTGAAGTACTGCCAGATTTCACGATCAAGGCCGGCTTTTTTGATTTCTTCACGAAGAATCGCATCAGATTCACGGACGACCTTCAGCTTTTCTTCTGTTACTTCACCGATTACGCGGATACCAAGACCTGGTCCTGGGAACGGCTGTCTCCACACGATTTCATCCGGCAGGCCAAGCTCTGTACCCACTTTACGAACTTCATCCTTAAATAGCATGTTTAACGGTTCGATCAAGTCGAGCTTCATATCTTCTGGGAGACCACCTACGTTATGGTGGGATTTGATCGTCTGTGCCGTTGCTGTTCCACTTTCAACGATATCCGTGTATAGCGTACCTTGTGCAAGGAAAGACATATTCTCAAGCTTCTCAGATTCTTCTTCAAACACGTAAATAAATTCGTTCCCGATGATCTTACGCTTCTTCTCTGGATCTGTTACGCCCTTAAGCTTAGATAGGAAGCGGTCAGAAGCATCGATCTTGATCAGATTCATTTCGAACCCTTCTCCGAACGTCTTCATCACACTATCCGCTTCGTTTTTACGAAGAAGACCATGATCGACGAACATACACGTTAGCTGGTCACCGATCGCTTTATGAACGAGGGCCGCAACGACTGAAGAATCTACGCCACCACTTAGTGCGCAAAGAACTTTTTTGTCGCCAACAGATTCGCGGATCGTCTCGATCTGTTCATCGATGAAGTTTTCCATCGACCAGTTTCCTTCACATTCACACACTTTGTAAACAAAGTTCTTCAGTAGTTCGTTCCCGTGCTCGGTGTGACGAACTTCTGGATGAAACTGTACGCCATAAAGGTGACGAGAAGAATCGCTCATTGCAGCGACAGGACAAGATGGGTTTGTTGCTGCGACATCGAATCCTTCTGGTGGTGCTTTTACAAGATCACCATGACTCATCCAAACGGATTGCTTTTCTGGAAGGCCATCATATAACGGCGATTGGTGCGTGATGTCGAGCATCGCTTTCCCGTATTCACGGTGTTTCGCTGCTTCTACGCTTCCACCAAAATGGTGCGTCATAAGCTGCATACCATAACAAATGCCAAGAACCGGAATGCCAAGATCAAAAATTTCTTCATCACAGCGAGGTGCTCCTTCACCATACACACTGTTTGGCCCGCCAGAGAAAATGATCCCTTTTGGATTGATCTTCTTTACCTCTTCAGCAGTAATGGTGTTTGGATGTAATTCACTGAATACACCGAGGTCACGAATACGTCTTGCGATTAGCTGATTGTACTGTCCTCCAAAGTCGAGGACAATAATGGATTCCTGTTCTTCTAACATCTAATTCCCTCACTTCTATTTAGTCTTCAGTAGTTTTGTCTCGTCTAGCTTTAACTACTCTAATAAAAAAATTGCCCTGTACTATAAAAAAAGCCAGAACTCTGCCATGGTACAAAGGCAGAATCCTGGCTTTAACTAGGAATATCTGCCTTCATAGTCAGATCATTTACGGTGATCCGGTAGAGACTTCTGGGCCATATTCCCAGGGATATACGAAGGTGACTCTTATTCTCGCTAAAACTATGGATTCATTCTATCAACCGTCTATCAAGCGGTCAAGATTGCATCTTTTTAATTAAATTTTCCCATAATTCCTTCATTTCGTTCCAACTAGATTCTGAAGGTTTCCCGCGATAATGACTTTCCTCATAACGTCTCGTTAAAACCTTCATGTCTTGTGTGCCGAGTTGATGGTCAACTTTCACAGCATACTCGCGTAACGTCTGATCTTCTCCGCGTTTAATTCCATGAAGTTCCAATAACCATAGAAGCCTAAAGTACGCTTCAGAGAGCGCTTTGTTATCATGACGCTTATGGTATTTACGAAGGAAAAAGCGTTTGATCCACTTCTTGTAATTTTTAAACGCATAGACTATGAACGCTGCAAGCACCATGACTAAGCCGATCGTATGCCAGATCGTCCAGTTCCATGATAATGAGAAACCTTCTGAAGATGATTGCTGTTCATTTTGCTCTGTTTGGTTCTGAGTTTCCTCTTCTTCTGGTGTAGTCGGTTCAGGAGCTTCTGCTTCAGCACCGCCTTCAGCATCATAATCAGAAACAAAGTCAGCTAAGCTTGTAAAGCCACGGGTTGGTTCGAACGGTACCCAGCCTACACCTGGAAAGTACGCTTCTACCCAAGAGTGCGCGTTATTATTTGTGACCTGATACTCGCCGTAATCGCCATCTGTGCTCACGTACTCACCTTCAGTGAAACCTTTTACCCAGCGTGCCGGAATATCAAGACTTCTCAACAGGACTGCCATGGAACTTGAGAAATTATCGCAGTATCCTTGTTTACTTTCAAAAAGAAATTGATCAACATAGTCTTCATCTTGATCAGGAATCGATACATCTCTCGTTTCATAAACAAATCCATTACCAACAAAGTAATTCTCGATCGCTCTCGCTTTATCGTATGGATTATCTTCTTCTGCTACGATCTGTTCAGCAAGTTCCGAAACACGCTCTGGCAGTGATTCAGGTAACTGAAGATACTGATTTTGAACCGATTCTGGATACTCTTCAGGTGCTTCTCTAAGCAACTTCTCTGAGAAGGTCGGACTTTCATAGGACATTGCGTAGTTATCGAGCACGAAAGGCTCTGCCAGTTTTTGAGTGAACACTTTTCCTGAAACGACGTTCGTTAACATCTGCACATCATCGGGTACGTCGATATCAGTTACTTGTCCAGGGTGGATGATGAAGTCATACTCCTCTTCCCCACTCATCGATAGCCTTGCATCTAAGGCTTCAACTTCAACGCTTTCTTCGTACAAAAGGTCGGTTCGCCCTTCAAAAATTCTTCGATCAGGGAGAGAAACGTCCCAACCTTTCCCCGTATACACGTCTTTCGTCTCTACTCGATAGTAGCCTCTTTCCTCTGTTTTTGCAGTAAAAACCGGCGTATCATCTTCAATAAACGGACCGCCAAGTCTCGAATCATCTTCATCGTAGCCAATCTTACTAATGCCATTTCCTTTCGCATCGCTACCCTCTTCATAAGACGTTGTCTTCTTAATGAACGGTACAGGGTCTGGCCACTGTGGTTCAGCCTTCGGTGCGAGATAGCCAAACACGGAAGAAAACGCAATGATTACAACAAGAGGCATAAGCCAGAACACTGGAAATCTGCCTTTAGAAAACGTCACGCCCTCTTGCTCTTGAATTCGTAGAATCTGGAGCAAGCCTAATAATACAAAACCAATGATCAAGATGCGAATGATCGCAACATCAGCGTTATAAGCCGTGAACGTATCGATCACAGATATATAAACAATGGTAACGACTAGGAAGAGAAAGATTCTCCTCGTTTGAATCAGCCAGTACTGCATGAGGTAGCTAATCAGCCATAACAAAATAAAAAACAACAGTGTCCTGAACAGGTTGGATAATTCACCCCAACTTGCATCGAACATCAAACCGATATTTTTGCCAAGGTCTGAGAGTAAGTAGTCAAACCACATCATCTCAAAAAAGCTGCCAGGGAAGAAAAGCGAATGAAGCGCATAGATCATCGCGACTCCCTTAATCGGAAACGATAGCCAAAATGGTATTTGAAAATAGGACATCAAAAACAAAAAGGCTGTGAATAGGATAAATACTTCCGTTTCCCCGGTATCTGAAATGACAGAAAGAGGCCTCAGCCACTCCCAGAATAAGAGGAAACCTAGACCGTAAAGGAGAAGGGAATAAATCCAGTCTAATTTCTGATCAGTTTGTTGCACGTTTCCCACCTACCTTTAGTTCCTCATTGAAAACCTCGCCTGATATCGCATGAACCTTTACTCCGAATTGAATGAGCTTGTTCAGTTCTGCTTGCTCAGCGAGTTTGATATTTTCTGTCACATAAAAAAATTCCACCTGTACTTTTCTTGATACAAGCTCTTTTAACGTAGAAAGAAAGACGGCATCAAGAGAAGGACTCACGATAAACACACCCGTTCCTGCCGGGAAATGGTGCGCTTCTCTCTTAATAACGGTATCGAAGGAAGACGTTCCATTAGGACTTACTCTAGCAAGATGGTGAAAGATTCTTCTACGCTGGGCCTTGCCGCCATTCACACTCAAAACCGTGTGATCTCTTCCTGAGGAAACGACGCCAATCATCGCATTCTGCTTTAACGCAGCATGCGTGATTGAAGCAGCAAGTCGAACCGCCTTCTCAAAAAGGGGCGAATAATCACGTCCGTAGTGTTTTTCCTCGCGATCTAGAAACAGCATGAAGTCACGACTCACCTGTTGTTCGAACTGTTTTGTCAATAACTTCGTGCTTTTCGCAGTTGACTTCCAATCGATCCATGACAACTTGTCACCTGGCACATAATCTCGTACGCTTACCGCTGTTGAATAATCAAAGTCTGCTTTTCTAGGAGATGGCCTCGTCCCAGAAAGCTGCTGGCGATAAGGCGTCCATGTAATAGATTGATAGCTTGGAAGAACATATACAGATTGCTCGACTTTCAGCTTCTTTTCATGCTGAACAAAACCGAACATATCGCCCGCCTTACACCGCAACGAGTGAAAGTGATATTCACCTCTTGGGATCGGATTAATGTGATAAGAATACGTCAATTCTTTTTTAAACATAGGGAAAAGAAGCGCTAATGAACCTCTTTGATACCGAGACGACTGTTCTGAAGCAAGCGGGAATAAACGCTCAGGCAAGAGATCCTCTACGATCAAATAAAAGAGAGGAAAACGATTGGCGCGCGTGACGTGAATCGTCACTTTCAGCTCCTGCCCATCTACCAATTCCATCTTATTAATCGTTCTCGTCATCTTGATTCCATCCAGTGGATAGAAAAGCAGTGCGAGAGAATAAATGACGAAAGGGACAAACGCATAAAAGAGAAACCAGCTAACAAACCCGCCCTGGAACATCGCATATGAAAAGGTGATCAGTAGGAGGAGAAATAAAAAGAAGAATTTCAATACCCGATTTTGTGAAAGCTTCTCTCTCATTTCACTTTCTCTTCTCGGATGAGAGGTACTTTTACTCGTTGAACGATCTCTCGTATAATTTGCTCAGACTCCTGCCCTTCAAACGCTGCTTCTGATTTTAACAGCACACGGTGTGACAAAACGTAAGGTGCTAAGTATTTGATATCGTCTGGAACCACATAATCACGATTCCGCATGAACGCATACGCCTGCGCCGCTTTCATCAATGATAGGGACCCTCGAGGGCTCGCTCCTAAATAAATCGATGTATTATGCCTCGTACGGCTCACGATGTCGATGATGTACTGCTTAACAGATTGCTCGACGAACACTTCTCTCACTTTCTTCTGCATGTCGATCAACTCAGCGATCTCCAGAGCTGATTCAATCATATCGATCGGATGACCGTGCTCCGTTCTGTTCAACACCTCGAGCTCTTCTTCAGGCGTTGGATAGCCCATCTTCAATTTTAATAAGAAACGATCGAGCTGAGCTTCAGGTAGTGGATACGTGCCTTCATACTCGATTGGATTTTGTGTCGCCATAACGAAGAATGGCTGCGGAAGAATGTGCGTTTCTCCATCGACCGTTACACTCCCTTCTTCCATTCCTTCTAACAGCGCAGACTGTGTCTTAGGAGAGGTACGGTTGATTTCATCCGCTAGAATAATGTTTCCTAGAAGTGGTCCTTTTCGAAATTCGAACATCATTTCTCTTTGATTAAAGACGGAGACTCCCGTTAGATCAGATGGCAGTAGATCCGGGGTGAACTGAATACGATTAAAACCCGCCCCCACCGACTTCGCGAGTGCTCGCACCATCATCGTCTTTCCTACACCTGGAACATCTTCAAGAAGGACATGGCTGCCTGCTAGTAGTGCAACGAGACTAAGTTCCGTAACCTCCCTTTTTCCTACCATGACATTTTCGATATTTTCTATGACTTTTTTCACAGATGGTTGGTACGTATCGTACTGGTACTCTGAGCTCATGAACGATTCCTCCATTAACCTTTTACAAGGTAGTTGTATTCGATATAGGTATCTTTACCTATTAAACATAATGTCTAAGTACTCATATCCTTATTGTAACAAAAATAGGAAACAACACGTTAGTAAGTTACTATGTTTTCACACAATTACAAAAACAAAACACGGTGTCTGGAACGAGAAAAGGCTTCGGTTCAATACCGAAGCCTTTCGCAGACTGTTATTTTTGTTTAAACCACTCAGGCTGATGAAAGCCCTGGAACTCTTCTTCTATGACTTTTCGAAATTCATCAGACCTTACTGCTTCTTCAATATCCTTCACATACTGCGCATCTTTATCTGCCGTGTTCACAACAACCTGGTTGATGATATTCTCAGGCAGCTTATCTTTCACGATCGCATCGTTTAGGTCCATACCTGCCGCGATCGCAAAGTTACCGTTCACTGCCGATACATCGACTGAATCGAGCGTTCTTGGAAGCTGTGCTGCTTCAACAGGCTTAAAGACAAGGTCTTTCGGGTTCTTCGTAATGTCTTTTACTGAAGCTTTTAGAGGATCAACATCGTCATCAAATTCGATGACTCCATTATCACGTAGAACTGTTAGACCACGTGCAAGGTTCGTCGGATCATTAGCGATCGCTACCGTACTCCCCTTTTCGATCTCGTCTAGTGAATCATACTTGTTCGAGTAGATTCCGATCGGAGCAGTGGGCACTCTGATCACACCGCTTAAGTCCATATTGTTTTCTTTCGCAAATGCCTTCATATATACCTCATGCTGATACAAGTTGGCATCGATCGACCCGCTTTTTAAGGCTAGGTTCGGCTGAACATAATCATTAAATTCCTTGATCGTAACCGAGTACCCTTTTTCCTCAAGATAAGGTTTAACACCCTTTTCTAGCATATCGCTATACGGAATCGTTCCTCCGAGTATCAATTCTTTCTTTTCTAACTTGCTCGCTTCACTACTCTTGTCCCCACATGCCGATAATACCCCGACTACTAGTAAGAGAATGATCATCACGACCGTATTTTTCTTCATATAAAAGCCTCCATCCATTATTTCTTATCTACTGTTTTCGCAATAAAATCACCAAAATACTGTACGAGCTGAACGATGACGATCAATAGAATGACGGTCGTGAACATGACCGTATCATCATAACGGTAGTATCCGTAGCGAATCGCAAGATCCCCGATTCCTCCACCGCCGATCGTTCCCGCCATCGCCGAGTAGCCGATCAAACTGATTGCCGTTATTGTGAGCCCTGTGATCAATCCAGGCTTCGCCTCTGGCAGGACGATGTGTTTTATAATCATCCACGGTGAAGCACCCGCGGCTACGGCTGCTTCAATCACACCTTTGTCGATCTCACGAGCAGCCGATTCTACGATTCTTGCATAAAACGGAATCGCAGCAACGGAGAGGGAAACAGAAGCTGCCATAGGTCCAATCGTTGTTCCCAACAAAAGGCTCGTTACCGGAAGCAAGAATACGAGCAAGATGATGAAGGGAACGGAACGAATCAAGTTGATAATGATGCCGACCGCTTGCTTCACATATTTATTTTCTAAAAACAACCCTCGATCTGTGATAAATAGGATGACCCCTAACGGGAGACCAATGAAAACGGCAAACAACAAAGCGATTCCAACCATAATCAACGTTTCAAAAAATGCGACGTTCAGTTCAGGCAAGAGCTCGATAATGTGGTCCATCGTTGATCACCTCCACGTTGTTTACTCGCTTCTCTAAGTAAGCGATCGCTCGAGACACTTCAGCATCCTCTCCACTCACATCCATGATGAACACACCGAGCGGCGTTTCCTGGATGTATTCGACTTTTCCATGCAAAATGTTGCCTTTCACATTAAACCTCTGCAGCATATCGGAAACGACCGAATCCGTTGCTAGATCGCGGAGAAACATGAGCTTCACTAGCTTCCCTTGTACATGTTCGATCAACGAATCAGGAAGATGGAACTCTAGTACGTTCTGAATGAACGTTTTTGTTAATGCATCTTTCGGATTTGAAAAAATATCGAACGTCGTGCCCGACTCCACGACTCTTCCCTCACGCATGACCGCACAGCGATGACAGATCTCCTTCACCACTTCCATTTCATGCGTGATAATGACGATCGTAATCCCAAGTTTTTGATTGATGTCTTTCAGCAATGAAAGAATGGATTTTGTCGTGTTAGGATCTAGCGCTGACGTCGCCTCGTCACACAGCAACACCTTCGGATCATTTGCTAAAGCCCGCGCGATACTCACCCTTTGCTTCTGACCACCGCTCAACTGTGACGGGTATTTCCCCTTCTGATCAGAAAGGTCGACTACGCTCAATAAATGATCGACCTTTTCACCGATCTGCTTTTTACTAACTCCGGCAGCGAGAAGGGCAAATGCGACGTTCTCATAGACTGTTTTTGAAGCAACCAAATAGAATCCTTGAAAAATCATTCCGATCGATTGCCTTGCTTTTCGAAGCTCTTTATTCGATAGCGATAGCAAGTCGATTCCGTCAACGTGAACGGACCCTGTCGTTGGCCTTTCCAAAGCATTAATAAACCGTAAGAGCGTACTTTTACCCGCTCCGCTATACCCAACGATTCCGTAGATCTCTCCCTTTTCTACACGAAGAGAAACGTTATCGACAGCAACGATCTTGTCCTTCTTTCCATACTCTTTCGTAATCTCTCTTAGTTCGATCATTGCACGACTTCCTTACGATAAGCATAGTTTTTTCCTGGATGGTCGTCTGGCAGTCTTGCGTCTTTGTTGAAGAGCTTTTCACGCAGCGTACCTTCTTGATAATCCTTTTTATAAAGACCACGCTTCTGTAGTTCTGGTACGACTAATTCTACGAAAGCTTCCAAGTCTCCAGGCGTTACGAGGTGGTTCAAATTAAATCCGTCTACTCCTGAAGCTTCGAATTGAAATTGAATCGCATCCGCTACATCAGAAGGGTTACCAACGATCACGCTGTTGCGGTCGATCGATTCAAAGCGATTCAACACCTCTCTTACCGTCAGCTTTTTCGGCGCATCCTTCGTCAACGTTGCCGCTTTATACTGTCCACCTTCTGTTGATTTCTTATATTCAAACGGCTCATCAAGGTCCATCTCTTCAAACTCTGCTACATCATAGCCACTCGCACCGTATTGAGCCTTTGCTGCATCAGCACTCCATAGCTTGTTGTACGCCTCAAACTTCGCCTCCGCTTCCTCTGTCGTTTCACCTACGATCACACTTAAAAACGAGAAAATTTTCACGTGATCCGGATTTCTTCCATGCTTGACGGCACGCTCACGAATATCATCGGCATAGTAGTGGATTCGCTCAGGAGTCGGTCCTCCGACAAACACGCACTCCGCATGCTTTGAGGCGAATTCTCGCCCTTTCTCTGATGTCCCAGCTTGATAGATCACAGGCGTTCGCTGTGGAGACGGTTCACTAAGATGCGGTCCTTCAACACTGAAATAGTGACCTTCATGATTGATTTCATGAACTTTGCTCGGCTCAACAAGCGTATCAGCCTCCAGATCTTCAACCACAGCACCATCCTCCCAGCTGCTTTCCCACAATTTGTAGGACACGTCCATATACTCATGAGCGATATCATAACGCTCATCATGACGAATCATCTTCTCAAGTCCGAAGTTGCGTGCCGCATTCGGTAAATAAGAGGTAACGACGTTCCAGGCAACTCGCCCTTTTGTTAGATGATCGAGCGTCGAAAATCTGCGCGCATTTCCAAAAGGTGCTTCGTACGTCGTGCTGACTGTAACGGCGAAGGAAAGGTGCTCGGTCACACTCGCCATCGCAGGGACAAGAAGCGCGGGATCATTGATTGGCACTTGCAATCCATCACGGATTGAAGGATTCTTACTCTTTTGGTACACATCATAAACACCAAGAACATCTGCAAAGAAGACCGCATCGAACTTCCCTTTCTCTAATGTCTTAGCAAGGTCGATCCAGTAGTCTAAGTCTTTGTATTTCTGATGACGCTGACTTTCTGGATGCTTCCATAGCCCATGTGAATTGTGCATCGAACTGTTCATGTCGAACGCATTCAAAATGATTTGTTTACTCATCTCCCTCAACCTCCACTCTTTTTTAAAACATAAAAAAGCCTCTTCATAAGAAAAGAAGAGGCCGTGAAAAAGCAACTGTCTTTTCTTATCCTTCAAGCATCGCTTGCTGGAATTGGCACAGTACTCAAACGAGTCTGTTGCCGAGGCTTCAAAGGGCCAGTCCCTCCACCTCTCTTGATAAGAAAGTTTGTTTTATTGAATTTAACGATGAATATACAGCACCGATCGATTCCCTGTCAACAAAAAATCAAAAAATTATTTCTTTTCTAATTACTTGTTGACATTGCGTTTATTTGTCCGTATTCTATTCTTTAACGCACTACCGCATACATTTATCTAGAGTCAGGGGAGGAATCTGGTCCAACGATCCTGCAGCAACCGCTTATCTTAAGCAAGGTGCTCATTCCAGCAGACTTTTTGTCTGAAAGATGAAGCTTGTATGGTTCGAATGTTGATGAGCCTAAGTCTACTTTCAGCTGAAAGTAGACTTTTTTTGTATAGAGAAAAAGGAGGATACTGATGCCATTTGCAACTGAAAAGCAGCCTGATTTGAAGGAAGAACTCACTGAACTCGTTGAACTTTTTAAAAGTAGATCAGCAAAATATGATGAAGAAGAAAGGTTTCCTTACGAGAACTTCGAAGATTTAAAGGCGAGGAACTTTTTATCATTCACTGTACCAAAAGAATATGGAGGCTCTGGTCTTAACTTGTACGAGTTCTTGAAAGTTCAAGAACAGCTCGCATCAGGTGATGGTCCGACGGCACTTTCCCTCGGCTGGCAGCTTGGCGTTATTTTAGAAATCGCTGAATCGCGAGCGTGGGATGAAGCGGTTTTCGAAAAAGTGTGCCACTTGATCGTAAACGAAAAAGCGCTTCTCAACCTTGCGCAAACTGAAAAAGCGACCGGTAGCCCTTCACGCGGCGGAATTCCTCAAACGACTGCTACAAAAACGCCGGAGGGCTGGATCATCAATGGGCGAAAATCCTTTACGTCAATGGCCGTGGCGCTTGATTACTCAATCGTAACAGCTGACGTTGATCAATCCGGTAAGAAAGGGTTTGTCCTGATCGATCACAAACTTGAAGGCGTACAAGTTGAGGAAACGTGGGACAGTATCTCCATGAAAGGGACAAAGAGTGATGATCTCGTGCTACATAACGTCCACGTTAAACCTGAAGATCTATTGGTAATTGAGGAGAACCACAAGGCATCTCCGAAAGGATGGTACCTGCAGATTCCAGCCGTTTACCTTGGCATCGCCTCTTCAGCCATGGACTACACGGTCGAATTCGCCTCCTCCTTCTCCCCTTCAACACTTCCTGGTCCGATCAAAGACGTGCCAGAAGTAAGGAGAAAGATCGGCGAGATGCAGTTAGAGCTATTCAACGCGCGAGAAGTTCTTTATGCTGTCGCAAAGAGATGGAGTGAAAACCCTGAAGAGCGTCCGCATATGGGAGCGGACTTAGCAGCAGTGAAGCATATCGTAACAAATAGTGCGAACCGAGTCGTAGATTTAGCGATGCGCGTGGTCGGTGCTAGAAGCCTGTCTGCCAGCAACCCATTACAGCGCCATTTCCGAAACGTACGAGCAGGGCTTCATAACCCGCCGACAGACGATGCGATTGTGTATAGTCTTGCGAACAGTGTGTTTGCTGACTAAGTATGTGTAAGAAAAATGTGATGACACTAGTTTAGGAGCGTGAAAACGATGAGCAATGTTGTACTTATTTACGGAGGAAACTCCCTTCAATCGAGACTAAAAGGAATTAAAGACTATGCGGAAAGTTATTTAAAGGAGCACTCGATCTCCTATGAATCAATCAATGTAATCGACTTACCCGCTACCGATTTAATCACCGCTAACTTTAGCAGCGCTACGATCCTAGAAGCGAATGAAAAAGTAGAAAAAGCGGATGCTGTTATTATTTTAACGCCTGTTTATAAAGCTTCTTATACAGGGATATTGAAGACGTATCTCGATCTTCTGCCTCAAAAAGGATTGAAAGGAAAAGCGGTTCTCCCAATGATGATCGGTGGATCGTTCGGGCATCTCCTTGCGATCGATTATGCGCTTAAGCCTGTACTCTCTTCTCTTGGAGCGACGAACCTCCTGAGCGGTGCTTATGTGATTGATCAGCATGTTCAGCGTGGTGAGGGGAATGAGTTTATTTTGGATGAAGAGGCGAAGGAGCGGTTGAGCGGTAACTTGGAGACGTTGGTGGAGGAATTAAAGAAATAAAAAAAGAGAAGACGAACATTCTGTTCGTCTTCTCTTTAGATTTATAGAACGTAGGATGATGCAATATAGCTAAGTGAATTGATTGTTTGGGACATTGTCACTTCCCATACAAATTCACCGAGTTATATTATTACATCATGCCGCCCATGGATTCTCATATGCAAATAAAGCAAAATAGCACCTAGTTTAATTGGGAAAGGCAACTTTTAGAAGGCTCAAACCCAATACCATAAACAGAAGGATATAATCATAAATGAACAATTGTATGCCAAGAAGTGTGTCATTTTACTTTGTTACAGAATTGCCTATGAGCATATCAAATAGACATGCTCAATATTAGCTTTTAAGCTTACCAAAGTTTCTTGCAGATATTCTTCTAAACATTTTCATTGGACTTCAATTTTATTAAATAGTATTTCAAATTTAGCACCTGCATTCTGCACCTGGGACCAGGTATTGCTTAATATATATATAAGAGGAATAATTCCTTCGTCATCTTGATGCCCCAATGTTACACTCTCAAACTTCCTTAGAGAAAGCATATTGCTAAGTAAAGCCCAAACGTACACTTCCCCTTCTTGATCTTGTTGTATATCCTTTATAAGATCCCATAGTTCAGCTGGAGAAAGGTTAGGATTATTCTTTAACGTAGTAATTCTTTTTCGTTCTACTTTGTATCTGCTTTGTTTCCATGTTCTTTCCCATTTTGAAAAGTTAGGCCGTTCTTCACTTAAGGGATGAACATAATCTAAATTTTTTATGATCTGTGAACATACATCTTGAAATGATGAAGCAGCTATACCTTTTTTTTCTTTCTCGGCTTTTGCATGAATAAAATAAACCTTTCTCTCTCCATCTGAATCTTTTATACCTATAAAGTCTGCAATTTCATATTCCAAATCTTCACATATTAAGTAATCTAAATCATTAAGTATATTTACAATCCTTCTGGATTCTTCAGAGTTTTCCTGATCTAGAGTTTCCCCTTGACTAGTCAAAAGGTAAAATAATGAATTTTCATCCCAATTATCTCTATACTCCTCACTAATCTGTGATTGAATCCCTTCCTCAACTTTTCTTTTTTCTGTATATCCTTTTTCTGTTAGGTGAGTTATTCTCTCCTTTATTTGAAACTCCTTTAAAATTTTACTTAAGGATTGCTTTTCTTTATCTAAACCGACTTTAATAAAAAAATTATGCGAATAAATATAATTCGGTGAGTTAGTTATAATATGGAAAGATTGAGTATTGCTTAAGAACTTACTAAGACTGGTATTATCAATTAGATAAAAATTGGATTGTCTTATTGCGCTTATATAATATTTATCTTTATCGTCGTTGAACACTATTTTATAAGAGACTTCATCCCCATTATCTGCTTTTAAAATAAATGTGTCATCTTCTATCGTTAATATTTTACTAATTAGAGTTATCTCGTCTTCATCTTCATTACGCAAACTTAATTTCTCATCTATATCTAACAAAATTTGACGTGGAGTAACATCCTCTGGTTTTTCTGTTACAGGAGCATATCTTTCGAAAATATTTCTACCATCCACCACTCTTTCAAACTTGGACTCTAAACTTGCTAACCATTCAAGGTATTCACTAACAGTGAAGAAAGTAGTAGAGTCTGTTATCCTTCCGTTTTTAAAACCTACATAACGGTTACGGTATTCATTACCAGAGATTAATATCTTTCCATTTGCTGTAGTTGCAAATTTATAGCGATCAGTAACACTTGGTGCAATCAAATTCATATCTTCTGCATTAAAAGTACTTCTTTTAACTTCTGTTTTGCTAATATTACCGTTTTGGATTGAGATTTGTTTAAATTCACTACCTTCGTCATACACTTTTTCTAAAACATTTGAGTTTAAAGGATGAGAAAATTCATAAAAAAAATGGGGGATATGATTAAAACTGTTATAAATAAAAATGTGATTATCACTCAACTTAGTTAATAACAATCCTGTTTTAGGCTCTATAAAAAAATGATCGGCTAGGTATGGAGAATCAGAATAATAAGCAAATAAGCATAAAATTAGAGAG
Source organism: Anaerobacillus sp. ABR4_321 (assembly GCF_056158505.1). Taxonomy (NCBI): domain Bacteria; kingdom Bacillati; phylum Bacillota; class Bacilli; order Caryophanales; family Bacillaceae; genus Anaerobacillus; species Anaerobacillus sp. ABR4_321. The sequence continues at coordinate 413,403 of NZ_JBSWTK010000001.1, forward strand.
CGACTATGATCGGGTACAATCTCAATTAAGTAGAGATCGTTATCTTCCAAATAATTGAGGATATAGCTATGTATCTCTTCAAAAGTTTTTTCTAATCCTATTTTCTGTATTAATACATTAGCCTGAAGAGGTAATTTGAGTTTTGTTAGATATTGGTTATTTTCTTGTGTGAGGTTAGTATTCAATTCAAGTCTGGGTAGTACTTTCCCATCTAAATAAACTGCTTTTGGCTGTGAGTTTATCACTGCATTCAAATAATTATTAAAGTCAAATGATATTAAAGATTTATCATTAGAAAGATATTCTTCAAAAATTAGATAGTTCTTCCATAATTCTTCTTGATTAATTTTAGAGGATGACTTATATATGATAGTTGAATACTCTTTTGTCTCCCCTCCAAACTCACTTTGCCTAAGGATTCTCCCGACTTGTTGTACTAAAGGCCTAGCATTGGAGAAACCGTCAAACAAAGCTAATATTTTAAATGAGCTATCATCCACCCCCTCAATTAATTTATATTGATGAAGCCAATATGTATATTTTTGGCTTCTTAAGTTCTTTGGTACTTTCTTTATCATAGAATCATCAGGATAGTTAGTTTCTGTAAATTCCTCATGTATGGAAATCACTTCCTTCTCATGACTATTTTTTATATAGTTATGAGCTCTGATAATATCTTCCTTACTTTTAAAGCGAATAATTACTTTCTCGTTACTTTCTATTTCATGACTTTTCTCAATTATCTCATCTATAAAGGGTTCTAAATCATCTTGCTCAATATCAATAAAATTAGGGGTACGTATATAATTTTGTTCCATTGCGTTTGCAAGAGGAAAATTATAAATATGTCTATTATCGATTCGTAGTTTATTTTTGTCGTCTCTAATTGGAGTCGCAGTAAAAAGAATTACTTTTTTATCTAATTCCCTCAATGCCTTCTTCCACTTCGACGCGGGTTCTTTATGCCCTTCGTCAAATAGCACTAAATCTACGCATTCTTTAAGCTCTTCAATTTTTTCTAACTCTTCATTAGATTTCATATAAGATAGAGCCTGTATTGTAGTTACATAAATATTTTGATCATTAGCCTCCAACTTATCAGGAATATCCTTAGGAAAAATTTCAATTACTTTTTTTTGGATTATATCACCAAACTCAAAATTATTTGAGATACCTTCCTCTAGCTCGTATAGTATGTGTTTTTTTACAGTATCAGATGATGTAACTATAAGCGTGTTTTTCACCTTTTTGTAGAAGTTGGCAAGCATATAAATAATTAGGGTTTTTCCAGTACCAGTAGGAAGTTTTATAAGAGCATGTTTATCAGACCTAGAATTCCTATACTTTATTGCTGTATTTAATGCTTCTATTTGGAAAGATTTTAAACTACGATTAATTAACTCTACATTTTCCCACTGTGTTATGTATTCAAGTCTTATCGATGACACTACTATTCCTCCAAAGTTTTATATAATAATATGAAAATGATATTAAAGAGATATGTTCACAATAATTAGTACTTATCTTATTCTTTTATATATTTCATTTCTGTACTGAAATGATCTAGCTTCTTTTTTATTTGGAAGAGAACAAACATTAATTTATTAACATAACTAGCCCCGGCAAATCTGACGAGGCAGGTTTATTTTTAAATCAAATGATATAAACTGTCAAAGTTGTTTAATCTTCAGATACTCCAGGTAGGAAAGTTCTTGTCTTTTAAAGTTTAGTTATTCAGTTTCCTAGGAGAAAGTTAAACTCAGTCTACGTGTATATGGGTATGTAAAACCCATTTTATCCTTTAGCATGGTTGATAAGTTCAGGTTCAGTGGATGGTCATTTCCACTTGTACTTATATTATCGTTTTTCATAGTAAACAAACCCAAAATTATATACAATACGAGGGGAGTCAATAATTTATTTCTTGTTTAATAATTTATTTTCTTCCGTTAAGGTTTCTACAACTAACTTTTCATACTTTGAAGGATATTTATTTAATCCAGTAGTTAACAAAATTTGAAAATTAGGCTCTGTGGGTAAAAAGTCGTCAAGGATACTTTCATTTCTATCGTATCCATATAAATCATCTAAAAGTGAAATGCAATTTATGAGATTCTTTTCATCAATCCCTAAGTTTTCTGGTGTATCTATTAGTAAAAACTTCGGAAAAGGTACCTTCTTAATATCTATAGACATTTTTAATAAAGTTACATAATATAAAAACCTCCTTGGAACATATGAACTTGCTTGTCTATATTCACCATCATTAACTAAAGGCATATAATTCTCATCAAGCTCAGCTTTTTCTACATTTTGGTCAGCTTTTTTAAGGAATCTTTCATAAATTTCATTGAATTTCTTAACTTGCTCGTCCATTAATTTTTCTACTTCTTTTTCCATTTTCCTTAATTGCTGTCCTAATTTGTTCATCTTATTTTTAGAGCTAATAAATTCACTATTTATGTTTTCGTATTGGTCAATTATTTTGATTTTCTGTTCTAAAGTTTGCATTTCATCTTTAATTTTAAGTATTTGATCATTAACCTGATTTAATTCTATATCATTGTTAACCAACGACGCATTTTCCTCTAAGTGATAAAGTTCATTTTTCAATTTATTTCTTTCTATCTCAGCATTAATTAACTCATTTTCAATTTCCTCTAAATCCTCTTCGCAGGAGAGGATAGCAGTTTCAATAGTCTCTTCAGATTTTTGTTTAGATTTAAGAATCTCTAAGTATTCATCAGAACTATAAAAAAACTTTTCATACTGACTCTCATCAATAGGATTACCACAAATACAATGGTTTTCTTTTCTGTTTACTTTCTTAAGACACGATGGGCAGGTATTGGGAGAAAAAAGATTGAGTTCTTCATGAGCTAAAATTATTTTTCTAATTTGGGTTGATTCTAAAATTATTTCTTCTTTTAATTTTAATAAATCTTTTAATTCCCTAGATGTAACTGTCTTATTCTGCCTTAGTTCTAGATACGAACTATCAACTTCCAAAAGACTTTCCCGTAACCTTCTTATGTAATTATCGAAATCAGTTGATTTATATTTTTTTGTTTTCAAAGTTTCTCTGTATAACTCTATTTTATTCAATTGAAGCTGTAAGTCTCTTATCATTTTTTTAATTTCGGGTTGATTTAACTCTTTTACTTTGTAACCCATTTTATCAACCATATCAATATAATTATCTAATGTTGATTTATAGGTATTCTTCTCCCGTTCTGTTCTATTATAATCTCCCACTTTCGCATAATAGTCAGAAAATTTATATCCAATTAAAAGTTCAAAAATTACTTTTCTTACTGCAATAGAATCGGCAACGAAATTATTGTTATTTCTGTGGTCTTTGTATATTTTTTTAGCGTTCGTATCTTGATCATAGTGAATTAAACGGAATAGATCAGAAAAGTTAACTTTAAACTTTTTTATCCCTTGGTATATTTCACAAACTTCAATACCTAATTTATTTAAAATCCAATCCGAAAATATCCTACTCTCTTTAGAAACTGCATTTCTATTTATAAAGTAGCTTCCTTCACTGTTTTGACCTTTAATGAAAATAATATTGTTACTCTTAGGATTAAAATACCTCGTGAACTCATAAGGTATGTCATTAATTAACACTTTTAGTAATACATAATTATTAGTGTCATTATATATTTCAGTATGATTTTCACTTTTATTACTAAAGTCAAATTGTTTAACATACATGCCCAATCCATAACTAATAAAAGAACTAAAAGTCGTTTTTCCTGCTCCATTTTCAGCTTCTATTACTTGTATTCCCTTTTTCAGATCTTTGGAAAAGTAGTGATAATTATCGCCTTTATATATAATTTTTTCAATTACTAATTGTCCCATACTCTCACTCCATTATTTATATAAAGCCTTTCTAACAAAGTCTTAATTCCAAGAGTTTTTAGCCGACTTATATCAGTTTTTAAACTCTCCGCATTACTTATTTCAATCTCAAATAAACTTGACTTTAATAATTTTTCAGAGATATTATCTTTATTTATCCAAATATCAATCGTATGACGTCTGTTGTTTTTTATTAACCCAATTAAATTTTCGGATTCGAGAGTAAAAATAATAGAAGTTATAAGATTTAATCTTAACCTGCTTTTGATGTATATCTCTTTCATAACCTCATAATCTTCATTCGAAGGAGATTTGTTTGTTTTTTGATATTTTGAATATGTAGCTAACAAATTTGAATCAGCGACTAAGGGAATTAGATAGCTCAACTTAGTATAATCCGTCCATTTTGTTTTTGAACTTGTACAGCCAAAGACATTAAGAATAATCAGCAAGTTATACGTTATGAAGTAGTAGTCTTCGTCCCTGCTAAACATAATTTTTTTCTTAATGTTTATGTGTGTTTGCTCATTTTTATTATTCTCACTCATAAAATCACCCATCAAAAGAAAGATAGCAGCTATCAAACAACTCGAGGATAGCGCTTCTTAATGTATTCTTATTCTGGTAAGTATATGTAAAGTCCTTTGACATCTCCTCAAGATGAATTTCTGCAAAATTGACTAACTCGTCAATCCATTCATCAACTACTTGGTGTTCTACCTTTCCATCATTAACTGAACTAATCATATCAATTAACTTCTCCTCGCATGCATCGAAAATTCTGTACAGGTAAGAACCCTTTTCTTTATTGTCAATTTTTGACAACTCTATTTTTACTGCGCCGATCTTTCTAGCAAACATCTTAAGTTTCTTTTTACTATAATCTGTGGTGACAGATTCTATTTTTTCTTCTAGATTCCTATTATCCGAAGGGTCAAGCTGTTTCCATTGCTTGTACACTGGGTCTGTAATTTTGTATTGGCTATTTCCAACTTCTAGCAATATTTGCTTAACTTGCGAATCATTGATTAACCTACCAAAAAGATCCTTTATATTTTGCCTTTTTTCAAATTCATCTAACAACCCTGCTATAACGTAAGATTCCTTTCCGTCAAAGTCAATTCTATAAAAAGATTGATTTCTGATTTGTTCTTTTATAGTCTCCTCCAATCCAAGTTCATCTTCTTCTTCAAACTTCCAATCTATTCTATTTAGGAAGCTCATCCATAATTCATCATTCATTTCCAATATGGCAGATAGATAGCCTTCATCTTGTTTATCTTGATATTGATTCTTGTAATCATCAATAAGGACCGCTTTAACAGTTGGAAGTAAATATTCATTATTATATTTTCTACTTCTTAACAACTCAATTATAGGTTCATTTGGTAATGATACCCCAAGTCCCCGGGTCCTTTTGGTATTATTTTCCTTGCCGATTTTTACGGTAGTATAAAAACAAAAGATTAGACCTTCAATATTATTTTGAAACCAACAGTCCAAAAAAATAATAAGTGAATTTCTCACCTCATCTGACATAAAAGTAAAAGATCTTTCAGGGTTATAGTTCTTATCACCTTCAGATAAAACCTCGGTATAATCATCTTCCATAGTCTTTAGATAAACATCATCTAAATATTCTGTCCCTGCAAATATAATTGCTTTTTCTGAAGCAGCCATTTTATCAAACAGAAGTTTTATGGCTCTTAGTCTTTGTAGACGAAAACCCTTCCCTTGTTCGCCTGCTTCTCTATTAATAGCATTCATAGAATTACACCCCATAAAATTTTTCGTGTGTTTTGTTGTTCTTATCATCCCGCTATACCTCTTAAAAACTACTCATCTAAAATATGGAAAGACATAATATTAGTTTAACATATCCTTTTATTAGTTCTGTTTAACGAAGAAAACTTTTCCAACACAGGTATCTTTAGACCTGCTTGTTTTGTAGTTTACATATAACTACTTTCAATTTTCGCCCCCTAATACAGGCTGTACGCAAAAATCAGAAGTAATCCGACCTTAAGTACAGTAACCTTTTTGGCTTTTATTTATATCCACCCTTTTTTTACCAATTTCCACCTAAAATCGAAAAAAATTGAAGGACTGCTTGTATTCCATCTCTAAATCAACTTTTTTCCCTCTGTTTTTCTTATTTGTTCTGCATTCCAGTCATTAGCACACGGGATATCCATTCTTGCTTTTTTGTTTATCAACACATTATATTTACTTGCAAACTCTCTTCCAGTCTTATCATTATCCGTACAGAAAGTTATTTGCTTCACCTTATGACCTTCCTTACCCTTCCTTTTGATTTCATCAATCATAGTCTGGCGCTTAAGCCCATATATGGGAACTAACCGAGTGTTTTGCATTTTTTCTTTCTTAATACTCCAGTAAAACAATGCATCAATCGGACTTTCAAACAGATAAATAGAATTTGGATTACCTATATCAACGGAGAACCCAGTCGACCCATGGCTGTTCCTATCAATTCCTTTAAATATTCGACCATCTTTCATTTGATAGGTACCTTGGCGGTCTACTATTTCTTCCTCCTGCTTCCACTTAAACACTACATTCCCAAGCTTGTCCTGTCCGATTAAGTCTTTATTACCAAGCCAATGAACAATCTTAGGATGAATCTTTCGTTCATTTGTAAGATAATCTTTAGCTTTTGTTCTATCGTTCACTTCATAATGGGAGGGATAATGATAAATTTCCTTAGGCTTTTGCTCTTGGGAATTGTCTTTCACTTTATAACCTTGTGCATTCAGATCAAGAACAGCTTTCAGAAAACTCATGCCATAAACATTTTGGCGAAGTTAATTACTCCAGCTCCTTTTTCGTCTCTGGAGTTCCAGGCATACATTTGCTCTTTAATCACTAGGCTGTCATGCACTTGGTGCCGATAATACCTCCTCTCCCTTTTCAGTGGTTCTCCTTTACGCTCGAGATAGTCTATGAGATCTACATTACGAGCAACCTCCACTTGGTTCGCGCTTACATGTTTGGCCATGCAGCACTTCCTCCTCTCTAAAATTAGATATAAAAAAAGACAGGGAGAATTTCTCCCTGTCTAGCGTTCAATCTCTACTTTTGCTTTTCCTTCTGGTGAGAAGCCTCTATATTGACCTTTTCACTCTTCATTTCCAAAGTGGTGTTTTCTTTCACTTCATGGAACTCTCGGTCCAGCTTACTTTCGATTTGTGATAGTCGGTGGTATCAATATTGAAATGAAGCAACCGTGTAAGCTGTCATTTCCGCCTAAAATTCTTTTTCAGGTTTGGTGTAGTCATTCATATTTTCCTTTGTGTAAAGTTTGGCGTGAGTGAGTTCATGCAGGTAGAATGGTTTTTCGGAAAGCTGTAGAGTTTAACTTTATTAAAGATAGTCCATGCGACTTCGCAAAAATTCCACGTAAAGTGGAATCGATAAAGATTACCCCATGTTTTTGACGCTTGCTTATAGTGGACTACGAGTAGGTGAGCTTATCTGCCGGATATAGACATGGATAAAAAACACTAAGAGTAACCAACCAAAACGTATTACAACCCCAACAATAGGAGAAAAGAGTATCAACTACTGACTCCAAAACTAAAGGATCGATCAGAACGCTAAAAATGGACGCTGGAGTTATTGAGGTCCTTAAAAGACACAAAGAACACCAAGATGATCTTATTGAGAAAATGAAGAACGAATATTCTCAATTGGATTTTGTCTTTGCTAAGGAAGTTCAGAATCTTGGATACCCTGAGTTTTTAAAGACCGTAAACACCCATATGAGACGTCTATTAAAAATTAGTGGTATCCATAAGGAACTTACCCCACACCTCTCTATTAATTGAAGCAGGTGTAGGAGTTAAAGAAATTCAACAACGATTAGTTCATGGAGATATAAACACAACCATGAATATATACGCGCACATTACTGAAAACATGGAAAAAAAAGCCTCTCATAAGTTCAGTGAACTTATGAGAGGCTTGTTAGATATATAGTGTTTTCTCCGCCAGGTATGTCAAAAGTATATCTTTTTGACTTTTGGGGTGAAGCTAAACCCTTGATATCAAGGCTCATGGGTGCATGATTACATCATACCGCCCATTCCACCCATACCGCCCATGCCGCTCATGTCAGGCATGCCGCCGCCTTCGTTTTCCTCAGGTTTGTCAGCGATAACTGCTTCCGTTGTAAGAAGCATAGCAGATACAGATGCAGCGTTTTGTAGAGCTGAACGTGTAACTTTTGTAGGGTCAACGATACCAGCGTCTACCATGTTTACCCACTCACCAGTAAGAGCGTTGAAGCCGATACCGATCTTCTCGCCTTTCAGGCGCTCAACAACAACGGATCCTTCAAGACCAGCGTTGTGAGAGATCTGACGGATTGGCTCTTCTAGTGCGCGAAGAACGATCTTCACACCAGTTGCTTCATCACCAGTTGCTTCAACAGCTTGAACTGCCTTCACAACGTTAACAAGAGCAGTACCACCACCGGATACGATACCTTCTTCAACCGCTGCGCGAGTTGAGTTAAGAGCATCCTCGATGCGTAGTTTACGTTCTTTCAATTCTGTTTCAGTTGCAGCACCAACTTTGATGACAGCTACGCCGCCAGCAAGTTTAGCAAGACGCTCCTGAAGTTTTTCTTTATCGAACTCAGAAGTTGTTTCTTCTAGCTGAGCTTTGATTTGGTTAACGCGAGCAGCGATCTTATCAGTTTCGCCAGAGCCTTCAACGATTGTTGTGTTTTCTTTCGTTACAACAACTTTAGAAGCGCGGCCAAGCTGCGTGATGTTTGCTTGCTTAAGATCTAGACCAAGATCTTCAGTAATCACTTCAGCACCAGTTAGTGTACCGATGTCTTCAAGCATAGCTTTACGACGGTCACCGAAACCAGGAGCTTTAACAGCTACTGCGTTGAACGTTCCTCGAAGCTTGTTCACAACGAGTGTTGCAAGAGCTTCACCTTCAACGTCTTCAGCGATCATAAGAAGTGGTTTACCTTGTTGTACCACTTGCTCAAGCACTGGAAGTACATCTTGGATGCTTGCGATCTTCTTATCAGTGATAAGGATATATGGATCTTCTAGAACAGCTTCCATTTTATCAGAGTCTGTTACCATGTAAGGAGATGCATATCCGCGGTCGAACTGCATACCTTCTACTACTTCAAGCTCAGTAGCGAATCCTTTTGATTCTTCAACAGTGATAACGCCGTCGTTTCCAACGCGCTCCATTGCTTCAGCGATCAATTGACCTACTTCTTCGTCAGCAGCAGAGATAGACGCAACCTGTGCGATTGACTCTTTACCTTCGATTGGCTTAGAAATTTTCTTAAGCTCATCAACAGCAGCTTTTGTTGCTTTTTCGATTCCTTTACGGATAACCATTGGGTTAGCACCAGAAGCAACGTTTTTAAGTCCTTCACGAACCATTGCTTGTGCAAGAACCGTTGCAGTTGTTGTACCGTCACCAGCAACGTCGTTCGTCTTGCTTGCTACTTCAGCTACAAGCTTAGCACCCATGTTTTCGAATGCATCTTCAAGTTCAATTTCTTTCGCGATCGTTACACCGTCATTTGTGATAAGAGGAGAACCGAACTTCTTCTCTAGTACCACGTTACGTCCTTTTGGACCGAGTGTAACTTTTACTGCGTTTGCAAGAGAATCAACACCGCGAAGCATTGAGCGACGGGCTTCTTCACTAAACTTAATATCTTTAGCCATTTGTTACCCTCCAATTTATGTAGTTCTTATTTTATTTGAGTGGTTGTATTACTTGCTTACAACTGCAAGAATATCGTTTTCACGAAGAATTAAATATTCTTTACCGTCATATTTTACTTCAGTACCAGCATACTTACTGTAAATAACTGCATCGCCTTCTGAAACTTCAAGAGCTACACGCTCGCCAGAATCAGTTAACACACCGCTACCTACAGATACAATGCGACCTTCTTGAGGCTTTTCTTTTGCAGAATCAGGAAGTACGATTCCACTAGACGTTTTTTCTTCTAATTGAATTGGTTCTACTACTACGCGATCACCTAAAGGCTTTAACAACTCAAACACCCTCCTCAGTGGATATTAATGGTTTGTATTGTTTCTGTTAGCACTCAACATAGGCGAGTGCTAACACATGTATATAATAAAATATTTCGCTATTCTTTTGCAAGTAGTAAAGTTGATTTTTTTAACAGAAAATTTGCATTCCTTTATTTATCAACTTCTTCCAAATAAAAGATAAGACTTACGTACTAGTTATCAGAACATTCCCTCTTCAGATTCGTCACTGTTTCGAAACTCTTCTAAAGGGCATTCCCATTCCTAAATGTGTTAAACTAATACAAGTATGCAAAATGCCTTTATCTAGGCATGCAAACCACTAAAAGGAGTTATGCTTCTTGGCAAAACACTATTGGACTATCTTAATTACTTATATTGTTATGCAGCTTTCCGGATATCCGGGTGCAAAACTATTTCAATCCCTAGATGTTCCGAACCCAGTCGTAAGCTACTCGGTTGTGAGCTTTTTTACAGCACTCATCATCATGCTGTTTCTACTCCGCTCAACTCCTGATGAGCCGTTTGAACGTTCTACCCGCGTAACAGCAGGGAAAGCGGTGAGCTGGAGCATTCTTGGTATCTTCATGGCTTACTTTGCTCAAATTATCGCAGCGATGATCGAGGTCAATTTATTCGGAATCGAACCTGGATCAGAAAATACAGAGATGCTGATGGATGTTGCGAAGGCATCACCGATCTTCATCCTTGTAATAGCGATCATTGGCCCAATTCTTGAAGAGATCGTCTTTAGAAAAGTGATTTTCGGGGCACTCTATACACGGTTTAACTTTTGGATCGCTGGAATCGCGAGTTCGGTTATCTTTGCAGCCATCCATTTGGATTTCGACCACATCCTTGTTTATACTGCGATGGGACTTACGTTCGCGTTTCTATATGTAAAAACGAAGCGGTTGATCGTACCGATTGTCGCTCATATGACGATGAATACGATTGTTGTCTTAATTAACATCTTCTTTGCAGATGATCTAGCAGAACTACAGAAGAAAGCGGAACAAATGCAATCATTTATTGGAGGAGTACTTACATGAGATTTTCACCAACTCTAATGGGGTTTTTCTACGCAGGGCTCGGTTCGATCTTCACGTACCTTGCGATTCAAAGCGCCCGTTCTGATGCAGATATGTGGAGCCTTTGGACGATACTACTGATGGTGCTCGCCACAGTTGATTTCGCTTACTCCATTCGCTTCTTTTTACTTAAAAAGAAAATCAATCAACTGAAGAAAAAAGATCAAAACAAAAAGCGATAGGGCTATCCTATCGCTTTTGTTATGCTTCCTGTTCCGAATCCTGCTCTTCCAATTGACGCTTCGCCTCTGCTTGTAGTCTCTTTCTATAACCATAGCGAGACACAAGAATGCTGAATTCATATAGTAAAAACAATGGTACCGAAACCATGAGGTGTGAAATAATTTCAGGCGGTGTGATCATACCCGCTATGACGAGGAGTCCAAAATACGCGTATCTCCTAATCTGTACAAGCATGGCAGGATTTAAAATTCCGAGTCTTGTAAAGAAAAGAACGATCACAGGCAGCTGAAACACAAAGCCAAATGGTAATGTTAACTGAAACAAGAAAGTGAAGTATTGATTTGCGCCGTACATTTCCTGAATGTTGAGGCTTTCTGCCAAATTCCCGACAAAGTCGATGACAAAAGGAAACAGGACGAAATATGAAAATGAAACTCCTCCAAGAAAGAGGAGAAAGACTGCTGGGATATACGATAACGTTACTTTCCGTTCATTATCATAAAGTCCTGGCGAAACAAAAGCCCATAGCTGATAGAGAGCGATGGGCGATGTCATAATGAAAGCAACCAGGAACGCAAAGCTGAAATAAACCTTTAACGGGTCTGTTAATGTAAAAGCGTTCATCGGAATACCCTGTGCTTCAGGAGCATTCTGGAGAAAGACGATGACCGGCTTTGCGATGAATAGTCCCGCAATAAAGGAGAGAATTAAGACGACGACTGTGATGATGATTCGTTTTCTTAATTCTTCTATGTGATCATAGATGGATTGTTTTTGTTCATCCATTCCCTATCCGTCCTAACCGATTACTGTTCGTTTTTTTTCTTATCGTTCGTATCATCGTCGTCATCTGCTAGACCTTTTGTTGCGTTCTTGAACTCACGAAGTGTGTTACCTGCTGCTTTACCAAGCTCAGGTAGTTTCTTAGGTCCAAAAATGATCAAAGCAACAACTGCAACTAGAGCGATACTTGCGCCACCCATTCCCATGCGTGTCACCTCCTTAAGATTGTAAGTTTATACAGGGTAATGTTTCATAAAATACACGAGAGCCTGCAGCTCAACAGCCAGATCAATATGGTGCACTCGAATATGATCTGGTACGGTCAAACGTGCTGGCGTAAAGTTCAGAATCCCTTTAATTCCAGCCTCGTCCATTTGATCTGCAATCGACTGAGCAGCATGAACGGGTACTGTAAGGATAACGACTGAGATGTCGTTCTTCTTCACCTGTTCTTTAAACTGATCGATATGGTAGACCGGAATACCACCAATTTCTTGGTTTACTTTTGCAGCATCCGCATCAAATGCCAGTTCGATCTTCGTATTGTTATTCTTAATGAAATTGTAGTGCAGAAACGCTGTCCCAAGGTTACCTACTCCTACTAGAGCTACCCTGGTCGTTTCATCTTGATCTAGGGTCTTACTAAAGAAAGATAACAGATAATGAACGTTATACCCATACCCTTTTTTACCAAGAGCACCGAAATAACTAAAATCTCTTCGTATGGTAGCAGAATCTACCTTTATCGCATCGCTCAATTCAGCAGAACTTACCCGCTGTTTACCAGATGCACTAAGATTTTTTAAATAGCGATAATAGAGCGGCAGTCGTTTTGCTGTCGCTTGCGGAATTTTTGTTTGATCAATATCCATAAACACCCTCCACATTGACCTCCGCGCTCAATCTATGGTTGTCCTACTCGCGCTTGTAATCCCCGCTTTTCCCCCCTGTTTTTGTAAGGAGATAGGTTTCCCCGATAACGATGCCTTTATCCAGCGCTTTGCACATATCGTACACGGTTAATGCTGCCGCTGATGCTGCCGTCAGCGCTTCCATTTCTACTCCGGTGCTCCCTTTTGTTTTCACTTGAGCTTCAATCGTAAGCTCATAAAAGGAAGCGCTCACTTCCCAGTCGAAATGAAGGTCAACGCCAGAAAGCGCTATCGGATGACACATAGGGATGAGATCAGACGTTTTTTTTGCTGCCATAATCCCGGCAATTTGGGCGACTTGAAGCACATCGCCTTTCTTCATATTTCCGTCTTTGATACCAGTATAAATTTCTTCACTAACCTTCACGCTCGTTTTGGCAACCGCTGTACGAGCAGTCGGAGTTTTCTCTGTAATATCGACCATCTGTGCGCGGCCTTCTTTATTAAAATGAGTAAATGAACTCATGGCTGCCCCTTTCTTCTATAGATGATAGAAGGTTAAATGGAATGCTGCTACTTGTGACTATACACCATTTCTATCCTTTTTGCTGTTTTTTAACAAGAATTTTTATTACCATTTAATGAACATTCCTGTAGTTGCCCACCTTGTCCTCACTACGATAAACTTAAAGGAACGTAATCCAATGGTAGATCAAGCAAATCGCTCGATTCAACATACAACGAGAAGAGAGAAATTCGAGGTGAAGAAACAATGATCGCACTACAAGTAAATGGCGTATCAAAATCATTTGGTGCTGACCCTATTTTATCTAATATTAAGCTAGAAGTACAATCGAGAGACCGTGTGGCACTCGTTGGTCGAAACGGTGCCGGAAAGTCTACTCTTCTAAAACTCATCACAGGGCAGCTCTCCTATGATTCAGGAGATATCATCAAACCGAAAGATGTACGGATCGGATACATGGCTCAGGACACGGGCCTCGAATCGAACCTATCGATCTGGGATGAAATGCTTAGCGTCTTTGAAGAACTTCGTCGTATGGAAAAAGAACTTCGACGGTACGAAGAGAAGATGGGTGACCCATCTATCTATGAAAATGAGCAGGAATACCAGCGTATCATGAAAGAATATGACCAGCTTCAGGTCGCTTTCAAAGACAAAGGCGGCTACAAATACGAAGCGGATATTCGTACGGTCCTTCACGGGCTTAACTTCAAAGATTTCGATTATAAAACACCGATTTCTAGTCTAAGTGGAGGGCAAAAGACGCGCCTGGCGCTCGGTAAACTCTTACTTACAAAACCTGAGCTACTCATTCTGGATGAGCCGACAAACCATCTTGATATCCAAACACTCACATGGCTCGAGGGTTATTTAACAGGCTACACAGGTGCCATCCTCATCGTTTCTCACGACCGCTATTTTCTCGATAAAATCGTGAACAAGGTATATGAGATCTCAAGAAACCGTGCAGAACGATTCGAAGGAAATTATAGCTTCTATTTAGAAGAGAAAGATCGGCGCTATGAGCAGCAGCTCAAAGAGTTTGAGAAGCAGCAAAAGGAAATCGCAAAACTAGAAGACTTTGTTCAGAAAAACATCGTCCGCGCCTCTACGACAAAGCGTGCTCAAAGTAGAAGAAAGCAGCTTGAAAAGATGGAGCGGATCGATAAGCCAAAAGGCGATGAGAAATCAGCCAACATTTCGTTTACGATCGACAAGCAAACAGGTAACGATGTACTGAGTGTGAGGGAGTTATCGATCGGCTACCCGGATACGGTGATCAATGATCAACTAACGTTCGACTTGAAACGCCAGGAAAGCGTTGCGCTCGTTGGTCCGAACGGAATCGGAAAATCGACGCTGCTGCAGGCGATCGTCTCAGGAAAAACCCTCCTAGGCGGAGAATTAAACTTCGGAAGTAATGTTCAGGTCGGGTTCTATGATCAAGAGCAAACGAATCTCACATCGAATAAAACTGTCCTTAACGAACTATGGGATGACTTCCCATTAACCGATGAAAAGGATATCCGTGCCGTATTAGGCCGCTTCCTTTTCAGCGGCGATGATGTATTGAAGATTGTATCCGAACTAAGCGGTGGAGAAAAAGGTAGACTCGCGCTCTCTAAACTGATGATGCAAAAGTCAAACCTCCTTATACTCGACGAACCGACGAACCACCTTGATTTAGATAGTAAAGAAATTTTAGAAGAAGCGCTCATCCAGTTCCCTGGAACGATCTTGTTCGTTTCACACGATCGGTACTTCATCAATCGAATCGCCACTCGTGTCCTTGAGTTATCCACTGAAGGTGTCACATCATACCTCGGTGACTATGATTACTATGTAGAAAAGAAAGAGGAACTCGCTGAACTCGCCGCTCTTGAACAGCAGGAACAATCGAGTGCGCCAGAAGTTTCCGGAAAATCTAGTTTTCAACAAGATAAAGAAGCAAAACGCCAGGAAAGACAAATCTTAAGGCGGATCGACGAAATTGAAAAAGAAATTGATTCGGCAGAAGCTAGAATCGACGAAATAGAAGCAGAACTCTGTATTCCTGAAGTGTTTGAAGATCATGAGAAGGTGATGGTCTTAAATGAAGAGCTCGATAAATTAAGAACGAGAACAGAAGAACTCATGGAAGAATGGGGAGAACTTCAAGAAGCTTAAACAGTCCACAGTGGACTGTTTTTTCTTTAGATAGAAAATTTTCCGACATATTCACACAATCCACATACTTATACACAGAATGTGTGTTTATCTAACGAGATATTTCTAATTTATCAACATTATCCACAGTTAAACGAATTGTTATCCACAAATCTTTACCCACAGCAGAAATCCCCTTCGTTTCAGATATAGGACAATATGTCCACAATATTCACTGCTTGTGGATAATTAGAAACAAAAAAACCGGGACTAGATTCCCAGTTCTAATCCCGGATTTGCATTAAGGTGTAAGGAAGAACGCTTCCCTTTTCGATAGGAAATGGTACCTGCTGCAGCAATCATCGCCGCATTATCTGTACAATAATGAAGAGGTGGAATGATCAGCTCGATCTCTGAATCCTTAAAGGCTTCTTTTAAAGCTCTTCGAAGACCTTTGTTCGCCGCAACTCCCCCAGCAAGCAGCACTTGTTTCACATCATATTCTTCAGCCGCTCGCTTCGTTTTCATTACGAGGACATCGACTACGGCTGCTTGAAAGCTTGCCGCTAGATCTTCAGGCTTGATCTCCTCATTACGCTGCTTTGCGTTATGAACGGTGTTGATTACGGCAGATTTCAATCCACTAAAGCTGAAATCATAAGACCCTTTCTCAAGCCATGCACGAGGAAGCGGTACCGACTCCGTGCCTTCTTGTGCAAGACGATCGATATGCGGTCCACCTGGGTATGGCAGCTTCAACGTTCTCGCCACTTTGTCATAGGCTTCTCCTGCAGCGTCATCACGCGTTTCTCCTATCAACGTGAACTCTCCTTCAGATTCCATATAAACAAGCTCTGTATGCCCTCCTGAGACAACGAGAGATAGCAATGGATACTTAAGCTCAGAGACAAGCTGATTCGCATAGATATGCCCGGCGATATGATGGGTTCCAATAAGAGGCTTTTGATGAGCGAACGCTAACGCTTTCGCTGTGTTCACTCCAATTAACAAGGCTCCTACTAGTCCTGGTCCTTCCGTAACGGCGATCGCGTCGATATCATCCATCGTCACTTCAGCCTTTCGAAGTGCTTCTTCTAAAATAACCGTCATTTCCTCTACATGATGACGAGATGCGATCTCAGGTACGACACCACCAAAACGCTTATGACTTTCAATTTGCGAAGCCACGACGTTAGAAAGAACTTCTGTTCCGCCTTTAACGATCGAAACCGCTGTTTCATCACAGCTTGTTTCGATTCCTAGTATGATTTCTGATTTATTTTCCATTTAAATTCACCCACATTACTAGTGCATCCTCCTGGTTATCTGAATAATAACCTTTGCGGATGCCTCCTTCTACAAAACCTAGTTTCTTATATAAATTCTGTGCAACTGTATTCGACACTCTAACTTCAAGCGTCATGGTCAACGCTCCCCGCGATTTCGCAAAACGAATCGCTTTACTCATCAACGCTTCGCCTAACTTCATTCCTCTATAGTCTGGATGCAGGGCGATGTTCGTAATATGGGCTTCATCAATAATCACCCATACGCCGCAGTATCCAGCGATTTCTTCACCGACTTCGAGTAAAAGGTAAGTAGCAAACTGATTCACAACCACTTCATTGTAAAAAGCAGACCGACTCCACGGCGTTGGAAACGTTGCTTTCTCAATCTCCATGACAGCTTCAATATCTTCCACAGTCATCGAACGAAACGATATCGTCTTTTCCATTACGAATCCCCTACTTTTCCTGCGAAGCGAGCCATTTAGCTTCCGCCTCTGCCATCCTTACGTAATTCGGTTTAAACGCGTGTACATCCTCAACCGGTTCCTTCTTCGCTCCTAGCACAGCAAGCTCGGATGGACGAGCATTGGTACTACTAATAGGGGCAAAGATCGCTTTATCGCCAAGTATACTTTCAATCGTTTCTTTGTGATTCGATAGATCATTGCTAATGAATAGGAATTGCTCATGGCTTTCTTTATTTACTTTAAGCCACTCTTCAAACAATACGATCTGATCGTCACTCTTTCTTACAGGATGTGGCATGCCTTTCTCAAATACCCCATTATAGACTTGTCCTCTTCTCGCATCGAAGAATGGCACGATTGCTCCGTCGAAATAGCGTCCGCTTTGGGCGAGAACTTCGAGACTCGATACGCCTACAAGAGGTATGTTTAACGTCCAAGCTAACGTTTTAGCAATGCTCACGCCAATGCGAAGTCCAGTATACGAGCCTGGCCCTTCAGCAACGACGATACGATCGAGCTCATTCGGCTTTACCCCGACCTCTTCTAATAACTCTTCGATCGCTGGCATCAGTCGAATCGAGTGATTCTTCTTTAAGTTTGTAATCAGTTCGCCTACGATAATATCATCTACCATCACAGCGACACCCATTACATAGTTAGATGAATCAATGGCTAGTACTCTCATCTTGCAACTCCTTACAAACAGATTCATAAAAGTCCCCAAAAGGTCTTAATATCAATCTGCGTTCTGATTCTCTTTGATGATAGATTTCGATACGTAATAGTTCTTTTGGCAGCATATCCTGTATAAATTTCGCCCATTCTACTACAGTGACACCTTCGCCTTCAAAATATTCACTAAATCCTAGATCCTCATCGCTTTCTTCTAATCGATACGCATCCATATGATAGAGAGGAATATTCCCTTCGTATTCCTTAATGATGGTAAACGTAGGGCTATTTACTATTTTCTTTACACCGAGACCTTTTCCAATTCCCTTTGTAAAAGTTGTCTTGCCTGCACCTAGATCTCCCTCTAACGTTAATACGCTACCTGGCTTAAGCTTTTCACCAAGCTTAATGCCGAGCTCTATGGTTTCTTCTGGAGATTTCATGATGAAAGCATATGCACTCATGGTCATCACCTATTCCTCAGACGAGAAGTGATTGTATCCCTTCTTGTCCAAAATATATTTGTTTTCCTTATTCACTAAATGAACAGAACCATCGCCTTCTGCGACATATCCTATCTTGTAGATTGGTTCGTTCTGATTCGTAAACAACTGCTCGATCTTATCCCATTCACTTTCTGACACTGTTCCGATCAACACAAAATCTTCTCCACTGTATAACATCCAGTCTAACCGCTGTTCTGAAGAATAAGCATCAAACCCTTCAGGACGTGGAAGATAATGTTCTTCTAGCACAATGGAAACGTTGCTCGCTTCAGCAATTTCATGTGCTTCACTAGCAATTCCATCACTTACATCGTTCAATGCTACACGACACCCACTCTTCGACAGAAGCCTTCCTGCTTTCACATGAGGATATGGCGTTTGATGGGCCTTTATATAAGATTGGGTATTAGGGTTTTCAAGTTCCGTTTCCTTGAGTAGATACGAAAGTCCTGCAGCCGATCCACCGACCGCACCGGTAAGAAACACCACATCTCCGGCTACAGCATTTTTCCTCAAAAGTTTTCTTTCTCGTTCTACTTTTCCGATTGCCGTAACGGATATGGTTAAGGCATCTCTACTCGAAACCGTATCTCCACCGATCATGTCCATCTCAAACTCATTGCCAATCGCATGCAGACCACGGTAAACCTGCTCGAGCTCCTCATCTGACCACCCTGTTTTAGGGATTGAGATAGACACTAAATAAAAGAGAGGGACTCCGCCCATCGCTGCAATATCACTAATATTTACCGCAAGAGCTTTACTTCCGATCTGTTCCGGCGTCATCGTATCCCTCGTGAAATGAACACCTTCCACCATCGTATCGACACAGGCAATCTCATCCCACTCTGAAGCAACACGATAAAGGGCTGCGTCATCCCCGATTCCTTCTATCAATTCTTCACGTTTTGTATAAGCTGGTTTAATTGATCGTATAAACTCAAATTCATCTTTCAACCAAACTCATCTCACTTTCCATTTTATAAAAAAACCTTAGGAATTTCATCCTAAGGCTCTCCTTCTAACAGTTTATCTTAATTTCAAGAAAAATCACATCCAATATGAAAAATCAGATGTGCAGTCGGTTTTTAAATTCAGTTTATCTTTATAAAATAAAAAAAAAGCGATTCGCTCGCTCTATGAAAATACTAAAATGGCGGTCCCGACGGGAATCGAACCCGCGATCTCCTGCGTGACAGGCAGGCATGTTAACCGCTACACCACGGGACCACTTATATGTTCACTTACGTTAGTTACAGAAAACTGTAATTAAGTGTTTAGGTTGCCCCTAAAGGGACTTCGATAAAATTTTAACACGGAAGATTAATCGACGTAGTTAAAATTTTGATTGCACTCTATCGAGTACTTCGATTGAATTCTAGCAAGGAAGTCAACTCGACGTAGTTAGAATTCGAAAATTTTGGTTGCGGGGGCAGGATTTGAACCTGCGACCTTCGGGTTATGAGCCCGACGAGCTACCGAACTGCTCCACCCCGCGACGATAGTATAAAATTAATGCTTATGATGCGCATAGTTAATAACGTTATCTAACGTCACAAGTAATACTATACCAGATAAAAACAGGTTATGCAAGCATTGAGAGAAAAAGAAAAATCCCCCTTCATTAGAGGGATTTCTCAACTGCTTGCTTAAATGCATCTGTTATGTCGTTTTCATTTTCTATACCTACAGAAATACGGACAAGCTGCTTTGTGATACCGAGCTTTGCTCTAGTTTCATCAGGTACTGTGCGATGCGATGTGGCAATTGGATAAGACACTGATGTATCCAAACCGGCTAACGTTGGTACGATTTTCACCCAACCGAGTGATTTGAAGAACGTATCAACATTAACGTTATCTTCTAATTCAATCGATACGACAGCTCCATTTCCTCTCTCAGAAACATAGCGTGGATAGTAGACACTCTTTATTCCCTCTACCCGTTTAAGCTCATCAGCAAGGAACTGTGCATTCTTCACATGACGTTCCATTCTGACACTTAACGTTTTCAGTCCTCTACATCCTAACCATGCTTCAAATGGGCTTAGATTAGCTCCGAGATTAATGACCTTTGCTTTCGCTTTAGCAATAAGGTTCTCTTTCCCCACAACAACACCAGCAGTTACATCGCTATGTCCACCTATGTACTTTGTAGCACTATGCACGACAAGATCGATTCCCATCGTATACGGTTGGAGTAGAAATGGCGTCGCAAACGTATTATCAACCATCGTTACAAGGTTATGCTTTTTCCCTAGGCTAGCAAGTTGATGCAAATCTTCTACTCTTAGAAGCGGATTCGTAACCGATTCTGTATATAGGAGCTTCGTATTCGATTGTATCGCACTTTCAACTGCTTCAACGTCTGCATAATCTACAAACGATACATCTATACCGAAATCTTTTAGTTCACTCTCAAACAACGAGTAAGTACCACCATACAAGTCATCGCATGCGACGATGTGGTCTCCAGCTTTTACAGTAGCTAGCACACCAGCAAGAATAGCTGACAACCCTGATGAAGTTGCTACCCCTTTAGGCGCCCCTTCAAGATCTGCTACACCCATTCCGAGATCATCTGTGTTTGGATTACTAACCCTCGTATATAAATAATCTTTCTTCCCTTGATAGAAAGACTCTAAATCTTCTAGGTCCTCAAATACAAAAGAAGATGTTTGGTAGATTGGTTTAGCCTTACTTACAGTTTCAGCTGTTTCTTTTTTAGGAAATCGAACTGCCCTGGTGTCAAAATGAAAACTCATTTACTTTCCCCTCTCTATTCTGAAATTCTTTTTCATTAACCTTAAGTCTTCTAGCGTGATTTATCAAGTAAGGCGGTCGGAATATTCAAAAATAATTTCAGTAGAGGAGATGCGTAAGCAATTTGAAAGAAGAGTTCAGCTATGGAGCATTAATTAGACAGAATCTTATTCAGAAAAAGCGTTAAAACATGGGTTATCAGCGATTTTTATTGGTTTATCAGCGGAAATTCTAATTTATCGGCTAATTTGAGGTAAATATCAGCGAAAGGAAGACATTTATCGGCGATTTTACGTTTTTATCAGCGAAGCGTTGTTTGTAACGATTGATTTGTTAAAAGCACATTCAGATAAAACCTTTTGCGGGCGAGCGATCCGGGCGATATCCGCGAAATTTTCATTTTATCCGCGATAATCATGATATATCCGCGCTTTTCGATTTTTATCCGCGAAACCACTTTTCAGGAACCCCTGATGACTCAACACCACATTCAGACAAAACAAAAAAGCCAGAGCTCAATGCTCTGACTTCTCTCTTGCCTAGCGACGTCCTACTCTTGCAGGGGGAGAGCCCCCAACTACCATCGGCGCGCGAGCTTAACTTCCGTGTTCTCATACGGGGCGCGATAAGCGGCGAACTTCTTCGTCAGCTGCGCGATGCTGGATCCTCATAGATCTCCGAATATCTACTCCGGTCCAGCCTCACTTGCTTCCTCGAATTTCTTGCTTCTCCCACCCCTACGAAGCTTTCGAAGATGCCCTTTTCTCTCTTCTCAATGAAGGTACTTACCTTACGGTCTCGCAATAAAAACCAAAAAAGCATACAAAAAAGCCAGAGCTCAATGCTCTGACTTCTCATTTGCCTAGCGACGTCCTACTCTTGCAGGGGGAGAGCCCCCAACTACCATCGGCGCTGAAGAGCTTAACTTCCGTGTTCGGCATGGGAACGGGTGTGACCTCTTCGCCTTCATCACTAGACTATTCAGGTATTCCCTGAAAACTAGATAGCACTCGCAACGTATTCCAATATGTTTTAGGTTAAGCCCTCGATCGATTAGTATTCGTCAGCTCCACGTGTCGCCACGCTTCCACCCCGAACCTATCAACCTCATCATCTCTGAGGGATCTTACCAGCTTGACGCTGTGGGAAATCTCATCTCGAGGGGGGCTTCATGCTTAGATGCTTTCAGCACTTATCCCTTCCACACGTAGCTACCCAGCTATGCTCCTGGCGGAACAACTGGTACACCAGCGGTGTGTCCATCCCGGTCCTCTCGTACTAAGGACAGCTCCTCTCAAATTTCCTGCGCCCGCGACGGATAGGGACCGAACTGTCTCACGACGTTCTGAACCCAGCTCGCGTACCGCTTTAATGGGCGAACAGCCCAACCCTTGGGACCTACTTCAGCCCCAGGATGCGATGAGCCGACATCGAGGTGCCAAACCTCCCCGTCGATGTGGACTCTTGGGGGAGATAAGCCTGTTATCCCCAGGGTAGCTTTTATCCGTTGAGCGATGGCCCTTCCATGCGGAACCACCGGATCACTAAGCCCGACTTTCGTCCCTGCTCGACTTGTAGGTCTCGCAGTCAAGCTCCCTTGTGCCTTTACACTCTGCGAATGATTTCCAACCATTCTGAGGGAACCTTTGGGCGCCTCCGTTACTCTTTAGGAGGCGACCGCCCCAGTCAAACTGCCCACCTGACACTGTCTCCGCACCGGATCACGGTGCTGGGTTAGAATGTCAGTACAGCCAGGGTAGTATCCCACCGACGCCTCCACCGAACCTAGCGGTCCGGCTTCTATGGCTCCTACCTATCCTGTACAAGCTGTACCAAAATCCAATATCAGGCTACAGTAAAGCTCCATGGGGTCTTTCCGTCCTGTCGCGGGTAACCTGCATCTTCACAGGTACTATAATTTCACCGGGTCTCTCGTTGAGACAGTATCCAAGTCGTTGCACCTTTCGTGCGGGTCGGAACTTACCCGACAAGGAATTTCGCTACCTTAGGACCGTTATAGTTACGGCCGCCGTTTACTGGGGCTTCGATTCAGAGCTTCTCCCGTAAGGGATAACCCCTCCTCTTAACCTTCCAGCACCGGGCAGGTGTCAGCCCCTATACATCGCCTTGCGGCTTGGCAGAGACCTGTGTTTTTGCTAAACAGTCGCTTGGATCTTTTCACTGCGGCTCCCCTGGGCTATTCACCCGAGGAAGCACCCCTTCTCCCGAAGTTACGGGGTCATTTTGCCGAGTTCCTTAACGAGAGTTCTCCCGATCGTCTTAGGATTCTCTCCTCGCCTACCTGTGTCGGTTTGCGGTACGGGCACCTCTTTCCTCACTAGAGGCTTTTCTTGGCAGTGTAGAATCAGGGACTTCGGTACTTAAATTCCCTCGCCATCACGACTCAGCCTTCACGGTGAACGGATTTGCCTATTCACCAGCCTAATCGCTTGGACGCGCATGTCCAGCAGCGCGCTCTCCCTATCTTTCTGCGTCCCCCCGTCGTTCAAACGGAAAGGAGGTGGTACAGGAATATCAACCTGTTATCCATCGCCTACGCCTTTCGGCCTCGGCTTAGGTCCCGACTAACCCTGAGCGGACGAGCCTTCCTCAGGAAACCTTGGGCTTTCGACGGACAAGATTCTCACTTGTCTTTCGCTACTCATACCGGCATTCTCACTTCTAAGCGCTCCACCAGTCCTTTCGGTCTGACTTCGCAGCCCTTAGAACGCTCTCCTACCATTGTCGTAAGACAATCCACAGCTTCGGTGATACGTTTAGCCCCGGTACATTTTCGGCGCAGCGTCACTCGACCAGTGAGCTATTACGCACTCTTTAAATGATGGCTGCTTCTAAGCCAACATCCTGGTTGTCTAAGCAACGCCACATCCTTTTCCACTTAACGTATACTTTGGGACCTTAGCTGGTGGTCTGGGCTGTTTCCCTCTCGACTACGGATCTTATCACTCGCAGTCTGACTCCCGCGGATAAATCGTTGGCATTCGGAGTTTGACTGGATTCGGTAATCCGGTAGGGACCCCTAGTCCAATCAGTGCTCTACCTCCAAGATTCTTGCCGCGAGGCTAGCCCTAAAGCTATTTCGGAGAGAACCAGCTATCTCCGGGTTCGATTGGCATTTCACCGCTACCCACACCTCATCCCCGCATTTTTCAACATGCGTGGGTTCGGGCCTCCATTCAGTGTTACCTGAACTTCACCCTGGACATGGGTAGATCACCCGGTTTCGGGTCTACGACCACGTACTCCTTCGCCCTATTCAGACTCGCTTTCGCTGCGGCTCCGCCTTCTCGGCTTAACCTTGCACGGGATCGTAACTCGCCGGTTCATTCTACAAAAGGCACGCTGTCACCCATTAACGGGCTCCAACTAGTTGTAGGCACACGGTTTCAGGTTCTCTTTCACTCCCCTTCCGGGGTGCTTTTCACCTTTCCCTCACGGTACTGGTTCACTATCGGTCACTAGAGAGTATTTAGCCTTGGGAGATGGTCCTCCCGGATTCCGACGGGGTTTCACGTGTCCCGCCGTACTCAGGATCCGTCTCGGAGGGCAGCGGATTTTGACTACAGGATTGTTACCTTCTCTGATGGACCTTTCCAGGTCGCTTCGTCTATCCGTGCCTTTGTAACTCCAATGAGACGTCCTACAACCCCAGAGGGCAAGCCCTCTGGTTTGGGCTGTTTCCGTTTCGCTCGCCGCTACTCAGGAAATCGCGATTGCTTTCTCTTCCTCCGGGTACTGAGATGTTTCAGTTCCCCGGGTATGCCTTTTACTTCCTATGTATTCAGAAGTAAATACCATCCCATTACGGATGGTGGGTTCCCCCATTCGGAAATCTCCGGATCAAAGCGTACTTACTGCTCCCCGAAGCATATCGGTGTTCGTCCCGTCCTTCATCGGCTTCTAGTGCCAAGGCATCCACCGTGCGCCCTTAGTAGCTTAACCTTAGATTTCGCTAGAAACAGTGTTCTAACGTCATCGGTGCACATCGTTAGATGTGACTAACTAAGTTATAACGCAAAAAATAATAATTATTGGATGTCGTTGTTTGTGCTATCTAGTTTTCAAGGAACGTGAAAGAATACAATCATTCTTTCAAAACTAAACGAAACGCTCATGCAAGTTTGGCAACCAATGTTGCCTCGTAATTCTCCATAGAAAGGAGGTGATCCAGCCGCACCTTCCGATACGGCTACCTTGTTACGACTTCACCCCAATCATTTGTCCCACCTTCGGCGGCTGGCTCCAAAAGGTTACCTCACCGACTTCGGGTGTTACAAACTCTCGTGGTGTGACGGGCGGTGTGTACAAGGCCCGGGAACGTATTCACCGCGGCATGCTGATCCGCGATTACTAGCAATTCCGGCTTCATGCAGGCGAGTTGCAGCCTGCAATCCGAACTGAGAACGGCTTTATGGGATTCGCTTCACCTCGCGGTGTCGCTGCCCTTTGTACCGTCCATTGTAGCACGTGTGTAGCCCAGGTCATAAGGGGCATGATGATTTGACGTCGTCCCCACCTTCCTCCGGTTTGTCACCGGCAGTCACCTTAGAGTGCCCAACTGAATGCTGGCAACTAAGATCAAGGGTTGCGCTCGTTGCGGGACTTAACCCAACATCTCACGACACGAGCTGACGACAACCATGCACCACCTGTCACTCTGTCCCCCGAAGGGGAACGTCCTATCTCTAGGAGTGGCAGAGGATGTCAAGACCTGGTAAGGTTCTTCGCGTTGCTTCGAATTAAACCACATGCTCCACTGCTTGTGCGGGCCCCCGTCAATTCCTTTGAGTTTCAACCTTGCGGTCGTACTCCCCAGGCGGAGTGCTTAATGTGTTAACTTCAGCACTGAGGGTGGAACCCCCCAACACCTAGCACTCATCGTTTACGGCGTGGACTACCAGGGTATCTAATCCTGTTTGCTCCCCACGCTTTCGCGCCTCAGCGTCAGTTACAGACCAGAGAGCCGCCTTCGCCACTGGTGTTCCTCCACATATCTACGCATTTCACCGCTACACGTGGAATTCCACTCTCCTCTTCTGCACTCAAGTCCCCCAGTTTCCAATGGCCCTCCACGGTTGAGCCGTGGGCTTTCACATCAGACTTAAGAGACCGCCTGCGCGCGCTTTACGCCCAATAATTCCGGACAACGCTTGCCACCTACGTATTACCGCGGCTGCTGGCACGTAGTTAGCCGTGGCTTTCTGGTTAGGTACCGTCAAGGTACCGCCCTATTCGAACGGTACTTGTTCTTCCCTAACAACAGAGCTTTACGACCCGAAGGCCTTCGTCACTCACGCGGCGTTGCTCCGTCAGACTTTCGTCCATTGCGGAAGATTCCCTACTGCTGCCTCCCGTAGGAGTCTGGGCCGTGTCTCAGTCCCAGTGTGGCCGATCACCCTCTCAGGTCGGCTACGCATCGTGGCCTTGGTAAGCCGTTACCTTACCAACTAGCTAATGCGCCGCGGGCCCATCCTACAGTGTTAGCCAGAGGCCAACTTTCAACGTTGCATCATGCGATGCTATGTATTACCCGGTATTAGCTCCGGTTTCCCGGAGTTATCCCAGTCTGTAGGGCAGGTTGCCCACGTGTTACTCACCCGTCCGCCGCTGAGAAATGGGAGCAAGCTCCCATTTCTCCGCTCGACTTGCATGTATTAGGCACGCCGCCAGCGTTCGTCCTGAGCCAGGATCAAACTCTCCGATAGAAAAGTTCAATCTAGCTTTAAAACAATGTTGTTTCCGTAGAAACAATTTCTTGCATGGCGTTTCGTTCAGTTTTCAAAGATCGATTTGTTTCTTTCGATGTCGTTTTCAGCGACTTTACTAATGTATCACATCTTGCGAAGTCGCGTCAACACCTTTTTTTAAGAAAGATGGTGGGCCTGAGTGGACTCGAACCACCGACCTCACGCTTATCAGGCGTGCGCTCTAACCAGCTGAGCTACAGGCCCATCTTTATGGAGCGGGTGATGGGAATCGAACCCACGACATCAGCTTGGAAGGCTGAGGTTTTACCACTAAACTACACCCGCATTTCTAGATGGTCGGGAAGACAGGATTTGAACCTGCGACCCCTTGGTCCCAAACCAAGTGCTCTGCCAAGCTGAGCTACTTCCCGACTATGTTATTAAAAATGGCGCGCCCGAGAGGAGTCGAACCCCTAACCTTCTGATCCGTAGTCAGACGCTCTATCCAATTGAGCTACGGGCGCATTATATAGTTGGTGCGGTTGAGAGGACTCGAACCTCCACGGGGTCTCCCCCACTAGCCCCTCAAGCTAGCGCGTCTGCCATTCCGCCACAACCGCGAAAACGTATTTCTTTGTTTGAATTGGTGCGGGTGAAGGGACTCGAACCCCCACGTCGTAAGACACTAGATCCTAAGTCTAGCGCGTCTGCCAATTCCGCCACACCCGCATGAAAATGGTGAGCCATGAAGGACTCGAACCTTCGACCCTCTGATTAAAAGTCAGATGCTCTACCAACTGAGCTAATGGCTCGATAATGGCTGGGCTAGCTGGATTCGAACCAGCGCATGACGGAATCAAAATCCGTTGCCTTACCGCTTGGCTATAGCCCAATATCGATGTGAAAATAAATGGCGGTCCCGACGGGAATCGAACCCGCGATCTCCTGCGTGACAGGCAGGCATGTTAACCGCTACACCACGGGACCTTATCATGCTATTGTTTTTGTTGTTCATTGTTCGAATAAAAATGGTGACCCGTACGGGATTCGAACCCGTGTTACCGCCGTGAAAGGGCGGTGTCTTAACCGCTTGACCAACGGGCCATAAAAATGGCGGAGAAGGAGGGATTTGAACCCTCGCGCCGCTCACGCGACCTACACCCTTAGCAGGGGCGCCCCTTCAGCCACTTGGGTACTTCTCCGTTTGGCTCCACAGGTAGGATTCGAACCTACGACCGATCGGTTAACAGCCGATAGCTCTACCACTGAGCTACTGTGGAATAATATGTTGTTTGTTGTTGCCGTCGTTATCGGCGACATTTAATATAATAACCCATCCAGAAAGCAAAGTCAACATATTCTCAAAAGTTTTTTTGGCTGTTTTTGAGAAGCTAATGATGCGTTTCGGACAAGTCTCTCAAAGAGACTATATTAATTTAACACATAGCTTTTACACCGTCAATAATTAATTAGAAGAAGTTAATAAGAGTTTCCCCCTGCATTTCCCACAGACAAACCTCGCCGTATCTATTCTCCTTTTTCGTTTGTAGGAGGTCTTGCAATTCGAACATTGATAGATGTGTTTGATTTTCTCCGTACGCCTTTGGCCAGGAACAGCCTGACAGTATCTCGAGCCGCCTACACGATTCAGGAGTGCTTTGAAATCTCGATCCTTATGTTTGTATCCTTTCCCTTGAAGATGAAGGTGGTAATGACAGAGCTCATGCTTGATGATACCGATCAGCTCAT
Source organism: Anaerobacillus sp. ABR4_321 (assembly GCF_056158505.1). Taxonomy (NCBI): domain Bacteria; kingdom Bacillati; phylum Bacillota; class Bacilli; order Caryophanales; family Bacillaceae; genus Anaerobacillus; species Anaerobacillus sp. ABR4_321. The sequence goes on from NZ_JBSWTK010000001.1 coordinate 442,094, forward strand.
CAAAACCGTACTCCTCATAATGCTTAGGGTTGAATTCGAGATTATGAGATCTTAATAAATACCGACCGCCCGTTGTTCGTAAACGTGGATTAAACGTTGCTTCGTGAAGGAAAGGCAATCCGAATGATTCAAGTGATGTTTTTTCTACCATTAGCTGCAGGCTTTTGTTATCCATAAACGCCCCTCCTGTGATTCGAACACTTACAAGCAGTATTTCATAAACTAATTTACAGCATCTTATCAAATGTGTCACGAGATTAAAAGGAGGAGATCCTGATGCCTGTCTGGTTTAAGAGACAGCTTCAACAGGCTTATTTACAGAAAGACCGCTACCAAATCAAATTGTTAAATCAGTGCTGGTTTTTCTACAAAAGAAAACACCGCCCCTAAGGGCAGTGCTTATGATGGTTGTAACATTGTAAGAGCGATTCTTTCCTTTTGAAGATCGACACTGTCTACCCAGACAGTCACAACCTGACCGACGTGCACGATATCCATCGGGTTTTTAACGTAGCGGTTTGATAACTTTGAGATGTGCACGAGTCCATCTTGTTTGACACCGATGTCGACGAACGCGCCAAAATCAACGACATTCCGTACCGTACCTTCTAACTCCATTCCTTTTTCAAGGTCTTCCATTTTTAAGACGTCCGTTTTCAATAGTGGTTTTGCAAGTTCATCACGAGGATCTCTTCCAGGCTTTTGAAGTGATTTAATGATGTCTTTTAAAGTAGGCTCACCAATTTCAAGAGCCTGTGCTGTTTCTTTAATCGAAAGGGTGGAAAGTGCTTGAACAAGTTTATCTGAACCAATGTCATTTGGGTCACACCCGATTTGGACAAGCAATGCTTTCGTCACATCATAGCTTTCAGGATGAATCTCTGTTTGATCAAGTGGTTGCTTTCCTTCCATTATTCGTAGGAAACCAATACACTGCTCATAGGTTTTCGCTCCAAGCCTCGGAACCTTCTTCAACTGAACGCGGCTTGTGAACTTCCCTTCTTCCTCTCTTCTTTTCACAATATTACTTGCGACCGATTTAGAAAGTCCGGCAACATATTGGAGGAGAGACACAGAAGCAGTGTTCACATTCACGCCTACCTGGTTTACTGCTGTTTCTACTACGAACGTCAGTTGATCATTCAGCTTCTTTTGTGAAACATCGTGTTGGTATTGGCCAACACCTACTGACTTGGGATCAATTTTCACTAATTCCGCTAGTGGATCTTGAACGCGCCTTGCGATCGAAACAGCTGAGCGCTCTTCTACTTGAAGGGAAGGAAACTCCTCTCTTGCAAGATCTGATGCAGAGTACACACTCGCTCCAGCTTCATTGGCGATTAAGTACACGACTTCATCATCTACTTCTTTAATAACCTCTGCAACGAACTGCTCCGACTCTCTTGAGGCCGTACCATTTCCAATTGCGATCATCTCAATATCGAATTCTTTAATCAGCTTTTTGACGATTTCTTTCGATTTTTCAACCTCTGATCGAGGTGGAGTTGGATAAATAACAGAAACATGGAGCATCTTCCCTGTATCATCAACGACTGCAAGTTTACAACCTGTTCGATAAGCCGGATCTAATCCAAGTACTCGCTTTCCTTTTAGAGGCGGCTGAAGCAATAGATGCTTTAAGTTTTCTGAGAAGATATGTATCGCTTGGTCTTCTGCCACTTCTGTAAGTTCCTTACGAATTTCTCTTTCTACGGAAGGCTGAATCAAACGTTTATACGCATCTTCAATTGTTTCTTCTAATATAGAAACACTTTCGCTCTCTTGACGAATTAGTTTTTTACGTAGGTATTCAAAGATTGTGTCAGTAGGTGAAGCGACCGAAGCCTTTATGACACCTTCTTTCTCTCCTCTGTTGATGGCGAGCACACGGTGAGGAACAATCTTTGCGATTCCTTCCTGGTACTCGTAGTACATTTCAAAGATTTTCTTAGGGTCATCTTCCTCAGACTTCACTTTTGTTTGAAGCGTCCCGTTTTGAAATGTTTTCGCTCTGATCCACTTTCTCGCTTCCGCATCATCAGAAATCCATTCTGCGATGATGTCTTTTGCACCTTGAAGCGCATCTTCTATTGTCGCCACTTCATTTTCCTCAGAGATAAACGTTGCAGCTTTTTCTTCTGGATTACCTTTTCCATCATTCAATAACCATTCCGCTAAAGGCTCTAATCCTTTTTCTTTTGCAACAGTAGCTCGTGTACGCTTCTTTTGTTTGTACGGACGATAAAGGTCTTCGACTTCCTGAAGTTTTGCTGCTTTTACTAACTTACCTTTCAACTCATCTGTTAGCTTGCCTTGTTCTTCAATAAGACGAATGACTTCTTCTTTTCGGTTTTCGAGGTTTTGGAGATATGTCCAAGACTCTTGAATCTCTCTTAACTCAACCTCATCAAGACCACCTGTGAGTTCTTTTCTGTATCTCGCAATGAACGGAACAGTGTTTCCATCATCTAAAAGTGTGATGACCTGACGTACACGCTCCTCTGATATCTTCAGCTTTTGTCCTACTTTATTAAAAAGTTCCGGTTGTTTTTCTGCGGTAATTCCCAAATCCATTCCTCCTTATCAAAAACATAGTAGTATAAGTTTACAGGAATAGACCCTTTGATAAAAGTCTATCCAAAATAAAAAAGCCTTCCATCGTTACGGAAGAACTTTTATTTAGACAGGTTTGCCTACGAGTAATGTCACGTCATCATTCGTAGGGGGTAATGCATTTGTTAAGTGGCGGAAGGACTCTTCCACTGTGTCAAACTTCGCAATCATCGCATGGTTTCTTGAACTGATTTGAACGCCATCAGAAAACGTAACGAACGAAGAACCTTTTGGGTATTCTATTGTTTGGACTTTCACTTTTTGAAGCTTTCCTGAAAGATAGCCTGAATAGGATATCGGGCGAATAACGCGACCATCAGGGTGGAAAACAATCAAGTTGATGTTACCGATGCCGCTGAACTCCATTTGTCGTGTTTGAAGATTCAACTTAAATACTGATAACACACATCCTCTTTTTCCTCTCATCTCTTCATTCGCGAGCTTCATCAATGTCTCTACATCTTTATCCTGATGTTCTTTAACGACGTTAATAGCGGCGAGCGACGAATCTCTTGCTAGATCGCCGCTTCCAAGTCCATCAGCTACTGCACAGATGAAATGCTCTTCCGTTTCTTCCACGAAGTAGCTATCTCCACACATCTGATTGCCATCTTTCGGCTTTTGATATGCTGCAACAGTCAACTGGTCAAATTCGTGTTGTTCAAACATATCTAAAAGGCCTCCGTAGGTTCAATACGAATTGCCTGCCTCAGCTTTTCTAGAGCCCTACGCTGTAATCGAGAAACATGCATTTGGGAGATGCCTAATTTTTCGCCGGTTTCTTTCTGGCTCATGTTCTCGAAATACGTACAGTTTAATATTTCTTGCTCTCGCTCGCTCAATACAGCAAACGCCTTTTTAAGAACCATTTGCTGGTCAACAAGATCAAAGCCTTGCTCTTGGTCTCCAACCAAATCGAGGAGTGTAACTGTACTGCCTTCTTGATCTGCCTCGATCGAACTGTCAACAGACAATGCTTGGTAGCTTTTGCCCATTTCCATCGTTTCAAGTACTTCTTCTTCAGATACATTTAGGTATTCAGCCAACTCATCTACTTTTGGCGAACGTTGCAATTCGTTTGTAAGGTCCTCTACAGCTTTCTTAATGCGCGGGCCAAGCTCTTTAATTCTTCTCGGAACATGTACACTCCAAGTTTTGTCACGAATGAATCGCTTGATCTCCCCAACGATTGTTGGGACTGCGAACGACTCAAAACTTCTTCCGAAAGAAGGATCAAAACGTCGAAGTGCTGCTAGCAATCCGATCATGCCCACTTGAGATAGATCGTCATGAATGCTTTTCCCTTTTGAGAACTTTCGTGCCAGTGATTGAACTAAATCTTCGTACCGTTCGACTAATTTAAGCTGAACCTCTTCATTCGTCGGGTCATTTTGATATTGTTCAATCCATTCGTATACTTCATTTTTGTTGTCTTTATTTTGGGGTTGATGAGATTGTGCTGGCATCTACTTCCACCCCATCTCTGTGGAGGAACTTCGTCATCATGACAACAACCCCATCCTCTCCACTGATTTCCACTTTGTCCATCAGCGATTCTATAAGAAAGAGCCCTAATCCTCCTTCACTGAGTTGGTCAATGGATTTCTCACTATCAACAGGTCCGAGCTTCTCTGAGACCTTAGAGTAATCAAAACTTTGTCCACGATCTAGAACCATCATTTCAAGTCGGTCTTCGTAAATTCCATAACCGATCGTGATCTGTCCTTTTTCGTCTTCTTTATAAGCGTGATTAACAGCATTCGTACATGCTTCTGATAACGCAATTTTGATATCTTCGATTTCATCATAAGAGTAGCCCATTCGGTTCGCGATACCCGATACTGTTAATCGAGCTACACCTACGAACTCAGCCTGAGCTGGTATTTTCATTTCAACAAAATCAGAAATATTGATCACTTTGATCCCCCCTTTACGTCTTCGATATCAATCACTTCATCAAGCCCTGTGATTTCAAAAAGACGCTGAACTCTAGATGTCATCCCACGAAGTTTCAGAGTACTACCGTGTTCTTTGGAGGATTTAAGTGCACCGACGAAAACGCCAAGCCCTGTACTGTCCATATAATTAACATCACCAAGGTGAACGAGTGTTTCATGACTTTCCTTGCCTGTTAACGGAAGCAAAGCTTCTCGCAGTTGGGGTGCAGTATATGCATCAACTTCTCCTGCAATATATAAATGATGTGTATTTCCTTGATCTTCTTGTTTGATCTGCAAATTCATAACATTTCCCCCTTATAGGTCGTTACATAATGATATTTTCACGAAATGAATACTAATGTCTTATTCCACGTCTGAGAGAAATCTAAACCTTTCTTCTCAAAATTAACAATGTAAAATCATCTCGTAGTTCAAATTCTTGCAGTCGCTCAAGTTCTTTGTAAACAGAATCCACGATTTCTTGCGCAGAGAGGTGAATGTATTTGCGTATCATAGCAACGATTTCATCGCGTTCGATGAATCCTTGGCTCGACCGACATTCCGTTACACCATCCGAGAGCATGATAACCATATCGTTCCCATTTAGTACTCGCTGATATTCTCGATAAGATGTTTTCTTTGAAACCCCTAGCACAAGACCTTTTGTGAAGAGTTCCTCAAATTGATCTTTTTCCGAGTCGTAAAAAAAGCCCGGTTCATGACCGGCGCCTGCATAATAAAATGAATGAACCCTGGAATCATACAAACCATAAAACATTGTGATGAACATATTGGGATCAACATTTTGTTCGACGACGCGGTTTAAATTCTCTAGTACTGCACCAGGCTGCATCCGCTGCTCAGGGGCACTGTCCATCGCGTATTTAATCATACTCATACAGAGTGCAGCAGGAATCCCCTTGCCTATAATGTCTGCGATCGCAACACTTACACAATCGTTCTCATCCTGCACAAAGTGATAATAATCTCCGTTCATCTTTTTGGCAGGCTTGCTGATCGCTCCGATATCCAGGCTATCTACTTCTGGTTTTTTTCCAGCCAGAAGGGTCTGCTGCATGTTAGCAGCAACTTCAATTTCTGATTCAAGTTGCTGCTGTCTATTTCGAAGACTTTGATGTTCACGATAGGCAAAACCGTAGCCAATCATCATTTCCAGGAGAAAATCATACGAGTTCTTAAGAGGCTCAGGCAAATCAGGAAAGAGCTCTTCAAGGACGCTAACATGAAGACTTACCGCTTCTTCAGGAGAAATTTGCTGTTCAATCATCTTTCTGCTGAACTGCTGTCCTTTATAGAGCGTCTGTTCTGATTGTTCTTCTAAATAGTTTTCTAATATAGATTTGTATTTTTCATACTGAAGATCTCGGTCATCCATTCTTGCCTATCCTCCTTACCGGAGCCATTTTATTGCTGTAATGTTAGTACCTTCATTTTCTTTTGAATCGATCGTAAATTCATCCATCAGTCGCTTCACACCAGGAAGACCTGCTCCGAGACCTCCAGAAGTGGTGAAACCATCTTCCATTACTCTTCTAATATCTTTAATACCAGGACCAGAATCAGCAGCAACAATTTTTAAACCTATCTTGCTTCCAGTCTCGGTCCGCTCAATCAATACTTCACCTTTACCGGCATAGAGATAAATGTTACGGGCGAGTTCTGAGATTGCAGTAGTGATTCTAGCTTGATCCACTGTACCGAACCCCAGTTCTTTAGCAATGTTTCTACCCGACTGTCTCGCTTTAACGATATCCCACTCGTTTCGGACTTCCACACAGGATTGGATATTCATTGCTTATCCCCCCAATTCCTGTTGTAATTTCTCTAACCCCTGTTCTAAATCTAATGCTGTAGGGACGTTTTTCATCATGATACCTAAGTCGATCAGAGTAATTGCAACGGCAGGTTGAATGCCCGTCAATACAACTCTAGCCCCCATTAAATTCGACATGCGCACAACATCGCCCAGTACTTTTGCGATGAAGGAGTCAATCATATCGACAGATGTAAGATCGATGACAACCCCCTTTGCTCCTGTTTCATGAATCTTCTCGAGCAAATCTTCTTGGAATTGCAGGGCAGTCTTATCATCCAAGTCAACTTGAATTGTTATTAATAGATATTCATTGAGTTTTAAAATAGGAATTCGCACGGTATATCCCCCTATTCATCAAGGTCGATCATTTGTCGTTTTGTCATTTCTAAAGCCGTTTTCATACCTTTGAATAAGGTACTCTTTGTCGGAAACTGTCCTAGATCGATACCTAAATTAACAATTGTTTGGGCAATCTCTGGTCTGATACCAACGAGAATGCACTGAGCACCGACCAGACGCACTGCTTCTGCAGCCTGTATAATATGATGAGCCACCATCGTATCGACAACCGGAACACCAGTAATGTCGATCAACACGACTTGAGAGCGGTGCTTGATCACGCCGGTCAATAGGTTTTCCATAATTAACTTGGCTCTCTCTGTATCGATCGTTCCAATCAGTGGCATCACACTGATATTCTCAAAAACAGGGATCAACGGAGCCGATAATTCCTGAAGAGCTACTTTCTGAATCGAAACCGTGTTCTCCCAGTTTTTTGCGCTCTCGTTTATCAATTGGTTGATGATCGGATCGATCCATCGGTCGATTTCGTCATACATATTGAAGACTTTTTCATTCGAATGATCTGCATCGAGTAGAACCGCTAAGATAATTCTACGGAATGTTTGAAGACCTTGTGTGATGTAACTCAGTCTCCAGCCAACCTTTAATAATCTCTCAGCAAACTCTGTCATCCGTTCAGTGGGTTTGTGAACATTTTGTTCGATGTGTGTATAAATAATCTCAAAAAGTTCCTTATTTGTATCTTCATAAGTTGCGTCTGTAATCGACTGCAGCCTATGATCTTCACGTACTCGGTCCATTTCATCCATCCACATGGTATAGATGCGCTGGCGACTTTCGTTCAAAATCTGAATGATTAGCTTGTCCATGGTGCTCCTCCCTACAATCAACGTGCTTACCTTCTATCTTCTCATTACGAGTAACGACTCGCAATAAATATACTTACCGAATATGCACCTATTTCATCACTTTTATCTTAACACACTTTTCGACAGAGCTAGAAAATTCCCTTCTTTAATAAACATGAAAAGTTTTACAGCTTAATAATAGGGAAGATAAACAAAAAAACTGCTCTTAGAGCAGCTTCGTTTGCGAATATCAAATTGTTAAAAATCAATAAGCCCAAGGCTGATTTGCAGGGCTTCTTGCACCCGCTGCATCATACCCTCATCAAGGTGAGTGATTTTATCAGTTAAACGCTGTTTATCAATCGTGCGTATTTGTTCTAATAAAATAACCGAATCACGTTCAAATCCGTACCGTTTGGCATCGATCTCTACATGCGTAGGGAGCTTTGCCTTTTGAATTTGTGCAGTAATTGCGGCAACGATGACAGTTGGACTAAAACGATTCCCGATGTCGTTCTGAATGATTAGGACAGGACGTACTCCTCCCTGTTCAGAACCAACAACAGGAGAAAGGTCAGCAAAATACACGTCACCTCGTTTGACAATCAAGCCGTTACACCCCGCTTACTAAGCGGTCCACGGTGTGCTCTGCTTCCTCCTCAACAAGAAAGGCTTCTGCTGCAAGGTTCAAATTAATCTTTGCCATCTCCATGTACCCCTGGCGCATGGCGTCACGAATCTGCCGCTTCTTTCGTTCGCGAATATACATTGACGTGGCCTGTGAAATGAACTCGTTACGATCGACCTGTTCCTGTTGAATAATACCATCCACCTCATTCAAAATATGTTGTGGGAGAGTTACAACAATCGATTTTTTGTTTGCCTCTGTCACAAACATACACCTCCGAAGCACTGCTACTCATAATATAATTCCACTATTAATACTACCATTGTAAGCGTCTCATTGCAAAACAACTTTCCACAAAACTATTTCAACAAATTCTTGCAAATTCCTGTTTATATTTTATTATTTTTTTAAAATTGTATTCATTACGCCTTTTTTTTCTCCATTTTCAATGAATACTCTAGGGACACGATGACTGATGATACAAGGAATTTCATAGTTTATCGTCTCTAGCTGTTCCGCAATGTCGTCTATTGTAATTTCTTGAGACCCCTGTGATCCTATTAATGTAACTTGTGTTCCAATAGGTAGTTCATGTGGAAGGCTCACCATAAATTGATCCATACAGATTCTTCCCACAATAGGTGCCTTAATGCCGTTTACTAACACGCTCATTTTGTTAAGCTTTCTGATCCACCCATCAGCATAACCAACTGGAACTGTCCCGATCCACTCTCCTGCTGACGTTGTATAGGTAGACCCATAGCTGATCGGATCACCTTCATTCATCTGCTTCACGTGAACAAGACGACTATGAAGACTAAACGCTCGCTCTAGCTCAAATGGCTTTCCCTCTTCCATATCTGGTGAAGGGATGAGTCCGTACATCGAAATACCGACTCGAACAAGATTACCGATGCGATCCGGAATTCGCATAGAACCCGCACTATTTCCAAGATGAATCCAGCTAGGATTGATTCCGAACTCTTTAAGAATCGTAACGAACCTTTCAAACCGCTTGAGCTGTGTTTCGATGAATGGATTTTCAGGCTCATCTGCAGTTGCAAAATGCGTATAAAGACCTTCAGGAATAATAGAAGGATTACGCTTGAGACATTCTCCTATATGTTTTGCTTCTTCTTCACCCTTTATACCTAATCTTCCCATCCCTGTATCCACTTTCAGATGAACACGAAGGTTTTTTCCATCTAGCACGTCCGAAACTTGATCGATCCATTCGCTTTGAAAGGCTGTAAGTGTAATATTGTGTTCAGATGCAAGATCGGCGTATGCTGCTGGTACGTAGCCTAATACGAGAATCGGAGCATCGATACCAGATTTTCTTAAGCTAAGCGCCTCGTCTAAAATAGCGACAGCAAGATATTTCGCTCCAGCTCGGAGCGCAGTTCTAGCGGTTTCCACTGCTCCATGACCGTATCCGTCTGCTTTCACAACTGCCATGATCGAAACATGGTCAGGTACGTGTTTCTTAAATGATAAAATGTTTTGGGTTATTGCATCGAGGTCAATTTCTGCCCATGTCTCTCGATAGAACGATTGATTTTCCATAATTATTTCCTCCATCAGAAGCGAATCACTCTGGCTTCTATTTTAGGAGTTTTTGATAAAAGATGCTACTTTTAAAACCTTGAGAGGGCAGGAATCTGCATGATATCCGCGAATTTTTTCTTTTTATCCGCGATAAATTAGATTTATCAGCGCTTTTCAATTTATATCCGCGAAACGAGGGCCATTATCCGCTAATCTGAGAATTTATCCGCGAACCCCCAATTTAAGAACTCCTAAAAATCACTCAAGCCGTCAAATGGAAATCTTGTTTTTTGAAAAAAGGCTCAGCCATGTACTCACAGCTGAACCCTCATGAAGTCTTATTTAATTACCGTCTTACCATATACTGACCGTGCGACTGCCGCCATTTCTTCCATCGATAGGTCGGTCGATGCAAGGAAGAAGTCGACTCCATCATAATGCCAGGATATCGTTGTATCTGTCATAACACCCATCGTAAATCCAAGGTCGATCGGCTCACCATTACTCATCGTAACTGGCGTACTCGTTTCTAGCGCCGCTTCACCTTTTTCTTCGATAAGCGTAAAGGATTTTTCACCTGTGAAGCTTAGGATGACTTTGTTCTGAGACACTTCTTTTTCATCAGTTAGCCCTGTACCCTGTGGCTCATACATTGGATACACGACTTCGAATGGTTCATTCGTAGCTGCGATCACTGGTACTTCTAACTGAGCAGCCGTCATGTTACGTTCCATGTCGAACGAGCCTTTATCGAATGAAGCGTTGAACTTCATATCAGAAAACTCGATCGTTACGAGCGGCTTCATGTCTTGATTCATGATTGAAACTTTTTCAGGAGCAAGATCCTTTTTGTTGAGGGTAATAGACTGCTTCGATAAGTTTTTGTTTTGATAGTTCGTATTTGTTGTAAACACATAGTCTTTATCCCTCGCTTCAAACTTAGCCGTAGAATCATTTAGAATATCCTGTACAAGCGTGTTGTATAGATACGCTTGACTTCCATTCTCTGGCCAGTCGCTTTGGAAGCGGAAGCTCTTATTCAGAGCCGGGGTAAGAACAAAAACCCCTTCATCATTTCTTAGGATGATTTGACTTTGTTCTTTTGACGCATTCTTTAATTCAACGCGATAATAAGATGGCTTCTGATACCATACTTCAACATCGTAACGCTGCGGCTCCTCACCTGTCTCGAGTGTCATCTTGGCGTTGACTTTATAGCTATCCATCTCATTTAGCTTTCGATCGAGTGAATCCACCACATCCTGCTGACTTTTTTGTCCACACCCTATAAGCACGACCATCATCAATACGCCAAGAAGTAAAACGGAACTGAACCTTTTCACTGTATTCAACTCCTTTGCCTCATTTAAAACGACAAAGAAGGTTCCTGCGTAATGAAAAACTTATCCGTAATGATGTTTCAGAAATGAATGCAGAACAGCCGGAATCTGTTCAATGACGTCGGTTGCCAGTACATCAAGCGTAGAATGCGCAGACTGGACGAGCATATCTGCTGCTTTTCCGTGTAAATAAACTGCATTACTGATTCCCTCTTGAATGGAATTACTATGCATAACAAAGCTAAGCACCATACCTGTCAATACATCTCCTGATCCACCTTTTGCTAGAGCTGGATTCCCAGTCGGGTTCACGAACTGGTTACCATTAGGATCAGTTACAAGAGTATAAGGCCCCTTCAACACGAGATACACGCCATACTCCCGAGCAAATTGGTAGGATAACTCAAAACGATTGCGTTGCACATCTGCAATTGAACAATCTGCTAACCTTGCCATTTCCCCTGGATGAGGCGTTAATATGGTCGGAGCTTGCCTTTGTAAAAGCTGATTTTTTAATCCCCTCAAGTGAAACAGAGCATCAGCATCGAGGACAAGCAGACAATCTTCTTCCATCAAGGTCTGAACGAGCTTTCTCCCGCCCTTTTCTCGTCCAAGACCTGGTCCAGCTGCTATTCCATCAAACGAAAGCGCTTCTGGAATAGTTCCGTTGAAATGTCCACCCTCAGAAGGCCAACCTTGAAACATCGCTTCAATCAGCGCACCAGCTGTAACCGAAAGAATCTCTTCTGGCACTGCAACGTGGATTAATCCTGCTCCACTTCGATATGCTGCTTTTGCCGTCATGATAGGAGCCCCAGCCATTCCGCTTGAACCACCAATAACCAGCCCTTTTCCATGGCTACCTTTATGAGAGGACGCCGCTCGATCACTAAGGGTGCTTGCTACATCCCGATCGGTCCAAATCTTTTTGGATTGCGCTTTCTCAAATGCTTTTCGAGGAAGGCCAATGTGTAGAACTTCAAGCTCTCCATAATAGTCAGCATCTGGATGGAGGAAAGCACCTGTTTTAGGAGCTTCAAGTGTATAGGTTCGATCAGCTCTTATAGGCTCTACTTCTCCTTCATACCCACCATCGGATCGTAATCCGCTTGGTAAATCCACTGAATAGATAGAGATATCCGATTCATTCATACGCTGAATCAACTCCTTATAAGGAGTACGAATCGGGCCTGATAGTCCAAGACCAAGAAGGCAGTCGATAAGAACGGTATAACGATCAAGATGACTGAGCCATTCATTACCTTGATTCAAGGCTTTCCATTCAAAGCCTGAACGTTGGAAGATGGTAAAGTGAGTCTTTGCGTCGCCCCTTAGCTTCTCTAAAGAGGGGACGACCCAGACATCTACGTCATAGTCATGTTCTTTTAAATATCGAGAAAGCACAAAACCATCTCCACCGTTATTTCCGGTCCCTATGACAACTGCAATCCTTTGACCTTTCAACTCTTCCTTCATCGCTTCGAACAACGCTTTCCCCGCATTTTCCATAAGCATAGCACCACTTAAGCCGATCTCCTCCATGGCAAACCGGTCTGCTTCATACATTTCTTTCCCGGATACGATTCTCACAACAGGTCCCTCCTGACCGTGATAAAATATATGAGACAACTCTCGATGATATGCAGACTAGCTTGACGAGCTTTCAATAATTATCTGTGCTATAGCATGATATTTCGTATGTGAGATCGAGACATGAACGATCTTTCCACCCGCTCCACGAATAACTGGTGCTCCTTCTTTCGATTTTTGAACAGATATGTCTTGAAAGCTTAGTTTCCCAATACCAGTCCCCACTGCTTTCGCATATGCTTCTTTCGCAGCAAACCGTCCTCCTAGAAACTCGATCCTTCTATGGCCCTTAAGATTGTTAAACTGAGTAAGTTCTTCCTCTGTTAAAATTCGCTTAGGAAAATTTTCATTTCGTTCAACCGCTTTTTCAATTCGATCTAGCTCGATCATATCAATGCCTATACCTTGTATCATCTTACTCCTCCAATTGTTCTAACCCTATGTAATGCACCATAGTTATAATAATAGTGCTCTTCTAGCAGCTATGCTAAACTAGAATTACTTATATAGTAGATAAGCCTATACCAGGCATCTTTTCAATACTTCTTATTAAAGGTGGTCGACTTCATGTTCTTGAGAAATGAAGACTTTCGCTCATTTATTCGTTATTATCCTATCATCTCCACACTTATTGGTATACATATCCTCCTCTTTCTTCTCATAAACCTTTTGGGTATGCGGTCCATCTTTAACCTGGGAGCGGGAGTTAACGGATATATTGAAGCGGGGGAATACTGGAGACTCGTTACACCGATCTTTCTTCATGCAGGATTTGCTCATGTACTCTTCAATTCCTTTTCACTCTATTTGTTCGGCCCAGCTCTTGAACAAATGCTCGGCAAGGCAAAGTTTTTAATCGGATACTTTGGTGCTGGAATCATTGCTAATATCGCTACATTTTACCTCCAGGACAGCTATTTCAGTCACGTTGGAGCTTCTGGGGCAATATTTGGGCTGTTTGGGATTTACTTTTATATGGCGTTCTACAGAAAAGAACTGATCGATCAGGCTAACTCACAGTTAATCCTTATGATTCTCGGTATCGGTCTATTGATGACCTTCATCAGTCCGAACATCAATATTCTTGGACATATATTTGGATTCCTAGGTGGTGCTGCGCTAGCGCCTATGCTACTAATAAATGCTCGTCGTTTCGTTGATCGAGGTATGGTGAGGGTTCGGTATTCAGATGATCCAGGATCCATCCGCTTCAAACCGAACAGATGGAAAAGAAGAAGACCAAGAGGCGGACAAAGCTCTGTTTCAAAAGTGCTATGGGGAATTTTCATCGTTCTTGTCTTACTTGGTTTTATCGGAAGGTATCTATAAAGGCAAAGAAACCGGGGGCCCAGTGGGTTCCCGGTTTCTTTACTTTCAAGATAGGTTATATTGTGAAATTGCGTCTTTTAAGCTCCCAGTGATGTGGAACGTTTGATCCACATTGAAATCATTTTCCATCAATTGAAAAACATGCTGAGGCTTTAATCCACTTAGGATTGGAGAAACGCCGATCAACTGAATCATGCGGTAAAAAGACTGAAATGCAAAAACGCCTCTCTCCTCTATTTCACCTATGCCATTAAAGTCTAGAATGACATATTCATAATTTCCATTTTGAAGGGTCGAAAGTAATTGCTGTTCATTGATCAAAAATAATTCCTCATCAAGAGAACCAAATAGTGGAATAACACTTAAGGATGACGAAATCGGAAGAAAAGGACTCGACAACCTCTTAATTTTACTCATCGCTTCTTCCAGCTCTTCTTTTTTATCAAGTAAATCAAAATTGGTTTCTGCTAACCGATCACGCTGCATTTGGAGCATTGAAGAAAGTTCCATAATTTGAGAATCTTGTCTAACACACAAGAGTTGCCCTTCGCCGTCATGCCAACGTGCAAACACTTTAAATAGCATGTAAGGTGACTCCACGGTGTTGAGTACAAGCTCGAATTCCTCTTGATCCTTTATTAGTTCAAGTGCTTTCTGCTTGCTTCCGGAGTCAACGAAATCAAGGAAAGAATCAGGTTTAGAGAACAATTCTGTTGCCAGTCGTGATTGCCCCTTAATATTTAAATCGTGATCAACAAGAAATGCAGGTAAAGGATGATGAGTAAAGTCAACCATGATTAGAGACATCACCTTTCTGTTCTTCAAGCCACAATTTAATTTCTTTAAGACCAGGAACTAACACCGTATTTTCAGAGCAATACTTGGTTAGATCGTAATTCGACGCAAGCCTTCCACCTACCAAGATTTCTGGTTGAGACTGCAGGGTTCCGAGCTCGGAAACATAATTCTTTAACTGTTCAGCATGATACAGAATTGCGACGGATATCCCCACTACCGAAGGCTGCCACTTTTTGACGGTATGAACCGCATATTCAAGAGGGAGATTTGCCCCTAATAACCTTGTTTCCCAACCATGCTCTTCAAATAATAGCGAGATCATTTTCAAACCTAGATAGTGCTGCTCTTGATCGATGCATAAGAAAAGTGCACGCTTCCCGTTGGGAGACTGTTTCGATTTCTTTTTTGTATATGCGTATCGAGAAAGAACATAGTCACACGTTGTCGTCGCTAGGTGCTCATCAGCAACAGTGATTT
This sequence comes from Anaerobacillus sp. ABR4_321, assembly GCF_056158505.1. NCBI lineage: Bacteria > Bacillati > Bacillota > Bacilli > Caryophanales > Bacillaceae > Anaerobacillus > Anaerobacillus sp. ABR4_321. The sequence continues at coordinate 457,345 of NZ_JBSWTK010000001.1, forward strand.
TGTTCTCCTCCCACAGCTTCCCTACTAGTTGCATGGCGCTTGTTAACACTTCGAAAGTGAGGTGACTATTTTCCATTAGCTCTGCTTTATTTTCGATCAGTTCCCACGCGTGATCTTCTTCCCCTTCTAGAAGGGTATTGGTTAGTTTTTCGATATCTATAGGCAAATGATCACCTCTTTTACAATGAAGGACTGTCTACATTCAATTCTTCTAACTCAGCTTTACCTTTTGAAAGAATTCTTAGATAGTCCTCTTTATTTTCGAAAGTCGTTTTCGATATTTCTCGTTCAAGCCGTTCAAAATTATCTATGACATGCTTCGTTTCCATTCCTCTTGTTGTTAAGAGATTATTGAGCCAAAGTGCGTAGTCGATAAAGAACTCATCTGCATCTAAATTGCGAGCAGACTCTAGGTGTTTCATATGATGGTAGTTATCTTCGATGCATTTGGATCTGCCTCGTTCACCGAATTTCTCAAGAAGTTCTGGCATATCTTTGTATATTCCTTCTACAACTCGTTCAACGACCTGATCGATGGTGCTTCTCATTCTGCAACCACCTTGTAGCGATATACTTTTGGCTTAACTGCAGCAAGTTCTGCATCTGGATACTTCTTTTCTAACTCGTGTATTTCTTTATAAGCTGGACTTCTCATCCAATTGAAAAAGTGCTCCTTCGTCTCCCACTGCATCTGTACGGTCAACTCTTCTGGGCGGTGTTCACTTTGTAGTAAAGTAAAGGATTTAAAACCATCGAATTCATCGACTCTCCTTGAACGTTTCTGATAAATCCCGATGACCTCGTCCACTTTTTCTTTAGGTACGTTGATGACAGAGTTCACAATGTACATTGATTTCCTCCTTACTTTTTATTCATCCGAATGATGATTCTTTTTCGTACTATTATTGTAAGAATACCAGTTCAACAGGTCATGTCCATTCAAAAGCTCAATATCTCTAACCCTAAATTGTTTACCTGCAAGACTAGAAAGAATTGAAACCTGTATTGTCGTCAACGATTTACGCTTTTGAAACAGCGTTGAATTTAGCTCCATAGCCTGGATCCTCTTACGTGGTACATAAACACGAACCCTGCCGATCTGTCTGAACTGCAGGAGCGATGTCGTGTCTTTTATACTCCAGCCGGCGTCCTTATGGTGAAGGTAACCAAGAAAACAAGCGACCGGAAGGATACTAAATGAAAGATAACCAAATGGAACGAAATAAGTGATCAACAAAGCAGGAATGAGTGACGGTAGCATGAACCGTATCATATAACGAATTCTTGCCTTCCGAGGAAGCGGCGTGAGCTCCTGATGGACAGGTACTTCAGGAATTAACTCTTCTAAAAATGCTTGGATTCTCTTACGTTTCAGGAGTGGAAATAAGATCGTTGAAAACTGTTCATCCTTTCCACCACCGCCTCCACTTTCAACATAGATCGTAGCATAGCCAAAAGGTTGCCTTAACAAGCCTTCAACTACCCTTATTGCCTGAACACGTTGCACAGGAATCGTCAATTGGCGACGCTCTAATATCCCTCTTTTTATAATAAGGTCGTCCTCTGTTCGAGAAAGGACAAACCCTCCGTATTTCAGTACTGTTCCTAATACAGAAAAAATCCACGATAGGAGTAAAACAATTAAAGCGATCACTAAGATAAATGTGAGTGTCGCATCCATGACTCGTTCAGTAATGATCGAGTAGAATTCATCAGGCAGGATATTATCCACCTGTGAACCGATCGCAGCGATGAAGGATAAGAATACCCCTATACCTCCAGACGTGGATGCAGCGATGATTAAGTCTTTCTTCAATAACCGATATTCCTTTACAGGAGGTTCATTTACGAACGTTTCCTCAGCCTCTTCCGGCCTTCTGGATTTGTATAGTTCTGATCTCAATTGTTCAGCATCAAAACGACTTAGAGCTGACATGACCACCTCTGGTTCTCCTCCACCGCCAGCCGTTTCGATTTGAACCTTTACTAGTCCAAAGATCCTTTGGATCACTCCTTGAGATGTATCGATCGATTGGACTCGTTCACGTGGAATAAATCGCTTCTTTCGAAAAATAAAGCCCTGATGAATTTGTAATTCGTTGTTTCTTATTTGATACGTATAAAACCACCATGATAAAACACCGTTTCCTAACGTAAATAACAAGAAGGCACCCATGATCAAAAAGTGCCACCATGAATATCCTTCTCCACCTCTACCAATAAAGACGAAAATAATGAGTGGAAGTGCTACTTCCTTCAATGAAGCTAAGAAAGCAAGCAGCATGGCAACAGGATGCAGTCGTTTTTTCTCAGACATCATCTTCGGTCACCCTTGCAAGTACCGATATTTTATCTCTTAACTCATCAGCAACTTCATTAGAGAGAGCAGGTATTTCATGTGTGGTGGCTGCTGTTGAAATGGTTACGGAAGAAAGCTTATAAGCGCGCAGTAGCGGTCCTTGCCTCGTATCAACGTGCTGAACCCGTACCATCGGTATCAATGTACGCTTGACGATGATAACGCCATGTTTTAGTTCAATTTCGTGTTCACTTACTTCATACCGCCATTTTTTGTAGCGAAGAAGCGGTAGTATCCAAATTTGTAGCATGATTAACACGGCTACAACAACACAGGTTGCAACCAAACTCCAAATTGGAAGTTTAACCACTAAGTAGTGCAAGCTGAACATCCCGGCTACAATTCCGAGTAGAAGAATTGAAAGAATGACACCTGTTATCTGCCATACTTTTAATCCTCTTCGATCTATTTTTTTTGAAGGATCAGGTCGCATCTCTTACCTCGCTTTCTTGCATATCTAGTACATCATATCTTCAATTAGTATATCACTGTTATTTTATGCTATCTATAAATGACCACTAGAGTCTTTCTTACTTGAATAAATAAAAGCCTGAGCATCGAATGCTCAGGCTTTAACATCTAAAAGAGGGTTGAAACATGTGGTCGTTCAGACTCCCTCATACTCGTTATTTCTTTTAGTTGATGGTCCCAAAGTGATAGAACTTTATCGTCTGCATCATAAAACGTAAGGTGCTTCTCCGTACAGTCGATCAATTCAACGCTTGGAATCGAACATTTTTCTTGGACGCCTGTTTTCGCGCAAATATAGACGAGCTGATCGCTTTTACCCGTTCTTCCGTTCAGACCATGTACGATCAAGCAGCCGTTCCATGAATAGATCGTACGTGGGGAGAAGTCTAGAAGGAAAGATTGTTGAACACGAAACTCTCCATCTAGTAGTAGAATCTTATCTTGTTGAGCTGCCGATATCGAAAGAGCCGCGATATAGATACCATGATCTTCAACAAGCATGTTCACTGGAGAATATCCTTTCTCTAACTCAATGACATTCTTCCCATTCTCACCAAACACCGTAAGTAGTGCTTTATCTTCTTCCACGCAATAAGAGGAAACGATCAGCTTATTTCCCTTTCGCTTCAAATCACAAAATATTCCCTTCACATGCCATTGATGAGTGATGCGGGGGTCGTCTTTTGAAAACTCATAAATCCACCCATTCCACTCTTCACCTTCGCATGCGATGCAGATGCTATTGTGATACTCATAGAAACTCGGACTACCATTAACCTGAAACGTGCGCAGCTGAGCGAGACGATGAATGAAAACATACACCTCAAAATGGTTAGGGGCTAATTGTTTTGAGAACCAATAGTTATGATTTGCGTCTTTGACAACATTTGAATAACCTTCATCACTAGTAATCGGTAGTTTAGGTACATTGACCCGATCGATAGGTTGCGCAACGGTTAAAGGGTCCTGTTCTTCGTATAACGCTTTGTTACCGTATGCCATTTTCTTAATTCCCCCTCCATAGTCAGCCGCCTTTTTCAACGATAACAGGAAAAAGGTTGGATATTTAAGACCGATCCTTGCTGTTAGTACTAGTGTAACATTGAATGATATAAGCGGGTATTGGGAAATAGCAATAACTTTTGACTCATTATTTGCGACTTTCATTTCTTAGTTTCCCAACTCTCGTTAAAAAGAAAGGGACTAAAGTCCCTTTAACCCTTATTTTCCCAGGGGTTTATTTCTAAAATTCCTTGGTTCAGGAAAGTTTCTTGACAGTAGCTACTAACTAGACAACAATAATAGCGAATAGATCGTTGAAAGGATGAGATCCGCATGGCAACAAATCACGATGACTATATTCATTTATTATTTGGCTCTGAAGATCCCCTTCTTCAAGAGGTCAACGAGCGAATCAAAGCAAATGGAATGCCATCCATCTCAGTTAAACCTGAGGTAGGCCGCTTACTCTCCATACTCGTAAAGATGAGAAACCCTCGTCATGTTTTGGAAATTGGAGCGTTAGGTGGGTATAGCGGAATCATTCTTGCCGGAGCACTTGGTAAGGAAGGCTCATTAACATCACTAGAGCTTGAACAATCCTATGCAACTGTTGCTCATAGTAACTTAGAAAAAGCTGGACTAAAAGAGAAAGTAAAGTATGTCATTGGTCCCGCTCTTCAAAACATGGAATCTCTTTATAATGCAGGTCAAAGGTATGACTTCTTCTTTATCGATGCTGATAAGGTGAATTATCCTGCTTATCTTGAAATGGCCATCAAGCTTGCATCGCCAGGGGCTATCATCGCTGCTGACAATACACTCCAAGGTGACAGAGTTTTTGACGAAACGATCAAGGATGACAATGTAGAAGCAATCAGAGAATTTAACCTGAAGATGGCAAACGACGAACGTCTCGAATCGATCATTCTTCCATTATGCGACGGTCTTACAGTTGGAAGAGTAAAGGAAGCAGAATAATAAAAAAGCCTTCTAACCTGTAAAATGGCTAGAAGGCTTTTTAGTTAAATGACTTTTAATCGTTGAAAGAAACGATCGTTCTTCCTCTTACCTGTCCTTTTAGAATTGTATTCAATACGTCCGGTAGTTCATTGATCGTTACTTCATTTGTCATTGCCTCTAGTTGATGAGATGGTTTGTACTCGCTCGCGATCTTACTCCAAACCTCTTTACGCACATCCATCGGACAATAGACAGAATCGATTCCTAACACGTTTGCACCTCGAAGAATAAATGGAAAAACGGATGTAGGAACTTTCGTGCCGCCTGTTAACCCGCTTACAGCTACCGCTCCACCATACTTTAGATTACTAAGAACTGCCGCAAGTGTTGAGCCTCCAACAGGATCAACGGCGCCAGCCCACTTTTGCTTGCCGAGTGGTTTAAAGTCTTCGGGTGCTGCTTCATCTCTACTGATGATGGAGGAAGCGCCTAGCTCTTTTAGGTAGCCATGCTCTGATTCTTTTCCTGTACTTGCAGTTACGTCATATCCTTTCTTCGCTAGGATCGAAACTGCCATACTTCCCACTCCGCCAGTTGCTCCTGTTACAAGAATCGGTCCATTCTCAGGAGTGATACCAGCTTGCTCTAATCGATGGACAGAAAGGGCAGCTGTAAATCCGGCTGTTCCGAATACCATCGCTTCTTTTAGAGTTAAGTTTTCTGGAAGAGGAACCATCCACTCTGATTTCACACGTGCGTACTCACTAAAGCCACCTGAATGGGAAACGCCTAAATCGTAGCTTGTTACGATAACCTTGTCTCCTTCTTTCCATTCCGGGCTGTCGGACTCAACGACCTCACCTGCAAGGTCAATCCCAGGAACATGAGGGTATTCCTTTACGATCTTACCTTTTGGATGTGTTGCTAACCCATCTTTATAGTTCACACTTGAATAGTGCACCTTAACAAGAACGTCACCAGTCGACAGATCTTCTTTTTCTACATCCTTCACTGATACATTTGTATCTTCATTTACTTTATCTACTACGAGTGCTTTAAACTGTGCCAAAATAATCCTCCTTTAAACTCGTTATGAACTAACAGTAACAAAAATTATTCTGACCGGTCAAATAAATTGAATTGTTTATCTTCATTACCCAATTATGTATAATGATTAGTGCAAGGAGTTGTGATGAATGAAGCAAAAAGCTGAAATGAGAAGACAACAAATCATTAAAGCAGCCTTTGAGGCTGTCGCTGATAAAGGGTATGAAGCCGTTACTCTCCAAGACATCGCTGAATACGCGGATGTCAGTAAAGGGGTATCGAACTATTACTTCAAAAATAAAGAAGATGTTCTAGCTCACTTATTAATACAGATTACTGAACGAATCTATGAAAAAGAAAAAATGGCTGTCGAAAAAGAAACGTCGGCAGAAGCCATGTTAAGAGCATACGTGAACTCCGTGTTCGTTGGTCCTCTTGAGAATGAACGTTTTTACAAAGTTTATTTAGATTTTCTCGCTCAAGCGACTCGGAACGAGCGTTATAGAGAGATCAATGCACGCTTTTATCAAAATTGTGCTTCGATCTGTAAAACAATCCTCCATCATGGACAAGGAGAAGGTCGTTTTACCGTGGGTGATATTGATCATGCTTCAAAAACGATCAGAAGCTTAATCGATGGATTTATGGTTCAATGGTTGATGACTGGTGATCACGATCAACATGCAACATACAAAGACCTATGCCTACATGCAATCAAAGCTTATATGACTAAAACGGCGTCTTGAAGCGCCGTTTTTCTATGTCCGCATAAACCGCTTCTTCATGGAAACGATACTTGGTAAGGAGGGGGTATCATGTCAAAGAAGAAGAAACGCGGAATGAAAAAAGAGCTTGCTCAAGCTGTTGAACATGCTAACGAAACAAATCCATCTACAAAACAAAAAGATAAAAAGATCACTGAATAGAAACCGGGAGTCCCCGGTTTTTATTTTAGTTTAAACGTAGATTGATCGATTACTTCGATATCATCCCTTCTCTTTACCTCTTCCATAAGTTGAAACAATGCTCGATCCTTTTGCTTTGCTTCAATCATACAATCGATTTGCGGTGTGCTTCCTTTAACAGCGTTCAAGAACTGAAAAAACATATCACAATCTACATAATCCGCATGACTCCGAAACTCCTTTTCGCTCTTCGGAGAAGAAATATGCATTTTCACTGGTAAGGGTGATGAGTTCCATGTAGAAACAACTCTAGACCAGTCTTTCTCCCATTCTTCCTCACTGTGACAGGCCAGGTGATGATGGTAATCAAATACGAGCGGGATCCCTAGTTTCTCGCATAAATAAAGGGTATCAAGCATTGTGAACGTCGTATCATCGTTCTCTAACATGACGGTCTCTTGAATTTTTCGAGGGATATACATCCAGTTATGAATAAAACGTTCTAACGCTTTTTCTTTGTCGTTGTATCCCCCACCAACGTGTAGCACACACCGGTGTTTCGAATCGATCCCCATTTTCTCTAGCAACCTGACGTGCATCGCAAGTGTAGTCGTAGATGTTGTTAATGTTTCTTTTTTTGGGGTATTAAGTAATACAAAGTGATCAGGGTGAAAGTCGACTCTCATTTTCTCTTTCTTAGCAAAGTCTCCCAATGCGTAAAGTTCATCTTCTAAAGCTTCCATGTAACTCCAGTCTTCTAATGCTTCGTGGTTAGCGAGTGGAATTAATCTAGAACTAAAGCGAAAGAAAGAAATTTCGTTCCCTTTGTTGTGTTTCAAAAGACGCAGACAGTTCTCCAAGTTTGATTTAGCAATTCGTTCAAGCTTACGAATACCTGCTTCGCGGTTCGTGAGCTTCTGAAATTGTGTATACGTCATTGTCTGAGAAGGAGAACTATTCTTTAGCTCCATACTCATTGCTACGTATCCAAGTCTTATAATTGTCATGTTGGTCCTCCAATAACTGGTCGTTTTCTTAGACTTTCCAAACCTTCTTGTTTCATAACTGTAGGTTACAATCAATTTTCTGTCGAAGCGTGGTACAATAAACGTAATACCTGGTAAAGGTAATTTGTATAAAGGGGTAATATCCATGGCGATTCGAATTATTACGGACAGCAGCATCGACTTTCCTGAAGAAATGCTAGCTGACCTAAACGTAACGGTTGTCCCACTCAACTTGCTTTTCGGAGAGAAAGAATACAAAGCTGGGGTTGATATCGATACACCGACGTTTTATCAGAAATTAAAGCAAGCGAAAGAACTACCGAAGTCTTCTGCCCCGTCACCACAGGACTTCCTAACAAAATTTGAACAATCCGAACCAGAAGATAAAATACTTGTTATTTCGTTGTCCAAGGCATTAAGCACCACTTATGAGAATGCCGTATTGGCAAAGCAGATGTTTCATGAGGAACATCCTGATCGAGATGTTGAAGTGATCAATTCAAAAACAGCGTCATCAGGTCTTGGTATTATCGTTTGTCATGCTGCAGAAATGGCTCAGAACGGTGAAAGCTTTGAAAATATTGTTAGGGAAACCGAAATGTATACAGATGAAACGCTAACGATGTTTCTTCTCGATACGCTAGAGAACGTTATCAAAGGTGGAAGGCTTGATCGAGTGAAAGGTACGATCGCTTCTGCGCTTAATATTAAGCTGCTCATGAGAGCGGGCGATGATGGTTCACTAGAGGTACTCGATAAAGTGCGCGGAAACAAACGGGCCATTCGTCAATTCATCCAAAAAGTTGGTGAATACGGGCATAATCTTGAAGACAAAGTAGTCGCGATTGCACACAGTAATTGTGAAGACAAAGCAAGAGCTCTAATGGAACAAATTCAAGAAAGGTACAAGTTTAAACGCGTAGTCCTCTCGACTATGGGACCTTTGATCGGCACTTATGCTGGTGAAGGCGGCCTTCTTGTTGCTTTCAAAAAAAATTAGATCGACTAGAGTTAAGAGCGCCCCTCGCGCTCTTTTTTTTAGTACTTTTAAAGGAAATGAATGGTCATTCAGCGAATCCAGTCATAAACAAAAAGGTGTGGTGATTTGTATATGAAATGGAAAAGTTTGTTTGAAATGATCAAAATTCGTAAGCTTACCTTGCCTAACAGAGTCATGATGGGCTCGATGCACCTAGGCATTGAAGGCGTTCCCGAAAAAGAAGAAGCAATGATTTCTTTTTATACGGAACGTGCTGGGAAGTATGGGCCCGGACTGATGGTTACCGGTGGCATCTCGGTATCCCCTGAAGGAGACGGGGGACATCATTTTTTAGGCTTTTATCGAGAAAAAGACCTAACAACGATGAAACGGTTAACAACACGTGTGCACCAAGCAGGTGGACGCATCGCCGCTCAGCTTTTTCACGCGGGTCGATACGCTTATTCTGAGTTGACCGGTATTCCTGCAGTTGCTCCATCGCCGATAAGATCTCCGATTCATAGGGAAACTCCAACTGAGCTAACTGAACTTGATATTCTCAACCTGCTTGAATCTTACGCGGAAGCAGGTAGAAAAGCTAAGGAAGTTGGGTTTGACGCTGTCGAAATTATGGGGTCAGAAGGTTATCTTATTAACCAGTTCATGTCACCAGCTACAAACAAACGTACAGATTATTGGGGAGGAAGCTTTGAGAAGAGAACGCGCTTTCCGCTAGCGGTGCTGAATGCTGTAAGAAAAGCTGTTGGAGATGATTATCCCATTATCTATCGCCTTTCAGGAATGGATCTTGTACCAAACTCTACTACACATGAAGAAACCCTTGCTTTTGCAAAGTTAGTTGAAGAGAACGACGCAGACGTATTAAACATAGGGATCGGCTGGCACGAATCCACTACTCCTACAATATCGATGATGGTACCAAGGGCAGGATTTATTCAAATTGCCCTCGATATTAAGGAAAAAGTATCGATACCTGTTATCGGTAGCAACCGAATCAATGATCCTGTTCTTGCTGATGACCTTTTACAGCAGTTAGATATGGTCTCGATGGCAAGGCCGTTTCTTGCAGATCCTAACTTATTGCATAAGTCTCAGGCTCAATCTCTTGATCAAATCAATACATGTATCGCTTGTAACCAGGCTTGTCTGGATCATGCGTTTGAAGGAAAAGCCGTCTCATGTCTTGTGAATCCAAGAGCGGGAAGAGAATACAAGTGGGTTTATAAGAAAGCGAGCGAACGGAAGAAAGTGCTTGTAGTCGGTGGCGGTGTTGCTGGTCTAGAGTCAGCAAGAGCACACGCCGAACTCGGCCATTCCGTCGTCCTTTATGAAGCGAGTGACTCGATCGGGGGACAGTTCAATCTAGCTCGACAAATCCCAATCAAGAAAGAGTTCGATGAAACGGTTAGGTATTATACAACTGAATTAAAACGATTAGGCGTATCGATCAGCCTCAATCACAAACCTTCTACTGAAGACCTGTTGAATCATTCTCCTGACCTTGTCGTCATTGCAACTGGTGTTGTACCAAGAAAGCCTATTATCCCAGGCGTCGAATTTGCTATACCTTACCCAGATGTACTCTCAGGCAGGGCAACCGTAGGAAAGAAAGTCATCATTATCGGTGCAGGGGGCATCGGATGCGACCTCTCTCACTACTTGATCGAACGAGGAGATCACGAAATATTGATGCTTCGTCGTAACGGAAAGATGGGAGAAGGTCTCGGTAAAACAACGAAATGGGCGATGCTGCAGGATCTTAAGAAACATGGAGTAAAGTTCCGTACAAACCTCCACTATGAAGAAATCACCGAGGAGGGGCTCGTGATTACGGATGGTGAGACGAATAACAAAGAATTTTTAAAAGCAGATGCTGTTATTCTAGCAGCAGGTCAAGAGTCTAATCTTCCACAAGAATATGATCGATTGACCGAAAAGGGCATTCAAGTAGCTGTTATTGGTGGCGCAAGACTTGCTGGAGAATTAGATGCCAAACGAGCCATCTATGAAGGAGCAAAGATTGCGTTCGAACCGCAATCCATTCCAACAACACAACGTTAAGAAGACGGGGCATATCGCCCCGTCTTTTTCTGTTAACCTAGCTTGTCCCCGTTCTTCACCTTCATATCTGGCTGGATTAAGACCACTCCACTTTCTCCGTACACACCTAACACCAATACTTCAGACATGAAATCTGCGATTTGACGAGGTGGAAAGTTAATGACAGCTAGCACCTGCTTTCCGATTAAGTCTGTCTTTTCATACAGATCTGTAATCTGAGCACTAGACTTCTTCACACCGACCTCGTCACCAAGATCGACCTTTAGTTTATAAGCCGGCTTTCTTGCTTTTTCAAACGTTTCTACGTCAACAATCTCTCCAACTCGAATATCTAGCTTCATAAAATCTTCAAACGTTGCCATCTCTCTACCTGCCTTTATAAAAAGATAAGTAATGCCTTCGACCTCTTTCTCTATTAGTCCTGCTCATTCACTTCTTTTCATAACGAATTCCTTAAGCAACGAGAGTATGTGAGCTGAATCTTGAATCTCGTCACCTAACAAACAAGTAGAGAAGCATTCGATCAACTTGCGATTCGTTTTATCCTGTTCAGTTGAATACAAGTCTGAAATCGTCAGCGGATATTCCAACATGGATAAATATCGTTCGATTCGCATCACATACATAACACCGTTGAGAAGATCATACATCTCCTCATTTGTAGCGCTCGTATTCAGCCTGGATTCAATCGAATGTAACAAATTGATCTTACCTGATTGAATGGACTCTTTCTTTGGTAATTGAAAAGGCGTATCGCCATATAAAACAAGCTGTTCGAAATATGGAGCTACCACGTCTTTTTCTCCACTCATCGTTAGCTCGTATTCTTCAATCGTCATGCTTCTGAGATGGACTGGAACTCCAGGAAGCTGAGGTAGATAAAGTGGCTTCATCACTTCTTTATGATAGAAGCACCATACATCTAAGTCTGATTTCGGGCCCGCTTCTCCCCTGGCAAAACTGCCTGTTATTATAACCCCTCGTAGTGCAGGAGTCTTCAAGCGATTCACTAATCTTTTTGCATATGTAGCAAACCTTATAGGCGTTATCTCGGAATTTAACATAAGTTCCTTCTCCTTTTTATAACGAGACCCTAAGAAGGAGCAAGCGTATGATGAGACTGGTCCGTTCCATTTGTTAAGAACTGATACACTTTTTGAATAACATCATCGCGATCATCACCATGACAGATTAGGTGGCGTGAACAATCCATCACGTGAAATTGCTTTTGTTTTGAACCGATCGTCTGGTAAATGGTATGTGCTGTTTTATAAGGTACCATACTATCGAGCTTCCCTTGCAGGATCAAGGTAGGTACCTTTACATCGCGAAATGAGGGTCTTAATTTCTGAACGAGCTTTCTGAATTGAAGGGATGCTTGGAATGGCGTTACTTTAAGTTTCTCTTTATAACGAATGTAAAGTTCATTTTGGCTAATTTGCCCTCTGCTCGTATCTAACACCATTCTGCCGATATCTTTTACCATCTGAACGGGATGGATGTAGCGATAGGCTGCACTCAACAATACAAGTTTCTCAACTTTGTATGCTGTAGCAAGATATCCTGCTAACACTCCGCCCATCGAGAACCCTACGAGATAAACGGTGTCACACGCTTCTAGGAGCTCTTTAAGTTTTTCTTCCGCTGTATCGATCCATTGCTGAAAGGATACGCCATGTAATGTTTCGTACTCTCCATGGCCTGGTAACGTAGGAACAGAAATTTTCCAATCGGTATGTTCCCTAAGATAATCTGCAAGAGGTTCTACCTCATATGGAGCACCAGTAAATCCATGAATCAACATACATCCTACCATGATCAAAACCTCATCTTTCACAAGTTATCGTGTACTACTAGTATATCACCAGCAGTGATTCACCTGTGAACGATCAAGATTCTCCCTATTTTCTGAATGAAACTTTCGGTGTATAGCGTTCGTGTGGCTCTTCCCGCAATGAGCTTGAACAGTTTGGACAAATAATGGCTTTCGAGGGGATCGCAGTACAACAAAGAGGACACTCTTTGCGTGTCATCGCGTTCATTGGATCTTGTCCTGGTTTTCGCCATCGATTAAGCTGCCGTACAACAAGAAACACGGCGAAGAAAATAATGAGGAAACGAAGACCAGTAGATAAAAACAACCCATAGTTGATCGTTGCGGCGCCAGCTTCTCTAGCATCCGCTAAGGAAGAGTAGGTATGCCCGTTCAAGCTTATATATAACTCAGAGAAATTGATTCTCGCTAGTAAGAGACCTATTGGCGGAAGGATGATATCAGTCACGAGCGAGTCTATAAAGCTGCTAAAAGCCGCACCAAGGACCATTCCTATTCCCATATCAGCTGCACTACCTCTAATTGCAAACTGTCGGAACTCATGTAAAAGACCCATCGAAAACCACTCCCTTACTACCTCATTTCTATGCAAAAAGTAAACAAGCTATGATGACGATCAATACTTAAAACGAAACATAAAAAAAGACCGCCGAACGTATCGACAGTCTAACACTTTATTTATTTGATTCGATCCATGTCTTAAAGTTTTCCTCAGGCTGTGAGCCTACAATGCGATCGACTTCCTCACCATTTTCGAATTTAACCACTGTAGGTGTGCTTTCAATTCTGTAGTCGTTCCAACCTTGTTCGAATTCTAGGATGTTATATTTCTTAAGGTCGATGCCCATGTCTTCTGCAAGAGGTACTAATACAGGTGATGTATTTTGACAATGTACACAATCAGGACTATAGAAATAAACAAATACGTCTTCTTCATTCGAAAGCTTTTCATCTAATTCTTCAGGTAGGATTTGATTTTGGTACAAAGGATCATCTAGCTGATCGATCGTTCCTTGCTCTAATGAATCTTTTCCATAAGGGTTGTCTTCACTCTTCTCACTATTGGAATAGCTTGTAATGAAAGCTAAGGCACCGAATAATACGATGATGATTCCAAGGAATATGATGATTTTTTTCATTATTTTCCTTCCTCCTTCTTCTGCATAGCCAATACGACCATAATAACACTAATAATGGTAAACCCAGTTAAAGCTAAGAACGGGATTGTAATAAATCCGAATGCGTTAATATATTCACCAGTACACGGAACTCTTCCACATGCCGGAGAGGACTCAGCGAAGAAGGTTGTTTTCTGAATCAAGTAATGATAGAACGAAACGCAAGCCCCGATAAGCGAAATCGGAAGAACATACAGCCATTGTCCTGCATCTTTCTTTACAGCTGCTATTCCAAGTACGATCACTAGAGGATACATCAAGATGCGTTGATACCAACATAACACACAAGGTTCATACCCCAGGATTTCTGAGAAGTACAAGCTTCCAGCCATAGCCATTACTGCAGTGGCCCAGGCACCAAACAATAAGTACTCTTTCTTATTTTCGTAACTCATTCGTGTAACCTCTCTTAAACGATATAATGGTCTAATCTATATGACAGCATACTTAATAAAGCCCACCTATAGCATACGTGATATGTATTCCTTTGCACAACTTTTCCTATCTAACGTTTGATAAGTTGTCACAACCCAAAAGAAAAAAGACCCTGCAGAAGCAGCGTCAAGATATAAAAGGTGAATGTTCGCAACTAAGTAAAATAGCTACCGGTGCAGGCAGCTATTTGAAGGGGGAACTTCTCTTCTTCTTTGAAATGAACAATGTCGGGGAACACAATTCATTTTCATTTCCTTATGTGATAATGATAATCTTTATCAATTAAAAAGTCAATAGCCTTTTTTAATTGTTAGGTGAGGTACTTTTTCTATAAGTCGCGTGCTTCTATTTCGTAAATATCCACTCTTTTTGGCTTCCGATCTCAGAATGAATGCAAATGTAGCAAACGATGCAATTAGAATCATGAAAAACAATAACAGCTGTATAGTTTCTACCATCATCTCACCTCTCGTCTAAATTTTAACTTATTATATCATCCATAGTTGATAATGAGAAGCATTTTCAATGAAAGTGTTAGTTCATTATAGTTGTGCAAACGCTTGTATTTTTCTATGATAGTAGGTGTACGAACTATAGCTCATTCAGGAGGTTTATCTATGCAGCGCGTTAATCTAGGCGGAGATCTATCTTTTTCACGTATTATTCACGGACTATGGCGTCTTGCAGACTGGGATCAGTCGAGCGAAGAAACGTTAGCCCTAATTGAACACAACCTTGAACGTGGGATCACTACTTTTGACCATGCAGACATATATGGTAGTTACGAGTGTGAAGAACTATTCGGTAAGGCGTTAGCTCTTAAGCCGTCTTTAAGACAAGAGATGGAGATCGTAACAAAGTGCGGCATCGTTCTCGAATCTCCAAACCGCCCTTCTCATACATCTCACCATTACAACACGAGCAAAGAACATATCATTGCTTCAGCAGAGCAATCACTGAAGTCTCTTGGCACTGACTATATCGATGCGCTCCTTATTCATCGTCCTGATCCGTTTATGGACCCTGAACAAGTAGCAGAAGCCTTCTCTACTCTCCAAAGAGACGGAAAGGTACGCCATTTCGGTGTATCGAACTTTAAGCAACATCAGTTCAATATGCTTCAATCTTATGTCGATCACCCACTCATCACGAATCAGATCGAACTGTCGGCATATAACCTGGAAAACTTTGAAGATGGCACTCTTAACTTATGTCAGGAAAAGCGCGTAAAACCGATGGCTTGGTCTCCTCTTGCTGGAGGAAACGTATTTAGCGCAACTGACGAAAAGGCAGCTCGTTTACGCCAGACATTAGAAAAGGTTGCTTCAGAAATTGGTGCGGAGGGAATCGACCAAGTCCTTTATGCTTGGCTTCTTAACCATCCAGCGGACATTATGCCGATCGTTGGATCAGGTAAAACGCATCGCATCGATAGTGCGATTGGTGCGCTTTCGTTATCCTTAACACGTGACCAATGGTTTGACATCCTCACTAGCTCTATGGGCCACGACATTCCATAAAAGACAAGCGTCCGGGCACATTCCGGACGCTTTCTTTATGAACACTATTCTGTTAAACAAACGTTTGATTGAATGCTATGATTTCTCATTCGTTATGATCTCAGCTATCGAAAATTTCCTACTTCCTGTTACAGCTAAAATAATAGACAGCCCTAGTAATGATAATGGAAACTCAAACCCGCCAATCAACCCCATCTGAAGCTTCGCAAGGACGATTGCTCCAAGCATCGTCAATCCTAGAATGATTGCAGAAGGAACAACGAAAACACCAAGGATAAGTGCGGCCCCACCTGCTGCTTCAACGATAGCAGTAAAATAAGCAAGCCAAGCAGGTTGTCCTATCTTTTCCAAATAGTGCAACCGTATTATCCATGCCAGCGAGTTTCTGGATTCCATGAGCAAACATGATCACTCCTAATATTAACCGCCCTGCCAAAAGACCCCATTCTACTCTACGATTCACATTATGCACCTCATTTAATGTTTTCATAGCTAACGATGCGTTTACGTCATTAGATCAGTTTAAAATCCAAACTATCGTTACGGAACTTGCTTATCGATCATATCAAAGCTTGGAATTAATTCAGATAAAGGGACGATCGTTGCGTCTGATTGGTAGATAGGGATGTATTCGTTTAACACTTGAACCATCTTCTTCCCAGCTATCCCTACGTGTCCTATCGCGATATGGTTTTCGTCGTCATTAAGAAGCTTCTCAAGCTCTCTTGCTTTCTTACTCATGTGACTGATCGTATAAATATCATCGAAGAACAGTTCATTCTCGAGATAAGGGACTCCTATTTCGTTCGCTAACTTTGGAATAACGCTTTTATCCGTTGTTTTACTATCGAGATAATACAACCCTCTTTCCCTACAAACATCCAACACGATTCTCATTACGCGTTCATCTGCGGTTGCTTTTGATCCCATATGATGATTCATCCCAACCGCATATGGAACATCGTCGATCGCACGCGAAATTCTTTTTCTTATTTCTTTATTACTGAGGTTCGTTGTTATCGCGCCTGGTCCAAGCCAGCTCGACTTTCCTCTTAGTGGTTCCATAGGAATATGTACAATCACTTCATGCCCCTTTTTGTGAGCTAACTTGGCATCTTCTTTTGTAGTTGAAAGAAAAGGCATGATTGCAACCGTTAATGGTACAGGAAGTTCAAGCATTTCCTCTGTTCCACCCATATTATTTCCAAGATCATCGATTACGATCGCAAGTTCAGAACGCCCCCCGCTCTCTGCATAAGTCGGAGACCACAGGACATTTAGCGCGATTATAGTAAGAAACAAAATTCTCATTCAACAAACCTCCTTTCCATTAAAATTCCCAGCATAATCGAATTTCATGAATGTATAACCTAATCTTTCATCACATGTTTTCTTCAAAGTGTTGAAGGGCATAGTAAAGTTAGACTAGTTATTTTGCACGAAAAGGAGAGGACAACATGGAAAAAAGATACATCAGAGAAACGCTTGTGGTAAAAACGAGCCACGTGTTCCCAGAAGCGACAAACAATCACAACACACTATTCGGTGGTCAGTTGATGCGTGATATCGATGACCTTGCGTCTATTGCAGCTATGAGACTTTGCAGAAGTGAAGTGGTAACAGCCTCGACCGACTCTGTTGATTTCCTACATCCCATTACACCCGATGACTCCGTCTGTCTAGAGGCTTATGTTTCTTATACCGGAAAATCCTCGATGGAGGTTTTTGTGAAGGTGATTGCGGAACACCTTTTGTCAGGAGAAAGAAAAATTGCTGCTACTGCGTTTTTGACATTTGTTGCTCTTGATGAAAATAAGCGTCCTTTAGAAGTACCGCAGATTATCCCTGAAACAGAAGAAGAAAAAAATCTTCATAACACCGCTCCCGCACGAGCTGAAAAAAGACGAGAACATCGTCAGGCAAGTAAAGAACTTGCTGGACTATTAACAACAAAACGGCCTTGGGAATAAAAAAAACGACGTCCTAATTGGACGTCGTTTTTTAGGTTAGAAGCTTATTACATCATATCCGATCAAGAGTACGATAAGAAGCAATACTACAAATAGAATCCATTGTGTTTTGGTGGATTCTGACCGCTTTCGTTTCCCTACGATGATCTCCATCACTCCGATTAGAGCGATCGCAACGATTCCTTTGAAAATATAGAGAATTGGAAATGACCCCATTGTAAATTGTAGAACGATCATTCCTGCACCAGAAATAATCATTATGAGATAAAAGAGTCTTTGAATCATAATTGAAATGTTCTGCTTGTAGGCAAAAAAGCTAACGAATAGCAAAAGCACAAGAATTGCCCATGAACCTGCGTGAGACTGATAAAAAATATTGTACATGATGTGTTCCCCTTCCCATCCTTTATGGATCATGACATAAGTGTCATATCCTAATAGTAGAATTGTATAACCAACGACACAAGCCCCTAATGTGAAAAGGGTACAAATTTTTCATTTCTTCGAATTTAAATACCCCTAGCACGTGACCAGGGGTTTCCGTTTACGAATGCTGTAGCTCTGGGTAAGGCTTTCCATCAGATTTCTTTTCTTTCTTGTTCCATAGAATGGTTAAACTAATCAATGTGACAAGTATGGTTGCACCCATATCTGATAGGATAGCGATCCAGAGCGTAAGGAGACCAGGAATCGTTAAGAGCAATGCAACAAGCTTTAAGCCAAGAGCTAAAGCGATATTGAACCGGATGGTACGATTGACTCGCTTTGCAATTCCGATTGCTTCAGGTAACTTCCCGAGGTGATCTTGCATCAGCACGATGTCTGCTGTTTCAATCGCACTATCGGTCCCTTTCCCCATAGCAATGCCTAAGTCAGCTGTCGCTAGAGCAGGAGCATCGTTAATACCATCTCCAACCATCGCAACGTTACCGTTCTTTGTTAGCTCCTTTACTTTCTCTACTTTATCTTCAGGCATCAAACCTGCATAGTAAGAACGCACGCCAACTCGTTTTGTAACCTTCTCTGCCGTCTTTTGATGATCACCAGTCAGCATGACTGTATTTTTTATTCCTATAGAATGAAGCGCACTCATCACTGATTCGCTTTCTTCTCTAATCTCATCTGAAATCCCGAACATCCCTAAGATAGTTGTATCATCTGCAACCAGCACTAAGGTTAACCCGTCTTCCTTCATAGACGTGATGAGAGACTGAACACTCTCATCGATAGCTGCCCCCTCCACACTCTTCTCATTTCCAATTCGATAACGTTTCCCATCAATCTTTGCCACGATTCCTTGACCTGCAACTGCTTCGAGTTCTTCTGCTTCTTTTTCTCGATAAGGGAACTCACTCACCTTATTCAAGATCGCTTTTGCTAAAGGATGCGAAGAATGCTTTTCGATGGCTGCAGCAACCGTGAGGAAGTTTGCGTGATCAAATGTCTCAACTCTTTCAACATATGGTGTTCCCTTCGTCAGCGTCCCCGTTTTATCAAACGCTAACGTATCGATCATGCCGAGCTGCTCCAAATGAACGGACCCTTTTATAAGAATGCCATTTCGAGCATTTCTCGTTATTCCAGATATGTTTGCGATAGGAGAAGATAAGATCAATGCACACGGGCACCCAACAATTAATACGGCTAATCCTTGATAGAACCACTCGCCAAAACTTGCATTGAAGAAAACGGGTGGAACAATCATGACAAGTGCTGAAATGATCATGATCAACGGGGTATAGTATTTAGAAAAACGATTAATAAATTGTTCTGTCGGCGTCTTCGTTTCCTGAGCTTCTTCTACAAGATGAAGAATCTTCGCAAGAGAGGAATCTTTGTACGCCTTTGTAATTCTAATTCGTAGAACACCTTCATTGTTAATACTTCCTCCAAATACACTTTCTCCAACGGCTTTCTCAACGGGCATGGCCTCTCCTGTAATCGCTGCTTCATTGACCGAGCTGTTTCCAGTTTCGATCACACCATCAGAGGGAATCTTTTCACCTGACCTCACGAGTACCAAGTCATTTACACTTAGATTAGAAATCGGAATTGTTTCTTCTGAGCCGTTACGAATGATAACAGCCTCTTTTGGGGCGATTTTAAGAAGTGAAGCCATGGATTTTCTAGCTTTTTGCATGCCTAATCCTTCTAAGTATTCGTTTAAACCAAACAGAATGGCAACGAGGGTACCCTCTCTCCATTCTCCAATCGCAACAGCACCGACCAATGCGATCGTCATCAAGGTTTCTATATTAAATTTCAATCGAACAAGGTTTTTTAACCCTTTAATAAATGTTTGATAACCACTTAGTATAATTGCGGTAATGTAAAATGGTACAGCTGTAAAACTAGTCATTCCATCCACTAGAAGTGCAAGAATAAACACACCAGTAGCAATTCCAAGATAGATTTTAATCGATGATGGATGGCTGTGACCATGCTCATCTTCTTCAGTTAGTAACGAAGCATTATCGGTTGCTAAAATCTTTTTCACCTTTTTGAGATCGATCTTCTCATCAAGTTGAATCTTTCCCGAGTTGTACTGAATTTGAGCCGATTTTCCGTAATCTAATTTTTGAATTTGTTGCTCCATATCTGAAGCACAATTTGGGCACGATAAGCCTTTTAAGCGATACTCTTTCATCTCGCTTTCCACTCCTCTATTAGGAACCTTATGTCATTATATTCTATATATGAGCATGTGTTCATATATGATGTTTATAATTTTACTGATTCTTTTGCGATTTGTCAAAAAAGTTTATGAACGATCTTCATATATGTAACGATTATAAGTATGCCCATTGAGATATATAAAAATAAAGTTCTGAGGAAGACACGTCCTTTTACCTTTAAAATGATCTCATACCAAGCCACATAAGAAAGTGACCCGATCGCAACACCTGTAAGAAATCCGTTAACGGTATAAGAAGGCGCAACATGTGTACCAAGAGCTGCAGATAAAACCAACGCGAAGGAAATCAATGCAGCTGCTAAGATCGAATACCTACTCTTTAATCCTGAAATAGCCATGAACAAAACTAATGCGACACCTTCAGGGATATGATGAATGAAGAGTGCTAACAGTAACACCCCTCCGAATTCCCCTCCATCTCCATTGATACCAATCGCAACTCCAACTGGAATACTATGTGAAAGGAGAGCAAATACAAATGCAATAACAGGCACATATTTATTATGTACAAGCCGATTATGAAAGCTTGCTTCAATCAATACGAACAATAAGAAAGACAACAATGCCCCTAAAAGAATGCCCATCGGCTCAAATGAATGCATGCTTTCAGGAATCAATTCAAATACGATGACCCCGATCAGCATGCCACCACACAGTAAATAAAGTTCTTCCATTCTATGTGAATAATGACGATACGCTCCTCTGCCTACAGCTGCTCCAACAAGTAAACCACTGATGCCAACAAGGAAAAGGTTCGTTAATAAGGAAAACATCAATCTGCCTCCTTTTTATAGGGCAAGCTCATACCACGTCCACTAAAATATATGAGCAAAATAAAAAAACAGAAGAATAACCCTTCTTCTGTTTTATCGTCTTTCGATCGGTAGCGTCATACAGCGAATACCGCCCCCACCTTTTTCGAGTTCACCTACATTTACTTCTACTAATTTCATCTTTTTTAACTTTGGGTGGCTTTTAAAGATTTTCTTGTTAGCTTTTGTACTGATCAAGAGTGTTTCTGGATTTAGATTCAAGAAGTTAATATCAGCTAACGTATGGGTGATTTCATCCGTCCAGACAACTTCACATCCGTGACGATTTAAAAACGCTTCCACCATCATGTACTTAGACGACCCTTGTAACAAGACTTTCACAGGAAAAAATCTCATGTAGCTCTTAGCAAGATATACATCTGGTCCCACTGCGTTGCAATTCATATCCAAGTGAAGCGTATCTGCTCTTCTTGGCAGATCGATGACGCCAATTTCTGAAAAACCTGCTTCGAAGACCTGCTCTTTGATCGCTTCGATGCTATCGATACTTGTCCGCACTCCAGAATTAATGAATACAGCATCTTTATTTACAATCATCACATCTCCAAATTCTAATGCTTTACAATCGTTGTTTCCTTTGATGGAAAATGTATTTTCATCGAACCATTGTTGGAAGAGTAGGTGTGATGTCACGTATTCCGGCTTCCTCATCGTCGTACCAGCCTCACCTGGTAAAATATGATTGCCAAAGACGCAGCCAAGGTCTCGCACAAAGACTCGATTGATCAACTGCTTATGAAAAGCTAGATCTTTTTGTGATAAAAACGCATCATACTTCACTACATTGACTCCAGAATCTCTTAGCCCACTTACCATGTTTTCGTGATGTTCACATGCCTTTTCATGGTTAACAGGAGCTTCCCACTGAATATAAGAAGCTATTTTCTTATCTGGTACATCTAGAGAAGACGGGGAACAAACGATGACACTTTTTAACTCGCTATATTCATTCCAACAATTTGGGGATAAATTCATAATAAAGCAATCTCCTTTTAAAAGATTTACTTTATTACTATCTCCTCACCATATAAAACCATCCCAAAACGGTTAAGAACACATATTCCATTGCTTTCCTTCTCACACTAAGACTAACTATGAACGGGGAGAATGGGTCATGAGAAAAACTACAAAATCTGAAAATCTTCAATGGTGGCAGCTTTCTTTGATCGGCGTCGGATGCATTATCGGAACAGGTTATTTCCTTGGTTCTAGTATTGCGATTCAGAAAGCGGATAATGCCATCTTGATCGCATACGCAATCGCAGGGCTAGGGACATGGTTTGTCTTTCAGGCCCTTGCGAAATTAACCGCTCACCACCCTGTTAAAGGTTCATTCCGTACCTATGCGAAACATGCATTTGGAGATTGGGCAGGATTTAGTAACGGGTGGGTATACTGGTCATCTGAAATGCTGATCATGGGTAGTCAGTTAACGGCTCTCTCGATCTTTGCACAGTACTGGTTTCCGAATACTCCGCTATGGATTTTCGCAACGATCTTTGCCATCGCCGGGCTTTCAATCATACTCATGGGCGTTCACAAAGTCGAACAACTGGAAAATGTATTTGGAATTATGAAAGTAGCAGCGATCGCCATGTTTCTCATCATTTCGATCGCAGTCATAAGCGGGCTGATCAATCCCCTTGAACGAGCAACTCCATCCTCTTCTCCGCTGACTGACTTATTCCCACAAAGCGGGATTGGGTTATGGACCGCTCTTCTTTATGCGTTTTATGCCTTTGGTGGAATTGAAATTATGGGACTCATGGCTGAACACTTAAAAGACCCTAAAGATGCACAGAAATCCGGAAATATCATGTTACTCGTGCTAACTTCCCTCTACCTATTATCATTTTATTTTGTATTAAAACTGACTTCATCCTCTGCGATCACGCCAGATGAGAGTCCTTTTCTAACGGTATTAATCTCATATAAACTTCCTGTTTTCGTCCCGCACATCTTTAATAGCATCCTCATCATCGCAGGATTCTCAACGATGGTAGCTTCTCTTTATGCTGTTACGACGATGCTCTTGACACTTGCGGAAGAAGGAGACGCACCGAAGCTTTTTGCGCAAAGTGAGAAGGAGAAAGTTCCCCTTCCCGCTTTCATTCTCACGTGTATCGTAGTTGCGATCTCGATCATCATCGCGCTTTTAGTACCCGGAAAGATTTTCGAATATTTTACGACTGCAGCTGGACTTATGCTTTTATACAACTGGATGTTTATTTTGTTGTCTTTCCGAAAGCTTATGGATCAATCGTTAAAAAGCACGATCGGTATATGGGTTGCTTTTACATTGATTGCCTTCGCAATCACCGGCACATTGTTCGATAAGGTTAGCAGGCCTGGTTTCTTTGTAAGTATTGGATTTATTGTACTCATCGCGTTAGCGACTGTCATTAAACTAAAAAGAAAGCATTAAGGATGCAAGTTCTTTATCTTGTTCTTCATTGCCATGAAAGGACACTTAGATAGAGTCGTGTCTTCCTCATCGAGAAAATACTGCTTCCATTCATAATTATCTTGCTGTCCATACCACTTTAAAGCAGGGTGAGGCTTCTTGCCATCGTATTTAACCAGCCTGTTTCTTATGACCTTCTTTAACTTTTGCCCGAGAGATGTTGAAGCATTGATTTCTTCGAAAACCCACCTCGGTTGGAAAGCAAGCATAAAATAAGGAAAGCTTCGACTCTTTCGCACGCGATGAGCTGGTGTCGCACAAAATACAAAGTAGGGTTCACCGTCAAAACAAAACTCCCATGCCTGGTTATGTGGGTCTGTCGGTATGTCTTCAGGCCATGGTTTTTCGTCTAGTTGATGGACGTCGTTTAATAACGTCCAAAACGTATCCTGATAGTCCTCAATACTCTTGCCATCTTGATGATCAGCCTCAAAGAACACGACTAAAGAAGCGTACTTCCCTGTTTCCCGTGAAATTTCCCCATACTCCTTTAAAATGGCCGCAAGTTGCCGAGAAGCAAGCTCTTCCCATGGAGGATCCGCAAACCCAAACCTGAGAGAGTTATCGATAAAGCCCATCTTCCCAGGAACACATGGATAGGGTTCAGATTCATTGCACATCATATCTGAAAATTGTTGGTAGGCTAACACATTCCAACCCTCCAACGCTTCACTATTCTCATCTATCATACTCTTTGTAAATAACATCAACATCCCTCCCAATAGCTACACACGGTATCCTATTGAGAGAATGTTCATTAGGTGTCTGTCTAACTAAGGAGCATAGTCATCGCTTGCTTTCCAAAATACAATCCAAATGCAATAAGCACGATACCCGAGAGAATCGATATCATCCGAAGCATAGAAGGGTTTAGGAGCCTTCTTGCCCCTGATGCAATACTAGCCATTGTTAAATCCCATATTGTGATTCCAATAAAGATACCCGTGCTATAGATCAAGAAATGATAAGTGCCTAAGTTATTTGCGTTCTGAGCAAGGATGGATCCGTAAATACCTAGCCAGAATAAGATGTTCAATGGGTTTGAAAAGGCCATAAAGAACCCTGTTCGAAAAGACTTACCCTTCGTTTCACTCTTCGTGCCACTCCTATTCTTTTGAACTCTCGACTTCACGATGCTTTCAACACCTGTAAAACTTAACACGAAGAATCCAAACAGCCAGAGGAACGTTTTCATAAATGGAGAATCCACAATATGTCCGATCCCTATGTAAATCAGCAGCATGAAGATTGCATCTGCAACCATCGCACCTATTCCAACAAACCACGCATTCAAAAAACCATACCGAATTCCTTTGTCCATCTGTGCAGCATTAATCGGACCTACAGGCGCAGATAGTGATAAACCTAACAAGATATAACTAAAATAAATGCTCATCTCCGTCCCCTCCTTCGTAACATCCTATTCAAGCATGTCCAGAAGTATTAAAGAGAAAGAGGTACTTTATAAAGACTTCGTTATAAACATTGTTAAACGAACATGATTGTTGGAATTCAATATGTTATTTCATTTTTAAAAACGCGCGTATCATAATGACACGCGCAAAAACGTTCGATAGCTATTTGGTTATTCACCTTTTGCACAAGCATCAACTGGGCACTCGTCAAAAGTGATCAATCTGTCATTCGCTGTACATATTAAATGTAAAGCGTAAACTTTTTTCGATTAGAGTGATAGGAAGGAGCTTCCAACCATTTTTTCGTGATGATTTTTTCCTCCACCTGATCAGAGAGATAGACTTCTACCCGCTGCATGATTTTCCTCACTTTTGATGGGTTCATATGAAAGAATGCCCCTGCTTCATGATAAGGACTATGCTTTTGAAGCAGATTTAAATAAGCGCCAGGGGAATCACTTTTGGAGATAAGGGATGTTTCCAATTTATCAATCCACTCATACAGCTCTCTTTCTTGCCTCGGGAGTTTAGCTATAGCATCCCTAACAATAATTCTAAGCAGGTGCTCGTTTACTCTCACCTCTCTTCACCCGCCTTTTACCAGCTAGATTTTTTCACTCCAGGAATCTGCCCTTTGTGCGCATACTCCCTAAATGCGATCCGCGACATTTTGAACTTTCTAAGATGAGCTTTCGGTCTTCCTGTTACTTCACAGCGGTTTGTTAAGCGCGTTGGTGAAGAATCGCGCGGAAGCTTACGTAGAGCCTCATAGTCCCCCTTTGCTTTTAATTCCTTTCTGAGCTCCGCATACTTCTGAACAAGCTCCTGACGCTTCTTTTCTTTTGCGACTTTTGATTTCTTCGCCATATTCATCTTCCTTTCTTATTGGTATTCTGGCAATGGATCTAAAAGTAAAGACCAATCCTGCTTCATTTCTTCATCTGTTAGAAGGCATTGGTCAAGTGACTGTTCAATTTGCTCCTGGTCCAGGTGAAGACCAATCATCACAAGTTCGGTAAGACGATCCCCGTAAAGGTCATCCCAACGTTCAAGAAGGTCCGGGTCATCTCTCATGGCTTCCTTTTGCTCTTTAGCAGGAAAGGCTGCCACCCATTTTCCAGCAGATTCAATGCTAAGCGATGGCCCTGCCTGGGAAAGCAAGCCAGTGATATCATTCCGGGTAGCGAGCCAAAAAAAGCCTTTTGCACGAACAACATCTTTCGGCCATTGCTCGAGCCATGCCATCCACCTTTCAGGATGAAAAGGCCGCTTTCTGCGGTATACAAATGATGAAATCCCGTATTCTTCTGTTTCAGGAGTATGTTCTTCATTCAGCTCCTTGATCCAGCCTGCACTTTGACTTGCCTGTTCAAAATCGAACAGGTTAGTGTTGATTATTTGATCAAGATGCACGTTTCCATAGGTA
Organism: Anaerobacillus sp. ABR4_321; assembly: GCF_056158505.1. Taxonomy (NCBI): domain Bacteria; kingdom Bacillati; phylum Bacillota; class Bacilli; order Caryophanales; family Bacillaceae; genus Anaerobacillus; species Anaerobacillus sp. ABR4_321. The sequence goes on from NZ_JBSWTK010000001.1 coordinate 483,927, forward strand.
CTGGTCTTAATCAGAGCATCAGGATTCAGTGTTTTTAGAATCGAAGTTAATTTTTCTATTTCTTCTTGTTCCATTAAGTCCGTTTTATTAAGAAGGAGTATATTCGCAAATTCAATCTGATCAACAAGCAAATCAACAACATCACGTTCATCACTCTGATCGGCACCTTCTTTGCGGTCTAGCAACGAGTCACCGGAATGATAATCATGCCAGAACCGGTTTCCATCAACAACCGTCACCATCGTATCCAGTCTGCACGTCTCACTGAGGTCGATGCCAAGTTCCTCATCCATATATGTAAATGTCTGTGCCACTGGAATGGGCTCTGAAATACCAGTAGACTCAATCACAAGATAATCAATTTCCCCTGCTTCCATCAGCTTTTTCACTTCAAGAATCAGGTCTTCTCTTAGGGTGCAACAGATACATCCATTTTGTAGCTGGACTAATTTTTCATCTGTTCTAGAAAAGCCATTTTTGATTAATTCTGCATCTATGTTGATTTCACTCATATCGTTTACAATGACTGCTATTCTTCTCTGCTCTCTGTTTGCGAGAATGTGGTTTAGGAGCGTTGTTTTTCCTGCACCTAAATATCCGCTCAGAACAGTAACAGGGATTTTCCCCATGCATATCCACTCCTTTAAATCAAAATAATTACGATTTAATTCATATACTTTTTGCAATGCGTTCAGCTGCTTTCCTCGCCCCTATGATATTTCGTGAGCCAGGACCGATTTCAAGCTCAGCAAGAGGTCCTGAAACAAACAAACGTGAGCTCCATTCCAGCGTCTTTTCTACAATTGGATAGCCACACGCTGCACATGGAAGCACTTCCTTTTCGATGAGGTTTTGCAGCCACTTCTGCTGAGGCATCTTTGCTTGAAATCCTGTGGCAAAAAGCGTTGTTGCAGGCATCATGCTCCCTTCAGTTATAAAAAGCGCATTGGACTTCCAACAAACAGATGTCACATTGCTTTGGATTATTGAAAGGGACCCCTGTTTCTCCAAACAGTTCAATTTCTGATGGAGTTCGGAAGGGATGGATCCCCGATGACGTGCTTCCTTGATCATTCTCCGTCTTCTTCTATAGCACGCTACCTTCTCATAACCGTTTAAATATTTTGGACCAATCCAGCCAGGATCACTGTCAAAATTATGCACTCTGAACGGATGCCGCGTAATAAGACTTACTTTACCTGGAAACCGGTAGGCCATTGAAATGGCTGCGTGTGCTGCTGTTATGCCACCCCCAACGATGGCAATCGGAGGAGTAATTTTCTCCATATCAAGACGAGGGTCAAAAAGGTGCCAGGCATTTTTCAATTTATCTCCCCAGGCCGGATAGGCAAGATCATTGTTTCCTATTGCAATCACGCAGTTCTTTGCAAAATAAATGCGTCCATCTTCTGTTTCAATCTCCCAATATGGACCCTCTTTCGCAACATTTACAACCTTACTGCTACACCAAACCTCTTGAAGGCCGACTTCACGTAAGACTGAATCTGCATGTTCATTAAAAAGATTTAGTGCCGGGCGATCATAATAGCCATAAAAAGGATTGGTATACGATTTTTCCTTTGCATATTTCTCCAGACTGAATGGAGGAACATCAATATGATGTACAGATGGAGACCTAAGAAAAGGCATTTGAATACGCCCTGTTCTCTCTTTCCATCTTGCAAGCGGAACTGAATGAGGATCAATCATAAGAAGCTCTTCCTTTTTGACTTTCCCGCTTTTCAAAAGTGTTGCTGCAATCGTACAACCATGTATGCCTCCACCTATAATAATCCAATTATACATATCCACCACTCCACAAATCGTATCGATTACGATTTATAGTGTATATGAATTAGTAACAAAATACAACAAAAGAATGCTGCTAGATTTAGCAAAAATGAGAAGTGTTAGTTTTAAAGATTCTAGTTCAATGCCTCCTCGTTGATCTCATCTTCAGCCAGAATGATCGTTTGCTCCACCTATTCCATTTTTTCTAAATCTTTTACTAGGTCCAGTCTTATGCGAGACTATTCTTATTTTAAACCGTAATAATTTCGTTTTACAAATCGTAACTATTACGATAATATGATTTATATGTATATCTAAGGGGGAGATATTATGACGTACAAGCGCCGAAGTATGGCATCGATAATGCTAATTGTTGTATTGCTTCTAGCAGCATGTGGCAGCAATGAGGCTAGTTCAACAGCTATGGAAAACAGCGATTCAGATGAAAAGTTAATCGTTTATACCACATTGTTTCCTATTGAGGATTTCACAAGAAAAATTGGTGGCGACCATGTTGACGTGGAATCAATCCTGCCACCTGGATCGGACGCACATACCTATGAACCTACTACAAAAACCATGGTAAGCATTGCTGAAGCCGATGGTTTTATATACAACGGTCTTGGGTTGGAAAGCTATGCAGAGGCAATCGCTGACTCAATTGAAGGAAATAATGTAAAAATGTTTGAAGCATCTACCGGAATCGAAGCAATTGAGCACAAAGATAACCATCATGAAGAGCAAGGAACTTCTGAAGATGGGGAACATGCTGAAGAAGGTGAACACCATGATGACCACGGAGCTTCTGAAGAGGAAGAGCATGCTAAAGAAGATGAACACCATCATCATGGGGACAAAGATCCTCATGTATGGCTGGATCCAGTTAGAGCAATTGCAATTGCAGAAAACATAAAAAATGCTTTAGTTGAACTACACCCTGAAGCAAAAGAGGATTTCGAAGCCAATTTTCAAGAAGTAAAAGCAGACCTTAAAAAGCTTGATAATGATTTCGAAAGCTTAACTGATTCAAAAGATAAGCCTGAAATGATTGTTTCACACGCAGCTTATGGCTACTGGGAAGAGCGATACGGAATCCATCAAATTGCGATTTCTGGCCTTTCACCGTCCAATGAACCATCACAAAAAGCATTAGAAGAAATCATTCATACCGCAAAAGAAAAGAATTTATCATATGTACTATTTGAGCAAAACGTAACGCCGAAGGTTTCGAAGAGCCTGCAAAAAGAAATTGGCGCAGAGGCTCTACGTCTTCATAATCTCTCAGTCCTGACGGATGAGGATATTGCAAATGAAGAAGATTACTTTAGCCTGATGCGTAACAACCTGGACACTTTAGATAAAGCACTTCAATAATCTATTCAATTTAATAGTAAAAGGCGTAATCCCTAACAGAATCACGCCTTTTTCTTATAGACTGCAAGATTAGCAAGTAGATAGGAAGAAATCCCTATAATCATTGATTACTGAGACTGTTAAAGAATTTTTCACCACACAAACGTTCATGAATATAAAAACGTTCCTAAAAGTAATTACTCTTAGGAACGTTTTAATTTAGCTGACCTTTACCAAATAACTTGTTGTTACTGGTAACGGACGCTTCTATTTATTCTACAGTTACAGATTTAGCAAGGTTTCTTGGCTTATCAACATCACATTCACGGTGAAGTGCTGCATAATAAGCAAGCAGTTGTAGTGGTACTACAGAAACAAGTGGTGTTAAGTGCTCATGCACTTCATCGATTACGATTGAGTCGTTTTCCTCTTCAAGACTCTTCGTCGTTACGATACAAGGAGACGCGCCACGAGCAACTACTTCTTCAACGTTTGAGCGGATGCTTCCGTTCACGTGCTTCTGAGTTGCGATCGCAATAACAGGCGTACCTTTTTCAATCAGTGCAATCGTACCATGCTTAAGCTCTCCTCCAGCGAATCCTTCAGCCTGGATGTAAGAGATTTCTTTTAGTTTAAGTGCAGCTTCTAGACATACATAGTAGTCTACGCCACGACCGATGAAGAATGCATTACGCGTTACAGAAAGGAATTCACGAGCTACCGCTTCAATCTTTTCTTTCTGATCGACGATCGATTCAATTGCATTTGCTACAATTCCTAATTCCTGAAGAGGATCGAAATCAAGCTTAATGCCTTTAGCTTGTGCCGTATCAACCGCAAGAATGGTTAATACCGCCATCTGAGCTGTATAAGCTTTTGTCGATGCTACAGCGATCTCAGGACCCGCATGTGTGTGAAGCGTGTAATCTGCTTCACGTGAAAGCGTTGATCCAGGAACGTTTGTAATCGTGAGTGACTTGTAGCCTTTTTTCTTCACGTTTACAAGAACGCCACGACTATCTGCCGTTTCACCACTTTGTGAAATAAAGATGAATAGTGGATTTTTTGAAACGAGTGGCATATTGTAGAGGAACTCACTCGCAATATGCGTTTCAACAGGAACTTGAGCGATGTTCTCGATAAGCTGCTTTCCAACAAGACCAGCATTGTAACTTGTTCCGCAAGCAATGATGTAGATTCGATCCGAATCCTTAACAGCGTTTCGAATATCTTCATCTAGCTTGATGTTGTCATTTTCATCTTTATATTTCGTGATGATATTTCGGATTGCAAACGGCTGCTCGTCGATTTCTTTAAGCATATAGTGCGGGTACGTACCCTTTTCAATATCGCTTGCATCGATTTCAGCAGTGAATGGCTCACGTTCAACCGTTTTTCCATCCATATCTTTGATCGTGATTGAATCACGCGTTACAAGAACGACCTCTTCATCCATCAATTCGATGAATTCATTCGTTACTTGAAGCATCGCCATCGAATCACTTGCGATCACGTTAAATTCATCACCTACTCCTACTAGAAGCGGGCTTTTGTTCTTTGCAACAAATAACGTGTCAGGATTTTCATTATCGATCAGTGCTAGTGCGTAAGAACCGTGAAGTTCTTGAAGCACTTGATGAAATGCCTCTTCTACTTGCATGTTGTGCTTTACTACAAATGTCTCAATCAGTTGTACCACGACTTCAGTGTCAGTAGCACTAACGAATTCAGTTTCGGATAAGAAGTTGCGTTTGATTTGTTGATAGTTCTCAATTACACCATTATGCACGAGCGTAAAACGTTCTGATGCACTTTGATGCGGGTGTGCGTTTATTTGACTTGGTTCACCGTGTGTTGCCCAACGTGTATGTCCAATTCCAGTAGTCGCTTCTACGCTCTCATCAACTTGTTTACGAAGATCTGCAATACGCCCCTTTTCTTTCGTAAGGTGCAAGCCTTCGTTATTAAGAAGAGCGATACCGGCTGAATCATAACCACGATACTCAAGTTTTTCTAGCCCACGCAATAAGATTTCTCTAGCATCTTTATTTCCAATATATCCAACAATACCACACATAAAAAGTCCTCCTTCAGTTGAAGGAACAGGTGTACCTCGGGGCAGACCTGCCCCTTCTTTTCCGATTATCAAGTACGTTTCTTCACCAAGGTTTTGGTTTTGTACAGAAAGTCACCTTCCTGTTTTAACGCAAAACCGTACGATTGTGGTGAGCAATCGAGAGGTATCCGCCGATGTTCGATGAACCTCTTCCTCGTCAACTGTTCTCTACCGCTCGAGAGCAGTCCAGGCGCTTATCGAATTAATAAACCCGCTTCCCTCACTTTCCCTTCTTGAATAGGATTAAACATAACTACAATAATACATTAGATGTAAAATAATGGTCAATCCTTTTTTTTCAAAAAACGAAAATTAGTTCCGTCCGATTTACTAGTAGTTTTCTTTTAAATAATAAAAGGTATGCATGTATAGCTTGTTGTGTGCTACACACGCATACCATTCGTACTAAATCCATTTTTGTGTCGATTACGCTCCTAGTTCTTCCTCAACCATCGATACGACACGTTGTACATACTCATCACAAAGTTCTTTTGTAGGTGCTTCAGCCATTACACGTACGAGAGGCTCTGTTCCCGATGGGCGTACTAGGATACGTCCTTCACCGTTCATATCGCTCTCAACTTGTTGGATCGTCTCCTGAATACGTTCGTTTGAATCAACCTTTGTTTTGTCAGTCACTCTAACATTCACAAGCGATTGAGGGTACTTCTTCATTTCAGCTGCAAGCTCAGACAATGGCTTCTGTGTCACTTTCATGATATTCGCTAACTGAAGTGCGGATAACATGCCATCTCCTGTTGTGATGTAATCGAGGAAGATAATATGGCCGGACTGCTCACCGCCAAGGTTATACCCTTCCTTACGCATTTCTTCCATCACGTAGCGATCGCCAACTTTTGTTTTGAGAGAAGTAATTCCCGCTTCTTCCATCCCTTTGTGGAAACCAAGATTACTCATGACGGTTGAAACAACCGTATCATGACGAAGATTCTTTTGCTCTTTCATGAACTTCGCACAAATAAACATGATCTGATCGCCATCAACGATCTCTCCATTCTCATCGATCGCAATAAGACGATCACCATCTCCATCAAACGCTAAGCCAAGATCTGCGTTCTTATCCTTCATGAATTCTGCTAGTGCCTCAGGATGTGTAGAGCCTACGCCAGCATTAATGTTTGTCCCTGTAGGGTTCGTACCAATCGTTGAGATATCCGCTTCTAAATCAGCAAACAGGTGAGGTGCTAGCGAAGAAGTTGCACCATGAGCACAGTCGAGCGCGATATGAAGGCCAGAGAAATCTTCATCGATTGTTTGTTTTAAGTATTGTAGGTACTTCTGACAGCCCTCAAAATAATCACTAACAATTCCAAGATCTTCACCTGTAGGGCGAGGAACCGTATCTTCATCACTATCGATAAGTGCCTCGATCTCTTCTTCTTGTACATCTAAAAGTTTAAACCCATCTGGTCCGAAGAACTTAATACCGTTGTCACCTACCGGGTTGTGAGATGCCGAAATCATGACACCTGCTTGAGCACTAAGAGCTTTTGTTAAGTGGGCGACACCTGGTGTGGAAATCACACCTAATCGCATGACTTCCGCTCCGATCGATAGTAGCCCAGCTACAAGCGCACCTTCTAGCATGTACCCTGAAATTCGTGTATCTCGACCAATTAAAATCTTTGGCTTTTCAGCGCCTTTCGTTAGTACATGCCCACCAAAACGTCCTAATTTAAATGCAAGCTCTGGTGTTAATTCAGTATTTGCGACACCTCTAACACCATCGGTTCCAAAATATTTACCCATCGTAATTTCTCTCCTTTGTATCGCGCAGTTCAGTTATGTGTTAACGATTTTATATCATAAAAGCAGCTTTTGTTGACAAGGATGCAAGATATACCTCATAAAGCCGCAAAAAATATGAGCAACGGTTGCAGTAAGACCATCCGTTGGCCCCCTACCTTTTATGGGTATATCATCAAATGCTTTTTATCCTTCATCACTCAATACGATTTTCACCTTAACCTTTTGTGGTTCTACTTTCGTCATTCCATCAGGTACAGGCACATCAAGCTCCACCGTCGTATCTTCTGTAATCTCCGAAAGATCGATCGATGCCCCATTCAATACTTCTAATTTCTCAAGCGATTCTAGCGGTCCGAACACAGCTACTTCTTTTGGTTCGACCGTAATTGAAGAAATGCTTAATCCCTCAGGAAGCTCGCCTTCTTGCTCTACTTCAACAGGAACCTTCTTAGATGGGTTACTTATCGGCACTTCGACATCCACGATAGCCGGCTCGATCGTAAGCCCTTGGATCTCGTCCATATTTCCATCGTACACGTTGAGCGTAACCCGAGCGTTAATCGCTTCCTTTGCATTACTCACATCAACGTATCCTCTTACAAATGCTACTTGTTCGAGTTTTGAAGATCCACCTGTTACGGTTACTGTTTCAGGAGTGACAACAGGGTTTTCAGCTTGGTAGCCTTCAGGCAGTTCTTCTGCTTTCAACAGATTGATTCCAGCTTGATACGTGTTCGATTTCTTTTCTTCGATCGTTACAGAGACTCTCGCTGGATCAATCGTTACATCGACGTTCTCAGGGAAATCTCGATGTTTAACCGTCACAAGGTGCTGTCCAGGAGTCAGATTGCGGAGATCGACGTAAACCTCTTTATTGGTCATCCTAGAGATCATTACTCCATCAGTTCTACCCTCTACGATCACGTCTACCGTTTCTGGCAGTTCGGAAACGACGACTTCTTCTTCATCATAAAGCACTTCTAGCTTCATATCAGATATAGGATAGGAGTCTCCCTCAGGATTGAGCAATCCATCCCCTCCAGAAGTTGAAGCGTCTGGCATAGCAACAATAGTATAGAGCATGAGGGCAAGAAGAAACGAGATAATCTTGACAAACCAATTACTTGTCAGCAACTTGTCCATTATTTTTTCCCCCTCCAACTACTCCAACGATTGGAAGTATCGTTCTTCGTAACAGCCGTATTGAGTTCTCCAGTGAGTAGGTCGCGAAGTACCTCCTCTGATACATTTCGATGAAGCTCTCCATTTTTAGCGAGTGAAATACTACCAGTTTCTTCAGAAACAACAAGAGTCAAGCTGTCCGTCACTTCACTTATTCCTAATGCTGCCCTATGTCTCGTCCCGAGTTCTTTCGAAATGAAGGGGCTCTCAGACAATGGGAGATAGCAGGCAGCTGCCAAAATTTCGTCCTTCTTTAAAATAACAGCTCCATCATGAAGCGGAGTATTCGGTATAAAGATGTTGATGAGAAGCTCAGAAGTTAATTTTGCATTCATCTGAATACCAGTTTCTACATAATCGTTTAACCCCGTTTCTCTTTCGATCGAGATTAATGCACCGATGCGTCTCTTCCCCATATAAGAGGTAGATTTGATAATCGCTTCGATCATTTTGTTCGTTTCTTCTTCCTCTACTGCAGAACGAGTGAACAATCGACCTCTACCAAGCTGTTCTAATGCCCGTCTTAGTTCTGGCTGGAAAATGATGATGATCGCGAGTAATCCGTAAAGCACCACCCGCTCCAGAATCCAATGCAGCGTATTAAGTTCAAAGAAGCTACTCAAAAACCATGCCGCAATAATAACGGTGATTCCTTTTAAAAGCTGAACAGCCTTAGTCCCTCGAATCAACATGATAATTTTATAAATCACATAAGTAACTAGCAAAATATCTATAATTTCTGTTATGTAGTCAAGTACATTCACATTAGCAACAGGCAGCACGGCTCTTCCTCCAAACATAGTGAATTTAGCCTGTGGTTCCTAACCGTTACACATCTTGAAAACGTTGGTAACTTTTTAATTATATCATATTTTTAGTATGTTCAAAGTCAACCGTGTTTGTTCAAATCGATTTAAAATCGACAAAAAACCGCTCGGTTAAGAGCGGTTTTAAGTGTGATTACTTATCAGATGAAAACACATCACCAATATCTATAAATACTTGTCTTAAGTGATACCATGTCCAATCAAGAATATGATCGACTTCCTCGATCTCCCCTGTTACTTGACCCGCAGAAGCCATATATTGCTCTCCATTAATAACGAGAACATCACCTTCGACTTTCCCCTCGATTTCAAGATTGCGGTTCTTAACAGTTAAATCTCCTTTTATTACTTCACCTTCCGGAACGATAACCGTATTTGTTTCCTTATCAAACGTCAGATTACCAGATAATGCTGTCATTTGATCTTCACTCGTCCATGAAGAATATACTGATCCTGCCATTAATACTAGAAAGAGAACTGCAGCTGCCATCAGCGGATGAGATTTCATCCATCTCTTAATCCAAACGGTCTTCTTTTCTTGAGGAAGTTGCTGCATTACCTTTGATGTAAAACCATCGGGTGCCTTAAGAGAAGGCGTGCTGAGGAGAAATGATTCCGTTTTTTTAAGTTCATCATAATGGTGCTTACAGTCAGCACAGGTTTTTAAATGGTTTTGCACCGTAAGTTGTTCTTCTTTCGTTGCTTCATCATCAAGTACGTCATGCATCATTCGTACAATTTCTTCAGGGCATTTCATAGTTTCTCCCCCTTTCACATCACTCACGTAACTTCTTTCTAAGTGCTTCTCTCCCACGGTGGATACGGGTCTTCACAGTACCGACTGGTAATTCAAGAATTTCACTAATCTCTTTTAGTGAAAGCTCTTGAATATACTTAAGTGTAATAGCAGAACGATACTTCAAAGGAAGACTTAATATCGCTTGATGAATACCCTCTTGTGCTTCAAGAGAAACAACTTCATCATCAGGCAATTGATCAGTAGCAGCTACTTGTGAGTACATCGTTAGGCCATCAGTGCCGGAGACTTCAGCATCAAGGTAATAATCCGGCTTCTTCTTTCTCATTCGATCGATCGCCAAATTTGTTGCAATGCGATATAACCATGTTGAGAACTTCCGATCGATTTGATAGCGATCAATGTTTGTATAAGCTCGAATAAATGCCTCCTGCGCCACGTCTTCAGCTTCTTGACGGTTACCAAGCATTCGGTAAGTAAGTGCAAAAACACGATCCTTATAGAGCTCCACAAGCTCACCAAAAGCATTGTGGTCCCCTTTCCTTACTTGTACTATTATTCTTTTTACAATGGCATCCATATATCCAACCCCCGCTATTCCCTGCGGCTATTATTCAATACGTTCCAGGAAAAATAAAGTTTCGTTTTTTTTATAATTTTTTTATCCTCCCCTATTTTAGCACGAGAAAACTTTATTAATAACCAAAATACATATATTTCTAAAAAAGAGGTTTTCAATCCATACATATCGGGTATATAGAGGAAAATGAATGAAAGGGATGGTCTGCAAATGGATTTTGCAAAGGGGCGGGAAAAAGAAATTTTACTTAAGGAAATTGAAGACTCTCGTAAGAAGATGAATCTCTTAGCAAGAAAGCAGCCATTAAGTTCCTCAGAAATAGTAGAAATCAGCACTTATCTTGATAACCTACTGAATAAATACGATGAATGTAAAAATAATAAAACAGCGGCTCTCTAACTTCTTAGAGAGCCGTTAATCATGTTATTTTAATTTTTCTCCGAATAAAGATCCCATCAGTGCAACAGCTACTGTTGCTGTCTTATTCTTCTCATCCAAAATAGGATTCACTTCAACGAACTCAGCAGAAGTAAGGATATCGGATTCCGCAAGCATCTCCATAGCGAGGTGGCTCTCACGATAGCTGATTCCTCCAAGAACTGGTGTACCAACACCTGGTGCATCGTGAGGATCTAGTCCATCAAGATCAAGACTTAGATGAACACCATCTGTGCCATTGGACACATGGGCAATTGCTTCTTCCATCACTTTTGTCATTCCCAATCGATCGATTTCATGCATCGTAAACACTTTGATTCCTTTTTCCTCTATCAACACTCGCTCACCTTCATCAAGAGAACGAGCTCCGATAATGACGATGTTCTCAGGTTTAATCTTTGGACTGTAACCTGCGATTCCTGTTAACGACTCATCGCCAATACCTAGACTCACCGCAAGCGGCATACCATGGATATTACCGGATGGTGATGTATCAGCAGTATTTAAATCTCCATGAGCATCGTACCAAATCACACCAAGATTATTATAGCTCTGCGAAACTCCTGCGAGTGTACCAATTGCGATACTATGATCTCCTCCAAATACGAGCGGGAAGCGCTTACGTTCAATCACTTCGTTAACCCTTGAAGCAAGCTTTTCACTAGCATCTGCAACTTCTTTTAGATTCTTTAACTGATGGTCTTGATTCTCTGGACGTTGCTCAGGTCTACCGATTTCAATATCTCCAAGATCTTCTATATCATAATTCAGTTTCTCTAATCGTTCTACAATTCCTGCGTACCTTATTGCGCTTGGTCCCATATCGACCCCACGTCTCATTTGACCTAAATCCATAGGTACTCCAATTATCGATAGTTGATTATTCATATCTCGTCCTCCTAGAGTTATGTCTACCTATATTGTAACCATTCCGTTTTTAATGACTCAACTGGACAGTTTTTTGAATAAGTATTCATGTCATGACAACATTTCTACGAATTTTCGGATATTTATAAGTACAAGAGGAGAAGTAATTCCGAGAAGAGGTTTAATAGTTGAGGAAATTTAGACATAAAAAAAACCTTATACCGATATATAAGGATAAATGGTGGAGCCTAGCGGGATCGAACCGCTGACCTCCTGCGTGCAAGGCAGGCGCTCTCCCAGCTGAGCTAAGGCCCCATTATGGAGCGGGTGATGGGAATCGAACCCACGACATCAGCTTGGAAGGCTGAGGTTTTACCACTAAACTACACCCGCATATGATATTGGAGCGGAAGACGGGATTCGAACCCGCGACCCCCACCTTGGCAAGGTGGTGTTCTACCACTGAACTACTTCCGCGAAAAATGGTGAGCCATGAAGGACTCGAACCTTCGACCCTCTGATTAAAAGTCAGATGCTCTACCAACTGAGCTAATGGCTCTAAATGGTGGAGGGGGACGGATTCGAACCGCCGAACCCTGAGGGAGCGGATTTACAGTCCGCCGCGTTTAGCCACTTCGCTACCCCTCCACAAATAGATGGTGCCGGCCAGAGGACTTGAACCCCCAACCTACTGATTACAAGTCAGTTGCTCTACCAATTGAGCTAGACCGGCGAAGTATATCTGAACTTACAAACAAAAAACAGTGCACTCTGTTTAGAGTACTCCTGAGAATGTAATCTTCATTATAAATGAAATGGTGGAGGATGACGGGCTCGAACCGCCGACCCTCTGCTTGTAAGGCAGATGCTCTCCCAGCTGAGCTAATCCTCCACAGAGTAAAACAATAAATTAAGTTGGTGACTCGTACGGGATTCCGACGCGTTAGCTAGTCCCGCTGCGAATCTTCTTGAGATTGCATCTTGCGGGGGAACCCTTGGGTGAGAAGCCCGTAAGCTTCTTTGAAAATGGTGACCCGTACGGGATTCGAACCCGTGTTACCGCCGTGAAAGGGCGGTGTCTTAACCGCTTGACCAACGGGCCATGTTGTCTTGGAGCTTCCAACCGGATTCGAACCGATGACCCCTTCCTTACCATGGAAGTGCTCTACCTGCTGAGCTATGGAAGCAAATGGCTCCACAGGTAGGATTCGAACCTACGACCGATCGGTTAACAGCCGATTGCTCTACCACTGAGCTACTGTGGAATAATGACAAGCCTGGCGACGTCCTACTCTTGCAGGGGGAGAGCCCCCAACTACCATCGGCGCTGAAGAGCTTAACTTCCGTGTTCGGCATGGGAACGGGTGTGACCTCTTCGCCTTCATCACCAGACTAATCAATGGTTGATCCACCACAAAGTGTTTAACCAAGGACAAGATATATATTACTATATGCTTGAAAGAAAATCAAGGAATTTTTTTTATTCCCTGAAAACTAGATAGCACTCGCAACGTATTCCAATAACATTTTTCGCGATGTCTAGTGCCGCAGGCTATATTCTTGCCCATTTCACTCTTTCACTTCAGGCGGAAAACGCCTTCTGTTCAAGAGCTCCAATGGTCTCTGAATATGACCAAGCCTGCTTTACTTTTCGTTTGGTTAAGCCCTCGATCGATTAGTATTCGTCAGCTCCACGTGTCGCCACGCTTCCACCCCGAACCTATCAACCTCATCATCTCTGAGGGATCTTACCAGCTTGACGCTGTGGGAAATCTCATCTCGAGGGGGGCTTCATGCTTAGATGCTTTCAGCACTTATCCCTTCCACACGTAGCTACCCAGCTATGCTCCTGGCGGAACAACTGGTACACCAGCGGTGTGTCCATCCCGGTCCTCTCGTACTAAGGACAGCTCCTCTCAAATTTCCTGCGCCCGCGACGGATAGGGACCGAACTGTCTCACGACGTTCTGAACCCAGCTCGCGTACCGCTTTAATGGGCGAACAGCCCAACCCTTGGGACCTACTTCAGCCCCAGGATGCGATGAGCCGACATCGAGGTGCCAAACCTCCCCGTCGATGTGGACTCTTGGGGGAGATAAGCCTGTTATCCCCAGGGTAGCTTTTATCCGTTGAGCGATGGCCCTTCCATGCGGAACCACCGGATCACTAAGCCCGACTTTCGTCCCTGCTCGACTTGTAGGTCTCGCAGTCAAGCTCCCTTGTGCCTTTACACTCTGCGAATGATTTCCAACCATTCTGAGGGAACCTTTGGGCGCCTCCGTTACTCTTTAGGAGGCGACCGCCCCAGTCAAACTGCCCACCTGACACTGTCTCCGCACCGGATCACGGTGCTGGGTTAGAATGTCAGTACAGCCAGGGTAGTATCCCACCGACGCCTCCACCGAACCTAGCGGTCCGGCTTCTATGGCTCCTACCTATCCTGTACAAGCTGTACCAAAATCCAATATCAGGCTACAGTAAAGCTCCATGGGGTCTTTCCGTCCTGTCGCGGGTAACCTGCATCTTCACAGGTACTATAATTTCACCGGGTCTCTCGTTGAGACAGTATCCAAGTCGTTGCACCTTTCGTGCGGGTCGGAACTTACCCGACAAGGAATTTCGCTACCTTAGGACCGTTATAGTTACGGCCGCCGTTTACTGGGGCTTCGATTCAGAGCTTCTCCCGTAAGGGATAACCCCTCCTCTTAACCTTCCAGCACCGGGCAGGTGTCAGCCCCTATACATCGCCTTGCGGCTTGGCAGAGACCTGTGTTTTTGCTAAACAGTCGCTTGGATCTTTTCACTGCGGCTCCCCTGGGCTATTCACCCGAGGAAGCACCCCTTCTCCCGAAGTTACGGGGTCATTTTGCCGAGTTCCTTAACGAGAGTTCTCCCGATCGTCTTAGGATTCTCTCCTCGCCTACCTGTGTCGGTTTGCGGTACGGGCACCTCTTTCCTCACTAGAGGCTTTTCTTGGCAGTGTAGAATCAGGGACTTCGGTACTTAAATTCCCTCGCCATCACGACTCAGCCTTCACGGTGAACGGATTTGCCTATTCACCAGCCTAATCGCTTGGACGCGCATTTCCAGCAGCGCGCTCTCCCTATCTTTCTGCGTCCCCCCGTCGTTCAAACGGAAAGGAGGTGGTACAGGAATATCAACCTGTTATCCATCGCCTACGCCTTTCGGCCTCGGCTTAGGTCCCGACTAACCCTGAGCGGACGAGCCTTCCTCAGGAAACCTTGGGCTTTCGACGGACAAGATTCTCACTTGTCTTTCGCTACTCATACCGGCATTCTCACTTCTAAGCGCTCCACCAGTCCTTTCGGTCTGACTTCGCAGCCCTTAGAACGCTCTCCTACCATTGTCGTAAGACAATCCACAGCTTCGGTGATACGTTTAGCCCCGGTACATTTTCGGCGCAGCGTCACTCGACCAGTGAGCTATTACGCACTCTTTAAATGATGGCTGCTTCTAAGCCAACATCCTGGTTGTCTAAGCAACGCCACATCCTTTTCCACTTAACGTATACTTTGGGACCTTAGCTGGTGGTCTGGGCTGTTTCCCTCTCGACTACGGATCTTATCACTCGCAGTCTGACTCCCGCGGATAAATCGTTGGCATTCGGAGTTTGACTGGATTCGGTAATCCGGTAGGGACCCCTAGTCCAATCAGTGCTCTACCTCCAAGATTCTTGCCGCGAGGCTAGCCCTAAAGCTATTTCGGAGAGAACCAGCTATCTCCGGGTTCGATTGGCATTTCACCGCTACCCACACCTCATCCCCGCATTTTTCAACATGCGTGGGTTCGGGCCTCCATTCAGTGTTACCTGAACTTCACCCTGGACATGGGTAGATCACCCGGTTTCGGGTCTACGACCACGTACTCCTTCGCCCTATTCAGACTCGCTTTCGCTGCGGCTCCGCCTTCTCGGCTTAACCTTGCACGGGATCGTAACTCGCCGGTTCATTCTACAAAAGGCACGCTGTCACCCATTAACGGGCTCCAACTAGTTGTAGGCACACGGTTTCAGGTTCTCTTTCACTCCCCTTCCGGGGTGCTTTTCACCTTTCCCTCACGGTACTGGTTCACTATCGGTCACTAGAGAGTATTTAGCCTTGGGAGATGGTCCTCCCGGATTCCGACGGGGTTTCACGTGTCCCGCCGTACTCAGGATCCGTCTCGGAGGGCAGCGGATTTTGACTACAGGATTGTTACCTTCTCTGATGGACCTTTCCAGGTCGCTTCGTCTATCCGTGCCTTTGTAACTCCAATGAGACGTCCTACAACCCCAGAGGGCAAGCCCTCTGGTTTGGGCTGTTTCCGTTTCGCTCGCCGCTACTCAGGAAATCGCGATTGCTTTCTCTTCCTCCGGGTACTGAGATGTTTCAGTTCCCCGGGTATGCCTTTTACTTCCTATGTATTCAGAAGTAAATACCATCCCATTACGGATGGTGGGTTCCCCCATTCGGAAATCTCCGGATCAAAGCGTACTTACTGCTCCCCGAAGCATATCGGTGTTCGTCCCGTCCTTCATCGGCTTCTAGTGCCAAGGCATCCACCGTGCGCCCTTAGTAGCTTAACCTTAGATTTCGCTAGAAACAGTGTTCTAACGTCATCGGTGCACATCGTTAGATGTGACTAACTAAGTTATAACGCAAAAAATAATAATTATTGGATGTCGTTGTTTGTGCTATCTAGTTTTCAAGGAACATGAAAGAATACAATCATTCTTTCAAAACTAAACGAAACGCTCATGCAAGTTTGGCAACCAATGTTGCCTCGTAATTCTCCATAGAAAGGAGGTGATCCAGCCGCACCTTCCGATACGGCTACCTTGTTACGACTTCACCCCAATCATTTGTCCCACCTTCGGCGGCTGGCTCCAAAAGGTTACCTCACCGACTTCGGGTGTTACAAACTCTCGTGGTGTGACGGGCGGTGTGTACAAGGCCCGGGAACGTATTCACCGCGGCATGCTGATCCGCGATTACTAGCAATTCCGGCTTCATGCAGGCGAGTTGCAGCCTGCAATCCGAACTGAGAACGGCTTTATGGGATTCGCTTCACCTCGCGGTGTCGCTGCCCTTTGTACCGTCCATTGTAGCACGTGTGTAGCCCAGGTCATAAGGGGCATGATGATTTGACGTCGTCCCCACCTTCCTCCGGTTTGTCACCGGCAGTCACCTTAGAGTGCCCAACTGAATGCTGGCAACTAAGATCAAGGGTTGCGCTCGTTGCGGGACTTAACCCAACATCTCACGACACGAGCTGACGACAACCATGCACCACCTGTCACTCTGTCCCCCGAAGGGGAACGTCCTATCTCTAGGAGTGGCAGAGGATGTCAAGACCTGGTAAGGTTCTTCGCGTTGCTTCGAATTAAACCACATGCTCCACTGCTTGTGCGGGCCCCCGTCAATTCCTTTGAGTTTCAACCTTGCGGTCGTACTCCCCAGGCGGAGTGCTTAATGTGTTAACTTCAGCACTGAGGGTGGAACCCCCCAACACCTAGCACTCATCGTTTACGGCGTGGACTACCAGGGTATCTAATCCTGTTTGCTCCCCACGCTTTCGCGCCTCAGCGTCAGTTACAGACCAGAGAGCCGCCTTCGCCACTGGTGTTCCTCCACATATCTACGCATTTCACCGCTACACGTGGAATTCCACTCTCCTCTTCTGCACTCAAGTCCCCCAGTTTCCAATGGCCCTCCACGGTTGAGCCGTGGGCTTTCACATCAGACTTAAGAGACCGCCTGCGCGCGCTTTACGCCCAATAATTCCGGACAACGCTTGCCACCTACGTATTACCGCGGCTGCTGGCACGTAGTTAGCCGTGGCTTTCTGGTTAGGTACCGTCAAGGTACCGCCCTATTCGAACGGTACTTGTTCTTCCCTAACAACAGAGCTTTACGACCCGAAGGCCTTCGTCACTCACGCGGCGTTGCTCCGTCAGACTTTCGTCCATTGCGGAAGATTCCCTACTGCTGCCTCCCGTAGGAGTCTGGGCCGTGTCTCAGTCCCAGTGTGGCCGATCACCCTCTCAGGTCGGCTACGCATCGTGGCCTTGGTAAGCCGTTACCTTACCAACTAGCTAATGCGCCGCGGGCCCATCCTACAGTGTTAGCCAGAGGCCAACTTTCAACGTTGCATCATGCGATGCTACGTGTTACCCGGTATTAGCTCCGGTTTCCCGGAGTTATCCCAGTCTGTAGGGCAGGTTGCCCACGTGTTACTCACCCGTCCGCCGCTGAGAAATGGGAGCAAGCTCCCATTTCTCCGCTCGACTTGCATGTATTAGGCACGCCGCCAGCGTTCGTCCTGAGCCAGGATCAAACTCTCCGATAGAAAAGTTCAATCTAGCTTTAAAACAATGTTTGTTTCCGTAGAAACAATATCTTGCATGGCGTTTCGTTCAGTTTTCAAAGATCGATTTGTTTCTTTCGATGTCGTTTTCAGCGACTTTATTAATGTAACACATTAACTCGTCCGAAGTCAACATCTTTTTTTAATTCGTTTTTGTGTCGGCCGTTTGTTATCGGCGACCTTTATAACTATACAGCCCGAACTACTATTTTGCAATAGGTTTTTAAAAATTAATTCGTATCTTTTTTTAGTATCCTTTTATACTTCGATACATCAGTAGCTGAAGCTGTCCTTTTATAGATACCTAAGAGCAAGAGGTAGCGCTCTTCCATAGCCCGTTTAACAATTTTCTCTAATCGATGATCATCAAGACTCATCAGCATTTCTTCCATCTCCCGCTTAAGGAGATACTCTATTTCTTTGCCTTCCTTTTCACTCAGTAGAAATCCGATCATGTAATACCCTCCTTTCAAACCATTATGACCATCCTTCCTACCCTTTATGAGTTGGCAAAAAGACTTTGTACATAGTTGTTTACTATAGCGCATATGAATGGGACAAAGGGGGTGCGAAATGAAGTTTTTTTGGGTGTGGAGAGGAAAGAGAATCAAACAAAGCATGGTGATTATAGCAGCTGCTTTTTTTGCGGCACTCATTTTATTTGTTGAAGGTAGAGATCTTGCTGTCTTTACTTCAAACGGAACACCATTGGCAGTCGATCAAGTAAAAAGCCAAGGTAAACAGCTGGCATTGACCTTTGATATCAGCTGGGGAGAGACTAAGGCTATTCCTATACTTGAGGAACTTAACAAACAAAACATATCAGCTTCTTTCTTCATCTCTGGAGCTTGGGCAGAACGACATCCAGAAATTGTAGAACAAATCGTAAAAGGCGGGCATGAAATTGGGAGTCTTGGTTATCGTTATGAAAACTATACCTCTATGGAAGATATAGAAATAAGAAAGGATATCATTCGTGCTCAAGAAGCGATAAAAAAAGTGTCGGGTGTGCAAACAGAGTTGATAAGGCCACCGAATGGAAATTTTAATAAGAGAGTATTGGAGGTTTCCAATAAGCTTAATCATACTGTCATTCACTGGAGCTTAGATTCTAATGATTGGAAGAACCCTGGTGCAACAGAAATTATTACTAATGTAGTAAAGGAAGCACATTCTGGGGATATCATCCTTCTTCATGCATCCGACTCAGCGAAACAAACGAGTGCCGCTCTACCGGAACTGATCACTCAACTTAAAAAGAAAGGCTATGAACTCGTTACAGTGAATGAACTAATTTCCAATGCGAATATAAATAGTAAAGAAGTAAAATAAAGCAGCCCTGCTACTTACGCAGAGCTGCTTTATTTACGTGTTTTTCGTTTCAGTAATTCGGTGTAATGTAAGGATCTGCCACACGTTACTCGTTAATAGCGGAATAAAGATTAACCAGACCCACTTCTGATCGTCGCTTTGCAAACCTGGAATCCATTCTAAAATCGTTACGACGACAATAAAGAATAGAGCTGGAATAAAAGCATGTTTATTGGTTTCTTTACTCTTGATATAAGCCGTGCCAAGACCGACCACCAATAGAAGAAGTGCTACCCCAATGTATCCCAATAAACTATCTCCTGGTTCTGCAAAGATAACGTAGCGGAAATAAACGAGGTCAAATAGCGCTACCGCTATCAGTACAACCTGTATAGTATTCCACAGTTTGACGGATTTAAAAATCCCAAGACCGAAACGGTGAATGGTTAAATATGCGAAAAACCCCATCTGACTAATCAAACTAAAGATACTGGATACACCTAAGAGCCAGAGCATAACGATCAAGAACGAAACAAATTCTCCATTCTTAAGATCATTCCAATATTGCGTCCACTCCATAGCAAGTCCAGCAATCATACCTGCTGTTGAGCCAATCAGAAGGGTTGAAAAGAATAAGTAAACAAGATTTCTTGTCTTCACATTCAAGCCCCCGATATTAATAATGTTCCTTCTCTGTAGAATTGTACCAATGCCTTATACAAATTACCACCTTTCCTTTAATCTACGCGTATAATTTCAAAAAATCGCCTAATATTAAGGATAAGACTATCCTGAAAGGAGGATAAGCGATATGAGTTCACGATTGAATCTGCTTACTATCGGATTAGCATTCCTTCTGATTACAGCCGGGTGTGCTTCAGGAGCTGCAGAGGGTTCTGAAGCAAATTATGAAGAAACTAAGAAAATGCTTGTGGATTTATTGAAGACGGATGATGGAAAAAAAGCCATCCAGGAAGTTATGTCAGATGAAGAAATGAAACAGCAGCTTGTGATGGAACAACCTTTTGTAAAAGAAACCATTCAAAAAGTACTGACTTCAGAAGAAGGAAAGAAATACTGGCAAGAGTTGCTCAAAGATCCTAAGTTCGTTGAGAACTTTGCAAAAAACATTCAGAGTGAAAACGAAAAGCTATTCAAATCACTTATGGATGATCCAGATTTCCAAGAAAAGATGATGGATTTGCTACAAGATCCTGAGATGGAGAAACATTACCTTCAACTTTTAGAAAGTAACCAATCAAGAAAACAGATGAAAGAACTAATCACTGAAACGTTAGACAGTCCTTTATTCCAAGCAAAGATACAGGAAATATTAATGAAAGCAAGCCCTGAACAAAGTAAAGAGGCTGAAGGTGGTAAAGAAGGCGAAGGCGAAGACGAGAAAAGCAAAGAAAAAGGCGGTAGCGAAGAATCAGGTGGACAGGAATAAAAAAAGGACATGCCTCGCATGTCCTTTTGACTGTTACTCCGTTTTGGTGATGATTTCTTTTGCAATCTCTAAATATTGTTTTCCAATCGGGTGATCCGTTTGATAAATAGATGGAGCAAAGTCCTCTTCATCATAATCAGGTTGACCTAAAGGCAGCTTACCTAGTAAATCGGTGGATAGTTCAGAAGCAAGCTTCTCTCCGCCTCCCTGACCAAATACATATTCTTTCTCACCAGTTACTTTACTTTCAAAGTAAGCCATGTTTTCGACTACTCCGAGAACTTCATGCTTTGTTTTCAAAGCCATCGCACCCGCTCTAGCCGCTACAAATGCTGCCGTTGCATGTGGAGTGGTTACAATGATCTCTTTCGAAGCAGGTAACATCGTGTGGACATCTAATGCTACGTCCCCTGTACCTGGAGGAAGATCAAGAAGTAGATAATCAAGCTCTCCCCACTCCACTTCACTAAAGAAGTTGTTCAACATTTTCCCAAGCATAGGTCCGCGCCAGATGACAGGGGCATTATCTTCAACGAAGAACGCCATCGACATTACCTTCACGCCAAAACGTTCTACCGGATAGATTTTCTCCGATACGACCTTTGGACGAGTTTCAATACCCATCATATCTGGAACGCTAAACCCATAAATATCTGCATCGATGACGCCGACTTTCTTCCCCAATCTCGCTAGTGATGTTGCAAGGTTAACCGTTACAGTGGATTTACCCACCCCACCTTTACCACTAGCTACAGCGATAAACTGAGTTTTGCTTTCAGGAGATAACAAAGGAGGTAAATCCGGATTTGCAGACGTTCCTTCAGGCAGCTCATCATCTGCAAGCTGCTCAAAACGTAACCCAACTGACTCTGCGCCGGCTCCTTTTAGAATATTTACGATTTCTTGCTGCACCTTCATTTGTTCAGCATTTTCAGTTTGAGCAAGTGCTACTTTGACACTTACATAGCCTTCCTTCGTTTTCACATCACGAATTGTAATACTTTTATGTAAGATAGGATCTTGCACCTTATTTAATAATTCAACGACCTGATCTTTCGTTAACATTGGGGCACCACCTTCTTTGAATTCGATTACATTGCTAGTATAACATATGTTCTCAGGCATTCAGAGAGTAGCGCTTGCATGCTTTACTAAATAAAAAACCAGCACCTACTCTTCAGGTACTGGTTCATTTGTTGAAAATCTAACGATGCCTTGATAAATCGAAGCAGCGACTTTGTTTTGGTACGTCTCCGTTTTCAGTAGTTCTCGCTCAGTCGGGTTTGATAAAAAGCCAACTTCGACGAGTGATCCCGTGATATCAGCCTCTCTTAGTAGATAAACACTATCTAAGTTCTTCGCAAATCGGTTTGTATTCTCAAGATTTCGCTTAATTTCGGATTGAATAAAGCGTGATAAAGCTTTACTATCTTCATTCGCAGGATTATAAAACGTTTGTGCGCCGCTCCATTTAGAAGAAGGGATCGCATTAAGATGTATGCTTATGAACATATCATTGCTTGAATCATTGATTATTTCAACGCGCTTTCTAAGATCTTCAGCCTTCCTGTTGCTAAGTCCCTTTGTTCCTTCAGATGCTAAATCCGTATCCGTCTCACGCGTCATGATGACGAGTGCCCCCGCTTCTTGCAAGTAATCACGTAACTTGAGAGAAATGTCTAGAGAAATATCTTTTTCAACGACGTTGTTCCCTACCGCTCCACCATCAGGACCGCCATGTCCTGGGTCGATCACGATTACTTGACCAGATAACGGCAAGTGCCAGGCATCCCATGAATGGTCGATGGCAAACTTATAATTGATGATAAAAAGTAAAACGAGAACACCTGCTGCAACACCTAGCCGCTTCCACCATTTCTTCATACTGTTCCAACACCGCCCTTCTCCCTGTCCTATTTTTATTTATATGGGACGAGTGAAGGAAATAGTATTGAATTGCTTTAAGAAGTTAGTGAAGGCGAAGACGCCGTCTCATAACCCCTTTTTCATAGCCCCTCTTCCACCAATTTGAAACAAATACGTCACATGCGATCTGAAGGGAGTCTTCATATCCACTGCTTGAACGCCAGAAGGTCCAATACTCAAAAAGCGCTTCGATCAAAGCCTTCTCTAACAGGAAACACCTCTCCTGAACCTTTCTCATCGGCTCCCCGTGACTTGAAAACTTACTGTACTCTGCTCCGAGTAAGTATGCCTCGATCGCAATATCGATACACACGTTTTCTACATCACCTTTATAAATAATCGCATCAGAAAAGAATGGAGAAAACATTTCTTTTATATCCTCAGTTAGTTCAGTAAGGGACACCTCTGTCAAAATACGCCGCTCGAATTCGATCCGCTTATGTCTCTGTCTTTCTTTAAATACTGTAATCACATTATCCAAGTCATTCACCCTCTCACTGCTCTTTACCATTTAGTGTTCAACGAGCAAGAGAGAGTATTCGGAAATGCTACTGGTAATTCATTCAGGCATCGTGGAATAATTACCTTCGTATGTGATTTGGCTGAACGCAAAAAACCTCCGGCAATCGAATGCCAGAGGTTTTTGAGTAAAGATATTAACGCTTTGAGAACTGAGGTGCACGACGTGCTGCTTTAAGACCGTATTTCTTACGTTCTTTCATACGAGCATCACGAGTTAGGAATCCAGCGCGCTTAAGAGTTCCGCGGTATTCTGGATCTGCTTCAAGAAGTGCACGAGCAATTCCGTGACGGATTGCGCCAGCTTGTCCTGTGAAGCCGCCACCTTTAACGTTTACGAAGATATCGTAAGTGCCTTCAGTGCCAGTTTCAACTAGTGGCTGCTTAGAGATAAGTTTAAGTGTTTCAAGGTCAAAATAGTTGTCTAGTTCACGACCGTTAACTACCATGCGTCCGTTACCAGGAAGTAGACGTACGCGAGCTACAGAGTTTTTACGTCGGCCAGTGCCGTTGTATTGTACTTGTGCCAAAATGGGTCCCTCCTTCTATTATCCTCTTAGTTCGTATTTTTCAGGCTTTTGTGCTTGATGGTTGTGCTCGCTTCCAGCATATACGTGAAGCTTCTTAGCCATCTGGCGTCCAAGGCTATTCTTTGGAAGCATACCTTTGATCGCAATTTCAAGCATTTGCTCAGAACGCTTAGTACGCATTTCAAGAGCAGTTCTTGATTTCAAACCACCTGGGTGTCCGCTGTGACGGTAGTACATCTTGTCAGTAAGCTTCTTACCAGTAAGTTCGATTTTCTCAGCGTTAAGGATGATCACGTGATCACCAGTGTCAACGTGAGGTGTAAATGTTGGTTTATTCTTTCCGCGTAGGATCGCTGCTACTTCACTTGCAAGACGGCCAAGTGTTTGACCTTCAGCATCAACGACATACCATTTGCGTTCTACTTCGTGGCCTTTTGCCATAAATGTCGTACGCATGAGTTTCCCTCCTAAAATCATTCCATGTATTTTAAAAACTGCCTAAAATTATTTGTCGGTTGTCAGTTAGATTTCTAAATCCGGGGCTAGTGGATGTAGAAATACCAAAGAATATCTTATAACAAACAAGGGCAAATGTCAAGGTTATTTAAATCAATAACTTATTAATTACAATAATTGACTTCCCACAAATATAGCCCTTGTGGAGAAGCGGTTTTTCCAGCTGCATCGCGGTTCTTTGCCTTTAAGATCTCGACCACTTCTTCTGTGCCTCTTTCGCCTCTTCCTACCTCTAAGAGGGTACCCGTTAAGATTCGCACCATATTATATAAAAAGCCGTTGCCTTCAAATAGGAAAGTAATTTCGTTATTCACCACTTCGATTTCGATCTTGTACAGCTCTCGAACTTTATCTTTGACTTCAGATCGTGCTGAACAGAACGAAGTAAAGTCATGTTCACCGATAAGCAGTGCTGCAGCCTCCTTCATTGCCGACACATTAAGAGTGCGTGGCTCATGCAGAGCAAAGTTCCTTCGAAAAACATTAGGTGTTGTATCGTTATCAACACG
Source organism: Anaerobacillus sp. ABR4_321 (assembly GCF_056158505.1). Lineage (NCBI taxonomy): Bacteria > Bacillati > Bacillota > Bacilli > Caryophanales > Bacillaceae > Anaerobacillus > Anaerobacillus sp. ABR4_321. The sequence continues at coordinate 508,735 of NZ_JBSWTK010000001.1, forward strand.
ATAGACATATGACTTCCGTACAACATCGTACCTTGCATGAAACGTGGAAGAAACCTCGTCTGCTTCAAGAACTCTCACATCGTTCGGAAGGAGTGTATTCAATGCTTTCGGCCACCGATCAAGCGGAATAGCGAGGTCTGTATCGAAGTGCACGACTTGCCCCGCTGCATGGACACCAGCATCCGTTCTCCCTGAACCCGTTACGTGCACGGTCTTACCTTTATGAACCTTCTGCAGTGCTCGTTGCAGTTCTTCTTGAACAGTACGTCCGTTAGGCTGAATCTGATAACCGTTAAAAGCGGTGCCGTCATATGAAATCTTTAATTTTACCCTAGTCATCCTATCCTCCTAGCTCCTTAACAAAATCAAAGCAGTTGTGAGCAACAGAAGGAGTACGAACAATAGACTATCCTTTGCATCCCATTTTAGCAAGCGGATACTCGTTCTTCCTTCACCGCCTCGATACCCTCTCGCTTCCATCGCCATCGCGAGGTCCTCTGCACGCTTAAACGCACTAACAAACAAAGGAACGAGTAAAGGTACGATACTTTTAAGCCTCTCCTTGATCGGACCAGTAGAGAACTGCGCACCTCGTGCAGCCTGTGCCTTCATGATTTTCTCCGTCTCTTCAAGAAGTGTCGGAATGAAGCGAAGCGCGATCGACATCATGAGCGCAAATTCATGGACTGGAAGGCCAAATCGTTTAAATGGTCCAAGAAGGGTTTCAAGTCCTACCGTTATATCGATAGGTGTTGTCGTTAAGGTGAGGAGAGAGGTGATCATAATGAGAAACAAGAGTCTCATGGAAATGAATACCCCCTGCTCAACGCCTCCCTGGTACACCTCGATAAATCCTAGACTGAAAAGCAGTGGACCCTCTTTTGTTAAAAACACATGAAGAAGAAAGGTTAGTATAATGATCAATAGAATTGGCTTCAACCCATTATAGATAAACCGTATTGGAATGCGCGATACCCCAATCGCACTCAACGTGAACGCGCCGAGTAATGCATATGAAATCCAGTTATTCGCAAGAAAGACAATAATAACGAACAAAAACGTTGTTAATAGTTTCGCTCTGGGATCAAGGTTGTGAACATATGATTTTCCAGGTACATATTGACCAATAATAATGTTTTGCATCATGAGCGCTCCTCCTTTCTAAGAAGGGAGACAGCCGCTTCAACCGTTTCTTCTAACGTGAAAACACTCTTTGGAAGACTCGTACCAAACCGCGTTTCAAGACGGTGAATAAACTGCATCGTCTCAGGAACATCTAGGCTTAGAGCTGTGAGAGCATCTGCATCACTGAAGACCTCTACCGGCGTACCTTGAAGAGCAACCGTGCCTTTTTCCATGATGACGATTTGGTCAGAATACCGTGCTGCATCTTCCATGCTGTGAGTCACGAGAATCGTAGTAAGGTTCTCTTCATTATGCAGTCGATAAAACAATTCCATGATCTCTTTTCTTCCACGTGGGTCGAGACCTGCAGTTGGCTCATCGAGAATAAGGATAGAAGGTTTCATCGCAAGCACACCTGCGATCGCTACTCTCCTCATCTGACCTCCACTTAAGTCAAACGGTGAACGCTGCAAAAAGGACTGATCGAGTCCAACAAGGTCAATCAGATGTGCAGCGCGCTTCTTTGCTTCATCTTCTGCTACTCCAAAATTCATTGGACCAAAAATAATGTCTTTTTCAATTGTTTCCTCAAACAACTGATGTTCTGGGTACTGAAAAACAACACCCACATGTTTTCTCAAGTCTTTGAGACGCTTTTCCTTTTCTCCCGATTTAATATGGAAATCTCCAATTTGGATACTTCCTGAAGTAGGTTTTAAAAGTCCATTTAAATGTTGAATGAGAGTGGACTTTCCTGAACCTGTATGTCCAATAATGGAGAGAAACGTCCCTTGCTTAATAGAAAGGTCCACATCTTTTAATGCGATCCTTTCAAACGGTGTGCCTTTACTATATAAATGTTCTAAATCTTTGATTGTAATGTCCATATCTCGTCTACCAGTTCCTCCTGTGATAGTGTGAGCGAATCAAGAGGAAATCCTCTCTCTTTCAATGCACGGTGCATCTGTAAAGGAAATGGCAAATCAAGACCGATTTCCTCTAGCATATCCCCTTTTTGAAAGATGTCTTTCGGAAGTCCTTCATCAATGACCTCACCCTTATTCATCACGATCATTCGATCTGCTTTTGCAGCCTCTTCAAGATCGTGTGTGATCGAGATTACAGTCATTCCTTCTTCCTCTTTCAACTCTCTCATCGTTTCTAGCACTTCTTTTCTTCCTGCAGGGTCAAGCATCGAAGTAGCTTCATCGAGAATAACGATCGATGGCCGTAAAGCCACAATACCAGCTATCGCTACCCTTTGCTTTTGCCCACCTGATAAACGATGAGGCTCCTGGTCCATGTATTCTTCCATCTTCACTCTCTTGATACTTTCGGTGATGCGTTCAATCATCTCATCTCGAGGAACACCATTGTTCTCAAGACCAAACGCTACGTCATCTCTTACTGAAGTACCAACGAATTGATTATCTGGGTTCTGAAAAACGATACCAACTCTTCTTCTTACTTCCCAAATACTTTCCTCATCTCTACTATTGTATCCTTCGACAAGAACGTCACCCTTCTCAGGCTGTAACAAGCCATTCAGGTGTCTGGCTAACGTAGATTTTCCTGAGCCGTTATGACCTACGATCGCAAGCCACTCACCTTTCTGAACTGTTAATGAAACGTTATTAAGCACGTAAGGCTGCTCTTCTTGATAACGAAATGATACGTTTTGAACGGATATTAAATCGCTCATATTCGTTCCTCCTGACTCTATGTCTCTGCTAGTATAACCAACTCTATACGTATGCTGGTGCGAAAAAATGGCGGGTCTTTTACACCGCCACTTTTTCCTATCAGCATAAGATACCCTTCACTAGAAGCAATACCTTCTAAGGTGTTAGTAAAAAAAGCCTGGCGTCTGCCAGGCTTTCATAATGGCAACCAGCATGCTACCACTCTTTTAAAACATTATCGTGCGAATTAAAAAAACGCACTAAAAAAGGGCATAGAATCAGTATCCATAGTCGAGATCCTGTCCCGCCCTTTTTAATAAAGTGCGATTTAGACTAGCTCAATGATGACCATTTCAGCACCGTCACCGCGGCGAGGTCCAAGTTTGCGGATACGAGTGTAACCACCTTGGCGCTCTGCATAACGAGTAGCGATATCGCTGAATAGTTTTTGTAGTGCGTCTTGGCCAGTTTCTTTGTCCGCGATTTCGTTACGTACGAAAGAAGCTGCTTGACGGCGAGCGTGAAGATCACCGCGCTTACCAAGTGTAATCATTTTGTCGATGAAAGAACGAAGCTCTTTTGCTTTCGATTCTGTAGTTTCAATACGTTCATTAATGATCAAATCTGTAACAAGGTCACGGAATAACGCTTTACGCGTATCACTTGTACGACCTAACTTTTGGTATGCCATGAAGTATTCCCTCCTTTGTTGTTTCTTAGATCAACAACTTTGTATATCTATTCTTCGTTGCGTAGTCCAAGTCCAAGCTCTTCAAGCTTCTCTTGAACCTCTTCTAAAGATTTACGTCCTAGGTTACGAACTTTCATCATGTCTTCTTCAGACTTATGAGTAAGTTCCTGGACAGTATTAATGCCAGCACGTTTCAGGCAGTTATATGAGCGAACTGAGAGATCGAGCTCTTCGATTGTCATCTCAAGCACTTTCTCTTTTTGGTCCTCTTCTTTTTCGACCATGATTTCAGCATTTTGAGCCTGATCCGTTAAGCCAACAAAAATATTTAAATGTTCATTTAAAATCTTTGCACCTAACGATACCGCTTCTTCAGGTCGAATGCTTCCATCTGTCCAAACGTCGAGGGTTAGTTTGTCATAGTTTGTTACCTGGCCGACACGAGTGTTCTCAACCTGGTAGTTCACACGAGAAACAGGAGTGAAGATCGAGTCAACTGGAATTACACCAATTGGCTGTTCATCATTCTTGTTTCCTTCCGCTTGTACATAACCTCTTCCACGAATTGCAGTAATTCTCATGTGGAAGCGAGCACTTGCAGAAAGGGTAGCAATATGAAGGTCAGGGTTTAAGATCTCCACGTCGCTGTCATGAGTAATATCACCAGCTGTTACCGTTCCAGGGCCCTGCACATCAACTACTAATGTTTTCTCTTCTTCAGAGTAGATTTTCATTGCTAGCTTCTTAAGATTGAGAATAATAGTAGTTACATCTTCGTGTACACCTTCAATTGTAGAGAACTCATGGAGTACTCCTTCAATTTGCACGGATGTCACAGCGGCACCTGGAAGAGATGATAACAAGATACGACGTAGGGAGTTCCCTAGTGTAGTTCCATAACCACGTTCTAATGGTTCTACAACAAACTTTCCGTATTTAGCATCCTCGTTGATAGCTACCGCTTCAATTTTTGGCTTTTCGATTTCGATCATCCAACAAACCCTCCTTCAAAACGTCGAACTTCGGTTAGACATTGTGTCTAACCGAATAATCCCTTTAGGCGGTTCCATTACCAACAACCTAATTATGATTCGTCAACCGTCAACAATTTATACATTATCATTATTGACATGTTCATTAATTGTATACCGATAGATTGAATCTTTCTATAAGAGATTTTTCAAAACCAGGCATTCACCCTAAGGGAACATCTACGTTTGAATTCTCTATTAATTATACTCTACGACGTTTTGGCGGACGGCAACCGTTGTGAGGTACTGGAGTTACGTCACGGATGGAAGTAACCTCTAGACCTACAGCTTGAAGCGCACGAATAGCAGCTTCACGACCAGCACCAGGGCCTTTAACGGAAACTTCGATCGTCTTCATGCCATGCTCTTGAGCTGTCTTTCCAGCTGTTTCTGCAGCCATTTGAGCTGCGAATGGAGTAGACTTACGAGAACCTTTGAAGCCCATGTTCCCAGAAGTAGCCCATGATACAGCATTTCCGTGAGTGTCAGTAATAGTTACGATTGTGTTATTGAAAGTAGAACGAATGTGAGCTACTCCACTCTCAATATTCTTTTTGACACGCTTTTTACGTGTATTAGCTTTACGTTGTTTAGCCATTTGTTAGTTTACCTCCCTTACTTCTTCTTGTTTGCTACTGTACGGCGAGGGCCTTTACGAGTACGAGAGTTGTTCTTCGTATGTTGGCCTCGGACAGGAAGACCGCGACGGTGGCGAATACCACGATATGAACCGATCTCGATTAGACGCTTAATGTTAAGGGAAACTTCACGACGAAGGTCACCTTCAACTTTAATCTTGTCTACCTCTTCACGGATTTTTCCGAGCTCTTCTTCAGTCAAGTCGCGAACGCGTGTATCTTCAGATACACCAGCATCAACTAGGACTTGTTTAGCAGTAGTTTTACCGATTCCATATACGTAAGTTAACGCGATTACGATGCGCTTTTCGCGTGGAACATCAATACCAGCAATACGTGCCATTACGTTGCACCTCCTTATATATTAACCTTGTTTTTGCTTGTGTTTAGGGTTATCACAGATAACCATTACTTTACCTTTACGGCGAATAACTTTACATTTTTCACAAATTGGTTTTACTGATGGTCTTACCTTCATTGTTTTTTACCCTCCTTGTATTCGGAGATTAACTTTTTATTTATATCGATACGTGATTCGACCACGTGATAAGTCATATGGAGAAAGCTCAACAGTTACTTTGTCGCCTGGCAAAATACGAATGTAATGCATGCGTATCTTCCCGGATACGTGAGCAAGGATCTTATGACCGTTTTCGAGTTCTACTCGAAACATTGCATTCGGTAGAGGTTCGATAACTGTGCCTTCCATTTCAATAACATCTTCCTTAGCCATCTACTTGCTCTCCCTCCTTTAAATCAATGACATATTCATTCATATACTTTGAGATCGCGAAACGCAGCTTGCCATTTGTGACACGGCTCGTTTCCTCAAGACTTCGCTTTACCTCAGGGGATACATAATTCGTTAGCTCCAGGTGTGCGAGGTTCTTTCGCTTTGGACGATCAAATTTTCGTTTGTCGCCATCTGCGATGAAAACATAACGATCATCTATCAGTTCAACAATCACGCTATATTGTTCAGCGTCTCTTCCCCGTTTGTTCCGCACGATCCGACCGATCTCGGGCACGGTTTCCGACTCTTTCAAGAACCATCACCTTCACTTAGGCCTTTGTTAAAATTTCATATCCTTCTTCTGTAACAGTAAAAGTATGCTCAAAGTGAGCGCATTTTTTACCGTCAGTTGTTACTACAGTCCAGTTATCTGAAAGCGTCCGAACATACCGAGAGCCCATATTCACCATTGGCTCAACCGCAAGGACCATGCCTTGTTTGAGCCTAGGTCCTTTTCCTGGAGGACCATAATGAGGAATTTGAGGATCTTCATGAAGGTCCTGTCCTACACCATGACCAACATATTCTCGTACGATCGAAAAACCTTCAGCTTCCGCATACGTTTGAATTGCATGAGAAATGTCGGAAAGTCTTTTCCCGATTTTCGCCTCAGCCAATCCTTTATATAACGATTCCTCGGTAACTTTTAACAACCGTTCGTCTTCTTCTGAGATAGTGCCAACAGGATAGGTCCAGGCTGAATCGCCATGATAACCTTTATATTTAGCACCGATATCGATGCTGATAATATCTCCCTCCGCCAACACGCGATCTCCTGGAATACCATGTACCAGCTCTTCGTTTACAGAAGCGCAGATACTTCCAGTAAATCCATTGTAACCCTTAAAGGAAGGAATTGCATCAAGCTGACGAATAAACCGATCGGCAATCGTATCCAGCTCTTTTGTCGTAACTCCAGGCTTAATGTGCTTCTGTAGTTCTTGATGCGTTAATGCGACAATTTTGCCCGCCTCTCGCATGATATCAAGTTCGCGAGGAGTCTTGCAAATAATCATTACGACAACCCTCCGAGGAGTTGATCGATGTCTTCAAACACCACATTGATGTCTTTGTTGCCGTCAATGGTTTTTAGATAGCCTTTGCCTTCATAAAAGGTCAACAACGGTTGCTGTTGCTGCTTGTTGACATCGAGGCGTGTGCGTACAGTTTCTTCTTTATCATCATCTCGTTGATAAAGTTCTCCTCCGCACTTATCACAGACTCCTTCTTCCGTTGGAGGATTGAAGATCGCATGATAAGTTGCTCCACAGTTCTTACAAACACGACGCCCAGTCAACCTCTTCATAAGTTGATCTTCTTCAACAGCGATATTAACAACATAATCTAGTTGTTTATCCATATCGGAGAGGATCTTCTCAAGAGCTTCTGCCTGAGCTACTGTTCTTGGGAAACCATCAAGGAGAAAACCTTTTTCGCAATCATCTTTTCCTAAACGGTCTCGTACTATACCAATCGTTACTTCATCGGGTACGAGATTTCCGGAATCCATGTACTCTTTTGCTTTTATACCAAGAGGTGTTCCTTCTTTAATCGCTGCTCGGAACATATCTCCTGTTGAGATATGAGGGATGCCATACTTTTCGACAATCTTTTCTGCCTGGGTTCCTTTTCCGACACCCGGGAGCCCCATTAATACTAGATTCATCTAATCCCTCCATACGTCACCCAATCGAGGATGAAGGAGGGGAAGAAAGTTCTTCCCAGTTTATCCTCAAGATTTAATAAAGCCTTTATAATGACGTTTAATTAATTGACTTTCAATTTGCTTCATCGTATCAAGCGCTACCCCAACAACGATCAGCAAGCTTGTTCCGCCGATTTGCAGCGTTTGCGGCAGTCCTGCTACGGTTGTGAAAAACACCGGAATAATCGATACAACTGCAAGGAATAGAGCTCCTACAAATGTTAAACGATAGAGAATGCGTGTAATGTACGTTTCCGTAGCATTACCTGGACGGATACCAGGAATATATCCACCCTGCTTTTTCAGATTCTCTGCCATCTTCTCCGGATTCACCTGGACAAACGTATAGAAATACGTAAAGCCAATGATGAGTAACGCATACACGACCATGCCGATAGGCTGTGTGTAATCAAAGATTCTGACGATCCAATCTGTTACCGAATTACTTCCGAACAGTCTTGCAACTGTTGGAGGAGTAATGATAAGTGAAATTGCAAAGATAACTGGAATAACACCTGCTGCATTTACCTTGATCGGTAAGTGTGTTGATTGACCGCCAACTTGTCTGCGGTTAACAGTACGCTTAGCGTATTGGATTGGAATCTTACGTAGACCTTGCTGTACAAAGATAACAGCTACGACGATCGCTAATGCTGCTAGAGCAATAATAGCAAGTGTAACGATGTTAATGAACAGCTCATCTTGCGCTCCTTCAAACATCTGTGCGTACAACTGGTTAAGACCAGGAGGAATTGCAGCTACAATTCCGGCAAAGATGATGATGGAAATTCCATTACCAACGCCTTTAGCAGTAATCTGCTCGCCTAACCACATCAAAAAAGCCGTTCCGGCTGTAAGAACTAGAGCAATATTAAGGTACGTCAAGAAACCTGCATCTGAAATCAACTGGCCTCCAACCATGTTGTTGAAACCGATAGATAGCGCGATACCCTGGATAAATCCAAGACCGATCGTTCCATATCGAGTAACTTGAGTGAGCTTTTTACGCCCGGCTTCGCCCTGTTTTGACCATTCGGTAAACTTAGGGACGACATCCATCTGTAGAAGCTGCACAATGATTGAAGCAGTGATATAAGGCATGATTCCCATGGCAAAGATGGAGAAGTTTTGCAACGCTCCACCGCCAAAGGTGTTGAGTACTCCGAAGAGACTCATTTGATCTTGAAATTCTAATACTTCTCTGTTCACACCAGGAACCGGTATGAATGTTCCGATACGGAACACGACAAGCATGAGTAGCGTAAAAATGACTTTGTTTCTAATATCACCTACGCGCATAATGTTGGAGATTGCTTGGAACATTAGATCACCTCAGTATTTCCGCCTGCCGCTTCAATAGCTTCCTTAGCAGAAGCTGAGAACTTGTGGGCTTTCACGGTAAGCTTTTTCTCTAGCTTACCATTACCTAGAATCTTAATTCCAGCTTTTTCTTTGCTGACAACGCCAGTTTCTAGCAATAGCTCTGGGGATACTTCAGTTCCATCTTCAAAACGGTTTAGCGAATCAAGATTAACAATCGCGAACTCTTTACGGTTCATGTTTGTAAATCCACGTTTCGGTAGACGTTTGAAAATCGGAAGCTGTCCTCCCTCGAAACCTGGGCGTACTCCGCCGCCAGAACGAGACTTTTGACCTTTTTGACCGCGACCAGATGTTTTACCGTTACCTGTTGCAATACCGCGACCAAGTCTGTTGCGTTCTTTACGAGAACCTTCAGATGGTTTTAGTTCGTGTAGTTTCAATGTGGGCACCTCCTCAATGTATAGATTTTTTATGCATCGATTTCGTTAACAGTTACAAGGTGAGATACCTTGTTAACCATACCGCGAATAGCAGGGTTGTCGTTATGAACAACCGTTTGATGCATCTTGTTCAGTCCAAGAGTTTTTACCGTCACGCGTTGGTCTTGAGGGCGACCAATCACACTACGTGAGAGGGTGATTTCTAATTTCTTAGCCATCTGTTATCCCTCCCTTAACCTAATAGCTCTTCTACAGATTTTCCACGAAGCTTTGCAACGTCTTCTGCACGCTTGAGGTTTTCAAGGCCGTTAAGTGTTGCACGCACCATGTTAATCGGATTGTTAGATCCAAGAGACTTCGATAGAATGTCGCCTACACCAGCAAGTTCTAATACCGCACGTACAGGTCCACCAGCGATAACTCCAGTACCTTCAGAAGCTGGCTTCAATAGTACATTACCTGCTCCGAAATGACCTGTAATTTGGTGAGGGATTGTAGTTCCAACAACAGGAACAGTGATCAAGTTCTTCTTCGCATCTTCGATAGCTTTGCGAATTGCTTCAGGAACTTCCTGCGCTTTACCAGTTCCGAAGCCAACGTGACCGTTTTTATCTCCGACTACTACGATTGCTGCAAAGCGGAAACGACGTCCACCTTTTACAACTTTCGCTACACGGTTAACGGTAACTACGCGTTCTTCAAGTTCTAGTTTGTTAGCATCAATGCTACGCATGGGTTAACCTCCTTTTTATTAAAATTTCAGTCCAGCTTCACGAGCTGCGTCTGCAAGAGCTTTAACACGTCCGTGGTATAGATACCCACCGCGGTCAAAAACCACTTCAGTATGACCTGCTTCAACAGCACGCTTTGCAATTGCTTCTCCGACTTTAGTAGCAGCCTCAGTGTTACCGCCGTTGTTAACGTCCATTCCTTGCTCCATGCTAGATGCTGATACCAAAGTTACGCCTTTAACATCATCAATAAGCTGAGCATAAATGTTCTTGTTTGAACGGAAAACGTTTAGACGAGGACGTTCAGCTGTGCCGGATACGTTACGACGAACGCGAGCGTGTCTTTTTTGACGCGCTTTGTTTTTATCGGCTTTAGTGATCATGAAATGTCACTCCTTTCCGCTAGGTTTTTACCTATTTACCAGTTTTACCTTCTTTACGACGAACATATTCGCCTTCATAACGGATACCTTTGCCTTTATAAGGCTCTGGAAGACGTACTGAACGGATGTTAGCTGCAACAGCTCCAACACGCTCTTTATCGATACCTTTTACTACAACCTTCGTGTTTGAAGGAACTTCAACTTCGATGCCTTCTTCTGGTACGATCTCAACTGGGTGAGAGTAACCAACGTTAAGCACTAGTTTCTGACCGGATTTGTTAGCACGCCAACCAACCCCGATGATTTCAAGGCCTTTTTCAAAACCTTTAGTCACACCTTCAACCATGTTTGCGATCAGGCTGCGAGTTGTTCCGTGTAGAGCACGGTGCTCTTTATTTTCTGAAGGACGAGCAACAGTTAGCACGTTATCTTCGATAGTTACTTTAATATCGGAGTTGAACGTACGAGAAAGTTCACCTTTCGGTCCCTTTACTGTTACAACGTCGTCTTTAATATCAATTGTTACACCACTTGGGATTTCAATCGGTTTAAGTCCGACACGTGACATAATTACACCTCCATTCCGCTTTTAAGAATTACCAAACGTAAGCGAGTACTTCGCCGCCTACTTGCTGTTGACGAGCTTCTTTGTCCGTCATAATTCCTTTAGAAGTAGAAACAAGAGCGATTCCTAGGCCGCCAAGTACGCGTGGTACTTCGTCAGCTTTAGCGTAAACGCGAAGACCAGGTTTACTGATTCGCTTTAAGCCAGTGATAACGCGCTCGTTGTTAGAACCGTACTTAAGAAAGATACGGATGATGCCCTGCTTGTTGTCTTCAACGATTTCAACATCGCGTACAAAACCTTCACGCTTGAGGATTTCAGCAATGTTTCTCTTTGAATTAGATGCAGGTAATTCTAGTTTTTCGTGACGCACTGTGTTTGCGTTACGAATACGTGTAAGCATATCTGCAATTGGATCAGTCATGACCATTAGTAATTACCTCCTTCCCTATCTCGGGTTTACCAGCTAGCCTTTTTAACGCCTGGGATTTGACCTTTGTATGCAAGTTCACGGAAACAAATACGGCAAAGCTTAAATTTGCGAATAACTGAATGAGGACGTCCACAACGCTCACAACGTGTGTATTCCTGAACGTTAAACTTAGCTTGGCGCTTTTGTTTCGCGATCATTGATTTTTTCGCCACAATTTTCCCTCCTTACTTACTTTTGAAATGGCATACCTAGTTGTGTCAACATTTCACGGCTCTCTTCGTCCGTTTTAGCTGTTGTTACGATAACGATGTCCATTCCGCGCACTTTGTTTACATTATCGTAATCAATTTCAGGGAAAATCAACTGTTCTTTGATGCCTAGTGTGTAGTTACCACGGCCATCGAATGCTTTCTTAGAAACACCTCTGAAGTCACGTACACGAGGTAGTGATACAGATACTAGCTTATCTAAGAAATCATACATACGAGTGCCACGAAGTGTAACCTTCGCACCGATTGGCATACCTTCACGAAGTTTAAAACCAGCGATGGATTTTTTAGCTTTCGTGATGACAGGCTTTTGACCTGAGAGTAACTGAAGCTCTTCTACAGCCGTATCTAGAGCTTTCGGGTTCTGCACAGCGTCACCAACACCCATGTTGATTACAATTTTCTCAACTTTTGGCACTTCCATAACGGAAGAGTAATTAAATTTCTCCATAAGAGAAGGTTTTGTTTCGTTTTGATACTTTTCTTGAAGACGGTTCATCGGATAGACCTCCTTTCGCTAAAAACTACTTATCGAGTACTTCACCGGATTTTTTTGCGATACGAACTTTTTTGCCGTTTTCCTCTTTATAACCAACGCGAGTAGGTTCACCAGATTTCGGATCTAGTGCCATTACGTTAGAAACATGGACAGCTGCTTCTTGTTCAACAATTCCACCCTGTGGGTTAGCTTGAGAAGGCTTGGAATGTTTCTTAACAAGGTTAACACCTTCCACGATTACTCTATCTTTTTTCGGGTAAGCTTCAAGGATCACACCTTGCTTTCCTTTGTCCTTACCAGAGATAACTTTTACTTTATCACCTTTTTTAACGTGCATAACGTCCTGCGCACCTCCTTACAAGGCATCTATTTTCAAACGATTAAAGAACTTCTGGAGCAAGAGATACGATTTTCATGTACTGGTTGTCACGAAGTTCACGAGCAACCGGTCCGAAAATACGAGTTCCGCGTGGTCCTTTGTCATCACGGATTACTACCGCTGCGTTTTCGTCGAACTTGATGTAAGAACCATCTGGACGACGAACTCCGCTCTTACTGCGTACGATAACAGCTCTGACAACTTCACCCTTCTTAACAACGCCACCAGGTGTTGCCTGTTTCACCGAACAAACAATTACGTCACCGATGTTAGCTGTTTTACGACCAGTACCACCGAGAACCTTAATGCATTGCAATTCACGAGCACCAGAGTTGTCTGCAGATTTCAAACGAGATTCCTGTTGAATCATTTAGATAGACCTCCCTTCGGACATGAGTAAATGATCCGAGTTCATTTAGATAATTACAGCTTCTTCAACAACTTCAACAAGACGGAAACGCTTATCTTTAGATAGCGGACGAGTTTCCATAATACGTACTACGTCGTTGATCTTTGCAGAGTTGTTTTCATCATGCGCTTTAAACTTCTTAGAGTATTTCACGCGTTTACCGTATAGTGGGTGCATTTTATAAGTCTCAACCATAACTGTGATTGTTTTATCCATTTTGTCTGAGACAACACGACCTACATATACTTTGCGATTATTGCGTTCGCTCATTTCGCAAACCTCCCCTCATATTAACCGTTTGTGATTCCTAACTCTCTCTCACGCAACACTGTGTTAGCGCGAGCGATTGATTTACGGACTTCACGAATGCGGGCTGGGTTTTCCAGTTGACCTGTAGCGAGTTGAAAGCGAAGATTGAAAAGCTCTTCTTTGAAAGACTTCGCTTTCTGTTCGATTTCAGCAGTGGTCAAGTTACGAATTTCCTCAGCTTTCATTTGTGTCACCACCCACTTCTTCGCGTTTTACGAACTTAGTTTTAACAGGCAGTTTGTGAGAAGCAAGACGAAGAGCTTCACGCGCTACTTCTTCAGAAACACCTGCGATTTCAAACATGATTTTCCCTGGCTTTACTACAGCTACCCATCCTTCAGGAGCACCTTTACCGGAACCCATTCGAACTTCTAGAGGTTTAGCAGTATAAGGCTTAGATGGGAAAATTTTGATCCATACTTTACCGCCACGTTTCATGTAACGAGTCATAGCGATACGAGCAGATTCGATTTGACGGTTTGTGATCCAGCTAGCATCTAGTGCTTGTAGACCGTATTCGCCGAAAGCTACTTCAGTGCCACCTTTAGCACGTCCGCGCATTTTTCCGCGATGTTCTCTGCGGTATTTAACACGTTTAGGTAACAACATGATTTATTTTCCCCCTTCCTCTTTTTGCGTTCCTTTCGTTGGAAGGACTTCACCACGGTAGATCCAAATCTTCACACCAAGCTTACCGTAAGTAGTATCTGCTTCTGCAGTACCATAGTCGATGTCAGCACGAAGTGTGTGAAGAGGCACAGTACCTTCACTGTATGATTCAGAACGAGCAATATCTGCACCGTTTAGGCGTCCAGATACTTCAGTTTTAATACCTTTTGCACCAGCTCTCATCGCACGTTGAATCGTTTGCTTCATAGCACGACGGAATGAGATGCGGTTTTCAAGTTGACGAGCGATGTTTTCAGCAACTAGAGTTGCGTCGATGTCAGCTTGCTTGATTTCGAAAATGTTAACGTGAACTCGCTTGCCTGTTAGTTCTGTAAGAGACTTACGAAGAGACTCAACTTCAGAACCACCTTTACCGATTACCATACCAGGCTTAGCAGTTTTCACTGTTACGTTTACTCGGTTTGCTGCACGCTCGATTTCAACAGCTGAAACAGATGCGTCTTTCAAGCGTTTTTCAATATATTCACGAATCTTGATATCTTCGTGTAAAAGGTCAGCGTAATCTTTGTCTGCGTACCATTTAGACTCCCAATCACGGATAACGCCAATTCGAAGTCCTACTGGATTAACTTTTTGACCCACTCGTTATCCCTCCTTCTTTTCTGATACCACTACTGTGATATGGCTAGTGCGCTTGTTAATACGGCTAGCACGACCCATAGCACGTGGGCGGAAACGTTTCATTGTTACTCCTTCGTCTACAAACACTTGAGAAACCGTAAGATCGTTCGGCTCTAGTTCAAGATTGTGTTCTGCGTTAGCAATAGCAGAATTAAGCACTTTCTCAACTAATGGAGAAGCAGCTTTGTTTGTGTTGCGAAGAATGGCAATAGCTTCACCAACTTGCTTTCCCCGAATGAGATCTACGACTAAGCGTGCTTTACGAGGAGCAATACGCACGTGTTTTGCAACAGCTTTAGCTTGCATTCGTTGTACCTCCCCTCAAATTAACGTCTAGTTTTTTTATCATCTGCAGCATGCCCGCGATATGTGCGAGACGGAGCAAATTCACCAAGCTTGTGTCCGACCATGTCTTCTGTAACATAAACCGGTACGTGCTTGCGTCCATCGTATACTGCGAAAGTGTGTCCAATAAACTCTGGGAATACTGTTGAACGACGAGACCAAGTTTTAATAACTTTTTTGTCGTTCTTTTCATTCAAGTCTTCGACCTTTTTCATTAAATGATCGTCGACAAAAGGTCCTTTTTTCAAACTACGACCCATTTGTGAACCTCCCTTTTGTGATTAAGCTACGGCCCCTGCGAACCGTAGGTTAATCGCATTATTTTTTCTTCTTACGACGACGTACGATGTACTTGTCGGAGTCTTTGTTCTTCTTACGCGTTTTGAAACCAAGAGTTGGTTTGCCCCATGGTGACATTGGTGATTTACGTCCGATCGGCGCACGACCTTCACCACCACCGTGTGGGTGATCGACTGGGTTCATTACAGAACCACGAACTGTAGGACGGATACCCATCCAACGAGAGCGTCCAGCTTTACCAACGTTGATAAGTTCATGTTCAAGGTTACCAACTTGACCAATAGTAGCACGGCAAGTAGAAAGAATCATGCGAGTCTCTCCAGAACGAAGACGTACAAGTACGTACTTTCCTTCTTTACCTAGTAGCTGAGCTTCTGCACCAGCAGAACGTACTAGCTGTCCACCCCGACCTGGTTTAAGTTCGATGTTATGAATTGTTGTACCAACTGGAATGTTGATTAGTGGAAGAGCGTTTCCTACTTTAATGTCAGCTTCTGGGCCAGACATAATTTCAGTTCCTACTTTTAATCCTTTTGGAGCAAGAATGTAACGCTTTTCTCCATCAGCATAGTTGATTAGAGCGATGTTAGCAGAACGGTTTGGATCGTATTCGATTGTAGCAACGCGTCCTGGTATTCCATCTTTGTCTCGTTTAAAGTCAATAACACGGTATTTACGTTTGTGACCGCCACCTTGGTGACGAACAGTTAAGCGACCTTGGCTGTTACGTCCGCCTTTCTTGTGAAGCGGCGTAAGCAACGATTTTTCCGGCTTGTCTGTCGTGATTTCTGCAAAGTCAGATACTGACATTCCACGACGACCGTTAGTGGTCGGTTTATACTTTTTAATCGCCATTCTCATTTCCCTCCTTCACAATTGTTCTTAGCCTTCAAAGAAGTCCAATTCTTTGCTATCCGGTGTAAGCGTCACGATAGCTTTTTTACGACGTGGTGTAAATCCGCTGTGGCGGCCAACACGTTTCTTTTTACCCATATAGTTCTGAGTGTTCACTCCAGCAACTTTAACTCCGAAGATCTCTTCTAGAGCACTCTTGATTTGAGTTTTGTTAGCACGAGTATCAACTTCGAACGTATATTTTTTGTCTGCCATTACGTCTGTAGTAGCTTCAGTAATAACGGGGCGCTTGATGATGTCACGAGCGTTCATTACGCTAGCACCTCCTCTACTTTTTCCAAAGCGTCTTTTGTCATAACTAGTTTATCAGCTTTAAGGACATCAAGGATGTTGATACCAGCTGAAGTTACAACAGTAACACCAGGAATATTGCGCGCAGATAATGCGACTGCTTCGTTATAGTCACCCGTAACGATTAGCGTTTTGCTATCTGCAGAAAGATTTGAAAGAACTGTTACCATTTCTTTTGTTTTTGGAGCATCAAAAGAAAGGCTTTCTACAGCTACAAAGTTTTCTTCTTGTACTTTAGAAGACAATGCAGATTTGATCGCCAAACGACGAACTTTTTTAGGTAGCTTGTAAGAATAGCTTCTTGGTGTTGGACCGAATACTACTCCACCGCCAACCCATTGTGGTGAACGGATTGAGCCCTGACGAGCACGACCTGTTCCTTTTTGACGCCATGGCTTAGCTCCACCACCGCGTACTTCTGAACGGTTTTTTACGTCATGGTTACCTTGACGCAAAGATGCTTGCTGCATGATTACCGCATCATACATAACACTTTCGTTTGGTTCGATTCCGAAGATCGCTTCAGCGAGTTCTACATCGCCTACCTGTGCTCCGGATTGGTTGAACATAGTTACTTTAGGCACTTGGATATCCTCCTTTCTTACTTAGCTTCTTGTGCTTTAGTTGCACTTTGGATAGTCACATAGCTCTTCTTAGCTCCAGGCACGTTCCCTTTTACTAGAAGTAGATTACGTTCTGTATCAACTTTAACAATTTCAAGGTTTTGAACTGTTACACGCTCTCCGCCCATACGTCCAGGTAGAAGTTTACCTTTCATTACGCGCATCGGATCGATAGGACCCATAGCACCAGGACGACGGTGGTAACGAGAACCGTGAGTCATTGGTCCGCGAGATTGGTTATGACGCTTGATAGCACCTTGGAAACCTTTCCCTTTAGACGTACCAGTTACATCAACTACGTCACCTTCGTTAAAGATATCAACTTTGACTTCCTGACCAATTTCGTAACTACCTTCAGCGTTACGAATTTCCTTCACGAAGCGCTTAGGTGTAGTGCTTGCTTTTGTAGCATGGCCTTCCTCAGGCTTGTTGTAACGAGACTTTTTCTTGTCAGCGAATCCAAGCTGGATTGCTTCGTAGCCATCAGTATCAACAGCTTTCTTTTGAAGAACAACGTTAGGTTCTGCTTCAACCACAGTTACTGGGATGATATCACCGTTGTCAGCAAAGATTTGAGTCATGCCTACTTTTCTTCCTAAGATTCCTTTGGTCATTAGTCACACCTCCTAAATGTGTTTTAAATAGTTTTATATAGCGTTCTATTAAAGTTTAATTTCAATGTCAACGCCTGACGGTAGATCTAAACGCATTAGAGAATCAACCGTTTGTGGTGTTGGCTCAATGATGTCGATTAGACGCTTGTGCGTACGCATTTCGAATTGCTCACGAGCATCTTTGTACTTGTGAACCGCACGTAGAACTGTATAAACAGCTCTTTCCGTCGGCAACGGGATTGGTCCGGATACTTTTGCACCTGAACGTTTTGCTGTTTCTACAATTTTCTCAGCAGATTGATCAAGAATACGGTGATCATATGCCTTTAAACGAATACGAATCTTTTGCTTTGCCATTATTTCCCCTCCTTTTTCGCCCATATTTTAATAGACAGTTCTCCGTGAAAATAACCCCAACACACTCGCCATGGCAAAGGGGCCGGGTGTGTCAGCAACCTTCCACTTCATCGCTGTTTATGACCAACATTCTTATTATACTAAAACCTCTGCATTTACGCAAGGCTTTTGTCTAGATAATGAATATGTCGATCGCACACTTTTAATATTATAACGGGCTACTTTAAAAATTGCAAGATGCATTACTATTTTCGCAATATTTCATATAAAAAAGCACCCGGTTAATATCCGGGTGCTTTTAAAATATCGATACTACTCGATGATTGTTGCAACAACGCCTGCGCCTACAGTACGTCCACCTTCACGGATAGAGAACTTAGTTCCGTCTTCGATTGCGATCGGAGCGATAAGTTCAACTGTCATTTCGATGTTGTCTCCAGGCATAACCATTTCAACGCCTTCTGGAAGTTGAATTGTACCAGTTACGTCAGTTGTACGGAAGTAGAACTGAGGACGGTAGTTAGCGAAGAATGGAGTATGACGTCCACCTTCTTCTTTTGAAAGAACGTAAACTTCAGCTTTGAACTTAGTGTGAGCCTTAACAGTACCAGGCTTAACTAGTACTTGTCCACGCTGAATGTCTTCACGAGCTACACCACGAAGTAGTGCGCCGATGTTGTCGCCAGCTTCTGCATAGTCAAGAAGCTTACGGAACATTTCTACACCAGTAACTGTTGTTTTCTTGCTCTCTTCTTGAAGACCAAGAATTTCAATTTCGTCACCGACTTTAACTTGTCCACGCTCAACACGTCCAGTAGCAACTGTACCACGACCAGTGATTGAGAATACGTCCTCAACTGGCATCATGAATGGCTTGTCAGTGTCACGCTCTGGAGTTGGGATGTACTCATCAACAGCGTCCATAAGTTCGAAGATTTTCGCTTCGTACTCATCGTCGCCTTCTAGAGCTTTAAGTGCAGAACCTTTGATTACTGGAACTTCGTCGCCATCGAAGTCGTACTCAGAAAGAAGGTCACGAACTTCCATTTCAACTAGTTCAAGTAGCTCTTCGTCGTCAACCATGTCACACTTGTTAAGGAATACAACAAGCATAGGTACACCAACCTGACGAGAAAGAAGGATGTGCTCACGAGTCTGAGGCATTGGGCCGTCAGCTGCAGATACTACAAGGATTCCTCCGTCCATTTGTGCAGCACCAGTGATCATGTTTTTAACATAGTCAGCGTGACCTGGGCAGTCAACGTGTGCATAGTGACGGTTTTCTGTTTCGTACTCAACGTGTGCAGTTGAGATTGTGATTCCACGCTCACGCTCTTCTGGAGCACCATCGATTTGGTCGTAAGCCATAGCAGTACCGCTACCAGAACGCTTGTGAAGCACAGAAGTGATCGCAGCTGTTAGAGTAGTTTTACCATGGTCAACGTGTCCAATTGTACCAATGTTAACGTGGGGTTTCGAACGGTCGAATTTTTCTTTTGACATTAGTGTTTCCTCCTTTAATTACCAAAGAATTATCTATGCCAAGATAGGCGTATGAATATAATTCTCGCCTATCTTAGATTACAACAAAACTTGCTTTGCTACAATTATTCGCCTGTAGCTTTTTTGATGATTTCTGCAGAGATTGATTTAGGCACTTCTTCGTAGTGATCGAAGGACATTGTGTAAGTACCGCGCCCTTGAGTACGAGAACGAAGTGTAGTTGCATAACCAAACATTTCAGATAGTGGTACGAACGCGTTGATAACCTGTGCGTTTCCGCGAGCAGCCATACCTTCTACGCGTCCACGACGGCTTGTTACGTCGCCCATGATATCGCCCATGTATTCTTCTGGAACTACAACTTCAACCTTCATCATTGGCTCAAGTAGTGCAGGGTCACAATGGTCTTTAGCTTTCTTAAGAGCCATTGAAGCAGCTACTTTAAATGCCATTTCGTTTGAGTCAACGTCGTGGTAAGAACCATCGACAAGACGAGCTTTAACGTCGATTAGTGGGTAACCAGCTAGTAGCCCGTTATCCATTGCATCGCGAAGACCAGCTTCAACTGCAGGTACGTATTCACGTGGAACTACACCACCAACAATTTTGTTTTCAAACTCAAAGCCAGCGCCTTCTTCGTTAGGTTCGAATTCAACCCATACGTGTCCGTATTGTCCACGACCACCAGACTGACGTACGAATTTACCTTCAACCTTAGCACCCTTCTTAATAGACTCACGGTATGCAACCTGAGGAGCACCAACTGTTGCATCAACTTTGAACTCACGACGTAGACGGTCAACGATGATATCAAGGTGAAGCTCACCCATACCAGAGATGATCGTTTGGCCAGTCTCTTCGTTTGTTTCAGTTTTGAAAGTTGGATCTTCTTCAGCTAGCTTAGCAAGTGCTACTGCCATCTTATCTTGGTCACTCTTCGTTTTTGGTTCAATCGCAACCGAGATAACTGGATCTGGGAAGTCCATAGACTCAAGGATAACTGTATCCTTTTCGTCACATAGAGTATCACCAGTAGAAGTGTCTTTCAGACCAACTGCCGCTGCGATATCTCCTGCGTATACAGTAGAGATTTCTTCACGAGAGTTAGCGTGCATCTGAAGAATACGTCCTACACGTTCACGCTTGTCTTTTGTAGAGTTCTTAACGTAAGAACCTGAAGATAGCGTTCCTGAGT
Organism: Anaerobacillus sp. ABR4_321; assembly: GCF_056158505.1. Taxonomy (NCBI): domain Bacteria; kingdom Bacillati; phylum Bacillota; class Bacilli; order Caryophanales; family Bacillaceae; genus Anaerobacillus; species Anaerobacillus sp. ABR4_321. The sequence continues at coordinate 529,594 of NZ_JBSWTK010000001.1, forward strand.
AAACACGGAAGAATGTAAGCTTACCAACGTAAGGGTCAGTCATTACTTTAAATGCAAGTGCAGAGAAAGGACCGTTATCGTCAGCAGAACGAAGTACTTCTTCTTCAGAATCTTTTAGATGTCCTTTGATTGCAGGTACATCTAATGGAGAAGGAAGATAGTCTAGAACAGCATCAAGAACTAGTTGAACACCTTTGTTCTTAAATGCAGATCCGCATAGTACAGGGTAGAATTCAACGTTACAAGTTCCTTTACGGATTGCAGCCTTGATTTCTTCCTCTGTAAGCTCTTCACCTTCAAGGTATTTCATCATTAGATCTTCTTCAAGCTCTGCTACAGCTTCGATCAACTTCGTACGGTACTCTTCAGCTTGTTCCTTGTATTCAGCAGGAATTTCGCGAGCTTCTGTACGAGAACCTAGTTCATCAAGATAGTAGAAAGCCTGCATCGAAATAAGATCGATGATACCTTCAAACTCATCCTCAGCACCGATTGGTAGCTGAACAGGGTGAGCGTTAGCTTGCAGACGTTCATTAAGTGTGCCTGTGGAATATAGGAAGTCCGCACCTAGTTTATCCATCTTATTGATGAATACGATACGTGGAACCCCGTAGTTTGTAGCTTGACGCCAAACAGTTTCTGTTTGCGGTTCAACACCTGATTGCGCATCAAGTACCGCAACTGCTCCATCTAATACACGTAAAGAACGTTCAACTTCTACCGTGAAGTCTACGTGACCAGGCGTGTCAATGATGTTAACACGGTGGTCTTTCCACTGGGCAGTGGTAGCAGCAGAAGTGATCGTGATTCCACGCTCCTGCTCCTGCTCCATCCAGTCCATCTGAGAGCCACCTTCGTGAGTCTCACCGATTTTGTGGATACGCCCTGAATAGAAAAGAATACGCTCGGTTGTTGTTGTTTTACCAGCATCGATGTGTGCCATGATACCGATATTACGTGTATCTTTTAAGGAGAATTCTCTTGCCATTAGTATTTCTCCTTCCTTTTATAAAGATAGTAGTTTTATTTAACTGGCGATTACCAGCGGTAGTGAGCAAACGCTTTGTTTGCTTCTGCCATTTTGTGCATTTCTTCACGCTTCTTAACAGAAGCACCAGTGTTATTAGCTGCATCCATGATTTCGTATGCTAGTCTTTCTACCATTGTTTTCTCACCGCGAAGACGAGAATAGTTAACAAGGTAACGAAGTCCTAGAGTTGTACGACGATCTGGACGTACCTCAACCGGTACCTGGTAGTTAGCACCACCAACACGACGAGCGCGTACTTCAAGTACTGGCATAACGTTTTTCAAAGCTTGATCGAATACTTCCATAGCTTCTGTGTTAGTACGCTCCTGGATAAGATCGAATGCTTTGTAAAGAACTTGTTGTGCCTTACCTTTTTGGCCGTCTACCATAAGACGGTTGATTAGGCGAGTTACAAGCTTGGATTTGTAAATTGGATCTGGTAATACGTCACGACGTTCTACTGGACCTTTACGTGGCATGGGAAGACCCCCTTTCTCAATTGTTGTTTAAGATTATTACTTCTTAGCTGCTTTCGGTCTCTTAGTACCGTATTTAGAACGACCTTGCATACGATCGTTAACACCTGCAGTGTCAAGTGCACCACGTACGATGTGATAACGTACACCCGGTAAGTCTTTAACACGTCCTCCACGGATAAGCACTACACTGTGCTCCTGAAGGTTGTGACCGATACCAGGGATATAAGCAGTAACTTCGATTCCGTTAGTAAGACGAACACGAGCGTATTTACGCAATGCAGAGTTCGGCTTCTTTGGAGTCATTGTACCCACACGAGTACATACACCACGTTTTTGTGGAGATGAAAGATCTGTATGAGTCTTTTTGAAGCTATTATATCCTTTGTTCAATGCAGGAGAGTCAGATTTCTTAGTCTTAGAAACGCGTCCCTTGCGAACAAGTTGGTTAATAGTTGGCATTTTGTTTTCCTCCCTTCTTAAGTGATTAGCAAGCCCACACATCCAGGTGGTTCATGTATAGATAAAAGGAAAGTTTTTGCCGGTCAGTTCATACTGAACCAGACAAAAACGGTTATGCTTTTATCGTTACTGTTGCCGCCCCTACTTCGATGCCGCATGCCTTGCCAAGTTTTTTCATTGAATCAACCCGGTGTATAGGAATGCTCTTCTCTTTAGCGAGAGCAACAACCTTAGAAGTAACCCTGCGATCAGCGTCGTCAGCAACAAATACTTCCTTCGCTTCCCCAATCTGGAGGGCCTTAAGAGTTTGTTTTGTCCCGATTATTAATTCATCTGCCTGTGATACTTTTTCATAAGACACAGATATATCCTCCAAAGCAACAGGATTATCGGGAGCACCTTGGATATAATATCACCCTGTACTCCCGATGTCAACACTTCCCCTGTTTATTCTTGATTCACTAAAGCACTTTCGTCCTGCTCAAGATGTTCTGTTGCTTCTTGCGCTTCTCCAGCAACATTGATCCTGCGGTAACGTTGCATACCAGTACCTGCCGGAACAAGCTTACCGATAATAACATTTTCCTTTAGACCAAGAAGTTCGTCACGTTTACCTTTAATCGCAGCATCAGTTAGGACACGAGTTGTTTCCTGGAATGATGCAGCAGATAAGAAGGATTCAGTCTCAAGAGATGCTTTCGTAATTCCGAGAAGTACCGGACGTCCAGTAGCTGGCAATCCGCCCTTAACAAGAACTTTTCTATTCACATCTTTGAACTGATGGATGTCAACAAGTGATCCAGGAAGTACTTCCGTATCACCTGCATCGATAACGCGGATCTTACGCATCATCTGACGAACCATTACTTCAACGTGCTTATCACCGATTTCAACACCCTGCATACGGTATACCTTCTGCACTTCTGCTAGGAGGTATTCTTGTACGCCGTCGATACCGCTGATCGTTAGGAGCTGCTTAGGATCGATTGAACCTTCTGTTAAGGCTTGACCAGCCTGAACGACATCTCCTACTGCTACTTTAAGGCGTGCACCATAAGGTACTGGGTAATTACGAGTTTCGGTTTCACCCTGTACAACGATTTCCTTCTTCTCTTTGACTTCAGCCATATCGATGACTGTTCCATCAAGTTCAGAAATAACCGCCTGACCTTTTGGATTACGGGCTTCAAATAGCTCCTGGATACGCGGAAGACCTTGAGTGATGTCATCTCCGGCAACCCCACCTGTGTGGAATGTACGCATCGTCAACTGTGTACCAGGTTCTCCGATAGATTGTGCAGCGATGATTCCAACTGCTTCTCCAACTTCTACGCGAGTACCAGTCGCAAGGTTGCGTCCATAACACTTTTTACATACGCCGTGGCGTGTGCTACATGTGAAGGCAGAACGGATATGAACATTCTCGATACCAGCTTCGACGATTGCCCCAGCAATGTCTTCCGTGATAAGAGAGTTTTTCTCCACAAGAACTTCGTTCGTTTCTGGGTGTTTCACTTTTTTGAACGCTACACGTCCAACAAGGCGATCGTATAACCCTTCGATCAATTCGTTACCGTTCTTGATCGCACTAACTTCAAGTCCACGATCTGTTCCACAGTCGTCTTCGCGAACGATAACGTCCTGCGCAACATCTACAAGTCGACGAGTCAGATAACCTGAGTCAGCTGTCTTAAGTGCTGTATCGGCAAGACCTTTACGCGCACCGTGAGTAGAAATAAAGTATTCTAGTACCGTTAGACCTTCACGGAAGCTTGATTTGATCGGTAGTTCGATGATTTGTCCAGATGGGTTAGCCATCAAACCACGCATACCAGCTAACTGTGTGAAGTTAGATGCGTTACCACGAGCTCCTGAATCACTCATCATAAAGATTGGGTTATCTGTTTCAAGAGTCTTCATCAGTTTCTCTTGGATGCGGTCTTTTGCACCACTCCAGATCGAGATAACTCGGTCATAACGCTCATCGTCAGTGATTAGACCACGACGGAACTGCTTGAGAACTTTTTCTACTTTTTCTTCAGCTTCAGAAATGATTTCTTGCTTTTCAGCAAGTACTACGACGTCAGATACACCAACTGTAATACCAGCTTTTGTTGAATATTTGAATCCAAGGTCCTTCATTCGATCTAGCATGCGAGAAGTTTCCGTTACTTTGAAACGCTTGAATACTTCAGCGATGATCTTACCGAGTATGCCTTTCTTGAACGGAGTGATGATCTCACGCTTTGCGATCTCTTCTTTCACATTTACACCATGTGGAAGGAAGTACCTTTCAGGAGTTGCTACTTCAAGGTTAGTCGTCGTTGGCTCGTTAATATACGGGAACGACTCCGGTAAGATCTCGTTGAAGATCAGCTTACCGACCGTTGTAACTAACAACTGTTTATTCTGCTCTTCAGTAAATGCAGATTTATTAAGAGAAGAAGCTGGGATTGCAACACGAGAATGAAGGTGTACATATCCATTCTGGTATGCGATCAGCGCTTCGTTTGTATCTTTAAATACAGAACCTTCTCCAATTGCTCCTTCACGTTCCATAGTAAGGTAGTAGTTACCTAGTACCATATCCTGTGATGGTGTTACAACTGGCTTACCATCCTTAGGGTTTAGAATGTTCTGTGCTGCAAGCATCAAGATACGTGCTTCAGCTTGAGCTTCTGCAGATAGTGGAACGTGAACTGCCATTTGGTCACCATCAAAGTCAGCGTTGTATGCTGTACAAACGAGCGGGTGAAGACGAATAGCACGTCCTTCTACAAGAATCGGTTCAAACGCCTGGATACCAAGACGGTGAAGAGTTGGCGCTCGGTTAAGAAGAACAGGGTGTTCTTTAATAACGTTCTCGAGTACGTCCCAAACTTCAGGATGAACCTTTTCAACTTTACGCTTAGCACTCTTAATGTTGTGAGCAAGACCTTTCGATACAAGCTCCTTCATCACGAATGGCTTGAATAGTTCAAGTGCCATTTCTTTTGGTAGACCACACTGGTACATCTTAAGGTGTGGACCTACGACGATAACGGAACGGCCTGAGTAGTCAACACGCTTACCAAGAAGGTTTTGACGGAAGCGTCCCTGCTTACCTTTCAACATGTGAGAAAGAGACTTCAATGGACGGTTACCAGGACCTGTAACAGGTCGGCCACGACGACCATTGTCGATTAGAGCGTCTACTGCTTCTTGCAACATACGTTTTTCGTTCTGAACGATGATACTCGGTGCCCCAAGATCTAAAAGTCGCTTCAAACGATTGTTACGGTTGATCACACGACGGTAAAGATCGTTAAGGTCAGACGTCGCAAAACGACCACCATCAAGCTGAACCATCGGACGAAGTTCTGGCGGGATTACCGGTAGAACATCTAGGATCATCCATGCTGGATTGTTACCAGAGCCACGGAACGCTTCAAGTACTTCTAAACGTTTGATCGCTCTTGTTCTACGCTGTCCTTGAGCCGTCTTCAATTCTTCTTTCAAAACATCTACTTCTTTATCAAGGTCGATGTCAAACAGTAATCTACGGATTGCCTCGGCACCCATTTCAGCTGAGAAAGTTTTCCCGTACTTCTCACGATATGCACGGTATTCTTTCTCTGAAAGAAGTTGTTTTTTCTCTAGAGGCGTGTCACCTGCTTCTGTTACAACGTAAGAAGCAAAGTAAATAACCTCTTCAAGTGCGCGTGGAGACATGTCAAGAACAAGTCCCATACGACTTGGAATCCCTTTAAAGTACCAGATGTGGGAGACAGGGGCAGCAAGCTCAATGTGCCCCATTCTCTCACGACGTACTTTTGCACGTGTTACTTCAACTCCACAGCGGTCACAAACGACTCCTTTATAACGGATACGCTTGTATTTACCACAGTGACATTCCCAGTCCTTAGTAGGGCCGAAGATACGCTCACAGAAAAGTCCATCTTTCTCTGGCTTTAAGGTACGGTAGTTAATGGTTTCTGGCTTCTTCACTTCTCCTCTTGACCAGGAGCGAATTTTATCCGGTGACGCCAGACCGATTTTCATATACTCAAATTTATTGACATCTATCAAGGGGCCTACCTCCCTTTAGAATTCAGGTTTAACCCTTACTCACTCGCCTGATTTGACCCAACATTCAAGTTTAATTTCTCACTGGATTGGTCTTCTTCATCGTCTAACTCTTTCATTTCGATCTCTTGCTCATCACTAGCTAGCATTTTCACGTCCATACCTAGAGATTGCAATTCTTTGATCAGAACTTTAAACGATTCAGGAATACCAGGCTCAGGAACATTTTCACCTTTTACGATTGCTTCGTAAGTCTTAACACGTCCAACAACATCATCCGACTTAACAGTTAGAATCTCTTGTAGTGTATATGCGGCACCGTATGCTTCAAGTGCCCATACCTCCATCTCACCGAAACGCTGTCCACCGAATTGTGCTTTACCACCAAGCGGCTGCTGTGTAACGAGTGAGTATGGTCCTGTAGAACGTGCGTGAAGTTTGTCATCAACCATGTGAGCAAGTTTGATCATATACATGACACCGACAGAGATGCGGTTGTCGAATGGTTCACCTGTACGACCATCGTAAAGAACAGTTTTACCATCACGTGGCATACCTGCTTCTTCAAGCGTTTCCCACACATCTTCCTCGCGGGCTCCATCAAATACTGGAGTTGCAACATGGATGCCAAGCGCACGCGCTGCCATTCCGATGTGCATCTCTAACACCTGTCCGATATTCATACGAGACGGAACACCAAGCGGGTTCAACATGATATCGATCGGCGTACCATCAGGTAAGTATGGCATGTCTTCTTCAGGAAGTATCCTTGAGATAACACCCTTGTTACCGTGGCGTCCCGCCATTTTATCTCCTTCATGAATCTTACGCTTCTGTACGATATATACGCGAACTAGCTGATTTACTCCCGGAGGAAGCTCATCGCCATCTTCTCGGTTAAAGATCTTCACGTCGAGCACGATTCCGTCGCCGCCATGAGGGACACGTAATGAAGTATCACGTACTTCACGAGCTTTTTCTCCGAAGATTGCGTGAAGGAGACGTTCTTCAGCCGTAAGTTCCGTAACACCCTTAGGCGTTACTTTACCAACGAGGATATCGCCGTCTTTTACTTCAGCACCCATGCGAATAATTCCTCGCTCATCAAGGTTACGCAGAGCGTCTTCCCCAACGTTAGGAATATCACGAGTGATTTCTTCAGGTCCAAGCTTCGTGTCACGAGCTTCTGACTCATACTCTTCAATATGAATTGACGTATAAACGTCATCTTTTACGAGACGTTCGCTCATAATAATAGCATCCTCGTAGTTGTAACCTTCCCATGTCATAAATCCGACAAGGACGTTACGACCGAGTGCCATTTCGCCTTTTTCCATTGAAGGACCGTCACCAAGAATTTCTCCTTTAACGACGCGGTCACCTTCGTCTACGATCGGCTTCTGGTTATAGCAAGTTCCTTGGTTGGAACGGATAAACTTCAGTAATCGATAGCGATCGAGGTCGCCTTTCACTTCCTGACCATCTACAACGGAGATACGACGAACGTGAATTTCTGCAGCAGACGCATACTCGACGATACCGTCGTGTTTACAGATGACAGCAGCACCGGAATCTTTTCCGTTAACGTGCTCCATCCCTGTTCCTACGATTGGTGATTCAGGAACCATCAAAGGTACAGCCTGACGCTGCATGTTCGCACCCATTAGTGCACGGTTGGAGTCATCGTTCTCAAGGAACGGGATACAAGCCGTTGCAGCCGAAACAACCTGCTTCGGGGATACGTCCATGTAATCGATCTTGTCACGGTTGATGATGATGTTTTCATCACGGAAACGCGCAACAATATCTTCTTCTTTAAATGATCCATCATCGTTTAGCTTAGCGTTTGCCTGTGCCACAACGTAATTATCCTGTTCATCAGCAGTAAGGTAATCGATAAACTCTGTTACCTTTCCTGTTTCAGGATCTACTCTGCGGTAAGGCGTCTCGATAAACCCAAACTTGTTAACTCGCGCGTATGAAGATAGGGAGTTAATCAGTCCGATGTTTGGACCCTCTGGTGTTTCGATCGGACACATTCTTCCGTAGTGAGAATAGTGAACGTCACGAACTTCGAATCCTGCACGCTCACGAGTTAGTCCACCCGGTCCAAGAGCAGATAAACGACGCTTGTGAGTAAGCTCAGCTAGCGGGTTTGTCTGGTCCATGAACTGAGATAGCTGTGAGCTACCAAAGAATTCTTTGATCGATGCAATTACCGGACGAATGTTGATTAGCGCCTGTGGCGTGATCACATTTGTGTCCTGGATTGACATACGCTCTCTTACTACACGTTCCATTCTGGACAAACCAATACGGAATTGGTTTTGTAGCAATTCACCTACTGAACGAAGGCGGCGGTTACCAAGATGATCGATATCATCTGTGTTACCAACCTGGTGAAGAAGGTTAAAGAAGTAATTGATAGAAGAAATGATATCTCCAGGCGTGATGTTTTTCACTCCGGAGTCAATTCCACCATTACCCATAACATTAATCACACGTTCACCTTCAGGATCGTCAGGTGCATATATCTTAATAGATTGTAATCCTATAGAATCATCTTCAATTACCCCGCCATGAGGTTCAACGTTTTTAAATCCAACGTTTGTTTCAATAGCAGGTAGAATCTTATCTAGCAGGCGGCGATCAAGAATCGCGCCTTCTTCCGCAATCACTTCGCCTGTCTCAGGGTCAACGAGCGTTTCTGCTAAACGTTGATTGAATAGACGGTTCTTGATATGAAGCTTTTTATTAATCTTGTAGCGTCCTACATTTGCTAAGTCATAACGCTTCGGATCAAAAAAGCGGGAATCAAGTAAGCTTTTTGCGTTATCGACAGTCGGTGGCTCACCAGGACGTAAGCGTTCATAGATTTCTAGAAGCGCTTTTTCTGTTCCGTCCGTGTTGTCCTTTTCCAGGGTATTGCGAAGATATTCATCTTCACCTAGGAGATCTATGATTTCTTGATCAGACCCAAACCCTAACGCTCTGAGCAATACCGTAATCGGTAGCTTTCTAGTACGGTCGATCCGTACGTAGACAATATCCTTGGCATCAGTTTCAAATTCCAGCCATGCTCCTCGGTTTGGAATGACAGTAGCTGTATATCCCTTTTTGCCGTTCTTATCAATCTTCTTGCTATAGTAGACACTTGGAGAACGCACAAGCTGAGATACGATGACTCGTTCTGCCCCATTAATAATAAAAGTACCTGTTTCAGTCATCAACGGGAAGTCACCCATGAATACTTCTTGTTCCTTAACTTCACCCGTCTCTTTATTGATTAGGCGCACTTTTACTCGTAAAGGTGCAGAGTATGTCACATCTCGCTCTTTGGTTTCTTCCACGGGATACTTTGGTTCACCTAGGCTATAGTCAACAAACTCTAGCACAAGATTACCAGTGAAATCTTCAATCGGAGAAATATCCTGGAACATTTCTCGTAAACCCTCATCAAGAAACCATTGATAAGAAGCCGTTTGAATCTCAATTAGATTTGGTAAATCTAATACTTCTTTGATTCGCGCGTAGCTTCTTCTTTGGCGGTGGCGTCCATACTGAACTAGTTGGCCTGTCAAATGATTCACCCCTCAAATCCAGCGTATTTATTTTTTTTGCCCCTCGATTTCCTCTATAAAAAGAAAACTATCGTTGGACAAAAAAGAAAAAGGGCATAAATTAGTTTTTCCCCTTATCTATAAGCGATTATATTAGTTTTCCCAGTCTCAAGTATAATATACTTCGCGTCTTTTCGACACAAAAAAGGCCTGGAAAATCCATCATTGGCATTATAATATATTAGCACAGCCTGTCTACGAAGTCAAAGGATAATCTAATATTTTACTTGACTGCTTTAAGAATATAGTATCCTTTCTTTTTGACAACCGTTTCGACCGTTTGGAACATTTCTTCAAGCTTTGCAATAGCGGATGGGGCACCCTGTTTTTTCTGGATCACGACCCAAAGGGCTCCGTTTTCCTTCAATACACCGTGGGCTTCTTCAAAAATACCATGCACGACTTGTTTGCCTGCTCGAATAGGCGGGTTTGTAATAACGCACGCAAATGTTCGGTCTTTTACAGAACTAAGCTGATCACTTGTCATCACGGATACATTCGACACGTTGTTGCGAGCTGCATTCGACATCGCTAAATCGACTGCACGCTCATTAATGTCCAACATGTAAAATCGGCGTTCAGGAAACTGAGATGCGAGTGATATTCCAATCGGTCCATATCCGCAACCAACATCAGCAACATCTCCTTCTACTTCCGGATCTACAAATGATTCAATAAGAAGTTTACTGCCAAAATCAACTTCCTTCTTCGAGAAAACTCCGGAATCCGTCGTGAATTGAAACTTAGACCCTCGCAAAACTTCCGTGATTTGGTTGGGTTGACTTTTCACTTCGGGCTTCCTCGTATAGTAATGCTCTCCCATCGCAATCCCTCTTTTCATTGCCATCATCTACAAGCATATCCAGCTTTAAACCATTCATAACCTACAATTACTTTTAAACTACAAAAAGCTCGCTTTTAAAAGCGAGCTTTTTGTTTCAAACCAATTACTTAACTTCGATTGCAGCGCCAACTTCTTCAAGCTTAGATTTCATTTCGTCAGCTTCTTCTTTTGATACGCCTTCTTTAATCGGGCTTGGAGCACCGTCAACTAGTTCTTTAGCTTCTTTCAAGCCAAGACCAGTGATTTCGCGAACGACTTTGATGACTTTGATCTTGCTGCTTCCAGCAGATTCAAGTACTACGTCAAATTCAGTCTTCTCTTCTGCAGCACCTTCAGCTGCGCCACCTGCTGCTGCTACTGGAGCCGCTGCAGTTACACCAAATTCTTCTTCGATAGCTTTAACTAGGTCGTTAAGCTCAAGAACTGTCATTTCTTTGATTGCTTCAATGATTTGCTCGTTACTCATGAGTAAATCCTCCTTAATAGTTGTTTTTTATTAACCGAATTGATAGGCCGTAAACTTACGCGCCTTGATCTTCTTTTTGATCGGCAACAGCTTTTGTAGCCAATGCCATGTTGCGCATAGGTGCTTGTAGCACAGATAGCAACATAGAAAGTAGTCCGTCGCGGTTCGGTAGATCCGCAAGTTCCTTGATCTTTTCGTATGAAACAACGCTACCTTCGATGACACCAGTCTTGATTTCAAGAGCTTGATGATCTTTAGCAAAGTTGTTCAAGATTTTAGCAGGAGCAACAACATCTTGATTACTGAACGCGACTGCCGTAGGTCCGACAAGGTGTTCATTTAAATCAGTAAGTTCAAGCTCTTCTGCAGCGCGACGAGTCATTGTGTTTTTGTAAACACGGAATTCAACATCTGCATCACGCAATTGTTTACGAAGTTCAGTTACTTCACTTACATCAAGTCCACGGTAGTCAACAAATATTGTTGATTGGCTATCGCGAAGTTTGTCTGCAATTTCCGTAACTAGCTTCTTTTTTTGTTCAACTGCACTGCTCATTGTTCCACCTCCTATAGAAATGTGTCTATACCGTTCCGGAGTATGAGGTCATATAAAAAGCCTTCACATCCGAAGACATGAAGGCATTAACGATCACTTGTATCGAAACACTTCACACCTCGGCAGGATATTAAGTGCCTAGCACCCCTGCTGTCTACGGTACAGAAAGTATTAACTTATCAAACAACATTTTAAAGTATATAAAATTTAAACGCTAAAGTCAATAGCTAATTTTATTAGCGGTAGCTAGAAGCGTTAACTTTTACACCAGGTCCCATTGTAGATGTTACAGAAACGTTCTTGATGTAAGTTCCTTTTGCAGCTGCAGGTTTAACCTTGATAAGCGTTTCAACTAGAGTATTCAAGTTTTCAACTAGCTTATCAGCTTCGAAAGATACTTTACCGATTGGTGCGTGAACATTTCCAGCACGATCTACGCGGTACTCTACTTTACCAGCTTTGATTTCGTTAACAGCTTTCTCAACGTCGAATGTTACTGTTCCAGTTTTCGGGTTTGGCATTAAGCCTTTTGGTCCTAGTACACGACCAAGCTTACCAACTTCGCCCATCATGTCTGGAGTCGCAACGATTACATCAAACTCGAACCAACCTTGGTTGATTTTGTTGATGAACTCAGCATCTCCAACATAGTCAGCGCCTGCTGCTTCAGCTTCTTTAGCTTTTTCGCCTTTCGCGAATACAAGAACGCGTTGAGTTTTACCAGTTCCGTTAGGAAGTACTACCGCGCCACGAACCTGTTGGTCGTTTTTCTTAGGGTCTACTCCTAGACGTACTGCTGCTTCAACTGTTCCATCAAAGTTTCCAATAGAAGTCTTTTGAACGAGTTCTACTGCTTCTTGAGGCTCGTAGAAAGTTGTACGATCAACTAGCTTCGCAGCCTCTTGGTATCTTTTACCTCTTTTTGCCATTTTGTGTTCCTCCTTGAATGTGGTTTAGCGGATTAACCTCCCACTATTTATGACACCAGGATTACCCGATATCATAATAAAAGTTGCGAACCTGTAAAGTTACAGGCAGGAATCCCTTTTAATCGCAACAGCTTGTGACACATTAGTCTTCGATCGTAATTCCCATGCTGCGTGCAGTTCCTTCAACCATACGCATTGCGGAATCAACATTAGCTGCGTTAAGATCTGGCATCTTTGTTTCAGCGATCTCACGCACTTTATCACGCTTTACAGTCGCAACTTTGTTGCGGTTAGGTTCACCAGAACCTGACTCGATACCTGCTGCTTTCTTAAGAAGAACTGCAGCTGGTGGAGTTTTTGTGATAAATGTAAATGAACGGTCTTCAAAAACCGTGATTTCAACTGGAATAATCATGCCAGCCTGGTCAGAAGTACGAGCATTGAACTCTTTACAGAATCCCATGATGTTAACTCCAGCCTGACCTAGTGCAGGTCCAACTGGCGGTGCGGGATTCGCCTTCCCAGCCGGGATTTGCAACTTAACAACTTTAATTACCTTTTTAGCCACGCGACACACCTCCTTAAGTCCGTGATGTGGTATTTGGGTGTTTTCACCCTCCCACCTTTATATCAAATAATGTCTCGATTGGTATGAGACTCATGAAACATTAAAATTCTATCATTAATAAAAATGTTTTTCAAGAGCTTTTCTTTTAGATCTTCTCAACTTGTCCAAAATCAAGCTCTACAGGAGTCTCACGACCAAACATGTTAACGTGTACTTTCACCTTGCCTTTGTCTGTGTCGATGCCTTCGATCGAACCGACAAAGTCAGCGAAAGGACCTTCTTTAACCTTAACTTTTTCCTGTAGTTCGAAATCAACATCCGCTTTCGGCTGTTCCATCCCCATCTGCTTCAGAAGATTTTCAACTTCTTCAGGAAGAAGTGCTGTTGGCTTTGAACCTGCACCTGCTGATCCTACGAAGCCAGTTACCCCAGGGGTGTTACGAACTACATACCATGAGTCGTCTGTCATAACCATTTCAGCTATAACATAACCAGGGAATACTTTCTTTAGAACGGTTTTCTTCTTACCGTTCTTAACTTCAGTTTCTTCCTCTACTGGTACAAGAACACGAAAGATTTTATCTGTCATGCCCATTGATTCAACTCTTTTTTCAAGGTTTGTCTTTACTTTGTTTTCATACCCAGAATACGTATGAACAACATACCATCTTTTTTCCATATATACAGGACTAGTCGTCCTTCCCTCCCCAACTCATTTACTCTATCATTCTAACCTGATAGTGAAAGATTTATAACGAATTAACCTAAAATGAGGCGGATAAGTGAAGAAATACCCTGGTCAACCAAAGCAAAAAATACCGCTACGAAAATAACTGTTGAAACCGTTACGATCGTATAGCGTGTTAGATCCTTGCGCGTAGGCCAACTCACTCGCTTCATTTCTCTTGTCACTTCACGTAAGAACTTACCAGAACGTTGTACAATACTTGCCATTACCTGCTACCCCCAATTGTCTGGTGGAAATAAACTCCCCCGAGAATCATTATAATTGTTCGTCCGATATTCGAACGCCCTTTACTTTGTTTCACGATGCACTGAATGCGCATCACAGTATTTACAATACTTGTTCACTTCGATGCGGGCTGGGTTTGCTTGAGAGTTTTTCATAGTTGTGTAGTTACGGCTATTGCATTGGACACATGCTAGTGCTACTTTTTTACGCATAATGACACCTTCCTAAGCCACGCAGTTTGAAGTTTGATAAGCCGATCATACCGAAATTGATGGTATGACATTAGCTTCACCTTTTATTTTATATAAATCCATACATTTATACAGCATAAAAAAGACAAAAATAAAAAAACGTTCAGTGACGCTGTGACGTTCGTTGAAAAATCTAGCAAAAAGTACATATTAGTACATCTATCAATTTATCACAGCACGATTCAGAGTGTCAATAAAGGCTGGAAGGACACTACCAAAGAAAAAACAGGGGAAAGAATTCCCCTGCTTGAGGCTTGTCCATATTAAAGGCTTACTTCACGCAGTTCCAAATAGCGTTCGAGCTTACGTTTCACACGTTGAAGCGCGTTATCAATTGACTTGACATGACGATTTAAATCCACAGAAATTTCCTGATAAGAACGTCCATCAAGATAAAGCATCAACACTTTTCTTTCTAAATCGCTCAAAATTTCTGACATTTTAAGTTCTATATCATCAAATTCTTCTTGATTAATGATGAGTTCCTCAGGATCTGTGACCTTCGTGCCGCAAATGACATCTAGCAACGTCCGATCAGATTCTTCATCGTAGATTGGTTTGTCTAACGATACATAAGAATTTAGCGGAATGTGCTTTTGTCTCGTTGCAGTTTTGATCGCTGTAATCATCTGCCGGGTGATGCACAGTTCGGCAAACGCTTTAAAAGATGAGAACTTGTCTCCTCTAAAATCACGAATAGCTTTGTAGAGACCGATCATTCCTTCTTGAATGATGTCTTCGCGGTCTGCTCCAATAAGAAAATATGACCTCGCTTTAGCGCGTACGAAATTTTTATACTTCGTAATCAGATGTTCCAACGCTCGACTATGACCTTCATGAACCATCACTACTAGCAATTCATCATCAAGTTGATCGAACGCTACTTCTTCCAGGTGTCTTTGGCCTGCTGTCAGCTGCTCATTATCTACCGTGCTTTCCTTGAGGTCTACTGTGCTCAATATGCGTTCCCCCCGACCAGTACGCTATATAGAAATATTATACAGGACATGTCGAAAAATCGTCAACCTACTATTTACCGCCTCTTCGCCATTTTTCAAATATTTCGCTAACTTCATCCGTTAAAAACAAACCTGAGCTGCGATTTTCTCTATTAACATGATCTACTCTTTTTTCAATACCTTTTTCGATTCGCTGCATTTCATTGTATAGCTCCCGAGCTGACTTCCTCAGTGCACCTTGGCCAAATATGGCCCATTGCTCAGTATAATCAGAGGTAGCCACATGAACTTGTGTACGAATATCTTTAAGCTCGCGCGCAAGCTTCTCAATCCGTTCATCTGCAGTCTCGTTTTCTCTCGTATAGATGACTTCTACACCATACAAACTATCTTTCTTCTCCACACCACGGGAGAGGTGAGCGTCAAATACGACGATCACCCTAAACCCTGTGTATGCTTGATATTCAGCCATATATTCGATCAATAACTCACGGGCTTTGCTAAAATCATTGTCCTTTAAGTTCCTGAGTTCAGGCCAGGCGCCGATAATGTTGTAGCCATCAACAAGCAGCACATCCATGTCTATTCCCCCAGGGGATGACGTTGTCGGTAGACTTCATACATCATTAGCCCTGCCGCTACTGAGGCGTTTAGTGACGTAACTTTACCAGCCATCGGAAGGCTAACGAGAAAGTCACATTTATCTTTTATTAAGCGACCGATTCCTTTACCTTCACTACCAATAACAAGTCCAATCCCCATGTCGTATGACGCTTCTCGGTAATCTTGTCCACCTTTAGCATCTGTTCCTACGAACCAGATTCCTCTATCCTTTAGTTCATCCATCGTACGAGCAAGATTCGTCACTCTCGCTACTGGCACATATTCGAGCGCCCCGGTTGATGACTTTGCAACTGTCGATGTGAGTCCAACAGCTCTCCGCTTAGGTATAATCACACCATGAGCCCCAACTGAATCAGCCGTTCTCAAAATGGATCCAAGGTTGTGAGGATCTTCGATTTCATCAAGAATTAAGAACAAAGGCTGCTCACCAGATTCCTCCGCCTTCTGAAAGAGATCTTCAAGATCTGCATATTCGTATGCAGCAATCGAAGCCACTACGCCTTGATGATTTGATTCTCCTGAGAGTTGCTCTAACTTCTTCTTTGGCACAAATTGAACAAGAACATTTTGCGCCTTTGCCTTTTGTACAATAGGTTGAAGCGGCCCTTTTTGCGATCCTTCATTAATCCAGATTTTATTAATTTCATGACCTGACTTTAGTGCTTCTAACACTGCATTTCGGCCTACGATAAACTCTTTACCCATCAGATTTCACTTCTTTCTTCGGTTCTTCCACAAATTTATAAAATTTCTCAAGCAACTCATGCTGTCGTTCTGCATTCCCCTGTAAGTACAAGTACCCAAACAACGCTTCTAGAGCCGTGGAATATTTGTACGTGCTCACTGACGTGTTTTTAGGAACGGTTCCTGACTTCGCATTTCTTCCTCTGCGCACGACCCCTATTTCTTCTTCTGTGAGATCATCCTTGTCCAAAAGATCGTGAAGATACGCCGCCTGTGCTTTAGCAGATACATATTTCGTTGCTGTTTTATGAAGCTGGTTCGGTCTTATATGACCCAGTGATAAAAGCCGTTCTCTAACGTGGATTTCGATCACTGAGTCTCCCATATAAGCCAAAGCTAATGAATTTAGCTGTTTTACGTCTAGTTCTTTCATTACTCGCTCCTCTTCCAACGAACGCCCTGTGGTGTATCTTCTAAAAGAATCCCCTGCTCCTTCAATTCATCGCGAATCTCATCCGCTCTTGCAAAGTTGCGTTGCTTTCTAGCTTCATTTCGTTCTTCGATCAATTGATCGATGTCCTCATCAAGGAGGCCCTGTTCTTGTTCAAACGAAAGACCAAGTACAGATCCAATGTCCTTAAATCGCTCTAAGAACATCTCTAGTACATCTTTTGATGAATTTGATTCTTGCAAATAAAGATTTGCTTCCTTCGATAGTTCAAATAAAATGGAGATCGCGTTTGCTGTGTTAAAATCATCATCCATCTCTGTAACGAAACGGTCATGATACGTTTTGATTTTTCGCTTCCATTCATCCGCATCTTTTGCAAGATCCGCACTATTTTCAAGTCGATGTGTTAAATTCTCTACAGTATCCTTGATACGCACCAAACCAGTCTTCGCACTTTGAAGAAGCTCGTGATTGAAGTTGATTGGATTACGATAATGAACAGATAACATAAAGAATCGGATAGCCTCTGGATCATGCTGTTTGATCAGATCATGCACGAGCACAAAGTTACCGAGTGACTTAGACATTTTTTCGTTATTAATATTGATATACCCGTTATGCAGCCAATAATTCGCAAAAGACTTTCCTGTTAGTGCTTCTGTTTGTGCCACTTCGTTCTCATGGTGTGGAAAAGCGAGGTCTTTACCACCTGCATGAATATCGATCGTGTCACCAAGGTATTTCTTTGCCATCGCAGAGCATTCGATGTGCCAGCCTGGTCGACCTGCTCCCCATGGGCTTTCCCACGAAATCTCTCCTTCTTTAGCCTGCTTCCATAGCGTAAAGTCTAACGGATCTTCTTTCTTCTCACCTACGACAATTCGCGAGCCCAGTTTGAGTTCGTCGATCGATTGATGAGAAAGCTTACCATATCCCTCAAATTCTCTCGTTCTAAAATAGACATCACCTTCAGATTCATATGCGAACCCTTTCTCGATCAAAGCGGAGATAAAGGTGATGATTTCCTCCATGTTTTCCGTTACTCTAGGATGCTCATCTGCTTTGAGTACTCCTAGTGCGCCAACGTCCTCATGATAGGCATCGATGAAACGTTCAGCGACTTCCGGAACTTCTACTCCTAGCTCATTTGCAGCACGGATCAACTTATCGTCTACATCTGTAAAGTTAGAAACATATCGCACATCATATCCTCTATATTCTAGATAGCGACGAACAACATCGAATACGATCGCTGGGCGCGCATTTCCGATATGGATATAGTTGTATACGGTAGGGCCACACACATACATCATTACCTTACCTTCTTCTATTGGCTGAAAGTCTTCCTTCTTTTGTGTCACAGTGTTATATAGTCTAATCGCCATCTTTTTCACTCCTTAGCTTCTCTAATTGTTCTTGTAACGAACGCATTTCCTTTTCCATCTGCTTAAATTTATCTGCGACTGGGTCAGGCATATTATGATGCTCAAGATCATGAGGCACTTTGACGCCATTTTGAATCACAACTTTTCCTGGAATACCGACGACCGTTGAATTTGCAGGAACATTCTGCAACACGACGGACCCCGCTCCTACCTTCGAATTCTCTCCAATCGTAATCGAACCTAGAACTTTCGCTCCAGTAGCGACAAGCGTATTATCCTCTAATGTAGGGTGCCGTTTCCCTTTTTCTTTACCTGTTCCTCCAAGAGTGACTCCTTGGAACAGTGTTACGTTATTCCCAATCTCACAGGTTTCCCCGATAACCACACCCATTCCATGGTCGATAAAACAACGTTGCCCGATCGTTGCACCGGGGTGAATTTCGATCCCAGTGAAAAAGCGACTGATTTGAGAAACGAATCGTGCTAAGAAGAAGAACTTTTTCTTCCAAAACCAATGAGCGAACCTATGTGACCAGATCGCATGAAGTCCTGCGTAGGTCAAAATCACCTCAAAGTAACTTCTTGCAGCCGGATCTTGATCAAAGACGACATCTATATCCTGTTTCATTGTCTTCCACACTGAATTCATCCCTCCCCTTTTTCATCAAAAACAGCTTATTAAAAAAAGCGTCTCTGTGTGATTATATCGATCACACAGAGACGCTTTCGCGTGGTTCCACTCTGTTTTATATCTCCTATAAGGAAATACCTTTCACCATTAACGGCGGTTACCGCTCCTACATACTTTTCTGACAGAAGTTCTGTAGAAGACTCAGAGGTGCATTTCAGTGAAGACAATCTTAAGCCGCTTTCAGCCGAGACAGCTCTCTCTAATAAGATGCGATTCACTTACTTCTCCTCATCATCGTTTTGTATTTTATTCTTAGGATTGACTTAATCCGATAACCTGATTCAAACGCGCCTTTACTGTTTCCCTACCTAACAGGGAAATCGCATTCGGCAGCTCAGGTCCGTGAGTTTCGCCAGTAGTAGCAACTCGAATCGGCATAAATAGTTTCTTGCCTTTATGACCCGTAGCTTTTTGCGTTGCTTTAATTGCAGCTTTGATTTCAGCTGGCTCAAAATTAGCTACTTCTTCAAGCTGATGAAGAAAACCTTCCATCACTTCAGGCACTTGTTCTTCGTTCAGTACGGCCATTGCTTCTTCATTATAATTAATTTCTTGCTTAAAGAACAACTCTGTAAGCTCGACAATTTCTTTTCCATAATGAAGCTGCTCTTGATAAAGAGAAATAAGCTCTTTCGCCCACTGGTGCTGCTCATCTGTCATATCTTCCGACAAACGACCCGCTTCAATAAGATGTGGAAGTGTAAGGTCCACAACTCGATCAAGGCTAGCAGCTTTAATATACTGGTTATTCATCCAGTACAGTTTTTGTGAATCAAATACTGCTGGAGACGTTGATAAGCGCTCCGCATCAAAGATTTCGATCAACTCATCCTTCGTAAATACTTCTTCTTCGCCTTTCGGTGACCAACCGAGCAACGTAATAAAGTTAAACAGCGCTTCTGGTAGGAAGCCAAGGTCGTGGTATTGCTCAATGTATTGAACGATGGACTTATCGCGTTTACTTAACTTCTTCTTCTGATCATTTACGATCAGAGTCATGTGACCAAATTTAGGTGGTTCAAACCCGAACGCATCGTAAATCATCAGCTGTTTCGGTGTGTTTGAGATATGATCATCTCCGCGCAGCACGTGAGAGATCTTCATATAATGATCATCTAGCGCTACCGCATAGTTGTAAGTTGGAATCCCATTCTTTTTCACAATAACAAAGTCACCGATGCCATTGGAATCGAACGAAACGCGTTCTTTTACAATATCGTCGAATGAAAATTCTCTGTCGCGAGGTACTGCGAAGCGAACACTTGGCTCGCGGCCTTCCGCTTCTAGCGCTTCACGCTTTTCTTCAGTTAGATGGCGACATTTACCAGAGTAGCGAGGCATCTCTCCTCGTGCACGCTGCGCTTCCCGCTCAGCCTCTAACTCGTCTTCCGTACAGTAACACTTGTAAGCAAGGTCTTTTTCAAGAAGTTCAGCCGTATGTTTTGTATAAATATCAAGACGTTCCATCTGACGATAAGGGCCATACTCTCCTTCTTTGTCGATGCTTTCATCCCAATCCATACCTAGCCATTTTAAGTAATCGAGTTGATTCTGTTCGCCACCCTCAACGTTACGAGTTTGATCAGTGTCCTCGATTCGAATAATGAATTTACCGTTCTGACTTCTTGCGAACAGATAGTTAAATAATGCAGTACGAGCATTCCCTATATGTAGATACCCCGTTGGACTCGGCGCATAACGCACCCTAACTTCGTTTCCCATTTTATACACCACCATTAATTTTATCTTTAACTGTCTTATTATTTTACCATTAGAGTCAAATTATCGGTCAACTGGTTTGTAGTAAGACGACTACTTCTGCCGCGATGCCCTCTCCTCTACCTGTAAACCCTAACTTCTCTGAAGTTGTCGCTTTGACATTCACTTGTTCAAGCTCTGCTTCAAGGAGTTCTGCAATGACTTCACGCATCGCAGAGATATGAGGAGCCATCTTCGGCATTTGTGCAATAATCGTACAGTCTACGTTTCCAAGAACGTAGCCTTTTTCTTTCACAATGTGAAAAACATGGCGCAGAAGTTCTTTCGAATCCGCATCTTTAAATGCCTCATCCGTATCAGGAAAATGCTTCCCGATATCTCCTTCCCCAATAGCTCCAAGACAGGCATCTGCCACAGAATGAAGCAAGACATCTGCATCTGAATGACCTAGTAACCCTTTCTCAAAGGGAATTGTAACGCCACCAATGATACAAGGGCGTCCCTCGACAAGCTGATGTACATCAAATCCATGCCCGATTCGCATTAGGATCCACTCTCCTTCTTCTCTCTTAATATAGCCCTAGCGAAAATTAAATCTTCAGGAGTCGTTAATTTAACATTCCAATAGTCGCCTGGAATAATCTTAACGGTCCTTCCGTTCATTTCTACAAGACTTGCATCATCTGTCCCAACGATATTGTTCTCTTCGGCCCAACGATGAATGTCCTTTATGATAGAAAGACGAAAAGCCTGCGGAGTTTGAACTGCCCACAAGCTTGATCGATCAATGGTTTTATCAACCTTTAAATCACTTACCTGCTTTACGGTATCTTTTACTGGCACAGCCACTACTGCGCCGTCATATGTAGAGGCAGCCTCCGCTAAACTAGAAGCCATATCAAGTGTAAAGAAAGGACGAGCGCCATCGTGAATGAGAACGACCTTTTCGCCATCTAGCGCCTTAAGGCCTTCGTATACACTTTGCTGCCGTTCTCTACCACCTGTGACGACCCTAGTAACCTTCGTAAGGTTGTACTCCCTGATCAATAAATGAAAATCCTCATGTTCTCGTTCATTTACTGCTAATACAATTTCTTCACAGTTCTTATCACTCTGAAAAACCGATATCGTATGCACGATAATCGGCTTTTCATCAAGCATGATAAATTGTTTATTTTTACCTGCATTCATACGCTTCCCCTGGCCTGCTGCAGGTATAACAACAGAATACTTCAAACCTAGAACCCCCGTTAGCTATCCCCTAGAGCGCCTTTTCAAGCAATTTAGGCTTGGCAAAAATCATACGTCCAGCAGATGTTTGCAGTACGCTCGTCACAAGAACATCGATTGTTTTACCAATGTAGTCTCTACCGTCTTCTACTACGATCATTGTACCATCATCCAGGTATGCAACTCCCTGGTTGTATTCTTTCCCGTCCTTGATCACCTGTACATTAAGCTCTTCTCCAGGAAGGACAACGGGCTTAACTGCATTTGCAAGGTCATTGATATTAAGCACTTGAACCTTTTGCAGTTCGCACACTTTGTTAAGATTGAAGTCGTTCGTAACAACCATTCCATTCACAAGCTTAGCAAGCTTCACTAGCTTACTGTCCACCTCTTGAATGTCATCAAAATCGCCTTCATAGATCTCAACATTTATTGCGAGCTCTTTTTGTACTTTGTTTAAAATATCTAGACCTCGTCGGCCTCTGTTTCTCTTTAATACATCTGAAGAATCAGCAATATGCTGGAGTTCTTCAAGGACAAACTGCGGAATGACAAGCGTCCCTTCGAGGAAGCCAGTTTGACATATGTCAGCGATTCGTCCATCGATGATGACACTTGTATCGAGAATCTTTAGCTTTGATGAGCCAGAATCGATCTCTGGTTCTTCAGACTCTCGCTTCTTCTCTCTACCTTTGTTGTTATTGAATAGGTTGATAAGTTCATCACGTTTCTTGAACCCAACTTGAAACCCAAAATAACCACAAAGTACAGTCATGAATATAGGCAGAACATTGCTTACGACTGGCAGCTTAATTTCAGCCAGAGGCATATTAATTAAAAATGCAACTATAAGTCCAATAATCAGCCCAATTGTCCCAAATAAAACATCACCAACAGGAGCTTTAACAACCTTCTCTTCAATGATGCGAATAAAATCAACTATATAATCTGTTATCCAAAAAGTTGCTAGGAAAAATAGAACCGCTCCGATCACAGCACCAGCATAAGAATTACTGAAAACGGTTGGTATGTCACCTATATTGAGTAATTGAATGAGTTCTGGTAAGTAAATTAAGCCCAGCGCGCCGCCTAAAATGATAAAAAATAACTGAATGATCCACTTTATCATCGACGTTTTCACCTCCTTCTATCATTATATACAATTTACTAAAATTGAAACGTTATTCTTGAAGTTTGCGAATTTTATAGTATGATAATAGGTTAGCTTTTATGCATATAAATTAATTATAGAGTAGCACAGCCCCTATTGAATGTCTATTTGTTCGCCCTATATGTGCCGATCTACAAACAACTGTTCCTGAATGCGTTTCAAGCCCGCTTTTATTTTTTTCGCCCGAATTTCTCCAATTCCTTCAACCTTATCCAACTCTTCTATAGAAGCTGTAGCAATATCATTTAGGTTCCCAAAACTACTAACAAGGTTCTCTATGATATTTGAAGGTAACCGAGGAATCTTATGTAAGATCCGATATCCCCTTGGTTTTACAGCTTCGTTTTGTTCTTCATACCCTAATATTTTCATGATTGAATGATCTTCAAGCAAATCATCGCTCGTTAGTTTTTTCAACCTCTTCATAACATCTGCTGGTGTTTCGTCGACATCTTTAACATAGTCTCCGATCAGCCATCTTGCCTCTGCTTCAAGATTTGTTACGAGTTCTTCCATCTGCATGCTGATCAATCGTCCCTCAGTACCGAGCTCGTTTATATAATTTAATATTTCTTGCTTGATTCTAAGAACCATTTCTATTCTATGAATAACTTGCGCTACCTCTTGCAAGGTGGCAAGCTCTTCGAATTCAAGAGCTCCAAGATCGGTTATCCCTTGATCTAGTACTGATTTATACTTTTCGAGCGTCTGCATCGCTTGATTCGCTTTTGTCAAAATAACGCCGATCTCTTTCAATGAATAGCGAATGTTGCCCTGGTAAAGCGTGATAACGTTTCGTCTTTGAGAGATCGAAATCACTAGATTGCCTGTTTGCTTGGCGACACGCTCTGCCGTTCGATGGCGAATCCCGGTTTCTGTTGAGGGAATCGTGGTATCCGGTATTAACTGCGTGTTTGCATAAAGAATTTTGTTTGCCTCTTTATTGATGATGATCGCGCCATCCATTTTAGCGAGTTCATATAGATAGGCTGGAGTGAAACGACAGTCGATGGAAAATCCACCATCAACTAAATCTTGCACTTTTCCGTTATAGCCGACAACGATCAATCCACCCGTTTTCGCTCGTAATATGTTATCGATGCCCTGTCGTAACATCGTACCGGGCGCCACAATCTTTAAGATGTCATTGATTACCTCCTGCTTTTTTTCTATCTCCATCAGTTAACCTCCCAATGCTTCGTTTAATGCTTCATCTACGGTTTGAACTCCTATTACCTGAATCCCTTCTGGAAATGACCATCCACCAATATTCTTCTTAGGAATGATTGCTCTCTCAAAGCCAAGCTTTGCTGCCTCTTGCACACGTTGTTCGATTCTGGATACTCGTCTGATTTCTCCAGTGAGGCCAATTTCTCCAACAACGACGTCTGTAGCTCTCGTCGGTTTATCACGAAAACTGGAAGCTACTGAGATAGCAATGGCTAAATCGATCGCCGGTTCATCTAATCTTACCCCACCCGCAACATTTAGGTATGCATCCTGATTTTGAAGGAGTAGTCCGACCCGCTTTTCTAGAACCGCCATCAGTAGTGAGACTCGATTATGATCAATACCCGTTGCTGTTCTTCTAGGGTTTCCAAAACTTGTTGGTGATATGAGCGCTTGAATCTCTACTAATACAGTCCTCGTCCCTTCCATCGAAGCGACAACAGTGGAACCTGCTGCACCTGATGACCGCTCTTCAAGGAAGATTTCTGAAGGGTTAAGAACTTCTTCGAGACCCTCTTCTTTCATCTCGAAAACACCTATTTCATTCGTTGATCCGAATCGATTTTTGACGCCTCTTAGAATTCTGAACGTATGGTGGCGTTCTCCTTCAAAATATAAAACTGCATCAACCATATGTTCAAGTAGACGAGGTCCTGCAATCGATCCTTCTTTTGTTACGTGACCAACGATAAAGACCGCAATTCCACGTGTTTTCGCTATTCTCATCAATTGTGAAGTACATTCTCTTACTTGGGAGACGCTTCCTGGCGCAGATGTAACTTCAGATCGAAATATGGTCTGAATAGAATCGATAATGACGAGTTGTGGTTCAATTTCATCTATCGCTTTACTAATATACTCTAAATCAGTCTCAGCTAATACAAATAGTTTTTCTGCATCTACCCCTAATCGGTCTGCTCGGAGCTTCGTTTGCTTCACAGACTCTTCACCAGAAATATAAAGAACTGGGTGGTCTCTTTCTGCAAGTTTTGATGAAGTTTGTAATAATAACGTAGACTTTCCGATCCCTGGGTCTCCTCCTACAAGAGCAAGAGAGCCTGGAACGATCCCTCCCCCTAATACGCGATCAAGTTCTACGATTCCTGTTAAAATACGATCCTCTTTCTCCTTTTTCACATTTCGGATCGATTCAGGTTTGCTTGTTGTCGTATCATTAGAGGTTACAAATCGTCTACGATCAGTGTCAGATGGAACAAACTCTTCTACCATCGTATTCCACTGATGACATCCTGGACATTTCCCCATCCATTTCGCAGATTCATAACCACAGTCTTGACACATAAACTTCGTTTTTTTCTTAGCCATCTTCTTCCCCACCTTCAATGTACCGAACACTTTTTCTTATATCATCATATCACAATTTTCAAGGTCCTATGACCTTACAGCACTTGCCTATGTATGGAAATACTCGCTGTTCTTTTCCCTTTATTGAGACAAAACATGCCTATAAAAAAAGAAAACCGGAAGACAGCAGCCTTCCGGTAGAAACATTTTACTTAGACGTTGCTTCAGACAGCGTTTCAACTACGAAATCTTCGTTCTTGTAGTCGATTTTCACGCGCTGACCTTTTTCGATGCTGCCTTTTAGCAGTTCTTCAGAAAGACGATCTTCAATGTGACGTTGAAGTGCTCTTCTCAACGGACGAGCTCCATAGTCTGGATCGTATCCTTCCTCTGCAATCTTGTCGAGAGCAGAATCAGAAAGTTCGAATTCGATACCGTGATCTGAGAGGCGAGTTTTTAACTGGTTCGCCATCAGTACGATGATTTCTTTTAAGTGTTTCTTCTCAAGGGAATGGAACACGATGATCTCATCGATACGGTTTAAGAATTCTGGACGGAACGTTTTCTTCAGCTCATCCATCACTTTACTCTTCATATCATTGTATTCTTCGCCCTCAGAGCCTGTTGTGAAGCCAACATATTTATTACGCTTCAGCGTACTTGCTCCTACGTTTGAAGTCATGATAACGACTGTATTTCGGAAGTCGACTACGCGCCCTTTAGAATCTGTCAAACGCCCATCTTCTAGTACTTGAAGTAAGATGTTAAAGACGTCTGGGTGAGCTTTTTCAATTTCATCAAGCAAAATAACAGAGTATGGCTTACGTCTAACTTTTTCTGTAAGTTGACCGCCTTCTTCATAGCCCACATAGCCTGGAGGCGAACCTACTAGTCTTGAAGTTGCGTGTTTTTCCATATACTCTGACATGTCGATTCTGATCACTGAATCTTCTTCGCCAAACAGCGTTTCAGCAACGGCTCTAGCGAGTTCTGTTTTACCAACACCCGTAGGTCCTAAGAAGATGAATGATCCGATCGGACGCTTAGGATCTTTTAGCCCGGCACGAGCTCTTCGAACCGCTTTAGAAATAGATTTAACAGCTTCTTCCTGGCCGATCAGGCGATTATGAAGGATCTCTTCCATTTTCAACAGCCGCTCTGTTTCTTGTTCTTCAAGCTTTGATACTGGAATTCCCGTCCAGTTTGCTACGACGATCGCAATATCATCAGGGGAAACTTCTTGGTTTTCTTTACCCTGTTTTTCTTTCCATTCTTTCTTAGTCTGCTCGAGTTCTTCTCTCAAGCGTTGTTCAGAATCTCTTAAAGATGCTGCCTTCTCAAACTCTTGACTCTGTACAGCTGCATCCTTTTCTTTCCGAACTTCCTCAAGCTTTTTATCTAGCTCTTTTAGGTTCGGAGGAGCTGTATAAGAGCGTAGGCGCACTTTTGAAGCAGCTTCATCGATCAAATCGATCGCTTTGTCTGGAAGGAAACGATCTGAAATATAGCGATCTGAAAGTTTTACCGCAGCGTCGATCGCTTCATCTGTAATCGTTACGCGATGATGTGCTTCATATCGGTCGCGTAGACCTTTTAAAATAAGAGCTGACTCGTCACTCGTCGGTTCGTTTACCTGAATCGGTTGGAAACGACGCTCTAATGCTGCATCTTTTTCGATATATTTTCTATATTCATCTAGCGTAGTTGCTCCGATACATTGAAGCTCTCCACGTGCTAGCGCTGGCTTCAAGATGTTAGATGCATCGATCGCACCTTCTGCTCCACCGGCACCGATAAGGGTGTGAAGTTCATCGATGAATAGGATGATGTTTCCTGCCTGACGAATTTCATCCATCACTTTCTTAAGACGATCTTCAAATTCACCACGATATTTTGTACCAGCTACTACTGTACCCATATCGAATGTCATGACGCGCTTATCACGAAGTGTCTCAGGAACTTCGTTATTGATGATCTGCTGTGCTAGACCTTCTGCAATGGCCGTTTTACCAACACCCGGTTCACCGATAAGAACTGGGTTATTCTTCGTTCTACGGCTCAATACCTCAATAACACGTTCGATTTCTTTACTACGACCGATTACGGGATCCAGTCCGCCGTCACGTGCAATGACTGTTAGATCTCTAGCAAGACCATCTAGCGTTGGGGTATTAGCACTAGCTCCTGCCCCCTGGTGACTAGATGAAGAACTTTCATTGCTTCCTAAAAGTTGAAGAACTTGCTGACGAGCTTTATTCAAGCTAACACCAAGGTTGTTGAGCACTCTTGCTGCTACGCCCTCACCTTCGCGAATTAAACCTAATAGGATATGCTCTGTACCAACATAAGAATGGCTTAGCTTTCGTGCTTCATCCATCGATAGTTCGATTACTTTCTTAGCACGAGGTGTGTAGTGAATAGACTGGACAGAATCTTGCCCTCTACCAATCAGCTTTTCTACTTCTTTCTGAATCTTTTCTGAGCCAAGACCAAGAGCAGTCAATGCCTTAGCAGCAATTCCTTCGCCTTCACGAATCAAGCCTAATAGGATATGTTCAGTCCCGACATTGTTATGACCAAGACGAATCGCTTCTTCCTGTGCTAATGCGAGCACTTTTTGAGCACGCTCTGTAAATCGTCCAAACATCATCGTTCATCACCCTCCGATTTCTTCGTTTGTTTTTCTAGTTCAAGTCTCTCTCTAATTAATGTGGCACGTTTAATATCACGTTCTGCAGGATTAAGGCTTGCACCTGCATATTGCTGAAGAAAACCTGGTTGAGTTAGAATTACTAGCTCGTTAAGAATTGATTTCGAGATACCAGCTACAAGACCGATATCGATTCCTAACCGGACATTTGAAAGACACTTCGCAGCTTCCTTCGATTGAATGATTCTGCTATTCTCAAGAGTTCCAAGAGAACGATAGATTCTGTCTTCCAATTCAATTCTTGAATTATCTAGCAACATCCTTCTTGCTGATCGTTCTTTTTCAATGACTTGCATCACTACACCCTGGAGGTCCTCAATAATATCATTCTCGGTCTTACCTAATGTAATCTGGTTTGATATTTGAAAAATGTTTCCTTGAGCTTCACTTCCTTCACCGTAGCTCCCTCTAACAACAAGACCTAGCTGGTTAATTGCAGGTATGATGTGATTTAGCTGCTGTGTTAGCACTAAAGCAGGTAGATGCATCATAACAGATGCCCTCATCCCTGTGCCAACATTCGTTGGACAGCTCGTTAAATATCCTTTTCGCTTATCAAACGCATAATCTACCTTACTTTCAATCCAGTCATCCAAAGCATTCGCGAGGTTTAAGGCTTCTTTCAATCTAAACCCTGCTTCAAGGCACTGAATACGAAAATGATCTTCTTCATTTATCATTATGCTGATCGTTTCATTCTCGCTGAGTAAGACTGCTCCATTTTTTGATTGTTCTACAAGATTTGGGCTAACCAAATGTTTTTCTACAAGAACTCTTTTCTGAGTAGGCCTAAGCGATTCAATCTCGATCAGTTCAAGCTTCCCAATTTCTTCGTTCGGAGCTTCATTAAATTTCTTCTTGATACTTTCTAGAACCTCTAAATTTTGCTGCCCGTTAGAAAGAACCGGAAAAACATAATTCTTCAGATTTCGAGCAAATCTTATTCTACTACTCATGACAATATCTGAATCTGGTCCTTCATCTTGCATCCATGGACTAACAGCTTCACTGATAAAACGCTGAAGTGACATCATTCTCCCCCTTCCGACGCTTTATGTTCGAGGGATCGAATTAAATCTCTCGTTTCAGCAGCTTTTTCAAATTCCTCCTGCTGAATGTATTCTTGCATTTTACTGCGAAGATTTTGTACCTTACGTTCAATCTCGATCGCTGCTCCAGCACGTTTTGGTAATTTGCCAGAATGAACGGTATTACCACCATGAACCTTTCTAAGTATTGGATCGAGGTTCTCTGAGAACGTAGTGTAGCATTCTGAACAACCAAATCGTCCGATTTGTGTGAATTGCTGATACGTTAATCCACATTTCGGGCAACTTTGCCGTTCTCTATTGTAAATAGGGTGTGAAGAACTTTCACTTAAAGGTGTTTCAAAATTTAATAACCCCGATAATAAGTTATGGATAGAAAAATGGTTAGTGCCTGGCTCAACCTCACCTTTTTCTTTGGCACACACTTCACAGATATGGAACTCTGTTTTTTGTCCATTGACTATCTTAGTGAAGTGGAGCGTAGCGGGACGCTCACCACATTCCTGGCACGTCATAGGGCAACCCTCCTATTTGTACACAAATGCTATTGTTTATATTTTAGTGATGTCAGCATTGCACGCAGCATATTAGCTCTAAGGTGATCTCTCAGCGGCAACTCTATCGTAATGACTGTTCGATCGAGAACACTTAGCATTAACTTCGCTTCTCGTGCTGAAATAACCTCTTCTTCTAACAGCCTTAGAATAATATTTTCAGATACCGCCTGTGGCACTTGGGTCTTAATCATATTCAGCATGTCATCTATTAAATCTGCATGCGTCTCAGGCTTCACTTTTAATATTCTTATATAACCGCCTCCACCCCTTTTACTTTCCACAATATATCCTTTTTCAATCGTAAAGCGGGTGTTGATCACATAATTAATTTGAGAAGGAACACATTGAAACTTATCAGCAATCTCACTTCTTTTTATCTCAACAGCATCTCTACCTTCTACCATCAAGATTTTCTTAATGTATGCTTCAATTACATCGGAAACATTCCGCACATCGCTGCCTCCCTTCCGTCTCCAAACTGACTTTGACTATATTTGACGTTAAATACATTATAACGTTTTTTAAATGGATTGGAAAGTAACATGTCTCTTCAATTCTTTGCTTGAACCTTACCATCATTCCCATATATATGGCATTCATTCCTTGCAATTAATTCTTTTTATCTTCTCGATTTCTTTAAGGTGATCGACTAGTGTTGAGAGTTTCGTTGCATTATTTGTATTCACTAAGATTGAATACGTATAGATTTTCTTGTCTCCTTCATATCGCGCTTTTTTTGGATCATCCGTTTTCATTTCTAGAACACTTATATCCATTTCCTCTATCTTTTCTATGACAGACTTTAACGAAAGCCCCTCCTCAACAAAGAGATTCACCCAATGCTGTGACTTAGATAGGTAGAGCTTCTCGATTTTGCTTAAGAAAACGAGGCTCAATACAACGATCAGTGTAGTCAATATCGCCTCATAGATCATTCCTACTCCGACAACTAACCCTATACCAGCAACTACCCAAATCGATGCTGCAGTTGTTAGTCCTCTCACGGTCCAACCGTTTGCTAATATTGTTCCAGCACCTAAAAACCCTATACCACTTATGACATATGAGGGGATACGAGAAGGGTCAAAGTTAATATTAGCGTGAGTCTCATTATATTCTTCAAAACCATATAGAGATAATAGCATCATCAAACACGCTCCAACCCCAACAAGAATGTGAGTTCGAAAACCTGCTGGGTGCCTTTTAAACTCTCTCTCGATTCCTATAACTCCACTTAATACTGCTGCGATTAAAATCCGTATCGATATTGTATCGAAATTGTCTGCTAGTGTGATGTCGAATACTTCCATAATAGATCCCTTTCTCTGTTTTCTTTTGATGTATTTTACCCTTCTATTAGTGAAGTTTAACGTGGAATGTATTGAATGTTGCTTCGAACTGGGAGAGATTAGAAAGGATGCACTGGGTTTGTTTTAGGGTAGAATGCTGGAATGGGTTATTTGCGCTTTTAGGAAGGATATCAGCGATATTTTGGATTTATCGGCGATCGTTTGGTTTTATCAGCGAAGCGTTGTTTGTAACTTTTGATTTGTTAAAAGCACATTCAGATAAAACCTTTTGGGGCGTGAATTGGGGCGATATCCGCGAAATTTTCATTTTATCCGCGATAATCATGATATATCCGCGCTTTTCGATTTATATCCGCGAAACCGGGGCATTTATCCGCGATTCTGAGGACATATCCGCGAAACCACTTTCAGAAACCCCTGATGACTCAACACCACATTTAGACAAAACAAAAAAAGCCAGAGCCTTAAGCTCTGACTTCTCATTTGCCTAGCGACGTCCTACTCTTGCAGGGGGAGAGCCCCCAACTACCATCGGCGCGCGAGCTTAACTTCCGTGTTCTCATACGGGGCGCGATAAGCGGCGAACTTCTTCGTCAGCTGCGCGATGCTGGATCCTCATAGATCTCCGAATATCTACTCCGGTCCAGCCTCACTTGCTTCCTCGAATTTCTTGCTTCTCCCACCCCTACGAAGCTTTCGAAGATGCCCTTTTCTCTCTTCTCAATGAAGGTACTTACCTTACGGTCTCGCAATAAAAACCAAAAAAGCATACAAAAAAGCCAGAGCTCAATGCTCTGACTTCTCTCTTGCCTAGCGACGTCCTACTCTTGCAGGGGGAGAGCCCCCAACTACCATCGGCGCTGAAGAGCTTAACTTCCGTGTTCGGCATGGGAACGGGTGTGACCTCTTCGCCTTCATCACTAGACTTACAGGATGTAAGTCGTTCGATGTTCACCACAGGACGTGGTGGAACTTAATCGAACCTCTTTTCATTCCCTGAAAACTAGATAGCACGCAACATCGTATTCCAATTTTTTAGGTTAAGCCCTCGATCGATTAGTATTCGTCAGCTCCACGTGTCGCCACGCTTCCACCCCGAACCTATCAACCTCATCATCTCTGAGGGATCTTACCAGCTTGACGCTGTGGGAAATCTCATCTCGAGGGGGGCTTCATGCTTAGATGCTTTCAGCACTTATCCCTTCCACACGTAGCTACCCAGCTATGCTCCTGGCGGAACAACTGGTACACCAGCGGTGTGTCCATCCCGGTCCTCTCGTACTAAGGACAGCTCCTCTCAAATTTCCTGCGCCCGCGACGGATAGGGACCGAACTGTCTCACGACGTTCTGAACCCAGCTCGCGTACCGCTTTAATGGGCGAACAGCCCAACCCTTGGGACCTACTTCAGCCCCAGGATGCGATGAGCCGACATCGAGGTGCCAAACCTCCCCGTCGATGTGGACTCTTGGGGGAGATAAGCCTGTTATCCCCAGGGTAGCTTTTATCCGTTGAGCGATGGCCCTTCCATGCGGAACCACCGGATCACTAAGCCCGACTTTCGTCCCTGCTCGACTTGTAGGTCTCGCAGTCAAGCTCCCTTGTGCCTTTACACTCTGCGAATGATTTCCAACCATTCTGAGGGAACCTTTGGGCGCCTCCGTTACTCTTTAGGAGGCGACCGCCCCAGTCAAACTGCCCACCTGACACTGTCTCCGCACCGGATCACGGTGCTGGGTTAGAATGTCAGTACAGCCAGGGTAGTATCCCACCGACGCCTCCACCGAACCTAGCGGTCCGGCTTCTATGGCTCCTACCTATCCTGTACAAGCTGTACCAAAATCCAATATCAGGCTACAGTAAAGCTCCATGGGGTCTTTCCGTCCTGTCGCGGGTAACCTGCATCTTCACAGGTACTATAATTTCACCGGGTCTCTCGTTGAGACAGTATCCAAGTCGTTGCACCTTTCGTGCGGGTCGGAACTTACCCGACAAGGAATTTCGCTACCTTAGGACCGTTATAGTTACGGCCGCCGTTTACTGGGGCTTCGATTCAGAGCTTCTCCCGTAAGGGATAACCCCTCCTCTTAACCTTCCAGCACCGGGCAGGTGTCAGCCCCTATACATCGCCTTGCGGCTTGGCAGAGACCTGTGTTTTTGCTAAACAGTCGCTTGGATCTTTTCACTGCGGCTCCCCTGGGCTATTCACCCGAGGAAGCACCCCTTCTCCCGAAGTTACGGGGTCATTTTGCCGAGTTCCTTAACGAGAGTTCTCCCGATCGTCTTAGGATTCTCTCCTCGCCTACCTGTGTCGGTTTGCGGTACGGGCACCTCTTTCCTCACTAGAGGCTTTTCTTGGCAGTGTAGAATCAGGGACTTCGGTACTTAAATTCCCTCGCCATCACGACTCAGCATTCGCGGTGAACGGATTTGCCTATTCACCAGCCTAATCGCTTGGACGCGCATTTCCAGCAGCGCGCTCTCCCTATCTTTCTGCGTCCCCCCGTCGTTCAAACGGAAAGGAGGTGGTACAGGAATATCAACCTGTTATCCATCGCCTACGCCTTTCGGCCTCGGCTTAGGTCCCGACTAACCCTGAGCGGACGAGCCTTCCTCAGGAAACCTTGGGCTTTCGACGGACAAGATTCTCACTTGTCTTTCGCTACTCATACCGGCATTCTCACTTCTAAGCGCTCCACCAGTCCTTTCGGTCTGACTTCGCAGCCCTTAGAACGCTCTCCTACCATTGTCGTAAGACAATCCACAGCTTCGGTGATACGTTTAGCCCCGGTACATTTTCGGCGCAGCGTCACTCGACCAGTGAGCTATTACGCACTCTTTAAATGATGGCTGCTTCTAAGCCAACATCCTGGTTGTCTAAGCAACGCCACATCCTTTTCCACTTAACGTATACTTTGGGACCTTAGCTGGTGGTCTGGGCTGTTTCCCTCTCGACTACGGATCTTATCACTCGCAGTCTGACTCCCGCGGATAAATCGTTGGCATTCGGAGTTTGACTGGATTCGGTAATCCGGTAGGGACCCCTAGTCCAATCAGTGCTCTACCTCCAAGATTCTTGCCGCGAGGCTAGCCCTAAAGCTATTTCGGAGAGAACCAGCTATCTCCGGGTTCGATTGGCATTTCACCGCTACCCACACCTCATCCCCGCATTTTTCAACATGCGTGGGTTCGGGCCTCCATTCAGTGTTACCTGAACTTCACCCTGGACATGGGTAGATCACCCGGTTTCGGGTCTACGACCACGTACTCCTTCGCCCTATTCAGACTCGCTTTCGCTGCGGCTCCGCCTTCTCGGCTTAACCTTGCACGGGATCGTAACTCGCCGGTTCATTCTACAAAAGGCACGCTGTCACCCATTAACGGGCTCCAACTAGTTGTAGGCACACGGTTTCAGGTTCTCTTTCACTCCCCTTCCGGGGTGCTTTTCACCTTTCCCTCACGGTACTGGTTCACTATCGGTCACTAGAGAGTATTTAGCCTTGGGAGATGGTCCTCCCGGATTCCGACGGGGTTTCACGTGTCCCGCCGTACTCAGGATCCGTCTCGGAGGGCAGCGGATTTTGACTACAGGATTGTTACCTTCTCTGATGGACCTTTCCAGGTCGCTTCGTCTATCCGTGCCTTTGTAACTCCAATGAGACGTCCTACAACCCCAGAGGGCAAGCCCTCTGGTTTGGGCTGTTTCCGTTTCGCTCGCCGCTACTCAGGAAATCGCGATTGCTTTCTCTTCCTCCGGGTACTGAGATGTTTCAGTTCCCCGGGTATGCCTTTTACTTCCTATGTATTCAGAAGTAAATACCATCCCATTACGGATGGTGGGTTCCCCCATTCGGAAATCTCCGGATCAAAGCGTACTTACTGCTCCCCGAAGCATATCGGTGTTCGTCCCGTCCTTCATCGGCTTCTAGTGCCAAGGCATCCACCGTGCGCCCTTAGTAGCTTAACCTTAGATTTCGCTAGAAACAGTGTTCTAACGTCATCGATGCACATCGTTAGATGTGACTAACTAAGTTATAACGCAAAAAATAATAATTATTGGATGTCGTTGTTTGTGCTATCTAGTTTTCAAGGAACATGAAAGAATACAATCATTCTTTCAAAACTAAACGAAACGCTCATGCAAGTTTGGCAACCAATGTTGCCTCGTAATTCTCCATAGAAAGGAGGTGATCCAGCCGCACCTTCCGATACGGCTACCTTGTTACGACTTCACCCCAATCATTTGTCCCACCTTCGGCGGCTGGCTCCAAAAGGTTACCTCACCGACTTCGGGTGTTACAAACTCTCGTGGTGTGACGGGCGGTGTGTACAAGGCCCGGGAACGTATTCACCGCGGCATGCTGATCCGCGATTACTAGCAATTCCGGCTTCATGCAGGCGAGTTGCAGCCTGCAATCCGAACTGAGAACGGCTTTATGGGATTCGCTTCACCTCGCGGTGTCGCTGCCCTTTGTACCGTCCATTGTAGCACGTGTGTAGCCCAGGTCATAAGGGGCATGATGATTTGACGTCGTCCCCACCTTCCTCCGGTTTGTCACCGGCAGTCACCTTAGAGTGCCCAACTGAATGCTGGCAACTAAGATCAAGGGTTGCGCTCGTTGCGGGACTTAACCCAACATCTCACGACACGAGCTGACGACAACCATGCACCACCTGTCACTCTGTCCCCCGAAGGGGAACGTCCTATCTCTAGGAGTGGCAGAGGATGTCAAGACCTGGTAAGGTTCTTCGCGTTGCTTCGAATTAAACCACATGCTCCACTGCTTGTGCGGGCCCCCGTCAATTCCTTTGAGTTTCAACCTTGCGGTCGTACTCCCCAGGCGGAGTGCTTAATGTGTTAACTTCAGCACTGAGGGTGGAACCCCCCAACACCTAGCACTCATCGTTTACGGCGTGGACTACCAGGGTATCTAATCCTGTTTGCTCCCCACGCTTTCGCGCCTCAGCGTCAGTTACAGACCAGAGAGCCGCCTTCGCCACTGGTGTTCCTCCACATATCTACGCATTTCACCGCTACACGTGGAATTCCACTCTCCTCTTCTGCACTCAAGTCCCCCAGTTTCCAATGGCCCTCCACGGTTGAGCCGTGGGCTTTCACATCAGACTTAAGAGACCGCCTGCGCGCGCTTTACGCCCAATAATTCCGGACAACGCTTGCCACCTACGTATTACCGCGGCTGCTGGCACGTAGTTAGCCGTGGCTTTCTGGTTAGGTACCGTCAAGGTACCGCCCTATTCGAACGGTACTTGTTCTTCCCTAACAACAGAGCTTTACGACCCGAAGGCCTTCGTCACTCACGCGGCGTTGCTCCGTCAGACTTTCGTCCATTGCGGAAGATTCCCTACTGCTGCCTCCCGTAGGAGTCTGGGCCGTGTCTCAGTCCCAGTGTGGCCGATCACCCTCTCAGGTCGGCTACGCATCGTGGCCTTGGTAAGCCGTTACCTTACCAACTAGCTAATGCGCCGCGGGCCCATCCTACAGTGTTAGCCAAAGGCCAACTTTCAACGTTGCATCATGCGATGCTATGTATTACCCGGTATTAGCTCCGGTTTCCCGGAGTTATCCCAGTCTGTAGGGCAGGTTGCCCACGTGTTACTCACCCGTCCGCCGCTGAGAAATGGGAGCAAGCTCCCATTTCTCCGCTCGACTTGCATGTATTAGGCACGCCGCCAGCGTTCGTCCTGAGCCAGGATCAAACTCTCCGATAGAAAAGTTCAATCTAGCTTTAAAACAATGTTGTTTCCGTAGAAACAATTTCTTGCATGGCGTTTCGTTCAGTTTTCAAAGATCGATTTGTTTCTTTCAATGTCGTTTTCAGCGACTTTATTAATGTAACACATTAACTTGTTCGAAGTCAACAACTTTTTTGAAGAAATTTGGTGGAGCCTAGCGGGATCGAACCGCTGACCTCCTGCGTGCAAGGCAGGCGCTCTCCCAGCTGAGCTAAGGCCCCATTTTATAAGTGGTCGGGAAGACAGGATTTGAACCTGCGACCCCTTGGTCCCAAACCAAGTGCTCTGCCAAGCTGAGCTACTTCCCGACTATGTTATTAAAAATGGCGCGCCCGAGAGGAGTCGAACCCCTAACCTTCTGATCCGTAGTCAGACGCTCTATCCAATTGAGCTACGGGCGCAAATAAGTTTTATTAAAATGGAGCGGAAGACGGGATTCGAACCCGCGACCCCCACCTTGGCAAGGTGGTGTTCTACCACTGAACTACTTCCGCAATTGGTGCGGGTGAAGGGACTCGAACCCCCACGTCGTAAGACACTAGATCCTAAGTCTAGCGCGTCTGCCAATTCCGCCACACCCGCAAAAACATGGTGAGCCATGAAGGACTCGAACCTTCGACCCTCTGATTAAAAGTCAGATGCTCTACCAACTGAGCTAATGGCTCTTTTCCATAGAAAAGATGGTGCCGGCCAGAGGACTTGAACCCCCAACCTACTGATTACAAGTCAGTTGCTCTACCAATTGAGCTAGACCGGCAAATGGTTATGTAGTTTACTATTTGAGCCCTTCCGGGCAAAAAAATAAATGGTGGAGGATGACGGGCTCGAACCGCCGACCCTCTGCTTGTAAGGCAGATGCTCTCCCAGCTGAGCTAATCCTCCACTATCTAAGCCTAGCGACGTCCTACTCTTGCAGGGGGAGAGCCCCCAACTACCATCGGCGCTGAAGAGCTTAACTTCCGTGTTCGGCATGGGAACGGGTGTGACCTCTTCGCCTTCATCACTAGACTATTCAGGTATTCCCTGAAAACTAGATAGCACTCGCAACGTATTCCAATATGTTTTAGGTTAAGCCCTCGATCGATTAGTATTCGTCAGCTCCACGTGTCGCCACGCTTCCACCCCGAACCTATCAACCTCATCATCTCTGAGGGATCTTACCAGCTTGACGCTGTGGGAAATCTCATCTCGAGGGGGGCTTCATGCTTAGATGCTTTCAGCACTTATCCCTTCCACACGTAGCTACCCAGCTATGCTCCTGGCGGAACAACTGGTACACCAGCGGTGTGTCCATCCCGGTCCTCTCGTACTAAGGACAGCTCCTCTCAAATTTCCTGCGCCCGCGACGGATAGGGACCGAACTGTCTCACGACGTTCTGAACCCAGCTCGCGTACCGCTTTAATGGGCGAACAGCCCAACCCTTGGGACCTACTTCAGCCCCAGGATGCGATGAGCCGACATCGAGGTGCCAAACCTCCCCGTCGATGTGGACTCTTGGGGGAGATAAGCCTGTTATCCCCAGGGTAGCTTTTATCCGTTGAGCGATGGCCCTTCCATGCGGAACCACCGGATCACTAAGCCCGACTTTCGTCCCTGCTCGACTTGTAGGTCTCGCAGTCAAGCTCCCTTGTGCCTTTACACTCTGCGAATGATTTCCAACCATTCTGAGGGAACCTTTGGGCGCCTCCGTTACTCTTTAGGAGGCGACCGCCCCAGTCAAACTGCCCACCTGACACTGTCTCCGCACCGGATCACGGTGCTGGGTTAGAATGTCAGTACAGCCAGGGTAGTATCCCACCGACGCCTCCACCGAACCTAGCGGTCCGGCTTCTATGGCTCCTACCTATCCTGTACAAGCTGTACCAAAATCCAATATCAGGCTACAGTAAAGCTCCATGGGGTCTTTCCGTCCTGTCGCGGGTAACCTGCATCTTCACAGGTACTATAATTTCACCGGGTCTCTCGTTGAGACAGTATCCAAGTCGTTGCACCTTTCGTGCGGGTCGGAACTTACCCGACAAGGAATTTCGCTACCTTAGGACCGTTATAGTTACGGCCGCCGTTTACTGGGGCTTCGATTCAGAGCTTCTCCCGTAAGGGATAACCCCTCCTCTTAACCTTCCAGCACCGGGCAGGTGTCAGCCCCTATACATCGCCTTGCGGCTTGGCAGAGACCTGTGTTTTTGCTAAACAGTCGCTTGGATCTTTTCACTGCGGCTCCCCTGGGCTATTCACCCGAGGAAGCACCCCTTCTCCCGAAGTTACGGGGTCATTTTGCCGAGTTCCTTAACGAGAGTTCTCCCGATCGTCTTAGGATTCTCTCCTCGCCTACCTGTGTCGGTTTGCGGTACGGGCACCTCTTTCCTCACTAGAGGCTTTTCTTGGCAGTGTAGAATCAGGGACTTCGGTACTTAAATTCCCTCGCCATCACGACTCAGCATTCGCGGTGAACGGATTTGCCTATTCACCAGCCTAATCGCTTGGACGCGCATTTCCAGCAGCGCGCTCTCCCTATCTTTCTGCGTCCCCCCGTCGTTCAAACGGAAAGGAGGTGGTACAGGAATATCAACCTGTTATCCATCGCCTACGCCTTTCGGCCTCGGCTTAGGTCCCGACTAACCCTGAGCGGACGAGCCTTCCTCAGGAAACCTTGGGCTTTCGACGGACAAGATTCTCACTTGTCTTTCGCTACTCATACCGGCATTCTCACTTCTAAGCGCTCCACCAGTCCTTTCGGTCTGACTTCGCAGCCCTTAGAACGCTCTCCTACCATTGTCGTAAGACAATCCACAGCTTCGGTGATACGTTTAGCCCCGGTACATTTTCGGCGCAGCGTCACTCGACCAGTGAGCTATTACGCACTCTTTAAATGATGGCTGCTTCTAAGCCAACATCCTGGTTGTCTAAGCAACGCCACATCCTTTTCCACTTAACGTATACTTTGGGACCTTAGCTGGTGGTCTGGGCTGTTTCCCTCTCGACTACGGATCTTATCACTCGCAGTCTGACTCCCGCGGATAAATCGTTGGCATTCGGAGTTTGACTGGATTCGGTAATCCGGTAGGGACCCCTAGTCCAATCAGTGCTCTACCTCCAAGATTCTTGCCGCGAGGCTAGCCCTAAAGCTATTTCGGAGAGAACCAGCTATCTCCGGGTTCGATTGGCATTTCACCGCTACCCACACCTCATCCCCGCATTTTTCAACATGCGTGGGTTCGGGCCTCCATTCAGTGTTACCTGAACTTCACCCTGGACATGGGTAGATCACCCGGTTTCGGGTCTACGACCACGTACTCCTTCGCCCTATTCAGACTCGCTTTCGCTGCGGCTCCGCCTTCTCGGCTTAACCTTGCACGGGATCGTAACTCGCCGGTTCATTCTACAAAAGGCACGCTGTCACCCATTAACGGGCTCCAACTAGTTGTAGGCACACGGTTTCAGGTTCTCTTTCACTCCCCTTCCGGGGTGCTTTTCACCTTTCCCTCACGGTACTGGTTCACTATCGGTCACTAGAGAGTATTTAGCCTTGGGAGATGGTCCTCCCGGATTCCGACGGGGTTTCACGTGTCCCGCCGTACTCAGGATCCGTCTCGGAGGGCAGCGGATTTTGACTACAGGATTGTTACCTTCTCTGATGGACCTTTCCAGGTCGCTTCGTCTATCCGTGCCTTTGTAACTCCAATGAGACGTCCTACAACCCCAGAGGGCAAGCCCTCTGGTTTGGGCTGTTTCCGTTTCGCTCGCCGCTACTCAGGAAATCGCGATTGCTTTCTCTTCCTCCGGGTACTGAGATGTTTCAGTTCCCCGGGTATGCCTTTTACTTCCTATGTATTCAGAAGTAAATACCATCCCATTACGGATGGTGGGTTCCCCCATTCGGAAATCTCCGGATCAAAGCGTACTTACTGCTCCCCGAAGCATATCGGTGTTCGTCCCGTCCTTCATCGGCTTCTAGTGCCAAGGCATCCACCGTGCGCCCTTAGTAGCTTAACCTTAGATTTCGCTAGAAACAGTGTTCTAACGTCATCGATGCACATCGTTAGATGTGACTAACTAAGTTATAACGCAAAAAATAATAATTATTGGATGTCGTTGTTTGTGCTATCTAGTTTTCAAGGAACATTTTCCTTCTTTTATATAGAAGAAATAAATGGTGGAGCCTAGCGGGATCGAACCGCTGACCTCCTGCGTGCAAGGCAGGCGCTCTCCCAGCTGAGCTAAGGCCCCGTTTTTAAATGTAGGATAACATTATAACAAATCACAAAACATTTCGTCAATTTAGCTTTTATGGTGGGCCTGAGTGGACTCGAACCACCGACCTCACGCTTATCAGGCGTGCGCTCTAACCAGCTGAGCTACAGGCCCATAAAGGTTTGATTGACGATATTAAAGAAAGAATACAATCATTCTTTCAAAACTAAACGAAACGCTCATGCAAGTTTGGCAACCAATGTTGCCTCGTAATTCTCCATAGAAAGGAGGTGATCCAGCCGCACCTTCCGATACGGCTACCTTGTTACGACTTCACCCCAATCATTTGTCCCACCTTCGGCGGCTGGCTCCAAAAGGTTACCTCACCGACTTCGGGTGTTACAAACTCTCGTGGTGTGACGGGCGGTGTGTACAAGGCCCGGGAACGTATTCACCGCGGCATGCTGATCCGCGATTACTAGCAATTCCGGCTTCATGCAGGCGAGTTGCAGCCTGCAATCCGAACTGAGAACGGCTTTATGGGATTCGCTTCACCTCGCGGTGTCGCTGCCCTTTGTACCGTCCATTGTAGCACGTGTGTAGCCCAGGTCATAAGGGGCATGATGATTTGACGTCGTCCCCACCTTCCTCCGGTTTGTCACCGGCAGTCACCTTAGAGTGCCCAACTGAATGCTGGCAACTAAGATCAAGGGTTGCGCTCGTTGCGGGACTTAACCCAACATCTCACGACACGAGCTGACGACAACCATGCACCACCTGTCACTCTGTCCCCCGAAGGGGAACGTCCTATCTCTAGGAGTGGCAGAGGATGTCAAGACCTGGTAAGGTTCTTCGCGTTGCTTCGAATTAAACCACATGCTCCACTGCTTGTGCGGGCCCCCGTCAATTCCTTTGAGTTTCAACCTTGCGGTCGTACTCCCCAGGCGGAGTGCTTAATGTGTTAACTTCAGCACTGAGGGTGGAACCCCCCAACACCTAGCACTCATCGTTTACGGCGTGGACTACCAGGGTATCTAATCCTGTTTGCTCCCCACGCTTTCGCGCCTCAGCGTCAGTTACAGACCAGAGAGCCGCCTTCGCCACTGGTGTTCCTCCACATATCTACGCATTTCACCGCTACACGTGGAATTCCACTCTCCTCTTCTGCACTCAAGTCCCCCAGTTTCCAATGGCCCTCCACGGTTGAGCCGTGGGCTTTCACATCAGACTTAAGAGACCGCCTGCGCGCGCTTTACGCCCAATAATTCCGGACAACGCTTGCCACCTACGTATTACCGCGGCTGCTGGCACGTAGTTAGCCGTGGCTTTCTGGTTAGGTACCGTCAAGGTACCGCCCTATTCGAACGGTACTTGTTCTTCCCTAACAACAGAGCTTTACGACCCGAAGGCCTTCGTCACTCACGC
Organism: Anaerobacillus sp. ABR4_321; assembly: GCF_056158505.1. Lineage (NCBI taxonomy): Bacteria > Bacillati > Bacillota > Bacilli > Caryophanales > Bacillaceae > Anaerobacillus > Anaerobacillus sp. ABR4_321. The sequence continues at coordinate 572,279 of NZ_JBSWTK010000001.1, forward strand.
GGCGTTGCTCCGTCAGACTTTCGTCCATTGCGGAAGATTCCCTACTGCTGCCTCCCGTAGGAGTCTGGGCCGTGTCTCAGTCCCAGTGTGGCCGATCACCCTCTCAGGTCGGCTACGCATCGTGGCCTTGGTAAGCCGTTACCTTACCAACTAGCTAATGCGCCGCGGGCCCATCCTACAGTGTTAGCCAAAGGCCAACTTTCAACGTTGCATCATGCGATGCTATGTATTACCCGGTATTAGCTCCGGTTTCCCGGAGTTATCCCAGTCTGTAGGGCAGGTTGCCCACGTGTTACTCACCCGTCCGCCGCTGAGAAATGGGAGCAAGCTCCCATTTCTCCGCTCGACTTGCATGTATTAGGCACGCCGCCAGCGTTCGTCCTGAGCCAGGATCAAACTCTCCGATAGAAAAGTTTAATCTAGCTTTAAAACAATGTTTGTTTCCGTAGAAACAATATCTTGCATGGCGTTTCGTTCAGTTTTCAAAGATCGATTTGTTTCTTTCAATGTCGTTTTCAGCGACTTTATTAATGTAACACATTAACTTGTCCGAAGTCAACATCTTTTTTGTTTTTTTATTTCGTGTGTTGCCGTGTTTTTAACGGCGAGTATTAATATACCATGTACTCCAAAGTAGCGCAATGGTTTTTCGTAAAAAATAATAAAAAGAAGCCCGAAGGCTTCTTTTCTATCGTTCCGTATTTCTCATTTGTGGGAATAGCAGTACGTCGCGGATAGATGGAGAATTCGTTAATAGCATAACGAGGCGATCAATACCGATTCCAAGTCCACCTGTTGGAGGAAGACCATATTCTAATGCTTCAATGAAATCATGATCCATCATGTGAGCTTCATCGTTACCTTGTTCACGCTCAACAAGTTGAGCTTCGAATCGCTCTCTTTGATCGATCGGGTCATTAAGCTCGGTAAATGCATTTGCGTGCTCGCGAGCTACGATGAATAGTTCAAAGCGATCCGTAAAGCGAGGGTCCTCTGGATTCTTTTTAGCCAATGGAGATATGGCAACTGGATGTCCATATACAAACGTTGGTTGTATCAATGTTTCTTCAACTTTTTGTTCAAAGAATTCATTAACAACGTGTCCGAATTCCATTGTCTCTTTGACTTCGACGCCATGTTCTTTCGCAAGAGCACGAGCTTCTTCATCAGTCATTTCCTTCCAGAAGTCTACTCCAGTCGCTTCTTTTACCGCATCTACCATATGAAGTCTCTTCCATTCAGGCTCTAAGTTGATTTCTTGGTCACCATACGTAATCGTAGTTGAACCAGTCACATCTTTTGCGATATGAGCGATTAAATTCTCTGTTAGAGACATCACATCTTTATAGTCAGCGTATGCTTCATAAAGTTCAAGCATTGTGAATTCTGGATTATGACGTGTAGATACACCTTCATTTCTAAATACGCGACCTACTTCGTATACTTTTTCAAGTCCACCGACAATAAGGCGTTTTAGATGAAGTTCAATCGCAATACGCATATAAAGCTCCATATCAAGAGCATTGTGATGAGTAACGAATGGACGGGCTGAAGCTCCACCTGGAATAGAATGCATCATCGGTGTTTCTACTTCAAGAAAGCCTTGGTCATCTAAATAACGTCGCATGGATTGAATGATGCGGCTTCGAGAGATGAACGTTTCTTTCGATTCCGGGCTCATGATGAGATCCAAGTAACGTTGGCGATAACGTTGTTCAACATCTTTAAGACCATGGAACTTATCTGGTAGTGGACGAAGGGACTTAGATAACAAGTGAAGATCGCTTACTTTAATAGAAAGCTCTCCTACTTTCGTTTTAAAAGCTACTCCCGTAACTCCGACAATGTCTCCAATGTCCATCGAGTCGAATAAGTCATACTGCTCTTCGCCAACAGTATCTTTACGAATATACATTTGGATCTGACCTGTAAGGTCCTGCATATGTGCAAATCCAGCTTTTCCTTTTCCACGCTTCGTCATGATTCTACCTGCAAGAGAAACCGTCTTCTCTGTTTCGGCAAGCTCTTCCTTTGAGAAGGAATCAAACTCCTCAACCATTTGTGTTGCTGTATGAGTACGATCAAAACGATGACCGAACGGATCTATGTTGTTACTTTTAAGTGTATCGAGCTTTTCTCTTCTTACACGAAGAAGATCATTTAGTTCTAGCTCCTGACTCATCACTATCACTCCTGTCAAATCTAGGTTTATCCCGCTATAACTTTATCTGAAAGCAGCATGAATAGCAAGTATTCACGGCATGGTTTTCATTGACAAATGCGCCGGGTGTGTCGCTCATTATAAGAAGAAAACTGCCAGTCAACGATCCTGGCAGTTGGTTTAATCATAGGTGTAGTATAAAAAATGGTAGTTAGAAAGTCAAACTACAGATTTATAATTTCAATGTGTCTTCATTTATTTCCTTAACTGGTCTATTGGGAATAGTTCTTCAAGAGAAACATTAAGTTGTTTCGCGACAAGTAGCAAAAAGTCATATGATGGCGCCCTGTTTCCCCGCTCTATCTCTCCAAGGACGGACACTGAGACACCTAAGTCTCTTGCTAATCTTTCTTGAGTAAAACCTTTCAGCTTTCGAAAAGCTCGAATACGCCTCCCGTAGATCTCTGCTTCCATAGACGTACACCTTCTTTGTCTTCTATATGATCAATATACGACTCTATTCGTTTATTCGTAGTAGGTATGACTGCTTCAGGATTTAGTTCATGTAATGGGATGATAACAAATCCTCTTTGAATAAGTCGTGGATGTGGAATAACAAGGCCTTCAGCTACAATGTTTTCGTGATTATAAAGTAATATGTCAAGGTCTATCGTTCTCGGCCCCCAACGTATATCCCTTTCTCTACCCAAAGTTTGTTCGATTCCCTGTAGGATTTCAAGTACTTGAAAAGCGTTCATATCTGTTTGTAGAAGTGCGACCATATTTAAAAATGCAGCTTGTTCCGTTACTCCTACAGGCTCAGTTTCGTATAGCGACGAGACGTCTGCAACAGTGATATCTGGATACTCTTCAATTCTCTCAAGCGCAGTCTTTATATAATTTTCGCGGTCTCCAATATTGGAACCAATCCCAACATATACGCTATTCATTACGTTCCCTCTTCATCTCGATCGCAACTGAATCATAGTGTCCATTGATAGGAGGATCCGGTTTAATTACCTTCACTGTACAGACCTTCACAATTTCAAACGCTTCGAACATTGCTTTTGGAATTTCTTCTGCGATTGTTTCGACTAACTTTCTAGGCTCGCCCTCAACGATTTCTTTAATGGTATTGTACGCATCTGCGTAATTCACCGTATAGTTAAGATCATCGGACGCACTCGCTTTAGAGAGGTCCGCTTCCAATACAAGATCTACATAGAATCGTTGACCTAACTTGTTTTCTTCAGGGAAAACACCATGGTAACCATAAAACTCCATTCCGTTCAGGTGAATCTTATCCATCCAACCACGCTCCTAGTTAGTGATGATATCTTGTTTTAGCATTGCGTCCATCATTTTTGCCATTCGAACGATCGGTTTCACATCATGAACGCGAACGATTTGACACCCACGCTCAATGCCGAGGCACACTGTTGCTCCCGTACCTTCTACACGATCATTCGCTTGTGTGTTCAATGTTTTTGCTATAAGTGACTTTCTAGAAGTTCCTAATAATACGGGATATCCTAATGCTGAGAACTCGTCCAACCTGCGCATAACCTCGAGGTTTTGTTCATATGTTTTTGCGAAGCCGATGCCTGGATCTAAGATGATGTTACGATCAAGTACGCCTGCACGTTTTACAATGGCGATACTTTCCTCGATATCCACTTTGATATCTTCCATAATATCATCATAGTTTGTACCTAGGCGATTATGCATTAAGATAATAGGCACCTCATGCTTTGCAGCAACTTGTCCCATCAGCGGGTCAGCTTTTGCACCCCAAACATCGTTGATGATATCCGCTCCTGCTAATACGGCCTGATCAGCTACTTCCGCTTTGTACGTATCGATTGAGATCGGAACGTCAACTGCTGCACGTACTGCTTTGATCACAGGGATAACCCGCTCAAGTTCTTCTTCGAGAGAAACAGGAACAGCTCCAGGCCGTGTAGACTCACCACCGATATCGATGATGTCAGCACCTTCCTGCACAAGCTGCACAGCATGTTCCACCGCTCTGTCACGCGTATCATACTTCCCCCCATCAGAAAATGAATCAGGGGTTGCATTCAATATCCCCATGACCCAGGTTTTCTTGTTCCAGTCGATTACTTTGTCCCGCCACTCCATTATCATCGGGTGGTTTGTTTGCTTTTTGATTACCGTAGCCACCAAGCTCACTCCTTTTTATTGCATAAAATCATCTCGTTACATCTTTGCTGCTGAATAACGAAGTGCGGTCTTTCTCATAGTGCAGGATAAGCTTGCTGGTAACAGTACCATTTTTACCTGGCATAGAGACACGATCTACGCTTCGCAATGGGACAATTTCCTGAATAGAGTTCGTTACGAATACTTCATCCGCGTCGAGTAAGCACTCTTTCTTATAGTACCCTTCTTCAACAGAGATACGTAGCTTTTCTGCAGTACGGATCACATATTGACGAGTGATCCCGTTAAGAATGCCTGTCCCTAAAGAGGGAGTAAAAAGGGTATCTCCTTTTACCCAGAATAAGTTTGAAACGATCCCTTCTGCTACATAACCTTCTTCTGTTAAAAAAATCCCTTCAGTTTTTGGATCATTTCCAATCTCTCTTTTGGCGAGTATGTTATTCAGATAATGATGTGACTTTAATCTATAGTTTCCTTCGGGTGTGTTTCTTCTTAATGATAAAAGTGTCCCGTCCTTTTCATTTCGAACAGGAGCACCAAGCGACTTAACATAGATGATTCGTGTAGGTGATTGATAAGGTTCAGTCTGCAACCCTATATTCCCTGCACCTGCTGAAACATTAAGACGAATGTAACCATCTCTCATATTGTTTGCTACAAGGGTTCGCTTCACCTCATGCAGCAAATCATCTGAATTCGTTTCAAGCTCAATCTGCAACTCTTCTAATGACGCTTGCAGGCGATCGATGTGATCGTTGAACAAAAAGGGGTGACCGTCATAGGTGCGGAATGTTTCAAATACGCCTAATCCATATAAAAAACCATGGTCGTATGCCGATATCACAGCATCCTCTTCACGCATCAGTTCGCCATTTACGTTTATATACATAGCTCGTTTTTATGTGTATCGATAAAGTTTTTTAAAAGCGTTTTGCCTACTGCTGTCATAATAGACTCAGGATGAAATTGAACCCCTTCTACTGCAAGCTCCTTATGGCGAATAGCCATAATTTCTCCTTCTTCTGTCCAAGCACTTACCTCAAAGCATTCAGGAAGTGTCTCTTTCTTCACGATTAAAGAGTGGTACCTAGTAGCGGTGAATGGATTCTCCATTCCTTTAAAAACACTTCTTCCATCGTGATGCATTTCAGATGTCTTACCGTGCATCAACCGCTCAGCTTTCACAACATCTCCACCGAATACTTGCGCGATTGATTGATGGCCAAGACAAACGCCAAAGATCGGAATCTTGCCAGCAAAATGCCTAACAGCATCCATGCTGATCCCAGCTTCATTTGGACTGCACGGTCCAGGGGAAATCATGAGGAATGAAGGGTTCATGCTTTCAATTTCGTCGATTGTGACCTCATCGTTCCTCTTAACGACAAGCTCCTCCCCCATCTCACCAAGGTACTGTACTAAGTTATACGTAAATGAATCGTAGTTATCAATCATTAATATCATACTTTATTCCTCCTCTGCTCAACTCTTCTAGGCTCTTCACTCAACTCTTTGGCTTTCCAAAGGGCTCTAGCTTTCTTTAACGATTCCTTATACTCTGCTTCTGGATCGGAATCGATTACGATTCCAGCACCAGCTTGGACGTGGGCAAAACCATCTTTGATCACCATCGTCCGGATGGCGATGTTTAATTCCATATCGCCATTAAATCCTATCCATCCGATAGACCCAGTGTATATGCCACGGCGAACAGGCTCAAGTTCCTCGATTATTTCCATCGTCCTGATCTTTGGAGCACCTGTGATCGTGCCTCCGGGAAACGTCGCTTTGATCGCATCGAAAGCATCGTATTCAGGAGCGCAAACTCCTCGGACATTCGAAACAATATGCTGAACATGAGAATACTTTTCGATCACCATGAACTCGTCTACTTCTACGGATCCGTATCGGCATACTCTGCCAAGATCGTTACGCTCTAAGTCTACAAGCATAACGTGCTCTGCACGTTCCTTTTCATTTTCGATCAGCGTTCTAGCGAGCTGTTGATCTTGTGCATCATTTTTACCACGTGATCGTGTGCCAGCTATTGGTCGAGTACTGAGCTCGCTGCCTTTCTTCTTTACCAAAAGCTCTGGTGATGCACTTACAAGATCGAATCGCTCTGAGTGAATGAACGACATGTAAGGTGAAGGATTCAACGTTCTTAACGTTTCATATACATGAAGGGGCTCTGCATGCAGCGTCCTCGTTTCTCTAAGAGAAAGATTCACTTGAAATACGTCTCCACTTGAGATATATTCTTGCACTTTTTTAACTGCTGACCCAAATGAGTCCTCATCCATTGAGAAGTGACGTTCATCTTCTTTCGTTGTACTAATTGAATGATGCGTTGTAGTCACACTAGCCTCGAGCCATTCATTCTTGTACTGCTTCAATCGGGCACGAGCAATTTCTGACTTGCTTTCTTCTACTTGAGAAATAAACCACAGCACTTGCTCTTCATGATCATAAACTCCAACATCTTCATAGACAATAAACGATAATTCAGGCAGTCCTAAATCGTCTTCAGCATGATGTGGGAGTTCTTCAATCTGACGGGCAATATCGTAACTTAAGAAGCCCATCGCTCCCCCCTGAAAGTCTGGGAGCCGATCATCTGTTTCCGCTACATGTTGTTGCATGTAATCTCGCATTAAATCGAGCAAGTTCCCTTCAAGCTTTCTTGTTATACCATTCTCAGTTATTGAAAGGGTACGTTCCTTACCTTCTAGACTAGCCATCGGCAGGATGCCGAACATGCTGTAGCGGCCTCCTCTTGTGCTATCTAAAAGGGTGTGTTCAGAAAGGTCGGATACAAACCGTTTATATTTTGAAAACCATTTATCTCCTGATAAATGTAGCGTTTCAAATATTGGAATGCGGGTTGTTTTTTCTTGGTGTTGCGCCACTATCGTTACACCCCTATTCGGAAGTATCAACACTTCCTTCGGATTATGCCTCTATTTTACATGAAGACGAAAAATCCTTCATCCTTTTTGTATAGAGTTGTTCTCCATCTATTCAGTAGGATAACCGCACACGATCCCTCTCATGAAAATTTTTTATAGAAAAAAGCAGCCCGAAAAGGACTGCCTGTTATTGACTGTTATTCATCATCGAATTGAAAAAGCGGGGTGCTTAAGTAGCGCTCACCGTTACTTGGAATAACTGCGAGTACTTTCTTACCTTTCCCTAGCTTTTTAGCAACTTCAAGTGCAGCGTATATTGCAGCACCTGAAGAGATGCCTCCAAGAACACCTTCTTCTCTTGCAGCCTTTCTTGCCCATTCGAACGCTTGCTCATTCTCCACTTGAATCACTTCATCGTAAATATTCGTGTCTAGGATCGATGGTACGAACCCAGCTCCAATTCCTTGAATTTTATGCGGACCAGGCTTACCTCCTGATAAAATCGGTGAATCCGTCGGTTCAACTGCGTATAACTTAATTGAAGGGAAGTGTTTCTTTAACACCTCTCCAGCACCAGTAATTGTCCCGCCAGTTCCAATACCTGCTATGAAAGCATCGAGATCATCAAATTGGTCTACAATTTCTTTACCTGTCGTACGACGGTGTATTTCTGGATTCGCTACGTTTTGGAACTGCTGAGGCATAAAGTAGCCATGTTCTTTAGACAGTTCTTCAGCTTTACGAATCGCGCCGCCCATTCCTTCAGACCCAGGGGTCAATACGAGTTTTGCGCCATAAGCTTTTAAAAGATTTCGGCGTTCCATACTCATTGTATCAGGCATAACAAGAACGGCTTGATACCCTTTTGCTGCAGCTACCATAGCAAGACCGATACCAGTATTTCCACTTGTAGGTTCTACAAACGTGTCACCTGGTTTAAGTTCACCTTTCTCTTCGCCAGCTTCAAGCATAGCTAATGCGATTCGATCTTTGACACTGCTTCCCGGGTTCATAAATTCTAGCTTCAAGTATACATCTGCATGATCTTCTCCAGTTAGACGGTTTAGCTTAACGATTGGAGTTTGACCGATTAATTCTGTAATTGAATTTGCAACTCTCATCTCTTTCGCCTCCCAATCCCAAGTGATTTTATAGGAATAATTTCCTTAAAGATAGCATCAAGGGGAAAAAGCGTCAATCCAAAACCCTTAAACCTTACTTTCTGCAGATAATTCTTCTAGCTCTTCCTTAGAAAAGTGATAGTGAGCGTTACAGAAATGACAAACCGTTTCTGCTTCGCCATCGTCTTCGATCATTTTATTGATCTCTTCTTTACCAAGCCCTATAATTCCATTCGCAAAACGTTCTTTCGAACAACTGCATTCGAATGAGACAGGCATTTTATCTAAAATTTTTATATTATCTTCACCTAACAGTTCCGCGAGGATTTCTTCAGGTGTATAACCCTTCTCAATTAATTTTGAGATAGGAGGAATGTTTTGAATGCGCTTCTCGATGAATTTGATCGTTTCTTCTGCAGCATCAGGCAGAAGTTGAATCATAAAGCCTCCAGCTGCAAGGATTGAATTATCAGGATTCACCAATACGCCAACACCAACAGAAGAAGGAACTTGCTCTGATGTGACAAGATAGTACGTGAAGTCTTCTCCAAGTTCACCAGATACGATTGGAACTTGACCAGTAAACTTATCGCGCATACCAATATCCTTAACGACTGATAGGAAACCGTCACGACCGACTGCACTTGCTACGTCCAATTTGCCGTGCTCGTTTAAATCAAAGTGCACATGAGGATTGCTCACGTATGCACGCGTGTTTCCCTGTGCATTAGCATCGACGATAATTGCGCCGATCGGTCCGCCACCTTCTATTTTAACAGTGATTTTTTCTTTTCCTTTTAATGAGGAAGCCATCATCGTTGAAGCGGTCATTGCGCGCCCCATTGCAGCAGATGCAGTTGGCCATGTTGTATGACGCCTCTGTGCTTCTGCAACCATTTCTGTACTTGATATCGCATAAGCTCTAACATTCCCATCGAACGCTAGTGCTTTAATTAAATAATCATTCATTTCGTTTGAATCTCCTTTCAAATGAGCATATGCCCACTTACAACATACATGATTTTAATCAGAACTTCCATTATGGAAACCTGCGTGCTCTTCACTATTTTATTTAAAGTCCCCTTGCTTAGTACCATCTATGCTATCTTATGTGCCTTTTACAAAGGAAAGCAATTGAAAAACGCATCCCTTAGCGGTATGCGTTTAATTCTTCTTTATTCTTATTATAGATTAGATGTAAACCGTTTAACGTTAAAAACGGATCTACCACATCTATTAGGTCACACTCTTCAGCAATCAGCGATGCAAGACCTCCAGTTGCGATAACAGTCGGCTCTTTCGTCGCATGTTTCTTCATTCTCGATACGATCCCCTCTACCTGACCTACATATCCATAAAGTGTACCGCTTTGCATTGCACTAACGGTATTCTTTCCGACGATGTGGTCTGGTTTTGCAATCTCGATACGAGGAAGCTTTGCTGCATGCATATATAATGCTTCAGTAGAAATGTTAATACCCGGCGCGATGGCACCACCAACGTATTGTTTATTTTCGTTGATGTAGCAATACGTAGTCGCCGTTCCGAAATCAACGATGATCAGGGGTGATCCATATTGATGAATCCCAGCTACCGCATTTACAATACGATCTGCACCAACTTCTTTTGGATTATCATATTTTATGTTCAACCCTGTTTTAATCCCAGGCCCAATAACTAATGGTTTATGATGAAAATACTTCTGGCACATTCGTTCCAGAGCGAACATTATTGGAGGTACGACTGAAGAGATAATGATCCCTTCTATATCATCAAAAGTTAGATCCTCATGAGAGAATAGCCCCTTAATGACCATTGCATATTCGTCTTCCGTTTGCTTTTTGCTCGTTCCGATTCTCCAATGATGCGTTAGTTCATCACCTTCGTATACACCGAGAACGATGTTCGTGTTTCCTACATCAAGCACAAGTATCATATTATCACCTTATTTAAATATTTAGCTTTGGTCATGCTCTCTATAGTTATACCACAGATTGACCGTAAACACGAAGCACTTTTTGGAAAGCGCTTACCAGGTTTAACGCATAAAATAAAGCAGGATGCCTGAACGACATCCTGCTTTTATGACTTACTCTGAATCTTCTTCTTCAGAATCTTTCTCTTCTTTTTTAGAAATGTTTACTTTCACGTCATCGTCTGAACTTGTAGCATGATGACCTTCAGGTAATTTTCCGTCTTCAACAAGAGAGCGAATCTGTTCTGCATCTAGCGTTTCAACTTCTTTAAGCGTTTCTGCCACTAGATTAAGCTTATCCTGGTTGTCAGTAAGAATCTGACGACAGCGATCATAAGCGTCTTTGATGATCTTCTGAATCTCAAGATCGATTTCATGTGCGATCGAATCACTGTAGTTAGGATCGTTCTGGATATCACGACCAAGGAAGACATTTCCGCCCTGGCTTGAACCAAATTGCATCGGTCCAAGTTTTTCGCTCATTCCGTATTCCGTCACCATACTACGAGCGATAGCCGTTGCGCGTTGGAAGTCATTACTTGCTCCGGTACTTGCTTCACCGAAAGTAATTTCCTCTGCTACACGACCGCCAAGTAGGCCGATGATCTTATCTTCTAGCTCAGGCTTCGTCATGAGATAACGATCTTCTTTAGGAAGCGTTACGGCATAACCACCAGCCTGGCCACGTGGTACGATTGTTACTTTATGAACGATGTCTGCATTATCGAGCTCGGTACCAATAATGGTATGGCCAGCTTCGTGGTATGCAACGATGTTCTTTTCTTTCTCAGAGATGACACGACTCTTCTTAGCTGGACCAGCAATGACACGGTCAGTAGCTTCATCGATGTCATTCATGTCGATTTTCTTTTTGTCATGACGAGCGGCAACAAGTGCAGCTTCGTTCAGCAAGTTCTCTAGGTCTGCACCAGAGAAACCAGGTGTACGCATCGCAATTGTCTTAAGGTCGATCTCATCGCTTAGAGGCTTATTACGGGCATGTACCCCAAGGATTTGTTCACGACCATTAACATCGGGACGGTTAACCGGAATTTGACGGTCAAAACGTCCAGGACGTAGTAACGCCGGGTCAAGAATATCAGGACGGTTCGTAGCTGCAACGATGATGATTCCTTCGTTTGCACTGAAGCCATCCATTTCTACTAGTAGCTGGTTAAGTGTTTGTTCACGCTCATCGTGTCCGCCACCTAGACCTGCACCACGCTGACGACCTACAGCATCGATTTCATCGATGAAGATGATACAAGGAGCATTCTTCTTTGCATTCTCGAATAGGTCACGTACACGTGATGCACCGACACCTACGAACATCTCAACGAAATCTGAACCAGAGATCGAGAAGAACGGCACTCCTGCTTCACCTGCTACTGCACGTGCAAGCAACGTTTTACCAGTACCTGGAGGTCCAACGAGAAGAACACCTTTTGGAATTCTAGCTCCAACTGCTGCGAACTTACGAGGGTCTTTAAGGAATTCTACGACCTCAACAAGCTCTTGTTTCTCTTCGTCAGCTCCTGCTACGTCTTTAAATGTTACTTTCTTCTTTTCTTCACTATAAAGCTTTGCTTTACTCTTACCAAAGTTCATGACACGGCCACCGCCGCCTTGAGCTTGGTTAAGTAAGAAGAAGAATAGAATAAAGATGATTACAAATGGAATGATGGATGTGAAGAAAGTGATCCAGCCGCTTTGCTCCGGAGCCTTTTCAACAGTAACATCCGTGTTTTCACCTGCAGCAGATAAGATGTTCTCCACTGCATTCTCAGAATCTGGTACGTTCGTTACAAAGGTGTTTTCTTCACCTTCTTCAGTCTCACCAGTTAGTGTACCTTGAACAGTGTAAACGCCACGTTCAGGTTGTATCGTTAATTCTTGAATTTCACCATTACTAAGTTTCGATTGAAATTCGCCGTAATTTAAAACATTCGTTTCGTTGGTGGATCCGTTAAAAAAGCTAACAACACCTACTACGACGAGGAAAATCAATAAATAAAATATTGTATTTCGGAAGATACGATTCATTCCTTACCTCCTCCCACGAACAGGAAACCATAGATTATCTTACCATATTGGCACATTGAACTACAACAAATCAACCTTGATACATTTCGGGTTTAAGAATACCGATGAACGGAAGGTTTCGATACCTTTCAGCGAAGTCTAGGCCGTACCCTACTACAAATTCATCTGGTACGATGAATCCGGCAACATCTGGTTTAAGATCGACCTTTCTGCCTGTTGGCTTATCCAACAGCGTTACGATTTTAATCGATTTAGCTTTTCGATATTTCAGCAGGTCAACTAGGTAGCTCAAAGTCAAACCACTGTCGATAATATCTTCGAGAATCAGTACGTCTCGTCCTTCTACCGAAGTATCAAGATCCTTAATAATCTTAACTTCTCCTGAAGATACAGTTGAATTGCCGTAGCTTGAGACATCCATAAAGTCCATTTCAAGATGGCACGTAATACGCTTCGTTAGATCTCCCATAAAAGGCAGCGCACCTTTTAGCACACCAATTACTAGTGGAAAACGATCTTCGTACTCATCTGAAAGCTGTTTACCCAGCTCGCGGCATTTCTCTTGTATTTCTTCCTCACTGATCAATGTTTCTTGTATTTCATTTAGCATCTGTGATCCTGTCCTCCCAGCCTATGTAGATAATTTTTTTCGTAGTGCAGATGCACGAGCTTTTTCCTTTTTGCAGGTAGTGTAACTTTTTCAGAACGGGTCAGTCCTGCTACCCAGATAATCGTTCCATCTGAACTTTCCACGATGGGCCAACTATCACGCTCTGAACGGTTTATTTTACGGTCAATAAAAATATCCTTTACCTTTTTCGTTCCAATCATGCCTTTTGGCTGAATTCGATCACCCGCTCTTCTTGAACGTACGGTGACTGGGAACATAGTACTCTCAATGATTAAATCCTCGCCTGATAAATTTAGAGGTAGCTCATCCACTAATGTAGCTGTAATAGTCCCTAGAGGTGTTTCAACCGAACCAGGACTATCCAACTGCTTTGTATACGACTCTACTTCCCTAAAGGTTTCAAATGTAAAACAACAGGTGTCATAGGATTTTACTGCCCTTAATTCCAATGGCAAATCAAGGGAAGCTGAAGGATGCTCAGAATCGAGCAAAGACCGCAAATCCTCAATATGTATAGAAGAAAAAGGAGCATTGCTTTTGTAAAGATAGTTTAATATTAGATGAATCACTCTTCTTTGTAAAGGAATAGGCAAGTAATGATAGGACTTGTTATCGATCTTCACAATTTTGTCATTTTGATCGATGATTACTTCGTCCAAACGGCTGCCTGCAAGCTCCATCAAATAGTCTTCATCGCTCTGCATACGTTCGCTATAAAGTTGATATCTCACGTGGACGTTTGGGTTTTCTTCCTTTAGAAATGGGAGAACTTGCTTTCTAAACCGATTTCTCATGTAATTGTCGCTCTCATTCGAAGGATCAATACGAAATGGAAGTGAATGTTCTTCACAGTACGAAAGAATCTGCTCTTTTGTCACCCCTAATAAAGGACGAATAAGAAGACCACTAGCAAATTTCCGTTTGACTGCGATGCCTGAAAGCCCAGAAATACTTCCGTGCACTTGCCTCATCAACATCGTCTCGATTTGATCATCCCCGTGATGCGCGAGCGCTAAACTTGTTGCATTGTATTTATTCATCACTTGATGGAAAAAGTCATAACGGCACTCTCTTGCAGCGACCTGGGTAGAAACACCCTTTTCCTTTTTATATTTCTCCACATCGATGGAAGCTGACTCAAATTGTATCCCCTCTCTTTCGCACATACGTTTTACAAAAGAAAGGTCTTCAGCGGATTCAGTGCCTCGTAGCTTATGATCGACATGAGCCGCGATGAGCTTAAGTCCTAACTTATTTAGATAATGAAGAAGTGCTACAGAGTCAGGACCTCCAGAAACGCCTGCAACAACAACATCACCTTCATGTAGTAAGTCATGCTTTTGGATAAATCGGTCAACATCCTGCTGCAAAATCACGTCTTCCTTTCTTGCTGGGTATTTACAGAGTAAATTAGTCTATTCTCTACTTCCTTGTGTTTAGAACCCATACCCAACTAAGTATAAAGTATAGAGAGTTAGAATAAAAGCAAACAACAGCACCGTTTCTACCCACCTGATCCTTTTATTCTTCGCTTTAACCGTTCGTTTTCTTGCGGTCACCCTTGAAGTTGCTTTAACCTTTGGTGCCGCCTTAGGTTTATCATCCTGCAGGAGTGTAAAAAGTTCGTTCCTCATCTCTAACGCATTTTGATACTTGCCTTTTAACGCTTTTCTAAGAATCGATTTGTATGGTTTGAGAATAGAGGATGCATCGACCTTACTCATTAAGTATGCCTCTGCATTCTCCTTAGGACGTTCAAAGCGCTTTGGGTATGCAGCATTTATTACGACCATCGCTGTTGCAAACAGATCGTAAGAAGGCTCTGCTACTCTCGAGCCTAATCCCCAATACCCACGATCAAAGAATTCCGTGAACTCTTTTACGGACCTACCGATCACTGTCGTTCCTCCAACATCTAACCACCTCATCTTTGGAGGTGCTCCTTCTACTAGAAGATTATCTGGTTTTAGATCCCCAAACACCCAGCCTTCTCTGTGTAACACGGACAAGTCCCTAAGCAGCTGTAACATGAGGATTCCGAGCCACTCTTTTCCTCTCCGCTGTATAAACGAGAAAAGCGGCTCTCCGTGAATGTACTCCATCACGTAAAAAGGATATCGCTTTCCACCCACTTCCCAATCGTCCATCTCATAGAAAAACGGCCCAAGAACGGATCCCTGGACCTGCGATAACTGTTTAAGAACGTTCACCTCAGAAGAAATCGACATGGTATCATTACCCACTTTAACAGCTACATGGCCTTTTCGAGAGTTTGCTAGATAGACTGTACCGAGCGCTCCGCTGCCGAGTTTTTTTTCAATTTGGTAACTCTCTTTGTTCCACTTGCCTCTTATCGTTGTTCCATAAGAAACATTAACTGCCTGACTCTTCGATGTATCCGTCATCTTCTAGCAGTCCTCTCTTTGAGCGCTTTTTCTGATATGCATCGATCGCTTCTTTCAATGCAGGCCCCGTCGGCGTTACGCCTCCAGATGATAGTTTCGGGAAGACCTTATGAATGTCTTTCATTTGTGGCGTCCAATCCATTAGCTGTTCGACTTGTTTCTTCCGACCTGGAAATGCATACAGGGTATATTCATTTTGACCAATTCTCGAATGGAGACTAATAGAAAGATCGAGCAAGGCATCTTCGACCGTAGGCAGTTTATGCTGCATACTAGCGCTTGTGTCGATTAGAATCAACACTTCTAAGTCCATCGTTTCCCCCAAATCATCCACTACCTCTACCACCTGACCCCTTTTTTCAGGCGGCAAATCTTCTATCTCTTTATCACTACCTAAAATCGTTTGTAACTCTTTATGAATAAAGCCTTGAATCGTCTGTGTCATTGCTTTTCTAGTAACCATCTGTACAGTGTGCGATAGTTGGCGCGCATAAACCAACTGGTGAATACCCCCGCCTGATAAAGCGATGTTCTCGATCTCCTTTAAGCCTCCGTTTGTCCGCTCATTCTCATCGAGCACTCCAATAACATTGACTGTCATACCGTATTCTCTTGCAAGCGCAGCCATCGCTACCGGATCTTCTCCCTGATTGGAGCATCCGTCCGTGATCAACAAAATCTGTCTCAGCGTTCCTTTTTTCATCTCGTCCTACTCCCTCCTTTTGCTGTTACAAGCATCGCCTTTAGGAGGGAAGTTTATACATCAGTGATCACCTCATCACTGTGCTTTCTTCTTTCTGAAAGAAGGTGCTGAATAGATAGGGATTGTAGACCACTTCGGTATGTTACGCTTTACCTTTGCTACGACGACAGTCATATCATCATCGATTCTACCGTATTCCGTACGGATCACTTCTTCCATGATCAGGTCGGCAACTTCTTGAGGCTTATCCGTGTTTAGCTCTCTGATCTTACGCTTCATCCAGAACTCTGGGTTTTCAATATTCTTGACTCCCTCATAAATTCCATCGCTCATCATGATTAAAAGATCTCCCGCCTTCAGTTGCTCACTGACGACTTCCACATCAAACTCTGGAATAATTCCCATCGGTAGATTTGCAGATTCCACCATCATCACTCGATCACCACGTTTGATAAAGCTTGGTATCGATCCGATCTTTAAAAACTTCGCTGAAGCATCTTGCAAATCTACCATTGCAAGGTCAAGGGTAGAAAAGATCTCATCCGTATTTCTTAAAGATAGTACCGAGTTAACTGATTTAATCGCTACCGTTTCATCGATACCAGAGTGAAGAATTTTTTGGAGAAGCTGAATCGTTTCTGTGCTTTCTTTATGTGCCCGCTCACCATTCCCCATTCCATCGCTTATCGCGATCGCATACTTTCCAGCTCCAAGCTCAATTGTGGAATGGCTATCTCCAGAAATCCATGCACCACCTTTCGCAGCATTTGCAACGCCGGTTTCAACAAGGAATTCTCTTGCAGATCCAAAATAAAGATGACACGTTTGATGTTCATGTTCGGCACACACTTCTTTTTTTACGATAATATTTTCTTTTAAAATATCAGAAAGCATCGGAGCTATGACTTTTTCTCCTTCACCGCGCCCTCCACACGCTGGGATTTTCATTTCGATGTCAACATTACCCTCCTCAAGACTATAGATTTCAACCTGCCCTACCTCAAGACCCATGCTTTGAATTGCATCTATGATTTGGTCCTCTTGTTGATGCAAGTTATCTCTTTCTTTTTGTATTTCTTTTGCAAAGTCTCCCATCACTTGTGAGACCCCTAGCAATTGATCTGCTACTATTTTTCTGCTTTCACGAACTTGTTTTTTCAGCATCCGATTCGCTTGATAATGACTCATTTCTTTTCCAATAATATCGATTACTTTATTGGCTTTAATGCAATGTTGGTCAAAATCACGTTTTAAACTATGGTTATTTAGCTCAGTCGTATGTTCAAGCTCTTCCATGATGTTCGTCATGTGAGAGTACGTTGTATCGAAATCCCTTGCCCAACACGTCTCCTTCTTAAAACATGTCTGACACGTTTTCTCAGTTACATGACTTAAGAAGTAGTCTACTTCTCGCTCCGACTGTTCTTCAGGCACTGTATCTGAGTCAGAGAAACTCGTAGACAACGCTTGAAACAAGCTTGAAAACTGTTCGACCCTACTAGCGGTAACATCCCTTACTTTTCTAAGATATTGTTGTTGTTCATTCGCATGCTCAACGGTGCCAGGAATGTATTTAGATAACTGTGATGTAATTCGAGAAGGGGTACAGAAGAAAAGAAGTACCGCGATGCCAGACTCTATCAAATTAGGATACAACAGCTCCGGACCACTACCGTAAAGCGCAATTAATAGTGTTCCAATAAGGAGCCCCAAACCAACTCCTATTTTCCTTCCATCCTTCAGAAGTCCACCTAGTAACCCTGAAAAAGCTAGCATACTCATTTGATAGAGGCTGGCGACATTTGCGAGCGCAAGAATCAAACCTGTTACAACTCCAACCGTTGATCCAATGGCTGCGCCGCCCACATAAGCAAATATCAATACAAGATAGCGAGATAATATATTTTCAATCGAGAACCCGTATACTACCCACCCGATCGTACCGGTTAACATCGTAGCAAGAAGAATGATAAAACTGATGATTTCTTCATTCTTTAACGCCTGGGTTCTTTTCTTAACTGAAATAACGGGAATGCTTTGGATGAAGATGATGGTCAAGATCATTCCTAAAGCACCTTCTACAACGGCCAATATCCAATTTGTATTCGCGAGAGTGCCTTCCATAATTAAGCTAAGTATAAGCCTTCCTACCATACTCGTTATGAAAACTAAAACAGGCAGTGTTTTTATAAGCGATAGCGATGAAAGTTTGATAAAACGATTGATGAGAAGGAAGAATAAGATTCCAATCATGATAAAACCTGTATTCTCGAGGTTCGAGGTTGAAACGGCACCAGCTAGTAAAGCCATGATAATCATGACCGTTCTTTCTTTTTTCAAAAAGAATACCGCTCCAAAAAAAGGAAGCGCAAATGGTGTAACCTGCGTAAGGATCACTGCTCGTCCAAGAAGAAAGCCGATTGCAAACAATAAAAGACCTCTTTGGAACAATAATAGTTCAAGTTTTTCTTTTAACCCTTGAACCCACTTACCTACCTTTGATCTCGATCGTTCCAAAACCAGTTCGCTTTGCATTCCCACACCTGCTTTCATGATTCATATTTTATTTCCGAACATTACAAGTGAGTTTGTGTAATCCATTAAATCACAGGGCATATTCACTTTTTGTCAAAAAAAGAAGCCGAAACGAATAAAAGTTCTCGACTTCTTCGTGTGAAGCTTGTCAATCAAATGTAGACACAGGAAGAAATCTGTAAACACTTGGAAGCAGCGTCCATGCACCCAAACCACAATAAATGAAGTGGGACAAAGACTAATTTGGATTTTTTCATAGAAAAGACTAACGGGGATAAAAACGTCGAAAAGAAGTGAGAAAAGAGGATAAAAAACACAAAAAACCCTGCATTAATTTCTTAATGCAGGGTATATTTATTAGTTTTAGTTTGATTAATTAGAAAATGGTGACCCGTACGGGATTCCGACGCGTTAGCTAGTCCTGCTGATTTATCGTCTTGAGATAACCTCTGCAGGGGAACCCTTGGGTGAGGATACCGTATCTTCCTCGAATAAAAATGGTGACCCGTACGGGATTCGAACCCGTGTTACCGCCGTGAAAGGGCGGTGTCTTAACCGCTTGACCAACGGGCCAAAGATAAAGATGGTAGCGGCGGAGGGGATCGAACCCCCGACCTCACGGGTATGAACCGTACGCTCTAGCCAGCTGAGCTACACCGCCATATTATCTGTGGCTTTTATAAGCACAAGATATATAATACATGCCTAGAAAGTATGTGTCAACTAGTTTTTTAAATATCTTTTGTATAAAAAAACAGACGTGCCTTTGCACGTCTGTTTAGGTTGTTACACATATATTTAGTAGACAACAAGGTCTAGCCGCGTCGAGCTCCACGCCCACCTCGTTTAGACTCAGTTTGTTTTTTCAAGGTTGAAAGGCGATCTTCGCTGTCTTTAAGGAATTTACTCATCTTATCCTCAAACGATTCTACCTGCGGGCGTCCGCCACCGCGTGGCTTTCCTTTGAAACCACCGCCGCCGGGTCTTCCTCCACCAGGTCTGCCACTACTACGTGGGCGTTCTGATACAGGTCGATCTTTTGCCTTCTTGATCGATAATCCAATCTTACCGTCGTTTTCAACTTGAATTACCTTAACTTCAACCTGGTCACCTACTGATAGAAAATCATTGATATCTTTGACATAATTGTCTGCGACTTCACTGATGTGAACGAGACCTGTCTTTCCATCTGGCAGCTCAACAAATGCGCCAAAATTAGTAATACCTGTTACCTTTCCCTGTAGCTTGCTGCCTACTTCGATTGCCATTTTAAAAAAAGCTCCTCCTTAAAATCTTTAAAAGATCAGTCGTATTTTAATTATACCTCTTTCCAAAACAACGTGTCAATTTGATGAAGAAGGAAGCTTGAATATTGTCTCGCCGGGTTTTGACATCGAATAATCTCTTCTTGCTAATTCACCTATATAATCCAGATTATTGAGTTTTTTAATCTCTTCCTTCAAATATTTTTCTTGTTGTTCGAGTTTAACTAATTCTTCTTCTGCCTGCTTTTGCTGTATTTGTTTTTCCTTGATCGTTGCAGCTTGTGAAGTGAATACGGAGATAAATAGAATAGTTAGGACTAAAGCAGGTACCGCGAATGCTATAAGGCGGCGAATAAGACCTCTACGTCTACGCTCTTTGACTTTATCTTGTAGCTGTTTTTCCTTATGATAATCCGAGTGTACCTCTGTTACTTTAGGCTTCCGCTTATTCGCAGTAACCAAGCTCTTCCCTCCTCACTTTCTGAATTTCATTAACCAGTTTTTTATGTAGTTCTTTATTGTATCGGCAATTCCTGCTGTTTTTATTAGCCTAGCTCGAATTGACCGAGGAATCAATTTCCATAACAACAAAAAACTCCACTTAACCGGTACCCAAAAGAGCTTGATAATAAACCAAAAAATGGTTGTAATCATACTAATTAACATCATACATAAGCTCAATAGAAGTTTCAATATAAACAATACTGGGCGATAGACGAGATTCGTAAATAAAGACTTAACGACATTAGCGACGTTCACCGTTATAATAATCATTCGTTCTAATGAATTGCGGTATAGCTGTTGAAATAATGCACGGTATGCTGCGTACCCACACAATAACGCTAAAAACACATATAATCGCAACGTTCCTTCGTTCACTATAAACAATACATAAAAGGTCAATAATCCTTGCAGCAACCAAAAAACCACATCATTGAGATAAAGCCATAGACTTTTACTCTTCCTTGGATGAAGAAAACGGCTATAGGTATCCATGGCTATTCCCAGCCACACCCCCATAGCCACCATGGCAACCATTGTATAGAATTGAACGGTAAGCGTCATTTGAATAACTTGCTAAAGAACCCTTTAGCTTTATCCCCTTCATGGTGATCCAGGTAGCTGAGATCAAAAATCTTGCCTTCAATCGAAACACGCCCTTGCTCAACATTGAGATTTTTCATCTTGAGGTGCTGTCCTCTAATCGCAAGAAATCCCATCGAAGTTTCGAGAAGAAATTCCTCATTATCAAAACTATCTACATGTTTAACCCCCGTGATCTCAAGTGATTTACGGGCTTTCATAACAAGATCATGATCAGGTGTACTCGCTGAATTTTCGTAAGAGCCATACTCATAGTAATTATCCATCGCTCTCCCCCTCTTCTCGATACATTACTATGAGTAGAAAAGATGTTTTAGAACAAGCTGTATCACTCTGATCATGACAGTATTAATCTCATTTTTTCACAATAAAAAAAGGCCGTTCTCGACCTTTTATTCCCCTGCAGCTTCTTCTTTTAAAATCGTGAACATGTTTCCTGCTTCGTCTTTCTTTGTCGTCTCTTTCAATTCATCTACTCGAGCAGTTACCTTTTTATGTCCAAACGAAATAACAAGCTCGTCTCCAGGTTTTACATTCGTTCCAGCTTTCGCTTTGTTTCCGTTCACTTCAATTCTGCCTTTGTCACAGATTTCTTTTGCGATCGAACGACGTTTGATCAATCTAGATACTTTTAGAAATTTATCTAATCTCATCGTTATCTCCCCTTTATTTAATTCCTTTGGTTTTGGCTTCTTCCCAATAACGATCAAGCACTTCTAGCGCTAAATCTTCAATCTTCTCGTTATTCTCTTCTACACACTTCTCAATGTATTGAAATCGTTTTTCAAATTTATGATTCGTTCGATGAACGGCTACTTCAGGATCTATCTTATAAAATCGTGCGAGGTTTACTATGGCAAAAAGCAAATCGCCAAGTTCTTCTTCACGCAACTCGTGCGTTTGATGAGTCACCGCATCATGAAACTCGTCTAACTCCTCTTTGACCTTGTCCCAAATCGGTTCAGCTTCATCCCAGTCAAATCCAACTTTTGCTGCAGCCTTCTGAAGTTCTGAAGCTCGCATTAAGCCTGTCAGACCTTTTGTTATTCCATCTAACTTTGAAGGCATCGATTCTTTTTCTTGTGCCTTCACGCTGTTCCAAAGACCTGCAACTTCTTCTGCAGTGTGAGCTTTTTCTTCACCAAACACGTGAGGGTGTCTTCTGATAAGCTTTTCATTTAGATAATAAATAACATCATCAACTGAGAACATTCCCTCATCTTCACCGATTTGAGCATGCAGCATGACTTGCAGCAGTACATCTCCTAATTCTTCAGCTAAATGATCGACATCTCCAGAATCGATCGCTTCAATTACTTCATACGATTCTTCTAATAAGTATTTCTTTAGTGACTCATGCGTTTGCTTTTTATCCCAAGGGCATCCTTCAGGACCACGTAATGTTGCAACGACTTGTCTTAACCATGAAAAATCGCGATATAACAGTGCTTCTTCTTGCACAGGCGGTACATAAACGGCTGTTAAATTATTCACTTCCACTGTTCGATCGAGTTCAAACAAAGGAACAGAGGTCACCTTCTCTTCTTTACTACCTGCAGCTTGCAGAACAGTTACCTCGTAGTCATCAGGAAGCAATTCCATCAGGGTTAACTTCACGTTTGATGCTGTAAATTGATCATAGACTTGAACAAAGATCAAATGATTCCTCACCTGTACTTCATTTCGCGTGAAACGCGTTGCATCAAGGATTTGGCATCCCTCGATCGGATCGATGCGCACTGCAGTGAACAATGCATCAAGAAAGCTTTGTCCTCCCGCAACTTCTACATCGATACCTTGGTCCACACTTTCATTCAATAATAATTGTACAGTCGCTTCAGCCATCATCGGATGACCAGGCACTGCATAAACGAGTGAACCCTTCTTAGCTTCAGCCCACAGGTTATCTACTATCGTACGGTACGTTTCTTCAAAGGATTCATTTCCTTCATATATATGATCGAAGCCATGTATTTCTAACCCTTCATTCATCAGTTCCTGAATGACTGGATGATCTAACGTTCTTGCGTAGACTCTTTCGGCTGATTGTAACGTACGGTAGCTTCCAATCGAAAGCTGATCGAAATCACCAGCACCTGTGCCTATGATTGTAATTTTATTATTCATACCTTTAGGCTCCTTTACTGAATTTCTGTTGTAGAGAAATGAGCTTCTCTCCCTTTGGGAACTGGAGTAATTCTGCTTTTGTAAACACTCGAATCCAGATAACAGTAAGACTTAAAACGATCACTCCGATCGTTGCCCCAGATAGTGCAGTAATGCTTGAAAGTAGTCGGGAGTCACTAGAAGGCATAATGAAACACAGCAAACCTACTGCACCGCTCATCACTGCAAGAGCAAAAAGGAACCGCCAAAAGCGAAACGCATATGTCTCTAATCCAACTTGAGCATGCACCGTTCTAGTAGCTAAAGCGGCAACTACAAAAAAGCCTAATACACTTGATAATGCAGCACCATTTATCCCGATCACAGGAACGAGAACAACATTCCCTAACCCTTTTATCATCACACCAATGATCGTATACCTAGCAGCTAATCGTTCTTGACCGAGGCCCTGCAGAATGCCTGCTGCAGTCATAGCAATCGCACCGAATAAGATGGCACCTGTTAAAATGCTTAATGTCACCGAGAGCGAATCATCTGTAAATAACATCGTGTTTGTTTCTCTCATGATAAGTGCAAGTCCAACAGATGCAGAAGCACCTGTTACGAAGCTGATTTTTAGTGAAAGGCCTGTTTTTTCCCTAATCAGCTGAAGGTTTTCTTGAGAAACAGCTTTTACGATAACAGGGACGATTGATAAAGAAAGTGATGTTGCTAAAACGGTTCCTACTTGAATCAGCGGCTGTCCTCTATCGAATATTCCTTTTGTTTCTTTTGCATGATAAGCACTCAACCCGTATTCTCCTAAAGCGGGAACGATCGTTAATGCATCCATTAATTGAAAAAGGACCATGATCAATACGCTAACACAAATCAATGTACCTTCTGATAAGAGTCTGCGGCCAACGTAGACTAATTGAGGGATGTTGATCGATACCGACTTTCTATTCGGTTGTTTTAGCCTAAGTACTACAAGAAGGAAGAGCGCTGATAATCCTCCGATTAAAGAGCCTATAGCGGCACCTGTCCCAGTAGCATACGCGTTATAACCATTCATCACTAACGTAATGGAGATCACAAGAATGGCTGCTACTCGGACGGATTGCTCTGTTACTTGAGACCAGGCTGTCGGCAGTACATTTTCATTGCCTTGAAAATAGCCTCTAATCGATGCGATTCCCGGCATCAATAGAAAGGAAAACGAAGTCGCTTTAAGAGGAACGGTAAGGTCACTGTCTCCCATTAATCCTGCTAGTAAAGGCGCGCCATAGAAAAGAAAGATAAACCCTAGTCCTCCAAACACGACGAGTGTAATATAGCTGTACCGAGAGATTTCTTCTGCTTTCTCATACTCGTTATTGGCTACCTTCTCGGACACGAGCTTAGACACGATGACCGGAAATCCATATGTAGCTAGAATAATCGTAATCGAATAAAAGGGATAAATTTGCTGGTAGACGTAAAAGCCAATGTCTCCTGCAATATTTTGATAAGGAATTCGATACCCGACGCTCAACACCTTCATAAAGAGTGCTACAGCAGTTAACAAAAAAGCGCCGTGCCAAAAACCTTTTACACTACTTGTATTCATATTCACCGCCATGCTTACAACTTCTTAATATGTACGAATTATATCATACGATCATCTTTTTCAAATAAAAAATGGAGGCAACACGGCCTCCATAGCTTGTCCTATTGCTCCATCTGCCTGGCCAAAAAGCCAGCTGCAGTTTCTGCGAGCTTTTGTTCTAATTCTGTGACTTGCTCTGCTTCTTTCGCTAGTAGAATAACTGATCCGATCGGGTCCCCATTCGCAATGATCGGAGCGATAACGTGTCCAGTGTCATTGGGAACACTGTCAATAAGTTCTGCGCTAGCAGGATTCAAAAGACACTTACGTTCATTCATAGACTTTTCTACAGTGCTCCCAATGCTCTTGTTCAAGTACTCTTTCTTTGGACCGCCTGCAGCAGCGATGTACACGTCTCGATCAGAGATCAACGCAATATGCCCAGAGTGCTCTGCCAGGGATTCAGCGTATTCTCTTGCAAAATCACCAAGCTCACTAATCGGAGAGTATTTCTTTAAAATAACTTCTCCTTCACGATCCACAAAAATTTCTAATGGATCTCCTTCCCTTATTCTTAGGGTTCTGCGAATTTCTTTTGGTATGACAACACGACCTAAGTCATCAATACGACGAACGATACCTGTTGCTTTCATCTAAGTTGCCTCGCTTTCTAGAAATGTAAGTTTCTTCAACCATTGATGATTAGCTGATCTACAATATCTTTCCATTAGTATCTTTTCGTCTATTGAGTTCTATTCATAAAACTGTCAAATTTATGTTGTTCACCCAAAATCGCCTTTATTTCGCATTCATCGGCTGCTTCATTGCTTTTTTAATTTTCTTTAGCACTTGTTCAACGAGCTGAAGGTGAGGTTTAGTTTCAAGACCCCTTCCTTTAACTGTGATCGAGACTTTATTGCCGTCTGCACCTAGGGCTAATTTATTTCCATATTCATTGGCCACTTCAAATATCGTTTCTCCCCCGATCGCATCGCGTGCAGATTCATGGAAGAGAAGCTTGATATCTTTTTTACTTCGACTAATCTTTTCAACCTTCAATTCTTTCGCCATTTCTTTTAGTCGGGAGATTTGGAACAAGTAATCGACTTCTTCAGGGAAATCACCGAATCGATCCATCATCTCATCCTGAAGGTCCATGATGTCTTTTAACGATTCGATTGAACGGAAGCGTTTATACATATCGATCTTTTGCTTTTCGTCACTAATGTACGTACCTGGAATATACGCATCGACTTCAACATCGATTTCGACCGTGAATTCAGGCTCTTTCGGCTTTTCTCCTTTTCGCTCTTCAATGGCATCTTTAAGCATTTGAGAATACAAATCAAAACCTACCGAGTCGATAAAGCCGTGCTGTTCAGCTCCAAGAAGATTTCCGGCTCCTCTGATGGATAGATCTCGCATCGCAATCTTAAATCCTGAACCTAATTCAGTAAATTCCTTAATCGCTTGCAACCTTTTCTCTGCAACTTCTGTTAGGACTCTGTCACGCTGATACGTGATGTATGCGTAAGCCACTCGATTCGATCGCCCTACACGTCCTCTTAGTTGGTAAAGCTGTGAAAGTCCCATCTTATCTCCGTCATAAACGATAAGCGTGTTCACATTAGGGATATCTACTCCCGTTTCAATAATCGTTGTGCTTACAAGTACGTCATAGTTTCCATCGAGAAAATCAATCATAACGGATTCCAGCTCATTTTCACCCATTTGCCCATGTGCGAACGTTACTCTTGCTTCTGGCACGAGCGTTTGGATTTGATCTGCCATATACTCGATCGACTCGACGCGATTATATAGGAAGTAAACCTGGCCTCCACGCGCAAGTTCTCTCTCAATCGCTTCTCTCACTAACGTTCCACTATGTTCAACCACATACGTTTGGACTGGGAAACGATTTTCTGGAGGAGTTTCAATGACAGAAAGATCTCGCACTCCAAGCATCGACATGTGAAGCGTTCGCGGAATAGGAGTAGCAGTTAATGTAAGAACATCAACATTTGCTTTAAGTTTCTTGATCTTCTCTTTATGTGTGACGCCAAATCGCTGTTCTTCATCCACAATCAGCAATCCTAATTGACTATAGGTAACATCCTTCGAGAGCAAACGATGCGTCCCGATCACAATATCGACCGTTCCGTTCTTCAAACCTTTTAACGTTTCATTTTGCTCTTTTCTTGAACGGAAGCGACTTAGTAACCCTATATTAATCGGGTGGTCAGCAAAACGCTCTCGTATCGTTTCAAAATGCTGCTGCGCAAGAATTGTGGTAGGAACGAGTAAAGCAACCTGTTTTCCATCCATAATTGCTTTAAATGCCGCACGAATACTCACTTCCGTTTTCCCATACCCTACGTCACCACATAGGAGACGGTCCATCGGACGAGACTTTTCCATATCTTCTTTAATTTCCTGGATCGCTCTTAGTTGATCATCAGTTTCTTGGTATGGGAAGGCAGCTTCAAATTCCTTCTGCTCAAGCGTGTCTTTTTCAAAGCTATGACCGACGCTTGCCTCACGTTCCGCGTATAACTTGATCAAATCATCTGCAATATCTTCAACAGATGATTGTACTTTTCGCTTAACTTTCTTCCATTCCGTTCCGCCTAACTTATATAACTTAGGCTCTTTTCCTTCAGACCCCACATA
Organism: Anaerobacillus sp. ABR4_321; assembly: GCF_056158505.1. NCBI lineage: Bacteria > Bacillati > Bacillota > Bacilli > Caryophanales > Bacillaceae > Anaerobacillus > Anaerobacillus sp. ABR4_321. The sequence goes on from NZ_JBSWTK010000001.1 coordinate 599,679, forward strand.
TTTTTGAACCTGGTCGATCTGATCTACCGGTACGTATAAATTGTCATTCCCTGCATAGCTAACATAGAGGTAGTCCTTGTGGATTCCTCCCACTTCAAGCGTTTTTATGCCAAGGTATTTTCCAATACCATGGTTTACGTGAACAATATAGTCACCGACTTTTAACTCGGAATAACTCTTAATCCGTTCAGCATTGGACATCTTTTGTGAGCGACGTGGCTTTTTAGACTGCTTAGTAAACACTTCTGCTTCTGTTAAGACAGCAAGTTTTTGCATTGGAAGCTCAAAGCCTCCATTAAGACTGCCGATCAACATTTGCGGTTTATTATGTGAGATCGGTGAATCTTGTTCTACCACCATCGCTTCGATATCATAATCCTCTAACACACGTTCTAAGCGTTTACGCCGCTCTTCGGTAGCTGCAAGAAAAACAATGGCCATTCCACTTTTCTTCCAGCGCTCGATTTCACTCGTTAACACCTTCATCTGTCCATGGAAATTCTGCATCGCTTTACAAGAAACATTGATGATGTTTTGAGGGTTTGTATAAGGAACATGCCTCAAAAAAATCGATAAGTATAGAGTAACGTGTTCAGGTTGAGTAAATAACGCATCATAAGACCTCGATAACGAAACAGAAGAAACGATTTCTCCTTGTTTTAACAAAGCAGTTTGCCACTCAGCTTCTTCTTTGTCCAGGTCTGAAGACATTTCTTGTATACGGCTGACTTCATCAAAAACGACCAGACCATCATCCGGTAAATAATCTAGTAAACTGGCTGGTTGATCGTAGTAAAAGTCCATGTACTTAATGATACCTTGAAAATTTTGGTTGTTCTTTAACTGATCGATTTCATATGTGATGTTCTGATGCATCGCTTCCTTGGCCTTCTGGTCTTTTACCTTCTTAAGGGAAGCTTGTAGTTCTTTCTGCAGTCGCTCTGCCCCTTTTTCAAATTGTTCAGGATACAGCACGACTTCTTCTGCAGGACCAATCGTTATTTGTTCTGTTTTATTAGCAGAACGCTGCGATTCAATATCGAAGAACCGTATCGAATCTACTTCAGTATCAAAAAGTTCAATACGAATTGGATTGTTTTCTGTTAGTGGATAGACGTCGATGATACCACCACGCACGCTAAATTCGCCTGGAGAAGATACCATAGGTACTCTGTCATATCCAAGCGATACAAATTTATTGAGCGTTTCATCTAGAGGGATGTCATCTCCAACATTAAACGTAACCTGACTTTTCTCCCAAATATCTTTTGGAGGCAAATAGCGACGAACACCAGATATTGGTGCGATTACGATTCCTTTCTTGTTCTTGATCCAATAATTCAAGGCTTCCATTCTCTGACCTCTGAGCTCAGGGCTAGCTATCGCAATTTCTGAAGAGATCAGTTCATTTACCGGGTATAAGTAGACTTCATCCGCCGGAACCAGTTCACTCATATCCTCATATAGTTTTTGAGCTTGAAACAAGTTATGGGTAATGATGAGCTGGGGACGTTTTGTTTCGTGGTAAAGGGAAGCCATTAAAAGCATCCGTGCAGAACCAGACAAGCCTGCTACGAGCTGCTCTTTGAGTCCTTCTTTCACACCGGAAAAAATAGACTGAAACTCATCACCTTTACTAAAATATTCTCTTAGGCCTAACATCGTTTGCTTATTCTCCCCTCTCATTCTTAAAAGCAGCGAATCACTTTTAAGAACGCAAAAATGCTTTGGTTTCCGCCCAAAGCCTCTTATTGAATAAATGTGTCTAATTCATGGTAAGATGGTGTTCTTTCCATCGCATCATGACAATCCTCGCAAATTGTCTTCACTGTAATTGTACCATCCTGTTTATATTCAATCATCGATTGCCGCTCTTCTTGAGTAAGCTGATGAAAGCCCAATCCTTCTGCTGAACAATCGTTTTGATTCAGTGTGCCAACCTGCACGTCGCAATGGCGACATACATAATGAATAGTCATCGTTTTTCCTCCCTGTCATTACCTAATTTTAGTATTGACGGGAGAAAGAACGGATATTCAAGCGTTGTATTGATTCATCACTTCCGGGAAGGACTCAGTTGTCCAAGCTTCGCAAGCTTTTACTGTTCGCTCAATAGCTTCTTGAATTGGTGGTTGTTCTTCTTTTGAAAATGGTTTTAGCACATAGTCGATAACAGAGTCTCTACCAGAACGGTCAATTCCAATTCTCACTCTCTTAAATTCTTGGGTGTGAACGTGAGCGATGATTGATTTCATCCCGTTATGGCCACCAGCGCTTCCTTTCTGACGAAGTCTCACTTTACCAGTCGGTAGATCGAGGTCGTCATAAATGACAAGAAGGTCATCCACCTCAATATTAAAGTATTCCATCAAGGGTCTAACCGATTCACCGGATAGATTCATATAAGTTTGCGGCTTGAGTAAAAAGACCGTCTCTCCATTCACCATACCTTTTCCATATAGCCCATTAAACTTTTTTTGGTCGACGGAGATGCCGAGCTCCTTTGAAAGTTCATCTATCGCCATAAACCCAACGTTGTGGCGTGTGTTATTAAATTTTTTACCAGGATTTCCGAGGCCTACTATAAGTTTCAACTGTTAACGTCCTACCTTTCGTTACTTTTCTTCTATCGTATCAAAAAAACCATTCAATATTCATCGATCGAAGAAATTAATTCTGTAAAAAAGACGTAACCGACCAGGTTACGTCTTTGCTGTTTATTCTGTTTTCGTTGTTTCATCGTCTGTTTCTTCAACTTCGTCAGCAGGTGGCTCTTCTGCCACTTCATCTGCTTCTTCTTCATCTTCAACAGGTTCTTTCGTTGGAGGAACGACAGATGCAATCGGTTCTTCTCCATCAACCACAATCTCGTATTTATTACTTGTCGGAAGATCACTGATGAGAACAGCGTCTCCTACATTCAATTCAGTAATATCAACGTCGATACTATCTGGGAAATCATTAGGTTTTGCTTTTACTGTGATTTCATGAAGCATTTGCTGTACAACGCCACCGTCTTTGTCGCCTTGTGCAGTTCCTTTTAAGTGAACAGGAACTTCAGCTTCAACTTCTTTATCAAGGTCTACTGAATAGAAATCTACGTGCAAGATTTGGTTTTTCAGAGGATCAACCTGTAAGTCATACACCATTACAGGATATTTTCCCTGTCCTTCAAAATCAAGCTCGATAACACCGTTCTTACCTACATCACGGTAGACTTTGACAAATTCAAGAGCATCGACTGACACCGGTGCGCTTGAACGATCCTTGCCGTATAGTACCGCCGGAAGACCTTCCTTCTCTTCACGTAGTACTCTTAATTCGCTTCTCTTTGTTGTATTACGATCTAATGCTTTTAATGTTGCTGCCATTTGGAAATCACCTTCCTGAATAGGTTTTATGTCTTCTATATGAATACCCTTATCCAGTAAGTAATAAACCTTGTATTTAAATCTTATTTTTCTTAATCGAAGAGTTTGCTGACAGAAAGCTGCTCATGAACACGGATAATCGCTTCGCCTAGTAGCGGAGCAACTGATAGTTGAGTGATCTTATCGATTTGCTTTTCTTCGTGTAGCGGGATCGTATTCGTTACAGCTAATTCTTTAATTTTGGAATTATCGATCCTTTCGATTGCCGGTCCAGATAGAACAGGGTGTGTACAACAAGCATATACTTCTTTCGCACCATTCTCTACGAGGGCATTTGCTGCGAGCGTAATCGTACCTGCAGTATCGATAATGTCGTCGATAATGATCGCAGTTTTGCCTTCGATATTTCCGACGATGTTCATCACTTCCGCCACATTCGGACGCGGGCGACGCTTATCGATGATTGCGATTGGTGCTTTTAGACGTTCAGCAAGCTTACGAGCTCTTGTTACACCACCGTGATCCGGAGAAACGACTACTATATCATCTAAATCTTTCTCCTCAAAATGTTTAGCAAGTGTTGGTACACCGAGTAGTTGATCGACAGGAATATCAAAGAATCCCTGGATTTGAGACGCATGAAGATCGAGCGTGATCAAACGGGAAACACCTGCTACTTCGAGCAAGTTTGCCATCAACTTAGCCGTAATAGGCTCTCTTGATCTTGCCTTACGGTCCTGACGTGCATAGCCGTAATACGGAATCACGACATTGATGGTTTTTGCAGAAGCACGCTTTAAAGCATCAACCATAATAAGAAGTTCCATGATGTTTTCGTTTACAGGTGAACATGTGGACTGAATAACATACACGTCACAACCACGAATACTTTCTTCAATATTAATCTGAATCTCGCCGTCGCTAAAACGAACTACCGAACACTTTCCCATATGAACACCAATATGTTCAACAATTTCCTCCGCAAGGTCAGGATTCGAGTTTAAACTAAACACTTTCAAGTTTGGATCTAAATAATTAGCCATTGGCCGTTACCCCTCCATTATTTAATAAGAAAAGTACAAACGCTCAGGTGACAGAGCGCTGATTCGCACTACGTTGCTTTCTTATTGTTTCAAAAATTACTTTTCGGTTGATTTCGAAGCATAGTCTTCTTTATTTGTTTGACGAGAACGTGCAATTGACAAGGCTTGTTCAGGCACATCATCTGTGATGGTTGAGCCTGCTGCTACAAAAGCTCCTTTACCTACATTAACAGGTGCAATGAGATTTACATTACAGCCAATAAACGCTCCATCTTCTACTTTTGTGAGGTATTTATTCTTACCATCGTAATTTACGGTGATTGAACCACAGCCGAGGTTCACATCTTTACCGATCTCAGCGTCGCCGATATAGCTGAGGTGAGAGGCTTTACTTCCTTCTCCCATTACTGACTTCTTCACTTCTACAAAATTCCCGATCTTTACGCCATCGTGAATTTGAGAGGAAGGACGCACGTGTGCAAAAGGTCCAATCGTCACTTCTGAGCCTACTTCGCTATTATGAACGACAGATTGCTTCACTACACTCTTACTACCGATTTTACTATCTTTAATTTCACTGTTCGGACCAATAGCAGACTCTTCACCGATAACAACTTCTCCATTAATAGTCGTACCAGGATAAATCACAGTGTCTTGTCCGATAACCGCTTCAGAAGAAATATACGTTGCATCTGGATCGATAAGAGTAACTCCATTACGCATATGTTTCTCATTAATACGCTTTTTCATAGCTTGTTCTGCACGAGAAAGTGCTACGCGGTCATTAACTCCCATGGTTTCATTGAAATCTGCCGTTTGATAAGCAGCAACAATTTCTCCTTTTTGCTGAAGAATTTCAACGACATCTGGTAAGTAGTACTCACCTTGTGAATTTTCATTATTCACTAACTGCAACGTCTCGAAGAGTGTCTTATTATCAAAGCAGTATGTACCTGTGTTGATTTCAGTTACTTTTTGTTCTGCTTCGTTTGCGTCTTTTTGTTCGACGATACGCTGAACGCTTCCATGATCATCACGGATAATACGGCCATAACCAAACGGATTATCTGCTTTCGCAGTCAGAATCGTAGCTTTAGCATCTTGCTCTTCGTGATATGAAAGAAGTGAATCCATCGTTTCTTTCGTAATCAAAGGGGTGTCACCACATACAACTAGCGTTACTCCATCCTTATCAGAAAGGATATCTTTAGCTTGCATAACCGCATGAGCTGTACCAAGCTGTTCTTCCTGAAGAACATACTCAGACCGCTTCCCTAGCTGTTCACTTACCATTTCAGCTCCGTGCCCAACAACAGTCACAACATTTTCTAGCTCAAGCGCATTAAGTTGGTCGACGACATGTTCTACCATCGGCTTTCCACAAACAGGGTGAAGGACTTTGTATAGCTTTGACTTCATACGTGTACCTTGACCTGCTGCCAATACCACTGCGTATCTATTCATGTATATGGAACCTCCATTGTATCCTTTTTTTCCACTATGACTATATCTTAAAAACCCCTTATTTTCAAGGAAGTTCCCTAAATATCAAGCATTTTACATTTCAAACGAAATAATCGTCAATTTCTTGAAACAACTCTTCCATATTAATGTAGAGACCGATCCTTTTTGCATATAAAAAAGCCCGGTCGATTGACCGGGCTTTCACCTATTAAGAAGCACCTGCTTCTTCATATGCGGATTCCATTTCTCCAACACGATGATATTCAGCTAGGACAGCTGATTGAATTTTTTCCCTTGTATTCGAGGAAATCGGATGAGCGATATCGCGAAATTCTCCATCTGGAGTTCTTTTGCTTGGCATCGCTACAAACATGCCGTTATTTCCATCAATAACACGAATATCATGAACAACAAATTCATGATCCATAGTGATGGAAGCGATTGCGCGCATGCGTCCTTCCGTATTCACACGACGTAGGCGAACATCTGTAATTTCCACCTGTTAGTACACCACCTTTTTCCATTAGTTAGAGCATATATGCAATATTCAACTTATTTACAAAAATCCCTTCTTCAAAAAATAAAAAATGTTATAAAAATTTATTTAGATATAAAAAAACACCCAAAAATTGAGTGTTTTATCGAACGAGAGCGATGACTTCCATTTCTACTAATGCGTCTTTTGGTAAGCGAGCTACTTCTACGCACGATCTAGCCGGCTTATGTTCTGAGAAATACTCCCCATATACCTCATTGATAGAGCCAAACTGATTCATATCTTTTATAAATACCGTCGTTTTCACTACGTCTTCTAATGAAGAGCCAGCAGCTTCAAGAACAGCTTTAACGTTAGCAAATACTTGATGCGTCTGTTCTTCGATTCCTTCACCAACCATGGTTCCATCTGGCTTTAACGGGATTTGACCTGAACTATAAAATAAATTGTTCACGATGATTCCTTGAGAGTATGGTCCAATTGCTTCTGGTGCTTCTTGCGTAAACACGTTCTTCATTCGGTTTCCACTCCTTGTGTTGAATTCTCGAGAAAATCTCTGTAGTTCCCTGGAGCTACTTGAATGGTTCGCTGTTTCATATCGACTCCACCGAGATTCATCATCGATACATATTCTTCAACTAACCTTTCTTCTCCTTCACCTTCTGCTTCAACGAGAACACCGATTCCCGCTACTTCAGCCTGAAATTCTTCAAGAAGATTCACCATTCCTTGAATGGTTCCACCTACTTTCATGAAATCATCAACGATTAATACGTTTGCCCCGGGCTGCAGGCTTCTTCTCGCTAAAGCCATCGTTTGGATTCGTTTCGAAGACCCTGAGACATAATTAATGCTCACAGTAGAACCTTCCGTAACTCTACTGTCTCGACGAACGATCACGACTGGTACATTCAAATGACTTGCCACTGCGTATGCGAGCGGAATCCCTTTTGTAGCTACCGTCATAACCACGTCGATGTCTCGATTCGCAAAAACAGAAGCAAACAAGCGCCCTACCTGATTCATCATTTCTGGATTTCCAAGAATATCTGTTAAATATAAATATCCACCAGGCAATAACCGTTCTGGACTTTCTAAAAACTCACAGAGTTCAGAAACGACTTTATCTGCTTCGGGACGACTGATCAATGGGATGTACCGCACTCCCCCCGCTGCCCCTGGGACAGTTAACAATGAGCCTACACCTTGTTGCTCAAAGTTTTCTTTGATGATTACCAGATCCTCACTAATGGAGGATTTAGCTGCTCCATATCGTTCAGAGAAATTTGTTAATGATACTAACCGATGCGGATGCTCAAGTAGGTACCTTGTCATGTCCACCAGTCGAGAACTTCGCTTCATCTTCATAGAAGAACCTCCAAAATCCGAATAATTAACAATAATATACCACTAACATACGGATTTTATCAAGGGTTCTTCTCGCCTAGCAGCCTAACAGCATAAACCTGATCACAAAAGCCTCGTAATCCGTTATAAATTCTCTGCATGCGCGATTCATGTCTCGTTAACCCAAATACAGTTGGACCGCTACCACTCATCAAGACACCATCAGCACCAAGCTGTTCCATCTTTTCTTTAATCTGACGGACTTCAGGATGAAGTTCGAGTGTAACATCCTCTAGTACATTCCCGAGTTTAGCACAGATTGAATCGTAATCCTTTGATTCAACTGCATTTATCATCCCTTTAATATCAGGGTGAATCATATTCGATGTGTTTAGTCTCTTATACACATCGGCAGTTGAAACTCCGATCGAAGGCTTCGCAAGAACGACCCAGCACGGCGGAGGTGCGTCGATCGGTGTAATGATCTCTCCTCTTCCTCTCGCAACTGCTGTGCCACCATATACGCAGAACGCTACATCAGAGCCTATTTCTGATCCAAGCTCAGCAAGTTCATCATAACTGAGGCCTAACTCCCAAAGCTCATTCAATCCACGAAGAGTCGCAGCAGCGTCACTGCTCCCACCTGCTAATCCCGCAGCAACTGGAATTTGTTTATCGATCTTAATCGATATCCCTTTCTTGATCGAAAAGCGTTCTTTCAATAAGGCCGCTGCTTGATAAGCTAAATTTCTCTTATCATCTGGAACGAAGCCACTCGTTGACTCAAGAACAATGCTATTGTACCTTAGCTCAGAAAGCTCCAAGCGATCAGCTAGATCTACATTCGTCATCACCATCTCTACTTCATGAAAACCATCAGACCGTTTATACAACACATCAAGCGCCAAATTGATTTTCGCCGGTGCCTTCACACTTAATTTCTTCATCTCGTTCACCTTCATTTTAGTTCTACCGTTCGACAAATTTATTTCTCCGAATAATTGTAACACAACCGAAAAGCGGAAACGAGCGCTTAGAAACGGAGATATTGGAACTCTTGAAATAGAACACGCTCTTTGTGTTCTGTTGAGAGAGTGAAATATCGCAGTTTCTGCGAGTTGTAGCTGGACACCAGAAAAGCGGAAACGAGCGCTTAGAAACGGAGATATTGGAACTCTTGAAATAGAACACGCTTTTTGTGTTCAAGTGAAAGAGCGAAATATCGCAGTTTCTGCGAGTTGCAGCTGGACATTAAAAGCGGAAACGAGCGCTTAGAAACGGAGAGTTCACTTTTATAGCTCTAATTCAATCACTCAAGAATCTCTCAACCCCAAACAAAAAACCCCGACAATTTGCCGGGGTCCCTCGTCACAGGGTTCAGTGTTTTTGTTGGTTTGCAAGCTGTTCTTGTGCCATTTCAATAGCACGCTTCACGATGTTACCTGCATCGCGAGCTTTGATTCCTCCCCAACCTTCTTTCTGAACCGTATCATAAAATCCAAGCTCTTTCGCAATTTCTTCCTTCAAATGGTCTGACATGATTCCTTTATGTCTGCCCATGCGAATTCAGCTCCTTTCAATCCTGTGACACTCTTAGTGTTAGAATCGAAAGAAGTTGCTATCCCCTTAATATGTATCCAATAATGGGAAGCATTGCAACGAATAGCTCGTTAAAAAAGCAAAAAAAGCAGTTAGACCGATCGCCTTAACCGCTTACTGCTGCTTGTTCTTCGTTAAATGTTAACTGTACTGTTTCGGTCAGTACGTCCGTGTAGCTGTAAGAGACACGTTCAAACGCATTTGTGTCCTGGTCTAGCTTAACAATGAACACTGCCGGGTAGGTTTCTTCAAGGATGCCTGAACGTTGAATTGTCTTCCTGCGACCTCCGTTTGCCTTCAAGGTCAACCGTTTGCCAACTTGGGATTGTAACGTCTGTTTGATCTCTACGATCGTTTTTGCCATAGGAACATCCACCTCACTTAGACAAATTATAACATCTTTTGCGCTGTTTTGTCAAATAAAACTTAAATTATAACAACCAATTAAAAACTATGTCAATTGTTATTTATCAAAGATGTGTAATTTTAGTCTTTGCAAGTTTGTCGAAAAATATGTGAATGCGCTTAAAAATCTTCCAATACGCGATTGAAGGATGGTGAGATCACCATCCTTCATCCTATTCTGAATATTCCTCGTGGTCTTTCATCGGCATACCAGTTCTAAGAATTCCCTTTGTTTCTACTCCCCCAAGACCATCTTCTCCTGTTAATGTATTCCTGAGAGCATCCCACACATTTACGTGATCAGTGAACGATGTTAATGCAATTTTTGAAACGATAAACACCGGATCCAACATATGAATGTTAATTCTTGAAGGAGAGCTCGCAAAATTTGCACCGGCGCGAATCAACGATTCGAAGTGTGATTGACAAGCTCCTGCAAAAATAACTAAGTGGTCTAGATTTGGAAAAACACTTCTCACTTCTTTTACAGCACGAACAAAATATCGTGAATTTCGATAGGATTGTAAGTCTTTTTTCTCACCCTTATGTTTACTATATGCATCATGACCTGTGATCACGAGAATATCTGGCCTGACGTTGTTTACCAGCTTGATGATTTTCTCAGGAATTTCACTTTCCTTCATATAAATACCATAGACGGGCACACCTAACCGCTTATACATATCTAGGCATTTATTTAAATATAATGCATCGCCGTCTATATGAAGGATCTTCCCTGGTATTTCGAAAAAACTTGTTTCCTTCTTAAAGTGGTTTGTCGCGGTATATTCTCTCTTCATTCGTAAAAGCTGATAATCTTGACGAAACAATCGAAAAGAATAGTCCTCCTTTTCCTTTATTTGCTCTTGTCTCGACTTGTGCTCCTTCGTATCGATCAGCACAAGATCATCAACTGGCGAGTCAGCGATCAACCTCATATCTTCTCCTACAAGCTCAACAATTTGAGTTGATTCATTCACCTTAGTGATCCTAAAAATTAAATCACAGCCATATGAACGCCTGGCTACGATATCTCCTTCTTTCATTGTCATTGTCTTCCCCCCAGGCCGCTTTACCTCTTTGCTTAAAGCATCACTCTTTTTTTACTATATGAAAGCTCAGTAAAAAGATGAACTCGTAGGAAAAGCTTGAAACGGGCAATTTCTAAATGGACATAAAAAAAGACACTTCATTTGAAGTGTCCTAACTTTCTAATCGACGATAAAAAGCGTTACTCAGCTTTGCAAACTCCTCCATAGAGAGCGTTTCACCACGTCGACTGCCTTCGATATCAGTTTCTTTTAAAACTTCTTCAATCATTGGCTTTTTATCTTTACTTAATAAATTATTTTGCAGATTATTCATTAGCGTCTTTCTTCTTTGTCCAAAGCTTGCACGAATCACTTCAAAAAAGTGCTTCTCACTAAGTAGATCTACCGGAGGCTCTTTCCTTAGCTCTAAGTGTAAAACCGCCGAGTCTACGTTTGGCTTTGGTACAAAGACTGTACTAGGTACGGTAAGTGCAGTCTTTGCTTCAGCATAGTACTGTACAGCTAAAGAAAGTGAGCCATAGTTCTTTGAACCTGGTTTGGCCGCTATACGCTCAGCTACTTCTTTCTGTATCATCACGACGATACCACGCACAGGAAGCTTCTCTTCTAGAAGTTTCATTAATATAGGTGTCGTCACATAATAAGGAAGGTTTGCAACTACCATTAAATCTTGGCCGCTCTCAAACTCCTCTTCGATCACTTTGTGTACATCAGCTTCTAGAACATCAGCGTGACGTATGGTGACATTCGGATATGGAGATAGCGTATCCGCGAGAATCGGTAGTAACCTTTGGTCAATTTCAAACGCGACTACTTTATTTGCTTGCTTAGCCAACTTCTCTGTTAACGCACCAATCCCCGGGCCAATTTCAATTGCGCCAGATCCAGCCGTAAGGTTTGCCTGATTAACGATCTTTGTAAGGACGTTCGAATCGATCAGAAAGTTTTGTCCTAGACTTTTCTTAAATGTAAAACCGTATTTTTCTAATATTGCTTTCGTTCTCACAGGTGTTGAGATTTCTTTATTCATTCTTGTTCCTCCTGTAGTACTTCTTCAAATGCGAGTATAAACTCTTCTTTTGAAATCTGAAACATTTGTAGTCTTTTATAGAGCTGCTTTCCATTCATATAGCCCATTTGAAGCTTTTCACCTAGCGCCTGCCTTCTCGCCTTAGCTTTTGGACCTACTACGAGACCAGCGTCGATTAAATCTTCCCATTCGATCAAAATGTCTGGTGCCTCAAACTCTTCTCTTACCGTGAGGATTGCATCACGAATCGCTTCAGATGAGGCGTGTTCGATACCAACCTTTTTTCCATTCGCAGAAATCGCATACTTTTTGTTTAAAAAGGCATGCTTACAGGAAGGAAGCCTTTGACTAATAATTTGTCTTATACGAGTGCCTGGATAGTCGGGATCTGTAAAAATGATAACCCCTCTTTTTTTCGCAGCAAGTTCGATCCTCTTAAGCGTTTCTTCGCTTATCTCAGAACCATTCGTCTCTAATGTATCAGCATCAACTGCTCGTTTAATAGCGAGTGAATCATTTTTTCCTTCTACTATAATGATTTCTTTAACTTTCACAATACGTCCTCCAGAAATGAAACCTTTTCGATTCCTAATTCGTCTATATTAATAGCTATGTCCATCACAGTCTTTTATTTTTCATATAAAAAACACAGAGAGAGAAAAATCCCCCTCTGTGTTACTAGCATATCATAGATCTTGTCCTAATTTAGAATCGTAATTTTCACTGACTTACGTCCCCAAGCATAGGCAGCTGATTTTGAAGAGAAGAATACGTCGATCTTGTTTCCTTTGATCGCACCACCAGTATCCGCTGCAATAGCTGTACCGTATCCTTCAACGTGTACTTTTGAACCTAGAGGTATGACACTAGGATCAACAGCTATAACTTTAGCACCAGGGTTAGACTTCAAGTTAAAACCAGTAGCCGTGATGCCTGAGCATCCAGAGCAATTCGCTGTGTAAGCAGTACTTGATACATATAAGACCTTACCACTTGAAGGTTTTGATGATGAAGTAGATTTTTTCTTCGTTGTTGAAGCGGTTGTAGCCGTCTTTTTCTTAGCTGCTGTCTGCTTGATCACCTGTGTACCAACTGCAACAACACGATCGCTACTTTTTTCAACTACTTCTGTTTTCACAAGCTCTCTCGAGACTTCTTTACCGTTCTCAAGAACCACTTCATAGTGCTTCTTTTCCTTACCATTTTTACCTGAATTGATAACCTTTTCTTTGCCCTTTTGCATTGAGCTATCATTCTTGGTAACTGTTGTAAAATCAATCGATTCTTCCACTACATCGGTGACTTTTTCTACTCTTACAACGTTGATGTCAGATCCTGATTTAAGCTTAGTCTCCTTACCTGGCTCAACGCGGTCGAGTTCTCCGAGTTCAATATTCTGCTGTTCTAAAAAGTCAGCGACCGTAGTCGAAGTGGTCCAAACGTCCGTTTGTTTCCCGCCGTCATTGACATTTACCTGGAATGCTTCAGTAATTGAAATCTCCATGTCTTTCTTAAGTTCACTGCCCATCGAAACTGATAGCTGGTCATGTTCACTTAAGTTGATCTTCTCTTCTGCTAGTAATTCCTTAACTGTATCTTTCGTAGTCCAAACACGTTCTTCTTTACCGTTCACCTTTATCGTAACTTCCATCGCAGGTTTCCAGATGATTCGATTCCCTCTAGTTAACTCAGCTGAAAGGTCACGGTTTACATAATCGTATTCTCCAACATCGACTTCTTGTTCTTTTAACACATCTCCAACCGTATTTGCATGCGTCTTAACTAGCTTCTCTTCCCCATCTAGGACAAGTGTTACTGAAGCTTTTGTAGTTTCAAACACGATAAAGCCGGAGACTAAACCTAGCACAACCACGCTCAATAGCGCCATAAAAATTTTCTTTCCGGTGTTAGCGGAAAAACTTTGCATCTTGGTTTTCATCGTTTTAGAGTCCTCCTAGAACCGTCTTTGTTTCATAAAGAAAAGCTTCATTCACTCTCACACAAGTCCCGCACTTTGCAAGTTTAATAGATTTGACGCTATTTTCCTCGCAAAATGAAGGGGAAATCATAAAGAAATAGGTTTCACTTTTATAGGGTGAATATCTTATTTCAAAAAGCCTAACTTATCATCGATCGACAGTTTCTTTTTTAACGTTGTATTCCAAATAACCGGATCGCATTGTCGAAAGTTACTTTAGCCAAGTCTTCGTATTCCATATCCTTTAGATCAGCAACCTGTTCAGCTACTAGCTTAACGTACGATGGTTCGTTCCGTTTCCCTCTGTAAGGATGAGGGGCAAGAAATGGACAATCAGTTTCGACAAGAAGGCGTTCAAGAGGCACTTCCTTCGCTACTTCTTTTGGTAGTTTTGCGTTTTTGAATGTTACTGGACCACCTAAAGAAATATAAAAGTTCATGTCCAAGCACTCGTTCGCTTCTTCAACTGTGCCTGCGAAGCAATGCATGATGCCGCCAACTTCAGATGCATCTTCTTCTTTAAGAATATCGATAACATCCCTTGTCGCTTCACGGTTATGTATGATGATCGGTAGTTTCACTTTCTTTGCAAGTTGTATTTGCTTTCGAAAAACTTCTTTTTGAATGTCATGTGGTGACTTGTCCCAATGATAGTCAAGTCCCATCTCGCCTATGGCAACTACCTTCGGATGTTCTGCGAGTTTTTCAATCCACGCCAGGTCTTCCTCTTTCATGTCGACAGCATCTACTGGATGCCAACCTACTGCAGCGTATAGAAAGTCATACTCTTCAACAAGCTTCATAGCATTCGTTATTGTTTCATGGTCGAAACCAACGACAATCATCTTACTTACCCCAGCTTCTCGAGCGCGATCAATAACCTCTTTCTTATCTTCGGAAAATTGTTCAACGTTCAAATGGGTGTGCGTGTCGAATAGCATGAAAAAACTCCTTTTCCGTATAGTACGAAGCAAGTGTATCAAATGTACTAGTTATTTTCTAATGCTAAACAGTTTCAATTCAATTACAATTCCGTTACAAACGACAAATAACACCCATTTTTATTGTTAACTTAAAACTATTTTTGGTTATTAAAAAGGAATTGCTGATGGTAAAAGAGAACTATTGCAAGGAATATATTGTGAAATTAAAAGTAAAAAAGACCCGGTCCAAGGACCGAGTCTCACACAATTATTTAATTTGGGTTCCATTTGGTAAACTGTCAGCTATTGTTGACAGCTTCAGTTCACCGTCATGTTCTCCAGCAAGGATCATGCCTTCTGACAGTTCGCCTCTTAGTTTTACAGGCTTCAGGTTAGAGACGCATACAACTTTTTTACCAATCAGTTCTTCTGGCTTGTAATGTTTTGCGATACCAGAAACAACTTGTCTCGTTTCATAACCAAGGTCTAATTGAAGTTTAAGAAGTTTGTTCGCTTTCTTAACAGGTTCAGCTTCTAATACCTGTGCAACACGAAGGTCTACTTTCGTAAAATCTTCAATCGTTATTTCATCTAGGTCAGGTTTCTCGACAGCTGGTGCTTCCTTAACTTGATTGCCGCCCATCTCTTCAACAATGTGTGCTACTTCTTCATCACGGTCGAGGCGAGGGAATAATGGTGTACCTTTTTGAACCTTAGTACCACCATAACCAGGCTTAAACGTAAGAGAATCCCAGCTCGTACGCTCTCCTTCTTCAATACCGAGCTGAGCCCAAATTTTCTTAGGCGTCTGAGTTAAGAATGGTTGAAGCATAATCGCAACCTGTCTCAATGATTCAGCAAGGTGAACCATAACAGCTCCAAGTTTCTCTTTATTTGAATCATCCTTTGCAAGCACCCATGGCTGTGTCTCATCGATATACTTATTCGTGCGGCTGATGAGTTGCCAAATGGACGTCAATGCTACTGAGAACTCCATATTATCAAGAGATTGCTCAACCTTTTCTACCGTTTGTTCAACTAGTGCTACAAGGTTGTCATCAAATTCCGTTACAGACCCGCTATACGTTGGAACTTGTCCATCAAAATATTTATCGATCATCGCCACAGTACGATTTAAGAGGTTCCCTAAATCATTAGCTAGGTCATGGTTGATACGTTCCACGAAGCTTTCAGGAGTGAAAACCCCATCTGATCCGAATGGAACTTCACGCAGTAGATAGTAACGTAGAGAATCGAGTCCGTAGCGATCGATCAACGTTACAGGGTCAACCACATTTCCTTTCGACTTCGACATCTTGCCATCCTTCATGAGGAGCCAACCGTGTGCGAATACCTTTTTAGGTAAAGGAAGCTCGAGAGACATGAGCATGATCGGCCAATAAATCGTATGGAAGCGAACGATTTCTTTTCCTACCAGGTGAACATCGGCTGGCCAGAACTTATTGTACAGCTCTTCATCGTCTGTTCCATAACCAAGGGAGGTGATGTAATTCGATAGAGCATCGATCCAAACATAAATGACATGCTTAGGGTCGCCCGGGACTTTAACACCCCAGTCGAAAGAAGTTCTTGAAACAGCTAGATCTTCAAGTCCAGGTTTAATGAAATTATTTACCATTTCGTTTTTCCGAGACTCAGGCTGAATAAATTCAGGGTTATCTTCGTAAAATTTCAAAAGTCGATCAGCATACTTACCCATTTTAAAGAAGTACGATTCTTCCTTAACTTTTTCTACTTCTCTACCGCAGTCAGGACACTTTCCGTCAACTAACTGACGCTCTGTAAAGAAGGATTCACACGGGGTACAATACCAACCTTCATATTGATCAAGGTAGATATCACCTTTCTCGTACATCTTTTGAAAGATCTTTTCGACAACTTTCTCGTGGCGCTCTTCAGTTGTTCGAATAAAATCATCATAGCTGATATCTAATTTGTCCCAAAGGTCTTTGATCCCTGAGACGATATCGTCAACATACTGTTGAGGAGTAACGCCTTGCTCTAGGGCTTTCTTTTGAATCTTTTGTCCATGTTCATCCGTTCCTGTGAGGTATTGTACGTCAAATCCTCTCAATCGTTTGTATCTTGCCATCGCATCTCCAGCTACAGTTGTATATGCATGGCCGATGTGCAGCTTACCACTCGGGTAATAAATCGGGGTCGTAATGTAGAACGTTTTGTCACCCATGTCGCTTTCCTCCTTGAATCATACAATTATCTAGTGAAACAAAAGGTAAATCCCTTTTATTTACGCTAATGATCGTTAGTTAACACTGTTTTGCAACTCTTTTTTAATAAGGGATAAAAAGCCCCCGTCCAAACAGGACGAGAGCATTCAAAACTCTCTTCAACAAATTCAATTAGCATTATAGCCTAAGCTTTATCGCTGGTTACTGGTAGTGCTTCTTCATCAAAATATACCTAATTTAAGGTAGAAATGCAAGAATGTCACTGATTCGCAAAACCGAATCGACAAACCCCCATTTTGTCGAAGGAATCTCGAAAAATATGTCGAAACTTCATAGCATGAAGAGTTCGTATTTTCATAGTATCAGTTCACAAAAACCGTTAAAAACACCTTCATATTAGGAAATATTTACCCTTTGAAAAGGATTGACGGTTATGGGAAACACTGGTATTATATAAACCATAAATAGAGAAATTTGTCGAATCATGACGTATTTAATAAAAAAATTGGGAATAGGGGAGAAATGTATCATGAAATCTACTGGAATTGTACGTAAAGTTGACGAACTAGGCCGTGTTGTAATCCCGATCGAATTACGTCGTACTCTTGGCATCGCTGAAAAGGATGCTCTTGAGATTTATGTGGATGACGACCGCATCGTACTTAAGAAATATAAGCCAAACATGACTTGCCAAGTAACTGGAGAAGTTTCTGATGACAACCTTGCAATCGGCAACGGTAAGATCGTTCTAAGCCGTGAAGGTGCAGAACAAGTACTTGAAGAAATTCAAAAAGCACTAACGAATAAGTAATTACAAAAAAGCTCCTGCGATGCAGGAGCTTTTATTTTGATATAGAGTTTTTAATCGACATGATAAGCTTGATAAACGTCCCGTTTTGGGATATTTCGGTCCTTTGAAACTAGCTTTATCGCCTCTTTACTCTTTGTTCCTTCATTAATATAGTGGGTTACATGTTCTTCTAACGAATAACCTTCCCACCATGCTTCTTGCGTAACATCTTCACCAGACCCACCGTCTACAATCACGCAGAACTCGCCTCTAACATTCGAATCCTCACACCATGCTAATACTTCTTCAGCTGTGCCTCTGACAAACTCTTCATATCGCTTGGAAAGTTCTCTTGCAATAACGATTTTTCGGTTTCCAAGAACCTCTAAGATCGCCTTGATCATTTCTTTCAAACGGTGAGGTGCTTCATAGAACAAGATTGGTGACCTAATAGGTACTAGCTGCTCAAGCTCGCTTTTTCTTTCCTTTTTCTGTCTAGAAAGAAAGCCATAATAATAGAAATGTTGCGTTTTAAGACCTGATGCAATCAATGCAGTCGTTGCTGCGTTCGCACCTGGCAATGGTATAACAGGTATCTCTTCCTCCACACACGCACAGACAAGTTCATAACCAGGATCTGAAATAGCCGGCATACCCGCATCGCTGACTAAGGCAATGTTTTGGCCATCCCGTAGTTTCTCTATTAACTTTTGACCGCTCGTATCCTTATTATGTTCGTGGTAACTCGTAAGTGCCGTCTCGATCTCGAAGTGATTCGTTAATTTTCTCGATTGCCTCGTATCTTCTGCTGCGATCAGATCTACTTCTTTTAGTATCTTCACCGCCCGAAACGTCATATCCTCTAGATTCCCAATAGGCGTTGGGACGAGATATAACTTACCTGTTTCGCTTTCCTTGTAACTCTGTTGACTCCACATGCTCGTACACTTCCTTTTCAATCAGAGACATTTTCTGAGCTCGGGTTAATTGTTTAATACGATATTCTTCTTGAAGTGCCTTGCGCTTCGTATCGTATGTGGCATGATAGACGAGTGAAAACGGTCCTCTTCCACGTGTATACTTAGCACCCTTCCCACTCTCATGCTGAGATATACGATGAGCTAGGTCTGTTGTGTACCCAGTGTAAAAACTATCGTCTTTGCATCTCAATATATAAACGACATGCTTACAGCTCATTATATAATTCTTTCATTTCGTTCGTATAGTTGCCATTGTCTTCGTAAACGACAAACGGAGGAAGTACTTTTAAATCAGGCTTTCCGTCCTTTATTCCTTCTATTAAAAGAATATTTGCCTCTTTGTTCGCTTTTGGATAGACGAGCTGCATCCGTTTAGGTTCAATTCTATACTTCCTCATCACTGTCATAATATCCAACAGTCTTTCTGGGCGATGAACAATGGATACTTTCCCGCCTTGTTTTACAAGACTGCTGCACGCCTGAATCACATCATCAAGCGTACATAACACCTCATGTCTCGCGATCGTTAAATGTTCATTCAGATTACGCTGCTCCGTTTTCTTACTTTTAAAATAGGGAGGATTGCACGTGACCGCATCATAAGATTCGCGCTTCATTTCTACCGGAAGCTCCTTCAAATCTCCATTATAAAGCGTGATCTGATCACTTAATTCATTTAGTGCTACGCTCCGTTTCCCCATGTCAAACAGTCTCTCTTGTATTTCCAACCCGTCGATCGCTACTTTGCTTTTCCTAGATAACAACAGCGGAATAATTCCATTACCTGAACAAAGATCAGCTGTTTTGCCACGTGTAATAGGTACCCAAGCAAAATTAGCAAGCAGGATGGCATCGAGTGAAAATGAAAACACGTTTGGACTTTGAATAATACTGAGTTCGTTCTCTACAATATAATCCAAACGTTCATCTTCGTTTAATTTCATCATCGTGTTCTCCTAACTCATTATTGATAAACAACGTCTAAAAAAAGGTCTTTCCAGAAAAGGAAAGACCGTACCACTACTTTTTATTTAAGAACGATAGACAGAAGAGGCAATCGCCTTCCGTCCGAATACTCCCGTAGTGAAGGTTGCAAATATGAAAGCCTTCTTGGTACAACCGGGCAAGGTTATCATATCCCTCACCAACTTCAGGCTTTCCGCGCTTCTTCCTGCCAGATGACTTCCCTCTCGGCTCAGAAGTTTGCTCCAACCGCTCTCGCAAGTGGTGATTCTCAATTTCGAGATGGTGATTTTCTTCTAACATCGCTGCTAGATGTGCTTTTAAATCGCCAAGTTGTTTATATAAGTCACCAATCTGTTCCTCCATTGAGCTTACTCGTGAAAAAACTTCCTTTTTCTCCACTTCCGTTCCACCTCAATCACTCTGTGGCTTGCGTAGACACTGCGCCGTCTTGTATTAATTCATCTAATGTATATTCTGTCACACGATTTAATTCAAAAAGTTCAACCTGTACAAGGCGTTCGAGAATATTCAACCCTACAACCTTACCTTTACCCTGACCTGTGTTGATGGTTTTTCCAACGTCAGGAAGTTCTTTTTTGCCTGATTCATAAGCATCGTTCTCATATTTTAAGCAGCACATCAAGCGTCCACATAGTCCAGATATTTTCGCTGGATTCAATGAGAGATTTTGATCTTTCGCCATCTTGATCGACACAGGCTCGAAATCTCCTAACCAAGTCGAACAGCATAGCATCCTGCCACAAGGACCGATACCGCCAAGCATCTTCGCCTCATCTCGTACACCGATTTGGCGAAGTTCGATTCGCGTTCTAAAGATTGAAGCTAAACCTTTAACTAAATCACGAAAGTCTACTCTTCCATCGGCTGTGAAATAGAAAATGATCTTATTGCGATCGAATGTATATTCTACATCAACAAGCTTCATATCCAGCTTGTACTCTTCAATTTTTGCACCGCATACTTCAAATGCTTCTTCTGCTGCGCTCTTATTATCTTCAACCGCTAAACGATCTTTCTCATCAGCGATGCGTATCACTTTCTTTAACGGAAGAACTACGTCTTCTTCGTCAACTTTCTTATTTGCTATTACTACTTTTCCGAACTCGACTCCGCGTGCTGTCTCTACAATTACAAATTCTTTGTTAGAGACCTGGAGGTTATTCGGGTCAAAGTAATAGATCTTTCCCGCTTTTTTAAAACGGACCCCGACTACTTCATACACAAACTTATCCCTCCCGTAACCTGAGCACTAACTGTTCCATTACAAACTGCGGGTTCGTATTGGCGCTCAGACGTCTTTTGGCATCAAGTATCGCCATCATATGCTCGCTTATTCTCTTCCTTGGGAATTGAAGGGCATAACGTTCGAGCTTATCTTTATAATCTGCATAGACAATCCGCTCATCTTGCAGCTGTATCTTCATCAAATCTTTGTACCAAAACAGCATAAGGTTTAGCCCCATGTCTAGCTGTGATTTCTCCTTAAAATGCGCGAGCCATTTATCATGGATCGTAAGAAAAACCTGATGAGGCCGTTCCTTTAACTCTTCAGTCAATTGTATCACTATCGCTCTTGCCTGTGCAAACCAGTCATCGGTCGCAAGTTCCTTCGCTTTTCCTTTATCGTTCGTTAATTGTGACGCTAGTTTCGCTAACTGTGACGTGATTCCTTCGTTTACTAGTTCTTTTTCGATATTAGTAACCGATAAAGGTCGAAACGTCAGCACTTGGCACCTCGAGTAAATCGTTGGAAGTATATGCTGCTTTTGTTCCGTTAAAAGGATGGCCATCGTCATTTTACCAGGTTCTTCTAGAAACTTTAGCAAGCTATTAGCAGCCTGCGTCGTCATTTTATCTGAATGATTAAGGATATAAACTTTCTTATTCGATTCTACACCTAAATAAGAGAATTCTTTTTGAAGCTTACGAATTTGATCTATTTTAATCGATTGGCCATCAGGCTCAACCAGATGAAGGTCTGGATGATTACCCGAATCGACTCGTTTACAATCTTTACACGTTTGGCAAGGATCGATACCATCTCTCTCTTGGCAGAAGTAGGTTTTTGCCATGTGCACGGCAATATCCTTTTTGCCAGTGCCAGCTCCCCCATCGAATAAATACGCATGAGAGAGCCTATCCTTCTTGAAACTATTCATAACCATCCGTACGACAGTTGGCTGTCGCTCTTCTAATTGCTTCCAATCCGTCATTTTCAATCACTCATTCCAAACACATTTTAGAAGTGGTGGAACGCTTCTACAGGTAATACGAAAACAGTAGCGCCTCCAACCGATACTTCAACTGGGTACGGCACGTAAGAGTCAGCATTTCCACCCATAGGTGAAACAGGTGCCACCATTTGATCCCTGCTCTGACAATTGTCCTTAATGATATCAAGAAGCTTTTGCACCCTATGGTCCTCAGTTCCTATAAGGAACGTCGTATTACCTGCTCGTAAAAATCCACCGGTCGTCGCAAGCTTGGTCGCCTGAAAATTATGGTCAACCAGGGCATTCGATAAGCGATTACTATCTTTATCCTGTACGACTGCCATCACTAATTTCATGATAATCCCTCCTCGGCGGCGAGCATGACCTCGTTATTTTTTGTTACTACAATAGTTATCCCAAAGCGCTACAAAATCCTCTTTTATCACCTGAAAAATCTGATTCGCTTCGTTATCGCCATCCACAAGTGTAATTCTTTCTTGATTTTGGTCGTATAGTTCTAGAAAAGCGCCGCGCACTTTCTCATGATAGTCTGTTCCTTTTTGCTCGATACGATCGAGTTGGTTCCTAGCAACCATACGTTCTTTCCCTATTGCTACAGGAAGATCGATCATGTAACTCCGATCTGGGGTTAACCCCCCTGTCGCAAATTCATTGATCATCTTGATCGATTCGACATCCAAACCAAGGCCAACACCTTGATAGGCGATCGATGCATCAACAAAACGATCACATAACACAACATAACCTTCCTCTAGTGCTGGAATGATTTTTTCGTTTACATGTTGAGATCGAGAAGCGGCATACAATAATACCTCTGTTTCATCAACCATTTCGGCATGCTCAGGATTTAGAATGAGCGATCGGATCTTATCACTGATCGCGGTTCCTCCTGGCTCTCTTGTATGAATAAAAGGGATGTTTTCCTCACTTAAATACTCGGCAAGCTTTTGGACCTGTGTCGATTTCCCTGCTCCATCAGGACCTTCAAACGTTATAAATAAACCTTTCAATGCTTTACTCCTCTTCTAGTGCAATCGTTATAGTATTCCCCATCATCCCCTGTACATGACCACCTTCGGATAAAACGTTCAGAAGGAACTTAACATGTTTACTTGTAAAACGTTCACCAGGCATAACTACCGGAATTCCTGGGGGATATGGAATCACTGCTTTTGCAGAAATCTTTCCTATTGCTTCCTTTACTTCGATCTCTCGTTTGCTCATTTTCTCCAATTCTTCAAAAGAATAAGCAGGAGTCGAGATTTCTTTATCTATTTCTATATTGTAGGAAATCACGGGATTCGTTCGAGATTTTAATGCGATTTCCTTGAATACTTGAATCGTCTTCTTATAATTTTCTTGTTTTGGCGCAAGTGGTAAAACGAGGAGAACGTTTAACGAATCTGCTAGCTCTGGAAAAATAGATTCTTGTTCTAACTCATCAGCTAATTGAAAGCCTGATAACCCCTTCACTTGAACCGTTACTTTCAACGGGTCAATCGTACTGACTGATGAAGTAGCATGATCGATTACAGTAACACCATCTATATGATTTAGACTTTTCTTAAACCAATCGACCTCAGAAACAATCTGTGTTAACTGTTCATGAGTTAAGGACGAAAGGTGATATCTAGCTAAATCAAGTGAAGCCATTATCGGATAAGATGGACTGCTAGACTGAAGGATTTGTAAATAGTCGTTTACCTTCGAACGGTAGTCTTCATTCACAACATGCAAGTACGCTCCCATCGTCATCGCAGGAAGGGTCTTATGAGCAGAATGGACAACAAGGTCCGCACCATGTGCGATCGAACTCTTTGGGAAATAGCCAGACTTTCCAAAATGGGCTCCGTGCGCTTCATCTACAATTACTGTAAGATGATGCTCATGAGCGAGCGCAATCACTTTCTCTATTTCAACCGACATTCCATAATAATTAGGGTTTGTTAGCACTAGTGTACGTGCCTCTGGGTACATTCTTATTGCCTCTTTAAGACTTCCAACTGTAATCCCAGTCGCAACCTGACTCCTATGTTCCATTTCCGGTGAAATAAAGACAGGCTTTGCTTTTGTTAACCTCAGTCCATTTATTATAGACTTGTGACAGTTTTTTTGAATGAAAACAGTGTCACCCTGCTGACATACCGCCATCATCATCGCTAGATTTCCTGCTGTTGAACCTCCAACTAAAAATCTAGTTTGTGCGCTGCCGTATAGTTCAGAAGCTAACTCTTCAGCTTCTTTTATCACTCCATATGCATCATGCAGATCATCAAGCCCAGTAAGCTCCGTTGCATCGATCGCCATCACATGCTTAAATACTTCTTCTGCCTGTTCCATAGCTGGAATGATCGCACCATTTTTGTGGCCTGGCACATGATAAGAAATTGGATCCCTCTTGCTCCAAACTGATAATGCTTCTAGTAGTGGTACTCTGTTTTGGTCTCTCATCTATCCCACTTCTATCTATTAAAATATCGTTACCCATATACTATTATTCTATCATTATCTAGCAAAGACGAGAAGTAAAGGTAGAGGGATAACACGGGTATGTACCAGTTTTATAAACAAAAAAAAGACAGCTTTTTCAGCTATCCCCTTATGCTAAACGACTGAGTCGTAATTTACGTAGTTTTTCTAAGTAGTACTGATAATTTGCATGACTTGTATCGGTTTCAATAACCTTTCTCTCACAATCATAACAAATAAAACGCTCACAAATATGAATTCCTTTTAAACGCGTTTCTTCACAAACAAGACAGATTTCTCCCTTACTCTGTCTTACCGAATTCTCCATCGTCCCACCTCCATGATAAAAGCTTTGCCCAATTGTATGTTAGATATACATTACAGTTATCATTTCTCAGCAGGAATATAAGGTTCCTTTCTAAGGATATGTTACACCTGCCTATCCCGTGTCTGTCTTAAGGTAAAAGAGATAAAAAATAACAAAATAGGGTGCTGGAGTGGTGTAATGGAGGTTGATCGGGATGGAAAAGTGCTTTTATCAGCGAAAAAGGCACTATTATCGGCGAGTTTTTGGTTTTATCAGCGAAGCGTTGTTTGTAACTTTTGATTTGTTAAAAGGACATTCAGATAAAACCTTTTGAGGGCGAGCGGTCCGGGCGATATCCGCGAAATTTTCATTTTATCCGCGATAATCATGATATATCCGCGCTTTTCAATTTATATCCGCGAAACCAGGCCATTTATCCGCGCTTTTCGATTTATATCCGCGAAACCACTTTTCAGGAACCCCTGATGACTCAACACCACATTCAGACAAAACAAAAAAGCCAGAGCTCTATGCTCTGACTTCTCATTTGCCTAGCGACGTCCTACTCTTGCAGGGGGAGAGCCCCCAACTACCATCGGCGCTGAAGAGCTTAACTTCCGTGTTCGGCATGGGAACGGGTGTGACCTCTTCGCCTTCATCACTAGACTTACAGGATGTAAGTCGTTCGATGTTCACCACAGGACGTGGTGGAACTTAGTCGAACTTCTTTTCATTCCCTGAAAACTAGATAGCACGCAACATCGTATTCCAATATGTTTTAGGTTAAGCCCTCGATCGATTAGTATTCGTCAGCTCCACGTGTCGCCACGCTTCCACCCCGAACCTATCAACCTCATCATCTCTGAGGGATCTTACCAGCTTGACGCTGTGGGAAATCTCATCTCGAGGGGGGCTTCATGCTTAGATGCTTTCAGCACTTATCCCTTCCACACGTAGCTACCCAGCTATGCTCCTGGCGGAACAACTGGTACACCAGCGGTGTGTCCATCCCGGTCCTCTCGTACTAAGGACAGCTCCTCTCAAATTTCCTGCGCCCGCGACGGATAGGGACCGAACTGTCTCACGACGTTCTGAACCCAGCTCGCGTACCGCTTTAATGGGCGAACAGCCCAACCCTTGGGACCTACTTCAGCCCCAGGATGCGATGAGCCGACATCGAGGTGCCAAACCTCCCCGTCGATGTGGACTCTTGGGGGAGATAAGCCTGTTATCCCCAGGGTAGCTTTTATCCGTTGAGCGATGGCCCTTCCATGCGGAACCACCGGATCACTAAGCCCGACTTTCGTCCCTGCTCGACTTGTAGGTCTCGCAGTCAAGCTCCCTTGTGCCTTTACACTCTGCGAATGATTTCCAACCATTCTGAGGGAACCTTTGGGCGCCTCCGTTACTCTTTAGGAGGCGACCGCCCCAGTCAAACTGCCCACCTGACACTGTCTCCGCACCGGATCACGGTGCTGGGTTAGAATGTCAGTACAGCCAGGGTAGTATCCCACCGACGCCTCCACCGAACCTAGCGGTCCGGCTTCTGTGGCTCCTACCTATCCTGTACAAGCTGTACCAAAATCCAATATCAGGCTACAGTAAAGCTCCATGGGGTCTTTCCGTCCTGTCGCGGGTAACCTGCATCTTCACAGGTACTATAATTTCACCGGGTCTCTCGTTGAGACAGTATCCAAGTCGTTGCACCTTTCGTGCGGGTCGGAACTTACCCGACAAGGAATTTCGCTACCTTAGGACCGTTATAGTTACGGCCGCCGTTTACTGGGGCTTCGATTCAGAGCTTCTCCCGTAAGGGATAACCCCTCCTCTTAACCTTCCAGCACCGGGCAGGTGTCAGCCCCTATACATCGCCTTGCGGCTTGGCAGAGACCTGTGTTTTTGCTAAACAGTCGCTTGGATCTTTTCACTGCGGCTCCCCTGGGCTATTCACCCGAGGAAGCACCCCTTCTCCCGAAGTTACGGGGTCATTTTGCCGAGTTCCTTAACGAGAGTTCTCCCGATCGTCTTAGGATTCTCTCCTCGCCTACCTGTGTCGGTTTGCGGTACGGGCACCTCTTTCCTCACTAGAGGCTTTTCTTGGCAGTGTAGAATCAGGGACTTCGGTACTTAAATTCCCTCGCCATCACGACTCAGCCTTCGCGGTGAACGGATTTGCCTATTCACCAGCCTAATCGCTTGGACGCGCATTTCCAGCAGCGCGCTCTCCCTATCTTTCTGCGTCCCCCCGTCGTTCAAACGGAAAGGAGGTGGTACAGGAATATCAACCTGTTATCCATCGCCTACGCCTTTCGGCCTCGGCTTAGGTCCCGACTAACCCTGAGCGGACGAGCCTTCCTCAGGAAACCTTGGGCTTTCGACGGACAAGATTCTCACTTGTCTTTCGCTACTCATACCGGCATTCTCACTTCTAAGCGCTCCACCAGTCCTTTCGGTCTGACTTCGCAGCCCTTAGAACGCTCTCCTACCATTGTCGTAAGACAATCCACAGCTTCGGTGATACGTTTAGCCCCGGTACATTTTCGGCGCAGCGTCACTCGACCAGTGAGCTATTACGCACTCTTTAAATGATGGCTGCTTCTAAGCCAACATCCTGGTTGTCTAAGCAACGCCACATCCTTTTCCACTTAACGTATACTTTGGGACCTTAGCTGGTGGTCTGGGCTGTTTCCCTCTCGACTACGGATCTTATCACTCGCAGTCTGACTCCCGCGGATAAATCGTTGGCATTCGGAGTTTGACTGGATTCGGTAATCCGGTAGGGACCCCTAGTCCAATCAGTGCTCTACCTCCAAGATTCTTGCCGCGAGGCTAGCCCTAAAGCTATTTCGGAGAGAACCAGCTATCTCCGGGTTCGATTGGCATTTCACCGCTACCCACACCTCATCCCCGCATTTTTCAACATGCGTGGGTTCGGGCCTCCATTCAGTGTTACCTGAACTTCACCCTGGACATGGGTAGATCACCCGGTTTCGGGTCTACGACCACGTACTCCTTCGCCCTATTCAGACTCGCTTTCGCTGCGGCTCCGCCTTCTCGGCTTAACCTTGCACGGGATCGTAACTCGCCGGTTCATTCTACAAAAGGCACGCTGTCACCCATTAACGGGCTCCAACTAGTTGTAGGCACACGGTTTCAGGTTCTCTTTCACTCCCCTTCCGGGGTGCTTTTCACCTTTCCCTCACGGTACTGGTTCACTATCGGTCACTAGAGAGTATTTAGCCTTGGGAGATGGTCCTCCCGGATTCCGACGGGGTTTCACGTGTCCCGCCGTACTCAGGATCCGTCTCGGAGGGCAGCGGATTTTGACTACAGGATTGTTACCTTCTCTGATGGACCTTTCCAGGTCGCTTCGTCTATCCGTGCCTTTGTAACTCCAATGAGACGTCCTACAACCCCAGAGGGCAAGCCCTCTGGTTTGGGCTGTTTCCGTTTCGCTCGCCGCTACTCAGGAAATCGCGATTGCTTTCTCTTCCTCCGGGTACTGAGATGTTTCAGTTCCCCGGGTATGCCTTTTACTTCCTATGTATTCAGAAGTAAATACCATCCCATTACGGATGGTGGGTTCCCCCATTCGGAAATCTCCGGATCAAAGCGTACTTACTGCTCCCCGAAGCATATCGGTGTTCGTCCCGTCCTTCATCGGCTTCTAGTGCCAAGGCATCCACCGTGCGCCCTTAGTAGCTTAACCTTAGATTTCGCTAGAAACAGTGTTCTAACGTCATCGGTGCACATCGTTAGATGTGACTAACTAAGTTATAACGCAAAAAATAATAATTATTGGATGTCGTTGTTTGTGCTATCTAGTTTTCAAGGAACATGGCTACTACTTGAATCCGCTTCTTTGCTGCCATGCGCCGAGGAAGCTAACATCGTTAGCGATACTCGCAGACGCAGGCGCACTTCGACTTCATCGAATAGCCTACTTTGAAAGAATACAATCATTCTTTCAAAACTAAACGAAACGCTCATGCAAGTTTGGCAACCAATGTTGCCTCGTAATTCTCCATAGAAAGGAGGTGATCCAGCCGCACCTTCCGATACGGCTACCTTGTTACGACTTCACCCCAATCATTTGTCCCACCTTCGGCGGCTGGCTCCAAAAGGTTACCTCACCGACTTCGGGTGTTACAAACTCTCGTGGTGTGACGGGCGGTGTGTACAAGGCCCGGGAACGTATTCACCGCGGCATGCTGATCCGCGATTACTAGCAATTCCGGCTTCATGCAGGCGAGTTGCAGCCTGCAATCCGAACTGAGAACGGCTTTATGGGATTCGCTTCACCTCGCGGTGTTGCTGCCCTTTGTACCGTCCATTGTAGCACGTGTGTAGCCCAGGTCATAAGGGGCATGATGATTTGACGTCGTCCCCACCTTCCTCCGGTTTGTCACCGGCAGTCACCTTAGAGTGCCCAACTGAATGCTGGCAACTAAGATCAAGGGTTGCGCTCGTTGCGGGACTTAACCCAACATCTCACGACACGAGCTGACGACAACCATGCACCACCTGTCACTCTGTCCCCCGAAGGGGAACGTCCTATCTCTAGGAGTGGCAGAGGATGTCAAGACCTGGTAAGGTTCTTCGCGTTGCTTCGAATTAAACCACATGCTCCACTGCTTGTGCGGGCCCCCGTCAATTCCTTTGAGTTTCA
Organism: Anaerobacillus sp. ABR4_321; assembly: GCF_056158505.1. Taxonomy (NCBI): domain Bacteria; kingdom Bacillati; phylum Bacillota; class Bacilli; order Caryophanales; family Bacillaceae; genus Anaerobacillus; species Anaerobacillus sp. ABR4_321. The sequence continues at coordinate 629,033 of NZ_JBSWTK010000001.1, forward strand.
ACCTTGCGGTCGTACTCCCCAGGCGGAGTGCTTAATGTGTTAACTTCAGCACTGAGGGTGGAACCCCCCAACACCTAGCACTCATCGTTTACGGCGTGGACTACCAGGGTATCTAATCCTGTTTGCTCCCCACGCTTTCGCGCCTCAGCGTCAGTTACAGACCAGAGAGCCGCCTTCGCCACTGGTGTTCCTCCACATATCTACGCATTTCACCGCTACACGTGGAATTCCACTCTCCTCTTCTGCACTCAAGTCCCCCAGTTTCCAATGGCCCTCCACGGTTGAGCCGTGGGCTTTCACATCAGACTTAAGAGACCGCCTGCGCGCGCTTTACGCCCAATAATTCCGGACAACGCTTGCCACCTACGTATTACCGCGGCTGCTGGCACGTAGTTAGCCGTGGCTTTCTGGTTAGGTACCGTCAAGGTACCGCCCTATTCGAACGGTACTTGTTCTTCCCTAACAACAGAGCTTTACGACCCGAAGGCCTTCGTCACTCACGCGGCGTTGCTCCGTCAGACTTTCGTCCATTGCGGAAGATTCCCTACTGCTGCCTCCCGTAGGAGTCTGGGCCGTGTCTCAGTCCCAGTGTGGCCGATCACCCTCTCAGGTCGGCTACGCATCGTGGCCTTGGTAAGCCGTTACCTTACCAACTAGCTAATGCGCCGCGGGCCCATCCTACAGTGTTAGCCAAAGGCCAACTTTCAACGTTGCATCATGCGATGCTATGTATTACCCGGTATTAGCTCCGGTTTCCCGGAGTTATCCCAGTCTGTAGGGCAGGTTGCCCACGTGTTACTCACCCGTCCGCCGCTGAGAAATGGGAGCAAGCTCCCATTTCTCCGCTCGACTTGCATGTATTAGGCACGCCGCCAGCGTTCGTCCTGAGCCAGGATCAAACTCTCCGATAGAAAAGTTCAATCTAGCTTTAAAACAATGTTTGTTTCCGTAGAAACAATTTCTTGCATGGCGTTTCGTTCAGTTTTCAAAGATCGATTTGTTTCTTTCAATGTCGTTTTCAGCGACTTTATTAATATATCATATTAACTCGTTTGCCGTCAACAACTTTTTAAAACATTTCTTTGCGTCTGCCGTGTCTTATCGGCGACTTCTATAATATTAACAGCACATCGATTAGAACGCAACCCTTTTTGAAAAATTATTTTAGAAAAACAAAAAGGAACTCTTATACGAACGAGTTCCTCTCTCTTTACGCTATTATAATGAGCTGAATAGCAGCTAAAGCAACTAGACCAGGGATTCCTAGAAACCCTGAAATCGCTGCTGTTCCTAAATTGATCGGTACATGGAGGTCAAAGGGTGTTCCGAATGTATTCAAGAAGAATAATAGCAGTGCACCGATGGCGAGCTTGATCAATCCGTGACCAACCCAGCGCATGGGTTTCAAAGGTGCTCCGATGAACAGTAACAGAACAATACATAAAGCAAATAATCCGATGACGAGTTTAGGATCCATAAAAGTCCCCCGCTCTTTTCAAGAATTATTAAAGTGTATGTCTGTCCAAATAAAAAAGAACGGGAAGTTTATGGCTTCCCCATTCTTATTTTTCTACGCTTCGCTTCTTTTAATAGGAAGAAGTACTTGGCTTCATCAAGCTTCAACCGGGCTAGAACAGCTCCAGAAGGTTCCACGCTGCGACCTACTATTTCTTTTTGTTTATTCCAAACTTCTTTTAATTCTTGCAGAGCTTGAATCAAATGCTCATCGGCTTCTTTTCTCAGGTAGCCTTTCCGCTTGAAGAACATATTCTTCCCCCCTGCTGCTATAGTTCACGTCGTCCTTCTAATGCTTTAGAGAGTGTCACTTCATCAGCGTATTCTAAGTCGCCTCCGACAGGAAGACCGTGCGCGATACGCGTGATTCGAATACCCGTTGGTTTAACGAGCCGGGCGATATACATGGCTGTGGCTTCTCCTTCAATGGTAGGATCTGTTGCAAGGATGATCTCAGTAACCTTATCGTCTTGTAGACGCTTCAATAGCTCAGGCACTTTGATGTCCTCAGGACCAATCCCATCAACCGGAGAGATCGCACCATGAAGAACATGGTACAAACCAGTGTAATCTTTCATTTTTTCGATTGCGATAACATCTTTCGCATCTTGTACGACACAAATAACCGTCTCATCTCGATGGCTATCTGAACAAATTCGGCAAGGATCCGTGTCAGTGATGTGATGACAGACTGAGCAATATGTTAATTGACGCTTTGCATTTACTAACGCCTTACCGAAATCCAACACATCATCATCTTTCATTTCTAGCACGAAAAAAGCCAGGCGGACCGCCGTTTTTGGTCCGATTCCCGGCAATTTCATAAAACTATCGATTAGTTTTGATATTGGTTCAGGATAATGCACCTGCATACCCCCTACATTAATCCAGGTATATTAAGTCCCTGTGTGAATTTACCCATGTCTTTGTTTACGAGTTCATCTACATTACGAAGAGCATCGTTTGTTGCAGCAAGGATCAAGTCTTGAAGCATATCGATGTCGTCTGGATCGACAACTTCTTCTTTCACGATTACCTCAAGCACTTCTTTATGACCGTTTGCTTTTACAACGACCATTCCGCCACCAGCAGAACCTTCAACAGTTTTTTCTTTTAGTTCTTCCTGGGCCTTCGCCATATCCTTTTGCATCTTCTGCATTTGTTTCATCATGTTGTTGTTCATGCCACCCATTCCGCGTTTCATAAAACAATTCCTCCTTATTTATAGTTGAATTTTTAAGATTGAATATCGAGTAGATCATCGCCTACAAGACGTCTTGCTTCAGAGACGAGTGGATCTTCACCTGATTGCTCTGATTTTTCACCTTCGCCTGTATCAGGTTCGTCTCTTGTCTTCAGGAATTCGCTACGGATTTGCTGCCAATCATCCTCAACAATTCCTACCATCTCCATCGTTCTGCCAAGCGTTCTTGAAAGGACACTTTCTACAGTCCCTCGTATGTTATCCTTGGCAGCCATCTGGCAGTGCATTTCGTATTGGAACGAAAGCAGGAACGTTTTTTCTGTCGCAGCAACCGGCTCACTGTCTTTTAACCACGCGTGAGCAGACACTTTTTCCTGACGCACGTTTTCCATTACTTCTCCCCAGACACTTTTTACCTTCATGAGGTCCTGTTTCGTTGCCTTTTTGAGGATCTCTTTTATTTTACCATGAGATACACTAGATTTCTGTCTCGATGGTTTAAATTGTTTCTTCGGTTTAGCTTCTTGTTCAGATTCTACTTGCTTGACCTCGATTCCTTTCTGCTTCAACTCGTTGAGTTCACTTTCAAGTTTTTGAATACGGTCAAGAAGGTCACTCTGATCTTGAGTTGCTTGACTATCTGTCTCTTCCTGACAAATTTGAACGAGCGCCAGTTCTAAGAATATGCGTGGGTGATTCGTCCACTTCATCTCTTGCTGATTGCGGTTAAGTGTTTCGATAACCTTGTATACCCACTCTTTCGAACTATTCTTCGCAAGGTGTTGAAACGATTCATCTACCTTCACTCGTTCTTCTACTTCTTCAAGCTGAGGTGCAGTTTGGAAAAGGAGAAGGTCTCTAAAGTAATAGATTAAATCTTCTAAGAACCGCGCTGCATCTTTTCCGTGCTCCATAAGCTCTTCCACTGCATTTAGCGCCTCAGCTACATCTTTCTCGTAAAATGCACCAGCTATTCGAGAGATCATTTTCTGAGACACACTACCTGTGACTGCGAGAACATCGTCAAGAATAACTTCCGCTTCACTATAGGATATTGCTTGATCAAGGATACTTAATGCATCTCGCATTCCTCCATCCGCGGCTCTTGCTACTTGATAGAGGGCATCTTCTTGAACAGCGATCTGTTGTGCTTCGATGATTGTTTGTAATCTCCCTACGATGTCGTGAGCCGTGATTCGTCTCATATCAAAGCGCTGGCACCTTGATATGATTGTTAATGGAATCTTGTGTGGCTCCGTTGTCGCTAGGATAAACACCACGTGTTTTGGTGGTTCTTCAAGTGTTTTAAGTAACGCATTAAATGCTCCCGTCGACAGCATGTGAACCTCATCGATAATGTACACCTTATAAGAAACAGAACTCGGCGCGTATTTCACTTTATCGCGAATGTCTCGAATATCATCGACACCAGTGTTTGAAGCCGCATCGATTTCGATAACATCTGAGATCGAGCCATCTGTAATTCCTAAACATGCTGAGCATTCGTTACAAGGTTCAGCTACTGGCGCTTTCTCACAGTTAATTGCTTTTGCAATAATTTTCGCAGCACTCGTTTTTCCCGTTCCTCGAGGTCCTGTAAACAAATAGGCGTGAGAGATTTTTTGCTGCATCAGTGCATTTTGAATTGTTCGTGTAACATGTTTCTGGCCGACTACGTCTTCGAACGTTTGGGGCCGCCAAACACGATATAACGCTTGATAACTCATTCGCCTACTCTCCTCCTAACCTCTTCATCCTTTTCTATTATACCGTTTCGTTGTTTCTAATTCAAAAAACAATCTTATAATTTATACATGAAAAAACTCACTCTTTAGAGAGTGAGTTGAGCATTTAAGTATTAAAACCGTGCACCTTCCTTCGATAAAGCCACCACAAGCGTTACCTGAACAGTTAGCTCGATCCGGGCACTCCCGCGGCACACAGAGGGAACCTACTTACTGCTGCTTCCTTCCGGACCTGACAGGGTTCGTAGGACTCTGTTGCGCAGGACCCGAATGTCAACACCACTTATTCAGGGCAGACCCTGCAGTAGCTAAACCTCGGGAAGGGATTCAGTCTCGCTGTAGCGGATTGCGAGTACAGGGCACCGCTAATTCCCCACCTAGCACGGCAAATTTGATAACATTTTTAGTGCACGTCTAACGTGCAAAATCTAGTATATCGCATCGAAGCGAAAATATCAATAGATCCAATACTCCAACTTTTGTAAGATGGCGGAGGCGAGAGGATTCGAACCCCCGCGGCGCGTGAACGCCCTAGCTGATTTCGAGTCAGCCCCCTTCAGCCAGACTTGGGTACGCCTCCATCTATCGATTGCAAGAAATAATATAACATCTATGCGTTGTTCGTATCAAACGTTATCTTCTTTCCTTCTGCGCTTTTCTTCCTTCCTCTGTTCTCTTAATGTACGGAAGAATGTCGATAACATCGAGCCGCATTCTTCTTCCATGACACCACACGTTACCTCTGCTTGATGGTTAAAGCGACTATCGTCGAGAAGGTTCATAAGCGTACCGGCACACCCACCCTTCGGATCACTCGCGCCATATACTACTCGTTCAACTCTAGAGAGTACGATCGCACCACTACACATCGCGCAGGGTTCAAGCGTCACATAGAGAGTACACCCTGTTAATCGCCAGCTTCCGGTCACTCTACAAGCTTCATCTATAGCTAAAAGTTCCGCATGCGCGACAGAACGCTGTTCAGATTCTCTTAAGTTGTATGCCGATGCGATCACTTCATTATCTTTTACGATGACTGCACCGATCGGAACTTCCCCAATTGCCTCAGCTTTTTTTGCTTCTTCAATTGCTTTTTGCATAAAATAACCATCGCCGTACTGTGCATCTTCCATTAGAGTAGCTCCTTCTTACAATGTTTTATTTCTTTACACTCTTGGGTAAACTACATACAATTTCCAATTCTATCACCTATTATAAGGAGAGGAGTTCTTATGAGTAAAGAACATACAAAATCCGAACACCAGCAATCATCCGTCGCATTACTATTAATCGATGTTATCAATACAATGGATTTCAAAGGCTCAGAATTACTAGCTAGATATACAGAAGATGCCGCTGATCGCATTGCATCCTTGAAAAAGAGTGCAAAAGAAAACGGGATGCCGGTCATCTACGTGAACGATAACTATGGTATGTGGCAATCGAATTTTAATAAAGTCGTTAACTACGCTGCAGAAGCGAACGGAAAGCACCTAGTCGACCGGCTAGCGCCTGATGATGACGACTACACAGTAGTCAAACCGAAGCATTCTGGCTTCTTTTCAACACCACTTTCTTCCTTATTAAAATATCTAAAAGTACACACCCTTATTCTGACTGGATTTGCAGGGAATATCTGTGTCTTATTCACAGCCAACGATGCATATATGAGGGAATATGAACTATACATCCCAAGTGACTGTAGCGCTTCGAACGTGAAGGAAGATAACGATTATGCATTAAAACTTATGGAAGGAAATCTAAAGGCAAACATCCAACCTTCAACCGAACTAGACCTGAAAGAAATCATGCAAAAAGCTGATGACAAGAACACTGTTACCTCCTATGAAGGATAATGAAGAACCCCCTCTACTATAGAAGGGGTTCTCGTCGATTATGAGCTCGTTTGGAAATAAGCTGGTCTTTGCTCGAAGGCAGCATTCAAATACGTTACCATCAGTTTATCGTCAAACAGCTTACTTCCCTTTCTGAGACTTTGACAATATCCATTTTTAAACTCAAGGCGGTCGATGGTAAATGTATGGTTATACTCACTGCTTACCGTCACTTCGATTGCGCGTTCATCCGCCTTAAAAGAAAGGAACGTATCATTGATTTGAAAACGCACTTCTTCTAGATACTTTGAATGGTATGTACACGTCATACACCGAATGACCTCATAATATCCACCATCCGTAATTGAATGCTCGATCTTGTACCTTTTCAAATCAGAATCGATATACTTCATCACGTCTTGAACTTTTTTAGTAGGGATCGCAAGTTCTACATTCGTCGTTAAAGAACGATAAAAGCGCTTCTTAATTCCTACCTTATAGGATACGAGTCCGATACACCACGTGATAATGAGGACAGGCAGGACATAGGATAGGATCTCTTGCTCAAAAATCGTCCACTCGTAATACCATACAAGAAGTAGCGTAACGATTGAGAAAAGAATTCCAGCAAGTAACGTTTGCGGACGATAATCTCGAAAATCATTCTCAGCACTTGTAAGCTCTGCTTTCAACCACTCAAGCTCGTACAGATCGAAGCGCTGCAGTTCCTTTTGCAGCCACGAAGTATCATTCATCCATCCGTCCGACCTTCTATGATGCAAGAAACCCTTAAAAAAACGATTAATGTTCGAGTTCGTCTCCATCTTACGTTCGATGGTCTGCCGAAATGCGCGGTCATATGCACGTGCTACTAGACTAATGACCTGCACTAGGACCACAAGTGATAGCAATAATAAGAAAAGCTGCCCCCATGGGTTGTCTGAAAATAGGGTTTGCACCCCATCAACCAGTGGAGAAAGCTCGGATTTTAAATTGATACGTACGGCTCGAAACACATCGGCCGCTGCACCTTTCCACTCATCCAACGTGATAGCCTCCCAACCTAGCAATCTTTTATCTCTATCATATCACCTTTACAATTCTTTAGCTTGCATTTTTTAACAATGAACGTTAAATCGTAAACTTTCGTAGAAAAACAAAAAACCGATGAGTGATCACTCATCGGTTATGTCATTACTCGATTCTACTGATTGTAAAGCAGCTTAGACAAACGATTAATGTTCTTTCTGTGCCAAGATCGATATAAGAGAAATAGCCACAGTTTGTTTTTCTATCGATCGTCAGCAAGGTGAACGGCGTCGGCACAAAACTATTGGACACATTTAGAGGTTCACCATTCTCACAGCTAAATAGATAATACTGATCTCGTGGTGGCGAGCCGTCTTGTAATGTGAAGTTTAGCTCTTCACGTTCTCCCGCTTGAATAAATATAGGTTCTGTTTGAGGTTCAAATGATGGTGCAGCTGCGCGTATTAAATAATCACCTTCTGGAAGCTCCATCGAGTACGTTCCATCCTGACGAGTAGAAACTTCCGCGAAGATCTCATTATTTCTCCTCGCAGTGATCGTTGCACCACCGATTGGCTCACCCGTTCTCTCACTCGTTACTCTTCCGAAAAGGATACCTGGGTTTGCTGCACCGAGTACAAAATTAACAGTTCGATCACTGTTAGGTAATAACGTGATGACTTTCTCATCCGGTGTAAATCCAGGCAAGGATGCAACAAAAGTTAATGTTTCTGCTGGAAGATAACCGATTACATAAACGCCCTCTCGACTTGTCACGCCTCTTCCTACAACATTTCCATTGCTGTCAAAAACCGTTACCCCTACATCATTAAGTGCATTTCCATTTTCATCTGTTACGTTCCCTCTAACGATTGATGGGTCACCAGTTAGTAAGAAGTTAACCGTAGTGGTTTCTCCTGCTATGATCGTCAATGCTTTGGCGTTTGAATCGCAGCCGACTGCTAAAGCTCTAATTGAATAACGGCCCGGTGCTAACCCATTGATCACATAGTTCCCGTTTTGGTCAGTAAGTGTGTTCGCGATCGGTACATTCAACTCGTTTAGAACAATAATTGAGACACCTGCTACAAATCTTGATGTGTTCTCGTCTTTCACTCTACCTGAAACAGATCCTGGACTTAAAGATAATGCAAAGTTCACTTCAGCTGTTTCGAGAGGCTCTGCTGTAAATTCTTTTGCCGTTGAGTCATACGTTTCATTTCGAACAACGAGCGTATACTCGCCCGGGTCAAACCCTTCGATTAAATAATTCCCATCACGATCAGTTTGCCCTCTTTGCAGGAAGCCACCGCTTGACGTGACCAACCGAACAAGTGCACCTTCGATTGGCAAGCCGGTTGCTGCATCTCTTACGTTCCCTCTCACGTTAGCTGGAAGTGGAAACAATCCAAGGTTTTGGACAACCATTTCATTGGAGCGTATTTCGATTGAAGCTAAATCACTTCCAAGACCCCCGCCAAATGCAACCACCATATAGATGGCAGGTGTAAGTCCAGTTATTAAATACTCTCCATTTTCGTTTGTTAGAGTAGAAGCGACAAGTTCCCCATCAGGGCTCAACCACCTTAATTCAACGATCGCACCTGAAACTCTTTCTTTCGTTTCTTGATTAACAACGATTCCGCTAAGGCTTCCTGGATTTGGGTTCAGGGCGAAATCAAGGGTAGTTTTTTCATTACTTTCAACGATCGCGCCTGCAAGCTTTATGCCATACTCAGGATGACTGACGATCACTTCATAGACGCCTGAAGGGATATCTGAAACAAGGTACTGACCATCCGGTTGACTGAGTACGGTTGCTATGATCGTACCCGCTTCGTTCATTACCTGTACGTTTGCATTGGGAACCGGCAAGCCTGTTGCTTCGTCTGTAATGCTTCCACCGATGCTACCAGGATTAGGAGTTAATGAAATGGTGACTTCTGATACTTCGTTGGCAACGACATTTACACCTGTAGATCCCGTTCCAAACCCATCCCGTGATGCAGTGACTACCTGAGATCCTGGTGGGATATTTTGAACCGTAAAGCTGCCATCTTCATTCGTGACTCCATTGGCAAGGGTAATATTCGCAGCGTCCTTTATTTGAATAGTTGCTCCAGCGATTCCATTTCCAGTATCCATGTTCGTTACCGTACCAGTTATAATTCCCGCATTACGGAAGAGGGTGATGGTCAACTCACTGACTTCTCCTCCGACGACCGTTACAGGGACAACCTTAGATTGATAACCGTTAGCACTGATGCTTACAAGATATTGACCAGGAGCTAAGTCACTAAAACTAAACTCGCACTCTGGCGAAGCGACGGTAGACTGAAGAAGCAATCCCTTTTCATCAAGCAATCGAACCCCAACCGTATCTGAGATTATTTGATGTCCAGTCTCATCCTGAAGTTTGCCGAAGATTGAACCAGTCGTTCTTCTAAGAAAGAGATCAACTGTCGTTGTTTGATCAGGTTCAACGATGGCCCCAGCTGTTTTCCGTGCATAGGAAGCTTTCGTAGCGGAAACGGTATAACTTCCTGCTTCAAGCCCTCCTACTAAATAACTTCCACCTGTAGTCGTTGCCGTTGTGGCAATGACTAGCCCGTTACTATCAAGGATGTTGACGTTAGCTCCTACGACCGGATTTCCTGTAACTTCATCGAACACCATTCCAGATATTCTTCCTGGATTTAGTCTAAGCACGAAATTAACGACTCTGTTTTGTTCTGCGACGAGCGATACCCCTGTCGATGCGCTGCCCACGTCAGGTGCAGATGTTCCAGGAGCTGACGCTAAAATTCTGTAAGTCCCTGGCTTCAATCCTCCTATTGAATAGTTTCCGTTTTCATCAACTGCACTTGTTCCGATTACAACACCGTTCACATCGATAATTTTAACAACAGCATTTTTGAGTGGCTGCCCATTTTCATCTAGCACAGTACCAGATAGACTAGCAGGGATACCTGTTAATGATAGATTTGTGAGTGTTGTCGCATTTGCCGAAACGGTACTTCCCGTAGAATTTTCAGTGTAGCCAACCGCATTCGCGACGATCGTATACGTTCCTGGAACAAGACCTGAAATCGTATACTCTCCCAAACCATTCGTCGTGGTCGTAGCGATTGGTACAAGATCCTGAGCGAAGAATGCTGTGACCTCTGCGCCGACTAGCCTTGTATTTGTGTCTGCATCGACAATCGTACCAGTAATACTTCCTGGATTTGAGTCTAAGTTGATATTAACGATTTCTGTGTCTCCAGAAGTGACGATGACGCCAATTTCTTGAGTCTGAAAATCTGGGTTTCTCGTCACAACTCTATATTGAAGAGCTTCTAGTTCCGTAAATTGATAGAAGCCATTCTCATCGGTGTTTGTTGTGAAGACAAGCATGCCATCTTGATTAAATAGCTCTACCGTTATTCCGGATAACTCAAGACCTGTATTCGCATTTCTAATCGTACCTTGAATAGCTCCTGGGTCCGGTATCAACTTAATGTCGACTGTTTTGGTTTCACCGCGGCCAACAATTGTTGTTGCCTCTGCAGCACCAAAATCTTCAGCTGAAGCAGTGACCGTATATGTGCTTGCAGATAGAGTATTCACGATATACTCGCCATTAGAGTTCGTAGTCGTAGTAGCGATTACTGGACCACTCGGGGATTGTTCGCGTATAACGATTGTACTTCCAGAAATCGGACTTCCAGTATTAAAGTTAGTGATTCTTCCAGTAATCGTTCCAGGGATCGGTGATAGCGCGAAGCTGAGTACGGTTGTTTCGTTCGGCTCGATACTAAAGCTAGCTGTACGACTTGTAAAACCTTCTGCAGCGACAACTGCTTGGTAGTTTCCAGGACTCAATCCTTCTGTTAAAAACTGTCCAGAGTCATCAGAAGTAATCGTTGCGATTTGTTCTCCATTTTCATTGATTAAGATGACTGCACCAGAAATCGCTTCTCCAGTGTCAACATTCGTAATATAACCTGTCAAAAATCCTAAACTCTGTTCAAGATCAACATTTAGCGTTTTAACTTCTCCTGGCTCAACCACTGTCGTCAAGGATTTCGCACCGAAATCAGTTGCGTTTACGCTTAGTACTACCGTGCCTGCTGGGATGTTTTCTACAATATATTCGCCATTCAAGCCTGAGATCGAAGTTGCGATCGGTAGTCCTTCTGAAGTTGTAAACGTTAGAACAGCGCCGGTAATCCCTTCCCCTGTCGCAGTATTCGTTACCCTTCCTGTAAGAGTAGCAGGTAAAAGTTGAAGAGGAATCGTTACCGTTTCTGTCGCTCCAGCAATAACACTTGCACTCGCTGTGTTTGCAGTATAAGAAGGGGCGGTTGCATTCACATTGTACTGTCCAGGCTGTAGCGCACTAATGAAAAATGTCCCGTCTGAATTTGCAACAAACGTTTGAAGTAAGGCTCCACTAGCACTAAATAACTTGATGCCAATATTATCACCTGTGATTAAATTGCCATCACTATCAACGACTGATCCTGAAATATTCCCTACTAAACTCTCGAGCGTTAACGTTGCGATCGTATTTTCGTTACTCGCAACTACTGCACCGACAAATTCCGTTGAAAAGTTAGTGGCCGTTGCGACTACCGTATAAGAACCAGGGGCGAGCCCTTCAACGATAAATTCTCCAAACTCATTCGTCGTAAGCGTTTTGATTTGATTATTATCAAAGGTTCGAATGATGACAGTGGCACCAGAAATGCCATTCCCAGAAGTGTCGATCACTTGCCCGACGATGGTTCCTGGATCCGGAATCAAGACAAAATCTGCATCCGTTACAGTTTGACCAGGTGTTAATGTGATCCCACCAGTTGTGGAAGCAAAGTCTTGTGCACTGACAATGACTGAAAAAGATCCAGGCGGTAAGTTTCCAATCACATATTGCCCGGATTGGTCCGTTGCACCTGAGCCTAATATACTACCGTTCGTATCGATAATTTGAATAGTAGCATTTGGAATCGGATTGCCACTAGGTTCAGTAATCGTACCGCTCATTTCTGAAGGGTTAGGCTGCATCGTTAAATCAACAGACGTTATTTGATCTGCGACAACCGTGGAACCCGCGGTAGATACACGGTAATTCGGTGCAGTGGCGGAAACAATATATTCTCCGGGAACGAGGTTACTGAACGTAAATTCTCCAGCCTCATTTAGGAGTGTTGTTGCAACAAAAAGGTCATCTGATGTTCTTAGCGTAACCGTAGTACCTTCAACGACAGGAGATACCGTCCCTGAAATGCTGCCCGGGTTACTCTCTAAACTTTGGTTCACGATTGTTGTTTCATTAGGTTCTACGATAGCCCCCGTAGAAGAGGACTGAAAGCCAGAAGCAATTGCTGTAACAGTATAATTTCCTGGTGCTAAACCATTAAACACATAACCTCCATTTGAATCAGTTAAGATCGTTCCTACTAAAAGTCCCTGATCATCAATGATCCTCACAGATACATTACTAAGCGGGTTTCCATCACTATCTGTTACTGTGCCGACAATATTACCCGGTGCAGGCGTAAGTTCAATATCTACTACCGTCGATGCTCCTGGTAATAGGGAAGCAGTAGCTGAGTTCGATTGAAAATCAGCTGCATGCGCAGTAATGTTATAAATTCCTGGTGGAAGATCCGTTACTTCGTATTCTCCATTAAGATTCGTAAATGCAGTTGTTACTAACGTTCCAGCTGCATCAAAAATCTGCACTTCAATCATAGAACCAGTGATTGGAAGGCCAGTATCTCCGTTTATGATTGTGCCTGAAACACTTGAAGGATTTGGCTCTAATGAGAAGTTTACAGTAGTCGTTTGGTCTGAAACGATCGTCGCACCTTTAAATTGACTTTGAAAGTCTTCAGCTGACGCAATAATCGTGTAAGGTCCTGGTGCCAATCCAAGTGCCGTATATCTGCCCTGATCATCTGTGATGACTTGCGTAATAATAGCTTCCGTGCGATCATCGCGAACGGTGATGACAGCTCCAGAAATCGGGTCACCGCTAGATAGCACAGTCCCTCCTAGCGTTCCTGGATTAGGAATAAGAGTTGCATTTGCCCGAGTCACTTCATTCTCAACAACAGATGCACCAACCGTTTCCGTAGAATATCCCACCTTGGAGACAGTGATCGTATAAAATCCTGGACTAAGATTATTGATTTCATACAAACCATTGTTATCCGTTGTAACAGTTGCAACGTGAACATTGTTGAAGAATGCTTCGACTATTGCTCCTGTCAGGACATTCCCATCGTTATCTGTTACCTGACCTGCAATTCCCCCTACTAGTTGATCGAGACTTACGTTAAGTTGTGTTGTTTCGTTTGAACGTATTTTTGTTCCAACAGTCTTCGATCCGTAACCATCGCTTATAAACGTCACACTGTATTGTCCCGGAGCAAGGTTAGAAAAGCTATATGAGCCATCAACAGCAGTAATAGTGGATGCTACTGTAACGCCGCGAGCGTCAACAACTTGAACGGTTGTACCAGGAAGCGGATCAGATGTTGCAGAGTCAGTCACAACTCCCTCCAGTGCCCCGGGGTTTGCAATTAGCTCTACGTTCACGTTCTTTGTTTCTCCAGCATCAAGATTAAACCCAACAACGGATGTTCGATAAAGATCTTTACTTACTCGTAATTGATAATCCCCTGGAGCTAAATCATCGATAACATAATTACCAGAAGCATCAGTCGACACTCTAGCGATTGTCGTTCCGGCAGGATTCAATACCTCCACTAACGCACCGCTCAGTGGGTCACCTGCTTCATTTGTTACAGTGCCTTGTACCGTTCCTGGATTCGGTTCAAGGACAAAGTTTGCAGTCGACGTTTGACCCCCCTTTACCATTACGCCTTGTTCAGCCGACTGAAACCCTGACGCGCTGACAACAACTGTGTAAGATCCTGTCTTTACCGATGGGAAGTTATATTCCCCGCTCGCATTCGTGGTACCTTCATCGATGACGTTTCCAGCAGAATCGACGAGTAAAACAGTAGCATTCGCAATTGCCCCGCCACTTCCATTTGTAACAGTTCCTTCTACGGCTCCTTGGAGCTCCGTTAGAAAAACATCTTTCCTTGTGATCGCTCCTGAACTGACTACCACCGTCTGGATATTTGTAATGAAATTGGGCTTAGAATATTCAATCGTGTATGACCCAGGCGCTATCTCAGTAAGCGAATACTCTCCTCTGTCATTCGTTGTCGTTACAGCAATCGTTGTTGCGCCATCTTTTAGTTCCACGACAACATCCGCTAAAGGAAGACCCGTTGTGTGGTTTTTAACGATCCCGGTAACTCCTCCATTACTAGTTACAGTAATAACCGTCGTAACCGTATCGGATGATATCCTCGCACCAGTGTTACCATCCGTCCCTATCGCTCTTGCTCTTTCAAGAACACGTTCTCCATCCGTCGTGAAGAATCCACTCACTTCAAATTCGAGAACTGCCGTTTCTCCAGGCGGTAAAATTCCAATTTCCCACCCCAGGGTATTTGTGTTCTCATTATAAAACGCATTACCTGTAGAGCTGCTAATGATTGAAAATCCACTCACTAAATCAAACTCGATCACATCTTGCAATTTAACAGTTTTCGCTTTGCTTTGGCCTGTGTTTTCTACAACTAATCTAGCAGTATAGACTGCTTCATCTCCTGCCCCGACTGTAGTAGGACCACTCACTAGTATTTTTTGAAGATCTAGTTTTGCTTTTACGTTAGTATCCTCTACTGAGATCGGATCAGAAAAAGCATCGGTGAACTGAAAACCTTCAGAAATCCTCAAAGAGTCCTTATTGTAGTTATTCGCATTCGTCGAGGTGAACGATATAAGCTGCAGTGGTGTGTTTTCAGTTATGTTTAGAAAATCGAATAAAATGTTGGCTGGTATAAAAAAGTCCAGAAAGACGTTGTTATTCCCACCAAACGTTGTGTCAGCTGGCGTAACCCTCGCAATATCGAAGTTTATGATCGGCTGCGAGTAATTTGGTTTCCCTCTGCCATCGGTTCCTTCAGCCGGATCATTCCATGAGTTGACTTCTTGGTTTGTGTTTTCAATGAGAACGAGCTCCCCACTTAGCCCATCTACAGCTAAAAGCCATTGGTACGTTCCCGGCGGTCCTCCAGTATTGAATAAAACACCCCATGAAAAATTTTGAAAGCCTGTTTTCTTATTATTACGCGGGTCATCGTTTAAACGTAAACGAAAGTAGACATTTGTATCATCATACGCGATGGCGAACGATGGGTTTGATGTATCACCGACTAAATCTACTGCTGCCGGAGATTCATCATTGAACACATCAAAATAAAAACCTGATCCCAAAGGCACGGATGTATATTGATTTTCGTTCGGAAATGACACTATTCTTCCTCCTTAATATTCACTTCCTATAGGTTTATGCATAGAAAGGGTACATGTCGTGGTGGATAGGCCTATATGTGCTCTTAAATTCCATCCTTGTCCCTAGTTGAACAAGCCTGTTTTTTTGAACTCTGGGTATAAAAAAACACCCGAACAAATTTTTGTTCGAGTGTTACTAGATCTATGTATGTTATTAAAAGAATGGCGGCCCCGAGAGGAATCGAACCTCCGACCTGCGGTTTAGGAAACCGTTGCTCTATCCCCTGAGCTACGGGGCCGAATGGATTTTATTATACAATAAAAGGGAATGTATGAAAAGTAATAGCGCGGCTATTATTCTAGCCGCGCCTTCCGTTCGTTTCCCCCAATTGATCGTTTACTCGGTAACCCAGCTTTTCATGTAAGCTTGATCTTCATAATCCTTCGCTTTGTCAATCGTCTTGAGCGGTCGGAACGTGTCGATCATGACAGCAAGCTCGAGCGTTTCTTTTTTGCCGATGCTTCCTTCGATCTTACCTGGATGCGGGCCATGAGGAATACCAGATGGATGCAAGGTGATCGAAGCCTCTTCGATCCCTTTACGACTCATAAAGTTTCCCTCTACATAATAAAGCACTTCATCACTGTCGACGTTACTATGAAAGTAAGGTGCTGGTATCGACTCTGGATGATAGTCATATAATCTTGGCACGAATGAACATACAACGAAGTTATGTCCTTCGAACGTTTGGTGAACCGGTGGCGGCTGATGAATACGACCCGTTATCGGTTCAAAGTCACGGATATTGAACTTCCACGGAAAAAGGTAGCCATCCCACCCAACAACATCCAATGGATGATGGTCGAACACATGTCGATGCAAGCTGCCACGTGCTTTTGTAACGACCTCAAACTCACCCTTCTCATCATACGTATTCAGGCGCTCAGGCCCATTGATATCTCTCTCGCAGAAAGGGCTGTGTTCCATCAACTGACCGTATTCATTCCGGTAGCGTCTAGGGGTTGTGATGGCGCTCGTTGCCTCGATTACTAACCAGCGGTTCTCGTCGTTCGGAAAGACGCGATAAATCGTGCCGATGGGAATCAACACATAATCGCCCGGCTCATAGGTGATCTCACCAAACATCGTTTCAATCTTACCAGTACCATGATGAACGAAGAAAAGCTCATCTCCATCACTGTTGCGGTAAAAGTAATTCATCGATTCTGCAGGATTCACAACTCCGATCAAAACATCCTCATTCCCCAGGAAATAACACCTATCGACAACAGCATCCCCCTTTTTGTCGTATGCTGCTGTACGGAAATGACGATGCCTCAATGCATCCTGCTTCTCATACTCTGGTAAAGCATCTTTTAAATAATTCGCTTCCTTTACTGCTGTAGGAAAATGATGGTGGTAGAGGATGGACTGAATGCCTGAGAATCCTTTTGTCCCCATCACCTGTTCTCTATAAAGGGATCCATCCTCTTTCTTAAACATCGTGTGTCTCTTATGAGGGACCTCCCCCATCTTCTGGTAAAAAGCCACTCTTATTCCTCCTCTCCAACAACATTGATCAGGCTGCCGAGATGAGTAATAGAGAGTTCCACTCGATCACCAGCCTTCAACCAATCACGTCCGGTTTGCTCAAGGATACATCCGCTGCCCACGGTACCCGATCCGATTACTTCCCCTGGATACAGCGTGACATCTTTCGACGCTCGTTCGATCAATTCCCCAAATGAATAGTACATGTCTTTCACATTTCCCACGGAATAACGTTCACCGTTCACATAAGCTTCCATCTTAAGGTCGAGTTCCCCATGCAGCAATAATTCATCCGGCGTAACAAGATATGGTCCGAAAGAAGTTGCAAAATCCTTCCCTTTTGCTGGCCCGAGCCCTACTTTCATCTCTTTCGCTTGTATGTCCCGCGCACTCCAATCGTTCATGATCATGTAGCCGAATAGATAGTCGCTTGCTTCACTCGCTTTTATATTTCTACCTTTTTTCCCTATGACACAAGCTATTTCTAGTTCATAGTCTAGTTTTTCACAGTCTTTTGGTGAGGCAATAACCTCATCTGGACCTTTTACAGCATGATGATTTGTAAAGTAGAAGACGGGAATCTCGTACCATTCAGGCACCACATCAAGTTCTCTTTTGCGTCTAGCCGTAATGACATGTTCTTCAAACGCATAAAAGTCTCTTATACTAGCAGGGCAAGGAAGAGGTGCTTTCAGCTTCACATGGGACAGGTCGTGCCCATCATTTAATTCTAAACGATCAAGTGCATAATCTCCTTTAACAATTTCTAAAAGGTCATCTGGCACCTTGCCGTTAGAAGCTTGATGGACGTTATACACCTTTTCTCCCTTTAAAACCCCTGCATGCTCTTCACCTTGCAACTCATACGTGACGAATTTCAATGTCCTCAGCTCTTTCCTTCAGCCGTTGTTTTCCTTTTGAGTGTAAATGTATCGCTTGTAGCTCGAGTGTACTCCTGCCCTGCAAGTCTTCCAACAGGCTTCAAAAGTTCTGTCTTGATCTTGCCATCTTCATATAACTCATCCCGAACATGGACCATCACGACTTTCCCGATCACGAGACTGCCTGCCCCTTCACGGTCCCCAAATTCAACGATCTGATCGAGTACACATTCAAGCTGCACATCGCTCTCTTTCACCCTTGGCGGGGTAATGCACTCACTTTCAATTTTTGTTAGACCAGCTTCAACAAACTCATCTGTTTCACGATCGAAAGGTGTCGCACACTCATTCATTTGCTCAACGATCTTTTCTCCTACGATGTTGATCACAAATTCCTTCGTTTCTTCTATATTCAGCAGGGTGTCTTTCTTATCACCTTCACCCGCTTTTCGCATCGGTGCAAAGCAAACCATCATAGGATCCGCACATATTCCAGTGAAAAAACTAAATGGTGCAAGGTTTTCTCTGCCGTTACGATCGATACTAGAGACAAAGGCGATGGGGCGAGGAAGAACGGAACCGATCAGTAATTTGTATGCATCTTTCCATGCAAGTGTATCTGGTTGAACTTTCATACTGGCAACTCCTTTTCTACCATTTTCTCGTTTTTTATAAGTTGCCTCTTCGTTCTTGTTCACGTTCAATCGCCTGGAAAAGCGCCTTAAAGTTCCCTTCACCGAATCCTTTTGCACCTTTACGCTGAATGATTTCAATAAATAGCGTTGGACGGTCGACGACAGGTTTCGTGAAAATTTGGAGAAGATAGCCTTCATCGTCTCGGTCTACCAATATTTTCAATTCACGAAGCTTGTCGATTTCTTCATCGATCTCACCAACTCGCTCCGTTAACACATCATAGTAATTATCAGGAGCTTCTAGAAACTCTACACCTGCATCTCGTAATTTCGCTACTGTTGTTACGATGTCGTTCGTCAAAACAGCGATATGCTGCACACCAGGGCCATTATAGTAATCTAAGTATTCCTGAATCTGTGACTTTTTCTTTCCCTCTGCAGGTTCATTGATCGGGAATTTAATTCGACCACCGTTATGCATAACCTTGGACATTAAAGCGGAATATTCCGTACTGATGTCTTCATCGTCAAAGTGAATCATTTGTTTAAAGCCCATCACATTTTCATAGTAGGAAACCCATTCCTCCATCGACTCCACGTTCCCTACGCAATGGTCGATACCGAGAAGTCCTGTCGTCTGTGATGGAATATCACCTTCGAACTGTTTGAATCCTGGTAAAAACACGCCCTCATACTCTTTTCGTTCGACTAATGTATGAATCGTGTCACCATATGTACCGATGACAGCTTTTTTTACTGTTCCAAACTCATCGTTGTATTCTTTCGGAGGGCTAAGTTCGATCGCTCCACGCTCTGCAGCTTCTTTGTAAGCCTTTTCAACATTTTCCACAGTAAGAGCAATGTCCTTAACGCCGTCTCCATGAAGTTTGACAAAATCTGCGATTGGATGATCATTTGAAAGAGCACCTGTTAGAACGAGTCGAATATTATTCTGTTGAAGCACATAGGATACTTTCTCGCGATCACCTGTTTCTAGTCCAGAGTAAGCGACTGGCTTAAAACCGAATGCCTTACAAAAGTAATGAGCTGATTGCTTTGCATTACCAACATAAAGTTCAAGATAATCGACATCATGCACCGGGAAAAAATCTACGGTATCCTGCTGGCTACTATTCAACGTTTGTTCCTGCACGCAAATCCCTCCAATTTTTGTTAGTCAACCAGCTTAAACGTAAATCTTTTTCACAAACCTTTCAAGAGTATCTATTAAAGCCATAACGCTTTCCTGTATTGGTGCGCTTTACTCGATGTCGGTTTTCTTTTCAAATAAATGAGAGATAGGATAAATCGTCATGCTTTGTATGATGAGAGATAACAGGACTGCTCCAAACGTAATGGACAGGATATCGTGATCGATCGATGCGTTATCGACTTCTAAGCTAAGGAGCAATGCGACTGACATCGTTCCTCGTATGCCAGACCAAGTCACAAGCGAAATATCTTTCCAATCGAACTCACTACGCCAAGCTTTAAACATCTTTATGATACTCTTTAAAACCAGGAACCGAATGATGATTGAAGCTAAAAACACAAGAGTAATAAACAGCCAATGATCAAGTGCCAAATAATTTGTCGTTTCTATTCCGATCAACAAAAAGATCAATGCAAGAATACTCGGTTCAACAACTTCCCAAAAGCTGTTTAAGTACTCTCTGTAGTGTGATTCTTTGATCAATCGATCAAGCTCATAAGAAAGGACTACTCCAGCTGCAACAACGGCAAGTACGCCTGATACTTCAAGGGCTTCTGCTGCATAAAAGCTTCCATAAGCAAGAACGATGCTTAACATGACCTGATACTGACGATGATGGGTAAGACGAATCGCACGACAAACAAGATAGCTAAAAATCGCACCGATCGCTACTCCCCCTATGGATACGAGAATGAAATCATAGATGAAAGAACTCACAGAAAAAGTACGACCCTGCAACAGCATTCCTGCAAACACGCTAAAAAGAACGATACTCGTCCCATCGTTCACCATCGATTCGCCTTCCACAACATCTGCGATCTTAGGGTCTTTCGATGTTTTCTTTAAGATCGAAACGACAGATACTGGATCAGTCGGTGTCAAAATGGAAGCGACTAGTAATGCGCCAAGAAATGAAAGAGAAAGAAATGGGTCGCTCAATAAGAAGATTGCTCCTCCTAAAAGAACTGCACTCACAATAATGCCGAGTGTACTTAGCATAGAAATGATGCCTGCATGCTTTCTAAAGTGATCGAATGGGAACTGATATGCGGAGATAAATAGCAGTGCTGGTAAAAACCATTCAAAAAGAATCTCTTTTGTTATATGTACAGATTGAAAGAAGGGAATAAAAGACAAACTAATTCCAATGAGTAAGAGAACTAACGGTGCAGGAAAGTTCTTCTGTTTCGTGTCGATCGTATAAACCAGATAACCTATGAATAATAAGATTAGAATATGATGAGATCCCATGCTTCTCCCCCTTTCCATAACGTTTCTTCCCCATCATCCAAATATAAAACAGGAAGGTTTTTTTTACCTTTAAGTCAATGGTTTTAACCCTGTCCACAGTTCTTGGTCTATGCTACAATTATCTTTGTCTATAAAAAAGAGAGCAAGATCTGGTTAGCATAGGAAACGACGGAGGAGGATACGTATGAACCAGACCCCATTTATTGCCGTCGAAGGCCCGATCGGTATTGGAAAGACCTCTCTCTCCCGCGCTATTTCTGATTACTATCAGTTTAAACTTTTTCAAGAAATCGTAGAAGAAAATCCGTTCCTCGGTAAGTTCTACGGCAACATTGAAGAGTGGAGCTTCCAAACCGAGATGTTTTTTCTTAGCCATCGATACAAACAGTTAGAAGAGATGGATAAACACTATCTATCCAAACAACGTCCAGTCATCTCTGATTACCACATTTTTAAAAATAAAATTTTTGCCCAACAGACACTGAGTGACAAGCACTTTTCTAAATATATGAAGATCTACGATATTTTAACCGAGGGCATGCCTGAGCCGAACGTGATCATCTATTTGAATGCTAGCCTCGAAACGTTATTGAATCGTATTTCACAGAGAGGTCGTCAAATAGAGAAAGACATTGACCCCTCTTACCTTAAGCGATTATCGTCTGACTATGAACGGTTTATGCAGGAGTTCGAAGCACATCACCCTGATATACCTGTTCTCCGGTTCAATGGCGATGAGATGGACTTCGTTGCAAATGAACAAGATTTGCAGACCATTTTTGAATCCCTCGAATTAACCTTAAAAGAAGGAGACCCTGTATGAATTTAAGAGAAAAATACAACATTCCACAGGACGCCGTCATAACGATTGCAGGTACTGTTGGAGTTGGTAAATCTACAATTACAAGTTCACTTGCAAATGCCCTGCAATTTAGAACATCACTTGAAAAAGTTGATAATAACCCATACCTTGAGAAGTTCTATAATGACTTTTCCCGCTGGAGTTTCCACTTACAAGTTTATTTTCTAGCTGAACGATTCAAAGAGCAGAAGAGAATGTTTGAGTACGGTGGAGGTTTTGTACAGGATCGTTCGATCTATGAAGATACGGGCATCTTTGCAAAAATGCACTATGAAAAAGGAACGATGTCGAGCGTCGATTACGAAACGTACACGAACCTTTTTGAATCCATGGTCATGACGCCTTTCTTCCCACATCCTGACTTAATGATCTATCTTGAAGGATCTTTCGAGGATGTTGTCGATCGTATCAAGGAACGCGGACGTCCGATGGAACAGCAAACGCCAACTGCTTACTGGGAAGAGATGTATGAGCGCTACAACAATTGGATCGATAGCTTCAACGCATGCCCGATCCTTAGACTTAACATCAATGAATATGACCTTGTGAACGACCCGTCTTCAGTTGAACTGATTCTAAAAAGAATCGAACAGAAATTTAACCAGATTCCATTATTGAGCAGATAAATAAAGAAGGAGCTATCCGGCGGATAGCTCCTTTTTCATATAGGTATAAAACATAAAAAAACCGCTGTCTGCAAGAGACAGCGGTCATATAATCTCCAAATTATATGCGCGTTGGTAGTTCAATTAGTTAATGGCGGAGGAAGAGGGATTCGAACCCCCGCGGGCCGTTAAGCCCCTGTCGGTTTTCAAGACCGATCCCTTCAGCCAGACTTGGGTATTCCTCCGTGTGTGTTGCTTAATAACTCGGTGACACGAATAATATCTTATCACCGGTTCGGTATGAAGTCAACACTTTGAATGAGATTTTTTATTTTTTATATAAAAGGGGGATTTTCTCCCCCTTTTTTCCTTTATTTTAAAACTTCACGGCCACCCATATATGGACGCAGCACTTCAGGTACAATGACCGTACCGTCTTCTTGCTGGTAATTTTCTAATATAGCAGCAACCGTTCTTCCAATCGCTAGCCCAGAGCCATTCAACGTGTGAACAAACTCAGGTTTTCCGTTCTTTTCTCTACGGAACCTGATTCCTGCACGGCGCGCCTGGAAGTCTTCAAAGTTACTGCAAGAAGAGATTTCTCGGTAAGTTCCATAGCTCGGGATCCATACTTCGATATCGTATTTCTTTGCCGCTGTGAAGCCGAGGTCTGCTGTACACATGCTCATCACACGGTAAGGCAGCTCTAGTAACTGAAGGACCTTCTCAGCGTGTCCAGTAAGCTTCTCAAGCTCATCATAAGACTCTTCAGGCTTTACAAAACGAACAAGCTCAACCTTGTTAAATTGGTGCTGACGAATCAATCCTCTCGTATCACGACCTGCAGATCCTGCTTCTGAACGGAAGCAAGCACTAAATGCAGTGTATGCAAGTGGAAGATCAGCGCTATCAAGAATTTCATCACGGTGGAAGTTCGTAACAGGTACTTCTGCCGTTGGAATCAAGAAGTAATCTTCTTCACGAATTTTGAAAGCATCTTCTTCAAACTTAGGTAGCTGACCAGTTCCTGTCATGCTTTCGCGATTCACGAGATATGGAGGTAGAATCTCTTCGTATCCATGCTCAGATTCATGAAGATCCATCATGAAGTTAATAAGAGAGCGCTCTAGACGTGCTCCCGCTCCTTTATAGAAAGCAAAACGGCTTCCTGTAACCTTAGATGCTCGTTCAAAGTTAATGATGTTCAAATCAGTCGCAATATCCCAGTGAGGCTTTGCTTCAAAAGAAAAGTCTTTTCTTTCTCCCCATGTACGCACCTCAACATTGTCATCCTCTGTTTCACCAACAGGTACGCTCTCGTGAGGAATATTAGGAATATGTAGGAGGATTTCCTCTAACTCCCCTTCTACACCGCGAAGCTCTTCATCAAGCGTCTTCACTTCGTCCCCAACTTCACGCATCTCTTTGATCAAATGATCAGCATCCTGCTTTTCACGCTTGTATTCTGCGATTTTCTTTGAAACTTCATTACGCTTTCCTTTAAGTTCTTCAGTCTTCGCGATGAGATCTCTTCTTCGCTGATCAAGCTCTTCAAAACGGTCAAGACCAACAAGATCTTCCCCACGCTTTGATAACTTTTCTTTTACTTCATCAAAATTCTTACGTAGAACCTTTAAATCAATCATGCTTTTTCCTCCTTTTTTACGATAAGCGTCTTAGGAATACAAAAAAGCCCCCGTCCCCTTGGAAAGGGACGAGAGCTACCCGCGTTGCCACCCTGATTGCAGACA
This sequence comes from Anaerobacillus sp. ABR4_321, assembly GCF_056158505.1. NCBI lineage: Bacteria > Bacillati > Bacillota > Bacilli > Caryophanales > Bacillaceae > Anaerobacillus > Anaerobacillus sp. ABR4_321. The sequence goes on from NZ_JBSWTK010000001.1 coordinate 653,472, forward strand.
ATTGCCTGCCTCTTAACAGAATAACGGTCTGCTCCGAGAAAGCTTACTAACGTTCAGCTTTCTACTCAGGGATGGATTCACAGGGTTCAACGGTCGATTCTCACCAGCCATCGACTCTCTTAGCATTGAACATCTATTACTATTTCCCGTCAACGTTTTCGTATATCTTGTATCACAAGCAGAGTTTTTATGCCCTGCTTCCTAGTACGTAATAATTTACACGAAAATTTACTCGGTTGCAAGCCCTTCTTTTTTAAACTCAAGGACCATGTCGATAAAGAGCTGATGCATGCGATCGTCATCCGTCAACTCTGGATGGTACGCACATGCAAGGAAGCGTCCGTCGCGTGCTGCAACCACTTTGTCGTTGAACGTCGCTAGAACTTCGACACCTTCTCCAACTTCTTCGATATAAGGCGCACGGATGAAGACACCGATGAAAGGCTCTTCAAGTCCTACAACGGATAACGGTGCTTCAAAGCTTTCTCTTTGACGTCCAAACGCGTTACGCTTTGCTTTTACATTCATGACGCCAATATGAGATTCCTCCATCCCGTCAATACGCTCTGCAAGCAGGATGAGGCCAGCACATGTACCAAAGATTGGCTTCTCAGCAGCAAAAGCTTTTAAAGGCTCAAGAAATCCATATTGATTGATAAGGCGGCGCATCGTTGTACTTTCGCCTCCAGGCAGCACAAGACCATCGAGGTCATCAAGCTGCTCGATGCGTTTTACAACAACGATTTCCGCTTCTTTTGTTTCTAATGCTTTCACGTGTTCTCGAATTGCACCTTGCAGTCCGAGGACTCCAACTTTCACCATACTGCTTTCGACTCCTTTAATCTATATCTAAGTAAGACCCCCACCTGGATTGCTCAGGTGGGGGTGATTGAATGAATTACCAGCCGCGTTCCTGCATGCGTTCAGTAGGCTGTAGTGAAGAAATTTCAATTCCTGGCATCGCGATACCAAGGTTTTTAGAAATCTTAGCGATCAACTCATAATCTTGATAATGAGTTGTTGCTTCGACGATTGCTTTTGCAAACTTCTCTGGGTTATCTGATTTAAAGATACCAGAACCAACGAATACACCGTCAGAACCAAGTTCCATCATTAGCGCTGCATCTGCAGGAGTAGCGATACCGCCAGCAGCAAAGTTTACGACTGGAAGACGTCCAAGCTCTTTAATTTGAAGAAGAAGCTCAAATGGCGCTTGAAGGTTTTTCGCTTCAGTCATCAGCTCATCTTCAGACATGCTTGAAATTTTACGGATTTGGGATTGAATAAGACGCTGATGACGCACAGCTTCAACAACGTTACCTGTTCCAGGTTCACCTTTCGTACGAAGCATCGCAGCACCTTCACCTACTCGGCGCAGTGCTTCACCTAGGTTACGAGCACCACAAACGAAAGGAACAGTGTACTTACGCTTATCAAGGTGATATTCTTCATCAACTGGAGTTAGTACTTCACTCTCATCGATGTAGTCAACACCCATTGATTCAAGAACACGAGCTTCAACGATATGACCAATACGGCATTTTGCCATTACTGGGATCGATACTGCGTTTACTACCTCTTCTACGATAGTAGGATCAGCCATACGAGCTACCCCGCCAGCTGCACGAATATCGGATGGAACGCGCTCAAGTGCCATTACAGCGACTGCACCAGCTTCTTCTGCAATCTTTGCTTGCTCTGCGTTCACAACGTCCATGATGACGCCGCCTTTTTGCATTTCAGCCATACCACGTTTTACGCGATCTGTACCTGTTTGTTGATTCATCTATATTCCTCCCATATTTATAATAGATAAGTGATATTTTTTTATAACCTACATTAAACGTATCTATTGTAACATTTTTTGAAGACTTGTCCTATCGTCTTCGCTTTGATTTCCTAAAAGATTTTAAAAATACTCTCCAAATTTGCATTTGAAGAGTATTCTCACCTTATTTCCTGAAAAATATTAGCTAAAAAGTCCTTTTACAGCTCCAGCTGCACTACTCCAGATACTTGAGAAAAAGCCTCCGATCGCTCTCATGGTGAGCGTGAACCAACCAGCTTTCTCAACTGAATCTGTCGTTACAAGTGGTACAGAAGAACTTTGTTCGCCTGTAATGTATCCGAACTCTTCACCAGTTACTTTTAGCATAACCTGGCCTACTTCCTCACCTTCTTTTAACGGTGCTGTTAATTCACCATCTTCAGTGAGTAATTTATCGTTCAGCTTGTAGCTCGCTTTATAAGCTTCTTCCGTGCCGTTCTGAACGATCGCATTAAACGATGCACCAGCAGCTACTTCTACTTGCTTTTCTTTCCCTTTTACAACGGGAATCGTAGAATCTTTCTCTACTTGATCACCTTTAGTAATGATTGTTTTTGCTTCAAAATTATCAAATCCGTAGTTAAGTAGTTTTGATGTTTCTTCAAAACGTGCTTCATAAGAATCTGTCTTCATCACAACTGAAATCAGGCGCATGTCACCTTGCTTTGCAGTACCTGTGAACGCATATCCTGCAAGGTCAGTCGATCCTGTTTTCAAACCATCGATCCCTTTTACAGGATACTTGTTTGAATAAACAAGTGAAGGAAGAAGCCAGTTCCAGTTCTTCATGACGATTTTATCATCCGTGCCGTCACGGAAGTTCTTCACTGGGATGCTTGCCGTATCAAGCACTTCAGGGTAGTCCTTGATCAAGTGGTAGGCAAGAAGTGCAGTCGATCGAGCAGACATCATATTCTCTTCGTTCGGTTCACCTGCTGGGTGATTTCCACGAAGGTCTTTGTTATTTAAACCAGAGCTGTTAACGAAACGGTATTCCTTCATACCCATTTCTTTCGCCTTGGCATTCATCATCTCGACAAACTTCGTCTCAGTCCCCGCAACGTGCTCTGCTAGAGCCATCGTAGCAGCATTTGCTGAATAGATCGCCATTGCTTCATAAAGCTCTTTGACGGAGTATTGAGCATCTGAACGAAGGGGTACATTGGAAAGACTTCTATTTTGAGAAAGAATATGTATATTCTCACTAATGCTTACTTGATCGTCCCAATTAATCTTCTTTTCGTGAATTTGTTCAAGTATTAAGTATTCTGTCATCATCTTTGTCATACTTGCAGGCGCGAGCGTTAAGTCTGGATCTTTTTGATAAAGAATCTTACCAGATTCGGCATCTACTAAAATCGCTGCTTTTGCGTTAATATCGGGTGCCTCTGCAGCTTCTGCATGGCTAGTACCGAAAGTTCCTGCTAAAAGTAAAACAAATGCCATGGTTAAAATCATGGCTTTAAAACCAAGGTTTTTCAACCCTTACACCTCCAACTGAGTCTCACATAACCGCTATTTTATCACAACTAAAATTAAAAAAATAGATAGAGGAAAGTCCCCTATCTACTTTTCTAACGTATTTAGTTTAATTTGTCACAGACCTGATAAAACTTCCTTCAAAAGTACTATCAAACGGAATAATTTGGCGCTTCTTTCGTCACTTGAACGTCATGAGGATGACTCTCACGAAGCCCTGCTCCAGTAATTCTGACAAATTGACTTTCTTCTCGTAACGCTTCTAGCGTTCTTGTGCCACAATAGCCCATACCAGAACGGATACCACCTAAGAGCTGATGAATCGTATCACCTAGCGGCCCTTTGTATGGAACACGGCCTTCGATGCCTTCAGGAACGAGCTTAGACATATTTTCCTGGAAATAACGGTCCTTACTGCCTTTTTCCATCGCCCCGATTGAGCCCATGCCTCGATACACTTTAAACTGACGACCTTGGTAAATTTCACGTTCACCAGGACTTTCATCTACGCCTGCAAGAAGGCTTCCGAGCATGACAGCATGTCCACCAGCTGCGATCGCTTTTACGATGTCACCTGAGAACTTGATACCACCGTCAGCAATGATACTTACTCCGTGTTTCCTTGCTTCTGTTGCACATTCATAAACCGCAGTGACTTGTGGTACACCGACACCAGCGATAACACGCGTCGTACAGATCGATCCTGGTCCGATTCCGACTTTCACAACATCTGCTCCAGCTTCGATGAGTGCTTTCGTTCCTTCTGCTGTTGCAACGTTCCCTGCAATGATTGAAAGCTCTGGATATTCTTCACGTATTTCACGAACCTTATTAATAATACCAGCAGTATGTCCATGCGCAGAATCAAGCACGATGACGTCGACACCTGCTTCTACAAGCTTACTTACACGCATGAGCGCATCAGCTGTATTTCCTACTGCAGCACCTACGAGTAGACGTCCACGGCTATCTTTCGCTGATTGTGGGAACTGAATGACTTTTTCGATGTCTTTAATCGTAATCAGACCTCTTAGCGTACCATCATCATCTACTAGAGGAAGTTTCTCAATTCTGTGCTGTTGAAGCACACGCTCTGCTTCTTTTAGCGTCGTTCCAACCGGAGCCGTAACAAGGTTTTCTTTTGTCATAACTTCTTTAATTTGAATCGAGTAATCTTCAATAAAACGCAGATCTCTGTTAGTCAGAATTCCAACTAGTTTTCGATCATCGTTCACGATCGGAACGCCAGAAATTCTATATTTACCCATGAGGTGTTCTGCATCGAATACTTGATGCTCTGGTGTTAAGAAGAAGGGATCAGTGATAACGCCACTTTCAGAACGCTTCACTCGGTCAACATGTTCAGCTTGTTCTTCAATCGACATGCTCTTATGAATAATACCAAGTCCACCTTGACGAGCCATTGCAATCGCCATAGGAGCTTCTGTCACAGTATCCATGCCTGCACTGATTATTGGGACATTCAGCTTCAAGTTCTCTGTTAGCTTTGTTTCTACAGATACTTCTCTTGGAAGCACATCAGAAAAAGCTGGTGTTAATAACACATCATCGAAGGTTAACCCTTCTTTTGCAAATTTTGTTTCCCACATCCCTTTCGTCCTCCTCTATTGATCGTTTCGAAAAATTTATTAGTAGCTTATCAATTGGTTAAACTAGTGTCAAGAAAGATTGAATAAGTTTGAATTATCAAACAGGGAGGCTGTTTATGAGATACATGGAACCATACAAAACAACATGGCATGCTTTTCACTCATCTACCTTTGTTCAACAGTATCTCAATGATTGCTATTCTAAACTAGGGTTTGATGATTCAGAGAGGAAGAGCTACGACAACTGCTACCGCTTTATATATTTTATGGAATACGGCGATCGTTACTTTAAACACGCCAATACAGCGGATACGGAGTTAAAACCGATCCTGCTTTTTTACGGCATGATCCAGCTTTTAAAAGGATGTTTACTCACTCTAGATCCGAACTATCCTGGAGATACGCTCGTTTTAGCTCATGGCGTCACATCAAGAAAGCGTAAAAAACGTCAGTACTCCTTTCTGCAGGATGAAGTGAAAGGACAGAAGAATGGGCTATTCGAATACTTTTCAAGGAAAATGTTTCATGTGAAACAAGTCGAAGGAGAGAAGTATCAAATGAATGATCTTCTTAGTCTCATTCCAGAAATGAATTCGCTATTTGAAGTGCTGTCTAATAAGACACAAAGCTATAAGCTTAACCCTACTTCACCAAACTCTTTCACAGTTTCATCGAGTATTTTAGATACCCTCAATATGACGAGCGAGCGATTTGAAAATTACCTTAACCAGCATGTTCCTGTAAAAGTAACGTCCATCTCTTCTTCTACTCGTGGAGTATTGTCAGTGAAGCTAGATGGGCTATTTGTTAACCTGAGTGGTCGACCGTTATTACATATGGGAGATGACGTCTTCCTCCCTGCTCATCGTGCTCAATATAATGATATTAATGAAGTAATGGTTCACTACCTCTTACTGTATAATCTCAGTATGATCTGTCGGTATGAAACTGAATGGTGGGGAGATTTATTCCATGCAAGAGAGTCAAACGATCTTCCTTATATATTGGAGTTCTTAGATGTAACATCGAATAAGGTTCCGAAGATGTTGTATGAGTATTTGATGGGGCAAGTATGAGGGATTAAGAGGGCTTTGAGAATGGGGAGTTAGGTGCAGTAAAGGTTGATTGGGTCTAGTGGGGGGGATTGATTAGAGCTTTTATCATCGATAATTTGGATTTATCGGCGATTTTACGCTTTTATCAGCGAAGCGTTGTTTGTAACTTTTGATTTGTTAAAAGCACATTCAGATAAAACCTTTTGGGGCGTGAATTGGGGCGATATCCGCAAAATTTTCATTTTATCCGCGATAATCATCATATATCCGCGCTTTTCGATTTATATCCGCGAAACCGGGGCATTTATCCGCGATTCTGAGAATATATCCGCGAACCACATTTCAAGAAGAGCCCCTGATGACTCAACCCCGCATTCAGACAAAACAAAAAAGCCAGAGCTCAATGCTCTGACTTCTCTCTTGCCTAGCGACGTCCTACTCTTGCAGGGGGAGAGCCCCCAACTACCATCGGCGCGCGAGCTTAACTTCCGTGTTCTCATACGGGGCGCGATAAGCGGCGAACTTCTTCGTCAGCTGCGCGATGCTGGATCCTCATAGATCTCCGAATATCTACTCCGGTCCAGCCTCACTTGCTTCCTCGAATTTCTTGCTTCTCCCACCCCTACGAAGCTTTCGAAGATGCCCTTTTCTTTCTTCTCAATGAAGGTACTTACCTTACGGTCTCGCAATAAAAACCAAAAAAGCATACAAAAAAGCCAGAGCTCAATGCTCTGACTTCTCATTTGCCTAGCGACGTCCTACTCTTGCAGGGGGAGAGCCCCCAACTACCATCGGCGCTGAAGAGCTTAACTTCCGTGTTCGGCATGGGAACGGGTGTGACCTCTTCGCCTTCATCACTAGACTTACAGGATGTAAGTCGTTCGATGTTCACCACAGGACGTGGTGGAACTTAGTCGAACTTCTTTTCATTCCCTGAAAACTAGATAGCACTCGCAACGTATTCCAATATGTTTTAGGTTAAGCCCTCGATCGATTAGTATTCGTCAGCTCCACGTGTCGCCACGCTTCCACCCCGAACCTATCAACCTCATCATCTCTGAGGGATCTTACCAGCTTGACGCTGTGGGAAATCTCATCTCGAGGGGGGCTTCATGCTTAGATGCTTTCAGCACTTATCCCTTCCACACGTAGCTACCCAGCTATGCTCCTGGCGGAACAACTGGTACACCAGCGGTGTGTCCATCCCGGTCCTCTCGTACTAAGGACAGCTCCTCTCAAATTTCCTGCGCCCGCGACGGATAGGGACCGAACTGTCTCACGACGTTCTGAACCCAGCTCGCGTACCGCTTTAATGGGCGAACAGCCCAACCCTTGGGACCTACTTCAGCCCCAGGATGCGATGAGCCGACATCGAGGTGCCAAACCTCCCCGTCGATGTGGACTCTTGGGGGAGATAAGCCTGTTATCCCCAGGGTAGCTTTTATCCGTTGAGCGATGGCCCTTCCATGCGGAACCACCGGATCACTAAGCCCGACTTTCGTCCCTGCTCGACTTGTAGGTCTCGCAGTCAAGCTCCCTTGTGCCTTTACACTCTGCGAATGATTTCCAACCATTCTGAGGGAACCTTTGGGCGCCTCCGTTACTCTTTAGGAGGCGACCGCCCCAGTCAAACTGCCCACCTGACACTGTCTCCGCACCGGATCACGGTGCTGGGTTAGAATGTCAGTACAGCCAGGGTAGTATCCCACCGACGCCTCCACCGAACCTAGCGGTCCGGCTTCTATGGCTCCTACCTATCCTGTACAAGCTGTACCAAAATCCAATATCAGGCTACAGTAAAGCTCCATGGGGTCTTTCCGTCCTGTCGCGGGTAACCTGCATCTTCACAGGTACTATAATTTCACCGGGTCTCTCGTTGAGACAGTATCCAAGTCGTTGCACCTTTCGTGCGGGTCGGAACTTACCCGACAAGGAATTTCGCTACCTTAGGACCGTTATAGTTACGGCCGCCGTTTACTGGGGCTTCGATTCAGAGCTTCTCCCGTAAGGGATAACCCCTCCTCTTAACCTTCCAGCACCGGGCAGGTGTCAGCCCCTATACATCGCCTTGCGGCTTGGCAGAGACCTGTGTTTTTGCTAAACAGTCGCTTGGATCTTTTCACTGCGGCTCCCCTGGGCTATTCACCCGAGGAAGCACCCCTTCTCCCGAAGTTACGGGGTCATTTTGCCGAGTTCCTTAACGAGAGTTCTCCCGATCGTCTTAGGATTCTCTCCTCGCCTACCTGTGTCGGTTTGCGGTACGGGCACCTCTTTCCTCACTAGAGGCTTTTCTTGGCAGTGTAGAATCAGGGACTTCGGTACTTAAATTCCCTCGCCATCACGACTCAGCCTTCACGGTGAACGGATTTGCCTATTCACCAGCCTAATCGCTTGGACGCGCATGTCCAGCAGCGCGCTCTCCCTATCTTTCTGCGTCCCCCCGTCGTTCAAACGGAAAGGAGGTGGTACAGGAATATCAACCTGTTATCCATCGCCTACGCCTTTCGGCCTCGGCTTAGGTCCCGACTAACCCTGAGCGGACGAGCCTTCCTCAGGAAACCTTGGGCTTTCGACGGACAAGATTCTCACTTGTCTTTCGCTACTCATACCGGCATTCTCACTTCTAAGCGCTCCACCAGTCCTTTCGGTCTGACTTCGCAGCCCTTAGAACGCTCTCCTACCATTGTCGTAAGACAATCCACAGCTTCGGTGATACGTTTAGCCCCGGTACATTTTCGGCGCAGCGTCACTCGACCAGTGAGCTATTACGCACTCTTTAAATGATGGCTGCTTCTAAGCCAACATCCTGGTTGTCTAAGCAACGCCACATCCTTTTCCACTTAACGTATACTTTGGGACCTTAGCTGGTGGTCTGGGCTGTTTCCCTCTCGACTACGGATCTTATCACTCGCAGTCTGACTCCCGCGGATAAATCGTTGGCATTCGGAGTTTGACTGGATTCGGTAATCCGGTAGGGACCCCTAGTCCAATCAGTGCTCTACCTCCAAGATTCTTGCCGCGAGGCTAGCCCTAAAGCTATTTCGGAGAGAACCAGCTATCTCCGGGTTCGATTGGCATTTCACCGCTACCCACACCTCATCCCCGCATTTTTCAACATGCGTGGGTTCGGGCCTCCATTCAGTGTTACCTGAACTTCACCCTGGACATGGGTAGATCACCCGGTTTCGGGTCTACGACCACGTACTCCTTCGCCCTATTCAGACTCGCTTTCGCTGCGGCTCCGCCTTCTCGGCTTAACCTTGCACGGGATCGTAACTCGCCGGTTCATTCTACAAAAGGCACGCTGTCACCCATTAACGGGCTCCAACTAGTTGTAGGCACACGGTTTCAGGTTCTCTTTCACTCCCCTTCCGGGGTGCTTTTCACCTTTCCCTCACGGTACTGGTTCACTATCGGTCACTAGAGAGTATTTAGCCTTGGGAGATGGTCCTCCCGGATTCCGACGGGGTTTCACGTGTCCCGCCGTACTCAGGATCCGTCTCGGAGGGCAGCGGATTTTGACTACAGGATTGTTACCTTCTCTGATGGACCTTTCCAGGTCGCTTCGTCTATCCGTGCCTTTGTAACTCCAATGAGACGTCCTACAACCCCAGAGGGCAAGCCCTCTGGTTTGGGCTGTTTCCGTTTCGCTCGCCGCTACTCAGGAAATCGCGATTGCTTTCTCTTCCTCCGGGTACTGAGATGTTTCAGTTCCCCGGGTATGCCTTTTACTTCCTATGTATTCAGAAGTAAATACCATCCCATTACGGATGGTGGGTTCCCCCATTCGGAAATCTCCGGATCAAAGCGTACTTACTGCTCCCCGAAGCATATCGGTGTTCGTCCCGTCCTTCATCGGCTTCTAGTGCCAAGGCATCCACCGTGCGCCCTTAGTAGCTTAACCTTAGATTTCGTTAGAAACAGTGTTCTAACGTCATCGGTGCACATCGTTAGATGTGACTAACTAAGTTATAACGCAAAAAATAATAATTATTGGATGTCGTTGTTTGTGCTATCTAGTTTTCAAGGAACATGAAAGAATACAATCATTCTTTCAAAACTAAACGAAACGCTCATGCAAGTTTGGCAACCAATGTTGCCTCGTAATTCTCCATAGAAAGGAGGTGATCCAGCCGCACCTTCCGATACGGCTACCTTGTTACGACTTCACCCCAATCATTTGTCCCACCTTCGGCGGCTGGCTCCAAAAGGTTACCTCACCGACTTCGGGTGTTACAAACTCTCGTGGTGTGACGGGCGGTGTGTACAAGGCCCGGGAACGTATTCACCGCGGCATGCTGATCCGCGATTACTAGCAATTCCGGCTTCATGCAGGCGAGTTGCAGCCTGCAATCCGAACTGAGAACGGCTTTATGGGATTCGCTTCACCTCGCGGTGTTGCTGCCCTTTGTACCGTCCATTGTAGCACGTGTGTAGCCCAGGTCATAAGGGGCATGATGATTTGACGTCGTCCCCACCTTCCTCCGGTTTGTCACCGGCAGTCACCTTAGAGTGCCCAACTGAATGCTGGCAACTAAGATCAAGGGTTGCGCTCGTTGCGGGACTTAACCCAACATCTCACGACACGAGCTGACGACAACCATGCACCACCTGTCACTCTGTCCCCCGAAGGGGAACGTCCTATCTCTAGGAGTGGCAGAGGATGTCAAGACCTGGTAAGGTTCTTCGCGTTGCTTCGAATTAAACCACATGCTCCACTGCTTGTGCGGGCCCCCGTCAATTCCTTTGAGTTTCAACCTTGCGGTCGTACTCCCCAGGCGGAGTGCTTAATGTGTTAACTTCAGCACTGAGGGTGGAACCCCCCAACACCTAGCACTCATCGTTTACGGCGTGGACTACCAGGGTATCTAATCCTGTTTGCTCCCCACGCTTTCGCGCCTCAGCGTCAGTTACAGACCAGAGAGCCGCCTTCGCCACTGGTGTTCCTCCACATATCTACGCATTTCACCGCTACACGTGGAATTCCACTCTCCTCTTCTGCACTCAAGTCCCCCAGTTTCCAATGGCCCTCCACGGTTGAGCCGTGGGCTTTCACATCAGACTTAAGAGACCGCCTGCGCGCGCTTTACGCCCAATAATTCCGGACAACGCTTGCCACCTACGTATTACCGCGGCTGCTGGCACGTAGTTAGCCGTGGCTTTCTGGTTAGGTACCGTCAAGGTACCGCCCTATTCGAACGGTACTTGTTCTTCCCTAACAACAGAGCTTTACGACCCGAAGGCCTTCGTCACTCACGCGGCGTTGCTCCGTCAGACTTTCGTCCATTGCGGAAGATTCCCTACTGCTGCCTCCCGTAGGAGTCTGGGCCGTGTCTCAGTCCCAGTGTGGCCGATCACCCTCTCAGGTCGGCTACGCATCGTGGCCTTGGTAAGCCGTTACCTTACCAACTAGCTAATGCGCCGCGGGCCCATCCTACAGTGTTAGCCAAAGGCCAACTTTCAACGTTGCATCATGCGATGCTACGTGTTACCCGGTATTAGCTCCGGTTTCCCGGAGTTATCCCAGTCTGTAGGGCAGGTTGCCCACGTGTTACTCACCCGTCCGCCGCTGAGAAATGGGAGCAAGCTCCCATTTCTCCGCTCGACTTGCATGTATTAGGCACGCCGCCAGCGTTCGTCCTGAGCCAGGATCAAACTCTCCGATAGAAAAGTTCAATCTAGCTTAAAAACAATGTTTGTTTCCGTAGAAACAATTTCTTGCATGGCGTTTCGTTCAGTTTTCAAAGATCGATTTGTTTCTTTCATTTGCGCCGTGTTTATCGGCGACTTAAATAATATATCATGGTAAGCATGATCCCGTCAATAACTTTCGTTAAGTTTTTTTAATTCATTTTGAAAGGTTTGAAATGGGCCTCTCAAAGCGACGGAATTACATCTTATCATGCGTGTTGATCTGACGCAAGGGGGTAAAACAAAAAATAAGAAGAAGGTTTCCCCTCTTCTTATCTATTCGTTACGCTTCGCTATCGTCGGACGAATCATCGTTCTCTTCAATAGCTGTAGGAGCATCTTCTTCATTTACTTCTTCTATCGTTTCAACGACAGAATCAGACTCTAACGATTCTTCTAGATCTTCGCCTTCAATACCCTCTTCATTGATTTCAACCTTAGCAACTGTCGCAACAGAGTCGCCTTCAGATACGCGAATCAGTTTTACACCCTGCGTATTACGGCCAGTCTGAGAAATATCTTTAACGTCGATCCTAATCACGACTCCGCTCTCTGTGATGATCATACATTCCTCATCAAGCGTTACGGTTTTTAATGATGTTAGAACACCGTTTCGGACTGTAAGGTTGCACGTCTTAATTCCTTTACCGCCTCTAGTTTGAACACGGTATTCTTCTATCGGAGTTCGTTTTCCATATCCTTTGTCAGTTACGATTAGGACATCCTGGTCTTCATCTAGCGTCCCTACTCCAACGACTTTATCGTCTTCTTGGAGTGTGATCCCTTTTACGCCAGTTGCAGTTCGTCCCATCGATCGAACATCGGTCTCATGGAAACGGATCGCCATCCCCTGTTTTGTTCCGATGATAAGCTCTTTTGAACCATTTGTTAGACGGACGCCCATCAACTCATCGTCTTCTTTAAAGTTGATTGCGATCAAGCCGCCTTTACGAATGTTTCCAAACGCTGATAAAGGAGAACGTTTTACAACACCTTGCTTCGTAACAAAGAAGACGTACCAATCATCAACGAATTCTTCGACAGGGATGATTGCCGTAATGTACTCATCCTTTTCAATTTGAAGCAAGTTAATAATAGGGATTCCTTTAGCTGTTCTACTGAGCTCTGGAACTTCATAACCTTTCAGCCTGTACACTTTCCCTTTATTCGTAAAGAAGAGAATCGTGTTATGGGTCAACGTGGTGAAAAGGTGCTCAACGAAATCACCATCATTCGTGCCCATCCCCTGTACGCCTCGACCGCCGCGCTTTTGACTACGGTACGTGTCGATCGGAAGACGTTTAATGTAACCGTTGTGCGTTAGCGTAATAACGATATTTTGTTTCGGAATAAGGTCTTCATCTTCAATCATATCAAATCCAACCGTAATTTCTGTACGGCGAGGATCTGCGAATTTCTCTTTTACTTCCAAGAGCTCTTCACGGATGATTTCTAGAACCTTCTCATTGTCAGCAAGGATTGCTTTTAGTTCAGCAATTCTCGCCATCAACTCTTTATATTCATTCTCAATCTTATCTCGCTCTAGTCCTGTTAGACGCTGTAGACGCATATCTAGGATAGCCTGAGCTTGATCGTGACTGAGTGAGAACTTCGTCATCAATCCTTCTCTTGCAATATCTGTTGTTTCAGAAGCTCTAATGAGTGCGATAACTTCATCTAGATGATCAAGAGCGATCCGTAATCCTTCAAGAATATGTGCTCTTGCCTCAGCTTTATTCAGTTCAAACTGAGTTCTTCTTCTAATTACAACCTTTTGATGTTCTAGATAGTGCTCGAGACATTCTTTTAGAGTCAATACTTTTGGCTGTCCATCTACTAGGGCGAGTGTGTTGATGCCGAAGCTAGTTTGCAGTGCCGTTTGTTTATATAAGTTGTTTAATAGAACGTTCGCATTGGTGTCTTTACGTACTTCGATCACGACTCGCATACCGTTACGGTCAGATTCATCTCGAAGATCGGTGATTCCCTCTATCTTCTTGTCACGTACCAGTTCAGCGATTTTCTCAACTAAGCGAGCTTTGTTCACTTGATAAGGGAGCTCATTTACGATGATGCTCTTCTTACCACTTGCGTTTTCTTCAATCTCAGCTTTCGCACGCTGAATGATAGAGCCTCTTCCGGTAGTGTATGCTTTACGGATTCCTTCACGACCTAATATTTCCGCTGCAGTTGGAAAGTCTGGTCCTGGGATAAATTCCATAAGTTCAGGAATCGTCATCTCTGGATTTTTACTGAGTTCGAGAATGCCGTCCACCACTTCACCTAAGTTATGCGGTGGGATATTTGTTGCCATACCGACAGCGATACCTGATGCACCGTTCACAAGAAGGTTCGGAAATCTCGCAGGAAGAACGATGGGTTCTTTTTCAGAACCATCATAGTTATCTTGGTAATCGATCGTATCTTTATTGATGTCTCGTACCATTTCCATAGAGATCTTAGACATTCTAGCTTCTGTGTAACGCATTGCAGCTGCTGCATCTCCATCGATGGATCCGAAGTTACCATGTCCGTCTATCAACATGTTTCGATAGCTAAAGTCTTGCGCCATTCGAACCATCGTATCGTAAACGGCAGAGTCACCGTGCGGGTGGTACTTACCGATAACTTCACCTACGATACGTGCTGACTTCTTATACGCTTTATCAGATGTCATTCCAAGGTCGTTCATCGCATACAGGATACGACGGTGTACCGGTTTTAGGCCATCACGTACATCAGGTAGAGCGCGGCTAACGATAACGCTCATCGCATAATCCATGAAGGAGGTGCGCATTTCCTGACTAATATTTATTTCTTTTACTCTCGATCTTTCCATATCAGACATACGGAAAACCTCCAATTGTACTCTTGTTCATCTTTTCTATTGCTCTTTTGTTAGAAACTTTGAAAACCATCATTTTCATAGTTACAAGAAGAAAAAGGGGAGTGGATCCCCTTTACTTCTGTTACTTATACATCAAGGTTTTTAACGTAATGAGCATTATCTTGAATAAAGTTTCTTCTTGGTTCTACCTTGTCACCCATCAGCATGTTGAAGACTTCGTCTGCTTCGATCGCATCCTGCATATTCACTTGCAGTACCGTACGAGATTCTGGATCCATCGTTGTTTCCCAAAGTTGTGTAGGGTTCATCTCACCTAGACCTTTGTAACGCTGAATACCAGGCTTAGGGCTCTGTGGAATATCAGCTAAGATAGCGTCTCGTTCACGTTCATTGTATGCATACGTAATCTTCTTACCTTGCGTAATTTTGTAAAGTGGTGGCTGCGCGATATAGATATAGCCATTTTCGATCAGTGGACGCATGTAACGGTATAGGAACGTTAGTAACAGTGTACGAATATGCGCTCCGTCAACGTCTGCATCAGTCATGATGATCACTTTATGATAACGAGCTTTTGAAAGATCAAAGTCTTCACCGATTCCAGTTCCTAGTGCAGTGATGATCGCACGAACTTCATTGTTAGACAAGATTTTATCTAGTCTCGCTTTTTCAACGTTAATAATTTTACCTCGCAGCGGTAAGATCGCCTGGAAGTGGCGGTCACGCCCCTGTTTTGCAGATCCTCCTGCAGAGTCACCCTCTACAACGTAAAGTTCAGAAATAGAAGCATCCTTCGACGAACAGTCCGCTAGCTTACCAGGTAACGAGCTGACTTCGAGTGCGCCTTTTCTTCTCGTGAGTTCACGAGCTTTCTTTGCAGCTGCACGGGCTCTTGAAGCCATCAATCCTTTTTCAACAATCTGCTTTCCGACAAGAGGGTTTTCGAATAAGAATGTAGAAAACTTTTCTGCGAAAACAGATTCAGTAATCGTTCTAGCTTCTGCGTTCCCAAGCTTTGTTTTCGTTTGTCCTTCGAACTGTGGATCCGGGTGTTTGATCGAGATGATCGCAGTCAAACCTTCACGTACGTCATCACCAGTCAAGTTAGGATCATTTTCTCTGAACAAACTGTTCTTTCGTGCGTAATCATTGATCACTCTCGTTAAAGCGGTCTTAAAACCGTATTCGTGCGTTCCGCCTTCGTGAGTGTTGATATTGTTTGCGAACGAATAGATGTTACTTGAGAAGCCATCGTTATACTGAACAGCTATCTCAACAGAAATACCCTCACGTTCACCCTCAACAAAGATCGGCTCTTCATGAAGCGCCTCACGTGTACGGTTCAAATGTTCTACGTAGGATTTAATACCACCTTCGTAGTGGTATTCAAAGCGACGCACTTCTTCTGGTCGCTTATCCTGTGAATTGATCTGAATTCCACGGTTTAAGAATGCAAGTTCTCTTAAACGATGTGAAAGAATATCAAAATCGTATTCGATCGTTTCAGTGAAAATCTCCTCATCTGGGATGAAGTGAATCGTCGTTCCTGTTCTGTCACTCTCACCGACGACTTTTAAATCTTCATCAGGAATTCCTCTTGTATAGCTCTGGTAGTAGACCTTGCCATCCCGCTCTACAGTGATTTCAAGTTTTGAAGATAGTGCGTTTACAACTGATGCACCTACTCCGTGCAGTCCACCAGAAACTTTGTATCCGCCGCCGCCGAATTTACCGCCTGCATGCAGCACGGTCATGATGACTTCAACCGCAGGTCTGCCCATCTTCTCATGAATCCCAACTGGAATTCCTCGCCCGTTATCTTGGACCGTGATGCTGTTGTCTTTCTCTACACTTACAGTAATTTCCGAACAGTAGCCCGCAAGTGCTTCATCAATACTATTATCAACAATTTCCCAGACAAGATGATGCAGTCCGCGTCCACTGGTAGATCCGATGTACATACCAGGACGTTTTCGAACAGCCTCTAGCCCTTCGAGAACTTGAATCTGGGTTTCATCGTATGTTTGTTTATTAGATTGCTGTTCTAATGTCATATCGATCACCTACATTTCTCTATCAAAGATAGACTCTGATCCAGTTTGTTAACTGGCTTTATGATGATTCTCCTCGAATCGTTGTTTCTACACTGTCTGATACGGTGTATGCTCTTCTTTTTAACGTTAGTGAAGATAAGGGGGATAAAAACACCATATCCGTCGTAATGACGATTGATTTCGTTAAATCGCCACCTATGTCTTCTACAAGCTTATCCTTTGAATGCCTATGAAGGAATTCAGTCGTAATTTCAGCTTCCTCCATTGCGTGCCAATCGAAAATCCCAACAACATCTCTAGATTGCACGACGACATCTTCGCCTAAGTGTATAAACACCTCTTCACCTCATTTCACTTTATCGATCAGCCCGTCATGTACATGAAAGGTCGTTGCTTTCTCTAGCGTTTCATGGTTGATTCCTTCTACACTAGTCGTTGTAACAAACGTCTGTACCTTACCTTGAATTGTATTTAAAAGATGAGACTGCCTGTAATCGTCTAATTCTGACAGGACATCATCTAAAAGAAGCAAAGGGTATTCACCAACTTCACTATGGATCAATTCAATTTCGGCGAGCTTAAGCGATAAAGCAGTTGTTCGCTGCTGCCCCTGTGAGCCATAGGTCTGAACGTCTTTCCCATTGACAAAAAACGACAAATCATCCCTATGCGGACCTACGAGCGTGACACCGCGATCCACTTCTCTTTCTTTTATCTTATCAAACTTTTCTTTATATCCATCTACTATTTTCGACAAATCAGCAGGTTCTGATACCTCAATAGTAGGATTATACTTGATTTCTAACTTTTCTAGCCCTCTACTGATTCCATAGTGAATGGGTTCTGCCCATTTTTGGAGGAGTTGAACGAATTTAACTCTTCGTTCATAAATATTCGCAGCTGATTCGATTAATTGATCGGTAAGAATCTCCAACATCACGTAATCTGGATTTTTTTGATAGCGAAGATCTTTCAACAGGCTGTTTCTCTGTTGAAGTAATTTAAGGTACCGACCAAGGTAATAAAGGTAGACAGGTTGTACCTGACCAAGCTCAATATCAATGAAACGCCGACGAACACCTGGATTTCCTTTTACAAGGTTTAAATCTTCAGGTGCAAACATAACCACATTTAATGCGCCTATATAGTTACTAAGCTTTTGCTGTTCCAATTGATTTAGTTTCGCTTTTTTACCTTTATGGGAAATGACCAGCTGGAGGGATAGGGGACCGTTTCTTTTTTCTATTCTACCTTCTATTTTAGCATACTCCTCATCCCAATTGATTAATTCTTTATCTCTTGGTGTTCGATGAGACCGTGCCATCGCGAGTACATAAATTGCTTCCATGATGTTTGTTTTTCCTTGAGCATTCTCTCCCAGAAAAACATTTACATTATTCTCAAATGCAAGCTCTTGCTTACCGTAGTTACGGTAGTTCGTAACTGTTAACGTGTTTAGATGCAACGGGATACCCCCATTCAGCTAGTTACAACAAACTCTCCTACTCCAGGAATCATAACTTTGTCTTGATCATAGAGTTTTTTACCTCGACGATCTTCTAATTCTCCGTTCACATATACTTCATACTCTGATAAAAACCATTTGGCCATACCACCAGTATCGATAACCCCGGTTTCTTGAAGAAGTTGTCCGAGAGTAATATGTTCTTTAAGTAATTTTACTTGTTCCATACCATTCACCTCAATTGTCCTTTTGAATATCTTTTTCATATTCAGTTTCAAGGATGCCAATAGTTTATTATACCTCTTTTTCACTAAAAACGCATGAGAAAAAGGCGAAAAAATTATTAAGACTACAAAAAAAAGCTGCCAGGATCACGTCCTTGGCAGCTTGTTGATAGCTGTATTTAAAAGATCAATACGTTCTCACCGGGAGAATCAGCTGCATGATTGCTGCGCCTTCGATCGGTTTGATCAAGAAAGGACGCATCGCTCCAGTGAAGCTGATGTTTACTTCGTTAGAGTCCATCGCTCTTAAAGCATCCATCATGTATTTGGCACTAAATGAAATCTTTAATTCTTCACCGTCATACGAGTGAGCTTGTACTTGCTCGATAACTTTACCGATTTCAGGTGAGTTAGATGAAATTTCAAGCGATGACTCTTCAAGACTCGCAAGTTTCACGACGTTATTTCGACCTTCTCGAGCTAACACAGACGCACGGTCGATCGCTTGAAGTAGTTCTTTCGCTGAAACCGTTACGTTAGTTTTACTATCGTTCGGGATCAAACGACTTGTATCTGGATAGTTACCGTCTAGAAGTCTTGAGAAGAACAATAGGTTGTTCGCTTTAAAGAGAATTTGGTTTTCAGCCACAGTGATGTCGACTAAATCTTCGTTGTCATCGATGATTTTTGAAAGTTCACTTAAACTTTTACCAGGGATCACAACGTTAGAAAACGCAACTTCACTGCTATTCGGTTCAACTTTAACAGATCGTAGAGCAAGTCTATGACTATCTGTTGCAGTACAGTTCAACTCGTCGTTTTCTAACTCCCAGTTTACACCTGTTAACACCGGTCTAGTTTCAGATGTAGAAACAGCGAATACGGTTTGTCTAATAATATTCTTTAGTAGATCAGCTTGAATTTGAAACCCTTCTTGAGCTTCCACTTCTGGTAAACGCGGATATTCTTCCGGATCCAATCCATTCAGGTTAAATTCAGAAGAGCCAGAGCGAATTCTAGTCGTTAAACTATCGAATACCTCTATCTCTACTTGATCACCTGGTAGTTTCTTTACAATATCAGAGAAAAATCTTGCTTGAAGTACGATACTTCCCATCTTTGAGACTTCTACGATTTGTTTATCATTCTCTTCTGACGGTATAAAGCATTCGATTGAAATATCGGAGTCGCTTCCCGTTAATGTTACCCCTTCATCACTAGCAACAATTTTTATCCCTGTAAGAATAGGAATAGTCGTTCTTGAAGATACGGCTTTCATTACATCTGATACGTTCGATACAAGATGCTCTCTTTCAATCGTAAAACGCATA
This sequence comes from Anaerobacillus sp. ABR4_321, assembly GCF_056158505.1. NCBI lineage: Bacteria > Bacillati > Bacillota > Bacilli > Caryophanales > Bacillaceae > Anaerobacillus > Anaerobacillus sp. ABR4_321. The sequence goes on from NZ_JBSWTK010000001.1 coordinate 673,057, forward strand.
ATTTACCTCCTAAATAAATGAACGTCATTCATATAATTATTATTTAAAAATATCGTAGTCTTACTAGTAGGGGCTGTGAATGTGTGGATAAGTATACACAACCCCTTGATACGAAAGTTATCCACCTGTGGATAGTGTGTTAGTAACTCGTGCATTCTGTGCACACACTATTCAGTGGTATCCACAAAACGTAGATTATCCGTTCTTTAGCTGCTCAATAACATCTTGTAGTTTTTTCTGAAGTTCTTGGTCGGAATCGAGTAGCTTTGAAATCTTCTCGTGAGCATGGATAACAGTAGTGTGATCTCTCCCGCCAAACTCTTCACCAATTTTCGGAAGTGAGAAATCAGTGAGCTCTCTAGATAGATACATCGCTATTTGACGAGGAAATGCGACTGATTTTGTTCTCTTTTTTGCAGCAAAATCCTCAAGCTTAACAGAAAAATGCTCCCCAATAACCGTCTGGATATCATGGATGGTGATGACTTTTGGCTGAGAAGAAGGAATGATGTTCTTCAATGCTTCCGCTGCAAGGTCTGCATTCATGTCCTGGTTGATCAGAGACGAATAAGCGACGACTCGAATCAATGCCCCTTCAAGCTCACGAATATTCGTATCGATTTGATTTGCGATATATAGCATCACTTCATTAGGAATATCTAGTCCTTCAGCCTTCGCCTTTTTCCTCAAGATCGCAATTCGTGTTTCTAAATCAGGAGGCGTGATATCTGTAATCAATCCCCATTCAAAGCGAGAACGAAGACGATCTTCCAGCGTAGGAATTTCTTTCGGAGGTCGGTCACTTGATATGACGATCTGTTTACTTTCCTCATGAAGAGCGTTAAACGTATGGAAGAATTCCTCTTGCGTTTGTTCTTTTCCAGCAAGGAACTGAATATCATCGATTAGCAGGACATCGACATTTCGATATTTATTGCGAAAATTCACCGTTTTGTTGTCTCGAATCGAGTTAATGAACTCATTCGTAAACTTTTCGGACGATAGGTAAACTACTTTGGCATTCGGATTGTGATCAATTACATAGTGGCCGATCGCGTGCATCAAGTGTGTTTTCCCTAGTCCTACGCCACCATATATAAACAGTGGATTGTATGCTTTTGCTGGGGCTTCCGCTACTGCAAGAGATGCTGCGTGTGCAAAACGGTTTCCAGAACCAATAACAAACGTATCGAATGTATATTTGGAATTAAGCATGCTTTGTGGGTTTTCTTCTTGAGCAGGCTTTGCTTTAGGTTTTTTCTTCATCGCTTGTTCAATATCTAGATCATCATCAGAGTTCGTCTGAGGAATGATGAATTTAGCCCTAAGTTCACTACCAGTCAATTCAAGGAGTGTTTCCGTAATCAGACTTGAATATCTAGATTCTAGCCAATCCCTTGCGAACTCGTTGGGTGCTGTAATGATAATGGTGTCGCCTTCCATTCTGTTGGCGGAAGTTGACTTTAACCACGTTTCGAAGCTCGGTTTACTTAGTTTTTTTTCAATTTCCGCTAGCGCTTGTTGCCAGAGATCCGTGATGTTTTCCAACGAAGTCCCTCCTTTTGTTTGCAAAATAAAAACAGGCTGTCACCGCTGGCGTTAATCGCCTAATCTACCAACGTACAACCTTTGTATAACTACATGAATATAAAGTAATAAATATACCGTCCACAAAAATAACGTAAGTCATATAATATAGAAGAAAGTCGAATTATCGACTGTGTTCACAGGTTTGTGGACAGGCTCATAAACAACTCTGAATAACTGTCCACACAATTATCCACAAGCTGTGGATTTAATTATTGGCTGATCGTCTTGTCAACGAGTTAAAACACAAATATCATAACAAAAGAATCCCTGTATTGCAATGCTTTTCGATAAGTTATCCACAGAGAGCATATCTTGTGGATTTGAGATGTCCACAGCGCTAGATTTTGTGTAGAAGCTGTCGATAACATGTGTGAATAAGTGAAAAATGTCGAAATGAGTTATCCACACGGTTTTGGTGGGGGAATTTGTAGAATGAATTTCGAGGAGGAACGTTCCTCGTGTTTTTCTAAATGTTGTAGTTGATCACGATTAAAATACCAAAGAGTTTTTAATAGAACTTGACATTTAGACGCTCCCTTTCTTATAATAACTTAGACTGTCTTTATAACAGTTTATCCTCAGGGAGGTGTAATAGAATGAAAAGAACGTTTCAACCAAACACACGTAAACGTAAAAAAGTTCACGGTTTTCGTGCGCGTATGAGCTCAGCTAACGGACGTAAAGTTCTTGCTCGTCGTCGCCGTAAAGGTAGAAAAGTATTGTCTGCATAGACCACTGATCATCAGTGGTCTTTTTTCAAGATAAGGTTTATAATGTGCTTATCCAAGCAACACTGGGAGTGTGCGGATTGAATAGCAACTACCGGATTAAGAAGAATTCAGAGTTCCAGAGTGTCTTTAAAAAAGGAAACTCTACTGCAAATAGACAATTTGTAGTTTATGTAATGAAAAGAAACGATCAACCTCATTTTCGATTAGGTCTCTCGGTAAGCAAACGGATAGGGAATGCAGTTACTAGAAATAGAGTGAAGCGACTCATTCGTGAATCTTTTCACCAGCTTTCAGATCAAATTGACGTTCCTTACGATTTTGTCGTAATCGCTCGAAAGCCTGCATCGGAAATGAATTTAGAAGAAGTGAAAAGCAGCTTGATTCACGTGTTGAAACGGGCACGTGTATATAAAGGTGCAAAGCGGAATGGAAAAGGAAGGGGTACAAGATGAAACGTCTGGCTATGTTGCTGATTCGTGGATACCAGAAGTTTGTTTCACCCTTGACTCCTCCATCATGTCGATTTTACCCGTCTTGTTCCCAATACAGCTTGGAATCTTATCAAAAGCATGGGTTTCTAAGAGGTACGTGGTATACGGTTAGGAGAATATCGAAATGCCATCCGTTTCATCCTGGAGGATTTGATCCAGTTCCAGATAAAAAGAATTAAGGCATTGCTTTACTTACATAAGGTATCGTCATTGTCGAGTTTGATTGCAAGGAGGATGAAGCGTGAGGAAAAAAGTAACCCTCGCATTTCTATTGATTGGTCTCGTTGCGGTACTGGCCGGATGTAATATCAACGATCCAATCGATGCAAACAGTACTGGATTTTGGAGCGAATATGTCGTATATCCATTATCGATGTTATTAACATTTTTCGCAGATGCAACAGGTAATGAGAACTATGGTCTTTCCATTATCATCGTTACGATTTTGATTCGACTCGTTTTGCTTCCATTAATGATCAAGCAAACAAAGAGCTCAAGGGCTATGCAGGATCTGCAGCCTCAGATGAAAGAACTGCGAGAGAAATACAGCAGTAAAGACCAGAAGACACAACAGCAGCTTCAGCAGGAAATGATGCAGCTCTTCCAGAAGAATGGCGTTAATCCTCTAGCGGGTTGTCTTCCGATTCTTGTTCAAATGCCAATACTACTTGGTTTTTATCATGCGATCATGAGGACAGAAGCTATTGCGACGCATAACTTTTTATGGTTCAGCCTGGGAGATGCAGATATTACGCTTGCATTACTAGCTGGTTTAACAACGTTTATTCAACAAAAGATCATGATGGGAAGCAGTGGAGCAGTACAGCCTCAAATGAAAATGCTACTCTACGTTATGCCGATCATGATTATCGTATTCGCAATCAATTTTCCTTCAGCTCTAGCGCTTTACTGGGTAGTGGGAAATATCTTTATGATTGTTCAAACTTACTTTATTATGAGACCTACCACCAAAACCGCTAGTACGGATACGGAGGGAGCGAAGAAGTGAGAAGCGTTACGGTAACGGGGAAATCAGTTGAAGATGCGCTGCAAGAAGCGTTGAATCAACTCGAAACTGTAGAGGAACAAGTTGATATTGAAGTGATCGATGAGCCTAAAAAAGGTTTCTTAGGATTTGGAGGAAAACCAGCACGTATCAAGGTTGTCGAAAAGCCTGACGTGCTTGAGCAAACAAAAGCTTTCTTAGAAAAAGTAATTAGTAATATGGGAGTCGAAGCCAGAATAGAAGGAGTAAAGAAAGATCGCGATCTATTTTTTACTTTATCTGGTGAGAAAATTGCTATACTAATTGGGAAACGCGGCCAAACTCTTAACTCGCTGCAATATTTGACAAACCTCGCCGCGAACCGATTTTCAGATCGTTTTGTTAGAGTCGTTCTCGACGCAGAGAACTATCGACAAAGACGAGAAGATACGCTGAAAAAGCTAGCAGATCGTCTCGCTGAAAAAGCGATCTATACGAAAAGGGAAGTGCAGTTAGAACCGATGCCGTCGCTTGAACGGAAGGTGATTCATCTTTATCTGAAAGATAAGAAGGGAATCACGACTCACTCTGATGGGAACGATCCGCATAGACGTGTGGTTATAGTTCCACGTAATAAGCAAATTTAAACCTTCGGGCTGTTGTCCGGAGGTTTTTTTATGTGGATCTCTTGAGTCGTTAGAAAACGTGAACATTAGGTGAAAAGCAGTCCTGTTCCAGGGCCTTATTATTTCTTTTTTTGCAAAAATGGGTTACACTAAAAGGTATTGTGGATTAATCTCTGTCATTTTGAAGGAGTTATCCACTGTGGATAATTGGTTAAACTAATACTAGTCTTCATTCATATAAGAAATAGAGCAAATATAGCATTTTTATAGATAAGAGAGGTGAACGAAATGGAATACGAAACGATAGCAGCGATATCGACTCCGATGGGAGAAGGAGCGATTGCGATCGTACGGTTAAGTGGGTCTGAAGCGGTAGACATAGCCGATAAGCTATACAAGGGTTTAAAACCGCTAAGAGACGTAGAGTCTCATACGATCCACTATGGGCATCTGATCGACCCAGACACAGACGAGGTAGCGGAAGAGGTAATGGTTTCTGTCATGAGGGGGCCTCGCACCTTTACGAGGGAAGATATCGTTGAAATCAACTGTCACGGTGGACTCGTATCAGTCAATCGCGTCCTTGAACTTGTTCTACGAAGCGGGGCAAGATTAGCTGAACCAGGTGAATTTACAAAACGAGCATTCTTGAACGGTAGAATCGATCTTTCTCAAGCAGAAGGTGTAATTGATCTCATTCGTGCCAAAACTGATAGAGCGATGAATGTTGCGTTGAACCAAATGGAAGGACGTCTTTCAACACTAATTTCAAAGCTTCGCCAGCAATTACTAGAAACAGTTGCGCATGTTGAAGTCAATATCGATTACCCTGAGTACGATGCAGAAGAGATGACGCAGGAGCTTTTAACAAATCAGTTAAAAGAAGTAGAAGAAGAGATCAGACGAATTCTCGTAACGGCCCGGCAAGGTAAAATTCTGAGAGAGGGCCTATCGACTGTCATCGTAGGAAGACCAAATGTAGGGAAGTCCTCTTTATTAAACAGTCTTGTTCATGAAAACAAAGCGATTGTTACGGATGTACCTGGTACAACCAGAGATGTGATCGAAGAGTATGTGAACGTAAGGGGCGTACCTTTAAGGCTCGTTGATACAGCAGGGATACGTGAAACGGAAGATCTTGTCGAACGAATAGGGGTAGAGCGATCACGCGAGCGTTTAAAGCAGGCAGACCTCATCCTACTCGTTTTAAATTATAACGATGAGCTTACTCACGAAGATGAACAGCTTTTCAAAGCAGTCGAGGGAATGGATGTTATCGTGATCGTTAACAAAACCGACTTGGAAGAAAAGCTTGATCTAGAGAAAGTAAAGCGGCTAGCTGATGAGCATCCGATTATTACAACTTCCCTAAAGAATGAACAAGGAGTGGATGAGCTCGAACAATCTATCTCTGAACTCTTCTTTGAAGGTGCTGTTGAATCACAGGATCTAACGTATGTATCAAACTCTAGACACATCGCTTTGTTAGAGCAATCAAGAAAAACACTAGCAGATGCGCTCGACGCAATCGAAGCAGGAATGCCTGTCGATATGGTTCAGATTGATATTACTCGTACATGGGAACTACTAGGAGAGATCATAGGTGATACGGTATCTGAGAGTTTGATCGACCAGTTATTCTCGCAATTCTGTCTTGGGAAATAAGAATATAAAAGGAGGAATACGGCAATGGGTTACAAAGCCGATTCTTATGATGTTATCGTCGTCGGCGCAGGTCATGCCGGTGTAGAAGCAGGTCTAGCTTCAGCGAGAATGGGAGCAAAGACACTCATGCTCACACTGAACCTTGACTCTGTTGCATTCATGCCCTGCAACCCTAGTGTAGGAGGTCCTGCAAAGGGGATCGTCGTTAGGGAAATCGATGCATTAGGCGGCGAAATGGCGCGAAATATTGATAAAACACACATTCAGATGAGAATGTTGAACACAGGTAAAGGGCCAGCTGTACGCGCACTGCGTGCTCAGGCTGATAAAGTTTTATACCAAAGCGAAATGAAAAAAACGCTTGAGGAACAAGAGAATTTAACATTACTGCAAGGCATGGTTGAAAAGCTGATCGTTGAAGACGGAGTATGTACTGGAGTTGAAACGAAGACGGGTGCGCAGTATGAAGCGAAGTCCGTGATTCTTACAACAGGTACGTTCCTTCGCGGTCGTATTATTCTTGGAGACCTTTCTTATGAGAGTGGTCCAAATAACATGCAGCCTTCAGTAAACCTCTCTTATCATCTACAAGAGCTTGGTTTTGAAATGGTTCGATTTAAGACAGGAACACCACCTCGTGTGAATAACAAGTCGATCGACTACAGCAAGACTGAGGTTCAACCAGGTGATGAAAAGCCGCGTGCTTTTTCATATGAAACAACTGAGTATATTACTGACCAACTTCCGTGCTGGCTGACGTACACTGGCGAGGAAACGCATAAGCTTATCAACGATAACCTTCACCGTTCGCCTATGTACTCCGGCATGATCGAAGGTACAGGTCCGCGCTATTGTCCTTCGATCGAAGATAAAATCGTTCGATTCAATGATAAGCCTCGCCATCAGATCTTTTTAGAGCCTGAAGGACGTAATACGAAAGAGGTTTATGTTCAGGGACTATCAACGAGTCTACCTGAAGACTTGCAGCGTAAAATTTTGAAGACAGTACCTGGTCTTGAAAACGTTGAAATGATGCGTGCAGGCTATGCTATCGAGTATGATGCGATCGTACCTACACAGCTTTGGCCTTCATTAGAAACAAAAACAGTTAAGAACCTCTTCACTGCAGGTCAGCTTAATGGTACTTCAGGTTATGAAGAGGCTGCAGGGCAAGGGATCATGGCAGGAATTAACGCTGCGCGAAATGCACAGGATCGTGAAGCTGTCATTCTAGACCGTTCTGATGCGTATATAGGCGTCTTGATCGATGATCTCGTGACGAAGGGAACGAATGAACCGTATCGTTTGCTAACATCTCGTGCAGAATACAGACTGCTTCTGCGCCATGATAACGCTGATCTGAGACTTACCGATCTTGGCTACGAAATCGGAATGATCCCTCAAGAACGCTACGATCGTTTCATTGCGAAAAAGGAATTGATCGAAAAGGAAATTAAGCGTCTAGAATCTGTTGTGATCAAGCCAACTGATGAAGTGAATGACATTTTGCAGAAATACGGATCTGAGCTGAAAGAAGCCGCACACGCTGGTAACTTGATCAAGCGTCCTGAAGTAAACTATGAAGCGATCAAACAACTTACTCCAGCTGAGTACGACGTTCCAGAAGATGTTGCTGAGCAAGTGGAGATTCAAATTAAATACAAGGGCTATATTGCGAAAAGTCTACAGCAAGTTGAACGTATGAAGAAAATGGATGAGAAGAAGATTCCAAATGATATTGATTACTTTGCGATTAATGGACTTGCTAGTGAAGCAAAACAAAAGCTACATGAGGTCCGTCCTCTATCTATTGGCCAGGCTTCACGTGTATCGGGCGTTAATCCAGCAGATGTATCTATTTTACTTGTGTATATTGAGCAGGGAAAAATAGCTAAGATTGCAAAATAATCGATAAAGTGAGGTAGCCATGAACGAACAACAATTCATGGAGTTGCTAGAGGAGAAGGGGATAACCCTTTCTCCTGAGCAGCTTCAACAATTTCAGACATACTATGATGTTTTGGTGGAATGGAACGAAAAAATGAATTTAACGGCCATAACTGATAAAGAAGAGGTTTATGAGAAACACTTTTATGACTCTATTATGGCGGCATTCTCGTTTGACTTTTCCTCTGATTTACATATTTGCGATGTTGGAGCAGGAGCAGGATTTCCAAGCCTTCCGATAAAGATTTGCTTCCCCCACCTAAACGTAACGATCGTCGATTCACTTAATAAACGGATCGGATTCTTAAAGCACTTAGCGTCACAATTAAATCTGACAGGTGTTTCTTTTTGTCATGATCGCGCAGAACTGTTCGGTAAGAATAAAACGTATCGCGAACAGTATGATGTTGTTACAGCAAGAGCAGTCGCACGCATGTCCGTTCTAGGAGAACTCTGTTTACCGCTAGTGAAGCCAGGTGGTTATTTTGTTGCTTTAAAAGGTCCAAATGTCGAGGAAGAATTAAAAGCTGGAAAACAAGCTATAACCATACTTGGTGGGCAGACACAAAAGGTCGAGAAACTATCTTTGCCCCTTGAAGAGAGCGAGCGGAATATCGTCACGATCAAAAAAATCAAATCGACACCAAAAAAATATCCAAGAAAGCCAGGCACACCTAATAAAAATCCATTATAATAGAAATAGTCTGCATTTGAACGGAAATGTGTTCCACGTGGAACGCTACGTATAGAAGGATTTTTAGTTCAAGGTAACGAATCAGTTAAGGAGTCGATTAAAGGTGGTGTTGGGCGATGAAACATACGTTTTCACGTCTTTTCGGATTGAACGAAGAAAAAAATGAGGGAATGGAATCTGAACAGGATGAAGTAAAGCACATCCTCGTTGAAGAAATTGTTCCGAACCGTTTCCAACCTCGAACAATTTTTATAGATGAAAAAATCGCTGAACTATCTCAGACTATTAAAACACATGGTATTATCCAGCCGATCGTCGTGCGAGAACGTGAAGGCAAATATGAGATTATTGCCGGGGAACGTCGCTGGAGAGCTGTGAAAAAGCTTGGCTGGGAGCGAATTCCTGCAATAGTGAAAGAGTTTAATGATTCGCAAACAGCATCGATCGCTTTAATAGAGAACTTACAGAGGGAAGAATTGACTGCCATTGAAGAAGCGATGGCATATTCTCAGCTATTAGAGCTTCATAATTTGACGCAAGAAAGCCTCGCGCAACGCCTTGGAAAAGGACAATCAACGATTGCAAATAAGCTTCGTTTGTTAAAGTTGCCGGAACCTATACAACAAGCACTTTTAAATAAACAGATCACCGAAAGACATGCAAGAGCCTTGATTCCTCTTAAGAACCCTGAGAATCAAGTGAAGGTGCTCGAAGAAGTAATTGAGAAACAGTGGAACGTTAAGCAAACTGAGGATCGAGTTGTGCGGATGCTTGAAGGAACCACGCCAAAGCCGAAGCCTACAAAGAAGTCCTTCAGTAAGGACATGCGTCTTGCAGTAAACACCATTCGCCAATCACTTGATATGGTAACGGAGAGCGGTTTATCGATCGATACCGACGAAGAAGAACATGAAGAATATTACCAATTTACAATTCGAATTCCGAAGAAGAAGTAAAACTCATCCGAAGAGGGTGAGTTTTTAATTTGAGCGTAGTCTATTTTCTAAAAGAACATCCAAAAAATTCTAAACGTGATAAAATATGAGATAGAAATGTCGTTCTAAGGAGTAGGTGAAACGTTGGCTAATATTATTGCTGTTGCGAATCAAAAGGGCGGGGTAGGAAAAACGACAACCTCTGTAAACTTGAGTGCCTGTCTTGCTTCACTAGGTAAAAAAGTACTTCTGGTCGATATCGATCCTCAAGGAAATGCAACGAGTGGTGTCGGGATTGAAAAGGGTGCGATCGATCACTGTGTCTACAATATCCTTGTCGACGATAAAGATGCCATCGATATTATGAAGCAGACTTCGATTGAGAATCTTCACGTTATCCCTTCAACCATTCAGCTAGCCGGTGCTGAAATCGAGCTTGTACCGACCATATCGAGAGAAGTACGATTGAAAAGGGCATTAGCGAAAGTTGAAAAAAACTATGATTATATTATAATAGATTGTCCTCCATCACTAGGTTTATTAACAATCAATTCTCTAACAGCTGCTAATGCTGTCCTTATTCCTGTTCAATGTGAGTACTACGCACTAGAAGGATTAAGTCAGCTATTAAATACTGTTCGACTTGTACAAAAGCACTTAAACACGGACTTGAAAATAGAAGGCGTGCTACTCACTATGTTAGATGCTAGGACGAACTTAGGAATTCAAGTCATTGAAGAAGTGAAGAAGTACTTTCAAGAGAAAGTCTATAAAGCGATCGTTCCAAGAAATGTTCGGTTAGGAGAAGCGCCAAGCCATGGCAAACCAATTATAGCGTATGATTCTAAATCTAGAGGAGCGGAAGTCTATTTAGAACTTGCAAAGGAAGTGTTAGGATATGGCTAATCGTGGATTAGGCAAAGGAATCAATGCATTCTTTCCTTCCCAAAAGGAAGACGAAACGGTGAAAGACATTCCTATAAACGAACTACGTCCTAACCCATATCAACCGAGAAAGAACTTTGCTGCAGAGGCGATTGAAGAACTGAGTTCATCCATTCAAACATATGGAGTCCTACAGCCTGTGATCGTCAGAAAAAGCATAAAAGGGTATGAGATCGTAGTAGGTGAGCGACGCTACCGAGCTTCAAAGGAAGCTGGACTCACAACCATTCCTGCTGTCGTTCGAGATCTCACAGATCGAAAAATGATGGAGATCGCATTGATCGAAAACCTTCAAAGAGAGAATTTGAATCCCATCGAAGAAGCGATGGCTTATCAGAAGTTGATGAAGGAAACCGATGTTACGCAAGAAGAGTTATCGAAGAGGCTTGGAAAAAGCAGACCTCATTTAGCTAATTTTTTACGGTTGCTCCAACTATCACCTGAAATCCAGGATCATATCGCAGAAGGTAAGTTAACGATGGGGCACGGTAGAGCTCTGTTAGGTCTGAAAAATAAAGATGCGAGACTTCCATTAGCGAAGCGTGTGATCGAAGAGAAGCTAAATGTGAGACAGCTTGAATCGCTCATCAATGGAATGAACCAGAACGTTTCACGTGAAACAAAAAAAGAAGCAGCACCTGATCCTTTTTTAAAGGATAAAGAAAATGTTCTTCGAAAACGGTTCGGTACTTCAGTATCGATCAAACGGACTAAGAAAAAAGGTAAGATCGAAATCGAATTCTTTTCTCAAGAAGATTTAGACCGCATTCTTGATGTCTTAGAAAAAGGTGAACAATAGTCAGCATAAACTGTGAAGCAGTTTATGCTTTTATTATAGGGACTACTATACGTTGGAGAGGTGTTTTGTAATATGTATCTCGATCAAGCGGCATCGTCATTTCCGAAGCCACCAGAAGTAGTGGAAGCGATGACGAAGGCTTTAACAGAATACGCTGCAAACCCAGGTAGAAGTGGACACAAGATGTCTGTAAAGGCGAATGAAGTGATCAGTCAAGCAAGGGAACAGCTCGCTCACTTCTTTGGGTTCAAGTATCCTAATCGCGTATGCTTTACGTCAAATGCAACATCTGCACTGAATCAGGCTTTAAAAGGGTTCCCATTCCAAAGCGGCGATCACGTGTTAACAACGTCTTATGAACATAATTCCGTACGCCGTCCACTTGAGGACATTAAAAGGAAGAGGGGCATAGAGATAACGTATTTTGACTCAGGTACCTCCGAGGACTTCGACATGGACGCATTTGAAGAGTCCATTACTCCTCAAACAAAAATGATCGTTGTCTCTCATGGATCGAATCTCACTGGAAAGATTGTACCTATCAAAAAGATAGGAAAACTTGCGAAGGATAAAGGGGTACCGTTTCTTGTCGATGCTGCGCAAACAGCTGGTGTTCTACCTATTGATGTAGAAGAAATGAATATCGATCTACTCGTATTTCCTGGTCATAAGGGGCTGCTAGGACCTCAAGGTACAGGCGTTCTTATGGTTGGGAAAGAAGTCTCGCTCGAACCTGTTTTTCACGGAGGAACAGGCAGCCGCTCCGAATCGATCGAGCAGCCAGAGGAATACCCTGAATATCTTGAAAGCGGAACGCTGAACACACCGGGTATCGCAGGACTCCTTGCAGGTCTCGAAGTTGTAAAAAAGTTAGGTCTTGATGAGATTCATCGTCATGAACAGCGTCTGACAAAAAAGTTAATTGAAGGTTTACATTCAATCGATTATCTCAAAGTTTATGGTCCACATTCCGATCGCCTTGGAGTCGTTCCATTTACCATCGAAGGAATCGACTCACAAGAAATCGCGATTATATTGGACCAGCATTATGATATCGCGGTACGAGCAGGGCTTCATTGTACTCCTATCGGCCATGAGTCGATAGGAACGTGCGGTGCTGTAAGAATCAGTGTAGGGCCATACAATACAGAAGAAGAGATCGATCAGGTCATTCTAGCGTTGCAGGAAATAGTAGAGGGATATTTCGGCTAAGGAGAGGTAAGATGGTCCTATTAGGTACAGTAGTCAATGGCCTTGCGATTATACTCGGAACATTGATCGGCACAATTAGTAGAAGAATACCAGAGCGAATGAAAACGACGATTATGCAAGGGTTAGCACTTGTTGTTGCGGTAATTGGACTTCAGATGGCGATGAAGAGTGAACAATTCCTCGTCGTAATCGGTAGTTTAGTAGTCGGTGGAATTCTTGGGGAGTATTGGGATCTTGAAGGGAAGTTAAAGAGTATCGGAAAATGGATCGAGCGTAAAACAGGAGCTGCCTCTGAAGGAAGTGTAGCACAAGCATTTGTAACGGCGACACTCGTTTATGTTGTTGGAGCGATGGCGATTCTCGGGGCGCTCGATAGTGGACTTCGCGGGGATCATTCTGTTCTTTTTACGAAATCACTCATAGATGGTTTTACGGCGATTATGTTTACGGCTACGCTTGGATATGGTGTACTGTTTTCTGCCTTCCCAGTTATGCTCTACCAGGGATTTATAGCCCTTTTCGCATCTCAAATCGATCGATTTGTTCCGCAAGTTTTGCTTGATGCATTTATTGCAGAAGTCACGTCTGCAGGAGGCATTATGATCTTAGCGATCGGCCTTAATCTGCTAGGCTTAACGCAAATTAGAGTTGCGAATTTCCTCCCAGGACTACTGGTAGCAGCAGGTCTCGTATCGCTGCTATATTTCATTCAATAAAAAACCCCTTTTCCGGACTTCATTCCGAGAAAAGGGGTTTTTCTATGGGATTTGAAAAAGATCATCGCTCCATGATTTGATCTGCTTATTTAATTTACTCTCATGCTCTGTTGAAGAGTAATACGCTTCTATTGCATCGTTCAAACTTTCGGCCATTATATCAGCCATCTTCATAACAAGGTTCAAGCGTGTGTTCTGAAGGACAAAGTATTCCATAAACCCACTGACATTCACAATCCCAGTCAAATGGATATCTCCAACTTCAGGAAGCTCTTTCTTAACGCCTGCGCCTGGTTTGACTGGTCCGTCTCCAACCGTAATGATACCTACCGAGTGAAGGCGTCCGAGGCAAGCGTCGATCCCGATAATAAAAGGGTTATGGTGAGACTTTTCAATCGTTGTCATCACGTCATTTAAATTAACAGCATGTACGGGAGACTCTAGCGTACCATATACAGAAGCGTTTAATTTTAGCTGGCTTAGTTTGCTTCCTACGAGGGGACCAAGAGCGTCTCCGGTAGATCGGTCGGTACCGATGCACACGATTACGATTTCTTCTGTACGCTTTTTGGGAAGCATGCTCATAACCTTTTCGCCAGTCGTTTTTATGGCAAGAGTATCCTCATGATGGATTCGATATGCTACAGGCTTTTTTTGAAAAAACTTGTCTCGAAGATTCATAGGATTCTCTCCTTTGTAATAGTAGTAACAGTATACGGAAACTTGAGGTGATCTATACATAAAGCTTCGTTTTTCTTCTACATAAATGGAAATTAGTCGAAGAACTGGCAAAGGAGAGAATGCCATGATTAACGGTGGGATGAAGTGGATGTTCCTCATTCTTGGTACGATGATTGGAGCGGGGTACGCTTCAGGAAGGGAACTCTGGCAATTTTTTGGCCATGAAAGTGTCCTGGCTATCGTGCTGTTCACGATCATGTTCAGTATCTGCTGTTATGTCATCATGAAGATTAGCTACGAAACACAATCATCACATTACTTACCGATTCTCGAAAAGTTAGTTGGAAAGAAACTGACTGGACTGTACGATCTATTAATCATCCTTTATCTGTTTACCACTACCATCGTCATGCTAGCAGGAGGAGGCGCTACGATGGAAGTGTTGCATCTCCCCTATTGGATGGGCATCGGAATTCTCGCCATCCTTGTCGTCGTCCTCTTCTTTTGGGATATCAATGGCATGCTTTCAATGAATGCGATCATCTTACCTCTACTCATTATCTTGCTACTCGCGGTTCTTCTTTTATTTATCAAATCAAATATGAACGCGATCCTATTCGATTGGATGAAGCAATCGAATTGGCCAGCTGCATTTACCTTTACAGCTCTAAATATTTTGCCTCTCGTTGCGGTTCTATCTGCTATCGGTCATCAGATCAAACACAAAGGCGAAATCTGGATTGCGAGCATAGGAAGCGGTTTGATACTAGGTGGCCTGTCGTTTTTATATAATCAATCGTTAATTCAAGTAGCGCACGATTTACTTGTCTATGAAATTCCTTTGTTTGCTATTCTGAAAAGCTATCCTTACTATATGGTGCTGATCATGTCGTTCTTGTTATGGACAGCGATCTACACAACGGCAGTCAGTGGCGTTTTCGGTCTCACAGCACGGTTCCGCGATATGGTCAGTCTTCCACTTTGGTTCATTGCTTTTATCATCGTAGCTGTGATGATTCCGTTTACTACGTTTGGGTTTTCAACATTAGTTGCTTTTTTATACCCTCTATACGGGGTACTTAACCTTTATATTTTGGCTTCTATCTTGATTTTTCCCGTTCTGAAGCGTTATGATTTGTTATCATAACAGTAGAATTTGATAGGAACGGGAGAGATGAGGTATGGGTGCGTTAGAAGGACTGTGGCAAACGGTTTTTGAGTTTCTAGCCAATCGAGATTTTTGGATCGATATCTCTAAAAGGATTTTTAAAATACTTGCCATCGTTATAGGAACATGGTTGTTCCTTCGTTTAGCTAAGTCAGCTTTAAATCATATCTTTGCCATTCGTTTGAAAAGCCCACTTCGTTTGTCTGAGCGTAGAGAAACCACTCTTATACGCTTGATCGAGAACGTGTTGACGTACGTCACTTACTTTATTGCGCTCGTTATGGTCTTGAGCGAATTTGAAGTGGATGTTCGAACCTTGATCGCAGGTGCTGGTGTCGTCGGCCTCGCAGTAGGTTTTGGAGCGCAAAACCTCGTCCGAGATGTGATTACAGGTTTCTTTATCATTTTTGAGAAGCAATTTTCAGTAGGAGATTATGTTCGCATCACAGGAATCGAAGGATTTGTTGAAGAAATTGGTCTTCGAGTTACAAAAGTAAAAAGCTGGACAGGAGAACTTCACATCATACCGAATGGAAACATAAACCAGGTTACAAACTTTTCTATACACAACAGTATCGCCGTCGTTGATGTTAGCATTGCTTATGAAGAACAGATTCACGAGGCAGAAGAAATCATCATCGAATTATTGGACGAGCTTTATGACCAATATGATGCCATGATCGTAAAGCCTGAGTACCTTGGTGTTCAAACCCTAGGAGCTTCAGAAGTTGTCCTACGCATCATCTCAGAAACAAGACCTATGGAACACTGGGGTATCGGGAGAGAAGTTCGAAAAGCAGTCAAGCAGCGTCTTGATGAAAGAGGAATCGAAATACCGTTCCCTCGTCTTGTCATGTATCAGCGGGACGAGCAAGCAGAGGTTCAGGAAAAAGTATAGAAGGGATGGAACTTTGTGAACGAGAAGGAATTTGAGCTAAACGATGTCGTCGAAATGAAAAAACCTCATCCATGTGGTGAAAACAAATGGAAGATCATTCGCATGGGCGCAGATATCCGGATCAAATGTTTGGGCTGTGATCACAGTGTGATGCTACCTCGAAGAGAATTTTCTAGAAAAATTAAGAAAGTCCTAGAACGTGCTGATTCGTGACCGTCGCTTTGACGGTCTTTTTTTGTGGGAACAATTCTGGGAAGCTTGTATTTTACCTTCTGAATCTCTATAATTGGAAAAGGTATGTCTCTAGTTTATTCACTAAAAAAGTAATATCAAAAACAGCTTCTGTAAGCTGTTTTTACTGTTATACAAAATAGATGCCCCACGGCTGATTTATAGAAGGAGTGACCGAGATGGCTTTAACCACCGGTATTGTAGGACTTCCGAACGTTGGGAAGTCAACATTGTTCAATGCAATCACACAAGCAGGTGCAGAATCTGCTAACTATCCGTTCTGTACGATCGATCCAAACGTTGGAATCGTCGAAGTTCCAGATGAGCGTCTTCAGAAGCTAACTGAGCTTGTTAATCCTAAGAAAACTGTTCCGACAGCTTTCGAATTCACTGATATTGCAGGTATCGTAAAAGGTGCGAGTAAAGGTGAAGGTCTTGGAAACAAGTTTCTATCACACATTCGTCAAGTAGATGCAATCTCTCAAGTTGTGCGTTGCTTCGATGATGAAAACATCACTCACGTATCAGGTAAGGTAGATCCGATCTCTGATATTGAAACGATCAACCTTGAGCTTGTCCTTGCCGATCTTGAAACAGTCGATAAGCGCATCGGCCGTGTGGAGAAGATGGCAAAACAGAAAGACAAAGAAGCACTTGCTGAATTTAACGTTCTGAAAAAGATAAAAGAAGCGCTAGAAGAAGAAAAGTCTGCTCGTAGCGTTGAACTTACAGAAGAAGAAGAGAAGATCGTTTACGGTCTACACCTTCTTACGAAGAAGCCTGTTCTTTATGTTGCAAACGTTGATGAAGATGATCTACTTGATCCAGCAGATAACGAACACGTTGCACAAGTGCGTGAATATGCGGCAAAAGAAGGCGCAGAAGTAATCGTAGTTTGTGCAAAGATCGAGTCTGAACTCGCTGAGCTTGATGGCGAAGAGAAAGATGCGTTCTTAGAAGACATCGGTATCGCTGAGCCAGGTCTTAACAAGTTGATCAGAGCTTCGTACGACCTATTAGGCCTTGCAACGTATTTCACTGCTGGTGAACAAGAAGTTCGTGCTTGGACGTTCCGTCTTGGAATGAAAGCTCCTCAAGCAGCTGGAATTATTCATACAGACTTTGAACGTGGATTTATCCGCGCTGAAGTGGTTGCGTATGACGATCTAGTCGAAGCGGGAACGATGGGTGCTGCGAAAGAAAAAGGAAAAGTTCGCCTAGAAGGAAAAGAATATATTGTGAAAGACGGAGACGTGATTCACTTCCGTTTTAACGTTTAATGAATAAACCTTGCTAATATAGGTTCGTTTTGTTATAATCTAAAGCTGTGAGTAATTATCTTTGTATACTTACTCCTTGCTCTTATTTAAGAGCCGTTAGACCAAAAGGAGGTGAACGGAATGCGTAACTACGAAATTATGTACATTATCCGTCCAAATATCGAAGAGGATGCACAGAAAGCTCTTATCGAGCGTTTCAACGGAATCCTTACTGATAACGGTGCGGAAATTAATGAAGTCAAGCAAATGGGCAAAAAGCGTCTTGCTTACGAAATCAACGATTTCAACAGCGGGATCTACATTGTTCTTGACATCAACAGTGATATCGAAGCGATCAACGAGTTCAGCCGTTTGATGAAAATCAACGACGATGTTCTTCGTTTCATGACACTTAACCTTGAAGAAGCTAAAAAGTAATTGTTTTATAAATAGGAGGGGTTCTGATGCTGAATCGCGTCGTATTAGTTGGACGTTTAACAAAAGACCCTGAATTGCGTTATACCCCAAGCGGCGTAGCGGTTGCGAACTTCACTCTTGCAGTGAATCGTCCGTTTACGAACCAGCAGGGAGACCGTGAAGCAGATTTTATCAACATTGTTGTATGGCGCAGACAGGCAGAAAACGCAGCCAATTTCTTGAAAAAAGGCAGCCTTGCTGGTGTAGATGGACGAGTTCAAACTCGTTCTTATGATAACAGCCAGGGACAGCGTGTGTTTGTGACAGAAGTGATGGCTGAAAGTGTCCAATTTCTCGAGCCAAAAGGCGCAAGCCAGGGCGGCGGAGGCGGCAACTACGGTGGCGGCTCTCCAAACAGAGATAGCGGCGGTTACGGAAATCAGAACCAAGATCGCAACAACAATCGGAATCAGTCCAACTTTGGAGATGATCCGTTTGCGAGCGATGGCAAGCCGATCGATATTTCGGATGATGACTTGCCGTTCTAATACTCTCTGTTTCGAGCGGTGAAAACAGAGAACAAATTTAAAAGCAAAGGAGGTACTAACCATGGCAAGACCAGGTGGACGTAGAGGTCGTCGTAAAAAGGTTTGTTTCTTCACAGTAAATAAAATCACTTACATCGACTATAAAGATGTAGATCTTCTTAAGCGTTTCGTATCTGAGCGTGGAAAGATTCTTCCACGTCGTGTAACGGGTACTAGCGCTAAATATCAGCGTCAATTGACTCGTGCGGTTAAACGTGCTCGTCAAATGGCACTACTCCCTTACGTAGTAGGAGAGTAACTTGATAAGGAAGAGACAGCAGGATTTGATCTTGCTGTCTTTTTTCTTTATATTGGAAAAAGCAAGGTGGTTTAACGTTACTTGGAAAAAGGTATATGTTCTTTACAATCGCTTGTAAGGGGGATATACCAATGATGGAAACTACAAAATTAACAGTACATAAACAGCATAGTATGAACGCGCTCATTTCGTTTGTGAAACAGGCAAAATCGTTTAGCAGCCATATCACTCTCTATCACGATGGACATAGCATAAACGGAAAAAGTCTTACGAGCGTCATCGCTTTCAATCTGATGGTCAATGAGGAGGATACGATCCTTTTAATCGCTGAAGGGCGTGATGCAATGAGTGCAACTCAGACGTTGAGTGAATTGCTGAAGAGTGAAACAAAGGGTGCTACAGATCAACCTCTTTCATTCATGTAGGTGAGACCAGGCTGTTGTGGTAACAGCCTTTTTTATATGTTAGTTTATTTATAAATGAAAAATTTGCTGTTGCGGGCAGAAATTCTTACAATATAGTAAGGGGATTTCGACCCGTTTTTTATTAGATATAAGGAAGGTCTAAAAACTTGAAAAATCAAACCGTGAAGCAATTAGTGGAAGGAGCTGCGCTAGCAGCTGTATTTGCTGTATTATTTTTAATCACAACGTTCGTTCCGATTCTTGGATCCATTACGTTCTGGGTCTTGCCTATTCCTTTTATTTTGATGGTTGTACGAAATGGTCTTGGCAGTGGATTTGTGATGTGGGGTGTTGCCACTGTATTAGGGTTAATCATCGCTGGATTTCCATCCCTCGCCGCCTCGTTTCCATTTGGAGTAGGGGGCTTAACAGCTGGTTATCTGTATGAGAAACGTAAATCTGCGCTTACTGTTTTGATCGGTAGTGGGATCAGTTATGTGATTACGATGCTAATCCTTTTTATCGGAAGTATACTACTGATAGGTGAGAACCCAATCGATTTAGCGATCTCAATGCTAAACCAGTCATTTAAACAGGCTGAATCAATAAGTGAAGCATTAGGGCAAAATACTGAGCAGTTCGATATGATGTTTGAGCAAATCGAGATCATCAGATATTTGGTTCCTACTCTCCTTGTTATTTTAGGTGTTTTGATGGCTTTAGTCTCACAACTTATTTCTATTCCTGTCTTGAAGAGGGTAGGAGGATTTCAACCTCCGGTGTTTAAACCGATTCGAGAATGGGCATTTCCTAAGAGTTTTTTATGGTATTATTTAGTTGTTACCATTCTAATGATGGTTGGTTTAGAAGAAGGTTCTGCTGCTTATGTAGCTTCTATTAATGTCTATTCAGTATTGAATGCGTTAATTTTTGTGCAAGGACTAGCAGTTATATACTTTTACAGCCACAAAAAAGGTTGGCCGATCGCGGTGCCGATACTTTTCACATTTCTTGGCTTCGCACTATCGTCACTTGTTGTTATCATTGGAATCATCGATCTAGGTTTTGAACTGCGAAGGAGAATGAAATCATAGGTAGGAGCTGAAAATATGCCAAAGTTTTTAACGAAACGGTGGCATGGTTATCATGTGGTAGCCTTGTTCGTCATTTCCATCCTTTTTATCGGCATTATTACTTATTACAACTGGATAATTGGAATTGTAAGCGTCATTGTGACAACGCTCCTCGTTTATTTAGCGATCCGTGCTGAATCGAATTTTCAGGAAGCTCTACGCGACTATGTGTCCACACTTTCGCATCGTGTGAAAAAGGTGGGCGATGAGGCATTGATGGAGATGCCGATCGGTATATTGTTGTATGATGAGGATTACCACATCGAATGGACAAATCCTTACATGCCTACCGTAACGAAGCAGGAGCCTCTGATCGGTCTTTCGTTAAATGAGATTTCAGAAAAAATCATCCCGTTTCTTAAGTCTGAAGCAGAGGATGAAATCTTGACCATCAATGAACGCAAGTATAAAACTTACTTCAAACAGGAAGAACGTTTACTTTATTTCTTTGATGTGACTGAGAAGATCGATATCAAACGAAGGTACAATGAGGAAAAAACCGTAGTAGGGATTATTTATCTCGATAATTATGAAGAGGTAACTCAAGGTTTAGGTGATGAAGTACGTAGTAATTTAAATAGTGCTGTCACGTCGATTTTAAATAAATGGGCCGATGAACATGGCGTTTTTCTTAAACGTAGTTCTTCAGAAAAGTTTTTTGCAGTCCTTAACCAAAAAATCCTTCAAGAACTAGAGAAGAATAAGTTTTCTATTCTTGATGAAGTTCGTGACGTCACGTCGAAGGAAAATATTCATATAACGCTAAGCATAGGAATCGGCAGCGGTCATAGCACGTTAACAGAGCTAGGACAGCTAGCACAATCTAGTTTAGATTTAGCACTTGGCCGTGGCGGTGATCAAGTCGCGATTAAACAAACGAGCGGTAAGGTTAAGTTTTATGGTGGGAAAACAAATCCGATCGAGAAAAGAACGAGGGTTCGAGCGCGTGTTATTTCTCACGCTCTTCGAGAATTGGTCTTAGATAGTGATCAGGTTATTATAATGGGGCATAAAAACCCTGATATGGATTCGATCGGAGCGTCGATCGGTATTTTGAAAGTCGCTCAGGCGAACGGGAAAGAAGGAAATATCGTTTTTGATCAAAATCAAAAAACGAGTGGTGTATCGAGGTTAATCGAAGAAATACAGCAAAATGAGCAACTTTGGGCTCGGTTTCAGGATCCTGAAGAGGCACTTGAGAAGGCAACATCGAACACGCTTCTCGTGGTGGTCGATACACATAAACCTTCACTCGTCATGGAAGAAAAACTTCTTCAAAAGCTTGATCGCGTAGTTGTGATCGACCATCATAGACGAGGGGAAGAATTTATTGAAGATCCCGTTCTCGTCTATATGGAGCCGTATGCTTCCTCAACAGCCGAGCTTGTAACGGAACTCTTTGAATATCAGCCAAAGCGTCTTAAAATGGACATATTAGAAGCGACAGCATTGTTAGCTGGAATCATCGTCGATACAAAAAGTTTTACGCTTAGAACTGGCTCAAGAACGTTTGATGCTGCTTCTTATTTACGAGCACACGGTGCGGATACGGTTCTAGTGCAAGAATTTCTTCGCGAAGACATCGCTCAATATATTCGTCGAGCGCGTATTATCGAAAAGTCAAACATCTATCGTAACGGAATCGCCATTGCACTCGGTGAAAATGATAAGACGTATGACCAGGTCATGATCGCGCAGGCTGCTGATACGTTGCTTTCTATGAGCGGCGTTATTGCATCCTTTGTCATTTCAAAGCGAGATGATGGTAAAGTAAGCATAAGTGCAAGATCTCTTGGTGAAGTAAACGTTCAAATCATCATGGAAGGCCTAGAAGGTGGAGGCCATTTAACAAATGCCGCCACGCAGCTAGATGTAAATACAGTAGAAGAAGCAGAAAGTATGCTTAAAGAAGTCGTAGATGACTATCTAGAAGGGGGAGACGAAGAGTCATGAAAGTAATATTTTTAGAAGATGTAAAAGGTAAAGGTAAAAAAGGTGAAGTTAAAAATGTAGCAGATGGCTATGCTCGTAACCATCTTTTAAAGAATAATCTTGCTGTTGAAGCGAATAATGCAAATATGAAGCAGTTAAAAGCGAAGCAGCGCAGCGATGAAAAGAAAGCACAAGAAGAACTAGATGAAGCGAAGGCTCTTAAAGAAACAATCGAAAACCTCGAGGTTGAAATTTCAACGAAATCTGGTGAAGGTGGCCGCTTATTCGGATCGATCACGAGTAAGAACATCGCTGAGGATCTTAAGAAGCATCATGACATCAAAATTGATAAAAGAAAGATCGAACTAGATGAACCAATCCGTTCACTTGGTTACACAAATGTACCCATCAAATTGCATCAGGATGTGACTGCTACAGTTAAAGTTCATGTCGTTGAGCAATAATAGGTGTTAACGGGTGGAAAAAGCGAAATGCTCAGGGGGAAAACAACATGAGTGATTTATTTGCTGATCGTACGCCACCTCAAAATATAGAAGCAGAACAGGCCGTTATAGGGGCGGTGTTTTTAGAGACAGACGCATTAACGACCGCTACTGAGGTTCTCCAACCAGAAGATTTTTATCGTGCGGCACATCAGAAGATCTTTTCTGTCATGATCGAGCTATCCGAGAAAGGGGAACCGGTTGATCTTGTAACGGTAACTTCTGAGCTTCAAGATCGAAAACTCCTTGAGGAAATTGGCGGTGTCTCTTATTTAAGTGATTTGGCTAATTCGGTGCCAACTGCTGCAAACGTTGAATACTATTCAAAGATCGTAGAAGAGAAATCGATCTTAAGACGTTTGATCAGAGCGGCAACTGATATTGCTTCAGACGGTTATGCGAAGGAAAATGAAATAGAGAACCTTCTATCAGAAGCAGAAAAATCCATTATGGAAGTATCACAACGCAAGAACACCGGTGCGTTTATTTCCATTAAAGACGTTCTTGTCGATGCATATGATAATATCGAAATGCTCCAAAACAACACGGGAGACATTACTGGTATACCTACGGGCTTCTCAGAGCTAGATCGCATGACTGCAGGATTTCAGCGAAACGATCTGATCATCGTGGCTGCACGTCCTTCAGTAGGTAAGACGGCTTTCGCTTTGAATATCGCCCAAAACGTAGCAACGAAAACAGATGAGAACGTAGCGATCTTCAGTCTGGAGATGGGTGCAGAACAGCTCGTAATGCGTATGCTTTGTGCGGAAGGAAACATCGATGCACAGCGTCTTCGTACTGGAGCTCTGACAGGTGATGACTGGCAGAAGCTTACGATGGCGATGGGGAGTTTATCGAACGCAGGTATTTATATCGATGACACACCAGGTATTCGTGTTGGAGACATTCGGTCAAAATGCCGACGTTTGAAGCAAGAAAAAGGACTCGGCATGATCTTGATCGATTATATGCAGCTGATTAGAGGTAACGGCTCTACCGAGAACCGTCAGCAGGAAGTATCAGAGATATCTCGTGCACTAAAAGGAATCGCGAGGGAACTTGAAGTTCCTGTTATTTCACTTTCTCAGCTGTCTCGTGGCGTAGAATCCAGACAGGATAAACGTCCGATGATGTCTGACATCCGTGAATCAGGGAGTATCGAGCAGGATGCCGACATCGTTGCTTTCCTATACAGAGATGATTACTATGATAAAGAATCAGAGAATAAGAATATCATCGAAATCATTATTGCGAAGCAGCGTAATGGACCAGTTGGAACAGTAGAACTTGCTTTCGTAAAGGAATTCAATAAATTCGTTAATCTTGAGAGACGTCACGATGAGAGTGACATTCCTCCAGGTGCGTAATAAGTCCCGATCAGGGGCTTTTTCTTTTATAAGTTGGAAGAAAAATGGGTACATTAACCCTAATAACGAACATAAAAAGTAAACAACGATAAATTGTTCGGTTTTGTTGACTTAATTAACACGAATTGGTACACTTACTCTGGGTTTTTTAAAAAAGTGCATGCTTCACCGAACGAATTCGAATGAAGCATCTGGAGGTGCTGAAATGCCATCAGTAGTGGTCGTAGGAACGCAGTGGGGCGATGAAGGTAAAGGAAAGATTACTGACTACCTTTCTGAAAATGCAGAAGTTGTTGCTCGTTATCAGGGCGGTAACAATGCTGGACATACAATCGTATTCAACGATACGAAATACAAGCTTCACTTGATACCATCAGGTATTTTTTACGATGATAAAATTTGCGTGATTGGTAACGGTATGGTTATTGATCCGAAGGCGCTTGTAGAAGAGCTTGCATATTTACACGAGCGTAACGTTAGTACGGACAACCTTCGTATAAGCAATCGTGCTCACGTGATTCTACCTTATCACCTTAGATTAGATGCTGTAGAAGAAGAGTCCAAGGGTGCAAACAAAATCGGTACGACGAAAAAAGGAATCGGGCCTGCCTATATGGACAAGGCTGCACGTGTTGGTATCCGTATTTGTGACCTTCTCGATAAAGATGTTTTTGAAGAAAAGCTCGAGCGTAACCTTGCAGATAAAAACCGTCTTCTTGAGCGTATGTATGAAGCTGAAGGCTTCAAAAAAGAAGATATTCTTGAAGAGTACTATGAATATGGACAGCAGATTAAAAAGTACGTTGTCGATACATCTGTTGTGTTAAATGATGCGATCGATGAAGGACGTCGTGTTCTTTTCGAAGGTGCACAAGGCGTTATGCTTGATATCGATCAGGGAACGTATCCTTATGTAACGTCATCTAACCCAATCGCAGGTGGTGTTGCGATCGGTTCTGGTGTTGGACCAAGTAAGATCAATCACGTGGTAGGCGTTTCAAAAGCGTATACGACACGTGTTGGAGATGGTCCTTTCCCAACTGAACTTCATGATGAAATTGGAGACAAGATTCGTGAAGTAGGAAACGAATACGGTACGACCACAGGACGACCTCGTCGTGTTGGTTGGTTTGATAGTGTCGTTGTTCGTCATGCCCGCAGAGTTAGTGGAATTACAGACTTATCTCTAAACTCCATCGATGTACTGACTGGTATCGATACGTTGAAAATCTGTACGGCATATAAATATAAAGGCGAAGTGATCGAGGAATTTCCAGCTAGCCTTAAAGTCCTTGCTGAGTGTGAACCAGTATACGAAGAGATGCCTGGTTGGAATGAAGATATTACAGGTGTGAAAGATCTTGGAGAGCTTCCTCCAAACGCTAGGCACTATATTGAGCGTGTTTCTCAGCTTACAGGTATTCCGTTGTCTGTGTTCTCTGTTGGACCAGACCGTAATCAAACAAACATGGTACGCGGTGTATTCGCATAAGTTCGTCCTCAGGAAAGCAAGAGGAATCCAAACTCCTGCGTTATAGGGAGCGCAACACTATAGTTTTTTAGCTGGCAGTTTATACTGCCAGCTTTTTTTAGGCGTTATTACTATAAAACAAAAGCACGGTTTATTTTTATATGATAAGATTGATATTGTTAGAATTTCCTATTTTTTATGAGGTGGGCTTAATGAACCGGGATAAAAGGCAAGTCTTTCGGCACCAACTCTCCGTACCTCTCGCAGCAAAAATGAGGGTATTGAATGGTGACGAACCTGATAGTAAAGAGTTTAATCATAAAATTTATATTCACGACATCGGCCTTGAAGGTATCGGCTTCTCTTCAGATCCTGAGTTAGCGAAACATACAGACTTAGAGTTTGAGTTGAAATTGAACGAAGAACTATTTAAGGTAACTGGTGAAATCCTATGGCTAAAAGCAAACAACCCAGATGATCCTAACACGAGAGGTAACTTTAGCTATGGTGTAAAATTCTATCTAAAAACAGAAAAGCAGTCCTCCCTTGTCTTCCAAGAAGTTAATCGTTTCGCGATACATCGTCACAAGCGTAAGAAAGAAATCCGTGAAATGATGAGAGAAAAACTAAGGAAAAAAGGTGAGACAAGGTAACAGCATCACCTGTTATCTTCACCTTTATTATTTTTATTTAAAGAATCCTTGCTTTTTTCATAAAGCAGTGATAATATAAAACTTGTCGTCATTAAAGAAACCTTTAATGAGCCATTAGCTCAGTTGGTAGAGCATCTGACTTTTAATCAGAGGGTCGAAGGTTCGAGTCCTTCATGGCTCACCATTTTCTTTCCGCAAAGATACATAAGTTGTGAAAGAAGTTAGCATTAATCTTTTTTTACCGTCGCGGGGTGGAGCAGTTCGGTAGCTCGTCGGGCTCATAACCCGAAGGTCGCAGGTTCAAATCCTGCCCCCGCAACCAAAATTTTACCTACGTCGGATAATCCTCCGTGCTAAAATTTTATTGTAGTCCTTTAGGACAACCTAAACAGTTAACAATTAGCTTGCATTCAACAAACGTAAGTGAACAATGTTTTCTCATGTGGTCCCGTGGTGTAGCGGTTAACATGCCTGCCTGTCACGCAGGAGATCGCGGGTTCGATTCCCGTCGGGACCGCCATTTTAATTCTTAAAACGGCTCTGTAGCTCAGTCGGTAGAGCAGTGGACTGAAAATCCACGTGTCGGCGGTTCGATTCCGTCCGGAGCCACCATTTTTAACTTATAATCGCTTAAGATACAAGCATATCTCCTTTGAGATATGCTTTTTTATGTTCCAACATACCCGAAAATACTAGAAATCTTCCCAAGGAATACCACAATCATGACGAATAGACTACATTCTTGTTACAAATTGGGGAGTAATACCCTATTGACTTTATATATATGGTAGGATTCAAATCGTGAGTTAATTTTTTGCGTAGGCAAATCGCAGGAGGAAACATTATGGCAACACCTAAAGTAGTAAAACGAATATGTCAATCCGCTGTTTTGGTCTCGTTGATAAGCGTTAGCATGGTGACTGGTATCGAGCCAGCGGGTGCTACTGTATATAATATGATGAAACCAGTCTATCACGTATACATAGATGGTAGTAATATAGGAACGATCGATGATAAAGAGCAATTGAAAGAGCAAGTGGACAAGATTAAAGAAGAAAAACAAACAGGTGAGTTAACTTTGATGGTCGAAAACGATCTTCAAATCGTCCCAAAACGCTTGTTTCAGCCTTCATATGATAATGAAGAGACGTTAGATAAGGTTGCAGGTGAGCTCACTTTCGTTGCAAAGGGCTATGAACTGTCATTTGAGAATGAATCTGTCGGCATCTTCTCGAGTGAATCTAGCGCGAAAGATGCGCTTTGGGTATACGCAAAGCCATTTCTTTCAGATGATAAGGTCAAAGAGATCGAAAGTAAAATCGATGAAGATAACGAGAAACATCCTGCTGACTACTTAGAGCTTTCTTCTGACTTCTCTATTGAGGAAGTTGAAGCGAAGAAGCATAATGTGTTGACTGAAGAAGAAGGCGTCACGCAAATTGAGGATGGTTATCTTAAAGAAGTTGAGATAGAAGTTTCGGAAGATGAAACGCTCGCTGATCTTGCGGATGAATATGACATGGAAGAAGCAGAGATCAGAGAACTAAATGACCTTGCAGAAGACGATAAGCTTGAGAGGGATAAGGTAACGGTTCTAGAAGAGAAACAATTCGTAAAAGTACTAGAAACAGAAGAAGTTACGAAAGATGAAGAGATTGATTTCGATACAGAAACCACTAAAAGTGATTCTCTTCTAAAAGGAAAGAAAGACGTTACTCAAACCGGGGAAAAAGGTGAGAAGAAGGTAACGTATAGTATTTCACGAGAAAATGGTGAAATCACTAACAAAGAAATTATTAAAGAAGAAGTGACGAAGGAACCCGTTAAGGAGAAGGTTACGATCGGTACAAAAGAGATTCCTTCTAAAGGTACAGGATCATTCGCGTGGCCTGCAGTTGGTGGTACGATAACAAGTAAACAGGGAGAACGTTGGGGATCGTTCCATAAAGGAATCGATATCGCAGGCGTCTCTGATCGGACGATCAAGACTGTAGATAATGGAACAGTCACTGCAGCTGGTAAGCGAAGCGGTTACGGTAACCAAGTTACGATCAACCATAATAACGGAATGAAAACAACGTACGCTCATCTATCATCCATCTCGGTATCTGTCGGAGATACTGTTCAAAAAGGTGACAAGATCGGTGTGATGGGTACGACTGGTAAATCAACGGGAGTTCACCTGCACCTTGAAGTATATAAAAATGGTAACCTTGAAAATCCAATGGATTACCTATAGGAAAGAAAAACCTTCAGTTTTTGCTGAAGGTTTTCTTTTTACATTTGAAGGTAAAGGGTAGAGGATAAATAAAATAGTTATAATATGATAGAATAGACGAAATAAGACATGACTTTTACTTGAGAATACATATTACCTGTATTAATAAAAAGGAGCGTTCATAATGGACAAGAAAATTCTTGTTGTAGATGATGAAAAACCGATCGCTGATATACTTCAGTTTAATCTTGAGAAGGAAGGCTTTAACGTTGTATGCGCTT
Source organism: Anaerobacillus sp. ABR4_321 (assembly GCF_056158505.1). Taxonomy (NCBI): domain Bacteria; kingdom Bacillati; phylum Bacillota; class Bacilli; order Caryophanales; family Bacillaceae; genus Anaerobacillus; species Anaerobacillus sp. ABR4_321. The sequence continues at coordinate 701,858 of NZ_JBSWTK010000001.1, forward strand.
ACGATGGAGATGAAGCAATTGCAAAAGTTGAAGAAGAAAATCCAGACATGATTCTTCTTGATATCATGCTTCCTCAGCGTGATGGCATGGAAGTGTGTCGAGAAGTGAGAAAGAAATACGAAATGCCGATCATTATGCTTACTGCAAAAGACTCTGAAATCGATAAAGTGCTTGGTCTTGAGCTAGGGGCAGATGACTATGTTACGAAGCCTTTCAGTACGAGAGAGTTAATTGCGAGAGTGAAAGCAAACTTAAGAAGACGCCAACAGGAGCCTGAAAAGGAATCATCGACAAACTCTGTTATTAACGTAGGTGCGTTGACGATTCATCCAGATGCGTACCTAGTGACAAAGCGAGAAGAGTCGATCGAATTAACGCATAGAGAATTTGAATTACTTCACTATCTATCGAAGCATATTGGCCAGGTAATGACCCGTGAGCACCTATTACAAACAGTGTGGGGCTATGATTATTTTGGTGATGTAAGAACAGTAGATGTCACTGTGCGCAGACTTCGAGAAAAGGTAGAAGATAACCCTAGTCATCCATCATGGATCATTACTCGCCGTGGGGTTGGATACTATATGCGTGAGCCGGAACAGGAGTAGTCTGATATAAATGGGGAAAGTGGGCTTTTTTAAATCCATACATTTTAAATTTGCAATCGTATATGTTCTTCTTATCCTTATCGCGATCCAATTTATTTCCGTCTATTTTAACGACAAGCTTGAAGAACAGTTTGAACAGAACTATGTGAATTCAGTGAAAGACCGTGCTCAGCTGCTGGCTGAAAATGTGTCGAGTCAAATCAACAGTAAGAGTGATGAGGAAAGCAATTCGATAGCAGAATTAATAGCGAATTTTAACCAAAAGGAGATTCGCCAAATCTATGTCATCAATTCACTTGGTCAGATCGTAGGTTCTCTCTATGATGATGAATTAGTTGGATCGCTTTCAACAAATGAGTACGTGAATAGTGCTCTCAATGGAATTGATGATCAAGAAATATTAGTGGATGAAGATGGAGAGCGGTTTTTCGTCTACAGTGTGGCGGTAGTAGGCGATACGAATTCAACTGTAGGTGCTGTCTATATTCAAGCTGATATGGAACATGTATTTAAGCAAGCGAACGAGGTAAATAAATTATTGGCTCAATCTGCGCTTATCGCGCTTGTCTTAACAGGTTTATTAGGAATCGTTATTTCTCGTACGATTACGCGGCCGATCTCTGATATGCGTAAACAGGCACTTGTTATGGCACGCGGAGACTTTACTCGTAAGGTAAAGGTATACGGAGAAGACGAAATCGGTCAACTTGCGCTAGCTTTTAACGATTTAACTAGAAGGTTACAAGAAGCGAATGCGATTACAGAAGGTGAGCGTCGTAAGCTAACTTCCGTTCTTGCCTATATGACAGATGGTGTTATCGCAACAGATCGTGAAGGGATGATCATCCTTATGAATGATCGAGCTGAGGAGATGATGGATGTTTCGCGTGAAACAGCCTTAGGTACGCCGTTAAATAAGGTTCTCCAATACGCTGAGGAAAAAACGTGGGATGATCTTTATAATGGTCCAGACTCTGTTATCCTCGATTTAAGTAATGAACATCAAACATTTATCATTCGCGTGAACTTCTCTATCATTCATAAAGAAGATGGACCGATCAATGGTCTAATTGCCGTTCTGCATGATATTACAGAACAAGAGCAGCTAGAGCAAGAACGTAGAGAATTCGTTGTGAATGTTTCTCATGAGCTTCGTACACCACTTACAACGATGAGAAGCTATTTAGAAGCTCTTCAAGATGGTGCTCTTTCTGACCCAGAGATTGCGCCACGCTTCTTAAGTGTGACTCAGAACGAAACAGAGCGTATGATCAGACTCGTAAACGACCTTCTTCAACTCTCAAAGATGGATAAAAAGGAATATCGCCTTGAATTTAGCGAGGTTGACTTTGTAGAGATGTTTGATCAAGTTCTAGATCGGTTCGAGATGTCTAAGCGTGAAAACATTGAGATCGTTCGTCAGCTTCCTACTGCTGCAATCTATACGAGAATCGATCGAGATAAGATGACTCAGGTGCTCGACAACATCATTTCCAATGCCATCAAATATTCGCCTGAAGGTGGAACGATCACAGCTCGCTGCTGGACGATCGGTAAAAAAGTTCGTGTTAGTATCAGTGATCAGGGTGTTGGAATTCCAAAGAACAACTTGTCTAAAATATTCGATCGCTTTTATCGAGTCGATAAGGCGCGCTCTCGTCAATTAGGCGGTACGGGTCTTGGATTAGCGATCGCAAAAGAAATGATCAATGCGCACCATGGAGACATCTGGGCAGAAAGTAAGTGGGGTAAAGGAACGACAATTTACTTTACACTTCCTTATAAGCGAATAAGGGAGGTCGAAGAGAATGAGAATGACTAAGAAACATTTGGAGACGATCAAAACGATTTTATTGAACGTTTTAGTCGTATTGAGCCTTGTATTAACCTGGCAGATTTGGACCTTCGAGCCGGATTATGAGAGGGAAACAACGCCTTCTGAGAATAGAACGGTAGGTGTCAAAGAAGTTGATCTAAGTCAGGTCGTTAAACCGAATCAAATTGTGTTTCATCAAAACGATAGCCATTACACGTCATTTGAAAGAGAAACCATCGATTCCTTTTATACGGATTTCATCTCCGGTACAAGGATTAAGTCTGTAACGATGGTAGATAATATCGACAGTCTGATCAATCGTGAAGAAAGCATTGAGTTCATTTTTCCGACTTCACTCTCAAACGATGTGTTAAAAAGTCTTGTGAGTGTTGCAAAGGGTGACATTCCACTAGAAGTATTCGATCGACTTATCGTTCCTTCAGCCCAATCTGGGAAAAACAATGAAGTTATCTTTTTAAATAGCTCTAGTCAGATTGGGATGAGAGCAACGGTCGACGTGTCTAGAGATATGAAAGAGTGGTTCAGTGAAGACTTCTCCTCTCTTCTGGAATCTAACGGAAAAATAACGCGTGCTCGTTCTTATCAACCTAACGAAAATACGCCGATCTTTTATTTACCTACAAATGAAATTCAGATGAGGCTGTATGATGTTAGAACCGATGAATTAACCAATATAGACGCTTTTATCACAGCTCTATTTCCAGATGAAAATGCTGTAGAAGAAAACACGGTTATTAATTCCTCTTCTTTATATACGGATGGAAGTCGCGATTTGAATTATGATAAGACGAATAATTATATGGGCTTTATTAACCCACCTTCTACATCAAGTAAATTTGTGGCGAATGAAGCTCCGATTTTGAATGCTTATGGATTTGTTAATAAGCACTTTGGTTTTCAGATAAGTGATCCGAATGATGACTATTTTCTGAGCGAATGGGTCACATCTTCGAAGACGAAGACAGACCGAATTACCTTTAGATTGAATACGGAAGGATACCCTGTTTTCAGTCCATACCAAGAGGATTTAGATGAAATAAATGTAACTTTAAAGAACAACGAGATCAGTACGTATAAGCGCATGTTGAAGGTGGTCCAATTCGCCAATGACATTGAAACAAGAGGGCTACCTTCTTACGAAAAAGTAGTCTCGCTAATAGATGAAGGGAACTTCAAAAAAAGTGCGATAACGAATTTTACGATCGGTTATACGATTGATCGAGATGAAAACAGTAACCAGGATTTCGTTCTGATGCCTCAGTGGTATGTTAAGTTGAACCAATCATGGACGCCGCTTGAGAATTTAGAGCAAGGAGGGAATGAATTTGGATTGGAATAGAACGAAAACCATACTCATCCTAACCTTCCTTGTTTTTAACATTTTTCTACTCAGTGATTTGATTTCAAAACGAACGGATATTAGTGGTCTTGAGCAGCTTCAGCAGGTAACTCTCGAAGAAAAGCTTGATAGCTTTAACGTTACCTACAAGAAAAAGCCAACTGTTCAGACTGAAAACATGCCTTATATAAGTGGTAAAGTCCATGAATTCAATGAAAAAGAAGAAAAAACATTGGAAGAAGGGACGAGTCAGGAAATTGAGTTAGATGGGAATAAGCTGATCTCCACGCTCGAGAAGCCTTATCCCATCAACGACCCAACTCGAGCTTCAGCCTTTTCAATCTTCTTAGAGACTTATGTGTATGAAGGTTCAAAATATGAATACTCTCATTCAGCAGATGATAAGAATATTATCTATTTCGTAGAAACGTACAAAGATGATCGCCCGATCTACAATCAAAATTCTGGGATGCTGATCGTAAGTATGGAAGACAATAAAGTCACCTCATATACACAAACGTATCTTGACCTCAATTCCATTACGGAGGAGAGAAAGATCGATCCTGCTTCTGATGCAATCGAAGTATTATTAAACCAACAGTACATCGAATTAAACGACGTTGTTGAAGATGTCTCTCTCGGCTACTATACCGTAACGAATGAGGACGAAAGAGAGAAGATCGTGTTTGTTCCAACGTGGCGCGTTGTTTTAACGAATTCAAAGAATGAAGAGCAAGAGCCTGAGGTTTACTATGTAGACGCAATTGAAAAGAACGTGTTTAGTGCTACGGAAGATGACGAAGAAATTGAAGAGAGTGAAGAGGATGGTAACGGTGATAATCAAGGGAAAGATCTGGACCCTTCAACACCACAACCTTCTTCGGGTGAAAAGTAGGAGAGGAATGGAATATGTCTCTTAAATTTAGCGTGCTTGCAAGTGGTAGTACGGGGAATGCACTATTTGTCGGTACAGAGAAACAAAAGTTTTTGGTAGATGCAGGGTTGAGCGGGAAGAAGCTTGAAGAGCTACTCGCCAAAGCTCACATCGATCCTAAAGAAATAGATGGTTTGCTCGTAACTCATGAACATAGTGACCATATTAAAGGTCTAGGGATTTTTGCTCGTCGTTACAAACTACCGATCTATGCAAATGAAAAAACATGGAATGCAATGGAGCGGTCGATCGGTGAAATTCCTCTCGACCAGAAGTTCCATTTTGACATGGAGACTGTTAAAACATTTCACGACTTAGATGTAGAATCATTCGGTGTTTCTCACGATGCGGCTGAGCCCATGTTTTACGTGTTTCATCATGAAGGGAAGAAGCTGAGTCTAGCAACCGACCTTGGCTATGTTAGTGAACGGATCAAGGGGACGATTCGGGATTCGGATATGCTTATCTTTGAAGCAAACCATGACATCAATATGTTGATGATGGGAAGGTATCCTTGGAACGTTAAGAGACGAATTCTTGGAGATATGGGACACGTCTCGAATGAAGATGCAGCAGCAGCCCTCGCAGATATCATCGGTGATAAAACGAAGCGTATTTATTTAGCCCATTTAAGTAAAGATAATAACATGAAGGACCTGGCAAGATTGTCAGTTCAACAGTCTCTTGAACAAAATGGTTTTGCTGTAGGTGAACAGTTCGATCTCTATGATACAGATCCTACAACCCCTACGCTTCTAACAAAAGTATGATGTCTGTTCAAGGTTGGATGGATAGTCTCAATTAGGTCCACCTTTTTTGATAGGAAAGGAAAGGTGAAAAAATTGGGCTTTTATGATGGTGAGGATTATAACCGGACCACTAAACAAAAAGGAAACCGTGGTGGTGCACTTGTTGCTGGATTTCTTGGTGCTATTTTAGGTGCATTGATCATCCTTTTTACGGTTCCAGCCTTGTCTGGGCTTGGAGTATTACCAGAAGTAACATCTCCCGCACCTGAAGAGGAATCGAACGGTCAGCTTGACCAGGATCCGATAACAAAAAGTATCAGTGTAGATGTAACGAATGATATTACTTCTGCGGTTGAAAAGGTCAATGAAGCTGTTGTAGGGGTCATCAACCTTCAGAAAACAGATTTCTGGGCTGAAGATTACGGTGAAGCTGGGGCTGGTTCAGGTGTTATCTACAAGAAGAAGGGCGATACAGCGTTCGTCGTTACAAACAATCATGTTGTTCAGGGTGCGAGTCAAATCGAAGTTAGTTTAAGCGCAGAACAACGTGTGGCTGCTGAGCTTGTCGGGACCGATCCGTTAATGGACCTTGCTGTATTAAAAATACCTTCTGATAACGTTACGATGGTAGCTGATTTTGGAGATTCGGATAAATTAAAGCCAGGAGAGCCAGCGGTCGCAATCGGTAATCCACTCGGCTTTCTTGAAGGCACTGTCACTCAAGGTATCGTAAGTAATCCTGAGCGCTCATTTCCGGTCGATACAGACCAAAACGGAACGATCGATTGGAATGCCGATGTTATTCAAACAGATGCCTCTATCAATCCAGGGAATAGTGGAGGAGCTTTAATTAACATTTCTGGCCAGTTGATCGGTATTAACTCGATGAAGATTGCGAGGTCGAGTGTTGAAGGAATTGGATTTGCGATCCCTATCAATATCGCAGAACCGATCATTAACGACTTAGAGACTTATGGTGAAGTCAGAAGACCTCAAATAGGGGTTGGAACGAAATCGTTATCTGAAATACCAACTTACCATTGGAGTGAATCGTTAAAGCTTCCAATGGATATTGATTACGGTGTTGTCATCATGAGTGTATTTCCAACGTCAGCAGCATATCAGGCTGGACTTAAAGAGTTGGATGTGATTACTGCGATAGACGGAGAAACGATCAAGAACTCAATAGACTTACGGAAGTTTCTTTATTCCAAAAAAGAAATCGGGGATACAGTATCGATGACGATTTATCGTGAAGGAAAAAAGCAAAATGTAAAGGTAACGTTATCTGAACAACAAACCTCATAAATCACTTATTAACAGGAGAGGAAACTCTCCTGTTTTACTGTTTGAGTTATGCACAGTGGATAACTAGAAAGGATGGCTTAAATGAAGATTCATTGTTGTGAAGAGCATGTAGAGCTTGCTTTAGATGTGACTGTAGATGAAACGGAGCAGTTTCCTGTTTTAGAAAAGCTTGAAAAGAATGATGGAAACTTGTCCACAACATGTAAATATTGCAGTAAACCTGCCGTATATATGGTGTCGAACTAATATTCGGTCACGACATGTGGATAGAAAATGTGTATATGTGGATAAGTTCTGTTGATAACATGTTTATTAATTGTGGATGTACTGTATATAGAACGACTGTGGGAGGAGAATGATCGATTTGAATATCAGCATCGTGACGGTAGGAAAATTAAAAGAAAAATACCTTAAACAAGGAATTGCTGAGTATACGAAACGACTTGGACCTTATGCAAAAATAGAAGTGATCGAGGTCCCAGATGAAAAAGCACCTGAGAATCTTAGTGAAGTTGAAATGGAACAGGTTAAACAAGCTGAAGGGAACAGAATTCTATCGAAAATCTCTCCAGACGCTCACGTGATCGCATTAGCGATTCAAGGAAACATGAAAACCTCTGAAAAACTGGCGAAAGACCTGGATCAGCTCGCCACATATGGTAAAAGTAAAGTAGCGTTCGTCATAGGAGGCTCTCTAGGCTTGAGTGAGGACGTTATGACAAGAGCGAATGATACACTATCCTTTTCTAAGATGACGTTCCCTCATCAGCTTATGAGGCTTGTTCTCGTCGAGCAAATCTACCGCGCGTTCAAGATTAACCGTGGTGAACCGTATCATAAGTAATGAAAGTCTACTAAAGCGTTTCTCTAATAGGAGAAACGCTTTTATATTACTGCAAACTTCCTCCCTATGATAGCCGTTTCCCTTTCCATTAGGATTGCAACTCATAGATATTTTTTACAATTGTGAAATAAATCTATAAAATGGTTATAATGGAGATAGAAAAAGAAAGTGCCAAAGTGACGCCTTGCTTTGATGAAGCTTGTGCGCATACTCTTTATTACTATTAGAGATAAGGAAGGATATCATGAGTAACAATCACAAAAAAGACGTTATCTTAATTGGTGCTGGTGTCATGAGTGCCACTTTGGGATCATTACTGAAAGAGTTAGCACCGAATTGGAACATAAAAGCATTTGAAAAGCTAAGCCGTGCAGGAGAGGAAAGCTCTAATGAGTGGAATAACGCTGGGACAGGCCATGCTGCGCTTTGTGAGCTCAACTATACTTCTGAAAAAGCAGATGGATCGATCGACATTAGTAAAGCTGTTAAAGTAAACGAGCAGTTTCAGTTATCAAGACAGTATTGGTCTCATCTCGTAAACAGAGGCTTGATCGATAATCCTCAAGAGTTTATCATGCCGATTCCCCATATGAGTCTCGTACATGGTGAGGCGAATGTGGCATTCTTGAAAAAGCGGATGGAAGCGTTGTCAAAGAAGCCTTTGTTTCAAGGTATGGAGTTTTCAGATGATCCTGAGAAGCTTAAAGAGTGGATGCCACTTATTATGAACGGACGCTCATCAACTGAACCAATTGCAGCTACGAAAATCGACTCCGGAACAGACGTTAATTTTGGTGCGCTAACGCGTTTACTATTTAAGAATTTAGAAAGTGAAAACGTTGCCATCAATTATAATCATAGTGTAGAACATATTAAGCGTAAGAAAGACGGACAATGGGAAGTTAAGGTTCAAGATATGGAAAACGATAACTTGGAATACCATTCCGCCGACTTCGTTTTCATTGGAGGTGGAGGGGGAAGTCTTCATTTGCTACAGAAGACGGGTATCCCTGAATCGAAGCATATTGGCGGGTTTCCTGTAAGTGGACTCTTTATGGTGTGTAAAAACCCAGAGGTAATCGAGCAGCACCATGGGAAAGTATACGGTAAAGCCAAAGTAGGAGCCCCTCCAATGTCTGTTCCACACCTGGATACGAGGTATATCGACAATAAGAAAAGCTTGCTATTCGGCCCATTTGCTGGTTTCTCGCCAAAATTCTTAAAAGGCGGTTCAAATCTTGATCTGATCAGCTCTGTTAAACCAAACAACGTGTTAACGATGATGGCGGCAGGAATGAAAGAGATGGGACTTACAAGATACTTGATTCAACAAGTGATGCAGTCTCACGAGCAGCGCATGGAAGAGATACGTGAATTTATTCCAGATGCTAAATCTGAAGACTGGGAAATTGTTGTAGCAGGTCAGCGTGTGCAGGTTATCAAAGATACGGAAACTGGTGGCAAGGGGACGCTTCAATTCGGCACTGAGATTGTAAACGCTTCTGATGGCTCGATCGCTGCTCTACTTGGTGCTTCTCCGGGTGCTTCTACAGCTGTTCATGTAATGCTTGAGCTTTTTGAACGTTGTTTCCCGCAATATTTGGCAGATTGGGAGCCTAAAATTAAAGAAATGATCCCTTCCTACGGCCAGTCGTTAGCTGAGAACCCTGAACTTTTTAAAGAAATTCATACTTCAACTGCTAACACACTCGGTTTGTATCAACAGGAAGTCGTGTATAGCTAATAAATTCTAGCCAGGCGCATTTTGATCGCCTGGCTTTTTATTTGGCCTTACATAAAGATTGCATGGATAGAGTAGAGGGGGGAGACTTGCAATGAAAAAATAAAAGTATACAAAAGTGTGTACTTGTTTGCAATTCTGTTTACAAGTATACGTAATATGTACACTTGTTTACTTTATTGTATACATGGCTTAGTGACGGCATGTGTACGTATTTGTAAACAAGTAAACAAAAAATGTATACATGTAAACAAATTTGTACACAAGTATACATAATTGTAAACTAGATAGAATGACTCATTGACGAAAAACGAAATCTTCTATAACTTTTAACTTAATAGTAGAAATACTAGATTCATTTAAATTTGAAAGGGTGGATCGATTTATGAGTAATTCGAGAATTGCAGCAGTTGATGTTGGTAATGATTCTCTAAAAGGAATTTATGGAAAACTTGAATCCGACTTATACATACCAAACGTGATAGCAAGAGATATTGAGGACCGTCCTGTAATTGGTATTGAAGAACTTGATACGAAGGATCCTCTTGATGGAATCCACATCAGAGTACACTCCCCTGCTCTTCAAGATAACAATGCGATTTACCGAGTAGGAAACCTTGCGACAACTAGTGATAATCCTACAGAGCTTGATCCAGGTAGCGCTAAATCAGAAGAAGACCAAACGTTGATCATGCTTTTTGCATCACTTGCGTTGGATGCAGTGGATGAGAAGAACACGGCAAATTTCAAGAATCAGAATGGCGTAATCGATGCGAATTATACACTCGGTACTGGACTTCCACTTCGTGAAGTGAAGGAAGGTAAGGATGTAGGTTATCGCTCAAGACTACTAGGATCTGTGCACCAGGTAGAGTTCTTAGTAACGCCTAAGCACCAAGGTAAGAAGGTTAATATTAAGTTTGATGAAGTAAAAGTTTATCCTGAAGGCTTTGCTGCTTATATCAATCTAGTAATGGATAACGACCTAAACATCATAAATAAGGATCTAATCGATAAGCGTATTCTTATTCAAGATATTGGTGGTCTATCTACTGATATCGCAGTTATCAAGAATAGAAACGTTGATGATGACAAAGCACAAGGTTTTAACATCGGAGTAGCGGAATCGCTAGAATTGATTCGTGAAGAAATCCGTTCTAAACACGGCGTTGAGCTAGACAGCAGACGCGATGTAGTCGATATCATCACCAAGAAAAATGATCGTAATCACATCATGGTTCGAGGCAGTCGCACGAGTGTTCATGATATTACAGACCGTATTCTTCTTGAACTTGCAAAGAAACAGTACCGTCACCTTCGTAATGTGTGGCAAAAGAACTCTCAAACTGAAATTTGCTACTTTGTAGGTGGTGGCTCGATCGTCCTTAAAGATTACCTTAAGACATTAAACAACAACCTGGACGGCTATAATATCGACTTCTTTGAAGATGAAAAAGAAAGCATCTGGATGATGTCTAATGCTTACTATAAGTTGATTTCAGACTACAATCGAAAGCTTAAAAAAGAGTCTTCAAAAGAGAAAAAGGAAGAAAAGCACAAGGTCAAGAACTAGGGTGATTTGATGAAAAAGGCGGGGATGACAGGGATTCAGAGGGGTCAGGCCATCACGTTTCGGCTGCCTTCTGACACACCTGATCACATTCTGAAACAATTGCAGAAATTAAAAGAAGAAGAGAAGAGAAATTTCTCGAGTCGGATTGCAGAGTATGTCCTTGAAGGTGTCACTCAAACGATTAAGCGAGATAAAGAGGCCATTACTGTTCCTCTACCAAAAAGTTTGAGCAAAGCCCAGCGGGATTGGTTAAAGCATGAACACTCTGAGGCACTTCTAGGCAATATTGTTTATCAGATTTTATCAGATCCTCTTCGTGCAGCATCGGTATTAGCCACGTTTACAAGTAGTTCTCTAGATATTGAAGAAGCCCTTTACTGGCAGGAGAACGGCTCACAAGCCGCACCTACACAAGAACGTGTTGAAGAAGGTCAATCTGAGTCAGAAGTTACACGGAACGATGATGATCTAATGAATTTCGACTGGGAGCACGCAAAACAAGAGCAAAGTTCATCAGTCGAGCAAGAACCTGAGAGTGATGAAGATTTGCTTGGAGGTTTCTTAGACAAAATGAATAAATAAAGAGGCAGGAGATCTCTCCTGCCTCTTTACGTTATATTTTCCGGGCAATATCATTAAAGCTTTCGCATAGCGTCAGCAACGAACTCAACGTCCGTACCTACGATGATCTGCAGGTTGCGGCTATCCACTTTCACCACACCTCTTGCTCCGTATTTCTTCAACTCTGCTTCGTTCACTAGTGAAGCATCTTTAATTTGTAACCTGAGTCGTGTTGTACAGTTATCGATCGATGAGATGTTTTCAATTCCACCGATACTTCTTACAAAGTGACCAGCCATAAGATCGTATTTATCACCTTCAGCTGGAGTGTCATCCTGTGCAATCATATCGTCATCTTCCCGTCCAGGAGTTTTAAGATTAAATGCTCGAATAAGGAAAAAGAAGATGATGAAGTATAAGATACCATAGGCTATTCCGACACCAAGCAGCAGTAGTGGCTTTTGAGCTAATCCATAGTTAAGAAAGTAATCGATCGCTCCGGCCGAGAATCCAAATCCGTGATGGATATCAAGTACGTATGCAAGCACCATGGAACTTGCCGTTAGAAGCGCGTGAATGACGTAAAGGAATGGTGACAAGAACATAAATGCAAATTCGATCGGTTCCGTGATACCCGTAAGAAATGATGCGAAAGCGATCCCGATAAGCATACCACTTACCTCTGCTCTTCTCTCCCTTTTTGCAGTTGCGATCATGGCTAGACATGCTGCAGGTAAGCCAAACATCATAATCGGGAAGAAGCCCGTCATGAAGATACCGGCTGATGGATCTCCTGCAAAGAAACGGTTCAGGTCTCCCGTTGCACCATTGTATTCACCGAATACAAACCAAACAAGACTGTTTAGCACGTGGTGTAATCCAAATGGAATCAAGAGTCGATTTAAGAATCCGAATACCCCTACTCCAAGCGCACCAGCATCAATGATCCACTGTCCGAGAGCGTTGATTCCATCTTGGATAGGTGGCCATATAAACCCAAATATTCCAGCTAAAATAACCATTGTAGCTGCGGTTACGATTGGTACAAATCGTCTTCCACCGAAAAAACCGAGCCAGCTAGGTAATTTGACATTATAAAAACGGTTATACAATAAGCCGGCTATGAGCCCGGAAATAATACCACCAAGTACGGCCATCTCGATATTATCATCGATGGCTTTTGACCCCTGCGTAAGGACAAGATAACCGATTGCCCCTGCTAGTCCCGCAGCACCGCTTCCGTCTTTTGAGAAACCAATGGCTACCCCTATCGCGAAAATAAGTGCAAGATTATCGAAAATAGCTCCACCGGCAGCCGCTACGAACGGAATTCCCAGCAGGTCATCCTGTCCTAAACGAAGCAATAGAGCAGCCGCTGGTAATACAGCGATCGGCAGCATCAATGATTTACCTATTCTTTGTAAAGCTCCTAACATAACAACTTCTACCTCCTTTTAGTCGTATTGAAAACGTTTTAACTCCAAAACAATCATAACAACATTTAAATATAGTTGTCTATACCAATTTAGACCTAAATTATCTTGGGCTGCTTTATCTGGTATAGACAACTGTACTTTGCGGTGATAAAATTTATATAACAAGTCCAAACAAGGAGTTTGATCGTATGAATGGAGATAGCTTTGTTATAAATCGTGTGAAAATATATGCTGAAGATGAAACGATTCAGAATGGTTATCTCAAAGTTAGAAATGGAAAGATCGTAGCGATCGGGCATTCTAACTCCCTTGAGACAAGCCCTGATGAACCGGTCTATCAGGCCCCGAAAAACCATAGTTTATTGCCAGGAATGATCGATGTTCACATTCATGGAGCCAATGGAGCAGATACAATGGACGCTACTCCTGAAGCGATTGAAACGATCGCGAGAACACTTCCTTCTGAAGGAACGACAAGCTTTCTTGCTACTACGATCACGAACGATGATCTTGCAATCGAGACAGCGTTATCAAATGTAGGAGATTATATACTAAATAAGCAATCTCCTGGACACGCAGAGATTATAGGCGTTCATTTAGAGGGACCGTTCATTAATCACATTCGCGCAGGAGCGCAGCCTTCTGAAGCGATTCAGAAGCCGGATATCTCTGTATTTAAGAGATGGAACGAATTGGCGCAAGGCACTATAAAGCTCGTGACGTTAGCACCTGAGTTAGGCAGTGGAATGGAACTTGTTCGTTACTTATCCAAGCAAGGAATCGTTGCTTCGATTGGTCACTCTGATGCAACATACGAGGATGTTCAAGAAGCGATTAAAAATGGTGCAACTCATGTAACACATCTCTACAATGGAATGAGAGGACTTCACCATCGAGAGCCTGGCGTTGTCGGCGCTGCTTTGCTATTTCCAGAACTGAAAGCAGAGATCATTGCGGATGGGCATCACGTGCGGCCTGAAATGATCGATTTAGCTTATCGCCAAAAAAACGATGAGGGAATCGTATTGATCACAGATTCCATGCGTGCGAAATGCTTGAAGAATGGAAGCTATGACCTTGGTGGTCAGGACGTTTCCGTAGAGGATGGGAAGGCATTGTTAGAAAACGGTACGCTAGCTGGAAGTGTATTAAAAATGAATCAAGCTTTGAAGAACATTCAAACCTTTACGGGCTGCTCTCTACAAAGTGCGTTCAAGATGGCAGCTGAAAACCCAGCACGCCAATTAGGTGTTTTTGATCGTAAAGGAAGTATCGCAGTAGGAAAAGATGCAGACCTCATCCTTCTTGATGAAGAAGGAGAAATTTATGCTACGTTCTGTAAAGGTGTACGTTCATAGTCAACATAAGGAGGGGCAGTATGAGAATCATAAAAGCAACTGATTATCAGGAACTTAGTCATCTCGCAGCTGACTTCTTTATTGAAAGGGTAAAAGAAAACCCAGAGGTCACGCTTGGGTTGGCTACAGGCGGTACACCGAGAGGCACGTATCAAAGAATGGCAGAAGATTATTACAAAAACCACACCTCTTACAGCCGTGTGAGCACGTTTAATTTAGATGAGTATGTTGGGTTACCTGCGGACCACCCTAATAGTTATCATCAATTTATGAAAACCCATCTATTTAATAAGGTCGATATTCCTGCTAAACAAAGGCATCTGCCTAACGGTGTGGCTTCGGATATAACAAGCGAATGTTTGAATTATGAAAGGTTGATTGAGGAATCCGGGGGAATCGATATTCAGCTTCTAGGTTTAGGGAGCAATGGCCATATCGGATTCAATGAACCTGGGACATCGTTTCATGCAAGAACTCATGTCGTAGAACTTGCTCAATCTACGCGTGAAGCAAATGCAAGGTTTTTTAATGGTATTGATGAGGTCCCAAGAGAAGCGATTACGATGGGAATCTCAACGATTATGAAGAGTAAGGAAATTCTATTGCTAGTATCAGGAGAAGAAAAGGCTCACGCACTTCGACAGTTACTTCATGGGGACGTTGGAGAAGAATTTCCAGCTTCTATTTTAACAACGCACCAAAACGTTACAATAATTGCCGATCAAAAAGCGTTGTCAGACGTTCCACACGGCTGAAAGGAGAATCGTATTGATGATAGATAAAACATCCCCTTTACCAATATATTATCAGCTTGTAGAACTGATTAAAGGGATGATTGACAAGGGAGAGCTTAAGCCAGGTGATTCTCTCCCTTCTGAAAGAGAATATGCAGAAAGATTCAAAATCAGCAGAATGACTGTGAGACAGGCAATCACAGAGCTCGTTAATTCAGGCTACCTTTTTCGTCAAAAAGGAGTCGGTACCTTTGTGGCTGAGAAGAAGATCGAACAGCAGCTTGTAGGGCTGACCAGCTTCACAGAAGATATGCAGAGTAGAGGAATGGTCCCGAGCAGCAAGCTGATCAGCTTCGAAATCGTATCGTCACCAGCCTCTATTTCTGAGCAATTGAACATCCAGGAGCATGCTCCAGTGTATGAGATAAAGCGTGTGAGGCTAGCTGACGGAATTCCGATGGCGCTAGAGACTACTTTTATTTCTGCAAACCTTGTAAAGGGCATAACAGAGGATACGGTTAGTCAGTCATTGTATGATTATATTGAAAACCACCTTTCGATCAAAATTGGTGAAGCAACACAAGTGTTAGAGTCGTCTATCGCAACGCAGCAGGAATCACAGTACCTTAAAATAAAAAAGGGTTCACCGATCCTCCTTATCCAAAGAAACACGAAGCTTGCTGATGACACCCCGCTTGAAGTGGTGAAGTCATCTTATAGGGCGGATCGCTATAAATTTACCATTACAATGAAGCGATAACCTTTTACAGGAGGTATGGCTGTGCTTTCAGAATACTTTTCAGCAATAACCAAAGTGTTGAATCTTATTGAAAAACAGGAACGTCAAAACATAGATAAAGCTGCTAACGTCCTAACTGACGTTGTGGAATCTGGTAATATCATTCATGTTTTTGGTTGTGGTCATTCACACATGATGGCAGAAGAGATGTTTTATCGCGCTGGGGGAATTGCGGCAGTTCGTCCTATATTTGTTGAAGAATTGATGCTACATCAAGGTGGCAGCAAAGCATCAGAGTATGAACGGATGAACGGGTATGCGACGACCTTCATGGAACAACAGGATATCAGGAGTGGAGACGTCGTGATCGTCGTATCTAACTCAGGACGCAACCCAGTCCCAGTTGATGTGGCACGTATCAGTGCGCAACAAGGCGCATTTGTCATTGCGATGACTTCATTGGCAGCGAGCGAACAGGAGTCTTCGCGCCATAACGAGGGACTGTATTTAAAAGACGTTGCAGACCTTATACTTGATAATCATATTGAGCCTGGAGATTCTGCGTTTTCTATAGAAAATAGCTTTTCATATGGTCCTCTTTCTTCTGTAGTTGGAATGGCGCTACTAGATGGGATCGTTGCCAAAGTGATCGATCAGCTGATCCGTCGAGGCGTGGAACCACCTGTGTTTCAGAGCGGGAATATCGACGGAACGGACTTACACAATAAGAAATTGATCGATACCTATAAACAAAGGATACCAATGCTATAAAGATAGTGATCCTTTAAGGAAGTGGAGGAGAGTTTTTTGTATCTCTCAGTAAAAGAAACAGCGGAATATTTATCGTTACCCGAAGAGTACATCGAAACGCTGATCCAAGAAAAACGTATTCGAGTCCTTCATGATGGAGAACAATATTTAATTTATAAAGAACAGTTCAATACGCACTTAGAACAACTAGAGAAATATAAACAGAGAATGGAAGAAGAGATGAACGAACCACTTCCAGAAGATCCAGATGTTAAGGATGAGGATTGATCGATTGGTTTATGATTGCTGAATTCGGGAATAGCACTCTTACAAAGGGAGGCATTCGTTATGAAGAAGTTAATCAAACGAGCGATTAAATACGGCCCGATCATCTATCCGATCGTAAGAAAGATGAGAAATAAAAGTAAAGCAAAGCGTATGTAAAAAACCCCGGTAAACCCGGGGTTTTTTGTGTATTAGTACGTTGTAACCTGGAACAGCTTTTGAAGAATATACATGATGTATTTAAATGCTGACAATGTGTTTTGATACTTAGAATAATCTACTGTATAGACACCGTCCTCATTATCCCACATTCGCTCAAAGTACCGATCGACTTCCTTTACTAGCTCAGAATCATTTGGGGCACTTAAGTGAATGTTAGTCTCCATATTGTAGTCGTCCAGATTTCTCGAAGTATAATTACTCGATCCTCCAATGATCGTACTTTCTTCTTGCCCTTTTACATACAGCATCTTAGTGTGAAACTGTTCTTTATTTGTGTCATACCATCGAATCGTTAAATAGTCGTCTCCTTGTTTATGAAGCTCGCCGGTAATAGGGAGGTTAGGCAAGCCCATCTTCTGGTGTCCGAATGCATTTTGGTTAGGGTCAAGGATCATACGGACGTTTACTTTCCGCTCAGTTGCGTCAACGATCGCATCGATGATGTCACGATCGGCGAGATAAAACATGCCGATGTTAATTTCATCACCTTCCTGTGCATTATCGATCGCAGTTACTACGCTATCTTGAATTTTACTTTCTGTGACGATCCTACCCTTGATGTCTGAGTCGCTTTCCTTATCTGATGACTTTACTGCAGGAAGTTTAGGAAACTCTGATAAATCTCCCCCGGAAAAAGCAGCTACCGCTTTCTCTGAACGAATCAAATCATTCAGTATGAAACCTTTTACTCGAAAAGCGATATTTGAATGAAATCCGCTCGCATCATGAGGGTTAGCTGACATGATGATACCCTCATCTTCTGTCATGACTGTTTTTCGGTGGTTTGCTTTAATGTTGAATAAATCTAAGTAGGAACGCATCGTTACTTTTGGTGCTGTAGGTGCTAAAGGGTTAGGAATCCAGCCTGTTCCATTTTGACCAAACCATGATAACGTCATGCGCCATAATCCTGAATAAAACAAGTTAGGGTCACGTAAACGATTAAGGTCCGTATAGACCACTTCAGCCCCCATCTCTCTTAGTTTATCGATTTGAGGAGCTTCGTGAGAATTGTACGTCGTATTAATTTCATCGCTGATCAAAACGACTTTCAATGATGGGTTTTCTTCCATTACTTCAATGACCGAATTTGATAGGTTCTCGCTGATCGTAGGATAATCTCTTTTCTCATTCGTGAATCCATTGAAAAGGAAAAGGTCTAATACGAGAAACTCGTCAGCTTCTCTAATCGTCTTATTCACTTCATCGAAAATAGAGTGATCATAAACTTCTTTTCCGTCTTTGTCGTACGTTAAGTCGTATAGAAATTCAACGTCATCACCTTGTAAAGAGTGCACGTCTCCGGCGTATGAAATGCCTTCAGGAAGAGGTTTGAAACGGTGATAGACTAGCACACCACTATAAATAAGTAGAAAGATACTTAATGCGATCCAACGTTTTTTCTTGTACCATGACTTCATTTGGTCGATCTCCTCAAAATTATTTACTTGTCATATACCCTTATAGGCTGAGCCTATAATCCTCTTTAACGAGGAAACACCTGAAACCTTTTGTGGAAAATTACGTAGAACATCGTAACAGGTAAATGAAACGGGGGATATGCTATGGATAAAAAACCAGATAGAGTTCTTTCTTTAAAAGGGTTAACAAAAAGGTACGGTGACAAACTTGTTTTAGATGACATCGACCTCGATGTATACGAGGGGCAGATTATCGGTTACATAGGGCCAAACGGTGCAGGAAAAAGCACAACAGTAAAGATCATGCTTGGACTTGAAGCAACATATGCAGGTGAGGTAGAGATATTCGGTGAAAATATAAAGCAGAATAACGTGGACTACAAGTATAGGATTGGCTATGTACCGGAAATGGCTGATCTTTATGATAATTTATCTGCTCGAGAATACCTCTCGTTTACAGGAGAATTGTACGGAATGGACGCTGAACAGGCAGAGACAAAAGCGAGAGAGTTAATGGGCATATTTGATCTCGAAGAAGTCTTTGATTCTCGTATCTCATCCTATTCTAAGGGTATGAAACAAAAAGTGCTGCTCATTTCGAGTCTGTTGCATGATCCTGACCTCTTGTTTCTCGATGAGCCGATCAATGGTCTCGATGCAAATAGTGTGATGATCTTCAAAGAAATTCTCGCAAAACTATCTGAACAAGGTAAAACAATCTTCTATTCTTCACATATTATGGAGGTCGTTGAAAAAATCAGCAGCCGGATCTTGCTTCTTAACGAGGGAAAGATCGTTGCGGATGGAAGCTTCGAGGAGCTTAGGCAACAGAATAAGGAAGGCTCATTAGAAGAAATTTTTAACCAGCTGACTGGGTTTAAGGAATATAAGGATTTATCTGAGGAGTTTGTACAAATCGTACAGCGTGATAAGAGGTGAAAAACTTCAAATCGTTGCAGCTGTTAGATGTGTTTAAAGGACTCTTTGAAAAAGCGGGCATCGACTACAGTACGATGCGGCGCATTCTGCAGGTTAAACTTACGATGGATGGCAGACGAACCTCGACAGTAATGAGTCAGAACATGGGGAAAAGCAAGAGTGACAGTAATCAATTTTTAAAATCACTCTGGTTTTATGCGTTTATTGGTTTGACGCTAGTACCAATCTTGTTTTTTGGTGAAAACTACATGTTTCAGGTGAGTTTGGTCCTCGGAGTGTTCATGTTTTTGATCATGACAACGATGATCTCTGATTTCTCTTCGGTCCTTCTCGATGTGAGAGATCAAACGATTCTAGGAACTAGACCGATTACAAGTAAAACGATCAGTGCTTCAAAAGCAGTTCACGTTACGATTTATTTATTCTTCGTAACCGTTGCAATCATAAGCATCCCTCTCATTATCGGTACGATTCGTCACGGTGTATTATTTGGCTTGTTACTAGTATTCACAATCTTGCTCAGTGATCTGTTTATTGTAGCGATTACAGCTATGCTCTATTACTTAATTTTAAAGTTCTTTGGAGGAGAGCGGCTGAGAGATATGATCAACTATGTACAGATCGGCTTGTCGATTACGATCGTACTTGGTTATCAAGTTGTTGCACGTGCGTTTGAGTTCGTAGATTTAGAGGCAACCTTCACACCTGAATGGTGGACTCTATTTCTGCCTCCGGTATGGTTTAGTGCTCCGTTCGCCATCGTATTGAACGGTGAAGCAGGAATCTATTATTATGTACTGACAGCACTTGCTCTTCTAGTTCCGATTCTTTCGTTTGTTGCTTATTTGAAGATTCTTCCTGCCTATGAAGAAAATCTTGTGAAACTAATGGATCAAACGACCAAGGTTTCGAAGCGAGGGCGATTTGATCTCTTTAAACGAATCGCTTCTTTCGTTACTCGAAGCAAGGAAGAGCATGCTTTTTATCATTTCGCTGAAAAGATGCTTAAGAACGAACGAGAGTTAAAATTGAAGATCTATCCATCGCTTGGCTTTGCGATGATCTTTCCGTTTGTTTTTCTTTACAATAATTATACAGCCGCAGGTTCATTCGAGGCGTTAGGAAGCGGTAGATCGTATTTATCGATTTATGCCGCATTGATGATGATTCCAGGTGTTGTCATTATGCTTCAGTATTCGAGTAAAAGTAAAGGAGCATGGATTTATCACGTTTCGCCAGTGACTGATTTAACAAACAGTATAAAAGGTACGCTAAAAGCACTCATTGTTCGTTTGTTTCTACCGGTGTACATCGCGGTAAGTGTGATTTATTTGTTGATATTCGGTGTTCGTATTCTCCCTGACCTTCTTATCGTTCTGCTCGTGACGCTCACCTACAGTGCTATTTGCTTTAAGATCATCAAAGGGACGCTCCCTTTCTCTGAGCCTTTTGAGAGCTGGAGTCAAAGCGATGGATGGAAGACGTTGCCCTTTACGCTATTGATACCTGTATTCGGGTTGATTCACTTTGGTGCAACATTAATTCCGTTCGGTGTTTGGATTTATCTAGCAGTTACGCTAGTCGTTACACCGCTTATTTGGAAATATGGATTGAAGAGAAGCCCCTCTAGTTGAGGAGCTTCTTTTTTTACTGTACCAATCCTATTTGAGCAGAGTATCTAGTTTAGACGATAAATTTGAAGTGATGTCCGGATTTGTGCCGTAAAAGAATGTGTGTGGATCGTCCGTGATGTGAATGTCAACAAGTCCTGCTGCTCGTAAGATCGAGAGGTGATGATGGATGTTCCCCTTTGCCATCCCGATTTCCGAGACGATGTTCGTGAACGTGTAGATTCCTGTGGAAAGAAAACGAAGGATCGCAATCCTTCTTTCATCACTCAACGCTTTAGTGACCCTTAGAAGTTCTGCTTGATCACTTTCCTTTGTTCCTACTGGATAGGTAATAAATACTGTCTCATGAAACTGATCGATGAGAGACATCGGATAAAAGTGTGAACCTGGAATTAAATAGACGGTACGAATGTGTTCATTCGAGATAATGAATCGGCTTGCTTTTTGTATCATCCTAGCTGGTGTCGACGTTTCGAGCAGATGACTTTTCTGTAATGCATCTTTTCGTAAATCTTCCAGAATGGTCTGGTCGATTTTATCAAAATACTGAACTTTCCATTCCTTTAGTAATGAGATGAACTCATCTCGTTGTAACTCGAGGTCTGATGGTAGAGCGCTTTTCACATAGGGTGAAAGAAGCTCATACATGTTCCCGGCAGTTTGGGATTGTAACCATTCGAAGAAACCTTCGATGGTTTCTGCAGGGCATTCCTTCATAAATAGAACTGACAAATCTTCGAAGTAGAGATCTTTTTTTGAAGCGATGCGTTCTTTTAAAGGTGAAGTGATAACGTTATCTACTTCTTGAGGCCATGTAGCACTTAACGCTAAGTATTTCATTTGTGTTTGCCTTTTATATAGCGAGAAACTTAATAGTAATTCATGTGCAGGGGAATAGAGCATCTTTACATCGAAGGCCATTGAAACTCCTCCTGTTTTTCTTTTTATTCTACCATTGTAATAACGATTAAGATATAGAGTTACAAATGTATTGACCTGTTTAATCTGTTCAATTATTATTGAACTAACTGATGGGGGAGGGGTTTTATGCAAACTTTTGTAGAATGTCAAACGAAAGTCATCGATCTCGTTCAAAACAACCGTTATGATCAGTCACTAGAGGTTATGGAGGAGGCCAAAACACAGTTTTCAGAAAAACGTGACCGCTTAGGACATTGGAAAGCCAACGTCTATTGTCTACAAGGAAAAACCAAAGAAGCGATCGGCGAATTACAGAGTGCCATCGACAATGGTTTTTGGTGGAATCCAGAAATTTTAACGACTGACCCTGAACTGAACTTATTAAAAGAAACAGAAGGATTTAAGAGGATTATCGATCAATGTGAAACACTTTTTCATGAAAATCTTAAAGAGGCTGAGTCACTTTTAAAAGTTGATGGAAATCCAAATGCCGAAGTTTCAGTGATGTCTTTGCATTGGAAAGGATCTAACGTAAAGGACTTTTCGCTAGAATGGAAAGATGATCGAATACTTAACAAGTATCATATTGCGTTTCCTCAGTCTTCTCAGCTGTTTAGCTATGGCTGTTTCTCATGGGATGATCCTAAGCAAACACAGAGAGATGTTGAAGAAATGACTTCTCAGTTTTTAAATCAACACGTAAGGGGTCAAAAGCCAGTTATTCTTTCTGGTGCATCACAAGGGGGCGGTCGAGCAGTAGAATTAGCTCTAGAAAAAGGAGAATTCGAGTATTTCATCGCTGTGGTGCCAGCGTTTGAAGACTTAGCTAAATTAGAGAAACTAGCAATCGATAGTAAATCAAATGTGCGAGGCTGCGTGATCACTGGGGATCAAGATCCTTTCTATGAAACAGCTTTGAAAGCGGTTTCTTTACTTCGAAAGCACAGTGTTCCATGCAAGTTAATCGTAAAGGAAGGAATGGGTCATACATTCCCTCAGGACTTCCCAAAAGTGTTTGAAGAAGCGGTTCGATTTGTTCTGGAATAACATGAAAACGAGGCCTTTCATTTGTTGAAAGGCCTCGTTACTGATTTAAACATGTTTCTTAGCATAGAGAAACGCCATTCCTAACGATAGAACCATAATGACGAGAAGAAAAAGGTACGTTAGCTGAAATGAGCTCGCGCTGTAAGTCAATCCTTTTAGTTCAAGGAGGATACCTCCAAGAACTGCCCCTGAGGCACTACCAACAAATTGTACGAGTTGCTTCATCCCAATGCCTGTAGCGGTTTGGGACGAAGGCAGGATGCGTGAGACTTCGTTCGTTGTGCTCGACGATAAGCTTGAAAATCCAAAGCTTGTAAACATATAGCCAAACATCGTCATGTATGGATTGATCGGTGATAAGAAATAAAAGATGACTGTTGAGATTAAGAGTAGAAGGTGTGCGAGATAAATCACCTTCATGTTGCCGTAACGGTCGAGCATCTTTCCAACATAAACGGCTGCCACAGCTGATAACATAGCACCTGGAAAAATAATATAACCTATGATCGAAGGTCCTTTGCCAAACACGTTTTGTAACATGAGGGGCATAAGGAGTAAGATTGCAAAGTGTGTCGTGAAACCCAAGTAGCTCATATAAAGAAGAAGACGATATCCCTGCTTTTTAAATAAGTCAGGTTGGATAAAAGGAACGGTTGTTTTCGTTATCCGAAGTGCGAGTAACACGATCGCAGCGACCCCAGCTACTAAATAGAGTAGGTTAAATGTTGATATAAACAACAAAAAGCTAGTAACGGACAACCCTGTTAGCACTGCACCAATAAAATCAAATGTTCCTTTGCTTACTCCCTCTTCTGGAAGACGTTTTAACAAAACAGGGATCAGCACAAGTACGAATAACGTAACAACAAATAAATAGTTCCAATCAAGGTATTCCGTAATAATACCACCGATCACAGGCCCTAGACCGAACCCGAGGGAAGATGCCGATGCGATGAACGCCATTGCTCGTCCTCTTTTTTTCAGTGGGATAAACCTGCCTGCAAATACCATCGACAGTCCAGGAATTGCTGAAGCGCCAGTGGCCTGTAACAGTCTTGATGTAAGTAATAGCGCAAAACTTTCCGCGAAAAAACCAAGTAATGATCCGATACCAAAAATAACGATACCTGTTATGAGGAGACGCCGTATCGGGAGGTAATCTGAAAGTCTCGTATACGTGATCGTTGAGACAGCCAGGATAATGGAATAACCCGAAACGATCCAGGCTCCGTCAGCTGGGCTCAGTTGAAATTCATTCAAGATGTTTGGAAGCGCTACGTTGAACATCGTTGTATTCATAACAACGAGCCATACAGCTGCGCTTAGTATGATGATCGTACGAAAATAGCCGTTTTCATGATTCGTCATGCTGTAAACCTCCTGGTGCTGCTTTAATGAAACAACACCAGCTTATTGTAAACCATTCTCTATACCAGAGTCCCATTTGACGGGTTGTCACCCTTCTTTTTTGCTCCCAACCGTTTTGCGAGTTCTTGCTTTGCTTGATTATACGTTAGGCCAGAGTTTGCATTCAGCTTCTTTACTTCTTCGATATCCGTTCCGGATTTCGTTTTCATCGTATCCACCACCTTTTCTTTAGTTTTTGAACGTTCATAAGGATTTATGTGGTGACATCGCAACATGTTATAATGCAGTCAGAATGAAAAACTAGAATAGATAGGATGACAAGATGAGAAACGAAGAGCGCGTGCAGGTTCAGCCGAAGCACAGAAAAAAGTTTCTAAACGGATACCCATTAATTTTTAAAGAAGCCTTGGTAAACCCGGAGAAGTTAAAAACAGAGGGCACGATTATACAACTAGTAGATACCAATGGAACGTTTATTGGAAAAGGGTACTATGGAAGGCAGAACAAGGGTTATGGATGGGTCTTAACCCAGGATGCGAACGAGTCCATTGATGAAGGATTTTTTGTCAACAAACTACAGCGAGCACTTCAATACAGAAAGCCATTCTTCGAAGACTCAAATACGACTGCTTTTCGTATTGTGAATGGTGAAGGAGATGGACTCGGAGGTATTACGATCGATCGTTTTAACGATTATTACCTGATCAATTGGTATAGTGAAGGTGCTTACTCGTTTAAAAATGATGTTGTGAGTGCGTTAAAGAAACTCGTGGATTTTAAAGGCATCTATGAGAAAAAACGATTTGATTCAAAAGGGCAATATGTTGAAGACGATGATTTCGTTGCGGGTGAACGTGGTGAATTCCCACTTGTCGTAAAAGAAAACGGTGTGGATTTTGCCGTATACCTAAATGAAGGTGCAATGGTCGGCGTGTTCTTAGATCAGCGGCCTGTCAGGAAAATCATTCGAGATAAATATGCTGAAGGGAAACGGGTTTTAAACACGTTCTCTTACACTGGAGCGTTTTCAGTCTTCGCTTCGTTAGGTGGAGCGACCCATACGACGAGTGTTGATCTTGCGAATCGAAGCTTAAATAAAACGATCGAGCAGTTTAGTTTGAATGGTATCGATTATGAATCAGAAAACATTTTAGTGATGGATGTATTTAAGTACTTTAAGTACGCTGTGAAGAAAAACCTTAAGTTTGATATGGTCATTCTTGATCCACCTAGCTTTGCTCGTTCCAAGAAACATACGTTCAGTGCAGCAAAGGATTACAAGAATCTTTTGAAAGAGACGATCGCCATAACAGAAGATAAGGGGATTATCGTCGCTTCAACCAATTATAGTGGTTATGATATGAGGAAGTTTAAGACGTTTATTGATCAGGCGTTTAAAGAAACCGGTGGAAGATATCGGCTGCTTGAGGAATACTCTCTTCCTGAAGATTTTCGTACAACGAAAGAATTTCGAGAAGGAGGTTATTTAAAAGTCGTCTTTATCGAGAAAATTAAAGGCTGAAGATGACAAGAAACCCCGCTTCTATGCGGGGTGATTTTTTTGACATAATAAGTGGGATTTCCGCTCCAGGATGCTCGCTTTCCGCGGGGCGGGCGGTGTGCCTCCTCGGCGCTCTTAACGCGCGCCTGTGGGGTCACACCTGTCCCGCTCAGCCCGCAGGAGTCGAGCATCCTTCCGCTCCAATCATCGATATTACAAGGTTAAGATGAACGAAAGCAAATTAATGCAGCTAAACAAATAACATAGTGACATTAAATATGAAAATTAATCATAGGCAATCGTTTTCTTGCTTTTAAATTAATCTCTTATTACCCCGCAATCATGCGGGGTTTTTTCATTATAGCCTTTTCGTAGAAATTGCTTCTCTCATGCGCTGGAGAGAGTCTTTCGCTTTCTCTTTTCTCGCGATCATGACATTTACGTAGAGAGCGTCTACGAGACTTAGTTGAGCAATTCTCGATGCAAATGCTTCAGAGCGAAATTCTGTTTCTTGTGAAACAGTGTATAGTGAAATATCAGCTTTTTTACTTAGTGGGGAGGTGGCAAGGTTTGTTATTGCAATGGTCGTAGCACCACTTTCATTTGCAATATCGGCTACCCGAATCATGTCTTTGTTCGTGCCAGAGTGAGAAATGAGAATCGCAAGGTCACTTTCCGTTAGTTGAGAAGCACTCATGATCTGCAAGTGCGCGTCACTGTACGCAGCTGTTCTTAAACCTGTGCGAATGAATTTATGCTGAGCATCCATAGCGATGATTCCTGAGCCGCCGTTTCCATAAAACTCGATCCGATCAGCTTTAAGAAGGGCTTCTACAGCATTTTCTATACTACTGTTCTCGAGAATGTGTAGCGTATCTTCGAGCGTTCTAATATTTGAACGAAGAACTTTCTCTGCTATATCTTTTTTTGAATCGGTTTCTGATATGGTTTCATGAATATCTTGAATCGGGTTGACGATTTCCGCTGCAAGCGCGATTTTCATCGCTTGAAACCCTTTGAAGCCTATCCGTTTGCAAAACCGAAAAACCGTTGCATCAGCTACTCCTAAGTCTTCTGCAACCTGATTAATCGTGCTATGTATGATCTTGCTTGAGTGATTTAAGATGTAATCCGCTACTTGCCGCTCCTTTTCACTAAACTGAGAGTAGGATGAGCGAATTCTAGGAAGACAGTGACGGGTTTCAGTGCTAGACATTAACATTCTCCTCTCACGATACTTTATCTCCTTATTGTAACCGATTACATAATTAATGAAAATAGATTTCTTGGAAGCGGTTGCAATAAAAAATATTTATTGTATAATTCGCTTATAGGAAATATTTTTTCTTTCCAGAATGTACATAGCTTTCCAATTTTGACACTTTACTCATTTATGTAAGCGATTCCTCATTGACGTCGCAATTATTGACGAAGCGATCGAAGAGGTTAGTACACAGGAAAATAAAGGAGGATAAAATCATGTCGGGTAATATGCTGATTCTGTTAGCCGTTCTTGCTATCTTTGTACTTTTATTTCTAGTTATCAGAACAAAATTACACGCGTTCGTTTCATTATTACTAGTAAGTTTATTAGTTGGAATTGCGGCAGGTATGCCATTAGATGGTGTGATCGAATCGGTTAAGAACGGTATGGGTGGAACCCTTGGGTTCGTAGCTGTGGTCGTTGGTTTAGGTGCCATGTTCGGACAGATGCTAGAAGTTTCTGGTGGTGCTGAACGCCTTGCACAAACGCTTATCAAAAAGTTCGGAGAAGGAAGAGCTCAGTGGGCACTTGGTTTAACGGGCTTTATTGTAGCGATTCCGGTCTTCTTTGATGTTGGTTTTATCATCCTTGTCCCACTTGTCTATAGTCTCGCAAAAAAAACAGGGAAGTCGCTGCTCCATTATGCGATTCCGCTATTAGCAGGACTTGCGGTTACGCATAGCTTTATTCCGCCGACTCCAGGACCCATCGCAGTAGCGGATTTAATTGGAGCTGATCTTGGCTGGGTGATTCTCTTTGGTGTATTAGCGGGTATCCCCTCTATGATCATTGCAGGTCCTTTATTCGGACGTTATATCGGTAAGAAAATTCATGCGACAGTACCAGATTACATGGAAATCGAAGAAAAAGAATATGATAAAGAGCTCCCAAGCTTTTGGCTCGTTACGAGCTTGATTTCGATTCCGCTCGTGTTGATTCTAGCGAACACGCTATCTGATCTTCTGATTGAAGATGGAAGCTCGCTCGTTCCATTACGCTCTTTCTTAACGTTTATGGGACATCCTTTCGTGGCATTGACGATCGCGACAATCCTTGCATTCATTCTACTTGGAACATTACGTGGGTATACGAAGGAAGATGTGCAGGGTATAGCGAATAAAGCACTTGAGCCTGCGGGAATCATCATTCTTGTAACAGGTGCAGGTGGTGTTTTCAAACAGGTGTTGATCGATTCCGGTGTTGGACAGGTATTAGGTGAAAAGATGGCTTCTTCACCATTACCTCCAATTCTATTGGCTTTCTTAATCGCTGCTGCTGTACGTGTTGCTCAAGGTTCTGCCACCGTTTCGATGGTAACCGCTGCAGGTCTTATGTCACCACTCATCACAAGCATGGATATGCAAGGACCAGTATTAGGTATGATGGTGATTGCCATTGCAGCTGGTGCAACGGTTTTATCTCACGTGAACGATTCTGGTTTCTGGCTAGTGAATAGATTCTTAGGATTAAATGAAAAAGACACATTAAAATCGTGGACCGTTATGGAAACGTTAATCGGTCTAGTCGGATTCGCCGTTGTGTTTGTATGTAGTTTCTTTATTGGATAATAGAAGTCGAATGCGAGCGTTACGCTCGCATTTTGTTATTACACCTAACTAGAGGAGGAGATTCCTTTGAAAAATAGATTTATGATCGGCGTTGATATTGGAACGACGAGTACCAAAGCTGTTTTATTTGATGAAAAAGGTCATCCAGTTACAAAGCATAGCGTTGAATATCCGCTTTTAACCCCTAAACCAGGTATTGCTGAACAGAACCCCGAAGAGATCTTACTTGCGGTTGTAAAGTCGATTCGAGAAGTACTGACTGAGGAGAGTCTTTCTGCAGAGAGCATTTCATTCGTGTCTTTCAGTTCTGCCATGCATAGTCTGATAGCTGTCGATTCTGAAGGGAAGCCGATGACAAACTGCATCACATGGGCGGATAACAGAAGTGCGAAGTGGGCTGAAAAAATCAAGTCAGAGATGAATGGGCATGACATTTACTTGCGGACAGGTACTCCAATCCATCCGATGTCTCCTTTATCAAAATTAGTATGGCTAAAAAACGAGAAAGAGGAGTTATTTGCCTCAGCTTCCAAGTTTATTTCGATCAAAGAATATGTGTTCTATCGCTTTTTCCATACGTACGTAGTCGATTATTCGATTGCATCTGCAACGGGACTATTCAACCTTGAACAACTTGATTGGGATGAAGAGGCTCTATCCGTGGCAGGTATTACTGAAGAGAAACTATCTCTACCAGTCTCGACTACTAGGGTCATAGAGGGATTGAAAGAACCATACATCGAAGAAACAGGATTAAGTGCTTCTACTAAATTTATCGTAGGAGCAAGTGATGGGGTTTTATCAAACCTAGGTGTTGATGCGATCGAGCCAGGCGTTGTAGCGGTAACGATCGGAACGAGTGGAGCTATTCGTGCTGTCACTGATCGACCTGTCACAGATCCACATGGACGAATCTTTTGTTATGCGCTCACTGAAAACAAGTGGGTGATCGGAGGGCCTGTCAATAATGGGGGGATAACGTTCCGCTGGGTCAGAGATCAATTCGCAGCTTCTGAAATGGAAACGGCGAAACGTCTTGGTATCGACACGTACGAAATCTTAACTAGAATCGCAGAGCAAGTGCGACCAGGGGCAGATGGGTTAATTTTTCACCCTTACCTTGCGGGAGAACGTGCTCCACTATGGAACTCAGATGCAAGAGGCAGCTTCTTCGGTCTTGCGATGCACCATAAGAAAGAGCATATGATTCGAGCGGTTTTAGAAGGCGTTATCTTCAATCTATATAGTGTCCTAGAGGCTCTAAAGGAACTGATCGGCGAACCGAAGCAAATTAAAGCGACTGGCGGTTTCTCAAGATCAGCTCTGTGGCGTCAAATGATGGCGGATATTTTTAATGAAGAAGTCATCGTTCCTGAAAGTTACGAAAGCTCTTGCCTTGGTGCAATCGTCCTAGGGATGGAGGCGTTAGGAGAAATCGATTCTTACAAAATCGTATCAGACCTCGTTGGTAGCACGTATGCGCACCAGCCTGAAGAAGAAAGCGTGAAATTATATGCTGAACTATTACCGATTTACATGAGTATTTCGAACAAGCTAACTGAAGAATATAAAGCTATTTCAGCATTTCAGACGAACGTATTAGGGAAATGATGAAAAAAGGACAGCACCGCTTCGGTGCTGTCCTTTTAGCTTACTGGTAGATGGCTTCATGTAACATCGACGTAGCCTGATCGAGCTTAACGTCTTTCGTTAATACGATTTCACTTATGAGAAACTGCTGAGCGTTTTCAAGCAGCTTTTTATCGTCTGTTCCTAGTGGTCTTTTCTTGTTGAGGGTAACCAGTTCGCGAATCACTTCTACGTGGTTACGAATATCCCCGGTTTTAAGCTTATTCATATTATCGCGGTATCGCTGGTTTCGATTGGCATTTGGTTCAGCATCAAGCTCAGCATCAGCATGGAATGTTGTTAGAATATCGTCCATTTTACTCGAATCCAACACTTCACGGATATTCAAATTCTCCATTTTATCCTTCGGTATCATCACCTGGATATCGCGAAATGAAATATTAAGAATATAATAGAGCTGTGTTTCGCCCAGAATCTCTTTTTCTTCAATAGCTTCAATTACACCTGCACCGTACATGGGATAAAAAACTTTGTCGCCTACCTCAAACAAGCGCCCACCTCCAAAATATTTAATTATAGCACAACTACTATTATATCATAAATAGAAAATGCACACTAATTTTAATTTATTTAAATTTCTTTACCTCTATAATTGATGGATCGCAACCAACTCCTATACAATTGATAAAAGCGTTATCATTTTGTATTTATAGGAGGCTTCCGTTATGAATCTCGCAATGTTAAGTTTTTGGCACGTTCACGCAAAGGATTATGCGAAAGAAGCACTCGATCATCCTGAAACACATATTACAGCGGTTTGGGATGAATATGAGGAGCGAGGAAGAAGTGAAGCACAAAAGTGGGGAGCAGAGTACATAGACAGTATCGACGATCTTCTAAGACGCGATACGATCGATGGAGTGGTCGTTACATCTCCAACGAACATGCACAAAGATCTTATAATAAAAGCAGCCAAAGCGGGAAAACACATTTTTACAGAAAAGGTTCTGGCGGCAACAGAAGAGGAAGCACTAGAAATCATCGAAACGGTGAAGCAAGAGGATGTAAAGCTGTTCGTTTCATTGCCGAGAGTGTATGACGGCTATACGAAAGCGATACAAGATATCCTCGCCTCAGGTGAGATCGGTGACATCACGCAATCTAGAGTGCGTCTTGCTCATGATGGAGCGATAGCAGACTGGTTACCGCATCATTTCTATGACGTAGAAACGTGCCAGGGTGGAGCGCTAATCGATTTAGGATGTCATCCAGTTTACTTAACGAGGCTATTTCAAGGAATGCCTCAGCGGATCTCTGCGCAATTTGGGTATATGACTGGAATAGAAGTTGAAGACCAGGCTGTTGTAACCTTTCAATATGGATCAGGTTCATATGGCATTATTGAAACAGGATTCGTTAACCCTCATTCTCCTTTTACAATTGAATTGCATGGAACGAAAGGGTCCGTTTTATATAGGGCAGATGAAGGTCATTTGTTACTAAACACTGGAAATGGATTCGAGAAAGTTTCAATCCCAGCTGATCGACCTTCTCCATTCAACCAATGGGTAGAACATGTGAAACATAACAAACGCACGGATGAAAACATTGCACTAGCACTCGATCTAACGGTGTTGATGGAAGCATCTTATCGTTCTGTGCAGCAAGAGTCTGAAGTTGCGATCATTTCATAGAATAACCCGCCTGGCATCATGCCTGGCGGGTTTCGTTTACTCGTCAATCGAAATATGTTTGAATGCTGTTACATCGAATAGACCTTTGTCAGTGAGCTTTAGTTCCGGAATGACTGGAAGGCTTAGAAAAGAGAGAGTTAGAAAGGGATTGAAATGTTCGGGAGCGCCTATTTCTTTCAGAGCGATGTCTAGCTCAAGCAGCCCTTTGTTAACAGCTTGGTACCCTTTGTCTGAAAGAAGACCTGCAATCGGTAACGGCAATTCACCGATTACTTCCTCATCCCTTACAACCACTAGTCCTCCGCCTATTTGTTTAAGAGCATCGATTGCTGATAGGATATCCTCGTCGTTTGTGCCCGCAACGATTACATTATGGGAGTCATGACCGACTGTAGTGGCGATCGCACCTTTCTCAAAACCGAGCCCTTTCACAATTCCAAGACCTATGTTTCCTGTATGATGATGCCTTTCAATAACGGCTAACTTCATAAGGTCAGCTTCTTTGGAAGGTATAAATGTGTTCTCAGTTGTCTCCACGTCAAGTGTGAGGTGCTTTGTCACAATCTGGTTAGGGACAATCTCAATAACGTTCGCACGTTTACTTTCAAGTGTAATACGTAAGCTTTCTTGCGTGATCGTCTGTATGTTTACTGTGTTACGAATCTCTTGAGAGGAGAGAGGTTTAGGTTTAAATGAGGTCGTACCGTCTTCGGCGACAAGTTTTCCTTCTCGAAAGACTTGGTAGATATCAAACGTTTCTAGATCGTTCATCACTAGAAAATCTGCATCTAGACCAGGGGCGATGGCTCCTTTATTAAGTCCATAACATTCAGCTACATTGAGTGAAGCCATTTGAATGGCAAGGTAGGGGTCGATCCCATGTTTGATTGCTAGACGAATATTATGATCGACACTTCCTTCTGAAATAAGGTCGTCCATATGTTTATCATCCGTACAAAACAGAAAGCGCCTTGCATTCTGAGGAGTGACCGCTGGTAAGATCTGCTTCATGTTTTTTGCGACTGAGCCCTCACGTATCAAAACATACATGCCTCTTTGTATGCGTTCTAATGCCTCTTCAGCTGACACACATTCATGATCTGTATTGATGCCTGCAGATTTATATACGTTTAGTGCATGGCTAGGAAGACCAGCTGCATGTCCATCGATTTTCTTATCGTATCGGTGGGCATCAAGAAGCTTATCCATCATCGATGGGTCTGTATGTTTGACGGAAGGGTAGTCCATAACCTCAGCGAGACCAAGAACACGAGGATGATTGTAAAAAGGTTTCAAGTCATTGGCGGTTAGGGTGGCTCCAGCGTTTTCATAAGGCGTGGATGGAACACAAGATGGAAGCATGAAGAAGACATCCATCGGTATGTTCTCTGAGTCATCGATCATATACGAAATCCCCTCCGCTCCAAGCACATTACCGATTTCATGAGGGTCAGTAATAACAGTTGTGACACCATGTGGGAGAACGGCTTTTGAGAATTGTGAAGGGGAAACCATGGCGGATTCGATATGGACGTGTGCATCGATTAGAGCTGGGATGAGGATTTTTTGTTTGGCATCGATCGTTTCTTTTCCTTCAAAAGCCCCTATCCCAACAAACTTTCCATCTGTAATCGCAACATCGCCGGCAATGAGACGTAGATTATAGATATCTAATATCCTTGCGTTTTTAATAACGGTATCTGCAGCACGGTCACCTGATGCGGTTTGAATTCTTTTAATAAATTGTTCCATTCTTGTGATATCTCCTCTCGTTCTGGAATTCTCCAGCCTGACAGGGGATGATACGTAAGTGATCATCGTAGTCAAACCATTTCCGGTAGTTTGGTAGAAACTTTTGGACCTTATCTCCAAAATTATACGAAGCTTTCTGATAGCGATTAATAAGGTATTCTATACATTCTCCATCGCAACGTCAATTCATGCTTCTAAAATTACTTTTACAAGTATATTGATAATTATGGAGATTGCGAGTAGAATTAAGTAAGCGATATCATAGAAGCGCTTTTTTTATTACACAATTGAGCAAACGTTTGCACTTACAGGTAACTCTTTTTTATAAATTGATGGGGGTGTAGGAGAATGAATAGAGTTTGGTGGAAAGAAGCAGTCGGTTATCAAATATATCCCCGCAGCTTTCAGGACTCCAACGGTGATGGAATTGGTGATTTGCAAGGGATTATAGAACGACTTGATTATATTAAAGATTTAGGGATCGACGTCATTTGGATTTGTCCGATGTATAAGTCTCCAAACGATGACAATGGGTATGATATTTCGGATTATCAAGATATTATGGACGACTTCGGAACAATGGAGGATTTTGATCTTCTACTTCGTGAAGTGCACAAGCGTGGAATGAAGTTGATCATCGACCTTGTACTGAACCATACGAGTGACGAGCACAGATGGTTTATTGAATCTCGTTCTTCAAAGGAAAATCCAAAGCGTGATTGGTACATTTGGCGAGATGGTAAAGAAGGACATGAACCAAACAACTGGGAAAGTATCTTTGGAGGTTCTGCGTGGGAGTACGATGAGACAACTGATCAGTATTACCTGCATGTTTTTTCAACGAAACAGCCTGACCTAAATTGGGAGAACTCAGATGTCCGTGATGCCTTATATGAAACCGTAAACTGGTGGCTCGATAAAGGAATCGATGGCTTCCGCATCGATGCGATCAGTCATATTAAAAAGCGCCCTGGTCTACCGGATATGCCTAACCCTAAAGATGAGAAGTATGTTTCATCTTTCGATATGCATATGAATCAGGAAGGCATTCAGCTTTTCCTTGAAGAATTTAAGAATAAGACGTACGCAAACTACGATGTTATGACAGTCGGTGAAGCAAACGGTGTTTCGATCGATCAAGCAGATCAATGGGTCGGTAAAGAACAAGGTAAGATGGACATGATATTCCAGTTTGAGCACCTTGGACTATGGGATGCTGAAGAAAACAGTGAATTAGATATCGTTGAATTGAAGAAAGTGTTGACTCGTTGGCAGAAAGGCCTCGAGAATGATGGATGGAATGCTCTTTTCGTAGAGAATCATGATAAACCGCGTGTCGTCTCTACATGGGGAAATGACAAAGAATTCTGGAAGGAAAGCGCGACTTCAATGGGTGCGATGTATTTCCTCATGCAAGGAACGCCTTTTATCTACCAGGGACAAGAAATTGGAATGACGAACGTTCAGTTCCCATCGATCGATGATTATGATGATGTAGCTGATAAAAATCGCTATCGTATTCAGCGAGAAAAAGGCGTATCTCATGAAGATATCATGAAAGTGATCTGGGCATCGTCCAGAGATAATAGTCGTACACCGATGCAGTGGAACACGGATTCGAACGCTGGATTTACAACAGGGACTCCTTGGATGAAAGTGAACCCTAACTACAAGGAAATCAACGTTGCAAAACAAGAACAAGAAGAAGGATCCGTGCTTTCATTCTATAAGGATATGATTTCTCTAAAAAAAGAAAATCCTGTTTTCACGTATGGAGCTTATGATCTGATCCTTAAAGATCATAAACAAATTTACGCTTATACGCGTACGACAAGTGACGATCGCGTCGTGGTGATCACGAACCTTTCGACTGAAGCAGCAGAGTTTACGGCTGACTTAGATTTGAAGCATCAAAACCTGTTGCTTCATAATTACGACATCGAAAAAAGTGAGAGCACAGCTTTAGTCCTAAAACCATATGAAGCAAGAGTGTATAGAATTTAATCGATAAGCTGTTTCGGACCTGCGTCTGAAGCAGCTTTCTTTTATCTTTCAGCTAGTAAAAGAAATGCTTCTTTTAACTAGAATGTTTCACGTGCAACAATGTAGCTGGTATGATGATAGAAAAGTATAGGTATTGTTGAGGAGATTGGTATAGTGAGTAAAAAATTAATTCTTGCTGAGAAACCTTCAGTTGGACGAGATATTGCTAGAGTACTGAATTGTTCTAAGAAAGGTAACGGGTATTTAGAAGGAGACCGCTACATCGTCACATGGGCATTAGGACACCTTGTGACCTTGGCAGATCCAGAAGTGTATGATGAGAAATACAAAACGTGGAACTTAGATGACTTACCGATGCTGCCTTCGCCGCTAAAACTTGTTGTCATCAAACGAAGCGGTAAGCAATTTAGCGCCGTTAAAGCTCAAATGAACCGTAAAGATGTAAACGAGATTATCATTGCGACTGATGCAGGACGTGAAGGTGAGCTTGTAGCAAGATGGATCATCGAAAAAGCACGAGTGAATAAACCGATGAAACGACTTTGGATATCGTCTGTTACAGATAAGGCGATTCGAGAAGGTTTCAAAAACTTAAAAGACGCAAAGAACTATGAAGCATTATATCAATCGGCAGTCGCAAGATCTGAAGCAGACTGGTACGTTGGCTTAAATGCTTCAAGAGCGTTAACAACGAAATTTAATGCTCAGCTTTCTAGCGGAAGGGTCCAAACGCCAACTCTTGCCATGATCGCGCATCGTGAAGAGGAAATTAAATCGTTTAAGCCTGAAAAGTATTATGGACTTGTAGCTGTTGTAGACGGGTTCTCACTCAAATGGCGTAGCAGCAATAACGAAAGTAACCTTTTTGATCGAAGCAAAATCGATGATATCAAGAATAAAACGAGTAATGAAGATGCGACTGTTCAAGCAATCGATAAGACGAAGAAGAAAACATATTCACCTGGCCTCTACGATCTTACAGAACTACAAAGAGAAGCCCACAAAAGGTATGGATTTTCGGCAAAAGAAACGCTGTCAGCTACGCAAAGGTTATATGAGCAACATAAGCTTGTCACGTATCCGAGAACAGATTCACGCTACTTGTCTTCAGATATGAAAGAAACGCTTAAAGAACGACTTCAAGCCGTTTCCTCCTATGAAAAAACTGCTAAAAAGATCACATCACAACCACTTAGGGCGAATCATATTATCGATGATCGGAAAGTATCTGATCATCATGCGATCATTCCAACAGAGCAGCATCCAGTCATTCGAGAGTTAAGTGACAAAGATCGTAAGGTGTACGATCTGATCGTGAAGCGTTTTGTAGCTGCTTTGTACCCGCCTTATGAATACGAGCAGGTGACAGTTCAAGCGAAGATCAACGGCGAATCGTTTGAAGCAAAAGGGAAAAAGGTGGTTTCTAAAGGTTGGAAGGAAGTGTATGGTAACGAAGAGTCGGACGAACTGCTACCAGAGCTTCAAGAAGGCCAGAAGCTTAAGGTTCTTTCCCTCACAAGAACAGAAGGAACAACGAATCCACCGGCGCGTTTCAATGAAGGCTCATTACTAACTGCCATGGAAAAACCAGCGCAATTCTTAGAGAAGCAAGACAAACGCTTTGCCAAAACGCTTGGTCAAACGGGTGGTCTCGGTACAGTTGCAACGAGAGCGGACATCATTGAAAAACTCTTCAATAGTTTTCTTATCGAAAAGAAGGGTAAAGACATTACATTAACAGCAAAAGGAAAACAGCTCCTTGAACTCGTTCCAGATGAGCTTCAATCTCCAGCGTTAACCGCTGAATGGGAACAAAAACTTGAAGCGATTGCTAAAGGCAAGCTATCAAAACAAGCTTTTATCAAAGAAATGAAGGCTTATGCAGAAGAAACGGTGCAGAATATAAAAGATAGCAAGAAGAAATTTAAACACGATAACCTTACGGGTACAAAGTGCCCTGATTGCGGTAATCTGATGTTAGAAGTGAAGAACAAGAAAGGCAAGATGCTTGTTTGTCAGGACAGAGAATGTGGTTACCGAAAAGGAAAGAGTAGAGTGACGAATGCGCGCTGTCCGAAGTGTAAGAAAAAACTAGAACTGCATGGACAGGGTGAAGCTCAAACATTTATTTGTAAGTGTGGTCATAGAGAGAAGCTTTCTTCGTTCAACAAACGAAAAAGCAATGAAAAGAATCATAAAGCATCTAAGCGTGATGTTTCGAAATACATGAAGAGTCAGCAAAAAGAAGAACCGGTCAATACGGCTCTAGCTGATGCACTTTCGAAATTGAAGCTTGATCAAGATAAGTAAGAAGCAGGTACGCCTGCTTCTTTTTCGATAGAAAGCAGGGTAAGTGATGAATGAGTTTATCAAAATGGGTATAGATAAGAAAACGATCGAAGTTCTAATAGAAGATGGTATAGAGACGCCTACTGATATACAGAGAAAGATGATTCCTTCGATATTAGAGGGAAAGGATGCGATCGTAAGGGCTAGAACAGGTACAGGAAAGACGTTTGGCTTTCTTCTTCCTGCAGTCGAAAGGCTTAAATCTGTTGAAAATAGGGTAAACGTGCTTGTTATGACACCTACTCGAGAGTTAGCGATTCAGATCACGAATGAAGTGATGAGACTTTTACCAAGAGAAGAACAAGCAGTTGCAGTATACGGTGGGCAAGCTATTCAAATCCAAATCGACCGTCTTAAGGAAGCGACGATAGCTGTTGGAACACCAGGAAGACTACTTGATCACTTGAGGCGTGGAACGATTGACCTCAGTTCAGTATCATTAACCATTCTGGACGAAGCGGATCAAATGTTACATATCGGCTTTTTACCAGAAGTGATGGAGCTGATGAGCGTTCTACCGGAAAATAGACAAACAGTTCTTTGCTCCGCAACGATGCCCGAACCTATTAAAGAGCTTTCGAACAAATTTCTGAAAACTCCTGAAGAGTGTTATGACGATTCCGTCTTGAAGGTTCCAGATATCAAACAAACCGTTTTTGTTACAAAAGCCAGGGAAAAACTGGGGACTTTATTGATGATCCTGCACCAATTTCGGCCATATAAAGCCGTTTTATTCTTTAGAACAAAGAGAAGGGTGGATCGTTTAGCCGAATCTCTCCGTGAAAAAGACTACAAATGTGGGATATTCCACGGGAACCTTTCTCAAGCTAAAAGGGAACAAGTTGTTGAGGAATTTCGAAACGATGAGATTTCTTATTGCGACGGATATTGCGGCAAGAGGTCTTGATATCGAGGCGGTGACACATGTGATCAACTATGACATTCCCATCGATGTTGAGGGTTATGTTCATCGGATTGGAAGGACTGCGCGAGGGGGAGCTCAAGGTATAGCCGTTACACTTGCTACTCCTTCAGATGAGAACATGCTACGAATGATCGAAAGGTCCTTACAAATACAATTAAAAAGAAAAACGTTGTAGGAGCACTATTTACTAATTTCAAAAAAACGTGAGCAGAAATCCATACAATTTTACTGAAATCATTTAAAGTTATAGAATACTTAAATATAAAAGAACTGATTTGATAAGGAGGCTACCTGTGGTAGATTCGATCTTGTTTAATATCATGCTTGTCGGCGTCCTAGGTGTATTTTCACAGTGGTTTGCCTGGCGCTTTAACATGCCAGCCATCGTAGTCATGTCCATCATCGGACTGCTTGTAGGTCCGATCTTCGGAATACTACACCCAGATAACGTTTTTGGAGAGTTGTTCGATCCATTTGTTTCTATCGCAGTTGCAATTATTTTATTTGAGGGAAGTTTGAATTTAGATTTTCGCGAAATAAAGGGACTAGGAAAACCTGTGGGTAGAATCGTAACCGTGGGTGCCTTTCTAGCATGGTTATTAGGTTCTCTGTCTGCACATTATGTGGCAGGGTTATCATGGGGAGTAGCGTTTGTGATCGGTGGTTTGTTTATCGTGACCGGACCGACCGTCATCTTACCGTTGTTGAGACAGGCGAAACTTAAGCCAAGACCAGCCAAGATATTAAAGTGGGAAGGAATCATCGTAGACCCACTCGGTGCACTTCTTGCGGTATTCGCGTTTGAAATCATCAAGTTTCTTCAACTTGAAGAAGCTACGCCTACGGTCCTTCTCTTCTTCTTCTTAGCATCCCTCTTTGCGACACTGTTTGGATTCTTATGTGGACGCGGAATCGGATGGATGTTTGAGAAAGGGTACGTACCAGAATTTCTAAAATCTCCAGTAGTGTTTGGTGTCGTGATCTTATGTTTCACAGTAGCGGATGAGATCTCACATGAAACAGGATTATTAGCAGTAACTGCAATGGGGATCACGATTGCAAATATGCATATCTCGTCGATCGATGATATGAGGCATTTCAAAGAGAACATTTCTGTTTTACTCATATCGACTGTCTTTATCATGCTAACGGCATCTCTATCCGTCGAAACGTTATTGGAGATCTTCCAATGGCAGATCTTAGCGTTCGTACTGTTGATGCTCTTTATTGTAAGACCACTATCGATTTGGCTGTCTACACTTGGAACTGATCTTTCTTGGCAGGAAAAAACGCTTGTCGGATGGATTGCACCTCGTGGAATCGTCGCATTAACGGTTGCAAGTTATTTTGCCAGTGTTCTGCTCGATGCAGGATTTGAGGATGCAAAGATACTGATCTCCTTAACCTTTGCCCTTGTCTTCGCAACAGTTGTTGCTCATGGTTTCTCTATTCGCTGGACAGCTGAAAAGTTAAATCTAGCGAGTGACGAGCAGCCTGGTGTTGTCATCGTGGGAGGGAGCTCATTCAGTACCGCTCTTTCACGTACGCTTCAACAGTTAAAAGTACCTGTGTTAGTTACTGATTCATCTTGGAAGAGATTGATTACGGCTAGAAAAGCAGGGGTTCCTTTTTATCGAGGAGAAATTCTTTCAGAGCAAACGGAATATCGGTTAGATTTGACTCCGTACGAATATATGATTGCCGCCACAGAACTTGATTCATACAACGCGCTCGTTTGTACAACGTTCGTTCCGGAAATAGGAAGGAACAACCTCTATCAACTCAGCCTTCGAAATGACAGAGGTGATGACATCGAGGAGCTCGTCCATACGATTGGAGGGCGGATTGCTTTTCGTGAGGGAGCGACTTGGGAACACTTAAATCGAAAAGTTGAAAGTGGCTATGTATTACGTAAGACGAACATCACTCAGCAATATAACTATGACCAATACCTAGAGGAAATTGATGAAGAAACGGTACAGCTGTTCATCAAAAAGCCTTCAGGAAAGCTCGAATTCTTCTCACATGACTTCGAGTCGAGCGCTGAAGCAGGGGATGTCGTCGTTAGTTTAATGCCTCCGAGTAAAGAGTTTAATCGTATCCAGCAAAAGCTTGAAAAGCAACGAGGTGAAGACGAAAAGGTCCAAGAACGTCAGGAATGACGTGACGGGCCTTTTCCTTTTTTTATATGGGTAAGGAACGGTCGCCATATGGTATGCTGACTAAAAAGGTAGGAACCGGAGGGGTCACATGTATGATGTCATTATAATCGGAGCAGGAGTCAGCGCCATATTCATGGCTCATAAGCTGACGAAACTGCATCCTAACGCCAGTATTTTGATGATCGATAAAGGAAAAAAGCTTCATGAGCGAACGTGTCAGGGAGACGGTTGCGACTGTGAAGTTTGTGATCAATACATAGGTTTTGCCGGGCTTGGTAAATCAGAAGGGAAATTTAACTATACGAATGATTTTGGTGGTAGCTTAGGAATGAAGATTGGCAACGAGAATGCGCTGCTTTTGATGAAAGAAGTCGATGACGTGATTTGCTCGTATGGAGGAGGAACTGTACCGAGCTATCAAACGCATAATCCACAATTAGCTTCCGAAGCGGAGCAGCATGGATTAAAAGTGCTATCAACGACCGTTCGCCATCTCGGCACGAAACGATCAACAGAAGTTTTCCAAAACTTATATGATGATTTGAACCGTCACATCGATTTCC
This sequence comes from Anaerobacillus sp. ABR4_321, assembly GCF_056158505.1. Lineage (NCBI taxonomy): Bacteria > Bacillati > Bacillota > Bacilli > Caryophanales > Bacillaceae > Anaerobacillus > Anaerobacillus sp. ABR4_321. Next base: position 743,575 of record NZ_JBSWTK010000001.1, read on the forward strand.
TATTCGAAGCGGATGTCGTGGAAGTGTCGAAGGAACGTGATTTTTCAGTGAGAACAAATCATGGAACTTTCAGATCAAAAAAGGTTGTCCTTTCAACGGGAAGCAGCGGCAGTGAGTGGATGTTAGAGAAATGCGAGGCGTTAGGACTTCGTAGAGGCCCATCCCGGTTAGACTTAGGGATCCGAGTTGAGATGAGGGGAGATCAGCTCCAAACAATTTTAAAAGATACTTTTGAAACAAAGCTCCACTTAAAAGGTACTGATTACGAAGCGACAACGTACTGTATGAATCCGAATGGTCGTATCATACGAAAACATCAACATGGCCTTGTTATGCCTGACGGTCAGAATCAATTAGAAAAAGGGAAGAGTCAAAACCTTAACTTCACTCTTTTTGTACCTACAATCTTTGCTTCTAAAAAAGAAGCGGATGCTTTTGCTCAACACATTATCGGAGGTATTAATCGGGAGAGAGGGCGTGTAGTCGTCCAGCGACTTCAGAACTTGTTAGATAGAATCGCTACTACAGATGAAGCCCTTATGGAGAACACGATACGTCCTACTTTGTCAGCAGAACCAGGAGATTTAAGAGAAGAAGTGCCAGCGAAATACATTACGGCAATACTAGAATTCTTACAATCGTTAGAAGAACTTATTGGTGAGTCGATCGACCACGATACGCTGTTATATGGGATAGACGCCAAATTTTATGAGCCGAAAATCAAGACGAATCAATGGTTTGAAACGGATGTGGAAGGACTTTATCTAATCGGAGATTGTTCCGGCGAAACACATTCATTGTCACAGGCAGCGGCGAGCGGACTTTATACTGCAGAACATATATAAAGACCGGCCTTTTGGGCCGGTCTAATGGTCTATGAAATAGGTCGCTCAGACAATTTCCTTTCATGCTTCAAGCGGAACTTCAATGTGAAAACACTTAACGCCACAATCGCTACAAGACTTAATCCGATATAGAGGTTGCTATAGATGATATTGTCGCCTAATTTCGCTAGTGGATTTAAGGCTAAGGACACATTTTGCATGTCCAGGAGACGACCGAATATCGCTGAACTGAATGCGCCTGCCATGAAGTTTAATAAGTTGAAGACACCCATTCCCACTCCGTTTTGATGCTCGGGTAAAATGGAAGAAATCAAGTCAGCAGTAGAGCTCTGAATCAATGGAAATCCAAGGTAAGCGATCAGCAAACATGGAACGATGATCCAGGCTGCATAACCTGAGAATGTTGAGATAAAAAAGGTTCCGCTCGCAATGAGTAGTAGTGCGAGCTTAACTACTGTCGTAGCGCCTTTTTGCTCAATAAGCTTTCCACCAAATTGACCGATTAACCCGGCTGCCATAGCACCAGGGAATAATACGAGCCCGATCGATAGCGTAGACAGTTCGTTTAAATCACGTAACATGATCGGAATAACAAAAATAAGGCCAAATAGTGCTGAAGTGCCGAGAAAGCTTGTAAGTGCTGTGATCGTATATTTCGTATTTTTTAAAATAAGTGGATCGATAAAAGGTTTCTCGATGGTAAACGTACGATATAGAAACAACCCGAACAATAGTACGAATAAAGCAAGTAAGTACCACAAGAAAGTCGTGATATAAATGAGCAACGCTGCTACTGAAGCAGCCATCAATAACGCTCCAGGAATATCGACGGAACCCTTCCGCTTTTCTTCATTAGGTAACCATTTACGGAACAAAGGAATCGCAAAAACCGTCGCTACTGAAAAAAGGAAAAGAACCCTCCAATTCATCGTGCCTCCGACGACGCCTCCAATGATCGGACCTACACCAGAAGCGAATGCAACTGTTGAGGAGATGAGTCCGAATACGCGTCCTTTTTCATTTGGAAGGAATCGAATCGGAACAATGAATGCGAGTGCGGGGATGGTGGCACCACCCGCAGCTTGTAATAACCTTGCTAGAAGCAGTGTTTCGTAATTGGGAGAGATAAACCCAATAAATGCTCCGGTCGCAAAAATACTAATTCCGATCGTGAAAAGAGTTTTGATCGGATACATATCCGCTAGCTTTCCATACATAAGTGAACCGATTGCGAAAACGAGAATATATCCCGTTAGTACCCAGCTCACTTCAGACGGACTTAAATCGAATGCAGCTGCAATATCTGGTATTGCAACATTAAACATCGTACCGTTCATAACGGCAAAGGCAAGAATGGTACACACCAAGATGATCAATCGTTTTCGTTCGTTCGGCGTGAATTCCTTGCTTATATGTGAATCTGGCATGAATACCCTTCTTTCTATTTAGGAACTCGAAATAATTAGTACCATCTAATGATAGAATGGAACGTCCGTGATGTAAATTAACTAGCCTCATAGTAAACGCTTTTACCAGTTATAGACAAATTGCGGATAATCTATTATGATTAGATTGGTAAATCTCGCGAAAGGGGTGAAGAATATGACCACCATCAAAGATGTAGCAAAACGGGCAGGTGTTTCAAGAACCACCGTCTCTCGAGTATTGAACGATAATGGTTACGTGAGCCAGGAAGCAAGAGAGCAGGTTTTGAAAGCAGTCCAAGAAATGGGTTATATTCCTAGCGCCCATGCGAAAACGATGAGAACGAAGCGCTCTGGTGTAATCGGAGTCATTCTTCCAAGGATCAGTACGGAAACTGCGAGTAGGGTAGTCAATGGAATTGAGCAAGAACTAGCAGAGAACGGCTATCAAATTCTACTTACAAATACACAGCTAAAACCAGAAAAAGAGATAGAAAATATTAAACTCTTAAGAAGTCGTCAAGTAGACGGGATTATTTTACTTGCTACCAATCGGAATGAAGAATTATTGCAGACGATAAAAGAAACGAACAGTCCATTTGTAGCTCTCGGTCAGGAGCTCGAAGGCGTTACCTCTGTCGTGTATGACGATTATAATGCTGCATTCTCTATAGCGGAGTCCCTAATTTCAAAAGGACATCAGCGCATAGGCTTCATTGGTGTGCAAGAAACCGATCATGCTGTTGGTTTTCTTCGTAAAGAGGGATTCAAAGATGCAATGAAAAAGCATAACCTATCGATCGATGAAGAGTGGATTCAGTATGGTGACTTCACATTTGAATCCGGGTATGAAGCAGCTGAAAGATTAACGAGTGGTACTAGCATGCCGTCAGCTATTTTGGCCGTAACAGACCGAATGGCGATCGGTGCGCTCGGGTGTTTGAAAGAGAAGGATATTCGAGTACCAGAGGACATGGCCGTCTTCGGGATTGGTGCATCTGATCTCTCAAAACATGTTACACCCGCTTTATCCACGGTTGATTATTTTAATGAAGATGCGGGACGTCAAACAGCGCAGCTCATTTTAAAGCAGCTAAAAGGAAAAAGCCTTGAAAACCAAAAAATTAAACTTAGTTATAGACTTATTGAAAGAGATAGTGTATAGTAGCAAATGAAAACGATACCATATCTTTTTCTACTGATGTGGAATCGTTCACACAAATTGATTCAATCTGGAAATAAGGAAAGAAGTTAACGAGTGCTTGTAAGCGCTCGCAATAAAATAACCTTTGTGGAATCGATACCACACTTAGAAAGGAGTAAGGAAAATGGCTTCAAATAGAGAGATTGCACAAGAAGTAATCGATGCGATCGGAGGAGAAGAGAACATCCAATCTGTTGCACATTGCGCAACAAGACTCCGAATCATGGTCAAAGACAAAGAAAAGATCGATCAAGAAAGAGTAGAAAATATAGAAAAAGTAAAAGGTGCCTTTTACAATTCCGGTCAATACCAAGTTATTTTTGGTACGGGTACTGTGAACCGTATCTTCGATGAGGTATCTGCCCTCGGTTTAGCGGAAGCAACAAAATCGGAACAAAAAGAGGAAGCAGCTAAGCAAGGAAGCGCTTTTCAACGCGCGATCAGATCGTTCGGGGACGTATTTGTTCCAATCATTCCAGCTCTTGTAGCTACTGGTTTATTCATGGGACTACGTGGACTCGTTCTTCAAGAAGAAATACTCGCATTGTTTGGGTTAACGCCTGGTGATATTTCAGATAACTTCGTATTGTTCACCCAAGTGCTTACGGATACAGCGTTTATCTTCCTGCCAGCGCTAGTAGCATGGTCAACGTTCAGGGTGTTCGGGGGTAATCCGACCATTGGACTTGTCCTTGGTTTGATGCTCGTAACGCCAGCCCTTCCAAATGCTTGGGAGGTAGCGGCAGGAAATGCTGAGCCTCTTAAATTCCTTGGCTTTATCCCAGTAGTTGGGTATCAGGGATCGGTTATTCCAGCATTCGTAGCAGGTTTAATCGGTGCGAAACTTGAGAAACGGATTCGAAAGATGGTTCCTGAATCACTAGATTTAATATTAACGCCGTTTCTAGTATTACTGATCATGATTACACTATCACTGTTTGCAATTGGACCGATCTTCCACACAGTTGAAGAGTACATCATGGATGGAACTGTATTCATTCTTGATCTTCCGTTTGGTCTAAGTGGCTTGATCATTGGATTCTTCCACCAGATCATCGTTATCACAGGTGTGCATCACATCTTTAACTTCCTAGAGATTCAGCTTTTTGAGAATCTTGGTTTTAACCCGTTTAACCCGATCATTTCAGCAGCGATCGCAGCTCAGGGTGGTGCTGCACTTGCAGTCGGTATGAAGACGAAGTCTAAGAAACTTAAGGCACTTGCGTTACCATCGTCGCTTTCTGCTTTCTTAGGAATTACTGAACCAGCGATTTTCGGTGTGAACCTTCGCTACATGAAGCCGTTCGTAATGGGACTAATCGGCGGAGCGGTAGGTGGATTCCTCGCTTCATTATTCAAGTTAAAAGCTACAGGACTTGCTGTAACAGTTATTCCAGGTACGCTATTGTTCTTGAACAGCCAAATCTTCCTTTATATTCTTGTAAATGTAATCGCGATTGGAATTGCCTTCGCCTTAACGTGGATTTTTGGCTTCAAAGATAGCATGCTAGATAAATAATTTTTATGAAGGGGGTCTGCCTAGACTCCCTTTTACAAATATAAACGAGTTAGGTGATCGAAATGACGACTAGAAATGAGGAACTAATTCAGTTAGCGATTGAAGACATGGAGGTGCACAGAGACACGGTGATGTCTGATCCGCATCTTCCGCACTTCCACCTTATGCCGCCTGTTGGACTTCTTAATGATCCAAATGGTTTTATTCAGTGGAATGGGGAATATCACGTCTTTTTCCAATGGATGCCATTTAAAACAGGACATGGTGCTAAGTTCTGGGGTCATTACACATCAAATGATTTAGTGAATTGGACATTGCGTTCCCCGGCATTGTCTCCAGGTGACTGGTTCGACAAAGATGGATGTTATTCAGGTAGTGCGATATGCCATGACGATAAAATGTTGCTGTTTTATACAGGTAACGTGAAAGATGAAAACGGAAATCGTGAAAGTTATCAATGTATTGCAGAGTCGAGCGATGGTATTCATTTTAAGAAAAATGGTGTGGTGCTTGATTTGCCAGAAGGATACACGGCACACTTCCGAGATCCTAAAGTGTGGAAGCATGAAGATACTTGGTACATGGTGATTGGCGCACAAAATAACAAAGAAGAAGGGCGAGTTGTCCTATTCGAATCAACTGACCTTCGAAACTGGAGTCTGAAGGGTGATGTTACAGCATCCAAACACAAGAAGCTTGGTGAATTTGGGTTCATGTGGGAATGCCCGGATCTATTTCACTTAGATGGAAGCGATGTACTGCTCTTTTCCCCTCAAGGTCTTAAACCAGAAGGTTACGCTTATCAAAACGTATATCAAACAGGTTATCTATCAGGAAAGCTCGATTATAAAACAGGGCGCCTTGATCATGATGCCTTTACTGAGCTCGATCGAGGATTTGAATTTTATGCACCTCAAACGACCGAGGATGAAGAAGGTAGACGTCTCCTTATCGGATGGATGGGTGTACCGGAACAGGATGAAGAGCATCATCCGACGAGAAAGCATAAATGGATCCATACGCTGACGATTCCTCGGGAGCTTCACTACCGAGACGGAAAGCTGATTCAACTACCGGTGGAAGAGCTAAACGACATGCGTCAGAACAAAACGGAAATTGAAGCGAGCCTCTACAATGAGCAGATGGAGCGAGAAGAGCTCAATGGCAAGGTATATGAGTTGCTCGTCAACGTAAAAGAGGTAAAGGGATCTTTCTCGGTTACGTTTAGAAACGCAGCAGAGATGGTATACGATGCTGATGAAAAGCTGCTTACTTTTAAACGGAATAGCTTTGTTGATGGAACGGAAGAGTCTAGAAGCTGTAAGATCGATTCTGTTACACAACTGCGTTTTTATGTGGATTCTTCATCGATCGAGGTGTTTATTAACGGTGGGGAAGAAGTTTTCACTTCGCGCTACTTTCCTTCTGAAGAAGATGAGAGCCTTCTATTTAAATCCGAAGGTGAGTCTAAGATTGAAGTAACGAAATGGAACATTAAGAACCATATCACCATATAAAATGAAAGAGCCTGGCCGAATGGCCAGGCTCTTTGTTATACAGATCGAATAATGCCGCCTTCAACTCGTTGAGCTGATCCATTGATCGCTGAAGATAATGGAGATGCGAGGTATGCCACTGTGTTTGCAACTTCTTCTACTGTTGCGAAGCGTTGGATAAGAGATGTTGGTTCATTGTCTTTGAAATAATCTTTCGTAAATTGCTCTAGATCTTTATTCTCTTCTGCAGCAGCGCCTTTCATGAAGCCAGCTACCCCCTCAGTCCAGGTTGGTCCTGGTAAAACGGAGTTAACAGTAACGTTCGTTCCTTTCGTCGTTTCAGCAAGGCCACGTGAAAGGCTGATCATCGCACCTTTTGAAACGGAATATGGAATCATTTGAGAAAGTGGTTTTACTCCCGCTTCACTTGCGATGTTCAACACTCTTCCTGAATTCCTTTCAAGCATAGATGGCAGGAAGTTTCGAGTAAGTCTCACTGCACTGATGACATTTGTTTGGAAATAAGTCATCCATTCTTCATCTGTCACTTGATCGAACGGTTTGACTTCAAACATTCCCATATTGTTAACAAGAATATCTACTGCGCCGTGTTTGTGTACTTCTTCAACAAAACGCTCACTTTCATCCTGTAGTGAAAGGTCTGCTGCAATGCCGTACACCTCTCCGAATGAAGATAGCTCTTTAACCACACTATCTACACGTTCCTTTGAACGACCATTGACGATGACGTTTGCTCCTTCTTTAAGCAATACCTCGGCGATACCTTTTCCGATTCCAGAAGTAGAGCCCGTAACGACGGCTAGCTTATTTTTCATTTGTAAATCCATGATAATCTCCTTTCAAACAACCTTTGTTCCTCGACAACTGTATCAAACAATAATACAGTTGTTCAATAAACTTGCCTGCCCTAGGAAAAACTCGCCTACTAAGGTTAAAAAATTCCACAATTATGTACAAAGTTTGTACGAAATGTGTCGAAAAAGTGATAGAAACTTGAGCAACTTTTGACACATTGTGATGTGTATCACATTTTTATTATTGCCCTGCTAGAATAATAGTTGATACTGCGAAGCACTGTCATTAAGCGGTTTTATCAGGTTGAAATTATGATTTTACTATAGAGAAAGAAAGGAAGGTGGCCTTGCGGTGAAGCGAATAAAGTCGATGCTAGCTTTCGCCCTGTTCATGTCTGTCATTGTTCTGAGCGGCTGTAGCAACTTAACTGTGCTTGATCCAAAAGGACCCGTAGCGGAACAACAAGCAAATCTGATTCTTTTCTCCATTGGATTAATGCTGTTTATAGTTGTTGTCGTTTTCGTTCTGTTTACAGTCATACTTGTAAAATATAGAGAGCGAAAAAGCGGACCTGAATATGAACCTCCAGAAATTGAAGGAAATGTATTTTTAGAAATTGTTTGGACGGTTATTCCGATTATTATTTTGATTGCACTTGCAATCCCAACAGTAAAAACAATCTATGCGCTAGAAGAGCCTCCTGAAGCAACGGCTCACAAAGAACCTGTTGTTATTCATGCGACTTCCGTCGATTGGAAGTGGGTGTTTAGCTATCCTGAAGAGGATATCGAAACGGTTAACTACATCCACATTCCAGAAGATCGTCCTATCTTATTCAAGCTTGCTTCTGCTGATTCAATGGGATCATTCTGGATTCCATCATTAGGTGGTCAGGAATATACGATGTCCGGAATGATGACAGAACTTTATTTACAGGCAGATGAACCAGGAGAGTATCGAGGCCGAAACTCGAACTTCACAGGTGAAGGCTTCACAGAGCAGGTGTTTACTGTCACAGCTCAAACGGAAGAAGAGTATGCAGAATGGGTTGATGAGGCACAGGACGCGCCTGAATTAACTCAAGAAAAATACAACGAGTTGATGTTAAAGGGTCATGCTGAAGAAATGACATTCTCCTCAACGCACCTTCAATGGGTCGATCACGGTATGGATGCAGAATATGCAACAAGAGTACGGAATGGTCTCCCGTTAGATGAGTATAAAGAAGGAAATTCACATGGATCTCACGGTGGACATGAGGGTCACGACGAACATAAAGATCACAAAGATGATGAAAGTCATGACAGCCATGAAGGACATGAAAACCATGATGAACATTCGAAATCTGAAGATAAAGGCACTCACTCTGAGTCGCACTAAGGAAGGAGGAAGTCACCATGAAATGGGATGAATTTTTCGTCACAGGTGATCCACTTATATATGGTGCCGATGTTTCTATTGCGTTAACGTTGATCGGCGTCATTTTTGTTCTGACATATTTCAAGAAATGGAAGTGGCTTTGGACAGAGTGGCTCACGACTGTTGACCATAAGAAATTAGGTATCATGTATGTGATCGCTGCAGTCCTTATGTTATTCCGAGGCGGTGTAGATGCCCTCTTGATGAGAGCGCAGCTCACAGTTCCGGACGCAGGATTCCTGGACTCCACTCACTACAACGAAATTTTTACAACTCACGGTACGATCATGATTATCTTCATGGCCATGCCGTTCTTAATTGGTTTAATGAACGTCGTTATTCCTCTCCAAATTGGAGCGAGGGACGTAGCCTATCCGTTTCTTAACGCGGTAAGCTTTTGGACGTTCTTTATGGGAGCAATGCTCTTTAATATTTCATTCGTTATCGGAGGATCTCCTTCTGCTGGGTGGACAAGCTATGTTCCATTAGCAGGACTAGAGCTGAGTCCAAGCGTAGGACAAAACTATTACTTACTCGGCTTACAGATCGCGGGTATCGGTACATTGTTAACAGGAATTAACTTCCTCGTGACGATAATGAAAATGAGAGCACCTGGAATGACGCTTATGAAGATGCCGATCTTCACTTGGTCAACCTTGATCACATGTGTGATCATCATCTTCGCATTCCCAGTGCTTACAGTAGCTCTAGCACTTATGACATTCGACCGTTTGTTCGGAAGTCATTTCTTTACATTGATGGACGGCGGTATGCCGATGCTATGGGCAAACCTCTTCTGGATTTGGGGTCACCCTGAAGTCTATATCGTTATTCTTCCAGCGTTCGGTATGTTCTCAGAAATTATCAGTACGTTTGCACGTAAAACCATTTTCGGATACAAAGCAATGGTTTACTCAATGGTCGTAATCGCAGGGCTGAGCTTCCTTGTTTGGGTTCACCACTTCTTTACGATGGGAGCAGGAGGAGCAGTTAACTCGTTCTTCTCCATCACGACGATGCTCATTGCCGTGCCAACGGGTGTGAAGATCTTTAACTGGCTATTCACCTTGTATAAAGGTAGGATCCGATTCACATCAGCGATGCTATGGTCACTCGCCTTCATACCAAACTTTGTTATCGGTGGGGTGACAGGAGTCATGCTTGCAATGGCAGCAGCTGACTACCAGTACCATAATACGTACTTCCTAGTCGCTCACTTCCACTATGTATTGATCTCGGGTACTGTGTATGCTTGTTTTGCAGGTCTACACTTCTGGTATCCAAAAATGTTCAACCACCGCTTAAACGAAAAGCTAGGCAAGTGGACATTCTGGATCTTCGTAGCAGGATTCAACTTATGTTTCTTCCCGATGTACTTCCTTGGTCTTGCGGGAATGCCGCGTCGTGTCTACACGTATGGCGCAGCAGATGGTTGGATGAGTTTGAACGTTTTAGCAACTATGGGTGGTATTCTAATGGGAATCGGATTCTTGATTCTTGTTTATAACATTTACTATAGCTTCCGTTACTCTCCACGTGAGACAACTGGAGATCCTTGGGATGGTAGAACGCTTGAGTGGTCAACTGCAGCACCAATTCCGTTCTATAACTTTGCACATGTGCCTGAAGTTAAAGGACATGACGCTTATTGGATCGCAAAGAAAGAAGGAACAGATAAAATTAAGAAGCCATATAAACCGATTCACATGCCAAGTAACTCTGGTGTACCGGTCATCATGAGTACGTTCTTCTTTATCTCTGGATTCGGTATGGTCTTCTCTTGGCACTGGATGTCGATTGCTGGACTAATTGGAGTACTAGCAACGATGGTGATGCGTTCGTTTGATTATGATAAAGGCTTCTACGTGAGCGTAGAAGAAATTGAAAAACTTGAACAGACTACCAAATAAAGGAGGCGTGACAGATGGATGCAGTTGAACATTCTCCAAATACGCCTTTAGAGTACCAGACGGAAACGGGTCGTCTGAATATTCTCGGCTTCTGGATTTTTCTTGGTGCAGAGATCGCGCTTTTCTCCACGCTTTTTGCGACCTATTTTGTATTAGACGGGCGCACAGCAGGTGGTCCTGTACCGGCAGATCTATTTGAAGTAAAAGGTGTACTAATCGAGACTTTCTTGCTGTTAACAAGTAGTTTTACTTGTGGACTCGCAATTCATTATATGAGACGTCATTCATTAAAAGGGCTAGTCCTATGGATTGGGATTACCCTGGCTCTTGGACTATCGTTCCTCGGCTTTGAAATATATGAATTCATTCATTACATTCATGAAGGAGCGGCATTAACGACTAGCGCTTACTGGTCTGCATTTTTCGTACTGACTGGTACGCATGGTGCCCACGTTGCGATGGGTATCGCTTGGATCGCTCTTATCTTGATTCAGTTAAAGCAACGTGGTTTAACTCCAGACACGTCAAGAAAAGTATTTATATCAAGTCTTTATTGGCATTTCCTTGATGTTGTATGGATCTTTATTTTCACAGCAGTTTATTTACTAGGGATGGTGATGTAAGATGGCGAATAACGAGCAAACTCACAGCCATTTCCCATGGAGTCACGTTATTGGATTCGCTCTTTCAATCATCTTGACCTTATTTGCACTATGGGTAGGCTTTGAATCTGGACTAAGCAACACGATGATCATCGTTGTTGTCGTTGCACTCGCGCTTTTTCAAGCGGCTATCCAGCTCATCATGTTTATGCATATTTCAGAGAGCGAAGATAGTAAGTATCAAGTGGGAACGATTCTATACTCCTTGTTTATCGCGGTTGCAGTAGTAGCCGGTTCGATCTGGGTTATGTCATTTGGTATGGATCATATGCATATGCCTATGTAAGACGAAAACACCGTTCACCTCAAGGGGTGGACGGTGTTTTTTATTATTCCATCGAAGATACTTTTTTTGCAGCTGCACGTTCGCGGATAATTGGCAGCGCAAACAGAAGGAATGCAGCTAGGTGAGCAAACAATACATTGATCACAAACAGTGTGATAAAGATTGTATGAGCAGCTGGTGTCATACCTCCGCCAATATAGAAGATGAGAAGAGCCCAGTTGGCAACTATGAATGGCGTGTGGATATATGCAAGCTTTCGATAGTCTTTCCAAAGAAATAATGGCGTTGCTGTAATAACAAATAAGTAAACCATAAATACGTCCATGAGATCCACTCCTTAATTGATACCGCTTTCAAAAGTATTTATAAACTAAACTCAACATTTAATTGTGAATGTTTTGTTACAATTAGTATACCATAAATGTTCGAAAATTCTACACATATTATCGAAACATCAAACGCTTGTTATGATTGTCTAAGGATAAGGAAATGGAGGGAGCAGTCATGAGAAAACTAAATAAGTCTGAAATGATGGATGTCATACGCCTCTCAGAGTATGCGTTTCAATATGATGTACCGAAAGAAGAGCTAGATAAAAAGCTAAAAGCATACAGCGAGCATACTGTGTGGGGAGAGTTTGAAGATGGAAACTTAGCAGCAAAAATCCATATTATCGATCTGCACACGTGGATAGCAGGAAAGCGGTTTGCAATGGGAGGGATCGCTTCTGTAGCATCATACCCAGAGTATAGAAGAGGCGGAAAGGTTGCAAAGCTCCTTCGCCATTCGCTATCAGAGATGAAAGAGAATGGGCAAACGGTATCGTTCCTACATCCATTTAACATCGCCTTTTATCGTAAGTTCGGGTGGGAGATCTTTAGTGATTGGAAGAAAGTCACGCTAAAAAAAGAGGATTTTAAACAACTTCCTGCTGCAAGTGGAACCGTTCGAAGGATTGCAATCGAGGATATGTTCGAGCAGCTCAACCCCATCTACGAGGCGTTCGCTGCTAAATTTAATGGAATGTTAGAACGTGATGATGACTGGTGGAAGACTCGCGTTTATTCTGATGGTTATCAGTTCGCAACGTATCGAAATGGTGAAGGTAAATTGATGGGGTATGTTTTTTACAAAGCGAAAGATCGTAATCTTGAGGTGGAAGAATTCGTTGCCCTCGATGGAGATGCTAGAAGAGGTTTGTGGAACTACTTATGTCAGCATGACTCGATGGTCGATGGTGGAACGCTATTGTTAGACGAAAGCGATCAGCTGCCATACCTACTTCAAAATCCAAAGCTTAAAACGGAAGTAGAACCATATTTTATGGCTCGAATCGTAGATGCTGAAGGCTTTCTTAACGAGTATCCCCTGACCACAGGGGGAGAAACCCTCTTTCTACATGTATATGATGAACATGCAGAATGGAACAATGGCACATTTCTACTTGAAGAAGACAAGGTGAAGGTGTTCCGTGGAGATAACCAGAATAGTTCATGTGCCCACCCGCCAAAGCGAGGGCTTCGCTGCAACATCAATACCTTAACAGCAGTGATGATGGGATATCAAAAGCCAGCATTTCTTTATGAAGCAGGTTTAATCGAAGGACCTGAGCAAGACGTAAGAAAACTTGAAAGAATTGTATCGAATCAAAAAACGAACTTCATGGACTTCTTTTAAATAAAAGCAGGCTGTTTAGAAAACCTAAACGGCCTGCTTTAATCGTTAGCTCATGTCGTTTGCCTCACACCGTGCCCCTGAAGAAATTCCTTCTCCACGTGTGCTTTAAGTTCTTCTTGGTTTTGTAAATCGAATATCGTGTGCGCTTTTTCGAGATGCTTGATGGATTCCCTTTCTTCTCCATTTAGATGGTGATTAAAGCCAATCTGGAAGTGCAGTTGTCCAAATAAATACATGCTGTTGGTATGGATACAATAATCGATCCCCCGTTTACAGATCGTAATCGATTCATCATGTTCATTATTATTACTAAGGGCTTTCGCAAGATTGTAAAACAACCGTATCTTAACTGTATGATCGAGTACTCGCTTCAAGCGATTATGTTGTTCGATCAGCTCTTTATACAATGAAATAGCTAGCGAGAGTTGTTCTGTAAGTAAATAGATGATGCCTTTACTATTTAGAATTTCAATCTCTCTTTCACTATAATATTTGTTCGTATACGTTAGCTTAAATGCCTGGTCGATCATAGAAATGGCGGAATGCGCTTCTTGGTAGAGGTGATACTGACAAATACCGTTGTGCCACATAATGAACTGCTTGAATTCCAAGTTTTGATGATAAAGTGGATTGCGAAGTTCTGTTCGAACGATCTCCACAACCTTTTTATAGTCAAATTCTTTAATCGCATTTCTTACTTGAAGATAGACTTCATGAACATAATCGATCCTTTCGATCAACGTTCTTTCGAAGAAGTAATTAATATCGACACCGAGTCGATTTGAAAGTTCGTAGAGAGTTGGAGCCAGTGGATAAACGTCCCCTTTTTCAATCTTACTGATCTGAGCCTGAGAGCAAATGCCTCTACTTAATTCCTTTTGAGAGAATCCTCTATATTTTCTTAGGTTCTTGATTTCGATGCCTAGTGCCGCAAACGTCATGGAATCAACCCAATCGTATGTAGTAATGTGATTTTTTCGAGCATTTCAAGAGTACGACAGTGAATTCGCTGAATGTTACCAGCTGAATCGATTTCTGACGGAATAAGATCGTTTATGCAGTCCCCACTTTTGAACCAGTCATGTATGGTCGGTGTTTGATGCGCGACTTCCTTCCAGACTGTTAATTCAGGACTAAAAATACGAGGTCCGGTTTGAACCTCACAATTAGTTAATACCCTTTTCTCACCTGGAATTCCTTCTTTTACATGGTGAAAAAGATGATTCCAGTAGTCTTTTCTAGACCCTGTATGAGGGTGGTGTACGCACCAATCAAGGACCGCATCCGTGGTAGCTTTCTTTGAGAACAGTAGATAGTAGAGATGCTTTCCAAACTTGATTCGCTCTCTTAGATGCGAAAAGTGGTGTACGGTTGCCCCTGATAACAACACGTTCTTTCCATCCTTCATCGGGAACAAGATCGTATTCGTATTCAGTACATCCTGAAGCTGAAACGCTAATGTATTCAAGACAGCAGTTTTGAAATGATTATTCTGAATGATGCGGGAATCGATATAGTTTTGTTCATTGATGATTAATGCACTTGTAAGCAAGTGAGGGTCATTGGTTTTCCAATAGTAAGTCCAGATCACTTCCATAAACGATGAAACATGGAGATGAGGCAGTAGGTAAAACAGCGGTTTCGACTGAAGAATACTATATTTGTAGATCAATAGTTGAGGGTACGCATCTTGAAAGATCAACCAGTTTCCCCGTTCTAAAAACGAGAAGAAATCGTCTCGTTTAGAAGGAGAGAGAATGATAGGCAAGTACTCTCCTTTTAAGTCTGTCATCGTCCAACCTGCATTTCTTGAAACCATATGCGCAAGAAGAGACCAGTGAATTTCTTCGTACTCCAAATAGAAACGTAAATAAGCGTTTGTCCGAGTGATATTGTCACGATTAGCAAGCTTGGTTTGGGTTCTGATCGCATGTAACACCCTTTTATCTTCCTGTGAAAGCTTCTTAGTCTTTTCTAGGTGAGTTCCTTTGAGCGCTTCTTTTAACTCCTTTTTAAGGTCTTTCCAATACGGAGGTGTTTTCTTCTTAGGCATAAGGCTTATATTAGCTAGTAATCTATTCAACGTACACACCTCCCTCACTCTTAAAGTGTATGCTCGAGTTTCAAAGTGAGAAGATGATACGCACATCCTACCTAACTAGAGGTATAGACATCTATACATAGAAAGAAGCTGCCGAGGCTACTCGACAGCTTAGGAATTATAGTTGCACTTGCGCTAGTGCATGTTCTAGCGTCTTGGCAATTTCTCGCATTCCAGAAAGATTACTTACTCTCTCTGCATCTGGGTTGTAATTTGTGTTTGTGTTCACATCGTACGTGAATAATTCGCCATCTTTGTTCTCTATGCACTCGATTCCTGCGAAAGTAATACCGTTCGCTTTCAAGAAAGATTCATAGTTTTTCAAAATAGGATGGTCGAAGTCCTTGATGATCTCGAATTTTGGTTTTTCAGTAGTTGGGCAAAACGAATCGCCAACCTGGCAAACGTCTGCTGGGCAAAGTTCAAATCCTTCAGATGTATCTACGCGGACGGCATATAAAAACTCACCGCCGACAAATTCACACCGAGTAATCGAGGAGTCAGGAGATTCAATATAATCTTGGAGAAGCGTGATCCCATCGATCGACTCTTCAAAGTCATCGCTTTCTACATACTGCTTCAATGCATCCTTGCTTTGGAATAACTGGACACCGAGGCCTTTCCCTGCCCGGTTGTGCTTTGTGATGAACGGACCATCGAAGTTGTCGGCTGCTTCGATAAGCGGATCTTTACCTACGGCGGCAATGGTTTTTGGTGTTGTAATTCCGTGTTGTCTGAGCGCATTGTATTGCGCAACTTTACTTACTTCAAGTGCTAGCGCACGACGATCGTTCAGTACCAAACGTCCGTGGCTTTCAAGCCAGGAGAGCACTGCAGCCGTATATTCAGGCGCATAGCGATGACCTCTTGTGTGTGAAGAAGCGCTCATTCGGTTATAAAAAACTCCTTCTGGAGGAACAGTTGTTAAATCAAGCGATCCCTCGTGTGAAAACCAGTCTTCAAACGGAACTCCGAGTTTTTCTAGATGAACTTTTAAAGGTTCCGTCCATTCTTCATTCTCATGTATGATATAAACCTTTGCACTCATGATATTGCCTCCTCTACGAATGACAGAAATTCCTATAGATTTACTCAAGTATAAAGCAAATCGAGTAAAATTCCTAGCGTGACGGCAGTGAGGCAGATACAGTTTGGCACTGCTCAAAAGAAAGGCTAACGAGTAATCTCGTTAGCTTTAAGTCTACGATTAAAAAGCCCAGTTGCCGTTCCTGAAGACCGGTTCGCTCGTACCATCGCTCTTAATTCCATCGATGTCCATTTCTTCAGAACCGATCATGAAATCGACATGCGTCACACTTTCGTTGGCACCTGCTGCTTCAAGCTCTTCTTTCGACATGTTTTTTCCGCCTTCTAAACAGAAGGAATACGCATTTCCGATTGCAAGGTGATTCGAAGCATTTTCATCGAACAAGGTGTTAAAAAAGATCGTATCTACGTTCGAGATCGGGGAGTTGTGGGGCACGAGAGCAACTTCTCCTAGGTATCGTGCACCCTCATCCGTATCGAGTAGATGTTGCAAGGTCTCATCACCCGATTTTGCTTCTGCTTTGACGATGCGTCCTCCTTCAAACGTTAATGAAAACTCTTCGATTACAGTACCACCATAGCTTAGTGGTTTCGTTGAGGTCACGACACCATTAACGCCATGTTTGTGCGGAATCGTAAACACTTCTTCAGTTGGCATGTTCGCGACGAAGTGGTCTCCCTTAACATTTTCACTGATTCCACCTACCCACTGGTGAGCTTCAGGAAGCTCGATCGTTAAGTCAGTTCCAGGTGCACGGTAGTGAAGCTTGCTGTAATGCTTTTCATTTAAGTAATCTACTTTTTGCTCGAGGTTTGCGCTATGTTCTTTCCAAGCTTGAACCGGATCTCCCGTTGAGACGCGCGTTGCGTCAAAGATAGCTCCCCATAACAGCTCTTCTTGCTTATCTTCTGGCGAATCAGGGAAAACCTTAGCAGCCCATTGTTTAGAAGGAACAGCAACAACTGACCAACTGTTGTGATCTGACATGATGTAATCACGGTACTTTTCTAGGGCTTTACCCGCCGTTTTGCTGGCATTCGATATGCGTTCAGGGTCGATGCCTTTCAATAAGTCAGGATTCGAAGAAACGATCGAAAGGAAAGCAGCATCGTTTTCTGCTAGTTCTTCAAAACCTTTTGCCTTCCACATTGGGAACTCTTTGAATGCTTCATCTGGAGCTTTTTCGTATTTGATTCGAGTTAATGTTTCATCATTCCACTCGACGTGTACGTTCTTAGCTCCTGCGTCATAGGCACTTTCAGCAATTCTTCTAACAAAATCAGCTGAAGTAAGCGGTGCGTTTACGACAAGGGTTTGTCCTTTTTGGATGTTAACCCCGACCTTAACGGCAAGGTCAGCATACTTTTGTAAATTTTCATGAAAGGTGGTCATATATAATCTCCTTTATCCGTTTATAATCATACAAGTTCAGTTTATCAGATTTATTGGGAAGCAGTGAATATTTATTGAAAGCGCTATCTTGAAACAAGTTTCTGGAAAAATAGTCGGTGTTCAGGATATCTTATTAGTAAATCCTCTGTATTGGAGTGGTAGAGAATGAATAACCCAAAAAGTGAAGTAGCGACATTTGCCGGAGGATGTTTCTGGTGTATGGTAGAACCGTTCGATGAGCTGCCAGGAATTCAAAGTGTAGTATCAGGTTATACGGGTGGAGAAAAACCGTATCCAACTTATGAGGAAGTGATTTCTAAAGAGACCGGTCATGTAGAAGCTGTTCAGATTACGTATGACCCTACTATTTTCCCATATAGTAAGCTCCTTGATCTCTTTTGGCGCCAAATCGACCCTACTGATGATGGGGGGCAATTCTTCGATCGTGGTGATACGTATAAAACCGCAATTTATTACCATAACGAGGACCAGCAGACGTTAGCAGAACAATCAAAGACAGCGCTAGAAGAAAGCGGTCGTTTTTCAAAACCAATCGTAACAAAAATTCTTCCTGCAAAACCTTTTTATCCTGCTGAAGATTACCATCAGGATTATCATAAGAAGAACCCTGCTCACTACAATCGTTATAAAAAAGGGTCAGGGAGAAAAGCATTCATCGAAAATAACTGGTCATTTCAGAAGAATGACGATGAGCTTCGTGAGCGGCTAACCGATATCCAGTATGAAGTAACGCAAAAAAATGGAACAGAGCGTCCTTTTCAAAACGAATACTATGATAATGAAAAACAAGGAATTTATGTTGATATCGTTTCAGGAGAGCCCTTATTCAGTTCAACTGATCAATATGACGCGGGATGTGGGTGGCCGAGCTTCACACAACCGATTCACAAAAACTTTGTAAAAGAGAAAAAGGATTTCATTCACTTTATGATTCGTACGGAAGTACGTAGTAATGAAGCGGATTCCCATCTTGGTCACGTGTTTAATGACGGTCCAGGTGAGAACGGACTCAGGTACTGCATCAATTCTGCAGCGATGAAGTTTATTCCGAAAGAACAGTTAGAGGAAGAAGGCTACGGCGAATATCGTGTGTTGTTTCAATGAGAACATATGATGTCGCAATCGTAGGTGGAGGATTATCTGGCGTTCTTGCAGCTAGAAAATTGGAGGGGCAAGGACTCTCTGTCATTGTAATCGATAAGAGTAAAAGTGTCGGTGGCCGAATGGCAACGAGGCGAATCGATGGTGGAAGAGCTGACCATGGTGCACAATTTTTCACAGTAAGATCATCCGAGTTTCAATCTCATGTCGATGAGTGGAGAAAGGAAGGCTGGGTGGAACGATGGTTCGGTGAGAAGTACGCTCGATACAAAGGGATAGAAGGCATGAACCAGCTTGTGAAAAACGTATCCCAAGGCATTCCACTGAAGCTTCAATTCAAAGTGCACCACATCATAAAACAACATAACGAGTATGTACTAAGATCAGAGGACGAGAGCGAAGTAAGGGCAAGAGCGGTCCTAATGACCCCGCCAGCTCCACAAACGGCACAGCTTTTAAAACAAAGCGACCTCCGGATGAGTAAAGAGGCGGAGGAAACTCTTCAGAGCTTACGATTTAGTCCTGCGGTCGTTGCGCTGTTAACGGTGAACAAAGAGGAAGAAACGGGGCTTCCTCATTCAGGTCATCAGGATACTCACTTATCTGAAGGAATTGAGCGGGTGACGGATAGCTATGCAAAAGGGATATCGAATGAGAGAATCATCAGCATCTATGCAACGCCTGAGCGGTCAAAAGCATTGTATGATAAAAGTGACGCAACGATCAAAGAGGATTTGTTAAACCTGACCTCAACGATTATTCGGCCTGAGACGATTACGGCATACCAAATAAAGAAATGGCGATATGCGCAGGCAGAAAACGTTCATCCAGCACCATTTCTCGCCGTATCAGATGAAGAAGATGTTATCGTAGCAGGCGACGCATTTCTTTACGGAGACGACTCTTCGGGCAGAACAAGGGTAGAAAGCGCAGCGCGCTCAGGCCTTGCAGCTGCAGACGAGTTGATGAAAAGATTGATTGAAACATAGAGAAAACTGCCGTTGTTCGGCAGTTTTTTTTATTATACAGTCTGTGCGCTATCTTTGATGATCGAAGTCACGATATGCTTTGGAGAGTTTTCAAAGAGTGAAAAATAATTAAGAGCGTGAGCAGAAGGAAAGAGCTCTTTTTGAATCTCTGAAGCCGATTTTCCTTCTTGGTATTTTCTAAGTACATCATGTTGCACGGTTTTTAAATACGTTAGCTTTTCCTCTAGACGGTTCCGTCCGTTAGGTATATATCCGGAATGAGAGCAAAACATCGTAGAGAAGTCATACGTTAAGACGTTTTCGATCGAATCGATAATACCTGGAATCGACTCAAATGCAAAAATACTTTTCGGTCTGCTCATTACGTATAGATCACCGGAGAAAAGGAGACCTTTCTCCCTCTCGAGAAGAACCACATGATCAGGTGCATGTCCTGGCGTGTGGATGACATCGAACGCATGGTGTTCTGAATGAATCTCATCACCTAGTATTGTTGGGGTGAACGCTTTTCGATTTCCCCAGAACATTTTACGGTAAAAAGGAAGGCTCGGCTTTTGCTCGCAGTACTGTATCCCTGTTGAATGAATGTAGGTCGGTATACCTTTACTAAAGAGGTGTGCATTGCCAGTATGGTCCTCATGATGATGTGTGAGAATGATTTTATCGATCGGTTGTTTTTCAATATACTGTTTCAGTTCATCGTGTAACCTTGCAGGACCTGTATCGATAAGAAGCTGATCCACCATGTAAAGATAAACGCTCATGGAGATTCCTCCGCGTTTGACAGACCCTTTAATTGCAGTAACATCGTTGTGAGTTGTAACGGTAAGCAAGTTTCATCACGTCCTTCGTTCTTCTACTATTTAGTATAGCGATAACTGCATGAAAAGCTATCTATGACTTTCTTGACAATGGATACCAACCTTTGTATAATTATCTTGAATTCAAGATAAAAGCAACGATTGATAAGGGTGAACATTATGAGTGAATCATTAGACAGAGAATTATCACTAAAGCTGTTTATTGTTATGGCTAGGGCCACTCGATCAGTGACCGATCAAGTGAAGATGGACATTCAAAATCACGGTTTAAATCCAACAGAGTTTGCAGTATTGGAACTTCTATATCACAAAGGTAGTCAACCACTTCAACAAATAGGGGAGAAAATCCTACTTGCAAGTGGAAGTATTACGTATGTGGTAGATAAATTAGAATCTAAAGGCTATTTGAAAAGAAATCCTTGCCCGAATGATCGTCGAATCACACATGCGGTGGTAACAGACGAAGGGAAGGCATTAATGGATCGCATCTTCCCTGAGCATGAGTTGAAGCTTCAGAAAATTTTTGCTGGGCTAGATGAATCTGAAAAAGAAACAGCCATCTCATTGATGAAGAAGCTAGGTCACTATGCGGAGAAGCTTTAAGCTTCTTTCGCCCTTTTATCTCAAATTAAAGATTCTTGAATTAGAGTGTATTTCATGTTTAAAGTTACATTTGCAGGGAAAGTATCTTGAAGTAGAGATAGTTGAGTCCGAGTGATTTAAAAAATTTATTTCTAATAGGGAGTGTTCGTAATGAGTACAAAAATTTTAATCCCGTATTACAGTGCTTATGGTCATATTTATCAGATGGTGCAAGCTGTAGCTGAAGGTGCCAAAGGTGCTGGAGATGTAGAAGTAAAGTTAGTAAAAATTCCGGAATTCGATGCGGTTAAACAAGCGATGTCTGCACAGCAACCATACGTTGATGCACAGGAAGCACAAGATAACATTCCTGAAGCGACACATGACGACCTTCGTTGGGCTGATGGCATCATTTGGGGCATCCCGACTCGTTATGGTTCGATGCCAGCACAAATGAAGCAGTATCTTGACTCTGCTGGTTCACTCTGGATGAATGGTGAGCTAGAAGGTAAAGCAACAGCTGTAGTGACAAGTACTGGATCCATTCACGGAGGTCAAGAAACTACTGCAGTCACAACGTTCGTGCCTCTGATGCACTTCGGTATGATCTATGTTGGTCTTCCGTATGGTGAAAATCCAGAGCAGCTCACGACTGAGGGCATCGGCGGCTCACCTTACGCAGCATCGACCGTTGCAGGAGCTGATGGATCAAGAACACCTGTAGAAGTAGAATTAACAATGGCTAGCAGACTCGGTGCACGCGTAGCAAAAGTAGCTGGCGCATTAAAGAATATATAAAAGACGAAACCAGCATCTTATACTGAGATGCTGGTTTTCAGTTTGTTGAGAATGTCTTCAGAGATATCTTGAATAAGGAAAAGTAGTGTTGGTGGCTTTCAGCGGGGCTGGAATTGAGCTTCCTCGCCTATGCTCTTGCGGATCCGTCCCGCACCGCAGGAGTCGAACTTCCTTAGAGCGTTATGGTACGGTTTTATAAGGTGTTTTTTATAAATATACAAACTCAAAATGAGGGTGAGAAGAATTTGCTAGCATAATAGGTCGGAAAGTTTAACATGGTTTAATAGTATTCTAGTAGGAGTGAAGGCCTCTTGACTCCCTCCGGAAATGTTGATGTACCAGTGTTTATTAGGGTTAAAAATCTTTTTAAATTTCCCTGTAGGAACTAAGTCCCTACAGGGAATTCCTTATTTAGGAATATAAGGAAGTGGATGACGTGTTAACCTGCTGAACCATGTAATTTTTTTACAGAAATATATATGTGCACATTTAATCTCTGCTTGCTTATGAGGACGAACCCTCCCATGTCTCTTGACGTCATGCGTCTACATTCCTTCGTTAGGTCTCATCATAAGGCAGAGGCCGGCATTATTCTCCCGTATGAACTCTAGGTTGAAAGTCAAGATCTGCGCCAGCTTCTCTGTGTCATGCCTATGTGTTTGATCGAGCTTAAAAGTAGTCGCTATGATACGTTTTTAAGACAGTGGAGGTCATTCCTCATTCTATCTTCTTGAAAGTATACATGGTGGTTTGAAAGACCGAAAAAGATCTTAAGTAGCTTGCTGCATAACACAACCATCGCTTCCTTCTTTTTCAGAGGATTTTCCTTTCTCGAAATATAATACGAGTACAAATCAAAGAATACAGGGTTATTTTGAAGTAAAGGAAGAACAGCCTTGTAGAGGAGACTCCTCAACCTTTTCCTCCCTCGTTTGGATATTCTCTTTTGCCCCCTATGCTTACCAGAAGAGTTCTCACGTAATGTTAATCCCGCTAGCTTAATGAGTTGGCGTGGATTTTCATATTGTGTAAAGGATCCGGTTTCGGCAAGTAAATCAACAACCGTGTTTTCGCTAATTCCTGGAATAGAGGCTAGGTACTCAAACTCGGTCATTTCTTGGGCTAATACAGATAAGCGCTGATTTAACTCTTCGAGCTGATCTTTGAGGAAGGTAAAACGATCCATCAAGCTATTTATTTCAAATCGTCCCATCTCTATACCATTCGTAACCCCAATAGAGTGCTCAGCTAATCGCTGTAGCTTCTCAATTTTCTTTTGAGACGGCGCATAGAGGCCTGCCTTGTCCTTATATACATTCGCAAGTTCTTTCGAACTTACTCCAACGATATCTTCTGGTAAAGGCGTATGTTTTAAGATGGCGCAAGCCAGCTGGCCAAAGCTTTTAAAGACCGTCGAAAATTCAGGGAAGTATTGATCCTGCCAACGAATCATTCGATTCTTTAATCTAGCTTGTTCTTCTTTAAGTTGCCATCTCAACGTAGATCCTGTCCTTAATTCAGCTTCAACGCCATCAGGTATTCTAGGAAAACTAAAGTGGCCACCTGTAATGAGCTTCGCTATAATTCTTGCGTCTTTTTTATCATGCTTTGTCTGTAGATTATCATCAAATTCTTTCGTTCGGTGGACGTGCATTGGATTAACGACCACAAAAGGAACATCATAATTTAAAAGAAACGAAGCTAAATTTAGCCAGTAATGACCTGTAGGTTCAAATCCAACTAAAATCTTATCTTCTTTATGTTGCCGAAGTAAGCTATGAAGTTCATGATACAAGGAATGAAACCCATCCTCGCTTTGTTTGAACTTGAAAGGTTGATTTAATTCCCTCCCGCGATCATCAACTGCGCACGCATAATGAGTGTGTTTCGCGATGTCGATGCCAATGACGAGAGTTTGATTTGTCACTTGATTTAATCGTTGATTGCGTTTATTATCCAAAAAGAGCCCTCCTTTTGATGATTGTACTTTGGTTAGGTACGAATGCATCATAACGGAGGGCTTTTTTGTATGCAATAGAGGATTCCTTTTCTGACAGGAATTCTCCCGTGGTCCAACGGGCGTTTGAGACTCGGAGGGGACGGTTTTTGTCCGCTTTGAGGCTCGGGCGTTCGTCCACAGGAAAGCAAGAGGTCTTCATACTCCTACGTTGTAGGGTGAACATAATTCTAGGTTCCTTAACAAACTGCAAACCAGCATCTCATATCGAGATGCTGGTTCTTTTAGTAGATAGTGAATCTGCTTCTTGAAGGACCGTTACTCCTAGAAGTCCAAATAACGTGAATCCAAACGTGTTTACAAAGCCATGAAAGAAGACCATGAGCGGAATCCCGAGAATAACAGTTTCATTCACATGAGCGAAACCGTAAATCATCGCAGAGCTCATCGAAAACAAAAGCGACATGAATGAAACCGATAAAAGCATCTGAACGGAAAACTCAAGCTTTGGTACGAGGTATACGAGACAAAGGACAGCAAAAACGATCAAAGGTGTCACGAACTCCACTACAGAAATGAATTCAAGAACTGGCAATGTGTTTGAGAACGTGATTCCTACTGCAATGAAGGGCGGACCTAACAGAACAAGAACAGCGATAATTGTAAACCACGGCTTTATGTTTGGTGCATATGTAATCAAGTGCTTTCCTAGAAAAGACATCATGATCGGTGTGACGAATGCTGCATAATGAAAATGAATCGACGTAAGCAGGACGATCACATCACTAAAGTGTAGCACTTGAACGCCTGATCTGTGCAGGACGAGCCAAAAGCCTCCAATGCTAATATACATAAGCCCGAGCTGAATCAATACGCTATTGGTTCTGATTTTCTTCCACGTTTGCAAGACCAAGCTAACCCCATAGAGTGCGATGAGGATTGTGGTTACTAACCACGGTACTGCTAGGATGACAGCGAGTGTGCCTTGCTCTAAAAAGAATGAAGCACCAGCTGAAATAGCAGCTAAAGGCTGCAGTCTGGCTGCATAGCGATAAAAGATATTTTTCTTTTGCTGAACTAAGTGAAGTGTCAGCGGAACGAGAACGAGATAGGCAAACATCAAGAGCATCATCACATACTGCAGCGTATCGATCGGAGTAGTGAGGAGCTTTGTTACTACAAAAGCGACCCATAAAAATAGACCCGCAAAACTACTTGTTTTCATCATGATTTCACCTCTCTTTTAGTGTACGATGAAGAGAGGATAGAAGAAAGAAATTTATGGGAGAGAGAGGCGAAAATAATGGATTCTCAGAAACAAAAACCAGTACTAGGCTTTATTGGTACAGGCGTAATGGGTAAAAGTATGGTACGAAATCTACTAAAAGCAGGTTATCGCACGCTGGTCTACACGAGAACAAAGGAGAAAGCTTCCGAGCTGTTAGAAGAGGGAGCAGAGTGGCAAAGCTCCGTTGCAGAACTTGCTTCTGCTTCAGACGTCGTCATGACGATGGTGGGTTATCCGAGTGATGTGGAAGAAGTTTATATTGGAGATCAAGGCATCATCTCGAACGCACGTCCAGGTTCAATTTTGATCGATTTTACGACATCGAGTCCAGCTCTAGCTGAAGAAATCTATCAACTCGGCCTCTCGAATAAGCTATATACCCTCGATGCTCCTGTTTCAGGTGGAGATGTCGGTGCAAGAGAAGGAAGATTGTCTATCATGGTAGGCGGAGAACTAGAAGTATTCGAACAAGTTGAGGACATTTTTAACGTAGTGGGCGAAAATATTGTTTTGCAGGGACCAGCAGGAGCAGGACAGCATACGAAAATGTGCAATCAAATCGCAATTGCTACGAACATGATCGGTGTATGTGAAGCGATCGTCTATGCTGAAAAGGCTGGGCTAAATCCTAGGACGGTTTTGAAGAGTATCGAGTCGGGGGCTGCAGGGAGCTGGTCTTTAAGTAACCTTGCGCCAAGAATGATTGCTAACCAGTTGGAACCGGGCTTCTACGTGAAGCACTTTATAAAAGATATGACCATTGCGCTCGAATCCGCAAAGCAGATGGGAATGTTAACGCCGGGACTGGAGCTTTCTAAGAAATTGTATGAAGACTTAGCAGAAAGAGGAGGAGAAGATAACGGCACGCACGCTCTCGTTACGTTGTTTCGAGATGAATAGGAACCTGTATCGCACAGGTTCCTATATTTGAGAAGGGAAGTTTCAACGTAGTAACGAATATACTGATACGAGTTTAGTATTTTCAGGGAAATAATCGTTGTAGCGTTATTTTTTCTTTGATTTTCGTTCGATTTCTTCAGAAACGACGTAAGCAAGATCGTCGTTTCCGTAAAGAGAGAGGATACTTAAAACAGTTTGATCAGGTATATGCTCGGATTCTTCTTTTGCAACGATCAGTTCAAGACTTTGTTTTAGTGCCGGGTTTTTTATTTGATCAGGATAAGCCGTTTCATAGAGTGATTCAGGGTTTAAATCGTTATTTACACACCACTGTGCAAATACAAGAATCATCATATTTTCATCACGCTGGTAATTTTCAATTACTTTTTTTTCTATGTCTTTACGGTCCAATGAGAACCCTCCGTTTCCCTAATCTACCGTTAGTGTACTCGGACTAAATGGGCATGACAAGAGTAATTAATCATTTCATATCATAGATAGCTAGGAATACCCCAAACTAGCCGATGGAGGGAACGATATGAACAATAAGGAAGTACGAAGCTGGATGATGTACGACTGGGCGAACTCTGCATTTGCCACAACGATGATGGCAGCAGTCTTGCCGGTATTTTACTATGATGTTGCAGCTAAGAATATAGACAAAAGTCTAGCATCTTCTTACTGGGGGTACTCTCAATCGATCGCTGTCTTGATCGTTGCTATTCTAGCTCCATTACTCGGTGCAATCGCTGACTATTCAAATTCCAAAAAGAAATTTCTCCGCTTCTTTGCTTATATGGGTATTCTTTCAAGCATACTCATGGCGTTTGTTGGGGAAGGTGGGTACCTTTTAGCATCTCTATTACTCATTTTAGGGACGATCGGGTTTTCTGGGAGCAACGTCTTTTATGACGCGTTCCTACCTGAAATAGCGAAAGAGGGAGAAATCGATCGGATATCTGCTAGAGGGTATGCATTTGGGTATATCGGTGGTGGGATCCTACTTCTTATTAATCTATTGATGATATTAAACCCTTCTTGGTTCTTTTTACCGAATACACTTGTAGCGACGCAGGTCTCTTTTGTGACTGTAGGATTGTGGTGGTTTTTCTTTTCCATACCCATGTTCAAGAATGTGAAAGAAGAGAAGAAGACGCAGCCGCAATTAAATGGTTCATATTTGACCATAGGGTTCAAACGGGTTGGAACGACGTTCAAAGAAATCAATCAATACAAACATCTCCTAATCTTTTTAATTGCTTTCTGGCTATATAACGATGGGATTTCGACAATCATCAAAATGGCAACGATCTACGGTCGCGACATTGGAATCAATGCGAATGATCTTATTGCCGCCATTTTGATCACTCAGTTCGTCGGGATACCATGTGCGTTTTTCTTTGGATGGTTGGCGAAGAAGATCACGCCAAAAAAAGCGCTGTTGTTCTCACTTTGGATATATGTCGTCATCGTTTTTCTGGGGTACTTCATGAGTACGGCTCTCCATTTCTATATCCTTGCTTTTATGGTTGGGTTCGTCCAAGGAGGAGCACAGGCTCTTAGCCGTTCCATTTTCGGAAGTATGGTGCCGGAGCATCGTCATGCAGAGTTTTACGGATTTTACGGAATCTCAGCAAAATTCTCTGCAATATTCGGACCTTTCTTATTCGCATTTATCGGGCAGCTAACCGGATCTAGTCGTCTCGGAATATTCTCGATCGTCTTCTTTTTCATAGCAGGGATCATTCTGCTGCATAAGGTGAATATCGACAAAGGGAAAGCAGAAGCGAGGGAAGCGATGGTTCAAGAAGGCATACACCTATAGAAAACGCCTTTTCCCAATGAATGGGGAAAGGCGTTTTTTTATACGATCGGGCTAAAGTGTTTGAGTGGTAGAGGGAGCGTGCAGTCCTTCCCAGTATCATAGGAGCGGTTACCGATCAGGTCCTTTAAATCTCTCGTACAATTTTCCTCGTTGTGCCAATAGTCATGAATGAGAGGGAGAATCGTTGTCGCCTCATCGGTTGCCTGTTCAAGAAGTTCTTCGAAAGTTGCGCTCGACTTCTCTTCTTTCACAGAAGGATGGAGCCATTCGTTGCCTTCTTCATTTAGATAGTCCTCATCGCCCACTTTTTTCCTATATGAAAAAGAGGACACCTGTTTCCTCAGCACTTTGTTTTTCCAGCCGTATGGATCGAATAAGAGCCTTAGTGCAAGGACCATGTCGTGATAAGATTGCTCGATGTAGCGAGCGGGCATACGAGCTGCGCTCTCGGGATAAAATCGCTGAACAAGCTCAGAAAGCATCTGTTCGATAGGAGTGTAAAGCGAAGGACCGATATCGATTTCTTTGTAAACGGGTGTTTTCCATGTATCGATGTCTTTATATTCTTTCATCAAGAGTGTATCAATGATGATCTCGAGACGTTGGTGCTTGTTTCCTTCAAGCCCTGCTCGATAATGAATGTAAGGATGAGTATTGCGGTCAAGGATATGATGAGTAACGAAACCAAGAATATAAGCCTGCAGTCGCGCATCTCCATTTCTTCCGTATTCGATCATATCGATGAGGAATGGACCACACTCTTTTTTATGAAGAACCTCACCGATCTCTTGAACGGGTGTTTCTTTCCATGGCCAAAAATTATGATAGAAAAAAGGGTCCGGCCCTTGAGCTCCAAGGCGAAAATATGGGAGGTGGCATTTGATCGAATTCCACAGGCCGGATTCCGTCATCGCATCTTCTCCGAACAGGATATGCGTCCAAACATTCGGCATCTGTATGTCCCCTCCTATTGAAGTCTTTCTTCTATTATACCTGAGATAGACCTGTCTTCTTGCTATATTTGCAAAGAAAAATTTGTGGAGGGTTGTCAAAGGTTGTCTAGCTTGATAAAAAATGAAAAACCCGGTCACAGACCGGGTTTTAGATTACTTCAAGAAAATTTTTTCGATGTCATCAAGTGTTTTGTTTGCTGAAATAACGCCGCCTGACGTGTTCCAGATAGCATCGCTCACTTCATGAACATTTCCTTCTTTAACAACTTCGAGGTTGTTCCATAATGGATCGTTCGTCCATTCTTCTTCTGTTGAGTTAGCTTCACCATCTCCAGCTTCATAAGTGAAGTAGAAGAGGACATCTCCATCCATTTCTGGGATGCGTTCTTTTGTTACTTCTTCAGCAAAGTCTTCTTTTTGCTGTGATTCAGGTCGATCAAAGCCTAGCTGTTCTAGAATTACACCTGAGAATGAATCTTTATAGTAGATTCTTGTTGTTCCTGCAAGGAAACGAACAACAGAGACTTTTTTGTCTAGTTGCTCACCAAGATCAGAGCTCATTGAATCGATACGCTCATTATAAGCGTTCATAACTTCTTTCCCTTTGTCTTCCATGTTCATTGCTTTTGAATAGAAGTTAAAATTTTCTTGCCAGTCGCCTTTCAACGTTTCAGAGAAAACAGTAGGAGCGATTGAGCTTAGTTGATCATAAACAGCTTCTTGACGTAGCTTGTTACCGATGATGAGATCAGGTTTAAGAGCAGCGATTGCTTCAAGGTTAACTTCACTTTCTGTTCCAACTACTTCGACGTCTTTCATATCTTCAGAGATATGTTCGTACCAAGGATCCCCTAACCAAGATTGAACGGCACCAACTGGTGTTACACCTAGTGCAAGAAGAGCTTCTGTCCCTTCATTTGTTAGAATAACGACTTTCTCTGGTTCAGCAGGCACTTCGGTTTCACCCATTGCGTGTTCCACTGTACGAGTTTCTGAGCTTTCAGAAGAGTCATCTCCTGTTGATTCCTGGTTATTTGTATTTCCTCCGTTAGTTCCACAAGCTGCAAGGATCATCATGACTGCTAGTAACGTAATCATCCATCCTTTTTTAAGCATAGCTTGTACCCCCCTTATGTAGAATTGATAATCATTTTCATTTACGATGTTTATGATACTTAATTGTCAAACATGTGTCAACATTTAATTGATAGTGATTCTCAAAATCATTGACACGCTTTCAAACTTTTTCTACACTTAATTTGGAAGGTTTAGAAAGGGACTAATAAAATGACTAGCATAAAACCTATGACGTTAAGGTGGCTGGGAATTGCTTTTGGAGTAATTATCGTAATGATCTTGATGGCGATGAGCGTTGTCTACGGTCTAACGAGCATTTCCTGGGAAACGGCCTGGAAGTCATTCACTAAATTTGATGGAAGTAATGAACATATCATTATAAGAGAAAACCGCGTGCCACGAGCTTTTATAGGAGCGACGGTAGGAGCTAGTCTTGGGGTAGCTGGTGCACTGATGCAGGCGATCACACGAAACCCTCTTGCATCTCCTTCAATACTAGGTGTGAATGCAGGAGCGAGCTTTATGATCGTCATTGCAGTGACGTTTTTTTCTGTGTCCTCACTCACAGTGTTTAGCTGGCTAGCATTTTTAGGAGCAGCGGTTGCTTCAGTCATCGTGTATGCGCTTGGATCATTAGGAAGAGAAGGTCTTACTCCAATGAAGCTAACGCTCGCTGGGGCAGCGATCGCTGCGATGTTCTCTTCTCTAACACAGGGGATGCTCGTACTGAACGAGAAAGCGCTAGAAGACGTTCTTTTTTGGTTAGCTGGATCTGTTGAAGGACGTAGTCTTTCCATTCTAATTTCGGTTTTGCCTTACATCTGTATCGGCTTGATCGGCTCCATCCTGATCAGTTCAAAAATCAACACACTCGTTATGGGAGAAGATGTTGCGGTTGGGCTTGGACAGCGAACCATTCTTGTTAAAGTGATGGCAGCCATCTTTATCGTCTTGCTTGCAGGAGGATCGGTTGCGATCGCGGGTCCTATCAGCTTGATCGGAATCGTCGTACCCCATCTAGCGCGCTATGTTGTAGGTTTTGACTATCGCTGGGTGATTCCATACAGCGCTATCTTTGGGGCAGTTCTCCTGTTACTAGCAGATATTGCAGCACGGTATGTCATCATGCCACTAGAGGCACCTGTTGGGGTGCTGACCGCTGTCATCGGAGCTCCGTTCTTTATCTATATCGCTCGAAGGGAGTTTACAAAGCTATGATGAAATATGCTTCCTTCAGAACGAAATTATTTTCATATTTAATCGATCGAAGAGCAGTGTGGATGACATTCATCCTCGGTTTATTTGTTATCTTGGCAGGGCTGATCAGTATAGGAGTCGGTGAGATCTTTATGACGCCTGTCGAAGTTGGAAAAGCGCTTTTTGGATATGGAACTGAGATGAATGAACTCGTAGTAAAACAGTTTCGTTTTTCAAGAGTAGCCATGGCGATCCTTGCAGGTGGAGCGTTAGCTGTTTCTGGAGCCATTCTGCAAGGGATGATACGAAACCCGCTCGCTTCACCAGACATACTAGGGATCACATGGGGAGGAGCTCTTGCAACGATTGGATTCTTGACGATTTTTAGCGATCGAGCAAACGCCCTTACTGTCAGTATCCAATGGCTGCCTCTTGCTTCATTCATTGGTGCAATCGCAACTGGATTTCTCGTGTTCGTTCTCTCATATAAAAATGGGATCTCTCCAATCAGGCTTGTGTTGATCGGAATAGGGCTTGCCGCCGTTCTTCAAGCACTCACGACGCTTCTCATGATTGTTGGACCTATTTACAGAGCCTCAGATGCAAATATATGGATTACAGGGAGTGTTCATGGGACGAATGGGAAGGATGTTCTCACTCTTCTCCCATGGGTCGCGATATTACTACTCGTGTTGATGGTGTATTCAAGGCGCGTTAACCTCCAGGAGCTAGGTGACGATGTCGCAAAAGGCGCAGGGGCCATTCTCATGAGAGACCGAATCGTTCTTTTGTTCATCAGTACTGGGCTTGCTGGTGGTGCAGTCGCATTTGCAGGAGGAATCGGCTTTGTTGGCTTGATGGCACCACACATTGCAAGAAAACTAGTCGGGGCGTCCTTTGGTGTCCTCGTTCCTGCCTCAGCACTGGTAGGAAGTATGCTTGTCATCATTGCGGATTTGATCGGTAGGACGCTGTTTTCACCTCTAGAAGTTCCAGCGGGTGTGTTTACAGCAGCGATCGGAGCCCCTTACTTTGTTTACTTACTCTATCGCTCTAGAAACTTATAAATTGACGAGGTGAAAGCCATGTATGCTTTGCAGACAAAAGACCTTACATTGGGATACGGTGAACATACCGTTATAGAAGATCTGAATTTGCTTATTCCTGAAGGGGAACTGAGTGTATTGATCGGTGCGAACGGATGTGGGAAATCAACGCTACTGAGAAGTTTAGCGCGTCTCTTAAAACCACATTCTGGTGGAGTTGTGCTTGATGGAGAAGCAATTTCAAGCATGCATACGAAAGAGATCGCACGTAAGATGGCTATTCTTCCTCAAGGTCCGGTTGCACCTGAAGGTCTTACTGTGCTTCAACTCGTCAAGCAAGGGCGCTATCCATATCAAAGCTGGTTGAATCAGTGGAAGGAAGAAGATGAGGAAGCCGTCCAGAGAGCATTAAAGTCTACGAATCTTGAAGAATTAGCAGAGCGTAGCGTTGATTCTCTGTCAGGCGGACAGCGACAGCGAGCGTGGATCGCGCTGACACTCGCTCAGGATACAAATATTATTCTGTTAGATGAACCAACAACGTACCTCGACCTTGCTCATCAGGTCGAAGTGCTGGATCTCTTGTTTGAATTAAACAGACGCGATAACCGTACGATCGTTATGGTTCTGCATGACTTGAACCTTGCGTGCAGGTATGCAGACCACATTATCGCAGTGAAAGATAAAGGGATTTATGACCAAGGAAAACCTGAGGATATTATATCAGTCGACCTTGTGAAGGATGTATTCGGACTGGACTGCAACATACTAGAGGATCCGCTCTTTGGGACGCCATTATGTGTACCACATGGAAAGGGGAGAAACATTCATGCTAGCCAAACCGCAAACGTTTAGTAATGAAGAAAAGGCGATACTTGAGAAGCTAAGACTACATGTTGGAATGGACCCTTCAGCTACCGGTCAACTCGGAGAAGTGAAAGATCTACTAGATGCAGATCATCTGAAACGTTTCCTTCAGAAACTTGTAGATGAAGGCCACTTTCCTTCCTTGATCGTCGCAGGATCGCAGTTTGTAAAGCGATATGCATTCATGCTTCTCGTCCCTTTCTTGTATTCGTTCACGAAATGGAATAAGCCTATTGTCGCTGGGCCAGAAATGCTTAAGTACAACGTCGATACAAGTACGACACCATGGATGATGAACTTTGTTCTGCCGAAAGACACGATGAGTAAATCAGCAACGAGAAGCGAGATGAGAGCAAAACTTGCTGATGAGTTGATCAATAAAAACCTTGCTCCACTTATCGAGACCATCGTAGGATCTACAAAACTTTCACCTACGATTCTATGGGAAAATGCTGCGATTTATTTATTTTGGTTGTATGAAACGGAGCTTCAGAAGGATGCGGACGAAGAACAACTAGCTAGGATCCAAGAAGATTTTCACTATCTACTAAAAGAGTTTCAGTGCACAAGCTTTACGTGTGGCGTGAATCCATTCATTCAATATCACACAGAAAAAGAAGAAACAGCGAACGGCAAACAACGCTTTCGAAGAACCTGCTGTCTTTTCGATCAAGCGTCAGATGACGGCCGCTGCTGCAAAACATGCCCTAAGATGAAGTGACAGGTACCACCCGGTTTATGTTGAACTCTGTCGAACTGTGTGCTCATCATATAGGACCTCTCGCTGATACGTTCTTGTGAATATGAAGAGTCCAGTCAAAATGATCCCGCCTCCTACCCACTGCAGGAGGTGCAGTGTCTCGCCGAGCAGGAGATATGCAAGAATGCTAGCTCCGATGGGCTCAAATAGAATGCTCATGGCGATAACGTTAACACTGACCCATTTCACTGACCAGTTTAATAGTGAATGTCCTAGTAAAGTAGGAAAGACCGCTAAAAGAACAAACATCATCCAATCTGATCCTGCGTAACCGATGAAGGGGTACGTGAGTACAGCATTATAGAGGATGAGTGTGATCGCCGCAATTCCATATACGATGAATGTATAAGGGATAAGGTCGAGACGTTTCCGAACGTTTTGACCGAATAACAAATAACCCGTCACCATCGCACAAGCAGTGAGGGCAAGCATGTCGCCGAAAAGGGCGATGCCGCTCACTCTGAAATCTCCCCAGCTAATCACAATAGAACCTGCAATGGCGGTCATTCCACCAACAATTGCAGGCCAAGATAGTTTTTCTTTAAAAAATAGATAAGTACCGATAAAAGCAAATAATGGCTGAAGCGTTACGAGTACAACAGAACTTGCAACGGAAGTGTAGTTGAGTGACTCGAACCAAAGTATAAAATGAAAAGCGAGGCTAATGCCTGCAAGGGTTCCAAAACCCCAGTCTCTTTTGCTAACTCGTTTGAAATCGCCTCGGTACCGGAAGATTACGAGAGGCACCATCAAGCAAGTCGCAAAGATCAGGCGGTACATCGCGATGATCGAGGCAGGAGCGGACGTTAGCTTAACCATAACCGCTGATGTTGAAATAAAAGCAACCGCAATTGCGATCGCCACATACGACTTTTTTTGTTGGGAAGTAGACAACAGTATTCCTTCTCTCTCTTAGTAAGCTATTAAACGAGTTCTGCTTCAGCTTCTTCATTCAAATGCTGATCGAACGCATCACACCTTCTGTATCCTCCAAACTTCTCTTCAAGTTTCTCTCCCATTTGAAAAAGTGCTTCTTCGTTTCCATTTCGACTAACAAGCTGAACACCGATTGGTAAACCTTCTTCTTTACTCGTTCCGATCGGGACCACGAGCGAGGGGAGTCCCCATACGTTTGCGTATGCAACGTAGGGCATATAGTTTAAGAATGTTCTTCTGATCGAGAAGATTTCTTGGTATAGTTCACCATGCAGCGGAGCAGGTGTATGATAGACCGGCAATACTAGTATGCGTCTATCTAAATACTCTTGAATGAGATCCTCACCACGGGTGATCATCATGATGATGTTGTCCGTCTGTTTTCGATTCGGCTTAAAGAGTTTTGCTCCGATTAATGCCCACGATAAGTAGGAATGAACAGAAGAGGTTTTGAAAAACTTCTCCTTCATGTATTCTGCAATCGGTACGGCGCTTCCATCTTCACTCATAAGTTTAGCAAGAGATGCGCCACCGTCGATCGACATGATCTGTTGCCAAAGAAGTGCTGCTTCATTAAAGAATGGAGGGTTATTCTGCTCGGTGTCGATTTCTTCTGTAAATGTATCACGAATACTCGAGAGAAGCTGAAACGTCTCACGGTTAATCGGAATACGGTGATGAGGAGTTGGGAAAACGAGTTTAAATTCATCCAAGCAAGATGTTTCCGAATGTTCATCTGTGATGATCTGGTTGATCAATCGTGCATCTCTAACGGATTTACTTATCGCCCCAATCCCAAGCATCCGCTCCTGTTCACGAATGTGAACGAAAGGAAAGGTTCCTTCGTGGGATACTTGGCGATTACCAGACTTGAACCCTATGACACCATTAAAATGAGCAGGTATCCGAATTGATCCTCCGATATCTGATCCGATTCCAACAGCTGCACCTCCTGCAGCGATCAAGCTTGCCTCGCCACCACTTGATCCCCCAGCCGTTCGAGAGATGTCCCAGGGATTGTTTGTCCTTCCATAGTGTTTATTATCCGTCTCCTGACAAAAACAAAGTTGCGGAGTATTCGATTTACCTAAAATGATCGCACCCTCGTCCTTTAAGCGTTTCACAACGTGGGCATCTTGCTTTTCACGATGTGTTGTACGATAGCTAAGTCCTCCGGTTGTGTACATCCCCTCCACGTGAAAGCATTCCTTCACACTGATCGGAACACCGAACAAACGACCTTCTGCCTTTTTAGTTGCAAGAGTATAATCAGCAAGTTTGGCTTCTTCGAGCGCCTTATCAAAACGGTCTTCAACCAGACAGTTCAGAGTAGGGTTGATCGATTTAAGCTGGTCGATATACGTTTTGACAACTTGAGAAGACGAAACTTCTCTACTTGCAATCTTCTTTGACAGGGAAACGGCATCCAAATCTACTAGTGACATCTTATCCCTCCATCGTGTCGGACTGAGCCCCGACAAGGTTTACTTAATTAATTCGTCCCCTAACAACATAATCCTTTAAATGACAGGTGACAGGCACCACTCACATATGCTCGAAGAATGTCGACAGAACGGCAACAAAAAAAGCATTTCGTAACGTACGAAATGCTAGTTCCGATTATGAAACAGAGTGCTGAGATGGAAGAGATGACTGAAAGAGTTCACTTCTTGAGGTTTTCGGATCATAGTAAACAACAAGAAGCTCCTTTTCACCGTTATTTATCATCGTATCGACGATCGTATGCTTTTGAAGTTCTCTCTGTGTAAGGCTCAACGATTTGAACCTTTCCCCAAGTATATGAGGCGTATCTGCAAGTGTATGAAGAAGAGATAGCTGAGTTGCTTTCTCAAGACGATTTTCCCACCAAACCGTTCGTGGTTTCGTTTTAGCGTTCGTTAAGTAATCGATCTTCATAAGAGCAATGATCTGATCGATTTGTTCAGGTGCTCGGCTCCTAAGGAAAGTCGCAAGTCTTTTAAACAGATCTTCAAGCTGATGACCGATCCGAGACCATCCGTTTTCTTCCCAGTAGCTTCCAAACTCCTGGAAAAAGTCGAACGGAGAATCGAAAACCTCTGTGACAAGGTACTCGATCGTACGATCCATGCGATGATCATTCCAGTACTTTTCTAACACATCTTCAACCTGCTTAATTCGGATGATGTCATCAAAGGACAGCACATTGTTCCCTAGTATTTCATACGGAGAGTGGTCCATGTAGAGGTAACCATGGTTTGCAGCATTAATCCGAACCCCGGTGCCTCTTAACATCTTTAGAAAACCAAGCTGTAGCTCTTCTGGTCGAAACGCAAAGACATCGTTGAACGTTTTACGAAACGAGTTGTAATCTTCCTCAGGGAGTCCAGCGATTAAATCCAGGTGTTGATCGATCTTTCCGCCGTCTTTGACCATCGTAATGGTTCTCGCAAGCTTTTCGAAGTTTTGCTTTCGCATCACGAGCTCATTCGTCGCATCGTTCGTAGATTGAATGCCGATTTCAAAACGAAACAGGCCAGGAGGTGCTTCACGGTTAAGAAATTCCAACACTTCAGGTCGCATGATGTCTGCCGTAATTTCAAACTGAAAAACGCACCCAGGTCGGTGATGGTCGATAAGGAATTGAAACAGATCGATCGCGTAATTTCTTCGGATGTTAAACGTTCTGTCAACAAACTTAATCGTTTTTGCTCCATTATCCATCAAGTAAAGAAGTTCATCTTTCATGCGCTCGACTGGAAAATACCGAACACCCACTTCAATGGAGGACAAGCAAAACTGACAGGAATAAGGGCACCCTCGACTCGTCTCTACATACGTTACACGCCGTCCTAATTCTGCGCGGTCCTCTTCAAAGCGAAAAGGGGAAGGGATATCACTCAACGAAAGCTTCACAGCAGGAGGGGTGATATGATTCTTTCCATCTTTTCGAAAAGCGATGCCTTTCACGTCGTCCACTGACTCACCAGCTTCAATACGCTTTAGAAGCTCTTTAAACGTAGCTTCCCCTTCTCCCATGACGATGTAATCCACCTCAGGGATCCGATCGAGCCAATCGTATACATCATACGAAACTTCAGGACCGCCAAGTACGATCTTAAGAGAAGGGTTCACTTTTTTCAGCATCTCGATTACTGGGAGCGTTTCTTCAATATTCCATATATAACAGCTGAACCCGAGGACATCGGGCTTCATGGAGTGAAGGTCACTAACAATATTCATAACGGGGTCTTTGATCGTATACTCAGCCATCTTTACAACGAATTCCGGTGCGGCAGAAGCTTTCAGGTAGCGTAGAGCAAGACATGTATGAATATATTTGGCATTCAGCGTACTAACAACAACGTTCATCTTTCCAACTCCTGTAAAATTAATCACTACAATTATAGCACCTCTTGATCAAAAATAATCAGTTTTAAACGTCTGATTATTCAGAATAATAGTTGAAGCGAGTGAAACTCCGTGAGATGATAAATAAAAATGGCTCTTTTCGTAAACTTTGCTGCTATAAGAGGAGTGGTTGATTTGCGCTCCCATCAACTAAGTGTGGTTCCTCATTGCAACAATCTTTTAGAAAAGAGTCATAAAAAAAGAGGAGTGACAGTTTTGGAAATCGCTTCTGTAACGAGGGAACATCCGTTTACGGAACAGGACCTTGAGTACACTGCGCTTTTGCCACATTATCGTGTTGACCTCAGAAGAGGTAGTGATGAAAAACGCGATCTCTTTCACAATGCCGGTGTGAGCGACTGGTCACAGCTGTCCTGGAAAGAAGTAGGAAGGCCGTTCGAAGTTAAGAAGCTTGCAAAGGATCGTGTGGAGTGGGAACACAGAAACGATACGACGATGCCTGTTAAAACCTCCTGGGAGCATTTTAACCGTTCCTTCCACAGTTTGTTCATGCAAGATGTCCCTGCAGAACAGTACAGGCTCAAAGCAGAGTTGAAAGATAGTTTCAAAGGTTTTCGAATGCAGGATGTAAAGCACGGGCTCGGCGAGATGATTCGACTATCACTATGGAATTACGTTCATCGAATCGAAGACGGCATCTGGGATCCAAGAGGAAAGCGGGCGTTGTTTGAAGGATTGGATGTGTCAAAACCGCGGATTCTATTTCTAGGGGCAGCTGAAGGGTACGAAGCGATGCAGCTTCATGCGATGTATCCTGGAGGAGAAGTCGTGATGGTGGATTATGATGCGTTTTGTAAAACCGATCGTTTCGGCAAATTTCCAGACACGTACCCTTTTCTTGGAACGAATCCACAAACAGGCGCAACGAAAGTCTGGTACAAAGACGAGATGAACATTACGTATCTAGTAAAAGATATTCGTGACCTCGATTTTCAAAACGAGTTTGATATTGTGTTAAGTGTTGGATTACTAGAGCACGTTCCTGACGAATTTAAGCCGGACATCTTAGAATGGCATAGGAAATTTGTGAAGCCAAGCGGCTATGTCATCATGACGACTCCACGAAATCAAGTGAAATCGAGAATCTACTATCACATTATGGCGGATATTATGAACCACACGTATCGTGAATTGATGGACATTCGTCAGATGGGACTATACGCTTACGAAAATGGATTCGAGATCTTAAGGAACGGCTATATCAAAGTTCATAACGGAATTATTGCAAGAGCACGCTGATCGTTGGTGAATCTCTCAAATTTATGGTATGTGTAGAGGGAAACCAATAGGAGGGGTAAGATGACTGTACATTCATTTACGGTAAAAACGATCGAAGGCAACGATGTTCAGCTATCAGAATATGAAGGGAAGGTTCTTCTCATTGTAAATACGGCTAGTAAATGCGGCTTAACACCTCAGTACGAAGGCCTTCAAGAGCTCTATCGAACATTAGAAGAACAACCTTTTGAAATTCTAGGCTTTCCATGTAATCAGTTTGGTAGTCAAGAACCTGGTTCTGAAGAAGAGATCCAATCGTTTTGCTCGCTTAACTATGGCATTGATTTCCCTATGTTCTCAAAAATCGATGTGAACGGTGACGATGCTCACCCGCTGTACAAGTATTTAACACACGAGGCACCTAAAGTCGAACACGGCGACATTCCTTGGAATTTCACAAAGTTTCTTGTCGATAAGAGTGGAAACGTTGTTAAACGGTATTCCCCAGAAACACAGCCACAAGAATTGAAGAAAGATGTCGAAGGAATGCTCTGATTGAGGTTCAATTTTTGTCGGATGCGGGTATATCACCTATGAGGTGATATCAAAATGAAATGGTGGATTCCGTTTTGCTATATGATTGGAACGTTTTCAGGAGCGATGCTCAGCGGTTGGGGCATGGACAGAGAATGGGATGTGTTTCCTTCGTTTGCAATGGCAATCACAGCGTTTTTCATTAGTTTGATATACATGGTCTTCCGAGACATCGTTCCTAAAGTGTTTCAGGAAACGCTGCGCAACTAAGCGCAGCGTTTTTTTATTCCACCATTTTGAGCCCATTCTCCCACATATAATAAGGACTTTATTAGCATCCAATCAAACCCTGCTACAAGTATACTTACTTTGAATAAAAAATTTGCGAGGTGTTTTATGAAAAAGGTGTTGCTATGCATGTTTGCGTTTGTCGTTATTGCTGGGTCAGTATGTCCTTCTGTCATTGCACGTCATGATACACCCAACAAGCCTCCCAATATGAAGCAAATGGATGTGAGTGAGTTTTTTACAGACTATGAAGGAGTATTTATTTTAAGAGATATAAAGAGTGAAAAATCTTATGTATATAATGAAAAACTTGCCGACATTCAAGACACCCCGGAATCTACATTCAAAATCGCAAATGCACTCATAGGTCTCCAGTTAGAAGTTGTAAAAGACGAGTATGATATAAAGCGCTGGGATGGAATTGAAAGAGAGTTTGACAGCTGGAATCAGGACCATACGCTAGGTTCCGCAATGAGAGATTCGGCCATCTGGTACTACCAAGAAGTAGCTCGAGATATCGGCTCTGAGAGGATGAAGGGTTGGCTTGATAAGCTAGCATATGGAAATAGTGATAGTAGCGGAGGGATCGATCATTTTTGGTTAAATAGTTCATTAAAAATCACTCCTGTGGAACAAGCGTATTTTATTGAAAGACTGTATAAAGAGGAACTTCCTCTAGATGAAAGAACTATGAAAATAGTAAAAAGAATGATGATTCAAGAAGAGAAAGATTCCTATACTCTCTACGGGAAAACAGGTACTCGTCTTACTGATTTTGGTCTAGGATGGTATGTAGGGTATATTGAATCAGAAGGAAAAGCATACGTTTTTGTCACAAAAATTGATGGAACAGGTTCTAAAGCAAAAGAAATAACTGTCAGTATATTAAAAGAATATGGCTTGTTAAGAAATTAAGAAAAAGGCCCTGCTCATATGCAGGGTCTTTTAAATATATGAGTGATTTGTAGTGGGGGTAATACGTGAAGTCATTTCTTCTAACAACATTTGCTCATTACGAGAGGCGTATAGTTTAATAAAATAACCAGCCGTTTCAGAATCTACGT
Organism: Anaerobacillus sp. ABR4_321; assembly: GCF_056158505.1. NCBI lineage: Bacteria > Bacillati > Bacillota > Bacilli > Caryophanales > Bacillaceae > Anaerobacillus > Anaerobacillus sp. ABR4_321. The sequence continues at coordinate 785,007 of NZ_JBSWTK010000001.1, forward strand.
GATAGGTTAATCCAGTATGATAATCAATGAGAAAATACGTTGCTACTCCTTCGTGATTGCCAGATAAAAGTTCATACTTTTCATATTCGTATTGTACCTCAGTACCATGTTGCGTCTTCTCCAAATACGTTTCAAAAGGAACGATCGGTAACAAAGCTTCCTTACTCATTCTACTTCCTCCTTAATAATAGCTTATTTGCTAGCTTGTCCAGAAAAGTAGAATATATACATAAAAAATAGATTAAGAGTTTTGTTCGTTTTTTAACATACAAATTCAAAAGGGTGGAAAGGAGGATGTGCCGGACACGAAAACACGGCTTCATCATTTTTCCATTTCCAGGCTGAATATGCTGCTAAGCAGGCATCGAATGAATGAGTGGATTGTATTGCTCTTTCAGGAATTCCTACTACACGTTCGTTTTCTAAAAAAACGTTGACCTTTCGCTTTGCTGCATCATTAGATTTATAGGTTAATACAGAGTTTAAATCAACATGTCTCAATCCAATGGCTGCACCAGGATGAACTTCTATAATAGAAGCGTGGGTGGTCGATAGTCCTCTTGATAATGATATCCCTCTTAATGTCAGATAAACCATCCGGGTCATTGTAGGTGTCATTATAGATCCGCTTCTCATTCCTACTTCTTTAATCCGCTTCCTGAGTGCTTGATCACCTGGGCGGTCGCCTCCACCAGGTTGATAAGAGAGCGGTGCATCAATTCCAATCACCATTTCTTCTTCTTCACTAATCAAACGGTTATAAATGTCCATGTCAGAAGCGCCTTCTAGTAATTCTTGTATATGTAGCTCTTTCTGAACTTCTTTAAAAATAGCTATAGAAGTATCTTTCGTGTTGGAAGGTCCTGACAAGTCGATTCCAATGAATAACGTCATCTGCGTTTACCCCTTTCCGCTTTATAAGCCTACTGTATGTGCAGATCTAGTTTATGTAAACTCTTATGTAAGATATAATGAAGGGACAGAAATGGACTGATTAACGATGGATTTAAAACAAAAATTATTCAAATTTGTAGGAGGACGAATCTTAAAAACGGGCCTTGCCGCGTTCATTACGGCATGGATTTGCGATGCACTTGGATTGCCTGTTCTTTTTGCTGTTATCACAGCGATCGTAACGGTTGAGCCCACCGCTTCTGACTCGATAAAAAAAGGAATCGTACGATTCCCAGCAGCGGCGATCGGCGCAGGCTTTGCGATGATCTTTGAGTCGTTCCTCCACCAATCTCCTTTTACTTATGCACTAGCAGCAACACTTACACTCATCGCATGTCACAAACTACATCTCGATTCGGGCATGCTCGTAGCAACACTTACCGCCGTTGCGATGATTCCAGATGCGACGGGGGATCATATGACGACCTTCGTACTGAGACTCAGTACAACGTTGATCGGGATTGTCGTGTCCACTGCGGTAAACTATTTTGTTATGCCTCCAAAATTTCACTCGATGATCAACCAGAGCGTTGAAGGGCTGTATCACAGTGCCGGCGATCTTCTTGATCAAATTATGAAAGACCTTCCACACGCACGAAAGCAAAACATGGTGTACCAACGCGTGAGCCGCGAACTTCAGCGAACGTATCAATTGATTGAATACCAGAGGGAAGAATGGAAGTATCGCCGCCACAGCATGCAGGAGGTGAGAAGTTTTTCCGTCATCCTGAAAAAGCTCGAATATATGCAGAAAATCCTCTATCACCTTGGAAACATGCTTTTCGTCGATACAAAAAAAGGGTTTGATGAAGGTGACTATGAAACGATCATCGATGCAGGATGTTCGATCTCAAAAGCCTTCCATGATCCAACGAATCAGATCGGGGAAGAACACCTTTTGAAAATAGAAAAGCTTGATCAGCTTTTTCATGAGCTCGATGATACAAGAACGATCTCATCAACTTCCCGTCATCATTTTGATGATAAGATGATCATCATCTTCGAACTTCTATCTCTCAACGATGTACTCGATGATCTCTATATGCTAGAGCAAAAAGAATTACGTCACTACAGAAGGAGTCGTCATCATGACGCTGAAGTTTGAGGAGAAATGGGAGAGAACGATTTCCGAGAAAGATCGAATGCTTTTCTATGAAATATACAAGCAGTATCCGATCAAGTTACATACGGTAGCGTTCGCACCAGTACGAATCGCCATCAATCATCGTGGATCACTTCTTGCAACCGTCCTAGTCTTGAACGGCCACGATTGTGAATGGAAGCTGAATGACACAATTCTTCACTATCGTGAGAGAGGTGAATTGGTCGCTGTACATACTTTCTCACATTCATCTCTCGTCGTTCCACCACGTTGTGCGATGCCGTGGACGTTCATTTATAACTCGAATACGTTTCAGAAAGAGCCCGAGTTAAAACGTTGGGAAATAAAATTTTTGTAAAATCCAAAAAAGTCTATCATAAAGCGCTTCCAGTGTTTTACAACAGTAGAATATAAGGCTTCTGTACCACCTTACTGTATTAAAATCAAAAGAAATGTGTTACAATTATTTTCGGAATGTGTCTAAAATTTCAAAAGGGGGACAAATGAATGGCGAAGAAAAAAGTATTCAGTTTGTTCGTAGCATTATTATCGATCTCCATGATTCTTGGAGCATGTGGATCTGGAGGTGGCGATGGAGCTAGTGGATCGCCTAAAGAATTAAGCCTACTAACTGGTGGTACTGGTGGTACATACTTCCCGCTTGGTGGAGAAATCGCCACATCTATCCAAGACAACACAGACATTGAAAGTGCTAACGCACAGTCTTCAGGTGCATCTGTAGAAAACATGCAGACACTTCAGAGCGGAGATGCAGATGTTGCGTTCACTCAAACAGACATCGCTGCTTATGCGACAAAGGGCGAGCTTATGTTTGAAGATGGAAAAGTTGATAATGTACAAGCTATCGGAACGCTTTATCCTGAAACGATTCAAGTTGTAACACTGAAGGAAAGTGGAATCGCTTCAATCGAAGATCTTAAAGGTAAGAAGGTTTCTGTTGGAGCACCTGGAAGTGGAACATATGCAAACGCTGAGCAAGTTCTTGAAGTTCATGGCATCACGATGGACGACATCGATGCACAGCACCTTGCATTCGATGAGTCTACTGAAGGAATCCAAGATGGTAACATCGATGCAGCATTCATTACTTCTGGAACGCCAACTGGTGCAGTAGAAGGGTTGTCTGCAGTGAAACCTGTTAACGTACTACCGATCGAGCAAGAAATGATCGATAAGTTGATCGAGAAGTACCCTTATTATGCAGAAGACACAATCAAGAGCGGTACTTATGGACTTGAAGAAGATACAACGACTGTTGCAGTACTTGCAATGCTTGTTGCTCGTTCTGACCTTGATGAAGAGTATGTTTACAACATGACGAAAGCTATTTTCGACAATGCAGATAAAATTACACATGCTAAAGGTGAATTCATCACAGCTGATAGTGCACTTAACGGTGTAGGAATCGATCTTCACCCAGGTGCAAAGAAGTATTTTGATGAAAAAGGAGTCAAAAGCGAGTAAGCTTCTTTATAATCTATAAAAAAGGATGTGATGGACGCAGGCTGCTAGCAGCCTGCGTCTTCTTACAATGATACTATCAACCTCAACCAGACAGTTTCTGTTTCACACAGGCTTGGCGATCGTTCTGATTATGGTTGTTTTTACGTACCCCTTTTTTACCGTGATGGGCCTTGAGAATGGAAAGACAGGTAAGTTTCTAGCTTATGTTCCGATCGATTCTGCCCCGGAAGATTTTGATATCCGCTACACGCACTCTGTACACCGCACACCCGTCTTAGAGTCTTACTACATTTCAGAGGACGGTACGATTGTTCAATATGAACTTTCATATGAAAACTTTGCAGTTGGAATGCCGGCGAATGCGGGTGAAGGAGAGCGGTTTATTCAAGACGAAGAGGGTTACAAAATTAAAGACATGAATCGTGAACTTCCTTCGATCGACTTGCGTACGGGTAAGGTCGTAGCAGATCATACGCTTCTTGTGGAAGATCAAGAAGTGAAGCTTAGCAAGGTTATTGAACCTGGCTCATGGCTTCACATGGAATCGGGAACAATAAGTTTGTGGAAGTGGATGAAAGGAGTTAATTTGCTTGAGTGACAAAGACAAAGAAAAAGATAAACCAATAGATCGTGAAGAAAACGAAGAATTTACAGAAGAACAATCCAGGGACTTAATGGCGAAATTCGACCCAGAAGCAGGACACCGTACGCTTACCGGCGTTCTAGGGTGGATTTCAGTTATTGGACTCGTTGGATTCTCTGTATTCCAATTGTATACTGCAATATTTGGAGTTTTTACCGCTCAACTGCAGCGTTCCATCCACTTAGCTTTTGCACTTGGTCTGATCTTCTTATTGTTTCCTGCTTCAAAGAAGCGTCTTAAGGATAAGAAAAGAAGGTTTCAAGTAGCCTGGTATGATGGACTGCTTGCGCTCGTCGGTGTTTATGTCGGTATGTACTGGCCGCTCAATTTCGAAGAACTTGTTTTTCGTGTTGGTCGTTTGACGACGCTTGATTTAATCGTTGGATTTTTAGCAATCGTTCTCGTCCTTGAGGCAACGAGACGTGTCGTGGGACTGCCAATCACCATCATTACATCGATCTTCCTTCTTTATGCTTATTTAGGACCATATATGCCTGGGTTCTTACAGCATAGAGGACTGAGCATCGATCGTATTATCCGCTCGATGTATTTTACAACAGAGGGGATACTCGGAACGCCACTAGGCGTTTCGGCAACGTTCATCTTCCTCTTCCTCCTATTCGGAGCTTTTCTCGTCAAAACTGGCGTGGGGCAGTACTTCAATGACCTTGCGCTCGTGATTGCAGGAAAAAGAGTCGGTGGACCTGCAAAAGTTGCGATCTTCTCTAGTGCACTACAGGGAACGATCAGTGGAAGCTCGGTTGCGAACGTTGTGACATCAGGTTCCTTCACAATTCCGATGATGAAACGTCTCGGTTACAAAAAGGAATTCGCTGGTGGTGTTGAAGCGGCCGCTTCGACTGGTGGACAGCTCATGCCACCGATCATGGGTGCCGCAGCCTTCCTAATGGTCGAATTCATTGGAGGGGGCATCACGTACTGGGAAATTGCAAAAGCAGCAGCAATCCCAGCAGCTCTTTATTTTACAGGAATTTGGATCATGACCCACTTTGAAGCGAAGCGTATCGGACTACGTGGTCTTACAGAAGATGAAATGCCAGATCGTAAGCAAGTATTGATGAAAATCTACCTACTGCTTCCAATCGCAGCTGTTATTTTCTTCTTGATGTCAGGTACGTCTGTTACAAGAGCCGCGCTTTATGCGATTTTAACGTCAATCATTGTTGGTGCGATCAACAAAGAAACGAGAATGGGAATCGGTGACTTCATCGACGCGCTAGCAAACGGTGCACGTACCGCACTCGGTGTAGCAGCTGCAACGGCAGCCGCAGGTATGATCGTCGGTGTTGTAACGTTAACAGGACTTGGGTTGAAGCTTGCAAACAGCCTAGTTTCACTATCTGGTGAAAACATATTGCTCACGCTGTTCTTTACGATGATCGCATCACTCATCCTTGGGATGGGATCACCGACAACAGCGAACTATGTTATTACCTCAACGATAGCGGCACCAGCACTAATTGTGCTATCTGTGCCTGAACTATCTGCTCATATGTTTGTATTCTACTTTGGTATCGTAGCTGATATTACGCCACCAGTAGCACTTGCGGCCTTTGCTGCAGCTGGTGTATCTGGGGGTGAGCCGCTCCGAACCGGGGTCAATTCAGCCAAACTCGCCATCGCCGCGTTTATCATTCCATACATTTTCGTGCTATCGCCGGAGCTCATGATGATCGATACAACGTGGCAAGAACTTCTGTGGGTACTGTTCACATCACTAACTGGTATGATCAGTATCGGTGCAGGTATGATCGGGTACTGGTACAGAAGAACGCATGCCATCGAACGTATCGCTGGCGTAGCTGCTGGTATTATGCTGATCTACCCTGAAGGATCTACAGACCTTTACGGCCTAGGTCTCTTCATCGCACTACTCGTTCTACAATTTGTAATCAAACGAGACGACCAAGATAAAAAGCAAGTTGCGAACGCGTAATTTGAAAAGCCGCTCATTTTGAGCGGCTTTTTTATGTGAAAAAGTGTTTGGTATTGTCTTTCATATGGATCGGAATCTAAAGATTCTATGTTAAACAAAGCACTATGACACAAAGTTAAAGTCATTTAGAAGGTGTTATCTACAATAATTGTCTACCTTTTTATTAATGGTTTTTTCACAATTGAAACAGTAAATTACCGTTGATTGGAGCGGAGGGATGCTCGACTCCTGCGGGACTAGCGGGACAGGTGTGACCCCACAGGCGCGCGTCAGAGCGCCGAGGAGGCACACCGCCCGCCCCGCGGAAAGCGAGTATCCTGGAGCGCAAATCCATCAGCACCAAGGTTCTTAAGACTTTCTCGACATCTTTTTTTGTATGTAAATTGTAACGATACCTTCGTAAAAATATGATATGATGAAAGCGTCGTCATAAAAAAGTGAGAAGGTTTAGCCTTCTTTTTATGGAAGTGAATCTTGTTAGTCTTTTACTTAAAGGAGGATCACAATGGATTATAGAATTGAACGCGACACAATCGGAGAAATAAAAGTACCAGCAGACAAAATGTGGGGTGCACAAACGCAACGAAGCAAAGAAAACTTCAAAATCGGTAACGAACAAATGCCGATCGAGGTTGTGAAAGCATTCGCTATCCTTAAAAAAGGTGCAGCACTAGCGAATCAGCGTCTAGGAAAGCTTGAAGATGTAAAAGCCGATGCGATCGTACAAGCTGCAAACGAAGTGATCAATGGAGAACATAACGAGCACTTCCCGCTAGTTGTCTGGCAAACAGGAAGCGGCACACAATCGAATATGAACATGAATGAAGTCATCGCATTCCGTGCGAATGAAATATTGAAAGAACAAGGTAGTGACGCGACAGTTCACCCGAACGATGATGTGAACAAATCACAATCCTCGAACGATACATTCCCAACGGCGCTTCATGTAGCAGCTGTTTTGGCAGTCGAAGATCACCTTTATCCAAATCTGATTGAATTAAAAGAAACGCTTTATCAGAAGATGCAAGATTTCGATCACATCATCAAGATCGGTCGTACGCATTTACAGGATGCAACGCCTCTTACGCTTGGACAGGAAATCAGTGGCTGGCATCGCATGCTTGTGAAATGTGAAAACATGCTTCTTGAAAGCGTGAAGTACATGAAGGAACTTGCGATCGGTGGAACTGCAGTCGGTACTGGCCTTAACGCTCATCCTGATTTCGGTGACATGGTTGCAGAAGAAATCAGCAAGATGACTGATCGTACGTTCAGTTCTGCGCTTAACAAATTCCATGCACTTACGAGTCATGACGAAATCGTTCATGTACACGGCTCACTGAAAGCACTAGCGGCGGATCTGATGAAGATTGCAAACGATGTGCGCTGGCTAGCAAGTGGTCCACGCTGTGGCATCGGCGAAGTAACGATTCCAGCAAATGAGCCAGGAAGCTCGATCATGCCTGGTAAAGTGAATCCAACACAAAGTGAAGCTCTTACGATGGTAGCAGCTCAAGTGATGGGGAACGATGCGACGATCGGTTTCTCTGCAAGCCAAGGAAACTTTGAGCTAAACGTCTTCAAACCCGTTATCATCTATAACTTCCTTCAATCTGCAAGACTGCTTGCAGACGGCATGAAGTCTTTCAACGACAAATGCGCGGTCGGTATCGAACCGAACGAAGAAGTGATAGGTGAATACTTAAAGAACTCACTGATGCTCGTTACGGCACTGAACCCTCATATCGGATATGAGAATGCAGCGAGTATTGCGAAGAAGGCTCACCAGGATGGTACGACACTTCGTGAAGCTGCACTTGAAAGTGGTCATCTGACAGCTGAGCAGTTCGATGATATCGTACGACCTGAAGAAATGATTTCACCTAAATAAGCATGAAAAAAGCGGGGGCTTGGAACCCCGCTTTTTTTCTTTCTTTCAAGAGTAGGTAAGCGCTTACGATTTTGACGGAAGAACAGCCCTGATGCCTTTGTAGATCAACACAAGTGCAAATAGCAGCGCCGCTAAGTATCCAACCACTTCGAATACCGGGTTGAGACTTGAAAGGAAAGAATCAGCCTCAGATAATCGAAGCATTGCAAAACCAGCAATCATAGCAGCTACGAAAAGCAATGTACGATCCAACATAATCAGCACTCCCTTTGAAAGAAGAATTTTTTATTGCCATACAAATATATGCAGAATAAGCAGTTGGCAGACCCTAACTGTCCTATTTATTCATAAATATTTTTTGTGGACAGGCGCATGCTTCCATTAAAAGAAGGAGCTTGGCACGAGCCAAACTCCTTTTGATCTCTATTTCCACTGCGCTACTTTATCCGTATCCGTTACGAACATAAAGATTTTTCCTTTATCCATTTCTGATTCATACCGTTCCGCTTCTTCTTCAGAGAAGCCGATCTCTTCCATCTTGTTACGTAGTTCGTCGCCTTTTCTACTGAATACGTTCTTAAGGCTTTTCAGACCCATTTCTTTTCTGTCGATCGTGTTGGCATCTACACCGTCTGCAACGCGCTCTGTACGATCATCGTCGTGAGAGAGGACGTAGATATCATCCTTTGAAATTCCGATGTTGCTTAGCTCTTCAATGTCAGCCTTTAGCTTTTCATCGTTCTGGTATTCACGGACTAATGGTCTACTCATGGTCAATGCCTCCTTGGATATCTGAATTCATAGGTAATATAGACGCTCTGCTGAAGAAATAAACATAAGATTGAGAGTTGAGCTCGTGAATTGGTTACAATAAGTGCATAACGAGCCGTAAAAGGGTATAACAAAGAAGAACGGTAAAAAAGGAGGCGAAACCGATGAGCGAAGAACAATTAGGTGCAAGAGATGGCAAGTTAGCACCTTGTCCGAATAAACCAAACTGTGTTTCAACTCAGAGCGAAGATGAAAAGAATAAGATGGAATCATTTTCATACAGCGTGACAGAAGGAGAAGCGCTAGCTAAACTGAAAAGCATTTTACAAAACAGAAAACGTACGAAAGTCGTAAAAGAAGAAGCAAACTACATAAGAGCTGAAGAAAAATCGAAGCTTTTTAAGTTTGTTGATGATATTGAATTTTACCTTGATGAAACATCAAAAACCGTGCATTTTCGTTCCGCATCACGTATGGGCTATTCAGACATGGGCGTGAACAAAAAGAGAATGGAAGAAATTAGAGAAGCGTTTTTAAGTTAAACAGGAAACAGGTGCCAGCGTGGCACCTGTTTTTTATGAAAAGTCTTTCGCTTTTTCACTTTCTTCTTCTAAGGTATCTTCGTTTTCGTCTTCACGTTCACTCTCATCACGCTCAGAAGAGAGGAACCATCCTCCAAGAGCAATCGCGACGAGGACGCCCCAGAACGTGATTTTCCATGCTGGTTCTTTCGGGAAGGATTCTTCAAGAATAGCGAGGCTCGGGTGAGCGAGCGTATAGATCGCTAACTTTACACCGACCCAACCTACGATGATGAACGCAGCTGTTTCAAGTCCTGGTTTACGGTGGAGAAGCTTAACGAAATAATTTGCTGCGAATCGCATGATGATCAGTCCGATAATTCCACCGGTAAGAATAACTGCAAATTGAGCACCATCTAACCCACCAACTTTTGGAAAGTTTGTGGTGGGAAGAGTGAGTGCAAGCGCTACTGCAGCAAGAATGGAATCGACTGCAAACGCAATATCAGCTAGCTCTACCTTAAGTACCGTCGTCCAGAATCCTGACCCTTCGTTGTTCGGTTTATCTTCTTTCTTTGTTTTCTTCTTATCATCGCTTAGTAAGAATTTCTTCACGAGGTGATTGATGCTAAGGAATAACAGATAAAGTGCACCAATCGCCTGCACTTGCCAAATATCAACTAAGAAGGAAATGATGAAGAGTGAACCAAAGCGGAAAACGAAGGCACCGCCTAGACCATAGAAAAGCGCTTTTTTACGCTTATTTGGTTCAAGATGCTTGACCATGATTGCCATAACAAGCGCGTTATCTGCTGCAAGTATGCCTTCGAGCCCAATCAAGACAAGAAGCACCCATGCGTATTCAAGTATTAGTCCAGCATCCATGACGATCTCTCCTTTAGTACTAATTAGTCTCCCCAATTTTTAAGACCTTACTATGGCCGCTGTTTATCCCAAAGTCATATGTTGAAAGGTATGTTCAGACTATGGGAAAAAATACACACCGAGGGAATGGTTACATTACGTTTTTAATACCCTCAAAAGGTTTCAAGAAACCCGTCGTTTTGAAATGAGCACAAAATGGTATATCGTTAAGGTGGAGGTGAAAGCATGCGATTATCGAATAAAAAAGTAATCAGTCTCGTACATCATGAATTTGAAGACCTTGAGCTAACGTATCCTTACTACAGATTGATCGAGGAAGGTGCAACTGTTCATTATGTAGGTGAAAAAGCTGGAGAGAAGTATGTTGGAAAGTATGGGGTTCCCGTTGTATCTGACTATGCATACAGCGACATCGACCCTTCAGATTATGACGCCATCCTTGTACCCGGTGGATGGGCACCGGACAAGATTCGCCGCTTTCCTGAGGTGTTGAAGATGGTGCAGCATATGGAAGAGAACAAAAAGCCGATCGGTCAGATCTGTCACGCAGGATGGGTGCTGATTTCTGCACGTATCCTCGAAGGGAAGAAAGTGACGAGTACTCCGGGCATCCGTGACGACATGGAGAATGCAGGAGCAACATGGATCGACGAACCTGTTGTCGTCGATGGCCATCTTGTATCCGCAAGACGTCCGCCAGATCTACCACCTTATGGGAAGGCGTTCGCAGATCTTCTTGCATCGCAATAAGAAAAAAGAGGCTGGGACAAAACCCAGTAAATTAAAATAAGAGTGGCCCCTCGGACAATAAAATTGTCCGAGGGGCCACTCTTTCTATTTTTTCATCTTAATTTAACATTAATATAAGGACAGCCTCTGATAAAATTAGAGTTACCACACAATAACCATCGGAGGTGCCCTTATGTTTAAAGATTATAACATGAATCAAGTGATTTTGCCCCTGGATTTAGAAATGAAATTACAAGAAAATGATATCGCCTATTCCGTCCATGAGTTGGTCGAACAGATTCCAGATGAAGCTTTTACTGGATTCTTGCGTGATACAGGATGTCCAGCTTATCATCCTCGCATGATGATGAAAGTCATTTTGTGTGCGTACACGCAATCGGCTTTTTCAGGAAGAAAGATCGAAGGCCTCCTCAAAGATAGTGTTCGGATGATGTGGTTGGCGCAAGGGTATGAACCCAGTTACCGCACAATCAATCGGTTTCGTGTCCACCCCGAAGTCAAAGAACTTCTTCGTCAGTGTTTCGTGCAGTTTCGTTGTCAGCTCGTTCAAAAAGACCTTATTGATCATGAAGCGATCTTTATTGATGGTACAAAAATCGAAGCGAATGCCAATAAGTTTACATTTGTGTGGCGCAAGGCTGTTGAAAGGTACAGCGAGAGTCTGATCAAAAAGTCGAATGCGATGTACGATGAGTTGATCGAAAACGAAGTCATTCCCGAAATCGAACGAGAAAATCCAGAACAACTTTCCATCAAAGAACTTTCTAAAATAGAAGAAAAGCTAGAAGAAAAAGTCGAAGAATATAACGAAAAGATTGAATCCAGTGCCGATATAACCGAACGAAAAAAGCTTCGTTCAGAGCGAAAAGGACCAAAGCAATTCCTTAAACAAATGAAGGATTTCGTATTGCGCAAAACAAAATATGAAAACGATATGACCATCTTCAAAGAACGGAACAGTTATTCAAAGACCGATCACGATGCCACGTTCATGCGCATGAAAGATGATTACATGAGAAATGGGCAACTCAAAGCCGGTTACAATCTCCAGGTTGCGACGGAGGGGCAATATACGCTCGCTTACGATATCTTCCCGAACCCAACGGACACGCGCACATTTCGTCCCTTTCTAGATCGCGTGGAGAATGATTTCTTTGAACTTCCAACGTATATCGTTGCGGATGCCGGTTATGGAAGCGAAGAAAACTACATCGATGTCCTTGAAAATCGGAAGCGAATCCCTCTCATCACGTACAATACCTATCGCAAAGAGAAAAAGAAGAGCGTTAGGAAAGATACGTTTCGCGTATCCAACTGGGACTACAATGAAGAAGAAGATTTATTCATATGCCCAAATGGAAAAGCGTTGCCGTTCCGTTACGTCTCTCATCGCACTGACCGGAGTGGCTTCAAACGAGAATTTAACGTTTATGTATGCGAAGATTGTACCGGTTGTCCCTTGCGTCAACAATGTACAAAGACCAAAGAAGGCACGAATCGGAGAATCTATTACAATACTAAGTGGGAACAACAAAAGAATAAGGTAAAAGAGCTGCTTTCGGACGAAAAAACAGGGGAACTCTACGGTCAACGAAAAGTTGATGTGGAACCAGTTTTTGGCTATCTGAAGGCTATTTTGGGTTTCAATAGGATGTCCCTAAGAGGGAAAGAGAATGTCAAAAATGAAATAGGATTTGCGCTCATGGCGGTAAACTTAAGAAAGGTACACCGCCATGAGTGCAGAGTAACCCAATATTTTTGGAAAGAATCAACCAAAAAAGGTTCCGTTCATCACAAAACGATGAACGGAACCTTTTTTTCGTTATTTCAGGCTAGTTATGTCCCAGCCTCTTTCTTACTTTTATTTTTCTACAAGATCAAGCTTTCCAGTCTTTGGATCGATCACTAAACCGTGAACGGGCGTGCCTTCTGGCAATAGAGGGTGGTTTTTGATCGTTTCCACACTTTGGCGAACGCCATCTTGAACAGTTGAAAAACCTTGAAGCCAATTTTCTACATCGATGCCTGCATGCTCAAGTGTTGAAACCACTTCTTTTGAAACGTTGCTCGCCATTTTATCGCGAAGTTTTGCAGGATCAACTTTACCCATGCCGCAGTCATGATGACCGATGACAAGAACAGCATCAGCTTGAAGTTCGTACACACCGATTAGGATGGAGCGAACAACGCTATCAAGTGGATCTGTTACATAAGCTCCTGCATTCTTAACCATCTTCACATCGCCATTCTTTAAGTTCATCGCACGAGGAAGCAGCTCGACTAAACGAGTATCCATGCAAGAAAGGATCACCATTCTCTTATCAGGAAGACCTGACGTTATGTAAGGTTCATAATCCTTGTTCTCAACAAATTTCTTATTGAATTCTAGAATGTCACTTAATGTTTCCATGAAATAAATTCCTCCTACGTTGATTTTTTATTTCCTTTTTGTTTCTGGTACACTTAAAGCAAGAATCCCTTCCTAATGAAAAAGGAGTATGCATATATGAAGGATATCCCTATTGAACAACTTGTTCAACAGATGAATAGCAAAATGAAACAGCTTACTTATAATGTTGAAGAAAATGATGCCGATGTCAATGGAATCCGTGAAGATCTTATCGCGATTAAAACATACTGCGAGATGCTTTTACAGGCGTCAAATGGTATGAAAGAAGCGCCTACCCCTTCTCCAAAGAAACCAGCTTACACGGCTCCAGTGCAGCCCATCCAATCTCCATCAAAGCCGATGCAGGATGATGATGCAAATGAAGATTCAATCTTTGATTTCTAAACGCGTATGTCCAAAGTGACATACGTTTTTTTATATACCGAATGCCGCTGGGTAATGTACGTGTCCTTCTTTAGGCAACGCATCTTTCTTAAGTTCTTTTACCATGAAGGAATCTCCTGCCTCTTTAAACGGACCAGTTATCCCTTTCTCAGAAGCCGGTATAAAACCAAACTTTGAATAATAAGCGCTGTGTCCAAGAACAATGACATGGCGATAGCCAAGGGCAGTCGCTCGCTTGAGGCTTTCATTGATCATGAACGTTCCGATTCCCTCATTTTGAAAGGGAGGAGAGACAGAGACTGGCGCAAGAGCAAGGGATGTGATGGTATCTTCTGCTTCGATTTCGATCTCACTTAATAGAATGTGCCCAACCGGAGTCGTTCGATTATGAAGCGCGATCAGTGCTAATTCTGGAATATAGTGCTGCGAATTCCTAATCCGGTGAATTAATGCAACTTCGTCTTCTCCATCAAATGCATTCCTTACGATGTCATCAATTCCCTCTACATCACTTTTCAATTCTTCTCTTAATTCAATCATGCCAACACCTCCTTATGTGTCTTTACTTCACGAGTAACGCAAGTCCTGAAGCCCTCACAACGTGATTCAGTCAGTGAAAGATTTCCAACATAAAAAACGTGTGAGGGGACAAATTGATAGTAATCCCAAAGAAAGGAGGGAGACAGAATGCCGGATCTACATCCTTATTCAACGGATGATTTTATAGAAAATGAACAGAGCTACAATGTATATGTGAATGATAATTATATCGGCAATAAAATTTTGTTCTCTCAGCAAGAAAAAATAGAAGATGTAGGCGACTATTTAAATAATAAAGGCTTCTACAACTTCCAAGCAGAGGTGGAGGGTGACCATTACCGCCTCCAGATGACAGAGCTCGATCAAGGTGAGCTTGTCATCGATGAACTGCACAGTTATTTAGGTCATCCTTAGCGAACGATTTTCTCCCAAACCCTAAAATCACGTTCCTGAGCGATCGCGATCTCTTGCGCTTCTTCAACCGTGATCTCTTTAAAACGAACCGAACCACCAGGAGGGAGCTGGGCGATCAATGGAAGGTCAGGACCGATGACTGTACCGATACGAACGTAACCACCCGTTGTTTGCCGGTCTGCCAAAAGGATGATCGGCTCACCGTTTGCCGGCAGCTGAATGCCGCCAAGCGGCACAGCGTCAGATAGTATATCGCCTTCATGATCTGTTTTGATACCGTCGCTCACCAACCGGTATCCCATACGATTCGATTGCGGGGACACCTCATGCCGATTCGTAAAAAATTGCTCCAATACTTCAGGGCTGAGCTTATCATCGTGAGGTCCTTTTACAACGCGAACGATAGCGTCGCGGTCATATGCAGGAATCTCGGTATGAAAGAGGCCGATTCCTGTTTTTTGCTTCTTAGGATTCCCATGTAGTTCATCCCCAGCTTCTAGCTTACGGCCTAGTCCAGCTGGTTCATAAACCGATTTGCTCCCCATGTACTCTTCTGCTTCAAACCCACCGTCTACCGTTAAATAGGCACGAACCCCGATTCTTGGGCGTCCGAACTCAAGTACCTGTCCCTTTTTAATGGTGAGAGACTTCCACATTTGAATCCGTTCACCGTTGATCATTGGTGATAAATCGGCACCTGTTATGCTAATTACTGCATCCACTTCTGCTACCAATTCTGGACCCTGCATCGTAATTTCAAGTCCTGCTGTATTCCGTGGGTTTCCGACTAGGATGTTCCCTACTTGAAGGGCGAAGCGGTCGAGTGCACCAGAAGCCGGGACTCCGTATTTTAAATAACCTGTTCTTCCTAAATCTTGATACGTTGTATAAACGCCTGGTTTTTCTACTGAAAATAACTTCAACGGTTTCCGATCCTTTCTATCAGGATATTTTCTGCCTTAAATCTTTTTCTTAGTGACTGGATAAAGGCAAGTGCCGACGGTTCATCGCCGTGAACGCATACGGTGTCAGCCTCAATCGAAATCGATGTGCCATCTACCGCTCTCACTATGCCATGTTTCACCATCGAAATCACCTGGTCGATCGCAGCCTGCTCGTCTGTTATCATCGCATTCTTTTCTGTTCGTGGAGTGAGGGTACCATCTGGCTGATACGTTCGATCAGCAAACACTTCTGAAGCATACCGAACGCCTGAAAGCTTAGCCGCTTGTATCAGTTCTGAGTTAGCAAGTCCAAACAGGATCAGCTCAGAGTCAAAGTCTTTCACAGCTTGTGCGATCGCATTCGCAAGTTCAGCATCCTTTGATGCCATGTTATATAGAGCTCCATGAGGTTTCACGTGCTGCAGTTCGACTTCATGCGCACTGCAAAACCCATGCAGTGCGCCGATCTGATAAAGAACAAGCGTATAGGCTTCTTCAGGTGTGATGATCATCTTTCTCCTTCCGAACCCTGTTAAGTCAGGAAAGCCAGGATGAGCCCCGATCCCAACGTGATGTTCTTTTGCCCATTTGACCGTTCGGTTCATGATGCGGGGATCGCCCGCATGAAAACCACATGCTACGTTTGCTGACGAAACGAGCTCGAGTACTTTTTCGTCTTGCCCGATGGAATAAGCACCAAAGCTTTCACCAAGATCACAGTTAAGGTCGATCGTCGTCATCTAGAAACCTCCTCGCGCTGAACTTCATAAGACCCTTGCTCCAGTTGCTCTAAAATTTGATTGAACTCTTTCTTACTAACGGGTTGGAACCTGAGATAGTCACCTTGATTCAGTAAGAATGGATCGTCTTTTTCAGGTTGAAAAAGGCGAAGCGGTGTCTGGCCGATAATGTTCCATCCCCCGGGAGATTCGATTGGGTAAACCCCAGTTTGTGCTTCAGCAATACCAACTGAGCCTGCAGGAACCTTTTGTCTTGGCGATTCAAGACGAGGCGCTGCAATACGCTCATTCAGTCCGCTTAGATACGGAAAGCCAGGTAAAAAGCCAATCATGTTTATAAGATAGTCTTCGTTTGTATGTAGTTTTATGATGTCATCTTGGGACATTCCTTTTTCATTTGCAAGATCTTCAAGGTCTGGTCCGTGCTCTCCGCCATAAAGGGTCGGGATCGTGACGATCACTTTTCTTTCAGACGCCTCTGTTGCAACTGCTGTGATATCTTCCAATATGTCCGTTATCTCTTCATAGGTCAGTACCCACGGCTCGTAATAAACGGTGACAGAATCGTACGCTGGTACCCATTCAGTAATGCCCTTTATGTTAAGAGACGCAAGTTCACGGCAAAAAGCTTGAATGCGGCTAGTGAGGGAATGAGACACTTCTTCATGATACGTAAGCTTTACGCAAGCTTCACCGAGCGGGTGTAAGGTGACGTTCATTTCGATAGACTCCTTTCGTAATTACAAGAAAAGTTCTAGTATTCCAAGCGAATGAAGGGCGAGAACGAGCGTTACGAGTAATACGATACCGCCCAAAATATTTGAGAGTGTGCGATTGACGTATTCACCAAGTAGTTCTTTATTATTCATAACATAAAGTAAGAAAATAGAGATGAGCGGCAGCATTAAGCCGTTTGCATACTGTGCGAAAAGAATGACGGTCGTAGGACTCATCCCAAGAGCTGAACCGACGATTCCGATTAAAATAACGACTCCCCAGATCACTCTGAATTTCGTTGCTTTCAGATCCATCGACCACCCGAAAACACCGCTGATCGCATAAGCGGCTGCAAGGGGAGCGGAAATAGAAGATGTGATTCCAGCAGATAACAATCCGATCGCAAAGAACACCTTCGCCCATGATCCGAGAAGGGGTTCTAACTGAACGGCCATTTCAGAAGCATCCGTTATGTTTGTACCGAGCGGAAAAGCAACTGCAGCCGATACAACGATCGAAAGTGAGATCAAGCCTCCGACGATGATCGAGAAAACGGTATCAAAACGACTTTCTTTTAACCCTTCCTTCCCACGCCAGTGCTCTTGAACTGTAGAAGAATGAAGAAAGATGTTATAAGGAACGACCGTCGTCCCGATCAAGGCGATCGCAAACAGTGTTCCGCCACTAGGGAACGATGGCACGAAAGCGCCTTTAAACATTGCCCCGAGATCCGGCTTAATGACGATGGCAGTCGCTACAAAGCAAACGCTCATGACTAGCACGAGAACCACGAACACTTTTTCGATCGCTTTGTAATTTCCTGAGTATAGAAGAATCGCAGCGATGATTCCGATGACTGGTCCCCATATGTTCACTGAAATGCCCGTCATGGTAGAAAGACCAAGCGCACCGCCCAGGATGTTGCCCGTTTCGTAGGCGGCCGTTCCTACACCGATCGCTGCAAGAACGAGAATGATGCTGATTCCTTTCATCAACGGACTGCTGAACTGCTTTCTCATCGCTTCGCCAAGCTGCATTCTCGCCGTGATTCCAAGTCGCGCTGACATCTCATGAAGGGTAATCGTTGCGAGTATCGAGAAAACAAGTGCCCACATCAATGCAAATCCAAATCCTGCTCCTGCCTGAGTAGCGGTCGTAACGGTTCCTGGTCCTATAAAAGCTGCGGCGACGATAGCGCCAGGGCCAACGCTTTTAAGTTTCTTTAGAAACGTGTTTTGATCGCTCATAAGCTCCTCCTTTAAGTGTATCGAATTTTAAAATTTTCAACAAATTCAACCTGTTAAAAGACGACAAAAGACTTATAATGAGGATAGACTTTTACAGATAAAGGAGTTTTTTCTATGAAAATCCTCACGACCCGCTTCGGTGAACTAGAAGTGAACAAAGATTCTCTCATCACCTTTTCGAACGGAATTCCCGGCCTTGAACAATACACCACATACTGTCTATTACCCGCTGATGAACAGAATGAGTCGCCGTTTTTCTTTCTGCAATCAACGGAGGAAAGCAGTTTGTGCTTTATTCTAGCTGATTCATTTTCTTTCTACCCGGATTATGAAATTAATCTAGAAGAAGACTTGTTGCAAGAGTTAGCGATTGAAAAGCCAGAGGAGGCGATGGTACTATCCGTCCTCACCGTACAAGGATCATTACAAGATGCGACGATAAATTTAAAAGCCCCGATCATCCTGAATCTTTCGAGCGGAAAAGGGAAGCAAATCGTACTCAGTAAGGATTTTCAAATTAAAGCGCCATTGGTGAGTGCGGTAGAGGGAGGCAGATAAGATGCTTGTACTCGGACGTAAAAAAGATCAGTCGATCATCATTAATGATGAAATCGAGCTGAAGGTCATCAGTATTGAAGGCGATACGGTGAAACTGGGGGTGAAGGCTCCGAAGAACATTAGCATACATAGGAAAGAAGTGTACGTGGAGATTCAAGAGGAGAATAAGCTAGCATCCTCACAAGAGATTAATCTAAGTGAATTACAAAACTTTCAATTGAAACGTTAGGCAAAGAACCGCTATAAAGCAAATAGCGGTTCTTTTTAATTTATTTTTCAAAAAACTATAAACAACTGAATTTTCCAGCCGATAATGAAAATATCAGGAAGTCCAAACGGATGTGGGCTTTCTAGAAAACACATTACACGGAGGTAATTTAGAATGAGAATTAATCATAATATTAGTGCTTTGAACACGTACCGTCAAATGGGTGTCAATCAAAATGCTGCTAGTGGATCGATGGAAAAGTTATCTTCTGGTCTACGGATTAACAGAGCTTCTGATGATGCAGCTGGTTTGTCAATTTCTGAGAAAATGCGTGGGCAAATTAGAGGGTTAGATCAAGCTAGTCGTAACGCTCAAGATGGAGTTTCATTAATTCAAACAGCTGAAGGAGCTTTAAGCGAAACTCACGATATGCTTCAGCGTATGCGTGAACTTGTAGTTCAAGCAAATAACGGAACAAACACTGAAGATGATCGAAATAAGATTCAAGAAGAGATTAAACAGCTACAGACGGAAGTTACTAAAACGGCTCAACGAACAGAATTTAACTCCCAGAAACTCTTAGATGGTACTTTTGGTGCTACGGTAGATACTGCAGCAGCTGGTGATATTACAAGTAAGTTCGATATTATTGTAAATGGTGCGAAAGTACAGGATGGATATAAGTTAACGACTGGAGTAGGTGGTGGATCTGGTAAAGCAGAAATTACAAGTACTGCTGGGTTAGCTACCGCTAATACAGACTTTGCTGTACAAAAAACAGCAGCGGGTACTGATGATTTAGGCCTTAATCTTGAGGTTGATGGACATAAAATTGGGGATGTCGCATTAACAACTGTTCAATCTAAAGATTATGATGATGCTACAGTTGGAACAGGTGGCTACGACGAGCTAGCAACAAATTTACAGACAGACATCAATGCTGCAATTACTCAGTATAATACAACCAACAACCTTACCGGTGATGCTGCAGTAAAGTCAGTAAAAGTTGAAAACATCGAAGGTAAAATGGTAATTACTTCAGGCACTGATGGAAAAGACTCACAATCTCAAATCAAGGTTGGAACAGCCGGTGCAGGTTTTGATGATGTATCTGCAAAACTAGGAATTACCAATGCAACAGATGATATTGATAATTCACTTACTCTTGTAAATACGGTAAGTGGAGATACTCAAAAAGTTTATATTAAAGATACTGCTGACGTTAAAGCAGGACAAACAATCAGCTTTGATAAAATAGGTGTTGATTTTAAAGTTAAGGCATTGATCACAGATGTAAGTAATATAAAGGACGCTGGCGCTGCTAACACTTTTGATATTGATAGTGGCTCAAAGGATCTTCAAATTGGTGCAAATGCTGCTCAACAAATGTCAATTCAAATCAACAACATGACTGCTAATGCTTTACAAATTGATACAATCGATGTATCTGGAGCGAACTACTCATCTACAGATTTTGATGCACATATTGCTAGCTTAGATAATGCTATTAAAACAGTATCATCTGAAAGAAGTAACTTGGGTGCATTGCAAAACCGTCTTGACCACACAATCAATAACTTAAATACATCTAACGAAAATCTAACAGCCGCTGAGTCTCGTATTAGAGATGTAGACATGGCAAAAGAAATGATGCAGATGACAAAAGAAAACGTAAAAGCTCAAGCTGCTCAAGCGATGCTTGCACAGGCTAACCAGAATCCACAGCAAGTACTTCAGCTTCTTCGTTAATTTCTAACAAGTAAGGCCTTAGATCTCTCATCTAAGGCCTTTTTATTCGAAGGGAGTGTTTTGAGATGGATATTGCAGCGCTTTCGGTGGTGCTGAATCAAGCAAAGGTCCAGCAGCAGGTTGATGTATCGTTAACCAAAAAAGCTTTGAATCAAGCACAGGAAAATTCGAATGGACTAGTGAAGATGATGGAGCAGTCGGTACAGCCTCATCTTGGAGGTTCAATCGATATAAAGAAATAATCTCATTAGAGGTCGGGTTTAAGTAACTCTTATTGAAGGGGATCGGACCATGGAAATAAAATCAATTTCAAATCAAATACCTGGTATAGGGAAGCAAGTGCAACAGCCCATTGAAGTAAAGGAACTAAAAGAAGAGAAGAAGGAACAGAAAGAAAAGGTTCACACAAAGGAACAGGTCGTTCAACAGATCGAACAGCTGAATGATTTCATTATGCCTGTAAAAACGAACCTTAAATTTCAGCTGCACGATAAGTTGAATGAGTTCTATGTTCAGATAGTAGATAGCACGAGTGATGAAGTCATAAGAGAGATTCCGTCAAAGGATTTTCTCGATCGATATGCGGCAACTGCTGAACTGCTTGGCTTTATGGTGGACCAAAAAATATAAAATGCTGAGAACCTTCACAAACGAAGGTTCTTTTTTATAGTACTATTTACATCTTAAAACCGAGCGGATCTTTGCCGATAGTATGTGTATGAGTGATGAACGGAGGAGATGTTCATGAGGATTTCCGGGCTTGCATCGGGAATGGATATCGATCAGATGGTCAAAGATCTGATGAGGGCGGAACGCATACCGCTCGATAAACTATCACAGCAAAAACAAACTGTTGAGTGGCAGAAGGATTCATATCGTGAACTCAACACGATGATGTCGGATATGAGAAGTGCTGCATCGAAGCTAAGACTTCAGTCAACGTTTAACGCATATAAAGCAGGTTCATCGAACGGAGCTGCTGTTACGGCAGAAGCAATGCCTACTGCGGCCCCTGGTTCTTATGCAGTTGTGGTGAATGGGCTTGCTGAGAGTGCCAAGCTAACGTCAGCGCAGGCAGTTACGAACGAAGCTGGTGCTGCAGCAAAAGGAACTGATCGAGTTCTGCAATCTGGCGCAAACGACACAACGTTTACCCTTACGAACGGAAAAGGGCAGGGAACAACGATCACGATAACGGCAGCAGATACGTTTAAAAGTCTTGCTACAAAGATAGCTGAGGCAACAGATGATACGACGGGTGAAACGCTCGGTATGAGAGCAAACTTTGATGATACAACGTCACGCTTTTTTCTATCAACAAAAGCGTTGGGTGGAGATGAATCGATCACTCTCTCGAACTTTAGTGATGCAGGTGTTGAAAACCGCCTATTTGGAGGAGCAACCACTGCGAATGGTTCGTATGGTTCGGTCACTTTCGACGGCATCACGGTAAATAACCTGAAAACAAACGAAACGACGATCAATAACATAAAGCTTAACCTTGTTGAAAAAGGCACGTCGACAGTATCAATTCAAAGCAATCCGGATGCGCCTTTTGAAAGTATCAAATCTTTCGTTGAGAAATATAACGACCTTGTTGAGAAAACACAGGGGCTACTTACAGAAAAGCGCTATAGAGATTTTCCTCCTTTAACAGATGCGCAGCGCGAGGATCTTTCAGACAAAGAAATCGAGCTTTGGGAAGAGAAGGCGAAGAGTGGTCTTCTCCAAAGCGATGCAACGGTGAGAGGGATTGCGAGCGACCTTCGCAGTGCCTGGATGACGCCTGTAAACGGTATTCCAGCTGGGGAACTGTCGATGCTTTCAGAAATCGGCATCAATACGGGGTCTTATCGTGATGGCGGAAAACTTTTTATTGATGAAGCGAAGTTGAAAGAGGCTATCTCACAAAAGCCAGAAGAAGTGATGAACCTTTTTACAAAAGGGGATGCTGGAATCGGAGATCGAATCTATGAGAAGGTGAACGAAGGGATCGATCGTCTCGGTAAAAAGGCTGGAACGCCCGGTGTTCTTGTCGATAACAGCTTCTTATCCAAAAGGTTGGATAGCATCAACCAGCAGATGGATCGCTGGGAAGATAAGCTCGGCTCTATCGAAGACCGCTATTGGAAGCAGTTTACCGCGCTAGAAACAGCGATGGATAAAATGAATCAGCAAAGCATGTGGGTACAACAAAACTTACTTGGTGGGATGTAGAAATGAAAAGAATTGATGCACTGAATCAGATGCACGTTGTGACGAATCAAATCGTAAAATCGCTTGATGGACTGAATCCTTCGATGGATGAAAACGGGCCTGAAGAATTAGATGGAATCAACAACATGATCAACCGACGAGAAGAAACGATTCAGCTTCTAGATAAAGCGATGAAGCAAGAGGGTACCGACTGGACAGAGGAAGAGCAGCTCATGCTTCAGCAGTTGAGTACGCTTGAAGAAACGATCCAACCTCGTCTGTCCGATCTTTATGCAGCGTTTTCTGAGCAGATGAGGCGTTTGCAGCAAGGAAAGACAGCAGCGAATAAATATAACTCTGGACAAGCTTACACAGACGGAGCATTTTTCGATAAGAGAAAATAGGGGGAACGTTCGATGGCAATGCAAAATCCTTATCAGACGTATCAACAAAATTCAGTCGCTACATCCTCTCCACAGGAATTGACGCTCATGCTGTACAACGGATGTCTTAAATTTATCCGGATGGCAGCGATCGCGATGAAAAAAGGCAATGTGGAAGGCAAGCATACAAATATTATCAAAGCACAAAACATTCTTGAAGAACTACGCGCAACACTCAATATGGACATGGATCTGTCACAATCGATGGATTCGTTATATGCGTTCATGATCGAGCAGCTCGTGTCTGCAAACATCAATAACAATATTGAGAAGCTGCAAGAAGTTGAAGAGCTAGCAGAAGAGTTTCGAAATACTTGGAAAGAAGCGATGGAACAGAAATAAGCAGTATAGAGGGTGAAAGCATTGGAAAAAACATCTTTGTTCGGATTATTGCTCGGCTTTGCCGTCCTCGTAGGCGGGTTGATTTTGAAGGGAGCCAATCCAGCTGCTCTACTTAATCCAGCTGCCCTCGTCATCATCTTTGTCGGGACAGCCGCAGCATTGTTGATCGGTTTTCCGTTTTCCGAAATCAAAAAATTTCCGATTTTATTAAAGATTATTTTTACGAATCAAAAGTTAGTCTCTGCTAAGGAAATCATTCCGATGTTCCGTGAGTGGGCAACGATCGCTCGTCGAGATGGCTTGCTGTCACTAGAAGATAACCTCGATAAACTAGAAGATGATTTCCTAAGAAGAGGGTTTCAAATGGTCATCGACGGTCATTCTAGGGAAATTATCGAAGAGATCCTTGTAGAAGATATTGAAGCGATGAAAGAACGTCATAAAGCAGGAGCGGGGATCTTCACGCAAGCTGGAACGTATGCACCGACGCTTGGGGTACTTGGTGCCGTCGTAGGACTCGTCGCTGCACTCAGTCATCTCGGTGATATGGAGCTTTTAGGAAAATCGATCGCTGCAGCATTCATTGCGACGTTGTTCGGAATCTTTACAGGATACGTCCTGTGGCATCCGTTTGCGAACAAGCTTAAACGAAAGTCGAACGCGGAAGCGAAGATCAAGATGATCATGCTTGAAGGTTTGCTAGCGGTACAGTCAGGCGCGACACCTACGATGGTAGAAGATAAACTACTCGTCTACCTTCCGGAGAAAGAGCGGAATCTTGATGAAATGAAGAAATCAAGTGACGTCAAAGTTGGAGAAGGGGTAGGTGCCGATGCGTAAGAAAAGGCATGAAGAGCATGACGAGCACGTCGATGAAAGCTGGCTCATTCCGTATGCCGATATGCTCACGCTGCTTCTTGCTCTTTTCATCGTTCTATTCGCAGCGAGTACGGTCGATGCAAAAAAATATGAAGCGATCACACGATCGTTTGAAGAAGTCTTGAACGGTGGTACGGGTGTGCTCGAAAGCGAGCCATCGGTCATGAAGCCTGAAGATGATTCGTTCGTTGGGTTAACAGAAGAAGTTGAGGATAAAGAAGATGTAGAGGAACTACCTGAAGAGAAAGATGAAGAAAAGCTTGAGGAAGATCTCCATAATCTTCAGGAATTAAAAGAGCGAATCGACCAGTATATTTCGAAGCAGAGCCTCGATTCGTATTTACAAACGAGCTTAACAGAAGAAGGGTTATTGATCACGATAAAAGAAGCTGCGCTATTTAATAGCGGGCAAGCCTACTTAACGAATGATGCGAAGGGGATCGCAAGTGAAATCTCTCGTTTTCTCGTCACAGATCCTGCGAGAAACATTACTGTGACAGGTCATACAGATAACAAACCGATCAAAACATCTCAGTATCCGTCAAACTGGCACCTTAGCTCAGATCGAGCGCTGAACTTCATGACGGAGCTATTAAAAAACAGTAAGCTAGATCCACAGCTTTTTAGTTTCACAGGCTATGGAGAGTATCGTCCGGTCGCCTCGAATGACAGTGAGAAAGGCAGAACGAAAAATAGACGCGTAGAAGTGTTGATCCTGCCTTACGATGTTGAAAATTAACAGTTGAGGTGAATAGAGTAGATGAAACGTATCCTATTGATTATTTTGGCAACTCTCGGTGTCGTTGCAGGGGGTGCCATTGCAGCAGTGTTCTTTCTAGATATCGATCTAGGAAAAGTACTTGCTCAGGAAGAGAAAGAACCGACTGCTGAGGAGCTAGCAGAAAGGAGCTACAGCATGGACCCGATCACGACGAACCTACTGTCTGATCACTACGCTGTCGTTCAGCTAAACTTGTTAGCGGACGGAGGAGAGAGCTACCATGAACTAGAGGTTCGTATCCCAGAGTTAAAGTCGATCGTCATCGCTACTCTTGCAAACTCTTCAAGAAATGATTTGAAGGGCGCAGAAGGACTCAAGACGTTCGAATCGAGCATCAGAGAACAAATAAATGAAGTCCTGCAAGATGGGGAGATCGAGCGAGTACTCATAACCGACTTCAAAATTCAGTAACTAGTAAACTTTTGTAAAGAATTTTCCGATATTAACGGTAAGATGCTCAAAATAGGGTACGAATAATAGAATAGGAGTAGTTTTACTATTATCGAAGAGGGGTGAACGGATTGAACGTTAACAAACCGTCAGCACCGCCATTTGTTAACCCTTACAAAAAGCACAATCCTGTTACAAAAGTCGAGCAAGCAAAAAAAGCTCCTCGTGAAGATGAGCTGCAAATCTCAAACAAAGCGAGAGAACTATACACGATGAAGGCTGAAGAAAAGCGCGAAGCCAAATTAGATGCAATTCAAAAGAAGATTGAAAATGGAACGTATAGTGTCGACAGTAAAAAAACAGCCGAAAAACTGTTTGATCAGTTGTTTTAACAGGAGGCAGCACGATGGGGCAACAATTACTGGCTACAATGAGCAACATGATAACTCTACATGAGAAGTTGCTATCACTCGGAGAGCTGAAGCAAGAAGCGCTCATCGAAAGAAATGTGAACAGCTTATCAGATTTGATGAAGACGGAAAGGGAGCTTCTGCAGGCCTTAAGCTTGGAAGAGGAGAAACGCCAGGGACTTGTTGAGGAGCTTGGCGGATCGGGCACGCTTAAAGAGGTGCTACCAAAGCTAAGCCCTGCCGTTAGAAGAATGATCGAAAATAGAGCGACCACATTAAAAGAAAAGGCAGTAGCATTACAAACGTTGAACGAACAAAACGATGTTCTACTAAAAGACGCGATGGCGTTCGTTCATCATATGATCGGGCATTTAACTGCATCGCCTGATCAATCCCTTACATACTCAAGACCAAACCAAAAACAGGCATCATCGACACCAAGAGGGTACTTCGACACAAAAGCATAGGTTTAGAAAGGAACGTGACAATATGACGTCAACATTTCATGGGTTAGAGATCGGAAGGAGAAGTTTGTATACGCAGCAAACGGCACTATCGACCACTGGTCATAATATCGCGAACGCAAACACTCCAGGTTATTCCAGACAGCGTGTGAATATGGAGGCGACGTCGTCGATTACGAATCCTTATCAGGGCGGTACATCCTCTGAGCTCGGAACGGGTGTTAGCGTTGGGTCCATCGAACGGATCCGCTCAAAGTACCTTGATACACAATATCGGGAACGAAACGCAGCACTCGGCTCAGAATCTATGAAGTTAGAAACGCTTCAGCAAATCGAGATGATGTCAGCAGAGCCTGGTGAAAACGGACTGAATGCGTCTCTCAACAAGCTCTGGTCTGCTTTCGAAGATCTTTCAGCCAACCCTGATAGCCTAGCTGCTCGATCTGTCGTCGTTTCACGGGCAGAAGAGGTGCTGGATAAAGGGAAGGCATTCAACAAAGACCTTCAGAATCTATCAGAAAGTCTACAATCACAGACTGATGCGGTTCTTAAAGACATCGATTCGTTGTCAAAGCAGATCAACGAATTGAACAAGGAAGTCGTTCGTACGAACGGCGCAAATGATGTGAAGGACAAGCGTGATCAGCTGATCGACGAACTATCTAGCCTCATCGGTGTCGACGTGACAGAGAAGAGTAACGGTGCACTCGAGGTGAATTACGATACAGCTAACCCGAAGGCGGGGAAGCTTAAGGGTCTCGGAGAAGCTGCTGCGTTGACGGAAAATGTCCAAACAAATCTGAACGCGGTGTTTGCGCAACTAGCTCCCGAGATCAATACCCTTGCAGAATCAGGGTATTCGCTCGTGAAAGTGAATGGCACGATGC
The DNA here is from genome assembly GCF_056158505.1 of Anaerobacillus sp. ABR4_321. Classification (NCBI taxonomy): domain Bacteria; kingdom Bacillati; phylum Bacillota; class Bacilli; order Caryophanales; family Bacillaceae; genus Anaerobacillus; species Anaerobacillus sp. ABR4_321. The sequence continues at coordinate 812,669 of NZ_JBSWTK010000001.1, forward strand.
AGCAGGGAAAAGCGCTATTCACAGAAGCTACAGGAGATGGAAGTTACCTTGAACGCCTAAGTGTATCGAACGATGTGAAATCGAATCCAGCGAATCTAGCAGCTTCCTCAACGGAGGGAACGGTAAGTAACGGTGACCTCGCTGCAAAGATAAGTGAATTAAAAGACAAAACACTATTATTCGATTTAGCAGGTTCAGAAGATCAAGTCGATGCGACGACGAACGACTTTTACAGCATGCTCATCTCAGATATCGGATCAAAAACACAGTCTGCCGAGCGGACTGTTGGGAACAATGAGACGGTTCTTAAGTCGATCGAATCAAACCGATTATCGGTGAGCGGCGTCTCACTCGACGAAGAGATGGCGAATCTCGTTCAATTTCAACATGCGTATAACGCAGCGGCTCGATACGTAAGTACAACGGACGAGATGCTAGATGTGATCATCAACCGAATGGGCGTCTAACGGGAAAAGGAGTCATATGATGAGAATTACACAGCAAATGTTAACTCAAAATGTTACGAATCAGATGAATCGAAACTTGTCCCGCTTAGAGCGAGCGAATGAAGAAGTATCGACAGGGAAGCGAATCAATAAACCTTCTGATGATCCGATGGGAACGGAAAAATCGTTGAAGCTCTCATCAGAGCTTGCGAACAACGTACAGTTTGAGCGAAATGCGGATTACGCGCAGTCCTGGTTAGAAGTAACCGAGCAGTCATTGAGCAGCGTATCTGATCTTCTTCAACGGGCGAACGAAGTTGGTCTGCAGGGTGCTAGCGGAATCAATTCACCTGACGAATTGGAGAACATGGGTAAAGAAATCGATCAACTTCGGGATGAGTTAAAGAATCTTGCCAATACGAAACTTGACGGGAAATACATCTTCAATGGACAGAAAACAGATCAGGCGATTGAAATAAGCGCATCTGGTGACATCACTCACGATAACCAACCGCTCAAACAGCGTTTGTCCCCGTTTAGTTCGATGACGATCAACGTTCATGCAGGTGAAGTTTTTGGCGGAGAAACCAACCTGTTTAAGTCACTCGATGCTTTATCTACCGCACTAAAAAGTGGTGATGGAGATGCTCTGCAAAGTGCGATCGGTCAAATCGAAAAAGGATCCGAGCAAGTGCTCAACAAGTGGACATCTCTTGGGGCAAAGCAATCGAGAGTGGAAAGCTTGTCACAGCGCCTCAAGGAAGAAAACGTTTCGCTGCAAAAGCTTGTTTCCAAAAACGAAGATGTGGATATTGCGGAGGCGATCATGAAGCTAAAGTCTGAAGAAAGTGTATACCAGGCTTCACTAGCATCGAGTGCAAAAATCATTCAGCCTTCTCTAATGGATTTCCTTAGATAAAAACACTCATCCAACTTGGATGAGTGTTTTTCAGCTTGTATCTATGTCATTATTCAGTGCTCCCTATGCCGTAGTTGATGACGATCGCATGCTTTCCGCGATCGTCTCTCCTACTTGAAAGATTAAATCCAAAATCAATACTCCGTCCCAATAGTTTAACAGACGAATATGGCAATTTTGACCTTCCTTATATCCATCAACGTTATTTGGAAAGGAAATGATTGACTACTCTTTTCGCAGCCCCAAGACTTTCTCTACCTTCTAACAAAAACACTCATCCAACTTGGATGAGTGTTTTTGTTATCGCTTGATCGTATTCGCAAGTCCCATCATTTCATCTGCCATTTTCATCGCTCGGCTTTGGAACTGTAAAAGTCGCTGAGTGGTGATCATCTCTGTCGTTTCATTCGCAAGATCAACGTTAGACATTTCTAGAAACCCTTGTTTCACGTTAAATCCTGTATCGACAATCTCCCCTTCTCCTTCACGCAGTCGAAATTCGTTCGCGCCTTCGTTTAGAAGTGACTGAGGACGATCGATTCTAGCAACGCTCAACTGGAACGTTTCGTTAGTAGGTTCAACGCTGATCTCACCAGAATCCGAGATGACGATGTTGGTTGGTTCGCTGCTAAATGAGATAGGATCTCCATTTTTATCGAGAACATTGCTGCCGTTGCTGTTTACAAGATTAATCCTTCCATCCTCGGTGTTTTGAAGCTGGAAAGCGCCATCTCTTGAGTAATGAACATTGTCACCATTTTGGACTCGAAAATAGACGTTTTCTCCCTCTAACATCACATCGAGGTTCCGTCCTGTTTCATTCGCAGCTCCTTGATCTGTACGGAGATTTGTCATCGCAATCTTCGCCCCGTAACCAACTCGTAAGTTTTCAGGGGTGAGTCGTCCTGGTTCCGTTGCTTCGCCAGTATTATTTTGATATTGCTGCGTTAAGAGGTTTTGAAAGCTTGCTTCCCGTCTCTTATACCCAACTGTGTTCACGTTCGCGATATTGTTCGCGATTGTATCCATCTTCTTCTGTGTCTGGCTCAATGATGAAGAAGCACTATACATCCCGATGTTCATTCAATACCCTCCTAGTAGACTCTACCGATATCATTAACAGATTTGTCGATACTCTGATCATAGGTTTGCAGGACACGCTGGTTCGCCTCGTACATCCGGTACGTGTTGAGCATATCTGTCATCGTCGTCGTAAGGTCGACGTTTGATCCTTCAAGAAATCCTTGTTCGACTTTAAACTGGTTGAATTCAGTAGTTCGAATGTCACGAGGAGCATTATTTTCATCTCCAGACCATTCGAAAACTCCGTTCCCAAGTTGAGTCAATCCTTCTGGATTACCAGTATATCCGACCCAGAGCTCTTGCTCGTTTCCGTTTGCCTCGATCAGGTTGCTACCTTTTAACGTAAATTGTTCACTGGAAAGTTGGATTGGATCGAGGTTCGCGTTTAAAACGCGATATCCCTCACTCGTAGTCAAGAAACCGTCATCGCTTAGTGTAAAGTTTCCGTTTCTTGTATATCGAATCGTATCATCATCGGTTCGCACTCCAAAAAGGGAGATCCCTTTCTGGCCGGTTTCTTCATCGATCGGGAGGCGATCATCGAGCAAAGCAAAATCAGTGTTATTCCCTGTTTCCTTCAAGGTACCGCTAGAGAAGAGTGGTACGCCTTCTTGCGTATAGACACCATGAGAGAGTTCTCCCACTTGTTTATTACTTTTGAGAGAGTCCGTATTACGTTCTTTTAATAAATATTCAGGAAAAGAGCGAATGACAGCTTGATCTTGTTTAAAACCGGGAGTCTGTGCATTCGATAAATTATTTGTGAGGTAGTGCTGTTTTCGTTCACTCGCCATCATTCCTGATGTTGCAGTGTACATTCCTCTAAACATTTTTTCCTCCTAGCCTCCTAGATAGTTCCTTTTAACTATCATTTCATAGATATTATTTCCATTATACCGTTGATTTTTGGAAAAAATAAGTGAAAAAAGTAGTTTATTAGGTTAAAACTCTCATTTACTATTAATTTTGACAGTGCTATGCTAAAAACAGAGAAAATATTGTCGAATGAAGATGATTATGGAATGATTACCAAATATTAACAAATAAACCAATATTTCATGAGGAGTGTGAAATGCTTCGTGAAGGTATTTCAATCGATAAATCCAATGCAACATGCGTTGAATGCTTCAATGACTCAGCAGCGGACAATAACGTCAAATATATCAAATGTTGATACCCCTAATTACAAACGGAAAACCGTTTCGTTTCAGGATAACCTGCAGGAGGCCGTAAATCAGCGCTTCCAAAGCTACAAATCAAACCCCAACCATGTGTCTTTTAGTACAGAACAACAATCACCAAACGTCACTGTGAAAACGGATCGAAACACCTTAAGTAAATCAAACGAAAATAACGTCGACATGGATGTTGAGATGGCAGAGCTCGCCAAGAACCAGCTCTGGTACAATTCGATGATCGAGAAAACAAACAGCCAGTTTCGTGATCTGCAAACTGCTATTCGAGGGAGCTGAACGAAATGAAATTGTTTAATGGATTCAATACGAGTGCTTCTGGTCTTACAGCAAATCGTTTACGAATGGATGTCGTTTCGTCCAACATTGCCAACGCTGAAACGACTCGGGGAGAGTTAGTAGATGGTGAATGGCAACCGTATAAGAGAAAAGTCGTTCAACTTCAAGAAAACTCTTTTGAGAGTCAGCTTCAATCTGCGATGGGGCAGAGGAATTCATCTTCTTCTGGAGTGAAAGTCTCCGAAATAACCGAGGACCGAGCACCGAACAAGCTTGTTTATCAACCGACTCATCCAGATGCAAATGACGATGGATATGTGGAAATGCCTAACGTTGATATGGTGAAGGAGATGGCCGATCTTATGTCGGCTTCAAGGTCTTACGAAGCAAACGTGACGGCTCTAAACGCAACGAAAAGTATGTATATGAAAGCCCTTGAACTTGGGAAATAGTTTAATAGCTCTTTGGGAGGAAAAAAATGAACACGATCAATGCGCTTCAAAGCCCAACGCTTCAAGCTCCTAATTCATCTCAACCAAAAGAAGCTACAGGGGATTTTGGAAGCATGTTAAAAGATGCGATTCAGCAGGTGAACAAGAATCAAGTTGAATCCGAACAAATGTCTCAAAAGCTCGTAACAGGCGAGGTACAGAACGTTCATGAGGTGATGATCGCAGCTCAAAAAGCTTCTCTTTCACTTAATTTAACTGTACAGGTTCGAAACAAGGTGATCGAATCTTATCAAGAAATCATGCGTATGCAAATGTAGTTCTTCAGGGATGGATGGCAGATGAATGAACAATTACTAAAAATGAAAAGCCGCTGGGGCGAGACGTGGAGTAGTTATTCCTCTAAAACAAAATGGTTGATAGGTGTGACGTTTTTAGTAACGCTCCTACTTCTCTCTTTCCTCGTTTTTTGGATGTCTAAACCTAATTTGACGCCAATTTATTCCAATCTTACTCCAACAGAGGCTGGTGAGATCAAAGGAGCGATCGAGCAGAGAGGAATCGCAGTAGAAGTTTCGTCTGATGGAACAACGATCAGCGTCCCGAAAGCAGATGCTTCAGATTTGAAAGTGAGCTTGGCAGCTGAGGGAATTCCGAAAAGCGGTAATGTTAACTATAGTATTTTTAGCGAAAACATGGGGATGGGAATGACCGATAAGCATTTCGATGTTGTCGAACGAGATGCGATGCAAAATGAACTGAGTTATCTGATCGAACAGATCGATGGCATTCAGCAATCGAAAGTCATGATCACCTTACCAAAAGATAGTGTTTGGCTAAATGAAGAAGGCGATGTAGCAACTGCATCAGTCGTGGTGACAAGAGAGCCTGGTTTCAATCTCGATCAGGGACAAGTGAACGGCCTCTACCATGTGATCAGTAAGAGTGTTCCGAACCTTCCGATCGAAAACATTGTCGTGATGGACCAGAACGGCTCATCTTTTGATTATGGTGAAAGTAAAGTTGACTCTTCCCTCACAGCGTATCAGCAGCAGGAGCAAATTCGCCGTGATATCGAAAAAGACATGCAAAAAGACCTTCAACAAATGCTTGGATTACTCCTAGGTCAAGACAAAGTAGTCGTATCTGTCATGACGAGCGTCGATTTCACAAAAGAAAAGCGTGTTGAAGATTTAGTTGAACCTGTAGATGAAGAAACAGGAGAAGGAATCGATATCAGCGTTGAAAAAATCATGGAAACCTACTCGGGTAATCCTGATGTTGCTACTGACGGTACAGGAACTGCCGAGGGTGAGATTCCAAACTATAATGCTGATGATCCTGATGCCGAGGGCGATGGATCTTACGAAAAGGTCGAAGAACGCATCAATCGAGAAGTCAATCGGATCCATAAAGAAATCGAAGAAAGTCCTTATGTGATCGATGACGTTACGATCAACGTCGGTGTTGAACCTCCGGTCGCAGACGACATGACGTCGCTTACAGCAGCACATATAGAAGATATTCGCACCGTACTAAAAAATGTTGTCCGTACTTCCTTGAGTGGAAGTGACGTACCTCTTGAAGATGCCGATTTAGAAGATCGAATCTCGGTATTTGCAAATGAATTTAGAGGAAAACCTGGCTATGTTGCGCCTGAAAAGAACTTTTTCTCTAGTACACTCGACATCCTCCCGCCATGGGCGATTTACGCAGCTGGAGCAGGTGTAGGCATTCTTCTCATAACCGGTACGATGCTCCTTTTCCGCCGAAGAGGAAAGGGTGAAGAAGAATACGAGGAGTTCGAACGAACGTATGCACCGAGTGAATCGGAAGATCACTATCTACCTCGTGAAGAAGAAGAAAAGGAAGTCGACCTGACACCTGAAGTGATCATGGGTAAAGATGAAATTGAAAAACTCGCAAAAGAAAATCCAGAGGACTTTGTTAAGTTACTAAGAGTATGGATGAACGAAGATTAGGAGGAGCGGTGGCGTGAGTAAAACAAAAGAAATTTCTGGGACACAAAAAGCAGCAATTTTACTTACATCTCTCGGTCCTGAACTCTCGATTCAAACGTTCAAGCTTTTGACTGAGAAGGAGATCGATAAACTAGCATTAGGGATTTCTGAACTGAATAGGGTTGAGTCGGCAGATCGTGAAAACATAATGGATGAATTCATCCATATGGTTAAAGCGAAAGACTATATTGCTGCAGGTGGTATTGATTTTGCAAGACACGTGTTAGTGGAAGCACTTGGCCCGAAGAAAGCTGAGGAAATCCTTGCGCGCTTGCAGTCGAATACACAGGTGAAGCCTTTTGCATTCGCAAGGAAAGCAGATCCAGAGCAAATTTTAAACATTGTTCAACAAGAGCATCCTCAAACGATCGCGCTTATTCTTTCGTATTTGGATGCGCAGCAGTCATCGAAGATCTTGTCGGCTCTTCCTCAAGAACGACAGGCGGATGTCGCTAGGCGAATCGCTTTGATGGAAAGTACGTCACCAGAAGTGATCACTAAGCTAGAAGACATCATCGAAAGAAAATTAAATGCGAGCGGCTCACAGGATTACACGTTTACAGGTGGGGTTGAATCGATCGTAGAAGTACTGAGCGGCGTTGATCGTAGTACAGAAAGAACGATTCTAAGTGCTCTCGAGAAGGACGATCCGAAGCTTGCTGAAGAAATCAAGCAGCGGATGTTCGTCTTTGAAGACATCGTTCTACTCGATGATCGTTCGATCAGACTTGTGATAAGTGAAGTGAAGGATGATGATCTATCGATCGCACTTAAGGTTGCTAGCGAAGAAGTGAAAGACCTCATCTTCCGAAACATGTCTAACAGACGAGTTGAAACAGTAAAAGAAGAACTCGAATTGATGGGACCTCTGCGTCTTAGCGAAGTTGAAGAAGCTCAAACACGCGTCGTTTCTGTCATTCGTTACCTAGAAGATACAGGGGACATCGTGATCGCACGTGGTGGAGGAGATGATGTGATTGTCTAATATCATTCCAAAGTCGTATAAAGGGGTAGACGATGCACCGAAAGTGATCGGTCAACGAGACATCGTAGAACCTAAGAAACAACGTGTGCTGCAATCACGGAAATCAACAGTCGAAGAAAAGAAAGCTCAATTACTTCAACAGATGATCCGACTCGAAGATCAATACCACACGATTCGAACAAGGTTACAGAATGAAGAAGATCACGTGTTATCGAGTCTAGAACAGAAGCAGCTACAAAAGGAACAAGAGTGGGAAAAGCTCGCTGAACAGAAGTACAGGGAAGCTGAAGATAAAGGGTTTGAAGCAGGCTACCAGGCTGGTCTCCAACAAGTACAGTTCGAGCTTCAAGAAAAACGAAAAGAAATGGAATCGGTTCTAACCGAGGCCTACAAGAAAAGAGATGAATTGATCCAAAGTGCTGAGCCGTTCCTACTCTCACTCAGTACTGCGATTGCAAAGAAGGTCATGATGAATGAACTGAAACAACACCCTGAGTTGATTGCTGAGATGGTCAGAAAGACGCTGCAAACGGTTCAGGACCGAGGAGAAGTTGTTCTTCAAGTTTCAGTTGAAGATTATGCTCATATAACACCTATGGTGGAAGAACTCGAGAAACAGCTTGATGGTCATGCGAGCTTAAAGCTTGTTCCGATGAGTGATCTCCCGCCAGGTTCCGGAATGATCCATACTCCGAGCGGAAGTTATGACATTTCCATACACAGCCAGCTAAAGGAGATCAAGAAGGAGCTATTTGCACTATTTGAGGAGAATGATACCGATGAGCATTAACGTCGATCGTTATCTTTCTCACCTTGAATCGATTCAATCCGTTCAAAAGTATGGAAAAGTAACGCAGGTGATCGGATTGACCATTGAATCGATGGGCCCTGAAGTGAAGATGGGTGAGCTTTGCTATCTACATCCAGGTCCAGGTCACACCCCGATCGAGGCAGAAGTCGTAGGATTTCGAGAAAACCGAGTTCTCCTCATGCCGATGGATGATCTTTCAGAAATTGGACCAGGCTGCCTCGTTGTTGCAACGGGACAACCGTTAGAGGTGAAGGTAGGGTATTCGATTCTCGGAAGTATTCTTGACGGTAGAGGAAAACCACTAGATGAAACCCTACTACCTAGTGGGCTTAAATCAGTCACTACGAACAGACAGCCGCCAAATCCAATGACAAGACCAAGAATTTCGACTCCTTTTCAGCTCGGAGTCAGAGCGATCGATGGGCTGCTTACTGTTGGACATGGTCAGAGAATCGGCATATTCGCTGGAAGTGGTGTTGGTAAGAGTACGCTTATGGGAATGGCAGCACGAAACTCTGAAGCTGATGTGAACGTCATTGCTCTTATCGGTGAACGTGGAAGAGAAGTTCGAGATTTTATCGAACGTGACCTTGGTGAAGAAGGTCTCAAGAAATCTGTTATCGTCGTAGCAACTTCTGATCAATCCCCACTTCAGAGGATAAAAGGGGCGCTCACTGCAACCTCGATCGCTGAGTATTTCCGTGATGAAGGCAAGAACGTCATGCTGATGATGGATTCCGTTACGCGATTTGCGATGGCTCAGCGTGAAGTCGGGCTCGCGATCGGTGAACCGCCTACAAGTAAGGGGTATACACCTAGTGTTTTTGCATTATTACCAAAATTGTTAGAACGGTCAGGAACGTCACATCATGGATCGATCACTGCCTTTTATACAGTTCTCGTCGATGGAGACGATATGAACGAACCGATTGCAGATGCCGTTCGTGGGATTCTTGATGGTCACATCGTGCTAGACCGAAAGCTCGCACAAAAAGGGCAGTACCCTGCGATTAACGTTTCGCAAAGTGTGAGCAGGGTGATGAAGGAGATCGTACCTCCTGAACATATGGAAGCAGCGAATGAATTGAAGCGACTTCTTTCTGTTTATAACTCTTCTGAAGACCTTATCAATATTGGTGCTTATAAATCAGGTACTAACAGCAAGGTTGATAAAGCGATCGCAAGCCATGCAGAGATCGAGAGCTACATCAAACAAGGAACAGACGAATTAGCAACATTTCAAGAGAGTCAGGAGCTGCTTCTATCAAAGTTTGGAAAGGGTGATTAGCGATTTACAAATTTCCGTTTCAGCGCATCCTCGATATAAAAGAAAACGAAAAAGAAAAAGTACAGCTCGAGATGGCGGAGACCTTAAAAGTTCAGAGCGATCTTGAACAAGAAATAGCGATGCTCGAACAGAAAGTGAATAGCTTCCGTGAAACCCTTGAAAAAAGGCAGTTTGAAGGTCTTTCCGTTACTGAATTGATTGAAGAAGAAGCGCGCGTTTCCTTTTGGGATCAAAAGCTCAATGAAAAGAAAGACGCTCTCAGACAGTTAGATGAGCAGGTTTCTGGTCATCAAGAAAACTTAGCTGAGAAGGTAAGAGAAGAAAAGACGTGGCAGTCGATCAAGGAAAAACGTCGTGAAGAACACAACCGCGAAATTAAACTTATCGAACAGAACGAATTGGACAGCTTCAATACAGTTAGAGCTTACTTGCAATTAAAGAATGGCTAGCGCGTAGAAAGGGTGAAAAAGGGTGCGAAAGAAGCGGACGACCACATCGATCAAAGAAGTCATCATACATAACATTCTTCTGCCGCTTACTTTCGTAGTGACGGTACTGTTGATCATTCTTCCGTTTATGGGCTATGACCTCAAGGCAATCGCTTCAACCGTAAGTGAAAAACCACTCGCGTTTATCCAGAATACGTTTGCGGCAGAGCTAGACGATGATGAGCAAGCGCCTGATTTCGAGAAAAAAATCGCAGAACAAGAGCAAGAGATCGAGAGACTCACTCGAACGGTGCAAGAGCAAAAAAGCAAAATCTCTGATTACGAGAGTGAAATCAAAAAACTAACGAATGAAATGGAACAAAACGCAAAAGAAGCGGAGGATTTAGAACAAAAACAGCAAAACCTCGCCTCTATGTACGAAGGGATGACGCCATCCAAGTCAGCCGCAATCATCGAGAAGCTTACCTTAAACGAAGCAGCGGTCCTTCTCGATAGGATGGGGAGTACTGAAAAAGCTGCGATTCTCGGAAAAATGAACACGGCGATCGCGGCCGATATTACGATTGCTCTAAGAGACCTTGATCAAGCAGAACAACCAGAGGTAGCTGCGATGCAGGAAAGGCTCTCCCTACTGATGAATGCGATCGAGCGGAAAGAAAGTTCGATACCGATCGAAGATCTCGCAAAGCAAATGGAGGATATGGAAGAAACGAAAGCAGCCGGCATTTTAGAAGCGATGAGCGAAGTGAAAGAGGAAAAGGAAGTTGCTGTTGGAATCCTTTCTGCACTCAACGAATCGAAGCGGACGCTCATTCTTTCAGAAATGGATGAATCGGTTTCGTCTACCTATGTAGCAGAGTTAGCCGATTGAGTTTAAAAGGAGGTGAAAATGTGAGTAATACGATTCAACCCCTTATGAATGGAACAAAAGCTCCTGCAAAAAAAGGCGAGACCGCAAAGGGCGATTCTAATTTTGAGAAGCTATTGACGATGCTTGCAGATGGAAAGACCTTGGAAAAGAAAAGCGTGAATTTACTTGCAGAAGCAGAACCTGCAGAGGCAGTACCCGAAGAGCCATCACTCGATTCGGGCGAAACCAAACCTAGCAACTCACACGCACAAGCGATTCAGTTAGCGGAAAAGTTAGCGGATGACCCGAAGCTTAAGCAACTCCTTTTAGGGAGCTCGAAAGGGAATGGGTCTTTTGAAGCGGGGGTACATGGATTTACGAAAGAAGAATTGCTCAAGTTTGAATCAGCACAACAGAAAAGTCTCCAAACCGTAAGTACGTCAAATATAAGTGAAGAATCTGAAGCTAACGTGAAGGTGATGAAATTGGCTGAAACAGAGCCTGCGTTACTAAAACAATCGCAGTCAGAACTTCATCTTTTCTTAAAGCGAAACGGTATCGATTTAAGTTCTTTGACCGGTAAAGCGTTGAATCAAGAGCAAGCTGCTCCGATCGAAACCGCTACAGTTCGAATACCTGAAGAAAATGAGCAGGTTCAAGTTAAACCAAACGAAACGCTTACGCAGACAACGGTGAAAGAAGAAACGCCCGTGATCAAAGCTCGCCAATTCACAAGTGAGTTCAGTCAGCTATTAGAACGAATGCAAGTGATGAAGAACGGAAAAGAATCTCAGCTTCGTATCAAGCTTTCTCCTGAAAACCTAGGGCAGCTTGATATTCGATTATCGACGGTGGATGGAAAAGTAACAGCCCAAATCGCGACTTCCACTGCAGCAGCGAAAGAAATGATCGAGGGACAGTTACATCAGCTGCGACAAACATTCGTGCAGCAAGGGATTCAGCTCGACAAAGTAGAAGTCGTGCAGCAGTCAACCCAATCACTTTTACAAGACCAGCAAAGTCAGCAGCAGGGACAACGCCAGTTTGGGCAGGGAAATCGCCGGGAGAAACAGTCCGGTCAGTATGAAGTTGAAGAAAATCCAGTCGTCACTCATGAGCATGAAAAGGAAGAGACGATAGGAATAAATTATTCCGTTTAGGAGGGGTGGTATGAAGACAGGCTCAGTTACTAATGCAACTACATCTGCTCAACAGCGTCCGCAGCTGCCTGGACAACTCGGGAAGGATGACTTTCTCAAAATCTTAGTAGCACAGTTAGGCAACCAGGATCCCATGAAGCCAATGCAAGATACTGAATTTATCGGACAGATGGCGCAGTTCAGTTCTCTTGAGCAAATGACGAATATGAACAGTTCACTCACGCAATTTGTAAACAATCAAATGCAGAGTTCAATAACCGATCATGCTCATCTCATTGGAAAAACGGTGAAGTGGAAAGAGAACGAAGTACTAAGTGCTGGAAAGGTATCAGCAGTAGTGTACAAAGAAGGCGCTATTCTTGCAGAACTTAAAGATGGAAAACAGGTGAACATCTCCTCGTTAGAACGAATTGAAACGGGGGAGTGAGATGACGAATATACACGTCCATGAGAGGTACCATCCTAATCAACCGCTCATAGCCCCAAAAAAGAAGGCGTCGACATTTGCAGAACAGCTGAAGAAATCCTTACATAAACCAGTATCCTTCAGTCATCATGCAAAAGAACGATTGTCACAGCAAGGTATCTCGCTATCTGATGTTCAGCTGAAAAAGCTGAATGAAGGAGTTGAAACGGCTCGCGAAAAAGGAGCTCAAGATTCGCTTCTGCTTATGAAAGACCTTGCTTTTGTAGTAAGTGTGAAGAACAACAAGGTAATCACTGCGATGAAGCAAGACCGGATGGAAAATCAAATCGTAACAAAGATCGATTCTGCACTCATCATTTAAAAGGCTGGACCAATTGGAGGCCTAACGCTGTGGACCGATTGAAGCAGCGACTTATAATCTAGGGGGAAAACACATGCTACGTTCTATGTATTCAGGTGTGTCAGGTATGAAAGGGTTTAATACAAAGTTAGATGTCATCGGTAATAATATCGCAAACGTAAACACGGTAGGATTTAAGAAAAGCCGCGTGATGTTTCAAGACTTGCTCAGCCAGAACATGGGTGATAGACAGGTTAACTCAACGCAAGTGGGACTTGGGGTAACAGAAGGCTCGATCGATACGTTACACACAACGGGGTCGTTTATGACGACTGGCGTGCAGACGGATCTTTCTATTGAAGGAGATGGCTACTTTGAAGTGCAACGAGAAGTTAACATAGGAGGAACTACTACGACAAAGAATCTGTATACACGTTCTGGAAACTTCTATGTAAATGATGACAACCTTCTTGTTACGTCTCAGGGGTACTTTGTACTTGATGAAGCTGGAGAGAAAATCGAAATCAACTACCCTTATACGATTAATAGACAGGGACAAATCAACGAAATTGGCAACGACGGAGAACCGATTCCTCAACAGCAAATTAGCATGGGAACATTTAATAATCCTTCTGGCTTATCAAAAGATGGGGGATCTGCTTTCGAGCAAACCCCTAAATCAGGCGATTTCACTCAAGGTCTCCCAGAAGCATCCCGCGTGGTTTCTGGACAGCTTGAAATGTCTAACGTTGACCTTACAGAAGAGTTTACGGAAATGATCGTTGCGCAGCGAGGGTTCCAGGCTAACTCAAGAGTCATCACCACCTCAGATGAAATCCTTCAAGAAATCGTCAACTTAAAACGATAGGAGGTAAGAGCTGAGGAAGGTTCCCTTTCTCGGCTCGTTCTGTTCTTATGATTACACTTACGAAACTAAACAAAGAACCTTTTACGCTTAACGCAGTTTATATCGAAAAGATTGAGGCAACGCCAGATACGATGATTTTCCTTACGAACGGAAAACATTATGTTGTACTCGAGCCAGTTGATGAAGTGAAAAGAAGAGTAACGGCATTTTATCGTGATATACACGTGTTGAAATAGTGGCTAGTAAAAGGAACGGAGGTGACAACGTTGTCTGATATGCTATCTCCTGAAACTGTCGACGCATTATTATCTGCGATCGATGATAAACCTAAAGGTCCTGATCCGCTGGATGGGCGACGTGTCCGAACATACGACTTTAAACGTGCCCTTCGTTTTTCGCAGGACCATATTCGAATTCTAACAAGAATTCATGAAAACTACGCACGACTCATGACGACATACTCATCTGCACAGCTTCGGTCGATCGTACAAGCTTCCGTTGAATCAGTTGATCAAATGTCGTTTGAAGAGTTTGTGAAATCTCTTACAGACCAATCGATCATAAGTCTTTTTGTCGCAAAGCCGCTATCAGGACAGATGGTGCTCGAAGTATCCCCAGACCTCGCCTTTGCTATGCTCGATCGTATGCTCGGGGGAATGGGGCTTCAGCCAGATAAGCTATCTCACTTAACGGAGATCGAGACGATGGTGATGGAGCGTATCTTCAGTAAGATACTAGAGAGTTTTCAGGATGCGTGGAACTCGGTTTTGAAGCTGAATACGGAACTGCAAGAGCTTGAAGTGAATCCTCACTTTCTTCAAATCGTTTCTCCTAACGAGACGGTTGTCACGGTTACGATCAAAGTGAGTGTTGGAGATGTGACTGGGATGGTGCGCGTTTGCCTACCGCACGTGGTTCTTGAACCGATCATGCCAAGATTATCAGCGCATCACTGGCTATCGAACCAAAAGAAAGACCCTGAACCTCTCGAGAGTGAAGCGTTGCAAAAAAGGCTTCGAAAGACGGACCTCACGATTATTGCTGAACTGGGCAATTCAGAAGTGACGATCGAAGAGTTTTTGAATTTAGAAATCGGCGATGTGATTCGACTGAACGAAAATGTTTCAGATCCCCTCATCGTTAAAGTAGATGACAGAGAAAAGTTCCATGGGTATCCAGGAACTTCGAAAGGCCGTATGGCCATTCAAATTACAGAGGTTAAGGAAGAGGAGGACGCGGGCAATGACAGATGATCGCCTTTCACAAGAAGAACTGAATGCTCTGTTCCAGGAAACTGCAGCTAGTAAGGAAGGATCTACAATACAATTCCAAGAGGTAGAGTTAGAAGCATTGAACGAGTTGTTCAGCGTCTCGTTAGGAACCCTTTCTACATCACTTTCTTCTATTTTCATGGAGGAAGTAACCGTATCAAACATCCATACAAACCTATTATCAGAGGAGGGCATTTCTGAAGTGTCCTTTCCATATGTAGAAGCAGCAACCCGCTATGAAGGAGCGGCTTCAGGTGAAGCGGTGTTCATGTTGAATCCTCCAGATGCCCAGGACATTGCCGACATCTGGGCTGTGGTAAGCGGAGATGAGAACGAAGACAATATCGATAAGAGTTTAACATCGGTCGTCACGCACATCATGGAAAGCTTACATAAAGGACTGAGTATGGCATCAGGATCTTCATTTAATGGGACATTCTTGAACCTGCAAGTTGTATCGGAGTGGAGCAACTCCGTACTGAATCAAAGTGGAGCATTGATCGATACGTCGTTCGACCTTTCGATAGGCTCGATCATTCAAACGACAGTGCACCACGTGCTGCCTGCACCGATCGGAAAACAAATCTCAGAATTGCTCGTAAGTGAAGAAGACCTTCAGGAACAAACAACAGAAAAAATGGTGGAAGAAGCGCCTCCAACAGAACGAACACAAGCAAGCGAATGGAAGGAGCCTGAGCGTTCTTATGATGAAAAAGTGAAACAGCATGAACCAGCAATTCAGAACGTGCAGTTTACGAATTTTAATCAAAAGCAAAACCCTTATTCCGAAGAGCGGAATCTCAATATGCTGCTCGATATTCCTCTTCAAGTCACTGTAGAACTCGGTCGCACGAAGCGGATCGTCAAAGATATTCTAGAGCTTTCACATGGATCGATCCTTGAGCTCGATAAGCTCGCTGGTGAACCAGTCGATATTCTTATCAATCAGAAGCTCATTGCCAAAGGAGAAGTCGTCGTGATCGACGAGAACTTCGGTGTCCGTGTGACAGATATATTAAGTGCAGCAGAGCGATTATCAAAGTTGCGGTAAAACAAGGAGTGTTAGAGAGTGAAACAGCGTTACGTAGTCATCATGGCACTCGTGCTTAGCTTTTTTGTTATGACTCCACACGTAGAAGCGGTTAACGGCAGCGTTACCGATTGGCTTAATGAAGATGGAGAAAAGCCAGCTGAAGAGCAGGAAAGCGAAACGCCTCCGAAAGTAGAATCCAAGGACACAAATATCTTTGTTCTCTTGATAAAACTCGTTTTCTACACGGTTGTTGTCGTTGGACTGATCTACCTTCTTATTCGCTTTCTAGCGAAGCGACAGCAAAAAATGCAGCAACATTCCATTTTCACACCGGTAGGGGGCTCCCCGCTTGGGAACAACAAGTCAGTTCAAATGATAAAAGCAGGAAACTCACTCTATATGCTCGGTGTTGGGGAGAATATCAATCTATTAAAAGAAATTAAGGATGAAGAAGAAATGAACGTCATCATGGCTCATGCTGAAGAACAGAAAACCGTTCCTTTTCTAAATCGAAAGCAGTCAGAAGACTTGAAGGATTTGTTTCAATCCAGTTTGAACCGTCAACGTTCAAAACGAACGAAATGGGAGCGGGATATGGAAGATCACGATCCTGATAAGAGAGATCGACTATGATGGATTTCGTTATCGGTTTATCGATCCCTGGCCTTGATTTTGGGTCGAGTGCACCTGAAGACGTATCAGTAACCGTTCAGCTCGTCCTGTTGCTGACTGTGCTTTCGATCGCCCCCGCAATTCTTGTGCTCATGACCTGCTTTACTAGAATCGTAGTCGTCCTTTCGTTTGTTAGATCTGCGCTCGCTACGCAATCGATGCCGCCAAACCAGGTGTTGATTGGTCTTGCGTTGTTCCTGACATTTTTCGTCATGTCGCCTGTTCTGTCAGAAATCAATGCAGAAGCCCTGCAACCTTATATGAACGAAGAAATTGGGCAGGAAGAGGCGCTAGATGCTGCTGAGATGCCGATCAAAAGATTTATGGCAGAACATACGCGTGAAAAAGATTTAGCGCTCTTTTATAAGTATGCAGATCTAGAAAAACCGGAGTCGGTCGAAGACATCAGATTGACCGCACTTGTCCCTGCCTTTGCTATATCGGAATTAAAGACAGCTTTTCAAATAGGTTTTGTTATTTTTATTCCTTTTCTTATTATCGATATGGTCGTCGCGTCCACGCTGATGGCGATGGGGATGATGATGTTACCACCCGTTATGATTTCTTTACCATTCAAAATTTTGCTTTTTGTACTCGTCGATGGCTGGTATTTAGTTGTCGAGTCACTTTTATTAAGCTTCTGAGGAGGACGACATGTCACCGGATTTGGTTATTTCGATTGCTGAAGACGCTGTGTACACGGTCATCATTATATCTGCACCGCTACTGCTCATCGCACTCGGTGTCGGTTTGATCGTCAGCGTATTTCAAGCAATGACTCAAATACAAGAGCAGACGCTCGCATTCATACCGAAGATCATTGCGGTACTGCTGACCATCGTTCTCTTTGGACCGTGGATGTTAACGATGATGCTAGATTATACAACGAATCTCTATCAAAACCTCTATAGGTTCATCGGGTAAGGTAAATGGAAAGTGTCATAAACGCCCTGCCATTGTTTTTACTCGTATTCATGAGGGCGACCTCCTTCTTCATCGTTGCCCCGGTTTTTTCAACCCGAAGCGTTCCGGCACGGTTCAAAGTAAGCCTTGGATTTTTTATCGCACTGTTAGTAACGGCGGGCATCGGTTCAGTTGAGAGCATGACGCTAGATCTCGCATTCATACTATTGATCATAAAAGAGTTATTTATCGGCCTGTCTCTCGGCTTTATCGCAACCCTTATCTTGTACACGGTCCAAGTTGCTGGGGCATTTATTGATTTTCAGATGGGCTTTGTTATGGCGAATGTAATCGATCCCCAAACGCGTACTCAGGTGCCGATCATAGGGAACTTCAAGTACATGCTCGCGCTGCTTTTTCTCGTTTCTGTCGATGGTCATCATATGATGCTCGATGGCCTCGTTAAAAGCTATGAACTTCTTCCAGCCGAATCGCTCCTTGGACAGGCAGAGAGTGATTCGCTTGCTAGATTTATAGCAGAAGTCTTTTCAGGGATGTTCTTCTCAGCATTTCAGCTGGCGCTGCCGATCGTCGCATCGTTATTTCTAGTCGATGTTGCTCTTGGTCTATTAGCGAGAGCAGTTCCTCAAGTGAACATCTTTGTTGTCGGCCTTCCCCTGAAGATCTTTGTAGGGTTTGTGTTGATCCTAGTCACAATTCCGACCTTTTTCTTTTTATTAAGAGGAGTGTTTAGAGACATGATCGATACGATGGGCCAGCTTATTCAAATTCTGGGTGGTTAATGCGATGGGTACATACCGTTTGAAAATGAATCTACAGTTCTTTTCTCAAGAAAAGACAGAAAAAGCGACCCCTCAGAAGAAGCAGGATTCTCGGAAGAAGGGGCAGGTTGCAAGAAGTGCAGAGATTCCATCTGCTTTGATGATGATCGGCGTGTTCTTATTCATGTCGTTTATAGGCGGGTGGATGGTAGAGGGACTTCAAACGATGATCAAGGGAAACATCATGAGAATTCCAGAATGGGAACTCACAGAAAAGAACCTCGACCTCTTGATGAAAGAGAACGTTTGGCAAGCAGCGATTATTGCAGCGCCATTGATGGGCATCTCACTCGTTATGGGAGTGATCGGAAACTACATGCAAGTAGGCTTTCTAGTCGCAACAGACCCACTAAAAGCAAAGCTTGAGAGAATCAACCCTATAAAGGGAGCGAAAAGGATTTTCTCGGCTCGTACACTAGTCGAACTTTTAAAATCGTTAATTAAAATAACATTCATCTCAGCCGTCACGTTCATCGTCTTATGGAGGAAACGAGAAGAGATGATGGTGATCTCCCAGATTTCGATGGGGGATGCCCTTGAGTTAATTGGTTCATTGATCGTTCAAACAGGATTAGCGGTAGCGATTCTCATGTTGTTTCTATCGATCCTTGATTACGTCTATCAAAAATATGACTTTGAAAAAAACATCCGTATGTCAAAGCAAGACATTAAGGATGAACATAAAAAGAGTGAGGGTGACCCACTCATCAAATCACGCATCAAAGAAAAGCAGCGTGAGCTTGGGATGAATCGTATGATTTCAGAAATTCCAAAAGCGGATGTGGTGATTACGAATCCAACACACTTTGCAGTTGCGCTTAGGTATGACCCGAACGAAATGGACGTACCGACCGTCGTTGCGAAAGGGATGGATTACGTAGCTCAAAAAATTAAAGAATCAGCGAAAGAACATGACATCGTGATGTCTGAAAATGTTCCCTTAGCACGCGCGCTTTATCACCAAGTGGATATTGGTGAAGGTGTGCCTGAGGATTTGTTTAAAGCAGTGGCTGAGGTGCTCGCTTATGTTTACAGTATCAAAGGCTATCCGGGAGGAGGAAACTAACCATGAAATTAAAGGATTATGCCGTACTCGTATCAGTCATCATGATCGTGATCATGATGGTTATTCCGTTTCCTCCACTATTGCTGGATTTCTTAATCATGATGAACATCAGTCTGGCACTGACGATCATTCTTGTCGCGATGAATACGAAAGAGGCATTGCAGTTTTCGATCTTCCCCTCTTTACTGTTGCTTACAACCCTTTTCAGGCTAGGCCTTAACGTCTCCACTACCCGATCGATTTTGACAAACAAAACGGGTGGACAGGTCATTGAAACGTTTGGATCATTCGTGGTTGGAGGAAGTGTTGTAATAGGGCTCCTTGTTTTCCTTATTCTTGTTATCATTCAATTTATTGTCATAACGAAGGGGTCCGAACGTGTGGCTGAAGTAGCAGCACGTTTTACGCTAGATGCGATGCCAGGTAAACAAATGAGTATCGATGCAGATTTAAATGCAGGAATGATTTCAGACCGTGAAGCCCGTGAACGTCGTCAAAAGATCGAACGAGAGGCAGACTTTTATGGTGCGATGGATGGTGCTAGTAAATTCGTAAAAGGAGATGCCATCGCAGGTATCGTCATCACGCTCATCAATATCATCGGTGGACTTATCATCGGGATGGTTGTTCACGGAATGGCGGTTGGAGATGCGGCGGCGACGTTTACACTTCTATCGATAGGTGACGGCCTCGTCAGTCAAATACCAGCACTCTTAATTTCGACAGCTACCGGGATCGTCGTTACTCGTGCTGCTTCTGATGGCAACCTTGGAACGGATATTACTGGGCAGATCTTTGCATATCCAAAGTTGTTGTACATCGTTGGTGCCGTAGTGGCACTCCTTGGAATCGCGACGCCGATCAATCCGCTGTTAACCTTTCCGATCGCAGGGTTGCTAATCTACTCAGGCTGGTTGATGCAACGAAATCTCGACCAAACCGCTGAGGAAGTAGAGACCGCCGCAGGTGAAGAAGAAGCGGAAGAAATGAAGAGTCCAGAGAGTGTGACAGGACTTCTGCATGTTGATCCGATTGAGTTTGAATTCGGCTATGGCTTAATTCCACTCGCAGATCAAAAGCAAGGCGGAGATTTGCTTGACCGTGTCATCATGATTCGTCGACAGATCGCACTTGAATTAGGAATCGTTGTACCGGTTATCCGCATTCGAGACAACATTCAGCTGCAGCCGAATGAATATGTGGTCAAGATCAAAGGAAACCGTGTTGCTGGTGGTGAGCTTTTGCTAAACCAGTATCTTGCGATGAGCAGTGGCGTGGAAGATGAAACGATTACGGGAATCGAAACGGTGGAACCAGCCTTTGGGCTACCTGCTCTCTGGGTGACTGAAGAGATGAAGGATCGCGCTGAGCTTTCCGGTTATACCATCGTGGATCCGCCATCGGTCGTATCGACCCATTTAACTGAAGTGATCAAAAAGCATGCGCACGAACTGCTGAGTCGACAAGAAGTGAAGAATCTCTTAGATAACGTTAAAGAAACGTCACCCGCTGTGTTAGAAGAGCTCATCCCAAATGTGCTTACGATCGGTGATGTTCAAAAAGTTTTGATGAGGTTACTAAAAGAAAAAGTGTCGATCAGGTCACTCGATATGATACTAGAATCACTTGCTGATAATGGTATTCGAACAAAAGACACCGACGTGTTAGCCGAATACGCGAGACAGGCGTTATCAAGGCAGATCACGGCTCAAATCGCAGCCCCTGGTGAAGCGGTAAAAGTACTAACTGCTGGTGCTAGACTTGAAAAGCGATTTGCAGAATCTGTGCAGCAATCTGATCAAGGCAGCTACCTAGCACTTGATCCTGAAACGTCTCAGGCTATTTACCAGGAAGTATTGCAGCAAGTAAACCGCCTGCAGCAATCTGGCATTCAGCCGATCTTATTAACTTCTCCTGCTATTCGAATGTATTTAAGACAATTTCTTGAGCGATATATGCCTGACTTAACCATTCTATCTTACAGCGAATTAGAACCTGATGTTGAAGTTCAGAGTGTAGGGGTGATCAATCTGCCATGAAAATTAAACGATATACCGTTAACCATTTGAGAGAAGCTATGCCTATGATTCGAAAGGATCTTGGGAAAGACGCAGTCATTTTAAATACGAAGAAGATAAAAGTAGGGGGCTTTCTCGGATTTTTTCAGAAGACGAAACTAGAAGTCCTCGCTGTACTAGATGAAGATAAGGCAGAAAAAGAAAAAAAGGACGAGTTTCAGACGCTGCTCGAATCAGAGAAAAAGCGAAGAGAACAGCAAGTACCTGAACCTTTCAAAGAGCCTCTTCAAGAGGTACGACAAGAACCAAAGCCCGAACCCGTGAAAGAGGACGATCACCATGTGATGGGTGAACTAAAGTCCATGAAGGAAATGATGATGCAGATGATGGAAACAGAAAGGTTACCGGTGCATCTGAAGCCTGTTAACGCCTTTCTCGAAGACCATGAATTCTCAAAGTCGATCCGTTCCTCGGTTATGGCAGATTTACTCATGAAAGCGAAACTTTCTCCAGGGTTTTCAAAAGAAGATGCATTCACCTGGATGAAACAAGGGCTTCAAAAACGTACACAAGAATACCCTGATATGACAACTTCCTCTAAGAAAATTCGCTGCTTTGTTGGTCCGACAGGTGTAGGAAAAACGACGACGATCGCAAAACTTGCGGGAGATATTATTTTAAATGAACATAAGTCAGTTGGCTTGATCACATCTGATACGTACCGTATAGCGGCGGTCGATCAGCTGCGAACGTATGCTGATATTCTAGGGATTCCTTTAGAAGTCGTTCAATCACCTGATGACCTTGCTCTTGCAATCAGAAAGCTCTCTGAGTGTGACACCATCTTAATGGATACAGCGGGACGGAACTATCAGCAGTATAAGTATATTTCCCAGCTTGAGGAGCTTGTATCGAGTAATGATATCGCGATTAGTCTCGTTCTCAGTTTGACGCACAGATACAACGATTTAAAAGTGATCACAGATAATTTTCAGAGCGTGGGTGTAACGGAAGTCATCTTAACGAAAATGGATGAAACGAGGGCAAGAGGCCCGATCTTTAACTTGATGGAAGATTACAAGCTGCCAGTCACACTCATTACGAATGGACAGAACGTGCCTGATGATATGTTGAAGACCACAGAAGGAACACTTGTTGATCTAGTGATGGAGGAAAAGATGTATGGCAGATCAAGCTAACAAACTACGAGAGAAGGTTACTAGTCAGACTCAGTCTACTCCTCGCGATCGGAAGACAAAAGTGATCGCAGTATCGAGCGGTAAGGGCGGGGTGGGCAAATCTAATATTTGTTTGAACTTAGCGTTAAGTATGGAAGCACTCGATAAAAAAGTAATGATTCTGGATCTTGATGTAGGCATGGCGAATGTTGACGTATTGATGGGCGTGACGCCAAAAGGAACATTGATCTCGATGCTTGAAGAAAAACTTCCACTCGAAGAAGTTCTTGAAACTGGGGTCAACGGACTAACCTACATCGCTGGGGGTAATGGAATCGGACGGGTGTTTTCGATGAGTGAGGATCAGCTTCACCACTTTTTTCATGAATTTAGTAGTCTACAAGGTAAAGTCGACTACATCATTTTGGACACGGGCGCAGGCCTTACCCAGGAAAGCATGAGGTTTCTTCAGGCAGCCGATGACATCTTTATCGTTCTTAACCCAGAACCGCCTTCAATCACGGATGCCTATGCAGTGCTGAAGGCCTTGCATATGAAGAATGATCAACTACCGATCAAGCTCATCGTCAACCGTACGATCAACGAGTTTGAAGGAGAACAGGCATCGGCAAACTTTTTACGAGCTTCTAAACAGCTTCTTAACAAGCCGATCGAGGTGCTTGGCTACATTCCAGATGATGATGCAGTAAGAAAAGCCGTTATGGCACAAACGCCATACTTGTTGCAATACCCACGTTCGAAAGCCTCAGAAGCAGTTAATCAGATCGCAAGGACGTACCTTGACCTTCCTACACAATATAAGTTAGGCGTGAAAGGGTTCCTTATGAAGACGTTGTTTCATAAATAAATGGAAGACATTGGTGGTGAATCCCATGAAATCCAAAATGGACGAACAGACAATTGAATATTGGAAGGCATGGAAGAACGAGCGAAATGAAGCAGCTGGTAACTATCTTGTGTCATTCTATCGACCACTTGTGGATTATGCTGTTAAACGGTATATGGCTGCACTTCCATCCTCTGTCCATCATGATGATATCAGTAGTTTTGCTTATAATGGCCTACTCGACGCGATCGACAAATTTGAACTAGAGCGCGATCTTAAATTTGAGACATATGCAAACTGGCGGATAAAAGGTGCGATCATCGATGGGTTAAGGCAAAACGACTGGGTACCACGTTCTGTGAGAGATAAAGCACGTAAGATCGAAGAAGCGTATGCGCTATTGGAGCAAGAGAACCAAAAATCTTGCACAGATGAGCAAGTCGCAAAGCACCTCGGGATGTCGGTAGTAGAAGTGCAACAAACGATACAGGACGCCTCTCTTTCGATTATGATTTCAGTTGACGAACCTGTATATGAAGAAGATCAACAGCAGATCGAACGGTACAACGTGATCGAGAATGAACGTGCAGATTCACCTGAAAAGCATATTCATGAGCATTTTATTAAAGAAATTCTGACCGAAACGATCGATCGACTACCTGAAAAAGAAAAACTAGTAATCTCGCTCGTATATTTTGAGGAGCTGACTCTAACAGAAATCGCGAAAATTTTAAAGCTTTCTACAAGTCGAGTCTCTCAGCTTCATTCAAAAGCGTTGCTACGAATGAAAGGTGCCCTTCGAGCGAATAAAGAACATGTACAATCCATGTAATCGGAGTGAATACAATGGTAATCTTCATCTTTATCAGCATAGCACTACATCTCGTTAGCTTTTTGTGTATCGTTCTCTTATTCCTTAAGCAGTCCAAAGGTTCAAATTTAAAAGAAGAAGTCAGGTCGAGTATGCAGTCGTACATCGAACAGCTCGAGGAAGAAAACGATCAATTGATCGATCGAGTGAAAACACTCGTTGAAAAACGAGAGGGGCAAATCGATTTGCGCCTTCGAGTACTTGAGCAGTCGAAAGCTGCACCTCAGGAAAGCGTACCGGCGCAGCAGCCGAAAGAAAACCAGCCATATCAGAAGCCAGCGGCTGTGCTTCAGCACCCTTCAGTGAGGAACGATCGAAAGCAGCAAGCACTCAAGCTATACAAAGAAGGCTTTACGATGACAGAAATTGCAAAGTTCTTGAACTGCGGTATTGGGGAAGTCGAACTGATCGTCAATATACACGGAAGGTCTCAACAGCTATGAAAATACAGCAATCAACTCAAGTGATGCTCGATTCACTTAAGAAAGATACGATGAAATCATCTTCACCTAACCCGTTCAACGGTGTGATGAATGAAGCAGCAAAAGAGTTGAAAGGCTCTGCACTTCAGCGGCTGTTTCATCAGATTGAAGAACAAGGCAAGGTACTAGGAAAAGAAAAAACACTCCAAAACCTAACGGCATACAAACGGTTAGTGAAGCACTTCCTTGAAGAAGCAGTTGGTCAGGGCTTGTCACTATCTGAAAAGAACAGCATGGACCACAGAGGGCGAAACAGAACATATAAGCTCGTCGAGACAGTTGAGCAGAAGTTAGTCGATCTTCAAGAAGAAATACTACAAAAAGAAAAGTCAGGTGTGCACGTGTTATCACTCGTAGGAGAAGTAAAAGGTCTGTTGGTAGATTTAATGCTCTAGGTCGTTTATACTAGAAAAAATAGGAAGTATTTGCTCATGTGCGAACACATGAGTTTTTTTATAATTAAAATAAGAACATACGTTCGAATTCGTGGTTGTGATTTTTGCAAGAAAGGATACTTTCTATCCTACACAAAAGAGAAGGGAGAGGTGAGGATGAAGCAAAAGTGTCCATATTCTATGATAAAGGGTGCTCATGGAGAGCTCATGAAAAACCCCCTTTTCCGGTCATTTATTCAAGATGAAGAAAGCTGGAGATGTTATCTCGATGTGATTAACGATAATGATAACGAAGCACTAAATCGACTGAATCAACTTTTTCACATGTTTTACGCCGAAATTCGTTTCATTGCATATGTATCACGTTTAGTCCATTATACGGCGATAAACTATGACAGAAAACGTAGATTAAACAGCATGAGGTATCCGCTCACGCTTGATCAACCCATTAAGGAAAGTGGAGATTCTTGGGTCGATCTCATGGCAGGTGCACCGATCTATACTTCAAACGAAGTTGAGCAGCAGTTCCTGTCCTATTCACTGTTCCGAGCGTACAAGAGACTCACTACGAAGCAGAAAGAAGTGTTGACCCTTTACTATCGTGAAGGTGCAACAGACACAGAGATAGCGAATGATTCAGGGGTTTCTCAACAGGCCGTAAGCCGACGCAGAAAACGTGCTCTGCAGAAATTAAGAGAAGTCGTGAAGGAGGGAATCCGATGAATATCACAAACATTATTAATACGATGATCGGTGACTTAGGTTTTCCAATCGTTGTATCACTGTATCTACTCATTAGACTCGAGAGAAAAGTTGAAAATTTATCGAACGTGATTGCAGAGCAGGAATCTGATAAGAAGGGATAATTATGGAAAGCAGATTATATAATCTTTTACAACGTGCTAAGAAGCAGGATGAGGAAGCACTCTCCCACATCCTACAAACATTTGAGAAAAAGATACAATCAGAATTAAGACAGACGTCGTTTGGAGCGAGAGACGACCTGCGCCAGGAGCTGTTCGTGAAGGTGTGCGAAGCAGTGGGGAAATACAAGGTGGATGATGTACCTGACTTTGAGGAGTTTGCGATGAAATTAGAAAAAGATAAGCGCGAGGAGTGAATGATGTATGAACATTTATGAAAAACGTTGTGGCATGAATCGCTTTTAGCTATGATGAAGATGGAATGAAACAATACGGAGGGTTACTCATGAAACTTTTCTTGATCATCGGTGCGATCAACGCTTGCCTAGCAGTTGGTCTTGGCGCTTTTGGCGCTCATGGATTAGAAGGACGATTGTCAGAAAGAATGTTAGAGACGTTCAAAACAGGTGTTCAGTATCACATGTATCATGCTCTTGGTTTGATCGGCATTGCCGTTGTTGCAGACAAGCTTCAATCAACGGGGCTCATCAACTGGGCTGGATGGCTCATGTTTGCAGGGATCATCCTCTTCTCAGGTAGCCTTTATGTGTTGAGCTTGAGTGGAATTAAAATTCTTGGTGCGATCACTCCTCTTGGAGGTCTCGCATTCATCACTGCTTGGATTCTTCTTGCAGTTGCTGCATTAAAGTTATAAAAAAACGGCCTGAGCATTCAGGCCGTTTTTTGATTTATCTTGGAGAATATGAGGTCATTTGTTGAACAGGGTAGTTATATTCAAGTTCTTCATCAAACGTAATATAGTCAAGATAAACCATCAACAGGATATAGCGTTTTCCAGTCTGAGGATCAGAAATAATAATATGATCTCTCCCAGCTGCCTCCACGATCCCTTTAAATACTTTCGCATTCCATTTTTCGTTGTTCTCAAACGTCATGTAGATCGTCGCGACTTTTCCAAGGTTTAACCTGAGAATGTTTTCTATATACGATTGCTCGACTGCCAATTGAGCTGGAAATCCTTGCCCTTGCATTGCGCCCTGTACTTGCCCTTGGCCCTGCGTCGGGTATCCTGATGGAAAAGATTGCTGCCCCATCTGCCCCTGGCCTTGTTGCCCCATCTGTCCCATTTGACCCATCTGCCCCATTCCATTTTGTCCTTGCTGCGGCATCTGTCCATAGCCGCCGCCACCGTTGTTCCAGAGCTTATTTTTCATCGTAACCCTCCTTAAGCGTTCTCCTAGCCATAGTAAACTTCTGAGCACTCACTTTCGGTAGGTTGATAAAAGCAGTGAGCTTTAAACCTTCCTGAAATCAGTTGATCGTACAATAGGGCAAGTTCCTGAAGGCTTAAAGAACCACAGTGCATGACTTGCCGAGTGGCATGGGACGCTTCGAGCAAGCCGCCCATCCATTTCGCTGCTTCAAGATAAAGGAAAATGCCATGACCCTTCGTAACTCATTGTATGTTCGATAATGGATGATATGCCTTTTTATAAACGGGAATTGCACATAAAAAAGCCAACGAAAACAGCTGTTTTCGTTGGCTCATATTAGTTAAACGTATAAGAATTGAGGCAGGCGTTCTTTCGGCAGATGAGTTCCAACAAAGAAGCTCCCGAATTCGCCGAAACGTGCGCTCACTTCGTCGAATCTCATTTCATACACAAGCTTTTTAAACTGAAGAACATCATCAGCGAATAGGGTAACGCCCCACTCCCAGTCATCAAAACCGACTGATCCTGTGATGATTTGCTTAACCTTACCAGCATAGCTTCGACCGATGAGTCCATGACTGCGCATCATTTCACGACGCTCTTCCATTGATAGCATGTACCAGTTATCGTTACCCTCACGCTTTTTATTCATAGGGTAGAAGCAAACATAAGGTGCTTCAGATAGCTCTGGCTTCAAACGTGCTTGGATACGAGGGTCATTCTCAGGGTCACTGTCTTTGCCAGCCATGTAGTTACTGAGCTCTACAACAGATACATAAGAATAAGCAGGGATTGTATATTCAGCGAGTGTTGTTTTATTGAACGCATTCTCGATTTCATTTAGTTCTTCCATTGTTGGGCGAAGGAGCATCAACATAAAGTCTGCTTTTTGTCCCACGATGGAATAAAGCGCATGACTTCCTTCTTTGTAATTCGCTGTAGCTTCCCATTTTTCAAGGAAAGAATAGAATTCATTCATTGCGTTGTCACGTTCTTCGCTAGATAGCTGCTTCCATGCAGTCCAATCCATCAAACGGAAATCATGCAGGCAATACCAGCCGTCAAGAGTTACTGCTGCTTGGTTCATATATGATCCACTCCTTAATAATTATCCAATCAATCTCCACCCTCTACTATACCAATAGTTCTGCTTGTTTGAAAGCGATTGAGGCGTGGAACGATCTATCTGTCATAAAGAATGTTCCAGATTTGATGAAAAAGGAAAAAAGACAGCAAACCAGTCTCCAAAGAGAATTTGATATGCTGACTTTACCACTCTTTTATAGAAGAGTTGGCGCTTTTTGTGGTCGTAAGATATGTGCACATTCTATTCCTGAACATGTAATAGGGCAATATACGCGTTGATCCTACCGTTTTGATAAAGCGTTCCAGTACCATCGATCTTGACAGTCGTTGCTTTCAACTTATTTCTCACAATGTTGGGATTTGGGTTAAGAGAGAGCATAAGAGCAGCGAGCCCACTTACAAATGCTGTTGCTTGAGATGTACCAGAAAGGTATCCGTAATCAGTTTGTCCAGTTTTATTTTCTCGAGTAGGTAAAGTAGATAAGATGCTAACCCCAGGTGCTGCGAGATCAACCCATGGGGCACCAAAATTAGAAAAAGGAGCGATCGTATCGTTTCGTTCTAATGCAGCAACACTAATACACTGAGGATATGCTGCAGGGTAAAAAAGTTGGTTTGCAGCAGCGTTTCCGGCTGAGGCTATTAAAAGAACCCCCTTATCCTGTGCATACTGAACGGCGTTTTGAATAACGGTACTTGACGTAACACTTCCGCAACTTAAATTAATTACGTTTGCACAATTGTTTACAGCATAGACGATTCCTCGAGCCACGTCACTGAAGCTTCCTTGTCCATTATCATCCAATACTTTTACGTTCATAATTTTAGGGTTTATCCCGATACCAGCGATACCAACATCATTTCTTGTCATGGCAGCCGCGATACCAGCAATATGTGTTCCATGTCCGTTTAAATCCTGAGATGTAGGGGAAAGCGTAAAGTTTTTGCTTAAAATTACTTTTCCATAAATGTCCGGGTGTCTTGTGTTGATACCAGTATCTAAAATGGCGATTTTAACAAGTGTAGAACCTCGCGTCACATTCCACGCCCTAGTTGAATTTATCTTCAAGGCTCCCCACTGGTACTTAAAAAGAGGGTCGTTTGGAATAAGCTGTGCTTCCATAATTCCATCATAGTCTACATGCTTTACACCATAGAAGTTTGATAGGCGCTTAGCAATGATATTGAGTAAATGAGGTTCAGTTGAAATGGTGTATGTGTTGAATTCTTGAATTTCATCAATAATAGGAGTGTTGAGCATATCAAAAATTTCAAGAATCCTATTTCGAGAAAGAGTGGGAATGAAGCTCACCATTAAACGATTAGGTAAGTAGTTCATTCTTTATGCCACCTCCTATATCTAGCAATTTCTATAGTATATTACTCAATGTAGGAGTTTCTTGGAACGGCTCATTAGTCAGAAAAGTAGAACTTTTAAATGGAAGGGTTTACAACTACGGATTTATTTTTGTTTTTAGGGAAAAAAGAGTATCGTAGGGATTGGAAATCAAATTAATGAGGTGAATACAATGAGTGATCTTTTTACAAGCATGAAAGATACGGTAAGAAACGGCCAACCGACGATCGTGTTTCCAGAAGGAACAGATGAAAGAGTTCTTGTTGCGGCAAATCGTCTCGCTCAAGATGGCATCCTAAAACCAATCGTTGTCGGTGGAGAAGCAGCAGTAAAGGACAAAGCGTCATCTTTAAACGTTGCTCTTCATGAAGATCTACAAATTATTGATCCTGCAAACTATTCAGACATGGACGCACTTGTTGAATCGTTCGTAGAACGCCGTAAAGGAAAAGCAACAGCTGAACAAGCACAAGAGATTCTTCTCGATGTGAACTACTTTGGTACGATGCTTGTTCATACAGGAAAAGCTGATGGCCTTGTAAGTGGAGCTGCACACTCGACTGGTGACACGGTCCGTCCTGCACTTCAAATCATCAAGACAAAAGAAGGAATCAAGAAGACATCAGGCGCTTTTGTTATGGTGAAGGACGATCAGAAGTACGTGTTCGCAGACTGTGCGATCAACATTGCTCCTGATAGCAACGACCTTGCTGAAATCGCTGTTTCTAGTGCTGAAACTGCGAAAATGTTTGGGATCGATCCAAAAGTTGCGATGCTTAGCTTCTCAACAAAAGGTTCTGCTGTTTCCCCTGAAACAGAAAAAGTCATGGAAGCTACAAAGATTGCGAAAGAAAAAGCACCTGAGCTTGTTATCGATGGTGAATTCCAATTCGACGCTGCATTCGTCCCTGAAGTAGCAAAGAAAAAAGCACCTGAATCCCCGCTAGAAGGGCAAGCGAATGTGTTTGTATTCCCAGGCCTCGAAGCAGGAAACATCGGATACAAAATGGTTCAACGCCTTGGCGGATTCGAAGCAGTAGGTCCAGTTCTACAAGGTCTTAACAAGCCTGTAAATGACCTTTCTCGCGGCTGTAGTGAAGAAGATGTATACAAGCTTGCTTTGATCACAGCAATGCAAACGTTATAAGGTTCGTTGAAGACTGTCGACACTCGATCGGCAGTCTTTTTTTAGGGATGAAAGGGTAGTTTCGCGGATATATTCTCGTTTTCGCGGATATAGGGTTAGATTTAGCGGATATAATTAAAAAATCGCGGATAAATCTCCATAATCGCGGATATACCACTAATCTCACGTCATATTAAAAGCACCCGAAACGAAGTTCGGGTGCTTTTTCTCTAATATTAGTAAAGTGCTTTCTCATTTCTTGTAAACACACGCTGGTAGTTGTAATCGTAAAGGGATAACTCTGGAATCGAAAGGTGTTGAGTCGTCAAAGTCCCTGCGTATTTATTCAGCGTTTTAAGCGTTCCCATCATCAGGTCACTTACCGCCAAACTTTCTCCCGTCAATTCACTCAACGATGCCATCGTCTCCGGAACGATACGTGGATACGTGAACTTCGTTTCTTCGCCACCGAGGGAGCGTTCGTAAAATTCCTTGATCAAAGCTGCCCGCTCTGACCCACTTCCATCTACACAGAGATAAACTTGAACCGCAACGCCTCCTCGAAGGCGTCTTTGGGAAATTCCTGCAAACTTCTGCCCGCCTATACTCAAATCGTAGCGGCCCGGGCAATAAGAGCCTACAATCTCACGATCTTCAACATTAACCCCATATGGTGAAAGGATTTCCTGTACAAAATCGACCATCGATTCATATCCTTTGTCGATTCCAACCTGCTGCTCTTTTTCTGCAAAAACAAGAGACAGGTTCAAAACACCACTATCTAGTACAACTGCAAGTCCGCCTGAATTTCTAACAATGACCTTGTATCCTTGTTGTTTTAAGTACGCGATTCCACGTTCGATGTAAGGAAGTCGTGTGTCTTGTATGCCAAGGACAACCGTATCATGGTGTACCCAGGATCGCATGACTGGTGAAGAATCCCCGCTACCTGTTGAGTTGCAGAGCGTATCATCCATTGCAAACGATTGAAGTGCATCGAAAGACGGTCCAAGAGTAGATTGATCTATTATTCGCCATTCTGGCTGATATAGTACTGAGTCATTCGCCATAGCTATTTCCTTTCTGTTACAAATCATCTTTAGCTATTATAGCACGAGAAATACTAGCATTCAGAATACAGATTGCGACAATATTTCCCGGGAGATGACATATTATGATGTTTTAACATAGTAAAACTTGTGGAATATACATACTAGATAAATATGGGAGGTGAAGGGATGCCACGTGCGACCGATAGACCCGGTGAAGGTACATATAAATGTACGAACTGTGGTCAAGAAATGACGATCGAGAAAGAGAGTGATCAGTTACCACCTTGTCCAAGTTGTGGTAATAATACCTTTAATGCGGCATAAAAGCATAGCACCTCAACATTGGAAAGTACGGGAAATTTATCTCGTACTTTCTTCTTAGTTTTAAAGGTTTTTTAGCTATAAAACCTTTATTTAACAGGGGAATTGTAAACTAACTAAGTAAATATAATTTTGCGAGAATTAGTGAAAATGCTATAATAATGTTTGTGTGTTTACTAGTTAGCGAGAAAGAGAGCAAGCAAAGCGAACAATATCACAATGTGGAAGTGCTTTCATAAAAACAAGACAGCAAACGAATGACTTGCATATAAACCATTCACGAAAGGGGTAATGTCCATGAAGCTAACGGTTAAGATTATCGCCGGTTTAGTATTGGGTATTTTAGTTGGTGTCATCTTTAACTTGTTTGCACCAGATGCGTTTGGACCCGTAGATAAGTATTTTCTTGGTCCTGTAGGACAGATCTTTTTAAACTTAATTAAGATGCTAGTTGTGCCGATCGTGTTCTTCTCGATCGTAGTAGGTACAGCAGGAATCAGTGATCCTAAGAAACTTGGTCGTATGGGAGGAAAGACAGTAGGGTTTTTCCTAATCACGACGACGATCGCTATTTCGATCGCTATGGCACTTGCTTATTTAATCAAGCCTGGTGTGGAAGGTTCATTCACTGGTCAAAGTGATTTTAAAGCAGAAGAAGCACCTCCTGTAATGGATACGATTCTTAATATCATCCCGACGAATCCTGTTCAGGCGTTGACAGAAGGGAACATGCTTCAAATCATAGCCTTCGCGATCTTCATCGGTTTTGCGCTTGCGGTACTCGGTGACAAAACGAAAGCATTGCGAGACCTTATGGAACAAGGTAACGATGTGATGATGTATCTTGTTAAAATCATTATGGAAACTGCTCCATATGGAGCGTTCGCTTTGATCGCCTCTGCTGTCGGTGGTCAAGGTAAAGAAGCACTTCAATCCATGGGTATGTACTTTATCGTCGTACTGGCTGGACTGTTTATACATGCACTCGTCACATACAGTAGTGCGATTTACTTGCTGGGTAAAGAGAATCCGCTTAAATTCTATAAAGCTTTTTCACCAGCAATGGCAGTTGCATTCAGTACCTCATCTAGTAGTGGTACACTTCCTGTTTCTATGAAAACTGCTCAGGAAAACTTGAAGATTCCAAAACAAATCAGTAGTTTTGTTCAGCCCCTAGGGGCAACCATCAATATGGATGGAACTGCAATCATGCAGGGTGTTGCGACTGTTTTTATCGCGCAGATCACGGGTGTTGAGCTAACCTTCACACAGCTCATCATCGTCGTTGTCACTGCTACTCTCGCAAGTATTGGGACAGCCGGTGTTCCTGGTGTAGGACTTATCATGCTTGCGATGGTTCTAAACCAAGTTGGTCTCCCGGTTGAGCCGATCGGCTTGATTCTTGCCGTCGATCGATTGCTCGATATGACGCGTACAGCGGTTAATATTACCGGTGATGCGGCTTGTGCTCTCTATGTAACAAAATCAGAAGAAAAAAGGAATGGGAATACAACGTCTGCTGCTGAGATTGAAGGATAACCTACAACAGTAAACAGATGAATATTCTCCTTACAAAAACCTTCTATTACCTGTCTTTTTGACGGGTAGTGGAAGGTTTCTTTTTGGTATAATTTGAGATATAATAAGGGGATGAATTTGACGGAAGGAGTCCAACGCTGTGCTCGAACGATTAAACGAAGAAAAAGTTTTTAAAGATCCAGTTCATCGCTACATACATGTTCGCTACCGTTTAATCTGGGAGCTGATTGGAACGAAGGAGTTTCAACGTCTTCGCAGAGTTAGACAGTTAGGGACGACCTATTTAACGTTTCACGGAGCTGAACATAGTCGCTTCAGTCATTCACTCGGTGTTTATGAAATCGTCAGGAGGATTAACGAAATCTTCTCTCAATATGACGGTTGGAACGAAGAAAATCGATTGTTAAGTATGTGTGCTGCGCTTCTTCACGATGTTGGACACGGCCCGTTTTCTCATTCGTTCGAAAAGGTATTTGGACTCGATCACGAAGACTTTACCCGCATGGTCATATTGGGTGATACGGAAATCAATCGCATCCTTCGGAAAGTGAGCGATCGTTTTCCTGAAGAAGTTGCAGACGTGATTGCAAAAACGCATGACAACAAACTAGTTGTTTCCCTTATTTCAAGCCAGATCGATGCGGATCGAATGGATTACTTATTGCGTGATGCTTACTTCACAGGCGTTAGCTATGGTCAGTTTGATATCGAGCGTATCTTGCGCGTCATGAGACCTGGTGATGATCAGATCGTCATCAAACAGAGTGGGATGCATGCGGTAGAGGACTACATCATGAGTCGTTATCAGATGTATTGGCAAATTTATTTTCACCCCGTGACAAGAAGTGCGGAAGTTATTTTAAGCAAGATCTTACATCGTGCAAAGAAACTTTATCTCGAAGGTTACTCCTTTAAGTACGAACCGATCCATTTCTACTCACTGTTTAATGAGAATATCAGTCTTGAAGATTTTCTTAAGCTTGATGAATCTGTTGCGATGTTTTATTTCCAAATGTGGCAAGAGGAAGAGGACGAGATTCTTAGCGATCTTTGCGAGCGATTTATGAATCGAAGGCTATTCAAGTATGTTGAATTCAATCCGATGGAGAAGATGAACGATTGGAGAGAGCTATACGATTCATTTAAAGAAGCTGGCATCGATCCAGACTATTACCTTGAAGTAGACTCTTCCTCAGATCTTCCATATGATTTCTATCGACCTGGAGAAGAAGAAGAAAGGCTTCCAATCCATCTCCTTAAGCCAGGTGGCGATCTTCGGGAACTTTCTCGAGAATCCGAAGTTGTCGAAGCGATCTCAGGCAAGAAGCGTACAGATCACAAGCTCTATTATCCCGCAGATTTAATCCTGAAGGGGGATACGAACGTAACTCGTCGCATAAAGTCATTGCTTCAATTAGATTAACCTGTTCAAAAAGAAACCTGCATGGTCTGCAGGTCTAACCAAATCAGATAAAGAAAGCTTTTTGGACAACCTGTAAAAAGAAAATTGGGGAGGGGTACAGGTTGCTAGAAGATCATGCGAAAGTCATCACTGTATTAAAAGAAGCGGGAGAAGTCATCGGACGGAAAAAGCTTCAGAAAATCGTCTACATTTGTAAAAAACTACAGTTCCCATTTAACGAGAAGTATCAGTTTCACTTTTATGGACCTTATTCCGAAGAATTGACGCTCAGAGTGGAAGAGCTATGCAACCTTGGACTCGTCAGAGAAGTGAAGGAAAGCAAAGGGAACTATTATCAATACAAGTATTCCGTAACGGATCAAGGAACTGAATTCCTGAGCCATTATAACCATGACTTTCCATCTTTAAATGAATGTATTTGTAGAATGAATGGAGAAAGCTCACGTTTTCTAGAGCTTGTTTCGACAGTGTTGTTTTTCGATAAACTTACGAAAGAAGAAGTGATCGATAAGATTCAGACGATCAAACGAAAGCAAAACTACTCGAGTGATGAGATCGAAGAGGCATATACGTTTATCTCTAGTCTTAATCGCTTGCTTCAATAGAATAAGAGTTCAATAGAAAAAGGTGCACGAAGTTGATTCGGCACCTTTTTGTCTAACCTTTTATTGGAATTCTTTTTGAAAGACTCGTTTGTAGCTTGCTGAAGTTAATTTTCGTTAGAACAAAGCCGTTCAGAATGATTAGCCCTATCATAAGGAGAGAAAAGATCAATGTGCTTAGGTAGGGAAGGATGAGCTGCTGTAATCCAGGAATCGATTCTGCTAATAGAAAGACGATCGAGAAGGATGATAGCACATGAAAGGTGATGCCGGCAGAAAGACTTAATGATTCTCTTCGTTCGATGAGAGAAGGCATCCAAGCAATACCTAGAATTGAAAAAATGATAAGAACAAGAATAAGAGCGATGCTGCCACTCATCACGCTATGTTGAAAGTTACCGGCTTCTAACAACAGTACATACATCAGAGTGGCTAGAATACCGATTCCTATCCCGATTGTCACTGGTGAAACTAAACGTTCTTTCATCATCGATCTCCACCTTTTATTACAATTATTTCGAAACTATTACAATAAATACCCTATTGAAGACTAGTATAATCCCTCCATTGCAGAAGATATTGCAGAATTATGTCGAGCTTAGGTAAATTACGAAAAAAGGTTCAAAAGACTCATATTGAAGTAAAGGAGTGTTCTTCATGGAACAAATAAAATGTGCGATCGTAGGTTTCGGGTTTTCAGGGGCAACGT
Organism: Anaerobacillus sp. ABR4_321; assembly: GCF_056158505.1. Taxonomy (NCBI): domain Bacteria; kingdom Bacillati; phylum Bacillota; class Bacilli; order Caryophanales; family Bacillaceae; genus Anaerobacillus; species Anaerobacillus sp. ABR4_321. The sequence continues at coordinate 849,128 of NZ_JBSWTK010000001.1, forward strand.
TTCACGCTCCGGTGATGAAGGCTGTAAAAGACATGCATATCACAAAGGTAGTTTCTTCAAACCCTGAGAAGGTAAAGCATACCTTGCCTGATGCGGAGGTTGTACCTGTTATCGAAGACGTTCTTGATGATAACGAAATCGAACTTGTGGTCATTACGACACCAAATGAATTTCATTATCCTATGGCGATGAAAGCACTGAACGCAGGAAAGCATGTTGTTCTTGAAAAGCCTTTTGCAGTAAGTGTTTCAGAATGCGAAGAACTCATCCATGCTGCAGAACAGTATGGATGTCTACTAAGCGTTTATCATAATAGACGTTTTGATAACGATTTTCTTACGATACAGAAACTGTTGGAAAACGGTGCTTTAGGTGAGGTAGTTACGTATGAGGCTCACTATGATCGTTTTCGGAGCGAAGTGCGCGAGCGTTGGAGAGAACAAGATAAGAAAGGTTCGGGTATCCTCTTTGACTTAGGTTCTCACCTGATCGATCAAGCTCTTACGTTATTTGGAGAACCTGACAGCGTGATGGCAGACGTCGTCGCACAGCGTGAAGGCGCAAAGACTGATGACTATTTTCATCTCGTACTGAAGTATGGGAAGAAGAGAGTGATTCTGCATGGAGGTTCACTCGTTCACAAGCACGGACCGCGCTATCAAATACACGGTATGGAAGGTTCGTACGTGAAGTGGGGAATTGATCCGCAGGAAGATGCGCTAAAGAAAGGTCACATTCCAGGCGAGTCTGGATGGGGTGAAGACTCTGAACAGAGTTATGGCACGCTTACTATAGGAGATAATGAGAAAAAAGTTCCTACTGTTCAAGGAGCTTATCACCATTACTATGAAGCTATCGTGCGATCGATCAAAGAGAAAGCACCAGCACCCGTTACGGCTCATGAAGCGCTGAACGTCATCAAATGTATCGAGCTGGCGCTAGAGAGTAGTGAAAACAATCGAACGGTTGAATGGAAGTAGAAGAGATGGCTCAAGGAGCCATCTCTTTTTTTCTAAACTTTCACTGCTACTTGAATGATAGAGTCGGACCATTTAAGAGCGTCGATATAAGAACTTTGAAGATCTTCACTCGCTAGATTGAACTCATTTAGGAAAGAGGCTACCGTTTGCCAGTCGTTCCGTTCTAGAGCTTTAATCATAGTTAAAATGTGATGATAAACCGTCTCTCGATCGTTCGTTAAGGTTTCTTTTAATGTGTCATCTATCGGTAAATCATTCAGAACTTCTTCCATCGGACGCTGCAAGATCGTATCGAGCAACGAAAACATTCCGACGAGAGAGGCTTGGTGCGGGTTCACGTTTACTTTCTTTGCTACTAACTCTGATAGTTTTGCACGCGTAAGAGACAGGTGCAGAATTTCAGTAGATTGATTAGAATCCTTTGTAAACATGAGGATCAGAATCCATTTTTTCACTTCGGCTAGCCCCAATAGAACGATTGCTTGTCTAACATTGCTGACTTTTACCTGAAGGCCGAGGGAATTGATCAAGCGTAACAACTTATAAGAAAGTGCGACGTCCTTTTCAGCAAGAGTAGCGACTGCCTGGATATCAGGCATAGGCTTGTTGATTTCATCCAGCATCTGAATATAAAGCTGGGGCATTGGTTTCAAATCTTTTGTAGAAAGGATAGAAGGCTTGCTAAAGAAATAACCTTGAAATAGTCTGAATCCTAGCGCTTTGGCTTCTTCAAATTCTTCTAATGTCTCCACTTTTTCCGCTAGAAACTGAATCGGAAGATGACGAAAACGATTCATGATCTCGATCCGTTTTTCTTTTGATGTTCCAAGGAAATCAACTTTAATGATATCGATCACATGTAGAATGCTTTCGTAATTTCCGAAATCAGTGAAGTCATCGATTGCGATGGTGTATCCTTTCGCTTTAAAGCTTTCACACTTCTCAATCACATCTCCCGTTATGTCAATGTCCTCAAGCAGCTCGATAATGATTGAGTCAGGAGAGAAGAGGAGTGGTGTTTCATCAAGAATCAACTCTTTCGTGAAATTGATGAAGCATTTTTTATGATCTGATAATTTATCTAATCCAAACGTCAAATAGGAATTGGAGATGACTTCAGCTGTTGCTTGATTACCGTCTAAGCCATCAAACGAATTAAGATTTCCAGTCCTGTGCAGCAATTCGTAACCAAAAAGCTGCTTATCGACTGTTAAGATCGGCTGACGCCCGATAAATACGTCCACGTTATACCTCCAACAGGAAATTTATTACTATTCTCTTAAATAAATATTATAGTGGAATTTCAAGGGAATTGGAACGCTAATTAAATGAAAAAATGACCTGCTGAAGAGCAGGTCATGTGATTAAGCATGCGGAAGAAATGCGAGTTGGTAGAAGAAGAGAACGGCAAACAGATAGAGAAGCGGGTGTACCTCGCGTCCTTTTCCTTTTACTAATTTAAGAACAGGATACGTGATGAAGCCAAGTGCGATTCCTGTCGCGATGCTTGATGTTAATGGCATCGTCAAGATGATTAAGAAAGCAGGAAATGCTTCATCGAACTCATGCCACTCAATCTTTCCAACTGCACTGATCATTAAGCTTCCGACGATGATCAGGGTTGGAGCAGTAATCGCAGCAAGTCCTGAAACAGCACCTACTAGTGGACCGAAGAAAGCAGCGGCGATGAATAAGGTTGCAACCACAACAGACGTTAAGCCGGTACGACCACCAGATGCTACGCCTGAAGATGATTCGATATAAGCACTAGTCGGGCTCGTTCCGAAAACAGCACCAACTGTTGTACCGATTGAATCTGCGAGAAGCGCTTGACGTGCACGTGGCATTTTCTTCCCTTTCATCAAACCAGCTTGCTCTGCGACGCCTACCATGGTGCCAGTAGTATCGAAAAGCGTAACGAGTAAGAAAGAGAAGACAACAGCATATAGTCCGTACTCGATCATATCTTTAAATGCTTGTAGCGGACTTCCGAAAATAAATAGATCTGGAGACGAAGGTGATCCAACGATCCCTTCTTTAAATTCAAGCTGTCCTGTCGAAATAGCGATGATCGCTGTAGCGATCATTCCAAAGAATAACGCACCGTGAATATTACGGGCCATCAGAATAAGCGTGATGATTAACCCTCCGAGTGCGAGTAATACTTCTGGAGAATGGAGATCACCGAGTGTAACGAGATTCTCTTTGTCAGCAACGATGATTCCTGTCATGCGTAATCCGATGAACGCGATGAACAAACCGATACCTGCAGTAATACCAAGCTTTAGGTTCGTAGGAATCGCTTCGATCAATTTTTCACGAAACGGGGTTAGTGAAAGAATAATGAATAGGATTCCTGCAATAAAAACAGCTCCAAATGCTACTTGATACGATACGCCGGGCTGGCTGCCTACTACGGAGAAGGCAAAGTAAGCATTCAAGCCCATACCTGGAGCGATTGCGATCGGGTAGTTCGCGAATAGACCCATCCAAAGGGTACCGACAACAGCTGAGATGATGGTTGCCATGAACACCGTATCGAATGGCACACCAGCTGATGAAAGGATAATAGGATTTACAATAACGATATACACCATTGTTAAGAATGTGGTGATACCTGCTAATAATTCAGTTTTAACGCTTGTTCCATTTTCTTTTAGTTTGAAAAAGGAGTTTAGCATGGAATACCTCCTGTAAATACGAACGATTTTTAAACACAATCTCTATATTATTCGTAAAAAGATTTTTTAGCAAGGGAAAATTATTAAATTCCTTTTTTATATCGGCACGATTGCTGCAGGATGAATACTGTAGTGTGTATATGATAAAATGTTAGCGGAGAATAATGAATAAAGGAGGTCGTTCAACGTGGCAAAAGATGAAGAAAAGAAGCCTAAGAAAAAGCCTTCAACAGGCTTTAATATTTTGAGTGGTGACTCTACGGATGGTCATGGAGGATATGGGGTCGGAACCATTAATTTAGACAACGTATCCCCTGTTATCGTCGATCCTACGACGGACGAGGTTTATGTAGATATAGGTGCACTGCACGCAAGAAGTGCACTTGAAAAGCGTAAAAAGCTCGTCAAAACGAAAGAAGAAGTTCCTGATGGACATACGGCATGGATCGTATGGGTAACGCTTCAAAGAGGTGAGGAAGGCCCGTTTTATCATGGGATCGGAGCATGTGAGTTCTTCTTGAACGCAGAGGCGAAGCGTGCATGGAAGAGTATGCCTGAACACGTGAACAACATGGATAAGTCGATGAAAGGGAAGGTCATCGTCGACAATATGGATGATAAATCTAGAGAAATGCTTCGTAACTACTTGATCGACTTCGATAAAGGTGTTTACGACCGCTCTAGTGATGAGTTGAAAGAGGCACTTGAGAAGTAAGTTATGACCTTTTTTTGAAAAAGTTATGAAATCGCTTGAGCTTTCGATGAAGTAGGATTAAAATTATGATACACAACACATATAGCTAGGACACAAAAGGGCCCGGAGAAATGTCTCCGGGTCCTTTTGTATTGAGATGTTATACTTTTCTTAAACGTGAGAGGAGTGGTCGACATGTGGAAACAGTTTCCCCGTGAGAAAAAACAAGACTTGATCGAGCGAATTCAAACATACTTTTATAATGAGCGTGATGAAGAGATCGGTGAGCTCGCTGCAGAGAACTTTCTTCATTTTGTTATGTCTGAGTTAGGTCCATCCTTTTATAACGCAGGCGTAAAGGATGCGATTACGATGACAGAACAGAAGTGGATGAGCATCGAACAAGATTTGGATTCACTGATTAAGCCTGATCCAGAAGTGAAGAGATAGGGAAAATCCTGAAAAATCATATTACTGTGCTCCCGTTGCCGTAGGAGTATGACTACCGCTTGCTTTCCTGCGGACGAGCGCCCGAGCCTCCTCCCGGACAAAAGCGGTCCGGTCCGGGGTCTCTGTCGCCCGTTCTTCCGCGGTAGTCAAGCGGTAGTCACTCCTACTAGTTTGCAATGAACCCAAATCGGATTGGCCTTTCTATTCAATTCAACTATATAAGACAAACTTAAGCTGCCGAGAAGTTCTCGACAGCTTTATATTCGTTATCTTATCCAGTTAAAGAAGCGGTCTAAGAATCCTTTCTTGTTTTCTTGAATGTCTTGCTGGTGAGATGGGCCGACGTGGACGTCGCAAACCTCATGCGGTTCGCTTCCTTCTATAAAGTATGTGAGCCTTTTGTTCGGGCAGTTTTCACCTGCGATCTTCCCTGTTTGCGGGTCGATGTCGATTCCTACGACACCTTCAGGAGCTTTAAATTCTTTTGCTTCTTCCCCTTCGAGTGCACCTTCAACAAATTGAGCCCAAATTTTCTTCGCATAGAACCCATCGTTTCGATAATTCAGTTTCTTGCCTTCATCGTATCCGATCCATACGGATGTAGCGAGTTGTGGTGTGAAGCCGACCATCCAACTATCTGTCGACGTCGAACCGGTCTTTGCAGCGGCAGGTCTCGTTAGCAAATGATCGACACCAGATCCCGTTACTTTTGTATAATCATTCAGTGATTCATCGAAAACCCCTGTCATCATGCTCGTTGTGACGAATGCAGCTTCTGGCTTTAATCGAAGTTCTTTCTTCGACTTGTGCTCATAGATCACCTTGCCATCACGGTCTGTTACTTTTTCAATGTAATGAGGTTCAACACTGAACCCTCCGTTTGCGAGCATACTGTAGGCTTCCGTCATCTCTAAGATTCCTACAGGTTTCGTGCCGAGTGCAAGGGATGGGATCGCTGATAACTTACTATCGATCCCGAATGTTTTTGCTGTTTCAACGAGAGTCTTTTCTTCTAGAAACATATGTGTTTTGACAGCGACGATGTTATCAGATAGGGCGAGTGCTTGCGCAATCGTAATTTCATCGTTCGCATATGCATCCCCATAGTTGTGAGGAGAATAGGTTTTTTTATCACCGTCGTAATAAAAGTTCGTGGGCTCACTTCTTACGAGCGTTGATGGTGTGAAGCCGTTGTTCATCGCAGCATAATAGAGAAAAGGTTTGAAAGTCGATCCAGGAGTACGCTTTGCCATGGTAGCTCGATTGAATTTACTTTCTTTGTAGTCTCGTCCACCAACCATCGCCTTGATCGCTCCGGATTTTGGATCCATTGCAACGAGCGCGGCTTGGATGTCGCTTTTTTCCTCAATGGAATTCGCCACAAGATCTTCAGCCTTAACTTGCATCTCGGAATCTAATGTCGTATAGACATGAAGTCCGCCTTCTTCAATAATTCGCTCATCTAATGAAAGTTTATTTCGTAATTCTTTCTTCACTTCTGCTGTAAAATAAGGAGCCGTTTCGGACTCTATTTTTTCTTCGTTAAACGCCTGTAGTGCCATCGTTTCGTTTTCAGCCTGGATCGCTTCAGCCTTTGAGAGCTTATTCGTTGCGACCATCGCGTTCAATACGGTCGACTGTCTTTCTTTTGATCGATCGGCATCTGCGTATGGGGAGTAGTAGCTCGGTCCTTTTGGAATTCCAGCGAGCATGGCTGACTCAGAAACCGATAGTTCATCCGCACCTTTTCCAAAGTAAGACCTCGCTGCTGCTTCAATACCATACGCTCCGTGTCCATAGTAGATCGTGTTCAGGTACCCTTCGAGAATTTCTTCTTTCGAGTAGTGAACTTCGAGTCGATAGGCATAGAACGCTTCGAGTACTTTTCGTTTCCACGTTTTATCGTGTTCTAAGAATAAGTTTCTCGCGTATTGCTGTGTGATCGTACTTGCTCCCTGCACTTTCGCCATCGCTTTTAAATCAGCTAGAACCGCTCCTCCGATCCGTTTAAAATCAAAGCCGAAATGATCGTAGAAACTTCGGTCTTCGATTGAGAGTGTAGCATCTACCAAAGCCGGCGAAATCTCGTCCAGCTGAACCCAGTAGCGATTCTGACCGCTCTGGTTGCTTTCTCCTATAACGTGTTCTTCCGTATCATAATAAATCGTTGTTTGTGGCACCTGAAGTGGTGGAGCACCAACGAAAACGGCAAGCAAATAGATCGATCCAAAGGAAAGACCGATAAAAAGTAAGCCGATAACCATCAAACGTAAAGATAGTTTCCCCCAGCGTTTCCAATAGGTAAAACGTTCACTCATTGGTTTCATGTGGTTCACCCCCACATTTCTTGTTTAAATCTAGTATGTGACAATCAAGAAACTCTTAAACACGCCAATCTATAAAAATAATTGTCCAACTTTTGAATAGGATAAAACGAATGAGTTCATTTTTACAAAGGGAGAGAGTGCAGTGGAATTATTGATTGCGATCATTCTTGGAATAGTGGAAGGGTTGACGGAATTTTTACCAGTTTCGTCTACAGGTCATTTAATTCTGACAGGGTACTGGTTAAACTTTGTAGATGAACGAGCGAAAACCTTCGAAATCGTCATCCAGCTAGGGGCGATTCTTGCGGTAGTTGTGGTGTATCGAAAAAGATTTATAGATTTATTTTCCCTCGATGATAATAAGGGGGGACTTTCTCTCATGCACATTATTCTAGGAATGATACCTGCGATCGTAGCAGGATTCTTACTTCACGGAGTCATTAAAACGTATCTCTTTTCACCTTCAACTGTCGTCATTGGACTCGTGTTAGGAGGCGTTCTTATGATTTTAGCTGACCTGAAGAGGACAGCTGCAGTTACGAATGACCTCGATGAACTGACGTTAAAACAGGCTTTCTCGATAGGCGTCTTTCAATGTCTCGCACTTTGGCCTGGGTTCTCACGATCAGGAGCAACGATCTCTGGTGGTGTGTTGCTAGGAACAACACATAAGACGGCAGCAGAATTCTCATTTATTTTAGCAGTACCGATGATGGTTGCTGCGAGCGGGTACGATTTACTGAAGAGCTACCCATACTTAACGGTTTCAGACATACCGGTTTTCGCGGTTGGCTTCCTCGTGTCATTTATCGTAGCACTTATCGCTATTGTAACATTTATCCGTTTTATCGAGCGGGTCCGCCTCATTCCGTTCGCAATCTATCGGTTTATTCTTGCAGGTATCGTATGGATGATTCTTTTCTAAAACCAGATGAAAAATCCTCTTGCTTTTTTATAAAAGTGAACTATACTTTTCTTGTGCTTCACGATTGATGAAGCTGCAAAAACATGAAAGATTTTCGGTTCACATACAGTCATTTGCGTTATACTAATCCTGTTTTGAGTCATCTGAATCGGGAACTTAGATAAAGAGATAGAATTGAGGAGTGATAGAGATGGAATTATGGTATACAGAGAAGCAAACGGAGCGTTTTGGAATAACGGCAAAGATCAAACAAACGCTGCATACTGAACAAACGGATTTTCAACGTCTCGATGTAATTGAAACAGAAGAGTTTGGAAACATGCTCGTTCTCGATGGAATGGTCATGACGACTCAAAAAGATGAGTTCGTTTACCATGAGATGGTAGCGCATGTGCCTTTGTTCACACACCCGAACCCGAAACATGTCCTCGTGGTAGGTGGGGGAGACGGTGGCGTTATTCGTGAAGTTCTAAAGCACCCTTCCGTAGAAAAAGCGGTATTAGTTGAAATCGATGGGAAAGTAATCGAGTACTCTAAAAAATATTTACCTGAAATTGCTGGCGAACTTGAAAATGAGCGTGTCGAAGTACTAGTAGCTGATGGATTTATGCATATTGCTGAAAGCGAGAACGACTACGATGTGATCATGGTCGATTCTACTGAGCCAGTTGGCCCTGCTGCGAAGCTTTTTGAAAGAGGCTTTTATGAGGGAATCTCAAAAGCCCTAAAAGAAGATGGCATCTTTGTTGCTCAAACGGACAACCCTTGGTTCAAAGCGGATCTCATTTCACAAGTGCAGAGCGACGTGAAGGAAATCTTCCCGATCACGCGCCTTTATACAGCAAATATCCCAACGTATCCGAGCGGACTATGGACGTTTACGATAGGCTCCAAAAAAGTTGACCCACTTGAAGTAGAAGAAAGCCGTTTCCATGACATCGACACGAAATACTATACGAAAGATCTTCATAAAGCTTGTTTTGCACTACCTAAATTTGTGCAGGATCTACTGAAGTAAGGAGAGCAGCTATGAAATTCGATGAAGCATATTCTGGAAACGTGTTTATTTTAAGCAACCCTTCATTTGATGATAGTGATGTTGTGATCTATGGCATGCCGATGGACTGGACAGTAAGCTTTCGTCCTGGTTCAAGATTTGGCCCTGCCCGCATTAGAGAAGCCTCGTTAGGCCTTGAAGAGTACAGCCCATATATGGACAGGCACCTTGAAGAGATTCGATATTTCGATGCTGGTGATATTCCACTGCCTTTCGGAAATCCAGAGCGAAGCATCGAACTCATCGAAGAGTATATCGATTCTTTACTCGATCAAGGGAAGTTTCCATTAGGAATGGGTGGAGAGCACCTTGTGACATGGCCGATTATAAAAGCCTTCAACAAGAAGTATGACGATCTTGCGGTCATCCACATCGACGCTCACGCTGACCTTCGTGAAGAATATGAGGGGGAAGCTTTATCCCATTCGACACCTGTTCGAAAGATCTGTGGTTTGATCGGAGCGGAGAATGTGTACTCGTTTGGAATTCGTTCTGGGATGAGAGAAGAATTTCAATTTGCTAAGGATTCTGGCATGCACATGTCGAAATTTGAAGTGGTTGAACCATTGAAGAAAGTTCTTCCATCTCTAGAAGGACGCAACGTCTACGTCACGATCGATATCGATGTATTAGATCCAGCATACGCACCAGGGACAGGTACTGCTGAAGCTGGAGGCATCTCATCGAAAGAATTGCTAGAAGCGATCACAATGATCGCAGATGCAGGCGTACGCGTAGTTGGTGCCGATTTAGTGGAAGTTGCACCGGTTTATGATCCATCAGAAAAAACGCCGATCGCAGCAAGTAAATTTATTCGTGAAATGCTGCTTGGTTGGACTCATAAGGAATAAATTTGGACTGAGGCTGTATTCAATTTGAATACAGCCTCTTTTTCTCATATAATAAGAAAGTTAACGATGTGTAAGGACGTGAATGCGATGAGTGATCATCCGATCGATTTAACGATTGAATCTAGAATTCAATCAGGTAGAGAAAAAGAATCTTCTAATCATACCGTTCAAGGTAAACTCGTTGAGAAGGGCGACTCCCTGTATCTGCGATATGAAGAAAACCTTGAGATTGGACAGGTTTCCACAACTGTGAAAATAGATAACGAGCAGGTAACGGTGATCCGTAGAGGAGCACTTTCGATGCGCCAGGGATTTGCGCCTGGACAGCTCTCTGAAAGTTTATATAAAACGCCGTTCGGTTCCATGCCGATGCAGATTCGTACAGAACGAATCGAGCAGCTGGTCGATCGAGAAAAAAACAAAGGGCGTTTGACCCTTCGCTATATTCTTTATCTAGAAGAAGATGAAACACAGCGACACGAGCTGTCGTTAAGCTGGAAAGGAGCAAGGCAATGAATAGTGTTGAACAAAAGAAGGAACAGTTAAAAGAGCAGATTAAACTTGCCGTCATTCAAGCTGGACTCGCAAGTGAAAATGAGATTCCAGAAGTCATTCTAGAATCACCTAAAGATAAGGCGCATGGGGACTATGCGACGAACATGGCGATGCAGCTCGCGCGTATTGCGAAAAAAGCGCCTAGAGCGATTGCGGAAGACATTAAAGCGAATCTAGATATGGACAAAGCATCAATCAAGCAAATTGATATCGCTGGCCCAGGCTTTATCAACTTCTTTATGGATACGAGCTACTTGAATGAGCTTATTCCGACGATTTTAGAAAAGGGCAGTGATTACGGGAAATCTGCCAGCAAAAACGAAAAGATCCAAGTAGAGTTTGTTTCAGCTAACCCTACAGGCAGTCTTCATTTAGGCCATGCACGTGGTGCGGCTTACGGTGATACGCTTTGTAATATCCTTGACCGTGCAGGATATGACGTTTCAAGAGAGTACTACATCAACGACGCAGGTAATCAGATCCATAACCTGGCTCTTTCTCTTGAAGCACGTTACATGCAGGCTCTCGGTCAAGAAAAAGAAATGCCTGAAGATGGCTATCTAGGTCAAGACATCGTTCAGTTCGGAAAAGATTTAGCCGAGAAAGAAGGCGACCGTCTTTTAGAGCTCGAAGAAAAAGAACGTTACAATTACTTCCGTGAATACGGACTTGAACGCGAACTTGAGAAATTGAAAAAAGACCTTGCTGAATTTGGCGTTGAGTTCGATGTTTGGTTCTCTGAAACATCTCTTTACACGTCCGGTAAGATCGATAAGGTACTTAAAAAGCTTCATGAGCGCGGAGAAACATTTGAAGAAGACGGCGCTACATGGTTCCGCTCAACTGAATATGGCGATGATAAAAACCGTGTCTTAATCAAAGGCGATGGTTCATATACGTACCTAACACCAGACATCTCGTACCACCAAGATAAGCTCGATCGTGGCTTCGATAAGCTGATCAACATCTGGGGTGCAGATCACCACGGCTACATTCCTAGAATGAAAGCGGCGATCGAAGCGCTAGGATATAAAAAAGAACAGCTCGAAGTGGAAATCATTCAGATGGTCAACTTGTTTAAAGACGGCGAAAGGATGAAGATGAGTAAACGTACCGGTAAAGCCGTTACCCTTCGTGAATTGATGGACGAAGTTGGCATCGACGCGATGCGCTATTTCTTCTCTATGAGAAGCTCAGACTCTCATCTTGATTTTGATATGGATCTCGCTGTATCTAAATCAAACGAAAACCCTGTTTATTATGTACAATACGCTCATGCGAGAGTGTGCAGCATGCTTCGTCAGGGAAGAGAGATGGATCTTAGTGATGATGCAGATCTTTCACTCATCACGTCAGAAAAAGAGATCGACCTTCTGAAGAAACTTGGAGAGCTTCCTGAAGCAATCTCTGAAGCAGCTGAAAAACGCATGACACACCGCATCACGAACTATGCGTTCGAACTTGCGGCGGCGCTGCATAGCTTTTACAATGCGGAGCGCGTACTAGATCCTGAGAATCTAGAGCTTAGTGCAGCTCGCTTCAAATTGATGAAGGCAGTTCAACAAACGATTCAAAACACGCTTGAAATCATCGGTGTAACAGCACCTGAAAAAATGTAAGTCACACAAAAACGTCAGGATTGCTCCTGACGTTTTTGTACTTAATAATGGATTCGACTATTGTTGCTTCCCCACACGTCAAAAGGATCTTTGCTTTCCTTTAAACCGATGTGATGAAAGGGAATGATGCGTTTCTCAGGCGGTTTTTCTATTTCATTATAGATCAGCGCATCATCAAAACCTGACGCTGCAGCTTCAAGTCGAGTAGCAGCAAAATATACCGTATCGGGCCTTGACCAGTAAATGGCTCCAAGACACATCGGACATGGTTCGCAGCTAGAATAGATCGTGCATCCAGTAAGCTGATGAGATCCAATATTCGTGCATGCATTTCGTATCGCAACAACTTCCGCATGAGCGGTAGGGTCGTTCATAGACGTCACTTCATTATTCCCTTGACCAACGATTTGTCCGTTTTTTACAACGATGGCACCAAAAGGTCCGCCTTGATTGGTCACAACGCTTTTTGTTGCAAGCTTAATCGCCTCTTTTAACCAGTCTTCATGTGTCATCTTCACCACACTCCTTGTAATACACTATTAGACAAAGAAGAGGATATACCTATCGTTAGTATCTTTTGTAAGCGACAACGTTATGTAAATAATTCCATGGCTTCAAGGGTAATGTTTTTGATAGAATAGTCAAGTTGCAACTTTGAGCGGATTAACAACCAAGCTTTTGAAAGCCAGAGTGCTTCAAACGTCTTCATATTCCTCTTTAACTACGGGGATACTATTAAATAAAAGGAGCGATTTTTATGAAAATGGTTTTACTTGCAATTTTGACCGGATTTATTGTCGGTTTGGTATTTGCGATTTTTAAGCTACCGATTCCTGCTCCTCCAGCATTTGCAGGGATTGCAGGGATTATTGGTATTTACCTTGGCTTTAGGGCTTATGAGTATTTCTCAGGAGCTTTCTTTAATTAACAATTATTTTGTAAGATAACAATGCTTTCGTTCAAACCTGACGAAAGCATTTTATGTATTCAAGATAAGGACTGATGATATGCCATATGTACATTCGAAAAACACCAGAATATTTTATGAAGACGAAGGAGAAGGTTTGCCATTAATTTTTCTTCATCCTCCTGGAATGGGGCATGCTGTTTTCCATAAACAGAAGGAACTCACACGTTTTTTTCGTGTTCTTCTGTTTGATATGAGGGGACATGGAAAGAGCTCATCTGGTAACGATGAGCTATCAATCTCCCTGCTTGCAGATGATCTGATAAACTTCATGGATGCTCTTCATATCGATCGAGCTGTTATTATTGGTTATTCCAGTGGAGGCAGTATCGCTCAGGAATTTGCCATTAATCATCAACATCGCGTAGTTGCCCTTGTGTTATGTGGAGGCTTCCCTGAGGTGAATGACCCTTTTCTTAACCTGGAGTTTAAAGCAGGAATTTCTCTTGCATATAACCTGAAGGCTCTTTCCTGGATTGTAGCGAAAAGCCATGCAAAAACGGAGGCTGAGTTTCGAATACTACGATCTTATTTTCAATTGACAGATCGGGAGGTATTAAAACAGTTTTATGTGAAAGGGCGCTTGTACACCTGTGTAGAAAAGCTTCCCAATTTACACATTCCGTTATTACATTTAACGGGTGAATTTGCATTTTATTTTCATCATTATCAGACGATGTATGAAAAAGCTGTTCCTTCTGTAAAAACTGTTAGGGTATCAAATACATTTCATGAAATACCAACAAAATCATTTAGAGAATTCAATCATGCAGTACTCGCATTTCTCACTTCCATAAAAGCGTACTCCCATCCAATCGTTTAACTCCACGAATCGATGAAAGATCTTCTACCAGTTTAAGGGCTGCAAGGTCTTTTTTCTTTGCTTCGATCATAATATCCGCATCCTCACCATGTTCCTTAAGCATTTTTATAAAAGGTATGGCGAACTCTGAATCAACGTAGTCCGCATGGCTCCGGTAGGCACTTTCTGATTTAGGTGACGATAAGTGATACTTCACCGGGACGCCTCGACCTTGCCACGTCTTTTCAACTCGTTCGAAAAAATCATTTGATAGGCCGTTTCCTTCATTGGCCTTATGATGGTGATAATCAAAAATAAACGGTACTCCCGTTTTTTCACAAACTTCAAGTGTTTCTTCGGCGTCGTAGGTTTTGTCGTCGTTCTCAAGCGTAATCCTTTCCTTTATTCGGTCCGATACTGAGTTGAAGTTTTCATAAAAACGTCCTAGCGTTTCTTCTTTGTCACCGTATGCACCACCTATATGAATGTTTGTAATCGATCGATTATCGAGTCCCATCAGTTCAAGCATGGACGTGTGATAATCCAAGTCTGTGATGGCATTTTCGGTTACCTGCTTCCTAGGACTTGTGAAAAGTGTGAATTGATTCGGGTGAAAGCTCACTCTAAGGTTATGTTTTTTAACGAGGTCACCAATTTCTTTAAACTTATCTCGAAAAGGCGTTTTATAATCCCACTTCGCTTCAGGATGTGTAGCGAGGGGAACGATTGAAGAAGACATTCGATAAACTTTTATTTCATGTGCGATATTATAATGTAGTGCACGTAATGTATTGGTTAAGTTTGCATCCGTAACGGAAAGAAGCTTTTCCATTCGTTCTTCTTCAGAAAGTTTACTATAGCGAGCAAACGTCATCGTTCGAGCAGGGGTTGCTTCATATAGTGCAAGTGCATGTGAGACATAGCCAAACCGCAGTTTCATTAAGAGCATCCTTTCATGTGTGTTACTACTTTCATTCCCTCGTACAGTTGAGCGAAACCGTTCGTAGAGCGTCGCTTATAGAAACGGAGAAAGTACCCTCGCAAGCGGTCCGATCAGGCGGTTTTTCAACGTCCGATTTTTGAGCCTTTTCATATCCAGTGGTTCTGACTGAACGATGTCTCTGTCGATCGTTTCCTTGATTTGTTTGAGCATCTCTTTATCACGAAAAATGCAGTTGATTTCACCGTTGATCGTAAAACTTCTTCGATCGAAATTAGCTGTTCCGATGTCACATATTTCTTTATCAATCAACAGCACTTTAGCGTGAAAAAATCCATTCATGTACTGGTGAATTTCACAGCCGGCTTCAATAAGTTCTGTCAAATAAGGATACGATGCTTCTTGCACGAAAGGATGGTCCGCTCGAATCGGAAGGATAATCTTCACACTCACGCCTCGATGAATCGCATTCAGTATCGTTTTCTGTAATTGAGATCCTGGAATGTAGTAAGGTGTTCCGATATAGACGGTGCTCGTAGCTTTGTCGATAAGAGAGCAAAACACCTCTTCGACGTTGTTCCCATCCGTAACGTGAAGTTTCACAGTTGTTTCTCCTTTAGTTAAGGGTGGAAATAGGGCATCAGCTAGTTTGGCATCAGGATTTTCAAGTGACCAGTCTTTGAAAAACTGTTTTTGAAGTTCGTGGACCACTTCCCCTTTTAGACGCAAGTGGTAGTCACGCCAGTAGCCGAACTTCGGATCTTTTCCTGCATATTCATTTCCAATATTAAAACCGCCCATATACCCGATTCTTCCATCGATTACGGTAATCTTCCGATGATTTCGTTCGTTTAAAGACGTAAACAGAAGAGGAAATGATGCTTTTTTAGAATATGAGAAGCGCACACCGCATTCCTTCATCCGTTTAATTGTCGAACGTTTGATGCTTTTACTTCCTATAAAATCAGCTAACACGTTTACGCTCACGCCTGATGACGCTTTTTCACAAAGCTTATCGATGAACTCATTTCCTGTTTTATCATCTCGAATAATAAAAAACATCATATGGATGGTATTTTCGGCTGCATCAAGGTCTTTAAGCAGTGATCGAAAGAAATCGTCACCATCTGCGAAAAATTCCAGGTCGGCCGGTACAGACTTCATAGACGAACCGTTTTTTCTTCGTTTTCTTGCACCTAGAAAAAGGTCCAATCCGATCCATAACACGAAAGCAATCACTAATAAAAAGACCATTCAACACACCTCGATTCAACTAAAATCCATAAAAATAGTTTGCCCAAAATAATAAAAACTAAAAAAATCCCTGACTGAATGCTCATTCAGTGAAAAATATGTTATACTTTATTCAGAAAATTACTTTCATTCTGACTTAAAAGCGTTTTCATAAAATGTTCGAACAGTCGGGGAGCACAACTCTTGTTCAACATCCAAGGTAAAGCGTTCTTACAAGAAGGAATGACATGAAAGGAGATTTTGCCAACATGGATGTTTTATTGATCATCAACTGGATTGCTTTCATTGTTGTAACCGCTTACGCATTCTTCTTATTTGGGTACGTTGTTAAAACGCGTTATGAATTTATTAAGCTAGGAAAGAAAGCAGAATTCGATCGCTCCATGAAAGAACGCATCGAAGCGATCGTCGTAAAAGTATTTGGGCAAAAGAAATTGTTAAAGGATAAGAAAAGTGGAACGATCCATGTCATGATGTTCTATGGATTCCTTCTCGTCCAATTCGGCGCGATCGACATGGTCATCAAAGGTCTTTCGCCTGGATCTCATTTACCGCTCGGACCACTGTATCCAGCGTTTACGTTCTTCCAGGAACTTGTGACCGTCATGATCCTCGTAGCCGTAATCTGGGCGTTTTACAGACGATACATCGAAGCGATCGCTCGTTTGAAAAAAGGATTTAAAGCAGGACTCGTTTTACTTTTCATCGGATTGTTGATGGTTTCTGTTCTTTTTGGGAACGGGATGGAAATCATTTGGCATGAAATCGGCTATTCGTGGAGCGCACCTATCGCATCTGCGATCGCATTTCTTTTTTCTTGGATCAACGAGACTGCGGCTATCGCACTATTCTTTTTCTCATGGTGGATTCACCTTCTCGTACTGTTAACGTTCCTTGTGTATGTACCTCAGTCCAAGCATGCTCACTTAATCGCTGGACCTGTAAACGTATTTCTTGGTCGTACACATAAGGTTGGACAGCTTGCTTCGATCGATTTTGAAGATGAAAGCAAAGAAACATACGGCGTTAACACGATTGAAGATTTTAACCAAAAGCAGCTCGTCGATCTCTATGCGTGTGTAGAGTGTGGCCGTTGTACAAATATGTGTCCGGCGACAGCAACTGGGAAAATCCTTTCCCCGATGGAGCTGATCGTAAAGCTACGTAACCATCTAACAGAAAAAGGTGCAGCGGTAACGTCAAGAACACCTTGGATGCCAGCATATGCTTTCTCAGATACATCTGGCAATCAACTCGCTTATCAAGCGCGCGGCCAGCAGGAAACAGCAGCTGCAGCGGAAGGTCTTGTAAGTGATGAGTTGATTGGAAACGTTATCACTGAAGAAGAAATCTGGGCTTGTACAACGTGTCGTAACTGTGAGGACCAGTGCCCGGTTGAAAACGAACACGTAGATAAGATCATCGACATGCGTCGTCACTTAGTCTTGATGGAAGGTAAGATGGACAGCGACGTTCAACGTGCGATCACAAATATCGAACGTCAGGGTAACCCATGGGGAATCAGTCGTAAAGAGCGTGAAAACTGGCGCGATATGCGTGATGATATCGTCGTGCCTACAGTAAAAGAGAAAGAAAAAGCAGGGGAAGAGTTTGAGTACCTCTTCTGGGTAGGTTCGATGGGCTCTTACGATAACCGAAGCCAGAAAATCGCAGCTTCATTCGCTAAAATCATGAACGAAGCAGGGATTTCATTCGCAATCCTCGGTAACAAAGAGAAGAACTCCGGAGATACGCCTCGTCGTGTCGGAAATGAATTCTTGTTCCAGGATCTTGCACAGAAGAACATCGAAACGTTCCAAAAGCATAACATCTCTAAAATCGTTACGATCGATCCTCATGCTTATAACTCACTTAAAAATGAGTATCCAGAGTTTGGACTCGAAGCTGAGGTTTATCACCATACAGAACTTTTATATGACTGGATTAAAGAAGGAAAACTGAAGCCGAAGCACGAAGTGAATGAACGAATCACCTATCACGATTCTTGTTATTTAGGAAGATATAACGAGGTTTATGATCCTCCACGTGAAATCTTACGCAGTATTCCAGGGGTTGAAGTGATCGAGATGGATCGCAGCCGTGAGAATGGAATGTGCTGTGGTGCAGGCGGTGGCCTCATGTGGACAGAAGAAGACACTGGTTCACGAATCAACGTAACACGAACTGAACAGGCACTGAGCGTTAAACCATCTGTCATCGGAAGTGCATGTCCTTATTGCTTAACGATGATGAGTGACGGAACAAAAGCAAAAGAAGTAGAAGAAGATGTTTCAACGCTCGATATCGTCGAAATTCTTGAACGTTCGATCGTGCAGCGTGAAATCGTTCAATAGTTACGCACAAAAGGTAGCTTATGCGGGAGGAACTCCGGCATGAGCTCCTTCCTTTGTGTGTTATGAGGTGGATAGGCGGTGAACGAGCGTTCAGTCGCTTAAGAACTCGTATTTTGACAGCGTTTTCAACTATATTGAGGAGGTTTTCAAGATGGGCAAAACAGTAATCGTAAGCGGTGTTCGAACACCATTTGGAAAATTTGGAGGTGCACTCAAGTCACTAGAAGCTCCGGAGCTAGGCGGTATTGCGATCAAGGAGTCCTTGAAACGAGCTGGTATCGAGGCAGATCAAGTCGGTGAAGTGATCATGGGTTCCGTTCTCCAAGGTGGTCAAGGTCAGATTCCTTCGCGTCAGGCGGCGAGACACGCAGGAATTCCATGGGAAGTAAAGACAGAAACGATCAATAAAGTATGTGCGTCAGGTTTACGCAGTGTCACGATGGCGGATCAAATCATTCGCGCAGGTGATGAAGAAGTGATCGTTGCAGGTGGAATGGAATCGATGAGCAATGCGCCTTACATTTTGAAGGACGCGCGCTGGGGCATGCGGATGGGTGATAAAAAAATCGTCGACCTTATGGTGCACGATGGCCTGACGTGTTCGTTCGATGGATGTCATATGGGCGTGTACGGAAATACGACAGCAAAAGAATATGAAGTATCTCGAGAAGAGCAGGATAAATGGGCGTTCAGAAGCCAAGAGCGTGCTGTGAAGGCAATGGAAGAGGGGATTTTTGCAGAAGAAATCGTACCTGTCGAAGTACCTCAGCGTAAAGGGGATCCTCTATTGGTGGAGCATGATGAAGCGCCTAGAAAAGGAACGACTGTTGAGCAGCTTGGTAATCTGAAGCCTGTTTTTGGTGCTGACGGTACGATCACTGCAGGGAATGCACCTGGTGTGAACGATGGAGCGGGTGCTCTTGTGCTGATGTCTGAAGAACGTGCCGCGAAAGAAGGAAAGCAGCCGATGGCTACGATTCTCGCTCATACAGCGATCGCAGTAGAAGCGAAGGACTTCCCACAAACGCCAGGGCTTGTTATCAATGCACTATTAGAGAAAACAGGCAAAACACTTGAAGAAATCGACTTGTTTGAAATTAACGAAGCATTTGCAGCCGTAGCACTTGCGAGCGGAAAGATCGCTTCGTTAGATGAAGAGAAGGTGAACGTTCATGGCGGTGCAGTGGCACTAGGCCATCCGATCGGAGCGAGTGGCTCTCGTATCTTGATCACATTGATACACGAGCTAAAAAGACGCGGCGGTGGCGTAGGTATCGCAGCGATTTGCAGTGGCGGCGGTCAAGGCGACGCAATCATGGTGCAGGTATAACGGAAAGGGAGGAATGAACATGGAAATCAAATCAGTAATGGTGATCGGCGCAGGACAAATGGGATCTGGGATCGCGCAGGTATGTGCGATGTCCGGCTACAAGGTTTACTTAAACGACCTTAAGCAGGAGTTTATTGATAAAGGCCTTACAAGAATTGAAAGCAACCTTTCAAAACAGGTGAAAAAAGAGCGTATTTCCCAACAAGATTTGGTCGCAGCGATGGATCTCCTGCAAGGTACGACTGATCTAAATGATGCAAAAGAAGTTGATATCGTCATCGAAGCAGCAGTTGAAAACATGGAAGTAAAGTGCAACCTCTTTTCACGACTTGATGAAATTTCAAAAGACCATACGATTCTTGCAACGAACACATCATCACTTCCGATCACTGAAATCGCGGCAGCGACGAAGCGTCCAGGAAAAGTCATCGGCATGCACTTCATGAATCCTGTACCTGTCATGAAGTTAGTCGAGATCATCAAGGGTCTTGCAACGACTGATGAGACGTTCGCTGCTGTAGAAAACCTTGCTCATGACCTTAAAAAATCTCCAGTTGAAGTAAATGACTTTCCTGGTTTCGTATCGAACCGCATCTTGATGCCGATGATCAACGAAGCGATCTATACCGTTTATGAAGGTGTTTCTTCACCAGAAGATATCGATCAAGTGATGAAGCTCGGTATGAACCATCCGATGGGACCGCTTACTCTTGCTGATTTTATTGGACTCGACACGTGTCTATATATTATGGAAACGCTCCATGAAGGCTTTGGGGACGATAAGTACCGCCCATGCCCGCTTCTCCGCAAATATGTGAAGGCCGGCTGGTTAGGACGTAAGACTGGAAGAGGATTCTACCAGTATCAGGATTAACATCACGAGGAGGAACAGAGATGGAGCTTGTTTTTACAGAAGAACAAAAGATGATGCAGAAGATGGTCAGAGATTTTGCTGAAAAAGAAATTGCGCCATTTGTAGAAAAAATGGAGGAAACGGATGAGTTCCCGCGCGACATCATCAAGCGAATGGGCGAACTCGGTTTGATGGGAATCCCTATTCCAGAAGCATACGGTGGAGCTGAAATGGACTATACGTCTTATATCATCGCGATCCATGAGCTTTCAAAGGTTAGCGCAACAATCGGTGTCATCCTTTCGGTGCATACCTCTGTCGGCACTCTTCCGATTCTTAATTTCGGGACAGAAGAGCAGAAGCAGCGCTTTGTTCCGAAGCTTGCTTCAGGTGAGTATCTTGGTGCGTTTGCACTGACTGAAGCTAGCTCAGGATCTGATGCGAGTAGCATGAAAACACGTGCAGTTCGAGACGGTGATCACTATAGACTGAACGGGTCCAAAGTTTTCATCACAAACGGAGGCGAAGCAGACACATACGTCGTGTTCGCACGTACGAATCCGGATGAAAAAGGAAGTAAAGGTGTTACAGCGTTTATCGTTGAAAAAGACACCCCAGGATTCAGTATTGGAAAAAAGGAAAAGAAAATGGGCTTGAACGGTTCAAATACAGTGGAGATCATTTTCGAAGACGCTCGCGTACCCGTTGAAAATCGCCTCGGTGAAGAAGGGCAAGGCTTCAAGATCGCAATGGCAAACCTCGAGAGCGGCCGGATCGGAATCGCCGCACAATCTCTTGGAATTGCAGAAGCTGCATTAAATTACGCCGTTTCCTATGCAAAAGAAAGACAGCAATTCGGAAAGCCGATCGGCCAAAACCAGGGTCTTGGCTTCAAGCTTGCGGACATGGCAACTGAAGTAGAAGCTGCCAAACTACTAACCTATCGCGCAGCAGATCTCAAAAACCAAGGCATCCCATGCATGCAACAAGTATCCATGGCCAAACTATTCGCCTCAAAAGCAGCCGTAAAAGCATCGATCGAAGCCGTCCAAGTCTACGGAGGCTACGGCTACACAAAAGACTACCCAGTAGAACGCCTCTTCAGAGACGCAAAAGTCTGCGAAATCTACGAAGGCACGAGTGAAATACAGAAAATGGTGATTAGTAGGAATATGATGAGATAGAAAAGCGGAGGCGAACCCACATCCCACGCTCAATCCTAGATTCATCCTATTTAGCTAATAAAATCAAATTCTAGACAATAAATCTCGAATTTGGACAATAAATTCTCATTTTAGCTAATAAATCTCAGTTTTGGACAATAACCTGTCCATCGCACCGTCAAAACGCTAATCCAGGAGCCGCAACCAAGACGATCACCATGACAAAACGCTCTACCGACACCTAAATCAAAAGGAGAGAACCTCATATGAACTTTCAACTTTCAGAAGAACACGAAATGCTACGGAAAATGGTCCGTGATTTTGCAAAGAAAGAAGTAGAACCAACAGCGGGTGAGCGTGATGAAGAAGAACGCTTCGACCGTGAACATTTTACGCATATGGCTGAGCTTGGCTTAACAGGTATCCCATGGTCAGAAGAATATGGCGGCATTGGGTCTGACTATTTGAGCTATGTGATTGCTGTTGAAGAGCTTTCGAGAGTGTGTGCTTCGACAGGGGTTACACTTTCAGCACATACGTCTCTCGCTGGGTGGCCAGTAAATGCATTCGGAACGGAAGAACAGAAGCAGAAGTTCCTTCGTCCGATGGCAGAAGGAAAGATGATGGGGGCATATGGCTTAACGGAGCCGGGCTCTGGTTCAGATGCTGGCGGCATGAAAACGACCGCTAAACTAGACGGAGATCATTACATCCTCAATGGCTCAAAGATCTTTATCACAAATGGCGGCGAAGCGGAAATCTATATCGTCTTTGCACAAACGGACAAAGAAAAGCGTCATAAAGGGATCACAGCGTTTATCGTAGAGAGCGATACGCCAGGGTTCTCTGTAGGGAAAAAGGAGAAGAAACTAGGAATCCGTTCATCTCCAACGACTGAAATCATCTTTGAAGACTGCCGTGTTCCGGTTGCGAACCGTCTTGGCGAAGAAGGGCAAGGGTTTAAAATCGCAATGAAGACGCTAGATGGTGGTCGTAATGGTATTGCGGCTCAAGCAGTTGGAATTGCTCAAGGAGCACTAGATGCTGCTACGGCATATGCAAAAGAACGGAAGCAGTTTGGGAAACCAATCGGTGAAAACCAAGGGATCGGCTTCAAGCTTGCTGATATGGCGACAAAGATCGAAGCGGCAAGACTATTAACCTACCAGGCAGCTTGGAAAGAGAGTCAAGGACTTCCGTATGGAAAAGAGTCTGCGATGTCCAAGTTGTATGCAGGCGATATCGCGATGGAAGTAACAACAGAAGCGGTTCAAGTGTTCGGAGGCTATGGCTACACCAAAGATTACCCGGTTGAACGTTTTATGAGAGATGCAAAGATCACTCAAATCTACGAAGGAACAAACGAAATTCAGCGTCTAGTTATTTCAAGGATGCTATTGGCTGATTAAGAAGGATGAGTAGCATGGATTCTCTTGCACAACGAATTTCAAAACGCGATGAACGTGCACTTGCGAAAGCGATCAGCTTAGTTGAAAACGATGCAGAAGGAAAACTAGAGCTGTTAAAGGATATTCATTCGATGACAGGGCACGCACATTACATCGGATTAACAGGATCTCCTGGGGCGGGGAAGAGTTCACTCGTCAATCGACTCATCACCTACCTCAGGAAGCTTGATCTCACTGTTGGCGTTGTAGCAGTCGATCCAACCAGTCCATTCAGTGGGGGTGCGCTTCTAGGAGATCGCGTTCGAATGGCAGAGCATTTCACTGATCCAGGAGTCTTTATTAGAAGTATGGGTACACGGGGTAGTCTTGGGGGGTTATCACGTACGTCAAAAGAAACGGTACGGCTAATGGATGCGTACGGATTCGATGTCATCTTGATAGAAACCGTAGGAGTCGGACAGTCAGAACTAGACATCATGAAGATCGCTGATTCCATTGCTGTGTTATTGAATCCTGGAAGTGGTGATGTGGTGCAGGTGTTCAAAGCTGGTATCATGGAGATCGCAGACATGTTCATCGTGAACAAAGCGGATTTGTCAGGTGTACCGAAATTACTAGCAGAGCTTGAAAGCATGCTGGATATTGTAAAGCACGATGCAGATTGGCGCCCACCGATCGTGAAGACGGTCTCGGTTCAAAACCAAGGCATCGATGAGGTATGGGAGCGGTTGAAGGAGCATCTCGCTTATTTGAAAAAGTCTGGTGAGCGAGAGCGACGCCGTAAAACATCGCTAGAACGTGAAGTGATCGAAGTCGTTCATGCTGAGATGATGAAGCGGCTAATCGAGCAAGAGAAAGAGAACAGAAGCTGGGTAGAAGAAGTTAAGGAGGGGTCGATCGACCCTTATTCAGCTGCAGTCAGACTACTGGATGACTATTACGGAGAAAAAGTAGACAAAAGCTGACGGGAAGGGGCTGGGTATGCGGTGAGAAAGAACGTTCCTTCGATGGTGAAGGATGAAAAGCTGATCCAGAAACGACGGGAACAAATGATAAAAGCGGCTGTGAGCCTTTTTAAAGAAAAAGGGTTTCATCGAACGACGACGCGGGAGATCGCTCGGGTAGCGGGCTTCAGTATCGGAACGCTTTATGAATACATTCGAAAAAAAGAAGACGTTCTCTATCTCGTATGTGACAGTATCTATGATGAAGTTAGAGAGCGGTTAGAAGAACAGATCAAGCCAGGTGTGAAGGGAATCGATCGTTTGAAGCAGGCGCTGCATGCGTTTTATCAAGTGATGGATGACTTTCAAGATGAAGTGCTCGTCATGTATCAAGAAGCGAAGTCATTGCCGAATGAAACGCTGCCTTACGTGTTGAAGAAAGAGATTGGAATGGCAGAAATCTTTGAGAAGTTGATTCAAGATTGTGTAGATGAAGGAATGCTTCAGTTAACTGAAGAAGAAGTATACGGAGCATCCCACAACATTCTTGTGCAAGGGCAGATGTGGGCGTTCAGGCGTTGGGCGCTCCGCTCTCATTACACGATCGAAGAATTTACGAAGATGCAAGAAGCGTTCATCATTCAAGCGCTTAACCCTATTAATACTGCGAATAGAACGTGAAGGAGGAAACAGTGTGAGTGTAACTGAAACGAAAAAGCCTGTTAACCATGTCCGTTTTGTAACGGCTTCTAGCTTGTTCGATGGTCATGATGCGTCGATCAACATCATGCGCCGCATTCTACAAGCGAGTGGTGCAGAAGTAATCCACCTAGGTCACAATCGTTCCGTAGAAGAAGTTGTAAACGCTGCCATCCAAGAGGATGTTCAAGGAATCGCGATCTCTTCTTACCAGGGCGGTCACATGGAATATTTTAAATACATGTACGATCTATTGAAAAAAAATGGTGCGTCTCATATCCGCATTTATGGTGGAGGCGGCGGTGTTATCATTCCAAAGGAAATCAAAGAACTTCATGAATATGGGATTTCGAGAATTTTCTCTCCGGACGATGGGAGTGACCTCGGTCTTCAAGGCATGATCGATCTTATGATGAAGGAATGTGACTTCCCTACCTTCAAGCAAATCGATAATCAGCTTGAGCGAGTGAGCAAGCGTGATCCTCAAGCTGTATCAAGCTTGATCACTCTTGCAGAGAGTTTTGGTGCTGAGCGATCTGAAGAAGTAGCTGCAACGGCTGAGAAAGTCTTCACAGAGCTTAAAGGAATGGAAACATCAGCGCCTGTCATCGGAATCACCGGTACAGGTGGTGCGGGTAAGAGTTCATTAACGGACGAATTGGTTCGTCGATTTATCAATGAATATGAAGAGAAAACCGTTGCGATCCTTTCGATCGATCCAACGAAACAAAAAACGGGTGGTGCACTTCTTGGTGACCGCATTCGTATGAATGCAATCCATAACGATCGCGTCTTCATGCGGAGCCTTGCTACGAGGAAGTCTAAGACAGAGCTATCTCTTTCCATTCGAGAGGCGATGGCTGTCGTCAAAGCGGCTGGCTATGATCTCATCATTATCGAAACGAGTGGAATCGGGCAAGGCGATGCAGAAATCGCTGAGATCGCGGACGTTTCAATGTACGTGATGACAAGTGAATTTGGTGCCCCTTCGCAGCTAGAAAAAATCGACATGATCGATTTTGCTGACCTTATCGTAATCAATAAGTATGAGCGAAAAGGCTCAGAGGATGCACTTCGTGATGTGAAAAAGCAATACCAGCGCAGTCATATGCTGTTTGAACAGGACCTCGATAAGATGCCTGTGTATGGTACGATCGCGAGTCAATTCAACGACCCTGGAACGAACACGCTGTTCAAAGCTTTGATCGATACGATTCAGCGGAAGTGTGGAAATGACTGGGCAACCAATATCGAAACGAGTGAGATCGTTGAAAAGCTCAACCTGATCATTCCTCCACAACGCCAGCAGTACTTACAAGACATTTCAGGCTCTGTACGCCGCTATCATGAGTATGTTGAGAAGCAGGTACAGCTCGCACGTAAAGCCTTCCAGCTTCAGGGTACAATCGAGATGCTTGAAGGGAAAGAAGAAAACGAAGAAACGATCAAGATGCTTTCCAAGATGAAGGATGACAACATGGATGACATGCATCCTGAAACGAAGAAAATTATTGAGAGCTGGCCAGAGGTGAAAGAAAAGTATAGCGGTAAAGAATTTGTCTCTGTAATACGTGACAAAGAGATCGTAACGGAGCTTACGACGAAGAGCTTGTCAGGGATCAATATCCCGAAGGTCTCTCTTCCAAAGTATGAAGATTGGGGAGAAATCGTCCGTTGGGTATTAAAAGAAAACGTTCCTGGTTCGTTCCCTTACACTGCTGGCGTGTTTCCGTTTAAGAGAAAGGGAGAAGATCCAAAGCGCCAGTTTGCTGGTGAAGGTACTCCTGAACGGACGAATCGCCGCTTCCACTATCTATCGAAAGATGATGACGCAAAGCGTCTGAGTACGGCTTTTGATTCCGTGACGCTTTACGGAGAGGACCCTGACTACCGCCCTGATATTTACGGGAAAGTTGGGGAAAGTGGTGTAAGCATTTGTACACTCGATGATATGAAGAAACTGTATGCCGGTTTTGACCTCTGTGCGCCATCAACATCCGTTTCAATGACGATCAACGGGCCTGCGCCTATCATCCTCGCGATGTTCATGAACACTGCGATTGAGCAGCAGGTTCAGCGCTTTGAAGAAAAAGAAGGGCGTAAGGCGACAGACAAAGAGCTCAACGAAATTAAGGCGATGACGCTTAGCACCGTTCGTGGAACGGTTCAAGCTGATATTTTAAAAGAAGATCAGGGGCAGAATACGTGTATCTTCTCTACTGAATTCGCACTTCGTATGATGGGTGACATTCAGGAATACTTCATTAATAACGAAGTTCGAAATTACTATTCGGTTTCTATTTCCGGATATCATATCGCTGAAGCTGGCGCGAATCCGATTTCGCAGCTCGCATTTACACTTGCGAACGGGTTTACGTACGTTGAGTATTACTTGAGTAGAGGAATGGACATCAACAAGTTTGCACCAAACCTTTCATTCTTCTTCAGTAACGGATTGGATCCTGAATATACGGTGATCGGTCGTGTAGCAAGACGAATCTGGTCGACTGTGATGAGGGAGAAATATGGTGCGAACGCTAGAAGTCAAAAGCTTAAGTACCATGTTCAAACGTCAGGACGCTCTCTTCATGCACAGGAAATGGACTTTAACGACATTCGTACAACGCTTCAGGCGCTGATGGCGATTCAGGATAACTGTAACTCACTTCATACAAACGCGTATGATGAAGCGGTTACGACACCTACGGAAGAATCCGTGCGCCGAGCAATGGCGATTCAGATGATCATTACAAAAGAACACGGACTCAGTAAGAACGAAAATCCACTTCAAGGATCTTTTATTGTTGAAGAACTAACGGATCTCGTTGAGGAAGCGGTTCTGACAGAATTCGAACGCATCAATGCACGCGGAGGCGTTCTCGGTGCGATGGAAACTCAGTATCAGCGCGGTAAGATTCAAGAAGAATCGATGTATTATGAGATGCTGAAGCACACGGGTGACCTTCCGATCGTAGGGGTGAACACATACAAGAATCCAAATCCACCTGCTGAGGAAGAGTGGAACATGGAGCTTGCAAGAGCAAGTAAAGAAGAGAAAGAACAGCAGATTTCAAACCTTAAGGAATTCCAGGAAAGAAATGCTGGTGAAACGGAAGATGCTCTTCGCCGTTTGAAGCAAGCTGCTCTTACGAAAGGAAACATCTTTGAAGAATTGATGGAAACGGTAAAAGTGGCGAGCCTCGGTCAGATCACGACTGCGCTCTATGATGTCGGTGGGAAATACCGTCGAAATATGTAGACGGGTAATAGCTTGTCAAACGAATCGGTTCATATTATTGTAGGAGGAAGGATAGTCCTTCCTCCTATTACGTTTGCGAATAGACGCCTTTTTTGGACAAATCCTTCGATTGAACTAGATTTGTTTAAAAATCGTAGCATAGATTGAGGAAATTTGTTTATAATGAATGGTATGATTTTTATAAAATAAGAAAAACTATCTATTTGGATACCTAACATAGCTTGTTTTTCATATCATTCGGGTAAAGTATTCAGAGGAGAGAATTGAAAGGGAGTGCCGATACTATGAGTACCTTAAATCAGTTGTCTGCTGATGACATTCAAGAGACATCAATGATCGATATTATGTTTTATATTTTGCAAGATGAGAGAAAACCAGTTTCTTTCTACACGCTAATGAGCCAGATTGGAGATATGAAGGGACTTTCATCTGAAGAGGTTCAGGGACGTCTTGCTGAAGTTTATACGAACCTAAATACAGATGGCCGCTTCGTAACACTTGGCGATAATCAGTGGGGTCTGAAAAGCTGGTACCCTGTTGAGCAATCCCAGGAAGAGCTCGCTACGACGATCAAGCCAAAGAAACGCAAGAAGTCTGAAGACGACGAAGACGTTTTCGATGATGACCTTGAGGACGAATTGGATGATCTAGAAGTTGACGATCTTGACGATGACTTCGATGCAGATTTCGATGACGATGATGCAGAAGAGTTTGATGATGAAGATATCGACGATGACGACGATGATGATGATGACGACTTTGAAGATGACGAGGAAGACACCAAATAATTTGTGTCAGTTCTTGACTTTCAGGCTCGAAGTCGGTAGAATCATTTTTGGGCTTCACCAATAAACGAATAATATAATGATTAATATAAAACAAAAGTGCCCCCCATCTATGGGACAGGTGTCACTTTTGTTTTTTTTATTTTATTAAAAAGCACCTGACAATACATTCGAATAGGAACACGTCGGTCAATCGTCTTTTAAGAAACAATGGCAATCGAATGAATCCTTTCCCTTTTTATAAGGGTAGAATACTAACAACGAGGGGGCATAAATATGACAACAGGTAAGCAGAAGAAGTATATATTTGTAACAGGCGGGGTTGTATCGTCACTTGGAAAAGGGATTACAGCAGCATCACTCGGCCGCCTTCTAAAAAATCGCGGAATCAGCGTAACAATTCAAAAATTCGATCCTTACATCAACGTTGACCCAGGAACGATGAGTCCATATCAGCACGGTGAGGTATTCGTAACAGACGATGGAGCGGAGACTGACCTTGACCTTGGGCACTATGAGCGTTTCATCGATATTAACCTTTCGAAGAACTCGAACGTAACGACTGGTAAAATCTACTCATCCGTTCTTCGTAAAGAGCGTAGAGGAGATTACCTTGGAGGAACAGTTCAGGTAATCCCACACATCACGAACGAAATCAAAGAGCGCGTCTTCCGTGCGGGTAACGAAACGAATGCTGATGTCGTGATCACTGAAATCGGTGGAACAGTCGGTGACATTGAAAGTCTTCCTTTCCTAGAAGCGATTCGTCAGATCAAGAGCGATATCGGTAAAGAAAACGTGATGTACATTCACTGTACGCTCGTTCCATACTTGAAAGCTGCTGGTGAGATGAAAACAAAGCCAACTCAGCACAGTGTGAAAGAATTGCGTAGTCTTGGTATTCAGCCAAACGTAATCGTCGTGCGTACAGAGCAGCCGGTTCCTCAAGATATGAAGGATAAGATCGCATTGTTCTGCGACATCGATCCTCATGCTGTAATCGAAGCACAAGATGAAGAAACACTTTATCAAGTACCACTTTCTCTTCAAGCACAGAAGCTAGATGAGATTACGTGTAACCACCTTAAGCTAAACTGTCAGGAAGCAGACATGGTAGAGTGGAAGCAGCTTGTTGAAAAGGTACAAAACCTTTCTAAGAAAACGAAGATTGCCCTTGTTGGTAAATACGTTGCCTTACAGGATGCTTATATTTCCGTTGTTGAATCCATGAAGCACGCAGGATACGCGTTCGATGCAGATGTGGATATTAAATGGGTAAACTCTGAGCATGTTACGCCTGAAAACGTACATGAATTGCTATCAGATGTTGATGGTATTCTTGTGCCTGGTGGATTTGGAGATCGTGGAATCGAAGGGAAAATCACGACGATCCAATATGCTCGTGAAAACAAGGTTCCTTTCCTTGGAATCTGTCTTGGTATGCAGCTAGCTTCTGTTGAGTTCGCACGAAACGTTCTTAACCTTGAAGGAGCTCACTCTGCAGAAATTAAACCGACGACAAAATATCCGGTCATCGACCTCTTGCCTGAACAAAAAGACGTTGAAGATCTTGGTGGAACGCTTCGTCTCGGACTCTATCCTTGTAAGCTTGTTGAAGGAACGAAAGCTTTCGCAGCTTATGAAGATGAAGTTGTCTACGAGCGTCACCGTCACCGCTACGAGTTCAGCAACCAGTATAGAGCTGAAATGGAAGAAGCAGGATTCATCTTCTCAGGTACAAGCCCTGATGGCCGCCTAGTTGAAATTGTGGAAGTTCAGGACCATCCTTGGTTCGTGGCATCTCAATTCCACCCTGAATTCACATCAAGACCAACTCGCCCTCAGCCATTGTTCAAAGAATTTATCGGTGCATCAATTGAAAATCAATAATAAAAAACAGGGTGTCAGCTGACACCCTGTTTTCTCTATATCTCGACTCCGTGCTCATCAAGAATTTCCTTTGTTGTTAAATAAATCGCATGGTATACAAACAGCGCGACAAGAAGGGAAGGGTGACCGATCCGTTCACCGTCTTCGTCCGGAACGAGTCCTGTTGTAAGCCCTGTGTTAATATAAAAGTGAACCGTGTCTTCGAGAGCTTGAGCTTCATCTTTACGACTTGCGGCAACACCTACGACGGATGCTCCACTTTCTTTATACTCTGTAGCGAGCTGTGCAAATGATGAGTCGTCATTAAACTTGCCAAACATCAAGACGGTATCGCGATCAGTCAGCTCTGTGTTCGGTTCAAGAATAGCGCATGATGGGAGAGCGTCCGCTCCATCGATCGCTTCGAGAGCAACGCCCTGAAGTTCGTTTTGCCCTTTAAAATAAACCTTACCGCCACCGGTAATCGTTTGAGCTAACAGGCGTGATATATCTTCAATGACCATCTCGTGGTTATCTTGTATATGTTTGAACTTACCCATCAATTGCGTTGTAAATATCTTTAGCATAAGGTCACTGCCTTTCTTTAAAAATGGTTCGATACATATTATAACGTGATAGCAAGATGGAAGCGAGCCGTGCTAAGAAGGATAATGCTTGTAAATAGCGAATTCATACTAAATAGAATCTGTAATCGGGAGGCAATGATATGAAAAAGAAAATCTTAATAGTTGATGACCAATACGGAATACGGATCCTCCTTAATGAAATTTTTCAAAAAGAAGGCTACCAAACTTATCAAGCTGCCAATGGAGTTCAAGCATTGGATATCGTGAAGAATGAAGATCCTGATCTTGTGATTCTGGATATGAAGATTCCAGGCATGGACGGATTGGAAATCTTAAAACGGATTAAGAAGATGGAAGCAAGAGCACTCGTCATCATCATGACTGCTTACGGTGAGCTAGACATGATTCATGAGGCGATGGATCTCGGAGCGATCACGCACTTCCCGAAACCTTTTGATATCGATGAAATTACAGAAGCTGTAAAAAAAGAATTGTCTGCGATCTCTTAGTAGAAGAGGTAGCGCTTACATAAACAAATCCTATTAAATCAAGCTTTTTCCCCTTCTTTTGTAGATTTGATATGCTATAATAGAACCGTGTTTTTGGAGTGTTTGCACAAGTGACGATTGAAATTTCACGGTACATACATAAAATTTATGTGTTTGTGCCATCTTGAATAAGACCGATTATTTCGAGAAGGCATTTTGTGAGCTCTAACAACAAGTATCTCTTTAACAACGATGCTTTAGGTTCCGACCGAGCAATCTTATTTAATATCAAGGAGGAAGTACCATGCCTTTAGTTTCTATGAAAGAAATGCTAGAAAAAGCTAAAGCAGAAGGCTACGCTGTTGGCCAATTTAACCTGAACAACCTTGAGTTCACTCAAGCGATCCTTCAGGCTGCTGAGGAAGAAAAATCTCCAGTAATCCTTGGAGTATCCGAAGGTGCTGCACGCTACATGGGTGGTTTCAAAACCGTTACGACTCTAGTGAACGCATTGATGGAAGAATACAACGTAACAGTTCCTGTTGCGATTCACCTTGACCATGGATCAAGCTTCGCTAAGTGTATGCAAGCGATCAACGCTGGCTTCACTTCTGTTATGATCGACGGCTCTCACTACCCGCTAGATGAGAACATCGCTCTAACTTCAAAAGTTGTTGAAGCTGCACACGCAGTAGGCGTTTCAGTTGAAGCAGAGCTTGGCCGTATCGGCGGACAAGAAGACGACGTGATCGTTAGTGATGCAGAAGCTGCATACGCAATCCCTGAAGAGTGTGAGCGTCTAATCAACGAAACTGGTGTGGATTGCTTCGCTCCAGCACTAGGTTCTGTACACGGTCCATACAAAGGTGAACCAAACCTTGGATTTGACCGCATGGAAACAATCAGCAAGATGACTGGTGTTCCTCTAGTTCTTCACGGTGGTACTGGTATTCCAACTGCTGACGTGAAAAAAGCGATCAAATTTGGACATGCGAAAATTAACGTTAACACTGAAAGTCAGCTTTCTTCTGCAAAAGCAGTTCGCTCTGTACTAGAAGAAAAGCCAGAACTATACGATCCACGTAAATACATGGGACCTGCACGTGATGCGATTAAAGAAACAGTAATCGGTAAAATGCGTGAATTCGGTTCTTCTCAAAAAGCATAAATCTTCATAAAAGATGGAGATCGTATAAACCGCTCGAATCCGGGCGGTTTATAATTTCCATAAACTTCCCCTTCCACCTACTTGACGACTATTTTTCAACTAATTTTAGGCAAACCCGTAAATCAGATAGAAATTTATGTTAAAATTTTTTAGTAAACGCTTTCTAAACAACAGAGGAGGACGTACACAATGAAAATTTTTATAGATTCTGCTAATTTAGATGATATCAAACAAGCTTATGATATGGGAGTTGTAGCTGGAGTAACGACTAATCCATCACTTGTTGTTAAGGAAAACGTAGACTTTCATGATCGTTTGAGAGAAATAACAGACTTGGTGAAAGGCTCAGTCAGCGCTGAAGTCGTATCCATGAAAGCTGAGGATATGATCGAAGAAGGCAAACAGCTTGCAAACATCGCTCCGAACATCACTGTAAAAGTACCGATGAACCAGGAAGGTCTTAAAGCAGTTAAGGCATTTTCTGAGTTAGGAATAAAAACAAACGTAACGCTAGTCTTTTCTTCAAATCAAGCGCTACTTGCAGCTCGTGCCGGTGCTTCTTATGTATCACCGTTTCTTGGAAGACTAGACGACATCGGACACAACGGGTTAGATTTAATCTCTGAGATTTCTGATCTATTTGCTGTACATGGAATTGAAACTGAAATCATTGCCGCATCGATCCGCCACCCGCTTCACGTATCTGAAGCAGCATTAAGAGGAGCAGACATTGGTACGATGCCACTGAAAGTTGTTCTACAAATGCTAGAGCACCCTCTTACAGACAAAGGTATCGATAAGTTTCTTTCTGATTGGAACGAAGTACAAAAAGACT
Organism: Anaerobacillus sp. ABR4_321; assembly: GCF_056158505.1. Classification (NCBI taxonomy): domain Bacteria; kingdom Bacillati; phylum Bacillota; class Bacilli; order Caryophanales; family Bacillaceae; genus Anaerobacillus; species Anaerobacillus sp. ABR4_321. The sequence continues at coordinate 882,973 of NZ_JBSWTK010000001.1, forward strand.
TGGATTAATCGAGATGGAATTGGCATGAACTTCCTGTTTTTGCCCATACTATTCTTATGGAGTTTCACATTTCGACAAATCCATTGCCAGGAATAAGATGCGGACGAAGAAGGGAGACCATTATGGAAAAGTTGATGATCGCCGGAGGCCATCGCTTAAGTGGAACCGTTCAGGTGAGCGGGGCCAAGAATAGTGCGGTAGCACTCATCCCGGCGGCTATATTAGCCGAATCCACTGTCACGATCGACCACCTGCCTAACATATCAGACGTTGGAATCCTACGTGATCTTTTAGAAGAAATTGGGGGACAAGCTGAGCTGGATGGCAATACGCTTACGGTAAACCCTCAAGAAATGATTGCCATGCCGTTGCCTAACGGAAAAGTTAAGAAACTACGTGCCTCTTATTATTTGATGGGCGCGATGCTCGGTCGATTTAAGAAAGCAGTAATAGGCCTGCCTGGTGGATGTAACCTAGGGCCACGTCCGATCGATCAGCATATCAAAGGCTTTGAAGCTCTCGGTGCGAAGGTGACGAATGAGCAAGGTGCGATCTACCTTCGTGCCGACGAATTGAAAGGCGCGCGTATTTACCTTGATGTAGTTAGCGTTGGCGCAACGATCAATATTATGCTCGCTGCCGTTCGTGCAAAAGGACGAACAGTGATTGAAAATGCTGCAAAAGAACCCGAGATCATCGACGTTGCCACATTGCTTTCTAGCATGGGTGCAAAGATCAAGGGTGCTGGAACGGACGTTATTCGAATCGATGGAGTCGACGAACTTAACGGTTGCTATCATTCTATAATTCCTGACCGTATCGAAGCGGGCACCTACATGATCATGGCAGCAGCAATGGGGGACGAGGTCGTAATCGACAACGTGATCTCGCAACACTTAGAGTCACTCATCGCGAAGCTTCGTGAAATGGGCGTAACGGTCGAAACGAATGAAGATCAAGTGTACATCAGTTCACCACGTCAAGGGTGGAAGAGCGTCGATGTCAAAACGCTTGTATATCCTGGTTTTCCAACTGATCTTCAACAGCCGTTCACCTCACTCCTCACAAACGCAGAGGGTAGTAGTGTTGTAACCGATACGATCTACGGAGCGAGATTTAAGCACATTGATGAGCTTCGTAGAATGGGAGCGAATGTTAAAGTTGAAGGTCGTTCTGCCATTATCAACGGAGCAACGAGACTTCAAGGTGCAAAGGTTCGTGCATCAGACCTTCGCGCAGGAGCTGCCCTCGTCGTAGCTGGATTGATGGCTGAAGGCGTAACGGAAGTATCTGGGCTTGAACACATCGATCGTGGTTATGAACGACTTGTGGAGAAGCTCAGTGACCTTGGCGCACGCGTTTGGCGTGAGAAGTTGGATCAAGAAGAGCTAAAAGAAGTAGAGAATACGTAAGAAACAGAAGAAGCGGTTTGAGCCGCTTTTCTGTTTTTAATAAAAATGAAAGCGTTTTACTGCTGGGTACTTTGGGGAGGAGAGCATAATGGAAAGAAGTTTGTCGATGGAACTCGTTCGAGTAACAGAAGCTGCCGCACTTGCTTCTGCTCGTTGGATGGGTCGTGGGAAAAAAGAAGAGGCAGATGATGCTGCTACGTCTGCTATGCGCGATGTGTTTGATACCGTTCCGATGAAAGGAACCGTCGTGATCGGAGAAGGAGAGATGGACGAAGCACCGATGCTTTATATCGGTGAAAAGCTAGGTACAGGTTATGGTCCACGTGTGGACGTTGCTGTCGATCCACTCGAAGGAACAAACATTGTAGCTGCCGGTACATGGAATGCTCTCGCTGTCCTTGCTGTTGCGGACCATGGAAACTTGCTTCATGCACCTGACATGTACATGGACAAGATCGCGGTAGGACCAGAAGCTGTTGGAAAAGTCGATATTAATGCTTCTGTTCTAGATAATCTAAAAGCAGTAGCAAAAGCAAAAAATAAAGACATCGAAGACTGCGTGGCGGTCATATTGGATCGCAAACGTCACGAACAGATTATAGAAGAGGTACGTTCTGCTGGTGCAAGAATCAAGCTCATCACAGATGGAGATGTCGCGGCTGCGATCAATACTGCTTTTGAAGATACTGGAGTCGACATCCTGTTTGGTTCAGGGGGAGCCCCTGAAGGTGTCTTAGCTGCAGTTGCACTCAAGTGTCTCGGTGGTGAGATCCAAGGTAAACTGCTTCCACAGAACGAAGAAGAGATGCGCCGCTGCCGTGAGATGGGAATCGTAGACGTTTCTCGCGTATTGCGCATGGAAGACCTCGTTAGAGGAGAAGACGCCATTTTTGCTGCAACAGGCGTGACTGACGGTGAGCTATTGAAAGGCGTTCGCTTCAAAGGAACGGCTGGAACGACTCAATCTGTTGTTATGCGAGCAAAATCTGGAACCGTTCGCTTCATCGATGGCAAACATAGCTTGAAAAAGAAACCCGACTTAGTGATAAAGCCTTAATTTTTGGAAAGAGTGGTGCTGTGATAGCAGCATCGCTCATTTCATGTTGAATATTCTTAAAGAATCTGGTAAAACTATAAGGTGCTACATTATTTTGCTGTACTTTAAGAAGATTTAACCCTATCATGAGGTTTAACCTATAAAATTTTAAACTATGTTTAATTGAGCACAAGAGAAACGATCGTTTAGCAATACCTTCGTTGTGCACTTCCTCTACTCTCACATAAGAGATACCTGCATGGAAAAGAATACTAGCCTCTCATGGGATCTCACAAACTCTTTCTTTTTTCGTACGTAATTTTAGTTAGAAAGCAATAACAGCTATTCATATTCGTAGTACTCTCTTCTCCTTTAATCCTTTTTTCTAGGAAAAACTAGCATTATTATAAATTAAAAGTGTGGTGTCAACATGGCAGTAAATTTATCTGATTTAGAACAAATGAATTTAAAAGAACTGTATGAGCAGGCTAGAAAATACAAAGTCTCCTACTACAGTAAGCTGAACAAAAAGGAACTTGTATTTGCGATACTAAAAGCGCAGGCAGAGCAGTCTGGTCTTCTTTTCATGGAAGGAATTCTTGAGATTATTTCATCTGAAGGATTTGGCTTCTTACGTCCGATCAACTATTCACCGAGTGCCGAAGATATTTATATATCTGCATCTCAAATCCGTCGATTCGACCTTCGAAACGGGGATCGCGTATCTGGTAAGGTGCGTCCACCGAAAGAAAACGAACGTTACTATGGTCTTCTCCATGTAGAAGCAGTTAATGGGGATGACCCAGATTCATCAAAAGAACGCGTTCATTTTCCGGCTCTAACGCCTCTCTACCCTGAGAAGCGAATGGAATTTGAAAACAAGTCCAATAACCTTTCGACTCGTATCATCGATATGATCGCGCCTGTAGGATACGGTCAGCGTGGTTTAATCGTTGCACCTCCTAAGGCTGGTAAAACGATGCTTCTAAAAGAAATCGCAAATAGTATTACAACGAACCACCCTGACACGGAGCTCATCGTTCTTCTGATCGACGAACGACCTGAGGAAGTAACGGACATCGAACGTTCTGTTGATGGAGACGTTGTTCACTCGACGTTCGATGAGACGCCAGATAACCATATTAAAGTAGCCGAGCTCGTCCTTGAACGTGCGATGCGTCTTGTTGAACATAAAAAAGACGTTGTCATCCTTCTCGATAGTATTACACGTCTTGCTCGTGCTTATAATCTTGTGATTCCACCAAGTGGAAGAACACTTTCTGGTGGTATCGATCCAGCAGCATTCCATAGACCAAAACGATTCTTTGGTGCTGCCCGTAACATCGAAGAAGGCGGAAGCTTAACGATCCTTGCAACTGCACTTGTGGAGACAGGCTCTCGTATGGATGACGTCATCTATGAAGAGTTCAAAGGAACAGGTAACATGGAGCTTCACCTCGATCGCAAACTTGCTGAGCGCCGCATGTTCCCAGCCATCGATATTCGCAGATCCGGAACAAGAAAAGAAGAACTTCTTCTTCCAAAAGAACAGCTTGAAATGCTCTGGACGATCAGAAAGAGCATGGACGACTCATTTGAATTTGTCGATAACTTCCTGAAGCGACTAAGAAAGACAAAAACAAACGAAGAAATGTTCAACTTGTTTGAGAAAGAGAAAAGCGGAGCTGGCCGTTAAGACCCGAAGGCGGTGGAGCCTTTTCGAAGGAACACGATTTGTGTGTTCAATCGAAAAGGTGAAGCGCCACGAGGGTCTGGCAAGCGCAGCTGGATCAAGAAAAGCGGAGCTGGCCGTTAAGACCTGAAAAGCGAAACGAGCCCGTTTAAATCCGTAGGTCGTTGGAGCCCGCGAGGATGAGACGTTTTTTGTCTCGCCCGAGGGGGTGAAACGGCCGAAGGATTTGGCTTGTGTAGCTGGACTTCGACAAGCGGTGGAGCCTTTTCGAAGGAACACGAAACACGAGGGTATAGCCTGTTTAGCTAGATACCCAGCGGAAAGACAACTGAAAATGGCTTTCTTATGATCGATTGCATTGTGGTATGCTCCCTGCTATAATACTTCTGTATGTGCAGAAAACCGTCAGCTTCGTTTGTCGGTTTTAGATAACTCTGTTTCCTAAGGAATCAGGGCGGAAGGAGATGAAATTCATGAAACAAGCAATTCACCCAGGTTATGAGAAAGTAATGGTTAAGTGTGCTTGCGGTAACGAATTCGAAACAGGATCTACAAAACAAGACGGGGTCAACGTTGAGGTTTGCTCAGAGTGTCACCCGTATTACACAGGACGTCAGAAGTTTGCTGACGCTGGTGGACGTGTAGATAAGTTTAGAAAAAAATACAACCTTAACGGTTAATGATAAGAACAGGCAAGTATCCTTCTTGCCTGTTTTTTTAACACTTCAAGGAGTTTTAAACCTTTAAAAGGGGAATATATAGATTAGACGATGTCTTTTCGGTAGGGAGAAAGGAGAAGCGGTTGCATGCATGTCATGAAACACAACGGCTGGATTGAGGTCATTTGCGGTAGCATGTTTTCTGGAAAATCAGAAGAATTGATCCGCCGTGTAAGAAGAGCAACTTATGCGAAACAGAAAGTTCAGGTCTTCAAACCAAAAGTTGATAACAGATATAGTGAAGAGTCCGTTGTGTCTCATAATGGCACATCGGTTATTGCTGTGCCGGTAAACGACTCAACAGCGATACTTGATCGTGTGGCTGAAGATACAGATATGGTCGCAATCGATGAAGTGCAATTTTTTGATGATGGAATTGTGGAAGTTGCCCAGCAGCTTGCTGACGAAGGCGTGCGCGTCATTGTGGCAGGTCTTGACCAGGATTTCCGTGGTAAAGCATTTGGACAGGTTCCAGAGCTTCTCACAGTAGCTGAGTCCGTTACAAAGCTTCAAGCCATTTGCGTAGTCTGCGGCTCACCAGCAAGCAGAACACAGCGCCTGATCGACGGCAAGCCAGCTCACTACGACGACCCGATCATTCTAGTTGGAGCTTCAGAGTCATATGAGCCACGGTGCCGCCACTGCCACAAGGTTCCAGGCAAACCAACGGCTAGAGATTTACAACAAGAAGAAATTACAAGATAGTTAGAAGAAAAACCCGGGGAACCGGGTTTTTTTAGTTGGAAGTTAGAAAAGCGGAAGCGTCCGCTTAGACCCGAAGGCGGTGGAAGCTTTTCAAGGGAACACGATTTGTGTGTTCAATTGAAAAGGTGAAGCGCCACGAGGGTCTGGACGCTGCAGCTAGCCCAAGAAAAGCGGAAGTGAGCGTTTAGAAACGGATATATTGGAGCTCTCGAAAAGGAACACGTTCTTTGTGTTCCATTTAGAGAGTGAAATATAGGAGTTTCTGCGAACTGCAGCTAGCCCATAAAAGCGGAAGCGTCCGCTTAGACCCGCTCCCAAACGATAATCACTCTAATTAGCTAATAAAAACTCATTCTGGACAATTAAACCCCGATTTGGCTAATAAAATTTCATTTTAGACAATAAATCACGATTTTGGACAATAAACACTGCCCACTCCGGCCCAAGAACCCCCATTCCCGCACAAAACCCCTCACAGCAACTCGAAATCGCCCTCTAACTAACATAATTTAACTGCTTTACCCTCCTATAAAGTCGGACACCTTAAGAACAGGAGGTGTTTTAGAATGAAAGTGGTTTGCGCAGTTTTACTCTCATCACTAATGTTATTCACTTCGGCATGTTCCCCTCTTAAGCCACCTGAATCAAATGGTGCAGCTGGTGAAGGTCAACAATTGAACACGGATATCAATCTGAACCCAAATTCGTACCGAAATATGGGTGTAGAAAAGCCGACGATCAGTGATGACCAGAACAAAATACGTGAAGTTGTAGAAGCAGAAGGGCTAGATGCTGGCGCTGTTTCGATCAATGGAAATCACGTGTGGGTGAATGTGAAGTTTGAATCCGTAGAAGCGATGGATTTGAATGAGCAGCGACGAAGATTAGCTAAGAAAATTTATCAAGCGGTGCCAAGATACAAAGTGCACGTTCGAGCTAGATAAAAGCCCTCTCCCAACTATGTGGGAGAGGGTCATTTTAATGTTGTGCTCTTCTTGCTCCTTGTTGAATCGGGTCCCATACGCTGTTATATGGAGGAGCGTATGCGAGGTCAAGGTCTTCGATATCATGAAGCGTCATTTGGTGGAAAAGGGCAGTGGCGAGAACGTCGACGCGTTTATCCACGCCATGCTTTCCGATAAACTGACCTCCTATAATGCGTTCGTTGTCATCGCGGTAAATGAGCTTTACATTAAGCTCTCTCGCGTCTGGGTAGTATCCAGCAATATCAGTTGCCCGAGTTGAGCAACTTGTGAACGGTAGATTTAGCTCTTCTGCTTCTTTAGAAGATAATCCAGTTCGTCCTAATGTTAAGTCGAAGAATTTAATAACGGACGTGCCTACGATTCCTTTAAACGTGTTTGAGTGTCCGATCATATTGAGTCCTGCGATACGGCCTTGTTTATTGGCTGTTGTGCCGAGAGGGATGAAGTCATCGCGCTCTTTAACACGATGGTAGTGTGTTGCACAATCACCTGCAGCATAAATATCTTCTATGCTCGTCTCCATATAACGATTTACTTGGATGGCGCCATTCTTAGCAGTATGAAGCCCGCATTCTTGAGCGAAAGCTGTGTTCGGTTTTACTCCGATCGAAACGAGAACGAGGTCAGCATCATACTCCCCTTTATCTGTGACAATTTTTCTGACCCGTGAATCACCTTGCAGTTCCTCGACAGACTCATTCGTGTGAACAGAAACGTTATTTCGTTCTGCTTCTTCGTGAATGTGTTCAGCCATATCTTCATCAAAGATGCCGCCGAGATAGGGACCTCGTTCGATGATGCGTACTTCTTTACCAATCTCGCGAAATGTTTCTGCCATCTCGAGACCGATATACCCGCCGCCGATGATGGCAACGTTCTTTATCGATTCTGTTGTATCTTCCATCACCTTTTCTGCGTCTGGGATCGTTTTTAGTGTATGTACACCTTCGAGGTCAATTCCTTTCCAGTCTGGCTTGATGGGACTAACGCCTGTTGCGATCAGTAATTTATCGTAGCTTTCTTGGAAGTTCTCACCCGATTGAAGGTTCTTTCCCTTCACAATCTTGTTTTCCGTATCGACCTCTGTTGCTTCATGATAGACTCTTGCATCGATACCGTACTTCTCACGGAACGTATCGACAGTTCGCGCGATCAGTTTTTCTGTGGATTCAATTTTTCCACTAATCACATAAGGTAGCCCACATTGGCCGTATGAATAAATATTTCCTTTTTCAAGTGTCACGACCTCTGCTTCTTCATCGTTTCTTACGATTTGCATCGCTGCGCTCATACCTGCAGCATCTCCACCTATAATCACGACTTTCATGGAAACAACTCCTTTTAAGTAAAAAATACTGTAGTTAGTTTACCCTATTCATAGAAAGTTCAAGCTATTTTTGCTTTTGACGAGCCATTTATCCTATACTATAATTAGAATGTTATGCAACGAAAACGAGGTGAAAGATCTTGTTAGAACGGTTAGAAGCTGTAGAAGAACGTTATGACAAATTGAACGGGCTATTGAGTGATCCTGAAGTGATCAGTGATACCCAGAAGTTACGTGAATATTCCAAAGAACAATCAAGTCTTGAGGAAACGGTACAGGTGTATCGTGAGTATAAGGAAGTGCTTCAAGGAATCAAGGATGCGAAAGCGATGCTTGAAGATGAGAAAGATCCTGAAATGCGCGAAATGGTGAAGGCTGAACTTGCTGAACTTACGCCGCAGGAGGAAGAGCTCGCTGAAAGACTTCGCATTCTCCTATTGCCTAAGGATCCGAACGATGATAAGAACGTTATCATCGAGGTTCGTGGAGCAGCTGGTGGAGATGAAGCTGCTTTATTTGCTGGTGACCTTTATCGCATGTACAGCCGTTATGCAGAAGCACAGGGCTGGAAATCTGAAGTGATCGAAGCAAGTTACACAGAGCTAGGTGGATTTAAGGAAATCATCTTCATGGTAAACGGTGAAGGTGCTTATTCTAAAATGAAGTACGAAAACGGTGCTCACCGTGTGCAACGTGTGCCTTCTACTGAATCAGGAGGGCGTATTCACACATCTACTGCAACGGTTGCGGTACTTCCTGAAGCAGAAGAAGTGGAAGTTGATATCCATGAGAAAGATATCCGCGTGGATACGTTCACTTCGAGCGGACCAGGAGGACAGAGTGTTAATACGACGATGTCAGCTGTCCGTTTAACACACGAACCGACTGGTGTCGTTGTATCTTGTCAGGACGAAAAGTCACAGATCAAGAACAAAGAGAAAGCAATGAAAGTTCTTAGAGCACGTGTATATGATAAGTTCCAACAAGAAGCTCAGAAAGAGTACGATGAGAATCGTAAATCAGCTGTAGGTACAGGGGATCGCTCTGAGCGAATCCGTACGTATAACTTCCCACAGAACAGAGTTACGGATCACCGTATCAACTTGACGATTCAAAAGCTTGATCAAATTCTGCAAGGTAAGATGGATGAATTTATCGATGCTTTGATTACAGAAGAACAAACTCGCTTGATGGCTGAAGCTGGAGAGTGACCTTATGAAGACAGTATTCGAAGCCCTTACGTGGGCTTCTTCTTTTTTAGAAGACCATGGACGAGAAGCTTCTTCAGCTGAGTGGCTGCTGAAGCAAGAGTTAAATGTATCACGAACAGAGTTGCTGCTTAGAATGAGAGAGGAAATGCCTGACTTTGAGGGCTTTGCACAAAAAATACGCGTTCATGCATCAGGAGTACCAATTCAGCATCTTGTGGAGCGAGAGGAATTCTATGGGCGAACGTTTCGGGTGAACAAGCATGTGTTAGTACCTAGACCTGAAACGGAGGAGTTAGTAGAAGGAATCGTCTCTCGCGGACAAGCGTTATTTGGTGAAAAGTCGCTCTCTATCGCTGATATCGGAACGGGGAGCGGAGCGATTGCAATCAGTTTAGCGCTCGAGCTTGACCGTGCTTCTGTAACGGCAGTCGATATTTCTGAAGAAGCGCTGACTATAGCGAAAGAAAATGCGAAGATACTGAAAGCACCGGTTTCCTTTTTACACGGCGATTTAGTAGATCCTCTTAAAGGAAAGCAGTTCGATATTGTGGTTTCGAACCCACCATACATTTCACAAGAGGAGTATGAAGAGCTAGATTCCCTTGTGAAAGATCATGAGCCAATTCTTGCCCTTGTGGGTGGTGAAGATGGATATGATTTATACCGCCGCCTTGCAAATGACCTGCCAGACGTAATGGCAAGTCCTGGTCTAATTGGATTTGAAGTAGGGGAGAAACAGGCACGTACGGTTGCTGAAATGCTTCGTGTTTCATTCGGAGATCGCATAGAAGTAGACGTTGTAAACGATATAAGCGGTAAAGAACGCATGGTGTTCGGCACGATAAAATAGCCCCGTCGAATCGGCTCGCAATCTGGTGAAGAGTTCAATGTTTAAAACATTGTATTCTGGCCAGAATGAGTGCTAGAAGGGACGGGGATACAAATGAAAAGCGGACTTATAAATCTATTAATCTCATCTTTTATTCTTTTTTCAAGTCTTCAAGGGTCAACTAGTCTTGCAACAGAGCAGCAGATCATTCCAGACGAAGCGATTCGTCTTCGTATATTAGCAAATAGCAACAGTGAAGCGGATCAAAATGTAAAGCGCCGTATCCGCGATGAAGTGAACGATTCGATCAATGCTTGGGTTGCAAACTTAACGTCGATCGAAGCTTCTAGAACGGTGATCAAGGGACACTTGAACGAAATTGAAGCGATCGTTAAGAAAGAGCTAGAGGCGATTGGCAGTAACGATACGTTTAAGGTGGAATTCGGAGAAATCGCTTTTCCTACTAAGCTTTATGGAGATATGGTATACCCAGCTGGAACATACGAAGCGGTACTGATCACGATTGGTGAGGGTCTTGGCGATAACTGGTGGTGTGTATTGTTTCCTCCACTTTGTTTTCTAGATTTTTCAAATGGTGATGCAGTACAGGCTGAAACAGCTGAGCCTGTAGAAGAGGCTGAGGAAGTAGAAGTAGAGTTCTTTCTAGTACAAGTGATTCAGGATTTGATAGATTGGATCAAAGGATTGTTCGCTTAACTGTTCTATTATCCTTCTTTTTCGCATAAAACGTTAACAGAACAACTTTTATGCATCGAAAAGGAGGATGATAGATTTGTTTCTTGTAAGAGAGGCGACTTCCAAAGATGAAGAAGCAGTGAAAAATATTGTGAAACGATCAGGGCTTGAAGTGGACTTGCTTCCTGATATAGAATCATTTTTGATCGCAGAAACGGAATCGAAAGAATTGTTCGGGGTCATTGGACTTGAGAAACACGGGCGATCGGGTCTGCTTCGTGCGCTTGTGTTAAATAGTGCTGAGTCCACTTCTGAACGACTTTTACGTTTCTTCGATCAAGTGATTGCATATGCGAAGAAATGTAAGCTAGAAGAGCTTTATCTAACCTCGAATGAGGAATCATTTTTCTTTCAAGTTTTTGGTTTTTCGACAATTAGTCGCGAAGAACTATCTGTAGACATAAAACAAAATAGGTTATTCAGAGAGAATTCTTCGAACAGGGTGATCATGAGGCGCCAGTTGAACTTCTAACTTCTCCATCAACAGATTTATACACAGATCGATCGTGTTTTATCCACATTATGTGGACTAATTTGTTGAGAATGAAGAAAGTGCTTCTGCAAATCATGTAGAATCCTGCTGAATAACCTCTCTTTATCCCGAAACCAATGGGTTTATCGGCAATATGTGTATAAGAGGGTGAATAACGTGGGAGGTATCCACACAAATGTTTGGTATGTGGATGGTGATGTGGATATAGATAAACATTATCCACAGATTGCAGAAGCAGCCGAAGTGTTAAAACAAAATGAAGTTGTTGCGTTTCCAACTGAAACGGTATACGGACTTGGCGGGAATGCACTCTCAGAGCAGGCAGTCGCAAAGATTTTTGAAGCGAAGGGAAGGCCAGCCGACAATCCGCTCATCGTTCACGTTGCAAGTCGTCCACATGTGGAAAAGTTAGTACCTGAAATTCCGAGCGAAGCGGCTCAGTTGATGGATGCTTTCTGGCCAGGTCCATTAACGATCGTCCTACGTGGAGGAAAAGGGGTTGCGACGAACGTTACCGCTGGGCTTGATACAGTGGCTATTCGCATGCCTGATCATCCGGTCGCGCTTGCTTTACTAGAAGCAGCAGATATCCCGTTAGCTGCGCCTAGCGCGAACCTTTCTGGTAAACCGAGTCCTACGACTGCAGCGCACGTTATTCATGACTTAACTGGAAGGGTTGCTGGTGTTGTGGATGGTGGAGCAACAGGAGTAGGACTCGAATCCACGGTAGTTGATTGTTCTGGTGATACGATTACAATCCTGAGACCAGGCGGAATTACGAAAGAACAGTTAGAAGAAGTGGTCGGTCATGTTGAAATCGATCCGGCGCTAACAGATGAAAGTCATAAACCTAAATCTCCAGGTGTGAAATATAAACATTATGCACCGTCTGCACCAGTAACACTTGTGGATGGGACGAGCTCTTTTCTCCAAGCGATTGTTGATAAACGGAGGAAACAGGGTTTGAAAGTAGGCATATTAGCAACGGAAGAATCAGAATCTGGATATCAAGCAGATGTCGTGATACCTTGTGGATCAAGAAGTGATCTCGTCACAGTCGCTAATCGCTTGTACGATGTTCTTCGGAACTTCGACGAAGCTGAAGTAGATGAGATCTACAGTGAAGTTTTCACAGAAGAGGGCGTTGGTGCTGCAGTAATGAACCGGTTATCAAAAGCTGCTAGCGGAAACGTAATAAAAGAATAGTAAAGTGCGAGCATCCAACTAGGGTGCTCGCTTTTCTTATTCTCAACATAAAAATCACCCGAACGCCGGGTGATTTTGGGTGCTAGTCCTATTTTCGCTTTTTCTGAACAAATTCTTCAATCATCATTTTAGTTACGTAAGAACGTGTTGGAATCGATCCTTGTTTAGCGAGTTCGTTTATTTCGGAAGTTAATTCGTTGATTCGGTCGAGTGAATAAGGTTCATTAGCATGACAATGTTCGATTGCCTTTTCGATTGCTGCTTCTCGTTCTTTATCTAATTGTATAAATAGGTTGATTTCACGATTTTTTCTTCCAAGCTGTGATGAAATGTCTCTGTGTACGCTCATTGAGTATAGCCTCCAAAAGTTTGACTTATCCTAGAATCATTTCCCTTATCCTACGACTCTTAACCTATTATTGCGCCTTTCTCTTCTATTTTCAAGTGGACGTGCATAAAAGTGGAATAGCACGTCCCGGGAGGGGAGAGTATGATTTCCACGGCGCTTATTGGAGAGCTCGCGACATTGAGTATCATGGCATTGGCTCTCGGAATGGATGCTTTTTCAGTTGGACTAGGTATGGGAATGATTCCGCTTCGTATTCGTCAGATTGTTAAGATTGGTATCGTAATCGGGTTGTTCCATATGGGGATGCCCCTTGCTGGTTTGTTGATCGGAAAAGTGATCTCCGTTCATTTCGGCAGTATCGCATCGATGATTGGAGGAGGTTTGCTGCTCATCTTAGGATTGCAGATGTGTCTCTCTTCGTTTACATCGAATGATAAGCCTTTTGTAAAACCGCTCGGCATCGGGTTACTATTGTTTTCTCTTAGTGTGAGCTTGGATAGTTTCTCGGTTGGATTGAGTCTAGGTATTTATGGTGCAAGAGTAGTCGTTACGATCGTCTTGTTCGGTCTGATCAGTATGATGTTGACGTGGGCTGGGTTAATCATAGGAAAAAAGTTTCAGAACGTAATAGGATCATATAGTGAGTTATTCGGTGGATGTATCTTGTTCGGGTTTGGATTAAAGCTTCTCGTTATATAGAAGATGATGCCGCCCTAAGGCGACATCATAGTGTTATTCTGAGATTCCCTGTAAAAGTTGAGCATAAGGAGAATCGGAAGGTAGCATGATGACTGTTTCATCATTTAGTGTTGTACGATAAGACTTCAGCGTTCGATAAAGCTCATAAAACTCTGGGTCTTGACTGAACGCTTCGTTATAGATCTTAGCTGCTTCAGCTTCCCCTTCTGCGACGATTTCTTGCGCATCAGCATCGGCTTTCGCAAGGATCGTAGCTACTTCTTTATCTGTCTCGGCTTTGATTCGGTCTGATTCAGCGTCCCCTTGAGACAGGTATTCTTGCGCTTTCGATTCACGCTCAGAAATCATTCTCTGGAAAACGGACTTTTCGTTCGCATCCGGAAGGTCGGTCCGTTTCATTCTGACGTCAGTAACTCTAATTCCATACGCGTCTCGATCGAGTAATTCGTTTACGCGGTCGCGTACACGGTTGTTAAAACTACCTCGGCTAGATTTTTCTTCATTAATAATTTCATCGTATGTTAACTGACCAAGCTCTGATCGAATAACGGAGAAGATGAATTCTCCCATCTTCGCTTCAGCATTTTCAATCGTTCGAGCATTACTGATCATACTCTGTGGATCTTTGACAGACCACACCGCATAGTTATCAACAGTCATCCGTTTTTTATCTTTGGTCGTGATTTCCTCTGGATTCACATCATACAGCATTTGATATTTTGGTAGTGTCGTAATCGATTGAATAAAAGGAATCTTAAAGTTTAAGCCAGGGCTCGTTTCAATTCGAACAACATCACCGAATTGACGGACAACCTTGTATTCGCCCTCTTTCACGACGAAGATGGAGCTGAAGATTCCGCCGATAATAAGAAGAAGTGCGATGATGAGGAGTGCGCTTTTAATCAGTTTAGATGGGTTGATGTTCTTTCGGTGCTCATCCATATTAAAAACGTTATTATCACTCATTCGATTCACTTCCTTTCGGCTTCGTTTCAGTCTTTGTTTCAGTTTTACCAGGCTGGATCGGAAGGTATTTCACAGTGTCTCCGCCTTCATCGGTAATGTAGATCTTCGTATCAGGTAGAACTTCTTCTAGCGTCTCTAGGATGAGACGTTTTTTCGTTACGTCAGGGTTATTCTTATACTCGTTGTATAGTGCATTAAATGTTGCAACGTCACCACGCGCTTGCTCGATACGCTGCGCCTTTTTACCTTGTGCTTTAGAAATACGCGCATCTTTCTGTCCTTCTACAACGCTTAGTTCCTGGTTTTTGTATTTTCTTGCCCCGTATATCGTCGTTTCCTTTTGCTCACGAGCGTCAACGACGTTTGTGAATGCTTTTCGAACTTCGTCGTTTGGTAACTCAACATCCTGTAGCTTTACGTCCAGGATCGAGATGCCGATTTCGTAGTCATCGATAAGCTTCGTGAGAATTTCACGAACGCTTCCTTCAATTTCGGCTTTACCAGAGGTGAGCGCTTCATCGATTTCTGAGCTTCCGATAACTCCTCGCAGTGAAGCAGATGTTGCGTTATAAAGGATTTCTTTAGGCTGATCAGAATAATAAAGGTATTTCTTAGGATTCGTGATTCGCCATTGTACGACGAGGTCAGCGAGAACGATGTTTTCGTCTCCAGTTACCATTTTCGTTTCTTTTGGAAAATCTACGATCTCTCCATCTTTTTCATCGTATCCAAACGTTAAACTAAACGTTTCTCTCGGTAATATATCAACTTTTTGTATTGGCCATGGCAACTTAAAATGAAGGCCAGCATCGCTAATCTCTTCATCTACTTTCCCAAATGTCATGATTACAGCTTGTTCGGATTCATCGACCGTATACCAGCTCGTAACGAGAACGAGTCCAAGCACTAGAAACAGGACGATAGATCCGGCGATCACTGCTATTCTTCTTTGTGACATTGACTTTCCCCCCTTGGTTTTGCTTGTAACAAGTATTACGTTTACTTGTTACAAAAAGTTTCATTTACATTAAAAATTATTTCACAGATTGTACGTAGTTGAACAGGGTGGATTTATCGCCTGACATCTCTCATAATAAAGGTAGAAGGAGAGTGGCTATGTTGAAAGTAGTATTTATCTGCACAGGGAACACATGTCGAAGTCCGATGGCGGAAGCGATCGTAAAACATAAAAACAGAAATATAGAAGTTAAATCTGCAGGCGTCTTCGCTGCAAATGGGTCCCCAGCGAGCCAACAGGTTGAAACCTTATTAAAAGATAAGAACATTTCCTTTTCTCATAGTGCTCGTTTACTAGACCGGGAGCTTGCAGAATGGGGGGACCTGCTCCTTACGATGACAGAAAGTCATAAAGCATTAGTTTTGAGAGATTTCCCAGAGCTATCGCATAAAGTAAGTACGTTAAAAGAGTATGCGTTTGGAGAAGAGATGTATGATCCTTATCAAAAAAAAGCAGCAGAACTCGAAACGAAGCGTGCCACTTTTGTACATGAACTGAATGGACTGAGTGGTGAAGAAGAAGAGAAGAAAAGAAAAGAATTTGAACAAGAGCTTATAAAAGAAATAAAGGAATTGGAAAAGTTAGAGAGTAGCCTACCTTCGATCGATATTTCAGATCCCTTCGGTGGATCGTTAGAGCACTATCATGAAACATATAATGAAATTGAAGATGCAATCGAACGATTAATCGAACGATTAAAAGAGGAAGATAATGAGGAGGATGAACGGTGAGAGTAGCAATCGGGGCGGATCACGCAGGAGTTATGATTAAGGATGACATTATTGGAGTGATAAAAGAATTAGGAATGGAGGTCATCGATCTTGGGTGTGATTGTAAAGAATCGGTGGATTATCCTGACTATGCGATTCCAGTAGCAGAGCATGTTGCGAATGGGACAGCGGACCGCGGTATCCTTATTTGTGGTACAGGCATCGGCATGTCGATCGCAGCCAATAAAGTTGAAGGTATTCGATGTGCGCTCGTTCATGACCTTTTTAGTGCAAAAGCAACGCGCCAGCATAATGATTCGAATGTACTTGCGATGGGCGAACGAATCATAGGACCAGGACTCGCGAAAGAAATCGCCAAAGTGTGGCTTGAAACAGAGTATGAAGGCGGTCGTCACGCAAAGCGCGTTGGTAAGATCACTGCTTACGAAACGAATTAAAGGAGGAATGAGCTATGGATGAGAAAATGGCTCAGCAGATTTCTCTGCATACCCGTGAAGCACTAGATGATTTACAAGTTGATGCACGCTTGTCTAAACAGCATCTGTTAGTGGTAGGGATGAGTTCGAGTGAAGTGATGGGAGAAAGAATCGGAACAGCAGGCACTACTTTTGCTGCTGAAGCTGTTTATGAAAGCATTGGGTCATTTCAGAATGAGACTGGTGTTAGCATCGCCTTTCAATGCTGTGAACATTTAAATCGTGCCCTTGTTGTAGAACGTGAAACAGCGGAAGCAAGAGGATACGAAATTGTAGCCGCTGTACCGACTGTAAAAGCGGGTGGCTCGATGGCGACGTATGCTTTTCAAAGAATGACTGACCCTGTCCTCGTTGAATTTATCTCAGCAGATGCAGGGATCGACATCGGTGATACGTTTATCGGCATGCATATTAGGCACGTGGCCGTTCCAGTCAGAGGCAGACACAAGATGATCGGACATGCTCACTTAACGATGGCAAGATCTCGTCCTAAGCTGATCGGGGGAGAACGAGCATCTTATCCAAGTAAGAATGAACATTGTTTCTAAGAGGTATTAATAGTGATCAGGAGAAGGCTATATCCTTCTTATAGCAGCAATAGGTACAAAAGCAGTAAGTGAAAAGGCGAACATTCGAAACATTTTGAGATTTAATATACGGTCTTCAAAATCTGTGATACAATGCAAGCGAGATTGATTCACGACTATTCAAATTATAAGGATAGAAATATGTGTGAGATAGAAAGGGGATATCAATGCAACAAGTAGCAAAGCATGATCAAGAGTTATTTCAGGCAATTCAGGACGAGCTAGGTAGACAACGTAGCAAAATTGAACTAATTGCATCAGAGAACTTTGTTTCTGAAGCTGTAATGAAAGCGCAAGGATCTGTCCTAACGAACAAATATGCAGAAGGCTACCCAGGGCGCCGTTACTACGGTGGTTGTGAATATGTAGATGTAGCTGAAAACATCGCAAGAGATCGCGCGAAGCAGTTATTTGGAGCAGACCATGTTAACGTACAGCCTCACTCTGGCGCACAAGCAAACATGGGCGTGTACTTCACTGTTCTAAATCATGGAGATACGGTTCTTGGTATGAACCTTTCACACGGAGGTCATCTCACACATGGAAGCCCTGTAAACTTCAGTGGTGTTCAATATAATTTTGTGGAATACGGTGTAGATAAAGAGACACATCGCATCGATTACGATGATGTGCTTGAGAAAGCAAAAGAACATCGTCCGAAATTGATCGTTGCAGGTGCGAGTGCATACCCTCGTGAGATCGACTTCAAGCGTTTTAGAGAGATCGCTGATGAAGTAGATGCTTATTTGATGGTCGATATGGCGCACATTGCTGGCCTTGTCGCAACTGGACACCATCCTAATCCAGTTCCATATGCAGATTTCGTAACAACAACGACTCACAAGACGCTTCGCGGTCCACGCGGTGGAATGATTCTTTGTAAAGAAGAATTCGCGAAGAAGATCGATAAGTCTATGTTCCCAGGTCTTCAAGGCGGTCCTCTCATGCACGTGATCGCTGCAAAGGCAGTGGCTTTTGGAGAAGCACTATCTGATGAATTCAAGCAATACTCTGAGAACATCATCAAGAATGCTAGAAAACTAGCTTCTTCTCTTGAAAAGGAAGGCATTAACCTAGTCTCAAATGGAACGGATAACCATCTCGTACTATTAGACCTTCAAAGCTTAGACATTACTGGAAAAGTTGCTGAAAAAGCGCTTGATGATATCGGTATTACTACGAATAAAAATACAATTCCGTTCGATCCACAAAGTCCTTTCGTAACGAGCGGACTCCGTATCGGAACGGCTGCAGTTACGTCACGTGGCTTCGGTGAGCAAGAAATGGAAGAAATCGCAAGTATCATGAGCGACGTTCTTCACAACATTGAAGACGAAGCTGTGCTTAAGAAAGCGGAGCAGCGTGTCATTGATCTAACAAATAAATTTCCAATGTATGAAGATCTTTCCTATTAATAGTAAAGATTGAAAACACCCAGGGGCTATCGAGTACATTCGATAGCCTTTTTTTACTGTCTTCGCATTGCATATGACCTATTTTCGATCAATGAGTGCGAATATTTTATCATCTTAGAAAACCTTGAATAAGTCCTCGTTTTTCTGTAAAATTGCGAAGAAGATTGTGGAACGATACTAAAATGAGAAGGGGAGATTGTACAAATGGGTAAAGTATACGTGTTCGATCATCCATTGATTCAGCATAAGCTTACATACATTCGAGACGAGAAAACAGGCACTAAGGAATTTCGTGAATTGGTCGATGAAGTTGCTGCTCTGATGGCTTATGAAATTACGAGAGAACTTCCAACTGAGGAAGTCATTGTGAAGACTCCTGTAACTGAAGCGAAATCGAAAGTCCTTTCAGGTAAAAAACTCGGACTTGTTCCGATTCTAAGAGCTGGACTCGGTATGACAGACGGAATCCTTAAGCTTATTCCTGCTGCAAAAGTAGGACACGTTGGACTTTACCGTGACCCTGAAACACTTCAGCCGGTTGAATACTACGTAAAGCTCCCTGCAGACATTGAGGAACGTGAATTCATCGTGATCGACCCGATGCTTGCTACTGGCGGATCCGCTGTTGAAGCGATCAACTCGATCAAGAAGCGCGGTGCACAAAACATCAAGATGATGTGCTTGATCGCAGCTCCAGAAGGTGTTGAACTTCTTCAAGAAGCTCATCCAGATGTAGACATTTTCATCGCTGGTCTCGATGAAAAACTAAACGAAAAAGGATATATTGTTCCTGGACTAGGCGACGCTGGTGATCGTCTTTATGGAACGAAGTAATCGAGAACCTCTCCAACATGGAGAGGTTTTTCTTTTGCTATCAGAAATGTAGTGACTTCCGCTCCAGGATGCTCGCTTTCCGCGGGGCAGAGGGAGCCTCCTCGTCTCTAACGCTCCTGCGGACCCGTCCCGCACATTCCGCAGGAGTCGACCATCCTTCCCCTCCAAATCAATGTCACTAAACTTCACTCAAACCCGGTCCTTTTAAAAGCAAATTAGTGACAGAAGTAAAAAGTAGTTACTTGAACGTTGAAGGAAAGGTTAGCTTCGCTTTATCTTGTTGGGGTCTGTACTATTCACAAACTGAAAAGATTATAAAAATCTTACAAGCTAACCCTCTTCTAATTAGAACGGTTTTTGTTTTAAAAACTGTCCCACTCACATAAAATGTGAAAAAAAAGTGACAATATTGTTCGAGTTTATCCGCTAAATTTTACCTCTTTTCTATATAAGGTTTCGCAGAAGACTTGAAAGCGTTATAATCCTTGTGTATATGGGGATTTTGGGACGCATTTCGATTTGTGAAGTTCATCACACCATTTGCTTGAAACACATTGACATGGTTGGATGCCTATTGTATCCTTACAAAGGGTATAGTGATAAGGTTTTCATCCGCGCAGGAGAGACGATCTCTCCCTAAACTAACCTCAACAGAAAAGGGGCGCTTCATTTGAAGGCGATGGCACTTTACTCAACCATCCTGTCTTACCTTGTCGGATCGATACTCACAGGGATCTTCCTTGGAAAATGGATGGACAGCCTTTTCGACACTTTTCCACTTTTTCTTGTCATCGGACTCCTATTAGGGCTCGGTGGAGGAATATATGGACTAGTTCGTCTTCTACATAAGTTTACAGGGGAAGATTAAATGACAGAATATAAACAACATTTCCGCCGCTACTTACAATACACCCTGTATCTGCTCGCAATCTTCGTTCTAGGTTGGGGAGTTACCTCAAGCAAAGCATTATTCCTCGGGTTAATACTAGGAACCATATTTAGTATTTATAACCTATTCAACATGTTCCGTAAAATAAATCGACTTGGACAAGCTGCTGAAGAAGGGAAGAAAGCAAAATCTCTAGGCTTCTTAACAAGGTTAGCTGTGGCTGGACTAGCTGTTGCAATCGCGACTCGATATCCGGAACTGTTCAACTTGCTAGGTGTGGTAATTGGGTTGATGGTGACCTACATTATCATTCTCATAGATTCAATACTTCAAATACGCTTTAAGTAGGAAGAGAGGTGAAAAGCTGTTGGAACATAATGCACCTACAACTGGCGAAATATTAGGCATTACTTTTAATCTTTCCAATGTACTCATGATCACGATCGCATCCGCTATCGTTTTCATCCTTGCAGTTGTAGCAACTCGCTCACTAGCAATGCGACCAACTGGTTTGCAGAACTTTATCGAGTGGGTGATGGACTTTGTGAAAGGTCTGATCTCAAGCACCATGGACTGGCAAACAGGAGGACGATTCTTGTTTCTTGGGATGACGCTACTCATGTATATCTTCGTCTCAAACATGCTTGGTCTTCCATTCGCCATTTCGTTTAATGACGAACTATGGTGGAAGTCTCCAACTGCAGACCCGACGATCACGCTGACACTAGCAACGATGGTCGTGGTGCTCACACACTATTACGGTGTGAAAATGAAAGGTGCAAAGGAATACGGTAAAGGATTCTTTACCCCAATGAAATTCCTATTTCCTTTCAAGTTAATCGAGGAATTTTCAAACACATTGACGCTTGGTCTTCGTCTTTACGGAAACATATTTGCCGGTGAGATCTTGCTTGGACTCCTAGCTGGACTTGGAGCTGCAGGAATCGGCGGAGCGCTTGGAGCCTTTCTTCCTATGCTCGCATGGCAAGGATTCAGTATCTTTGTCGGTACAATTCAGGCGTTTATCTTTGTAATGCTAACCATGGTTTACATGGCACACAAAGTGGCAGACGACCACTAAAGAACAGTATTAATGAACTTTTCATTATATAAAAAATCTATTTTTATGAATATTAAGGAGGAAATTTAGCATGGGTTTAATCGCAGCTGCAATTGCAGTAGGTCTAGCGGCAGTAGGTGCCGGTATTGGTAACGGTCTTATCGTAGGACGTACAGTAGAGGGAATCGCTCGTCAACCAGAACTTAGAGGTACTCTTCAAACTACAATGTTCATCGGTATCGCACTAGTTGAGGCACTTCCGATCATCGGTGTAGTAATCGCATTTATCGTAATGGGTCAATAATTACTTACGAAACTTTATAGAAAAATCGTAACGTTTCATGATGGCGGAGAAAGTTTCGAAATGAAACCTTCGCCATTCGTTTTGTATGATCTCTGAAGGGAGTGAACACGTTGTTCAACAGTCTAATTCTTGGAGCTGGCACAGGAATTCACGCTGGTGATATCCTTTATCAGCTTTTCGCATTTATCGTGCTTCTTGCTCTATTGAAAAAGTTCGCTTGGGGCCCGTTGATGGGTATCATGAAAGAACGAGAACAGCATATCGCTAATGAAATCGAATCTGCTGAAAAGAACCGTAAAGAAGCTGAAGCTTACTTAAATGAACAGCGCGAAGAAATGAAGCGTGTTCGTCAAGAAGCGCAAACTATGCTTGAGAACCAAAAGAAAATGGCTGACCAAAAAGGTCAGGAAATGATTGAAGCAGCACGTCTTGAGGCTGAACGCTTGAAAGAAGCAGCAACAGCTGACATCGCTCGTGAACGTGAAACTGCTGTAGCATCACTGCGCGAGCAGGTTGCATCTCTATCTGTAATGATCGCTTCCAAAGTTGTTGAGAAGGAACTGGACGAGCGTTCACAGCAGAAGCTGATCGATGACTACCTTTATCAGGCAGGCGGTCAGAAACGAGCAGGGACCTTGAAGTAATCGCAAAACGTTATGCTAACGCTCTTTTTGAAATTGCTCATGAGCAAGGAACCGTTGAGCAAGTGAAGCAAGAGCTTGCAGTCGTTAACGATGTATTCAATGAAACTGACGACTTGATGGAAGTGTTCGCACATCCTAAGTTTACAAATGCGCAAAAGAAAGAAGTCATCCAAAACAGCTTTGGAAAGTCACTTTCAGCGCCAGTTTTAAATACGCTTCTCACATTGGTTGAACGAGATCGTATCGCGATCGTTTTCGATCTCATCAACCACTATCATATGTTCGCAAATGAGCAGCAGCAAACAGCTGCAGCTAAAGTGTATTCTGTAATGCCTCTTTCAGAGGAAGAGCAGAACAAGATCTCTGCAGTTTTTGCAGAACGAGTAGGCAAGAAAACACTTCAAATCGAAAACGTGATCGACCCAACTTTGATCGGTGGTATCAAAGTCCGTGTCGGAAATCGCATTTTTGATGGAAGTATCAGCGGTAAACTTAAACGCATGGAACGTCAATTAGTTTCAGCGAAAGGCTAGAAGATAGGGGTGAATATGCATGAGCATCAATGCTGAAGAAATCAGTACTCTGATAAAGCAACAGATCTCAGATTATCAAGCTGATATTAAAGTTGATGATGTAGGTACCGTAATCCAAATTGGTGACGGTATCGCTCGTGCCCACGGTCTTGATAACGTGATGGCAGGAGAACTTGTTGAATTTTCAAATGGTGTAATGGGTATGGCTCAGAACCTGGAAGAAAATAACGTAGGTATCATTATTCTTGGACCTTACACGGATATTCGTGAAGGTGACGAAGTTCGTCGTACTGGCCGTATTATGGAGGTTCCAGTTGGTGAAGAGCTTCTTGGCCGTGTTGTTAACCCTCTTGGACAGCCTGTTGATGGACAGGGTCCACTTGGTACTTCAAAAACACGCCCAATCGAAAGTCCGGCTCCAGGTGTTATGGATCGTAAATCCGTACACGAGCCTCTTCAAACAGGAATCAAAGCGATTGACTCTCTTATTCCAATCGGACGTGGACAGCGTGAGTTGATCATCGGTGACCGTCAGACTGGTAAGACATCAATTGCGATCGATACAATTCTTAACCAAAAAGAAGAAGACATGATCTGTATCTATGTTGCGATCGGGCAAAAAGAATCTACGGTTCGTGGTGTTGTTGAAACACTTCGTAAGCAGGGTGCACTTGATTACACAATCGTTGTAACGGCATCTGCATCTCAGCCGGCTCCACTTCTTTTCCTAGCACCATATGCTGGTGTAACGATGGGTGAAGACTTCATGTATAACGGCAAGCACGTTCTTGTTGTATACGATGACTTAACAAAGCAGGCTTCTGCATACCGTGAACTTTCCCTATTGCTACGTCGTCCTCCAGGTCGTGAAGCATATCCAGGGGATGTATTCTATCTTCACTCCCGCTTACTTGAGCGTGCAGCGAAGCTTAGTGATGCAAAAGGAGGAGGCTCACTAACAGCCCTTCCATTTATTGAAACGCAAGCTGGTGACGTATCAGCTTATATCCCAACAAACGTTATTTCCATCACGGATGGACAGATCTTCCTTCAATCTGACCTCTTCTTCTCGGGTGTACGTCCGGCGGTTAACGCAGGTCTTTCCGTATCCCGTGTAGGTGGATCCGCTCAGATTAAAGCGATGAAGAAGGTTGCGGGTACACTCCGTCTTGACCTTGCATCTTATCGTGAACTAGAAGCATTTGCTCAGTTTGGTTCTGACCTTGATAAAGCGACTCAGGCTAAGCTAAACCGTGGTGCACGTACAGTTGAAGTACTGAAGCAGGGACTTAACAAGCCGCTAGCAGTAGAGAAGCAGGTTGCGATCCTTTACGCATTGACTCGCGGATTCCTTGATGATATTCCTGTTGAAGACATTCAGCGTTTTGAATCAGAAATGATGACTTGGATCGAACACAATAAGAAAGATCTTTTCAATACAATTCGCGAAACAAAAGCTCTTCCAGACGAAAAAGAATTCAACGCAGCAATCGAAGAATTCAAAAAGAGCTTCGCAGTTTCTGAATAAGAGGGATGCGGCGGAAACGCCGCGGCCAGCTTAAAAGGTGGTGAAAATGAGTGGCATCTTTACGCGATATTAAGTCGAGAATTACATCGACTAAGAAGACAAAGCAGATTACAAAAGCGATGCAGATGGTTTCAGCAGCGAAACTTAACCGTGCAGAAATGAATGCAAAGTCATTCGTTCCTTACATGGAAAAGATTCAAGATGTTGTAGCTAGTATCGCTACTGGGTCAAGCGGCGCTAGTCATCCGATGCTTGAAAGTCGTGACGTCAAGAAGACAGGTTATGTTGTTATCACATCTGACCGTGGTCTAGCGGGCGCATACAACAGCTCGGTTCTACGCCATGTATATCGAACGATCAATGAACGTCATAGCTCAAAAGACGAGTATGCCATCATCGTAGTTGGTAAAGTAGGACTATCCTTCTTTAAAAAACGCGATATGCCTGTAGTGGAAAGCATCGTTGGTCTTGCTGACCAGCCTTCCTTTGCAGACATTAAAGACATTGCATCTAGAACGGTTAAGATGTTTGAAGATGGTGCCTTCGATGAGCTTTATATGTACTATAACCACTATGTAAGTGCCATTCAGCAAGATTTAACGGAGAAGAAGCTTCTTCCGTTAACGGATATTGAGACAGGTGAAAGTAAGTCACTCGCTAGCTATGAGTACGAGCCTTCTGAAGAAGAAATTCTTGAAGTCCTGCTTCCTCAATATGCTGAAAGCTTGATCTACGGTGCGCTTCTCGATGCAAAAGCAGCAGAGCACGCTTCCCGTATGACAGCGATGAGAAGTGCGACTGACAATGCAGACGACCTCATCGGCAGCCTTACACTTTCTTACAACCGTGCGCGTCAGGCAGCGATCACTCAGGAATTAACTGAGATTGTTAGTGGGGCAGCGGCATTAGAATAATAACGAAAAGCGAAAGTGGCCGTTAAGGCCCGAAAAGCGCTGGAAGCTTTTAAAATGAACACGATTTTTGTGTTCAGGTTAAAAGGTGAAGCGATCGAGGGACTGGCCACTGTAGCTAGACACTTATCTGAGATAAATGCTTTATTTCAAAAGCACTTAAAGCAAGTTAGGAGGGAACAGGATGAACAAGGGATACATTACCCAGGTTATGGGTCCGGTTGTAGACGTAAAGTTCGATAGCGGAAAGCTTCCAGAAATCTACAACGCCCTTACAGTTAACTATAAAGCGGAATCCGGTGACGAGAAGAGCATGGATCTTACGCTTGAAGTCGCGCTTCACCTTGGCGATGACTCTGTTCGTACCGTAGCGATGGGTTCAACAGATGGTCTTGTACGTGGAGTTGAAACGATTGATACAGGTGCACCGATCTCCGTTCCAGTTGGAGATATTACACTAGGACGTGTATTTAACGTACTAGGAGAAAACATTGACCTTGACGAAGCACTAAGTGCTGACGTTCGTCGTGACCCTATTCACCGTCAAGCTCCTACATTTGAAAACCTTGCAACATCTACTGAGATCCTTGAAACAGGAATCAAAGTAGTAGACCTTCTTGCTCCATACGTAAAAGGTGGTAAGATCGGTCTGTTTGGTGGTGCAGGTGTAGGTAAAACAGTACTTATCCAGGAACTGATCAACAACATCGCACAGGAACACGGCGGTATCTCCGTATTCGCAGGTGTTGGTGAGCGTACTCGTGAAGGTAACGACCTTTACTACGAGATGACAGATTCCGGAGTTATTAAGAAAACTGCAATGGTATTCGGTCAGATGAACGAACCACCAGGTGCACGTATGCGTGTTGCCCTTTCTGGTCTGACAATGGCAGAATACTTCCGTGATGAGCAAGGACAAGACGTTCTACTCTTCATCGATAACATTTACCGCTTTACTCAGGCAGGTTCTGAGGTATCCGCATTGCTTGGCCGTATGCCATCAGCAGTAGGTTACCAGCCGACACTTGCAACTGAGATGGGCCAACTTCAGGAACGTATCACATCGACTAACAAAGGTTCCGTAACTTCCATTCAGGCAATTTACGTGCCAGCCGATGACTATACTGACCCGGCTCCAGCGACAACGTTCGCTCACCTTGATGCTACGACGAACCTTGAGCGTAAGCTATCTGAGCAAGGTATCTACCCAGCGGTGGATCCACTTGCATCAACTTCTCGTGCACTTTCTCCAGAAGTTGTTGGTGAAGAACACTATACTGTTGCTCGTGAAGTTCAGCAGACGCTACAGCGTTATAAAGAGCTTCAAGATATCATCGCAATCCTTGGTATGGATGAGCTTTCTGACGAAGATAAGCTAACTGTTGCGCGTGCTCGTCGCATTCAGTTCTTCCTTTCTCAGAACTTCCACGTTGCTGAACAGTTCACTGGTCAGCCAGGATCTTACGTACCGGTTAAAGAAACGATCAAAGGATTCAAAGAAATCCTTGACGGCAAACACGACGACATCCCTGAGGATGCATTCCGTCTAGTAGGCCGCATCGAAGAAGTAGTAGAAAAAGCAGAACAAATGGCATAAAGAAAAGCGGAATGAGCCGTTTAAATCCGTAGGATGTTGGAGCCCGTGAGGATGAGACGATTTGTGTCTCAACCGAAGGGGCGAAACAGCCGGAGGATTTGGCTCATGCAGCTAGACATTAAAGAAAAGCGGAGGCGACCGCCTAGGCCCGACAAGCGCTGGAGCCTTTTCAAGGGAACACGTTCTTTGCGTTCAATTGAAAAGGTGAAGCGACTCGAGGGCCTGGGAGCCGCAGCTAGACATGGAGCAACGGCGCAAAGAGACTTCTCTAGCCCACGCTACCGATGTCTAGCTCCAGCGCCTACCCCCTCTAGGTCTTAAGTCAATCATCATTGCGGCAAAGAACGCCACATTGATGCTCGCCTTAAGCTCGTCGGGGGTGACCAAGGCGCTTACGCTTTTCAATCATTACCACACCCAGGGAGGGGTACGATGAATACATTGGAAGTCAGTGTAGTCACCCCTGACGGCCCGGTATACCAAGGGGAAGCTGAATTAGTCAGTGTAAAAGCGCAGAGCGGAGAGCTCGGCATTTTACCTGGTCACATTCCGCTTGTTGCCCCTCTTACCATCAATGCAGTTCGCTTCAAAAATGGAGCTGATACTCATGTACTGGCCGTTAGCGGTGGGTTTGTTGAAGTAAGACCTAAGCAAGTAACAATCCTTGCAGAATCTGCTGAAAACCCTTCTGAAATCGACGTTGAACGCGCTCGTGCAGCAAAGGAAAGAGCAGAGCAGCGCCTGAACCAGGCAAAGCAGGATAATGTTGACTTTAGACGTGCTGAGCTAGCACTTAAGCGTGCAGTAAACCGTCTAGATCTTGCAAAGAAATAATACAGATACGCTAAAAGCATCAGAGTTTATTCTCTGATGCTTTTTTATAATCTTCTTTTGTTATACCCTCAAGATTATCTTCATGAAACACAACGTTCCACCCAGAATCTACTTTTATGAAATGACTTTGAGATAAATAGTCTGAAGGGTATTTTTCCAATAAATTTTCAACTAGAGTTTTTAGCTGAGCAATATTTTCTTTCGAAAGGTTTTGTTCACTCTCTAAAACGGTATTCATTGTCCTGAAGAACACTTGCTTTTCTTCCTCATCTGCACGTTTTTTAAAATAACCCCACATATGCTCGAGGGTCGTCCGCATACCTTTTTTAGTATGAGGCAACTGTTCAGCTTCTCCAATCATCGTATATACATTAAACAAATCATCGATCGAATGCGCCTCTTTAAAAGCAGCACCGATTCGTTTGTAGTGCTCATATCCTTTCGCCATCACACTATATTTATTTCTTGCCCAAAGTTTTTCTGTTACTTTTCTCATTTCTTTATACGAAATACTGATCACCTCTGTTCGAAATTTTAAAAAAACTTTTTCAGAAAAGCAAGAATAATGGTAAAAATGTTGAATTAGTATACGAGAGTAGTAAACCGCATGATGAGAGGAGAGATCCTGTTTGGGTGAATCGCTTAACGTGTACCAAAATAGTTACCTCCTGGTGCTGATGTTCCTTCTTCTTGGCTTATTACTACCTATTGTCGCACTCACAGCCGGGAAAATCCTCCGCCCCCATAAGCCTACCGCAGAAAAACAAACAACTTACGAAAGCGGCATCGAGCCGTTCCATCAAAGCTGGATACAGTATAATGTCCGATATTATTTATTCGGGCTTCTATTTGTCATATTCGATGTAGAAACCGTTTTCTTATACCCATGGGCAGTCGCTTATCAGAAACTCGGTTTCTTTGCGTTTATTGAGATGATGATTTTCATCGTCATGCTTCTAATCGGGTTAATTTATGCTTGGAAAAAGAAGGTGTTGAAATGGATATAAGAATAGAAGATATCACGCCCGAAGAATTCGAGGAAATGAAGCAGAATGTCTTTCTCGCAACACTAGAACAAGTAAAATCCTGGGCACGTAGTAATTCGCTTTGGCCGCTTACGTTCGGCCTTGCGTGCTGCGCAATCGAGATGATGGGGTCCGGAGCTTCGCATTATGACTTAGATCGATTTGGGACGTTTTTTCGAACGTCTCCAAGACAATCAGATGTGATGATCGTATCAGGTACGGTGACAAAGAAAATGGCACCTGTATTGAAGCGTCTCTATGATCAAATGCCAGAACCTAAATGGGTAATTGCGATGGGCTCATGTGCAACTGCAGGAGGACCGTATATCAACTCATATGCCGTTGTGAAAGGAGTCGATCAAATCGTACCGGTCGATGTGTACATACCGGGATGTCCACCGAACCCTGCAGCACTCATCTATGGAATAAATAAATTACAGGAAAAGATTCGTTACGAAGCAAAGACCGGAAAGCGGGTGACGAATAAATGACGGATGATTCACGTGAAGACCTTGCTGAACAGAAGCGAAAAGCTGTAGAAGAAGCGAAACGAAAAGCAGCTGAATTACGGAAAGCTCGAGAGGAAAAGAAAGCAGAGGATTCAGAGGATAGAATAGAAGCATCACAGGAAGAAGATTCTGAGCTAGCGAAAAAGAAAGCCGCTGCAGCAGCGAAAGCAAAGGCAGCAGCGTTAAGGAAGAAAAAAGAGCAGGAGGGTGAAGCGTCAGAAACGGAAGAAGACGCAGACCTTGCAAAGAAAAAGGCAGTTGCAGCGGCAAAAGCAAAGGCAGCAGCCTTAAGGAAGAAAAAAGAGCAGGAGGGTGAAGCGTCAGAAACGAAAGAAGACCCAGATCTTGCAAAGAAAAAGGCAGTCGCAGCGGCAAAAGCAAAGGCAGCAGCGTTAAGGAAGAAAAAAGAGCAGGAGGGTGAAGCGTCAGAGCCGGAAGAAGACCCAGATCTTGCAAAGAAAAAGGCAGTTGCAGCGGCGAAAGCGAAGGCAGCTGCTCTGAAGAAAAAGTCTGGATCTGGTGAAAATGAGAAAGCAAAAGCAGTCGCAGCTGCCAAGGCAAAAGCAAAAGCCGCCGCAGCGGCAAAAGCGAAAGGAAAGGCAAAGGAAGAGGAGGCAGAAGAGGTCAAGCCCTCTCCAAATCAACCTCTCTTAGATCGCTACCTCGAAATAATAAAAGAAAACTTAGGTGATGATTTGGTCGAGGATGCTTATATTAACCGCCTTGCGAAAGATGTGCCGACGCTCGTAGCAAAGAAAGAGTCGTATTATCGATTAGCAGAGTTCCTGAAATTTAACGAACTTCTCGCTTTTGACTACCTATCCGAAACGCACGGCACAGACTTTGAAACACATATGGAAATCTACAATCATTTCTATTCTTATATAAATAAACAGAGTGTTGCACTTAAAGTGAAAATCGATCGTGAAAACCCTGTGATACAGTCGATCACACCACTTTGGTCAGGAGCAAACTGGCCAGAGCGTGAGGCATACGACCTCCTTGGCATCGTGTTCGAAGGTCATCCAAATCTGTCTAGAATCATGATGCCTGATGATTGGGTAGGGCATCCTCTTAGAAAAGATTACGAGCCATACGATGTGGAGGTGTAACGATGATTCGTACTGAGGAAATGCTTTTGAATGTAGGGCCGCAGCACCCCAGTACACATGGCGTGTTTCGCATCGTCCTCAAGATTGATGGTGAAGTGATCAAAGAGGCAACACCTGTTATCGGTTACCTCCACAGAGGAACTGAGAAGATTGCTGAAAACCTACAGTATACGCAGATTATTCCATATACAGATCGAATGGATTATCTCGCTGCGATGACAAATAATTATATCCTTTGTCATGCTGTAGAAACGATGATGGCGATGGAACTACCAGAACGAGCAGAATATTTGAGAGTGATCGTCATGGAACTTGGAAGAATAGCGAGCCACCTTGTCTGGTTCGGTACGTATCTCTTAGATATTGGAGCCATGAGCCCCTTTCTTTACGCGTTTCGAGAGCGCGAAGTCATTATTAATCTATTGAATGAGATATCTGGAGGACGTCTCACGTTCAACTATATGAGGGTGGGCGGTGTGAAGTGGGATGCACCAGAAGGCTGGCTTACTAAGGTGCGTGAATTTGTGCCATATATGAGAGAGCAGCTAGCAGGCTACCACGATCTCGTTACAGGAAATGAAATCTTCATGGCTAGGTTAAAAGGAGTCGGAACCTATTCGAGAGAAACGGCACTCTCTTACTCTCTTAGCGGAGCGAACTTGCGCTGTACAGGGGTAGACTGGGATCTTAGAAAAAATGAACCTTACTCCATCTATGAAAGATTTAACTTTGATGTGCCAGTCTTTCATGAAGGTGATGCCCTTTCACGTTACTACTGCCGGATGGGGGAAATTGAAGAAGCGTTGAAAATCGTTGAGCAGGCTGCTGATCAAATTCCTGAGGAAGGAGCCATCATGGCGAAAGTGCCGAGAATTATTAAACCTCCTGCTGGTGAAACGTATGTAAGGATCGAATCTCCACGTGGTGAGATCGGCTGTTACATAGCATCCAAAGGGAAAAAAGAGCCGTATCGCCTCAAGTTTAGAAGGCCATCCTTTTATAACCTTCAGATTCTTCCTGAATTACTTGAAGGAGAAAATATATCCAACTTGATCGCAATTTTAGGAGGGATCGATATCGTTCTCGGGGAGGTGGATGGTTGATGAGTGAATGGCTCACTTCCACACCAGGATACTGGCAAACGGGAGGGTTTTTCCTTGCTGGTACAGCAATGCTGATGGTCGTTCTTGGATTTGTAACGTATGCCATCTTAGCGGAGCGGAAAGTGCTCGGCTTCATGCAGCTCAGACACGGTCCGAACAGAGTCGGCGGCAGGTTTGGTCTTCTTCAGACGGTTGCAGATGTTCTGAAACTATTATTGAAAGAAGATACCATTCCAAGAGACGCCGATCGTCCGCTTTTTATCATCGCACCTGTCATTGCGTTTGCTCCTGCCTTCATCATAATCGCCGTATTACCGTTCACCGAACGGATTTCGTTTGCAGATATCGGAGTAGGATTGCTATTTTACATTGCGATATCAGGGATCACAACGATCGGCATTCTTGCTGGAGGGTGGGCATCGAACAATAAATATGCGTTGTTAGGGAGCATGCGATCAGCGGCTCAAATGATCTCGTATGAAATCCCACTCGTCATGAGTGTCATCGGAATCATTCTATTAACAGGCACTCTTAATCTGAACGAAATTATTATGGCGCAGGAAAACGTCGCGTTCATCTTCAAGCAGCCGCTCGCATTTTTCATCTTTCTGATCGCATCTGTAGCAGAGCTTAATCGAACACCATTCGATCTACCAGAGGCCGAGTCAGAGCTCGTAGCAGGCTATCACGTTGAATATTCGGGGTTCAGATGGGCATTCTTCATGCTCGCTGAGTACGTCTATCTTTTTGCCATGGCATCGTTAACTACCATTCTCTTTTTAGGGGGATGGCAAGCGGTTCCGTTTTTAGATTTTGTACCTGGATTTATCTGGTTCGCACTTAAATTCATCTTCATCGTATTCGTCATGATTTGGATCAGGGCGACATTTCCACGTCTTCGAGCAGATCAATTAATGTCATTTGGATGGAAGGTACTCCTTCCACTCGCACTAGCAAATATCTTTATTACGACGATTTTAATCGAACTATTCCGGTCGTTTTAAATCAGATTCGGTTTAAAAAGGGAGGAAGCAGAGCATGCGAGGACTAGCGAAAGGGTTAGCTTACACCCTTAAGAACCTAACGAAGGAAAAAGTTACGTATGGCTATCCAGAGAAACCGCTCGAAATGCCCGATCGATTTAGAGGCATTCAGAAATTCTACCCTGAGAAATGCATCGTTTGTAATCAATGTGCAGCGATTTGTCCGACAGATTGCATCACCTTAACGGGAAAGAAGCATCCTGACCCTTCGAAAAAAGGGAAGATCATCGATACGTACGACATTAATTTTGAAATCTGCATTCTATGTGATCTCTGCACAGAGGTTTGTCCAACGGAGGCGATTATTATGACGAATAACTTTGAACTCGCTTCTTATAGTAGAGACGATCTGTTCAAGAACCTAGAGTGGCTGGACGAAAATGATACGAATCTTAGAAAGGAAAACAAGGTATGAATGGAGAGCTAATCGTCTTCGTCATCCTTTTTCTAATCACGATCACCGGTGCCTTGCTCATGCTAAATCTCTCAAAAGTCGTTCATATGGTGATGGCGCTCGTTCTAACGTTTCTAGGCATAGCTGGACTTTACGTTATGCTCGCAGCGGAGTTTGTAGCTGTTGTTCAGATTTTAATCTACTCCGGTGCCATCACGATCATCATGCTTTTCGGAATTATGCTCACGAAGCATACCGGTGAAGAGAAGAAGACAGGCTTCGTTAAGAAAGGAATCGTTCTATCTGGAATAACCGCTTTCTTTTTAATCATGTTTTTTGCTGTTAAAGATCTATCACTAGGCGGTCAGGCCACCACCCTGCATGAAAACAATACGGAGCAAATCGGGATCATGCTTTTCACCGAATATGTCATCCCGTTCGAGCTCGTATCGGTCGTTCTACTGGTCGCTCTTGTCGGAGCGGTAATCCTCGCTAAGAAAGAGGAAACCAAGAAAGAAGGTGAGCAGTCATGAGTTCGATACCGCTTTCTGCTTACCTTGTCACGGCGTTATTACTTTTCTGTATGGGACTTTATGGTGCACTAACGAAACGAAATGCCGTAATCGTTCTGATATCGATCGAGCTCATGCTGAATGCTGTGAACGTAAACCTTGTTGCTTTTGCTAAATACGGCGTAGGTGCTTCAATTCGTGGGCAAGTCTTCTCGTTGTTCACGATTACGGTAGCAGCCGCAGAAGCTGCGGTCGGGCTTGCTATTCTGATCGCTTTGTATCGCAATCGAGCAACGGTTAATGTCGATGAAATGAACACATTAAAAAAGTAGCAAAGGGGGGTTATAAATGGATTATGTCTGGCTGATTCCGGTTCTACCACTTCTATCCTTTCTAATCATTTTGTTTACCAGGCCGGTCATTTATAAAAAAGCTGGCATCGTAGGTACCCTGTTTTCCGGCGCTGCTTTTGTTGGAGCACTCATAGTTCTTTTCAGTCATCTCAAAAACGGTAATTTCCTAGTAGAAGGAAATTGGCTATCGATCGACGCACTCACTCTAACGGTCGGATTAGAAGTGAATCCATTGAACGCACTCATGCTCGTCATCGTTACCCTCGTTAGCTTTCTTGTACATATGTATTCGATGGGGTACATGGCAAATGACGAACGGATCGCAACGTTCTTCGGTTATTTAGGGCTTTTTACATTTTCGATGACGGCTCTTGTGTTGTCACCGAACCTTCTTCAAATCTATTTCTTCTGGGAGCTTGTTGGAGTGTGTTCGTTCCTATTAGTAGGTTTCTACTTTTATAAACCTGAAGCAAAGGCGGCAGCAAAGAAAGCGTTCATCGTAACGAGGATTGGAGATGTAGGATTACTTGTTGCGATATTCTTGCTGTACTGGCAGACGGGAACGCTTGAACTAGACGGAATCTTTAGCGCTGCAGAAGCGGGTGAACTAACGCCAGCAGTGATTACGTTAACGGCGATCCTCATTTTCGTAGGAGCAGTCGGGAAATCGGGACAATTTCCACTTCATACGTGGCTTCCTGATGCGATGGAAGGTCCTACACCAGTATCCGCGCTCATTCATGCAGCTACGATGGTAGCGGCTGGTGTTTATCTTGTAGCGGTGATGTTTCCACTTTTCACAGCATCTGACGTTGCGATGATGACTGTAGCAATCACTGGTGGTGTTACGGCAGTCTTTGCAGCGACCATCGCTCTTGTTCAGAACGATATCAAACGAATATTGGCATACTCCACGATCAGTCAGCTTGGGTACATGATGCTTGCCTTAGGTACGGCGGGGTATACCGCAGCAGTCTTTCACCTCACAACGCACGCTTTCTTTAAAGCACTTCTGTTCCTTGCTGCAGGAAGTGTGATCCATGCAGCCCATGAACAAAACATCCACAAGTTAGGTGGACTCGGTAAAAAGTTGAAAGGAACGGCACTCCTGTTTCTAATAGGGAGTTTAGCGATTGCTGGATTTCCGCTGTTCTCCGGCTTCTTTAGTAAGGATGAAATATTGGCTTCTGCCTTCTCGAACGGAAGCTATATTCTCTTTGGATTAGCTCTTCTTACAGCGTTTCTCACGGCTTTTTACA
Source organism: Anaerobacillus sp. ABR4_321 (assembly GCF_056158505.1). Taxonomy (NCBI): domain Bacteria; kingdom Bacillati; phylum Bacillota; class Bacilli; order Caryophanales; family Bacillaceae; genus Anaerobacillus; species Anaerobacillus sp. ABR4_321. The sequence continues at coordinate 918,031 of NZ_JBSWTK010000001.1, forward strand.
TGTTCCGCCTTTACTTTCTGGTCTTTAGCGGAGAGCGTGAGCGTAATGAAGAAATCAAAGAATCTCCTCGTACGATGCTCATTCCCATGATGGTTCTGGCCGTGCTCGCCGTTTTCTCAGGGTTTATTCACACGCACTGGTTCGGAACGTTTCTCGGTGATTGGCTTGAAACTACTCCTTATCCAGTGCTGTTCAGTTCCATCGATGCGCCTTATTGGATAATGATTCTGGCTAGCGCGTTGTCGATCGGAGGAATCGCTCTCGCATGGTTCATGTATGCAAAACAAAGTATCCCAAGAAATTGGCTATATGGATCGATGAAAGAAGTACATCACGTACTGTATCGAAAGTATTTTGTTGATGAACTTTACCGCACTGTATTTGTAAAAGGGCTCTATGCGCTTAGCTACTTCTGGAGCTATTTTGATCGATTCATCGTTGAAGGAGGGGCCGCTGCAGTAAAGGGACTCGTCTCACAACTTGGTAAAACGGGTGTGAAAGTTCAGTCTGGTCAGGTACAGACTTACAGTGCCGTTGCGTTTTCAGGACTCGTCCTCGTTCTTCTAGTCATCGCGGCGTTAGGGGGGTATTTCCAATGACCGGTTTGCTTTCAATTCTTGTGTTCTCGCCGCTCTTAGGAATCATTCTACTTGCGATTCTCTCTCCTGAAAGTCATTTGGTAAAACGGATAGGTACACTCGCTACGGCATTACCGCTTCTTCTCGCCATTGTCGTGTACTCATTGTTTGAACGAGGCGTTGAAGGGATTCAGTTCCAAGAGACGGTTACGTGGTTTGAAATGATGACGTCGATCAGTCCAAATGAGCCTTATATCATCTCATATGAGCTTGGCGTCACGGGACTATCGGTTTTATTCTTGTTTTTAACCTCTCTCATTACGTTTCTTGCTTCCTTTGCAGTCCATCGAATAACGAGTGGAACAAAAGGGTTCTTCATATTATTTCTAGCACTTGAACTCGGCATGCTTGGTGTTTTCTCGAGCGAGAACCTGTTCCTCTTTTTCTTGTTTTTTGAAGTAACGCTCGTCTCCACGTTCTTACTTCTCGGGAGATGGGGTGGTTTTCATAAAGAAAGGGCTGCTTTTTCATTCTTAATCTACAACGGGATTGGATCGGTGCTGCTTCTTATCGTTATCATCACTCTCTTTGTCGAACTGCATACGACGAATATCACGGAAATTACTTCGATGCTGAAAGAAACGGATTCATTTGAGTTTCTCTCATATAACATGAGAATGTGGTTGTTGGTTCTACTACTCCTCGCATTCGGGACCAAACTTCCAATCGTACCCCTTCATTCATGGATGGTACGCGTACACGTAGAAGCGCCGATCGCTCTTGTGATGATTCATGCAGGAGTGTTATTAAAAATTGGTGCATATGGATTGATTCGTTTCGGAGGAGGTTTTTTCCCAGAACAGCTGCAGGACATCTCACTTGTCCTTGCCATTCTTGGATTAATCAACTTGTTGTATGGTGCATTCATCGCGTTCGTTCAAACTGAACTTCGAGCGCTGCTTGCCTATTCGTCTATATCCCATATGGGCATCGTATTACTCGGATTAGCTTCGTTCAATTCAGTTGGTGTTCAGGGTGCAATCTTTCAAACCATCTCACATGGTCTCATTGCAGCACTCCTCTTTCTACTGATCGGAGTTCTCCTCGACCGATTTGGGACGACGAGAATCAGTGAACTTGGAGGCATTGCTAGTCAGACCCCGTTATTTGCTGGTTTCTTTTTAGCGGCAGGACTTGCATCTCTAGGGTTACCAGGCATGAGCGGCTTTATTAGTGAATTCCTAGCGTTTCTAGGATTATTTGAAACGATGCCTGTGATCGGTGCGATTGGTGTCTTAGGTATCATACTAACTGCTGTTTACATCTTGCGAGCCGTACTAGCGGTGACCTTCGGTGAACGGCGACCATCCTTTGATCGGAAAATGGATCTATCCGCAACTGAAGTCGTTTCATCAGCAGTATTACTGATCCTGATCATCTGGATCGGCGTTTATCCAGCAATCTTGTCTAACACGCTGAGAACGATTGGGATAGGGGGTTAGCGTAATGAATATGTCGACTTTGATGCAATACAACTGGGGAAGTATGATGCCTGAATTTATTATTCTCATTACTGCCGTCACAATCTCCTTGATCGATCTATTTACGACGAAAAAAAGTCGTACCATGCTCGTATGGTTTGCACTAGCGGGTGTTGGATTAGCTACGATCTTTCTTTTCCTGCAGTTAGACGACGGTGTCGTTTCGATTTTAGGTGAAACGTTCAGGCTCGATTCGTTTGCGAAAGCGTTCAAACTGCTCATGTTGATCGGTACAGGTTTTGTCCTATTACTCGGCCTTCCATCTAAGGATGATCTAAAGGATGTAAAAGGGGAATACTACTATCTCATCTTAACGGCGCTTCTCGGTGGGATGATGATGGCGTCGAGCGCTGACCTTATCACATTATTCGTCGGTCTTGAGTTATTGAGCTTATCTTCTTATATCCTTGTTGGAATTCGTAAAACGAATCATTTTGCGAACGAAGCTGCCTTTAAATACCTCGTCAACGGAGGGATCGCTACAGCGATCACACTGTTTGGGATGAGTTATGTATATGGACTTTCAGGTGAAACGAATCTGTATGCGATTCAGTCTGCTATGGCAAGCGACATCGTGGCAGATAATCGGTTTCTCATCGTGTTTGCATTTCTAATGATCTTTATCGGACTACTATTCAAGATAGCAGCAGCTCCGTTTCATATGTGGGCACCTGACGTCTATCAGGGAGCTGAAACTCCAGTCACCGCTTTTTTAAGCGTCGTTTCAAAAACAGCTGGGTTTGCCATTATCCTTCGTCTCCTCATGGTACCGTTCGTCTTTGCACCTGGGACAGGAAAAGTAATTACGCCTGAGGGAATGAGTTTTGAATCGCTACTCGTATCTGTTCGCCCATACATAGCGATCATAGCGATCTTAACCATCATCATCGGTAATATTATTGCGCTTAGGCAGTTGAATGCTAAACGCCTCTTCGCTTACTCGAGTATCGCTCATGCAGGTTACATCCTTATTCCTTTTGCGGCATTATCGGAGATGGTGTTTGAAGTCGTATGGTTCTACTTATTGGCGTATCTCCTGATGAACCTTGGGGCATTTGCTGTGATTCATGCTGTAACGAAGGAAAGAGAAGACGTGACGATCGCTTCGTTTGCAGGAATGTTTAGACGCTCACCGTTCATTGCGATCACGATGACGATCTTTCTATTGTCTCTTGCTGGAATACCGTTTACGGCGGGATTCATTGGGAAATTTGAAATATTCATGAGTGCGCTGGGAACAGAGCCAAAGCGTTATTTTCTAACGGCAGCGATGCTTCTAGGAACCGTTCTGTCGTACGTATACTATTTCGGTTTGTTCGTTCAAATGTACTTCAGACCGTCAGATAAGAAGCCGATAACGATTTCAGCAGGGGTGACAGCTGTATTGACGATCACAGCTACAGCTACACTGGTGATTGGAATTTTTCCGTCAACGGCATTAACGTTCATACAAGAGTACTTTCAATTCATGGAAGTGTTTAATCAGTAAGAACCGCAGTCTCATTGGTTTTACCCCTGTCAAGTAGACAGTATAAAAAAACTACGCTGCCAACGCGTGTCGATATTCAATCGGCGCGCGTTGTTTTAATTTCTTTTGGAAACGTCTGTAGTTATAGTGGTAGATGTAATCCTCGATTGCTTGTCTGATCTCATTTTCTGTTTTACACTGTTCGATATACAACTTCTCTGTTTTGAGATGCGAAAAGAAGGACTCAATACAGGCGTTATCTAGGCAGTTTCCTTTGCGAGAGTGGCTGCCCTTAACGCCATATTCTTCTATTCGTATGTTGTATGCCTTAGACGTATACTGAAAGCCTTGATCCGAATGGAGAACGGCTTCAGTTACGTCTTTTTTCTTTGTCCATTGGGCTACTGTATCTAATACAAGTTTTAAATCGTTTCGTTTAGAAAGCTGCCAACTTACGATCTCATTGTTGAATAAATCTTGGATCACCGATAAGTAATAGAATCGTTTACCATCTGACACATAAGTAATGTCCGTCACCATTTTCTGATTCGTTCCCTTGGCTTTAAAGTTGCGTTTTAACCTATTTGGATAGACGACAGACGGGGTGTATCCATGCCTTTTTCTTTTTTTACGGATTACCGATTGAATGCCCATTTCTGTCATCAAGCGATACACTTTTTTGTGGTTAATGTGGTAACCACTTTCTTTTAATAAACGTGTCATGGTAGGATAACCTGTTTCCGGGTGAAGAAAATGAATCCCCATCATATGCATTTGGATGTCATGATCTTGATTGGCCTTTTCATCTCGCTTTGCTTGACTGGCTCTCCATTTGTAATAACTTGATGGTTGGAGGGAAGCAATCTCTAATAACCAAGTGACAGGTGCTTTGCCCCTTAAGCCTTCCACGGTTTCATACTTTATTTTTTGCGTGATTTTTCCTCCTTCCCGAGATTTTGATACTGCTTTTTTAAGTAATCCACCTGCGCTTTCAGGTAATCTCTCTCTTCTTCAATTGTGTTAAAGTTTGTACGCGGCCTACCATACATAGGATTTTCTCCACTGCGACTTCGAATATCAAACGGCTCACCATTCTTCCACTTCTTGACCCACACTTTAAGTTGTGTACAATTCTTTATTCCCAATTCTTCCGCTAGAGCTTTATAACTTTGGGAACCGTTAATGTATTTCATCACGGCATTATGTTTAAAATCGTCTGTATACTGTTGAAACGTTTGTCCTTTTTTAGCCATAGAAAAATCCCCTCCAAGTATCATCCTTTCCTCCACCATATCATGGAGGTTTTTTTGAATGTCTACTTAAAGGGGATAATATCACATTGGGATTGCGGTTTTTTTATTGAGATTTAGGAAAAAATAAAAATATTGTCGAAATTGATGGTAAAATGTAATTTAGAACTTATATTTATGGGGTTAAAGTCCGATATTCATTACGTACAATATCTTTTATAATTAGCAAATAGAAATTGATACAAGTGTGCAAATGAGAGGGGGTAGAGAGATGACGGAAGCACTTGCGCAGCAGTCGATTTTTTCGATTTTTATTCACCTGGTGTTTTTATTGATCACCTGGTGGGCGCTACAAACTGTTCGCTTCGATGTGTTTGTTAAGAAGCCGAATAGTCCACAAGCCAAAGTCCTCATGATACTCCTGACCATCAGCATCGGTTCCCTCACTAGTAGCTTCTTTCTCGATTACTACAACTGGTCCATCCGCCTAAAATACTTGTTCTAACTTAAAAGTCACATTTGGAATTTGTCGGTTAATGACTACAAATTCCATGTATGCCCTAGCCCTCAATGGTCACAATGAAAGTAAGAGACCTGAACGGGGAGAGGGTTAAGATGAAGCTTATGATCGGATTACTGTCAGTCATGCTTCTTGGAAGCTTTTCACATGGTACATCAGTAACGTTTGAAGATGATACGGAAGCAAAGACAGCCGAGATTGCGAACATTTTAATAGACAATGATGTCACAATAAAAAGTTGGTCACTTCATACAAAAGGAAAAATGGGTTTTAAAAGTATTTCCTCAGGGAAGAGACTAACTACGTCGGAGCTTCAAGCCGATTCGCCAGAATATAACTGGATCGAAAAGGTGGACGGTGACGGCATTGTGAAGTTCATTGGCACAAAACTGGATTCGAAATTGGGCATCAAAGACACTGTAACCCTTATTACTTATCCGGAGAATGATCGTAATAGCTCTTATCTTATCTATAATATGGAAGTCTCCGGATTCCACCAGGAGGAATGGCGAACAGCTTACGAACACTTTACGTCACAAAAGTCACAATTTTTCCATGAAGATGCCCCTGTCTTCACTTGTTTTAAAGGGGTAAAAGATGATAAAATGAACATTGTTTTGTACAAAGAGGCGGACAAGCTTTTGAACGATTTTGAAGCCTCGAAAGTTGAAGAAGTTAATGAAGAGACGTTTGTATCACTTTCCGCATACCATAAGAAGTGGAAAGAAACAATTACAACGAACAACCAGAGAATGAACTTACAGATAGCATTACGAGATACAGGAATGGGCGGCGCAACTACCGTCACAATTGGCACACCGATAATTACGACTGAATATTAATATACAAATTGGACGCGGAGGGGAATACGTTGGAAAAAATCATCGTCCGAGGTGGCAGGAGACTGACTGGCTCTGTAAGAGTCGAGGGAGCTAAAAATGCAGTCTTGCCCGTCATCACAGCATCTGTATTAGCACATGAAGGCACGAGCACGTTAAAAGATGTGCCGGCCCTTTCAGATGTACACACGATTAGCGAAGTATTAAGTTATTTGAACGTAGAGTCAGAGATAAATGGAAATACAATTCATGTGGATGCAACAAAACCACTAAAAACAGAAGCACCTTTCGAAGCAGTACGTAAAATGAGAGCTTCGTTTCTAGTTATGGGACCATTATTGGCCCGCGTGGGTCATGCCCGCATCGCACTTCCTGGTGGCTGTGCAATTGGATCAAGGCCGATCGATCAGCATCTTAAAGGCTTTGAAGCAATGGGTGCAGAGGTTCAAATCGGTAATGGATTTATTGAAGCTTCAATTAAAGGAAGACTTCAAGGAGCGAAGATTTACCTTGATTTCCCAAGTGTTGGAGCAACTGAGAACATCATGATGGCAGCAGTTCTTGCGGAAGGCACAACGATTCTTGAGAACGTTGCGCAAGAGCCGGAAATCGTCTGTCTAGCGAATTACCTGAATGCGATGGGTGCAAAAGTACGCGGAGCTGGTACAGGTACGATTCGAATCGAAGGTGTCGAGAAGCTATACGGTGCTGAACACACTGTTATTCCTGACCGCATCGAAGCAGGTACTTTTATGGTAGCATCTGCTATTACAGGCGGAAACGTTCTTGTCGAGAACGCTGTTTCTGAACACCTACGCCCTCTTATTGCAAAGATGCAGGAAATGGGAGTTGAGATTACAGAAGAAGGTAACGGACTACGAGTAATCGGTCCTGAAACACTCAAACCAGTTGATCTTAAGACGATGCCACACCCTGGTTTCCCTACAGATATGCAGTCACAGATGATGGCACTGTTGCTTCAGGCAAAGGGTACAAGTGTGATCACTGAGACAGTCTTTGAAAATCGCTTCATGCACGTTGAAGAGTTCCGTCGCATGAATGGGAACATCAAGATCGAGGGTCGTGCCGCAATCATTGAAGGTCCTTCTGAGTTACAAGGTGCTGAAGTATCAGCTACTGATCTTCGCGCTGGAGCTGCACTGATCCTTGCTGGTCTAGTTGCTGACGGCTACACGCGTGTAGATGAGCTTAAGCACTTAGATCGTGGCTATGTGAACTTTGCTGAGAAGCTTGCTGCTCTTGGAGCTGACGTTGAACGCGTCAAGCTTGAAGAAACAGAGCAAACAGCAGAAACTGTAGCTGAAGAAACAGACGTTAAACCAAAATTAGCGTAAGTGAAAACCGTAGCGATGAGCTACGGTTTTTTTGTTATGAATGGAAGCTCCTCCCCTATAAAATATTCATTAAAAGTTAAACGTAAGGAGCTTCATGATAAAAGCTTCAACAAAAGAAAAATATCGAGTAAAACCGTTAACAAACCCTTCCTCACGTACCTCACCATTACACCGATACCTCGTTTCGTTTCTGTTCTAAATGGTTGTCCACTTCCATAAGGTGTTAGTGGAGATACAATTTAGATGACGGGGGCATGCGAATGAAAAAGATCCTTCTTATCCTTATCTTATTTGCTGGCATTATAATTCTTTTGCCATCTATGTTAGTGCTACCATATGGATCATCTGGGGGATCACCAGTGACTACTGACTCGAAAAGAGAAAGTAACAATATGCCAACTGCAAAAGCCGTGAATGTCGATGTACCGGTCTATCGTGCACAGCTTGAGAAGACGGTGAACGTTCCAATTGAAGAATATGTAACTGGAGTAGTAGCAGCTGAGATGCCAGCAGAGTTTAATCTAGAAGCTCTGAAGGCGCAGGCGTTGACAGCAAGAACGTTCGTCGTTACGAGGCTTGCAAATCCCACAGAAGAACTTCCTGGGAACGCAATCGTCACTGACACGATCCAACACCAGGTATATAAAAGTAACGATGAGTTGAAGAAAGCATGGGGAAAAGAGTTTGAGAGTAAGTATGCGAAGATCGAAAAGGCTGTTGAAGAAACAGTTGGTCAGATTTTAACGTATGAAGGCAATCCGATCTACGCTTCATTTTTCTCAACGAGCAACGGATACACGGAGAACTCGGAAGACTACTGGGAAAATGCTGCTCCATATCTTAGAAGCGTAGAAAGTCCTTGGGATAAGCAGTCGCCTAAGTACTCCGACGAAATGTCGTTCTCGAAAAGTGAGTTCGAACAAAAGCTTGGTGTTACCCTTCCATCGGATGGATCGGTCGGAACGATAAAGAACCTCACGACTGGGAAGCGGGTTGGGGAGGTTGAAGTAGCTGGTAAATCATTTACTGGAAGAGAAATTCGAGACCTACTAGGTTTAAGGTCTTCTGACTTCACCTGGGAGCGGGATGGAGATCGAATTTCTGTCACTACGAAAGGCTATGGACACGGCGTTGGAATGAGTCAATATGGTGCAAATGGAATGGCTGAAGAAGGAAGAGACTACGATGAAATCGTGAAACACTACTATAAAGGTGTGGCGATCAGTGAGATGGGCCGCTATGTTGATAACTTAACAGCACATCGTTAACAGCCGCAGCAATGCGGTTTTTTGCTTGTTAGGACGGCGTATTTTGAGAAAATGAAAAGAAAATGCATAAAAATAACGGACTTGTCGAAAAATAAATAGATATTTTTTCAGGAATGTGTATAGAAACCTTGTAACCTGACAACAATGGTTGCTGAGGTGATGATAAATGGGAGATGAAAACAAAAAATCTCATCCTATTGAAAAAAGCGCTTCTAAATGGCAAAAGCTAGCTAGAAAGCGTTGGATTTATCCAGCAGTATACCTTGGATTCGCAGCACTAGTACTAACAGCAGTGCTTTGGATGCAAGGCGGTCAAGAAAATGCAGAAGAGCCCCGTGACTTGAGTGGTATTGATTCTGACAGAAGTGCCTATGATGCTGATGAAAAGTCTGTCCCGGTTCTAGGAGATTCTGAAGTCTTTAAAGTACCTGCTTCTGAAGATAGTGGCGTATTTGTTCAAAAGCAATATTACGACGCTGAAGCTAGCACTGACGAACAAAAAGCTGCTCTCGTATTCTATAATAATACCTACTACCAGAATTCAGGAATCGACTATGCGAAAGAAGATGGAGCAAGTTTTGAAGTCGTTGCTGCAATGAGTGGTAAAGTTGTGAAAGCAGAAAAAGATCAGTTGCTTGGTAACGTTGTACACATCGAACATGCAGATGGCGTTGTAACTGTTTATGAGTCTCTTGATAAGCTTGAAGTTGCTGAAGGCGACAAAGTGAAGCAAGGTGATGAGTTAGGTACAGCTGGAACGAACACATTCGACACTGATGCTGGCGTACATGTACATTTTGAAGTACGTAAAGACGGTACACCAGTTAACCCGCTTGATGTATTCAACCAACCATCCTCTGCTGTAGAAGTACAGGATAGTGAAGAGAAAGCTGGTAACCCTGTAACAAATCCTTCTGCTTCAGAAGGAAATCAGGGAGTAGACTCTGAGAAAGACGCTGAAGAGAAAGCTGAAAAAGACGCTACTGAAGAAAAAGGTTCAAAAGACACAGAAGATGCAGATGAAAAAGGTTCGAAAGACTCAAACACCAACAATGAAAAAGGGTCAAAAGACTCTCAATAAGAAACAGGCCTCCGAGCGATCGGGGGCTTTTTCTCTGTTATCAATGAATATTTTCAACAATAATCGACCTTTCCCGGGAAATAGGAGGTGGTTTTATGTAGGATATTCATGAACGATTGGAAGATTTGTGGAAAATTAATCTTGACTTATAGGAGTAATAACTTGATAATGTAAAATATGATTTAAATATTCAGATAATTTAGACGAAAGGAGACCCTACCATTTTATACGTTTTTATCGTCGCGGTATTGATTAGCATCGTCGTTACTGTTCAGAAAAGAAAGCCTCTATTTTTATTGATGCCCATCGGCCTATTGGGTGTTTATCTCATTGTTGAAATTGCCAGAGTTCCTCTTGGTTTTGGAGAAACTGTGGAACTTATTTTTAACTTAAAATAATTGGAGGTGGAAGTAGAGTGAAGAAGATTGATAAAAAGACTGCAGATGCTTATATAAAAGCTAGATTTCGTCTGACCACTGTTCTATTAATCATTTGGTTGACCGTCTCGTTCGGCATGGTCTTGATTGCTGAAACGCTAGCGCAGTATACGTTCAACGGCTTTCCACTGCATTATTTCATGGGTGCTCAAGGTTCGATCGTCGTGTTTATCATTCTATTATTTGTTAACGCTTACATATGCGACCGTATCGATGAGAAATACAATCTAGTAGAGAAAAAGAGTAAGAATGTAAAGGGACAAACACTTAGTCAATAAGAGGGAGGATATGAATGGATTCTCAGTTTCTAGTATCATTACTACTTATTATTGCCTCGTTTGGATTGTATATTGGAATAGCCGTTTACAATAGAGCTAAGCAAACGTCAGAATTTTTCGTAGCGGGTCGTGGGGTTCCATCGGTCTATAATGGGATGGCGATCGGCGCTGACTGGATGAGTGCAGCTTCATTCATCGGTTTAGCAGGAACCGTTATGGTACTCGGCTATGATGGACTTGCTTACATCATGGGCTGGACAGGCGGCTATTTGCTTCTAACATTTCTATTAGCACCTCAACTCCGTAAATCTGGGCGATACACAGTTCCAGAGTTCATCGGAGATCGGTTTCAAAGTAAAACAGCACTCGTTATTGCGGCGATCGCAACAATTATCATCAGTTTTACATACTCGATCGGTCAGCTCGCAGGTTCAGGCGTAGTTATCGGGAGACTTTTTGAAGTAGATGCGAAGATTGGCGTTATGATCGGGGTTGTAATCATTGCAATCTACGCAACGATGGGCGGGATGAAAGGGATTACCTGGACTCAGGTAGCTCAGTACATCATCTTGATCATTGCCTATCTTGTTCCGATCATCTTCATGTCTCTTCAAATCACGAACAATCCACTACCATGGTTAAGTTACGGAAACATCGTATCTGAATTAGGAGAACTCGATCGGGAGCTCGGAATTTCGGAATATTTTACGCCTTTCGATACCGGTTCAAAGTGGCAGTTTCTCGCACTGATGTTTAGTTTGATGGCCGGAACAGCAGGATTACCGCACGTCATCGTCCGTTTTTATACTGTATCGACGATGAAAGCTGCTAGATGGAGTGGTGCATGGGCACTGTTGTTCATCGGATTACTCTATCTCTCAGCACCAGCGTACGCTGCTTTTTCTCGCTTCATCTTGATGAAACAAGTAGCGGGTAGTCCGATTGATAACTTACCTGGCTGGACTGAGAAATGGATCAACACAGGCTTACTCAGTATGGCAGACGGAAACTCTGATGGCATTCTTCAGTGGCAAGAAATTGCCATCAGTAATGACATTGTTGTTATGGCTACTCCGGAAATCGCAAATTTAGGAATCTTTGTGATCGGCCTTGTAGCTGCTGGGGCGATGGCTGCAGCTCTTTCAACCGCAGGCGGACTTCTGATGGCCATTTCTTCATCCTTTTCACATGATATTTATTTCCGTATTATTAATCCGAATGCCTCTGAGAAGAAGCGTATGGCCGTCGCACGCTGGTCGATTCTGATCGCAACGATCGTAGCAGGCCTTGTGGCTTTGAATCCACCTGGGGTAATCACTCAAATCGTTGCCTGGGCGTTTGCGCTCGCTTCTGGTACGTTCTTCCCTGCGCTCATATTAGGAGTATGGTGGAAACGTGCAAATGCATATGGAGTTATTTCTGGAATGATTGTGGGCCTTCTCGTAACCTTAACTTATATCTTCCTAGCGAAGTTTGGTGGAGTTACAGTATTTGGAATCATCGACACAGGAGCAGGCGTGTTCGGCGCGGTAGCTGCTTTCTTAACGAATATCATTGTTTCACTAAGCACAGCCCCACCATCACAGAAAACGCAAGAAGAGGTGTTGGACCTAAGATACCCTGAACAATTGAAGTACAAAGATGGCGAAGTATGGAAAGATGATGAAGTCATTTAACGTGCTAGCCCCGGATACCATGGTATCCGGGGCTTTTTATTTTTATTATCTTTTCTATAGATGTGCTTAGAAGATTGAAGAAAACTTGTTAATACGATACTTCAAAGTTGATTTGAGCGGAAGGTGCTCGCCTTCTGCGGGACTAGTGGGACAGGTGATACCCCAGAGGCGCATAGGTCTTCGCAGGTGGCTCAACGCCCACCGAGCTAAAGCGAGCACCTGCAGCGTATATCAACCACTACTCACAGATAATGGCTATTATTTTAAATAAAATTTAATAAAATCACTTGTCCCTCTTGACTTTTTGGTATATAACTATCCAACCCCTAATAAAATGTTACAAAACTTAGTAAATGAGGGGCAGAGGTGAGAAGTTGTGGTAAGGCTTCGAAGTATTCTTGTACACAATTCTCCTGACATCATGTAGATCGACTTGATGACTTGAGCTTCGTAGCATGATCACTTTATCAGTCTCATTTCGCATCTCTCACATCCAATTTAGGGAGGCGAGTGGTGTGCACGATTACATCAAAGAGCGAACCATCAAGATTGGAAATTACATCGTGGAGACGAAGAAAACGGTGAGGGTGATCGCCAAAGAATTTGGAGTGTCAAAAAGCACCGTCCATAAAGACCTTACTGAAAGACTCCCAGAAATCAATCCTGACCTGGCCAACGAGGTGAAAGAAATTCTTGAGTATCATAAATCGATACGACACCTTCGAGGCGGGGAAGCGACTAGAATAAAATATAGAAAGGATACTGAGAAGGAAGAAGCTGTAAAATAGGTGAAAAACGACAATTTTTTCTAAATCTTTTTCTTCCATGTTCACTTTTGTGATACAATATACTAATGGATATGAACTCTATACATACTAGGAATGGAACTATAGATGAGTGATTGAACACAGGGAGGATAGATCATGTTATCACGTGATATAGGGATTGACTTAGGTACTGCGAACGTACTGATTTATTTAAAGGGAAAAGGGATTGTCCTTGATGAGCCTTCTGTTGTAGCGATCGACACCACAACGGGTAAAGCACTTGCCGTAGGTGAAGAAGCAAGGCAGATGGTAGGCCGGACGCCTGGAAACATCGTTCCTACCCGTCCATTGAAGGATGGGGTCATCGCTGACTTCGATATTACAGAAGTGATGCTTAGACATTTCTTGAACAAGATCAATGTGAAAAGCTTTTTATCGAAGCCGCGTATTTTAATTTGTACACCGACTAACATCACATCGGTTGAGAAAAAAGCGATCAAAGAAGCTGCTGAAAAAAGCGGTGGGAAACAAATTTTCCTAGAAGAAGAGCCAAAGGTTGCCGCAATTGGTGCTGGAATGGATATCTTCCAACCGAGCGGAAATATGGTAGTGGATATAGGCGGTGGGACGACTGATATCGCAGTACTATCGATGGGCGATATCGTCACCGCCTCTTCCATTAAGATGGCAGGGGACAAGTTCGATTACGAGATCTTAGACTATATCAAGAAAGAGTACAAGCTATTGATCGGTGAACGAACGGCAGAACAGATCAAGATCAATGTTGCAACGGTATTTCCAGGTGGTCGGAAAGAAGAGCTCGACATACGCGGACGTGACATGGTTACTGGACTTCCTAGAACCATCACAGTGAAATCTGATGAAATTCAGCAGGCGTTACAAGAACCGATCTCTCATATGGTGATGGCAGCGAAAAGCGTTCTTGAACGTACTCCTCCTGAACTTTCGGCAGATATCATCGATCGCGGCGTAATCATGACAGGTGGAGGCGCGCTTCTTCATGGAATCGATCAATTGTTTGCTGAAGAATTGATGGTTCCTGTATTAGTTGCTGAAGAACCAATGAGCTGCGTTGCAAAAGGGACAGGCTTAATGCTAGAACATATGGACAAAATCGCTAAAAAGAAACTAGTCTAACTTATCGGAAGTTCTTAGGTAACGGAAACTATTCGTAAGGGTGTTATCATGATGGCGAACAACCATGAAAACGTAAATGAAACCTCAGAAATCAACATGAATGATGAGGAGAAAAAGACAAAGAATAAGAAAATAAAAGAGCGTATGCCTAGAATTCGGTTGATCCCGATTTGGCTGCGCCTTATTCTCGTTGTACTGCTTCTTGCCTTTTCACTGGCTGCAGGAGCTATGATTGGATACGGGGTCATCGGAGAAGGGAGCCCGGGAGACATTTTCAAAAAAGAGACCTGGGTGAAGATCTCTGATATTGTTAAGAAAGAAACGGAGTAAAAGAAGGGAGCACTCGTGATGATGGACATTCAAGATATCAAATCGATCATTCCACATCGCTATCCTTTTCTACTTGTCGACAAGATCGTTGAAGTAGAGGAAGAAGTGAGAGCGATCGGAATTAAAAACGTTACAGCCAACGAAGAATTTTTCAACGGTCACTTTCCTGATTACCCTGTCATGCCAGGTGTTTTAATTGTAGAAGCACTTGCGCAGGTAGGTGCGGTTGCTATGCTTAAGAAGGAAGAGAACCAAGGGAAGCTTGCTTTCTTTACAGGCATCGATAAATGCCGCTTTAAGAGACAAGTTAAGCCAGGTGATCAGCTCCGCTTAGAAGTTGAGATCATCCGTATTAAAGGACCTATGGGCAAAGGAAAAGCGACAGCGACGGTCGATGGTGAAGTTGCTGCGGAAGCGGAAATCATGTTTGCCCTCAAATAACGATCTTTCAAGCATCTCGAATTTCGAGGTGCTTTTTTTAGTTCAATTGTAAAAACGTTGTGCGATTTTGTTAAGCATTTAAAGGCTTTATTGAGACTCTGTTAATTGCCACACATGGGAGAATTTTGTTGTTATGATTTGGTCAACCGCTTATTCAGTAGCCGCGGTCAAACTTGGTTAGGGAGGAATTTTGATAATGAATAAGAAATTCATGGCCAAAATTGCAACTTCGTTTCTAGCTGTTATGCTCATCACTGCTTGTAGCGGTGGAGAAGAAGAAGGAAACAATAATACGACCAATAACGGAAGTAATACGGAAGAACCTGCTTCGAACAACGGATCCACTAACTCTGAGAATTCTGCTGAATAAGTTGTTAAACTCCCGTCCACTCCAGGCGGGAGTTTTTCATTAGTCTTTCTTGTTTAATTGCCACTTCCTAAACTCGAGAAATTCCTCAAAGTCTTCTTTCGTGATGCCAGACCGCATCGCTTCTTCGATCAACAACTGCCATTCTGGGTCCAGATTGGACTCTCTGCCTTCGAATTCACCATCTTGAATGAACACATCCATAGGCACCTTTAATACAGTAGCAATTTTTTCGAGAAATTGTATGGATGGGTTCGCCTGCTGGTTGCGTTCGATCGAGCTGAGGTATGATTTTGCTACGTTAGCTCGCTTCGCTAGTTCAGTTAATGAAAGCCCCATGCGATTTCGATAAAGCTTAATTTTTTCACCTATCATCCCCAATACCTCAACTTTATTAGTATTTGTATATTATTATCTTATCAAGAACGTAATGTTCTGTAAACAGAACAAAAGTCTCAAAATAATGCATAATAAATGGAATTATAAGAAAAATAAAGTATAAATTAGTAAATTACAGAATTTGTTCTAAATTACAATTAAAATAAAGAATTTTCAGTCTTTTATATTCTTTCCGGTAGGCTTATATTAGAGTTATATTCTAAATAAAGAACAATATGTTCTTTATAATGTCGGTTTATGGAGAAAAAAGTAAGGAGGTAAAACATGAGGGCGTATGGTGGAGAAAAATTAGACTTAGAGTGGATCACCCTTATTTCAAAAGCAAAAAAGTTAGGGCTTAGCAAAGAAGAGATTAGACAATTCCTGGATAATTCCTCAAAAAAATAAGGGGGAATTAAGATGATTAAGCTAGGAGATCGCACGTTTGTATCCTACATCACGGGAAAGAGAATCAAGGTTGTTGCACTCGATGAAAGGGCCGGCAAGCTTTATATTAATGATGAATACAAAGGGCGCTGTGACTTAGACTTTATTCTTAACAAGATTAAGGAGCTCGAATTACATGAGGATAATAGAAGATGGCTATTTGAGGACGAGCGGAAACTTTATAACGAATTAAGAGAGATCATTAAGAATCAGGTTATATCCTCGAACTTGGAATGAGTAGATTTTCGCAACCTTTTGTTCAATCCACCATGTACTATTTGGCATCCTGTAATGCCATCGATGGCGTCATTACATACTGGGGCGTACAGAACAACGTGATAGAAGAGGCAAATCCACTGATGAACTTATTATTTACGATTCATCCATTTGTCTTTTTAGGTTTTAAAATAACATTGTCCATTTTACTTGTGTTTATAGGGAGCATAAAGATTAAATTCCAATCGCGGTTAGTAAGAGTACTGTTGATCGTTGCAACAGTACTTTATACTGCATTAATAATTTATCACTCTTACTGGCTCTTTTTACTTTGATATAGTAAAAAGAGCCTTCGCTTGAGGCTCCCGTATGAATCGATTATTTGTCGCTTCCTTGCTTTGCACGCCACTTGTTAAATTCAAGGAATTCCTTAAACTGTTCTTTACTAATACCAGAATTCATCGCTTCTTTAACAAGTTTTCTCCACTCTGAATCCAATTCACTTTGATGAATGAGGTTATCTCCCTGAAGAAGTACCTCTACAGAAACATCTAATACTCCTGAAATCTTCTCCAAAAACTGAATAGAAGGGTTAGATTGTATGTTTCGTTCAATTGAACTCAAATAGGATTTTGCTACACTAGCGCGTTCAGCTAATTCAGAAAGTGAGAGGCCTTTACGTAATCGATACTTCTTTACTTGCTCTCCTATCATGTCTTACCCTCCCATACTTCTACGTCACTCTCAGATACTAAGTATTATATCAGTATGGTTATGTTCCGTAAATAGAACAAAAGCGGCAATCGCTCACTACTCACTCTCCACTCTCCACTCCCTAGAGTCTTTTACTTTTTTTCCTTTCTAATAAAAGCTTTCACCTCTTCTACTGATAAACCTAATTCCTTGGCAGAAAGGATTAGGAATACCCACTCATCATCAAGCCTTACTTTTTCATTTGTTTTCATCCTCACTCCTCCTTTAAGTTCCAGGTAGTTCAGCCATCTTAGGAATCATATACAGACTCCCTTAGATCTGATAACTTTGCGATCTACTTTTTTCAAAGTAGGTTGCCTTTTACTGGAGGATATCCACTACTTTAGAACTATGTATACGGATAATGTCATATTCTTATCATAGTATGAATGTTTTAAGAAATTTGTTGTTTTTTGGAAGCTAAAACAACTTTTTTTGTCATTTCTTAAAAAGTACCGTTGAAACACGAAAGAACACTAGTGATGTTTTTAGACTGACCCACCGAAAGAATGGGTATAGAAGGAAGACGAGGAGGGATATTCATGAAGAAAATTGCGGTGATTACAGGTGGCGGATCTGGTATTGGAGCAGCAGCTGCAAAGCGGTTCGCAAAGGAAGGCATCACAGTTTGTTTGTTCGATGTAGAAGAAAGTCGTGCAGAAGAAGTAAAAGAGGAGATCATCTCCCTAGGCGGTGATGCGTTCGCATATGAAGTCGATGTGTCTGATGAAGACCAGGTTGTCAGTAAGCTTCAAGAAGTAAGCGAAAAAACTGGTGCGATCGATTATCTCTTTAACAATGCTGGAATCAACGGGACGCTTCAACCGATTGAAGAAATGAGTGTAGACAATTGGGATCAAACGATTCAAACGAACTTGAGAAGTACGTTTCTCATGGTGAAGCATACTGTTCCATATATGAAGAAGAACGGAGGGAGTATGGTCATCACAAGTTCGATCAATGGAAATCGAACGTTCTCGAACTTCGGGATGTCTGCATACAGCACATCGAAGGCAGGGCAAGTTGCGTTTATGAAGATGGCTGCGCTTGAACTAGCGAACTATAACATAAGAGTGAACGCGATTTGTCCTGGAGCGATCGAAACCAATATCGATGAAAATACGGATCAAAAGGAAAGTGTTAAAGAAATTGAAATACCTGTAGAGTATCCAGAAGGTAGCCACCCGTTAGAAGAAAAAGCAGGAAAGCCTGAACAAGTCGCTGATGTCGTTTATTTTCTCATTTCAGATGCATCGAGTCATGTGACGGGAACAGCGATGTACGTTGATGGAGCTGAGTCACTTCTGTAGCTTGACGTAAGAACGAACCGTCGCTAAGTTGGTATAGAGGTGATTGAAGATGTTTAAAAAGGTACACCATGTTGCCATCATATGTTCAGATTATCAACGCTCGAAAGATTTTTATGTGAATGTACTGGGATTAACGGTATTAGAAGAAACGTACCGGAACGAAAGAGAGTCATACAAACTTGATCTAGCGGTTGGAGAGCATACGCGAATCGAACTGTTCTCCTTCAATTCCGCTCCTCTGCGCCCAAGCTATCCGGAAGCACGTGGACTTCGGCATATTGCATTTGAAGTGGACGACATCGAATAGGCTGCACAGGAGCTTAGAAGGAAAGGTGTCACTAGCGTTGAAGAAATTAGAGTAGACGAGTTAACAGGGAAGCGGTTCACCTTTTTTCAAGATCCAGACGAATTACCTATCGAAATGTATGAAAATTAGCACATTTAACCAAAAGGAGTTGATTACCTGCCAAACCTGTGGCATCATAAGTTTGAAAGCGTTTGCTTATTTAGTGAGATGGTTTTTGTGCAACTTTGCGCAATCGATTTCACTAACGTTTTTGTGCAAACGGTTTCACAAACTGTAGATTTAAATTAAAGGGGGATATCGATGAAACGGCGTAATCGAAAACGGCTTTCTTTGTCGCTAGCAATCGTACTCGTGTTGCAGTTGCTGGCAGGAGCAATGCCGGGTGTCGAAGCTGCAACGCTTACGAGTCCGGTAATCGAAGGATCGAGCGCAACGTTCAACTATCAGGGAGACGGTAGCAAGACGTCTGTCAAAGTCGCTGGTGATTTTACGGATTGGGAAAACGGCGCTCTTGAGATGACGAAAGGTGAGGGAGATGTCTGGAGCCTTAAAGTCGATGATCTATCGAACGGAATGCACCAGTACAAGTTTATCGTCGATGGTGAATGGATGAAGGATCCTCTCAATTCTAATGGAGGAGAAAACAGCGAATTTCAAATCGGCGATGCGGATGCGAAACGTACCGTTACACTAGTCGGTGATCTCCAAGATGAGCTAGGTGCAGAAGCTGATTGGAAGCCTGATGCATCTGAAACGATCATGGAAGACAAAGGGAATGGATTCTATGAATTTACGGCAGAGCTTCCTGCTGGTAAGTATGAATACAAGATTGCGATCAATCAATCTTGGGGGGAAAGCTATGGGAAAGATGGAGGAAACATTCCGCTAGAGCTTTCTGAAGCATCGAAAGTAACGTTCTATTACCATGATGGCACGCATGCAATAGCAGATTCCACTTTTTACAGTAAGATTTCCGATGAAAAACAACCGAGATTAGTAGGTTCTATCCAGCCTGCGATCGATGCTGGAGATGAGTGGAGTCCGAAAACATCGACTGCGTTATTAACCGATGATAATTTCGATAATATTTACACATACACTTCAGATGTTCCAAAAGGAAACTATGAATACAAAGTTGTGTTAGGAAGCGACTGGGGCGAAGAGTATCCTTCGAATAACGTTGCACTAAACGTTATTGCTGATGCAACGATCACGTTCCAATTTAACGCTGAAACGAAAAATGTTAGTTCTGATTATAGCCCTGAGGGTTCTGATGGAGCGATCAACAAAGAAAAACTTCTACATAACTCCTGGGAAGAAGCATACCGAGCTCCGTTTGGTGCTGTAAAAGAAGGCGAAACCGTTACGCTTCGTCTTTCAGCCAAAAAGGATGATCTAACAAAAGCAGAATTGTATATCAAGAATCAAAATACGGGTACAAGTAAGCTTGTTCCGATGGAAAAAGCGGCGACTTCTGACGGAATGGACTTTTTTGAGGCAGACGTAAAGCCAGAAGTCAAAGGTCTTTATGGCTACAAGTTTATTGTACGTGATGGTGCAGCAAAAGCTGAGTATGGTGAAGATACACAGCAGGGATCGAAAGGAAAAGCGACCGATGCAAACGCAGAACTGTATCAACTCACTGTGTTTGACCCTGGCTTCAAAACGCCTGATTGGATGAAGGAAGCCGTCGTTTATCAAATTTTCCCTGATCGTTTTTATAACGGAAATGAGAAGAACGATGATGCAAAGAAATATGCACGTGGTGATGAGCCGATCGAACATAAAGAATGGGATGAGCTACCTGATAATCCGAGGCTAGCTGATCGTTCTGGATATGAAGGAGATGGAATCTGGAGCAATGATTTCTTTGGCGGTGACGTGAAAGGGATTCATGAAAAGCTAGATTACATCGAATCGTTAGGTGTTAATACGATTTACCTCAATCCGATCGCAGAAGCTGCATCGAACCATAAATACGATGCAACGGATTGGAAGGATATCGACCCATTGTTCGGTACACCTGAAGAATTTGAGGCATTCACAAAAGAGCTCGAGAAGCGCGACATGCATCTGATCATGGACGGGGTGTTTAACCACGTAGGTGATGATTCGATCTATTTTGATCGTTACGGAAAATATGACGTTGTTGGCGCGTACGAGTATTGGTCTCTCATCTATGATCTTATGAATGATAAGGGACTGTCTGAAGAAGATGCGAAAAAAGAAGCACGTAAACAGCTTGAAGAAGAAGGCCAGACATTCAATGATGAATATGGTTTTCACAACTGGTTTAATATTAAAAATGAAATCGTGACGGATGAGAACGGAAACGAACGCTACGATTATCAGGCGTGGTGGGGCTATGACTCGCTTCCTGAAATTAAAAGCATCGAGGGCGATGCCGTCGATTATGCGAGTGAACTTAACAACCAGAAATTCTCGGATTACATCATGTATGATGACGATTCAGCAGCGAAAAGCTGGATCACAAACGGTGCATCCGGGTGGAGACTCGATGTAGCGAACGAAGTGGACATGGAGTTCTGGCGTGAATTCCGCGATGAGCTGAAATCAGACAGCATTGCAGGCGCGGGTGCAACGCTTAAAGAAGGAGAAGAACCATTGATTCTCGGAGAAATCTGGGATGATGCGTCTAAGTATTTTCTTGGAGATCAGTATGATTCGGTTATGAACTATCGTTTTGAAGGAGCGATTTTAGACTTCTTGAAAAATGGTAACGCTGCGAGTGCAGATGAGAAGCTGAAGGCTGTGCAGGAGGACTATCCTGATGAAGCGTTTCGTGCTCTCATGAACTTGATGGGATCTCATGACACGCCTCGTGCTGTGTATATCCTCGGTGGTGGGACAGACACGTATGAGCGTGCTGAATTCGATCCGAACTATAATCATGAGCTTGGGGTAAAGCGACTCAAGCTAGCGGCAGTACTTCAGATGGGGTACCCAGGCGCGCCGACGATCTACTATGGTGATGAAGCGGGAGTAACAGGATCTAAAGACCCTGACGATCGCCGCACGTATCCATGGGGTGAAGAAAACGAAGCGTTAGTGAAGCACTATCAAAGTGCTGGTGAGGTAAGATCAGAGAATGCCGATCTACTCGCATATGGAGATCTAAAAACGTTACATGCTGATGGCGATGTATATGTTTATGCCCGTACGAATGCAGAAGGTGCAGCAGTGGTCGCGGTGAATCGCGGAAACGATAACAAAACAGTTGAGTTAGACGTAGAAGGTATCGTAAAGAACACTATTTCGTTCACCGACGGACTTGCGAAGGACTACAGTACAGCTGTAAAAAGCGGCAAGATGAGCGTGACTGTACCTGCGATGACAGGACGCATGCTGATCGCTGATGGCGGCCAGAACTTTGAGCTTCCAAAACCAGTAAGTGACCTTAATGCGAAAGCTTTAGAAGGAAGTGTAGAGCTTAGCTGGACGGGGGACGCAGCGCAGTACAAAGTCTATCGATCTACTTTACAAGGTGCGATGTTCGAAGAAGTGGGGACGACAGATAAAACATCGATCGTCATCGATGGATTAACAAATGGTCAGTCGTACTACTTTGCTGTGACGGCAGTAGATGGTGAAGGAAATGAATCACCTTTGACTGAAACGACAAAAGCAGCAGTTCCGCACTATGAGTGGAAAGATGGAAGCTATGATCTGACAGATGTTAATAAAATCGAAGACGGTGTGCTCGATCTTTCCAACACATTTAAGATCGAAGCAGGAGTAAAAATTGACGGCGCGACTGAATCAGGTTTAGCTCAAGGCTTGACGGCGAAGTTACAGGTGAAGCAAGACGGCGAATGGACCGATTCAAAAGCGACCTATAAAGGACAAAGTGGGGACGGAAATGCATATAACCTATTCACGGCTGACTTCCGCCCGATTGAAACTGGAACATACCAATACCGCCTTGCATTTTCAACAGATCGTGGTGAAACGTGGAAATCGACGAACGTAGAAGAAGTGACGTTGTCGCAAAACCAGAATGATACAAAAGCGCCTGCTGAGTCAGTTACGCTTGAAGAACCGCTAAAAGAGTCTGGACAAGTCACGTTGAACTGGAGCCTCAGTGGCGCAGACGACCCTTATCTTTTTGCCATCGAAAGAGATGGTAACATCATCGAGAGACTGAATGATGCAGAAAAAGTAAGCTACACAGATTTTGCTGTTGAGAATGGTAAAACGTATGAGTACAAAGTAGTGGCATACGACCGCTCAGGAAACAAAAGGGTTTCGAATGCCGTAACGATTACACCAGATATCGTCATGGTCGATGTGACGTTCAAAGTTCATGCTCCGGATTACACGCCGCTAAGCGCGAAGGTTACGATGCCAGGCAGTGAGAACGGATGGAACACGAGTGCGTGGGAAATGTCACGTAACGGAGCGGTTACAGCTGATTGGGAACTTACCAAAACATTCCCTGAAGGCACGATCTTAACGTACAAGTACGCGAAAGGTGAATCGTGGGATCAAGAAGGGCTAGCGGATCATACACGTTCTGATAAGACGGACGACGACGTTAGTTACTATGGTTATGGTGCGATCGGGACGGATTTAAGCATCACTGTCACTAATCAAGGTGGCAACAAGATGGTCGTTGAAGATGAAATTCTTCGATGGATCGACATGCCGGTCGTTGTCGATGCACCAGAAAACGGTGCAAAAGTAGATGGTGACACCGTCACGTTCAAAGGAAATGCGATCAAAGAAGGCGTTCTAACGATTAATGGTGAAAATGTAACAGTGAATGACGATATGTCGTTCAGCCATGAAGTGAAACTTGAAAATGGTGAAAACAACATCCCAATCACGATTGAACCATCGGAAGAGAACAAGTCTGAGATCTTTAACAATGATGGTGGCGCGATCGCGAAGAACACGAAAGAATACACGTGGACGGTTACATCGGGTGGCGGGGAGCCAGCAGAGCCAGACCGTTTGTTCGGAAAAGACCGCTACTCAACAGCGGTTGAGATCTCAAAGAAAGGCTGGGATCAAGCAGATACGGTTGTTTTAGCTAACGGAACCGACTTCGCAGATGCGCTTGCAGGTGGTCCGTATGCTTACAAACTAGATGCGCCGATTTTATTAACTGGAAAGGATCGCTTAACAAACGTTGCAAAAGAAGAAATCAAACGCTTGAAAGCTAAGAAAGTCATCATTCTTGGTGGGAAGGCAGCAGTATCCGATTACGTTGCGTATGAGCTTCGTGGGCTTAAAGTAAAAGTGGATCGAATCAGCGGGAAGGATCGGTTTGAAACAGCGGCAAATATATCAGCACGGATGGGTATTTCTGATGAAGCCGTTGTTGTAAACGGACTAGATTTCCCTGATGCACTATCTGCAGCGTCTTATGCAGCTGAACAAGGATCACCAATCTTATTTACACTAAAAGATAAAGTGCCATTAGAAACGAAGAAAGCGTTAAACTCTGTAAAGACTTCTATTGTTGTTGGAGGACCTCATGTAGTAGAGGATAGTATTCTCAAATCACTACCAGGTTCAAAACGAGTATCTGGAAAAGATCGTTTTGGTACAGCAGCAGCAGTAGCAACTGAACTGAATCCATCACAGCATGTGTTTATCGCAACAGGAATGGATTTTGCAGATGCACTAGCTGGATCAGTACTTGCAGCAAAACAAGATGCAGCGATGCTCCTGGTTCAACCTAACAACCTACCACAATCTACTGAGCAAGCGATTAAAGATTTGGAAGCAAATGAGTTTACAATACTAGGGGGAACAGGCGCAGTAAACGAAGAAGTCGTGAGGGAAATGATAGAACAGTAAATAAGTTTTCGAGGGGGGCAGATGCGTATCTGACTCCCTTTCCATTCTTTTTTTAAAATATTTCCAA
Source organism: Anaerobacillus sp. ABR4_321 (assembly GCF_056158505.1). NCBI lineage: Bacteria > Bacillati > Bacillota > Bacilli > Caryophanales > Bacillaceae > Anaerobacillus > Anaerobacillus sp. ABR4_321. Next base: position 942,689 of record NZ_JBSWTK010000001.1, read on the forward strand.
ATATTTTAAAATTTTACTATTCCCAAATTATAGAAAGTGATATACTACAACTATCGACCACGCAATAGTATAAAATCCCCATCTTCCTCTCTTAAAACCGCATTTCGAATGACTCGATTTCCAGGAGGCGAAGGATCATATCGATTGCCGAAGGAATCGAAAAGTATCAGTCTAACAAGTGAAAGGATTTACAAAGTTTCTAAGTTTTTACCGCTTTCCGTTACACGTATACTGCCTCATGACGAACCATGTGCAACTCTCCATCGAAACCTTCGATTACCCACCAGGTGAAATCATGAAATCATCAACGCCAGCAATTCCAATAAGAAATATGGCTAAGGACACGTACTTCAAACCCGCTACACATCTGACCTGCTTGACTCCCTTTTGTATGGAAACCACCTAAGTTAATCATTATACCTGTATCTAGTCAATGAGATGGTTTTCCATCCAACAATGTCTGGAGTCGTTATGGTGCTCATCTTTCATACATAAAGGATTTGCTCGTAGATTCCGCATACATATTCTCCTAGAAAGGTAGCAGAGACCATAGTTAGAAGCCAGTTAACATGAAGTCTATAGCTATGAAGAACATTGTATTCTGTATAACACGTTCTCAAAAGATGTAGTTAAAAATCCATAAAGAAAGAGAAGACAAGAATGGAGCATTGGATTTGGCTTTGTTCAATCCGACATGTTGGTCCTGTTTCTCAAAAGAAACTACTGACTGCATTTGGAAGTCCTGAGCAAATCTATGAAGCTTCTTCTTTAGAGCTGCAAGAAGTGAAGGGAATTTCTAAGCGTGTCCGAGAAGCTGTTTTAGAGGCTCGGTCACTCGAAGATTGTAAGCGTATTCTTGAGCGTGCTCATAAAGAAGAGATCTGGCTTTTGCCCCGGGATGACCCCCTTTATCCGTCGTATGCTAAAGATTTACCGGAGTCACCAGCACTATTGTATTATAAAGGCCTTATACGTTCATTCACTCCTTCTGTAGCAATCGTAGGTTCTAGAAATTGTACAGAGGAAGGAAGACGGGCTGCCGAAGAACTTTCGTACACACTTTCTAATAGAAATATTCCTGTGATCAGCGGACTAGCGAAAGGAATCGATCGAGCTGCACACGTTGGCTGCCTCGTAAATCGTGGTGTACCAATCGCCTTCCTTGCAAGTGGGGTCGATCATTGCTATCCGAAAGAGCACCGCTCGCTCTACGAAGCGATTATTGAAAAAGGAGCCGTGATTTCTCAGTACGCACCTGGAAAACGTCCTACCCCAAAGCAATTTATACAGCGAAATGCGCTGATCAGTGCGTGGTCGAGTCACGTAGTTGTCATTGAAGCTGGCGTGAAAAGTGGTGCACTGTCCACCGCCCGCTTTGCACGAAAGCACAATCGAAGAATTTTCATGCTTCCGCGTAGTGATGCGCTATCTGAACAGATACCAGGCTGTTCAATAGAGGACGGGTTTGAACCTTATCCAGGAGTTTCAGCCTTTGAAGCGGTGTTGAACGAACTCTAGCATCACTACGTTACTTGCTTATACCCAACCTCTATAAACCCTTTACCCTTCAGTACCTCCGCAGTGATCCCTCTAGGATCTTCAAGCCCATCTCCCTACAAGAGCATGGTGGCTAGTAGCCATCAGGGTTGATGAGAAAGAGAAGAAGATAAACCTTCCCCTAGACCACTAGATCGAGCCATCGACCTAGTGGTTTCTTTTTGTTTAAGGTCAGGTCCGATATTCCCTCCCTCAACAAACAATTTACATGGAAATTACAGATTTTTCTTGGATTTTATTGTATACTGCAAGAGGCGGATAATTTTCGCCATAATCTGACTAATTCCGGGGGGATATAAGTTGAAAAGGAAGTCTTCGAGTCACACGATTAGCTTCTTGCTGATCTTTTCGATGATTTTGAGCTTTTTTGCTGCTCCTGTTTCTCAGTATGCATCGGCTGCTGAAGAGACGTTTCAGAATGTTATCATTTCTGAATACATAGAGGGCACGTCAAACAACAAGGCACTCGAGCTTTACAACGGAACAGGTAGTTCAGTTAATCTATCAGACTATACATTAGAAGTATATTTTAATGAGAAGTCTGATGCTGGTGAGACCTTAACATTAGAAGGTACACTAGAGGACGGAGAAGTATACGTCATTGCTAATAGTTCGGCCAACCAAGCTATCTTAGGTCAAGCTGACAAAACACATGGTTTAGCTAAATTCAACGGCAATGATGCGATTACGCTAAAAAAGAACGGCACGATTGTCGATTCATTTGGTCAAATCGCAAATGGCACTGATTACGCGAAAGACGTTACTCTCGTTCGTAACGACTCCATTAAATCGGGCGATACGAACCCGAACGACGCATTCGATGCATCATCAGAATGGACGTCCCACGCGACAGATACAACGACATATCTCGGTTCTCATCTTTCAGACGGTGGAACAGACCCTGAACCTGTCGAGCTTTCATCGATCGCTGATGCACGTTCAAAAGCAGTCGGTTCAGCAGTGAAAGTAAAAGGGATTGCAACAGCTTCCTTTCTCGCTGGAGGCAGTACAAACCTATACATCCAAGACAACACAGCTGGAATCATCGTGCGTGCTGAAGGAATCAAAGCAAACCCTGGTGATGAAGTCACTGTAGAGGGCAGCCTGAGTGATTTTAAAGGTATGGCACAGATCAGCACAACTTCTTCAAATATCGCAATTACGACGCAAAATGCAGGTATTCCACAACCACAATCGATCCAATCTAGTAATCTAACAGCCGAAAACGGTGAAGCCGTTGAAGGAGAATTCGTAGAACTTAAAAACGTTACGATCAAATCAGACGCAGGATATGGCGAGTTTAATGCAACTGATTCTGTTGGCGAATTCAAAATCGATAACCCTAATGCAGACAACCTTGAGATAGGGAAAACTTACGAGATTCTTCGTGGCGTCATCAACTATGACTTTGGTGAATACAAGCTCGTTTTCCGTAGCTCATCAGACATCATTGAAAACGCTTTCTCTGTTGTGGCTAGCCCTGGTGCTGGTTCAGTAACAGAAGGAACGAAGGTGACGCTTGAAACGGCAACTGAAGGAGCAAAAATCCATTACACAATGGATGGTTCAACTCCAACAGACCAAAGCACTGAATATACAGCACCGATCACACTTACAAAAGATACAACGATTAAAGCGATCGCTTCAAAAGATGGCAGAACAAGCGAAGTCGGAACGTTCAGCTACACAGTACTGAAGCCAGCAGACAAACTGAACATTCATGATATCCAAGGTGCTGGACACGAATCTCCTTATAAGGACAAGCCAGTATCACAGGTACAAGGAATCGTAACAGCGAAAGCTGGTGCGAACGGCTTCTACATGCAGAGTGATACGCCTGACGAAAGCATCGCAACATCAGAAGGAATCTTTGTTTATAGCAAAGGTAATTCTGTAAAAGTTGGCGACAAAGTATCCGTTGACGGTAAAGTCTCCGAGTGGAGAGAAGATGGATATGATGATGCAAAAGATCTATTAACAACTCAAATCTCAGCATCTAACGTCACTGTTGTTTCATCTGATCAAGAGGTACCTGCTCCGATCGTAATTGGAACAGACCGCACGCCTCCAACGGAAAACATTGAAGATGACGGTATGACAACATTTGATCCCGAAACAGACGGATTAGATTTTTATGAAAGTCTAGAAGGAATGCTGATCGAGATTCCTGATGCAACGATTTCTGGACCAAAGAAATATGATGAAGTTCCTGTTTTCGTAAATACAAGCGACGATCAACTGCGTACGCGCGCTGACGGGCTTTTAATCTCACCAGAAGATTACAACCCTGAACGCATGCTGATCGATGTTGATGGAATCGACGTTACTGTAAAAACTGGAGATATGTTCGATGGTTCTATCCTAGGTAACGTTAGCTATGACTATAGCAACTTTAAAATTCGTCCGACAGATACATTCCCATCCGTGATCGACGGTGGAGTTGAAAGAGAAACGACTGAAATCGAAGTTTCAGATGAGAAGCTTACGGTAGCAACATACAACATCGAAAACTTCCGTGCTCCTCAAACAGATAAAGCAGAAAAAATTGCAGAGTCGATCGTTTCAAACATGAAAACACCGGACATCATCGGCCTTGTTGAAGTACAAGATAACAACGGTCCGACTGACGATGGCACGACAGATGCAAGTGAGTCTTACAAAGCGCTGATCAAAGCGATCGAAACAGCTGGCGGCCCAACGTATGAATTCGCAGATATCGCACCACTTGATAAAACGGACGGCGGGCAGCCGGGAGGAAACATCCGCGTAGGATTCATCTACAATCCTGATCGCGTTGATTTCTCAGACAAGCCTGCTGGAGATGCAACGACTGCTGTCGGTGTCGACAAAGATGGCCTTACGCATAACCCTGGGCGTATCGATCCAACGAACGAAGCGTTCGACGATTCTCGTAAAGCACTCGCTGGAGAATTTACATTCAACGGTAAAAAGGTAATCGTCATCGCTAATCACTTTAATTCTAAAGGTGGAGACGGCGGACTATTCGGTAGCGAACACCCTGTCGTTCTTGGAAGTGAAGTTCAGCGTATGAAACAAGCAACTGTTATCAATGACTTCGTTAACAGTGCAGTCGAAACGATGGAAGATGCAAATGTAATCGTATTAGGCGACTTGAACGACTTTGAGTTCTCTGATCCGATCAACACGCTTGAAGGCGATGTACTAACGAATATGATGGAGAAACTTTCTCCTGAACAGCGTTACACGTACATCTATCAAGGAAACTCTCAAGTTCTCGACCATATTCTCGTAACAAACAATCTAGCAAAACATACGGCGATCGACAGCATTAACATCAATTCAGACTTTAGTGAAGCTGATGGGCGCGCGAGTGATCACGATCCAGTTTTAGCTCAGATCCAATTTGGTAAAGAAGTTGATCGTACGAGTGGGGAAGATCGCTACAAAACAGCGATCGAAGTTTCAAAAGAAGGTTGGGAGCAGGCAGATACAGTAGTGATCGCTCGCGGTGACACGTATCCGGATGCTCTTGCAGGTGCACCACTCGCTTATAAGTATGATGCTCCGATCCTTCTGAATCCTGAGAACAAATTGAATGATGATGTACGTGCTGAGCTTGATCGCCTATCGCCTGACAAAGTTATTATTCTAGGTGGAACGAGCGCAATATCAAACTATGTAGAATACCAGATTGAAGGTCTTGGTATAAAAGCAGACAGAATATCGGGTGAAAACCGATTTGAAACAGCTGCAAACATTGCAGCTCGCCTTGATGGTAATCCCACGAAAGCTGTAATCGCTGATGGGCACAACTATCCAGATGCTCTAGCTGTAGCATCATACGCTGCTAAGCAAGGTTATCCAATTTTATTAACGAACAATGAAGAATTACCTTCTGCAACAAAAACTGCTCTTCGTGACATCGATGGAAGTATCGTTGTTGGAGGTGAGAAGGCAATTGGAGCAGACGTTTTTGATGAGCTGCCGAATCCGAAGCGCTTTAGCGGAGACAACCGTTATGAGACCGCAGCTACCATTGCAACCGACCTTGTTGGATCATCAAACAATGCTTTCATTACGACAGGAAGCGAATTTGCAGATGCATTATCTGGCTCAGTACTCGCTGCCAAAGAAGATGCTGTCACGCTCCTCGTTCAACAAGATCAGGTGCCAATGTCAACTCAGAATGCAATCGATGAACTCGACATTAAGAATTTCCGCATTCTCGGAGGCACGAATGCAGTAAGTGAAAACGTTATGAACCAACTTAATAAGTAATAGAAGGAGCGGGGGTATGTGCTGACAGCAGTGCCCCGCCCAACTAGCAATCTAGCATACTTAATAAAAAGAAAAAGGAAGTGTCTAAACATATGAACATGAAGAAGCCAATTATCGCCGTACTATCATCTGCTGCCCTTGCAATGGGGATTGCAGCTGCTGCACCAGCAACACCTTCTGAAGCGGCTACAGGGAATTTTGACTTAACGATCATGCACACGAACGACACGCATGCTCACCTAGAAAACGCTCCAAAACGTTTGACTGCAATCAAAGACATTCGTGCAGAGCGGGAGAACTCGATCTTAGTAGATGGTGGAGATGTATTTTCAGGGACGCTTTTCTTCAATAAATACAAAGGACTTGCTGACGTTCAGTTCATGAACATGATGGAATACGATGCGATGGTACCTGGTAACCATGAATTTGATGAAGGTCCAAAAACATTCTCTGATTTCGTGAAAAAGACTCAGTTCCCAATCGTAAGCTCAAACATCGATTACAGTCAGAATGAAGATCTTAATCCACTCTATAAAGATGAAGTTGGTACACCAGGAGACGGTGGTACGATTTACCCAGCTGTTATCCTTGATGTGAACGGTGAAAAGGTCGGAGTATTCGGACTAACGACTGAAGCAACACCTGAACTTTCTGGACCAGGAGATACGCTTACATTTGAAGACCATCAGGAGCACGCTGCAGAAATGGTGAAGATGTTTGAAGAGAAGGGCATCAACAAAATCGTCGCTCTTACTCACCTTGGTAAGAACGCGGAAGTCGATCTTGCTGAAGCAGTTGCAGGGATCGATGTAATCGTTGGCGGGCACAGCCATACGCAGCTTGATGAAGGAATCGTTGTAAACGAAGACACTGAGCCAACTGTTGTTGTACAAGCATTCGAATACAGCAAATACCTTGGTGACCTTCAAGTAAGCTTTGATGCGAACGGTGTTCTTACAGACTGGGAAGAAAACCTCGTACGCGTTGATTACAAAGGAACGATGGAACCAGATCCTGAAGCTCAGAAGCTTTATGAAGAGCTGAAAAAACCTCTAGAAGAAATTGAGAAAGAAGTCGTTGGACATACAGACGTATTCCTTGATGGAGAGCGTGATACAGTACGTGCTGGTGAAACGAACCTTGGAAACTTGATTACAGACGCAATGCTTTCGAAAGCACAAGAATTTACAGATGCGACGATCGCAATTCAAAACGGCGGCGGGATCCGTGCTTCCATCGACGAAGGACCGATCACGATGGGTGAAGTATTAACAACGATGCCATTCGGTAACAACCTTGTAACACTTGATTTAACGGGTCAAGAAATCATTGATTCTCTTGAGCATGGTGTGAGCGGTATTCAGGACGGAGAAGGACGTTTCCCTCAAGTATCTGGCATCATGTACTCATACGATGAAGAAGCAGAAGTAGGCGAGCGTATTCTAGATGTTAATGTGAAAACGGAAAAAGGCTACAAAGACATCGATCCAAAAGCAACGTACACTGTTGCAACAAACTCGTTCATCGCAACTGGTGGAGATGGCTACACAGTAATGGGTGAAGCAGCTGAAGAAGGTCGTATGGAAGAACTCTTCTTCGTTGACTACGAACTATTTGTTGAATACATCGACGGTAAAACGATTGAAATGGGCCAAGAAGCGAGAATCGTTGAAGAAGAAGCAACTCGTATTTCTGGTGATGATCGTTATGAAACTGCTATAAAAGTTTCTCAAGCTGGCTGGGATAAAGCAGATACGGTTGTTCTAGCACGTGGCGATTCGTTCCCGGACGCACTTGCAGGTGCACCACTTGCTTATGATCTAGATGCTCCAATCTTGCTAACCGGTAAGGACTCTCTTAATAAGCAGGTAAAGGAAGAAATCAAACGTCTAGGCGCGAAGGACGTAGTGATTCTTGGAGGATCTAATGCCGTGAGTAACTATGTGGAATATCAAATTGAAGGGCTTGGCATCGACGTAGAAAGAATTAGTGGTGAAAACCGCTACGATACGGCAGCAAACATTGCTGCACGCCTTGGCGGAACGCCTGAGAAAGCAATTGTTGTAAATGGTCAGAATTTCCCTGATGCCCTTTCCATCGCATCATACGCAGCTCGTAACGGCTACCCAATCTTATTATCAGAAAACGACGAGCTTCCGATGGTGACCAAACGTGCACTTACGAATGTCGATGAGTCGATCGTAGCTGGTGGTACTACTGTCATTAATGAAGAAGTAGAAGGAATGCTACCAGAAGCAACGCGCTATGCTGGGGAAAATCGCTTCAGTACTGCTGCAACAATTGCAACTGATCTCAATCCTTCAGCTCGCGTATTCGTAGCAACTGGAATGGATTTTGCAGATGCACTAGCAGGATCCGTTCTTGCAGCGAAGCAAAATGCTTCCATCCTACTTGTTCAACCGAACAAGCTTCCTGAAGAGACCGAAAAAGCAATCGATGATCTAGAAGCATATGACTTCACTGTAACAGGTGGAACGAATGCTGTAAGTGAAGATGTGTTTAATAACCTCTCAAAATAAAGAGATACTAAAGGGAGCGCTGCGGCGCTTCTTTTATTTTTATTCGTTGCAGGACTTATGGAGGGTTTAGCAAATAGTATAAAGCGATGTTCTTTATCATGCATACGATAAAGAACAGCAATCAAAGGAGGGAATCGATTGAAGCAAAACGTTAGAAAAACACGGTTGTTCTTTGTTCTGTCCCTTGTATTGATGCTATTTGTTCCGTCTCTTGTCCATGCTGAGTCCGCTCTTGAAAAATGGAACTATGTCGCCCTTGGTGACTCATTGGCCTTTGGCATCCAATCGGATGGGAAACCGGGCGATAGTTATGCGGATTACATAGCCGATGACTTAGAAAACATTAATCAGCTTGAAGCATACACAAAGAAATTTTCCTTTCCTGGCCAAACGACTAAGGGTCTTTTTGATCAGTTATCAATGAATGTAGAAACGCAACAGGCTGTGGCAAGTGCTGACCTGATCACGCTCACAATCGGAGCGAATGACTTTCTTGACGTGTTGCAAAATAGCCCGGAAGATCTTAATGATCCAGAGAAAATAAATGTGCTATTTAAGGAGGTCGAAACGAACTATAGTAAAATTATGGGCATCATTCGTACGTTAAATCCTGATGCCATTGTCTTTTTACAAGGTTACTATAACCCATTTTATGCATATCCTCCTGAACAGCAAGCACAATTAACCCAACTGATGGTAGCTTTAAATCAAATGATCGAAGCAATTGCAGAAGGATCAGGCAGTGGTTTCGTACCGACGTATGATGCAATCGCAATGGATTATGCGAAATACTTACCGAACCCTCAAAATGTTCATCCTGGTCAAGCGGGATATGAGGTTATTGCAGAAGAATTTTGGAAGATGATCAAGAGGGTAGTACCAGTGAAAGTCGATCGTATCTCAGGAAAAGATCGCTTTGACACAGCCGTCGCCATTTCTGAAAGAGGCTGGGAATCTGCTGATACGGTCATTATCGCAAGAGGAGACGATTTCCCTGATGCGCTGGCAGGAGCTCCTCTTGCATATAAAATGAATGCACCGATCTTGCTAACTGGCGAGACGCTTCCTCAATCGGTGAAAGAGGAGATTGCTAGATTGAAAGCAAAGAAGGCATATGTTCTCGGAGGAACAGGTGCGATTTCAACATATGTTTACAATGAGCTAAAAGGCTTAGGACTCGACGTTGATAGAATTGGAGGAGAAGACCGATTTGAAACGGCTGCGAATATTGCTGCAGTGCTCGACGGCGATCCGGCGAAAGCCATTGTAGCAAACGGACTTAACTTCTCTGATGCTCTTTCTATCGCTTCATATGCTGCTGAAAATGGCTATCCGATTCTCTTGACGAAGAAGGAGGAGCTCCCATCTTTAACGATAAAAGCGCTAGATGGGTTTGAAGCTTCCATCGCAGTCGGGGGAACAAGTGTAATTTCTGAAGAGGTGTTCACAAACCTGCCAGGCGGGGAGCGCTATGGTGGACATAATCGCTATGAAACGTCTGCCAAGGTCGCAATGATGCTGAACCCTGCTGATAAGGCGTTCGTCGCAACAGGCGCAGACTTTGCCGATGCGCTGACAGGATCAGTACTTGCAGCAAAAGAGGAAAGCACGTTTCTACTAGTACCACCGACTAGCGTGGATGCTTCGATCTCAGAAGCAGCTAGTAAACTAGGAATAAGGCACTTTACTATTCTAGGCGGTGAAGGAGCTGTAAATCAAAACGTAGAATCTCTCCTTGAATCGATTAATTAATTCCATAAGGGGGTCAGGTAGGATACAGTCTCCTACCTGATCCCCTTTCATGTTACACTTGAAAAAGATGGTAAAAGGGGAAGGGGAGAGTAACGTGAAAAAATATTTGACGTTAAGCATTATAGCGCTATTTGTGGTTAGCAGCTTTGGCAGCTTACAGCTTAGTAACAAGGTTCACGCTACCGATGACGTTACATACGCAGAAATTGGACAGATGCTTACTGAAGAAGCTATTAAAATGGATATTCCACCTGAGGTAGCGAAGGCAATTGCTTTAATTGAAAGCGATTGGAACCAGCAAAAGGTTTCAAGTGTCGGCGCAATTGGAATTATGCAGGTATATAAACCTGAAGAAACAGAAGTATATAAAACAAAATTAAAAGAAGATATTCGATTCAATATTCAAGAAGGATTGAAGATTCTTGATGGAAAGTATAAAGGCGAAGCTGGGAAGTTGCCTCTAGTTAATGATGGGAATCGGGATTTACTTGAAAGTTGGTATTTCGCCATATTAGCTTATAGTGGTGCGGTTCAGGTTAACAGTCCGATTTATCTTAGTGAAAATTCTACGGATCGCAATATGGATGCATATCAAGAAAAAGTTTACAAAGCCATGATGGTATATAATGGAATAACTTCAGAAGAAAATTATAAACCTATCCCATTTAAATTTGAATTAAAAGATTTTAGTTATGGAGATGATGATGAGTTATATTTCGAGACATATCAATATAATTTGCCACAGAAATCTCTGCATAAAACATCTCAAAACTATAAAAATCAGGATATTCTTGTAACAGCTGCAAATGCTAAATTTAGAGAATTTCCGTCTACTTATAATACTTCGACAACTCAGATTAATGCGAGCAGGGTGCCAATCACAATCACGAGCGATCGTATTTATGACCAGTCAACAAAAAACGGTCTTAAAGATAAAAAGATGATATACAAACATTATGTATGGTATAAAACAACAACTGAGAACGGAAAAGAAGCTTACATCTCTTCAGGCGATATGCTTCAACTCGGCCAACGCTTATCAGGAGCGAACCGATACACAACCGCTAATGCCATTTCACAGGAAGGGTGGCCAAATGGTGCAGATACGGTGGTCGTTGCTAGAGGAGACGACTATCCTGATGCACTTGCAGGAACACCTCTAGCGTATGAGCTAGATGCACCAATGTTATTAACAGAGAAAAGTAAGCTAACAGGAGCTACAAAGGAAGAGCTAGAGCGATTGAAGGCTAAGAAAGTGATCCTTCTGGGTAGTAAAAGCGCGATCCATGATAGGGTGAAAAGTGAAATTGAAGGTATGGACATTGAAGTAGTGCGTTACGGTGGAGAAAATCGTTTTGAGACCGCCGCAATGATCGGGAAAGAACTTCCAAAGAGGAATACAGCTATTCTCGCTTATGGTCTTAACTTCCCGGATGCACTTTCCATTGCACCTTATGCAGCGAAACACGGGTATCCAATCTACCTAACACTGACTGACCGCCTCCCAGAATCTACTGAAAAAGCTCTCACGTCTTACGAAAAGGTTATCGTTGTCGGGAGTAACGGGGTTATAGCGGATAAAGCGTTAGAAGGTATTTCGAACTATAAGCGCTATGCTGGGCTTAATCGTTATGCAACAAATGTTGATATCAATCATAATCTCCCTCTAGGAACGAATAAAGCCTTTGTCGCGACGGGTACAAATTTTCCAGATGCATTGACTGGAGCAGTGCTAGCAGCAAAGGAAGATGCGCCATTAATTATTTCAACGCCTACTAAGCTACGAACGGAAACGGAAAGTTACTTAGAAGACACGTCGTTCGACAGGTTTGCACTACTTGGCGGTGAAGATGTGATTAATGTAGAAGGCGATCTTGCCAACCTACTTTTAAACAAGTAGAAATACACAGGGCCACTGTCCCGAAAAAAGGGACGGTGGCTTTTTTGTGTCTTATTACCTACTACGAAATACTAGGATTCGTCACTTTTCGAATGTTCCTCTTAGGAAAAAGTAAATATTTATAAATTTTTAAAGGAAAACTATTCAATTTTAGCGAATATTAGCCGATATTGTTATATAGCAATTGTCGGTTTGTTATTGCAGTGAAACTATTAAGGGGGATATGCATGCAAGGTTCTACGCTTAAGAAAACGGTAGTTGGATCAGCTCTTTTGTCTGGTTTTTTTTATGTTCAAGCCGGGGAAGTAGAAGCCGCCCTTGGTAATCAAGAATTAAAGCTCGGAATGAACAATTCCGATGTTAAAGAACTGCAGGACGTTTTGAAAGAAAAGGGTTACTTTACATATCATACGTCAACAGGATACTTTGGCCCGATCACCGAGAAAGCCGTTAGCGACTTTCAAAAAGCAGTATCATTACCAGTAACAGGAATAGCAAATGCAGAAACGCTGAGTGCGTTAAAAGGAAGTTCTGCGACGAAAGCTGCTTCCACCTCTTCTCAAACACTTTCGATTGGAGAACGTGGTCATGCTGTAACGAATCTTCAATCCAAATTGAAGAGCAAAGGGTATTACAATTATACTGTCGATGGCATCTTCGGCCCGATTACGGAAAAAGCAGTGAAACAATTTCAATCTGCGAAAGGTCTTTCTGTCACAGGGGTATTTGATCAAGCAACTGAAAATGCACTTAATTCCGCAGTGAATAAGACCTCTAATTCTTCAAACGAAGCTAGTCTAACTTTGAAAATAGGCGCTCGAGGCGCTGCAGTGTCTACGGTACAGCAGCAACTGAAGAACAAAGGCTACTACAACTATGCAGTGGACGGTATCTTCGGGCCGATCACAGAAAAAGCTGTGAAGCAATTCCAGAGTGCGAATGGCTTATCAAGTACTGGTGTGGTCGATGGTAAGACGAAGGAAAAGCTTTCGGGCGCAGCAGCAGTTCAAGAGAAGAAAGAAGAGAGTGCGACTGGCCTCACCATCGGTGCAAGGGGGAGTGCAGTCACTGCACTGCAGCAGGGTCTTAAGGATCGCGGCTATTATAACTACAACGTCGATGGCATCTTTGGTTCGATTACTGAAAAAGCAGTGAAAGAATTCCAAAGCGTAGTTGGCCTTAAGGTAACGGGTGTTGCAGATGATGCCACACTTGATGCGTTAAAGTCTCGAGGCGGAACGAAGAAAACTGAACCAGTTATGAAAATAGGTTCAAGAGGTGAAAACGTTTCAAAACTTCAGCAGGATTTGAAAACAGCAGGAACGTTTCATGTTGGTGTAACAGGATACTTTGGTCCCGTTACTGAAAAGGCGGTAAAGGATTTCCAACGAGCGAAAGGGCTTACCGTTACTGGAACAGCAACGAAGGAGACCCTTGATGTGCTTAGTTCGAGCGGTTCAGTCGTTAACCCACCAGCACAAGACTCCTCTAATGACGATGTCTTAAAAGTTGGATCAAAAGGGGAGCTTGTTGTTGAACTCCAATCGAAGCTAAAAGCACTCGGCTACTATAACGGTGGGTTAGACGGCGCTTTCGGTCCGATTACAGAGCGAGCAGTGAAGACGTTCCAATCTCGTAATAAGCTAACAGCTAATGGAATAGTAGATTCATCAACATGGGAGAAACTTAAGCAAGGAACTTCGTACGACGGCGGTGGTACTGGAAGTTCCGACAGCGGTTCGTTCAGTGTGATGGACCTAATCGCAGATGCTTCTGAGTTTATTGGTGTTCCTTATACGTGGGGAGGCAATACGCCGCAGTCTGGTTTCGATTGCAGTGGCTTTCTCGTTTACGTATTCAAAAAGCAGGGAGTTTCTTTGCCGCGTACAATGGCACAGATGTGGAATGTGACAACGCCAGTCAGCAGCCCATCTGTAGGGGACATCGTGTTTTTTGAAACCTATAAGCCTGGTGCGTCGCACGGCGGCATCTACATCGGAAACAACAAGTTTATCCATGCAGGTTCTTCAACAGGCGTTACGATCAGTAGTTTGGATTCAAGCTATTGGTCACCGAGATACCTTGGGGCTAAACGGGCTCATTAAGAGATTCGCTGCCTATTTATCAAATCATTGGAGTTTTACAAATCAAAAAAGCACCTGATTTAGGTGCTTTTTCAATTGGTGAAATTTATCGAAAAAAAGAGATAGTAATTATTTGGAATCTCGTATATAATCCTCTTAGCAATAGGAAATGGAAGGTGAAGCTGCCGGGAAATAGGCGTACTTTTTTTCTTTAAATCTCCAAAAAACAACTAATTCGGGGGAATGAATGCAGTGAAGAAAGTTCTATGTATGATGTCGTCTGTTATTGTGGCTGCTAGTTTGATAGCAAGCCCGGCTGCTTCAGCAGCAAGTGAAAAGCTAGAGGTAGAAAGTGTGACAAAGCTTCAGAAAGAAAAGCAGCTTGAACAAACTGTCGAACTACAGGGATACAATGATTATGGTATGTATGAAGAAGAAGAGCCGAACGATACCTTTGATCAAGCAAACGCGATTGAGATCGATGACTATGTAACGGGAACATTTACAGATCAAGATAAAGATTTCTACAAAGTAGAAATTACCGGTAATAAAGAAGTAGATTTCGTTATTTCTCTTTACACTAATGAAGAAAATGGTACTGAAATGGAGCTAAATGTAAATCTCTACAATCAGGACATGGAAGAACTCGAGGGTGACTTTGAAGTATCCGATGAGGAAGGGTACTTATCTGGGATCACACTAGAGCCAGGCGTTTATTATCTCGAGGCTTCAGACCTAGCGAACCTTACAAATGGAGAAGAATATTGGTTTAATGCCTATATCTTTGAGCAAGAAACTTACGTTCAACGTATTCACGGAGATGATCGTTATCACACAGCTGCTAAGATCGCGATTCGTTCACATGGAGGCTATTCGAATGAGAACGTGGTACTTGCGACTGGAAATGATTTTCCTGATGCGCTAGCGGCTGCGCCACTTGCTTATTCGATGGATGCACCAATTCTATTAACAGGCAAGAATTCATTGCCAGCTTATACGGAGATTGCAATGGATTTGTTAGACACGTCTCATGTTACAATTATTGGTGGTACAAGTGTTATTTCGAAGCAGGTAGAAGAATACCTTGAGGAAGAATTAGGGCTTGATGTTGTTCGTATTAGTGGTAAGAATCGCTACGAAACGGCTGAAAAGATTGCGAATGAGCTTCCTTTCGCAGGAGGTCCGGCGGTTGTTGTAGACGGAAAGAACTTCCCTGATGCTCTATCAATTGCGCCAGTTGCTGCTCAGAACATGATGCCGATACTATTAACTGAGAAGAATAGCATCCCTTCAGCAACAACAAAGGCACTCCGAAATTATGATTCAAGTATCGTAGTTGGAGGGAAAGCAGTGATCAGTGATGAAGTTTTGAAGAATCTTCCTGACGCAGAGCGTATTTCAGGGGAAGACCGCTACGGCACCTCGGTTGCAGTGGCAGAAGCATTTGAGCTTGATCGTGGGTTTGCAGTCCTTGCGACTGGAAGCAACTTTGCAGATGCGCTCTCGGGCTCTGTTTATGCAGCAACGTTGAACGAGCCTCTTCTCCTGACTCCTAAGAAAAATCTTGATCCAAAAGTCGAACAGTACTTTGTGGACAACGAAACATTTTATTTTAGATTGCTCGGTGGAACAAACGCTATTAGTGAAACTGTAGAAGATGATATTTGGAGTTTGTTTGAGTAACAATTGTTGAGCAAAAGAATAGATTGATAGATAACGAGTGTCCCGTCTATTGGGATACTCGTTTTTTGTTAGATTCATGAACCATTAAAAAGTGCACAACATCAAAAAAATGTAACAATATTACAATTGTTACATTTACATTACAAAATAGGTGTAGTATAGTGGACTAGTAGTTAATTACTGGAAAAAAACACTTTGAAAGGAATGGATGTAGTGAGAAAAACAGTTAGTACGTTGTTCGCATTAATTTTAGTTGTAAGTTTACTAGTAAGCCCGTCTACATATGCTGTAGGCAACCAGGATGAAGAGGTAAAGTTTGCAAAACAGCAAGTTACCTCCCTAGAAGCTGCAAGTAGTAAAGACTACACAAATGAACAAGAGCCAAACGATTCTTTTGAACAAGCAAATGAAATTCCTCCTCTAGATGCTAAATACATAGGGACCTTTACAGATCATGATGAAGATTTTTATAAGCTAGAAGTGAGTTGAGATCAGGCGATCGAATATTTATTTACGCTTCAGAATGAAAATTACCCTACCAATAAAATGGATTTCGAAGTAGCGTTCTATGATGATAGTAAAAACAAAATAGAACCGAACCGTTTTTTTACAGAGAACTCTAATTTCTTTGGTGTATTTAAACTTCAACCAGGCGTCCATTATATAAAGATATCTGACCAAGCAAATGTAAATAATGATGAGAACTACTTGTTGTATGGGACGGAAATAGAAGCAGAAGAGCCATGGTTTGATCGGGTCTATGGCCAGGATCGTTATGATACAGCAGCGTTAGTGGCTTATCTACAGCGATATGAAAGTGGATATTGGAATTCTCCTAGAAACGCAGTATTAACAACAGGTACAGACTTTGCTGATGCTCTTTCAGCAGCGCCGCTTGCTTACCACCTTGATGCTGCGATCCTTTTAACAAAAGAGAACAAACTTCCTAGCATTACAGAAGATGTATTGATAGACCAAGAAATAGATAAGGTTACAATCATTGGCGGTGAAAATGTAGTTTCTAATAAGGTGGAGAATTATTTACGAGAGGACCTGAACTTAATCGTGGAGCGAATTGCAGGTGCAAATCGTTATGAAACAGCAGCCGCAGTTGCGAAAGAGCTTCCAGAGTCAGATACGGCTGTCATAACTTATGGAGGGAATTACCCAGATGCACTATCGATTGCACCTGTAGCTGCAAAGAATAAGATGCCGATTCTATTAACAAAAACAAACGAAGTACCGGAAGCTACTAAAAAAGCATTGAAAAACTTTGAAGATACGTATGTAATTGGTGGCGAAAGTGTAATCAGTAAAAACGTCCTAGAAAACCAACTGCCAAACCCTACTAGAATTGCTGGCGAAAATCGATACGCTACTTCTATAGCTGTGGCAAATGAATTTAACTTGAAAAAGAACTTTGCTACCGTGGCAACAGGGGAAGGCTTCGCCGATGCGTTAACAGGTTCTATTTATGCTGCAAAAAGCAGTCAACCATTACTATTAACGCCTAAATCTCAACTTGAATCTTCAGTTAAAAACTACTTTACGACTCATGAAACCCGTTACTTTACAATACTTGGTGGAAATAATGTCGTGGAAGAAAGTGTAGTAGATGAACTGAGAGGTCTGGTGAAAGAATAGTAACGTCCAAGAGAACTAGAAATTTATCTGGTTCTCTTTTTTTATGTTTATTAGTGAAAGGGAAGGACAGGGGATAAGAAGTAAGTGTAGAAAGAGGAATATGATGGAATGGTTAAGGAGAGGGCTAAGGGATATACCTATCAACCTCTTGAAAATTCAACAAAGGAGGAACTAGTTTTTATGAACATTGCAGGAAAATCTCTAACATTATGGAAAGCAGAATACCCATTATTGAACGACCTTATCCAATATAAAGAAGTCTTCTGGCAAAATCCTAGCAAAGATTCCTCACCTTCCGGACTTGATTTAACACTCGAGGACATCAAAGAAGCAGAGGCGCGCTTCAAACGATTTGAACCTTATTTTAAAAAGGTATTCCCTGAAACGGATGGCGTGATCGAATCGCCTTTAACCGAGATCGACGAAATGAAAACGGCACTTGAAAAGGAGTACGGCGCAACATTAAATGGGAAGCTCCTACTCAAACAAGATGACCGCCTTCCCATCGCAGGAAGCATTAAAGCGAGAGGAGGCTTTCATGAAGTGATCAAACAGGCAGAGAAGCTCGCACTCGGTCATAACATCTTATCGAAAAACGATGACTATAGTGTGCTAGCTGACAAAAAGTTTAAAGAGTTCTTTTCAGCCTTTTCGATCATGGTAGGTTCGACGGGAAACCTTGGCCTTAGTATCGGCATTCTATCTGCAAAACTTGGATTCAACGTTACGGTACATATGTCGAGTGATGCAAAGCAATGGAAGAAAGATTTACTGCGAGAAAAAGGTGCAACCGTAATCGAGCACGAAGGAGACTTTAGTGTTGCGGTCGATGCAGGTAGGGTGCAGTGTGAAGAAAAGCTCACCTGCTACTATGTCGATGATGAAAATTCGAAAGATCTCTTCATGGGGTATGCAGTAGCTGCATTACGCTTGAAGAAGCAGTTAGATGAACGGAACATACAGGTTAATGAAAATAACCCGTTAACGGTTTATCTCCCATGCGGTGTAGGTGGAGGACCTGGCGGCATCGCCTTTGGACTCAATCAAGTCTTCGGTGATCACGTACATTGCTACTTCGCAGAGCCGACGCATTCACCTTCAATGCTGATCGGGTTAATGACGAACCAGCACGACAAGGTATGTGTGCAAGACTTTGGCATCGACAACCTGACAGCTGCAGACGGCCTTGCAGTGGGTCGCCCATCGAAGTATGTAGGTCAGCGGGTGAAGACATATATTGATGGTGTGTATACGATTGAGGATGAGAGGCTGTACCGCCTCCTGCATATGCTCTATAACGCAGAAGGAATCAAGCTCGAGCCATCCGCACTAGCAGGGATGATAGGTCCTGTTCATGTAGCGAAACAAGGTAGCGGGAAAGGGACACATGTCGTGTGGGCGACTGGTGGAAGGTTAGTACCAGATGAGGTGTGGAAAGAAGATTATGAAAAAGGGAAGTTGTAAAGTAGTGGTGCCGGAGTGGGGCTAGCTCCCATTCCGGCACCGCTGACACTTCACCCATTCTGCTGATCCTTTGACTTCGATTCTGAAATTCTTCCAAGAAAGAAGCCATCGACTTCCGTGAGTTTGCCTCTCCATAGGATGCTTCCTTTTGATGGAGTGGGTTTCGTATCTCCGCAATACACCCTCGCATTTTTCAAATGAATGAACTGTGCATCCGGAACACTGCTGCCTTCAACAGCTTCCCCCGCCTTCGTTAATTCTTCACTTAGCTTCTGAGAAACGTCACCTTCATCTTCAAACGATTCACTTAGTGTCGAAAAGTACTCACCTGCAGAAACAAGGGTGCCTGTCACCATTGCGCCCTTTAGATTCAACGTGATGTCTAAAGAGAAGTCGTGCTTGTTCGATGCTTGTACGAAAAATTCAAGAACACTGTCTTTTTCAGTTGTAGCAGCTGTTTCAACGCTCATAATTATATTCTCCCTTCAAGTTAACGGCTAGTATCGTGGTTTCGCCTCGCTCGTTTCAAGTCTTCTTTCAAGCTGTTCGAGTCTTTCATGCAACTTTTTATTTTCCTCCTCAAGCGCCTTCGTGTTCTGGTCGGCTGCCTTCGAGCTTAAGTAAGGATCGTTTTCCCACCAATCCATTCCGATTTCCTTCGCTTTATCAACCGAGGAAACGATCAAACGAATTTTAATTGTTAAAAGCTCGACATCCGCAATTCCAACGCGGATATCGCCAGCAACAACGACGCCTTTGTCCAACACTTTTTCTAATACATCGACAATCGTATTCGATTGTACCGGGTGTTCAACTCCCATCGTGACACCTCCACATCTCCATGAATATCAAAGCAAGCTTCCTAGTGGACCGAGATCGATGTTCAGGTCTTCCGCTTCAAGACCGAATACATCACGTAACTCTTCCATTTTTTCTTCTAACGTCATAAGAGCAACGCCGAGGTTTTCAACTTGCTCATCGGTAAGGGAACCGCCTTCGACGCGCCTCATCGCATTTCGTTCAACGATTTGCCTTAGTAACTCGATTACCGTGAGAACAAGCTGAGCTAATCCTTTTTCAGCATTTTCTTGATCGATATTAATCCTTCCATCTGTCGAATTGGCCAGTTGCATGAATCAAATCCTCCCTTTCTTCATCTAATCGCTCTGAAGTAAGTGTTGCATCCACCTGCTGCTCGACAAGCGTTTCAACAGATGAAATCAACACTCGTAAATCTAAGTACACGAGATCAACGCCCGCAATGGATATAAGTAAATCGCCCTTTATGGCAACGCCCTTGTCGAGTATCACGTCTAGAATATCGATAAGTGCAATGTCTTTGTTTTCGAGGGACTCTTTCACAGGCATGGCGCATCCTCCCTTTTTTATGATGAAGTGAAACTAGAGAAATGATAGGCAGGCCAAGGACCTGAGGCCTCGAATTGCCACCCTGAGGCGGTGAATTTCTCTTCATATTCTTTAAACGTGTTAATGAAGGCTTCCACCTCATCTTGGGGAAGGAGAAATACGCTGTTCCAAGCCATTTTTTCTTGTCGTCCCGTCACGTCTTTGTTCCAGTTTTTCTTGATGTTTCCTAAGATCGAATGTGTTTTTAACGCTTCATGAATTCCTTCACAGAATGAGGTTTTTTCATTCTCAAGCTCCTGCTCAATGTACTGATCCATTTTCTTACGCTCGAAAAACTTTTTCCCTGGCGAAAGCGCCTCGATTTCTTCTCGTTTTGCTTGTATAGAAGGACTTTGTTCGCTAATTTGCTTTCGCAGCACTTCATCATCGCAGTAGATCTTCACGTTCCATTCTTCATTGCCTTCTAATAGGGAGAAAGTTTCCCGCAGCTTTTCCTGGTTGCTTTCGACGGTGTTTCGCAAACTGTCTTCTGATTTATACAGTGTACAAAATTTTAACGGAATTAACGTATAGACTTTGGTAAGCTGCAGCACGGTTTCATGGTGGTGGAACGCTTTTTCCTGAAGCCACGTTACATCTTGATCCATCTTATCTTTTATCGTTTCTTCAGACGCCGCGACATCACACACGATTGCGGTCACGTCACTGATCGAGATCATATATAGTTCGCGATCACCATCGAATCCTTTTAAAGAGGGGAGCGGCTGGTTAGATTCACTTGTTGGAATAAAGCTATATAAATAGAGAAGACTCATCGATTACCCTCATTTCTTTTTCGTTAATTCTTCCCACTGTTCCATTTCTAAACGCTTCGCTGTCTCGTAACGTAGGAGCAGCTCTTCTTCTTTTTCTTCATACGCTTCTTCAGGAATTTCGCCTAGCTCGTACATCATCTGCAGCTGAATCAGCTTTTGCTGAATCGTAGGCAGGTCGTATAGTTCTTTGTCTGCTTCTTCTTTTATTTTCTCACCGACTTTGATCACAAGGTTGATGGGTGAGGTCACCAGTTTATGGATCATGCACCTTCTTCAACCTTCAAGCGAATATTGACGAAGTTGTAGGCAGGCCAAGGCCCGGTATAACGAAACTCAACTTTGTCTTTCCACTTTTCATGCGCCTCATTGACCACTGCATCGAATGCTTCCTCTTTCTCCCGGTCAACGAGGAACGAAGCGTTCAATAACATCTTTTCTCCAATCGGATCATTTGCTTTTGAGGCTTCAGCCGTTTCATCTAATGGGTTAAAAATGTCTTCTTTGATTTCTTGTTCAAGGGAAGCAAAAAGCTTCTGCGCCATTCCACCGAGCTGAATTCGTTCGTAGTAGCCAGCCGCTTCGGATTTTCCTTTTACATTTGAAGCCATCTTTTCAACCTCTGGATTTTCGTTCACTCTTGATTCGAGCCATTCGCTCTTGCCGATTACTTTTAGCCCAACTTCAATCTTCCCTTTGATGGCAGGAAAAAGCTTTTCGAATTGAGGGTAAAGGTTTTCGAGAAGGACTTTTACATCTTCCTCTGAATGAAAAACGTTCCCGAAGCTGATCGGAAGGACCGTATCGCTTTCTTCCATCACACGAGAAACGGTACTCTGATGCATCATCAGATTGTCTTTCTTCGGATGATAAATTTTCATCGGTACTTCCGCTGCAACCATGGCAGCGTCTTGATAGTGAATCGTAAACGTTTCATGATCGACGCCTTCGATCGTCACTGCGCCGAATTGCTGTTTCTTCTCTGTTTGAATCGCACAAAAAATATAAATGCCTGTGTCTTGGCTCATTCTTAAACCGCTCCTTTACGACTGGTGTCTCATATTGCTGCATGCCTCTACGATTTGATCTTCCGCATCAGCGATCGGATTCTCAGAATCCAATTCCCGACTCAACCCATCTGCTAAAATATCGATGCATAAGCGTTGGAATTCTGGGTGCTTCCCTTGAATTGGAATGTCTGCTTCCTCTGTTAGACGTGCGATCATAAGAGAGGCGCGTATGCTTGGCCCGTGGTTTTCATTTGAGTAGTGGCTCCGAATTTGATGCACAAGAGAGGTGATCGCTTTCGCTTCATCTGAAGAAAGATCGAATTTATTCTCAAGAATGCGAGCCTCTTTGTCAGTATCATTTAACGTCATGTTGATCGTAATCAAGCGATCGCGCAGCGCATCCTGCGTCTCATAAACGCCTGCATATTCTGCAGGGTTGCTCGTGAAGATAACCGCAAACTTTGGGTGAACACGAACGAAGGGTTCAGTTGCTTTTGTACCGTATAGAGGGAGCACGCCTTCTTCTAAAATGGATAGAAAAAGATTGTTCGTCGACGGCTTTGAGCGAGTGAACTCATCGTATACGAGCGTGTACCCGTTCTTCACCGCTTCAAGTAACCGCCCGTTCCGCCACTTTTCAGAAACGTTTTCATCCTTTTTATAGACTGAGCGAACGTACTGATCGATCACGGTTTTACTTGAATAACCCGTGAAATTCCCAATTAAGTCGCGATTGTTCAACTCGTGATTGCCATGCATCAGCATGACAGGACGCTTTCGTCTCTTGGCTAGTGCAAGTGCAACCGTTGTCTTCCCAACCCCTGATGGACCGGTGAAATGAACAGGGTACCCTGCTTCAATGTAGGTTAGCGAGCGGTCGATAAGCTTCTTAGTTGCGTCGTCTTCAAGTAATGCATGTTTATCTTTTTTCATCTTTTGGGTTAAAACTGACATCGTGTCGACCTCCTGATCTCGCTATGCTTCCTCGCCGATCGCACTGCGATAACGAACGTCTCGGCGTTTGAACGACGTGACTTCTTTGTTTTCATTTAAAAGGACATCGTATGAGCCGACCAATTCATCCTTTGCATATCGCTTCATATATTCTTTTTCTTCAATGACTTCAGCCGTAACTCTCCAGCCTTCGTTTTCATTCGCCTCAACTGAGGTAATCTTATGAACGGGAGCAACGTTTTCATTAAGAAACTCGGCAACATTGCCCATGATCTGTTTAATTTCCATAGTGGCCTCCTGCAAACGTAATGGAAGGGAAAGGTGCCTTCTTAAGACACCAATCCCGGTTTGAATTAAATACTAAATTGAGGGCTACGTTCGTTCTGCTGATTCGCTAGTCCATTCTCTTGTACGTCGTCACGAAGTAACCCAACGGCCTCCGCGTAACGTAACCAAGTATCCACACTTGCAATGACGACACGTGCTTCAACTGTTAAAATTTCAATTCCTACAACTGAAACTCTTGCGAACGCATCGATAACGATTCCTTTATCGAGGATGCGGTCGATTACCTCTGCAAGACTTGAACTTTCTGCGCTTTTTTGAATAGCCATGATGTTCTCTCCTTTCAGTAGTTACGAACTGATCGTTTTGATGTCTTTGGATGTTTTAATGTTCTGGTAACTTTTGATATTCGTAGAGCTTTTGATGTTTGTTGAACTCTTGATGTCATGCACGCCTTTAATCGTTTTACTTTCTCGAGAAGAGGAGACTTCCTCTTGAAATGCCTCACCAGCTTCCTTTGCCGTCGACACCTTTTCTTTTACAGAGAGAAGAGCGTCCTGCACTTTTTCTTTCGCTTTCTCTGCTGTGCTGTGAACCTTGGAAGCATTCTCTTCTTTTGTGCTTTGAAGCTGTTCAGACGCCTGATTTACCTTCGATTGAACACCTTCCTGTACGTTTTCCTTAAACGTTTCATGTGCATGATCTTGAACCGTGTTCTTTACCTTTTCTTTAATGTGCTCAGGCGTATGTTCGACGACTTTTTCCGTGACTTTATCTAGCGCTTTTCCAAAGGGTTTACTCATGAGATACCCCCTCCGTGGTACGAATTACTCAATTTTCCGAAAAATGATTACAAGGTACTACATGCTAAACTGTGCGCGCTCGTTTGATTGCTGAAGAAGACCATCTTCCTGAACGTCATCTCGAAGTAGTCCGACGGCTTCCGCGTAACGTAACCACGTATCGACACTTGCGATAACTACCCTTGCCTCAACCGTAAGAATCTCGATCCCAACGAGCGAAACACGCGCGAATGCATCGATGACAATGCCTTTATCAAGGATGCGGTCGATCACTTCTGCAAGACTCGAACTCTCTGCACTCTTTTGAATACTCATCACGTCACTCCTTTTTAAGCTGTAGGATGCCAACCATCTCAATAAATGAAATGGTTGGAAAGGAAAACAATTCACATGAGTATACCTCGGAAATGAATTGTTTAAACAAAGCTTCAATGCTCTTTCTCCCTTTATGAAACAAATGACCTAGATGGTCCGTATATAAAAATAAGAGTAGAAGAGAGGGAGGAAATGGCACGTGGAACTATTCCTTGAGATTCTCGCAAATTTAGGTGGAATCTTTGGTTTTGGCGGAGGAGAAGCGCCTGATGAAGAGAAGATTGAAGAAAACATCATCGCACTCATGGCATTCGCGTGGTTTGTAGACCTTACAAAAATGCCTGAAGCGAAGCCGCTCATCACGAAAAATGAGTCTGTTCGATATGTAATCGGGAAGATGCGGGTGAAGAAGATGAAGAAGTCACCGATGTATGAAGAGAGGATGGAAAGGAAGCTAAAAAAGGAAATGAACAAGCAGTTTGCTGTAAAATCAGGATAGATATGAAGGAAAGGTGAGGAGAAGGACAATGAAATTCTATATCGCATCAAGTTTTCAAAACAAAGCGCAAGTTCAAGAGCTTCGTGATTTATTAAAGAATGAAGGGTACACACATACATATGATTGGACGAAGAATGAGAGAGCGACAACGTTTGAGGAACTTGGGAGAATAGGCACTTCAGAACTCGACGCAGTGAAAGAGTCCGATTTTCTTATCGCACTTCTCCCTGGTGGGAAAGGGACGCACATCGAGATTGGCATCGCGCTTGGTCTCGGTATTCCTGTCTATCTTTACTCTGGAGAGGAGATAAAGGATCCTGTGACTTCAAGTTCGTTTTACCATACGAGCGGGGTGACAATTTGCTCTGGCCCATTAACAGATCTGTTTCATAAGGTCGTTCAGGAGAAGAAACATGCCGGAATACAATAAGCTAGTCCGAGATCGAATTCCTGAAATCATTTCAGAGAATGGAAAAACCTATGATGCTATCATGCTATCTGACGAAGCATTCAAGATAGAGCTGAGAAGAAAGCTTCTTGAGGAAGTGAACGAGTATATTGAGGCGAGTTCAGATGTAGAGGCGATCTCAGAACTTGGGGATGTGGTGGAAGTGATTCGTGCTTTAACGGGTGTTCATGGAAAAACGTATGAGGATATAGAAGTTGCAAGAGAGGAAAAGAAGAAAGAACGAGGCGGTTTCTCTAACAAAGTTTTCTTAAAGACGGTGGAAGAATAAATTGTTTAATAGTGGGAGCAGGCAGGGGAAATGTTTTTCCCATGCCTGCTTTTTTCACTATTTAATAGGCTTCCCACATATACTGTTCTATCTTGTGTCTACAATAAGGGAGAGAACAGCATGCATCACGTATACCGTACACTTGTTGAGGATATCGCGACTGCCATCAATGGAGAGTATAGCGCCATTCAGTGTTATGACATACTCGCTCAACTGTCACCGAATGAAAAGGTGAGGAATCAAATTCTAGAGATTCGACAAGATGAAATCAATCATTATCAAGCGTTCACAAACATCTATACACAGTTAACGGGACAACAGCATTCACCGCAATTAATCGAAGAGTGTCCGACTGCTTACATTTCTGGATTAAAGTACTCAATTGAAGATGAGCAAAAAGCTGTCGACTTTTACCTCGACATCGCGGATCAAACGCAGGATCCCTATATCAAGGAGGTCTTTAAGCGAGCAGCGGCGGATGAACAGAACCATGCAGTGTGGTTTTTATATTTTTTAACGAGGAGCTAGGCACCTTCCTGCCCCCCGCTATTGACTATTTCCAAGATGGGCTTACAATATAAGGTAGCTCATTACGGAGGTGCACGATGCAGGAGGCAAAGAAAAATATACTTACGCTACAAGGATTCTACTTACTCGCCTTTTTCGGGGTGGGAAGCTTATTTCCGTTGTTGAGCGTCTATTTAAAACAAGTAGAAAATCTGAATGGTTCGCAAATCGGCATGATCATGTCACTCGGACCGATCATCATGATTTTCTTTCAACCAATATGGGGGATGGTGTGTGACGCCACGCAGTCACCTACTCGAGTCCTCACCTTAACAGCACTCTTAACGGGTATCGCCGGAATGGGATACCTTGTTTTTGATGGCTTTTACTGGTTTCTCGTGATCGCTATCGTCGTCGCAATCTTTCAGAGTGCGATCATTCCCGTTTCAGACAGTATTACCTTAAAGTACACGGGTAAGGTGAACTATAACTATGGAAACATACGGCTGTTTGGCTCGCTAGGCTTCGGTCTAGCCGTTTTCATTATGGGAAAACTATCAGAGTCAGTCTTAGGACCAGGGGTTATCTTTTACGCATTCTTGATTTCTCTTACGCTAGCTTCTATCCTCGCATGGCGTTCACCGAGTGAGCGTCAGACGAAGAAAGTGGACCTAAAGAATGGAATGAGAAAGCTACTAGTCTATCGAAAGTTTCTTCTGTTTCTCATCGTGACATTCATGATCTTCGGACCGAACTTATCAAATAATACGTACTTTGGATTGTTTGTTGAAGATAGCGGAGGGACGTATGCAGGGATCGGACTCGCGTTTATGCTCGCAGTTCTACTCGAGATTCCGTTCATGCGAATCTCAGGAAAATGGATTCAGCGGTATGGCTTACTTATGGTAGTATTATTTGCTGGAATAGCTTCCATGCTAAGATGGGTGCTTTATTTCTTTGAACCAAGCTTAACGATTATCTACGCAACGACGATCATTCAAGGGTTCTCCCTAGGCTTATTTATTCCAGCTGGTCTTCAGTATGTTAAGGAAATCGCTCCAATCAATATGGATGCAACTGCCGTAACGTTATATGCTGCAGTTGGGAATGGAATCGGAAACTGGTTTTGTACGTTTGTTGGCGGGTATCTGTATGATTTCTTTAATATTTTCGTTGTGTACTTATTCTTTGGAGGATTAGCGCTTATTGGTGTCCTGATGACTCTCGTACTTTTAAGAGCGGAACGGAGTTATTCTCAGCTAGCGCATACGAATTAGAAAAGCGATGGAGGGGTATTATGAACATCGAACAACAACTTTACGACGAAGCGGTAAACTTAATCGAAAAGAGATATCCCTCAGGCTGGGGAGGAGCGTCGGCTATGTATACGAGTGACGGCCAAATCCTAACAAGCGTATCGCCAGAAGTCATCAATGCATCAACAGAACTATGTATTGAAACTGGAGCGATTTTAGAAGCTCACAAGCTAGAAACAAAGGTTACGCATACGATTTGTGTAGTTCGAGAAGATGAGAACGCTCCGTATACAATTCTCACTCCCTGCGGCGTATGTCAGGAGCGGCTTTTTTATTGGGGAAGTGAGGTAAAAGCTGCTGTTTATCATCCTGAAGGCGAGCTCATATATAAGACGCTGCAGGAGATTCAGCCATATCATTGGTATAAGGCTTATAATGAATAAGACGTCACAACAATCTTCCACAAATGTTTTCATTTGGAGGTAAACGATGTTTGGATGGGAGTACGTACCAGATTGGTTCCTATGGTTTGCACTTGCTGTTTTTGCAGGATATATTCTTTTTATCGAATGGTTTATGAATAAATGAAAAAGAGCGGGGGTCAGTGCTTGACCCTCGCTCTTCATAATTTCTAATCATCCAAAGCTCTTTTCTTATACATTATGACTACGCATATGCCGGTAACAACCGCCCAACCTGCGATGACGAATAACGATAGCAAGAATTCAGTCATACCTACACCATTCTCCACTTTGTTCGCTAACTCGATAAGCTGCACATTCGGCATATATTCGATAAATGCTAGAATCGCATATTTGTCCGCGAAGGATTGCAGGACCGACCCGAATCCGAAAATAAACATCACCGGCAGCACCATCACCGAGGCTTCCATGACGGACTTCGATAGCAATCCCACAAGCGTACCCAGCGCAATATAAAACACCGTGGAAAGAAGAATAGCAAATCCTACTACAACTAGATTCGAAGGCTCATACCCAGTAATGAAGGAACAAACAACGATCGTCGCGATTGTAAAAAGGAACGTTAGCGCGCTTTTGCCACCCAGAATCTCTGATAGTGTGGCAGGGGAAAGCATGAGTCCTCTTAACGTATTCTTCTCCTTCTCTTCAGCGATCAAAGCACTCTGAATAAAGACGGCTACTGCAGCGAACGTAAGGTTGATCACGGTGTAGTGAGTTTCGATCGATATAAGATCAGATGTACCGTAGAAAACGGCTAATATTAGCGGTAAAAGTGCGGTCGTGATGACGAATAAATTTTTCGTTAAATCTTTGACATCTTTTTGGAAGATCGCATACGCGCGCCTCATTGAAAAAGTCATACCAATTCCCTCCCTGTCACGTTGATGAAGATGTCTCCTAACGTAGGTTCGTTTGAATAAATCGAGGCGACCTGGCTGCTCGACATATACTGATGCATTCGTTCAGCATCTTCCGGCCCATTCTTTATAACAACTTTCCTTCCATCGTTTAACTCCACCGTAATCGTTGAATCTGAGAACTGTCTTTTTATCTTCTTCGGTTCATCGAGTAACTGAATCTTCCCTTCATGAAGAAACGCGACTCGATCGCAAAGTAACTCTGCTTCACTCATGTCGTGCGTCGTCAAAAAGATCGTTGTTCCTTCGTTATTCAGCTCACGCAAGCCACGGTAAATATGTCTCGAGTTAGCAGGATCAAGGGCTGAAGTCGGCTCATCTAAAAAAAGAAGGTCCGGTTTATGCAAAAGGGCTCTCGCAAGAAGAACGCGTTGCAGCATACCCTTTGAAAGACGGGAAACAAGTTTCTTCTGCTCATCTTGTAAATTTACGATTTCTAACACGTCAGTGATACGAGCATGTGGAACCCCATAAAGATCGCAGTACAAATTAAGGTTGTCGTAGATCGATAGTCGATTATACAGACCGCTATTATCGGTTAGAATTCCGATTCTGCGATGAGCACCTTCCTTCGTTATTCGATTGGTGCTGATACCGAATACAGTAGCTTCACCATCTGTAGGTGAAAGTTGATCCGTCAAAATTTTAATCGTCGTCGTTTTTCCAGAACCGCTTGGCCCTAGAAATCCAAAGATTTCTTTTTTCTTTACTGAGAAATCCACTTCATTTAATGCTACCTGATTACCAAATGCTTTCATCATTGAACGTACTTCTATGATATTCTCCAACATCATACCTCCTCGTTGTTTGTAACCTAAGATTACAGAACGACTGATAAGGAGGCATTAAAATCCCGTCAAACGGAGGCTGAAAAGGTTAAATGGAGCATTGGTAGGGATGAGTGGTGTCTATTTTTATCCGAATGGAACACGTTAAATGCCGAGAATCTCTTTTAATGTCGCCATTTTATTCTTAGACAGTGGAAGTTCTGATGAATCTTCGAGGATGAGGCCATACGCATTCCTTGTCCAAGTGATGACTTCAGTTACTTTCTCTAAGTTTACGAGATACGAGCGGTGGCAGCGGAAGTAACCGTATGAAGCTAACTTTTCTTCGTATTCGGTTAACGTGAAAAACCCCTGGAACTCCTCACCGTTCACATGAATGGTGACGTCACCTCCAGAACTCTCGAGATAGTTGATTTCCGTCGGATCAAACAATAGAATCTTCTTTTCAATTTTGGCAGGAATCTTCCTAAAGTGAATAGGGGGTGAAACGTTCGGCTCAGCTTCTTCGTCCGACTGCTCAGAGGAGGTGTCATCCACCTCTAATGCGTGTAATCCATTTTCATTCAGTCGATATGGAATGTCCGCAAGTGTAATCGCGCTTTCTATGTTTCCGGTGAGGATCAATACACATTTTTCCTGTTGCTTTAAATAGGTGACAAGTTTGAGAAATACCCGTTTCGTTTCCATATCGACATTCTGATCGGGCTCTTCAAAAATAAACAGCAGCGGATTCTGAAAGAGGGAGCGAGCGAATTGGATCCTTCTTTCTTCTGAATACGTAAGATTTTTAACTTTTACATTCTTCTTATCTTCAAGCTGTACAAGGTGAAGAACATCTTCAATACGTGTATTCGAATTGTATAGTCCTTTAAAAAACTTAAAGTTATCGAGCACGCTTAGTCGTTCATAAACGCCACCTTTTAAGAAGGACACGCCAATATCAGAATTGTGTTTTGAAATGTTCTTTCCATCTAGTTGAATAGATCTATGAAAAATTGGGTCACGACTAGTGAAACCTTTAAGCAATTCACTAATGACACTCATATTGGAATGAAGTGCAACGGTCTCGGCTTTTTCGATAATCAAATCAAACGCTGGGAGAACTAGTTTATCGCTAATCTGCTTTTCATCATTTTTTATCGTTAACACCTTTAAAACTCTCCCCCTCTATAGGTTGGATGTTCTTACATAGCGAACCGTTTCCTTGGTTTAATAGTCTAATTATTTCATTTAATTACATAAAAAGTAAGAGTTGAATTTAAAAGAGGGGACCAGGCACATGCCTGATCCCCTTCATCATCAATTCCGCAACTCAAAGCTCTCCGCACTAACGGTATAGCTCGCACTAGATGCTTTAGCCTTCTTCTTCTTTCTTCTATAAGTCGGACTCGCTTTCAATCCATACACGATGCCGTTAATTGCAAGAATCGTCAGCGCAAATGCCGTCACTGGTGCAAGAATCATCCATGGGAACGAGTTCACGTACTGAAAGTTTTGCGCGATCAAGCCTGCCCATTCGTTTGACATAGAAAATGAAGCAGTCGTTGCATCTCCAGTCTCAATGTCATATTCAAGCACTCTAACGTCTGTCCCCCCAATGAACACTTTCAATAACCCGAGGTGGGCAAAGATAATCAGTACTTGTCCGACTTGCTGAATGAAAATGATCAGCAGCTTCGGATTTAAGAACGGGGCCATATGGGCTTTG
Organism: Anaerobacillus sp. ABR4_321; assembly: GCF_056158505.1. Classification (NCBI taxonomy): domain Bacteria; kingdom Bacillati; phylum Bacillota; class Bacilli; order Caryophanales; family Bacillaceae; genus Anaerobacillus; species Anaerobacillus sp. ABR4_321. The sequence goes on from NZ_JBSWTK010000001.1 coordinate 974,014, forward strand.
AAAATATGAAAGTGACTTCCTCCCATCACTTTCGCGCTATCGATAAACTCCTTTTGCGCGATGAGGTCGAGCTCCTTCTGTACGTAAAGCGACAGCACTGGGACACTGATGAGCACGAGAACGAGCATAGGGAATATGATCTTTGTCGGCGTACTGTAGCTCCAGCTGAACGTCATCACGACGGGTGCGATCAGTACATACGTAAAGATCGTAACAGGAGCATAGTGAAACGTATCTGCGAGACCAGCGAGAAATTTACGAAAAGAACCCGGGAGTAAGAACAGTAAATAGCCCCCGATCGCAGAAAGAACGATCCTTCCTAACGCCACGAGAATCGACAGGCCAATCGTAAACTTCGCTCCTTCCAGAAGTTTCAGCATAAAGTTATTTCCATCGATGTCACTACCGAGAGGGAACTGTGCTGAAGGTGGGAAAGGGGCTAATGCAATGATATCCCCATTACTGTCGTAGAGAACCTTTTCCGGTTTCGGAGCTTGACCCAGCGCACTATATAAAAAGCTTCCAACGAGAAGGAGGACGATGAACAAGATCCCTCCAGTGACAATCGGTTGTTTGATCAGCTTCTTCATCAAGAATCACCCATCACATTAAAAGATTTTTCTAAGAACCATTGTGTAACCGTAAAAAAGAGAAACGATGGAAGGAATACCATAAATAATCCCATCGTAACGATCTCGTTATTGAGAACCCCGTTTTGAAAAATAAAGGTCATAAATCCTTTTATTTCAAAGATCACTTCGAGCATCAAAAGGTTCGCTAATGCAAAAAGAAAGATGCCTTTGAAATGGTTGAATAGAGTGAAGATCGAATTTCTGAAAATATGTATGAGTAAGATGCGACTACGGTTCAATCCCTTGCCTCGCGCAAGCTCCACGTAGAGAAGCTTCTCTTCATCTTCAAACGATAGCAACAAGTATTTATAGATGTAGAGGGCAGGGAGAAATGAGAGGACAAGGATCGGGAGAAGAATCGCTTGTTCTCCGAACCCACTCGTAATGTTAAATAACAGGATCTCCGTCTTTTTATAAATCCAAATGATCGCGATCTGGGTAATGAGAATAATAAAAATATCAGGCAATGATTCCATTACAAAAAGGAACGCTTTCGGTAATCTCCTTCTGTGAGTGGGTAATAACATCGTTAAGATCGTCAGGAGAATTGCTGCTACGAGCGCTATGAATAGAGATGCGATCAAATATTGCATCGACTGAAGATAGGCCTCCCAAAACTCAGGGAACAGCGGCCACACGCCACCACGCGCATAGTACTGATCGGCATTTCCTGAGAAGATCACTTTGAAGGTATCGATGATGTTCGTAACATACGCACCTACATTCATCACGATGTTATCTGATAGAAAGAGCGTATTATTGAGCTCTTTCCGTTCGATCATCTTGAGGACTTCAAGCTGCGACTCCATGTTGAAAAGAAGATAGGGAAGGGAGCCGATGAGAAAGATCCCTATCGAAGTGAGTATGAATTGGATAGCGGTTCTTGTGAAGAAAGAACGTACCATGTAGATCCTCCTTGTCTCTACTGTGCGATTGAGCCAGCTTTTCTTTTCGGTACTAAGCGTATGACATTGTCTAGTTCGTTCAAGTCGCCCGTAGCAACGACGTAACCCTCTGGATCAATGATGAAAATGGTCGGTACTTTTTTTATGTAATAGAGTTCAAATAATTCTGGAGCGACGATGTAAGAAGAATTAGGGATGTTAGGGCAAGATTCCTCTTCTAATTTTTCCTGTGTAACGATGAACAAGTTCGCCTCAAACTGCTGATTGAGATGTGCTACATCTGTCATCATTGCGGAGTAAGTAGGGCATGTTGCACTTCTGAAGAGTAGGAGAGTATGTTTACCGTTAGATATATTCATAGAATTAAGGTGAGTACTTTCGTCATCTAAGTGAAATAGAGGTGCGTGATTTCCAATTCGTATAGACTTTTTATCAAACATACTCACGTTAAATTGGTTGAGAAAATAGATACCCTGTTTTATGAAATAGATCATGATAGCGAATTGAAAGAATAAAAAAATCCACAGTCCGATGAGAAAAACCAAATTCCAGTCCGTACTCATTTTATATACTCCTTTAAGCTAGTAATCGATAGATTAATCCATACTGTAATCTTCTTTAACTGCTTTAGTTTGATTGTAAAGATTAATGGAAGATAAACTGTTTATGCTCTGAAGTTACTAGGAGTGAATACATAGTGGAGTTCTCACGTTTTCTTCGTTATTCGTTCGAAAATATAACTGGAGGAATATTTGTTGAAAGAGGTATTTAAGAACTAGAAGTGTTTGGAGTATAGGTGTCAGGAATGTACGTCACACCATTTTGCTATAACCATAAAACATTGAGACTTGCTCGAAACTCGAGAGTTGGGGGCATCACGTTAGTTTGATGTACAAAAAAGCAAACGTAGAGATGAATAGTTATATTAGAAGTGTTTGCAAAAGCTTATTATGGGGAATATTTCAGACATTGGGTTGAGCAGCTAGTATAATAGGACGAAAAATAAAAAGAGGAATCCGTTATATCTATGATTCCTCTTTTTAAAATATCAGTTGAGCCCATCCAAGCAACGCAATCCACAGTGGAATGCTTATTGAAACACCCCAAATGATTCCTTTTGCAAAATCGTTTTCTTCATGGCCATACATAGCCTCATCCCCTTCAAAGGAAAGTTCATCCAGTTTCAAGCAGGGTGACCTTCTTTTATTCTACATGAGTGGTCTTATCAAAGGCTGTCGTTCTATGAAAAAGAAAACAGCATGTTTTGCATATTCATGCTATAAGCTAACACTATTATTTTACCCTTCAAAATAAGAAATATGCCTTATGAAATGATTGTAAGAGAAAATTTAAATAGTTATATAAATGTATAGCAACTAAATGGTATAATCTTGAAAAAAAGAAAAGCGTCGAAAGGGGTATCGCAATAATGGAAGGGAAGTCAGGCTCAAACCAGATGTGGGGAGAGCTGGAGAAATTCGTAAAGCAGGTTGAAGCAGAAGAGAAGCATACAGGTGAAGCTAGACCTTATATCGACCAAATTAGAGAGATTCTTATAAAAAATATTAATCTATCTACTCTAAATACAGATTAATAGAAAAACCAGGTCTCCCGCCTAGCGAAGCGGGACCTGGTTTTTTTAATTAATAATGTTCTTCATATACATGAAATCGTAATTGTATCTCTTCACTACCGGCTCATTTCCATTCATTGGACGATCTCCAAGGTTAGTAATGTTTGTAGATTTGAAACCATCAATTTCAATGCTATTACCTTGTCCACCAGTAGTGTTAACAATCCTCATAGAACCTGACTTAATCGATAATGTTACATCATTAACATTTGTTGATTTTAGTGTAGAGCCCCCACGGACTTTGTAAACGGCTCCGTTAGAATAAACATGGTTGTTAATGTTTCGGTTTCCTAATATTTGCACATGAGAGTTTAGTCCGAGGTTGTACCATGCATCGCCATATAAGTCTGTTCCTTCAATATGGGGAGAAATTAATACTGCATTTCGAACTTCATCAAATTCAAACGCATTTTCAAGGTTTGACCATTCGGCATTAAGCTGAATAAGAGTGATTTCACCTGTATTATGGAAAACATAAGGAGTAACGATTTGTTCATAACGCTTGTCTCTAAGTCCATTGTGGCAGTAAATATTTTCAAATAAAGATCCAGATAGTCCTCCTCTAGAAGGAATCATATTGATTACGTTTTTCCAATAAGCAAAACAATAGATATTTCTTACAATAATAGAAAAAGCGTTATGCGTCTCACTAGAGTCCTGCGTGATGTGAAATGCACGATAAACGGAAACAAACCTCAAGTTTTCAAATACGTGATAGGCATTTTTTCCAACAAAAAGGATCGCATTTCGATTCGTATTATTAGTCTGATCCCAGCCTGAGTATTGTAATCTCATGTCTTTTAATTGACCAAATTGACCTCTTACATTGAAGATAGGCTTGTTCGCAATCGAAAAGATTGTCGTATGGTCGACTCCTGCCCCGATAACCTTCTGTCCATCAAGCGTTAACGAATCATTGATTTTGTATTTACCGGATGGGAAAAAAATATAAGCACCTGCATCTAGTGCATTCTTAATAGCTGCAGTATCATCCTTTTCTCCATCACCACTCGCTCCAAAGTCGCGAACGTTTACTATTCCGTTAATACTAAACTCACCAGGGTCGCCAGGATCACCAGGGTCGCCAGGATCGCCAGGATCGCCAGGATCGCCAGGATCGCCAGGATCACCAGGGTCGCCAGGATCGCCAGGATCGCCAGGATCGCCAGGATCGCCAGGATCACCAGGATCACCAGGGTCACCAGGGTCGCCAGGATCACCAGGGTCGCCAGGATCGCCAGGTTCACCAGGGTCGCCAGGGTCACCAGGATCACCAGGAGGTACCGACTCATATTCGAATGTGATATCTGTTAATTTCACATGACCCTTTCCTCTAAAGTCCGTGATGATTAATTTGCCATCATTAGTTGGAGTAAAGGTAAATTCATGCGAACTGGTATTAGGGTTAACTGAAAAATATTCATTTAGAATTTCTTTGTCATTTTCAAGATAGACTCTTACACCAATCCAACCACCATTCGTTGTTTTTGCTTTAAAAGAGAGGGTATATTTAGTCCCTGTAGTAACCTGTTGTGTATAAAGCACAATAGCAGTCATCCAACAAAAGCCTCCTTTAGTAGATGTTGGTAATTTTTACTATTAATATCTATACTATTAAAAGAACTATTAATTTGTGCCGGCTAATAGTTTATAGAAGTAATAAATAGACATAATATCCCAATAATTCAAGACGGATTTTATTCTTTTTTATTAGAAGCTAAAGTGCAAATCCATGATTTATTTGTCCAAATATTCCAAATACCCCTTGTGTTTTATATAGGAAACAATATAATAGAATTATAGTTCATTAAAAAGAACGGTCGGATATTCAGGCACAAAGTTTTATGCTTAAATTAATCTAGCCTCACACACTTATGTTCTTAAAAAAGAACAAACTTAGGGTTCTAGTAATCTATATCGAATTATTGGAGGGGCATTATGGAAGAGAAACTTAATTTAAGAGACATTTATGGAATGATACGGAAGAATATAGTGATGATTATGATCATTTCAATTCTGTCTGTGGTGGCAAGTGGAGTAGTATCTATCTTTTTTATTACACCTGTTTACCAATCTTCAACGCAAATTTTAGTGAATCAAGCTGATTCAGAGAATCCGTTTGACATTAACAACGTTAAGACCAATTTAGAGCTTATCAATACGTTCAACGTTATTATTAAGAGTCCTATCATTTTGGAGACAGTGATCAGCGAAGAGAAGCTTGAAGCGAGCTATGAAGGGTTGTTTAGCAGGGTATCTGTTCATAACCAAGACGAATCTCAAGTCGTAGTGATCTCGGTAGAAAGTGAGAATCCAGCCGAAGCAGTACAGGTTGCAAATTCCATTGCTGCTGTTTTCCAAGAAAAAGTCGTTGATATCATGAAGATTGACAATATTAGTGTCCTTTCTCCAGCGAAACTGAAGGAAAATCCTAGTCCAGTTAAGCCCCAGCCAGTTCTTAATATGATTATTGCAGGACTTGCAGGCTTCTTTGTGAGCATAGGGATAGCATTTACGAGAGAGTATTTCGATACCTCGATTAAGTCAGAGGCAGATATTGAACAAAAGCTTAACCTTCCTTCACTTGGTTCTATTACTGTAATTAAAGATACGAAACATATTAAGGCGAACCACACTTCAAATATGAAAAGAAAGCAGATGGGGGGCAAAACAATTGAATCAAAACAGGCAAAAGTATGATAGACGTCAATCGCTTATCACTTACCTCGATCCAAAGTCTCCGATTTCAGAGCAATATCGTACCATTCGAACGAACATCCAATTCACTTGTATAAATGAGACAATCCAAACCTTTATGGTTACATCAGCAAGTGCTGGTGAAGGAAAAACAACAACAACTACCAATCTCGCAATCGTCATGGCACAGCAGAACAAAAAAGTATTGATTATTGATGGTGATACAAGAAAACCTTCCGTTCACTACTATTTCTTAAAGAATAATTATAAGGGATTGACGAACGTTTTAACTGGTCAACTTTCGCTTAGGTCAGCGATTATTACAACAGATATTCCTAATCTTGATATTTTAACAAGCGGACCAGTACCACCTAACCCCTCAGAGCTATTAGCATCTCCTCAAATGGAAGCACTTCTGAAAGAAGCCCGACATCACTATGACATCGTTGTAGTCGATACACCACCAGTGCTCGTTGTATCTGATGCTCAGATCTTAGCGAATCGTTGCCAAGGCTCAATTCTCGTTGTGAATTCAGGAAAAACGGATACAGAATCAGCGTTACAGGCGAAAGAAGCGATCGAACATGCGAGGTCAAAACTCCTCGGCGTCATATTAAATCGAAAGAAATTTCGCCGTAGCAAATCGCTCTATTATTATGGGACTAACTGATGACATTTTGTTCGTTATAAAGATTTTTATTGGGATGTATACTCGGTGTCGTTCTTTATAATGAATAACAAGTGTCCTTGAAGCAGCTATATCTGATTTTCTTATATAGATAAAACTTGTGAAGAAAGGGATGGTTGCATGAAGCTTGTACTCTTATCGGGAGGTTCTGGAAAACGACTATGGCCTCTATCGAATGAATCACGTTCTAAGCAGTTTTTAAAAGTGTTAAAGAATCAAGAAGGGCAATTAGAATCGATGGTACAAAGAGTATGGAAGCAACTTCAGTCAGTCAACTTAGAGGAATCAACGTATATCGCAACTAGCAAAAGCCAGGTGGATATGATTCAAAGTCAGCTAGGGGGTCAAGTACCATTAATTATTGAGCCTGATCGAAGAGATACTTTTCCGGCGATTGCCCTTGCTTCCACTTACCTTTATAGTATCGCAGGTGTAAGTCTGAATGAGGTTGTAGGCGTATTACCGGTTGATCCATATGTACATGATAACTTTTTCCAAAGAGTTCAAAAGCTAGAAAACGTTTTGACATCATCTAACGCTGAGCTTGCTTTACTAGGAGTGAACCCTACGTACCCATCTGAAAAGTATGGATACATCGTCCCAGATTTAAGTAAAGCGACCGTACCTTATTTTACTGTTAGTCATTTCAAAGAAAAGCCTTCAGCACAGCAAGCGGAAGCTTTACTAGAGCAAAAGGCTCTGTGGAATTGCGGAGTATTTGCATTCAAGCTTGAGTATATTATTTCGATGCTTGAAGAAAAGGGGCTGCCTATCCATTATGATGAGCTTTCAAAGCAGTACCATCGTCTCGTGAAAAATAGCTTTGACTATGAAGTGGTTGAAAAAGCGAAGCGTATCGTGGCTGTGCCATATAGTGGATCTTGGAAGGACCTTGGTACTTGGAATACGCTGACAGAAGAAATGTCTACTAAGCAATTAGGGTACGGAAGAATGTGTACATCCTCATCAAATACTCATATTATTAACGAACTCGATATTCCTGTCACAGTACTCGGCATCAAAGATGCCGTAGTAGCTGTAAGCCCTGATGGGATTTTAGTAACGGATAAACAGCAAAGCCCTAACGTCAAGCAGCTCATAAAAGGTTTGGGTCAGAGACCAAGATATGAAGAACAGAGCTGGGGTTCTTATCGAGTTCTAGATCATATGACATTCTCTGACGGTCAAGAGGTACTGACAAAGAGGTTGGGGATACGAGAGGGCAAAAATGTGAGTTACCAAAAGCACGAGAGACGTAGCGAAGTTTGGACGATTATTAAAGGGGAGGGACTATTTGCTTTTAACGATGAAATCAAGAAGGTACATGCTGGAGATGTACTTCAGATCCCCCTCGGATCAAGACACGGAATAAAAGCCCTATCTGATATGGAGGTTGTTGAGGTGCAGTTTGGACCTGGTCTTGTTGATGAGGATATGGAACAGATTTGTGTAACTTGGGAGGAAGTTGAAGAGCAATGTGTACCTGTTAAATAAAAGTTCACCTTTTTGTTCTTTAATAAGAACGAAGGGAGATCGTACGAAGAACAATTGATGGTGGAAAGGTGATTATATGTCAAAAACCAACTACGAAATCAATGAAAAAATTAAAAACCTACGGCAAGAGCCTGTTGCGTTATCACCTGGTTACCACACAACGAAAAGACTCATAGACATTATTTTTTCCTTATTCATGCTGTTTATTCTCTCACCATTACTAGCTTTGATCACTTGTTTCTATCTATTTGATCGGGGCCCCGTTTTCTTTAAACAAAAGCGATATGGAAAGAACGGGAAGATTTTTACCATCTATAAGTTCCGGTCTATGGTGTGGAATGCAGAAGAAGTACTAAAGGCAAATAGGACCCTCTACAGGAAGTATGTATCGAATAATTACAAGCTCGAACCAAACGAAGATCCGAGGATTACTAGATTAGGGCGGTTTCTAAGGCGTACGAGCATTGATGAACTTCCTCAGCTCATCAATGTGCTAAAGGGGGAGATGAGTCTTGTAGGACCTCGTCCAGTTGTAGAGGATGAGCTAGCTGAGTATGGAGAACGGAAGAAGCACTTTCTATCAGTGAAACCGGGGGTAACAGGATACTGGCAAATTAGCGGAAGAAGTGCAGTAGGATACCCTGATCGCGTGGATGTTGAGCTCTATTACGTCTATCATCAATCGATTTTGCTAGATTTAAAGATTCTTGTAAACACAGTTAGTGCAGTCATTAAGAAACGTGGAGCATATTAGCTTGAAAATTTGATGAATGAGGTGGAAACATGAAAGGAATAATTCTTGCAGGCGGAAAAGGAACGAGACTATTTCCATTGACAAAAGTGACGAACAAGCATTTACTGCCAGTTGGAAAGTATCCAATGATCTATCACTCGATCTACAAGCTGAAGGAAGCAGGTATTGAAGATATATTGATCGTCACAGGTAAGGATCATATGGGAGACGTTGTGAACCTTCTTGGAAGCGGTGCGACATTCGATGTTAACTTTACGTACCGTGTTCAAGATGAGGCAGGAGGCATTGCGGAAGCACTTGGCCTTGCAAAAACTTTCGTACATGATGAGTCGATGGTGGTCATTCTTGGTGACAATATTTTTGAGGATAATATTGCAAGCTACGTGAACAGCTACAAAAAACAAAGGCATGGTGCCAAAATCCTTATCAAAAGAGTTGAAGATCCAGAGCGCTTCGGGGTTCCTGAGCTGACTGGAAACTTGATAACCTCCATTGAAGAAAAGCCTGTAGCCCCTAAATCGAACTACGCTGTAACAGGTATATATATGTATGATTCAAGTGTTTTCGATATTATCGATACGCTAAAGCCTTCTAGGAGGGGAGAACTGGAAATAACAGACGTAAACAATGCATACATTGCAAGAGGATCGCTTACTTATAACACTCTTGACGGCTATTGGACTGATGCGGGTACACATTCTTCTCTTACGAAAGCAAATTCTCTTGTTCAAGATGTTGACTTCAGTCCGCTATTTGCTAGAGAAACAGCATTGATTAAATGATAGAAGTGAGGGTGTATCTTGAAGAAGAAGATGGTGATCATTGGAGCTGGCGGTCAGGTGGGGAGAGAGTTTGTCCGAATTTTAAAGAATGCGCCATATAAAGTGATTGCGCTAACGAGAAGTGAGTTAGACATTACGAATTACAAGAATATGAAGGGTCTAATGGAAGAAATCAATCCGGATATTATCGTTAACTGTGCTGCCATAACGAATGTAGATGGAGCTGAAAGCAACCCTGAACTTGCTTATGAAGTGAATGCATATGCTGTTAAAAACCTAGCTGAAGTGATTAAAGATAGTGGGGCAGTACTCGTACAGCTCAGTACAAATTACGTGTTTAATGGAGAAGATAGAGAACCGTATAAGGAGTTCGATGATACGAACCCAATCAACGTATATGGTAAAACAAAGCTAGTAGCAGAACAATACATCAAAGATATCTTAACAAACTACTATATCGTCCGAACATCATGGGTCTTTAGCGAGCATCAACAAAATTTTGTCACGCGATTCCTTGAGAATGCCAGGGGCAACGAGCAAGTGAGCGTTATTGATAATCAGATCAGCTGCCCAACTTATTCTTACGACCTAGTGACCACGATCGTGGAGCTTATTAAATCTGGTCGTTATGGAACCTACCATGTAACGAATACTGGGTTTTGTACAAGGTATGAGTTAGCTGAAGAAATCCTGGCAATTGCTGATGTTAATTCGGAGATCATTAGGGGTGAACCAACACAGCAAATCGCTAGCAGACCAAGGTACAGCGTTCTCGGTCAAACAGAATTGATTAGAGCAGGTATCGGACCGCTGCGAGATTGGAGAAAAGCCCTTCATTCTGGTATATCTGCTAAAAAAGTGAGGAGTTAATCATGCATATCAAAAGTAGTCCAACCGTAGCGATTATTCTAATAAACTGGAATAGTTATGAAGACACGTATGAATGCCTCCTCTCACTCGATGAGGTCAGATACGATGCTTTTCACGTATACGTGGTTGATAACCATTCCCAGGATGGGTCATACGAGCAACTGGAGAGCTTCATCGAATCGGGGCAACTGAACATTGATGTTACGCTCCTACAGTCAGGAGCCAATCTAGGTTTTTCGGGTGGCAACAATGTTGGTATGAAGAAAGCCTACGATGATGGATACAACTATATCTGGCTATTAAATAATGATACAACCGTAGAACCTGATGTACTTACTCCGCTCGTGAACGAAATGGAAGCTGATGAGAGTGTTGGAATCGTTGGCTCCAAAATTTACTTTGCTGGTACAAACCTTCTCTGGTTTGCAGGCGGGCAGTTGAACCGTTATGCAGGTTCGACCCATAACATTGGATATAAGCAGAAAGATGAAGGGCAATACGACAAGAAAAAGGAAGTCAAATTCATCGTAGGTTGTAGTCTTATGATCCGTCGCGAGATCCTCGAAAGCGTTGGCTATCTTGATGAAGATTATTTCCTCTACTACGAAGATACAGATTGGAACATACGAGCAGCGAGTAAAGGATGGAAGATTCTTTTTGTTCCTGAATCAATCGTTCACCATAAAGTATCCAGTTCTACACAGTCTAAAAGTGTTGCTCCGTTTTTTGCATATTATAACGTACGAAATTCGTACTTAATGATTCGGAAAACGCAAAAGAGAATCGTGATCATAACTGCCTTTTTAAATATGGGTTGGAAGGTGATCAAGCATCATCTTCGCATCTTTGTAAAGAACCAGGATAGCAAGCGAATACGGAGCTCACTCATCTTTAGAGGAGCTTTAGACGCTCTAAGATTAAAATCAGGAAGATTTCAGTAATGGAATACTGGAGGACAGCTGGATAGGAGGGGGCAGGGGCTTATGAAAAAGTGGGGGATAGTTTCCACAATCCTGATACTTCTTGTGGTGTTAACCGTCATGTTAATACCAAAAGAAGAACCCGGACAGTTAACCTCTTCAGTAGCACTTGGTGCGAAAGAAGAAGTTAACGAGGTGAGTATGATCAATGTGATGGATTACGGTGCTACTGGTGACGGAAAAACGGATGATACGGCTGCAATCAAGAAAGCATTGGAAGAAAGCCACTATCTCTTCTTTCCAGCAGGAACGTATGTTATATCAGAGGCCTTAGAAATTTCTCAGAAAAAAATTCACGGCGTCGGTATGACGCACTCCACCATCCTTAGTAAGGCAAATGCTCCAATTTTTATCATGAAGGGAGCGAATAACGATATACGAGATCTCGCTCTTCAGTATGAAGGGTGGAACCAGGATGAGCATAAGAACCGAAACGCAATTGAATTTCAAGAAAGAGTCGCGCATTCCGTATTTGAAAACCTTAGGTTGATCTCGGTCTATCGTGGCTTTCATATTAAGGAATCAGAGGACGAAGTATTTAACGCTTTCTCAGTGAACATGAGAAATATTTACGTGTATAACTACGCGAAAAACGCCATCCATTTTGTACCTTCCAGCGGAGGTCTTTCTGGAAACGTAATAGAGAATTTCTACACCCATAATGGTCTCCGTGATAATAGGTATGAAGAAGAAGTCATTCCGTTTGTTTTTCAAAATACAGGGGAACTGACTTTGATTCAAGTGAACGCGGAATGGTCGAATATTACGTCTGCGTTTAAATTTCGAACATGCCGGAACGTCGTGATGATTAGTCCCCACATTGAAGGAACCGATCTTTACCAGGAAGGATCCGCTTTCTATGACATCAATAACTCAAACGTAAAAATCATGGGCAATCGCATGATTAACAATCAGGTGCACGACAGTGCTTCTATCTACAAAGTATATGGGAATGCAAGCCTTTCGGTTGATGGCTATCACGGAGTACGAACGAAAAATGTAGGTGATGGAGATACATCGATCTTTCAAACGGTGTCAGGCGAGGAAAACACAATCGACGTTTCTCGATTCGATGGGGATGTAACAGAGTCTGGTATCGTAGGACAGCTAAATGCTGATGGTTCTCCAGTGCTAAAGAAATTCAACGATGATAACTATCATCAGAAGCTAGGGGTTCACCAAGGATCAGAGCTTCCGCCACCGTCTAAAGAGCTAAGAGGAACGATGTATCTCATTGAGAGGGGAGATCAGGACGAGCTTTACATTCTTATGAACAAAGGCAGCTCTTATGAGTGGGTAAGGATTGAGTAGGAACAGAGAATAGGCTGTCACCGCGACAGTCTATTTTTTATCAAAATGAAATACAAACTTTTCTGTTTTATTTTCCATAGGGTCTTTCCATATGTAGGAGATATGGTTATAATGAATCATATAGTTCTCTAAAAAGAACAAGTTGTTCTATCGAGAGTTCTTTTGCTCATTGACTAAACGAGTAAGGAGAGAAATATGGATGAACATAAGACGTTAACGGTTGAAAGGTTTTTAATTCTTCTATTATTAATAACGCTCATCTTCGGTATGAGACTTGCCTTAACCGTAGGAGCCATGAAAATCCCTCTAATTTTTTGCATGGGACTTCCGATCATCTTGATCTTATTTTTCTACAATCGGTTAATTATTGATCCGAAGAAATTCATTCTCATCGTCATCTCGCTCGTGTTCATTTTGATCTCAAGTCTCTGGGCTATGTTCGCTGGCAATGATTTTAGTTTCACTTCCTTATTCTACTTATTAGCATTCTACTTACCTATCATCTTCATTTACAAAGACAACAGCAGCTTTACCTTTCTTTTATCAAGCTACCAGTTTTGCATCATGATCATCGCTGTCATCGGTATCGTTCAGTTTATGCTACAGGTAGTCGGATTCCAATTTCTCGATCCGCTCGAATACGTTCCACCTCAATTCATGATGGAGAACTATAATACGCATAACCCGTTGTACTATGGTGCGAGAATCATTAAATCGAATGGAATCTTTTTGTTAGAGCCTTCTTTTTATTCTAAGTTCATCGCGACGGCGATCGTCATTGAATTTCTCGTGTTCAAACGGATGAAAATCATCTTTCTGTTTATAGTCGGATACTTGTTCAGCTTCTCTGGGACAGGATTGATCATCCTGCTCGTCGCTGCAATCCCAATCATTCGTTTATTAGGAATAAAGAAGGTGATTTTTCTAGCTGTTCTTGCCCTTGTACCTGTTTACTTCTTTTTTGAAAGTGGCTATGGCGCCATTATGACGGATCGAACGGCGGAATTTACTAGTCCAACGAGCTCAGCTTACATCCGGTTCGTAGCACCATATCTGGCCTACTTCGAATTTTTGAAAATAAGCCCACTTCAAAATATATTGCTTGGTAACGGTCCAGGAACACTTGATACGTTCAGTGGCATCTTATACTCCTTTAGTGAAGATTCAGGGCTGTGGCATGCGCATGAGAATGCCTATATAAAACTGTTGATCGAGTATGGTCTCCTAGCAGGCATCCCATTTAGTATCTTAATTATTTACTCGTTCTTCTATAACAATATGTACAGAATTTTATCGGTTGTTCTCTTTGTGAACTATTCAATCTTAACGGGTGCATTGCTTCAAGCTCACACCTTTTACTTATGTTTAATACTTGGGATTTTGTTTGTAAAAGAACCTGAGAAAAAGAAGGTAGACCAAGCTGCCTCTACAAAGGCAAGCCAGGTTGTCTATCCACTGGCACAATACAGCAAGCATCAGAACAGCCCGATAAGACAATGATGGGAAACTCGTAGAGAAGATAGTATGGAACTGGACTGAAAGCGGTGATGATGCTTATGGCAACGAATTCTTTTTCTCGAATCCTATTTCAAAAGCTGATGTCAGGAGGGTTCTGGGCATTTATCGGGAAAGTATCGACCGCCTTTTTCACGATTGGGATCAATGCGATTCTTGCTCGGATGCTAACCCCAGCTGAGCTCGGCGTTTACTTTCTCGCATTCAATGTTGTGATGCTAGGGAGTACGATCGGAACGCTAGGGTTAAACCAGACAGTTGTTCGTTATATCGCAAGCAGTCTCGGACAGAAAAAAGTAGGCAACATCTTTTACATTCTACGACTCTCGTTCTTACTCGCATTAGGAAGCTCCATCTTCATAGCCGTTTTCTATTACATGACAGGCGGTTGGATCGCAAGAAGTGTCTTTCATTCAGGGGAGCTCGCAGCTCTTTCCCTATTCGTTGGGCTTTGGATTACAGTGAACATTTTTCAGAGATTAATAGCAGAGTCGTTTCGAGGTTTTCAGGACATTCGCTTTGCCGCTCTCTTCGGAGGATTCATGTCTAGCGTAATCTTTATATCCTGTCTGCTCCTCGTCTCGAAGTACAGCCTGATTGCGATCAATCTTTCATCGACGATTATGCTTATGATTGTAGCACTTCTTGTCAGTTGCTTAACTGGAACGCTCTTCTTAGGAAAGCAGCTTCGAAAGATTAAGCGACAGTTTTCTGAAGGTGGCGATTACAAGCGCTCGCTTACTTCAAAGACCATACTCTACACGACGACGCCGTTACTAATCGTCAATATCAGCTTGTTCGTTCTCAATCAATCAGACCTTTGGATTATCGGTGCTGTTAGAGGCCAAGAAGCTGTTGCAATCTACGGGGCAGCGGCAAAGCTTGTTGCAATCATAGGGATGCCGCTCATTATTTTCAACGCCGTTGTACCCCCGATGATCGCGGAGAAACATGCGCAGGGTAAATTGAAACAGCTTGAAAGCATGTTGAGGCTTGGAGCAACAGGAGCAGGGTTTCCAGCCCTTATGATCCTGCTAGCATTCATCCTTTTTGGGTCTTCCCTCCTCGGTATCGTGTTTGGAAATTACTACAGCAGCGGCTGGATTATTCTTGTTATCCTCGGCATTAAGCAGCTGATTATCGTTTGGAATGGTGCGAGCGGGACGATTCTGGTCATGACGGGACGCCAGAATATGCTAATGATCATCACGATTCTATCTGGTGCTCTCTCAATCATAATGGGGATAACACTAGGGAAGTTATACGGCGGAGCAGGCGTCGCGACCGGCTATTTGATTGCGAATGCACTCGCACAGTGGCTCATGTGGTTCATTGTCAGAAGGGTTCACTCAATTCGTGCGGATGTTGATCTAGTTGGAGCCGTTGTGAAAATGAAAGGCTTGTACACGACTCATCTCAATAAAAAGGTATCTTAGGAGGGAAGGAATTCATGAAAAACGTTGTTTATCGAAAGTCTAAAAAGTTGATCAATCGCGTTCCAAGGAGGATCAACGGTCTGCAGGCGAAGGAGGAAGATTATCAACTTTGTCCGCCGATTCTAGCAAATTCATTTCCTAAAAGTGGTACCCACCTCTTGACCCAGATTTTGAGTGCGATTCCAGGATACCAGAATTACGGCGCATTCATCGCAACGACGCCTACAATTCCTTTTCAAGAGAGAGAGCCATCTTTCCTTAAGCGTATGCTCTCTCAAAGCATTCCTTCAGAACTTGTATCGGCTCATCTTTACTACAACGAAGAATATCACTCGATCATAGAGGAAAAAAACATTGTTCATTATTTCATCTACAGAGATCCTCGAGACGTTGTTGTATCTGAATCTCATTACTTAACACATATGAACAGGTGGCACCGACTTCACAAGTATTTTAAAGCCCTGCCAACCGATGAAGACCGAATCTCATTTTCCATCCTTGGTGCAAAAGAGAATTTCCCGTATCCTTACCCAAACATTCAAAAGCGTTTTGCGCGCTATCAGGAATGGATTCTTCATGAAAACGTCTTTCCGGTTAGGTTTGAAGATTTAATTTCAGAGAAACGAGAAGACATAATCCGTGAGATGATGCGCTTCTACATGAGCAAGACATCACTTCAATATTACGAGGATGAGCTGGTCCAAAGTGCCATTGAGAATATTTCGCCTGAAAAATCTCATACGTTTCGAAGTGGAAAAGCAGGGGGGTGGAAAAACATATTCACCGATCAACATAAGAGGGAAATGAAGCATGTGGCAGGGGAGCTACTGGTTGAGCTAGGCTATGAACAGAATAGCGACTGGTAAGAGAGTGGCTTTTCTTGTTCTTAATAAAGAATGATAACTAGTTATTAGGAGGACGACAAAATGGCTATTACAAGAGAAAAAGTAGAACCGTTCACGAGTATTCCTCATGGAGGGGTGCTGATTGATCGAATCGCTACCGACGAAAGAAAGAGCGAACTCCTTGAATTAGCGAGAGGTATGAATGCACTCGTACTTTCAGAGTGGAGCTTATCAGACCTCGAACTTATCGCAATCGGTGGGTTTAGCCCTTTGAACGGCTTCATGAATCAGAAAGATTATGCAGGTGTTGTTGAAAGCATGCGGCTATCAAACGGATTGATCTGGAGTATTCCGATTACGCTTCCCGTGACAAAAGAAGAAGCAGAGAAATTTGAAGTAGGTGAAGACATTGCGCTAAAAGGAGACGACGGAGTGATTTATGGCACGCTGCAACTGCAGGAAGCCTACACGTATGATAAAAACCGGGAAGCAGAATATGTCTATGGAACAACAGATGGTAACCATCCTGGAGTTAAGAAAATTTATGAAAAGGGTGACGTGTATTTTGCAGGTCCAATCACGCTTCTTCAACGTCCAAACACCAATAAATTCGAGAAATATTACAGCGATCCTATGGATACGCGAGCGATGTTCGCTGACCTCGGCTGGAAAACGGTTGTCGGGTTTCAAACACGTAATCCCGTTCATCGTGCGCATGAGTATATCCAGAAGTGCGCCTTGGAAATTGTCGACGGGCTTCTTTTAAATCCACTTGTTGGGGAAACGAAAAGCGATGATATTTCTGCCGAGATTCGGATGGAAAGCTATGAAGTCATTCTGAAGCATTACTTTCCGACGGAACGCACAAGACTCGTTATCTACCCAGCAGCGATGAGATATGCCGGGCCACGTGAGGCGATCTTGCACGCCGTCGTACGTAAGAACTACGGATGTACACACTTTATCGTGGGACGAGATCATGCCGGAGTTGGTGATTATTATGGAACATACGATGCACAAGAGATCTTCAACCAATTTAGCAAAGAAGAGCTCGGCATTGAAATCTTGAAATTTGAGCACGCATTCTATTGTAAGAAAACGAAAACGATGGCAACCGCGAAAACGTCACCTGCAGGCCCTGAGGATCGCCTCCATTTGAGTGGCACAAAGGTAAGAGAAATGCTTCGAAACGGCGTCGTTCCTCCGGCTGAATTCACAAGACCTGAAGTTGCGGCGGTATTGATCAAAGGGATGAAAGAATAGCTGCAGATGTCCTAAATGATCCATGAAGGAGGTGACAGCAATGACGTTTGAGATGATGTTTGTACTGCTGATCCTTGGCGTAATGATGCTAGGTCTGATCCTAGAAGTAGCAAGACCGGACATGGTCGTTTTCGTTGCATTAACGATCTTTCTTCTTACAGGGGTGCTGACTCCAGAGGAAGCGTTGATGGGCTTCTCGAATCAGGGAATGTTGACGATCGCACTATTATTCATCATTGCGGGTGCTGTACAGAAGTCCGGACTCGTCCAACAATCAACGAACGCGCTATTAGGAAGCGGGAAGTCCGGACAAGTGACGATGCTTCGAATGCTTTTTCCTGTCTCTGGATTCTCAGCTTTCCTTAACAATACGCCGATCGTCATCACGTTCACACCGATCATTAGAAAATGGTGCGCTGACAGAGGAATATCTCCATCGAAATTTCTCATCCCGCTCTCATATGCAACCATTCTCGGCGGCATGCTGACACTGATGGGGACGTCAACGAACCTCGTTGTTCATGGACTCATGTTGGACTTTGGGATGGAAGGCTTCTCAATCTTTCAGCTTGCCATCGTCGGTGTTCCAGCTGTTATTCTAGGTATTCTCTATATCGTAACCATTGGATATCGAATCCTTCCAAATCACAAGGTACTAACGGAAACCGTTCAAACTCAGGCAAGAGAGTACTTATCAGAGATGGTCGTTGAACCAAACTACCCTTATATCGATGAAACGATTCAGAACGCAGGGTTAAGGAGCTTAAAGGGGCTTTATCTTATCGAGATTATAAGGGGAAACGAAAGGATTTCTTCAGTCAAGTCCAATACGAGGATAAAAAGCGGAGATCGTCTTATCTTTACGGGGTTGATCTCTACGATCGCTGAGCTACAGCAGATGAAGGGTTTGAAGCTTGAAACAGAGTCAGGGTTAAATCTTGATACATTAAAGAACGGAAATACGCAGCTCGTCGAAGCAGTTGTCTCGCACCAGTCAGCGCTCCTCTATAAAAAAATACGTAATACAGAATTTAGAGGTCGGTACGATGCGGGAGTTATTGCAGTTCATAGAAACAGTGAGCGTGTTAATTCGAAGGTAGGAGATATAACATTAAAAGCTGGTGATACGCTGCTCCTCCTCTGTGGGCCCGATTTTCAAAAGAGAACATCCGTCACAAACGATTTTTACGTTGTCACGCCGCTGAATTCACCTCATCTATTTGAAAGTAAAACAAAAGGATGGGTGACGCTTGCTGCGATGCTAATTGGGATTTTACTTGTTACATTCAATGTTTTGACGATGTTCAAAGCGATGTGTCTAGTTGTCGTAACGCTCCTTTTCACCAGAATTATCTCGCCAGAGGAAGCAAAACATTCGATACAATTTAACGTTTTGCTTCTGATCGCCGCTGCATTTGGTATTGGAATGGCGATTGTGAAAAGCGGGACAGCCGAAATGGTTGCAGAAGGCATCGTATCGATCGGTCAACCTTTTGGTCTCCTTGCTGTACTCATCCTTCTCTATATCGTGACCAATATCTTCACAGAAATCATTACGAATAGCGCAGCAGCCGTTATGATGTTTCCGATTGCGATGGAGGTAGCTCTTCAGATGGATGTTTCTTCGATTGCACTCGCTGTTCTCGTGACGATCGCTTCATCTGCAAGCTTCATTACTCCAATCGGATACCAGACGAACCTCATCGTCTACGGTCCAGGAGGGTATAGGTTTCTAGACTACTTCAAAGTTGGTTTCCCTCTTAGCCTCATCGTCATGGTCATCACGATTACAATGATTCACGTCGTTTGGATTCTATAATAAAAGGAGGTAAAAAAAGTATGAAAGCAACAAATGTGGTGTGGCATCAAGCAGAGGTGAAGAAGGAAGATCGGCAAAAACTGAATGAGCACCGAAGCGCAGTCCTCTGGTTTACTGGATATTCTGGTGCAGGAAAATCAACGGTAGCGGTAGCTCTTGAGCAGGAGCTTCATAAGAGAGGGGTTCGAACGTATATACTTGATGGTGATAACGTTCGTCATGGGTTAAACAAGAATCTCGGATTCTCCTCAGAAGATCGTAAAGAAAACATTAGACGCATTGGTGAAGTGTCCAAGCTCCTCGTTGACGCAGGGGTATTGACCCTTTCTGCATTTATTTCTCCATTCCGTGAAGATCGTGCTCAGGTGAGAGAGCTTCTAGAGAAGAAGGAGTTCGTTGAAGTATATGTGAAGTGTGATCTTACTGAATGTGAACGACGTGATCCAAAGGGATTGTATAGAAAAGCAAGAAGTGGTGAAATCAAAGAATTTACGGGGATAGATTCTCCTTATGAGCCTCCTGTAAATCCAGAGATTACAATTGAAACGGATCAACTCTCACTGGAAGAATCTTTGAAGAAAATTGTAGATTATTTAGAGGAAAACCACCTTTTAACGAGAAGTACTTTATAAAGAACGATTCGTTCTAAATGGTGTGCGCTTTGTTTCCATAGTTATGGTTTCCGTGTTCTTTAAAATTCTGCCTAAGCATCTTACATCCGCATGTTCGTTATAAAGCACGTAAGGTTTGCCTTCCCTATTAAACTATCAGAAAGCAGGTGAGATCATTGAGGGTGCTTGTTCATGATTATGCAGGTCATCCGTTTCAAATTCAACTAAGTCGAGAGTTAGCCAACAGGGGTCACCATGTCACCCATTGCTATTCGCAGTCGACGCTTACACCTCAAGGCTCACTTCAAAGAGAAGATGATGATGCGGAGAATCTACAGATTAAAGGAATCAAATTGACTAGCGTCATCAAAAAGAATTCCTACTTCAAACGTGTGCTTCAAGAAAGGGAGTACGGAAAGCTTCTGGCTAGAGAAATCAAGCTTTTCGGTCCTGATGTCGTGATTTCAGGGAACACTCCGCTTGAAGCACAGAAAATCATTCAAAAAACGTGTAGAGAAAATAGAAGCCGTTTTGTTTTTTGGGTACAGGACTTCTACGGCATAGCCGTAGACCGCCTCCTTCGTGGGAAATTACCCGTCATAGGAGGTTGGGCTGGTAGTTATTATATGAAACTTGAGGAGCGTCTTCTTCACGAAAGTGATGAAATCGTCTTGATCACTCAGGATTTTCGAGCCCACCTTGCAAAAGCCAAAATACCAAGTGGGAAAATTCATGTCATCGAAAACTGGGCCCCTCTTGAAGAGGTTCCGTTAGCACCAAAAGAAAACAAATGGTCGAAGGATCATGGTTTAGAAGATAAAACGTGTCTCGTTTACTCTGGAACGCTTGGCATGAAACATAACCCCAACCTCTTACTAGAGTTAGCCTTACAATTTCGCAAGATGAGTCACATTAGAGTTGTTGTCATTTCTGAAGGACAAGGCGCCGAGTGGCTGAAGAAAAAGAAGGACGAGCTCGGACTGGATAATTTGATCTTAAAAAGCTTTCAACCCTTTAAAGATGTTCCATTCGTTCTTGGTTCAGCGGATGTACTCATTGCTATTCTTGAACCAGATGCAGGGACGTTCTCAGTTCCTTCAAAGGTATTAACGTACCACTGTGCTGGAAAGGCTCTTTTGCTTTCTGTCCCTGAGGAAAATTTATCAGCAAGGATTGTAAATGACGTACAGAGCGGCCTCGTTGCAGCACCAGGTGATCTAGAAGCCTTTAAACGAGCTGCGAATCAGCTCGTCATGAATGAACTGTTTAGAAGAAGAATGGGTGTTAATGCTCGGAATTATGCAGAAGAGCATTTTGATATAACGAGCATCACCAATAAGTTTGAGCGCGTTTTACAAAATAAAACAGCTATACCCAAGGAGGAGACACTATGAAAAAGAGAGTATTGGTAACTGGAGCTGGAGGGTTTATTGGGCATCATCTAGTAAAATTCTTAGTTAACAAAGGATACTGGGTGCGTGGAGTTGATTGTAAGGAACCAGAATATGAAGCAACGGCTGCAGATGAGTTTGAAGTGCTTGACCTGCGCCGCTACGATAACTGTTTGATCGCAACGAGAAACGTTGAGGAAGTGTATCACCTTGCAGCGGATATGGGCGGCATCGGATACATCACAGCGTATCATGCTGACATCGCTCGTAACGATACGATGATTAACATTCATATGATCGAAGCATCTCGATTGAACGGCGTTGAGCGATTCCTATTCTCGTCATCTGCCTGTATCTATCCACAGCATCTTCAAAAGAATGCTGATGTTACACCACTTAAAGAAGAAGATGCATATCCAGCAGATGCTGAAGAAGGATACGGCTGGGAGAAGCTCTTCATGGAAAAGATGTGTCAGTACTATAACGAAGACTACGGCATGGAAACCCGCGCTGTTCGCTTCCATAACGTCTATGGACCGCTCGGTACATATGACGGTGGAAAAGAAAAAGCACCTGCAGCGATCTCCCGTAAGATCGCTCTTGCTGAAGATGGTGGTGAAATTGAAGTTTGGGGAGACGGTGAACAGACGAGGTCCTTTATGCACGTCGATGACTGTGTAGAAGGAATCTACCGTATCATGCAGTCCCATTACACGAAGCCATTGAACCTTGGGCGAGATGAGATGGTGACGATCAACGAGCTTGTTGACATCGTTGCAGAAGTAGCTGGTAAGACGATTAAAAAGAACCATGATCTTACGAAGCCTCAGGGAGTTCGTGGACGTAATAGTGATAACTCCAAGCTTCGAGAAGTTCTAAATTGGGAGCCGAAGCTTTCCGTTCGAGAAGGTCTTAGGAAGGACACGTACAAATGGATTGAATCAGAGCTTATGAAGGCGGGGCGGATTCAAGATCCTGTAAAGCCTTAGGATAATCGAGCTGTCATCATAAAGCATCTTGCTTCTATGGTGGCAGTTTTTATTAGGAGGATGATTTATCATGAAGCGATTCGTATGGGAGATGCAGAAATGAAAATTGCATTGATAGGTTTTACAAAGCTTGCATACATGCCGTATATGAACTTTTATCTTAATCAATTTAGTGAGCAACACGATGTTCATGTGTTGTACTGGAACCGAAATGAGAAAGATGACATTACGCTTCCTTACAAGGTGAAGCTGCATGAGTTCAAACGGTACCAAGAAGACCAAGTCGCGAACATTAAAAAGGTAAGAAGCTTTCACGAATATCGAAAGTTTGCTAAGAAGGTGTTAAAAGAAGAAAACTTCGATCGCATCGTGATCATGCATACTTTACCAGGCGTTCTCCTCTATGATGTTTTAAAAAAGCATTACAGCACTAACTATATTTTAGACTACCGTGATGTGACCCATGAAAATAGTACCTTCTACAAACGCATTATTCATAAGCTTGTTCATCATTCGATGGCAACCTTCGTGAGTTCAGATGCATTCCGAGTTTATTTACCGAAAAGCGACAGAATCTACACCTCGCATAATCTATTATTAGATAGTATGGATCACAGAGAGGTGCGAAGAAGACTTACGCGAGACGAGACCCCCATTCGGATTCGATTCTGGGGATTCATCCGTCACGAATCCGTTAACAAAGCGATGATTGATCGTCTAGGAAATGATGAGAGATACGAGATTCACTATCATGGCAGAGAGCAGGAAACAGCGGCTAACCTAAAGGAGCACTGCAGGATTAACAACATTGCGAACGTATTTTTTCACGGAGAGTATCTCCCAGAAGAACGTTACTTGTTCGCAAGCGAAACAGACATCATTCACAACGTATTCGACAACGACAAAAGGATGCAGCCTGCTATGGCAAATAAGTATTACGATGGACTGGCGCTTTATATCCCTCAGCTGTGTCGGACAGGTTCTTATATGGGGAGACAGGTGAAAGACAAAGGGGTTGGATTCGCTTGTGATCCTCAGAATGCGACCTTCGCAGATGATTTATATGAGTATTACCATAGTATTTCATGGAATGAATTTGAATATCGGTGCGATCGAGAGCTTGAAAGAATTCTATCGGAATACATGAAAGGCATTCATGTATTAAAAAAGGTATCGGGTGATCCATAAAAAAAGAAGTCGAGAGATACCTTTCTCTCGACTTCTGTATTTACGAGTTAATTTCAAGATGTTCTTTCAGCTTTGAAGAGATCGACTGCTTCTCTTGATCGGAAACAATGTAGTACCATAGGTTATCAATGCGTTGTCCCTGCCCCTCGATCTCGAACGTATTCATATTCTGACGAGCGCTCCTATAGTTCTTAAAGATGTTATTCATTTCTTCGAACGTCATGTTTGTTTTGACGTTGCTGCCGACTGCATCAAGTAGGCCGCCGACTTTATTGAAGCTTCCGATGCTTGCACCTTCTTCAATAATCGCTTTAATAATTTCGCGCTGGCGATCGTTTCGCCCGAGGTCACCCTTTGGATCCTCGTAACGCATGCGTGAGAAAGCAAGGGCTTCCTGTGCGTTTAGATCAATTTCCCCTTTTGGAAATGAGTAGCCTGAATAGTCGAATGCGCGTGGATTCTCGACTGTGACCCCGCCTAATGCAGATACGACATCCTGAAATGCTTCCATATTGACTTTAAAGTAATAGTCGATCGGAACATCGAGAAAGTTCTCGACTGTATCCATCGTCATCTCAACCCCGCCATAAGCATAAGCATGGTTCATCTTTTCAATCGTTCCACGTCCAATAATTTCAGTACGTGTGTCTCTAGGGATATTGAACATATACATGGAATCTTTATTAGGATTGATCGTCATCATAATCATCGTATCTGAGCGTCCTTGATCGTTCTCGCGCTCGTCAACGCCCATCAAGAGGATGGAGATGGGCTCTCTTTTCTTCATATCGACTTTTTCATCTCTCATCGAAGAAGTTTCGCGACTGATTGGCTCATGCATATTACTCGCTGTATCTTTCACAGAAGTATAAAGGTAGAGGGCATAACCACCAGCCGATACAATAAGAATTCCTAGAATTACTCCAAAAACAATCCAAAATTTCTTCAAAATAACATTCCAGCTTTCTATAGAGTAATAGACGTTCATGCGATATACTAGTATCCATTATAAGTCGAAAGATTCGTTAAAGTAAATACTTGTCATTTTCTCGAAAGGACTAATGTACAAAATACGTAATTATGGTAATATAAGGTATAGATTTGTTCTTCAATAAGAACGGAAGAGCGAGGCTCTTGTGCCAAAACACCATTCATCTCATGATACGAGGAGGGAGAAAGAACATGATCGATATTCACTGTCATATACTACCCGGGGTGGACGATGGACCACGAACGATTGAAGAAAGCCTAGAGATGGCAAAACAGGCCGAACAGCAAGGCATAACCACGATTGTTGCAACACCACATCATCGAAATGGTAGCTTTGATAATAGCAAGAACTCTATCATTCAAGAGGTTTCTTTCCTAAATAGAGAGTTAGCTAGAGAGAACATCGATATTGAAATTCTCCCAGGGCAAGAGACAAGAATTTACGGTGAGCTTGTTGAGGAGACGAGTGGGGAAGAGTTGCTAACGGTAAATAATACGGGGATCTATATTCTTATCGAGTTTCCTTCAAGTCATTTGCCAAGGTATGCAAACAAGCTTCTCTTCGACCTTCAAATGAAGGGATTTGTTCCGATCATCGTACACCCTGAAAGAAACCGTGAAATTAGTGAAAATCCAGGGAAGCTGTACCAGCTCATTAAAGAAGGTGCACTTAGCCAGTTAACGGCATCTAGCGTTACGGGGAAAATGGGGAAGAAAATCAAGAAGATGTCTCTCGATCTGATCTTTCATCACCAGGCACATCTGATTGCATCAGACGCACACAATACGACGACAAGACCATTTGATTTAAGGGAAGCCTATGAAACAATCGAAAAAGAGTTTGGCGTTTCGATGCGATATACCATTCAAGAAAATGCAGATCTTGTTATTGAAGGAAAAATGGTAGCAAAAGAGATTCCTCAACGAATTCAAAAAAAGAAGATTCTTGGTCTATTTTAAAAAACACCACTCGGACTTGATATTATCCCCTTTAAGTAGACATTCAAAAAAACCTCCATGATATGGTGGAGGAAAGGATGATACTTGGAGGGGATTTTTCTATGGCTAAAAAAGGACAAACGTTTCAACAGTATACAGACGATTTTAAACATAATGCCGTGATGAAATACATTAACGGTTCCCAAAGTTATAAAGCTCTAGCGGAAGAATTGGGAATAAAGAATTGTACACAACTTAAAGTGTGGGTCAAGAAGTGGAAGAATGGTGAGCCGTTTGATATTCGAAGTCGCAGTGGAGAAAATCCTATGTATGGTAGGCCGCGTACAAACTTTAACACAATTGAAGAAGAGAGAGATTACCTGAAAGCGCAGGTGGATTACTTAAAAAAGCAGTATCAAAATCTCGGGAAGGAGGAAAAATCACGCAAAAAATAAAGTATGAAACCGTGGAAGGCTTAAGGGGCAAAGCACCTGTCACTTGGTTATTAGAGATTGCTTCCCTCCAACCATCAAGTTATTACAAATGGAGAGCCAGTCAAGCAAAGCGAGATGAAAAGGCCAATCAAGATCATGACATCCAAATGCATATGATGGGGATTCATTTTCTTCACCCGGAAACAGGTTATCCTACCATGACACGTTTATTAAAAGAAAGTGGTTACCACATTAACCACAAAAAAGTGTATCGCTTGATGACAGAAATGGGCATTCAATCGGTAATCCGTAAAAAAAGAAAAAGGCATGGATACACCCCGTCTGTCGTCTATCCAAATAGGTTAAAACGCAACTTTAAAGCCAAGGGAACGAATCAGAAAATGGTGACGGACATTACTTATGTGTCAGATGGTAAACGATTCTATTACTTATCGGTGATCCAAGATTTATTCAACAATGAGATCGTAAGTTGGCAGCTTTCTAAACGAAACGATTTAAAACTTGTATTAGATACAGTAGCCCAATGGACAAAGAAAAAAGACGTAACTGAAGCCGTTCTCCATTCGGATCAAGGCTTTCAGTATACGTCTAAGGCATACAACATACGAATAGAAGAATATGGCGTTAAGGGCAGCCACTCTCGCAAAGGAAACTGCCTAGATAACGCCTGTATTGAGTCCTTCTTTTCGCATCTCAAAACAGAGAAGTTGTATATCGAACAGTGTAAAACAGAAAATGAGATCAGACAAGCAATCGAGGATTACATCTACCACTATAACTACAGACGTTTCCAAAAGAAATTAAAACAACGCGCGCCGATTGAATATCGACACGCGTTGGCAGCGTAGTTTTTTTATACTGTCTACTTGACAGGGGTAAAACCAACTTCCGAGTGGTGTTTTTTAATGAATTTTTAGAAAGATTAAAAGTTTGTAAAGACAGCGCTTTCTTCGACAAGGTGCGACAAAGTTCTATGAACATTTTTTACTATTTGACGTAATAATACTTTTAATACAAAAAAACCCTAAATTTTAATGGGTTTCTATGATATAGTTGCTCTAGAAATAAATGACTGTAAGTAAAATACATTACCTATGCGTTGGAGGCATCTATGGAAGAAACAATTAGCTTAAAGGAAATTTTTGAAGTATTGAAAAAACGCTTGTCTCTTATTCTCCTAATCACATTTCTCGCAGCCGTCACTAGCGGTGTTGTCTCTTATTTCTTTCTTACCCCAATTTATCAGACTTCAACCCAGATTTTGGTCAATCAAAAAAATGATGGTGAAAGTTCATTCGATTACAACCAGGTTAAGACCAATGTTGAACTCATTAATACATACAGCGTCATAATGAAGAGTCCGACCATACTTGACGATGTTATCGATCAATTAGACCTTGATATGTCCAAAAATGCATTGAACAGCAAAATATCAGTAAGTAATGCACAAAATTCGCAGGTTGTTCTCGTTTCTGTACAAGACCCTGATCCTGCGCTCGCTGTAGAGATTGCGAACACAACGGCAAGCGTATTTGAGAAAGAAATTACGAATATTATGAATGTTGACAATGTTAGCATTTTGTCGCCTGCAGAATTCGAAGGAACACCAGCGCCGGTAAACCCTAAGCCATTATTGAACATCGCGATTGCGTTAGTCGTTGGATTGATGGTTGGAGTTGGATTGTCATTCTTACTAGAGTATCTTGATAACACGATTAAGAATGAAGAAGATATTGAAAAGATTCTTGGGGTACCTGTTCTGGGAACGATTGCAGTAATTGAAGACAAAGAAGTCGGAGATTCAAAATCAGGTTCTAGAAAAAAGTCAGTTAGAGGTGAAGCTGTTGAGTCGTAAAGATCGTAGTTTTATTAAATCAACGAAGGAAAGAAGTTTGCTTACCCATCAAAACCCAAAGTCTCCAATCGCTGAACAATACCGTACAATTCGTACGAACATTCAGTTTGCAGCAGTAGAGGAAGAAATCCGAACGATTATGGTTACCTCTTCAGGTCCGATGGAAGGGAAATCAACGACTACTGCAAATCTAGCGGTCGTCATGGCGCAGCAGGGCAAACGTGTGCTCATCGCTGATGCTGACCTTCGGAAACCAACGGTTCATTACACATTCCGTTTGATGAATACGAGAGGGCTTACGAATGTTCTTACTCGACAAGCATCATTAACAGAAGTAACACTGGAAACAGAAGTACCGAATCTAGACGTCCTAACTAGCGGTCCAATTCCACCAAATCCGTCTGAACTACTTGGTTCAAAAGGCATGGATCAATTGATGGAAGAGGCGTTAGAAGAGTACGATGTCATATTATTCGATTGCCCGCCGATTCTTGCGGTGGCAGACTCACAAATTGTTGCAAATAAAGTGCAAGGAACAGTTCTAGTCGTAAGTAGTGGTACAACAGAGCGTGAAGTAGCAGTGAAAGCAAAAGAACGTTTGGAGTCAGCTAAAGGAAAACTACTAGGTGTCGTTCTTAATAGGAAAAAAATGAAAGATGGTAGTTATTACTACTATTACGCTCAAAAATAAAAAAATGCTTCTATAAGGAGTGTTTTTTTAAGGATAAATCGTGACTTTAGTATTGGGGGTAAAGTCACGATTGTTATGATAAAGGGAGTGATGGAATGAGGGGGACGGATCAATTGCCAAAATCGATTCGTAAAGCTGTTCGTTACATTAAGCAAGACGCACCTGAGCAAAAGTTGAAGGGGATTCAAAGCTTACTTAACAGATCGATTGAAGAAAGAATGACAAAAACAGAATCGGGGTGCAAATAAGTGACCTATCGAAAAAGGATATCCTCTTTAATCTTGTTTGACTCATTTATTGTAGCTTGTGCCATTTTTATTAGTAGCTTTCTTCTTAATTATAACGACTTTTTATCATCGAAACCAATTATTGCAAGCTCGATTGTAATTCTATTAGGCCATCATTTCTTTTCTTACTATTACAAACTATATAAACGAGCCTGGCAATACGCGAGCATCGGGGAGCTCGTCGTCATTTTCAAAGTTGTTACGTTCTCATTATTACTTGCAGCATTGGTCCAGTTCGTTATGCTACAAGACATTTACTTCAGAGCATTAACGATCACATGGATGCTTCATATGTTACTCATCGGTGGATCTCGCTTTGCATGGAGGATGTTCCGAGATACATATATGAATACGAAGAATAAAAAGAAACGCGTAATTGTCATCGGTGCTGGTTCAGCAGGAATGATGATTGTTCGGCAGTTAAGGCAGAGTTCAGAATCAGAACTGAATCCAGTAGGGTTTATCGATGACGATACTAAAAAGCACCAGCTTGAAATTATGGGTGTACCAGTTCTTGGTTCTACTGAGGAAATCACCAAATACGTTAAAGAATTTGAAGTAGACAATATTGTAATTGCTATTCCTTCATTATCGAAAAAGGAACTAAATCGTATTTATATAGAATGTTCAAAAACAAAAGCAAAAACACAAATCATCCCTATGATAGAGGATTTAATGGTTGGAAATGTATCCATCAACCAATTTCGAGATGTAAAGGTAGAAGATTTACTTGGACGTGAGCCCGTTCAGTTGGATACTCAAAATATTGCTGAAACGATCACTGGAAAAACGGTGTTAGTAACAGGCGCGGGCGGATCGATCGGTTCAGAAATTTGTCGTCAAGTTGCTAAGTTTAAACCAAACCAATTGCTTCTATTAGGACACGGAGAAAATAGTATCTACTTAATCGAAATGGAATTAAGAGAATTATACGGAGAATCGATTACAATCATTCCTGTCATTGCTGACGTTCAAGACTTAGAGCGTTTGGAAGATGTCATGAGTCACTATCGCCCAAACGTCGTCTATCATGCCGCTGCTCATAAGCATGTTCCTTTAATGGAAGCGAATCCTCATGAAGCCGTGAAGAATAACGTGATTGGTACTAGGAATGTGGCTCAAGCTGCAAGTCTTTCATCTGTGGAAACGTTTGTTATGGTCTCTACGGATAAAGCCGTAAATCCAACGAGTGTGATGGGAGCTACGAAACGAATGGCGGAAATGATTGTCCAACAAATGGATACAATCAGCTCAACTCGTTTTGTAGCAGTTCGGTTTGGTAATGTTCTTGGCAGTCGTGGTAGCGTGATTCCATTGTTTAAAAAGCAAATTCAAAAAGGCGGCCCAGTTACGGTTACTCACCCAGATATGATTCGTTATTTTATGACAATTCCCGAGGCATCAAGGTTAGTCATTCAGGCTGGTGCGATGGCAAAGGGTGGAGAGATCTTTGTTCTTGATATGGGTGAGCCGGTTAAGATTGTAGATCTTGCTCAGAATCTTATTAAGCTGTCGGGTTATTCAGTAGAGGAAATTGGGATTAAGTTTGCTGGCGTTCGGCCTGGTGAGAAGTTGTATGAAGAACTTCTTGATAAAGATGAGGTTCATGATGAACAGGTG
Source organism: Anaerobacillus sp. ABR4_321 (assembly GCF_056158505.1). Lineage (NCBI taxonomy): Bacteria > Bacillati > Bacillota > Bacilli > Caryophanales > Bacillaceae > Anaerobacillus > Anaerobacillus sp. ABR4_321. The sequence goes on from NZ_JBSWTK010000001.1 coordinate 1,004,654, forward strand.
TATCCGAAGATTTATGTTGGGAAGTCTTTGAATGCTGATCTTAGCATCGTGAATGATTTTGTAGAACAGTTTGAACAGTTGGACAAACTGAGCGTGAGGACTATGGTGTTGGATATTGCTCATGATCGAGTTCGTGAGAATCAGGGAGTATTGGTAGCAAAATAATTCGGTGAAGATATTCTTTGTGGAGGAGAAAGAGCGCCCCGCCAAATCGTATAGGTTGATCATACTTTGGTGGGGGTTTTCTATGTCTGTTTTTAGTAGTTTGTTGTTTGTTTACTAAAAGTAGTAGAAACAAGAGATTATTAAGTAAAAGTAAATCGTTTAGGTGATGTCTACTTACCGTTATTAATGTAGATACTCGGCTGAACTAAGGGTGTATTAGTATACCTTAGTCACAACGTGTTGACGGTGGTTTGGTGTGAGGTGGGGTTAGATGCCCTTTTATTTTAAAGATAATTGTTAGTGTAAACGTTGTTATAAGTATTTGAAAGCGAATGCCTATTTGGAGGATATTGCTATGTTAACACGTAACCGACTTAGTAATGAAAGAGGTTTTTCTCTTATAGAGATTCTGTCAGTAGTAACTATATTAAGTATACAGGCTTCAATTGCTGGACTCTCCTTACATAATTTGCGCCAGCAAACAGAGGAAGATGTTTGTTTGGTCAATCGAGAACAATTATTAAAGTGGTATCATGATGAGTTAGTTTTAGAAGGTCTGGAGCATAGTGAGGAATCGGGGAGGTTGATTGTAGTGTGCATGGTGAGGGAGGAGAAGGTGAGGAGGTTCCGTATTTGTAGGTTGAATTTGCTTAGGCTGAAATTGGTGAGGAAGGTGGTTGAATGGAGGACTATTTAATATGAAGAAACTCGGGGTGAGATGCTCTTAAGGGTGGTTAGTGTGAAAGGGTTGATTAAGGATAGGGAAGTCAGAATGGTTAATAAATGACCACAACATATTGTGTTAGAAACAGTCGAAAACGCAAAAGTATACAATATAAAGTATTTATCCATATAACATAGTACCGTTTTGTTAGTATATAAAGATAAAATGGCTAAAATCGTGTGTTTTGAATTTTGAAAACGTTAATTTGACGGGCTTTTTGACAACCAGAAATATGGAAAACTAGTGAATGTAGTTAGGGAACTGACTATCGTAGTTAGATTGAGTGCTAGAAACCTTACGAGATAAGGGTTTGAGACGTTTTTAGTGAGATTTATAGATTGATTGAATGGTATATACAATTAGGAAGAAACTCTGTTTAGGGTGACAAATGCAAGAATATCTATTTCGTATTTGCATGGTAGATTGAATAGATATTACGAGGTGGCTATCAGTAGTAGATAACAATTTTAGTGGTCTAGTAGTTGGTTAGAATAGCTGATTAGAATAGCTGATTCTAATTAAGTCCTAATCTACTAAAGAACAAATATAAAGGAGTGTAGCTGGATGTATATGAAGATTAAAAGGTTGATAGATATCATCCTTTCTTTAATTGGACTTATAATATTGTCGCCGATTTTTTTAATTCTAATTATTGCTATTAAGATTGATTCAAGAGGGCCGGTTCTGTTTAAACAAAAGCGTGTTGGAATAAACAAAACACATTTCAACATATTAAAGTTCCGTACTATGCGTATAGATACGCCTAAGGACACTCCAACCCATTTATTAGAGAACCCAGAGCAATACATTACTAAAATGGGTAAGTTTTTAAGAAAAACTTCTCTTGATGAACTACCGCAAATTTGGAATATCTTTGTTGGTGAAATGAGTATTATGGGGCCAAGGCCGGCATTGTGGAACCAATATGATCTTATTGCAGAACGAGATAAGTATGGTGCTAATAATGTTCCGCCTGGATTGACTGGATGGGCTCAAATTAATGGTAGAGATGAACTCCCAATAGATATGAAAGCTAAGCTAGATGGAGAATACGTTAAGAGAATTAGTCTTTGGATGGATGTTAAGTGTTTTTTTGGTACTATTGTTAGTGTTGTTAAAAGTGATGGTGTACTTGAAGGTGGAACAGGAATATCTAGTAAAAAAGAGATTGCAGCTACTAAATCAACAAATAAATCATCAAAATAACCAATTAAAGTATATAAGATAACTAATCAAGTATAGGAGATTTATCATAATGAAAATTGCAGTTCTTTCAAGCCATACATCATCATTATTTTGGTTTCGTATGGATATGATGAAGGATTTTATAAAAGACGGCCATACAGTTATAGCATTAGGTTCTGAGCCGGAAGCTGAATGGAAGAAAAGGTTCCGGGAGAATGGTATAGATTATCGACAACTACCTGTTGATAGAAATGGAATAAACCCACTAAAGGATTTAAGAACACTAAAATCACTTCTTAAATTTATGAAAAGAGAAAAACCAGATAAGGTATTTGCTTATCAAGCAAAAACTGTGGTTTATGGAAGTATTGCTGCTAAAATGTCTGGAATTTCTGAAATTTATCCTTTAATAGCTGGGCTTGGCTCTATATTTAGAGGTGAGGGTTTTAGAAATAGTATTATAAAAGGAATAATGAAGCTGGAATACTGGATTGCTTGTAAATGTAGTAGAAAAGTATTTTTTCAAAATCACGATGATAGAAATGAGTTTATTAACAATGGGTTGATAGATGAAAATAAGACATTTATTGTAAACGGATCGGGAGTAGATCTTGAAAAATTCAAAGCGTGTGCTTTACCAAAAGATACAGTATTTCTGTTCATAGGTAGACTAATAAAGGATAAAGGAATATTGGAATATTTAGAAGCGTGTAGAGCAGTGAAAAAAAAATATCCAAAGGTTCGTTGCTTATTGGTAGGTCCTTATGATAGTAACCCTTCTGCTATAAAACCAGAAGACCTAGAGCCATATATTAATAATGGAACGGTAGAATATTTTGGTGAGCAGAATGACGTAAGGCGGTTCATTGGTCAATGTAGCACATACGTATTACCATCTTATCACGAAGGTACCCCAAAAACGGTACTTGAAGCTATGGCTATGGGAAGGTCAATTATTACGAGTGATGCACCGGGCTGTAGAGAGACTGTTAGGGATGGCTTAAATGGTTTTCTGGTCCCAGTTAAAGATGTACAAGTATTGGTAGATAAAATGGAATACTTGGTTTGCAATCCAGATACTAACCGAATAATGGGAGCTAAAAGTGAGAAAATTGTAATAGAAAAATATGATGTTAAAGTTGTTAATAAAACGATTATGGAGATTATGGGATTAATCTAGATTTATTTAAATTATAGATAGATTCCCATTTCATACCTTATGAAATAAACATAAATGGAGGAATAATAATGAAAAAAATATTAGTTACAGGTGCTGCTGGATTTATTGGTTTTCATCTTTCAAAACGTTTACTAAAAGAAGGGTACGAAGTTATAGGTATCGATAATATCAATAACTATTATGATGTTAATTTAAAGTATTCACGTTTAGATCTATTAAAAACAGAACAGAACTTTAGCTTTGAAAAGGTATCTCTGGAAGATAAAGATCGAGTTGAATCAGTGTTTTCAAATTTTAAACCTAATATCGTTATTAATCTAGCAGCTCAAGCTGGTGTTAGGTACAGTCTTGAAAATCCACATGCATATATAGAAGCTAATATCGTTGGATTTACAAATATTTTAGAAGGTTGCCGTCATCATAAAGTAGAGCAGTTGATTTATGCTTCATCTAGTTCAGTTTATGGTGCTAATACTAGTTTGCCTTTTTCAGTTCATGACAATGTTGATCATCCTATGAGTTTGTATGCAGCAACTAAAAAAGCTAATGAGCTAATGGCACATACGTATAGTCAATTATACAATATACCAACTACTGGTCTACGCTTCTTTACGGTATATGGTCCATGGGGGAGACCCGATATGGCGTTGTTCTTATTTACTAAAGCTATTCTTGAAGGAGAACCGATTAAAGTATTTAATAATGGCAATATGATGAGAGACTTTACTTACGTAGATGATATTGTAGAAAGCATTTACCGTCTCACATTTAAACCAGCTGAGCCTAATCAAGAATGGACCGGGAGTAACCCGGACCCAGGTACAAGTTACGCACCATATAAGGTCTATAACATTGGTAACAACAATCCAGTTAAGCTAATGGACTTTATTGAAGCTATAGAAGAAAAATTGGGGATTGAAGCTAAGAAAAACTTTTTACCACTTCAAGCTGGAGATGTACCCCAGACATATGCAGATGTTGAGGACTTATTTCGTGATGTAGATTTCCGCCCGCAAACTTCTATTAAAGATGGAATTAGTAATTTTATTAATTGGTATTTAGACTATTACAAAGTAAATAAATAAGATATGGATTGGAGAATTGTATGATGAATAGAAACATAGCAGTAGTTGGGTTAGGATATGTCGGATTGCCAGTAGCTGTAGCTTTTGGACAAAAGCAAAGAGTAATTGGTTTTGATGTAAATGAGAAAAGGATTCAAACTTTAAAGGCAGGTCATGATTATACAAATGAAGTCGAGGCAGAAACACTTCAATTAGCTGATATTGATTTCTCTAGTGATGCTAGTAAGTTGGCCGGTTCAGACTTTATCATAGTAGCAGTCCCTACACCTATTAATGAGTTTAAACAACCTAATCTTACACCGATGTTAAAGGCTTCAGAAACTATTGCAAAGAACATGAAAAAGGGTTCAATTATTGTTTATGAATCTACTGTGTATCCGGGTGTAACGGAAGAATCTTGTGTACCATTGTTAGAAGAATTATCAGGGATGAAGTGTGGGGAGGACTTCTTTGTTGGTTATTCGCCTGAACGTATAAACCCAGGTGACAAAGAGCATACATTTACAAAAATTACAAAAGTTGTTGCGGGTCAAAATGAGGAAGTCACGGAAATTATTGCTGGCGTCTATGGCTCAGTTGTTGAGGCTGGTGTTTATAGAGCAAGTTCTATAAAAGTTGCGGAAGCTGCTAAAGTTATTGAAAATACACAACGTGACCTTAATATTGCATTGATGAACGAGTTATCTGTTATTTTCGATAAGCTTGGAATTGATACTGATGAAGTTTTAAAAGCTGCTGGAACGAAGTGGAACTTCCTTCCTTTCTCGCCTGGTTTAGTTGGTGGACACTGTATTGGTGTTGATCCCTATTATTTAACTCATAAAGCTGAAGCTGTAGGTTATCATCCCGAAGTTATTCTAGCTGGGAGACGTATTAATGATAATATGGGTAAATTCATTGTCACTTCACTTGTTAAAGAGATGATAAAGAAGAATATGCCAATTCAAGGATCTAAAGTTACTGTTTTAGGCTTAACCTTTAAAGAAAATGTTCCAGACTTAAGGAATTCTAAAGTAATTGATGTTATAACTGAGCTTGAGGAGTTTGGGGTAGAAGTGCAAATTACTGATGTTTATGCAGATAGCGAGGAAGCATTCAGGGAATTTGGTGTAGAAATAATAAGCTATGATAAACTAAGTCCTGCAGATGCTGTGATTTTTGCTGTTCCCCATAACGAATATATTAGTCAAGGTTGGGAACAGTTTGAAAAACTATTGAAGCATGGAAAAGGCATAGTTGTTGATATTAAGAGTAAATTATCCAAAGCTGAATGTCCAACTGGAATAACATTATGGAGGCTTTAAAGAAAATCCCTTTTCAAATGAAAAGGGATTTAATTTAAAGTTAGTTTGTAACCAAGATGGGATGCACTTATGAAAATGAAAAAAATATTAGAAGACAAAGTATTTTTAAATGTGGCTAAAAATGCTGGTGTATTACTAAAAGGAAATATTTTTGCAAATATTATCGGACTAATAAGCCTAGTATTGACAACAAATCATTTAGGACCTAAAAATTTTGGGATTATAATAATTATCCAAACTTACTGTTTGGTTTTTGATCAAATATTCAACTTTCAATCTTGGCAAGCATTGATAAAACTAGGAACTGGAGAGCTAGAGAAGAAAAACTTTATCGGATTGAAAAAACTTATTAAATTAAGCTCATTTTTTGATATATCTAGTGCTGCTATAGCCACACTTTTTGCAATTTTATTTTTTGGTTTTTCAGCACCTATTCTAAATCTTGATGAAGAGTACTATGTATTAGTTGCTCTTTACAGTCTTACTATTTTATTTAACCTTACTGGAACTCCAACAGGTATTCTTAGAATTTATAATAAATACAGAATTCAAAGTATACAACAGATTTATGTTGCAACTATTAGATTACTAGGGATAATTTTAGTCATATTTTATGATGGCGGGTTATCTTTGGTTCTATTATCTTGGATTATTGCAGAAGTAACAGGTAACCTATTATTACTTTATGTAGCAAATAAAGTATTAAAGGATAATGGTTTAGATGCTTGGGTTAAACAACCATTTAAATTCAATAGAGAATTCTTCAGTTTTGCATTTTGGACAAATTTAACTTCAACTTTAGATGTTCCAGTTAGACGGTTAGATAATATTATTATTGCTACTGTAATGTCCTTCGAAGGAGTTGCTATTTATAAAGTATTTAAACAAATCGCGCAAATACTAACAAAACTAGCTAATCCAATATATCAGGTTATTTTTCCAGACTTTTCTAAAATGGTAGCAAAATCTGATAATAGTGCAGCGCTTAATCTGGCTACTAAAGTTAGTGTTATATTAGCAATAATTGTTTTTCCTGTTATAATTTTTGCTTCATTTACATCTCAATGGTGGCTTGTATTATTTGGAAACCTTTATGCAGATTACTGGAATTTATTATTTATATATTTATTGATTAAAGGAGTATCAATTAGTTTTATTAGTATTCATCCTTTGTTTATATCATTAGGTTTAGTAAAGAAAAACGTAATAATTATCTTGATTGCAAACTTACTTTTTACTGCTCTTGCAATTCTACTAGGCAAGGAGTATGAATTATTAGGAGTAATCTTAGCATATGGTGTACAAGTTATTACAGTAATCACATTAAAGATATACTTTACATTAAGAACTATAAAAGTAACTAGAAAACATTGGATAGGAAGTTATGCAAATGGTTCAAAACAGTAAAATTAGTGAAAATTTCAAAATTTGTTTCGTTATTTCATCACTGTCTTCTGGAGGCGCAGAGAGAGTGTTAACACTACTTGTAAACTATTGGTCTAAAAAAGGCGTAGAAGTAACAGTAATAACGTTAGATAATGAGTCTAGAGATTTTTACCAATTAGATAAAAAAGTAAAAAGAATACCTTTGGATGTGTTAAGACCATCAAGTAATATATTTGAAGTTATAAAAAATAATTTCAATCGGATAAAGAAGATAAGGGAAAATATAAAGGCTGAAAAGCCTGATGTTGTTATAAGTTTCATGGATAAAACTAATATTCTTACGCTAACTTCTATTTTAGGCTCTAATATACCAATAATAATTTCTGAAAGAAGTGACCCAACACAATATGATATAGGTTTAGTTTGGAAAATGTTACAAAAAAACTTATATAAAACCGCAGATACCATAGTGGTACAAACTAAAAGTGTACAAAACTGGGCTTTAGAGATTACAAATAATAAAACAAATGTTGTTACGATTCACAATCCAATTGACTTTGACTATATTGAAAGAAAAAAATCAGAAGAACCTCTTATTTATCTAGATAATAAAAAAAATCACATAATTGCTATGGGTAGATTAGTGGGAGTTAAAAATTTCCAATCTTTAATTGAAGCATTTAACATTTGTTCAAAGCAATATTCTGGTTGGCAATTAACCATATTAGGGGAAGGACCAGAACGAAAAAAATTAGAAGAATTTATTGTTAATTTCAAGTTAGAAGATAAGGTTAACTTGCCCGGTAGAGTAGAAAACCCTTTTCCGATTCTAAAGCAGGCTGATATTTTTGTTATGCCTTCTTTATATGAAGGATTCCCAAATTCTATGCTAGAAGCAATGTCATGCCAATTACCAGTTATATCTACTAAAACCTCAGGAGGTAAGGAAATATTAGGTAAGGAAAATGGATTATTAGTCGAGTTAAATGACCTGGATTCAATGGTAAATGGTCTGTCGTTACTTATGATGGATAAAAATAAAAGGGAGCAACTTTCTAATAAAGGTTCCAAAATTGAAGAGAATTACAATATTGAGAGTATCATAGATAAATGGGAAACGATCATAAAGTCTTTAAAGATCTGAGGTATTTGAATGTTAGTTTTAATATCTATTCTTTTGATTCTATTTATTATTGTTTTTGAAGTAAAACGCAAGAAATTATATAAGATTGATTTTTTAACAATATTCAACTTGTTTTTTGTTGTATATTATCCAATCTCTTTTATCTTTATAAAAATCGAAGATCTTTATTTTAATAATAATAGTGATTTAGAATTAGAATTTAAAGTAGTTATAGCATTTATAATGGGGTATTTAAGTTTAATCCTGGGGTTTAACTCTAAAAAAGCAGATTTATTAGGAAATAATATTAAAATTACTCCTAACAAAAGTTATAATTTTTACATTATTACTGGTATAGGATTAGTTTTATTATCAGTTATTTCAATCTTTATTTACTCAAGTCAATATGGTGGAATATCGAATGCAATAAGTTACGCTTCAGCAATTAGAGGTGGATTTGTTGAAGGCGGTAGCCTTGTTTTCTTTAAGCGCTTCATATTAGCTTCTCAATACGCATCTTTTATTTTGGCTGCAATTTTATTTTTTAATAAAAAACAAAAGAGAGATGTTCTGCTGTATTTTATTTTTATCATTTCTGTAATAGTTACTATATTTGGTTTTCTGATTAGCGCCAGCAGAGGTAATATAATTCTTTATGTGTTAATTTTCTTTTTAGTTTTTACTATTAAATATAAAAAAATTAAGATAAGTAATGTATTACCCTTAGCTATTATGACACCATTTATTCTAGCAATAGGAGATGCTCTATTTTTAAGTCTTAGGTCTCTTAATACCAGTCAAAGCTCCTTTATTAGTACTTTAATTCAAAACTTAACAATAAATTCAAACGACAGTCCAATAGAAATGAAGATTTTTAATTTAATGCATAATTTTCAACACAGAATAGATTCATTAAAAGCTGCCATTATAAACACAGGATATTATGATTATAGGTTGTTTTCTGATTGGATATATGGCTTTCTTTCGTATTTACCTGAAAGGTTAATTAATATAAGTGTGCCTGAGACAATTGCTTACTTAAACACTTACTATTTGATTGGTCAATTCAAATCTACAATACCACCAGGAATTATTGCACTTAATTACTATAGTCTCGGGTGGATTGGAATTGTAGTTGGTTCATTTTTAACAGGTATATTAGGTAGATTTATTCAATCACTACTACAGAATGGTTTAAGAAACAATCAAGATACTTGGTTCATCTTTTTCTATATTTTAGTTGGGTATGCATGGGGAAGTGGAATACAAAGCGGAGAACCAAGGGTATTTTTTCAACAGTTTTTTTTATTGTTCGTAATATTTATATATCTAATTTTATTTGGATCAAAGCTTCAGATTAGTAGACATTATACCAAATATAAAAGTTAGATTAGAGGGGTATAATTATGAAAAAAAAAGTATTGTTTATAATCCCTTCATTTAATGGAGGAGGGGCTCAAAAAGTAGTTATAAGATTACTTAAATCTTTAGATACAGAAAAATATGATTTAAGTATAGCTGTTCTTGAAAGAAAAGGAGAATTAATAAAAGAATTACCTAACCAAATCAATGTTTATGATTTAGGGGTTAAAAGAGTAAGAAAATCAGCAGTAGCTTTATATAAACTAGTTAAAAAAATAAAACCTGATACGGTTTTTTCTACCCTAGGTCATTTAAATATATTATTAATAATATTAAGTTTATTCCTCCCAAAAGAAATAAAGTTAATTGTTAGGGAATCAACAATTGTCAGTGAAAAGCTTAAACATGAAAAACATCCCTTATTATGGAAATTTTTATATAAGAATGTCTATTCTTTTGCAGATAATATAGTGTGTCAATCGGAGTTTATGCTTAGAGATCTCGTTGAGAATTTTGGAATTAACGAAAGGAAAGTACTGAAAATCTATAATCCACTAGATTTTGAGAAGATCGAACAGGATATAGAGATGAGCAAATCTCCTTATACAATAGAAAATTCAATTAATGTTGTAGCAATTGGTAGGATAGAAAAGGTTAAAGATTATAATAAATTGATAAGATCTATAAGTAGTGAAATATATAAAGATTCAAATATACATTTATGGATATTAGGCGAAGGAAAGTTAAGAACTGAACTAGAACATCAGGTCAGGGAATTAGGATTACAAAGGAACATTCATTTTTTAGGATTTAAATCTGATATCATACCATGGTTAAGGTATTCAAACTTATTTGTTTTGTGCTCATTGTATGAAGGTCTTCCAAATGTTCTACTAGAGGCAATTGCTTGTAGGTGTCCGGTTATCTGCACAGAGCATCCTGGGGGCACAAAAGAAATCCTGGAAATAACGGGGCAAAAAAACAGATTCGTCAAGGAAATAGTCTGGAGTAATCCGGACTTATTTAAAAAGCCGTCTGAGAACAGTTTTGATTTATTAAAGATTAACTTTAATAAAAAGAATATTTTACAAAAATACGAAGAAATTTTATAGGAGATTAAAATGAAACATAAGGTTATGCATGTAATAACTGGTCTAGATGTTGGTGGAGCAGAGATGATGTTGTATAAGGTTCTCAAAGGATGGGAAAATGAAAAATATGAACATGTAGTAGTATCTTTAATTCCGCCAGGCAAAGTTGGAGACTTAATTAAAGATTTAGGAATTGAGGTATATTCGTTAAATATGAAGAGGGGAGGAATCCCTAAACCAACATGCCTAATTCAATTGATGAAAATAATAAAAAGTGAAAAACCAGAAATTATGAACCTATATAATTTTCACGCAGATGTTATAGGTAGAATTTCTGGTTATATATGTAACGTAAAAATTATTATATCATCTATACGCAATGAGAAAATAGGTGGACGTGCTAGAGAAAAAGTTTTGGGTTTAACTGATTTCATGGTAGATAAGGTTACTGCAGTATGCTATAGAGCCGGAAAAAGGCAATCAGATGCAGGTAGTTTTTCAAAGGAAAAATTATATGTGATACACAATGGAATTGAATTAGAAGGATTTAATAAAATTCAAACAAAAGAAAAGTGTATATTACGAGGAGAGTTTGGAATTCCTGAAAATGCAAAGCTATATGTTACGGTCGGTAGGCTGGAGGAACAAAAAAACCATCAATTACTCATTAAAAGTTTTTCAAATCTAACTAATAATAATACTGATAGTTTTCTTTTAATAGTTGGTGATGGGCACCTAAGACAAAATCTAGAAGAGCAAGTGAAAGACTTGAAAATAGAGGATAGAGTAATCTTTACTGGGATAAGAAAGGATATTCCGAAAATTCTTTCTATATCAGATGTTTTTGTATTGTCATCAAATTGGGAAGGTTTTCCGAATGTTGTGTTAGAAGCTATGGCCGCAAATCTACCTGTATTGGCAACGGATGTAGGAGGAAATTCTGAAGTAATACAGGATTCGAAAACTGGTTTTTTAATACCACCAAATAGAGAAGATTTACTAACAAAAAATTTATTGAGTTTAAGTGAATTTACCAACGATAAGTTAGAGGAAATTGGTAAATTAGGAAGAGAAAGAGTTGAAGAAGAGTTTCAAATTAAAAATACAATTAAAAAGACAAGTGATTTGTATGACTCTCTTTTATCTTAAATAAACAGGTGGAATGTTATGTCAAAGCTTATATTGGTATGTTACAGGAATCAAGATAATACAGATGAAGAGTTTAAAAACAAGATAAAAATACTTTCAAATAAATTATCTCCGGATAACGTAATTCCTAAAGAGCCTTTAATAAACAATGTTGATAGCATGTGTAAATTTGGAATAATTAACCCATTTAAAAATCAAGTTCTAAAGAATGGTAGTGTATGTTTAGGCACAATTACTAACTGCGAAGATACATGGTGGAGGCCATTATCTAACATTCCAAATGGAGACTATGCCCTATTCAGATGTAATAACGAATTAATAGAACTAGTTGCAGACAGTGTTGGCTCACGAACTGTATGGTATTACATGGATGAAAATATTTTTTTGTGTTCAACATCACAAAGGGCTATAATAGCTTTTTTAGGAGATTATAAGCCTAATAAAAATGTTTTACCATGGATATTAAGCAGCGGGACTTTAGGACCGGGTTATTCCTGGGATGAAAGGATAAAAAATTTAGAACATGGCTCAAAAATTATACTTGATAGAAAAAGATGGGTATTGAATAATAGGAGAATTATTAATGTTAATCAAGAACCCAAATTGGTATCAAAATTTGGAAAAGAAAAAGCTCAATTGCAAAATGTTTTAAGTGAAACATTTAGTAATTATAAAAAAGATTTTAATTATTGGAGTTTACCACTTTCCGGTGGTGTAGACAGTAGAGCATTATTGTTATTATTTAACAAGTATAAAAATATTAAACTTAAATGTATAACATGGGGCGAAAAAGATTCCATAACTAAGAAAGGCAGCGACGCTTTTGTTGCAAAAAAATTAGTAGATAAATACGAGCTTGATCATAAATACTATGTGACAAATAAAAGTAATGAAAGTCTAGCAAAAATATTAAATAGATTTATTAAAGCGAGTGAAGGGAGAATTGACCATATAGCTGGATATATGGATGGAATGTCTTTATGGAAAGACCTTTATAATTCAGGTGTTGAAGGGATATTAAGAGGCGATGAAGGCTTTGGCTGGAAGCCCGTATATGACTCGAAACATGCACGTACATTAAGTGGGCTATGTTTACTAACTGACTATTCGAATATCCCCCCTGAGTTAATAAATGAGTTAAATAAACAAGAAATCCCAAGTAATTTAGAAAAAAAGGGAAATGAAAGATTAGAGGATTGGCGAGATAGGTTGTACCATGAGTTTAGAATCCCGTATATTTTAGCTGCATTAAATGAAGCGAAGTTATCATACGTTGAAGTTGCAAATCCTCTATTATCAAATAAGATTATTTACTTTGTTAAACGATTAGATAAAAAATATAGGACAAATAAAGTCTTATTTAAAAGAATAGTGAACGATTTAAATCCTGATATTGAATTTGCAAGTATAGACTCTAATGAAGATACTGGATCTATTTTAAAAAGAAAAGAGTTCAGAGAATTTCTTATAAGAGAATTAGAAAATGCTAAAAAGAATAATGGAATTATTTCAGTAGAGATATTAAATTATACGATAGAATCACTCTCTAATAAAAATACTTCAGAAAGTAAATATGCAGGAAGAAAGAAATTAAAAAAATTTATACTTAATAATTTTCCACATTACATTAACAAATTCCTTTACAAAAATAGAAAAAATAGCATGCTAATGGACACTCACAAATTTGCTTTCAGGGTTTTTATGATATGTAAAATGCATCAAGTACTATTAGAGGATTCTCTTATTTTTAAAGATGAAAAATAATTTTTCACTTAAGTATATATTGAAATTTATTCATTAAAAATAAGGGGAAGTTAACGTTTTTCGGTTGCTTAACTACATTATCTACAGAGTTATTTCAAAATAAATAATTGCATTCTTTTTCATTCTGTTTTTATTAACCTGACTGATATAGTAGCTTATTTATAAAAAAATGTTAAAAGAATATCATTCTTAAGTTAATTTCGAATGTCCCGAGAATTTTAAAAATATAAAAGTGTTTTATTAGATCATGTTAAGATAGCACGGATTAAACTTAAAAGTATTGGAAAAATTATTAAGGTAAAGGAAGGCATGTATATGTTTAAAATAGCAGTAGCGGGTACTGGGTATGTTGGCCTAGTAGCAGGAGTTTGTTTTGCTGAGATAGGTCATCAAGTAACCTGTGTTGATATTGATGAAAGAAAAGTAGACTTAATGAAATCCGGCATTTCCCCCATTTATGAAGCAGGGTTAGAAGAATTAATGCAGAAGAACTTTGCTGCTGGAAGAATTAATTACACAACAGATTATAAATCAGCCTATAAAGATGCAGATGCCATCTTTATAGGTGTAGGTACTCCAGAACAACCAGATGGTTCCGCTAACCTATCATATATTGCTACAGTAGCAAGGCAGATTGCTGAGACAATAGAAAAGGACTGTTTAGTCGTAGTCAAATCAACAGTTCCGGTTGGTACTAATGATAAAGTTGAACAATTTATTAACGATTTCTTAGTAAATAATGTGAAGGTGGAAGTGGCATCTAATCCAGAATTCTTGGCACAAGGCTCTGCAGTTCATGATACGCTATACGCGGAAAGAATTATTATCGGGACAGAAAGTAAGTGGGCTGAAGGGTTACTAATGAAGATTTATTCTCCATTCCGTTTACCTATTGTTTCTGTAAATAGAAGGTCAGCAGAAATGATTAAATACGCATCAAATGACTTTTTAGCTCTAAAAATATCATATATGAATGATATTGCTAATCTTTGTGAACTGGTTGGTGCGGATATACAAGATGTTGCAAAAGGAATGAGTTATGATGATCGAATTGGGAGTAAATTTTTAAATGCTGGGATTGGTTTTGGTGGATCATGTTTTCCAAAAGATACAAAAGCTCTAGAATATTTAGCGAGACAGAATGGTTACGAGCTTAAAACCGTTAAGGCTGCGATTGATGTTAATAAAGAACAAAAAACAAAGTTATATATAAAAGCTTCTGAAAGGCTTATTACTTTTAACGGCCTAAAGGTTGCTGTTTTAGGTTTGACATTTAAGCCTGGAACTGATGACTTAAGAGAAGCTGCATCACTTGAGAATGTACCTTTATTATTAGAGCAAGGGGCAGACATTTATGTATTTGACCCTGTTGGCAAAGAAAATTTTGCTAAAGTTTATCCTGAAGGTGATAATGGTAACGGTAAAATAACATATGTTGAAAGTATAGAAGAGGCTTTAGAAGGAGCTAATGTCTGCTTTATTTTCACTGAGTGGGCAGAGATAAGAGCGCTTGATCCAATATTATATAAGCAGTTGATGAGAACTCCTTTAGTATATGACGGAAGAAATATATATAAAGTTGCTGAGATGAGAGAAACAGGAGTTGAATACCATTCTATTGGAAGACCATCTATAAAAAGATTAGGAACAGATGAATCAATAAGTGCTAAACTCACCAATTTTTAGATCTGAAAACCGGTATATTTTATATATTGAGATATTTTCAAACCTTGTCTCTGTGGCTTTGTTTTAGTTAAAAAACTTTGTTTATGCTAGGACACAGTTATAGTAATAGACTTAATTTATTTATTCAATGGAGAAATAAATTGCTATTTCTTCTATTATATTGCTTTTCAAATTTTAAGAGTTAAAGATATTAATTTATAATATTTATACCCTAGAGGTTAAACTATGTATCTATATTTTGGTTATGTCAACAAGAATCAGTTTATTGTTTAACTAACATGGTTAAATGTGAGACAACAGTAAAAACTCAATCAAAATAATAAATGGATATAATGTTAGGGAATGGAGAATTACCATGCTGTTTAACTCATTTGAATTTATATTTGCCTTTTTACCGATAGTATTTCTAGTTTATTTTTTTCTTAATAAAAAGAAGTTGATAATAGCATCAAAGACTTGGTTAGTGGGTAGTTCGTTGTTCTTCTATAGTTGGTGGAATGTTGCTTACCTACCGTTAATACTTACCTCTCTATTTTTTAACTATGCAGTAGGGTCTTCACTTGGTAAAAAACAATCAGAAGTTAGTAGAAAAGTTCTTCTAATTGTAGGGATACTTTTTAATGTTGGGCTACTTGGTTATTTTAAGTATTCTGATTTTTTTATAGCTAATATTAATACATTCTTTACAACTAATATAGCACTTTTGCAATTAGCTTTGCCATTGGCTATTAGTTTCTTTACCTTCCAACAAATTGCTTATCTAGTTGATGCGTTTAGAAACGAAACAAGTGAGTATGATTTTTTAAATTATGCATTATTTGTCACCTTTTTCCCACAGTTAATTGCTGGACCAATTGTTCATCATAAAGAAGTGATGCCTCAATTTGAAAATATACGTAATAAATTTATTAACTACAAAAATATTTTTCTGGGAATTTCCATTTTTTCTATTGGATTGTTTAAAAAAGTAGCAATTGCAGATACATTTGCTGTTTGGGCTACACAAGGCTTTGATCAAACCCAAACCTTGACGTTTTTTGAGGGGTGGATCACTTCTCTATCTTACACATTCCAACTGTATTTTGATTTTAGCGGTTATACCGATATGGCAATAGGAGCAGCATTACTATTTAACATTGTATTGCCTATTAACTTTAATTCGCCATATAAGGCATTAGATATTCAAGATTTTTGGAGAAGATGGCACATAACTCTTAGTCGTTTTTTAACCCAATATATATATTTTCCTCTTGGAGGTAATAGAAAAGGTAAAATTAGGACATATGTTAATATACTAATTATTTTCCTTATAAGTGGTTTTTGGCATGGAGCGGGTTGGACATTCATATTTTGGGGTCTTTTACATGGTCTAGCTTCGGTTATTAGCCGCTTTTGGAAGACACTAGGTCTTAAGTTAAATAAATACCTTGCTTGGTTTATTACCTTTAATTTCGTGAATATTGCATGGGTCTTTTTTAGAGCAACTACTTGGGAGGATGCAATCAAAGTTTTGAAGGGAATGTTTGGAATAAATGGCTTTACAATACCTGAATATTTTAGTGGGAAACTAATTATATTAAACAATTATGGTATTGAGTTCTCTTCTTTTTTCTTGAATGACTTTGCAATAATGAAAGCAGTAATAGCAATTTTCATTGGCTTTTTAATAACAATTTTATTTAAAAATTCTGTGCAAATATGTGAGCAAGTTAAACCTAGCATTAAAATTGCATTTGCATTCATAGTTTTAACATCCTTCAACTTGATCTATATGATTTATATGACTGGAAAAAGTGAGTTCTTATATTTTAACTTTTAGTAGGGAGCTGCTTAACAGGTGAGAAAAAGTAAGAGATTTGTACTTTATTCATTATTTACAATATTTTTTGTAGTTACTACAATAATATTGACCTTAGAGGTTTTTACGAGGAATGTTTTAATCCCGAATGATATAATTGCTCAAAAAGAAATAATGATTGAAAATAAAAAGAAGGATTTAGAAGTTATAGGCTTAGGGGATTCTCATGTTATGAATGGCTTAGATATTAATAGTAATAAGTATTTTAATTTTGGGATCTCTGGTGAGCCTATACCAATATGGTATTTCAAATTTAAATGGTTGGTTGAAAATGTCGAAAACATGGATACTCTTTTCTTACAAATGGACTACCATATATTTTCTTCCTACAGAACTAATAATATAAAGCATATTACTATTAAATATAAAGATTATATTGATGAAAAGGTAAACCCTGAACTTGGATACTATCCCAATGTAGATAATAAGTTTAATATTCCACTATATTCATTACAAGTTAATTATAAACCAATTGTAATACGTACCTTTATTGACTATTTAAGTGGAGACATTAATAAACCAGTCATAAATAAAAATGGTACATTATATAGTAAGGAAAAATTTATTGATAAGACAGCTGAAGAAAGGGAAAATATTGCAAAAGAAAGGGTAAATCAACATGTGTATAATGAATTTTTAGTGAATGAACATATGGTCGATTATTATGAAAAAATAATTAAACTAGCTCAAGACAACAATGTTAGAGTTGTATTAATTAGATATCCCTTATCAAATAAGTATTTAGAATTAATTGATAAAAATGTTGACGAACGTGTTAATAATATTATTGAAAAACTAAAGAAAAATCATAATTTGGAGGTTTTTGATTATAGAAGAGTGTTTGCTGAAAATCAAGAACTTTTCAGTGATGAAGACCATTTAAATGAAAAAGGTGCAAAAGAGTTCGGCAATTTGGTTATTACTGAACTTTATAACAATTGAATTTTTTTATTAGTGTTTATAATTCAGAACGTGTTAATGTAAAATTCCCCGCTAAGCTATTGAACTGCCCCCTGTCAAGTAGACAGTGGAAATAATAAAAATGATTTAAGCGGCTTTAGCTCTATATTCTATAGGGCTGAGGCCGCTTAATCGTTTTTGGTATCTTTCATGATTATAAAAATGAATGTACTCATTTATCGCAATAGAAAGTTCCTCAAATTCCTTACATTTGTTCAAATAATATTTCTCACACTTCAGAGTTCCAAAAAAGATTCCATTGGTCCATTATCAATACATCGACCAACTCGTGACATGCTCTGTGTCATCTCTGCCGCATCTATCTTACGTTTGAACCCTTTAGATGAAGAAGGACATGGGTTAGACCGACCTCTGCCATCTTTTTGATCCACTTAAGACAAGGAATTGATCCACTCGTGCCATAAGTGAAAGAGTCGTGTTTAAAATGGACAATATAGCCGCCTGAAAATATACAAAATCGTCGCCATAAATTTCGACAAACTTCATAATTAGATTGAATCCTAAGAGGAGGAGATTTGATTCATGAAGTTGGAGGGAGAGCGACGAAGAGTGAAAGAATTTTTAGAACGAGGTATGTCACATACTGATATAGCAAAGATGTTGGGGATACATAGGCATACTGTGAAAGCGTTAAGTGAACGAGAGAAAAATCATGTACAGAAACGTGTAAAAAGAGGCTCTAAGCTAGATCCTTACAAAGACTACCTTATTAAGTGCGTGAAAGAAGATCAAGTGTTTAATTGTGAGAAGCTTATCCTGGAGATTAAACAACGAGGCTATACAGGAGGTAGTACGATATTAAAAGAGTTTGTACAACCCTATCGCAAGGCCTTTAAAGAAAGTCATACCCGTCGGTATGAAACGGAACCAGGTGAACAAATGCAAGTTGATTGGAAGGAATGTAACGGTCAATTAAAAATCAACAGTTTTCAGTAAATAAGATTTAACAGTTTCCAATAATTAAGAATCAACCCCTTGGCTTTCGAACAATACCTTTCGGTATTTCATACGTATGCTGTGTTGTTTTTCACTAAATGTAAGAATTTCGCTTCGGTGAAGTAAACGATCTAATATCGCTGTTGTAAGTGTAGGGTCTCCTAAAAACTTTCCCCATTCGTTAGGCCTTTTTTTGATGTAAGAATAAACGCTGCTTTATCATACATTTCGTAAATAAATTGAAAGAATAAACGGGCATCCTGAGGCTCATAAGCCATATACATGACATCATCAATAATAATTAATTCTGAATTCATAATGCGTTTATATCTGGTTTTTGATTTACTGATATATTCTTTAGATTTTAATACATAAATTAATCGCTCCATTGAAACAAACGATACCTGGTATCCACTCTCAATGGCGTGGATACCGAGTGCTGTTGAGAGGTGCGTTTTGCCAGCTCCTGTAGGACCCATCATAATCAGTGTGAAACATTCCTCAATCCAGGATAGTTCTTTTAGTACATTAAGCTGTTTTTCAGCAATTGCTGACTGTTCTTCAAGGCGAAATTGATCAAATGTGAGGTATTCAGGAAACTCAGCCCATTTCATCAATTTCTCACTGTTTTTACGTTCTCTACACTGGGTTTCATATGTCAGGATCTCATAGATAAGCTCATGGTAAGTCCAGCTTTTCGCCTCTGCTTCTCTTAAAAAGCGTGGCAGCTCTTTGGCCGTTTCTGCGAGTCGTAAGGCTCTGCATTTTTCTTGTAATGACTCGTATAATTCACTCATTACTTAAGCCCTCCTTGTAAGACATGAAGATAGATGTCTTCATGCCGTTCAGGCGCAGCTAGACTTTTATACTATTCATTTTCGGTCCCTATAAGTTTAACTTGTTTTTTCTTTTCAACTTCAAGTGAGACCGCAATGTCCCTGAGCTCATGAGAACTTTTCATCTGAAGTTTTTTCATTTTTATGATGGCTTCTTCGATTGAGTCTGGATAACGCTTGGAGATATCTAAAACAACATTTAATTGATCTGTTAGATGGCGTGGATACTGTTCTTGTAATTCCTTTACTAGCCAAGTAACCAGATCCTCGTTAGGTAGATTCTAATATAGTTGTTGAATGAGAAGGTCACGTTTTGTTCGATTGCGTTCACGATGTTCTGGACTCGTAATGACTAAACCTTTCTCAGGAGAGATCGTATGCGTGGCAATCAATTGCCCGTTTCTTTCTTCTCAAATGATTAAATAGGGTGCTTCGACTTGTAGATACACATGGTTATGATGGTCATTTCTGAAAGTACCTAACGGTACGCTATAACGGTTTCCCTCATAACGAATGACATTGTCCTTGTGTACCTTTCTTGTTATAATGTCTGTAGATATATTTTTGAAAATGTAGGTACCAGAGACCTTTTGAAGATGCGGCTTTTCCAGGGCGTGCACTTCAACTGGTCTTTTTTTCGTATTATGATGTTTTTTATAATTTTCGGTTCTTTCAAGCCACTTCATACAAGAAGATTGCCAGTCTAGAAGATTATCAAATGTACGATTCTTGGCAAAGTTTTGTTTTACGTATTTAACTAACTGCTCTACTTTTCCTTTTGATTGAGGATCGGCTTTCCTACAGAGGTATACTTTGAATTGTCTTGTTTGGTGATACTTTGTAAAAGCAGCTGTGAAGATGATATCTCCTGCATTTTCACTAACAGCTAGTAAACGATCCTGATCATAAACAATCTCTTCTGTTGTGCCCCCAAAATGCTGGAAAGCATTTTCTTACATATGTATTAAGTCTTCTGTTCGAAAAGGACGGTTCAACCATTCAACGTATTTGAATCTAGAGTGTGAAAGCACAAAGCCTACAAAGTAGAGCTTTACTGAATCCCCGTTTGTACTAGGAACTCTCATTTCTCCAAAGTCCGCTTGCATTTGTTTGCCCATCGGCAGCTCTGGTATCGCTCCAAATGTTCTGGTAGATACCTGCTTAGGAATATGATAAAGCTCTGTAATTTCTTTTACATATTTCCTCACGGTGCCCTCTGAAACATGCTTAACGTTTAGTTTCTCCTGAAGCCAATCATGAATTTGGGCACTACTCAAATCATTGTGTTCAATTAACCAGGTCAGAATGTGATCTCGATAGGGATCAAGTTTCTTTTCTCTAGTCTGTAAGGAATGAACGAATGCCATAAACTCGTCTACTGACAATCCTAAATACTCGATGGCTGTGTTTCTTGATACCCCTAACTTCCTAGAAATTGCACTATTAGTGAAACCTTCTTTTTTCAATTGATGAATCTCGTGATAAATCATATATCTTTCCACTCCTGTGTCCTCACCACCTTCAATAAACTGCTTTAAGTATATTGAAAGTGTTACTAGATTGACCAGTAACTGTTGATTCTTATTTGTGGAAATCTGTTTAATCTTATCTGATGAAAACTGTTAACTCTAGTTTAGCGTTTACACCTGTCTGTTTGCACCTCTACATATAATGTGATAAATACCTGTTCGGCTCTTTGTTCTGGCTTTACGTGGCGCGACGTTGCCCCATTATTCTTATATAATCATTAGTAACGAGCATCCTGTTTTTCTCCTTTTACGATTTTTTATGGTCGATGTGCAGATGAGGGGAAGGATAAATTGCGTAGATGGAGGGCTTCTTCGATGGCTTCACCTCTCAGGTCCGCGATGATTCTCGCTAGTCGAATGATTTTGGGAATCACGGGGACGGTTCTCACGATTCAATCCTAAATAGGCATTGATTAATAGTTTTCTTTCTCATAACAACGATATTGAATCAAAAGAACCGCCCCGCTGATTCTCTTACTCCTTGCCTTGTCACGACACTCGTGGGCAACATGAACATATGTCAGGATAAAGAAGAACCTAGGGACACAGGGACAGGTTATGCGTCCCATCACAATCACAATAGTAGATAGTGTCCCTTTTTTTAATTTTTCTAAGGAATATACCAATCTCTTAATAGTTTAGGGCAGCATATCTCTACTAGAAAATTGTTAAGTTATTTTTTACCTATCATGAAATATCTTATCTACGGGAATGAATTATTAATAGGTGAAACGGAGAGATAAAAATGATGAAATTTACGGCATTTGATGTTAAAGAGGGAGATGCTTTCCTTCTTGAAAAAGATAATAAAACTATATTAATAGATGGCGGAAAGGACAGTGGGAACGTATTTCCAAAGAAGTTTTTAAATACAGGAATTAAACAATTGGATTTAATGGTATGTACTCATGCAGATGCTGATCATGTTGAAGGGCTTATAAACTTGCTACGGACAGGTGCTGAACTGACTTGCAAAGAAATATGGATACCAGCTAAATGGCAACGTTACATTGATCAACTCAAAGAAAACCGAGTAGGTTTCATAATAAAATTAATTAAAGAGCTTAAAAATAACACACAAAGTAAATGTCTTTCTGAAATGGTTGAAAGTATAAAGGATAATTATGAAGTTGATTTGAAAAATAATATGGTTGAAAATGGTGAGGGTGTAAATATTAATTTTAGTTCAATTACATATTGTCGTGAAATGAAATATAGAAATGGATATAAAAAAACTAGTCCTAGTTATTATGAGTTGTATTTATTAAGTAAGCTTGAGCCTTCAAAATTAATGAAAAATTATAGAAACAGTTTTTTCTTAGTGCTTGACGGAGATGAATTGATTTTACATCTACATGGTATAAAGGAGCTTACAGATTCCGAGTTTCATGATTTCAGGGAGGCATTGGAGAAGTACGGTAAGCTAGAGGCTTTATTAGATGAAGTGAATAAAAGGGGTATGAAAATTTCATGGTTTGAATTAGTTGATGATCCAATTACTAAAGAAGACTACGACATATATGAAGAACAAGGTTTATTAACTCCCTTATGCCATTACAAATTAACTACATATACTCATACAAGAAACTCTGAACCTATTTTAGAGATGCTCCCGAAGTATAACCCCAATAAAGTAAGTCTAGTATTAGCTTCGAAGAAAACAGAAAGAAATCCACTTATAATATTTTAGAAGCACGGGGACGGTTCTACTGATTCATTTTCATGTTAAACAAAATACTTTAAATCTCACAGAAAAACAGAGTAAACTAATTAGTATAATTAGTTTACCTGGTTTATTTGTGTTTATTGTATAAATAAATTAGTAGAACCATCCCTGTGTAAACGCTAGAATAAAGTGAACACTTTCTGCTCAATAAAAATGAACACAATAATACACTCTCCCTATACCTTCGGTATACTGAAGAAAGACATGGGTTAGACCCACCTCTGCCATCTTTTTGATCCACTTAAGACAAGAAATTGATCAACTAACGAATCACAGGCACGGTTCTCGTCATTCACTTCCATGATTATTAAATCTCTTCAATCTAAAAGAAAAATCAGGTGAACTAATCTACTTGATTAGTTCACCTGGTTTAATTGTATTTAGTGTACAAATGAATCAGTAGAACCGTCCCGCTGATTCATGGAGGGATTATCAGTCAGTACGAAAATTACGATAGACAAAAGGATGCAAACAAGAAGAAAGCTCGCCGTTATTGGAGATGTAGGGTCGCCAATGGTAAGAACTTTTCCGGTACATGCACTTCCCCCAGTTTTCGTGAAGAATATGTGGGGCATAACTTTATGAGTGCTTTGCTAGAAATGAAATCAAATGATCTCCCTCAACTTGAAGCAGAAGCTGTAGCGGAAAGAACAGACCTAACTAATAAAGAACATACCGAGATCGAAGAAATAGAGATAATGATGGAGCAACTCAACCAAGAATTATACGAAGCTGTAGATGAAGAGCTCAATCAAGCTAGACAAGATACAAAGCGGGTCGAAGCCTTAACGAATGAAATTGTGGAGTTGAAAAATGAACTTGATGAATTTGAGGAACGACAAGAACAAGCTGCAAAGTACCGAACTGAATTAGAGTGGCTTATGAATGAGCTAGAGGCCATACCAGAGTTTGATCCACTGAAGCACCGCATCGCTTTCCGAGAGGATATCTTTGAACGACTTGTTGAAAGTGGAACCATTCATCCCGATGGCCGGATTGTTTATAAACTTAGCACAGGTATTGAATGGGATTGTTTTCTAGAAGACAAACTCTCATACAAGTTGAAGGTGAAGCGACCAAGAAGGAAGAAAAGAAAATAGCGGAAAACTAGCAACCCACCGAGTAAGCGTCTAGGTTTTTGATGGATACTTGGTGGGTTCTTTGTGTTGCATTCGGCTCTTAATTATAAAAGCTTTGGCAATGTATGCAATTGAATTTCTATTCCTTGTAAAAATCATCAACGATTCCCTTTAACCAACTTACCATTATACCCTTAAAAATAATTGCTTGGTTTAAAACCTTCTTTTGTTGGCTTGGAGTTAAACTGTCAAATCGAAAACGATCTTCTTTGAAGTATTGGTTTATAAGTTTCATACTTTCATAGGTGAGACGCTGTGGATTTCTTTGAGGTAATCCAGCCCGTTCTAATAGAAATGTTTCTGTTTCTTTTTTGAGCTTTAGTCCAATAATCCAATTGGCAGTTTTAATCGCAGTATGATCAGTTATTAATTCTGAATCTACATCTTCATGGAATTCATATTCATTTCGAACCTTACTGTCTGTAAACCCTGTTTTACTTACAATTTCCGCTATTTTTACATTTGCCCTACTTAAAAGATTTAATAAGGTTTGTTTATTTTCTTTTCCAGTACCTCCTCTATTAAAGAGTCTTCTTAACAACTTCAAATTACGACCACCATTAGTAACGCTGTCCTCTTCAACTATACATGGAGCTGCATTTCTGTTCGTGTGATTAACCAAAAAATAATACCGATCTAATCCCCCTACAAGATGATAAAAATCATATTCATCCAAGTCTTTATAATATTTTTTCATCCGAGCTATATAAGCTTTGGAAACATGCAGATTTTCAATAGGCTTGATTTCGGAAAGGAGTATGTTGTGAATTCTTGTTGTCATAGTTGTTCCCCCTTAGAACATCTTATGACTTGTGTAATTTGTCCTATTATTCAAAGGAGTTAAATTATGTAAAAATAAAGATATTAGTGCATACATGTCGTAATCTATTTTATAGATGGGCTGTCATTATATTCGTTTATTAAGGGGTGAGCAGAATAGGACTTTTTAATTTGTTTAAAAAAGGTAGCGTAAAGGCAACTCAAAAGCCCAAGGTGAAGAATGATCTTAGAATTTCAGGATATACACATGGTGATTATTTTATTTCAATCGATTCGAAAGATTTTTTTGGTAAAGCGATATCATCACCTAGTGGGAAATATCTTATTGCGTCAAATAAGAAAGATTTAGTAGTAGTTGATCACCGTAAAAATGAGCTAGTTTATGAGTATATCTTTAAAGGTAATTTAAGTTCATTTGATTTACTCATCACGGATGACCTTTATTTTATAGTTATAGATATTGGCAATTCACAAGAGTTAGTTAACGAGTTTTTTTGTTTCGGACCAAATGGAAAGCCTGTTATAAAGAAAAAAGTAAATGCCAACGTACAATCATTTGGTATATCAGAGGATAGAAGGTATGTTTGTTGTCAAAATGCAAATAATTCTGATCACCCAGATGGAGGTAGCCTATTAATCTTTGATACAAAAACCAATGAATTATTACATAGATGGATACCTGAAACAGGATGGGCTGACTACTATACCTTTGATACCAAAGAGAATAAAATTATCCTTCATTATGGTGATAAAGGCCTATATCGCTATACATTTTCGGGTCAACTAGTAGATAAAGAACAATGGGACCAGGCATGGTTGGGAACACTAAATGGTTATCAGTTAATAGATATAGCTGAAGAAAAGATAAATAGCTTAGAGTCTTCAATAACCAATTGCAACTAAGCGATTATAAACCTGTTATTGAATTATTGGCTGCTGCAGTAGAGAAAGATATATCTTCGTATCAAAAGGCTATAGTATATAGACGCTTAGGCGAAATTTATCATACATTTAATGATAATATAAATGCGTTAGAAAACTTATAACGTGCAATTGAGAATAACCCTAAAATTGGTGTGAAGAGAATGATTAGTAAGCTAGAAAAAGAAATAGATGAATTAGGAGCAGTATAAAGATGAATGAAGAAAGAAAAGAGATACAGAGTTACAAGGGTCTTTATGAAATTACAGAATCAGGTGAAATCATTTCATTAAGACAGCAACGACCGATGTCTAGATGTAATGATGAATACGGATTTCATATTGTTAAGTTAACGAACCATGAAAGGAAAGCGGAAAACCATAATGTTTATGATTTGTGGAAGGGGGCATTTAAAGGAGCTGATAAACGGGAATTCAAAGGCGCCTTAAAACCGAAGTATGGTACTGGATGTAAATTATTAAGAGATGATGGCATTCATTTTAACTAAGAAGTGTCTGACATAAAGGGGCGTTTTAGAATGAATTCTCACCAGGTAAGTGTTGCAGCCGAGTCTTATACTGCTACTCTTTTTGCATGGGCAGGATTTGACATCTCAGTGCAATATGGAGCAAACCAACCGGAATATGACTTAGTAGTTGTATGTAGGGAGAAAATGCTCAAGGTGTCTGTAAAAGGAAGTAAAGATGGAGGCTGGGGTTTAACGCAAAGCCTTAAAAAAGATAAATCTTATCCTGAAGCGATAGACTTATGGGTTAACAAGCATACAGGTAATACTGTGGTAAGTTTGGTGCAATTTAAAGGTGTAGACTTAGAAAAAGGTCAATCGCCTAAAGTCTACTTGGCCACACCAGAAGAAATAGGTGAGCACATGAAACAGAGTAGGGGTGGGCATGGTAACACGATTTTAAGGGTAAAACATACTTGGAATAGTGGAGTTGCCAAGGGTCAAACCGATCAAATTCCAGTTGAGTGGGAATTTAGTAAAAAAAGGGTTCAAGAATTGATTGCTAATATAATGTGAATTTAACCGGGAACAGTTTTAAGAATGAGGAAAATAAAAAAGCAACCCGCCAAGTTTGTGTGTATAGATTACACTGTTACTTCGAGGGATGCTTTTTTTGCTAAATGTTCTTTTGTTTTTTGTAGTTAAATTTTATTGCTATTTAGTAAAATATCTAAGATCTCTTGTCCAAATTCCTCAGCCTTTTTGGGACCAATACCTTCTATTTTTAGTAAGTTATCTATTGTACCCGGTTTTTTATCAAGAATAGATTCTAAAGTGTTATTGGTAAAGATTTAGTATGGCTTAACATTTAGTTCTTTTGAACGTTAAGTTCTAAATGCTGTTAAGGCTAATTTCAAATCTTTAATGCTATCAATATTAGATTGAACACTCGATTTCATTTTGTTTGAGGGTTTATTTTTATTTATTTGGGCGGTTTCATTGTTCAATGGCAAGTTTTCTTTTGTAAGAGTGATTTGGATGATAGATATTAAATCCTTGCCAAATTCCTCTACTTTTTTATGCTCAACACCTTCAACCTCTAAAAGTTGATCTATTGTTATAGGTTTTTTCTCTAGAAGGCTATCTAATATTTTATTAGTAAAAATATAGTAAGATTTGACATTGAGTTCTTTAGAACGTCTTAAGCGAAAATCTGTAAGAGTTGCCTTTAAATTAATATCAATACTGCTACTATCCTTACTTTCATTAGGTGTTTCACTTGCTAAATCTTTATGTGATGTTTGTGGTGTGTCTATCGTGTAATCCTCTATGTTAAATGTTTTTTCTTTACTATATTTTAGAATTGTATCAGCTATTTCATACAGATGTTTGTCTGACATTAATACAGATGATTTTTTCTCTAATTCATTTTTTATAAAGGTCTTGATTTGATCATGGCGAATAACGCTCGTTTGTATATTTGCTGGTGCATTTTTAGAAATGTCTAAAATCGTTTTAGGGTTTGCAAAAGTAACAGCATATTTGACTGGGCAACTTTCTATAGTTGCCTTATCTTTAAGGAGTTTCTCAAGAATTGCTACGTGTCTTTCCACTTGGTTTATTGGGCTATACATCCCCTCTTTATTAACAACTCTATTATTCTTTGTAATAACCCTTTGAAATTCCCCTTTATCAGTTACGTATATATTACCAAAGAGTTTTTTAACTTCGAGAACCATAATAAACTTATGTGTGATAATTACAAAATCTAACTGAGCATTATAATCCTCAAACTCAAGGTATACATCGTGTAGAACAACCAATGGTAGCATCCAATGTTGCAGTTCAAATAGTACGTTTTTTTCCCCTGCTTGACCTATGGAAAATAACTTTAAATGATTTCCAATTTTTTTAATATCTAAATTTGGATCATTACTTTCTGCCAATTTAGTTAAATGTGCTACCAAAGTAGAATCCTCATTAAATTCTTTATAGACTTCTGGTTCTTTAATTTCTCTTTTTTCAGTTAATACATTGAAGAAATTTTTCAGAAAAGACATACTACTCCTCGCTATCCTATTATTATCTAGATTACTAGAATATTTTATAACCCCAATATATGTAACATTTTGTAAATGATAGTATAATTATAGCAAAGAATTGTTGTATATTGCGCAGAGATTTTTTTATGTATAATTGAAGTAAATAGAAGATTTTGGTTGAGGAGACGATAATGAATGCTAGTCATAGAACTTAAGGCTTTAATTAGTAAGCCAAAGATTTCTTTTGGGAAAAGAAAAGAATTAACTACTATGATGAAAGAAATATACATCAATGAATGTTCTCAAGGTATATTAGATAATGAATTCACCGAACAAAAGTATAATAACCTTTTAAAAAAGTGCTGGAATAATTTAAATGAAAAAATGAGGTCTTTATACGATATTAAACAACTTGTAGTATATGACAAAAAACAAGACTTTGAATATTTTATATATAAAGATATCCAAGATGGATTAGTAGGAAATGAGAGTAAGACACTATCAATAATAATTTTGACTCAAGGTAAGCAAATCGAAAATTCAATTTCGTCAGTTTATGAAGTAATAAAAAAGAAAGTAAAAAAACAAATAAAGTTTCAATTCTTAATACCGTCTAAATGTAAAATCTATGCA
The DNA here is from genome assembly GCF_056158505.1 of Anaerobacillus sp. ABR4_321. Classification (NCBI taxonomy): domain Bacteria; kingdom Bacillati; phylum Bacillota; class Bacilli; order Caryophanales; family Bacillaceae; genus Anaerobacillus; species Anaerobacillus sp. ABR4_321. The sequence continues at coordinate 1,033,705 of NZ_JBSWTK010000001.1, forward strand.
TATGATTATTTAACAAAGGATATCCATGGAGATAATTATGTTATTGAGACTGATTTAGAAAAAAATTCATTCTTATCTAAATCGGAAAGTATAAAGTATATAATTACACTGTTCTTTTTTCTAGTGAGTAGCACATATTTATTTTCTAAATGGGAAGATATTTCTTCAAATAATAATGAGGTTGAGTATTTATTTAACTTACCGTTGATTGTAAATTTAATAGCTGGAACAGGATTAGTTTTGCTAATCGATTTAATTTACTTTCTATTAAGAAGAACTAGTGATAAAAATATGATATCAATTAGAAATATTCAAGGGGTAATCGATAGTTTTGATAACTCACTTATGCTAGGGCAGCAGCAAGCGGTTGAGGATATGCAAGAAGAAATAGAGATTATTTAGAAAAGAGGTGTTATAAAATTTATGAAAGTACCTTTAATAAAAGTAATTCAAAAACAAGAATCCATATACATATCAAAATTAAAAGTCAAAGATTTGAAAAAATTTGTAGTATTAAATTTTCGTTATCCATATTTAGAAACTTTGAAAGATCAAGATCAACAAAAATTTGTAGAATATTTAAAGAGTATGGAAAAAAAGGGTTTGAAAGTATCCTTTGGTAATGAAAGTGTCCAAAGAAAGTTACAGTTGGCTAAATTAGAATCGATTTCAAAGTATATCAGACAAAGTGATAATTTTTTACCTAATGCATTAATTCTAGGCGGCTTTAATAAAAAGATAGAGAATAGAAGCATAGAAGAAGGTTATGAAGATTTTATAGTACCAGTAGATAAAGATTTGAGTGTGTACAGCATAGAGCTTAACGATGATTATGAATTAACAGCGATCGATGGCCAGCATAGGTTAGCAGGGTTGTTTAGTAGTAAAGATGAAGAAGTTGATGATATGGAACTACCTGTTGTATTTTTATTTGGTGTATCTTTATCAACCTCCGCAAAAGTATTTGTAGATATAAATTCAACGCAAAAAGCAGTAGAAAAATCATTGATTTATGACTTAGCTCCGATGTTAGATACAAATCAGTCCATGAAATTAAAAAATAGAGAAATTGAAATAATACAAAATTGTCACCGTATTTGTGTCAACTTATATAATAATGAGAAATCTCCATTTTATAAGCAAATTAGAATGCTAGGGACAGGCCAAGGAGCTATTTCGCAAGCATTTTTAGTAGAAGAAATTTATCCATTACTTTACGATGGTATTCTTTCCGATTTAAGTGTCAATGCTCAATTCAATATATTATTAAATTATTTTGATGCGGTTAGAGAAGTCTTCCCAAATGATTGGCCTGTGCCAGCTGATAATTCTGATGGGGATGAAATAGCTAAATATGTTTTGAAAACTAAAAAGTCTCAACTATCTAAAACCTTAGGAATTGGCGCGTTATTAAAGGTTTTTCAAAAGGTCTTTATGAGAGCAGATCATGAAATTGAAGAATCCAAGGATGAAAAAGACTATTACAGAAAGTTGAAAGAATTATTTATAAAAGAGTTCTCAAAGTTGAATGATAAAATTGCTTGGTCCCAAATGGACTATGAAAAATCTAGGGAAGATAATAAAGATGTTATCTATGTTGAGGGATCTAATAGGTCTGCTATAAATAAATTAGCAAAGAAGATTATTGTGGAATTGGAATTTTAGTATTGGTAATAAAACGCTTAACACTTTTACGCCTTTATAGGTTGTTTAAATATATAAACCAGTTTGATTTGGCTCATAACTTTAATCGTTATGAGCTTTTTTGTTTTGGCCATTTTTATTTATCTAACAGCCCTACTGTCAAGGACGTATAATCTTATACAAAATCGTCGGGTTAAAATTATACAAAAGTGGCACCTTAGTTGGTGCTTTTTTCATTCATTCGGTAGCTCGGTCCATCCATGGAAAATACTCTAGAGTGATGGAGTAATCGATCTAAAATTGCCGTTGCTATAATTCCATCTCCTAATACTTCTCCCCACTGGCTGAATGTCTTATTTGACGTTAATATAATTGAGCTATTCTCATACCTCCGACTAATCACTTGAAACAAGTAATGTCCACCGTTATTGGATAAATTCAAGTATCCCATTTCATCGATTATCAAGAGAGAAGGCTTGGCAAGCCCTCTCATTTTTTTATCTAACTTACCTAAAGAATCTGCTGTTTGAAGGGTAGTAACGAGTTCCTGTGCTGTCATAAAGTACGTCTTTAAACCTTTACGTATGGCTTCCAAAGCAATAGAGACTGCTAAATGGGTTTTTCCCACTCCAGGTGGGCCAAGGAAAATCAGGTTCTGATTTTGCTCTATGAAACTAAGATTCATATATTCTTCAATGTCCCTTCGGGACACGCCTTTCACTTTATTGAATTCAAAGGTATCTAAGGTTTTCTTAAAAGGTAGTCTAGAGAGCTTTAACAACGTCTGCCTACTACGTGCTATCCTGGCTTGATTTTCTACTTCCAGTATTCGCTCTAAGAATGCGTGATATGGTATATTATTTTTAGAAGCTTCTTCAGTAAGGGTTCTCCATTCAGACTGAATGGTGGATAATTTGAGCGATTCGCAATATGTATCAATAACTTGATTCATCTTCTATCGCTCTCCTTCTTGAAGGAATTGGTCGTATACGCTTAGTGGGCGAATAGCGACCTCTACATCTTGTGCAGCGTGGAAGGTGCCAGCCTTTGAACGCTGCTTTTTTCTTATTTGTTCGGAGAGTGGTAGAATCTTGTCGTCTCTTGTATAGGTTAAAATTGGTTCTCCACGATAATATACGGTGATCTTACCCTCAAGCGTTTCTTTAATCATGACTTCTTGTCCTGCAAACTTTGAGCTCATCAGAATTTTTCTAGAATGATAATTCATAACCCCATCTTTTCCGATCTTACGATAGGTAATGTAACTAGAATCGTATTTTTTAGAGGAGTTAAGTGGCTGCAGGGACTCATTCATCCAAAGCTCTACCGGCTTTCGTTCCGTAGTAGCGTGTGTGCGCTGAGTAGCTGTTTCTTCTACCCACCTCATAAGCCTGAGATTCAATTCATGTAAAGATTTGAACGATGAAGTCTCTAACCAACCATGCATATAACCGATAAACCGTTCAACTTTCCCTATGGTTTGAGGACGATAAGGACGATGTACCGTTGGCTTGAAGCCATAGTGATCAACATAGTCTAAGAACTTGTCATTCCATTCGACTTCTGGACCACTTCTTCGGTTAATAATCGTTTTCATGTTATCGAACATAACTTTTTCAGTAACGCCACCAAAGTATTCAAAAGCATTCGTCAGACAATGCAATAAATGTTCTCTATCTTGCCTTTCGGCAAAACATGCATAACTCATTCTAGAGTAGGAAAGTGTAGCCACGAAAATCATTAGGGGTATGATTTCGCCATTGATCTGGTAAAGTCCAGCTTCCTTCCAATCAACTTGCATTTGTTCACCTGGTTCCGTTTCATACCGACGGGTATGATTTTCTTTAAAGGCCTTGCGATAGGGTTGTACGAACTCTTTTAATATCGTACTACCTCCTGTATAGCCTCGTTGTTTAATCTCCAGGATAAGCTTCTCACAATTAAACACTTGATCTTCTTTCACGCGCTTAATAAGGTAGTCTTTGTAAGGATCTAGCTTAGATCTTCTTTTTACACGTTTCTGTACATGATTTTTCTCTCGTTCACTTAACGCTTTCACAGTATGCCTATGCATCCCCAACATCTTTGCTATATCAGTATGTGACATACCTCGTTCCAAAAATTCTTTCACTCTTCGTCGCTCTCCCTCCAACTTCATGAATCAAATCTCCTCCTCTTAGGATTCAATCTAATTATGAAGTTTGTCGAAATTTATGACGACGATTTTGTATATTTTCAGGCGGCTATATTGTCCATTTTAAACACGACTCTTTCACTACTCTTCAAAAGTCCTGAATAGTTACTATGGTTAGATAAAAAATGCCCATTTTTATCTATATTTAGCGTTTTGAATTTTATCTAAGACTATCCCTAGATTTTTTATCTAACTGGTATCAAGGGGTACGAAATGGGGAGTACAAAAGAGGTTCCAACAAGGAATTGTTCATACAGAATCACGGGGACGGTTCTCATGATTCTATATTGCAATAACAGCTTAAATAGAGACAAAGACTATAGACGTAGCAATGCCATATTATTGATCGGCCTAGGGCATTATAAGGACTAATCTCCGATATAATAAACTAACACAACAAGTTGCAAGTCTATTAAATCGGAGATTTTAGTGTTATGTATCAAAGAGTGGTTATAACTATTTACTCTCGTTGGAAACAACCAGGTTATTAAACAAACGTTTGATTGAATGGCTTTTTGAAAAGGACATAGGATAGATCCACCCCTGCCATCTATTTGATCCACTCGTGCTACTATTGAGCCACTATCATATTCCCTCTGAAATCAAACAACCACACCTTGAAACAAACATTTGATTGAACCACTTTTCTAAAGATGACTCCTCAATTTAGTAGGAGGAGTGATAAACTAAAAGTAAATAACAACACCAGAAAGGAGAGTAAGAATGGTGCATAGAATAATTCAGTTGAACCAAAACTATCTGCCGCTCCCTTGCGATATAGGAGATGAAGTTTTTCGAAATGGATTCTTTCATTTTAATATTTCTCGAATAGTAGAGCACATCCAATCCGGTATTCTTAAAGTAGAAGCAGCTAAAATTGACGTAAAAGAGTGGTTCCAACATCACTTTCATAGCAGAATAAACGAGGAACATCTTCCAACGGTTGACGTCAACAAACCGATAATTCAAGCTGAAATTAGACCTGGTATGTATGCAATCATTGATGGAAATCATCGAATTGAAAAAGCATATCGAGAAGATATCTCTACAATCCAATCGTATAAACTAAAAGGAGAGCAACTCTTACCCTATTTTACTGATAAGCAGAGGTATGTGGCTTATGTTGAGTATTGGAACTTGAAATTAAAGAATCGTTTGTAATGATCTTATTGAAGGATTTCTTGTACAAACAGAGAATATATTAACAATTCATCAACTATTCATCTAAGTGACTAATCCCTCCTAACCTTTTCCAGGTGAAAAAGATCAATCTATTTATTATATCCTCTCAATTATAATGTTTCGAATACCCCTAGTATAAGAGCAATCCTATTATTTGCTAACCCTCATAATTCATTCTATATCCCAACATCACAACCACTCCACATTCCTTTCTTTGAATTGCACCCCTCCCAAAATGCCTTATAAAACCAACTATTGAAAATAAAACAAAAAACTAAATAAAAAGGAGACAAGCAATGTCCGCAAAAGTCACAAGCATTGGATTAAAAGGCTTAGAAGGTTACCGTGTCCAGGTAGAAGTCCAGGTAACGGAAGGGATCGAGTCCGTTGTGATTGTTGGTCTACCAGATGCGTCTGTTAAGGAATCGAAAGAACGAGTGTCAGTTGCGCTTTATAGTATCGGTTTTCCTTTAGTCGATTCAAAAGTTGTCATTAATCTCTCGCCAGCTGAACAGAAAAAGAATGGTCCGTTATTTGATCTTCCTATCGCTATTGCTATTCTGAAAGAACTTAAAGCGATTAAGGAGAAGATCCCTCCGAACACCGGATTTATTGGTGCACTATCTCTAGATGGTACGGTACTACCGGTTGAGGGGATGTTTGCCGCGATTCTGGCCGCGAAAAAGTTGCGACTTCAAACATTATTCCTTCCTTTTGACCCCACAATTCCTTTGGTAGATATTGACGAGCTGGAATTGGTATACATCCAGACAATTCAGGATGTAGTTGATCTACTCTCCGGTCAACAGATTATGCCAGTGACGAAGCCAAAAGAATCGACAGATGAACTCATTCACTTTCAACGAAATATAAATCAAGTAATAGGACACAACTTCGCTAAGAAAGCTTTAGAAATTGCCGCAAGCGGAGAGCACTATCTTCTCATGGATGGACCGCCAGGTTGCGGTAAAAGTCTTTTAGCTGAAACGTTCCCATCCATCCATCCTCCCGCCACTATCAAAAGAAGCACAGCTTGAAAAAATCAGTTTGTACCAATTAGCAGGTGCACCCTACGACTCGCTCACTTTGCCATCCTATCGCCACCCCCCATCATTCCGCTTCATCTGTGTCGATTATTGGTGGAGGAACCAATCCAAAGCCAGGGGAAGTATCGCTAGCCCATCGAGGTGTGTTGTTTCTCGATGAACTAGGTGAATTCTCAAAGAAAACGCTCGATAAGTTGCGGCAACCTATGGAGAATGAAAAGGTGACGATCAGCCGTGTGCATTCCACCGTTACGTATCCTGCGAAATTCATCTTTATCGCCGCCATGAACCCCTGTCCCTGTGGCTATTGGGGCTCAAGTGACCACTACTGCACCTGTTCAGAAAAACAAATCAAAGCATATAAAAGTCGCTTATCTGGTCCCGTTTTGGATCGAATCGATATTTTACTTTCGTTAAAACCCGTTAATTTAAAGTTATTGGTATCGAATCATCAGAAGAAGTGAAAAAGCGGGTAATTCATGCAAGAGAACGTCAGTATGATCGTTATGGAAAAGAAGTTTGCAACGGGAGCGTTTCATTTGAACAGCTCACAAGCAGTAGCCCACTAACAACACTCCAGCAACAGAACCTCCAATCCCTCTCAAGTGCACAGGGATTCAGCAATCGCGTCCAAATCAAAATTATTCGACTAGCGAGGACCATCGCTGACTTGAAAGGCGATGACATTATATCAGATGAAGCCATTGAAGAAGCCCTACTATTAAGGAAACTATCTCTTCGCTCAATCCAATCTTTCCACAAAAAATCACTCACAGGAGAAAACCATAATGTGCACTACCAATAGAAACGTCACTGTCATTCGTCATGCCACGTAAAGCGAGACAAAAAAGCCATACAGGAATCTATCATATTATCTATAGAGGAGCAAACAGACAAGAAATCTTTCACGATGAACAAGACCGACTCCAATTTCTCCAAACCCTCAAAAAGTACTCAAGCCTGTACAATATAAAAATCTATGCGTGGTGTTTAATGAGCAATCACGTTCATCTTCTAATGCAAGAAGGGAACGAAGACATCTCGATCACCATCAAGCGCATCGAGGTAAGCTTCGTCAAATACTATCACTTTAAATACAACACAACCGGCCATCTATTCGAGGATCGATTTAAAAGTGAGGATGTCGAGACAGTGGACTATCTCCCTACCGTCGTTCGCTACATTCATCAAAACCCTCTAAAAGCTAGAATGGTAAGGACTGTGGAGGAATGGGAGTGGAGTAGCTGTCGGCAGTATTATGAATTAACTTCTATAACGCGTTTGGCAGATTGTGATATGATATTAAACATGTTTGGAAAAGACCGAGCGATGGCTATTGAGAGGTTCAAGGCGTTTAACAAGACAGTAAACGATGATCGGTGTTTAGAGGATTTCGAATCTGACAGCAAAAGGTTGACCGATGATGAAGCGAGAGCTGTGATTAAAGGATTACTTGGAAAGGTGGAAATCGCTCAGGTGAAAAGTTTGCCTAAAGAGAACCGGGATACGATTTTTCGAAGGTTGAAAGGTGTAGAGGGGTTATCGCAAAGGCAGATGGTGAGGATCTTGGGAGTTTCGCAGACGTTGATTTATAGGGCTTGAATGATTAAGTATGTATTCAATAACAGGTGTGGTTAATTGTTGTACCAGGTAATGAATCATGAGAACCGTCCCCGTGATTCGTTTAGCTATTTGTGCCACTTTAAACTTTTTCTTATGTAATTCCTGAATATAATATGTAACACTAACTTCTCCTCCAAAATCCCAACCTCCAGTAAAATAACGTTACGATCTATTTTACTAGAGTAATAGGTTGATTGAGCAAAAGTGTAAATTCCTATCGAGCAAAAAGTGTCAACTTTATTCTAGCGTTTACAATGCCAAAATCATTCACGATTTTGATTTTTTTCCAACCAAGCTTAGATCAAAAAAGAGTGAACGAAGGACTAATAGGAAGAGACATTATTCTTTTACCTCATGGTGTGGGTAAGCGTCATTTAGAAATATCAATGGTCTACGAAGTTTTATCACAAGGAAATACAGCTCTTTTTATTACTGCGATTCACTTTATCTTTGATTGCCAGAAGGCACAAAAACTGGGCTAATTCAGAGAAAAATCAAGCGTTATTTTCGCCCAGATTTTCTCATAATTGGCGAAATAGGTTATTTCACATTTGATAATTAAAGTGTACTTACACTGTTTCAGGTTATATCTGAAAGATATGAAAATGAAGCTATGATCCTAACTTCCAACAAATCGTACGGTGAATGGGGAAAGATCTTTGGAGATGACATACTAGCAACAGCCTTGTTAGATTGAATAGTTCATACTAGAGAAAAAGCAAAAGCTGGCATACAGCCTGCTAAGAGACATTAGTTTTATGTAATTTATTCCTATTTTAAAAAGGGAATTTTTAACCGTTGTTGATACAGGTTCCGGGTCCCACTTAAATAGAGGGACTGTCACCTGTCCCCCCCCATGGTAGTAATGAATTTTTATTTTTCAAATTATTGATGTAATCTAATTGAAATTATTGTAATGTTGTATAGTAGCAAAGATTAAAGGGGGATAGATGAAATGAACATGTAATATAAAAATTTTAGGGGGAATATAGTTTTGTTTTTTAAAAAAGTATTAGTACTATTGTTAGCGTTTTCATTGATAATGCCTCAATTCTCAATGCTGGCGTATGCCAATGCAAATAGTAAACCAAAACTGAGGTAAAGCCTGGAACTAATTTAAAAAAGAAAAAAAAGTACGATATTGTTGGTGAAGATGTTGGTAAAAGAGAAAAAAATGTTAAGCATTTTTTAAAAGAAAACAATTCTTATGAAGCCGTGGTGTATCCAGAAAGTGTACATTACAAGGATAATGGAAAGTGGAAGGATATAGATAACTCTTTAACAGAAGTGATTGATAAAAATTCTAAGCAGGATTCAGAGAAAGTTCTTCAAAATAAAAACAATAAGTATAAAATTAAATTAGCTAAGCATGCTAACAAATCCAAATTAGTTAATATCAAACAAGATAAATACGAAATTTCTTGGAATATAGAGAATGCTTCGAAATCAAAAGCCGAAATCCGCTCTAAAGATCAACTTCCTGAGAACATGAGTAATAATCAAAAAATAAAGATATTACCTAATGTTACTTCTGTGGTTGATTATAAAAATGTCTTCCCTGGTGTAGACTTCTCCTATTCAGTTAAACCCGATAGCGTCAAAGAAAACATTATTATTAAAGAAAAAATGGATTACCCCACATTAAAGTTTAATCTAAAATTAAAGAACCTCATCCCAGTAGTTCGCGAAGATAATTCAATTGCTCTCCTTGATGCCAAGAACGAAAAAGAAGTATTCGACATGCCTGCACCTTTTATGTTTGATGATAATCAGCAAATGAGTTATGAAATCGAAATTAAACTTAAGGAGCAAAAGGATGGTTATACATTAACTTACATACCTAATGAAGAATGGTTAGATGATGGTAATCGTGCTTTCCCAGTAACAATTGATCCCATTGTAAAAACTTCGGTAGAGAGAAACTCGATTGATGATGTTCATGTCTCCAGTAACGTCTCTGGTGATTTTGATAATAGTCATATTCTTAAAGTTGGAGAAGGTAGTACTTCGGGTAAAAACAGAACGTATGTTTCGTTCGATTTACCATCTATCGGTCCTTCAGATATGATAACAGATGCATACTTAGATATGACTCTGTTTAGCGATAAAACTAGTACTACTCAGGTAGATGTTCATGAAGTAAATGAGAGTTGGAACTCTTCAACAATAGATTGGAGTAATCAACCGGAATACAATTCAACTAGTATAGAAGACTATCAAAAAGTTAATGGAGTCAGTGGTACTAACTTTTTATGGAACATAACAGATATAGTTAAGAACTGGTATGTTTCAGAAAGTAATAACGGTTTAATGCTTAAAGCGCATAATGAGAATGGAAGCTACACTGCTTTTGCATCAGCTGATATTCATGATGAATATGAACTTGCTAGACCTCAGGTTTCTTTTATGTACGTTAATAATAATGGTTTAGAGAACTATTGGACCTACCACTCTCAGAAGGTTGGAAGAGTAGGGACAGGTTATATTAACGATTACAATGGAAATTTAATCTTTGAGCACAATGATGTGCAAATGAACGGAAGTAGAATGCCAGTTACAATTAATCACATCTTTAACAGTCACGATAGAAACAATGATATAGGATATGGTAAGGGTTGGAGGCTAAATCTTCAACAAAAAATAGAATTAAAGAATATTAGTGGAGTAGATTATTATCTATATACTGATGAAGATGGAACTATTCATTATTTAAAAGAGGATGGCTCAACCAATACTTTTAAAGATGAATCTGGTTTAGATCTTACTATGACCATTGATGAAAGTAACTCAATAGAACATTTTATTATTAAAGATAAAAAAGATAATCAGTTGAGCTTTACTTCTGGAGGCTACCTTGCACGTATTAAGGACAAGAATGGAAATGAAATACAACTTAAATATAGTGGTACTACACTAAACTATGTAATTGATGGGGCAGGGCGATTAACAGATTTCACATACGAAAATGGGCTTTTGAAAAGTATAGAAAAACCAGATGGGAAAAAGACGACGTTTAAGTATACCTCAGGAAGATTAACTGGTATCACCTATCCTGATAATAAAACTACAAAATTCACTTATTATTCCAACAATAACTTAAATGTGGCTGAAGATGTAGATGGATACCAGATAAAGTACGCCTATTATAATTCCAGTCCCTTCAGAGTGAAGAGTGTTCAAGAAAAGCATGCTAATGGTACTTTAGGTAAAGACTTAACGGTTAACTATGGTAACAATGCAACGTCTTTTAAGGATTATAAAGGTAGGGAGAATGTTTATCAGTTTAACAATGCAGGCAATACCCTCAACATAAAAGATTCAGAGGGATACGCACAATATTACGAGTATCTAGACGATAATGGTAAGCAGAATAAACTTTCTTCTCAATCTAAACTTCAAAAAACAATTATAAACTTATTGAAAAATCATAGTGCAGAAAGAATAGAACATTGGGATGCACAGAGTTTGGATGCTTCAGAGGGGAACAATAAATATACTACAGACAAAAGCTATGTAGGTGATAAGTCTTTAAGAATAGAAAAAACGAATAAAAAAGACATTCAGTTGTATCACCAAGTATTAACGCTAGAAAAAGGAAAAACATACACGTTTTCCGGTTATGTAAATACTGAAGGGGTATCAAACTCAAACAATAAGGGTGCGGCTATATTTGTATCCTACAAAGATGGTAGTGGTGCATGGCATCGAGCTTATTCTAACTACGTGACAGGCACAAAACCATGGAAGCGTTTGGAAACTACTTTCACTTTACCTTCTGATGCCACTTCCCAAACAGTTTACATTAGACCTGCCTTAGTAGAGGAATCAGGTGTTGCATATTTTGATGCATTTCAAGTAGAAGAAGGTTCTATTGCTAATCGATATAACCTACTAGAGAATCCAGATTTTCAATACGGTACAGAAAATTGGACTCAGGGTAGTGCGAATACTAGCTCCGATAAATTAACCACTGATTCTTCTAATCCAATTTCTTTAGATAAGAATGTTTTTAAGTTCACTGGTGAATCTTCTAAAAACAAAAATATCTATCAAACAGTTAACATAACAGGTAAAAAAGATGATCCCATTGTCTTTGCGGGATGGGCGAAAGGTGACTCTGTTCCACTAACTGCAGGGTCAAAGCGATATTTTGCACTTGACATCGGTATTGAACGATTAGACGGTACCTGGCAGTGGGTTCCTGTTCAATTTAATAAGGACTCTACCGATTGGCAATATCTTTCAAAAGTAGCCATAGCAGACAGTGACTATAAAAGCGTCCAATTATTTGGATTATATTACCTTAACGAGAATAGTGCTTACTTTGATGGGTTCCAACTTTATAAAGAAGAATTCAGCACTAGCTATCAATACGACGATGAAGGAAACGTTACTTCTACTCAGAAATTGGCAGAAGAAAAATCAAGCTTTGATTATGATAAGAACAATGACCTTATTAAATCAGTAGACCCCAAAGGCTATGATATTAATTATGATTATGACTCCAATCATAATTTACTAAATGCCACCTCTTCCAATAATGTGATCTACACCTTTGATTATGACAGTCACGGAAATCCTAATTTTGCAAAGGTGGGGAACGAAGGGACCTTCGCGAAGGCAACGGCTACTTATACTGATAGTAAAAATTATTTAAAAACGTTGACACAACCATCAGGTAAAGAGGTTAATTTTGTGTGGGATGAATCAGAAGATGAACTGGATAAGGAAATCGACGCAAAAGGTAACCCTACGAATTACAGTAGCTATGATGAATTGAACCGCTTGAAAGAAGTCACTAAATTGGTAGATAAAGCAACAGCCAAAAATAGCTATGGTTATGAAAATGACAAGATTAAATCAATCACTCACAACGGATTTACTTATTCACTCGATTATAACGAAATGGGCAATAAGACTGGAGTATCCGTTGGGGGGAAAAGCTTACTTTCTCAAAGCTACGAAGAATTTGATAAGAACGGTACTATGATACAAACCGGGAAATTAAAAGAAACCGTTTTCGGTAATGGACAGAAGATAAGTTATAGTTATGATGATTTAGATCGCGTGAAAGCCATAAAACATAATGGAGAAACAAGGTTCGAAAATAAGTATGATGGAAGTGGTAATCTTGGATATCACAATGACTTAGTAAACAATGCTAGCTACCGTTACATTTATGATTTATCTAACAGACTTGTGAGTACTGTTAAAAATAATGGAAATAGCACTTCGTATGATTACGATGCAAATAGTAATATTAGTAAACTCAAAGAATCCATAAATGGGTATTATTATCAAACGGATTACGGTTACACCAGAGATAACCTAATTAATAATGTTGCGTATTCACAAAGGAATAATAGCCTTCCAAAAACAGAAATATTCAATTTGAAAGGCGACTTGGTTGGTTCAAATGGAACAAAACCTGTTTCCTCAAATGCAACCTTCGAGAAAGAGAGCGAAGGTAGAATCTCTCTTGCTGCGTTTAAAGAAAGTACAAATTTACTTTCTGAAGACCCTTCTTTTGAAAATAATGCGAGTGGATGGGCACTAAGTGATTGGGGAAATTCTTCAGGATCATGGAGGATTGTAAATGATGGCGTGCATGGAACAACCAGCATAGAAACTTATGATTCCTCTCCGAATGGAGAGTCAAAAAATGTTGTTGCAGATGACTGGTATACACTTCCTTCTGAATTGACATCAACTAAAAATTATAGTTTAAGCGCACATGCCAAACGCCTTGGGGCATCACAGCCTAAGTTATCTTTAATATGTTATGATTCCAACGGAAGTAGATTGATTGACCCATATGAGAACTATGAAAAACCTATCCCAAAAAACCAATGGACAAAAGTAAGTCATACTTTTTCTTGTCCTTCCGGTACAAAAAAAATACGTGCAGTAGTAAGAAGTTCTATTAAAGATAATGATTTGGTACGATTTGATGGAGTTCAGCTTGAAGAGGAAAAATTTTCAACTCCTTTTACTACTTCTACGTCAAATGACTCTAAAAATGTCTACGAATTAGGGTTAAATAAAGAATCTGGAACATTTACAACTTGGTTTAATACCAAAGAGCTAGGAACAGCTAGACATATTATAGGAACAGAAGGAGAAAATGGCGAGTTATTCAACATTTATATAGATGATGATGACGATAAGGTAAAGATTTCAACAAGAAATAGTGCAGGAAGTGTTAAGAGATATCTCATAACAGATGAGGTAATACAGACGGATAAATGGTATTTTGTAGCTTTAAAATGGAAAGATAATGGATCCAGTTTAGACACTACACTCTTTTTAAATAATAAAAAATACACGGCATCGATTACTGACATTAAAGATTTTACAGGAGCGAAGTCAGCGCTCGGAAGTAGTATTTTTGGAAGAGGCCATTTAAATGGACACCTTGATCAATTCAGTTATACGCCTTTTGATTTAATCGATGAGGATATCTCTTATATTTATCAAAAAGGAAGAGGATCAAGTATAGACTATGATTACGATGCAATTGGTAGAATGACACATAAAACAATTGAAACTGGAAAGTCATCCTACCAAACTGAATATGCATACAAATCAAGCACCATTGGTACAGGGGCAACGACCAAGATGGTCGAATCCATCACTAACGATGGAAAAGAAATCAATTATAAGTATGATGATAATGGAAATATTGAAGAGATTATTCATGCAGACGGAAAAATTATTTCATATGAGTATAATGAATTAAATGAAGTAACTCGAGAAAACAACCAAATATTAGGGAAAACAATCGAGTATAGTTACGATGTAGGAGGGAATATCCAAGACAAGACAGAGTATGAATATACAACAACAGGCACTTTACCCTCTCCTACAAACACAATATCGTATGAATACAATACCGTTTGGAAAGATAAGTTGATTTCTTTTGATGGGAAAACGATAACCTATGATGGAAACGGGAATCCGCTAACATATGGTGGGAATACTTATTCATGGGAGATGGGAAGACAATTATCTAGAATCACGAATAGTAATGTAACAGTAAATTTCCAATACAACTCAGATGGAATTCGAACAAAAAAATCTTCCACATACGGAACCACTTTTTACCATCTGGATGGTGATAGAGTGACTTATGAGACCGATGGCCATAGTGAAATCTATTATACCTACACTTCAACAGGTCATCTGCTCAGCATGAATAGAAATGGTGAAGAGTATTACTATATCAAAAATGCGCAAGGAGATATTACAGGCCTGATAGACCAAGAAGGTACAGAAGTGGTGTCTTATACTTATGACACCTGGGGGAAAGTAGTATCCATTACCGGTAGTTTAAAAGATACTGTCGGTGACGCTAATCCTTACCGTTATAGAGGATATCGTTATGATTCCGAGACCGGGTTATATTATCTTCAATCTCGTTACTATAATCCTGAATGGGGAAGGTTTTTAAATGCGGATGTTTTAATTGGTGAGGTTGGAGATCTATTATCACATAATATATTTGCATATTCCATAAATAACCCAGTGAACTTTTCTGATTCTAGCGGTTATAAACAAGTCCATATTGGACTTGGGGGGAACGAGAATTGGAGGAAGGATTATGAGAAGTATAAATATAAACAGGCTGCAAAAGGGACTGCGATTTCTTCTGGAGCTGCTGCAGGTGGATCGGTTGCGGATGCCAAAGCGGAAAGTCATTACCCCAAAAAGTTTACTGATAAAACCACTAAGAGTGTTTCTAAAATTGGTAATAACAACTATTTAGCTGTAAATCAAGTTGGAAAAGAAACAATAAAGCCTTTTAAACCTCTTGCAAAAATTGGACCAGCCGGAATGTTTTTAGGAACTGCTATAGACATGCATAACGGAGACACTTTTGCTGAAGGAATTACTAATAATTTGGTAGCAGCAGTGGTTACTGTGGGGATACTGGCATTTATAGGTGCGCCAGGCATCTTAATTGGAATAGGAGCTACTGTGGTTGTAAGCAGTGCCTTCGCTTTTGTTAATTACTCTACAGGATGGCGACCTTCTAATTATTTACCAGCATCTTTAAGATCTAAATAGATGAGAGGTGAAAACTGTGTATACTTTAATTGAATATACGCCATTTTATGTCTTTGGAATCTTAACGCTAATTAGCACCATTTATTTGACATATTTATTTAAAAAAAAAGTCAGAGGGATTCTTATTTTTAAAGTTGTAACGATTTTACTTTTTCTTAGTGTATCAGTAAATGCCTTTTTAATAGAAACATTTCCCGATGCAGGATTATTTATGCTTAAATATATTTTGCCTCTACTAGGGATACTGTTTGTTATATTGGGAATATATAACAAAGTGATTCTCAGAAAAGAAAATGATAAATCTATTTGGTAGTATAGGATTTCTTTAGGCTATTCGGGAGAGGGCTCGTTTGAGTCCGCTATTTGATGAAAACGGTCCGGTACTCGTTATGAGCCGGACTGTTTCTTATATCTTCATTAATTATTGCAGGATCATAGTTTGATTAAGCGAAATACCGTCAAAGGTTACGCTGAACCAAAAAAGCACTTCAAAAGAAGATACATAACTATGCTTCATTCTTTAACAGGTCAAAAGAGGAATGGATAATTTATCACAACGAGCAAATATGACTAGTTAGGTTCGATTTATTGTGATGCTGGGATGTTGTTCAAGTATATTAATATTTTGTTATAATCGCTTGGATCGATAAAAGTAGTTTCGAAGAACCCGTTTCCGTATGCCTCTTCACTCTCAAGAATTACGGGGACGGTTCTCGTGATTCATATCAGAGATTAAACAGGTATCCCATAATCTGATTCAAACAAAAACCAGGAGGCTAATCGTTCTTATGATTAGTTCACCTGGTTTCTATGTTTTGTAGAAGTATGCCCTTATTGTTTTTAAATAAAAGTAAAAGGATTTTCGGTCGACATAGTAGAATTCACTAATTTAATAACCAAATATTGGAGGGTGATCATGAAAACTATTTCGATGTTTTTTGATTCTACATAGTTTTAAAATGGTACTCATTCCCCAAGGGGATTTTAAAATCTATCCGCTTAGAATTACACTGAAAAGTGAAGGATCAATAATCGAAATAATTTGTTAAGTAATTTGCGCTTGTTGGCACCCTATTTATATAAAAATACTTTAAGGAGGAGTTGCGGGGGTTGAAAAACAAAAAGTGGATATATTCATTGATTGGTGTATTACTATGTCTTATTGTAGCGTTCTTATTTTATCGAAACAGCATAGATACAGCTACATTCACAGCAGCCGAAGAACCAGGTGAAAGGATCGATAGTGAAACTGAAAAAAAGATTGTAACTGTAACAGAAGATGAAATGATTCCAATAACAACCAATGTGAGTCCAACAGTGGATTGGGAGTATTCGTTTACCAATGCCTTAGATCCTAATTCGGTTGTATCTGCAAACATTATCGTTCTTAATAACGAAGAGGAAGAGATGAAAGTATCGATATCTCTAGTAGATGATGGCAAGACAATCAGGATATCCCCCCCAGAAGAAGGTTATAAAGAGGGAGAAGAATATCTATTAGCTATCGAGAACATTAAGTATACAGATGGTACTGATGTGTCCTCACCCTATGAAGAACTGCTGGTTATAGATCGAGAAGAAGTAGAAGATATAAAACTTAAAGAAAGTATTATAAACACCTCAACCGAAGATGTGATTTCACACGATGAGGAATCTCTGGTTGTTTCTGAAAATGTTTCACCTGCAATAGAGGTTGGCGATATTATTGTTATTCCAACTAACTCAAATCCGGTAGGAAAGGCTCTTAAAGTAAAAGGGGTTAAAAAAGAACGGAACCGCTATGTGATTGAAACCGAGCGACCAGAGTTCTTTGAATTGTTTGATGAATTGGATATTCATAAAACTTATGAAGTTACAACTAAGAACGTTGAATTAACCGATGGTTTAGAAGGTGTAAGTATTTCAGAAAATACTTCTTATCATAGCAAAGGGAAAGTAGCTGCTGCTAATACAAAAGACAAGAATCGCGAAGAGTATATAAAGAAAAACAAGAAGAAAAAAGGGCCAAGTCTTGAGTTAGAACACAGAGATAACGGTGTAAACATTGAATTTGAAGACTTTGAAATAGGCAAAGATTTTGTATTGTCGGGTGAACTTGATTTTGGAACGGATATTGACGTTGATTTGAGGATTCTTCCTTATATCAAAGGAACGATGCTAGTGCAAAACCACATGAATTCAGAAGCAATCTTAGAACTAAAAAAAGTGGATAAGGACTCAACAAAAAAATACGATATCAGAAAAGGAAAACTCAAGAAAAAGGAAGTGGTCCGAAAAAAAATAGGTGGAATCAACATTCCTACAAGTGCTCCAGGCGTTTTCATTGAGGGTGACATTAATCTTGTAGTTGAATGGAGAATTGATGCGGAGCCAATAGTGTTTTTTGAGTTTGATTATATCGAGGAAACAGGATTACACATTAAGGGAAAAAATGTAACGATGTCTTCTGATAATAATCTTGATGTGAATGCGGGTATCAAAGGAAATGGGATAGGAGAATTCAAAACAGGACCAGCTATATTTGTCGGCATTAGTGCACTTGAGGTTCTTGGCGCAGGTGTTGAGGGACTTACTGGGGGCAAAGCCAAGGGACTAGTAACTGCTGGGTTGGATTATGAGAATGGTTTGTATGCCTGTGCCAAGGGTGAAGCGAACTTATTCGTTAATGCTTCTGTCATAGTAGATACGTTGGGAGAAAAAATTCTGTTTCAAAAATCATCCCCTGATTTAGATTTACCACCTAAGCTTACGCTAGGGAACTGCAATCACTACAACGTCTTCGAAGCGGCACCGAATAAAGTCTCCCTTCGCAATGGTGAAAGTAAACAATTGCAAATTACTGCTGGGTATACAGATCTCATTACATTAGACGAAGTAATTACATCTTTAAAAGATTTTAATGATGTAAGTTGGGAGCTAACCGATAAAGATGTTGTTGAAGTACAAGAACTTACTTCAAACGGAACAACTAGATTATACGTAAAGGTGATTGAAAGACCAATGAAGCCTAAAACAAAGTTGAAAATCACGTACAAGGTGCCTGATACATTGACTGGTGTAACCGCTCTAGGTACCAGAAAAGATATGAGCAAGGTGGAAGTTGTTGTTCCAATTGAAATAATGGATTTTAAAAAACCAGAAAA
Organism: Anaerobacillus sp. ABR4_321; assembly: GCF_056158505.1. Taxonomy (NCBI): domain Bacteria; kingdom Bacillati; phylum Bacillota; class Bacilli; order Caryophanales; family Bacillaceae; genus Anaerobacillus; species Anaerobacillus sp. ABR4_321. Next base: position 1,052,604 of record NZ_JBSWTK010000001.1, read on the forward strand.
ATTAAGTGAATCAGAAATCAAAACATTAGTAAGGAGTCACTATAAAAACATCTTTAGGATTCTTAAAGAGCGAGCTGATATATATAGTAAAGAAAGCAGGAACAGCTCATCTTACCCTGAAATTGATGCCGCACCAGTGATGGAAGCTCTTTCAGGGCTTGTAACAGAAGGTTTTTTCGATAAGTATATAAAGAATGATCTAGCAGGTTATTTTATAGGTAAAGAAACATATCTACCAAGTTTTCTTCATACAAACACCAGATTTTCTATTACAGAAAACACGTTGAACAATTTCAAAATTAATACTGTATCAGCAGGTACTACTTATTTAGGTCCAATAACGATTAGCATTTCTGGAACTTTCAAAGACGGGAAATGGCTTTTTAGTGATTTAACCTATGTAACTGGGAACCTCAATCTTACCAAGCAGGAAGCTATAAATTTCGTAAAATACGATTATGACGGGGGAGGAAGTTACACCTACGTAAATGAGGTGAATCTTCCTTTAGTAGAAGGTGAAGAAAAGAAAAAAATATATGTTTTTCAAGATACACAGGGAAATAAATTTGGGATTATTGCTGATACGAGTGCAGAGCAAAGGGAATATGTATCACCTTCAGGGGATAGTGGTTGGGATTTTGAAAGAGGTCCATATCAAATTCTTGTTGAACCAGAAGCTTCTTCTCCTCTAACAAAAGAACAAGCAATAGATTTAGTAAAAGAACATTTAGATGTGTCAGACAGCTCAAGTATAGAGTTTGAGTATAACTATACAAATGAAAACGGACATTGGGTATTCTGGGCTTTCCAAATGGTGATCGATGATCCTGATTCAGGTGCTGGACACGCAAATACTTACGGGTACTTTGCTGTTAATCAAGAAACCAAGGAAGTCTATAACATGAAGGATGCACAATAATCAAAATACATATCAGACCGCATAGCGCAATCTGATATGTATTTTTTATTGTGATATGGAAGTGACTTCTAAAAATAGTGAGAAATTAAATGATAAAGAAAAAACCCCTAAATTTGGTGAGATAGACTAGGAACCATCTACCAAATGGGAGGCTTTTTCTTATGCTCGCTCCCAGGAAGCAAGCTAGTTTATATTACATATCATATAATTGATTTTAGCTTTATTAACGAATTACTTAAAGATTCCTATTCTAAATACTATGGCAGACCAGCGAAAGAGCCTGAACAAATGGTGAAGTTGATAGTTCTACAATATTTTATGAGTTATCAATGAACGCTTAATAGAAGAAGCTTCTTTTAACTGCTGTATTTATACTTCTTAGGTATAAACCCAGAGGGTGAGTTGCCTGATCCGAGTTTATTATCAAAGTTAAGGGTTCACCGTTTAGGAGATTCATTGCTTGATAAGATTTTGGAGACGATTAACCTTCTGTGTGGACAGGGATCATTGAATATACAGGGCTAAATTGCGGTACAACTCATACAGCCGCACATACATTCCAAGCACACCTGATTACAAGGGTGTTGAGGTTCAATTTAAAGTAGTACGTTCTATTGTTTATCAAGAAACACGACACAAAAGTGGAACGAAACGATTCTATGGTTACAAAATGGAGTATAGGGTGACAACCGAAGCATGCATTATTACGAAGTTTGTGTAGATCATGGAGCTCACGTAGATGGAAAAGTGTTTGACGAAAAATTAGAAAAAACAAGAAAGTCAGGGTTGCATATAAATGAATTTTTCGGTGATAAAGCTTACTATCTTAAGCCTATTTTTGACTGTATTGAATCACTGGGAGTTTATAAAAACATCTCCTGATCCTAACTTCAAACAGTATGTTAAAATGGGAAAAATCTTTGGAGATAACACAATAGCAACAGCAATGTTAGATCGTATTGTATCTCACTCTACTACCTTAAATGTAAAGAGAGATTCTTACAGATTAAGAGAAAAAGCAAATGCTGGTAGGGAATTTAGACCGTTATTGACAATATTAATAAATTATACATTACACATTACAAACTAGAAGATACAATTTGTTTATTTTTTCTTAATGTTCTATATTCCTTAATCAATCTAATAAGGACAAAAGGTGCAATAACCACACCTATAACGATTGAAAGGATTAACCTTATTAAATAGTACGGGATAGTGGGAACAAAGTAATAATGAGTATTTTTATTGCTAAATAATCGCCACCCTATTGGAATTACAGCTATTTGGTAGGCGTAAACAATAGACAGAAAAAGTATTTTACTTAAATCGGGGAAAAAATTGTCTCCTTTTAGTATAGGAACTCCGACACTGTTAAAAAAAAGCATGAATGTAAATGCTCCTGCGAATAATCCTATAAAAATACCTAGCTCTTTTTCAACGTCTCCAGTTTTTTTATTAATAGTTCCCGCCACACAATTTCTACAAAAACTGTTGAAACGATTTGTACATTCAGGACAAAGTCCTTTTCCACACTCTTGACAAGTTGAGACCGCATTAAGACTATAATGGTTATAACATTTCACGAACCCACACCCTTTACAATTTTTGTATATTGCTAGATGATACCGTGAACATTGCCAGCCACATAGTTCAGTTATCAATAATAACTGTTTTTTTAACAAGGTTTGTATTGAATTATTGAGAATAAGGGGATCTTTCCCCATACCTATAGTACAGATCTATCTGGTTTTAAGGTGTCTTGGGAAAGATTCAAAGTGTGTATAAAGTTATTCTGGTTGTCTACCAAAAAACTCACCTCGAACACCAAGCCTCCAAGTTTAACACCGAAAGTTTTGAATCTGTTTGCGAAGTTGGCATTTCCGTTAGTAAGTGTTTTTGTGTTTTTCAGTGGCTGTCTTTCAGTCTCCAGTCCTTCTAAGAGTAGGTTTGAATCTCTCCCTCTTTTGCTGCTGTTAAGGTAGATCCCCCGTAGAAATTAGTAAAACTGAAGTAACCCAATGTTCCAGTAAACGAAAAGAAGAGACAAAAAACCCACCACTTTATGTTCAAAATCCCCCCTTATATTTTTAAAAGGTTTATACATACCAATTAATTCCTATTATTCATTATATATTTGTTCTTTTTAAAGAACAATAGATTTTTGATAAACGAGGTTAATGCAACTTGATAAATATACCTGATTACAGGATTTCTGTTCATTTAATTAGAATGATTTTTGGGGTTGCATATTACTTTAAATAACCGATACACATATTATGATGGCAGAGGTGAGGCCAATATAAGTCCTTCTCTAAGATTAGTTGTAAAATTTGAGGTAATTACTATGATTTGTTGTTCAAATCGAAATAGCATATGTCACGGTCCATTGAAGACTTGCAGAAGTGTAGTAGTAATTCAGAGGGACATATACGGTGACGGTAAAACTGCAAAAGTTAGGAAGGAGAAGGTCCTAAGAATAAAAGTACTGGTGATTTGAATAAGGGTACAAGATATGCTGTTCTGACCACTGAGTATGTGGTCAAAAGATAAAGATCTTTCTTTTAGTAATTGGGTTACAACCAGCATTAAACTTTAAAAATGGTTACTTCTTAAACATTTTTCCGGAGGAAGATGAAACATATATTAGATTATTAATAAAATTTTTTACTCTCGTATAAATGAAGGGTATATGAGTATGGTATCGAATTTCTAATGATAGCAGATAAATGGGAATATTTTCACTTGAGTGTTCTTAATAAAGAATTATTATCAGTTATTTTAAAACATATCAAAAAGTTTTATAGAGTGGAGGAATGGCTTTTTGTAAATTGACTGGAATTATTCGCAAAGACTAATTTAGCTTCTTGTCTTAAAAATAAAGTCTTAAAAGTAAAAGTTTATGTTACAAAGTATATGATTTAAAAATATCCACCTATCCAATTCCATTTCATTAATAAAAAAGTAATAATTTTACTCTTCATGCATTATAAATACATTGGTGATTTTTTTGTTTGCAAATAAAATTTAAAAACTTAAAGGGGAGTGAACAACTTGTCCAATCAACTGCACTCTAAACTAGGTGAAGGGCTTTATAAGGTTCAAGGGGGAATTGAACAAGGGAAGCAAAAGCTGCAAGTGAATCAAGAGGTAAACCGTCTGAAAAGAGAAGTGAATGAGACATCGGCAGCAAAGTCAAGAATCCTACTTGAAGTTGGTCAGCTGACGTACAAAAAGATACGGAATGGAGGTTTGAAGGATGAGGAGTTGAGTGAGTTAACAAACCGCATTCTTACATTGGATCATACAATCTATCAAGCTACCTTAAGAATTAGAGAGCTGAGTACAAAAAGCGGAGCATTTAATGGGCGAATTTGTCCGCAATGTGAAATGGAAAACGATGAGAATGCTAATTTTTGCGGAGGATGCGGAGAAAGGATTGAGATAAAGGAGTTATCTGAAGAAGTGGATATGATGCCTTGTTACACCTGTGAAGAAGTAATTCCGAAGAGATCAAACTTCTGTCCATGCTGTGGGATGAAGGTCATTGAGCAATAAGGGAAGGTGGTGAGTGACTTGTTCTGTAAAAACTGTGGAGCAAGTAATGATGAACAGGCGCTATATTGTATTCACGATGGGGCCGCACTACAGCAATCGAATGCTGAGGTGGAGTTATACAGAGATTCTGTTCATTTCTGCAAATCGTGCAGTAATAGCATCGGGCCTGGTGATACATATTGCCATTCCTGCGGGCAAACGATGGAGAAGGTAAGGATTAAAGATTCAAGTATATATACTATTAAAAACAGAGTATCCCAAGAAAGTAGTAACCACTCCTCCGTTGCGAAATTCATGAGTAAGAAATGGTTAATTCAGATCTCTCTGCTTACATTGATTTCTTCCGTTTTGATGTTGATCGCTTCACTTATAACAAGTTCGACTGTCAATCTCTTTATTATAGAAGAACTCGAATCTTATCTTGGTTTTCGTATTGAAGGTTTGAAGGTTGTATCAACTCTTGATCTGTTAATGTTAGCTAATATGAGCAGTTTTGATTATAGTATCGTATCAGAATGGTTTGAAGGGAGCTTGACGACAACTAGTAGCTTCCTATTACATCTCTTCGTTCCTGCAATTTTGTTTACCGTGGTGGGTTTCTATGTGGGTAGAAAAGGAAAAGAAAATTCAATTTCTGATCGTCTTATCATCAATCTCTTTCTTGCAGGTTCTTATGGTGCCGTGATCGGAATCCTAAGCTTAATTGCAAGTGGTCCCGTTACAACGATCACTCCTAATGAAATCATAGGAAACATTACTATTAATAAAGATTTTACTTTTTTTGAAAGTGTCGTAAATGCATTTTTTATTAGCTTTCTATTCCTCACAATAGGATCTACAATGGGGCCCCGTGATTATCAGCGATACAATAACGATAAGTTTGGTCTATCCATATCCACTGCTTTTAAACACTCTGTGATTGGGTTAATGATTATGATGCTGATTAGCACGATCTATATTAGTACAAATGAAGAACTGCAATCAGAGCCTGTGTTTATTAAGGCTGTTAGTGGTGTTCAATATGGGGGACACCTTTGGAATATCGCTCAGTTTGGCACCTTGGAGGAGAGGAGTAGTTTTGATGGAATAACCAGTTACTCGATACTCAGAGGTAGTAGTATGGAAGGGGAAGGCATAGGTGCTTTAATCGAAGAGGAAATCGGCATAATAATATGGTTGTTCATTTGTCTGCCGATACTACTCCATATATGGGCAGGGAAGAAGCTCCGAAAAGGTTCATCTGGAAATCTTCTTTATGAGCTTGCTGTTTATGGTTTCGTGTTCGGTTTGGTCAATGCCATCTTTGTGTCTATTTCAAGGTTAGAGGTGATATCAAGTCTGGGCGATTCTTTTATGTTTTCGTACAGTTTCTCAACACTTAGTACCTTTTTTATAAGCGGGCTGCTTGCTTTCGCAACTTGTGCTGTAGCCGTTGTCTTAACTACCCACCAGAAAGAGGTGTAATAGGTTAAGGTGGACCTTACTCCATTGTGAGTAAGGTCTTCATCCATAATGGTATAATATAACCTTTGGAAGGGGAACGAGAAATGAAATTTTGTCCGTCATGCGGAGCAAAACTGGAGGAGTCTAAGACTTTTTGTCAACACTGTGGAACGAAAGTGGAAAACAATCAGCTTAATAAACACCATACAGAGAAACAATCGCTGCCTGTTCTATCTCGTAAAATGAAGTTACTTGTTGTTAGTATCCTTGCTCTCATTATTATAAGTATTGGACTATATAAAACGGGTGATCACTATACAGATAAATATAACTTAGTAGCAAAATTTGAAGAGCATTTGAATAAAGGCGATGCTGATAAATTATCTAAGTTACTCAGTTCATCGGATTCTAGTCTGAACATATCGGACAAACATATCAATAGTTTGCTTAGATATTTTGAAGAATACCCTGAAGAAAAAGAGATGTTGTTGAACCGCTTGAAGGAAGATGTGAAGGAAATTGGCATAGTAAGGCCCGTAAATGCAGAATCAGCTGCTTCAGATGGCCAGCTTATCAAAATGGAGCAGCAGGGTAAAAAGTATTTCCTTTATGACAATTATACTTTTGTCCTACAATCAATTCCTCTTCTCATTGTTTCGAATATGAATGACATTACGTATTATGTTGACGGAAAAAAGGTTTCCCCTCTTTCTATCGAAAGCGATATTATCAATCTAGGAAGTTACTTACCTGGTGAATACAAGGTAGAAGGAAAGCTTGCATCTGAATTCCTAGATTTAACGAAGGAGGCACAAGTTAGCCATTTTAATGGTGATGAATATACGGAGCTTATGTTTGACGTAGACACCATTTCAATTGGGTCAAATCTAGAAAATGGAACCATTACAATTGACGGAAAAGACACTGGAATTTCCTTTGCTAATGGAAAAAACGCTGAGGTAGGGCCAGTTCTCATAGACGGTTCTATGAAAGCAGGTATTGAAGCAGACACGCCATTCGGCAAAGTGAAAAGTGAAAATGTTGCAATTGACAGTAATCACCTCCATATTGAAGCGAATTTGACTGATGATCAAAAAAAACTTGTGCAAAAAAGCTTAGCGCAACATATAACGAACTTTTCTCTTGCAATCGCTCATCGGGATCCCGATTTTCTAACTAATCATTCAGCCGTATCAGAAGCTATACGCTCCTCTATCCATAACTTGTTGGACCTTGATACTAACTATAAAGGATACGTGACAGATGTTCAGGTGGATTGGGATACGTTCGTGTTAGAGGAATTTGATGGTAAGTTGACAGTAGGAGTAGGAATTATTGAGAAATGGATGGATAACTACGATCAATATGGAAACATTTCACCCTTTTCAGAATCGGTGTATAACAGTGGTTACATACTAACTTACGATTCAAACGAGGGGTGGATTGTAGATGACTTGAGGCCTTATACAGATCCGAGTGAGAATTTAAAGACATTAGATATCGATTATGCTGATTTAAAGAAACAGTTTGATAAGTCTAAGGAAATTGAGCCTGTAGTACCAGAATCAGACTCTTCAGAAGAGGTGAGTACGACAACTGTTATTTCCTCGTTTGTTGAAACGTTCGTAACTACTTCTGTTAAAGCGATAAATTTAAGGGATTTCTCAATCGTTTCGAATCATATCGATTCTTCTTCAAAGAGCTATCGCAAGGAATTCTCCGACTATATTGACTACCTTGCTGAGAAGGGGATTACAGAAGATCTTATCAATATAGAGGTGGTTTCCGTAGACAAAATTGGAGAAAATACATACTCAGTTAAAACATTTGATGAGTACGAGATTTACTACAGCGACGGGTCAGGCAAATATAAATCGTTCCGCACCAATTTTGAGGTGAGGGTTACATCGGAGGGACCGAAGATAGTGAAGTTGATTAAAACGGATGAAGTTGAGAGTAGGGATCTGTAGGTATTATAGCATCACGGGGACGGTTCTGATGATTCAAAGAGTAAGTTATTATTCCATTGAAAACCAGGTTAGCTAACCCGAGTAGTTAACCTGGTTTTGGTGTTGTGCAGAAAAATTATCAGTAGAGCCGTCAAGCCGAATTTTTTACCTAGAGGGTAGGATATCAGTAGCATTTTAATAAGCGTTACTTGGTGTGAACTGGTTTATTTTTAGATAACCAGTTCTGTTAATATGGTAAAATTATCAAAATGGTAAAATTTACGATGGGGGATAGAAAATGAGTGTAGCTATAAAACTTACTCCTAAAGATATCCAATATTTTAAAACTGATAAGTACGAAGCAATCAATATAATTAAACATCATGCTATCCAATATAAAGGTCAAGAACACTATGATCATTTAGGAGAAAGTTGTGGTGTATCTGTAAATAATACTGTTAATACAATTATCGGCTCAGCTCAATATTTGGACGGAGCGTTTTTAATGCCCGATGAAATTCATCTTGAGCGGTTAGTTGATTGGTTTGTTAACAATAAAGACTTTGAGTGTGATCGAACAATTCTTACCTTTTACTTTGCGAGCTATATTAAACGAAAGATTAATGCCTTATATCGCTCTATAAATAAAAATGAATTTTCAACCACTCTAACTATTATGGAGAATAAAGAAGCGAGTAAAGAATTTAGAAAGCAATGCAAACAGCGCAAGAAGCAAGGTGTAAAAATTATACGACAGGACCTGTAAAGAAGATTACCAAATAAGCTTGATTCCTACACAGTATTACTATGTGAGTTAATAATTCTACTAAGTATTCAGTGGTTAAGTCGTTTTTGTTGTAATCAAATGAATCTCATTAGTAGGATTAAGCAGGGAGAAGAATGAATGAAAGAGTTAACAGCATTTCAGTATAATAAGTTTATTTCAGCACAGATTGATCTTGTTTATGAATGTCTACATAAGGACAAGCATGTTCTGAAATGGAATAACATGATTGTAGAACATATCTATGAGGGATCTGAAGATGAGATGAAAGCAGGCTCGACTTTTATTTCGAAGCAGAAGCTAGGCAAAAAAATAGTTACTTTTGGTGTAGAAGTGCTTATTCACGAACCTCCGTATAAGATTGCGATGAAAACTGTAACAAAAGAAGGCACAAGCTTTACTCGCTATCAGTTAGTAGAGCGGGATAATGGAACAGAATTGAGTGTAGAAGCTAGCTTGATTCCTAAGAACGTCTATTATTCTATGATGGGCAGATTAACTCTCTGGTTGAGTAATTATGTATTTCTCGAACAATATGAAGCGTTTATTCAGTATGTGTATGAGCAGCAGCAACGTGAAATTCGTTATCGTGATGAACAATCAGGTCAAGAGCTGTTTGCACAGGTTTATTTGAATGATGATCATCAATGGGATGTCTACTTTACGGTAGTAGAAAGTGAGGAGGTTGTGAAAAAGCTCCTTGCAATGGGGTATGAAGTGGATGATGATTTAGATCTGTATCTCTTTGAAGCAATTCATTATGTTGATGCTGAGGAGAAGTTTAGTCGATGGGCGCAAGAGGTCTATTTACCATTGAAAAGTCGGTGTTAGGGGAATCTTTTCTGGTTTTTAAAGGATCAGATGGGCAGTTCCTATTATTCATTAAAAATTTAAGTAAGTAACCCATAATAATATTAAAACACCAGTTGAGCTAATTCTTCATTTGAATAGCTCAACTTTTTTACAAGAAGTATAACCGTTCCAATGATGATGCCAAAGAAACAAGGTTCTTTTTTGTTATTTCTCATTAATTCCTTACATTTAAAATGATGTTTGAAAAAACCAGGAGACTAATCTTTGGATTAGCGCACCTGGTTTTTGGGACTATTAGAAACTCTATAGACTGACCTTTTAAAGTGAGTCTGAAGATAGTCTGCTTCTTTCTACCTACTTTTGAAGCGTTTAAAAAATGGATATTATTGGTTTTAAGGCGATTAAAAAAGTTTCTCAGGGCAGTATTTATGAAGAGAGAGCAGTTAAACAAACGTTTGATTAAATTGATTATTATAAGCTCATTCAAGCATTTCTTTTACTGGAACCTTCTTATACGATTTTGCAGGGATTCCTTTGTATACCATATTTTGCTCCGTATCTTTTGTTACTAGAGAGCCTGCAGCGATGAAACACTCTTCTGAAACAGTTACACCCGGCAAGAGGATTGCACCAGCACCGACTCGAGCGCCTTTTTTAACTGTAGCTCCTTTAATCTTTTCAAAACGTTCTTCAGTCCGACCCATGTAATTATCATTCGATAGGGTAACACATGGAGCAATAAAGACGTTCTCTTCCAAATGAGAGTGAGCTGTGATATAAGAGTTGGTTTGTATCTTTGTTTTTGCACCAATGTAGCAGTTGTTCTCGATTGAAACACCTCTGCCTACAATAACCTGTTCATCAATCTCAACTTGTTCACGAATTGAAGCAAGGTCAGCTACAAACCCTCCAAAAGCGATACGAACTCCACGATAAATAACCACATTCGCCCCAACTGTAACCTCCCTGCCGATAACAAGAGGCTCTAATTCTGATGTAAGCTTTAAAGTACTTGTCTTTGCAACTTTAGGTGATTTACCTAAAACAGTCCCATCAGAAACCTTAGTACCTGCTCCAATAACAGTCCCTTCATGAATCGTAACCCGATTTCCAATTTGCACATGCTCTCCAATGATTACGTTTTTCTCTATTAATGAAAAATGTCCAATAGAAGAATTATCAGGAATAACTACAGAATCATCTATAATGTTCAGGTCCATTCACTCCTTAATTTTGAAGTCATGTTCATCTAACCGAAATTACTTGGGGTCAAAGGCCGATCAATTCTCATTGATGCTAAAACTTTTAAAAAAGACCGTAGTATGTAATTTTAATGATAATACTATAAGCTATTTTGGAAGTTTACACATCCTTATGTGTAATATTTTGTAAAATGTACTATTAGTATAGCAGATATATGAAATATTAGGGTGCCAATTTTCGGGTTTAGATAGTTGAAATGGCCTTCATAAAGCTTACTTGCATGTATGTATGTTAATCTTTTCCAAAGATGGTCTAGGTGGTAAAATAGTATCTAATAGAATTGCTTTTACTTGGAGGGGAAGATGGGGATTTCAGATGTTATTTTATTATTTTTAGGTGGCTTAATTGGTGTAATGTTTGACAGGGGATTTAAAGTATTAGGAAGTAAAAAAAAGCTGCGTTCTATAAAGAAAAGGTTGAAAGCTATAAAAATAATGGAAGAGGACGACCTACATGTAGAAAGTTTAATAAATGCGGTTCCTCATTTTGAGAAAAAAGATCTACGAGTTGCTAAGATCAATAAGTCTCTGTTTGTTGGATTTCCTGAAGAGATGAAAGAATTACTAAATGAGACAAATAATTTAAAAGGTAGTGAAATAACTTTTCAAGAAGATTGTTCATTTAATAAATCTAGTGATTTTAATGACATTGCCGAAAGAGCTAATATACCAGATTTGCCAAGACTAATCGATAAACACAGAAAAATTATTGCTGAACAAGTAATAAAAAGAAGCGATGGATTTTATTTTAATGGTCAGAAGTTCGGGTTGTATTCGATTAATAATCCTTTCAATAGAAGTGGTAAAGATGAGGATGCTACTCTAGATTTAGACTTATATGAGACAGATTATTTTACTAAAAAAGTCTTCCACTCTATTTATCAAGAGTTAAAAGGGAAAGGTCATCCAATTGGCGAGACGGGAATAAGTGAATTATCAAAGTATAATATGTTTACGAATTCTATTGGTATCAATGCTTTGGTTGTAGTTGATTCAGGCAAAGGAAAAGAAATGGTTTTAAGCCAAAGGTCAAAACATGCAGCTTATCATAAAAATAGGCAAAAGATGCATGTTTCAATAAATGAGGGACTCTCTCAGACGGATTATGATTCTTACTCAAAACAAATAAGGTTGGATTTATGTGTAAGAAGAGGGCTCGAAGAAGAGCTTGGTCTTGATGGATATGAATTAGATAAGTTAAATGCAGATATTAAATTTCATGACCTTTTCTTAGAGAGAGAAAACTTTGAAATTGGACTTACTTGTTCTGTTGATTTAGATGGCACGTTTGAAGAGCATATAAAAGGTCGAGTAGCTAAAGATAAAGTCCTAGAAATTGAAAAGCTAGAAGCTATACCTTTTATAGAGAAAGAGTTAAATACCTATGTAGCAAACAATGACTTTATTCCACATGGACTGTATACTCTCAAAATGATTGGTGCAAGGAGAGGAATTACTGTTTATAAAGCATAATGATACGAATTGAGTATAAGTAATTTAAGAGGTAGTTTATAGAGATGTAAGTAGCTTTATTGCTGAACCATTTTAAATTCCTTTCACATCTTCTGTTACATAGTGAACCGCTACAAGTTAAAGCTCATATTAGGAGTACAGGAGCTTGAGTTTTTCTGAAGGCATCCAAGAGAATAAAAAAGGAAAAGCCACATTACTGAAGAAACTTATACTAAACGCTAAGTTAACAAGCCGAAAAGAGGTTATGTCACTGAAGCGTTTATAAAACTGAGACTATAGGCTATCAGATGGAACACAATAGGAAAGTAGGTGGAGTGAAGAAGTGAGCAATCATATTCTTGTGACAGGTGCACACAGAAGCGGTTCTACGTTCATCGGAAAAGTCTTGGCGTTACATAATTCTGTTGGTTATGTGTCAGAGCCGTTTAATAATCGGAATGGATTGAAGCAGTTTGATAGGTGGTTTATGTATGTTTCAGATTCTGTCGATCGACAGAACAATAGGAAATATTCACGAACGATTGAGAACCTGTTGAATGGACGAGCTCGTTTTAAACGAATTCCTCTATTTGAAGGAAAATTAGATCCTGTTCATTTAATCGGACGTATGCTTTACGGAAATCGAGCGAATTATGATTTCTCACAGCTTACCAAACATAACGTGAAGCGGTATTTGCTGAAGGATCCGATTGCATGTATGTCGAGTGAATGGCTGCATAGTGAGTATAACGTAGATGTGGTTGTCATCTTTAGACATCCAGCGGCATTTGCCGGGAGCTTGAAGAGGCTGGGATGGACGTTTGATTTTTCAACGTTTCAGGATCAACGTGAGCTGATGGACACCTATTTGAGGAATGTACTTCCTGCTGATCGAACGATTGAGGATCTAAATGAACTCTCACCGCTTGAACAAGGTGTCATCTTATGGAACTGTATCTATTACGTTCTCGATCAATATGTGAAGCGAAATCCTCAATTTATTGTTGTGAGACATGAAGATATATCGGAGTCTCCATTAGAAGAGTTCGAAAGGCTGTATCAACGTTTGGATATTCCGTATACAGAGGAGATCAAAGAATCCATCGTGAAGTGGACGAGTCCTACTAATCCGACAGACCCTAAAAACAACAAAACCCATGTGCTTCAGAGAAATAGTAAAGAGAATGCGAAGAGGTGGAAGAGCATTCTTACTGAAAGTGAAATCGCCTTTATCAAGGAGAATACCCTTCCATTTAGTGAACACTATTATACAAGTAGTGATTGGTAGATCGTGCTATACACCTACGCTGTGATGTTCTTTATATTGCACGATAAAAATGTTTAATGGAACGCCCTGCTCTCTATAAAGGGCGTTTTTTTGCGTAATTAGCAAATTTATTGCTTAATTGAAGCGGTTTGTACACTTTAACGAACAAGTAGTAAAATTTGTACAAGGAGTTTCGTTCGTTATATAGAATAATCATAGGTAAGAACGAGACGTGAGGAGGTCTTACTTAATCTTTTACTATTAACAGTCCACCGAAACTGCTGACGATGTCCTTTATTCATCATTGCTAACAACAAGATAGATAAAGGGGAGGAAGCATGTGAAACACAAATCGATTGAGAATTATATGGTCAGGAAAGGAAGGAACAACAACTTAGATCTATTTCGGTTTACCCTTGCTACTCTTGTCGTCTACTCTCATTCGCACTGGCTAGTTGGAATAGAAGATAGCACTGAATTATTTAGAGTCATGATGTTTTTTATCATCAGTGGATTTTTTATTTCTGCTAGTTACAATCGGTTGAACAATCTTGGAACATACTTTAAAGCAAGGGTGCTGAGAATATTACCTGCGCTCATTCTGGTTGTTTTTCTAACCGTTTTTTTGTTAGGTCCGTTGGTCACGACGTTATCGGTGGGAGAGTACTTCACTCATGGGGAAACGTATGATTATTTAAGAACTATATTACTTTACAATATTCAGTATGACCTCCCAGGTGTCTTCGAGCAAAATCCTTTTGGAGGTGCGGTAAACGGTTCAATCTGGACAATCTATCCTGAAGCCATCTATTACATTGCGGTCGCTATCCTGGGCTTTACTAAAGTTTTAAATAGAAAATACGTAGTACTGGGATTATTCATCGTCATTCATATTCTTCATTTCACAAACTTTCCATTTGGTGAAATGTTCATTGATTATTTCAGATTTTTTATGGCAGGAATGATCGTTTATCAATTCAAAAAGGTGATTCCACTCCATTTTTCACTTTTTATTTTATCTGTGGTCGGATTGTATATCGGTTATCTTACAAATCATTTCACCGACTTATTCGTGTTTTTTGGAACATACATGGTGTTTTATTTTATTTATGTCCCAAGTTTAAAAGTTCCATTTTCCCATCAGCTTGGTAATTATTCCTATGGTGTTTTTCTGTTCGGTTTTCCTATTCAACAAACGATCGTTCTTCTTTATGGAGAAGGGATGACACCCTTACTTAACTTTATCTTTGCAATGCCAATCGCTATTCTCTGTGCAATGTTTTCCTGGAACCTTGTAGAGAAGAGGGCACTTGCATTAAAGAATACACCGCTCCCAAGTTTCGCACCTCTATTAACAACGGGGAAGCGTACGCAGGTGAAGAGCGTGGCAAAGAAGACAAAAATATCTTAAGCGTATTTGAAGGAGGTAAAGCAATTGCTAGAATTGAAGCGTGACCTTGGCATCTTAATCAGAACAGCAATCGAAGCAGGAAAGGGTATTTTGGAGGTATATGAAAAACAGGATTTTCAGGTGGAAATGAAGGAGGATCACTCACCACTCACAATGGCAGATAAAGTGTCGCATGATCGAATAGTGCAAGGGCTTGATATGTTGGAGAGCAACATCCCCATTTTAAGTGAAGAAGGTAGTCACATTCATTACGATAATAGGAAGGACTATCCTTACCTCTGGCTCATTGATCCGCTGGATGGAACAAAGGAATTTATTAAACGAAACGGAGAGTTTACGGTCAATATTGCATTAACCTATGAAGGAAAGGCTATATTCGGCATTATTTACGCCCCAGTCTACGACGTCCTCTACTTTGGAGGTGAGGTGTATGGAGCATATAAACTCGATCATGCTTCAGCTTTAAAGGATGAGTCATATAAAGAGGTGATGGCTAAGGTTAGTAAGCTACCATTGCTTAATGAGAAAGATCATCTTATTGCGATTGCTAGTCGGTCTCATCTATCGGGTGAAACGGAGGAGTTTATTCAATCACTACAGCGAAAACATGGAGAAGTTAAATTATTATCAGCTGGAAGTTCACTTAAATTTTGTTTGATTGCAGAAGGAAGAGCAGATGTTTATCCGCGGTTTGCGCCGACAATGGAGTGGGATACAGCTGCAGGACATGCGATCGTAGAAGGTGCAAAGGGCGTTGTTGTCCAATCGGAAGCAGAGAACCCACTAGTATATAACAAAGAGAAACTACTAAATCCATGGTTCATTGTAAGGAAGGCAGGCTTCATATGTTAGCTTGATTGATTGCTAGACTGTTCGTTAGAGAGTGCTTAAATTTTTCTTGTGTTCTTAATAATGAACGTTATAATGGAAATATAGAACACTAGTGGTCGATCATAGAAAAGCAATCGCTTTAGGAAAGGAGTAGAATCGTGAAGATAATCGAATCATCTTTAAACGGTGTTAAGCTTCTTCAGCCGACGGTGTATGGTGATCAACGAGGTTTTTTCTTGGAAAGCTTCAATGAGCGTAGCTTTGAGGAGCTTGGTTTAGATACAAACTACTTACAGGATAACCATTCCCTCTCAGAGAAAGCTGGGACACTTCGAGGGCTTCATTACCAGTTGAATCCGAAAGCTCAGCAAAAAGTAGTTCGTGTTATAACAGGCGCGATTTACGATGTTGTGGTGGATCTTCGCAGAGAATCGCCGACTTTCAAGCAGTGGAAGGGTTATATCTTAAGTCAGTACAACCACCGGATGCTGGTTGTTCCGAAAGGTTTTGCACATGGGTTCTGTACGCTGACAAGAGGAACAAACGTCTGTTACAAAGTAGATGAGTATTATTCCTCTGAACATGATCGGGGCATCATCTGGAATGACCCTGAACTCAAAATCGATTGGCCTGTTCAAGTTCCGATTCTTTCAAACAAAGATCAACTCCATCCACTTCTGAAGGATGCAGAGATTAATTTTGAAAGCGAAGAGGTGAACGTTTAATAAGAGTATGTGTGATAGCTATGCTAGTTCAAAGGAAATTCAGATAGAAGAGAGGGGAAGGAATGCAGTCTGCAAGAATTGGGGTAATCGGGACTGGTTTGATAGGGGGAGGGCTGGTTAAGCTTTTAAGTAGGCAGAATGATATGACGGTTTCACGTGTGTTGACGAGAAGAAGAATTCCTGAGATGACTGGTTTTCCAATGAGCGATCGGTTAACCAACTCAGTTCACGATTTCATTCAACACTCTGATCTTGTTGTCGAATGCAGCGGTGACGTACGGTATGGCAGCGAAGTCATTGATCAATGCATGAATGATGGGCTCCCTATTATTACGATGAACGCAGAGCTTCAGGTGACTACAGGCTCCTATTTTGCAAGGAAGGGCTTTATCACAGAAGCAGAGGGGGATCAGCCAGGATGCCTCGCAGCCCTCAATGAAAACGCACGGGAAATGGGCTTTAAACCACTTGTTTATGGGAATATAAAGGGCTTCCTCAATAAAAACCCTTCTAGAGAAGATATGGAGTTCTGGTCAAGTAGAAACCGAACGTCGATTGGTATGACGACCTCATTTACGGACGGTACAAAGCTGCAAATCGAACAAGCTCTTGTCGCCAACGGACTTGGGGCATCGATAGCCAAATCGGGTCTCATAGGGCCTCGTACCGACGATCTTGTTCAGGGCGGTTCGCAGCTTGCGAGGATAGCAGAGCAGAATAAGACCGCAATTAGTGATTATGTTTTGAGTTCAAAACTTCCTGCGGGCGTCTTCCTCACCGCTACGCATGATGACGAGCAGCATGACGCTCTTCGCTATTTCAAAATGGGAACTGGTCCATATTATAACTTACTAACAAACTATCATTTGTGCCACCTTGAAATTCTAAAAACAATCCGGAGAGTGTTGGAAGGAAAGGGAGTATTGCTGAACAACAGCAAAATGCCACACGTGAGTGTCTGTACGATTGCAAAAAGAAAGCTTCGAGTAGGTGAGGTGATCGAAAAAGGAATTGGCAGTTTTGATGTTAGAGGGGAGGCAGTTTTGATCGATGATTTCCCAAACCATCTTCCAATCGGGTTAGTGAGGAAGGCCAGAATAAAGAAGCCGGTTGAAGAAGGAGAAATGCTAGAGTTTTCTAACGTGGATATTCCTGAGAGCCTCGTTTTGGAGGCGTGGAAGTCGACCCTTAATCGCTCGATCGCAATGAAGTAAAGAGAGAGGGGCAACAAGTTAGAAAGTGAGGGTGATGGATGATCGGACAAAACATTAAAAAGTATAGACAGATAAAAGGGATTTCGTTGACAGAGCTAGCCAAGAAAGCAGGTGTTTCGAAATCATATCTTAATAGTCTCGAAAGGAATATAAAGAGTAACCCCTCGATCAATGTAATCAATCGCCTTGCGAAAGAGTTAGATGTAGACATCAACCATATTATCACGATGAAGGAAGATAAGGGCCAACCTGTGGAGGCACAAAGCTGGGACCTATTTATTGAAGAAGCGAAGAAAGCTGGTATTGAGAGTGACCACTTATATGAGTATCGTGAAGTCATTTCCTATATCAAGTGGAAGAATAATAAGTAGTTTGTGTGGGAGCGTGAGCAAAACATGAGGAAAAATCTCTTAGTAACCGGTGGAGCGGGCTTTATCGGAGGGAACTTCGTTCAATATATGCATAAGCACTATCCAGAGTATACTATCTATAATGTGGACGTTCTATCTTATGCTGGTGACTTACTAAAGCACAACCATCTAAAGGGCAGTGAAAACTATCATTTTATTAAGGCGGACATAGCAGACCGAAAAGAAATAATGGCGCTTTTCTCAGAGTATCGTTTCGATTACGTCGTTCATTTTGCTGCAGAAAGTCATGTTGATCGGTCAATTATAGACCCTGAAGTTTTCGTTCGAACGAACGTACTTGGAACTCAGGTCTTGCTGGATGTCTCGAAAACGTACGGTGTATCGAAATTTCTTCACGTTTCTACAGACGAAGTGTATGGTGAAATGGAACTTAACTCAACAGAGCTTTTTCAAGAAAACACACCGCTTCAGCCAAACAGCCCCTATAGCGCAAGTAAAGCTTCATCAGATCTGCTCGTTCGTTCCTATCATGAAACGTTTGGCATGCCGGTTGTTATTACGAGGTGTTCTAACAACTATGGCCCTTATCAATATACAGAGAAGCTCATTCCTCTTGTAATCACTAAAGCACTGAACGATGAAAAGATTCCTGTTTATGGTGATGGGAAAAATGTTCGGGATTGGCTTCATGTGTATGATCATTGTTCAGCCCTGGATGTTGTCCTGCACAGTGGAGAGGTGGGAGAAGTATACAACATTGGCGGTAATAATGAACGAACAAATTTGGAAGTTGTGCGAAGCATTCTAACTAGCTTAGGGAAAAGTGAGGAACTCATCACATATGTAGAAGATCGACTCGGACATGATAAACGATATGCGATTGACCCCTCTAAAATAAAAAAGCTAGGTTGGAAACCTCATTATGATTTTGATACAGGAATCCTCGAAACGATTAAATGGTACAAGGAAAATGATGTGTGGTGTAAAAATGTTGTGGTCTCTGGATAGGCTCCTTGCCCTTAAATGAATAACTGATGGAAGGGGTGTTTTTATACAACTACTGTTCTCGGTTCGTTTAAATCGTTCCAACTATTTTGATGGTTCTGAACAAAGAATACAGCCACTCACCTCAGTGATCGGCTGTATTTTTTATAGAATCAAGAATTTAAAGAAATACAATCATAAAGTACCCCAACACTCCAGAAGCCACCGCATAAAAAAGCATTGGTCCAATCGTCATCCTGATTATCGTCCCTTCTTTTCCAACCATTCCAACCACAGAGGCAGCAGCAACAACATTCAACACACAGATCATGTTACCTGCATTTGCTCCTAGAACCTGAAGAGAAAGGACGAGTTGCTCGTTCATCTGTAGCTGGTCCGCAACACTGAATTGGAAGAGTGAGAACATCATGTTACTGAAGGTGGCGCTTCCTGAGATAAATGAACCGAGCGCACCGATGAATGGCGAGACGAGAGGCCAGGCATCTCCAACGGAGTTCGCAACCATCGTAGCAAGTTCCATTGGCATGCTCATTAGATTCGCACCGTTCACTTCTGAATTTATAAAGATTCGAACCATTGGTACAGCTGTACTTAACGCAATGATGGTACCTACCATTGTTTTTAGGGAATCCGTTATGGTGATTTTAACTGCTTCCAACGTCATTTTATGGATGACGATTGTTATGAGAATCACCACGATGAAAATTGAGCCTGGTAAGTAGAGCGGTTCAAATGATGTGCTAATCTCTGTACCAAGAATTTGTTGCCAACCAACCTTTACTGACTTCAACCATCCTTTTATCGGTAAAACGTCTAACCGTGTTAACACTAAGAAAACAGCTACGAGTAGGTAAGGGATCCATGCAAGCCAGAGCGGAAGGGGTCTACTTTTATTCGGAATGCTTGTTGTAGTTCCTTCAAAATCCCATGACTCCTTAGGAAGTAGAAAACCTCGTTTGGCGGCAGGTATGACGATGGCAAGGCCTACTAGCCCTCCAATGATAGAAGGAAATTCCGGTCCTAGTAAACTTGCAACAATGAATGCAGGAAGGGTAAAACTCAGTCCAGTGAATAGCGCAAACTTCCATATTACGAGTCCTTCTTTCCATGAACGGTTTTTTCCAAAAAAACGTGTTAGCATCATGACGAGAATTAATGGAATGAAGGTACCTACGAATAAATCGATAAACACGGCGCTTTGTGTGACTGATTGCAAATAGTCCCCCATTGATTGGTTTCCAAGTGTTGCTGCCACTTGATCAGCAACAGCAGGACCCTGACGAAGTCCCTGGTCAACACCTACGATAATCGGCGTTCCAACAGCTCCAAATGATACGGGACTGCTGTCTGCGATAAGCGCTAGTGCCACCGCAGCTAGCGGTGGGAAGCCAAGTGCAACAAGAAGTGGCGCTCCTATGGCTGCAGGAGTTCCAAAACCAGCGGCCCCTTCTATAAATGCCCCGAACAACCATGCAATAATAATGAGTTGTACCCTTCTATCTGTTGAGATCCCCATAAACCCAGTTCGGATTGCATCGAGGGCACCACTATTACGTAAGGTGTTCAATAACAAGATTGCACCAAATACGATCCAAAGAATAGATACTGATATGATTAGTCCTTCAATGGAAGCCGCTGCAATTTGGACAAGAGGTAGTTTCCATACGACATGCGACAGTACGGCGGTCAGCAAGAAGCTAACCGGCATTGCTTTCATTGCCGGAAGTTTCAAAAGAACGAGAAGAATAAATACAGCGAGTACAGGTGTTAAAGCGGTTAAAAGTTCTATAGCATTCATGTTCATCACCCTATTGTGTATAGTGAGTATTATCTATTCCGTATATAACAATAAACAATTAGGTGATAATAGTATGTGATAAACCGCACAATACGTATAGTGCAACACGAAGCTCTGCTAAAAAAGTATATATTGAGTTTGAATAAAAAGGAATGAACCGATGTTAAAAAAATTAACGCTTAATAAGAAACCATATTTTCATTTTCTTATTGGTACAAAAAAAGACCTAACGACACTCGCTGAAACATTCATGCAACACCATGATCCAGATCTTTTTGTTGCCTTAATAAACGGTAGTCACTGTGAAACAGTAGAAGACTTATTTGGTGAATGGGCAACTTCATTTCAGTTTCCCTCATACTTTGGCGGGAATTGGGCTGCATTTGATGAATGTATGAATGATTTAGATTGGTTGGATGCAATGAGCTATGTTGTATTTGTACAAGACTTCTCCAAGGTTTTATCGAATGATAAAGAAGGGTTAGCAACTTTTGTTGAATTCATAGTAGACACTGTACGTGAGTGGATTGGTGGAAGAGAGTATGATTCGTTTCCAACAGAGCCCACTCCATTCCACGTAGTCTTTCAAGATCATCATGACCTGGATGAAAATATTAAAAGTAACCTCTCGACTTTAGGTTTTGAATATATAAGGTGATTAAGGAGAATAGAAACATTGACTCTCGAAGAATTTATTTCGACGATTAATCTTCATGATAGTACGATAGAAAACATCCAGTTACATTCTTCGGACAAATCTGTGAAATTGTTTATTGATTTTTGCTTTTGGAAACAAGCGTTCTTCAGTAAAGGAGACCCAGAAACAGGTATTATAGAAGTGGTATTCAACAACGTTAATCGATTCCATTTGGACGAAACTCAATCCACCGAGAAGGTGGTTGGGGCTGAGATAAATCATATAAGTGTTGTTGAGGAAAATATCCTACGATTAGTACTAGTAGATGTGAGTGATGATGTTTATGTACTAACAATTGAAGCTGATTCAGTGTTTTGGAAAAAGAGGAACTAAAAGCATCATGGATATTGTTCTCGTGACCCCTTCAAACTTAAAAAGCCTCTCCCCAAAAAGCTAGGTGCTTGGGTTGGAATAATTTTAACAAGTTAATGAGAAAACTTTCTTATAATCTAAAAAGTGAAGCGTATCGATTCGCCTCACTTTTTTAGATTAAACATCGTCCTTCAGAATCTATTATCTATCCTTTAATTTTCAATAATGCAGTATACGTATTAATACGCCCTCTTTCATATAGAGAACCTGTCCCATTCAATGGAACAGTTGTTGTCTCAATCGCATTTTGAACGTTGTTCACGCTCGGGTCAAGAGAAAGCATCAGGGCTGCTAAACCAGCTACAAATGGTGAAGCCATCGATGTACCTGATAACGTACCGTAGTTGGTTTGACCGGTTTGATTCTCGTAGGTTGGAAGAGTAGATAGGATGTCGACGCCAGGGGCGGCAACATCGACCCAGGAAGAGCCGTAATTTGAGAACGATGCTTTCGTGTCGTTTCGGTTTAAAGCTGCAACGCTAAGGCAATGAGGATATGCGGCTGGGTAGAAAAGGTCGTCTGAATTATAATTTCCGGCAGCAGCCACGACCAACACTCCGTTGTCTTTCGCATATTGTATTGCATCTTGAAGCGTTGTACTAAAAAAAGTACCGCCAAGGCTCATATTGATTACTTTTGCTCCATTATCTGTGGCATAAACAACTCCTTGAGCAACATCGCTGTACGCTCCGCTTCCGGTATCGTCTAACACCTTCACATTCATGATTCTTGGATTAATGGCCAGTCCCGCGACACCAATGTCATTTTTCGTGGTAGCAGCTGCGATTCCTGCTACGTGCGTTCCGTGACCTTGTAAGTCTTCATACGTTGAAGAATTTGAGAAGTTTTTATTTAACACGATCTTGTCCACTAAATCAGGATGATTTGTTTGAACACCAGTATCTAAAATTGCGATTTTCACAAATGTTGATCCACGTGTGACGTTCCATCCTCTAGTCGAATTTATTTTAAGAAGCCCCCACTGGTTAGGTAAGAGCGGATCATTCGGTGTCAACTGAGTCGCTAAGATGCCATCATACTCGGTATAATCAACTCCAGAAAAGTTAGAGAGAATCGTCATCTTGATATTTAAGAGAAGTGGATCAACTCCTACCGTATAGACGTTCAGTACTGGTATCTCATCTAAAAGAGTAAGTCCACCCACTTGTTGAATAATCTCTAAAGCACGTCGCCTTGAAACACCAGGGATAAATCGAACTATAAATCTATCTGGAAAGTAGTTCACTGAAGTAACACCTCCTATCATTGTAAGGCATTACTAGTTTATTCATAGAATTACTTGATGATTGGGGGAAGGTACAAAATAGCTAAAAATGGGGAAGGGGACATGGGGACAGGTTCCTCGTCCCACTTAAACATCGTCTACTATGGAGTAAATCTGTGGACTGAGGGACATTTTACCTGTCCCTCAGTCCCGTTAGAATACAATAAACTTGCTCAGCGTATTAGAATTACTTATAGCTGCAATGAATCCCCATGTCCGTGTAGTTACTTAGGATCTTCCGCTCAATTATTTCTGTTTTGAAATACAAATCAAATCTAACAAGAGTCATGTTTCCGGTGCAAATGAGTAAACACATTCACATCCTACTTAAGGAAGGGGAAGCTTTTTCTTCATAAAAATGGAATTAGAAGTTGTCAAGAACCAGGTTCCAATTTGTTGTTATCGGTGACTAATTTACTGGTTATCTCAAATCATTTATTGCTATTTATAAGCGATGAATCCGTAGAACCCTCCCGTTAATTAATAGAACGGAATCATCATGAGAATGACAATTCCGTTCTGTTAAATATAAGTAGCTAATCAATGGAATTACTTAGCTTATGTACATGGTAAACACCCTTCGCATTTTTGATTTCTTCTCTTTTGTAAATTGCATATAGAGTAGAAACTAGTAATAATAATGAGGAGAACAAGAAAGTAAATCGAACGCCAAATAGATCAGTTAAGCTACCTAGTAATAGGGTAGATAGGCCAAAAGTTAGTGAAAAAATTACTCCCTGAGCAGAATAGACTTTTGGAAGGGTTTGTAATGTGCAACTTTTTTGAAATAACGTGTTTTGTGCTACGTCTTTCATCTGGCTAAAGACCCCAAATAATAGGGATAATAGTAAAGCTAGCCAGGGGAGTGAAATGACTCCAAAAACAAACGTAATTGAAAAGCTTAAGAAGCTACCAATAATTATAGTATTGCCTATATGATTGTCTATTGTTTTTGAAAATCTAAAAGTTACAATACCACCGAACATTAGTCCTAAGAAAAAAGTTGAATTAATAAACCCCCACCATTGCTCACCTACTTGTAAAGCTTGTTCAATATAAATGTAAAGTATTGCTGCAATCCAAACACCACTAGCTACGCCTTCTGCAACATTCATTACACTGATGGTTTTTAATTTCGGCGTATTTAATATTGTCGACCATCCTTCTTTTAGAGAGTCCATTTTGTTCTTATCACTTTTGCTTGGTGTCTCCTTATGATGATCGTTTATAAGAAGCATAAATAAGGTTGATATAACAAACAGGAGAATCACAAAGCTTAACAAAAGATTTCCTCCTAGAAACGCAACGAAAATACCGCCTACAGCCCAACCGGATAATCGGATAGTTTGGTCGACTATAGATAGGAAACCATTAGCTTTTGTTAACTGGTTTTCTTGCACTAATCTCGGAATCATAGAGTTTCTAGAAGGTAAAGCCCATCCATCTAAAAATGCAATACAAGAGATTGCAATATAGATAATAAATAGAAAACTAGCATCAAACGATAAATAGATTAACAACCCAACGATACCTAGTATTATTGTTTTTGCAAATTGGGAAATGGCTAGAATTCTTTTTAATGTGAATTTATCAAACATAAGTGGAGCTAACAAACCACTAATGAATTGAGAGAAGGTAATTGTAAAGGGAACTAACGCCATGAAGGTTGCCGACTGAGTAGCACGATAAATAATGTCCATCAGTGCAACGATATAAAATACATCGCCAGCGTTTGCTAATGCTTGGCCTATCCATAAATAGTGAAAAGATTTATTATAATTTTTCAATAGTATCACCTTCTACTTAAGGACCAAGTGATTATCAATCAATTCCCAGTCTAATGTGTCAACAAAGGAAATCATTCCGTTTAAACTTTCTTTACCATGCTGTGTTAAACAATATTCTTTCTTCTTCAGTTCATACAAAGATTCTTTTAAGGGTTTAACATAAGATAAAGCTTTTTGGGTATCGTTAAGCTTTAGGTAAAAATGCACGAGTCCTATTGCTACACCTGCAGCATGATAAGCTAAGTCGTAAGGTCTTTTTACTTTTAGAATGGCTGAAGTGACTAACGCTTCTACTGTACGGCATTGCTCTAAATTAACAAAAATTTTATTTACCATATCATCAACGAAAATACTATTATGAATAAATTCATGATAGATGTTTTCTGCATAATCGACTGCTGTCCAGCTTTTTTGAGGGTTTAACCAGATTAAACCAAGTGCACAAGATGTAGATCCTCCACCTTGTCCGTACTTCTTAAAGCAAATGATGGTCCCTAGAAGCTGGTGAATTGCAAAATGTAGACCTGGATTGATCTCTAAAAGAATCATTAAAGCTTGATTTATCTTAGATGTTATCGTTCTCTGTTCAGATGAAGAAAACATATGTTTATTATTTTCTAAATCGCTATCTTCTAAGAATTTCTTTTTGAGAAAGTGATGATAAAGCTCTTGATCTTCATATTTAATTGAGAGGCTTTTTTCTTGATATGGAATATCAATATTTTGTAAGTTGTTTAGCACCTCAAAATAATTTTCTTTTAATGATTCTTTATTATTAAATTTTTTATAATTTACCAAAGCTTCCATGTTCGTTATTACTTTTTCAGTATTTAAAAAATGGATAGCGAGTTTATCAGCAGTAACCATTTCTTTTTCTCCTTTCTATTTCAAAAAAAGCACTCTGTAAGGAATAGAGTGCTTTAATTCAAAGATTTTGTAATATCTTCATAATTAAGTGAGTCTAAAAAGGTTTCCATCTCCCTTAAAGTCTGAAGCCCATGGGGTTTAATAAATTCCTCCTTCGTCTTTAAGTCATTTATTGTAATCTTTAATGATTCTAAAAAAGACATAGCTTTTTTGTGATCGTTTAAGAGGTGGTAGTAGTGCATTAAACCGATAGCTACACCTGCTGAATGATAAGCTCTATCCAGTGGGCGTTTCTTCTTCAGGATAGCAGAAGTGGTCAATGCATCTTCTTGCTCACATACGTCTTGTGAAGGCAAAATTCCGTTAATCATGTCATCAAGAAAAATGCTGTTATGAATGAATTCGTGATAAATTGCATCCGCATAATCAATTACCGTCCATTTTTTCTTGGGGCTTAACCAAATTAGTCCTAACGCTCCAGAGGCTGAGCCACCACCGAACCCTTTAACCTTGAAGCAAATGATTGTACCAATCAGGGTTTCGATAAGGTTTTTAAGTTCTGGATGAAGAACCTTTAATAATCCTATTGCTTTGTCAATATTATTGCTGATTTCCTGCTGTTCTTTTAATGAAAAGAGATGTTTATCGTCTTCAACCTCTTCAGGTAGCAGCATCCCCATGCTTACAAGATGTTTACATAATTCCTCATTTCGATACTCTACTAATATCTTATCTTCTTTAAAAGGTATTTTTGCATACTGTAGCGTATGTAGAGATTCAAAAAAACTCTCCTTTAATAGAAGTGAGTTGTAATCATTATCCGGTTTGGTAAAATTAATAATAGATTTCATATTATTAAGTATATTTTCTTTATTTAAGTAAGGGAGATTGATGCTTTTCTTTTTATCTAGAACTGCAACCATAGGTTTTCCTCCTTTATTTAGATAAAGCGTGCAAAGGGTTTCTTTGCACGCTTTGAAATTTTATTCACTGTCAGATTCATGCAGTTGCATACGCTGAACTACCACAGAAGCATTTGTTTGTGCGGGTTTGAAATGGTTGTCAGCAAACTTCTTGATGTTTTCTTCGATCGTTTGATTTTTTTTGTTTTCCATTAGAATTCCTCCTGTATTTTCATTGCCCTTGTTGAGGCCTCGATGAGGGGCTAATTGAAATATATCACTCAACTGGATTTATTTGTATTGGGAAACAACGATGGAGAAACGAAGGGTGATAATAGATTTAACGTAATAAGTTGCTTTCATAGGGGAGATGTAAATTGAATATAGAAGAAAAGTTAAAGATTCTAAAAAGCTTGCGTAAGGAGAAGGATATATCACAAGAAGAACTAGCTCATGGGATTTGTTCTGTTCCATATTTAAGTAAGATGGAGAATTTAAAGGTTGTTCCAAGTGAGGAAGTTTTGGATTTATTAATGGAAAAACTTAATGTTAATTCCAAATACTTAAATAATAACGAGGTTATTGAAGATGTATGGAAATTCTATCATTCCATGCAGGACAAAAATTTGGATGAAGCCGAAAAACGTTATAACCAATTACAAGAAATAATAGGAAATCATTTAGTAGATCCCCAAGTCTCAATTTATTTTAAGTTGTTTAGCATTCGATACTATCTTTTATTGAGAGATTTTAGTCAAGCTAAGATGTTTATCGACTTATCAAAACAACTTTCAGATATGTTTGATTTAAATATGAATTATTATTTTGAAAAGTTCTCTGGGCAGTATCATTATTTAACTAATGAATTTGAGTTGTCTCTTGATTCGTTTCGAAGGGCTGAGAAAATACTTGAGGAGATATTACTTGAAGATAGAGAAAAGTATGACCTCTATTATAATATTGCATTATCCTTAAGCAGGATGCTCAAGGTATCCGAAAGTATATTTTATGTTAAAGAGTCCCTGAACTTTTACAATAAGATTTATAACTTTCATAGTAGTATTAACTGCAACATCTTATTATCAATTAATTTCAGGCGTATAGGAAATCACCAAGGTGCCAATGAATACCTCCAAAATGCTCTTAAAATAGCACAATCTATCGGTGATAACGCTCTGTTAGGTAAAATTTTTCACAATATGGGGTTTTTATTCACATTAGAAGGGAAATCCAAAGAAGCGATTACACATTACAAAAAAAGCCTAAATAATAAGAATGAAAATGATTTAAGCAAGTGTCAAACATATCATGCGATAGCTAAAGAGTATTTGAATCTTAATAATAAAAAGCAAGGAATAAAATGGTGCCAATTGGGCCTTACCTTTGCAAAAGAGAATAACAAACAAAGCCATATATATCACCTCACTATATTAGCTCACTTATTAGGTGAACGTATTGAAGATTTGGAATGTTACTTGAGTGATGAAGTAATACCTTACTTTCAAGAAATAAATGCATTTGAAGAAGTAGTAAGATATACAGAAATGTTAGCACAGTATTATGAAGAGAATTTCCATTATAAGAAAGCTAACAAGCTCTATAAACAGCTAATAACTAATTTTAAGAGTTTAAACACACTTTCTTAAAAAGCCGAAAGGCTTTTTTTTATGCAAGCAAGTTGTACTAACTAATCGATTGTAAGACTACGATTGATGCGATTGCTTTCTCAATACACAAGTGAAATGTCCTGTGCTACATTGGAATTAAGCCAGAAAACATTATTAATTTTGGCAATATTCTTTATTCTGGGGGAATTCATATGAAGAAAAAAATCTCATTACTATTATTGGTACTCAGTTTATTTGCAGCTAATGTTCCTGTTGGGGATCAAAATGCAGCAGAAGATGATTACCCTGATCCAGTACCAGGTCAGAAAATCTAAATGGCCAAGGAGTGTCACATAGTGAAAGTATCTACCGGAGACTGGGTGGAGTTGAAGAATAGAGAAAATTTCAGAGGGTTTGTAATCAATGTTTATAACGATCCGGATGGAAACAAACTCTCTATACGTCTTAGCAAACCAGAGTACTTGGTTAACAAATGTTTGACCATTAAAGAAGAAGAGGCTATTAAGTTGAGCACAGAGCTTTTAGAGGAAGATCTAAATTGTTTAATAGATTTAGCCCTTCAATTAAAAGATAAGACGTGGTTTAAAGAGTTAAGTAAACATTATTCTAGTTACCAAAGGCCTTAGCCTTTGAATATAAAAATTTTTTAGGAGGACTTTTATTATGAGAGCACACGATATTCACATGGGAGCAGCAATTGATGAAGAGAACAGAATTATTCTTTTAACTGGGAGCATTGATAGAAACGATCATAGTATTGTACTAAGCATACCAGTACCAAGCCAAGGCGAATGGACAATTATTAAAGCAGAAGTAAATATTACAGATGAGCCTTGGACTGGATGGCAGATCAATATTGGAGAAGGTGCTACAGTAGCACTTGATGGAGATAAACCTGATTTACTGATGTCTCGTCACTTCGCAAATAGTAAATACTTCCCTGAACAGAACTCAGTTGTATTTTATGGGGACGCTGAGATTCGTCCAGGAGACGCAATCCTTAAATATACAAAACTAAATGTTATTAGCAATAAAGTAGTATTATCTCATAATCGTGCATGTCCACGTCATGAAGGTGCAATCAATCAAATGTTAGAAGATGCTTCTTTTGGTAAGGAGTTTCCAAAGGTGGAAGTGGAAGTACCTGTAAGTAAAATTAATGCACCTGATGAAATTAAGACATTACAAAATAACTAAATCCATTTAATTGAAAGGGCTGTTATAGAGGAGTCTATAGCAGCCTTTTTTATAAAGGAGTTGTAGTAAGGATGACTCTTCTTCAAAATCGGAATTTTTTCATTTTATGGATCGGTAAGTTGTGGTTATTAATTGGGAATCGTTTTAGCGCACTTGTGATTCCTTGGATCGTTCTACAACAAACAAGCTCTCCATTAAAAACTAGTATCATTACTATCTGCTCACAGATATCACCATTAATATTTTCTATTCCAGCAGGAACATATATTGAAAGAAAAAATAAAAAAAACATTGCAGCTATATCCGAATGCATACGAGGAAGCACTATGCTTATCTTAGTTATAGCGGCATTTATGGGCAGTTTAACTCTTCCTTTAATTGCATTTGTATTACTAATTACAGGATTCACAGGATTGACTTATAGTATCTCATTTAACGCTATGATTCCTTCTGTAGCAGGAAGAAAAAACATACTTGGAGCTCATAACTATATTGAAGGTGCCGACGCAGTTGGTACATTAATCGGTCCAGTTTTAGCAGGACTACTATTTACCCATTTTGGAGCAGGCATTGCTCTCTCTGTAGATGTAGTCGTTATTTTTATCTCGATGATCACAATTCTTACTATTAAAGAAAGCGAATTATTTGGTCGCATTAAAGAGCAAGATATCATAAATAAAGAAAAAAAGTCTCCTTTTCTCCTTGAAGCGAAAAAAGGGTTTGCATATATATTTGGTAACAGGATTCAAAGAATCTTGACTATTAATCATTTCACCCTAAATTTCTCAACGGTTTTTATTATGCTACTCGTTATTATTCATGGAAAAGAAACACTGGGTTTAAATGTAACAGAAACAGGATTATTAATTACAGCAGCTGGAGTTGGAAATATCCTAGGTGTGCTACTACTTCCCAAATTTAATCGACTACCATGGATTACGTTATTATCCTTTACAATATTGCTTTCTGCTAGTGGTGTATTAATTTTTTCTCTTACTACTTCTTTTTGGGTTGCTTTCTTTGGTGTTTTATTATTTGACGGAGCATTATCTGTTGCTTTTGTTGTGCATGGAAGTACGACGCAAGCTGTGACCGAGGATCATTACCTTTCTAGAGTAAGTAGCTCACGATATGTGATTTCTGGTTCAGCAGCACTCTTGGGAAGTTTTATTGCAGGTGTTGTTGCAGAGTTCTCGAGTAGTTCAATTGCGTTGCTAATTGGATTCGTGCTTATGATAATCACGGTGATTATTACGATTCTTTATAAAACAGTTAACCTACCTATTTCAGAATTAGAACCTTTTGAAAAAACGATCTAACGGGAGGAATAGACTAATGAAGCTTATTGATGATTGTGATTCAGTTTTAGGTTTAAATACAAACCTAAGTTTGATCACTCATACTCCAAGTCGGAACATGGATATTAAAATGCCCTCATTAAGGCCATCTAGTGAGAGTCCTAAAGAGGTAGAAATCGCAATTATAGGAGCTGGTTTGGCTGGAATCGCTCTAGCTTCTAGAGCATGGCATCTTGGTTATAGAAAAGAAGATATGGCAATTTATGACGCAAATAGCGTTTTTGCTCAAAATTTTGTGTCTAGAACAAAAAATATCAATCAGAAAATCATGAGGAGTCCTTATAAACACCATTTAGCTCCAATGGAAGATATTTCACTAAGCAATTTTGCTAGGCTAAACCATAACGATTTGACCCCTGATGAAAAAAAGCAATTAAAGCTAGATCGGTTGGGTGAGAGAGGGTTGCCTCCACTGGATATGTTTCTAAACCATACTAAAGAGGTTATTTATACGCATAACTTAAACAGCTTAGCTTTCCAGATGAATATTATTGAACTTAAAAAAAGTGATGAGTTTTGGAAAATAAAAACCGATAACGATGGAACCGTTAAAGCGAAATACGTTATTTTGGCTCTTGGGAATGACATTAACACTATTGATCTACCAGAAAACATAGAAATACCGACTGTCAGCGCTCTACATTCGAATCATCTTTCGTACTGTAAAGATTCGATTAACTCTGTGTGTGTAGTAGGTTCAGGAAACACAGCTGCTCATGTAATTTTGAATGCGATAAAGAGTGGAAAGAAAGTTAATTGGATCCTCAGAAATGAACAATACTATCGCTGCGCAGATATTCCTAATGAATTCTGGCGTTATGAGGGACTATCCCAATTTGGAAAGCTACCACTTCACAAACGAAATGAGAAGTTGTCGGACATTTACCACGGAAGTGCAATGCCGGAGCACTTTTATTTATTTAGGAAATTCTGCAAGCAAGGATTCCTAGAAATTCACGAGTTTGACGAAATAATAGAACAGGTGTCTAGCAGAAAACTTCGTTTGCGTAGCGGAACAGAAATAACTGCCGATATGATTGTTATGGCAAATGGAATAAAGCCTAGTAAGCTTCCATTAATATCACCTAGCATCGTTCGGTATGGGAGTTTCCCAGTTTTAAACGATGAAAGCTTGGAAGTCAAAGATGCAGAAAATCTATTTATTGCAAGCGCACATAGTGCACTAAGCTTAGGACCAGCTGCCAAAAATATAGATGGCATGCGACTTGCTAACGAACGTATATTTCAATCTATTCTTAAGAAAGAAAACAAATGGACTTCAAATATTAATAAGATTCGATCCCTGGCTAAATGGAGCACTTCAGGTGCTATTACAGGATAGGTGTAGGAGGAAATGACATGATTATAGAAAAAGAGCATTCTCATTACAATCTAGAAGATATTGAAGAAGTTTGTGTTACACTTATGGCTTTTGAAAGTAAGTTCCTATATAAGTCCTTAGGTTTAGCTGTATATACAAATAATATTAGTAAATTAATGTCACTTTCTGAAACGATGTCACATGGTAAGACAGAAGAGCAAGAGATGATTAATCAGTTATTAATTACTACTGGGAAAGAAAAACTAAAAGAAGTGAGAGTTCTTTTACCTTCATATAAGCGATCATCAGGTAGTACGCGTAATGAAATTCGCTTTAATTTCTCTGCCATTAAAGAAGCGTGTAATAAAAGAGGATATACAAACATCACAGTATCTTTGCTTATTATGGTCATGATGATAAGAAATTTATAGAGGAGGAGTTTCGATGAATTATTATCAAGAGGTCCCAGGATTAGAAGAATTGGATAATTTTAATGAGAAGATTGTAATTGGTGAAATAAGAACTAATACATTTATTTGATATGAATATCTGAAGGTAATCCATTAGGCCATTCAGGTGCGCGACAAAGGTGAGAAGGTTCTATGTCTCCCAAACTGGTTAAAATGGCTATTGTTAATCTCCTTGTCGACATGAATCAGTGAATTTCACAGAGCCTACATAAAGGAACGACTGTATTAAGTCATAACTTTATGGTGAACAAATCATGTGTTTGATTCTTTCACCTTACTTTTGAGCATGATATTCTCATAAATCTGTGAAGCCGATCCGGTGATGCAAGATGGCGGTCCCTGATTGTTATTCGGCTGCCTGCAAATGAACATACCAATCACAGCCTACATAATAAACTGGTACCTGGGGGTGTTTAAATCTCCCATCTTTTATTAGTAAGGTATTCAATAAGTTTTTAAGCGGGGCGATCTACCTGTTCCTGTCTCCCTAGTTGAGATTACGCGGGGAGAAGAATGAATGAAAGAGTTAAGAGCCTTTTAGAATAATAAGTTCATTTCTGCACCGATTGAACTTGTTTATGAGCAGCAGCAACATGAGATTTGTTGTCGTAATAAAGAATCAGGTCAAGAGCTGTTTGCTCAGGCTTATCTAAATGATGATTATCGGTGGGAAGTCTATTTTATGGTAGTAGAAGAAAGTGAGGAGGTTCTGAAAAGGCTCCTTGCGATAGGGTATGAAGTGGATGACGATTCGGAACTGTAGCTTTTTGAAGCATTTCATTATGAGGATGCACAGGAGAAGTTTAGGCGGTGGGTGCAAGAGGTGTATTTACCATTGAAAAGTCGGTGTTAGCAGTGGTATCATTTCTGCTCTTTAAAGAATCATGGAGCGCTTAAGCAAATAACCACTATAACAGTAAAATACCAGTTGAGCTAACCATACATATGGTTAGCTCAACTGTTTTTCAAAATAAGAAAATGAAGGCTAATTCATTGCTCAATTCAGTATAGAATTTAAAAAAAATTGTTGCTGCTGCGTCTGTTGTTGGTATGGTTGGAAAGGAAGGGACAATTATTCTGATGACAATTGGGCCGATGCTTTATTATGCTGTGGTTTCTGGTGTGTGTTGGGTAATTCAACACCCAAATCATATTTCCCGCGTTCGCCACAAGAACTTGGAGAGTCAGCACGAGTTGCTCTTTCATCTGAAGCTGGTCAGCGACACTAAATTGGAAAAGAAGAACATCATGTTACTAAAGGGGCGCTTCCGGAGATAAATGATCCGAGCGGATAATGAAGTATAAGCCTAAATGGGACGAGGAACTTGTCCCCATGTCCCCCCTTCCCATCCCTGCTGGGACGATGTACCTGTCCCTCTGTCCCGATTACCACTTGCACTTTTTGTCAAATCGTCTTAAAGTATATAATGGTTGAAATCCATCATAAATGGTAATGGATAGACTAACTTGTCACTTTTTAATTTGGAGATTACGTTCTCCTTAAGGAAAGGGTTCAGATAGATATGAAACAAAATTTTTGGCATGAGTTGCCGAAGCCGTTTTTTATTTTGGCACCGATGGAAGCCGTCACAGATGTTGTTTTCCGTCATGTCGTAAGTGAAGCAGCAAGACCTGATGTGTTTTTTACAGAGTTTACGAATACAGAAAGCTTTTGTCATCCAAATGGAAGAGAGAGCGTTCGCGGACGTTTAACGTACACAGAAGATGAGCAGCCGCTCGTTGCTCACATTTGGGGAGATAAGCCCGAATACTTCCGAGAGATGAGTATTGGAATGGCAGAGATGGGCTTTCGTGGGGTAGATATCAATATGGGCTGCCCAGTGCATAACGTTGCAGCAAAAGGGAAAGGATGCGGATTGATCCGTCGCCCAGATGTTGCGGCAGATATCATCCAGGCAGCGAAGGCAGGAGGCCTTCCTGTAAGTGTGAAAACGCGCCTTGGCTATACGGAAGTGGACGAATGGCACGATTGGCTTAAGCACCTTCTTGAGCAGGATATCGTCAACCTATCCATCCACCTTCGTACGAAAAAGGAAATGAGTAACGTCGATGCGCACTGGGAGTTGATTCCAGAGATCAAGAAGCTTCGTGACGAAGTTGCTCCTCATACGCTTCTTACGATCAATGGTGATATCCCTGACCGTCAAAAGGGACTTGAACTTGTTGAGAAATATGGCGTAGATGGCGTAATGATTGGTCGTGGAATCTTCCACAACCCATTTGCTTTCGAAAAAGAAAAGAAAGAGCATACGAGTGAAGAACTTTTAGACCTCCTACGTCTACAGCTCGATCTTCACGATAAGTATTCCGAAGAGTTGGAGCCACGTCTCTTCAAACCACTTCGCCGCTTCTTTAAAATTTACGTTCGTGACTTCCGCGGAGCGAGTGAGTTGAGGCATAAATTAATGAGTACAGAAACGACGGATGAAGTGCGTGAGATGCTCGATGAGTTTATGGCGAAAGTTCCAGTGAACGAATAGTAATACTTTTTGAGAGAAAAGCCCTTTGTGCTTTTCTCTTTTTTTATAATGTCTCGTACTTCTTTAGTGGTTACCAGATGTGGTCGTTCAAACTAAAAAACGGAACCTTAAAAGGATTCCGTTTTTGTTAAATCTATATATTTAACAGAGCCGCATACGTATTTATTCTACCTCTCTGATAAAGAGTACCTGTCCCATTTAGTTGTACTGTCGTAGTCTCAATTGCATTCTGAACGGCATTTATATCAGAATTGAGAGAGAGCATGAGTGCTGCGAGGCCAGCCACGAATGGCGCTGCCATTGATGTTCCAGATAATGAGCCGTAATCAGTTGCTCCTTGGCTGTTTGCATACGTAGGAAGTGTGGAGAGGATATTGACTCCTGGAGCAGCAACATCCACCCATGAAGCACCGTAGTTTGAGAATGATGCCTTGTTATCATTTTGATCTAAAGCTGCAACACTTAGGCACTGGGCATAAGCAGCTGGGAAAAATAGGTTATTTGAATTTAAGTTTCCTGCCGCTGCGACGTTAAGCACGCCATTATCTTTTGCGTATTGAAGAGCATTTTGGAGTGTGGCGCTCGCCATAGGTCCTCCAAGACTTAAGTTGATAACCTTTGCACCGTTTTGTGCTGCATAGATGACTCCTTGTGCCACGTCGCTAAAAGAACCACTTCCACTGTCATCTAATACTTTGATGTTCATAATCTTTGGATTGATGGCGAGTCCAGCAACACCAAGGTCATTTCTAGTTGTAGCTGCTGCAATTCCTGCTACATGTGTACCGTGACCATTCAAATCTTCTGCAGTTGAAGACGCTGAGAAGTTTTGGCTTAAAATAATCTTGTCCACTAAGTCAGGGTGGTTAGTTTGAACACCGGTATCCAATATTGCAATATTTACTAGAGTTGAACCACGTGTAACATTCCAGGCTCGTACTGAATTTATTTTGAGAAGCCCCCACTGTTGAGAAAAGAGCGGATCATTAGGTGTAAGTGTAGCATTTAGAATGCCTTCATACTCAACATAATCAACACCCGAAAAGTTAGAAATGATCGTCATTTTAATATTTAACAAAGACGGAGCAACTTTTACAACATAAACATTCAGAACTGGAATTGTATCGATAACAGTAAGACCACCAACTTGCGAAATGATACGAAGGGCGGTACTTGGTATAACGCCAGGTAAAAACCCGATTATAAAACGATCAGGTAAATAGTTCATTGTATAGATAACACCTCCTATATTCATAAGGTGTTACTAGTTTATTCAGTAGATTGATAGATGATTGGACGGGCTGGGAGGGACGTAGGGACAGGTTCCTTGTCCCACATAGACTATTGATGGGAGGGACACTGTACCTGTCCCAGCGTCCCTCAGAAGGATGGATACCCGATACGAGATAGCAACAACCCGGCATAAAACTAAGAGACATAACTGTAAAAGGAAGAATAGTAATGAAAAACAAACTAAATCATGAGGTTTTTGGAGAAATCTTTTTTAAAGCAGGTTTTGTAAAAGAAATAGAGCTAGAAATGTTTGGGGTTAGGAGAAAAATAGAAGTTGTCATTGATGCTGAAGAAGACGGTGAATTTGAAGAATTGCAGATTGAAACTTATAAAAACTTCTTCCGTTCCATTGACCAAAGGGTAAGGGATGCTGAGAATGCTATTTTAAGTTATTACAATTCGGAAAGCCTTCAGTATAGAGAGAAACTTACGAGAAAAGATGAGTTAAGTAATTTAGTTACTCCAAGACAGATCATGTTCCCGTTATTATTTAATGATAATAAAAGGGAAGCAGGATTTATTTGTGATTGTTCATGGGACATTGAACATGGACTAGGAGTTAGATTTGTAAATGAGAAAGTTACGGAAGTTGGTTATCAAGATACATTGTTATAACTCGGTGATGTTCTAGATAGTAATAGATAACAAAAGTAAATTAATTATTAATCATAATAAAATACGACGTATTTACAGAAATACTGTAGAGTCTCTGAGGTGTTGGTATTGGTTAAAAAGTGATTTTAATTCATTAGGAGAGGCGTATGATGGCCAGTAATAGAGATCAAACAAATTCACTTTCGATGAAGATTAGGAATGAAAATAGACAAGGAAAATAACAAAATTCAATATATACTCGATGGCAGAAAGAAGGAAATTCATATTCCGAATTTAAATCTAGCAAACCTTTACCTACTCTTACTTCCTGCATCAAAATAACTTCCAAGGAGGTAAGTAACTGAATGAAAAGTTTTCGTTTTCTATCGAAGTATGTTTCTCTAGAGGATGATGAATCAAATGAAAAACATAAATTTTTCAGCTTAGAAAGAACTGCAATTAAAAGTGCAGAGGAAAGAATGGAGACACAGTTTCCAGATGAACTAAAGGCTTTTTATAAAGAAATTGGTTATGGTTTCTTAAATCGGCGGTCTAGTGCTATCAATAGGTTGTTAGATCCTGAGAGTGTTGCAGACATAAGAAATAGAGAAGATATTTATGAATCCGATCCGGATTTAGATATTTATTCGGACTTTACCAAGTTAGTATTCTTTGAAGCTATAGAAGGTCTATACTTTTCTATAGAACTAAATAACAAAAAGGAAAGCCCTGTTTATTATGTAGATACTAAAATTGCTGACTCGTTGGAGGAGTTCTTAAGGAAAATAGATGAAGAAGGAGAATATTTTTATAGTTTAATACAATAGTTTAGGTATTTTTAAAATGGTTAATGTGATTCACTCTTTAAGAGAAGTTCTACAAATAGTAGTTTTCTTAATAAGTCAGGGGGCTAACTATGTTTGTATAGCTTACCTGGTTTTATCTGTTTTATTAAATGTTGATTAACTGATCCGTCCTTATAATCTAAAATCTTTAATTGAGGGAGTAGAATAAATGACTCAAGTAAACAAATACGTTACTAAAATAAGTCTGCTATCTCAATGTCGTGTTTATGAACCTGTAGGTCTTCCTGATATTGATGAGGCAAAGCACACACTCCCTGAAGATGTAAAAGAGTTTTATAGTACTTGTGGAGGAGCGGTTTTGTTTGAGAATGAAGACTATACCATAGAAATTGTACCACCTGAAAAATTCAAACTAGCAAACCCAATTATTATAGGTGAATTATGTGAAGAAGATATTTCATCGAACTGGTATATCATTTGTAACGATGGTGCGGATGAATTTCTAACCATAGATCTTGATAAAAAGAGATTCGGAAGGTGTTATGATAGTTACTTTGAGCGTCACGGGCTTGTAGGCGAGACAAGCGTTGTAGCTACTTCTTTTACAGAATTACTGGAGATGCTCATTGAAAACAAGGGGCAGTATTGGTATTGGTTGAGAAGTAATTTCAACTCACTAGGAGACGCGTATGATGACCAGTAATAGAGAAGAACTGAATTTAATAACGGTAAAAGGATTCAACGTAAACAAAGAAACTAACAAGATTAAATATAAACTAAATGGAAGAAAGAAGGAAATTGAAATACCTAAACTAGACCTAGCAAACTTTTACATAGAGTGGGAAAGAATCATTGCTCTTTCTGGTGAAAAGGATTTTCCAGATACCTTGAAAGGATATTCTCTTGAAGGTGAATTTCTATTTGAAGTGCCTGCCCCTGATCACTTTATGTATTCTTATTTAACAGAAGGTGCAACCAATGAAATGTTGGTAGTGTGCTC
This sequence comes from Anaerobacillus sp. ABR4_321, assembly GCF_056158505.1. Taxonomy (NCBI): domain Bacteria; kingdom Bacillati; phylum Bacillota; class Bacilli; order Caryophanales; family Bacillaceae; genus Anaerobacillus; species Anaerobacillus sp. ABR4_321. The sequence goes on from NZ_JBSWTK010000001.1 coordinate 1,091,481, forward strand.
TTCATCTGAAGGAAAAGTAGATGGATGGTATGACTGGCATTTTGTCATTGATGAAAACACTGGGGTGCTCACTCGAGGGTATCCAGCATACTAGTAAGCGGTATTAAATAGGAAACGAAGAATCGTGCAATCTATTTTTTAGGGGGCATATAAATGTCTGATTTTCATACTAATCATAAAGATTTAAAATCCTTTTATTATGAAATTAACAAATATTCTGAGGGGATTCATCATTTAAATAAAGGTGCATCTCTAAAAGAAATCCATCACTTTGAAGGAAATCATCAAATTAATTTGCCCAGAGTTTATAAAGACTTTCTTCAAATTAGTAATGGAGGAGAAATTTTTATTCCTGGAACTGTATTGGCTGAAGTGTACATTCCTCAAGTTAGTCCAAGAGTAAAAGGGGTTTTTTATCTCAATCCAAATTTTAACATGGGTGATAAAGTAGTGAATTGGTCAGAGCAATATCTTCCTATTGCCAAACTCAATTATGGTGACGTAATCTGTATCGATTTAGCAAAGAATAATGAATATGAAGCGCAAATTGTTCAATGGGATATTGAAAAGAGTGAAATTCCTAGGAGTTGGATTGGTTTCATTGAATGGTTAATGGATGGTCTAGAGGAAGGAGCAATGTTAGTTGACTATGAGGGGAATGAGAAAGAATTAGACTTCTGATATTCGACAGATCTGAAAGGATTGATCGTTAGGTATGAGTATATTAAGAAATATTAGCGATAGTTACCGAATAGCTTCCTTAAAAAATCCTTCTGAAGAAGAAGATATAAACAACCTTAAAAAAACCTCTCCAATAGATGTGCCGGATGATTATATGGAGTTAATAAGTAAAGCTACAGAAATCGAATTCATTGTAGACAACAGCATGACTATTAGAATTTGGGGGGCTTTAGGGGCTATTGAAATGAATGAAGCATATAATATTCAACAATATATCCCTAACTCGCTTGCTGTAGGAGATGATGAAGGCGGTAGAGCATTAATCTATCTTAAAGGAAAGAAAGGATATGGATTATATTTGATTGGTTTTGGTGGTTTGGATTTAGAAGAAGCGGAGTTTGTTGCACCATCTCTTGAAGAATTATTAATTAGAGATAAAGGAATACATACATTAATAATGGTTTGAGCGTTTCTTATATGATAGGTAAGATGATAGAAATCTAAAAGATTTTTATGGACTGGTAAAAGAAGAAGAGGAGTTAAAAGTGAAACTCCCAAACCAGTACAAAGAATTGGTTAGAAAATACAGATCAAGTGGTACCTGTTGGAGTTAATGTATTAGGAGTAGAAGGCGATTTAGGAGCATCATTGCTTGTAGAGAATTAGGGCTCCAGACGAATTAAACTTTTTAAAATGAAATAGGACATGGCTTTCTATTAGCGAGGATGCTGCTATTAATAGGTTGATAGGTCCAGAGAGCGTTGCAGAGGTGGAACGAGTTATATGGAGGAACTATTAAAAGTAAACATTGAAAAAGTTAAAAACGAATTGTTTAAAGATCCAAACAGTATCATCTTTGGTGAGCTGAATAAAGGCATAGAAAAAACTCAAGAAAATTCCACAATACCTTTAGGCTATTGGTATTTTCTTGAGATATCAAATGGTGCAAGGTGTGGAGGAATAGATATCTGGTCATATGAAGAGTTGTCTTCACATCAATATCGTGTCTCAGATATCTCAGGAGGTCATGCGAAGTGGATTGAAGTAGGGCAGGTCTTATATGAACCGTTAGTTATAAATAAAGAAACTGAAGCAGTGTATCTCTATAAAGATGAGCAAAAGTTATTGAAAGTCGCCAATGGTTTTATAGAATTTATTCATAACCATACCTTTGGAGAGAAGTATGAAGTACTAATACCTAACTCACATTTGGACGAATGGTTTTTATTACTTAAGCGATTAGATCTTGCTTAATATCTAAAGGCTTACTGTGGCGATTCTGTAATTCGTTTCTAGAAATAGTCAACTAAAAAACCAGGTCGCTAAACGATAGCGTTAGCATACCTGGTTTTAATCTATGACCTATTTGCTGATTCCCATCAGCCCCCTGCAATCATCCGCGCCAACTGACCACATATAAGAGCGGCATACGTTCCGACGACGTTACCGAGTATCCCCATCAATAGTCCAACAGGTGCAAGCGCTGGTTGGAAGACAGAAGCAACGATTGGAGCGGAACTTGTTCCACCGATATTTCCTTGTGAACCAACGGCTACAAAGAACAATGGTGCGCGCAGTAAGCGGGCAGCGATAAAGATAAACAGTACGTGAATTGCGAGCCATACCATTCCCATCAGGATAAACTGAGGAGCTTGAACGATGTCCATCAAGTTTGCCTGAGCACCGATGGCTGTTAGGAATAAGTAGATTCCCATATAACCGAATTTACTAGCACCGTAGTATTCAAGTTTGCGAACTTTTGTAAATGATAGAAGAATACCAACGGCTGTAATGATAAGAAAAGTCCATGTGGACGTGCTCATCACGTCTGATTTTGGAATGAAAGACAGGTCAGCAAACAGACGGATTAAGTAAGATCCAGCAAAACCAATTGCAAGAATACCGAAAAGCTGTGGCAGCTGTAGAGGTTTTGCGTTTCTTTCTACATCTGTTGCAATCTCTGCATTTACTCGTTTGATCGTTGAGTTGTCTGCCTTGTTCCATTTGTTAAATCGTTCTTGGAAATTAGCAAGTGAGATCATAACACCCATCCAGCCAATTCCAACTAGCGTGTCTGTTAAGATGATCGGACTAAGAATATCATCAGGAGTCTTAAACGCTTCGATCATCGCACCCATGTTTCCTGACCCACCGATCCAGCTTCCGGCAAGGGCACCGACACCACGCCATGCTTCATCTGGAAGGATACCTTGGAAAAGGAAAAAGGCGATTGGTCCACCTACAACGACACCAAGTGTACCAGCTAAGAAAACTAGGATGGCTTTTCCGCCAAGTTTAAACGTGGCAGGTACGTTCGTACTGATCATTAACAGCAATAGACCTGCTGGAAGCATATAAGTGCTCAAGAAGCTGTACAGATCAGAACTTTGAGGGATGATACCGAACGTCGTTGAGAGCATCGGCAAGAAATACATCCAGATCAACGGCGGTAAATAGCCGAAGAACTTTTTAATCGGTCCATATTGAACTGTCGAAAGCATAAATACAATTCCGACAATTGCGATTAAATAAGCAAAAATTGCCATGGGTTGTTGAATGAGGGCTTGTGATAATATCATGATGTGTCTCTCCTTCTCTGCTCAAATCTTCGAATTATCAACAATAAGTTAAAAAACCAGATTTAAAGAGTATAGCACAGGAAAGAGACACTAGGACAGCACCATGTTCACTAAAATTATGGTAAAAAGATCCCGTATGAATATGAAGGAGGCAGTAATGAATCCTATCAAGCTAAAAAAGCTAGAGCTACAAGTCATGCGTACCATTCCTTTTATTGAATCTGAGTCCACAGATAACCCATCAAGTATGATGGAATTAATTCAGAAGAGGTTTATAAAAGCGCTGCATATATTGGAAAATTCCACGAAGAGTGAGATTAAGAAAGAAGACTTCACTATAGTAGGGTGTTCTAAGGCTTTTCTTGAGGTCTCAACAGATTACAATCATCCGTTATTAATAGAATTAGGGAGAACAGAAGAAGCATTTTCAGAGGTGTTTCACTGAGATTTTAAAGAATAAAGCAGTGGTTAATCAAACGTTTGATTAACCACTGCTTTATTATATTGGATTAACTATTTTGAAACTGTTGATCTAGCTCACGCACCTTATCGTAAGACTTCTTCAAACGCTCTGGAACTAACTTCCGTCCAAACTCCCAGGCGTTTTCTTCAATTTCAGCAATGAGCTTTTGTTGCACGTCTTCTTCCTCATACATTAGGATTCTTAAATCGTGTCGGTGCTTCTTAAAGTCTAAATAATACCCGATCTCATGGTAGAGAAGAATGAGTGCGATGTTTTCTTCATTTTCTTTTAAGCCAACTTTCACTTTTGCTATATAGCCGTTTATTTCTAAGTAGTTAAACTTGATCGTATTTGTTGATACGTTATAACTCATTGGAGATTTCAGATCGTTATTGAATAAGTAATTAATGTCTAATTGGTGTTTTTCTAATGTATGTTTAATAATCTTTTCTATATCCCATATATATAACATTCTTCTTTATCACTACCTTTTTGTGAAGCTTTGCCTTATTTTAAACCATCTATTGTTATATTCCCACCATTTTTAAAATGAAACGGTCCGGTATAGGTGAGTATGACAGTAATTAGACCGCTTTCAATAAACATTCTTATCTGTATAATCCACTCTTGATAAACATGGACTAATGTCTATTGGTTTGTGTTTTATATATAACCGTGACTTTTTACCCGTAAATTAAATTCTCTAGTAAGATACTTAAGTCATGAATTACTATTGTAAAATAGTTCATAATCCCTGTATTGTGATGAAGGTAAAACAGTAATATTCTACCTATTCAAACAAAATAACCAAATGGTAATATGTAGGAGTTGTTAAAAATTGCATATTAGGGGGATGAAAATGAGTTTTAAAGGTTTGAAAGTATTAGGGGTAGTTAGCATGGTATCTTTAAGCTTAGTTGGGTTTGGTGAGAAAGGTTATGCAGAAAGTGATGTTAAAATAACAAATATGGATCAGTTATCTTATGATTTAATTAATGATGTAGAAGTAATGGATTCACAAATAAAGAACAATGAATCAATCGTTGAAACAGAAGATTTCACTTCAAGTGTTGACCTTGAAAAAAATGAGATTACATTTACAGATTCCAAAGATAACACAGTATCAATTTCGTTGGACGATCCTAATTTGGAGTATGTTGAAAATCGTGACGGTACTATTGTCTACGAAAATGAAAAAGCTGGTTACACAGTTGATAATCAGCTTCTAGATGGTGGATTCAGACAGCTATTTACTATTGAATCTGAGTCTTCTCCTAAAACTTTCAAAATAGATATTAAATTAAACAAAGGTAGTAAATTAGTAGAGAAAGATGGACTATATTTCGTTGAAAATAATAAAGGTGAAACGATTTTTAATATCGGTAAGGCCTGGGCAGTGGATAGTAATGGCGATTTCGTTGAAAGTACCTTTGAACAAAGGGGTAGTTCTTTATATCAAAAGGTTGATTACACAGGTAGTAACTATCCACTAACTGCGGATCCTTTGTTTTGTTCTGACACTATCGATAATACTGCTACAAAATGGGATAGCAGTTATGCTGGAGGAAAAGGGACATTATCAGTTGTTACAAGAGGATGTACGAAAGCATATATTACTGCTAATTGGGCTTTAGGACCAGGTCTTTTAACAGCTTTTTCTCAATCTTCGTTAATGAATGATATGTGGAGTGAAGTTCGAGCTGATGCTTCTTTCTCTCCAAATGTATCAAGTTCTAGAGAAGGAAGAGTTAAAGATCAATTTATTTGTCACGCTGTAAACCCATCAACAATATACAAGTCTTCGTGGAATTTAGAGCCTTGGCGACCAGATGTATCGCTTTGGTCAACATATACATCGTTATGTAACCCGAAATAACTCATTTGAAAAATTACAAACAATAATAAGAGGATGATTTCATATGTTCGTTAATTCTAATGAATCGTTATTTGAGCCAGGATATATCTCATTATTTTTGGTTTTTTTAGGAATTGTTTATCTGGTCTACTTCGCTCTTACTATAATTAGACTTCAGCTAGACGCATTAACAATTGTGACACTTGTTATATCCCTGCTCTCCTATTTGCTTGTTGGATTTTATATTATTGGAACTGGCTATTATATTGATGAAGAAGCACCTAGTAATTTTGTATTCCAGAAGATTGGATTTCTAGAGTTGATCTTGTTAGCATTTCCATACATCTTTCTTGCTCTGACAGCAGGGCTTGGAAAAAAGAAAGAAAAATAATTTTATTCATTAGGTGAAAAGATTATCATGTCAGACACTAAAAGCCCTTAATCAAACTAGATTGTTCAAATAAACTTAGGCTAAATAAAACACCTTCAAAGTTGTAGAAAAAACTTTGAAGGTGTTTTTATTATGGTTAAGAAGTTCATTTATTCGAAGGAGTGAAGAAGAGAGTTATTCAATTAAGATTAGAGGGCAATCATTCGATTAAAAGCTAATGGATATGTTTGGAATCAAGTATAAGTCTTAAATTAAAATCTGGATGAGTGAGGTTTAGGAAACGGGTGAAGTCAAATGTTCGAAACTCCTCCAATTCAATTTCTTACAGTTTGGATCAATAGAGATTTAAAATTCCCTCATATTAGTGGTATCTGAAAATAGACTCTCAATAATACCTTATAAGAGAAGGACTGATCAAATGGCAATCCATACGGTAACAGCTGGGGATAACTTATGGCGTATATCCATGACTTATCGTGTACCGATACCAACGATACGAGCTGTAAATGGACTCGTCTCAGATCGACTCGTTCCAGGGCTAAACTTATACATTCCTGATCAAAATCTTCCTGAACAGTATTATCAGATTAAGCCAGGCGATACGTACTGGAAGCTGTCTCAGCAGTTTAATACTTCCACCCAAGCGATCATTGAAGCAAACCCAAACACAAATCCAAATGCTCTACAGGTCGGGGTCCGTATACGAATTCCTTCTAGAGAGAAATATCGGATGCAATCATTAGTCTTTTTTGATGCGTTAGCAGGTACGCCTTATCAAGATACACTCAATACTATTGCAGGATCAATTTCCTATTTAGCGATATTCACTTACTCTTTCACACGAGATGGAACTGTAATTGGAGTCGATGATGCTCAGGTTTTACAACGAGCGAAAGAGCTGAACATAAAGCCGCTGCTTGTTATTAGTAATTATGAAGCGAACATGTTCAGTCCTGATTTAGCGAATGATGTTCTTCAGAGTCCGGATCAAAGAAAAGTATTGGTCCAAAATCTTGTTCGCATCGTAAAGGCAAAAGGGTATGCAGGAGTCAGTATCGATTTTGAATTTGTTCCTCCTGAGAGAAGGAATGATTTCACAGCTTTTTTACGAGAATTGAAAGTGGGTCTTGGCAATTTAGTTCTTCAGTTAAACGCGCATGCAAAGAGCAGCGACATGCCGACAAATCGATTAGTTGGGTTTCTTGATTACAAAGAAGCAGGAAAAATCGTCGATATCGTTTCAATTATGACCATTGACTATGGATATGCGATCGGACCTCCTGATCCGATTACACCTGTATGGTGGATCGAACAGGTGTTAATGTATGCGACTGGACTGATTGAACGTCGGAAGATCATGATGGCGTTGAGTTTATACGGGTATGATTGGACAGTTCCGATTCAGGCAGGGGTAGGTGCCGCTATGTTACCCGTTCAAACGCTCCAAAACAGAGCGATCGATTCATGGATTCCTATTCAATATGATGAAAGATCCCAGGCTCCTCACTACCGGTATCAATTGTTGAACAAAGACCACATCGTTTGGTATGAGGACATTAAAAGCATGATTGCGAAATATAAGCAGATGGAAGTGTATTCTTTGCTCGGAGCGACCTACTGGCGGTTGCGGTTTCCGTTTCCACAGAACTGGGCGTATGTTGAGAAGAACTTGCTCGTTATAAAATAAATCATTTTTTCGTTGAGCAGGAAAGAGGGAGAATTTATTGCTCCCTTTTTGCATAAAAAGCTTCTATTGATTTCCTAATTTCAATAGACAAGATTACTAGAATGAACCTCTAAACTATCAGTTTTTTCTACTTCTAGTTGACGAATGTGCGATTTTCCTATCACTTTTGCCGTTCCAGTCACAACTCTTTAGAAATAAACTATATAAACTTATTTTATGATTTAGGAGTTGAAAGAATGAAATCTCGACATCGATTAACTGGTAGAGTGATTTTTAGGGGCGACCCTGGTTATGATAAAGCTCGGAAGAATTGGAACCCGTTCGTGGATACGTTTCCGTTAGTATTCGTGTTTGCACAAGAAACGAGAGATATCCAAAATGCACTTTCATGGGCATGTGAGAATAACATTCCGATTCGTTTCCGTAGCGGTCGTCACGCATTAGATAAGGGTCTTAATGAAGTGAAAGACGGGATTGTCATCGACGTTAGTGAAATGAAGAGGATTCGATTCAATCGAAAAAAAGGAATTGCGATTGTTGAAACAGGAAGTAACGTAGGCCCTACGGTTAAAGCATTAGCAAGAGAGGGGTACATGCTTCCGTTTGGAGACAGTCCGACTGTTGGAGTCGGTGGAATCACGATGGGAGGAGGAATTGGACTCCTTCAACGATCGATTGGTTTGATCAGCGACAACCTCATCGGATTGAAGATGGTCGATGCCGATGGTAATTTGATTCAAGCGGATCATCATAGAAATGAAGATCTGCTTTGGGCTTCACGAGGCGGGGGCGGAGGTAACTTCGGCGTGAACACCGAATACGTGTACAAGCTGCACAAAGCTCCTGAAAAAGCCACGGTGTTTGAAATTGATTGGCCTTGGGATCAACTAGAAACCGTCTTTAAAGCATGGCAAAATTGGGCTCCGGATGTTGATACACGGCTTGGTACGATCTTAGAACTCTTCTCGAAAAAGAATGGCACGCTTCGTTCCACAGGTCTATTTCTTGGACATAAGGATGAGCTTGAAAAACTTTTAAAACCGTTAAAGAATGCAGGTACGCCAACGAAGGTATTTGTAAAAATGTTTACCTACCAAGACGCAGTGGACTATTTGATCCCAACTCAAAAAATACCTGGACGAGCAGATGCTAACAAAAAATTCTCCTCAAACTGGGCACAAGATCTTCTTCCTGATGAAGCCATTAAAGTGATGCGTCAGTTCTTAGAAGAATCGCAAAGTGAAGACACAAACTTTTTCTTCCTTAATGCTGGAGGAGCACTGAATCAACCGTCTCCTAATGAAACGGCATTTTACTGGAGGAACGCAAAGTTCTATATGGAATGGAACGCGTCGTGGACAGATCGGTCTGACCAGGCAAGAAACCTCGCCTTGGTAGAAGAAACCCGTTTAAGACTAAAACCATTCGTAGAAGGTTCCTATGTCAACGTACCAGATCAGTTTATTCGAAATTTTGGACCAGCCTACTATGGAACGAACTTTGATCGACTCCAAAGAGTGAAAGCTAAATATGATCCACGAAACGTCTTCCAATTTCCGCAGAGTATTCCGCCAAAGTACAGATAGTGGTATCGTTTTTTAAAAATGTATCTCCAAAAAAAGAATCCCTCTGAGTAAAGTAGAGGGATTCTTTTTTATTTACTATGAGTAAAAAGTTTAATCAATTTCTCACCAAACTCTTCCGTTTTCTTCGGTCCAAACCCCTCGACTGTGAGAAGCTCTTTTACCGTTTTAGGCTGCTTAATAAGAAGCTCCTCTAAACACTTGTTTGTGAAGATGTAATAGGGCTTTACATTTAATTCTTGAGATTTCATAGTACGGAATGCAGTTAGGGAGTCTTTTAAAATCTTATTGTTTATCACATTAGAGTCCTCATTTTGTGATAGAGAACCGGTATTGTTCGCTTTTTGTGCTGAATTACTCTGTTTTATGATAGCTAGTATACCCTCTCCGTAATCTTCAACTTTCTTTGGACCAAACCCTTCAATATTAAGGAGTTGCTCAGCTGTCATTGGTTTCTTTTGTAGGAGCTCATCTAGTACTTTGTTTGTGAAAATGAAGTACGGTTTAATAGAGAGTTCTTTTGAGCGCTGAGATCGAAAATTGATCAGTGCTGATTTAAGATTCTCATTCGTACGTACAGAAACTTTCTTAGGTAGAGGTTTACTTTGGCTGGGCTTTTTCGTAGTCTCTTTTTGCTTTTGGACAATGTACTGTTCGAAGGCGAATTTTTGCTCTACGTTATTTTGAAGGATGACTTGAGCAATATTATGAAGAGACTGATCTAACATCTTAACGGGTGATTTTTTATCTAATTCCTCTTTAATAAACGGCATGATCTGATCATGTCTAATCACTGAATCTTGTATGGTTGATGGAGCATTTGGAGACACATCTATAATCGTTTTAGGATTAGCAAATGTAACCGCACCTCGAATTGGGCACTTCGTGATGACGCCTTTTGAGATAAGAAATTTTTCTAGGATATTCATATGTCGTTCAACTTGGTTAATAGGGCTGTACATGCCTTCTTTGTTAACAACTCGATTGCTTTTCGTGATAATACGCTGAAACTCGCCCTTGTCAGTAATACGGATATTTCCAAATAACTTTTTAACTTCAAGGATTAAAATGAATTTGTGGGTAACGATGATAAAATCAAATTGAGCTTTATAGTTTTCAAACTCTAAGTGAATGTCATGGAGGAGAAGGAGGGGCAGCATGGAATTTTGAAGTTCGAACATCACGTTTTTTTCTCCGGCGTGTCCGATTGAAAAGAGTTTTAGGTGATCGTCAATTTTCTTGATGTCCAGGTTTGGCTTATTGCTTTCTTTTAAATCTAGTAATTGTTTTTGTTGATGAGAGATCTCTTCAATATCTTTATAGATGATAGGTTCTTTCAATTCCCTATGATCTGTTAAGATATTGAATACATTTTTAATAAAAGACATTTCTCTTACCTCCAACGTTCTATTGAGTTTTAAATATGTAATAATTTGTAATTACTAGATTATTATAGCAAAATAATACGCGTGAAAGAGAGAACTAAACAAAGTTTATAAGAGAAACAAAAAACAAGCCCTTAATCAAACGTTTGATTAAGGGCTTGTTTTGTTATGTTCTATCGTTAATTAGAAGGCTCTCGTTACAACCCAACCGAAATATACTTAACCTCCAAATACTCCTCAATTCCATGATGCCCGCCTTCGCGCCCGAGTCCGCTTTGCTTAAATCCTCCAAACGGAGCTTGTGGGGTGGAAGGAGCACCGTCATTTAATCCGACGATTCCGTACTCTAGCTGTTCACTGATTCGAATGCCTCTCGATAAGTTCTCTGTAAATAAGTAAGCGGCAAGGCCATAGATGGAGTTGTTTGCACGTTCGATCACTTCTTCTTCTGTTTTAAACGTAGCGATGGGTGCGAGAGGGCCGAACGTTTCATCTCGCATGCAAAGCATGTCATCGGTTGCGTCTCTTATTACCGTTGGTTCATAGAACAACCCTTCTTTCATTCCGCCGCCTGTCACAAGGGAGGCTCCTTTGGAAAGAGCGTCATCGATATGGCTCTGCACTTTTTCAACTGCATGCTCATCGATCAATGGGCCGATGGCAACGTCTTCTTCAAAACCATTCCCTGTTTTGAGCTCTTTTACTTTTTCTTCAAGCAGTTCAGTAAAAAGCCCCGCGATGGATTCTTGGACATACACTCTGTTCGTGCAGACACACGTTTGACCTGCGTTTCGGAATTTCGAAGCGATGACGCCTTCAACTGCTTTGTCGAGGTCACAGTCTTCCATGACGATCGCTGGAGCGTGGCCCCCTAATTCAAGGGAAACCTTCTTCACCGTTTCAGCAGATCCTTTCATGAGTAGCTTACCGACTTCCGTTGAACCGGTGAACGTTAATTTTCTCACTCGTTCATCAGATAACCAGGCTTCTCCAATCGATTTTGCATCACCTGTCACAACGTTGATCACACCTTTTGGAATACCTGCTTCTTCAGCTAGTGCTGCTAGTTTCAGTGCGGTGATCGGCGTTTGTTCAGCTGGCTTGATGACGACTGTACAACCTGTCGCGAGAGCTGGTGCGATTTTACGTGTAATCATTGCGGCTGGGAAGTTCCACGGCGTAATGACTGCCACGACTCCAACCGGCTGCTTGTTTACGAAAAGGCGTTTGTTTTGTTGCATGGCAGGAAGCTGTTCCCCGTACACTCGTTTACCTTCTTCTGCATACCAGGAGATGAAGCCGTTCGCGTAATCGATTTCCCCACGTGCTTCTTTTAAAGGCTTTCCTTGTTCTAACGTCATCGAACGTGCGAGGTCTTCTTTATGATCGTTGATTAGCTGATGCCACTTTGTGAGATAAGCGCTTCTTTCAAAAGCGGATAGCTGAGACCAGGGGCGAAAGGCTTCAGATGCGGCATCGACCGCCATCGAAGCTTCCGTTTTCCCTCCGTTCGGTATCGTTCCAATAATGTCTGAAGTAGCAGGGTCGGTAATGTCGATCGTTGGTAAATCTGCACCTATTTCTTCGTCATTGATTCTCATATAGTAATGTTTCATGATAATCCTCCTGCTTACGAGATTTTCTTTTCGCTATCGTTTTCAAGGTCTTTCGTAAAGATTTCATCGTTCTCTCCTTTAAAGAAGTTCTTTCCATAGATCAAGAACGTAAGGAGGATACCAACTGCGAACGCCCATGTTGCGCCTTTCGTAGCGAGAACAGCTCCAATAATTCCTGCAATTCCTAGATCACGGTTACTGCGTGATTCGAGGATTCCAACTTTTACACTTACATAACCTTGAATCAATAGGGTTAATGCCAATGCGATGCCGAGAATTGGCTGTACGAGACTTACGATTGGAAGGAGGAGTAGACCTGTGTTCGTCCCCCAGCGGAAAGAACCGGATCCTCCAAAAATCGAGTTCATCGCTTTCTTTCCTTCTTTAAACCGTTCGATGACGACAACCTGCATCGCCGCCCATAGTGGACCTGCCATCGTAACATCCGGTCCAAGAATACTCATAATCGAGTTACGGCCACCGAAGATCAAATGAGCGCGGTTCGGATTGTAATCGATTTTTTCATCTCGTCGATAATCTTCTGCTTCCTCAACGAGCGCTTTACTTTGCAGGACATCACCGAAGAGAACGATATACGCTGCAAGTACGGTTGGGATTGCAGTCACAAACAGCATAAGTGGCGGGAATCCTAACCCAAAGATCGTGTATTCACTCCAAAGTGTTCCGAAGTCCGGATTGATCAGTCCCCATTCGATGGTTGGCCATGGTGCTTCGCCGAAAAGTGGACCGATAATAACGGCTAAAATGATAATTGGAAAGATACCGAGCTTTCCGATCAAGCCCCATAGAGAACTCTGAGTTTTAAGTCTGTTAAAGTGTTTTGAAAAAATGATATAAAAAGCGATTCCTACGGCAATTGAAATCGTCCAAGGAAACGATTCAAACCGACCGCCTACTTCGAATACTGAGATGACGGCTGCAAATCCAGCACCTAGTATGATGCCTGATTTAATCGCGGGCGGAACGAAGGTAACAACTTTTCTAGCAAGGCCTGTAGACCCAAGAAGAATCGAGAACAAACCTAGCGTCAGCTGAAAGGCGACGAGTGCGTGAACACGTTCAGCTCCTTCAGGGAACGTTGAAACGTACGCCATGATCAGCGGGATGGCAGGAGTGATCCATCCTGGCACAACAGGATCACCTAGAAGGTGGTGCGTTAAATACAGAAGTCCGTTCAAGAGAACAACTGCTAATGCAACTTCGAACGGCATTCCTAATAGCTCGATCATCAAAGGAATCGCAGCTAAGTCGACCGCACACATGAGTAGCCCTTGTACATAATCCGGCCACTCGAATTTGTAGTGAATGAAAGGAAGCCTTAATTTAAAAGGCCCCATCGGGATGTATGGTGATTCTTCACCGTCTTTACGATTTTTCCACATGTTAATTCCCCCTTATTTGGTATTGCATCAATAAGCAGAGCGATAGATTTCTTCAATGTCATCTTTGCTAAGCTGGCGAGGGTTATTTTTGAGCAAACGCTCCACTTTGCTTGCGTCTTCTGCCATCGCCGTAATCGCTTCTTCTGGAATATCGAATGAACGGAGTCCTGTCGGGATATTGACGGAAGAGCAGAGGCGTTTCATCGCATCGACTGCTTTCGTGGCAGCATCCGAATCAGATAGATGTTCAACTTTTTCACCTAAAGCGGTCGCGATGTCTCTGAATCGCTCGACGCACGCTAGCTTGTTCCATTCCATCACGTACGGTAAAAGTAGAGCGTTACTCACACCATGAGCAATGTGATAGCGGCCGCCTAGCGGATATGCGAGCGCATGAACGGCTCCGACTCCTGCATTTCCAAATGCCATTCCGGCCATCAAGCTCGCCGTTGCCATCTGTTCCCGTGCTTCCACGTTATCTGCTTTTGCATAAGCCTTTGGCAGGTTGGTCGAAATCATCTTCATGGCTTGTATCGCGAGAGCATCTGTGATCGGCGATGCGTGGACCGATAGATAGGCTTCGATCGCATGAACGAGGGCATCGATGCCGCTTGCGGCAGTCACGGACTTTGGCATGCTTACCGTCATCTCGGGTGCTACGATCGCGACATCAGGGAGTAGATGATCGCTTACGATCCCTTTCTTCAGCTGTGCCTCCGAATCTGAAAGGATGGAGATGTTCGTTACTTCTGAGCCTGTCCCAGCGGTTGTAGGTAGTGCGATAATCGGAGACCCTTTCTCAGGAACGAGATCAGTCCCAATTAAATCGGACAATGGTCCTTCGTAGCCGGAATAAGCAGAAACACTTTTTGCGATATCGATCGCGCTCCCGCCGCCGATCGCGATCAGGGCATCGTGGTTTCCTTCTGTAAATCGTTTGGTGCATTCTTCTACGATCGTGAGTTCAGGATCTGGTTTTACTCCTGTAAAAACTTCATACCGTACGTTTTCTAGGAGGGGAGTGATTTGATCCACCATTCCAATCTTTTGGAGGATCTCATCTGTAACGATAAGCGGGTTATGTATGTGTAAGCGCTTAATTTCTTCCGTAAGTTTTTCCGTTGCCCCTTTTCCTGTAATTAGTTTGTTAGCGATTTTGAACGTTGAAATAGCCAAACGACATTCTCCTTTCGAGCATTTGCCTATAACTGTTGCAATTCCCATGCCAACTTTCCTTCATCCTTATAAGAAAGCGTTTTACAGCGTTTCTGTTCGCAATATTGTTAAAAACTATATGTGATATGAGTTAAATGCTGATCAAAAAAGGAGCATTGATTTAAAACCTAATCAACGCTCCCATTTCTTCATCTTTTGAACGATGGTCGATTGACTCACCTCGAGTACTTCCGCTGCTTTCCTCGTCGTTTTGTATTTCTTCATCGCCCTCGTAATCAAATCACGTTCAACACATTCGAGTGCTTGTTTTAGTGGAATGATCTCATCTTGTTCGGTTTTTAAGGGGTCGGTCTTAAAGTGTAGTAGCTCACCAGGTAAGTCTGCCAGCTGAATCTTAGGTTGAGGGCTCAAGATGACTAACCGCTCGATGACGTTCTTGAGTTCACGGATGTTTCCTGGCCACTCGTATTCATGGAGCGCGTCCAGTGCTTCGATGCTAAATGATCGCTCTGTGTCGTGTTCAGTATTAAACAGGTCCATGAAATGCTGAGCGAGCGGAATGATTTCTTCACGACGAGCACGTAGGGGAGGGATCTCTAGTGGTACGACGCTCAAGCGATAGTAGAGGTCTTCGCGAAACTGTCCCATAGCGACTAACTTCTTTAAGTTCTTATGAGAAGCCGCGATGGTGCGTACGTTCACCTGTTTTAGTTTAGAAGAACCGATCGGAATGAATGCTTGGTCCTCGATGACTTTCAAAAGTTTTATTTGAACTTCGAGAGGAAGATCGCCGATTTCGTCTAAAAACAATGTGCCGTTGTCAGCGACTTCTAACAGACCCTTTTTTCCTTTCGATAGCGCACCAGTAAACGCTCCACCCTCGTAACCGAACAATTCAGCTTCAATAAGGTTCGAGGGAAATGCGCCACAGTTTAATTCTAAAAAGCTTCCGCTCGAGCGCTTAGAATGTTCATGGATGTATTTCGCAATCATCGTTTTTCCGACGCCGGTCTCTCCTTGTAGAAGGATTTTCGTATCCGTTTTCGCTGCACGATTGATGAGGGAAAACAGCTCGTTCATCGTTTCACCGAAGAAGAGAGAAGACTGCTCAGGCTGTTTCAGCGTTTGTTTCGTGTTTTGTCTAAGGTTTTTCAAATCCTGAAGTTCATCGATCTGGAGCTTTAATTTTAATAGCTCCG
This sequence comes from Anaerobacillus sp. ABR4_321, assembly GCF_056158505.1. NCBI lineage: Bacteria > Bacillati > Bacillota > Bacilli > Caryophanales > Bacillaceae > Anaerobacillus > Anaerobacillus sp. ABR4_321. The sequence goes on from NZ_JBSWTK010000001.1 coordinate 1,107,499, forward strand.
TGATATCTCTTACGCTATTGACGATATATAAGATCTCGTCATCAGGTGTGAAGATCGGTGTGCCGGAGACGATGATCTTTCTACCGTTCGAGAGCGTTTGCATGAGCGTGATCGGCTTCTTATTTTTGAGAACCTGTAGTGAAGCTGATTTTGAAATGTATCCTGCTTTCACGAGGTCTTCCATATGGTAGCCGAGGACTTGTTCTTCCTTTAGACCTGTAATTCGTTCGTACGATTTGTTTACTTTCACAGGAATGCCATCACCGTTTGTGATGAAAACCCCATCGTATAGGGAGTTGATGATGTCCGTGAACACTGGATCTTCAAGGAGCGCACTGTACTCATTTTGACTGATGGTGTGTTCGTGCATAGGGAGGTGGCGATCTGCAATCGTTCGTAAAATCTGTCCGATCGACGTACTAACATCGTCTTCTTGCAGGGCGCGCACCAGCTCCTCAACTTCTATATGCCCAAGCGATGCGCCGTTTTCATCGACTACTTCCAACGCATGAACGTCTTCGTTCGAAAATAGCTCGATTGCTTTTTCTATTTTATCTGTTGCGTGGATTTGCATGGCTGTGACCTCCGGGAGAGTGTGGTTGATGATAGTTTATCATGAGTATGAGGTGATTAGTCTTAAAGGAGGCAATATTCACGTATTGCACCAAAAATTCCTGAAGTTATATTTATGAAGGATAATGAAGAATTTGTAAGAAATAACACCACTATATATAGGTAATAGTCTCTAAACAGAAACACGTCTTTGTCCCTAGTTCGGTTAAACTAATGAAACATACTACATAAAAGCTTCAAAATGAGGGGATAATCGCGTGAAGAAAATAATAGTTAGTGTTTTTCTTGTAACAGGTTTGCTATTAGGGGGTTTTCTAATCGATTTCACTGGTGGAAGCAGCGGTGGAGAACCGATAGAGCTTAGCGGTACATCGCCTTTAAGCGATAAGGATCTTCCACCACAACATACGCCGGGTGGAGGTGATGGAAACTAAGATTGATAGAGCGGAATAAACGAGGGGATTCGTTCGGCGTGGTTTATACAATCCAGTAGAGAAAAGCGAGTTGCATGGGGGCGACTCGCTTTTTATTTTTTCGTAAAGGTGTGTCCTGGAATATATATACAGTTGTTGGATGTAAAAGTATACTTAAGAAGAATTAAGACTGCTGTAAAAATAGACGGGTAGAAAAGGTGACGATATGGCGAGGGTTGCAAAAAGGGAGACGATTCTTCAGCAGACGAGAGAAGAGTCACTCTTTATGAAGAGAAGGTTAGAAGGCGAGATTGATCGGATTAAGCGAGAGAATAAAAAGGACATCCTCTTTTTATCGATCCTATGGATGTTTGCACTTGGAATCGCATTGTTTTTTATTTTCCCGATCGGATTTATTCTAGGATGGTTCGTAGGTCGTGAACTGCTCTTACGAAAGTTGTGTGGAGATAGAAGAAATCAGCTTAAAAATTTAGGGAAACATATCAAGCTGCAGCCTGGTGAAGAAGGGGAAAGCAAGGTGTCTGACGTGATAGAGGGGTGGTTACCTGACTCATTTACATTGATGAATGACCTTGTCGTACCGAATGGTCGAAATGGAACTCAAATCGATCACGTCTTGATTGGCCCAGAGAAAATCTATTGTATCGAAACCAAAGACATTACTGGTAGATTCTATCCTCATCGAGAAGGGTGGCTATGGTATCCATACAACAGTAGAGGGAAGGTCATAAAGAAAACGATCGTAAAAAGTCCACAGGGGCAATCGATCTATCATGCGAACCATCTCAGGAAGTATTTGAGACGTAATGGCTATTATTTTCAAGTCGAACCGGTCGTTATTATGACAAATTCACGGGGTGTTTGGATGGGGAAACAGGATGCTAAGTGTCCGATCTTTCGGATTCAAGACTTTGTTCATTACGTGAAGAAGGAGAACAAGGGTAAGATTACAAGGGAGAAGAGCGAGGAGCTTGCTTCACTACTTCTGGAGTGTGATCGGGATTATTCTGACGGGTTCTATGCGGCGATAAGGTGACGAGTGACAGGTACCACCCGGTATTTGTCGAATGAACTTTAGGCTGTTCAAATGAATAGAAAAATAGCTTCAGCCTTGGCTGAAGCTATTCGACATGAAACGGGTGGTGACAGGCACCCTCACTAAAATGTTTTGTTTTGTTCTGCGCTCACTTCTTTATAAACGCCTTTCCTCATCCTCATAAAGAAATACAATCCGACGATTGCCCAGCCGGCAAACATAATCCATTCGTATGGCCAGATGAGAGACGCTGGCATACCTGGTAAGTAGAGTGTGATGAAACCGAAGCTAAGGATGAGTGCAAGATAACCGTAAACAGGCGATTTTGCAGCCCGGAAAGGACGCTCCATATTCGGCTCTCTTTTACGAAGGACAATGAATGATAGTGCGACAAGGAAATATGCAACAACGATTCCAAGTCCGCCAGCATCGACGATCCAGACGAGCGCAGATCGTCCTAATAGCGGTGCTAGCATAGACAAGATTCCGATGAACAACACGGCGTTTGAAGGCGTATTGAACTTTGGATGCAGTCGTCCAAACCAGGCTGGGAGCATACCGGACTTTGCCATCGCGTAAAGAACACGACTTCCTCCGATGACGAACGAGTTCCAGCTCGTGATGATCCCAGCTACACCACCAATGATTAAGATCTGAGCAAATAGGTCTGATCCGAATAAGCTTGCGATTGCGTCTGCTGATGCGAGTTCTGTTACGGCTAGCTGCTCTTGATTAAGCCCAAGTCCAACCCCAAGCGCAATCGCGAGGTAGAACAAGATCGCTCCGACTACGGAAACGACAAGGAACATCCCGATCTGGCGTTGCGGCAAGTTCGCTTCTTCAGCAACCTGAGGAATGACATCGAATCCTACGAATAAAAATGGGACCATGACGAGCACGGTCATGATACCACCGGCTCCTCCAACGAAAGCGGGAGCGAGGTTCGATGGATCCCCGTGGATACCTGACCCGAATATTAAAAGAAGTCCGACGCCAATGATGACGATCGTGAAAAATGTCTGCATGGCAGCTGCTTGCTTAAGTCCTATGTAATTGATCGCGGTGATGATGAGCGCCCCGCCTGAGCCGATCAATACCCAGTTTAGATGAACATCCCATCCTGCAACGGTCCATAAGTAACCAGACTGGTAATCAGGGATGAGGTAGTCGATGACGGTCGGTAACGCAACGGCTTCAAACGTTGCGACTGACACGTACCCGAGTGTGATTGCCCATGACGCGATGAAAGACATATTTTCGCCGAGTGCTCTATGCACATATTCATGCTCTCCACCAGCCTTTGGCATGGCGGAGGCGAGTTCAGCGTAGTTCAGTCCCACACAGACGACTAGAAATCCTCCGATCACGAATGCTAAAACGGCCCCGAACGAGCCAGCGGATGTAATCCAAGTACCAGATAACACGACCCATCCCCAACCGAGCATCGCACCTAGTGCGAGGAAGAGGAGGTCGAACCTCGACAGAACTTTCTTTAACTGTTGTCCTTCTTGCATGCTTGAAACCTCCTATCCTTCTGAAGTGACTAACGTGCTATTCCAAACCGTTCGAACTGCGTCTGAAATGATGGACAAGCCTTCGTCAAGCTCCTCATCCGTAATAACAAGTGGCATGAGGAAGCGGATGACGTTGCCATAGACGCCTGCTCCAAGTACGAGAAGTCCTTGCTGTTGAGCGGTAGAAATCATTTGAGCGGCTAAGCTTTTAGCAGGGGTTTTCTTTTCTAAGTCGCTCACGATTTCCACTGCAACCATCGCTCCGATTCCGCGGATATCGCCGATACAACCTACTTCTTTAGATAATGTTTGGAAGGTATCTTTTACTTTTTGACCGACTTCGTTTGCGCGATCGTTCAGTTTCTCTTCTTCAATCACGTCGATCGCAGCCAGAGCAGCGCGACATGCTAATGGGTTTCCACTGTATGTTCCGCCGAGCTCACCACCGTTCGCGGCATCCATCACTTCTTGCCGGCCGATTACGCCACTGATCGGCATGCCTGCACCAAGTGACTTTGATACGGTGATGAGATCAGGAGTAATGTCAAAATGCTCTGACGCGAAGTAGGTACCTGTTCTTGCAAAGCCTGTTTGAATTTCGTCCGCTATAAAAATAATGCCGTGCTCAGCGCATATTTCTTTAACAGCTTTTACAAAGGCTTTGTCAGGTACGATGAATCCGCCTTCCCCTTGAATAGGCTCCATCACAACTGCTGCGATCGTTTCTGGAGCGACCTCTCTTATTAGAAAGTCTTTGAACTGTTCGATCATGTGTGCACTATATTCTTCTTCTGTCATAGTCGCAGGTCGGCGATATGCATAAGGGAAAGGAGCTTTGTACACTTCTGGAGCAAACGGTCCGAAGCCGAATTTGTATGGTTTAACTTTGCTCGTCATCGACATCGTCATAAGCGTTCGACCATGGAAAGCGTTCGCAAATGTGACAATCGCCTGGCGACCAGTGTACTTTCTAGCGATTTTCACTGCGTTTTCTACAGCTTCAGCTCCGCTGTTTTGGAGAAGAACTTTTTTATCGTGCGCGCCAGGTGCGAGTTCAGCTAACTTTTCAGCTAGGGCGATGTATGGCTCGTACATCATGACGTTAAAACCAGTGTGGATGTACTTTTCTACTTGATCATGAAGCGCATCCTTCACTTTTGGATGGCAGTGGCCAACGTTGATCGTACCGATTGCCCCAGCAAAATCGATGAACGTATTGCCATCGACGTCCGTAACTTTTGCCCCATGTGCTTCTCTAGCAAAAGTTGGAACGCCGTAACTAACCGCGTCAGGAACGATTTTTTTCCTGCGTTCTAATAGGTCACTAGCTTTTGGCCCTGGAAGAGGGGTATTGATCGATGCATGTCTCATAGAAAATCTCTCCTTAGCTAAAAATAGATTTGCGTTCAGACAAGTCGTCGAGCGTTGAAAGTAAGTGAGTTTCAATCGCATCGCACATCTTGTCTACATCTCGGTTTCGAAAAGCTTCTAAGATCGCATGATGTTCAGGAATGGACTTCGCTTCTTCAGTTGGTATGGTGTAAAATTCGTCTTTCAAGATCAGGTAGCAATCAGACCATTGGTTTAAACGCTCGATTTCCTGAAGTAGAAACGTGTTGTTTGAGAGTTTAGCAGGGAAGGCGTGAATGAGGGAGTTGATGGTTAGAAATGCCTCAAAATCCTTTGATTCGTATGCCTCAAGCTCACGCTTCAATAACTTCTCCATCTCAACAACGTCTTCATCTGTCATGTTTTCGATTGCTAGCTCAGCAGCATACCGTTCGATGACGACGCGCAGGCGAAACACATCCTCGAGCTCTTTGTCAGAAGGATTGCACACGAATGCCCCTCGATGAGGGATCAGCGTGAGAAGGCCTTCACTCTCGAGGCGTTTAAAGGCAGAGCGAATTGGAGTCCGACTCATTTTCAATTCCTGGCTTAGCCATTCCTCTGTTACGCGCTGGTCTGGGTTTAACTTCTTGAGCATGATTGCTCGCTTTACTTTCTCGTACGCGAGTTCTTCGTTTCGTTTTTTTTTCATTTGTATTGATCCCTCTCGATTGTGTTCATATATTGTATACAATTTCTTCGCTGTTAATTGCCATGATAACCCATTTTATTCTAAATTTCTAGTATTTTCAGAAAATAAAGAATGCGGTGCCTGTCACCACCCGGTTTTTGTCGAAGAAGATATGATTCTAGTACTTATGACACAATTCGACAGAATCTTTTATAGATTCTAGTTCTTAATACTTATATAATAAAAGTTATGCTACACACTATGTTAAAAGAGGCGGGGATGAAGTGAGGAAGGTAATCACTTATTTTGTATTTGTCACGCTACTTGTTAGCGGGTTTTTAGGGGCAGGAAATGTATTTGCTGCTAGTGGTGAATCTAACGGCTTAAAAGAAAAAATAACGGAAGAGAAAAAGGAAAAGCGCTCTTTCTCTGAAGCAGACAAAAAGATAATAGAAGAACAACTAAAACAAAAGCTATCTGAAGATCGAAGCAGTATCAAAACTCTTGCTGACTATTTAGAGAGTGAACCAAATAATGATTTTACACATGCTAACTTTCTACCTATGGAAGATGTTGTGTATGGTACTTTCGATGTGAATGATGTAGACATGTATCAAATCGATATAAATAATCCTATCGAGCTTGTTGTTGCTGGTTCTTCTCAGCAGAATATCGATCTAAATTTTGCATTAGCCGATGCTTTTGGAGAGTGGATCGATCCTGATTACTATGATTATTATGAAGGTGCCCAGTTTCAAGTCTATACAATTCCAGAAGGGATCTATTACATAAAAGCGACGGATGAAAACGGCGGTGGCGAAGATGATATTTATGCATTGTCTGCCTACAATATGGAGTACATCGAACGAATTTCTGGTGACGATCGATATGAAACAGCGATTAAAATAGCTGAAGCGGGTTGGCCAGAAGGGACGGATAATGCTGTGCTTGCAACTGGGTTAACGTTTCCTGACGCGCTTGCAGGCGCTCCTCTCGCTTTTCAATTAAATGCTCCAATTCTACTAACACCTAAAACGAAGCTTGATAGTCGAGTAAGAGATTTATTAGTAGACCTGGATGTGAAAAAGGTTACCATTCTTGGAGGAACAAGTGCCATTTCTTCGGAGATTGAAAATTACTTAAAGAATACTATGAAACTTGAAGTTAGACGTTTGAGCGGCGCTACCCGCTATGAAACTGCAACAAAGATTGCGGAAAACCTCCTTCCTACAAAACAGGCTGTCGTAGCCTATGGAGGGAACTTCCCTGATGCGCTATCAATAGCTCCATATGCAGCTATGTACGGTCTTCCAATCTTTCTAACTGAGAAGGATGAGCTTTCAAGCGCTACGAAGAAGGCACTATCTTCTTATAACAAGACCTATGTAGTAGGGGGGCCTGCTGCAATTAGTGAAGCGGTAGAAAGGCAGCTACCTTTGGCAACACGTTTAAACGGAAATGATCGTTATGAAACTTCAATTGAAATTGCAAAAACACTCAACTTGCCAACTTCGGATGTTTTTATGGCAACAGGTGAAGGCTTTGCTGATGCCCTCTCAGGCTCTGTACTTGCGGCGTTGTACGGTGAACCAATGATTCTTACAAAGAAAAATAGTCTACCTACTAGTACGAAACAATTCTTAAAAGAACAGAATACTTCTTACTACACAATTTTAGGAGGCGATAGTGCTGTTGGAATACGTGTGGAAGAAGAACTATTTGAGTGACAGGCACCACCCGTTATTTGAAATATTTTGTCGAACAATTATTGTATGAAGGAAGAGCCTTTAAAAGAGGCTCTTTTTTTATGTTTTGTAATTAAGACTTAAGAACAATTTACTAAATTTAGCTTTCTGTTGTCATTTGAGTTTTATTACAATTATTACGGGAACGGGGACTATGGGGTGATTAATTATGCTTATACGCAACTTCAGGTTAGGATTATTGTCTGTCATTAGTCTAATAGTACTAGTGTTACTATTTCCAGGTGTCACTGAGGCAATTGACATTGATCGAATTTCAGGAAGCGATCGAATTGAAACAGCTGTTGAAGTTTCTAAGAACGGTTGGCCAGATGGAAGTGAAACAATTCTTTTATCGAGAGCGAACGACTTCCCTGATGCGCTTGCAGGAACGCCTCTTGCTTACCAAGAAAATGCTCCAATTTTGCTGACGAAATCTACGAAACTACCAAAAGCGACGAAGAGTGAAATTCAGCGATTAAATCCGAAAGTCATTATCATACTTGGAGGACCTACTGCAGTTTCAAATGAAGTAGAAACATACATAAAAAATGACATGAATATAACAGTAGAGCGTATTTCAGGAAGCGATCGGTTTGAAACGGCAGCGTTGATCGCTGACCGGATGCATCCAAGTGGAAGAGCGGCCGTTGTGAGTGGTGAGAATTTTCCAGATGCGTTATCGATCGCACCTTATGCAGCGTACAGAGGATATCCAATTTTACTCACGTTAGAAGATAGCCTTCCAACTGTTACAGAAAATCGCATTGAATCTAATGAACGAAATTATGTAATCGGAGGCACTGGAGTTATCCCGAATGACGTAGAGGAGGATATTCCAAATTCGATGCGAATTGCTGGAAGTGATCGTTATGAAACTTCCCGTGCTGTTGCGGACGCATTTCCACAGGGCAGTGCAGATGAAGCCTATTTAGCAACTGGTATGGATTTTGCAGATGCATTAGCGGGTTCCGTTTTAGCGGCAAAAACGGATGACTCTCTCCTGTTGATCGAAAAAAACTACGTACCGAATCCTGCGAAGCTTTATATAGCTGATAAAGGATTAACGAAGTTTACGGTCCTTGGGGGCTATGACGCGATCGATGAATACGTCGATACGGAAGTTTCGTTACCGATCCAACTGTTGTTAGTGAACAAGCAGCGTGATTTGCCATCAACGTATGTTCCTGCAGAGTTAGAGGAGCCGAACGTTCCGTTTCCGTTCGATTATGAACACAATAAGCGGAAGATGAACACAATTGCTGTTGCTCACTTGGAAGCATTGTTTGATGGAGCAGAGAGAGCAGGACTCGACCTCTATGCTCAATCAGGCTATCGCTCGTATGAACGACAAAAGCGAATCTATGAACGAAATGTTGAGGAACATGGAGAAGAGTATGCGAATCGAGTAAGTGCAAAGCCAGGCCATAGTGAGCACCAAACCGGTCTAGCGATGGATGTGACGAGTCCGGATGTAGATTATAGATTGGTCGAAGAATTCGCATACACCGATGAAGGGAAATGGGTCGATGCGCATGCACATGAATATGGGTTCATCATCCGTTACCCTGAAGGAGAAGAGCATGTGACAGGCTACAAGTATGAGCCTTGGCACTTACGTTATGTAGGAAAGAACATCGCGACGTATATGAAAAATAATGACCTTGTGCTTGAGGAGTATTTGCGGTAGCCCGTTTTGTAGAGGGTAGAGAAAATAAGACCTGTATGATAAACACCGATCATCGTTAGGATGATCGGTGTTTTTTCGACATTATCCGGGTGGTGCCTGTGAAGTGTAATGCCGTGTGCTTAGTATGCTGTGAATCACTAATGCTGTCTTTTCTAACTCTTCTTTCGTCGTGTGCCTCCCAAAACTGATTCGAACGAGTTCTCTTGCTTCGTCATCGGTTCGTCCGATCGCTTTTAATGTTTTGGAAGGGTTTTGCTGTCCGATGGAACATGCGGAGCCTGTTGAGACGGCGATGCCCTTCTGGTTCAGTTCATTCATCACGTACTGTCCTTCAATCCCCTTGAGCCGAAGTCCTACGATATGAGGAAGCCCTTCATCATCTCCACCTTCGATGACCACATCTGTTCCGTTCAACTGACTCAATAAATAGTCTCTTAACGTCTTACTTTGTTGATGAGCGAGCTCCATATTTGTGGTCGCTTCTTCTACCGCTGCTGTAAAAGAGAAAATCCCTGGTACATCCACTGTACCCGGTCGAAATCCTTTTTCATGAACGGCTCCAGGTAAGCTTGCCTGCCATGACTGTGACGGATCGATGTAGCATACTCCTACGCCTTTAGGTCCGTATAGTTTATGCGATGATACGGAGAGAGCAGTAAGGTGCATCTCTTTGACATCGACCGGTAGCTTTCCGAACGTTTGGACCGCATCCGTATGAAATGGAATGCCTCTTTCCATGAGTTCCTTTCCGATTTCTTCGATTGGCTGGAGCGTTCCGATTTCGCTGTTTCCGTGAGCGATCGATACAAGAATCGTATCGTCTCGAATCGCTTCGATCAGGTCATCAAACTTGAGCCTACCGTTGTCATCATACGAGAGATACGTGACGTCGAATCCATCTTTTTCGAGCTGTTGAAATGTATGGAGGATGGAAGAGTGTTCAGCCTTCGCAGTGATCATGTGACCTGAGGTATGCTTTTTAGCTAGCCCTCTTATCGCTAGAATATTTGATTCAGTGCCGCCAGATGTAAAATACACGCCTGAAGGGTGTCCGTTGATCGATTGAGCGATGGTTTGCCTCGCTACTTCTAGTACCTGAGCAGCAGAAGTTCCTTCATCGTGCAGGCTTTGTGAATTCGCAAAATACGTACGTGCTACCTTCGTGTAAACCTCGATTGCGAGGTCTGACATCGGGGTAGTCGCTGCATAGTCCAAATAAATCATTTCGCTCTCCTCATAAAGTTCTGTCTTGTACTTTATTTAAATCTATGTAACTATTAGTGTCAAGACACATGTAAACTTTACAGAGGACAACATCAATTTAGGAGAAGGTAACATGGGTAACTTTTATACAGAAGTACTTGTTATTGGTAGTGGGGTGGCAGGCTTGTTGACTGCTGAGCTTCTCTCTGCGGATAAGAATGTGACGGTTATCACAAAGTCTAAGCTAGGACAAAGCAATTCCAGGCTTGCGCAAGGTGGCATCGCGGCGGTCACGTCGGATGATGATCGTTGGGAAGATCATTTTTTCGATACCATTCAAGCGGGTGTTTTTCATAATAATGAGGAGTTAACAGAGCTTTTAGTAAAAAAAGGCGGCGAGCGAATTCAAGATTTGATCGGCCTAGGTGTGACGTTTGACCGAAATCGTGATGGGTCTTATTCGAGATGTCGTGAGGGTGCACATCGTGTGCCTAGAATCCTGCATGCCGGCGGAGATGCAACTGGTAAAGAGCTCGTAGGAACGCTTTTAAAAAGAGTAAAAGAGAGCTGTACGATCATTGAACATCATGCAGCGGTCGATCTCATCGTTGAAAACGGAGCCTGTACAGGTGCCTGGTTTATGGATTATGAAGGAAAGCATCTGACTGTCAGAGCAGATCACGTCATCCTTGCTACCGGTGGCGCGGGACAGCTTTACCCCGTTACGTCAAACGATGTGTCGGTGACGGGTGATGGTATCGCGATGGCTTACCGAGCAGGAGCGCGCGTTTCTGACCTTGAGTTCATGCAGTTTCACCCAACGATGTATGCGGGTGATGGAAACTCTTTTCTCATATCTGAAGCAGTAAGAGGCGAAGGCGGCGTTTTGGTCACGTCAAAAGGGGAGCGTTTGATGGAAGGAAAGCACGAACTTCTCGATCTCGCGCCAAGAGACATCGTGGCACGCGGCATTTATGCGGAGCAGAGTCCGGTTTACCTCGATCTATCTCCAGTCCCAAATTTTGATCAACGTTTTCCAACGATCGCATCGTACCTAACACGAGACGATGCTTCATCAAAAAAAGTTCCTGTCCAGCCAGGAACACATTTTTTGATGGGTGGGGTGGAAACGGATCGTTACGGAAGAACTACGGTCGAGAACCTTTTTGCGATTGGGGAAGTGGCGAACACTGGTGTTCACGGTGCGAATCGACTCGCGAGTAACTCCCTTCTTGAAGCGGTCGTCTTTGCGAATGAGGCGGCGACTTGGATACGAAATCATAAGCCTGTTCGGATGAATTTAGATACCGGTTTTCAACCTCTTCACATACCATGGTCCCTGCCAGAGCCCTGCATGTTGCGGAACTTAATGAATGATCACGTGGGTATTACGAGACATGAAAATGGACTCTCAGCAGCGATCGATGCGTTCGAATTCTATCTAACTAGCAGGAAGAAACCTGCCTCGAGTATTGAGGAGATAACGACGTTCAACATGCTGCAAACAAGCTGGCTGATGGCGACGTCAGCATATATGCGGACTGAAAGTCGTGGGGGACATTTTCGTACTGATTTTCCTCTACCAAAACAGCATTTCCAGCAAAAAAGGATAACCAGGGGGATCTTTAAAGATGAATGGATTACTACTGAGAAAAAATCTCGAGCAATTTTTTAATGAAGATATCGGTGTAGGAGACCTATCGAGTGAGCTGCTATTCGATTCAACAGAACAAGGTGTTGCAGATTTCATAGCAAAGGAAGATGGCGTATTTTGTGGTCAAGATGTGATCGAGCTAGGCTTTCACATGTTAGACGGAGGTTGTTCTGTTGAGGTGTACGTGCAAGATGGGGATCGCGTACAAAATGGAGATGTAATCGCGCAGGTTAAAGGTCAGGTAAAAGCGATTCTCACGGGTGAGCGCGTCATTTTGAACTTGATTCAGCGGATGAGTGGGATCGCAACGATGACGAGTCATGCCATTTACTTGCTTGGTGATTCACCTACGCGCGTCTGTGATACTCGGAAAACGACGCCAGGGCTGCGAATGCTCGAGAAATATGCTGTCCGCTGCGGCGGAGGGGTGAATCATCGCATCACGCTTGATGGTGGCGTCATGCTGAAAGATAACCATATTGCACAGTGCGGAAGTATTCAACACGCCGTTGAAGCAGTGCGAAAAAAGGTCGGTCATATGACGAAGATCGAAGTGGAGACGAGTAGCGAAGAAGAGGTTAGGGAAGCTGTTGAGGCGAACGCAGACATCATCATGTTTGATAACTGTTCACCAGATGAAGCGACTTTTTATAATCGACTCGTGCCAAAGTCGATCGTGACAGAAGTGTCGGGTGGCATTACGCTCGATAACCTTATCGATTATAAGGATTGTGGTGTCGATATGATTTCACTCGGTTGTCTGACGCACTCTGTTAAAAGTCTAGATATTAGTCTTCGAATGAAGGGGGAATAGCTATGAGTATACTCGATGCATTAACGAAGCCGGTTGGCATTCCAGAGAGGTATCACGCGCTATCAGAAGAAGAAATGGTTCAGCGCGTGCGTGAGATCAAGAAGGAGCTCGGTGACCGTCTTTACTTGCCTGCTCATCACTATCAAAAAGATGAGGTCGTTCAATTTGCTGATGATACAGGGGATTCGCTGCAGCTTGCTCAGCTAGCCGCGAAAAACAAGAAAGCAGAGACGATCGTCTTTTGCGGGGTCCACTTCATGGCGGAGACGGCAGATATTTTAACAGAGGAACATCAAACGGTCATTCTTCCAGATATGAGAGCAGGCTGTTCGATGGCGGATATGGCTGACATTCATCAGACGGAGCGGGCATGGAAAATGTTGACGGATTCATTGGGAGAGACCATCCTTCCGTTAACGTACGTGAATTCGACCGCAGCGATCAAGTCGTTTGTTGGGGAGAACGGCGGAGCGACTGTAACGTCATCAAATGCCACGGCTATGGTCGAGTGGGCGTTCACGCAAAAAGAGCGCATTCTCTTTTTGCCTGACCAGCATTTAGGACGAAATACAGCGTACGACCTTGGCATTCCACTAGAAGCGATGGCGGTGTGGGATCCGATCTCAGATCGTCTTGAGTACGACGGAGATTACGAGAATGTGAAGGTGATTCTTTGGAAAGGGCATTGTTCTGTTCATGAAAAGTTCACGCTCGATAATATTGCACAAGTACGGCGTGACATGCCAGGTGTAAACGTTATCGTTCACCCTGAGTGCACATTTGAAGTCGTACAGAAATCTGATTTTGCAGGATCTACGAAGATGATCATCGAGACGATTGAGCGAGCACCATCAGGCTCGTCATGGGCAATCGGTACAGAGATGAATCTCGTGAATCGGATTATTCAGGAGCATCCTGATAAAAACATCGTGTCACTGAATCCGAATATGTGCCCATGTTTAACGATGAACCGGATCGACCTACCGCACCTTCTTTGGTCTCTTGAAGAAGTTCACGCAGGTAGGAAAACGAATCAAATCTCAGTTGACGAAAAGACAGCGAAGTTTGCAAAGGATGCATTGAACCGCATGTTAGAACGCGCGTAGCCCCTTTGCATACAGTAGTAGGGATGAGGTGTGCCTCACCATGATTTCGGAAAGGAGTGGGCGCATTGGTAAGTGATACGGACTTACTTAACGTTATTCATACCTCAGTGAATGCTGGAAAAGCGATTATGAAGGTTTATGGAAGCAGTGATTTTCAAATTGAGAAAAAGAGCGATGCATCGCCTTTAACGGTCGCTGACAAGTTGTCGCATGACACGATCGTGAAGGGATTGAACGCGCTAAACGTAGATTACCCGATTCTGAGTGAAGAAGGAAGGCATCTAGGATACGATGAGCGAAAGAAATGGGAACGTTTATGGCTTGTCGACCCGCTCGATGGCACGAAGGAGTTTATTAAGCGAAACGGAGAATTCACGGTAAACATCGCTCTTATTCATAAGGGGAATCCTGTTTTTGGCGTCGTCTATGTACCTGTAAGTGACACAGTGTACGTTGGGGATGGAGATAGAGGGTCTTATAAGATCGAGAAGGTTTCAGAGGGGAGCTATTCTTCCTATAAGTCTTTGATCGAAAGTGATAGTGGTCACCGCCTTCCTTTACACGTTCGAAAGGAAGGGATGATCACAGCAGTAGCGAGCCGCTCTCATCCATCACCTGAAACGAAGGAGTTCCTAGATGGTTTGAAGGAGAAGTATGGAAAAGTTGCTGTCACTTCAGCAGGAAGTTCATTGAAGCTTTGTCTCGTTGCTGAAGGAGCGGCAGATGTCTATCCACGCTTTGCTCCAACCATGGAGTGGGATACCGCAGCAGGTCATGCCGTTGTTCAGGGTGCAGGTGGCAAAGTGGTTCATTCGACAAATTCGACAGGTGACAGGCACCTGGAATATAACAAGAAGGACTTAACGAACCCCTGGTTTATTGTCTGGAGGCAGGGATTGGGGTAGTTGCCTCTACACGAAAGATTAACTGAAGCTTTGTTCTAACACTTAGAAGGTGAACTTCCACATTAGGAAGTTCATCTTTTATTTGGATATATTTGTTAACGGACAAGGAGTTTCTCTCTCAGTTTCGAAATAGGTATACAGGTTGCAGCAATTATACTTGGAGGGATCACGAAATGATTGAATTCGAAAAGCCAGATGTAGAACAATTTTTTCAAACGCTAGGCATTCAGACATTTGCTGTTAGTCCAGATGAAAAGCAGATGGTCTTCAGTACAAACTTAAATGGAACGTTTAATTTATGGGCGATGGATCTTCCACACACTTTTCCTTACCCGATATCATTTGAGAACCAGGGCTGTCAGGAGGTCTTTTATGATAAAAGCGGATCTTTTATCGTGGCAGTAATGGATCGAGACGGTGATGAGAACGGACAGATCTATGCGATTCCTACATATGGTGGAAAGGTGAAAGCTTTAAGAGAAGCAGAAGGGCATCGCCATGATATGCCGTTTCTATCCGACGATAGCAAGCGCCTTTATTATACGTCGAACAAAGAGAACGAAACCTTCTTGAAAACTTACTCTTATAACCTTGAAACAGGGGAAGAAGATACGGTTCTAGAGGGAAAGGACGCCATGGTATTTCTTTTCGATAAAAGTCCCGAAGAGAAAAGCTTTCTCTATGGAGAATTTTATACGAATACATACTCACTTCCTTACGTGAAGCGTGAAGATGAACACATTCTATTAACGCCTGACAAAGACACCGAGCATACCTTTGATGGTGCAGTTTTCACTTCAGAAACCGTTGTGTATTTGATAACGAACTATGGCGAAGATTTTTCGTACTTGGCGAAGTTCGATCTTGAGTCGAAGACGTTTCAAAAAGTGCTTCAGCTAGAGAATGAAAGTTTTACGGACATCGTATTTGACCGTGAGAGTCACACACTCTACCTCACGAGCGAAAAAGGTGTTCAAGATTTTTTCTACCAGTTTCAGATTGATTCTGAAAAACTCGAGAAAATCGAAACGCCCGTTAGCGTAATTGAAAAGGTAATCGTCGGTGGTGAAGGAGGCGTCTATCTTAAAGGAAGCTCTCCTACGGTTCCGTCCAATATTTATAAAAGAACCACCAATGGGTGGACGAACCTTACGAACTACACCGTACCTGGTGTAGCAAAAGAAGATATGGTCGAACCAAACGTCATCAAGTATGCTTCGTTTGATGGACTTGAGATCGAAGCACAGTATTTTAAAGCAAAAGAAGAAAATAGTAACGGTCATGTGATCTTTTGGCCGCACGGAGGTCCTCAAGTTGCTGAACGAGCGTCTTTCCGCTCACTGTTTCAATTCCTGCTCCACAGAGGGTATAGTATTTTTGCGCCGAACTTCCGTGGTTCAACTGGGTACGGGCTCTCTTTTAAACGAATGGTCGAAGGCGATTGGGGCAATGGTCCACGTCTTGATAATGTTCATGGAATCGAATGGTTACTTAATGAAGGCCATGTCGACCGGGATAAGATTCTATTGATGGGCGGTAGCTACGGTGGCTACATGGCGCTTCTTTTACACGGTAGACACCCAGACTATTTTAAAGCAGTCGTCGATATTTTTGGGCCGAGTAATTTGTTCAGTTTCCTCGATACAGTGCCTGAGCACTGGAAACCAGCGACGAAGAAGCTAGTCGGTGATCCGATTACAAACAAAGATGGGCTAATCGAAGCATCCCCTCATACGTATCTTTCTACGATGACGAAACCGATGCTCGTCATTCAGGGAGCGATGGATCCACGCGTCGTGAAAGCGGAATCCGATCAAATCGTCGAGGCGTTAAAGCAAAAAGGTAGAAAGGTAGATTACCTCGTTTTAGATGATGAAGGACACGGATTCTCGAAAAAAGAAAATGAGATGAGCGTTTATCGAAAAGTGTTAACGTTTTTTGATGAATGCATTTCAACACGTTAGGAAGGAAGAACGACATGCTAAGTTTGGAACAAATGAAAAAACGGATTACGGAGTTAGACGGATCAGATGCAAAGAGTGCGCTCATGATTACGTACGCTAACCTGCAGATGGTCAAGACGGGGAACGGAAAGTTTACGAGTGAAGAATGCGTTGATCAGCTGTTAAATTTTTTTAATAGTATTCCAGAAACTCAGGATAAGTCGTGAGAGGGAATAGGCAAGCCGCATTAGCTGATTACTAGATCTCCAAGCGTTACAATAGGTGTATCACCAAAAAAGGAGATTATTATGAAGCACATCATACGCATCATCGCACTTGTCTTATTTGCACTCTTTTTCATATTCGCAGGTGTTGCTCACTTTTCTCAAGGGGAAGGGTTCGCCTCCATGTTGCCAGAGTGGGTGCCGTTTCGCTTAGGAATCATCTATGTAACGGGGATCATCGAGATTCTTCTTGCGGTTCTCCTTCTGTTGCCCGCTACTCGAAAACAAGCACGCTTTTGGACAGCGGTTTATCTGGTGGCGATTTTTCCAGCGAATATTTATGCCGCCATCGCTGGGATACCCGCTCCAGGTCAGGAAGAAGCGAACGAGACACTGCTGTGGATCAGACTTCTCTTTCAACCGCTTTTGATCTGGTGGGTCCTTTGGGCTGCGGCTCCGAAAAATCATAGTACAAAGAAAAAGAGCTTATAGGCGATTGCCTTATAAGCTCTTTCTGCTTATTTTACGACGATCTCCTTTGAGCTCTTCGCAGGTACCGTGATTTCAACTTCAATGTGCTGTTTGTCTCCAGATGCCGTGTTTTGCGTTACAGTTCCTTCAGAAACGCTGTAGTCTCCTTTTACTAAATAAAATGGAACCGTTACTGTCATTGCTTTATCAAGACGATTTGTGATCGTCGCTGTTTGATCCGATGCATGCCCATCATTGCTATTTTTATAGCTGGATTCAAGAGACATCACACCGCTCTCCGTATCACCATTTTCATAAACCGGTACAGAGTGATGAGGATCCTGGTAGTTATAATTCACAATGTCGCCATCTTTTACTTCAAGTGGACGGAAGCCGACGTATGGCTTACCGCTAAGCTCGAGAGAAGTTGATGTTGTATAAAGGATGCCGTCTTCTTTCGTAACGTTATCGATGTGAGTATGACCATGTAAGCTAATGTCCACATTGTGCTGTTTCATCACATCGATTAGTTCATGGGCGTTTTCACCGTGCCACTGCTGATCATATTGAATGCCTAGCTTTTCTCCAAGTACTAGTGTTTCTAACGACTGAGGGTTGTGTTTCGCGTCATATTGCTCCCAGTACTTTTGTACATCAGGATCTTCTTTTGGCCAGATGTCACGGTCTCGCCATAGCGGATTATGGTGAGAGAACAGCCCTCTAATTTGGTTTGGCTGTGCGGTTTGAGCATTTTTCTCAAGATCTTGCTTTACCCAATCGAGCTGCTTCTCACGAATTTGTCCGCCCCAAGTTGGAACCGACACCGTTCCGTGTCCTTGACGGTCAAACTTGTGCCAGTCGAATGAGTTGTATCCGATGAAGTGAGCGTAAGGACCGTAATCGAATGAGAAGTATTGTGGTCCAAAATACTGTTCCCAATATTTCGCTCCGTCTGCTAGTGTCGCATCTTGCGCGTAGTAATCGTGATTACCTGGAACAAGGTACACTGGGACTTCCAGCTGTTGAAGCATGCGGTACGTTTCTTCATATTCATAGATGTATTCTTGCGGGTTCATCTGCCCATACATCAAATCTCCCGTCACGACTACGAAATCTGGATTCTTCAGATTCACTTCTTTAATCGCTTTTTGAAGGTAAAGCCAGCGATCCTCTTCCTTAGGACTCCACATGCCAGCTTCCTTCGTTCGACCAGGGTCTACTGTAGAAACATCATCTTGGTTACCTAGATTACGAGGCGAACCGATATGTGTGTCTGTCAGGTGTAAAAACTCAAAGTCTTTCTCAAACTCATCGACAACGTTGACTGAATGGGGCTGCTCATCGGAATGACGCTGACCATTCGCTGTATACTCAACCTGTAAATCATAGAGCTCTTCGGGTATGTCTTCAGGAATCGTAACAGTCACATCATAGATTTTCTCACTATCCTTCCAATGTGATTTCCCGATCGAGATATCTTTCACTGGTAGGTTATGAGTTTCTGTTATCGCTGAATTACTATTTGGTTTTAAAATAACATCCCAACTAGCAGCTTCTTTCCCGTGGGTATCGATCTGCATCGTTAAGACCTGACCCTTTTTCTTTATTGCGGGTGTAGCGAAAAGGGGATAGATGATATCGTTGATCTTTTTATCAACCGATACGTTCGGTGCAAGGTCGGTAAAATTCGTCGTGTTGCCAATCCCTCCGTCACGCTTTCCGACTGTATCTATTGAACTTTCTGCTGCTGATAAAGCAGAAAATGGTGCGATCAATACTAGCATCATGATGATTGCAAAAACTGCTTTTAGCTTGTGCATCTAATGTATTGCCTCCTTTTATGAAGTCAGCCTCATTGTAACGAACATGTGTAAATCCTGTGTTAACAAGCGATTACAAAACGCCTATTAAAATGTAAATCCTTCTGAATTTTTGTTAATCAAACGTTTGATTGAACCAATTTATGGGTGATTAGGGTGAATTGAGGGGATGAAGGTTATCCTGTAAAATAGCTAGAAAGAAAGAAGAAGAAAAGGTGTATGTCATGAAATCAGTTATTGTCATCGGAGCAGGTATTGTTGGAGCATCTACGGCCTATCACCTCACTAAAAAAGGGTTTGCCGTTACCGTGATCGACCGAAACGATCGTGGACAGGCAACGGAAGCTGCGGCAGGTATCGTCTGTCCTTGGCTTACGAATCGAAAGAACGGTCCGTTTTATAGACTTGTGGAAGCGGGGGCGAGGTATTATCCGCATTTGATCGAAGCGCTAAAAAATGATGGTGAGAGTGAAACAGGTTATAAGCGTGTTGGAGCGATCAATATTTATTCTGGTGAAACGAAGTTAGAGAAAAAATTGAATATGGCGCTCGAGAGGCGAAAAGATACGCCAGAGATGGGCGAGGTAAGGGAACTATCGAAAGGAGAAACGAAGGCGATGTTTCCGCCGCTGTCTGATCGGTTTGGAGCGGTGTATGTCGGAGGAGCGGCAAGAATCCATGGGGCTGCGCTCAGGGATGCTCTTATTCGTGCGGCAGAAAAAAATGGTGCACGCTTGATAGGAGGAGACGCTTCACTGAAATGGGAAGGTTCACAGATCAAAGGTGTCTTTGTGAATCATGAAGAGTATCTAGCAGACGAAGTCATCGTAACCGGTGGAGCGTGGGCAAAAGAATTGATCGAGCCACTCGGGATGACATTTCATGTTTCACCTCAGAAGGCTCAGATCGTTCATTTACAGCTGCCAGGAACAGAGACCGGTGACTGGCCGATCGTGATGCCGCCGTTCGTTCAATATTTCTTACCTTTTGAAGATGGAAAAATCGTTGTTGGTGCAACGCAGGAAGATGAAGCTGGATTTGATGAGCGTGTGACGATGGGCGGAATCAACCATATTATTGAGCGAGTACTGAAAGTTGCCCCAGGATTAGAAATTAGCACGTATGTCGAAACGAAAGTTGGCTTTCGTCCGTTTACCCCTGGAAACCTTCCTGTCGCGGGTGCCGTACCTAATGTGAACGGGCTCTATGTAGTGAATGGTCTTGGCGCATCTGGATTAACGAGTGGACCATTTCTCGGAGCAGAGATAGCGAGAGTGGTAGCCAAAGAAGAAACAGAGCTTGACTTAAGAGAATATGATCCAGGGAGAGCCTTCGGGTGAAATCACCCATCTTTACCACCGTGATCAACGGTTTTTCTATACTGACTTTTGCTTTGTTTTTTATTAATCAGCCAAAAGACTTGTTCTTTTGGTCATACATAAATGGAGTATATACACATAAAAATTAAGTATATCGCAGGAAATTCACACGGTTTTAAAGAATGTTGATTGATAAAGAAAAGAGTTGGAGATGACTCCTATGACAATGATTGTACTTGCAAAGCTAGCTATTTCAGCACTATTAGGATTGATGATTGGGATTGAACGGGAGTTAAAGCATAAGCCACTTGGCCTTAAGACATGTATGGTAATTGCAGTCAGCAGCTGTTTATTAACTATTGTTTCAATTGAGTCTTCTGTTAAGTTCGCTGAGTTTTCAACGAACATTCGAACAGATCCGATGCGACTCGCTGCTCAAGTCGTGTCAGGAATAGGTTTTATAGGAGCAGGTGTTATACTTAGAAGAAACAACGATGCGATCTCAGGCCTTACAACAGCCGCAATTATTTGGGGAGCATCTGGTCTTGGGATTTCAGCAGGGGCTGGATTTTACTATGAAGCATTTGTTGGTGCAGCCATCATCCTGTTTAGTGTCAATGTTCTACCAATCATTATTAAGAAAATTGGTCCGAAGCAGCTTAGGCAGCGTGAAATGCGTGCGAAAATTACGTTTCATGAAGATCAAGATGTGACATTATTTATGAAGGCTATTTTAAAACATGATTTTGATATTAAGCACGTACGCGTTCGTGATACAAAAGATCACAACCGTCAAATTGAGCTCAAGCTGTTAACTTTTGAAAAGCACCACACAACTGATATTTATGAGCTGCTAAGAAATGTGGATGGTGCGACGTCTGTAGAGGTTGAAGGATAACACCCCCCTTTCAATCAAACGTTTGTTTAACAAGAAAAGCTTTTGGCGGGAGTTGCGGCCAAAAGCTTTTTTTTGTATGCTTCATAGGATCAATTTAAAAGACAAAAGATAGGATTACGATCATCTCTATAGACTTTCTGTTGTGATGTTATTTAGAATAGGACACGTACAGAAGCAGAAGCGGTAGTGTTGAGGGGGATAAGAATGAATAAAGGAAAGCGAAAAGGTGGGGAGGATCCACGTTTTCGAATAGCGAATCGTGAAGCCCTTATAGGGGTTGGGCTTGTATTACTAAATTTTGCGTTATGGTATGGGACTGCTTACGGTTTAGGGTCTAAACCTGTAGAAGACTATCACTACATATGGGGATTGCCCGCATGGTTTTGCTATAGCTGTATCGTTGTAACGCTTTTGGTACTCTTATTAGTCATCCTTTCGGTAAAGTATCTATATAAAGAAGTGCCTCTTGATGAGGAGGAGAACAATTGAACTGGGAAGTCGTCATTCCACTCCTCATTTTTCTAGGTAGTATTTTCGTCGTTGGTTTTTATGCATCAAGACATCTCTCTGTTACGTCTAGCTTTCTTCATGAATACTTTCTCGGCAGCCGAGAGCTCGGAGGATTTATTCTTGCGATGACGATGGTCGCAACCTATGGAAGTGCGAGCAGTTTTATCGGAGGTCCTGGCGTAGCGTATGAAATGGGTTTGGGCTGGGTGTTACTCGCAATGACGCAGTTGCCGACAGGTTATTTTGTATTATCTGTTCTCGGTAAAAAATTTGCGATCGTCGCAAGAAAAATCAAGGCCGTTACGCTGATCGACTTTTTGAAAGAACGGTATCGAAGTAAAGCAGTGGTGATTCTATCAGCACTCAGCATCATCATCTTCCTATTTTCCGCAATGGCAGCTCAATGGGTCGGTGGAGCACGCTTGATCGAATCGTTAACAGGGCTCTCTTATACTGCAGCGCTGTTTATTTTTGCTGTATCCGTTCTTGTCTATGTGATCATTGGTGGCTTTCGTGCTGTCGCGATCACAGATACGATCCAAGGTGTCATCATGTTTTTTGGAACTCTCGTCATCCTTGTGGGGACAGTGATTGCTGGAGGTGGAATCGAAAACATTATGTCAGACCTTTCAGCTGAAAATCCAAATTTGATTTCGCCTTATGGTCCTGACCGCTCTTTAACACCGCTTTACGTGTCATCGTTCTGGCTGCTCGTAGGTGTTGGAGTGGTAGGTCTCCCACAAGTTGCCGTGCGGGCGATGTCTTATAAAAGCTCAAGAGGAATGCACCGCGCTTTAATCATCGGAACAGTGGTTGTTGGATTTATCATGCTCGGCATGCACCTCACTGGTGTTTTTGCGAGAGCCGTTTTACCTGGTATCGAAGTGGGTGATACGGTTATGCCTCGGATTGCAATGGAAGTTCTTCCAGCTTGGGTCGCTGGGATCGTTCTTGCAGCACCGATGGCAGCAATCATGTCAACGGTGGACTCGTTGCTTTTACTCGTAAGCTCTGCAGTGGTGAAAGATGTGTACTTAAACTACGTGAAGCCTGATGCGAGCGATCGAACGATCAAGCGATTTAGTATCGGAGTTACGGCAGTGCTCGGTATTCTCGTATTCCTGATGGCCGTAAACCCTCCTGACCTTCTGATCTGGCTGAATCTTTTCTCTTTCGGCGGCTTAGAAGCAGCCTTTATTTGGCCAGTTGTGATGGGACTATACTGGAAGAAAGGGAATGCGAGCGGAGCGATGGCGTCACTGCTGACGGGTGTAGGGAGCTATATCTTGTTCAACACCTTCTTGCCTAATGCGTTCGGCATGCATACGGTTGTACTGCCAGTCTTAATCTCATTTGTGTCATATGTGCTCGTAAGCTTATTAACAGTGAAGCGGCATGAAGAAACCCAGGCACTCGTGTTAGAGAACATGTGGAAAGCGTAAAGTAGTCGACAGGTATCTGGTACCTGTCGATTTTTAGTACAAACAATTTGATGTTTCTGAAAATTTAGATGTATGATGTGGGAAGAGATAACGTTTGGCAGACTTAATCATGAAGAAGAGTGTATTTACTATAGAAACAGGAGGGAAAGAAATGAAGTTTTCAATTTACCAGATGGACATAATTGCAGGTGATCCAGAAAGAAATCGTCAGAAGGTAAGTGAGTGGGTAGAGAAAGAGGTAGCGAGTGCAAATCCTGACACGATTGTTCTTCCAGAGATGTGGACAACCGCTTATACGCTTTCGGACCTTAACCTCTATGCAGATGAAAATGCTGAACCGACGAAGGGGTTTTTAAGTGAATTAGCTGTGAAGCATGATATTAACATCATCGGAGGCTCCGTTGCGAACAAAATCGAAGGCAAATTTTATAACTCCTCATTGATCGTTAATCGAAAAGGCGAGCTTGTATATCAGTACGATAAAGTTCATCTTGTTCCGATGTTAAATGAGCCAGCATATCTTTCAGGAGGCACAAAAGCTCCCACAATCTTTGAACTTGATGGAATCAAGATGGGAGTTATAATCTGTTATGATCTTCGCTTCCCTGAAATCATTCGCACCCTTGCTTTAGAAGGTGCTCAAGTTCTCCATGTTGTAGCCGAGTGGCCGCTTGCTAGACGCTCTCATTGGCGTACGCTGCAGCTTGCAAGAGCAATTGAGAATCAGATGTATGTTGTTTCTTGTAATCGAGTTGGCAGCTATGATGGCGTTGAATTTGCAGGAACTTCGATGGCGATCGACCCGTGGGGGGATGTTCTTGAAGAAGGTGAAGTAGAGGAAGAAAAATCGTTCTCCGTTTCATTGGATCTAGAAAAAGTGAAGCAGGTTCGAAAGGACGTCCCTATTTTTGATAGCAGAGTACCTCACCTTTATAGACATAAATAAGTAGCAGGATAAAAGCATCACTTGAAGAGGCACTGTATGCATGATGACTAATTGCCCATGCTATTCACCTTGCCGTCTGTGGTAAAATAACCTTATCAGCTGTAAAGCAGGGTGGGCGGTGGTACCCCAAGAACGAAAGGGGGTGCTGCCTATAATGATGACCACATATGAGGCATTGGTGTTGATGATTAGCTTTGCTTCTCTTGTGATCACGATTATTACGGTTTCAGGTAATAATAAAAAGAAGTAACCCACCCTGCCCCGGCCAAGGTTTAAGGTGAGTTACTTCATTAATTTGCCTTTTGAGCCGCCGCTCTTCTTGCGGAGCAGCTGTATGGACGCTGGTGTTGACGCACCAGCGTTCTTTTTTTTACGTTATGATATCTACTCCTATTATATGCACTTCTACCTGACTTGGCAAGAAGTTCTGGTGCCTGGCACCATTGTTACTTCATTTGTTCAGAAAAGCGGTAGAGTTCACCCTGTAGCAATGTATCGTTATATAAAAACAACACAACATCAAAATCTTTGTTTTCCATATACTCTGTTAAGACTTCATCATCATTGTAGCGAATATCATAAACAGTTGTATTTGAAAAATGCTGAGCAATATGGAATGCGATTGGATTAGCATACGAGTCTTTTAAGATTAATAAATTACTTTCATTTTCTATAGCTGGATTATCAATCGTAATTTTATCTGTGTTATTCATATAAAGGCCACCATAATCTATTGGGTTAAGATCTCTAAATAGGTCTGTACCATATACTTGCTTAAATTCACGGTTCTTACCACTCCACGTTATTTTGAAATCATTAAACGTAGAATCTTTTGGGAGTATATGACATATTTTCTCCTGAGATGAATCAACCGTTAAATAAAGCTGGATATTATAGCTCCCATTGAATTGTTTATCATTTTGACAGTTTAATTCATAGTCATCTTCATTTTCGTTTGCTTCAGTATAATGTTCTGAGGCTGCAAGTAGCTCCTTAATTTTTTGATAACCCTTAAATGCCCCTTTAATGTTCCAGTGGTGATCTGTTTTAAAATAGAATTCTTTTAACTCTTCTTTAGAGTATTCTTCTTTAAATTCTTTTCCTACGTCAACAAATGGAATATTCTCGTGATCAAAATTTGCAAAGAATTGTTCTTTTTTTTGTAACCCATTCCCTTCGTCAATGTAGGAGGGAAGGATATCGAGCGTATTTACCTTATGTGGCAAGGAAGCAAAATACACTTCCTTCCCTTCTTTTTTCAAATCACTCGCAAACTGATTTACATTCTGGACGGCACTGTCAATTTTTTTAGAAGGGTCGCTATAGTTTGGTTTGGGGAAAATCCAATCCGTATCTGATACATAAAAATCATATATATACGTTTTATTTGTCAACTTCTGATATTGAAGGTAAGACTTTAACCATAGATCCCTACCGGGAAACTGATCAAGAAAATACTCTTCATAGTGCTTCATATAGTCACCGTTTGAAATATTTTCAACAGATAAATCAGGATTTTGTGCAAGTTCCCTCTTTTCAATTTGCGATTCTTCAATATCTGCAGATACGTTCAAGTAAAAGAAAACAGAAAAAATAAATGCAAAGAAGAAAATAATAAGAACCCATTTTCTTACTTTTTCGAGTCGCTGAATCATATTAAAGCTCCTTTATATGCATTAAAATCTGAAATAAATAAATGGATTATAGCTAGAGTTCACCAATTTTATCATAGCGAAGATCATTAACATCATAAAAATAGCGGGTTCTGAGAAAACCGAAACAATCTGCAGCCCTTTTGCTTTGACAGATAGTTTTCGATAGAGGTTCCCGATATTTGCAATGAATGGTGTACTAAAAATAATTCCAGCAATGAACAACAACCAGTTATCATTCCATTGCAACAGGAACATTGAATCAGTAAATGCTGTTTGATTTAAGCCAAACATTGTTTGGAGGTATTCAAATGAATATGTGAAATTATCTGCACGGAAAAAGACCCAACCAATCATAACTAGGAATAAGACATATGCGTGCTGCAGTGGAGACCATAATCGACTTAACCATTTTCCAAATCCAAGGCTTTCAATAACGATAATTGCCCCGTAATAAAATCCCCAAGCCATAAAAGTCCAGCTTGCCCCATGCCAAAATCCGGTTATCGTCCAAACGATTAATAGGTTGCGCACTTGTTTTAACTTACCATGACGATTTCCTCCGAGAGGAATATAGACATAATCTTTAAACCATGTACCGAGAGAAATATGCCACCTTCTCCAAAACTCCGATATGCTTTTCGAAATGTATGGATACCGAAAGTTCTCAAGGAAATCAAACCCAAACATTTTACCTAATCCGATTGCCATGTCACTATATCCTGAGAAGTCAAAATAAATTTGGAGTGTATAGGCAATTATCCCAATCCATGCCATCATGACACTCATTTCTCCAGCTGGTGTACTAAACGCCTGATCAGCAATCACAGCAAAACTGTTTGCAAGAAGCACTTTCTTAGAAAGGCCAATTAAAAATCGCTTGATGCCTTCATGAACTTTGTCCGCGGTAATGGTACGTGAGTTGATTTGTTGATCCACTGTATTATAGCGTACGATTGGTCCAGCAACTAATTGAGGAAAGAGAGCAATGTACAAAGCTAAAGAAAAAATGTTTTTCTGGACAGGAGCATCTTTTCGATATACGTCGATGACATAACTCATTGCTTGGAAAGTAAAGAATGATATACCAATTGGAAGTGGAAGATCAGCAAATTGTATATTCGTTCCAAATGAGCTGTTTATATTACTAAATAGGAACCCTGCATATTTGAAATAACCTAATATTGCTAAGTTTCCAATTATTGATAGTGTTAACAATATTTTCTTTGGGACTAATCTACCTTGATAATAGTGAATCCCTCTTCCAAAACCATAGTTCATCAAAATTGAAAATAACATGAGGAATACATATTGTGGTTCTCCCCACGCGTAAAAGACTAAACTAGCAATAAGTAATACGATATTTCTAAAGTTCTTTCGTGCAAAGAAATAAGAAAAAATAACAATAGGTAAAAATGCAAATAAAAACACCAGATTACTGAAAACCATAATTTTCCTCCAAAACATTTAATCACATAAAATTATTATACAGATTGTTAGCAGGAATATCTCTAATTTTCCAATGATTTTCCTGTGTAATACCGTAACTGTAAATACGGACTCTTTATCATCTGATTGCTATCGTGTTCAAAAACATTCAAGTTCATTTTCCAAAATGTCAACCTAGCAGGCATCAGAGAGTTTCGCTAGAGGGTGAATAAATGTGGGTATAAAAGAAGCCCTTCCAAATGGAAGGACCTCTAACAAACCTTTGTTAACTTGCCTGTTTAATTGGATTACCATCTACATCTTCATCAATATGCATCAACTTCTGAAGTTTCTTTGAAAGTAGAAGGAGGATTACTCCTAGTCCAAGTGCTGCGATTCCAAGGTATGCGAAGATTTCGAGATAACCTGCTGATGTTGTCAGTGATGCAATGTGTCCAGCCAGGTAATTTGCAGCTGCGTTACTTAAGAACCATACTCCCATTAGGAGAGATGCAATTTTAACTGGTGACATTTTACTTACAAGTGATAGTCCGATTGGTGATAGTGCTAACTCACCAAGCGTGTGCAGTAAGTAGGTGAAAACCATAAAGAGCATGCTTGCTTTTACTGCAATGTTTCCATCGTCACTACCTGTCATAATAACCGCAGGCACCATTACCATAAATCCTAACCCGAGTAAAATAAGTCCAAATGCCATTTTAGTCGGTATTGCAAAGTCGCCGCGCTTTGACTTAGAAAGCTTGATCCATAGAGCAGAGATAACTGGTGCAAGTAATAAAATAAACAATGGATTCAGCGATTGGAACCAAGATACGGGTACTTCGTATCCGAATACAGTTCGATCGATGAAATCACGTGTATAGAGTGTAAATGATGCTCCAGCCTGTTCAAAACCAGCCCAGAACGTTACAACGAATACTGCTAGAATCAGAATGACTGCAGTACGTTGCTTTTCAATCTTAGTTAGTGGTCTTGCTTTTCCTTTCGCTGTTGGGGAAACACGAGTTGCTGATGGTTTCGTACCAACATCACCAAGGTATTTTTTCGCTAATAGGTTAAATGTAAGCTGACCGATAATCATACCGATTGAAGAAGCAAGGAAAGCATATTTAAATCCGAATGTTTCAATCCCACCAGTAGTGGAGTGGAAAAGATCAGCATAAAGGAAACCTGCGACTAATGGTGAAATTAGTGCTCCAAGGTTAATCCCCATATAAAAAATTGTGAATGCTGAATCTTTACGCGGGTCGTTCTTGCTGTATAGTTCACCAACAAGGGTAGAGATGTTGGGTTTGAAAAAACCATTACCTAGGATCAATAATAGAAGACCTAGATATAGGCCCCATTGTTCTTGAACAGCAAATAGGGTAAAGTCACCCAGGGCCATCGTAATCCCACCAATAGTGATGGCTGTTCGGAGACCGATAAGTTTATCAGTCAAATAACCTCCAATAAGAGGAGTGAAATATACAAGACCAGTATAAATACCGTAAAGATGTAGTGCAGATGCCTTGTCCATTCCGAGACCACCGCTGATTAATTCAGCCGTCAAATAAAGGATTAGAATGGATCTCATCCCGTAGTAGCTGTAACGCTCCCACATTTCTGTGATGAATAGCAAGTATAAACCGGGAGGGTGTTTCCCTTTCCCCGTAGGGGGTTTAACGTTGCTTTCTGCTGTGGTGTCCATGTTGTAACCTCCATGTTGTTTTATAACACTTCCCCATTTTAGCAAATTATTAGTCAATTTAAAGATTCATCGTAAAAGTTCACCTATTTAAAATCTTTGTAAATTTAAAATAGGGTTTCATGAAAATGAAAGAAAATATGAAAGCGCTATATTAAAATAAGCTTTTCTAGTAGGATGTCTTCTACCTGCTTATTAAGCAGTTACTTAGAAATGAGTCATTTGAACTAAGGGACTTACATACAACGAAATGCCAACCTAATAGGATTTGAGTTAGACATAATATCAAATGGAGAGTTTAAAAATCCAACAAAGTGTAAAATGTAAGGCTACTCTTGCTTTGCTATAGTGGACTAAAACCAATGAAAGTGGTGAGGTTATGTCCATTAACCGCTCACGTCTACGACGTCATTTAGAAGAACTTGCAGAGATAGGGAAGATCGGAGATACAGGCGTTTGCCGTCTCGCACATTCGAAAGAAGATCGGCAGGCAGTGGATGTTGTAAAGGGTTGGATGGAGGAGGCTGGGTTATCAGCTAAAATCGATGGTTTCGGAAATTTGATAGGAAGAATCGAAGGAGAAAATCATGAGCTTCCTATATTAATGCTTGGCTCACATATTGATTCTCAGCCGTATGGAGGAAGGTTTGATGGAACAGCCGGAGCGCTAGGTGCTATCGAAGTCATTCAAACGATGAAAGATAATGGGATTAAGCCGAAGCGAACGATCGAAGTGGTCTGCTTTTCCGATGAAGAAGGCTCAAGATTTAATAAAGGTGTTTTCGGTGTTCGTGCACTTGTTGGCATGCTTGAAGAAGGAGAACTTGAGCGCGAGGACAAAAGCGGTGTCTCAAGGAGAGAAGCTTTGAAAGAGTTCGGTGTAGAAACTGATCTGAAAGAGAGTCCTGTTTATCAAAAAGGTGACATCGAGGCGTTCCTAGAACTTCATATTGAGCAGGGTCCTGTGCTCGAATCAAAAAATAAGCCGGTCGGCATCGTTTCTGGTATTTCAGGGCCGATCTGGCTCACAGTTACGCTCGAAGGTTTTGCTGGTCACGCTGGATCTGTTCCAATGAATTTGAGAAAAGATGCGATGGTAGGGGCAAGTGAAATCATTTCTAAATTTGATCGGATGGTTAAAGAAAAAGGAAAAGATACGACGGTTGGAACCGTTGGGAGTGTACAGGTTTTTCCTAACTCTCGAAACATCATCCCTGAAAAAGTAGAATTTACGATCGACTTACGCGATATCGACCTTGAGCACCGCACGAAGCTTGAACAAGAGCTATATACCATTATTGAAGATACGTCGACTGCTTATGAGCTTTCGTATAGCATAAGAGAAGATACAAAAAGTAATCCAAGGTATTGTGCGGACTGGATTAAAGAAATCATGGCAGAGGAAGATGAAAAGCTTGATCTCGATTCGCTAGTTCTAATGAGTGGACCGTTTCATGATGCACTTTTCATGTCCTATATAAGTGACTACGGCATGATCTTCGTTCGATGTGAGAAAGGCATCAGTCACAATCCGCTTGAGTTTGCAGAAATGGATGATATCGAGAAAGGAGTGAACCTCCTTTATAAGACGGCATTAAGGATTGCAGAGAAAACTGGGTGACAGTGATTAAACCCATTAAATATGGACAAAGGAAAATGCCAAAATGTTAATTCGCGTTTTTAGAGTTTATATAGAGTTTGATAATGAAGCGAATCCAAGTTTTTGTTGGATTCGCTTTGTGTTGTAATAACGAAAATATGATAGGCTGTTTCTTCAAAATGTGACACACTTGGTGTGAAGCTCATTGTTTTTATTAACTGATAGTAGCGTAGAAAGCGATAGATACTACTTTGAAGAGCCCCAGATAAGCTTTTCAGATTTCGTTTCTTTTGTGTTTCTTTTAATGATTCTTCCAATTAAATAAGCGTGAGTTTGATAATGGCTTTTAGGCATACTGGAGTAAAGAAGAATATAGAGTGGATGTTGTGGCACAGTTGATTGACAAGTGAGGAAATGTTTGGAACGCATATCTCTGTATTGGAGGATGTTGTGCAGCAATAGAAAGAGTGGGAATGTTATAATGTGAGCTGGAAATGTTATTTCTTGGTTCTTACATAGCTATATGAATAGGAGAGAGTTCTAATTTTAGTTCATTGGAGGGGAAAATATGTCGAAGAAACATAAATCTATTGTTATAGATATCGCTTTTAATAACTGGGCATTGAATGATACGAACAATGAGCGGTGGACGAAAGCGTGGATCGAAAGAAGAATGGAAGTGTTCATGCAGTTCACGGCTAGAAGTTTAGAGAATCAAACGAATCAAGATTTTACAGCACTCGTACAATACGATGACCATACCGAATCTCTCGTTATGAAGGCACTAAAGAAATACAAAAAGCTTCCGGCAAACATTAAGATGATCCGGCATAGTGAATTGAAACAACAATTCGAAGATCATATAAGAGACGCAGAGTATGGCTATTTCGTCCGTCTAGATTCAGATGACCTCTATCATCATTCTTTCATCCAACAACTCCATAATTTTAAGAATGATGGGGATGAACAAATTCAAGTATTGATCAACCAGCAAGGTTATGTGTATGATGCGCTTCAGGACCGTCTTGCCACAACATCCTTTAAATCACCTCCCTTCTATACATTAATATATAAAACTGAAGATTTCCTAAAGGGCTTCAGATACGAAATGAAAGGGCATCGGGCCATCATCGAAATGCCGCATCGTATCCTCAAACCAAGAAATTACACGATTATCGTCCATGCTCAAAACACCTCCACAACGTTCAAAGAAAAGTATCAAAAGACAATGATCCATGACGAGGAAGAGAAAGAAAAAATATTGATTGACTTTTTAGGACCAGGGAAAGATAGATTGAACCTGTTTGGTCGATTGATGAAGCGGTAGTGAGGCAGATCGGCGTGCTTGCTTGAAATCAGATGGCGAAGCGAATCCAAAATATTGTTGGATTCGCTTTGTGTTGTATAACGAATTTATGATTGGCAGTTACTTCATAAAGTGACCCCCTTTATATCGGAATATAAGAACGGGATTTGAATCTTGAGATGAGAGAAATGGCTCTCTATTATGGCATTATCTGAACAACAGTTTGCTTTACGTGACATCCTTTTTTGGTTTGCTATAAAGACGTATAGAAAACACTAAGCGATACAATTAATACTTGGCAAAGTAGTCGAACAGGATAATTGGGTGTCTTCCGCTACTCTGAAAGATTTTATTTTCTCATAGAATCTGATCAATAGCTTTTTTTCTTAATTCAATGTGGATTGTAGTTTTCTTGCCATCAACATTTCCCTTAAACGCACTTGTTTCTATCTTTATGGAAACCTCATGTGTCCATTATAATGGGGGAATCACAGGCACCACCCGTTATATGTCGAAAGAGCGGTCAGTTTAATCCGCTCTTTTTCCTGTTTGAAGTGTTCGTTGAAAAATAGAAATCTTTTTGTGATGAGCAGGATTAGAGATGATAAAAGCTTAACGTATATGTTAGTACTTATCTAAATGTAAAGGAGTGGACATACCATTCATGAAACCAAGAATATATGTAACTAGAAAACTACCAGAACATATTGTTCAACGGTTGAACGAGGGTTGCGAAGTGAGAATGTGGGAAGAGGAAGAAACCCCTGTACCGCGAGAAGTGCTTCAAGAGGAGATCAAAGAGGTCGATGGTCTTTATTGTTTACTAACTGAACAAGTCGATGCTTCGTTATTAGACCGTGCGGAGAAGCTTAAAGTAGTTTCAAATATGGCTGTAGGCTATAACAACATCGATGTTGAAGCTGCGAAGGAACGTAACGTTATCGTTACAAATACGCCAGGTGTTCTCACAGAAACGACTGCAGACCTCACCTTATCTTTGTTGATGGCGACAGCTAGGAGAATTCCAGAGGCTTCTGAGTACTTGCGGAACGGAAATTGGAACACATGGTCTCCGATGCAGCTAACAGGGCAAGATATTCATGGAGCGACACTAGGTATTATTGGGCTCGGCAGAATAGGCGAGGCTGTTGCGAAACGCGCTCAAGGGTTTGATATGAAGGTACTCTACCACAATCGAAGTCGTAATCATGAGGCTGAAGGAAGGCTTGATCTTCACTTTAAAGAATTAAACACCTTGTTACGTGAAAGTGATTATGTTTGTGTGTTAACGCCTTTCACGCCTGAGACAAACAACCTGATCGATACTGAACAACTAGATCTTATGAAGAAAAGTGCGATTATCATTAATTCAGCAAGAGGAGGGATCGTAAACGAAAAGGCACTGTACAAAGCGTTAAAAGAACAGTCGATCTGGGCAGCGGGGCTAGATGTGTTCGAGGAAGAGCCGGTACGCTTAGATCACCCTCTCCTTACGCTTCCAAACGTTGTTACACTGCCGCATATAGGGAGTGCAAGCATAAAAACGAGAATGAAGATGGCGGATCTTGCAGCAACCAATTTACTTGCTGTTCTTGAAGGGGAAGAGCCGCCGAACAAGGTCGGGTGACAGGCACCACCCGAACAAGCTCGAACGGTGTCGGAGAGTTTATGTTGACGTTTATTGTGAGAGCGAAGTAATCTGAATCTAATACGAAAGGAGGGATCCATTGAACCACCACTAATCACGAAGGAGAGAAGAAAGTGAGAAGCAAGCATCATCCCCGTTCCACCTTTACCCTCAATCGAACAACCAACGTTCCATCCCCATGGTAAGGAAACGCAGAGTTTGGCTTCCCAATCACTTTTATCACATCGTAAGTAGAGGAAACCGTAAGGAGGTATTGTTTCAAGACGATAAAGATTACCGTGTTTTTTTCTATATCCTCGAAGAAGTCTTCGAATCCCACCCTTTTGAAATTTCTTCATACTGTTTACTCAGCAATCATTATCACCTTCAGCTTCGGTCAAAGCATGTTCCTGTTTCCAAAATCATGGCTTTGATCAACAAACGTTATGCGACTTATTTTAATTTGCGTTATGAATTAACGGGGCATGTTTTTGAAAAGCGATATTTTGGCGAGATCCTAGAAACGAATGGCGATATGTTGGAGGTGAGTCGATATATCCATTTAAATCCTGTTAAAGCAGGCATTTGTATTCGCCCTGAAGATTACCGCTGGTCAAGCTATCGCTATTACTACAATAGTTATCGGGCCATTCCTTATCTCAAAACTTCCGTCCTATTAGAAGGGTATCCAGGAACGGTAAGGGAGAAAAGAGCTGAGTATCGTAACTATGTGAATGTGTTACGAAAAGATCTACTAAATCCTACTTTATAACAGGCATAAAATTCAGATTCCGAGTGAGGTGACTGATTAAGCACCTCACTCACTATTAAACAAACGTTTGATTGACCAAGGAATTAGTTGTAATTCCACAATATCCGATACTTCCCATCCTCTTTTACTATGATGACCTCTTGCACGATGTTAAACTTTCCAAAATCGTTATTAAAGGTTTGTGTGACCGTTGTTACGTAGACTTTTTTTAGCACAAGCCCGCTTCCAGGCGTCTTCCAGTTTTTCTTTGCTTTCATTTTACTAACTTTAAACGTAAATGACTTAGAGAATGTATCTTGTGTTAAAAACTGAGCGCGCAATTTGCTATATTGCTCGTCTGAAAAGCGGTTCTTCATTTCGGAATGGAATAAATTCCAGGATTGAGTGTAGTTCCCTTTTTGCTCATATTTATAAAATTCCCTTACAGCATCGGCAGCTCTCGCTCTCGGTTGCTGCAGAATCCATATCGTTACGCTTCCGCCTAATAATAAAATGATAATGACGATGATTAAGAACTTTGCGCCTCCGCCAGGCTGACGGCGAGTTTTGAAGTGCGACAAGGTAGTTACCCTCCTTGAGGCTTGACTAATAAAGTGTATGAGCTACTTGAGTTGTCCCATTCAAAGTAGTTTCTCTTTTCTGATTATTTAACCATCTAATCATTAATTAAGGTTATACTAGAAGGTGAATAGTAAAAAAGTAGGATGCAGGGGGAGAGTAAGGTGAACTGTAAACGACTGGTGGGAATACTTTTTCTTTCATTTATTGTTGGATGTGAGTATATCGAGTCCTCTCCTAATTCACAAATGGTTTCTAGTGCGGAAGAAACTAAGAAGTTTGAAGTGAGCGAGGTTTCTGATCAAGAGCGACTATGGAGTCTAATTACTTCTGAAGGTAATAGCGATGTTCTAAACGAAGTGGCTTCTTTAATAGAAGGTGGTGTCGATCCGAATCAAAAGAACAGCGATGGACAAACCCCTTTGGGTTATGCGGTAGAAAAAGCGGATAACAATCTTGTGCAAGTGTTAATACAGTCAGGAGCTGGAAATACGAGTCACGCTCTTGATGAACTTTTAGAGGTGGCTGCAGCCAAACAACATTATGAAATTATAGATACCTTGTTGAAGAGTGGAGCGCACTTCGAAGTTGGGAATGAAGCGAAGTTGATTCAGGCTTTTGAAGAGACTGATCGTGAGTTGATTCGCATTCTTTTACATAATGGGTATAATCCTAATCAGCTCGTAACGAGTGAGGGCAAAGACACCACTCTCCTTAACCATGCGATTAAGGGAGGAGACGAATCGTTAATAACGATGCTTCTTAATGCTGGAGCAAATCCTAACTTTGCTGTTGAAGACGGGGATAACGCTTTATCTATCGCAGTTGCAGAAAGATCTGCGGACTTGTTAACGATGTTACTAGCCAAGGGCGGAGACCCAAATAGTGTCATTCAAGACCAATCCTTACTACATAAAGCGATCGAAAGGAATCAAGCAGAATTAGTAGAAGTGCTTCTTAGTTATGGAGCATTCGCTAAGTCTGATGAGGAAAGAGAAGAAGTAATGAAGCTAGCTGGAGAGAATAAAGAAATCGAGGAACTCCTTGTCAATTACGGGTGGTAGTGGTTGTGTGATTGTGTGATAAAGGATTTTGCAAGACCAAGATCCCTCGACAAAAAGCGGGTGGTGCCAGGCACCATCCTCCTCAATTTAGCTTCTTAATAGACTTTCTTTCGATTAGTTCAGTTGGCAGTTTGTAATAGCGCTCTACTTTCTCAAGTGATAGCTGCTGGAAAATGAGATGGACGGCGAGAGCGCCTGCCTCGTATTTTGGTTGTCTAATCGTTGTCAGTGCTGGAGAGATGTATTCGGAAAGTTGAATATCATCATAGCCGATCATTGAAATATCGTTCGGAACAGAGATGTTATACTCATTGAATGCTTGAAGTCCACCAAGTGCCATTTCATCGTTTGCGAAGAACACAGCTGTTGGCAGGTTTCCTTGTGCGATTAGCATTTTGGTAGCGCGGTAACCGCCTTCCCGGGTAAAATCTCCGGAGAACTTCCAACGAGATTGATACCGAATGTTATGAGCATCTAATGCATTTTGGTAGCCTTTGAATCGCATGTCATTATCGTGGGAGTCATAAGGTCCACTAATGTACGCTATTTCGTTATGCCCCATGTTAATCAAGTGTTCGGTCGCTTGATACCCACCTTGCATGTTGTCTACTTCTACTTGAATGATGTGTTCATTATCCATATCTCGATCGAGAACAACGATTGGAAACCCTTCTCTAGCGGATTCAACAATGATGTCATCTGTAATGTTCTGAGCGAGAATAATCGCACCATCCACACGTTTTTCCTTCAAAAATTTAACTGCTGTTGACTGTTCACCGCCGATTGAACTACATGCGATCAAGTCGAAGCCGTTCGTCATCGTCACTTCCTGAACGCCTTTGATCAGTTCGGAATAATAGGGCCCAGAAAGGTCCTTTAGAATAAGTGCAATCGTATTCGTTTTCGTTCGTTTCAGGTCAGATGCCAGGCCATTTTTCTGGTAGTTTAGTTCTCTTGCGGCATCGTGCACTTTTTTTACAGTGGCAGGGCTCACTTTTTTAATATTATTCAACGCATAAGAAGCAGTAGATACTGCAACGCCAGCTAATTTCGCTACGTCTTTTATTGTCGCCATTCTATTTCACATCCTCTAACTAGACAGGTCTACCATCGTTAAGTTTGTATCCGTTCAAGTTTTTTAAAAAGCTCTTACCTATAGTATAAAGCATTACTTCAAGCCAGACATCGTAAACCCTTCAACAATATACTTCTGGAAAAATGAGAAGATAATGACGATGGGTACGACCATAAATGCTGCGCCAGCCATCTGTAGCGCATAGTTATTCGCATATTGACCTTGCAAGAGAGAAAGACCTACAGAGAGAGTATAAAGGCTTTCATCATTTGCGATAATCAAAGGCCACAAAAAACTATTCCACGCACCGATAAAGGTTAGGATACCCTGAACAGCAAAGATCGGCTTTGCAATCGGTATGATGAGCTTAAAGAAAATATAAAATTCTCCAGCCCCATCTAGTCTTGCAGCTTCGATCAAGTCGTTTGGAATCGTCGTCATGAATTGCCTGAAAAGGAAAATACTGAACGCAACTGCTAGGCCAGGTAGGACAATTCCTGTCATCGTATTGGTAAGACCCATTTCATTTAATAAAAGGTACACTGGTATCATTGTTACTTGTGCTGGAATCATCATCGTAGCAAGGACGATGTAAAACAGCTTCTGTTTTCCTTTGAATTCGAATTTCGCAAACCCATACCCAGCCATCGCATTCAATAGAAGGCCGAGAAATGAAAACAAGACGATGATCAACGTGTTTTTTAAGTAAACTCCAAAGTTTAAGCTTTGGAAGAGGTTGATGTAATTTTCAAATGTTGGGTTTGATGGAAACAACTGTGGTGGGATGTTTAATACTTCGCTCTCCTGCTTAAATGAACTTGAGATCATCCATAGAAATGGAACGGAAACGATCACACCTCCAGCAACGAGGAAGAGCGCGACGAATGGTCTTTCGATTTTTTGTAAAAATGATTTTAATTGCAACTGTATCACTCCGATCCGATCGCTTTAATATTCCGTGTCAGACTTACGCACTTTGAACTGAACGAGTGTCGTGATGATGATGAAAATGAACAGAATAAATGATCCTGCTGCTGCATAGCCAAATTCGCTGAACTGGAAGCCGTTTTTATAGATGAACAATGCAATCGAAATCGTACCATCTAGTGGGCCGCCGTTCGTCATGACAAATGGCTCCTCGAAGAATTGCATCCAACCGATCAACGTCGTAACCGTAACGAAGAAAGTCGCATACCTCAGTAGCGGAATCGTTACATAGAATAACATTTGAAAACGATTCGCTCCGTCAATCTTTGCTGCTTCATAGTAGGACTGCGGAATACCTTGAAGCGCAGCAAGGAAAATGATCATGTTGATTCCGATTCCTTTCCACACAGCAAGAATGATAAGAGACAATTTCGCAATGGTTGGTTCCGTGAGCCATGGAACTTTATCTACTGAAAGCAGTGATAGCAAGTAGTTGAAAAGACCATACTCGGTGTTATAAAGATATCCCCACACTACCGCCACTGCGATAATGTTTGTGATGGAAGGCATATAGTATACAGCCCTGAAGACTGTAAACAGTTTCGAAGTCCCGTAATTTAATAGAAGAGCGATACCTAGAGAGAAAAGGATCACGAGTGGAACCCCGATCACTACATAGAAAATGGTATTGATAATAGATTTATGAAACAGTTCATCTGAGAAAAGGTCAACGTAATTTTCAATACCTATGAAACTAATATTCGACCAGTCAGCAAGTCCTTTTAGATTTAAATCTGTGAAACTGATGAAAAAAGCGATAATGATTGGGATAATACTAAAAACAAATAATATGAGAACAGCAGGAGCAATAAACATAAGTCCGTGTCTAGCTTGTAAAACCCTATTGTAAATAGCTTTCATGATAACCCCACCTACCTTCAGAGCGCTTTTCTGTAAAAAAGGAGAACAGGCAGCGCCTGCCTGTATCTCCGTCGTGATTACTCTTCTATCAATTCGTTCGCTTTTTTACTAAAATCGTCTAGCTCTTTATCAAGATCAGCGCCACCAACATTGATTCGTTCAATAGATGAAAGAAGTTCTTGAGCCATTTTTTCAAACTCTTTTAGTTGTGGGGCAGCCTTAGTTTCTTTAAGTTGTTCTCCAAATGTAGCTAGCATTTTATTTTCACTTAATTTAGGATCATCCCATGCCTTTACTCGTGAAGGGAGAGTATTTGAAATCTCGAGCCATTCAAGCTGCGTATCAACTTCGTTCATGTAAGAAAGGAATTCAAGAGATTCATCGACATTCTCAGAGTTATGAAAGATCGATAGGTTGGATCCTCCAATGCTCGAAGTGTTTGATTCTTTTTCAGGCATCACAGCTACGTCCCATTTACCTTCAAGGTCTGGAGCTTGATCATTAAGGATGTTGATCATCCACGGTCCACTGAAAAACATTGGCTTTACGCCATCTTTGAAGGCTTGTACCATATCTACACCCTCTGTTGTTTGGCTAATTCCCTCTGCAAAGTAGCTGTGATAGTATTCTAGTGCTTCTCTGAATTCTGGACTATCAAAATTGAGATCTTTATTTTCTACATCCATTTCATAGCCGTTTTGCCATGCGAAGATGAACGGAGTGATCTGATCATTTTGGTCAATATCTAACCCAAACTGGTCATCACCGCGGTCAGAAAGAGTGGTGGCAGCATCTTTTAGTTCATCCCACGTAGCTGGCGGTTCTTCGTACCCAACTTCTTTTAATAAGTCTGTTCGATAGTACAGTACGCGTGTTTCTACGTACCATGGTACGCCGATTACTTCATCATTAAAGGTCATAGATTCAGCGGCACCTTCGAAATAATTATCAGGCTTAAATTCAGGATAATCTTCAAGATGTGGAGATAAATCAAGTAACGCACCTGCATCAGCAAATTCAGGTACCCAGGTAGTTCCTAGTTGAACAATGTCCGGTCCTTTTTGTGATGCGACAGCTGTTAATAACTTATCATGTGCATTTTCCCAAGGGATTGCTTGAACGTTCACTTTAATATCTGGATGTTCTTCTTCAAATTTCTTACTTAGTTCACTTAGCTTTTTCCCTTCTTCACCCATTGCCCAGACGGTGATTTCCTTCGATCCATCCGAAGAACTGTTGTCACTATTTGAGCACGCTCCAAGAATCATTGAGAAAGCGAGGATGCAAACTCCTAAAAGTTTGGACGTTTTCTTCATTTCACTCCAACTCCTTCTAAAACGTATTTTCGTTCCGCGTTTTTCATCTCTTATCAAAAACTTACATAAGTCGTTGAAACGTTTCGATAACACGATTATAATCAAACGTGTATCCGCTTTCAATACTTTTGTTAAAAAATTTAAAATATTGTCGATTGAGTGCCGATAGCTTAGTGTTACTGGAATTTATAATAAATTAAGCTTTGACTGTTGTTTGTGTCGTAGTCTATTATTTTTGTATAAGACTCATCGAAACGTTTCGATAAGTAGAAGGAGGGAATGTATGGCTTATTCAGATTTAACGGTATTAGTAGAGAAGATGACGTTTGAAGAAAAGTCGGCACAGTTAATGCAACTCGCAACCCCTTTTTACAAAGGTGCGATGGATTCTGGAGAGATCACTGGGCCGTTAGAACAGTTGGACATAGAAGAAGAACATGTAAGGAATAGCGGGTCCGTGCTCGGAGCTTCTGGCGCAGAAAACATTAAGAATATCCAGAGAACCTACCTTGACGAAAGCAGACTTGGTATTCCATTACTCTTTATGTCTGATATTGTGCATGGGTATAAAACGATCTTTCCCATCCCTCTTGCCATCGGATGTTCATGGGATTTAGACCTTGCTGAAAAAAGTGCTGAAGCAGCGGCCAGAGAAGCAGCGGTTTCAGGGATTCATGTAACGTTTTCCCCAATGGTCGATCTCGTGCGTGATCCAAGATGGGGTCGTGTGATGGAGTCGACTGGAGAAGATCCCTATTTAAACAGTGAGTTTGCTCGCGCGTTTGTAAAAGGCTATCAGGGCAATGACTTAACGAATGATATGGAAAAAGTTGCAGCATGTGTGAAGCATTTTGCTGCTTATGGAGCTGTCGAAGGAGGACGTGATTATAACACGGTCGACATGTCTGAGCGTGAGCTGCGTGAAACGTATTTACCTGCATACAAAGCAGCATTGGACGAAGGCTGTGAAATGGTGATGACTGCGTTTAATACGGTAGACGGGATTCCGGCGAGTGGAAATAAACGGTTGATGAGGGACTTGCTTCGGGAAGAGTGGGGCTTCGATGGAGTTCTCATTTCTGATTGGGGAGCATTAAAAGAACTCATTCCACATGGAGTCGCTGAAGACGAGCGTGAAGCAGCATTAAAGTCGATTCAGGCTGGCGTCGATATTGAACTGATGACATCAACCTATGTTCACAACCTGCAGCAGCTAGTGACCGAAAACCTCGTTACAGAAGAGATGATCGATGAAGCAGTGCTTCGAATTTTGAAATTGAAGAAGAAGCTAGGGTTGTTCGAGAATCCTTATAGGGGAGCGGATCCTACCCTGGAGAATGAGATTGTTCTATGTGAGGATCACAGGGAAACGGCACGAGTTCTAGCTCAGAAATCCAGCGTTTTATTGAAGAACGATTCGATTCTCCCATTACATAAAGACCAAAAGGTAGCGTTAATCGGACCGTTTGCTGAAAGTGAGGATATCCTTGGGCCGTGGTCCTGGCTTGGATCTGGTGAAGAAACAGTAACTTTAAAGGCAGGTATGTTATCAAAGCTAAAAGAAACACAACTTCACTTAGCAAAAGGTTGTGAGATCGAGAGCTGGACGGAGAAAGATATAGAAGCATCTGTTAATAAAGCTAGTGAAGCAGATGTTATTGTGCTTGCATTAGGTGAGGACTCAGAAATGAGTGGTGAAGCAGGATGTCGAGCTGATATTCGCTTACCTTATGCGCAGCTTAAGCTAGTCGAACGAATGAAAGAGCTGAACAAGCCGGTCGTTGTGGTTTTATTCAATGGGAGGCCGCTCGATTTACACGGCGTAATTGAAGAAGCTGATGCAGTACTTGAAGCGTGGTATCCAGGAACAGAGGGAGGAAATGCGATTGCAGATCTATTGTTTGGTGACGCGAATCCTTCAGGTCGGTTAGCGATGTCTTTTCCGTATTCCGTTGGTCAGGTGCCCGTTTATTATAATCACTTTAATACGGGGCGTCCAAAAGGTGCACCTGATGCCCAAGTACGGTATGTTTCTCAGTATCTTGACGTGCCGAATGAGCCGTTGTTTCCGTTTGGCTTTGGTTTAAGTTATTCCTCATTTACGTATCGTAATGCTATGGTTTCAGATGATGTGATGAAAGAGGAAGTTGAGATCAGTGTAACGGTTGAAAATACGGGTGAGTGCGTAGGAGAAGAAGTTGTTCAGCTTTATGTTCGTGATCTTTCAGGGGAAGTGGTTCGGCCCATAAAAGAATTAAAAGATTTTAAGAAAGTATTGTTACAACCTGGAGAAGTTCAGACAGTAACCTTTGTTCTGAATGAGAAACAACTTCGCTATCATCATGCGGATTTAACCTATAAAAGTGATGCTGGAGCCTTTAGTGCGTATATTGGCTCCAACAGTCGAGATGTTATTGAATTGCCGTTTCAATTAGTGAATAGAGGGGTTGTGACAGAGTGTTAAAAACGACAGATGAGTACAAGACGCATTTGCGCGCAGGGGAAATTGAAGCGATCTTTTTGAACAGTGGCGATCTATATGAATTAAGTTCGAACAATATCCTGATTAATCAGGTACTGTCAAATTCGATTGATGGTGCGCTTAGTAACCTTTATCTAAGGGTGTTTACAGGTCATGAGACTCTGTCATATCCATTGATCGGTGTTCACTCTAACAGCAACGTAAGCTTTGGCGATTCTAGTGTAAGTTGGACGGGTGAAGTTTCAGGATTGACATACGAGGTCACCTTCATGCTTTCTGAAAGAAATAGTTGGTTTTGGGATGTGACAGTAGAAGGAAGCGGCGTCGAGGTAGACGTCATCTATGGGCAAGACCTCGGATTAGCTGAACGGGGTGCAGTAAGGACAAACGAAGCTTATATGTCACAATATATGGACCACACTGTGTTTAAAACGGAAAAAGGCTATGCTGTATGTACGCGACAAAATCAACCACAGCACGATTCTTTTCCATATCTGCAGCAAGGTTCTCTCGGGAACCTAACAGGCTATTCAACAGATGGCTTTCAATTCTTTGGATTATCATATAAAGAAACGCATGAACCCGAAGCGTTGAAACGAGGGTCGCTTGCAAACGAGGTTTATCAATACGAATTTGGATATACGGCGCTTCAATCTGAACGTGTTCAAATCCAAGGAGTAGAGAGATTCGTTTTTTATGGGTTGTATAAAGAAGATCATCAAGAAGCAGTGACTCAACGCGAGTATGAGGAAGAG
This sequence comes from Anaerobacillus sp. ABR4_321, assembly GCF_056158505.1. NCBI lineage: Bacteria > Bacillati > Bacillota > Bacilli > Caryophanales > Bacillaceae > Anaerobacillus > Anaerobacillus sp. ABR4_321. The sequence goes on from NZ_JBSWTK010000001.1 coordinate 1,150,954, forward strand.
GTAAAAGAAGCCTGGGAACAAGTACAGAGATCGATAGAAAGAAAAGATACCTGTAGGAAGAAAGTACACCTTCGTGCTGGTCGTCCGCTTCAATCGCTTCCGATGACAGAGGGTGATGTAAAGCAGTTGTTCCCGAATCGCGTGCAAGAGGAGCGGGAGGACAATCAGTTACTCTCCTTCTTTACAGATACTTACGAACATGTGGTGTTAAAGGAAAAGGAACTCCTTGTTGAACGGCCACATGGACATATCCTCATGTCAGGTGAGAACGATCGATTGAATGAGAATGTAATTTCGACAACGTCATATATGTATGGGATATTCAACTCGCAGCTTTCGCTAGGGAACACTTCGTTCCATAAAATGCTTAGCAATGCTCGAAACCCGCTTAATATATTGAAGACTTCAGGACAGCGAATTTATATCGAGCTAGACTGTGAGTACAGACTGCTCGCGATGCCATCCATGTTTGAGTTGGGCTTTAACTATGCGAGGTGGTATTACAAATTGGAAGGCGACGTGCTTGTCGTTACGAATTTTACAACGGTAGATTCTCAACAAGTACAGCTTGACGTTTGTTCGAAACGCGGAAAAGAGTACCGGTTTCTCGTTACGAATCAGATTACAATGAACAACCTCGAGTATGAAAGCTCTTATATCACGGAACACAACGGAGACAAACTCACAATTAAGGCGGGAGAAGATGGGCCGAGTAGAAAGTCTGCTCCTGATCTTTCTTATCATATGCAGTTGTTTGGCGCTTCAATGCAGGTTGGTGATGAACGATTACTTGGCGATCATATTCCTTCAGGTTCAGCATCGCTTACTGTTATGGAAGTTAGCGCTACTGATAAGTGGTCAGTCGTCATACAAGGTTCACGGGATGGAGAGTGCTCGATATTAGAAAACGAAGCCGAAGTTGAGATCGAGCGATACAGAGCTTTTTATAAACGAGTGATGAATGATTTTGAAGTCACAATGGCAGGGGAAGACTTTGCAAAAGTAAATGCACTTGCGTGGTGGTATACCCATAATATGCTCGTTCATTTCTCTGTACCAAGAGGTCTTGAGCAATACATTGGTGCTGCTTGGGGAACACGTGATGTTTGCCAGGGACCGACGGAGTATTTTCTTGCTACCCAAAACTATCAAACTGTTAAAAAGATCATCCAGACAGTGTACTCTCATCAATACGAGAAAGAAGGCAATTGGCCGCAGTGGTTTATGTTTGATGAGTATGCTGCTGTTCAGCAAGATCATAGCCATGGAGACGTCATCGTTTGGCCGTTGAAGGTCGTTGGAGATTATATAGCTTCAACGGGCGACGTTGACATTTTAGAAGAGAAAATCCCTTTTACTAGGCAAGGAGATTTTTCATTCACACGTAACGTGTATACTCTCAGAGAACATATTGAGAAGCAGCTTGCCTATATTAAGAGCAACTTTCTCCATAACACGTATCTTTCCTCATATGGGGATGGTGATTGGGATGATACGCTACAACCCGCGAACTCTCAATTAAAAAAGTACATGGTCAGTAGCTGGACGGTCGCTTTGACTTATCAGGCAATGAAGAAATTATCTGAAGCAGTTGGTAGTAGAAATGAATTAAGTCGTGATTTGCTGGAGCTTGCGCAAGGTATTGAGCGTGACTATCAGAAATTCCTATTGAACTCGAGTGCACTTCCAGGATTTTTGTATATGGAGGACAAAAACGATCCTAACAAAATGCTTCATCCTGATGATACAAAAACAGGTATTTCTTACCGATTGCTACCTATGATTCGAGGTATGATCAGTGAATTATTGTCGGCAGAAGAGGTAGAAACACACTACAATATAATCAAAGATCACCTGTATTGTCCTGACGGTGTCCGGTTGATGGACCGGCCAGCTCATTACCATGGGGGAGTGAGTACTCATTTCAAGAGAGCTGAGCAAGCATCAAATTTCGGTAGAGAGATCGGTCTACAATATGTGCATGCTCACATTCGTTATGTTGAGGCGATGGCGAAGATTGGAAAAGAGGATGAGGTTTGGCACGGGTTAGAGGTCATTAACCCTGTTGGCATAACTGATGTTGTGCCGAACGCTGAAAAACGTCAAAGTAACGCTTATTTCAGCAGCTCGGATGGAAAGTTCAAAACGCGTTATGAAGCAGAAAAGCATTTCAGTGAATTGAAAAAGGGAACTGTTCCAGTAAAAGGCGGCTGGCGAATCTATTCTAGTGGCCCTGGAATCTATATGAATCAATTGATTATGAACACACTTGGTGTCAGACAGGAAGCTGGTAAGCTAGTCATCGATCCTGTTTTACCGAAAAAGCTAGATGGACTACAGTTTCAATTTAAATTTTGGAATAAACCGATCACCTTTATTTATCACCTTAATAAAGGGGAAAGGCGAGTCTTCGTAAACGGTACAGCCATGGAGACTGAAACAACCATCAATAGGTATCGACACGGCGGTGAAATGCTTGAACGTGATTTGGTTGAAACGTTGTTAAAAGAAGAAGATAACATTATCGAGATTTGGCGTTAGTTTGAAAATCAAAACGTTTCGAAAAAAAGCCGCTGATTGAGATCAGCGGCTTTTAGTAATGCTCTATTTAATTGAGAATGTTTCTTTGATCAATAAGTTTTCAGGATCTTTTCCAATCTCATCTTGATGGAAATAGTCCTTTATTACACCATCTTTAAGATAATTGGCCATTGCGACCATAGACATTCCCTGGTCTAGAGCTAAGTAAGCTTGCGTTACTTCACCTGTTTCTACGTTAACGGAGTCAAGGAATCCATATTTCCCGTAAGCTCCAAACTCTTTCAATGTTTTCAGGTTCTTGTACACTTCTTTAGGTGCATATTCAAGTGCGAGGAAGGAAGCGTGTGGTGTCACGATTGCCCCTTCAGCACTGTAGCCGCTCATTCCAAGAGGAGTAGCTCCAAATTCAGAATAGTTTTCTGGAGTGGCTGCTGGAGATAATCCCCATGCTTCGAAGCCCATTTCCTCTGTAGCATACTCAATTTGAATATCAACATGGCGCTTGTTGTTAAGACCAAGAGCATTTTTCCCAAGTTCTTTTTCTTTTAATACAAGTCCTGGCATGAGCGCTTCAAACATGCTACCGCCCCAGCTAGGTACATACTTTTGATCGTTGTACGTATAGTGCCCTTCAAAGACCTCGACACCGTCATATGTTTCTGTGTATCCTTCAGGTTTTTGAGACTGCCAATCCCAGCTATCAGGCATCGTACGGTGCATTTTCCACCAGTGTTCTTTTGGTACATCACCTTTTCCGATGGAGATGTAGCTAGCAACGCGGGGTTCAGTGTAAAAAGCGCCATAATGGTGTTCTGTAACGCTTCCTGCTTTCACATCATAGCCACCGCGCATTTGTCCAACTTCTGGGTCATAAAGCGTTGAATAGTCCATTGCTTCTACCAGTTCACTCGTTTGTTCGTTCAGTTCTGGATAAGCTTGCCCGGCAACGATCAGCCCAGCTGAAAGCCAACCATTATCGACAGTAGAGATGAACTCTCCCCAGTCTTTCATCAATGAACCATCTTTCGTATAGTACCAGTTATAATAGAGGCCATTCCATTTCTCAAGGCCTTCTAACGTGTCTAAACTCGTTTGAATGCGAGATACTGCTTCTTCTCTAGAGATAATGCCGACCTCTTCAGCGGATACGGTGCTCATAAAGTACATTCCGATATTGGTTGGTGATGTAAAATCTTGCACTTCCATTTCACCATCGTTCATTCGAACGGCATCATAAGTAAGTCCCGTTTCTTCATCAGTAAAGTCTTCGAAATATCGATATGTTTTCTTTGAAATCGCTTCCAATTGTTTGGAGAAAGCATACTCTTTCCCTTTAGAAGGGCCATGAGCACCAGCAGTGGAAGGTAAAGAACTGCCTACGATCAACCCAAAAACGAGCAATAGAAAAAAGATTTTCTTCATCACTACACATCCTTTTAATTTTTGGTGAAACGTTTCGATTTTCAGTATACAGAAAGAAGCGAACTCAGTAAACACAGGAAACATAAGTTTTCAGAATATTACTCAAAATAGCTATAAGTACCTGAGCCAAAAGAATGAGTGGTGCCTGGCACCACCCGTTTTTTCTGTTATTATGTCGAAAGGTTAGTCGATGTTTTCGATTCCCTCGTTTTCTGGGTTATAGCGAACGCCGTTCCGTAAGCCTACAAAGAAGGTGATCTTTTCGTCTTTGTTTCCGTAACCTTCGACTTTTATGATTTGTTCTGGAATGTCTGCTGGAAGCGTCACGGTGTTGCTAGCTAGCGTCTTTGATTTCAGCTGCTTTTGTTTGCTGTTTACGTAGTATGTCACAACGTATTCAAATGAAACGCTCTTTGCATTGGTTACCTCAAAAGACAATTGTGCAGGTCCATTATAAATGAATGTCGTATCACCTATATCAGCCAGTGGTAAGATGGTTGGCTTCGTCTCTTCGTGGCAACTATTGTATGTATATCCTTCCGTGCAATAATCTGTACTGATTTCTTTTGAGTCGTTTTGAAGCGTGACTTCCGCCACAGGTGGCCCGCTTTCCTCTATACGATCGACTGTTTTTTCCTGCGCGTAGATTTCAATCAAAATGGGCATGTAAGCAGTCCCTAATATGACAACTGGTACGAGCGGCAATAGAAGGGCACTCTTTTTATGACGTCCGTCATGGAAAATCAATTCATCGTATATAAAATAAATACACGCGATGCCGAGCGGGAAAAGTTGAAGAAAGCCGCCGTCCCCTTGAAAGAGGTATCCGTTAAAAAGGAGTATTCCCGCAATATAGGCGGGGATAATATGGATCATTAAATTTACCCAAAAGCGGAACGGAACTAGATTTCTAGTAATGAAACCAGCCAATATATTCACTGGAGTACCGATCATCAGCATGATGGGGACGCCGTAAAAGGTGAACAAAAAGGTTGTAGCCACTCCATCAGAGTGGAAGAATCCAGTTATAACTAAGAACAATATGTAAGTAATGACTGTTAATCCAGTGATCAAGGCTTTCTTTTTTAGCATATAAAACACGCATCCTTTCAGAAATCACGTAACCAATATTTAGGAGCGGTTTCAGTATATCACAGTTGAATCATTTTATGTGAAATATTGAGCAAGTGAGTGTAAAAAAGTGAAGAGGCTAGATGTGCTTTCTTGAGAGAGCAATTATCCTAGTAGGAGACGAAAAAGAATTCGCTTTTAAAACCAACTAAAAAAAGCCCAGCACAAGCGAACTCATGCAGGACTTTATAAACGAATAGAATGATCGATCAATCTTCATCCTCTTCATTCTCATCATCATCTTCGCCTTTTTCATCTTCATCATCAAAATCATCCATAACATCGTCCAAACGGTCTGGATAATTCGTAAACATTCCAGTTACTCCCCAGTCAAGTAGGCGCTTCATGTCTTCTTTTTCATTGACTGTGTAAGGGTGGATCAGTAAGCCAGATTCTCTTACTTTCTCAACGTATTCTTGATCAATTTTTGTGTGTGACATTCCTACACCAACAGCGTATCGGTTGAGTTCTGCTAGCTCTTGCTCCGTAATCGTAGCTGGCGTTTTATAAGAAATTAGCTGTACTAGCGGCATGTCAGGTGCAAGGTCATGCATTTTTAATAGACTCGCTTTACTGAAGGATTGCACGAGAACTTTTCCGCGTTCCTCATATTTTGGAGTAAGCTCATACTTTTCTAGTACACGAAGCAATTCTTTTTCCATGCCTGGATAGACTTCAGGGGATTTCGTTTCGATATAGTAGTGAGAGTCGTTTCCAAACGTCTGGATCACTTCCTCAAGAGTTGGAACTTCAAGACCTTGGTAAGCACGTTTCGCCTTCTCAGGATTTTCTTCGTTAAACCAGCTTCCTGCATCAAGTTTCTTTAATTCTTCAAGCGTATAATCTTTTACAAGACCTGTTCCGTCAGTCGTGCGATCAACACGTTCATCGTGCATCGCAACAAGGACACCATCTTTTGTCATCTGTAGATCGATTTCAATGTAATCGCCATTCATTCGTTCACCAAGCTTGTATGAAGGGATTGTATGTTCAGGTGCATGACCTGAAGCCCCTCTGTGAGCTACGTTTAATCGTTTATTTGGATCTAGAAGGGATGCTTCTTCCTCCGCCGATACGATTGTACCAGGAATCATGCTAGCTACTAATAGTAGACTAAGAGACAGTATTGCTAAATTAAATAGACGCTTCAATCTAATCATCCTCCTAAGTGCTCAATGTAAATGGTTCTTTACAAAACGCCTTACCGCAGGGAACGGAGGGCTGTTTTGAACAACAGGAATTTAGCACAGACACCTGATCCGCACAACAGAATCTATGTGAAATGGTTAGATCGAATCATGTTTCATAGATAAATATGGAATTATGCAGGTGGATGGTAATGGCTTTTTAGGTAAGGTGGGTAGATCAAACCTCTCAAAAAAATTAATAATTCCTTCACACACCTAGTGGTAAAACGGGTGTATAAGTTAGAAAATAATAAATATTGTGCATTTCTCTCTCTCTTAATTTAGCTGTGTGATAGGATAATGATGAAAAGACCTATATTTTGGAAAGGGGAAATCTATATGAAATTCGATTTTCATACGCACCATGAACGCTGCGGTCATGCAGAGGCAACGATTGAGGATTACATACAAGCTGCGATAAAAAATGATCTGCAGATGATCGGTATCTCTGATCATTCACCTTTTTTTGCGAGTGAGGAAGATCGAGCGAAGCCGCGTATAGCGATGGCGAAAAGTGAATTTTCTTCTTACGTTGAAGAAGTGTTGAAACTAAAAGAAAAATACAGCGGTAAAATTGACGTATTGTTAGGTGTGGAATCAGATTTCTTCAGGGAACATTATTCGTTATATAAGAGCATTTATGATCAATACCCGTTTGATTACATCATCGGATCTGTTCACTACAGTAACGAGGTCAATATTTTTGATAAAAAGCGTTGGGAAAACGTTACGGCAGAGGACGTTAGAAAAGAAAAGGAGCATTACTATCAACTGATCGTTGAATCTGCAGAAAGTGGTGTGTTCGATATTCTTGGACATATCGATGCGATGAAGGGCTTTTACCCAGACTTCACAAACGTTCATACTCCTGAAGTGGAAAAAGCGTTGAAGCGACTTGGCGAAGTAGAAGCAACGATCGAAGTGAATACTTCTGGTAAGCATAAAGACTGTGGGGGCTGGTATCCAGCTAACGATATGTTAGAGATGGCACACCACTACGGCGTAGGCGTTACGTTTGGCTCAGATGCGCACTGGCCTGATCGTGTTGGAGAAGAATTTGAAGAAGTTCGAGCAACACTGAAAGAGATTGGATTTAAGAACTGGACGATTTTTAAGGAGCGTAAGAAGCAGCTCGTCGAACTATAAAAGAAAGGGATCAGGTTGGTGTAGTCCAACTTGATCCCTTTTATTTATCCGCCTATCGTTTTACGAATACCGAGAACTTTTTCAAGTTCTGATCGCTTTTGATTTTCAACAAGGATGTATAGAACATCGTTTACTTGCACCTTCGTTTCACCAGAAGGCGCAATCAGTTCATCTGCTCGAATGATCGCACTCACTAGAACCTTTTCTGGAAAAGAAATGTTTGATAGCTCTCGTCCAACGAGATTTGAAGACGATGTGATGGTGTAAGGAATCATCTCTGCGTTTACCGTGGTCGATGAAACAAGCTCAAGTGAATGAGATGGAACATGAACTTCTGGTCCTGTAAGACCAAGACGCTTTGCGATAAAAGGAATGGTAGTTCCCTGAAACAAGGCTGACGTCAATACGATTGAAAAAATGAGGTTAAAGAACAGCTGACTGTTTTCGAGACCAGCCAACAATGGGAACGTTGCGAGTACGATTGGAACAGCTCCTCTTAAGCCAGCCCATGAGAGAAACACCTTTTCTTTTAAAGTGAATTTAAAAGGTATACTCGATATAAAAACGGCAACTGGCCGTGCGATGAAAATGAGTATAGCTGATAATGCTAGTCCTTTTAATACGATCCATGTAGAGAATAACTCAGCAGGAAAGACGAGGAGACCAAGCATGATAAACATAAGGATCTGCATCAACCAAGCGATGCCATCATGAAAACGGAAGATCGACTGACCATAAGGAAGACTCTTCGTATTCCCGAGTACCAGTGCAGCAGCGTAAACAGCTAAAAGCCCGCTTGCATTGATGAGGTCTGTCACGCTGTATGTAAACAGAGCGATGGCGATGGAGAACACAGGGTATAAACCGTTCGAACCAAGATCGATATTTTTCATGGCCCAGGATGCTGCGTATCCTAGGAGAACTCCGAATATGAGTCCAACACCCATCTGCCAGAAGAAGGAAAGAACGACTGAAGCTCCGATCGTTTTTTCTCCAATCGCCACTTGAAGAAGAGAAAGTGTTAAGAACATTGCCATCGGATCATTCGATCCAGACTCCGCCTCGAGTGTTGATTGAAGTTTAGTCTTAATATTTTTTCCTTTCAATACAGAGAACACAGCAGCCGCATCTGTAGAACCAACGATTGCACCTAAAAGAAGAGCTTCGTTCCACGTGACATCGAGAAGCAGCTTTGCTGCCACCCCGAAGAGACCTGCTGTGATCAGAACGCCTATCGTTGCGAGCGATAACGAAATAGGGAGGACTGCTTTTGTTCTTCGCCATTCAGTCTGAAGACCACCATCGAACAAAATGAGGACAAGTGCGAGGATCCCTAATGATTGGGTTAATGAAGCGTTATCGAAATAGATGAACCCAAACCCGTCACTTCCAAAGAGCATTCCGACGATAATGAAAAGAACAAGAGCTGGCACACCTACTCGTGATGAGAACTTCGCCATCATCACGCCACCTATTAAAAATAACGCACTAAATAATATGACCGTATCTGTTTCCATTTTGTTGCCCCTTCTATCATTCACATCAAACGTATGCGCTGATCTTATTAAGTGTTTCACTTAATGAAGACCGTATACCGTACTTCGAGATTTGACTAAATTTTATCATATAAGAAGGGCAGTCACTAATATTTTGAATTGTTTACTTTAGGTGGGAAGTCCCTATTCTAGGCGCAGCGCTTAAATAATCAGAAAATTCATTGAAATAAAAGTCGCGTTACGTTACACTGACGTTATAAAATACAAAATACTGTATATTGAGGTGGAGACGTTGGACGGCAAGTGGGAGAAATTATACAACAAGAATGGTCTGGCAGCGAGGAGAATTGCTGGAAGATTGTTATCCATCGAGCCAGGAAGCAGAATTCCTCGGGTCAGTGATTTCGTTACAGAAACATCTCTTGGAAGGGGGACGATTCAAGGAGCATTTCGATTACTACAAGAGATAGGGGCGATCGAACTAGAAGCAAGAGGGCACCTCGGGACATTTCTGGTTAAGACGAACAAGAAATTGCTTTGGGAAGTTGCGGGTCTTGGCGCTGTTATGGGTGCGATGCCGCTACCATATTCACGAAAATATGAAGGGTTAGCAACAGGGCTCGTGCAAGTGTTTGAGGATATGAAAATCCCTTTTAATTTGGCATTCATGAGAGGGTCATCGAATAGAATCGACGCACTGAAGGAAGGCAGGTATGATTTTGTAATCGTGTCACGCCTTGCAGCGGAGTTTGCGATTGAAGAAACAAACGCTGTTGAAATCGTGAAATCCTTCGGGAATTATTCCTATGTTTCTGGTCATGAAATTCTTTTTGCAGATCGCAAGGTTACTGAAATCAAACCTGGGATGAGAGTTGGGATCGACTACTCTTCAGCGGACCAGCATATGATGACGCAATATGAAGTCGAAGGGTTAGATGTTGAGCTCGTCGAAGTGAATTATATGCAGTTGATGGAGATGCTCAAAAACCACGAGATCGATGCTGCTGTATGGAATAAAGATGAAACTGCACTCTCTGAAGGCTTAGGAAAAAGAGCTTTTCGCTCACAAAAAGCTGTTGAGATCAGTAGAAAAGTAAACGAGGCTTGCTTGCTCCTACACCGAGATCGAAGCGAACTTTATGAGTTTTTAAGTGAGCTTTCATTGAGTAATGTTATTCGCATTCAACAGCAGGTTGAAGATAGAAAACGTTATCCAAGGTATTAAGAGTAGAACGTCACTTAATCACGGAACAAATATACTAAATATTGTATATTGGAGGTTATATGCATTGACGACGATTAATGAGCGACTCAACATTCTGGAAGAGGGAAAAGTGATAAGCCCTGAAGCGGCGCTGATAGCGGAAAAAGCTGTACAACGGTTAATAAGTAAGTCTACTGATCTTCCTCAGAACAAGCTTGAAATGCTTGTGACGCATCTTGCCACAGCGCTCACCCGAATGTCTAGAGGAGAAAAAATCGATCAACCGGCTGAGGTATTAGTTTCAGAGGTGGACAAAAATGAGCACGTGCAGTCGGCTTTAGATGAAATCAAGTGGGTGGAAACAGTTTGGGGGGAAAAGCTTCCTCCAGCAGAAATCGCATTTTTAAAGATTCACTATGTATCTATTTTTCAAGAATTGAAGGAGGATCAATCGCAATGAAAATTGTAATCGGTGGTCAAGTTGATAAAAAAGAGGTAGAAGCACTCGTAAAAGAGTATGGACCAGAAGGAGTCGAGACATCGATCAAATCGGATGTTGAAGCTGCGATGGCAGTAAAGACAGGGCAAGCAGATTATTACGTTGGAGCATGTCATACGGGTGGTGGCGGCGCGTTAGCCATGGCGATCGCGATCGTAGGGAAGCCACAGTGCGTGACAGTATCTATGCCGGGACGTAAGCCAAATGAGGAGAAGATCAATGAAGCTGTAAAAGCAGGGAAGAAAGCTTTCGGTTTTACATCCGATCACATCGAAACGGCCGTACCTATGATTATGAAGGCGATTAAAGCACGATAATCTGAAAGGAGAATCGCATGATGGAAATGGTGCTCATTATACTGATCGGTGCGATGGCGGCGGTTTTGGCGAATTTGAACCTGGCTGTTTTCAATGATGGCTTGCGGCCGATCGTACCAGAAAACACGGAAGGTCGTATGGGGCGTAAAGAGCTCGGTGTCACAGCCTTTGCGATGAGTTTTGGACTCGTTATCGGATTTGGTATTCCATTTACGATCACAGCAAGCATTATTTTGATACATAGTATTCTCCTCGGAACAGACATCATTGGGTTGATGACACCAAGAAACAAGTGGGGTACACCAGTGGCTGCAGTTATTGGTGGTGCCTATGGTGCAGGGTTATTAGTAGGGTTAGAAGGATTTGTAGCTCTCTTTGAAAAACTGCCGCTGAACTTTCTCGATGCGATGGGGCAGGTAGGATCACCCGTAGTCGTAACGTTCATGGCGTTCCCAGCCCTCGCTGTTGCCTTACAGTTTAGTGTAAAAAAAGGTGTACTCACGTTTATCGTTTCGGCAATCGTGAGACAGCTAGCCGTTTGGTTAAATGAAAGCGGTGTCTTGACGTTTGGCGGCACAGCCGTCACGTTGAACCAGGAAGGAATGGCGCTGATCGCAGGCATGATCTTCTTGATCACCTATGCTGTGCGTCAGAAGTCAGATTCAGAAGGAAGTGGGATCGATCTTGCTTCCGTTTTTAGTGAACGGGTGAACCGTATTAAGAAACACGTTGTGTATTTTATGATCATGGGTGGACTGATCGCTGCAGCTACGAATCTATTGATCATGGCGGGTGATCCGATTTCACTTAATTTAATCGCTGAAGGAAAAGTAACGGACGGTGCGATTGCAGCAGGAGCTCGTGCGCTTGGTTTTATTCCTCTCGTGGCGAGTACCGCGATCGCAACGGGCGTGTATGGTCCCGTCGGATTTACCATTGTTTTTGTCGTAGGCTTACTCGTTCCAAATGTGTGGGTCGCTTTAGTAGCTGGAGCCATTACGATCTTTCTAGAAGTCATGCTACTTAGCAAAGTAGCGCGTTTTCTCGATAAGTATCCAGGTGTTCGCCAGTCGGGTGAAAACATTCGTACGGCGATGACGCGTCTATTAGAAGTGGCACTCTTGATCGGTGGAGCGAATGCGGCGAATGCGATTGCACCTGGCCTCGGTTTCTTCATTATCGCTGGTTTTTACTTATTGAATGAAATTGCAGGTCGTCCGATAGTGAGGATGGCAGTTGGCCCAATCGGAGCGATCGCTGTAGGAATTCTTGCAAATATTCTCGTGTTACTTGGTATCATGCAGCTGTAAAAAGGAAGGTGGATTCACGATGATTCAAACTGTAACCGGTAAGATTTCTTCGTCAGAATTAGGTGTATGCGCGGCTCATGAACATCTTTGTATCGATCTCTCACGAATAAAAAATGATCCCGACACCATCCTTGACGACGTTGGAGGCATGGAAGAAGAACTTCGTCGTTTCAAACTCGCTGGGGGACAAGCGATGGTTGAAGTCACAAATGAGGGGATGGGTAGAAATGCATCACTTTTAAAGAAACTTAGTGAAGCGACGGGTGTCCACATTATCGCGAGTACTGGTTTTTATAAAGACCCATTTCTTCCGACCCGGTCGTCGTCTTGGAACCGTGATGATTTTGCTTCGCATATGCTTCATGAAATTCGTTATGGCATCGATGGAACAGAGGTGTACCCTGGCGTTATTGGTGAGATCGGCAGCAGTCACAATGAAATTAAGCCGATTGAAAGGGAGCTGCTGATGGGTGCTGGCGTTGCGGCGATCGAAAGTGGATTGCCAGTCACGACCCATACAACCCTCGGTACGATGGGTGTCGAGCAGGTTGAGCTCTTTTTAAAACTTGGACTCGATATGGAGCAGCTCATCATCGGACACCAGGACCTCAATACAGATGATGCTCGCATTCTTGCCGTTTTAGAGGCAGGAGCGTATGTCGCGTTCGATACGATTGGAAAAAACAATTATCGTCCCGACACGGAGCGTCTTCAATCGCTTCAATATTTGTTCGAACGAGGGTTTGGATCTCGTATTCTTCTATCTGCTGACTTAACTAGAAAATCTCACTGGCATAAGTACGGAGGAATCGGCTACTATTACGTGCTCAATTCGTTTGTGCCACTTTTAAAAGAGCATGGTTTTTCTGATCGTGACATGAACATGCTTCTTATTGAAAATCCCGCACGTGCTTTTTGTCAGAAGGTGGTTTGCTCATGATTGATGTAGCATCCGTTTTAGATCAAATGGCCATTGAGGAAGCCAAGCGCTATCAATTTAAAATCGTCGATCGAATGACAAAGGAATTTACAGATAACGACATGTTTCAGGACGGCGATCGTGGGCTCCATCCAACCTACAAACGCCCGAAAACTACTGCAAAAGTAGAACGTGTTTTTGCCGATGTTTTTAACGTTGAGCATGGTGCACTCGTCAGGGGATCTGGTACGGGAGCCATTCGCTCTCTGTTGAGTGCTTTGTTAGGTCCGGGGGACGAGATCATCGTCCATTCGGCTCCAATATATACGACAACAAAGGAAACATTTCGTATGTTGGGGCTTCAAGCTCTACAGGTCGATTTCAATAAGTTGGATGCTGTTAAAGAAATAGCCTCTTCAACAAAAGCAAAGGTCTTTTACGTACAGCACGCGCGGCAGCAACCGAACGATACGTATTCACTAGAAGCGGTGATCCGAACGGTCAAATCAGTGAATCCAACGATCGATGTTGTGGTCGATGATAATTACTGTGCGTTAAAAATGCCAAAGATCGGCGTTGAGCTTGGGGCAGATTATTCAACCTTTTCAGGATTTAAGCTGCTAGGTCCAGAAGGTGTGGGTGTCATCGTAGGGAAAAAGGATGCGATCGAAATTGTCCATCAAAGGAATTATTCAGGAGGAAGCCAGGTGCAAGGTCCTGAAGCGATGGAGCTGCTCCGTGCCATTCCGTTTGCTCCTGTATCTTTTGCCATTCAAAGTGAGCAAGTCGATCACTTATGCGAGCTGTTAAATCGAGGGGCAGTTTCAGGCGTGAAGAATGCTACCATCACGAACTCTCAATCAAAGAATGTCATCGTCGAGTTGATCGACCCTGTTGCAAAAAACGTCATCGAGAGAAGTAAAACATTCGGAGCTGCGACGTACCCGGTCGGGGCGGAATCACGATATGAGCTCGTACCGATGATCTATCGCGTGTCTGGTAGTTTTCTAGAGAATAACCCGAATCTCTTAGACTATGGGTTGAGGATCAATCCGATGAAAGCAGGCGCGCATACGGTTGTTGAAATTCTGAACAACGTGATGGAGGAGTTGTAGTAGATTAAACGGGAGGTGCTGTGATTGTTTCTAACACTTACGAAGGAAAGGAATCCAGAGCTCATAAAGACTGGTGTTAACCTCCATCAAACTGGAGAGCTTCCTCCCAATACGTATGTCATCGACCTCGATACCGTAGCGGAGAACGTGGAACAGATGGCTCGTGCAGCTGAAGAGAATGAGTTCTCATTATATTTTATGAGTAAGCAGCTCGGTCGGATGGGTGAGCTAGGGAAATGGATTGCTGAACATGGAATCGAGAAAGCAGTAGCGGTTGAATTTGAAGAAGCGAGGAGACTTCACAAATCAGGGGTTGCACTTGGGAATGTGGGGCACCTCGTGCAACCTGGGAAGAACCAGTGGGAAGATGTCCTTTCGTTTAACCCTGAAGTTGTGACCGTGTTTACAATAGAACGAGCCAAACAGGTATCGGATGCTGCGGTAAGGTTAGGGAGGAAGCAGGACGTTCTCCTTCGTGTTGTTCAAGATGGTGATACCATCTATCCAGGTCAATGGGGTGGGTTTCATTTAGATCGACTCGATGAAGAAATCTTAATTCTACAAGATCTTCCTGGAATTGAGGTCGTCGGCATCACGTCATTTCCACTACTGTTGATGGATGATGATCGAGGAGAGATGACGTTTACGAAAAACTTAGAAACGCTTCTAAACGCGAAGGAAAAATTAGAGTCAGCGGGTTTCACGATCACACAGGTAAACGGACCGAGTGCGACGAGTACGGAAACCATCCCGATGCTGAAACGAGCAGGCATCACCCATGGTGAGCCTGGCCATGCGTTGACGGGGACAACTCCCCTTCATGCGGTTCGCACTCTTCCTGAGAGGCCAGCGATCATCTATCTTTCAGAAGTATCCCATCAAGATGATGACAATGTTTACGTTCTTGGAGGCGGGTTTTATGAGCGGGGGAAAGTGACGGGCGCATATGTAGGACATAACCCTGAAACCATCTTTCGTACTTTTTTAAAAGAAAAGCCTATGCCATCCGAGTATATCGATTATTATGGAAGGCTTGAGCGAGGAACACCGGTTTCTGTTGGGGATACCGCCGTTTATGCTTTTCGAACGCAAGTATTTGTCACTCGAGCGAACGTTGCACTTGTACGAGGGTTACATTCGAAAAATCCAGAAATCGTGCATTTGGAAAGGAGAGGCTAGTGTGAAAGTAGGAAAGGTAGTTGTGATGCTACTGGTCGTTACGTTAATTACCAGTATTCCTTTTCAGTCTGCTAACGCAAAGGGATACGGTGATAAGCTTAGGCATGGGAGTGCAAAAAGTGTTGATATGAACGCCTTAGATGAGATCGACAACGTTGTCGAAGACGCAATTGAAAATGAGGTAACGCCAGGGGCGGTCGTTTTAATCGCGAAGGACGGAACGATCGTGAAAGAGTCAGCCTATGGCTATGCACAGAAGTATGATATGGGGACGTTACTCGACCACCCCCGTCAGATGAAGAAAAAAACGATGTTCGACCTTGCTTCCCTGACGAAAGTAATGGGTACGACCCAAGGGATTATGAAGCTAGTAAGCGAGCGGAAAATTTCTGTTGATGATCGCGTGACGGAATACATACCTGAATTCGGACAGAATGGTAAGGAAGACGTCACAGTTGCTGACCTATTAACGCATACATCTGGTTTAACACCTTGGCAGCCTACTTATTTAGAAGCTGAAGATTCTGAAGACGTTCTTGAGACTATTTCGGACATGTCCTTAGAGTACGAAACAGGTACAGATCGACGCTATAGTGATTTTAGTTTCATGACGTTAGGATTTATTATTGAGCACGTAACTGGTCAGCGTTTAGACCAATACCTTATGAAAGAGGTATATGGCCCTCTTAAAATGAAGGATACGATGTTCACTCCTCCTGATAAACTTGATAAAAAGATTGCTGCTACGTCATGGGGAAATCCCTTTGAATATAAGATGATCGATGATCCGAACTTCGGTTACTACGTCCCTGAAGAAGCAGATGACTTTTCAGATTGGCGTCAGTACACGCTTGTTGGAGAAGTAAACGATGGTAATAGCTTTTATGCGAATGGTGGAGTAGCTGGGCACGCGGGACTATTCTCGACGGCCCGTGATCTCGCTGTTCTTGGGCAAACGATGCTGAATGGTGGAAGTTACGGGAAAACCACATTGTATAATGAATCTACTCTTTCTACTTTCACGAAACCTCAGCGATTTGGACAAGGATACGGATTTGAATTGAATAAAAGCTGGTACATGGGTGAAGGGCACTCTGAACGTGCATTTGGTCATACAGGCTTTACTGGGACGCAAGTGATTTTCGATCCAGCATACGATTTGCAAATTATCGTACTGACCAACAAACAAAATAACGGTCCGTTAGAAAGTGGTTCTTACCCAAGCACTGGAGGATTATCGAAGGATATCGCGAATCTAGTTTATGAGTCTATTAAATAATGAATAAACCCTGATCTCTTTTGAGCGATCAGGGTTTGCTTTTTTTTATAAAAAGGAGGAACTATACAGATGCTAAACCCGAAGAAAATCATACTAGACTGTGACCCGGGTCACGATGATGCCATCGCGATGATCCTTGCCGCTTCCAACCCGCACATTCAACTTGAAGCGATCACGACTGTCGCCGGAAATGTGGAAGTGGAAAAAACGACGCTAAATGCTCTAAGAATGTGTGACATCTTAGGGTTAGATGTTCCTGTTGCGGAAGGTGCAGCCGAGCCCCTCATTCGAGAAAGAGAAATCGCACCTACGATTCACGGTAAGACAGGTCTCGATGGGCCACATTTTCCTAATGTTCCGAGAAAAGAAGTTAGTGATCAACACGCAGTAGATTTAATCGTTGAAAAAGTGATGGATTCAGATGGAGACCTTTACCTTGTTCCGACAGGACCACTTACAAACATCGCTTTAGCTATTCAGAAAGAACCACTCATCACAGAAAAAATAAAAGAAATCGTCGTGATGGGTGGAGGGACTTTTGGAAACTGGACGCCAACGGCTGAATTTAATATTTATGTCGATGCGGAAGCTGCTGAGATCGTATTTAATAGCGGGGTACCTGTGACGATGTTCGGTCTCGATATTACGCACCAAACGATAGCAACTGAAGAGATTTTGAAACAAATCTCTGAAATCGGAAATCCTGTTTCGAATCTTGTAAGTGAGCTATTAGCCTATTTCTCTACCACGTACAAAGAGGTGTTTGGGTTTGACGGTGCACCGATCCATGACGCGTGTACAGTTGCGTACTTAATCGATGAAACGATCTTTGATTTTGAGAAGGTGCGAGTTGATATAGAGACGGAAGGAACGTACACCTACGGAACTACGTGCGTTGACCGTTTGCATGTGACAGGTAGAGAGCCGAACGTAAAGTTTGCAACGGAGCTTGACTATGAAGGGTTTTGGCGATTGCTAGTTGGTGCGTTACGTGCATAGAAAAGATCGGGTGGTGCCTGGCACCACCCGATCTTTGTCATGTAATAAAGTTTCATACAGTTTAGCTCTAAAATGTCACAATATTCAAAAATAATTCAAATCTCATAGATATATAGTCCTCTAAAAACCACCTATTTCCTCCCATGCAGTACTAAGGTGGTATAGACGACTATAATGGAAGAGCGTTACTCTTTACTTATTAGGGGTTTTGACGCATTTCATTTATGTAAAAAGGAGGAGCAAATGAGAAAAAAGACGATGTCTATTGTTTTATCCACCGTACTTGGAACCTCTTTATTACTACCTGGTATAGAGGCAGACGCGAAGGGTCCGACGATCGAAACAAAAGGGAAACATAATCAGCATCAGTCTTCTGAGAAAGTTCACCCTGTCTTTTCTTGGGGGGAGCCGGGACCTACTTCTGCAGTACTTCACAAAGGATCAGTTCGAGGAGCAGGCATGCGTGTTGAACCATTGAACGAGATCGATGATGTTTTAGAGACAGCGATCGAAGAGCAAGTCATGCCAGGAGCGGTAGCGTTCGTTGCAAGGCGAGGGCATATCGTGAAAGAAGAAGCCTACGGGTATCAAGCTCGGTATACTGATGATTCGTTTACTGAAATGGATGACCCTCTAAAGATGGAGAAAGATACGATCTTTGACCTCGCTTCAATCAGTAAAATCTTCACTACAACTGCTGCGATGACGCTTTATGAAAAAGGAATGTTCGAACTCGATGATCCGGTAGCTGAGTATATCCCTGAGTTTGCTGCGAACGGAAAAGAGAGCGTTACCATCGAGCAACTCATGACACATACTTCTGGGTTCAAACCTTGGGTTCCTTTGTATACCATCGATGGAAATCGGGAAGAACGGATGCAGTATGTGTTAGAATACCCGCTTCGATCAGAGCCTGGTACAGAGTATACATATAGCGACCTCAACATGATTACGCTCGGTGCCCTAATTGAAAAGTTATCTGGCATGCGTCTTGATGAGTATGTGCAAAAGACTATCACAGAGCCCCTTCGTATGAATGATACGTTTTACAATCCTGACCCACAATTAAAGAACCGCATTGCCGCAACAGAATACCAGCCATGGACAAATCGTGGACTCGTCTGGGGCGAGGTACACGATGAGAATGCCTGGTCTTTAGATGGAGTAGCCGGTCATGCTGGGGTTTTTTCAACGGCAACAGACCTTGCCAAGTTCGCTCATATGTTTTTGATGGATGGGCGTTACGGGGGTGAACGGATACTGAAACCGGAAACAGTAGCCCTACTTACCGAAAATCGCATACCACAGTTTCCAGGTGACGATCATGGATTAGGGTTTGAACTTCAGCAAGGATGGTTCATGGATGCGCTGACTGAAAGCACGACCCTTGGACATACAGGCTACACAGGTACGTCTCTTGTCATCAGTCCATCGAATCAAACGATCGCGATTCTTTTAACAAACCGCGTTCACCCTACGAGAGATACGGTATCAACATCTCCCACAAGGAGAGCTTTTGCAAGACAGGTGGCAGATGCCATCCCAGTAGACATGCCGAAGAAAGCTGACCCGTGGTTTGCAGGTTATGGTGACAAAGCAGTAAAGCACCTTATTGCAAATATCGATGTGAACAAAAATTCTACATTATCGTTTCATACATGGTATCAATTGGAAGCAAACTATGATGTAGGAAAAATTGAAGTTTCCAATGATGGAGCAAATTGGACAGCTTTAACGGAGCTTACTGGCAATAGTGATCAGTGGGAAAAGAAACAGCTGATGGTACCAGAAGGAACAAACTATATCCGATTTTCTTATGATACGGATTCCTCTGTTAATAAACGAGGATGGTATGTCGATGAGGTAGAACTGAACGGAGAACGTCTCCATCTCACAAGTGATGAGTGGATGAAACGCTCATATTGATATTCATAAAATAGGAGGGGAAGTCATGCCTAGGAAATTAAAGCGAAACTTCGTTTTTTTATTAGCATTCGCATTGATCGTGTCGCAAGGCTGGATGAATCCTAGTGAAGCTCAAGCAAAGAAGGATGAAGGACAGACCGATTTGATCATTATGCAAAATGTTCCTGAAGTAGAAACAAACGTTGAAGGGAAGACAATTCAGTTAGGTGCTCTTCACATTTATGACGACGGTCATTTTATGAAAACATCAGACGAGCTCACGTGGCACTCTTCAAATAAAAATGTGGCGTCTGTTGATAAGACTGGAAAGGTGACGCTGAAGGATCATCCTGGTCGCACGTTTATTTACGTTTCAGATGGTAACGATCGCGATCGCATTGCCATTCATGGTTCGAAGTCTCCGAAGCTAATCAAAGAAAAAGGAATGAAGTACGACATTATCCAACATGCCATCAATAAGATGACGCTAGAAGAAAAGGTCGGTCAGATGTTGATGCCGGATTATCGAAAATGGAACGGTGAAAATGTGACGGAAATGCTGCCTGAGATCGAGCAGCAGGTGAAGGACTATCATCTTGGTGGAGTCATTTTGTTTCGAGAAAACGTTGTAACGACAGAGCAAACAGCTAAGCTCGTATCTGATTACCAGGAAGCGTCTGAGAAATATGGATTGTTGATGACGATCGACCAGGAAGGTGGAATTGTAACGCGCCTTCAATCTGGCACTGATATGCCAGGAAACATGGCTCTCGGCGCAGCACGATCTGAAGAAGTGACACAGGATGTTGGGCGCGTAATCGGTGAGGAACTTGCTTCTCTTGGCATTAACATGAACCTAGCTCCAGTGCTCGATGTGAACAATAATCCTGACAACCCTGTAATAGGCGTACGTTCATATGGCGAAGATCCAGAGCTTGTTGCGGACCAAGGGATAGCTTATATAAAAGGACTTCAGGAAACTGGAGTGGCAGCAACAGCAAAGCATTTTCCTGGTCACGGGGACACAGCGGTAGACTCTCATCTCGGATTGCCTGAAGTTCCTCATGACAAGGAGCGTCTAAAGAAGGTAGAGCTTTATCCGTTTCAGCAGGCGATGGAAGCAGGAATCGATGCCGTTATGACCGCACACGTAACTTTTCCGAAAATCGATGACACAAAAGTGATATCCAAAAAAGATGGTGAAGAGATCTCATTGCCAGCTACGTTATCCGAAAAAGTGTTGACTGGACTGATGCGTGAAGAGATGGGTCATGAAGGCGTCATCATCACAGATGCGATGAACATGGGTGCGATCGTTGAACATTTTGGTGCTGTCGATGCTGCAGTTCGTACTGTGAAAGCAGGCACCGATATCGTGTTGATGCCGGTTGGCTTACCTGAAGTGGCTGATGGGTTACTAGAAGCAGTTCGATCTAGGGAAATTTCTAATGAAAGAATCGAAGCGTCTGTCGAACGAATTTTAACATTGAAAGTAAATAGAGGGATCATTAAATCAGAGGATCCCGAAAACGTAGATGAAAAAATTCAAAAAGCTAAAGAAACGGTTGGATCAGATGCGCACAAAGCTGTTGAAAAAACTGCAGCAGAAAAATCCATCACACTTATTAAGAATGAAAACGTCCTTCCTCTTACAAAACAAAGTGACGAAAACGTTGTCGTGTTGGGGAGAAGTTTTATTGATTCTCTAGGAGAGGCAGTTAAAAAGCATCAGCCAAATGCAACGGTGATCAGCCTCGCTTCGAATTACGAATTAACAGAAGAACAGCGTGAAGTCGTTGAATCGGCTGATAAGATCATTGTCGGGACGTATACGTACAGTGTTGGAACTCGTTCAGAAGACCATCCACAAATGAAACTCGTCAATCACTTGATGGAAACATCAGAAGCAGAACTAATTGGGGTTGGAATACGTAATCCATATGACATCATGGCTTATCCTGAAATCGATAGTTACCTTGCACAATACGGTTTCAGAACAGCAAGTTTTGAAGCGACGGCTGCAGCCATCTTTGGTGAGAACACACCTTCAGGAAAGCTTCCTGTAACGATTCCAGGAGCGAATGAAAATGACGTTCTCTATCCATTTGGCCACGGTTTAACATACTAAACTAATCTGAGAGAGCCTTCCGCTCTCTCCCGGGGGAGGAGTTTTACGTATGAAAAAATGGTTTGTCATGCTTTTGATGTCTGTTCTTGTTATGTCTAGTATTTCGGTTGCTTTAGCTGATAGCGAGGGTAAAGGAAATAAACATGGCCATCATAAAAAGAAGCACAACGATTTTAAACTTGGAGTAGAAGTGCTTCTAGATGAAGAAAAAGATTTGATCGAAGGGAAAAACGTTGGCTTGATCACGAATCCAACTGGAGTCGATCAAGAGTTGACTAGCATCGTCGATCGTCTTCATAATGACGCAGACGTGAACCTTACTGCTCTTTATGGACCTGAGCATGGGGTTCGAGGAAGTGCGCAGGCCGGCGAGTACGTGGAATTTTACACGGATGAGCAGACTGGACTTCCTGTTTATAGCCTTTATGGAAAGACTCGAAAACCTACACCAGAAATGCTAGAAGGCATCGATGTGTTGCTTTTTGACATTCAAGATGTGGGGACTCGCTTCTATACGTACATTTATACGATGGCGTATGCGATGGAAGCAGCAGAAGAAAACAACATTGAATTTATCGTTCTAGACCGTCCGAATCCACTTGGCGGAGAAGCGGTTGAAGGACCAGTTCTAAACGATGACTATTCTTCTTTCGTAGGCAAATATGAAATTCCACTGCGTCACGGTATGACGGTCGGAGAACTTGCGAAGCTATTCAACAATGAGTTTGGCATCGGCGCAGATTTAACTGTCGTTGAAATGGAAGGCTGGGACCGGAATATGTACTATGATGATACAGAACTCGAGTGGGTACTGCCATCGCCTAATATGCCGACGTTAGACACAGCACTCGTCTACCCAGGAGCGGCATTGATTGAAGGAACAAACGTATCGGAAGGACGCGGAACAACAAAGCCATTTGAGCTGATCGGAGCACCTTTTATTCAATCAACAGAACTCGCTTCTGAATTAAACCGTCTCGATTTACCGGGAGTAGAGTTTAGAGCGGCGTCCTTTACACCTTCTTTCTCGAAGCATGCTGGAAACCTATCACACGGGGTTCAACTTCATGTTACGGATAAAGAAGAATTTGAACCGGTTATTACTGGTATTAGCCTCGTAAAAACGATTCACGATTTATACCCTGAAGAGTTTGAGTTCAGAGCAGAAAACAGCAGCGGCATTTCATTCTTCGACTTACTTGTTGGGAATGGATGGATACGTGAAGCGATCGAGCAAGGAGAAAGTGTAGAAGAGATGCAGGAGAAATGGGAAGATGATCTGAAAGCTTTTAAAAAAGTTAGAAAGAATTATTTACTGTATAAATAACGTAGAAAGGCACTCGCAGCAAGCACTTGCGGGTGCTTTTTCTTGTATTTTGTAATAAAACTTCATAAAAAGTAGTTGAATAATAAATAAAACTTGATACACTAGAATAAACTTATTAGAAAATTCTATCAAAAAGGAGGGTGAATGATGAACGGGGGATTAATCAGTATTCAAGAATCGATGGCCTCACTTAAACCTTCAGAACGAAAAGTAGCAGAATATATTGTTAATCGCCCAGAGGAAGTGATTAATCTTTCCATTCAAAAACTTGCACATCGGACTGAAGTTAGTGAAGCGACGATCATTCGGCTTTCTAGAACGCTAAACTACAAGGGATTTCAGGAATTAAAGCTGCGCATCGCTGGTGATCTTGCTACGAAGCACAGCAGTAACTCTTATCAAGAAATCTCAATCGACGGTACTGTCGATTCTTTCATCGCGAATATATCGAACAATAACATCCAATCCATCAATGATACCCTTTCAGTATTATCACGTGACGAGGTGGAGAAGGCGATCGAAGTGCTTGGAAAAGCAAGGAAGATCGCGTTATACGGCATTGGAGCATCAGGACTGATCGCACAAGATTTTAAACAAAAGCTTTCTCGTATCAATCGCTGGTGTGAAGCCGCAACCGACTATGATACACAAGGAACGATCAGCGCGAACCTTAGTGAAGAAGATGTGGTATTCGGTATTTCTTATTCCGGTCAAACAAACGATATTATTCAGTCATTGTCGATTGCGAAAGAAAATGGTGCGACTGTCATTACGCTTACGAAGTATGGAACGAATCCTGTGTCTCAACTTGCTGATATCAAACTTTTTACGAGCTCACTTGAAAAGAGCATTCGAAGCGGTGCAATGAGCTCACGTATTTCGCAACTCAATGTGATCGACATCCTTTATGTTGGTCTTACTAGCAGGAGCTATAGTGATAGTGTCGCTGCACTCGAGCGAACTCGGAAAGCGTTAGAGGATGCAAAGAAGCATGTTTGATCAGTATCTCCAACAGCTGATCGACAATGGTGAACTGCCAGGCGCCACGTTACACGTTCAGCATCACGGTAGAACCGTTTTTCACAAAGCTTATGGAACCTACCATGACCGTCAAAACAACTTATCTACTATCACGAAAACCACACAATTCGATGTCGCTTCTCTGACAAAAGTCATGGCGACACTACCTTCAATTCTTTGGCTGTTAGACAACAGCTCACTAAAACTAGACCATTCCATCCAGACTTACATACCAGAGTTCAAACACAAAGAAGTAACAATTTCACACGCCCTTACTCACACAAGCGGACTTGCCGCTGATCTGAAACGTATGAACAGAAGCGAGTGGCGTCCGGTATTTGAAGAAATCACTGCACTCTCTCTTCTTCATAAGCCGGGTGAAAAAGTCCTTTATAGCGATTCAGGCATGATTTTGCTTGGAAAAGTGATTGAAAGAATAAGCGGATTATCTCTCTCAACATTCGCAGATACGTATCTGTATCGTCCGTGGGGGTTAGAGTCCACTGGCTTTCATCCTACAGATCAAACTAATATTGCATCTACAGAAACGTACGATGGCTCTTACATTCAGGGAGTCGTTCATGATGAAAAAGCCTTACACCTAGGTGGAGAAAGCGGAAGCGCTGGACTGTTTTCAACTTCAAATGATGTTGGGAAATTCGGTAGTCTATTTCTTTATCCAGAGCGGCAAACTGTGCTATCAGAGAAGAGAATACGACAAGCTCAGAAACATGTAGTAGGTAACAGAGGGTTAGGATTTGAAGTGTGGAGCGGGAAAGGAGCCAACCTTTCGTGTGGAGGGAGGTGGTCGATCGGGAGCTTCGGCCATACCGGTTTTACAGGAACAAGTTTATGGGTTGATCCAGTCGAATACCTCGTCGTCACGTTTTTGACGAACATCGTTCACTATGGAAGAAAACATAATATGAAGGTGATTCGACCTCATCTACATTCCTTGATTCATTCAACTTTTATTAAGGGGGAGTAATGGTATGAAGAAAATGAAAGCGTTTGTATTCTTGGCGATCATCCTAGTCATTTCGGCCTGCAGCAGCTCGAATACAGGTAGTGAAAGCGGCGGTGAGGACGGGACAACGTTAACGATCGGCAGTTGGAGAACGGAAGACAAAGCAAGCTATGAAAAGGTGATTGAGAAATTTAACGAAGAGTACCCAGATATTACGGTAGAATTTAACCCTTCTAAAAATACGGAGTATAACACGATTCTAAACACGGCTCTCCAAAGCGGTGAAGGTCCAGACATCATCCACCTTCGTCCGTATGCGCCCGGAATTGAGCTAGCTGATGCAGGGTATCTCGAACCGCTTGATGGATTAGAAGGACTCGATCAGTATCCAGAAGAAACACTTGCTGCTTCAAAAGGAACAGACGATAAGCAGTATGGCGTACCTTTAAATATCAGTACAACGCAAATGTTTTACAATAAGAAGATTTTCGAAGAGCTAGGTCTTGAAGAGCCACAAACGTGGGAAGAGTTTATGACGCTGAATAAGACGTTGCAAGACGAAGGCTACACGCCTATTTCTCTTGGAACGAAGGAAGGATGGCTCCTATCACTTTCCCACGGTATTATTGGCCCGGCACACTACGGGGCGAACGAATTTGTTGATAATGTCACGGCTGGTGAGACCGACTTCTCAAGTGAAGAGTTCAACCGTTCGATCGAAGCGATGGATGAATTGAAGCAATTTTTCCCTGAAAACTATGAAGGTCTTGGAATGGAAGATATTCGTACGATGTTCTTTACAGGAGACGCTGCGATGTTCCCATTAGGAAGCTGGGAAATCGAAGTGCTTCGTGAAATGAATCCTGACCTTGAGCTAGGCTTCTTCCCGATGCCATCTGCCGTTGGAAAGGAACCGACCATCACAACATGGGTAGACGGATCTTATGCTATCAATGCTAACTCAGAAAACACAGAGGCCGCAAAGAAATTCCTTCAATTTATGACGACAGAGGAATTCGGTGAAATGTTCACAGAAGAATTTAAGATGATCAGTGCCATTCCTGGTATTTCATCTGATGATCAGCTTGTGAATGATCTCGGAAAAGCCGTAGAAGAGAGGTCAACGCCTTACATGATGCTCGTTCATTTTGCTGGAGGAAATCCTTCCACAAAATCAGTTATTGAAACTGAACTTCAAGGCATGTATTTAGGTGAGCGGTCACCTGAAGATGTTGCAAATGCTGTTCAAGATAGCGCGAAGTCTTGGTATGAACCTTTAAAATAATCGATAAGGGGCGGAGAATATGAAGCCAGCAATGCATACACCTGTGACGATAAAAAAGCAACGGAACTGGAAAAGGTGGACCATTCACCTTTTCCCTATTCCCGCCTTGATTATTTATGGATTGTTTATTGTGTATCCTTTGTTTGCAGCACTTACATACAGTTTCTTCGATTGGAACGGGATCGTGAGGGGAGAATTCGTAGGGTTTAAGAACTTTAAGGACCTCTTCACCCTTCAACCGTTTTCAGACTTGTTTTGGAATGCGTTTGGTCACAACATCCTGTATTTTGTCCTTCAAATGATATTTCAAAACGGTCTTGCTTTCATTCTTGCTTATATCATTTATAAAAGAGTGCGAGGTTCTGAGTTTCTAAAAATCGCGTACTTCTTACCTCGTCTGCTTTCCGTCATCGTAGTAGGATTTCTTTGGAAGCTGATCCTCAATCCGAACTATGGTGCGTTGAATGTCGTATTAGAAAAAGTAGGTCTTGAACACCTGCAGAAGGCATGGCTCGGAGACCCCGATACGGCGCTCATTTCAATCATTCTCGTGAACTGCTGGTATGGACTTGGCTTTGGAGTCCTAATCTTTCTTGCCGGTTTTCAATCGATTCCGAAAGAGCTTTTCGAGGCAGGAAAGCTTGATGGGGCAAGTGGTTTTGCGATGATTCGACGAATCGTTTTACCGCTCATGGTACCTTCGATCATGATTATGACGGTGTTAACGTTCATTCAGTCGTTTGAAGCGTTCGAACTCGTCTACGCGATGCAAGGGTCACAAGGAGAACCTTACCACTCTACGGATACGCTCGCCGTTTATTTTTATCGACTGGCATTTGGCGGTTCGGCAGGCGGCTCTACTACTGCGGTCGGTCTAGGCTCAGCTCTCGCAGTCGTACTATTTATTTTCATCGCGTTCTTTACGGCACTGTACCTGAAGTATATGCAGAAAAGACAAGTGGATCTATAGGAGGGATATGATGAATCATACAATCTGGACAAAGCCGTTTTACTATGTTTTTGCTTTTTTAGTCGCATCGATCAGCATCTATCCGATTCTATTGATGATCCTCTCTTCTTTTAAGTCGAGTTCTGAAATCTTTACAAATCCGCTCTCGTTACCTGAGACGTTCACGCTCGATACGTATAAAAGTTTACTAGACCAGGTTCCTTTCATGACATACTTCATGAACAGCGTTCTCGTTAGTGTTGTTTCCGTGACGCTCATACTCGTGACATCGTCTCTTGCAGCATTTTATATCGCCCGTTTTACGTTTGTATGGAATAACATGATCTTCTTCTTCTTCCTTATGGGAATGATGCTTCCCATCAAGCTTGGAATCGTCCCATTGTTTATCTTGATGAAAGATTTGCAGCTATTAAACTCACTATGGTCATTAATCTTCATGTATGTTGCAACGGGGATTCCGCTATCCGTTCTTATATTGACAGGTTTCTTCCGAACAATGCCTCGCGAGCTTGAAGAAGCTGCGAGAATTGATGGCGCTGGTAACCTTCGCATTCTATGGAACGTCGTCTTACCTCTTATGAGACCAGCACTAGGAACTGTGATGATCATTCAATTCATCCAATCATGGAACGACTTCTTCTTTCCGTTGATCTTCATTACGGATGATTTAAAAAGAACAATTCCAGTCGGTATGCTTTCCCTTTTCGGAGAGTATTCTGCAGATTGGGGGGCGCTATTCGCCGGTCTCACCCTTGCTTCACTGCCGATGATCGTCCTCTTCTTCATTGCTTCAAAACAATTTATGGAGGGACTCACCCAAGGTGCGATCAAATAAAACGTATGTTATCGGAATTGATGGTGGTGGAACGAAAACGGAAGCCTTGCTATGCAATGAAGACGGAACGATCGTAGCGAAAAGTCGTTCAGGATCAACGAATATCAAATCTCGCTCTGAAGAAGAAGTTCGTAAGGAAATACAGCAGGTGATCGAACCGCTAACTCGTAACCTTGTAAAGAGTGATGTAGACGTGATCTATGTTTCAGCAGCTGGAGGAGACAGAGCAGAAGATCAGAAGCGCTGGAAGAAGTGGCTTCTTGAAAGTTTACCAGAATTCAATGGAACGATAATGGTGACAAACGATGCCTACGGGGCACTTGCTAGCGGAACATATTCTATGGAAGGAACTGTCCTCATCGCAGGGACCGGATCGATCGCCTACTCGATCACTCGTGGTCAGCCACCTGTACGTGCTGGAGGCTGGGGATACCTATTCGGAGATGATGGAAGTGGGTATGCGATCGGACGACAAGCGCTGAAAGTAGTTTCCGAGATGCATGACGGCATACGAGAAAAAGATGAGCGGTTTATTGAGGGAATATTATCGTCATTAGCGTTGAACGATGTTCGAGACATCATTACTAGTATTTATGAAGACACCTATCCGCGATTGAAAATCGCGTCACTTGCAGCGTACGTTATAAAGCTAGGAAACAAACGGAATCATACTGCGTTATTTATTCTTGAGGATGCTTGTGATAGTTTAAGGAAATTAGTAGAAGCTGTGCATGATGCAGAATCGATCGTACTAAGTGGAGGCTTGTTTCAATCAGATCTATTCAGGAAGATGTTCGAAAGAAACGTGCAATGTAACGGTCTGAACCACCGTTTGGTCGTTCCAGATCTATCCCCTGCATCGGGAGCATGTATTTGTGCTTTCCTAACAAAAGGGGCACTGACTGAACAAATGAAAAAAAATCTAACGTCGTCCTATCATTCGATGTGAGGACAGCTATACCTGATGGAGGTACAGATATGACGGATGTGAACAACTTGAATACAGAAATGCGAAATACAAAATCAGAACAACTTCATCAATTCTCGACGTTAGAGATCATCGAATTGATGAATGAAGAAGATCACAGTGTACCTTCAGTGGTGAAGAAGGCTTTGCCCCAGATTGAGAAGGTCATCGATCGGGCTGTCGATGTGATGAAGAGTGGCGGTCGACTCTTTTATTTTGGAGCCGGTACGAGCGGGCGTCTTGGAGTCCTTGATGCTTCTGAATGCCCGCCCACCTTTGGTGTCTCGCATGATCTAGTAAACGGTATCATCGCAGGCGGTGATCGTGCACTTCGTATCCCGATCGAAGGGGCCGAAGATAGTGCTGAGACAGGAGCGGCAGATGTTCACAAACATGTGACGAAAAAGGATATGGTGATCGGAATCGCGTCAAGTGGAAGAACGCCATATGTTTTAGGAGCTGTTCATGCTGCGACGAAACTCGGGATACCGACAGCGGGAATCGCATGTAATACAGGTTCCCCCTTATCACAAAACGTGATCTACCCGATCGAAGTCCCAGTTGGACCTGAAGTGGTCACAGGTTCCACGCGCTTGAAGGCAGGAACAGCCCAAAAGATGGTTTTGAATATGATCACCACAGCATCGATGATCAAGCTTGGAAAAGTGTATCGAAACCTGATGATTAACGTGCAAGCTTCGAATGAAAAACTTAGACTGAGGTCTGTTGCTATTGTGCAAGAAATCACTGGTTTTGATAAAGAAGCAGCATTAGAGGCTTGTCAAAAGGCCAAGGGAGATGTTCGTGTTGCGATTATCATGCTTTTATTAAAGCTCGGAGCTAAAGAAGCAAGTGCAATCCTTGATCAAAAGGATGGAAACTTTGCAGAGGTTATGAGAGATGTGGAGAAAAGATAAAGCTTATGAAAAAGAGCTCTAATGCTAAGGGGAAGAGCTCTTTCTTTATTTTGTAATAAAATTTACATAAAATTATAAGTCTTTGTTGACTTGTTCTTTATATAGAACTAAACTATTACTATATAGAATGAACCAAAAGGAGTATCCCTTTTAATAAATATGAACGTGAATTTTATAGTGAAGGGATCAACTTATCGACTTGTTCTTTATTAAGAATTTCCTGTGTGGGAATATCAATTATAAAGGAGAGCTGGTATGGGGGATAAAGAATTTAAGTATCTGCATATCCACAAAACATTATACTTCAACGCAAATGCAAAAGTAGTAACGGTCATTTGGTATTTGTTGTTCGGGGCGAAGTCGTTCTATTTTCTTGATCGGTTTCAAAAGCTTGATTATATCAACAGGTTCCTACCAGTCGTTAGGCTAATTCGAGTTTTACAATATACCACAATTTTTTACCAGAAAAAAAAGAGGTTAGAAGCCAGATCTAACACATGTCTAGAACTGACCACAAACGTGAACGGACACTGTTTATTAACCCTTAGACAGGGTGAATACAAAATAATTAACTTTAAAAACAATGAAGTTGTGACCATTTTTCCAGAGAAAATCCAGCTTAACGAGGTTGAGAGACAGGTTAATAATCTTATAGAGGCACAATTGTGTGCACTAGCTCCTGAGGTTAAAAGCTGGGATCTACATAATCGATATATTATTGAAAGTTATATAAATTATCGAGCACCTTCTTATCAAAAAATTGGTCGTTCAGAGCTGTATATAGAGGTGTTTCCTCTTCTAAAAGATATCCTTACAACAAGTGATCCGGAGGAAGTTTCATTTGAGTCTTATTTCCAGAAGCTATGCAAGCAAATCTATGAATACGGCTCTACCTACTATAAAGATGATGATCATTCGTTGTATAGGTTGTTTGATTTTATTGCTTATCTCCAAAGTCATTATGATTCGAATGGACTTGACCGCCTCCCATTGGTATTCTCTCATGGCGACTTCTGTGATGTTAATATCTTAAGAAATAATAGAGAGTTCAAAATCATTGATTGGAGCACCCTTGGTAAAAGAAGTTGTTACTTCGATCTCTATTTTCTTTTATTTATACGAGTATCAAGATCGAAAGGAGACGATAGACGGAAGCTAGCATCCGAAATTGAAGAGGATATCTCTCACTTCAGTGAATACTTACAAAAGAAAGTAAATTTTTTACAGGAACTCAGTCCTCATCACAATTATCGTTATTTATTTTATCTAGAGTTTCTGTTTTTAAGGTTACAAGAGATATTAACTTATAGTGATAAACCGATTGACTTGATGAAGTGGATTAAAATTTTTGAAAGCTATGAACTGGAGACTTTAGGAAAACCAAAGATATTCGTAGAAAGATAATCTACGATAGTAAAGGTGGGAAGGTATGATTGATACGATAAAAAAAACGATGAGGCTCTTCGAGAGAAGAGAAAAGAAAAAATTGACCATCTTATTTTTCATGATGATCATTGCAGCGTTATTTGAAACGTTAGGTATCGGGTTAATCATCCCTTTTGTAGGAATCATTACAAACCCTGAGAATATTCATGATATTGCGATTCTCTCATATATCTATAACAATTTAGGGTTTATGTCGACAAACTCGTTTGTGATTTTTACGGTGCTCATGTTTTTGTCTATCTTTATTGTGAAAAACGTTTATTTAATTCTCTTTCAGCATGCACAGTATAAACTTATATTCAACCAGGAAATTAACCTTTCAGCAAAACTCTTCCAGACTTATTTAACTAAGCCGTACACTTTTCATTTGCAACGGAATTCAGCAGATTTACTCCGCAATATAACAATTGAGGTACCAAAAATATATAGAAAAGTGATTGTTTCATCCTTCCAGCTAGTTACGGAGTTCTTAGTAGCTCTATGTATCCTTATGCTTTTGTTTCTCGTTTCCCCTATAGCTACTCTTACAGCCTCAGCTATATTGAGTACAAGTGTATTATTATTCTACAAATTTTATCGTTCCAAGATATCATTTCTTGGCAAAGAGCAACAAGACTTAAATGGTTCAATGATCAAATGGGTGAAGCAAGGATTAGGCGCAGGAAAAGAAGTTAGGGTGACTGGAAAGGAAGATTATTTTGTCAACGCCTATTCAGATCAAGGTAAAATAATCTCTGTTAACAATCGCTATATAAAGATGTTGGAGTATGCTCCGCGACCTTTTATTGAAACTATTATTATCACCGTTGTTCTAGTCACGATGTTAATTATCTTTTATCAAAATTTAGAAACCTCAAAAATCGTATCAACTATGGCTCTTTTCTGCATGGCCGCTTTCAGATTACTGCCGTCAATCAATCGAATCCTCAATATGATAACAGCAATTCGTTATAATTACCCTGCTCTTGCAGTGGTGTTTGAAGATCTTGACTTAAAACATAAGGTTCAAAAGCAAGAAGCAATCACTCCTCAAGTTAATGGAACAAACGCACGCGAAAAAACGTACAAAGATGAAATAAGTTTAATTAACGTCAGCTTTAAATATCCAAATGACAAGAAGTTGACGATCAACAATGTTTCTTTAACAATACCAATTGGTCACGCTATAGCTTTTGTTGGGAGATCAGGAGCTGGAAAAACAACCATCGTAGACATTATTTTAGGAATCCTTTCACCTGAAAAGGGGGAAGTACTGATTGACGGCAAGGCTCTCAAAGAACAACAATGTACCCTGCAGCAAAAAATTGGTTATATCCCTCAATCAATTTTTTTGTCTGACGATACAATTAGAAATAATGTAGCATTTGGTTTGAAAAAAGAGCATATAGATGACGAGGAAGTATGGCGAGCTTTGGAACAAGCGCAGCTAAAAGATTATGTTAAAACTCTACCAGAATCAATAGACACAATGGTGGGAGAGCGAGGAGTAAAGCTTTCAGGTGGTCAAAGGCAGCGGATTGGCATAGCTAGGGCTCTGTATACCAACCCGGAAATTCTATTCATGGACGAAGCCACATCTGCGTTAGATAACGGTACAGAGAAAGAAATCATGCGTGCGATAGATTTATTAAAGGGTCAAAAAACGCTAATCATTATCGCTCACCGATTAAGTACTATTGAAAACTGCGATATAGTTTATGAAATGGACAATGGTGAAGTTGTTTCAGTTAATGATAAAACAAGAATGTGGAATCGGGTTCGGGCCTAATGTAAATAAAAAATCCGCTGCATTTGCAGCGGATTTTTTATTTACATCAATTCCATCGGTGATTCATCGAAATAGAGCCAGTGGAAGTATTCGATTTCTGCATCGGACATTTTCAGAACGTCGTCCCTATTCATTGTCGTTTTCGTCGTCAAACGTTCAATAAATTGGTTTCTTGCTTTCTGGCTCATTGTAAATCCTCCTTGTATGGTTAAGCGTCTGTAACCGCTTTCAATTTGTTACTATCATTATATATCTCAAAATGAGATCAATACAATACCGTTTTGAGATATATCGTATATAACCGATGTGTAATTGTGATTAAAGTGAGGGACCGTTCAGGAAATTTCCTCTAAAACAAGATTGTATGTTCGTATTTGTAGTAAAAAAGTCTTGGGTTGGAAGGTCACGTGCTTAAATATAAAAACATGCCTAGCTTGAAGACGAATGATAAAATAAATCTATGAAATTTCCAAAACAAACTAGAGGAAGTGGTCGATTGAATTGCTTAGGATGTCGTTTAGCCAACAAACGTGAACCCGTTCACGTTGTGTATGAAAATGAATACTTAACTTGTTTTCTAGATCATGAACCTTTCAATGAAGGTCACGTTATGATCTTGCCAAAATCCCACTTTCACGATGTAGAGGAGTTTGATGATAAAACGGCAACCGAAGTGATGAAGGCATCGATTCTTTTGTCAAAAGCGATCAAGAAAGTGTATGCTCCCGACGGAATAACGATTTGTCAAAACGGTGGACTATTTAACGAGTTAACGCATTATCATATGCATCTCGTGCCGAGGTATGAAGGTCAGGCATTCTCCACCTTCTACATAGAAAACGGAGAAGTTTGTATCGAGGATGATACGAAGCTTACCGAAACAAAACAAAAGTTGAGCAGTGCGATTGTTGAACTAGTCGAAAGTCATGTTTAGGCGGGAGGAGGGAGCGGCATCGTTCCCCTTTCATGCAAACCTGTCTAGTGCTTTGCCGTTCACTCATTCTTTTTCATACTCTGGGAATTGACCGTATCGAAAGAGTTCATACACGATTCTTCCATTGCTCGGCTGCCCATCTGGATAATAAATTGGCAATAGATCGAACAGTACAAAGTAAAAGGCGTAATAAATGAATTGTTTACCGAATTCCTTCATGTCGAGCCATCCAAAAGAAAGCGCAAAATTTACAATTAGCGCAACGGCGATGTTCGCAACGATTGGAGAAGCATAAACAAGGATCTGTGCCCAGTTTTCTTTATAACGTAAATTATCGTAGCTGCACCAGCTATACATAAAGTAATATTTGCGAAATTCAAATATGCCTATGTTGAAGATTCGGGGCCCGCATCCGATTACGACCTTCGAGTTTTTAGCGCCTAGAAAGTAGCTAGTTAATAAGTAGCCGCCTTCTCTAATGATTGAAACCATAGGTAGAATAATAAAAGCAGATAGTAATAACTTGAGAAAATCACTAATTCCAAACATAACGTCGTTCCTTTTCTTGATATTTTGGGGATTAAAAAAAGCCAAAAAGAACCAGGGGTCTCCTAGTCCTCTTTGGCTTATGTCTAGCTCTAATTGTCCAGCTCATTTCCACCAATTATGCGACTATACAGTAAACGTAAGCATTACTCTTATTAGGTATATACCCGCCTTTTTCAACCTTAAACGTTATGTTAAACTATTTTTCTTAACTTTCCTGATGATAGACGATTTCCCCATTTACATATGTTGCTTCAACTTCATTCCTCGTATCGAAAGGGTCACCACTCCATATGACCAAATCTACATCTTTTCCTTCTTCTAGTGATCCAACCCTATCTGCTACACCTAAATGCTTGGTAGCCTGTAAGGTGATGGACTTCCATGCATCTGACGGATCCATCCCATGCTTAACTGCGAGTACAGCCCTTTGAAGCAAGTTTTCGATTCTTACGACAGGGTGATCAGGTTAAAAATGTACAAAGGTGCTCCCTCCTTCAAAAGGTTATGTATTCACTGAACCTTGTTGCCGTCATTGCGATAATCACGAGCCTCCACATCTGCTTGGACGCTGTTACGTAGTGGCGATCATGTTTTGGTTTATTCAAGGCGACGCTATTCAATTTGCTAATCGTTCATTTTATTGGGGGATTATTGCGCTAACGGTTGGAACGATTTTAGTGGTGTTAAAAAGTGGCTTCCTAACCTTATTGTTCGAAGGTTATTCTAAGATCCACCGAATGATCGTGCCCCGGTCACGCTCCATGGAACGTGTCGATGAGCAGGTGAAGAGGGACCCGATTTTTACAGATTGGAAGGAACGAGTGCTCATAAGTGGAATTCTTATATGTTACGGAGCAGGCACCGGACTTACAGGAATGTCAGTAGCAGGTGTATTTCTATTTATTTGAAACGATGAGGAGAGGTGTTTAGATGAAAACAAAGATAGAGAAAGAGAATCTCCAGGCAACGTCACTATATGACCTGGTATTTGTAGGAGACCCTCAGCTTTCTCCTGACGGTAAAAAAGTGATCTATGTGAAGAAAAAAATTACTGAGGATCGAGAGTATGCTTCTTATCTCGTCATGATCGATCGTGAGAGTGGTGAAGAAGTGGCCTGGACATCTCCCGGGTCTCGGCATCTTGATTCTTCTCCAAGATGGTCTCCTGATGGAAAGGAAATCGCGTTTGTTTCAAACCGTTCGGGAGAAAATCAAATATGGACCATATCTGCTTTCGGAGGTGAAGCCGAACAGGTAACCTTTCTAAAAAATGGAGCAAGTCGTCCGGTGTGGAAACCTGACGGGACTGAACTTCTCGTAATGAGTGAGAGCACCCCTAGAGGTGAAGATGAGAAGGATGAAAAAAGCAAGAAAGCACTCGTCGTCGAAGAATTGCATTACAAAGCAGATGGAAAAGGTTTTCTTAATGGGAAACATACACAGATCGTCGTAATCGATCGAAAGACTGGGGACGAAAACTGGGTGACGGATGCTGACCTGAATCACTCGGACGCTAGCTGGTCTCCTGATGGTAAACAGATTGCATACGTAAGAAGTAGACGGGAAGAGAAAGGTTCATATGTCCAATCGGATCTATTTATTCAGAATCTTGAAGAGGGACGTGAAGCTGAGCGGCTTAATTCTGAAGGAAGTAGTTTCATAGCTCCACGATGGTCTCCAGATGGTTCATCACTATCTTTCATTGGACATAATTTTGAGTATGAGAGTGCGACGCTAAATAAAGTTTGGACAGTTAAGATTGAATCGAAAACCTTTACGTGCCTTACAGAAACAATCGACCTCGAGTGTTCAGATGTTCTCATTTCAGATCTCCATTGGGGAATTGAGCCGTCTGGAGCGGTGTGGAACGAAGACGGCAAGACACTCTATTTCCTTGCGAGTGAACATGGAAACACAGGAATTTATTCTATTCATCTAGATGGCACCCTTCGACAAATAGCGGGGGGTGACAGGCACCACTACGCACTTCACTTAGCGGGTGGTGAAGCTGCGGTAGCGATCAGTGATCCGGTGGATGTTGGTGATATCTATACGCTATCCTTAGAAGGAGAAAGCTCGATAGAAAGAATCACTTCCTGTAATGAAGAGGTGTTGAGTGCGGATTCGCTTTCCACTCCACAACCGTACACCTATGAAAGCAGAGATGGACTGAACATACAGGGGTGGATCATGAAACCGACTTCCTTCGAGGAAGGGAAGCAGTATCCAACAGTTTTAGAAATTCATGGCGGTCCCCACATGATGTATGGGAATTCATTCATGCACGAATTTCAGCTTCTTGCATCAAGAGGATATGCAGTAGTCTATACGAATCCTCGCGGTAGTCAAGGATATGGTCAGGAGTTCGTGAATGGATGCCGTGGCGACTATGGTGGCGGCGACTATGACGATGTCATGGCAGGGATAGAAGCAGCTGTCGCGCAAACGAGCTTCATAGATTCTGAGAAATTGTTCGTTACAGGCGGCAGCTATGGCGGGTTCATGACGAACTGGATCGTTGGCAAAACAAATGTGTTCAAAGCGGCTGTAACGCAGCGCTCGATCTCGAACTGGTTAAGTTTCTACGGAGTAAGCGACATAGGGTATTTCTTCACAAAGTGGGAAGTGGGAGCTGACCTCGATGAAGATCCAACAAAGCTATGGGATCATTCACCGTTGAAATATGTCGATCAAATCAAAACACCGCTTCTTATTCTCCACAGCGAACAGGACTACCGATGCCCGATCGAGCAAGGTGAGCAGTTATTCATTGCGTTGAAGCACCGTGAGAAGAAGACGAAGTTTGTGAGATTCCCAGAATCAGATCACAACCTTTCAAGAAACGGACATCCTGAGTTAAGGGTAGAGCGATTGAACCATCTGGTCGGCTGGTTTGATGAACACCTCGAAAGCGAGAAAAATTAATCGACATAATGTGAGAGGTGACAGGCACCGCATCGGTACCACGTCGGTACCACGTCGGTACCACGTCGAAAAAGCCCTTGACGTTCGGTGAGTGAGGTACTATACTGTTGAGAATAGTTAAACAATATGAATAATTCAAACTCTTATCAAGAGTGGCGGAGGGACTGGCCCATTGACGCCCGGCAACCATCTCAGTTCGTGAGAAAGGTGCTAATTCCAGCAAACGAGCGATCGTTTGAAAGATGAGAGAGAGTTACATAGTGCAAAACACCCAACTCTCTCTGTTCATCAGAGAGAGTTTTTTCGTTTATGGGGTTTGAAACAAAGGAGGGAACCGACGCTCTAGTGTTATCGTACGCTTACGTAATTTAGTGCAAAGACGCTTTAAATGACTATAGGAGAGAAAGGGAGTTAGGAGAATGAAGAAACTATCGCTACTAGTAGGTGCATTATTATTAATCATCACAGCTGGGTGTTCTGGCAGTGCAGAGTCAGGTGATTCAAATGAAGGGCCGCTAAAGGTAGGGGTAACAGCAGGTCCGCATGAAGATGTCATGAAGAAAGTAAAAGAAGTTGCTGAGAAAGATGGTTTCGAGATCGATGTCGTGGCGTTCAACGATTACGTTATGCCAAACAAGGCTCTTGATGAAGGGGAGCTCGATGCGAATGTTTTTCAGCACGAACCGTATTTAAATGATTTTGTAGAAGAGCGTGGGATGGAGTTATCTAAGGTTGCGACGACGATTAATTTTCCGATGGGCATCTATTCCGATCAATATGAGAACCTTGATAATTTGAAGAAAGGTGACAAAGTAGGACTACCGAATCACTCTACTGGAGAACCCCGAGCTCTCATGTTGTTTGAAGAAGCAGGGATCATTGAATTAAAAGACGGTGTAGGTGTTGAAGCAACGATTAAGGATATTGAGAAGAACCCGTTGAATCTTGAGTTTGTTCCTCTTGAAGCATCGCAGATTCCAAGACAGCTAGGTGAGCTTGCCATCGCTGCGATCAACACGAACTATGCGATGGAAAGCGGTCGGGTTCCAACTGAAGATTCTCTCGTAATGGAACCGGAAGATTCTCCTTGGGTGAACGTAATCGCAACAAAAACCGATAATAAAGACGACGAGAGAATCAATAAACTAGTGGACTATTATCAGTCAGATGAAGTTAAGAAGTTTATTAAAGAAGAATTCAACGGCTCAGTCATAGCATCCTGGTAATTTCGGTAAAGGAGAGAAGGAAATGATACGACTAGAAAATATCTCAAAAGCGTTTCAAACCGGAACTACTGTTACGAAGGCTCTGGATAGCGTTGACCTTAACGTTGAAAAAGGAAAGATCTATGGTGTGATCGGTTATAGTGGCGCTGGTAAAAGTACCCTCGTTCGAACGGTCAATCTGTTAGAGAGACCAACAGAAGGGAAAGTGTTCATTAATGATGTAGAGTTAACCGGTCTATCAGCTGGCAAGTTAAAGAAAACACGTCAGCGAATCGGAATGATCTTTCAGTCGTTCAATCTATTAAAAACGGGGACGGTTTATCAAAATATCGCCATCCCCCTTAAGCTCACTGGCGTTTCAAAAAAGGAAATCGATTCGCGTGTAAGAAAGTATCTACAGATTGTAGGACTAGAAGATAAGCGGGACGTGTATCCTGGACAGCTCTCAGGTGGACAGAAACAAAGAGTAGCGATTGCACGCGCGCTAGCGCATGAGCCAGAAGTTCTTCTTTGTGACGAAGCAACGAGCGCGCTCGATCCTGACACAACTGAGTCGATTTTATCTTTACTAGAGGAAATCAACCAGGAGTTCGGACTAACGATTTTACTCATTACACATGAAATGCACGTGGTTCAAAAGATTTGTCATGAAGTGGCCGTGATGGAAAACGGACGCATCATTGAACAAGGACCAGTTGTTGATCTATTTAGTAGACCAATGACGCCTACGACAAAACGATTCGTACAATCGCTGTTTCAAGATGACGTTCCTGAATCCCTCGTGAAGAAGCTTGAGTCGAAGGGACAAATCGTGACGCTTTCCTTCGTAGGAGAATCGTCAGGAAAGCCTGCACTTGCCCTCCTTAGTAAAAACTTTGATATTTATCCATCTATTCTTGCAGGGAATATCACGCAGCTTAAGAATCAACCTTTTGGTAGATTAGTCGTTCATCTTGAAGGAGAAGATTCAGAAACGAAGAGAGCGGTTATGTTTTTAGAAGAACGAGGAATTTTTGTAGAAGGGTATGTACCGGAGGTGAACGCGCATGTCAGCTAAGATTTCGGAATTTATCGATCTATGGGGCGCGGATATTTGGAGTGCGATCATCGAAACGTTCCAGATGGTAGGGATCTCGCTGTTAATTTCAGTGCTGTTAGGACTACCACTCGGTGTGCTTCTCGTGCTAACAAGACCTGGGAAGGCGCTAGATAACAAGATCCTTTTTCGTTTGTTAAACGCTGTGATCAATGTGATCAGGTCCATCCCGTTCATCATCTTATTGTTTTTCATCCTGCCTTTTACAAAGTTTATCGCAGGCACTACGATCGGAGTGAAAGGCGTGATCGTGCCGCTCGTCGTCTTTACTGCTCCATACATAGCAAGGTTGATGGAGTCCGCTCTTCTTGAGGTGGATCGAGGCGTTGTTGAAGCATATGAGGCGATGGGGATTAAGACACGTCATATCATTTGGCATGTACTTGTAAGAGAATCGCGATCTTCCATCGTATTAGGACTTACGATTGCGACGATTGGATTGATCGGAGCCACCGCGATGGCAGGGCTTGTCGGAGCAGGAGGGTTAGGTGACCTTGCTTATCGCTATGGGCATCTTCGTTACGAAGTCGACGTGATGTACGTAACGGTGTTCTTGCTGATCGTACTCGTTCAGGGGCTTCAATCTCTCGGTAATGTAATGGCAGCACGGCTTAAGAAGGACTAGACTCACGAAAGGAGTTTTCTTATGGAACCAATTCATGTTCGAGCAACCCCGGGGCACTATCAGTGTCAGCAAGGTGTTTTGGATGAACTTCCAGATCGATTGGAGCAAGGTGGGTTCCAAAACATTTTTCTTATTCACGGAGAAAAATCTTGGGAAGCAGCTGCTCCTTATCTACCTGATCTCTCCCGATTCAAAGCAGCGTATTCGAGGTACAGAGGAGAGTGCTCAAATGCTGAGATAACAAGGCAAGCTGAGCTCGCTCGACTTCATGGTGCCGATCTTATCATCGGTGTGGGAGGTGGTAAGGTTCTTGATGTTGCAAAAGCAGTTGCGAATGAACTATTGATTGAAACTGCACTTATACCTACGCTCGCTTCAACATGTGCAGCGTGTACGCCTCTCAGTGTGATTTATTCAGAGGAAGGAGAGTTCCAAAAACATATTGTTTACTCACGGAGCACGCACCTTGTTTTAGTGGAACCTGAAATCTTGCTCGACTCACCGCCTGAATTCCTACGTGCAGGGATTGGAGATACACTCGCAAAATGGTATGAAGCGAGAAGCATCATCGAAACGCTTCCTTCACATCCAGTACCGATTCATTTTGCGTATGTTGCTGCGAAAAGCTGTCGTGATGTGCTGTTAGAACATGGAGAGAGAGCATTGGTCGATCAGAGAAACAACCATCTAAGTGAATCGTTTATAAAAGTGATCGAAACAAATCTCTTAACAAGCGGAATGGTAGGAGGTTTCGGCGATCAGTATGGGCGGGTTGCTGGAGCGCATGCCATCCATAACGCATTAACGCATCAGCCTGAAACACACTCTTTTCTCCATGGGGAAAAAGTGGCATATGGGATACTCGCCCAGCTCGCTTTAGAAGAGCGATGGGATGAGATCAAAGAGTTGATCCCTTTCTATGAGTTAGTAGAGTTACCATTATCACTCGCTGAACTTGGTATCACTAGCAATGTCCAGGCTAAAGCGGTATCAAAATATGCAACAAAAGAGGAAGAGACGATTCATATTACGAAGCAGGTATCACCAGAGGAACTGTTCCATGCGATTTTAAAGCTTGAAGAAATGACGAAAACAGTGAAGTGATAAAAAGACCCCTGGATCTTAGCAAAGATCCAGGGGTTTATATATGGTATTGGTGATCGGAAAGCCGGTCGATGTGACGGTCGCGATGTTTTCTAAATGCTTCCTTGAGTTTTGGTTGTGGTTTGAAGAAATTCTTCATTAGAAATATCATAGTATACCCTCCTTTTATCTTTCATCTTATTCATTTAACAGCCTGTTTATTAAAGATTCTCCGGTAGCTCTCTCCTGTGTTATCTCTTTCTTTCTACTTCCAGTGTACGCAGAAATTAGTTGGATTAAACCGGTCACGAGGATGGTTTCGTATCAGTCCATAGTCTGATATTTTCTTCGACAAATAGCGGGGGGTGACAGGCACCGTTCTTGAACTGAAGGAACTTTCTTGTAGGTGTCGAACTATTCATAGAGTTGGTTTATATAATGGGGGCGAAGCAGAAATGAGATGGAGCAAGCTACTTGTTTTGACACTTGTGGTTGTAAGTACGGTTTCATGTTCGTCTAAAGCTTCTACTAACCATGACAAAACAGATACGCTGCATTTGATTCCAGAAGGCTTCGAAGGTCAATTGATCACCGTTTATAATGTAGAGGGAGCACCAAAGTTAAAAAAGGAAAAAGGGTTCACCGTCATTCGTTACGATAAGAATGGCATGTTTCTAACTTCTACTGAAGAAATGGAATATGGAACTGTTACAGATGAGTTTTACTATGTAGATCGTAAAGACAAACGTACGAAAATCGATGAGAATTGTACGTATCTTTTTCCTAACGGGGGTATAACGATCAAAGACAGGCGACTTCT
Organism: Anaerobacillus sp. ABR4_321; assembly: GCF_056158505.1. Classification (NCBI taxonomy): domain Bacteria; kingdom Bacillati; phylum Bacillota; class Bacilli; order Caryophanales; family Bacillaceae; genus Anaerobacillus; species Anaerobacillus sp. ABR4_321. The sequence goes on from NZ_JBSWTK010000001.1 coordinate 1,193,491, forward strand.
TTATAATGCGTTCTACATCACGGAAACACATTGTAGTGAAGACTTTGTAGGTCGAGGACCACAAGCCCCTGCAAATCGAAATTTAACACCTAAGCTTGAAGCAAAATTAATCGAAGAGGGACTGATGGAATAGAGTGCCTCTTTTTTTAGAGAAAAGGATGAAGGAATTATGAATGGAAGCTTAACTCAACTACGCGCTGTTGCGCTTGAAGATATGGAAGATGTCTATCAGTGGAGAAACGATGATGAGGTGAGTCTCTTCGCTGTAGGCAATTCTCCTCTTTTAACACACGTATCTCGTGAACAAGTAGAAAGTACGTATGAAACGATCGTCAAAATGGATCGAGCGGAGAATGGCGTATTTTCTATTCTCGATTTGGAAGGTAGAATAATAGGGATTGCAGATTACCGTGATGTGAACATCATTACGAGGTCCGCCGTGATGGGCATTACGATTGGCGATAAAGCCTATTGGGGAAAAGGGTACGGAAGTGATGCGATTAAGGTTATGATTCGTTATTTATTTCATCAATTAAACATGCAGCGCATCCAGCTAGACACATGGAGTGGAAACGCTCGTGCGATCAGAGTATATGAAAAGTGCGGATTCAAGGTAGAAGGTCGATTACGCCAAAATGAGTACGTTGATGGAAAGTACTATGATACCGTCATTATGGGTTTACTCAGGAGCGAATGGGAGTAGCCTCAATCAAACGTTTGTTTAACATCGAAACCCCCGTTTTAAAAGAGTATGCTCTCTTTCAAAACGGGGGTTTGGTGTCGACTATAAGGTTGTTTGCTTTTGTGGTGCACTCCATATTCTTTCTACATGATCAAGGTCTTCCGCGTGAAATGATAGTTTGTAAATATCAGGCATATCAAGACTCTTCCAGAAGGTTACATCATAACGATCGTCAAAATAACTCATGAGTAACACCATAATATTTCCGTGAGTACCGATTACCACGTTCTTACCTTCATACGTACGAAGAATTTTCTTTAATTCATGTACTCCTCTTTGACGGGCATCCACATTCGATTCTCCTCCATCGAAGGAGAACGTTTCGTCGCTCCAAACCGCATCGATCGCTTCATTAAAGTCCTCTACAGGCTTGCCAGCTAAAAGGCGCTCCTTTAAATTCTCAACTACGATCACATCTTTACCGATCTCTTTTGCGATTCCTTCAACAGTAGCAATCGCACGACGATAAGGGCTCGAAAGCACCACGTCCACTTGATGTTCCGTCATTAATTCCGTTACTTTATTCGCATCAGCAGTTCCTTTTTGTGAAAGTCCACGACCATACTCATCTGGCGTGTAGGTAGAATGTGCATGACGCACGAAATAGATTGTTGTGCGCTCCATACTAACCTCCTAATATTCGTTTTGTTAGTTCTGTTCGGTTTTTTACATGAAGCTTTGCATAAATTCGAGTTAAGTGTTTTTTTACCGTGATTTCAGTTAAAGATAGTTCATTCGCAATTCTCGCATTTGATTTCCCTTCGATGACGAGATTGGCTACTTCTTTTTCACGAGGAGTGAATCCATAGCGATCCAACGGCGTCTGATTGAATGACACGCCGATCGCGCGTGCGAAATTATCAAGATACTGAGATAAACGCTTGTTTTTTAAGTCGAGCTCGTACGTTTTCGAACGTGCGTGCATTCCATAATCATCGTGAGATGCTTCAGGAATTTCTTCAAAGTTAAATTGTTCGAGAAGGTTCTGAAAGTAGACGACAGGGGTAGAAGCAACGAGTATTCCTTCGGTCAATACAAGCGGAAGGAGATGATAAAGCAATGCGTACAGCTCGTCTTCTTGGCTTTTATCTTTCACATCGAGGTATCGGATAACCCAACCGCATGGCTCACTAGCATGGCGGATTCGTTTTTCTTCAGTATTTGACAACTTTGAAAAGTAGCTTCGAGTGACGAAGCTTTCTTTTAATAAATCTATCGTAGTTGATTGAATCGGAATCGTAACGGTCATCCCTCGCACGACTCCTTTTTCATTTCTAAGAAGTTTAATGTGTTGTAATCCAATGTCATCAAGTGATTCCTTTGTTATGTAAGAACCTTTCGAGAAGCGCTCTTTATCTTTATCAAGGAAAGAATGAATGTCACTCCAGTCCTCTTGTTGAGCTGAGGTGAGAGAATACATCGAAATATTTTCATTGTTGAACGGCGAAGAATGAATCATCCGATCTTTTAAAAGATAGAAAAAGTCATTGACCTCATTAATTCTAATCACGTGGTCGTTTTGTTCGATGAATTTTCGACAATACATCAGCGCGTTTTTCCATAATTCATGATAATACGTTGGTTTTCGTTTCATTAGGTCTGCTTTCAAAGCACTTTGGAAAAGAGGTTGAAGTTTCCAACCATCCGCGGTTTCTTCAACAAAAGAATATGAGGTGAGCCGCTCGAACTCTCTTCTAGATAAGGAGGTTGTAAGGATCGCTTCTATCTTTTCCTGGTAAATCTGAATTCCAAATACAGCTGCCTCTATATAAGGCACCATCTTATCGTCCGTAACTTCTCTCATCCATTCTCGCACAACATACTGATAGGTTTCTTGTACGAGTTTTTCATCTAATTTAAGAGCTGTATTAGAGGAATAGACAAGGTGTGAGATGGCAAAAGGATTTCCTTTCGAGTGGTGCCAAATTTTCTGTAAATAACTATCTGTTGACGTTTTGATCATAAGTTGAAATTGCTCATACGTTAACGAACAAAGCTCGATCGTGTTAATAAAAGGGTGCCATATAGAAGATTTCCAATAAGTATTAAGTGGTTTTCTTCCACAAAAAATGAAAATGATCGATGAAGGTAGGGAGGGGAGAAAGGACTGTCGAAACCATTCATCTAGCTTTTCATAATGTTCATATGAGTCAATAGCGATAACCGTGCGAATTCCCTCTTTCTCAAGGTGTTGAATGTGCATGAAGATCGCCTCAAGTGGTGAAACAGAAGGAGAAGCTGGCCCCATTTGCTCGAGTAATGCGTGTGAAAATGAAGTTGGGTCAGCTCTTGTGTATTGGGCATTCACGAGGTAGAAAGGTGTTCCGTTCCGTCGTGCTTTTAAACGGAAGTGCATAAGTAATTCACTCTTACCTGTCCCAGAGTGACCATGTATCGAAAGGATTCCGCTGCTTTTTCCTACTAATAATCTATGAAAAGTGTCGATTTCATTCTCTCTTGAAATCGTAATCGGACTGAATGTAGAAGGGTTAAAACCCTTTTGAACGTTCGGTAAATCTTCCAGCATATGTATCATCACGCCCCGTTGAATAATTTTGCATACGAAAGTATATAAATACTATAATTTCGTATGAATTAGCAATATTCCTGCAAAGCGTGCAAATCTTATCGAAGTTTTAAAAATCCGCATTCCGAGAATGGAATGCGGATTTCATTATTTCTTTGTAGCGAGTTCTTGTTCGACTACTTGTTTCAAGTAGTTCATAACATCCTCTCGAAGTTCAGGACGATATAAAGCGAAGTCGATCGTTGCCTTGATAAAACCGAATTTATCTCCAACGTCGTAACGATCACCTTCAAATTCATGAGCGAAAACAGCTTGTTGTTCGTTCAAACGCTTGATCGCATCAGTTAGCTGAATTTCACCACCGGCGCCTGTTGCTTGTGTATCAAGGATTGAGAAAATTTCAGGGGTGAGAATATAACGTCCTAAAATTGCATAATTTGAAGGTGCTTCATCTAGTGATGGTTTTTCAACTAGTGATTGGATGGGAATAATCCCATTGTCTATTTGCTCTCCTTTAGGTGCAATGACACCGTATTTAGATACGTCGTTTTGGGGAACTTGTTGTACCCCAACGATTGAAGTTCGGTAACGGTTATAGCTATCCATCAATTGACCAATACACGGTCTTTCTGATTTAACAATGTCATCCCCAAGAAGTACAGCAAAGGGTTCATTTCCAATAAAGCGACTTGCGCAATTAATAGCATGTCCTAATCCCTTCGGTTCCTTCTGACGAATATAGTGTATATTTGCGAGGCTGGATATTTGTTGGACTTCCTTTAGCATTTGTTTTTTCTGTTTCTTAATAAGAGTTTCTTCTAGTTCATAAGATTTGTCAAAATGGTCTTCAATAGCACGTTTGCCACGACCACTTACAATAATGATATCTTCAATCCCCGCTGCAACAGCTTCCTCAACAATGTATTGAATTGTTGGTTTATCAACGATAGGTAACATTTCTTTAGGTTGTGCTTTTGTAGCAGGTAAAAATCGGGTTCCTAGCCCAGCTGCTGGTATAATCGCTTTTCTAACTCTCATTGTGGAAGTCCTCCCAATAACAAATAATTTCAGTATTATCTAACAATCACTTACTTATATTAACATATTCTGAGATTTTCTTCTTTGCAATGCTAAAAATACGCTGAGAATTTCATGATATAAAGGTAATTATACAAAAAGAAATTCGACAACATATTCTATTTTCCTTCTATACTTAATTTAATATTACTAACTTGTTGTGAAAAACTTTCTTGTTAGTATAGCCCAATCACTAGACACTATAATTTTGGTTGAATTTATAGTGTCAAAACTTCTACAACTTTAACCTCCCTTGTGAAAAGCCCTTTTTGTAAGAACTTTATAATTTAAAAATAGCTAAAAAATGTGAAGTTACATATTTTCCGGGAAATAACGTGTAGATTCGACGCGAGATAACAGGTACTATGATGATGGAGGGGATAAAAAATGGCAATTTTAGTAACCGGGGGAGCAGGATACATAGGTAGTCATACTGTTATGTATTTAAAAGAGCAAGGAGAAGAAGTCGTTGTACTCGACAATTTATCGAAGGGGCATACAGAAGCTTTTACAGAAGTTCCTTTTTACCAAGCAGATTTAACGGATGGAAAAGTTTTAGATCAAATTTTCAATGATCACGACATTGATTCTGTGATTCACTTTGCTGCGAGTTCACTTGTCGGGGAGAGCGTAGCAAATCCATTAGAATACTACCGTAACAATGTGACTGGATCTCATGCTCTTGTTTCTAAGCTCGTTCTGCATCAAGTGAAGTACATCGTTTTCTCTTCAACTGCCGCAACTTATGGAAACCCTAAGAGAACGCCGATCGAAGAGAGTGATCCTACGGTTCCGACGAATCCGTATGGGGAAACAAAACTCGCCATTGAAAACATGCTTCGCTGGTGTGATGAGGCTTATGGTTTGAAATCTACATCGCTTAGGTATTTTAATGCAGCAGGTGCTGATCCTGAAGGGCGTATTGGAGAAGATCATGATCCTGAATCTCACTTGATTCCGATCGTTCTTCAAGCTGCTCTTGGACAACGTGAGAAAGTTTCAATCTTTGGTAGTGACTATCCGACAAAGGATGGCACATGCGTCAGAGACTACATTCACGTGTTAGATCTTGCTCAAGCGCATTACCTAGCGTTGAAGCGAATGAAGACAACTGATGAGAGTGCGATTTTTAACCTAGGGAATGGAAAAGGCTTCACTGTAAAAGAAGTGATCGACACATGCCGGAATGTAACCCAAACAGCGATAGTAGCAGAAGAAGCGCCTCGTCGTGCAGGTGATCCCGCTATATTGATCGCATCGTCTCAAAAAGCGATCGAGCAACTCGGATGGCAGCCTGTATATCCAGAGCTTCAACAAATTGTTGAGCATGCATGGAATTGGCACCAGCACCACCCTCAAGGGTATAAGAAAAATCACGTTTCATTGTAGAGTTTGACATAATAGTACGAAGGTCATGCGTAGGTTTGCATGACTTTTTTTATACCCGATTAAAACTAAATGTAATAGGGAAGAGGAAGGTATAGTAGTAAGAATGAAACGGTGGTGTTAGAGTATTGGGATACTTTCTGCTACTAATCCTTTCTTTAGCAATTTTAATCTTTCTTATTCGAGTTCCGATGACGGAACGATTCCCGCCTGCTATACGAAAGCTGGGAATTACGTTTCTTGTAGGCCTTTCACTTGTTTTCTTAATTTTATTTATTGGGGGACTGGTAAGTGCCTGACCCCAAGATGAAAGGGGCGAATAGAATGGATAGGTTATTATTAACAGGGTTTGAACCTTTTCTTGAACATCGACATAATCCTACTGAATCCATTGTTCGTGAGATGGATGAAGAAATGGTTGGAGGATTTGAGATTATCGGGCGTGTATTGCCAGTCGATTTTAAACAGGCTTCTGAAAGATTGCTCACGTATGTGGAAGAATGTAAGCCAAGTGCGATCATCATGCTTGGTTTAGCCGCAGATCGTACAAAGATTACACCTGAACGAATTGCGATCAATGTGAACGATAGTGTTGAGGACAACACAGGGAACGCTCCTGAAGATGAACCAATTGTAGAAGGCGGCCCAGCCGCATACTTTTCAACGTTGCCTATCAAACGAATGACGGATGCTCTCTTGCAAAATGGAATACCTGCAGAGATTTCTAATACGGCAGGGACGTACTTATGTAATAACGTTATGTACAGTGTGCTTCATGTTCTTGAACAGAATAACATCGACACGCCAGCAGGATTCGTGCATGTGCCACCGACTTTTGAAATGACGTTACACCATTCTGCTCATACAGGGTTTCCGTTCAATAGTATTCGAGATTCCATTCGAATCATGATCAATACGATAGCAGAAGCAAAAGTTTAAAAGATATAAAAAAAGCAGAGCGCTCATGCTCTGCTTTTTTTATGGGTTTGCCTGTACAGGCTGTTCTTGGTCAATCTTACCCGTATCTAGTGTTGGAGACTCTTCGATCACTTCGATGAAAGCTTCAACAAGCTGTGGATCAAATTGAGACCCTGAGCAACTCTTTAATTCATCGATTGCTTCCGAGAAAGATTTCGTTTCCTGATAAGGTCGTTCGGTTGTCATTGCATCGAACGAGTCGATTACAGTCAGCATACGAACGAGTCTAGGAATCTCATAGCCGCTCATTCCATATGGATATCCCTTTCCATCGAAGCGTTCATGATGCAGTTCGACAAGAGGCAGCAGGTCGTGAAGCTCTCGGTCGGTAGAAACGATTTCTCTTCCCCAGATCACGTGTTTTTGAACCATTTCCCATTCTTCTTTTGTAAGCTTCCCTTTTTTATTGATCACATCTCTCGGGATTTCTAACTTTCCTATATCATGTATAAGAGCTCCCATAATGAGCGTTTTGCGGTCTGCCATATTCAGGTTTAACTTGTTGCTGAATTGAATGGCATACTCATAAACTCGTCTACTGTGACGATACGTATAGACATCTTTATATAAGAAGATACGTAGCTGCTGTTCAAGGTGGTCCATTTCCTGTTGATATTGAAACGTGTCCACAGGAAGATTTTCAGTATCGTAGAGGGACACGTTATTCTTTCCTTTTGTTTTCGCAAAGTACATCGCCTGATCGGCTTTTTCAATCATTTCAGTTGAATTATAGAGCTCAAGGCTGTATTCGATCACGCCTGCTGAGAAAGATAGGCAGCCATGAGGGAGAACCTCGACTCCTTCAAAGTAGATATCGTTGACTTGTTTTCTCAGCTGATTAATAAAACGATAAGCTTCTAGCTGAGATAGCCCAGGCATCAACACCGCGAATTCTTCGCCGCCATATCTTGCCACAGTGAAATCTGACTTGGCCATCCTCTTCATTTCAGCACCGAAATGCTTGAGTAAACGATCACCCTGCAAGTGACCGTGAAGATCATTGTATTTCTTAAAATCATCTAAATCCAATAGGCCGAGTGAAAGAGCCTCCCCTGATCGTTTAGCTTTATCGATCTCTTTTTCTAATAAATTCTTAAAATAACCATGGTTATATAATTCCGTTAAGTGATCCATATCTGCCTTCTCTGAAACTTCCTGGTAAAGCTGAAAGTACTGTTTAAATGAGACAGATAAAAGGATCGCTACGAGCGTAAATAGAAAAATACCCAGAAACACCTGTTGCTTCATTAATAGTACAAGTATCAATGAAAGTACGAGGGTGATCAGATAGCTTGATATTGTTTCTTTTAGCATTCCTTTAATCACCATGAATAAGCTCTGAGTTTGAGTTAAAAGAAAAAATAGACCGATAAATAATACGTTTAAGAGAAAGTAAACGCTAAAAGACGCAAGGTATGAAGAAATATTTAAAACCGTTATTGAACTGAGTTCTCCACCGGTTAATAAAAAAGAATGATACGTGCTGACGATCATGATAACGTAGATCGAAAAGTTAAAGAGGTGTTTCCACCAAACGACCTGCTTTTGATACACAGCATAGATAAGAGAAGTGAATAGTAAGATTGTAAGCGACATATCTAAACCAAATACAAACAGAATTGCCAGGTAAATCGCTGAATCCATAGATAAGGAGTTACCGCTTGGAGGCAACAAAATCGTATAGTGGTTTAGGAGGAGAATCGCAGTAATAAACGTGAAGGCCAGACTCCATTTAAGTGGCGTCATAGAGTAGCTTGAGATGTATAATAAGATTCCAGCAACAGATACCGCGCTAAGGTATACGTTCACTAGGTAGTTGTTATTTTGAAATATGCCCTTCATGTTTCCACCACTCTCATTTAAATTTAGTTTGAAGTTGGAGGAGCACGGGGTGCTCCTCTTCATCAATTAAACTAATTTAAATCCAGAAGTTAGTGCGATTAAGGCGGTAGAAATAATAGCAATATTAACGATGATACCAGTTAGCTTAATGCCTTCTTTTCTTTCCATGCTGTCACCTCCTTTAAGTAGACAGCGTCTTAGTCGCGGAAGATGAACCTTCTGGATGTCGATTCTTTACCATGACTCGCTGTATAAAGATAAAAATACCTATATTCATGACGATGTCGCCAAAGCTGATCACCTGATCTTTTGGATAAGGGTCGGTTATTGGTATCACATCGCCAAGGAATCCTAATAACGTTGAATCGGTAAGGACTGCATGCTTTCCATATAACCCGTTTTGGATAGCGCTTGCATATGCAGGATCTAATATGGCAGCAGCTTCTAGTGATACTGGCATTCGACCGCCATTCAGTGCCATGACGATAAAGTTTAGTAATACACCTAGCAATAGGATTGGAATACCAATGTTCATCTTGCGGTTTAACCACAGAAAAGCCATGCCGACGACGTAGATCAGCATAAATAGTACTCCACTATACTTTCCAATCCATGCATAGGAAGATTGATAGACAAAAACTCCTATCTCGATCAGAAGTAAGAGTGGGAATATCCACCCAGCGCGGAAGGATAAATACGCAAAGCCTTTTAAGCTCCCTTTTCTTAGGAAACCAATGAGAATGGCTAGTAAAATACCGTCAAATACCATGTTTGTCACCTAATTTGTTAGTTTAATAATAGTTTATCAGAGCACTACTAGTAGTCAACGAAATTCCTAGAAATTTTTCAAAATTTAGCAATTTATGACGATGTGTGATGGTTATTGAAAGAATTGTAAATACGTGCTATATCTTTTCGCAATTCATGGTAGCATATAAAAATAAGAAATGGCAGGAGGGGATATTTTGGGAAACTACTATATGGGTATAGATTTAGGAGGAACGAACCTTCGAGTTGGCGTAACAGATGAACAAGGACATTTACTTCAAGTCAGGCAAATCCCTACGATCGCGACGTCTGGCTACACTTCTATTATCGCAAGAATGATCGACTTGATAAAAGAGTTGACCGATACTTATAAAGTAGAAACAATAGGGATTGGGTCACCTGGACCGTTAAATCCTTTCGACGGTATCGTTATGTCACCACCTAACCTGCCAGGGTGGAAGGATGTTCCGATTACGGAAATCGTTCAGAAAGAAGTGAGTATTCCAACTCTCCTAATAAATGATGCTGACGCCGCTGCTCTAGGTGAAGCGATGTATGGAGCGGGAAAGGGCAAACAAAGTTCCTTTTACATTACGGTCAGTACTGGAGTAGGCGGAGGATACGTGTTACAGAATAAGATCGTGCAAGGAGAACATGGCTATGGTGCAGAAATCGGAAACATGATCATCAAGCTGAATGGTCCGAAGCATGCTAATATGAATGCAGGTTCCCTCGAAGCATTGGCTTCTGGAACTGCAATCGGTAGAGAGGGCAAGGCGAGGCTTGGAATTGAGGGCGGAGCAAAAGAGGTCTTCGCCATGGCGGATGAAGGGAACCAAGCTGCTATCGCGATCATAAGTGAAGCGATGGATGCACTTGCCATCGGAATCGCAAACCTTGTTCATACACTTGACCCATCAGTATTTATCCTTGGTGGAGGCGTAATGAATGCCCAAAACGAGCTGTTCTCGCTCCTTAGAAAAAAAGTGGACGGCTATCTATATGAAGGGTTACGTGGAAAAGTAGTCATCGAGCCTGCGGTCCTAGGAGATCATGCAGGATTGATTGGAGCTGCTATGGCTGGAATAAACGAAAAGAACTAAGAACAAAATGAGGAGGAATAATTGTGTATCAACATGAACCGCTTTTTCTAAAACCTGAATTCAAAGATCGAATCTGGGGTGGCACTAAGCTTAATGATATTTTTGGCTATGATATCCCGTCTGAAACAACTGGTGAATGCTGGGGGATTTCCGCTCATCAGAATGGACCATGTGAAATTAAGAACGGACCTCTCGAAGGTCAAACATTGAACAACATATGGGATGAACATCGAAATTTATTCGGAGATGAAGAGGGAGATCACTTTCCATTATTAGTGAAAATTTTGGATGCAAATCGTGATTTATCTGTACAGGTTCATCCCGACGATACATACGCGAGGAACGTTGAAAATGAAGCATACGGTAAGACGGAATGCTGGTATATCATCGATTGTGACCCTGGTGCTGAGCTTATCTTTGGTCACCATGCTAAAACAAAATCGGAGTTTACAGAGATGATCGATAATGGAGAGTGGGATAGCTTGCTTCGACGTGTTCCGATCGAGCCAGGGCAATTCTATTTTGTTCCGAGTGGTACGATCCATGCGATTGGAGCAGGAACGATGATTCTTGAAACGCAACAGAGTTCTGATACGACGTATCGTGTTTATGACTATGATCGTACGGATGATCAAGGCAATAAGCGCGAGCTTCATATCGAGAGATCCAAAGAAGTTTCTACAATCCCTCATCGTGATCCTGAGTTTGAACCAATCGTTTCAAATCAAGAAGGATTAAGGCAAACAAAGCTGATCGACTCTACTTATTTTACAGTGTATCATTGGGAGATCGATGGGGTATTTACGAATAAACTGGATGCACGCTACTTATTAGTAAGCGTATTGAGTGGTGAAGGTGAAATTTCTTCAGGAGGTTCTTCACACTTTATAAAACAAGGAGATCATTTTATCATCCCATCGACTATGAATGAGTTTGAACTTGAGGGTGAGCTCGAACTGATGGTTTCTAAAAGTAATAGGTAAGGGATCGGCTTTTTAGCCGGTTTCTTTTTTTTGGTGTCATAATTTTCGTAGCCCTAAATATTCTGAAAAATATGGTAAAGTGTAAGAGATGTCAGAGTGTTTTGGAGGGGTCATGCGCAAAATTTTTTCTTTTATTTATCCTTATCGTAAGGCTGCGATCATCGCTGCTTTACTAATGCTTGTGGAGCTAGCGGTCGAACTGTGGTTACCTCTATTAATGGCCGACATCATCGATAACGGCATTATAGAGAGGGACCTATCTGTCATTAAATCAGTCGGGTTATTCATGCTCGGTCTTACGATTTTTTCTTTTATTACCTCGATCATCAATACGTACCTTGCCTCTTATGTCAGTCAGCAATTCGCGTATGATTTGAGGGAGGCGCTGTTTGAAAAGATTCAATCGTTCTCTTTTATCGATTTCAATCGTTTTCCAACATCTTCTCTTATCACAAGGCTTACGAATGATGTGAACCAGGTCCAGCTTGTTATTTTTATGGGACTTCGAATTATGGTGAGAGCACCTCTTCTTGTTGTAGGGGGGATTGTGATGGCTCTTATTGTAGATTGGCAAATTGCTCTTTTGTTAACGGTCGCTATACCGATCGTTATCGCCTTTCTCTTTTATGTCATGAAAAAAGGAATCGCTTTATTCGCACTCGTGCAGGAGAAGCTTGATCGAGTGAACGGCGTGATGAGAGAGAATTTAGTAGGCATTCGTTTAATAAAAGCGCTAAGGCGAAGCAGATACGAACAAGATCGGTTCAAAGTAGTGAATGACGATCTGTTTGACCGAAACGTGGCTTCTTTACGACTGATCGAACTAGCGACACCCGTATTATTGATCATTATGAACATTGCGATCGTAGCTGTTATTTGGTTTGGAGGGGTCAAAATTATCGGTGGAAGTACGAGAGTTGGAGATGTTGCTGCTATCATTACCTATGGCACACGGATAACGGTTGCGCTCTCGATGTTTTCTTTCATCTTAATGATTCTTTCACGTGCTAGAGCTTCTGTTCATCGTATGGATGAGGTCTTTGCGACAGAGACAGATACTCAGGGCTCTAGCAAGCCTTTGTCGTTGCCTCTACGCACATTAGAATTTTCGAACATCCATTTCTCATACCCTGATACAAAGGTGTTAAAGGATATTACTTTTAGTTTAAAGCGAGGGCAATTCATTGGTATTTTAGGTTCTACAGGGACTGGGAAGACTTCGCTAATACAGCTTATCCCACGCCTTTACGAACCAGATTCAGGTGAAATCAAATGGAACGGAGTCCATTTAAACGAAATACAGGTTGAAGAGCTTAGAAGAGCGATTGGAGTCGTTCCTCAAGAAGTGATGCTTTTCAGTGATACGATCGGTGAAAACATTCGGTGGGGCAAAGAGGATGCAACGATGGAAGAAATCGTCGAGGCTGCAAAAACAGCTCAAATTCACGAGTTTATTATGACGCTTCCAAAGAAGTATGAAACGGAGCTCGGTCAAAAAGGTGTCAATCTCTCAGGCGGTCAAAAACAACGGCTGTCTATTGCGAGAGCTCTCATTCGAAATCCTGAAATATTAATTCTAGATGATAGCACCAGTGCACTGGATTTAAAAACTGAAGCGAAATTACAAGACTCTCTTAGAAACAGTAAATTTCAAGGGCTCATCTTACTGATCGCACAGAAGATAAGTTCTGTGAAAGATGCCGATCAAATCATCGTGCTCGACGATGGAGAAGTGGTAGGGAAGGGAACACACATGAGGCTGCTAAGTGAAAATGAAACGTACCAGGATATTTATTCTTCGCAGTACGGTGAGGAGGTAGATCATGCCGAGAGGACATCTTAAAAGTAAGAAGAGGCCTGATGACATAAAAGGAACTATGAAAAGAATCTGGAGCTATCTATCTGTGAAGAAAGGTCTCCTATCTTTGGTCCTTTTGCTTGTTCTGATGAGCTCGGTCTTTGGTCTACTCGGTCCTTACTTAACTAGTGTGGCGATCGACGATTATTTAGTTAAGGGGGACTTAAATGGTCTGCTACCTCTTCTATTCGTGTTGATCGGAATTTATTTTCTTCAGTCGATCGTCACCTATTTACAGAATTTCTGGATGATCGGCATCGCACAAAAAACGGTTTTATATATGAGAAAAGATCTTTTTCATCACTTCCAGCGCCTTCCTATTCCTTATTTTGATAAGAAGACACACGGCGAGCTTATGAGCCGGCTAACGAATGATATCGAGAATGTAAGCAAAACGTTAAACAGCTCCGTCATTCAAATCTTCTCTAGTGTTTTAACATTGATCGGTACAGTAGCTATCATGATTTGGTTGAGTCCGCTGCTAACCTTAATCACGTTTACAATCATTCCTCTCATGTTCCTTGGTATGAAATGGATAACGAAGCGTACTGGATATTATTTTAAAGAACAGCAGCGTAATTTGGGAACGTTAAACGGCGTCATCGAAGAAACGATTTCAGGTCAACAGATCGTAAAAACCTTTTCACAAGAAGAAAGAGTGAAAAAGCAGTTTGCAAAAGAAAGTGAAGAGTTGCGAAAATCAGGCTTTTGGGCATTAACATATTCAGGTTTTATTCCAAAGCTAATGAACGTGTTGAACAATTTAAGCTTCGTATTGATCGCAGCAGCAGGAGGGTGGCTTGCGCTTGAAGGGTTAGTCACAATCGGAGTAATCGTTGCTTTCATTCAGTATTCAAGACAGTTTACAAGACCTTTAAATGATCTAGCGAATCAGTTTAATACGATACTCTCTGCAGTTGCTGGGGCTGAAAGGGTTTTTGTAGTTCTGGATGAAAAGGAAGAACAAAGAGATCGCAATGACGCAACTGTATTAACAGACGTAGTGGGTCACGTTTCTTTTCGAGGGGTTTCGTTTGGATATGAAAAAGACCAAGATACGCTGAAGGGCATAACCTTCTCGGCACAACCAGGTGAATCAGTAGCGATCGTTGGACCGACTGGAGCTGGCAAAACAACGATCGTAAACTTACTCATGAGATTTTATGAGATTGATGAAGGAACGATTGAAATTGACGGAAAAGAGATCACGTCAATAACAAGAGATAGTTTACGAGGTAATATGGGGTTTGTTTTGCAAGATACGCTATTATTTGAAGAAAGTATATTAGAAAACATCCGTTATGGTCGGTTAGAAGCAACGGATGAAGAGGTTAGAAATGCTGCGAGGATAGCGAATGCTCATTCCTTTATCTCGAAGCTCCCCAATGGATATCACACTGTTCTAAAGCAAGATGGGGGAGGAATCAGCCATGGACAAAGGCAGTTATTATCGATTGCACGGGCTGTGCTAGCGGATCCTGCGATCTTAATTTTAGACGAAGCCACGAGTAGTATCGATACGAGAACAGAAATACAGATCCAGCGAGCGCTGTGGAAGTTGATGGAAGGGAGAACGAGCTTTGTCATCGCCCACCGATTGAATACGATTCAGCGGGCAGATCAGATCCTTGTGTTACATCAAGGGGAAATTCTTGAAAAAGGGTCTCATGAAGAACTGCTTAAGAAAGATGGATTTTATAAAGAAATGGTGATTTCAGGTATCCAAGAGAATGCTTGAGCGCTGTGAAGGAAACGTGAACCTCAACGAAACTGCCGATTAACTGCGGCAGTTTTTTGTATTTCAGATAGTTTTTAGACTATTGCGAAATAACAAGCGGTATGAGTAAATAGAATCATTAAAGAGGAAGATATTGCCGTTAGGGGGGAGGCGCATGGATGAGAAGGAGAGACAGGCTGCATTTAAAGGAGAGTTAAGCAGGCTGAAACAAAGTGACTTCATTTCTGAGAGGACTTACGAACACGTGTCAGAGGCATACACGCGTTTCATAGAGCTTGAGGAGCATCGTGAGGTTGAGGAAGTTACCGAGGAGATATTGGAAGAACGTCCAAAGCCGACAAAACAAAAGGTGAAGCAGATAAAGGTGAGATCCGCTCAAGAGATACGTGACCGGAACCTTACGTGGATTCTCATCATCGGAGTGGTGTTTCTTCTCTTAGGAGGACTTGTTCTTGCAACGAGTACGTGGGAAGCTCTAACCTCTACTCTCAAAACTGGTTTGATCGCTGCAGTATCACTCCTTTTCTTTGGTATTAGCTGGCTGAGTGGACATAAGCTAAAGATTGAAAAAACAGCATTTGCTTTTTTAGTTCTTGGGAGTTTGTTTTTACCGATCGTTATCTTATCAGCGGGCTACTTTCAACTGTTCGGCGCATGGTTGTCCATAAGCGGTGAAGGTAAATACTTTCTTGGATTGCTTGGAACGCTGATTTGTTTACCTCTATACGGCTATCAGGCAATAAGACAAAACTCAAGGTTGTTCGTATGGTTTTCATATGTAGGACTTACAATTGGTACGGCGTTTTTCATTCAACAATTCAATCCAACGATCGATGCGTTTTATTTTGGAATCGTATTGTTCAATGGATTATTAATCCTGATGTATGTAAGAACGAGGAAGATAGCAGAGGGTCACCTATTTGTACGGGAGCTACCGCTTTATCTTCAAGGAAACCTCGTCCTTTCGACCTTGTTGCTGCTTTTATTCTATGATCAAGCGGTATTTTATAGTTTTAACGTTTTATTAACGGCGACGCTATATTTATCGATGGTGTATATAGGGAAGCAAAAAGAATATCATTTTATATTTACGGCCCTTTTCGTCTACGGAATCTACCAGCTCATCGAGAATTCGTTTCTTGAGTCAATCGATGTCCTATTTTACTCACTTATCGGATTTCTTTTCATTGGCCTTCAGATGATTGAGAAGTTTGAAGATAACTATATGAAGAAAGCATTTCAGATTACGAGTGGCATCGTTTCTGTCGCTGCTTTTCTATTTATTAGTTATAAAGGATTATTGCTGCGTTTCGACGATCCTTCTTGGCTTCTCATAGCAGGATATGTGTTGATCAGTGTGAATTTTATCTATCTTGCTAATCTATCTAAGCTGAAGGTTTTTGGCTTTTTAGCACCATTGTTTCTTGTGGCTGCAGGCCTATACACATTGAATTTACTATACACTGATGTGACCGTGACGGTTGTTATTCTCCATCTTTTTATAACGGGTCTTAGTCTATACTTCTTAGGGTTTTATTGGAACAAGTGGAGATACACAAAAGTCATAAGGTCTGGGGCCCTGTTCCTGTCGTTCGGTCCCATATCTCTAGCCGTATTGGTCGGAGTTTTAGCAGAAAAGTGGGTCATCGACGCTAGTATGATGGGGATCATCGGAATCATCTTTTTAACAATAGTGTATAAAGGAGAACCACGATGGCTTCGAGCTATTGCGAGCGTTTGCTATCCATCTGCATGGGCGGTTGCTTTTCTATGTTTATACCCTGTTTGGGCTGAGAATGGTTTATATCGAGAGGAATTTGGCCTGTCTTTTCATTTAGCTGTCAGTGCTGCTCTTCTCATGGGGATATCATTTTTATGGAAAAACAAACCTGTACTCCATGCTAGCTTTTTTTGGACGTCTCAGGCGGCTTACACGATAGGACTTCTATTCCTTCTCGTATATTCAACGAATGAATTATACACGCGAAGCGGATTGCTTCTTGGTGAGATTCTCTTCTTGTTCCTTCTAATTAAAAGAACGAAAGAAGAATCGCTTTGGTATTTCCTTAGTTTATCTACGTTAGGAACATACTTGTCGGTTGCTGAAGCCTTTCCGATTCAAGGAATTTATCAATGGATTCCAGGAAGTATCGTGTTAATCATCGTAGGAGATTTCATTGTTAAGAAGAATCCTTACGTGCAAAATGCGTTTGTGTATTTAGCACATATCTATTTACCACTCGCTTTATATTATTCGGTAGGAGTCTACGCTGGCGTTCCGATCTTATTTGTGATCACCTTACTAATCTACCTATACAGTGTTGTTTCTCGTACGAAGGAGTGGGAGGTTCGCACGTTTCTATATGCAGGCTTCTCCATCCTCCCGTTTTTCTATATGTCATTAGTAGATTACTTTCAAATTGAAGATGTTTATCTTTATACAGGTTTTGCATCGAGTGCAGTTATGTTTGCTCTTTGGTTTCTGTTGAACGATCGTTGGAAAGAACGGTTCAAATGGTATGCTGTCCCATTTTCGTTACTAGGATTAGTACCATTTACATTGCAAGAAGAGTTAACAGCTGTTTCATTTACCGTAGCGATTCTCTATGTAGGTGTGCTTCTTTATGTGATGCATCAAGCGAGATGGCAGCTTTTTAATATTTTTCCGTTATTGTATGTTATCTTGTTTGTTCAGCTTTTACCTTTTGAAGCAATAGAAGAAAAGATGGTACTACATGTATCAATAGGACTCTTGCTTCTTTGTTCAGGTCTTTTCATCCATAAACAGCTATACGCTTTCAGTTCGAGTGAGATGATTACGAATCATATCGATTGGTATACGGTTGCTGCGTTGTTACTCGTCGGACCACTTGTTCAATATACAAATCAGGCACCACTTTGGGCGGAAGAGATGTGCGCTTTATTTATCGTTAGCTTAGTATTCCTACAGATAAAAAGGGTCCCGGCTTTGAATCCGAAGCGCATCGTTCAGAGCTTAAGTGCTGTAAGCTTACTAATCCCTTACTATACGCTGCTTCAACATATCGAGATCAATCAGTATGTTGTAGCAGAAGTCTATGTTCTCCCTTGGATCGGATTGACTGTGTTTCTTTCGAAAAGTACGTGGAAGAAGGAAGAGCATATTGTGAAATGGGTGGAGCTTACTGTCGTTGCAATTGTTGCAGCAATACTCGTAACAGATGCTATTGTAAGCAACACGATCTACGATGCGTTGATAGCGGGAGGGTTATCTCTTGCATCGGTTATAAGTGGATTTTACTTCAGGATCAAATCTTATTTCTTAATTGGAATAGGTGTTCTTCTTTTGAATCTCTTTATTCAAACTCGTCCGTATTGGGGTAATATGCCTTGGTGGGCATACTTGTTAATCGCAGGTTTCACCTTGATTAGTGTTGCAAGCTTTTACGAATGGCAGAAGCAAAAAAAGGATGCCGATGGAAGCACACTGTTGCAAGTGAAGAAAGAGCAACTACGAAACAAGTGGAAAGAATGGAAATGATTGAAGAGGGAGGGCAGCTACGTAGCTGCCCTCCCTCTTTTTACCATTCTTCATCTAGCAAGATGCCTAGTTCCGCGTACTTTTTGATGGACTTAACTTCTTTTAATATATACGACTTTTCATTGGGGTCGGTCCACCAGTTCGTGCGTTGTCCGATTATCCTATCATCAGAGCAAAGCGAATACGCGATATGTTTTGGCATATAGGTCTTAAGCGATAATAGACAACGTTTCATATGGTAAGGAGAGCTCACGATCAATAGCCTTTTGAGCGCATGTAATCCAAATCGTTGTTGAAGGACCAGCATTGAAGCAATTACATTCTCAGTCGTGTTTTCTGCTTTAAGCTCTAACAAAATTCGATCGGATGGAATGCCTCGATTTATCAATTGGTCTCTCATCCAGATCGCCTCAGGCGTCTCATCGTTTCCCCACCTTGCACCTGATCCTGAAACGAGAATATACGGTGCGCGTTTTGCTTCATATAACTCAGCAGCTTTCTTAACACGTAGTAGACTTCTTGCTCCGAATACTAGAATACAATCGCCATTCATTCCATCGTCTTCTAATCCATCAAACAACAGCGCTGTGATTTGATCTCTTGAAAGACGTTCAGGCTCAATTTCTGAGAAACGCATGTTCATCCACCTCACTTTTTTACGGCCTGTACTAGTCTATGTTTTAAACGATTTAGTAGTGAATAATCGTTGCTCAATCTGTAAAATTTTGAAAAAACAATTCTTTTCTACTATGTAATTGAAGGATATGGACTATCTTATAACGAAATTTGTTAGAAAAGTAAGAATTATGGGTAATTTACTAATCATACATAGAAGGAGGAAAAGGTATCGTGTTTAATTCATACAAACTTGATGAATTCTTTGATGAGATGCTTCAAAAGGACCACCTCCCTAGAGATTACTGTAAACCTTTCCATGAAAGGTTAAACAGTGTTGATCCAAACGATTTACAAGAGAGGTATGAACTTGCTCAAAGTGATTTCTTGAGACAAGGGATCACTTTTACGGTCTACAGTGAAACGGAAGGAACGGAACGAACGATGCCGTTCGATTTCGTTCCAAAAATCATTCCTCCAGACGAATGGGCGGAACTTGAACGTGGGTTGATGCAACGATTTGATGCACTAAATGCATTTTTAGATGACGTGTATCATGAACAGCAAATATTAAAAGATGGCGTGATTCCTCGAGACCTCGTTGTTAACTGTCAGCATTTTTTTGAACAGGTGGCAGGAATCGATCTCCCAAGAAGGCAGCATATTTTTATGGCTGGGATTGATTTGATTCGTGATGATAGTGGCGAGTACCGAGTCTTGGAAGATAACCTTCGAAATCCTTCAGGGTTGTCGTATGTTTTCCAAAATCGTTACGTGATGAGGAAGGTATATCCTGAGTTCTTTAATCAATATTCTGTTCAATCACTAGAACAACAGTTTTCTTATCTGCATTCGTCTATGGCTTCTCTTGCACCTCAGAATAAAAGTAATCCAACCATCGTCCTTTTGACACCAGGAGTTTATAACTCAGCTTATTACGACCACAGTTACATTGCGCAAAGATCCGGCGTTGAACTCGTAGAAGGTAGGGATCTCGTTGTAAGGGAACGTGAAGTCTTTATGAAGACAGCGAGAGGCTTGAAGCAAGTCGATGTGATCTATAGAAGAATCGATGATGAATTTCTCGATCCACTTGAATTTAGAGAAGATTCTCTTCTAGGTGTTCCTGGCCTTGTCGATGCTTATCGAGCAGGTAACGTATCGATCATCAACGGAATAGGAAACGGCGTTGCAGATGATAAGGCGATCTATCATTTTGTACCAGATATGATTCGCTATTATCTTAACGAAGAACCTTTGGTAAAAAACGTAGATACCTATCTATTGAGGTATGAAGATCAATTGGAATATGTATTGGATCATCTGTCGGAGCTTGTTGTGAAGCACACGAATGCTTCAGGGGGTTACAATATGTTGATCGGTCCTCATGCTTCTGAAGAAGAAATCGAAGCATACAGGAAGCAAATCTTGAAGAACCCATCAGAATTTATCGCACAGCCTACGATTAAGTTATCAAGATTACCAGCATTTAAAGGAGATCGCTTTGCTGCATGTCATGTCGATCTAAGAGTCTTCATCTTTGGTGGAGAAAAAACGCACGTATTCCCTGGAGGATTAACGCGCGTAGCCTTAAAAGAAGGTTCTCTCGTCGTCAATTCCTCACAAGGTGGGGGAGCGAAAGACACGTGGGTTCTAGAGGAGTCTCCAGCCAACGTATAAAAGGGAAGGAGTAATGACGATGTTAAGCAGAGTAGCTGATTCATTGTATTGGTTGTCTCGAAACGTAGAAAGAGCAGAAAACAATGCTAGATTAATAGCTGTTAAATTAACGAGCCGTTTAGAAAATGCGAATCCGACTGAAGAAAATAACCAAAACTGGTATGAGCTAATCGAAATTGGCGGCTATCAGCAAATTTTCAATGAAAATTATTCGGGATGCGATGACAGAAGCGTTGTGGAATTCTTAATGTTTTCCATGAAGAACCCGAACTCCATCTTGAATGCGATCACGGTGGCAAGAGAAAATGCCAGGGCTGTTCGCGAAATTATTCCTAATGAATTATGGGAAAGCATCAACTCGTTCTATTTGAAATTAAAAAGCTATAGTAAGTCTCGATGGGAAATGGATGAAGTAAACGAGTTCTGTGAAACAATTAAAAAAGAATCGCTCTTCTTCCAGGGGATTGTAGAGGCAACAATGCCAAGAGGCGATGCGTATTTGTTTATGGAGATGGGCAAACACTTGGAAAGGGCGGAGAAGACCGCTCGAATACTCGATGTTTTTTACCATAAAAATCTAGATCAATACGAAAATAAAGAAATCGTGGAGTATCATCATTGGTGGTCTGTGCTTCAATCGGTGAGCGGTCATGAAGCTTATATCAAAATGTATCGACCGCTTATTAGATCGAAAGATGTTGCTGAATTCTTTATCCTCAACATGGACTTCCCTCGTTCTATGATCTACTGCATACAGAAAGTGCGCAATGCGTTCGTTGCATTAGAGGAGGGTGAAGTTGAGCATTACTCTGAGTCCCTTGCAAAGGAGCTCGAATACTTAGCGAACGATTTGATCGATTTTACCATTGAAGAAGTCCTTTACCAAGATGCTCATGCCTTTCTTCAAAGTTTTCAGCGTAGATGTAGCACCATCGGTCATTACATTACGCGAACATACTATCTAGGGGAAGTAGCGATACCATGAAATTTGAAGTTACACAAACCAACAGCTATGAATATGAGCGCCCAGTGAGACAAAGTATCAATCAGTTCAGGTTACGTCCACTTCATGATGAGTTGCAAACTGTTCATGAATATACTGCCATTATCGATCCAGTCAGTGAAACGTATGGCCATACGGATTATTGGGGGAATTACGTCGAGACCTTCTACATTTGGAGCGAGCATCAAACTCTATCGATCGAAACCATCTCGAAAGTAGAGACAAATTCGATAGAGTTTGATGTTTCAAACCCACTGACTTCTGAGCAAAGGCAGGAGCTAACCTCTCATTCTTTTAAACAGGCTTATGCAGAGTACTTGATCGATCGGCATTATACAACCATACCTGAGGACGCCATGAAGAAAGAAACAAATGAAATCTGGGCACAGTCTAGAGATGAACTAGATTTTGTAGTAAATCTCAATGAACACATTTACAATTCGATGGAGTATGTATCTGGTGCGACCAATGTGATGACAACTGCTGATGAAGTGTTGGAGCATCGAACTGGGGTATGCCAGGATTACACTCATCTCATGCTCGCACTTTGTCGTTATCGTGGAATTCCAGCACGCTATGTTAGCGGATATATCTATATCGGGGAAAATTCCGCTTATCGAGGTGATGCCGCTACACATGCTTGGTTAGAAGTAAAACTACCAGGACAAAAATGGTTTGGGGTTGATCCTACGAACAATGCGATCGTTGGTGAACAGCATATTCGTATTGCAGTTGGACGCGATTACAGTGATATATCACCATTAAAAGGTGTGTATATTGGTGGAGCACACACGCTAGATGTGAGTGTTAGTGTAAAGAACTTAGAAGAGCGGGTAAGCGGATAGTTTCGCTACCTGCTTTTTTCTTTAGCAGAGGTGGGAAGGAAATTTATAAGGAATAAAGAAAGATGAGTAATAGCATGGCTTAATTTCTAAAGATCAGCCTATCATGGCTACGGATAGGGTATAGAGGAATAGGTTTCCAATGAATGAAATAGGGGTGAAGAATAGTGTCTGAAACCATTCAGGTTACGATTAATGGAAAGAGCACAGTTGTAAATGACCGTATGAGTGTCCTTGATGCTTTACATAACAATGAGCTCGATTTACCTAGCGTGTGCTATCATCCGAGTTTAGGTGCCATTGAGACATGTGATACATGTATGGTAGAAGTGAACGGAGAAATCGTAAGAGGTTGTTCTACTAGACTCTCAAATGGGGATAACATCAATTCAACAGCTCCTCATGTAAAGAAAGCACAGGATATTGCGATGGATCGCATTCTTTACAATCATGAGTTGTACTGTACAGTGTGTGATTATAACAACGGAACATGCGAGATTCATAATACCGTGAAACAAATGAAGAAAGATCACCAAGCAGTACCGTTTGACCCTAAGCCTGAACGGATCGATGATTCAAACGCATTTTATCGGTATGATCCAGATCAGTGTATTTTGTGTGGACGCTGTGTAGAGGCATGCCAGGATGTTCAAGTGACGGAAACGATAACGATCGATTGGGAACGTGAAAGACCAAGAGTCATCTGGGATAACGATGTTTCAATCAATGAGTCATCTTGTGTTTCTTGTGGACATTGTTCTACTGTCTGTCCTTGTAATGCGATGATGGAAAAAGGAATGGAAGGGGAAGCGGGTTTCTTAACAGGCATTCCTGATGGCACGCTTCGTCCAATGATCGAGCTAACAAAGAATGTTGAAACAGGCTATAACTCTATTCTTGCGATTTCTGACATGGAGTCAGCGATGAGAGAAAACAAGATTAAGAAAACAAAGACGGTATGTACATACTGTGGCGTAGGTTGCAGCTTCGACGTGTGGACGAAGGGTCGCGATATTTTAAAAGTAGAACCACAAGCTGAAGCTCCTGCAAACGGAATTTCGACTTGTGTGAAAGGAAAGTTCGGCTGGGATTACGTTAATAGTGAGGAACGACTAACAAAGCCACTGATTAGAGAAGGAGAATCATTCCGAGAAGCGGAGTGGGATGAAGCGATCAAATTGATTGCAAGTAAGTTCAGTGACATAAAACAACATCACGGTCCTGATGCCCTTTCTTTTATAAGTTCTTCAAAATGTACAAACGAAGAATCATACTTAATGCAGAAATTAGGCAGGAGTGTAATTGGTACAAACAACATCGATAATTGCTCGCGTTATTGTCAGACGCCTGCCACAAAAGGGTTGTTCAGAACGGTTGGGTACGGGGGCGATTCAGGTTCGATCACAGATATTGAAATGTCAGAGCTCGTCATCGTCATCGGTTCGAATACTTCCGAATCACACCCAGTGTTATCGACCCGTGTGAAAAGATCGCATAAGCTTCACGGCCAAAAACTCATCGTTTCTGACTTGAGAAAGCATGAAATGGCTGAGCGTTCCGATCTTTTCATTCGTCCATCTTCTGGCACAGACCTTGTGTGGCTTTCAGCAGTTACAAAATATATTATCGATCAGGGATGGGCGGATGAAGCGTTCTTAAAAGATCGGGTGAATGGTCTCGCTGATTATATTGAGAGTTTAGAACCATACACGTTAGAGTACGCAGAGAATGTGACCGGTATTTCTCGAGAAGAATTGATAAAGATTGCTACGATGATTCACGAAGCGAACAGTACGGTTGCGCTATGGGCTATGGGTGTAACGCAACATAGCGGAGGATCTGATACGAGTACTGCAATATCGAATCTATTACTTGTAACAGGAAATTATGGTAAGCCTGGAACGGGGGCTTATCCGCTTAGAGGACATAATAATGTTCAGGGAGCAAGTGACTTCGGAAGCATGCCGAACATGATGCCTGGGTATGAAGAAGTCACAGATGAAAAAGTCCGAGAAAAATACGAAAAAGCGTGGGGTAATCCGCTACCTGAAGAGATAGGGCTTAACAATCATGAAATGGTCAAAAGTATTCATGATGGAAACCTTAAATGTATGTACTTAAAGGGTGAAGACATGGGAATCGTAGACTCTAATCTGAACTATGTTCATGAAGCATTTGAAAAACTTGATTTCTTTGTCGTTCAGGATCTTTTCTTAACAAAGACCGCTGAATATGCAGATGTTGTTCTTCCAGCGAGCCCGAGTCTTGAGAAGGAAGGTACGTTTACCAATACAGAGAGACGGATTCAACGACTTTATCAAGCTCTTGACGAGCTTGGTGATTCCAAACCGGACTGGAAGATCATTATGATGATTGCAAATGAACTCGGTGCAGATTGGAAGTATGATCATCCTCGAGATATTATGGGTGAAGCAACACAGCTTGCAGACATGTTTGCAGGTGTTTCGTATGACCGTTTAGAAGGCTATGATAGTCAGCAATGGCCAGTTACGGCAGATGGGAAAGATACACCGCTACTTTTCGAGGAAGACTTCCCATTTCCAGATGGAAAAGCTCGATTGTTTCCACTCGAATGGACTGAGCCGATTCAGTTCGATGATGAATATGATCTTCATGTTAACAATGGCCGACTTCTTGAACATTTTCATGAAGGGAATATGACATATAAAAGTGAAGGTATCAAAGCCAAAACTCCAGAGTCGTTCATAGAAGTATCCATAGAACTAGCGGAAGAAAGAGGCTTAACGGATGGCACGTTAGTAAGGCTCTCTTCTCCGTATGGCGCGATAAAACTTAAATGTCTCGTCACGGACAGAGTACAAGGAAAAGAAGTTTACGTTCCATTGAACGATTCAGGTGAGGGTGCGATCAACTTGCTGACGAGTAGCTATGCAGACAAAGATACGGATACCCCTGTCTATAAAGAAGTGAAAGCAAAAATGGAAATTTTAAAAGATAAAGGGTCTTCTCCGCTTCCAAAAGTAAACCATCGATTTGGTAACCCGCAACCACAAATCGGTGTACAAGTAGAACGTAAATGGGCACGAAAGGATTATCTATTCCCAGGAGATATGGTAAAGAAGGAGGCGAGCCGTTTTGGCAAAGGCCATTAAATCGATTAAAAAGATTGAACTAACAGAAGATGAGAACAGAGCTATAGATTTAAAAGAGATTGAAGATGCATTGATCGATAACAAAGAAGCTTTACTTGAAACGCTGGAAGTTGTAGGGCATATGAAAGATAGAGGCGTTATTTCGCTCCTTAATGGGATGTTTGGTGAAGGGGACCGTGTTCTCAAAGTGCTTGTTGACCTTCTTAGTACTCCGGAAAATACGATGGCGATTAAGAATTTGATGCTATTGGTCGGAGCACTTGGAAGAATCAATGTGAAAGAGCTAGAGCCTTTGATCGATCGGCTTAACAATGGAATTGAAAATGTTGCTGATAATGAAGACAACGACCATAAAACAGGTTATCTTGATTTGTTCAAAGCCTTAAAAGACCCAGAAATTAATCGGTCGTTATCGATGTTACTTCTTTTCCTAAAAGGAATGGGAGACGATAAATAGTCGAATATGTAGGTGGAAAAGCCGGAAACCTCTTTAGGAGGCATTTCCGGCTTTTTTATTTTTGATTAAGGATAATATGAGAATAAGTAAACAAGCTAACACCATTCCGAGCGTATCCGGTATGAAGACATCGATCAAATGTCCAGTGCGATTTGGAATTAAACTTTGATGGTATTCGTCGAACAAAGCATAGAGGAATGCGAGTAAGAATCCAAAAGACAGTGATTTTCTAAGGGTGTATCGTTTCATGAAGAACAGTATCCAGAAAAATGTAAGTAAGCCAAAAGAAACGACATGTGCCCCTTTTCTTAAGAAAAACTCAACATATCGATATGGTTCAGATGGTGTAACGAGGGCTCCATCGTAACGAAATTCGATTTGGGGAAGATCCTTTTGTTCAATCTTGACCCACTCTTTAAATAGAGGTTTAACGTCTTGATTTTGATAGGGTGTATTAGAGGATAGAAAAAGGATGATCATCATAAGCGACGCAAGTATAAGCCATATCCATCTTTGTAAAAAAATCATTGGTTTCACACTTTCTAAATTGAGCAGTTTAATAACTATCATATCGAAAAAACGGTAATATTGGGAGGTGTTAATTCATTATTAATGTTTTGTTTAGTTATCACAATATCACGTCTATACGACATAAACATTCTTATAATAAAGACAAGTACATAGTAGAGGAGGGCTAGATGTGAAAATTGCAGTGATCGGAACAGGATATGTTGGTCTCGTTACGGGAGTAAGTCTTGCTGAAATCGGATATCATGTGACGTGTATCGATACAGATGAGGCAAAAGTGAAGGTGATGTCAAATGGTCAATCTCCTATATACGAACCAAATTTAGAAGAGCTTATGAAGCGGAATAGTAAAGCGAACCGTTTATCATTTACTACCTCGCACCATGTTGGATTAGCAAATGCTGACGTTATTTACATAGCGGTTGGTACACCTCAACATCCAGATGGCACTGCAGACCTTCGCTATATAGATGCAGCAGCATTAGATATCGCGAATGCGTTACAACAAAATGCGATTATCGTTACGAAAAGTACTGTGCCTGTAGGGACGAATGAACGGATAAAGGGAACGATTCAGCAAAATGTTTCTCTAGGAATTAACGTTCAAATCGTTTCCAACCCTGAGTTTTTAAGGGAAGGGTCTGCAGTTCATGACACGTTTAATGGGGATCGCATTGTTATCGGTGCAGACGATAAGTATGCAGGAGACGTGATCGAATCGATCAACCTCCCATTTGGTATTCCAATCTATCGAACAGATAGCAGGAGTGCAGAAATGATTAAGTATGCTTCTAATGCTTTTCTGGCAACGAAAATAAGCTTTATTAATGAAATAGCAAACATTTGCGAAAAAGTGGGTGCTAACATAGAAGATGTCGCAGAAGGGATGGGCAAGGATCACCGGATCGGAAATGAATTTCTGAAAGCTGGTATCGGTTATGGAGGATCATGTTTTCCGAAGGATACGAAGGCACTTGTCCAAATCGCAGGAAACAATCATCATGACTTTACGTTATTGAAGTCTGTTATAGAAGTAAACAACGCTCAACAAATGAAGCTTGTACAGAAAGCAAAAGATGTTATGGGTGACTTAAGAAATAAGAAAATTGCTCTTCTCGGCCTTGCTTTTAAACCTAATACAAACGACATGCGTGAAGCCGCTTCGATACCAATTGCCCACACTCTCTTAGAGGAAGGTGCAGAGGTTCGTGGATATGACCCGGTTGCCATTGAAAATGCCCGCTCATTTCTGTCGGAAAAAGTTATATTCTGTGAAACGATTGAAGAGTCCTTAACGCATGCTGATGCAGCTTTTATCATAACGGAATGGGAGGAAATAAAATCAGTAGATTTAACGATCTACGAACGCTATATGAAGGTACCCCTCGTTTTTGATGGAAGGAACTGCTATAGTCTTGAGAAAGCGAAAGAGAGCGGACTCATCTATGAATCGATCGGTAGGCCGAGTTATGGCTCAATTAACAAAACGGTACGAAGGGCAGGTTGCTAACCTGCTTTTTTTATATGTTTTTGTAATATAATGTCATACGGTTGTGCTTGATATGTTACCGTATTTTGGTAAAATATTTGTGAGTATATGGAAATGGTGGGATTGATAGGATGTTAAGACGGAGTGAGGTGATCAGGTGGTAGAAAAAACGTGTGTCAACTGTCATAAGCCTTCTTATAGCAGCAACCAAAACGGTGAGTGGATTTGTCCTTATTGTGGAGAAGATATGACCGATGTTCCGATCAATAATCAGGAGTTGAACTCACAGCCACAGTCGTAAAAATGCTTGCAATTTTAGTTGTCCTCTCTCTAAAATGAAGTCAAGTACACATGAAAAGGAACGTGACTAATGGAGGGACTAATTAAATTAATCGCGGCCATCGTAAATGAACTACACGACATTCTCATCGAAGTGGTGTATGGTTTAGGGTTTGTGGTGAGTGATAAGGATTTGCATTTCTGGGTCATGGGTATATTAGGAATGGTTGGTTTTGTCTTCGTTCAAGTTGTTTTTAAACTTCTTTCTAAATGGAGCATAACGTCTATTTCGTTTATTTATACGTTTACGGTACTGTTAGTCGTTGTTTTTGCAATTGAAATTCAGCAGAAGATTACTGGAAGAGGAAATATGGAATTTGAAGATGCCGTCATTGGATTAAAAGGTTTTGTCATTTTGTTTTTCATTTATCTTATTATCAAAGGAATAATGAAGGGCATCAATCTTCTTTTTAAAACAAAACAAAAACAGTCTGTTACAAAGTAAGTTTGTGAAGCTGATCATGTCAGCTTCTTTTTAGTTGGGCAAACTGTAGGGTAATATAAAAAGAGCCCTAACAAAGGCTCTAAGGCATTAATACGTTAACTGTGTCAGTAAAGCAATCATTGCTCCAATTAAAATCGCCGAAATCGGTATGAGGATATAGATGAGCTTTTCCTTACGCTCTTTCCTATATTGAATTTCTTCTGGAGTCGACCAGGTTCCTTTCATATTTTACTCCCCCTTTATTGCCACAAATCGACTGGAGAACGTGTTCGGCAGCTGGCTGACTTTCGGAACGTCATTACCGTGAAGTCCCTTTAGCTTTGCGTCACCATTTTTCAATGGTTTTGCCTTTCTCGTACGATTGTATGACGGTTACTGTGAAGACCTGAAAAAATAAAATTTGTCGAAATTTGACCTCAATAATAGTATAACGTAATCCAATAGACCTGTATATTGGGAAAATTGTTTTTTTTCATAATCTATTAACCCCAAGAATCATAATACGTTTCCCAAGTTTAGGAAGAGTGAAAACACGCTTCGTTATTCCTATTAAGGATGCGGAGAAGGTAACAAAATACAGGTCGTATTAATCGTTCACATGTTATAAAGGGGTGAAAAACATGGACGGATCAGATCATTCGCTGTTCTTCGGTTAGTTCACGCTCTACTAAGAACTCAATGAAATCCCTTTCATTTTCTGAGAGGCGACGGTCAAGCTTGTTTTCAAATTCAAGTACCAATTCTTCGTATCTTCTTTCAGATAGTGAGGCAAGCAGTAGAAAAGAATCTTTCATGACCTTTCCCCCTTTTGGATGTTTTATGGCGAAACTCTCCTCATATTACTACTTCGAACACATCGAGAGAGTTTAAGGGTGTGTATGTCTGAATATTATAAAAAAATATTTTTGTACATGAATTTGTTGTGTGAGTTTAAACTATGACAAAGAAAAAGGAGGTAACGATATGAAGAAAAGAAAAGCTCAGAAAAATGCTGCGATCACGAATAATCAAACTCCGACTGAAAGCCTTCCAAACCCTGAGGGAGAGTATAAGAGAAGTAAACATAAAGAAGTCACTGCACCAAAATTAGAAGAGTAGAGGACTTTCCTCTACTCGGTTAAAAAAACAAGCAATATTCAATATTAATCTTTACGAACTTGGTATTGTAAAGGGGTAGGAGAATGCCGGTCATTTATCTAGAAACATTCATTGAAGCTCCGATCGAGAGGTGCTTTGATCTTGCAAGAAACGTCGATGTTCATACAAAGAGCGCAAAAGGGACAGATGAAAAAGCGGTTGCTGGCGTAACGGAAGGACTATTAGAAGTTGGTGATTATGTAACGTGGGAAGCAACTCATCTGGGAGTGAAGCAAACGTTGACTGCTCAAATCACTGCATTGAATAGACCAGATTGGTTTATTGATGAGATGGTGTCTGGAGCTTTTCATTCGTTTATACATACACATAGGTTTGAAGAATTTGACGGCGTAACGTTAATGATTGACCAGTTTATTTATAAAGCCCCTTTTGGACTAGTGGGGTCCATTGCGAACGTACTTTTCCTCAAACGATATATGCACCGCTTTCTTCATACTAGAGCTTCAGCTCTTAAAGAAATCGCTGAATCAAGTTGAATAGTACTCACTTCTCCTGGCAATAATCGTAACGATTAAGGGGAGTGAGGAATATTTCTATGAAAATCTTGAGTACGATTTGTTCAATCTTGTTTTTATCTTACATTGTAATGGGGATGGCAATTATTACAGCTGCTGTTCTTCAATATCCTCTAGCTGAACACTTCTCCACTAGCAGATTTTTACCTGAAATCATTCACTATGGGCCTCACGAAATGAGCCTCGAGAGGAATGGTCAAGACGGCATGGTGAATTTCCTCATTAGAAAAGCAGGTCATTTTGTTATGTATAGCTTTCTGGCGATTTTCTTAATGATTGTTTTTCGAGTAAGGCCATATGTCGTTAAAATCTCTTTGGTATTAGCCAGTATAGGTGCTCTTGGGGCAATGGACGAAATGGTACAAGCATTCCTCCCAGAAAGGAGCTCATTACTTATGGATGTCTTTGTGGACATCGCTGGTGGATGTTTTGGGGTCATAATATTTCTCTTATTGATAGGTAGTCACAGCAATGTACCTAAGGTGAAGGGAAAAATAGTTGGTTAGAGAAACTTTTATAGTAAAAAAGAACCTATAAGGGATCGCCTTATAGGTATTTCTATGTTATTTATGTAAGATTTGTCATTTTTACCATTCAATATGTCGAAATTATGCTAAAGTGTTGTAAAAGGGAAAAATTTATTTTCCGACAAATTACTTAGGGGGAAAAGGGATTTGAAAGTATTCACATCACTTTTAGTAGGCATTTTAGCACTTTCGTTGTCGGTTCAACATGTCGAGGCAGCAGAGGACCACGTTTCTGTGAGACTAGTAAACTTCATTAAAAACAAAACAGAAGTTTCCTTCAATGTGAATGGTAGCTACCATGTAGATGGTAGTGAAATCAACATTCAAAGTAATGATGGTAATCAGTTTAAGGTAAAAGCAGAATCCGGTGATGTTGTATTGTACAAAGGGAACTCGAAGCTTGGGAATTTTGGCGATAGCATGACGTTGGTTCCTACTATCACAGGTGCGAAAGATAGTTACATAGAACTCGGGGATAAAAGCTATCTTGGTGAGATTGAGATGACTGTTGAAGGAAACTATATTCGTCCAATCAACACGTTGCCGATGGAGGATTATCTTAAGGGAGTCGTACCGAGTGAAATGATGCCTTATTGGGGTGATCATGGCGGTCAAGAAGCCCTTAAAGCACAGGCAGTTGCAGCCAGAACTTTTGCTAAAGTAGATATGCTCAATCAAGAAGCAAACCCAGATCGATATCCGTTTACTGATACTACGATGAGTCAGGTGTATAAAGGGATGCACTGGTATGACACGACGAATCGAGCGGTTGATGAGACAGCTGGGAAAGTACTGAAACATTCGAATGATGAGGGTGGATTAAATTACATCGGTGCTTATTATTCTTCGAGCAATGGGGGAAGAGTACTGTCAAACACAAATTCTTGGGGTAGTAAATTAATTCCATATCTTCAAGGGAAGGAAGATCCCTATGATAAGAGAAGCCCTAATCCTTATGATACGTGGAGTTATACATTAGGGAAAGACCAAATCGATACCTCAAAATTGGATTTAAAAAAACCTGAATCATGGTGGGATAATGTTTCTGAGTTAGACAATGATGCTACAGAAATCAAAAATATTAAATCTAGACTCGTAAGTGAATACGGGTTTAGCTCCAAAGATCAGATTAAAATTACAAAAATCAATGATCTGTCATTCACACTACCTCCATTCAATAATAATGATGTATTAGAAGGTAGTCTATCATTTAGTTACTTCATTAAAAAACCTGATGGCTTTGTAATGAAAGATGGGAAGATTGAAGAACATACAAAAGTAATTAATGATGATTCATATAAAATTAGATTTATGATTGGTACTTCGATTATGAAAGGTCCTTATGTTAAGAAGGTCGATAAAGAAGGTGATTCCTTTACGGTCCATGGCAGCGGCTTCGGTCACGGTATCGGTATGAGTCAATACGGTGCATATCAGCAGTCCAAAGAAGGGCGTACGTATGATCAAATTCTTGATTTCTACTATACTGATACAAAGTTAGTACAAGAAGGTACTGTGGTATCAAGTAAAAGGCTTTCAGGTTTAGACCGTTACGAAACGAGTGTGGCTGTATCTCAATTCGGCTGGACAAATCAGTCCGATGTAGCAGTTATCGGGCGTGGAGATGTAGCGATTGATGCTCTAACTGGAAGTGTATTAGCTAAAAAATATAATGCACCTCTTTTATTAACGCCACCAAATCAACTTAATGAACATGTAGAAAAAGAATTGAACCGTTTAAAGCCTCAAAAGATTTACGTTCTTGGCGGGAATAGTGCGATTTCTGAAAGCATTGAAAAAACGCTTAAAAACAAGAATTATGTACAGGAAGTTGAACGATTAAGTGGAAGTGACCGCTACGCAACTGCGGTAGAGATAGCGGAGGAAGTAGGAAACTTTAATCAAGCTATACTTGCCTCTGGTAGTAATTCATCGCCTGATGCGCTTTCGATTGCTTCCTATGCAGCAGCCTCACAGATTCCAATTTTATTAACACCACCTGATAATTTAAATGAGTCTACTAATAATTTTCTAGAAACTGTCAAGGTTCACAAAACAACTTTGGTAGGTGGAACAAGCGTTATTTCAGATTCAGTTGAAAATGGCTTGGAAAATGAGGGAGTCAATGTTAGTCGTGTGGCTGGAAAAGATCGTTACGAAACAAGTGTAGAAGTAGCGAAGGAATTTAATTTTGCAGCTTCTAATGTGTTCTTTGCGAACGGAGATGTTTTTATTGATGCACTTCCAGGTTCCTCTCTCGCGGCTGCGATGCAAGCGCCTGTACTACTAACGAAACAAGAGAAGCTACCTGACGTTATAAAAGGTTATTTAGAGAATGGTAGTCATTCTACAAATGTCTATCTTCTTGGGGGCGACAAAGCGATTTCCCAAAGCACGGATCATGCTATCCAATCTAGTTTACAGTAGAGACTTCACCCGCTTTTTGAAACAAAAAGTGGGTGTTTCCTTTATAGCTGGAGTAGTGTAATATATTCATTTCTGTGTTATGCTTTTGAGTAACCAAGTTTAGCAAATATATTTGTTTGAAAATGTATATATTATAGCCTCACCTTTAAGGACGTGATTCGATGCATGATAAACAGGAAATCGAAATAGTATGTGATGCTTTGCGAACGTATTGGCGTCAACATCCTGAAAAGAAACTGGGTCAGTTGTTATCCGACTTATTTGATGAGCGCAGTGAAGGCAAGTCTTTTTCTGAAACGGGAGACGATGAATGGCTGCACTGGATGCTTGAGAACAGCAAACATCAGCATCGTATCGAAAAGAAGTATCGCTATGAAGCTCAAATCAGTGATCTCGAAAAACATATTCGTCCGGAATTGATTGAAGTGATCAGACGCTTTTCAAAATAAAGAAGACAGTCAAAGAGCCGCTCTCCAAATGGAGGGCGGCTCTTACTTTTCCTTATAATCAAAAGGGGGGATTAAAGGGATTACTTAATGTTTCGGCTTAAGACGATTCAAGATGGGGGTAGTGTAAAGGAAAATTTTACAGGCATATTAAAATGAATGAAGGCTCACGTATGCTAAGCTATACGTGTAAACAAGAGACAAAGGAGAGGGTAAGATGACGATTAGATTTGGTATCATGGGTACTGCAAATATTGCCCGAAAAGCTCTGATTCCTGCAATGAAATCTGCAAAAAATGTTCAAGTAGTGAGCGTTGCGAGTGGAAGTGGGAAAGCGAAGGCGTTCGCAGAAGAGATGGAAATCGAAAGGTATCATGACAGCTATGAAGAGATGCTTGATGATGAAACGATCGATGCTGTTTATATTCCTCTTCCAAATACTCTCCACAAGAAATGGACGATCGAAGCAGCGAAAAAAGGTAAGCATGTGTTGTGTGAAAAGCCTGCAGCGATTACAGCACAAGATGCTGAAGAAATGGTTCGAGCGTGTGAAGAAAACGGCGTTACGTTTATGGAAGCCTTTATGTATCAGTTTCACCCACAGCATAATAAGGTGCGTGATGTGATTGCTTCTGGAGAAATCGGTGACGTGAAGTATATGCGTTCAACGTTCTCTTTCTATCTTGGAGACCGCCCTGAAAACATAAGGTTGAATAGAGAACTTGGCGGTGGAAGTATCTGGGACGTTGGTTGTTATTGTATCCACTCCTCTCGTCATATTCTCGGAAGTGAACCGACAAGAGTGTTTGTTGAAGGGAACGTTTCTGAAAACGTAGGGGTAGACCTGTCAGCGAATGGTATCCTTACATTTCCAAATGGCGTTTCCGCCTCATTTGATTGTAGTTTTGAGCGTCAAATGAACAATGTATATGAAGTATTCGGCACGAAGGGAAGTATTAAAGTGCCGTTCGCATACCGTCCTGATGCACCTAATGCTGAGGGAGTGGTCGAGATAACTAACAGTGAAGGGGAAACGAGATTCGAACCGATCGATGGTGATCAGTACACGTTGATGGTCGAGCATTTTGCAGAGTGTGCGATGGATCGTAAACGCCCTTTCTACTCCGGTGAACTGACCGTAAATAACTTAAAAGTCATCGAAGCATCTTACGAATCACTGGAACAAAATCGTCCAATTGACATTCGATAAACGAAAAGCACACTGGCCTTTATTAGCCAGTGTGCTTTTTTAAAAGCTCTTTTGTTCCTTTAGAAAATGATGCTGAACTAGAGACAGTTGAAATTCTGTCTTCTTCAGGAGAGCTTCCTTCACCAACCCAATGGAATGTGATGTCTTCATACTTCTGTTCACGCGCAGTTACAGCCATGACCATATCCCCAGTGCTATCTCCAAAAACCAGTACCTTATTATGTTCCTTGTGCTTCACTTCAGAAATAATCCACTCAGCGCCAATTTTCTTTGATAGATCAGGGTGAATAACATCAACACCATACGTAGAGACAACTGTTTTATTTCCAGAGTCCATAGAGATTGATTCAATCTTCGAAGCGTAATCTTGTAGGGCTTTTCTTGTATTCCTAAGATGCTCTCGATCACCAGGTTCTCCGTGAACAGCCTCAACCGTACCCATCGATTCTTTTGTATCATCCCATTCGATAAGCCCTTGGAATTCGGAATGCTTGCTCACATCGTATAGCAACTGTTTTACCTCGTCATCGATAACATACGTAGTATCTAAACTCCAGGAAGATATATCGGTGCCTCGACCTTTGATCGCTCCATGCTCGGCTACACAATATAGGGTGGACCAATCGACATCGTTACTGAGAAGTGGAAACAAGTTATCTGAAAGCCACCCTCTCGAACGACCTGTCACGAAAGAGACGATGTTTTCTTCTTTCGCAAGATCTTCCACTAACTTTACTGCTTCTTCGTCTGGCTTTGCATTTTCGTCGGTTAACACGCCATCGACGTCGAACATATAAAATGCCATCAGTAGCACGCTCCTTATCTAATAGAGATACTGTTTAGTATAGCTAATTTTAAAAGGAGAGCAAATAAATAACCTGACGCAGTTTGCGTCAGGTTATGGGATTATGCGATAACTTCGGTGCTTGCAGGACCACTATCAGGTAACTTATCATGTGAGTCAGGAAGTTTATCATGATTTGAAAGCATTACTATTCCAGCTACACTAGTTATTAATAAAACATTCATAACCAATTTCTTCATTTTGCTTCTCCCTTTCTAATTCATCATTTTTTTTCTAGCCTCATTGGCTAGTCTAAAGTAAAAGCTGGCATTTTTATATTGTCCACTATTGAAATAGTAGTCTGCCAGCATTTCCCCATAATCAGATACATAAATCCAGTAACTTTTTTCTTCAAAATAGCTAACTGCATCCTTTAGCAACTCTTCTTGTTTTAAATCTGCTTTCTTAGACAGCTTCAATTCTAGCAGTTTAAAATGATAGATATATTCTAAGAATTCAGTTTTTGTAACGAGGTTTAACCCCTCATTTATCCAGTACTTCGCTTGGTCAATATCTTTAATTTTTATATGCTCAGAAGCAATGAGAAACATCGTTTTCGATCGGTCTTCTATTTCGTGTTCTTCATTATTTTGCAGACCAGATTGATAATAAGCTAGTGCTTTTTCCGTATTATTAAGAAAGGAATAAACATAGCCTAAGTCGTGATATATAATACTTTTTAACCGTTTGTCATTAAATGACTCGGCATACTTTAAAGCATTTTCGAAATGGTGTACGGCTTCACCATAATTCAAAATAACTCTATTATTAACTCCTAACAAGATCTCTGTATCAGCAGTTCTCTTAAAGTTGTATTCTTTGTTAAACAAGTCCAAACATTTTATTGCCAGGTTATTGGATAATGTAATTTGACTAAGACAGTTATGAACGAGAGCTTGCTGGTAATAAAATTCTGCTAATTCGGCATTATTTACTTTCATAGTCTTAAGTAATTTGTTTGCTTTTAAATACTGCTCATAAGCTTCTTTGAATTTACGATTTTGATAATAGTATAGTCCAAGGAAATAGTAATAAAAATACTCAAGGTTTTCAGACAATCTTTCTTGAACATGATAAAGTTTTTCTAATATGTCGTTCGCTTTATCGGCTTCTTTGAAGAGGATGTAGTATCTAAAAGTGAGAAGAAGGTATTTCGTTAGCATATCTGGATCCTCTACACCTCGAATCTCTTCATCGATACGTTTTTTAATCATAGTTACTTCATCAAAATTACGAAGACGCATTTCCTTATACCAGGTATCCAAGTCGTTGTGTAATCTATTAATCTTGTCCTCATCATCGACCTGTTCTAGTGAAACACCTAACTCTTTACATAGATGTGCAACTAATTCCTCACTTGGCTGTGCTAGACCATGTTCAATTTTACTTAAGTATGGGATTGAACAAATTCCCGAGGCGAGTTGTTCTTGTGTAATACCCTTCATTTGTCTGAAATACCTTATTTTGGCCCCAATCATGAAATGCTCCCTTTCTCCTAGAACTATTCTATTACAGTTTACTAAATTTTTGTACAAATGAAAATAGATGAGAGGTTGGGAAATATTAATCGAATTTTCTCGATTAAGAGGAGGAAATCTCAATTGGTTTCCCAATATACCATATGTCGAATTATTTTAAAACTACAATAACCATTATGTGGTAAAATAATGAAAATGAAAAGGAGGTGTTTCATATTGATTGAAGATCGAGTTGAAAGAGTTGAAAGTATTATTGCAAACCTTATTCAAATAATAGGTAACTTGAGAAAAGAGCAATATGTTCTGGAGGAAAAGGTCTTTCTTTTAAAACAAGAACTTCTTCAACAGGAAAGAATGTAAGTAGTTAACTTATAATAGAATAACATATTTCTCCTTTTTGCATCTCCACTCCTTTATCCACTATTTCCTTCTTCAGTCCAGTGTGATACTATTCTAATGATTTATCTAATCTTCTAGAAAAATTAAAAAAAATAGATAATTAAATAGATTATAAAGAGGTGTCACAACTGAGATTAAAACATTTCTTATTATTCGCGCTTTCTTTTTTTATTCTTTTTACAGTGCAACCAAGTATTTTAGCAGAAAACAAAAATGAAACCGAAAAGCTACTCGTTACATACAATGAGGTAAAACTATCTTCACGTGCAAATAGTGAATCT
Organism: Anaerobacillus sp. ABR4_321; assembly: GCF_056158505.1. Lineage (NCBI taxonomy): Bacteria > Bacillati > Bacillota > Bacilli > Caryophanales > Bacillaceae > Anaerobacillus > Anaerobacillus sp. ABR4_321. Next base: position 1,231,830 of record NZ_JBSWTK010000001.1, read on the forward strand.
AGTAAAGTTGAGATACTAGAGGTTCCAAGTGAAAAAGTAATCGAAACAAAACAAAGTTTGGAATCAAATGATAATGTGTTACACGTTGAAATAGATCAGCCGGTTTATGTAATGGATGTTGAGAAGCCAAATGATCCTTTATTCAAGAAGCAGGAACCTTGGATTAGGCAAATAAACTTGTTAAAAGCCTGGAGTATGGCTCCAGAATCTCACAATCAAGTAACGGTGGCTGTCATCGATTCTGGAGTGGATTTGACTCATCCTGATTTGATGAGAAATTTAGTTCAAGGTACTAACTTGGTCAATGAAAACTCTCCTCCTCAGGATTTAGATGGACATGGTACCCATGTAGCAGGACTTATAGGCGCAAGAACTAACAATAGTCTTGGGGTGATTTCTCCGTCGCGTGGGACTAGTATCATGCCGATTAAAGTAACTGCAAATGGAAAAGGTAAGTTATCGTCCGTTGTAGACGGAATTAAATTTGCAATCGAAAATAAGGCAGACGTCATTAATTTGAGTCTTGGTGCATACAATCACTCTCACGCCCTAAAAACGGTTGTATCTGAGGCAAAATCTAAAGGGATCTTGATGGTAGGTGCTGCAGGCAATGACAATGAATCTGCAGTCATATATCCAGCCGCTTATCCTGAAGTTCTATCAGTAGCAGCATTAGAAACCGGAACTGCTAACAAAGCTACCTATTCAAATTATGGCTCTTTAGTTGATCTAAGTGTACCTGGAACAGATATATATAGCACTTTTTTAAACGGTAGCTATAGCTATGATAGTGGGACGAGTATGGCGGCTCCTATCGCCACATCTTCAGCTGTTTTAATCAAAAAGTACGCTCCTTTTTTAACAAATGATCAGATAATTAAATTATTGAAAGAAACCTCAAACCAATTATCCGGTACTTATGATTTAGGAAGCGGAGAGCTTAATGTCGAACAAGCCATTACAGGTGTTAACGAATACAACCGGACCTATGGACAGACTGCAATCGATACGGCAGTTGAAATTTCGAAGAATAATTGGAGCAGACTAGAAGAACAAAGCTTGAACATTGGGTCTGAGACTCTCGATGGGAAATTTGTCATTCTAGCCCGATCAGATGAATTTCCTGATAGCCTTGCTGCATCTACTTTAGCTTCTAGTATTGATTCTCCGATCTTACTGGTAAATAACGAGGAACTAAGCAAAAGTGTCATAGATGAAATGCTTCGCTTAGAAGCGAACCATGTACTTCTCATTGGCGGTGAAAATGCTATATCAGAAAAGGTTTCTACTACTCTCTTAAAGCATGGACTCAATCCTGCTAGAATTGCGGGAGAAAATCGATATAAAACTGCAGTTGAAATAGCAAAAGTGATTGACGGCTCCTCAAGTGATACTACATTTGTAGTTTCTGGTGAGGCGTTTCCAGATGCGCTTTCAGTATCTTCGTTTGCATCGAGGTTTGGATCGCCGATTTTATTTACAAAAAAGGACGAACTTCCTTCGGAAACGGAAGCATTTTTGAAAGAACAAGATGCAGCCTCCACGTACATAATTGGTGGAGAAAGTGTTATTGATAGTAACGTATATAAAAACATACCTTCAACAAAAATAACACGCCTCGGTGGAGAAGATCGCTATGATACGAACTTCAAAGTCCTGCTACACTTTGGTTTATCAGATGCAAGTCAAGAAATGTATTTTGCAACTGGGTTAAAGTTTCCTGATGCATTAACTGGTGGAGCCATAGCTGCTCGGCGTGGTGAAGCAATTATGCTAGTTCATCCAAAATACACAAATCAAGCATTAGAAAAATCATTACTATATATCAACAACAAGGGAATTAACAATTATCAAATCTTAGGTGGACCGAATGCCATTCCTTTGGAAAAGGCTTGGGAAATAGACAGGTTAATATCAGAATATTAAACGTCAGGATACCTGACGTTTTTCTTTTTGGGTGACATAAGAATTTGTTTTTCTACATAAAAAGGAAAATTATTAGAAAATTTTACAACAAATTATTGACTAAGTTTATTTTTCTGATTAAACTGAAAATAGTGAATTATTATAATGATATATTTCTAAAGGAGGGTTGTATTACAGGATTCTTTATAAAAAACAAGGGGGATTTTAGTAGATGACGTTTAAGAAAAAGGTAATAACGGTTGTTGCAGGTATGTCACTAGTGGCTTCTTCATTCGCTGGAGTTGGTTATAGTCCTGAAAAAGCAGAAGCTGCATTATCAGAGACAAAAAAATTCAAGCTTCCCGTTACTCAGGAAATTGCTTCACTGGCTGCAAGTGAACAGTCAAAGCAAGAACTAATAATTGTTGCAAGTAAGCATGGTGGACCTGATTTAACGAAAGAACTTGAAAGTCTTGGCGTTACTGTAAAGAAAAACACAAACAATTATTTGTATCTTGCTGAAGTGCCAACTCGTAAAGTTCTTCAACTTTATCGTTTAGATTCTGTTGGAATGATTGGAGCAAATAATCAAGTTGTGTTAGAAAAAAATGATCAAGAAGACACAGATCTAACGCCAAAGGTGAAAAATCCAGAAGATATTGTTAAACCTGCAACTGAAGAAACCCATTCAGCAACTGGTGTTGATGAGTTTCATGACAAATATGATGGTACCGGAGTTAAGGTGGGTATCATCGATACAGGGATTGACCCTGGACATGAAGCATTTACTCAATACGATAAAGAAGGGGAGGTCGTTTCTTCAAAGGTTAAAGGCGTAATGGATACCGTTGGAGAAGGCGACGTATGGTTCAGAGATAAAGCAGATGAAGGCGACTCAATTACTGTAAATGATGTCACTTATAATACTGAGGGTATCGATGCTGAAGATGATACATATTATTTCGGTACGTTAGATCCTGCAGCTTATGATGTAAATGCGGATAATAAACCCGTTTATAGAGACTTAAATGGGGATGGCACAGGTGATTCAAAGTTTGATGTACTGCTGGCAGATGATGAAGTCTATATTGATATGGATCAGGATAAAGATTTCTCAGACGAGCAACCATATGGTGAGGGAGATATTGATAGTTTTGATCTCAATCCAGATGATGAAGTCCCAGGTGCAAACTTTCAAATATCAGCACCTAGTCCTACTTATCCAAATCATCAATTCCCGAATACTACTATATATCCATGGCCTGTAGCTACTATTTTCTTTGATGGTGATGGACACGGAACACACGTATCTGGTATTACCGCTGCAAATGGACCAGCGAATGAGAACGAAACTGGTGCTGTAGCTGCTGAAGGTGTTGCGCCTGGAGCAGATCTGTACGGTCTTAAAGTATTTGATTCAGCGGGTAGAACGTATGGATGGAGTATTGCAAATGCAATGTATCTCGCTGCAATACCAGAAGAGCTTGGTGGTTTTGGTACTGATGTCGTCAATATGAGTCTAGGCTCTTCTCCAGATCTAAATGATGGTTCTGGAGCATATGCGCAAATCATTGAAGACATGGGTGAATTATTCGATACAATTTACGTTACTTCAGCTGGAAATGATGGTCCAGGAGTAGACTCTGTTGGTGCCCCTGGAGATGGTATGAAAGCACTTTCGATTGGTGCATATATCAATAGTAAAATGTGGGCTACTGAATATGGATATTATCCTTATGGAAAGAATGCAGATGGATCACCTAAGCAAGGAGAAGGACTATGGTATTTCTCAGCAAATGGTCCAACTGAAGATGGTCAGCAAAAACCTGACTTTGTAGCACCTGGCTCGGCTTATGCTTCCTATCCTGAGCACTTAGGTAATTATGAAGTTCTTCAAGGTACTAGTATGTCCTCACCTTACGTCGCTGGTGCGGTTGCAACTCTAAAGCAAGCGGCAATGAAGGATCGTATACCTTTTGATTATGAACTAGCACGTGAAGCTCTTATCCAAACTGCTGTTCATGTTGATGGCTATACAAGAGTCGCAGAAGGTGCAGGATTAATTGATGTACCTGCAGCATATGAATACATCCGTAAGCACTACATCAATGAAGTTAAAGAAGTTAATGTAACAGTGTATCACGGTGAAAAAGTCTCCGGTGGTCCTGGCCTTTATGTACGTAATAAAGAAGTTCCTGAGGAAGTAACAGTAATGGTAGAAAATCCAACTGATGAGAAGAAGAGTCTGGAGATGACTTCTAATTCTGATTGGTTTACACCATCAGTTACTAATGTTGACCTAGAACCAGGAGAATTTAAAGAGTTCACTGTAAAATACGATAAGAGTAAGATGAGTGTAGGAATTAATGCAGGGGAATTACTGATCGATGATCCAAATACTGCCTACGCCGAAGCTCGTTCTTTCCAAACGGTCATCCTTGGAGAAGAATTCACTTCTGATAAGCGATTCCGTTTGAGTCATGAAGGTGAAGTGCAATCTTCGCAAACAAAGAGTTACTTCTTTAACGTAGAAGAAGGTGCTCAAGAAGTACGTTTTGCGTTAGAAGCCCTTAAAGAGAACGACGACTTCCAGGGTAGAGTTAGAATGCTCGTCATGAATCCAGATGGAGACCAGGTAAATGCATTCCAAGGATATGCTGGATATGGTGGTCTTGGAGTAGAAGATTACGTTGCTAAGAGCCCTAAATCTGGTGTTTGGGAAGTTGCAGTATACGGAACAGCCGCTCCTAAAGACGGATATGATGTGAACAAATTCAAACTTGAAGCCTTTGTTCAGGACGTGGTTTCAAGCCCAGGTAAAATCTCACTTGGAAACAGCATGCCTGGTACTGAAGTTTCTAAATCTGTAACATTCGAAAACTATCTTTCTAGTGAGCGTTCTGTAGAAGTTGTAGGTGGTGCTTTTAGTAAGCCAGAAACTTCTAAATCTCGTGAAACTGTAGCAGATAAAGGGGTTTATGATCGTACCCTAACATTAAAGAATAATATCTCCCTTGAAGTGGCGATTGGAAATACCAACGAGTCTGGAGATGATTTAGATCTATATGTATATCGTTCAAAGGATGGTAAAGTGATCGGTGATTATATTGCAATCGATGCTGACGGTGATTCGGAAGAATCGATCTCACTTAAAAACCTTCCTGATGGCGAGTATACAATTCGAGTTGATGGTTATTCAACAGTTGATGCAACCACAGACTTTGACTTATCTATTACAGAAGCAAAAGTATTGGAGCCTGGTAAAAACGGTGAGGGTAGCATCGAAGTTACTGGAAAGTCCAGCTTTGATTTAGGAGTTGGAAAGAAAGCCACTACTGATGTGAAGATTACGACGCCTGAGAAGAGCGGTAAGTATACTGCTGGTGTTTTCTTAGCAGATAAGGCGACTGGGGAAATACTTTCTATCATTCCTGTTACAACAGATGGAGAAATGGTAGATGTAATTGCTGGAGAAAATAGAATTAAAACGTCTATTGAAGTTTCAAAAGAGATGTATCCAGAAGGTACAACTTCTGATACAGTATTTATCGCTACAGGCTTTAACTTCCCAGATGCTCTATCGGCTGGGCCGCTAGCTAGTGAATACGATGCGCCAATCTTGTTGGCTGGAAATGACGGAAAACTTTCTGAAGATGTTCTTAACGAAATCTCTAGATTAAAAGCTAAGAATGTTATGCTTCTAGGTGGGGAGAATGCAATCTCTGAAGATGTAAAAACTCAGCTAGCAAACATAGGAGTTAGTACTGCAGATATCGAGCGAGTTAGTGGTGACAATCGATATGATACTAACATCCAAATTATCAACAAGCTTTCGGATAGTGGCGTGAATAGCGACGCAGTTTTCCTTGCAACGGGTATGAACTATGCTGATGCGTTAAGTGCAGCTTCAATCGCTGGTGCAAAAGATATGCCGATTGTGTTAACAGATGGGAAAACACTAACTGATGAAGCGAAAGAAGTTCTTAAAGATAAAATGGTTTATGTTCTAGGTGGGGATGCGGTTATTTCGAAGGAAGTTGTTGAAATGACGAATGAAATTGCATCAACTAAACGTCTTGCAGGAGCAAATCGTTTCGGTACACTTGTAGAAATTCATAAAGAACTAGGTACCAACACAAATACTTTGTTTGTTGCAAACGGCTTTAACTTCCCAGATGCTCTTGCGGCTGCTCCTCTCGTGGTTAAAGAAGATGGAAGCTTGTTCCTTGTAAATAATGATGAAATTCCAAAAGAAATAGAATCATATCTTGTTAAGTACTTTACTACTACCGATGTATCAGGTGCGAAAGTACTTGGAGGAGAGCAAGCTGTTAACAAAAATGTTAGAGCTCAATTAAATGAGTGGTTAAACAACTAATCTCATAAAAAGAGTCGCTCGTCTTCGAGCGGCTTTTTTATTTTTATACTTGCAAATACTTTCAATCTATTACAATAATACTAATTGATACCATATTCGACATCTTATAGGGGGAGTGGCGTGAAAAATATAGTACTACTCGTAACATTTGTAGGATCAATCGTTCTATTAATTGCGGGGAAAATGCACTGGGATGAGAAGATTGAGTATGCAGGTATGACGGTTAATATGAAAAGTGAAAAAGCTGAAATAAAAGAAGAAATCAATCGTCCCATTAATAATGAAGAAATAAAGAAGCAATTGAAAAACTTTTCTGCAGCCATTGGGGAGAAGATGATTTCGTCAACTGAACCATTATCCATTATAATTGTAGGGTCAGAGTCCTTTCAACATAATACAGACGAATTAGATCTAGTCGTTAAGAACGGATTGGATAATAACTACTGGAAAAATGCTTTTACTGTAGATCAAATGGTCTTTAAGGAAGAAACAACTGCATCTCTAGTGAAAGATCAGTTATACGAACAGGTGATAAAAAGAAAGCCAGATATAGTAATAATGGAATCTTTCACTTTGAATGATAATGGTCTTGTAGTTATAGATGAAAGTCATCGAAATCTCAGCATAATAAAGAGTGAAATTGAAAAAAGTTTATCTGATGTTAGCTACATATTGATACCGTCCAACCCAATTTTTGAGCCTGGTTATTATAGTATACAAATCAATTCTTTAAATACTTTCGCAGAAAAGAACAACATCAATTATATAAACCACTGGGAAACATGGCCGTCAGTGAAAGAGGAGAGTATTAAGAACTACCTTGATGGTTCGAGGCCAAATAGTGATGGCATTAATGTAATAGGAGAGGCTATTGTGAATTATATGATTGGTAAATAGATGCCTTTTTGATTTTTTGATTTCAATTCTATAAGATTGAAAATAAGATTGCAGAGCATTTAGATAAAGGAGAGTCAAAATGGCACCTGTTAAAGTTATGAGTATTTTTGGTACGCGGCCCGAAGCAATCAAGATGGCGCCACTTGTCAATGAACTAAAAAAACATCCTCAGCATGTACAGCCTCTTGTAGCAGTAACCGCTCAGCATCGTGAAATGCTTGATCAAGTTTTAACGATTTTCGATATAGTCCCCGACTATGATTTGAATATTATGAAAAACAAACAGTCACTTGCTGATATTACTACAAGAGCGCTTAATGGCTTAGATGAAATATTAAAAAAAGAAAAACCTGACCTAGTCTTAGTACACGGTGATACTACAACAACTTTTGCTGCTAGTCTTGCAGCGTTCTATAATCAAATTGCTGTAGGTCACGTTGAAGCAGGCTTGAGATCATTTGATAAGCTGTCGCCTTTTCCTGAAGAAATGAACCGGATGTTAACTGGAGTCCTTTCAGACTTGAATTTTGCACCTACAATGAAGGCCTATGATAACTTATTAAATGAAGGCAAACGTGAAGAAAGTGTTTATGTAACTGGTAATACAGCTATTGATGCGCTAAAGAGCACGGTAAGAAAAGATTATTCTCACCCTTTGTTAAACGAGTTAGATGGCAAAAGAATAATTTTACTCACTTCTCATCGAAGAGAAAATCATGGTGAGCCAATGAAGCAAATTTTTCAAGCCGTAAACCGTATAGCGAAAGAACATGAAGATGTACATGTGGTCTTCCCTGTTCATCTTAACCCAATGATTCGGGAACTTGCCGATCAAGTTCTTAGCGAAAATCCGAGAGTTCACCTGACGGCACCTTTAGATGTTATTGACTTTCATAACTTTGCTTCAAGAGCTTCTCTCATATTAACTGATTCTGGTGGCGTTCAGGAAGAAGCACCATCACTTGGAGTTCCAGTCTTAGTTTTACGTGAAAATACCGAAAGGCCAGAGGGGGTATCAGCTGGGACGTTGAAACTTGTAGGAACAGACGAAGAGAGCGTCTATTCGACTGCGAACAAGTTATTAACAAATGATGAAGAATATGCGAAAATGTCTAGGGCATCAAATCCGTATGGGGATGGTATTGCATCTAAACGAATCGTTGAAGCAATCTTATATTATTTTAATGTCTTAGATGCAAAGCCCGAACAATTTAAGAATTAATCAAAAAGTCCTTCTGGATACAACTCCAGAAGGACTTCTTTTCCTTGAAACAAGATGGAGGGATTGCTTACTTACTGCCACTCATCATGAGAGTAAAAATTGATAGTATCCATATCGATATACATTCCACTACTTACTTTCACATAATTTCCTTCTATTCCGTAAACGTAATATCCTTTGCCTGCAGGAACATCACGAACCCAACTGCCATTAGTATCCGGTGAATCGATGATCACTGTATCTTCAGTGGCAAGCATATAGCCGATTCCAGATGAATTAACATTTTCTAACCCTGTTTCATCTAATTGATAGACTCCAGGATGAGTAAAGTATCCAGCTTCTTCTTTCTTCACATACATCCCTTTACTTACTCTATAATACTCACCGTGGGTTGCATAAACATGGTATCCTTGCCCTGAGCCGGCTTCTTTTACTACTGAAGCTTGAGCTTTAGGCTCAGAATAAACTTTTAAATCCTTTTTAGCAAACATATACCCAATACCACTGTTTGTATTAACACTTTCTAATCTCGAATCGTCAAATTGGTGAACGCCAGGATGGCTATAATAGAATACTTCATCTTCTTTTACATACATGTTTTCACTTACTCTTAAAAAGTCTCCATTCACAGCATAAACCATGTAGCCTTGGCCAGCTCCAGCTTCTTTTACTGTTGAAGAGGAGGCATTAGGTTCACTGTAAATAGTGAGATCTTTTTTGGCAATCATATAGCCGATCCCTTTATCGTGATTGATTGTGAGCACCCGATGATCATCCACTTGATGAACGGGGTGTTTGAAGTATGCGATATTATTTTTATGAATGTACATATTTGTACTTACTTTGTAGTAGTCTCCGTTAATCGCATAAACATTGTAGCCTTTTCCAGCGGGAACATCTCTTACCTTTGTCGCATCAGCGTTTGGAGCATCAACTATTTTGCTTGTTTTCTTTGCAATCATGTAACCAGTACCAACATTCTGATCTCTGCTTTCCACTCTTTCATCCTCAACTTGATATACGCCTTCATGTGCAGTATAACTTACATGAGCTTTATTCACATACATGCCTTCACTTACTCTAAGAAAATTATTTTCACTTACAGTATATACATAGTACGATTGCCCTTTAGGTACATCTTTTACAACGTTGGCACTAGTGCTCGGTGCGTCATAGATCTTCGTGTTTTGAGTGGCTGTCATATATCCAATTCCTGAAGTTTCATCAATTTCAGGATCATCTGGTTCCATAACTTTACCTAAAACTTCTCTAGGGTTGATTGCATTAGATTTACCACTATTCCATTTACCTTTATGTACTTCAAAATGTAAATGTTGTCCTTTTGAAGCTCCTGTATTTCCTTGATTACCTAGAAACTGACCTTGAGAAACAGATTGACCTTGCGAAACCGATCTACCTCTCATGTGGGCATATACCGTTTCATAGATTTGTCCATTAATATAGTGTTCTATGAAAACCACATTCCCATAAGAACTAGAATAATAGGATCTAGACACAACCCCAGATGCTGAAGCGTAAACAGGAACGACTCCTGCTTTGGCTATGTCAATTCCATCATGCATGTCTCCCCATCTCATACCAAATTCAGAAGATACATATCCCTCGGTTGGCCAAATGAAAGTAGCGCTAGCTGCTTCAGAAGACTCAACATTTGCAAAAGATACGGTAAAAACCATTGTAAAAATCAATAACAAATTAGTTACCTTTTTCATAATTTTCCCCCTCGAATGAGTTTTTTTTTGAAGCCATAAACAAATTACCATATAAACTGTAAAAAAGTAACTAATTATGGTTAAAAAAGGTAATTAGTCATTACTATAAGTTTTCTACAAGTCAAATTACCTAAAAATCACGCAGATGTTTGATAGTTCAAAAGACACAAGAGTTGATTAACAATTCTACAGGACGAATTCATACTCAGAATAAAAATAAAAAAACGAGTTCCAGTAAAAGAACTTGTTTCAATATTGACTGCTATTCTGTTCGTTTTAATGAGCCCATCGTTTTCATTGTGATCGATATACATGAAAAGATGGAATTTCATGTTTATTTATGAAAGAATAAGCTCATGACTGCAAATGAAACAAATATTAACAAATTGTGAAATACGGTTGAAGAAGGAGGTGTGACTGCGAAAAGTGTATAGGAATCTTTGCAGTCTTAACTTATAGTTAAGTTACCGCTTTTGTTTTAGTAGACTACAGGAGCTGAATTATATAAAATGTACTATGACGTTTGTATTACTAAGTTATGGGAGTTTATAACGTATGTTTAAAAAATTGATCAATGATTGGCGAAATAATAAAGATTTATTGTATCATCTGACGGTATCAGAGTTGAAGTCGAATACTGCAAGAACATATTTAGGTACGCTTTGGTGGATAATTGATCCAATCTTATATATGGCCGTTTATTATCTACTCGTTCAAGTTATTCTTGGCAGAGGTGGAGAAGACTATGCTGTCTATCTATTTACTGGGTTAATACCCTTAAAGTGGGCTACGGCATGTATGGTTGATGCCACAAGTGCGATATCATCAAAAGCAAGAATTTTGCAGCAAGTTTATGTTCCTAAGCTGATTTTTATTCTTGTACGGCTTGGCGTGAATACGTTTAAATTCCTTGTGAGTTCCTTGATGATGGTGCTGTTTTTATATTTCTATGGAGTAGATTTGACGATCAATGCTCTTAACTTCTTCATTATTATTTTATTTAATGGCGTGCTGTTGTTAGCCATTATGATTCTTATGGCACATATTGGCGTTTACTTAAAAGATATCAAGAACATGATGCAATACATTTCTCGAATGTTATTGTACTTATCACCCGTTCTTTTTAGAATGGAAAGGGTCCCAGAAAAATTGCAAGAACTATTGTATTTGAATCCTTTCACTAACTTCCTTGTTTCGTATAGAAATGTATTTCTATACCAGGGACAGCCATTATGGACAAATTTATTCATCATATTAGGTATTTCACTTGTATTACTTTTCATTGGCCTTCGAATACTTAACAAATACGACAAACAATATGCTAAGGTGATTTAATTGAAAAAGGATATTATTGAACTTAATGATATATGGGTTTCTTATCCTGAAGACTCAGATAATCCGATAAAGCGACTACTAAGTAGGGATCGTAAGGAGTTCTGGGCGTTGAAAGGATTGAACTTCACTGTGAAAAAAGGTGAGGTTTTAGGTATAGTAGGGAGAAATGGCTCTGGAAAAAGTACTTTACTTAAACTTATGAGTGGATTGATCGAGCCTGATAAAGGGACGTTTCAAGTTGAAGGGAAACGTCCGATGCTTCTTTCACTAGGAGCAGGATTCCAACCTGAGCTTTCTGGTATAGAGAACATTTACTTAAATGCACTTCTACTTGGTAATAGTAAAAAGAAAATCGATGAGAATCTTGATGCGATTATCGAATTCTCGGAATTAGATGACTTTGTATATAAACCAGTACGAACCTATTCATCTGGAATGAAAGCAAGGCTGGCATTTTCTACTGCCATTATGCTTGATCCTGAAACGCTTTTAATTGATGAAGTGCTTGGAGTAGGTGATTCTGCTTTCCAAAAAAAATGTAAAGATGCGATCATTGAGAAAATTAAACAGGATCGAACAGTTATTTTGGTGACGCACTCTTCAAGCCTTGTTAAACAAATATGTGATCGAGTTGTTTGGATTCATAGAGGTGAACAAAAAGCAGTTGGAGAGACGGAGGAAATCGTTAAACAATACGACGATTTCATGAAGGCTAAGCGGAAATGAAACAAATACTAATGGTTCTTTTTAAAGATATTGATTATGATGCAAGGGTTCAAAGAGAAGCTATTGCATTAGCTGAAGACGGGTTCGGGGTGTCGATTTGTTGTATTAACGAATATGACACTCCTGGTCCTTTTCTTCATGAAAATATTCATATACACAAGTTTACCATTTCGACAAAGCAAGCAAAGAAAAGTGTGAGCAGTAACCAGCCAAGTAAAGTTTCGCTTCTTACAAAAATTGTGAGGAATCCATTGGTTAAGTTAGCTAAGGATCAATATGCCTCGCATGAATTCTATCGGAAAATTAGAAGTCATCTAAATGAAACCTCTTATGATGCCGTTCACTGTCATGATTTAAATACTCTGCTAGTAGGAAAAAAGCTATCAATTGATTTTCGTTGCAGATTGGTTTACGACTCGCATGAACTTTTTAATGAAATGACTGGTCGTAATCAGTTAGATCGTCGTTTCGGTTATTTTATGGAGGGGAAATTACTAAAACATGTAGATCGGTTGATTACTGTTAATCCATACTTGATAGAAAAATTTGAGAGTCGTTATGGTTCATTACCCTCCATTTATTTGCAGAATATCCCCATTGTTAGGGAAGAATATAAAAAGAATGATCACTACTTTCATCATCTTTTTGATTTTAGCACTGATAAAACAGTTCTCCTTTATCAAGGTGGATTCTCAAGAAATAGAGGCATTGAGCTTTGTATAAAGGCCATGAAGCATCTAGATGATCGATATCGACTTGTTTTATTAGGTGATGGAGATATTAAGGGGGAACTTAAGGAATTAGTAAAAAAAGAAAAACTTGATACACGCGTTTTCTTTCATCCGAAAGTATCTCCTGATGAAATTTTATCACTTACAAAAGAGGCCGATATTGGACTAGTGATGTATGAAAACGTGAGTGCAAACAATTATTACTCTACCCCAAATAAAATATTTGAGTACATGTTGATGGGATTACCTGTCATATCTTCAAACCATCCTGGAAAATCGTATATACTAAACGAATATGACTTTGGATTAGCAGTTGAAGAAAATGTTGAAGAAATTGTAAATGCTGTACAAGCTATAGATGAGCGATATCATTATTATGTGAAGAAATGTAAAGCGGCTAGTGAAGTACTTAATTGGCCACTTGAATCAAGGAAATTGACTCGTCTATATAGAGATCTACTTTATTGAATATATACTCGACTTTCTACTTGAGTATAAGGATTACTAAGGTAAGTGGAGCCTTTAGTAACGCGAGTGAGGAGCTGTAATAATCATGAAACTTGTCGTAATGGGATTAGGATATATTGGATTGCCAACTGCCGTTATGTTTGCAAGAAATGGCGTGAAGGTACATGGTGTTGATGTGAATGAGGAAGTTATTGAGACACTTAAAAGCAAATCATTACACATTGAAGAGCCTGGCCTAAAAGATATGTTGGTTGAAGCAATTGATTCGGGTAACCTTACATTTGGTACAGCACCAGTGGAAGCTGATGGGTTTATCATCGCAGTACCAACCCCAGTAAATCCTGATAAAAGTGCAAACTTAAATTATGTCCAGTCCGCAGCAAAGATGATAAAACCATTTTTAAGAAAAAACAACCTTGTTATTTTAGAGTCAACTAGCCCACCTGGAACTACTTTAAAAGTTCTCTCTCCTATTTTAGAAACAGAAGGACTGAAGGTAGGGAAAGATCTTTACGTAGCATACTCACCAGAACGAGTTTTGCCAGGTAAAGTTCTGGAAGAGTTGGTTAATAATAACCGCATCGTTGGTGGGGTGAACGAGGAATCAAGTTTGGCAACTGAAGACATTTACAAAACATTTGTCAAAGGAGTTATCCATAGAACTGACGCCACTACCGCTGAAATGGTAAAATTAATGGAGAATACTTACCGGGATGTTAATATTGCACTTGCAAATGAGCTAGCAAGGATTGCTGAGAATGTAGGATGCGACATATGGAAAGCAGTGGAGTTAGCGAATTGTCATCCAAGAGTAAATGTTCATTCACCTGGGCCAGGAGTTGGCGGCCATTGTATTGCTGTTGATCCGTGGTTTTTAGTGGAAGCTAGTCCGGTTGAAGCTGAATTAATAAAAACGGCACGTTCTATAAATGACAACGTTCCTTCAATCGTTGCAGGTCATATCCAAAATCGGTTCGAAGGAATTACAAATCCAAAAGTGGCAGTGCTAGGGCTAGCATACAAAGGCAATATAGGGGATGCTCGTGAAAGTCCTTCTATAACGGTATTACAGCATTTAAAACAAATGAACATTGACTATACCGTTCATGATCCATATGTTGTGGACAAAAGAATAGACAACCAAAAAGACACTGTGGAAGAAGCTGTTCAAGGTTCAGATTGTATTGTTATCTTGACTGATCATAATGAATATAAAGAGTTAGACCTTGCGAAACTAGCTCCATTAATGAGAATGTGTTCCATTTATGACACTAAAAACATTATAGACAAAAATCAAGCTGCTGCTGCAGGGTTTCAATATGACAAAGTTGGTAAATCTTCAATAAAAACGAATTTATTACATTTATAAAAAGGGTGACTATAATGAAAGAATCATTATTAACGAAATTTGAAACAGGTAGTGCTCGCGTAGGAGTTATCGGGCTTGGTTATGTAGGACTGCCTCTAGCTGTTGAAATGGCTCAAAAGGGCTTTGAAGTTTATGGAATTGATGTTAGTACAGAAAAAATGGGCATCCTAAATAACGGGAAGAGTTATGTAATGGATATTTCTGATGAACAGGTAGAAGCGATCGTCGGAAAGAACTTTTTCCCAGGGGATGACTTTTCAGTAATTTCTAAACTAGATGCTGTTAGCATATGTGTTCCAACGCCATTAGCTAAGACAAAAGAACCTGACGTTTCATATATTAATGCGGTTGTTGAAGAATTAGTGAAATATATGAGTGAGGGCACATTAGTAATTCTTGAAAGTACAACTTATCCAGGTACAACGGATGAACTGATTAAAGCCGTGATTGAAGAACAAACTTCTTTCCGTGCTGGTAAAGACTTCTTCCTTTGTTTCTCTCCTGAACGAGTTGATCCAGGTAATAAGCAGTTTAATACTAAAAATACTCCTAAGGTTCTTGGAGGGGCTACAAAAGATTGTCTTGAGCTTGGTGTATCTCTCTATAGCTCTTTCCTTGAAAACATTGTACCAGTTTCATCAACAAGTGTTGCTGAGATGGTTAAACTTCTTGAGAATACGTTCCGTAGCGTAAATATTGGACTAGTGAATGAATTAACTATGATGTGCGATCGAATGGGCATCAATGCTTGGGAAGTAATCGATGCTGCTGCAACAAAGCCATTTGGTTACATGCCGTTCTATCCTGGACCTGGGATCGGTGGACACTGTATTCCATTAGACCCTGCATACCTGTCTTGGAAAGCAAAAATGTTCAACTTTTATAACAGGTTCATTGAACTTGCAAGTGACGTGAACGGTAATATGCCAAGATACGCTCTTAATCAAGTCGCAGACTTATTAAACGATAATGAAAAAGCCATTAAAGGGTCTAAAATCTTTATACTCGGAATGGCATATAAGAAAAATATTGATGACCTTCGTGAATCTCCTGCTCTTGAAATTTACCGTCTTCTTGAAGATAAAGGTGCAAATGTGTATTATCACGACCCTTATGTTTCAAGTTTTAAAAATGGAGATGAAGTCGTCTATTCAGTTGAATTAAACGACCAAAATCTAGATGATGCAGATTTAGTGGTTATTGCAACTGATCATACAACTGTTGATTATGATTACGTGATCGATCGCTCCAAATTAATTTACGATACTCGAAATGTAACAAAGAATTATAGGGATGCGAATGGAAAAGTTACGCTTCTAGGCGGACAGCAAAACTTCGATCTACCTACAAATGTTGAAGAAAACTCAAGTGTTAGACCGAAGTAATCGAACCAAAAGGAGAGTACTTGATGAATTTTGATGTTAGTCCCTTTTATACAGAACATATTGAGGTTTTTATAAATGAGGGAAGCTTATATAGAAATTTTATAAATCAAGCAAAAAAAGCGAAGTCCCTTCTAGTGCTATCTGGATATGGGGAAACACAATCTTCATTACAATTAGCGAACCTTGATAAAAAGGTTGTCGAGGTAGTACGTTTTGAGGAAGAGTTACAGAAAAAACTTGAACAGTATCAATCGGTACCACATGAAATTCAAGAAAACATTTCTCTTACCAAAGCTAATTACTATGATAGTGAAGCATTACAGGATTATAAGTCTGAAATGACCTTACTTGAAGGAGCGTTTACAAAGCGTTTCTTCGAGGAAGCATTTCTTAAGTCAGTTCATTCGACGATTATAGATGATTTGAATGGATCAATTGTGGCTAGAATTCCAATGGAAGCAGAAATTACTGAAGACATTTCTGAAGTTGTATTAAGTCTGAATCAATTCTTTATAGCTAAGTCTATAGGTATTGAAGATAGCTATTTTTATTTCATGGGAGAGCCTAGGACAGTACTTCCGGAAGAAAAGATCAAGCAAGAAGTGACAAGCGATTTGCTCGCAGCTGTATTAAGGCTTGAAAAGCATATACAAAAAGCTAAAGCTACAGAATCAAAATCCGATCAAGTTGAAAGTCAACCCTCTGAGGAGGATCTTATTGCACAAGCAGTTTCAGCACAAAAACTTGATCAGATGATTCAACAACAATTTCAAATTCGTGAACTTAATAAGAAGATTGATCAGCTTTCTGCTGCATCAAAGAAAAAAGATAAGCAGGTTGCTCGTATCACAAGGAAATACAATAGGGCGCAACATATCGTAAACCATATTAATTCACATGCTTCTGCTAGGTATTTAATAGGTGATGCAATTATGGGCGCATCACAATCCTTTGGAAAAGCAATTCGTTTACCGAAGCGTCTTGCAAGAATTTATAAAGATGCAAAAAGTGGAAAGTTAGGCCGTACGTCAAATGGCTCTGGCTCTTTGAATATCGAACCTATCGATGATGGAAATGCCATTTTGTTTGTACCCACTAATGGTGCGGGACTTGGGCATTTAACACGCCTTCTGGCTATTGCTAGAAGAGTTAAGAAATTGGACCCTTCAAAGAAAATTATCTTTCACACAACTAGTTCAGCTATGCATTTAATTCTTCAAGAAGGATTTCTTGGTTACCATCTTCCATCTAAGATGCTTTTCCCTCAAGAAATGAGCGCCAAGCAGTGGAATGGAATATTGAGGGATCACCTTGAAACTGTTATGAGTATTCATCAACCTGAAACCATTGTATTTGATGGCGCGTTTCCATATGCTGGACTCGTTGCTTCTATGCGAAAAACAGAAGGTATGAGGAAGATTTGGGTGAAGCGTGGTCAGCATAAAGAAGGAAAAGCTGAATTAGTGGAAGCGAAAGAAAAGGAATTTGATGAAGTATATGTACCTGGTGAAGCAGGTGGCGACAACAGTATGCGAAAAGAAGGCTTGAAGACTTATTGCGAGCCTGTCCTTTACCTGGACCGCTCAGAGTTAAAGGACCGGGAGAGTGTGCGTCGTCAATGGAATATCCCTGAAGGCATGAAAGTAATATATGTCCAGCTCGGCGCAGGGAAAATCAATGATATCCATTCAACAATATCCATCTTACTCAATGAACTTCTTAAGAGAGAAGATGTATTTGTAGTTATTGGAGAATCAATTATAGGAAATCGGATGGACCTAAAGATGGACCGTGTTATGACACTTCGTGACTATCCGAATTCTATATATTTTAATGCGTTTGATTTAATTGTGACTGCTACAGGGTATAACACTTTCCATGAAGTTATGTACTTTGGGGTTCCATCAATCCTCATTCCGAATGAAAATACAAAGACAGATGACCAAGTTGCTCGTGCTATGATCGCTGGAAACGCTGGTGCTGCCATTGTATTAAGTAATCCAGGTGCAGAGGATTTTGAAGCTGCAATTGAAAAAGCTCTTGATGAAGAAAACAATCAAAAGATGAGAGATGCCGCAATTGACCTAGTGAAAGAAAATGGGGCTCAACAGATGGCGGAAAAGATTGTTGAAAAGTCTAAAACACAAAACAGCCAATAAATACCCGGGAGAGTGATGATCTTGAAACGTAAGCTTTTAGTTCCAATCGCATTTAACAATTGGGCTTTAACAGATGTAAACGACAATCGCCTAACAAAAGAATGGATCGACCATCGTATGGGGATATTTATGAAATACACGTGTAAAAGTCTTAAAGCTCAAACGAATCAGGACTTTACTGCATTGCTCCAATATGATCAGCGTTCTGAAGAGCATGTTTTGAATGCTTTAAAACAGCATGATCCTTTACCGGAAAACATCAAGTTTGTTCCAAAAAACGCTTATAACAAGACACTAGAAAGAGAAATTCAAGATTTCGATGAAGTGTTTTTCGTAAGAATTGATTCCGATGATATGTATCATAGTGGATATTTGGAATACTTGAAGGATCTTGAAATAAAACCTGAAACTGCAGCGCTAATTAATCAATATGGATATTTCTATGATGAATATTCAGATCGAGTTGCGACAGCGATGATTCAATCTCCACCTTTTTATACTCTGATTTATAATGTAGAAGAATATCTTGAAGGGAAGCGCCATCCAGTAAAAGGGCATCGTTCTGTTCATGATTTGCCTCATGAAAAGATGGAAGCAAGGAACTTCGTTCAGGTTATCCATTCCAATAATATGTCAACATCATTTGAGAATAAATATATTGATGGTCTAATTGAAGACGAAAACGAAAAGAACAATATCATGCGTCAATTCTGGGGATAAAATAAAAAGGGCTGTCGGAAACTTATTCCGATGGCCCTTTTACATAATGGTCTATAAAGTAATAAAGTATTATTAGGACTAAAGTTCCTAATAAATTACAAATCAATCTTAATTCTTTAATGAACACTATTGTTCCTATATAATTTTAATATATGGGTAGTAAATATTAATCTGCTGCATTCGCAGCTTTCAGGAGAATGACATGTTGAAAAGCCAAGTAAAGTTTCTTAATAATCAACAGTTGCAAATCACCGATAGTTGCCAGGATCAGTTGAAATGGGTAGGTTCTAGAGCTTCCGGCCGTCACGTTCTCCAAATAAGTAAACATCCAGGGATTCTTTCTATCATTAATCAAGACCCCCTTTTAGATTTAGTTAATTTAATATACACGAGTAACAGAGAAATAAGTATTAGAAAACATCTTCTAATGACATGTGAATCTACTTTCTGGGTTGGAGATGTATTGAGCGAAACACCGTACGCTAAAAATTATTTCGATACAATATTGATTGATAACACCCTTGCTTCGATAGTGAAGAATGGAGAGTTTGAATCTGTTATGAAACTATTAAAGCCAAATGGAAAGGTTATTGTAACGCAATCTTTTAACTCATATGAAAACCAAGATACCATTTGGGCTTGTTTGCTTGAGAATTTCATTGAGCTTGATAAACGACTAGATAGCAAACAAATTAGTTGGGTAGGACGAAAGACCAAGCATCCACAAGATAGTGATCAGCAAAAGAAACAGTTGATAGAAGCAATCCAACATAAGATTAACGAAAAAAAGACATATCAAGATAATATAATCCAACAGGCGACACTAAAAAAACAGTTAGCTGAAAAGAAGCGCCTTGAGGATGGTTATAAAATGTTGAGATACTTACCGATGATAAAAGCCAAGCTAGACGATCAAGTTGCAAATGTTACCCTGACTGAAGAAGAGATTGCGTCTCTTACTGATGAGTTTACCGGTGAACTTATAGAAAATAGTGAAAAGGTAGACGGTGTGGAACTTAAATCTTTTATCCAAGATCAGAGTAAGGTTGCTGTTGTGCTTGCATCTGATGGTTTTTATCATAAGTGTAGGCTCAACTTCTCACATCAGCTTACAAATTCTTTGCTAGAAAAAAAATACAGCGTCGTCTATGTTTCATCAGATAACACCTCGAAAGTAAGGCCCGTTTATAATGGAAAGAAGCAACTGTTACAACTTAGTTTGGAGAGATTTGAAGAAACGATCGCATTATTTAAACAACCTGACGTTTTTCTAACTTCTCCTAAGCTCTATTTTGCAAAACTATTAGGAAGGCTACAATGGAATAGGTGGAGCATTTATTATATACCAGAGGTTATCAATAAGAATGAACTGGACTTCCATCATTTTATTAGGAAAGCATTAGGAAATGAATTAGGTGGAAATGGAGTTAATCAAGTTCTTGCTTCTGCAGTTGAAAGAGAGGTCCTATTAAAAGATCAAATTGATGTTCGAAATAATAAAAATATGTTACTTGGTTACATAGGGAATTTAAATAACCATGTTATTGATTACGAACGTATAAAGAAAGTGCTAGATCAAAACGAATCGATCACCATCGAATTAATTGGATATGATGCACCTCAGAAAATCCCTATTCGAAGTAACCGGTTAGTTATAAGGGAGTATACTCATCTTGATGAGGCTGCACAGAGAATAGGTAAATGGAGTGGTGGTATTCTCCCCTTCCATTGTAACGAGAATGCATCTTTACAACTAATGAGGAGCTTAAATATCCCCTTATTAAATTTAAATAACTTGGAAGATTACAGATTTGACACTACTCTTTTTGAAAGTCCTGAAAAGCCAATCTTAATAAGTGATTTATTGAGTTCACTGCTTCCATCTGCGGGAGGGTTATGTAAATAATGAAGATTCTATACGTCTATCGTTATTTGCTTCTTGGAGGGGTAACAACTCAATTAGCTAACAGATTATCTTATCTTAACAAAGTAAGTGATCCATACTTTGTATTTCTATCAGACCATGGTGGATATACAGCATTTAATGGCTATGAAAAGATTTTTGTAATGTCAGACCCTTCATCAATATCAGATTTTATTGAAGAACAGAAATTTGATATTGTTATCGCTATTGATGTACAAGAAGTTACTAACTATTTAAAAGAAGTGGGGTGCATAACCCCGCTTATTCAAGAGGTTCATGGGATTTCTTATAAACTTAACTACTTGAAGGAGCAGTCCATTGATCAATTTCGAGCATACATCGTTCCTTCTATTTATAGTAAAGAACATATTGTTAATGAGTATCAGCTTCCAAAGGAAAATACTTATGTAATTCCTAACTGTTTAAACTTAGATATTTTTTATCCGAAGCCAACCACTCCTATTACGAATAAGAAGATTATTTGTTGGGTAGGAAAATTAAACCAACATAAAAATTGGTTAGGTTTTCTACAATTAGCAGAATTGGTCTCAAAAGAGAGGGATGATTGTGTATTTTGGATCATTGGAGGAGAAACTGCCTCGGAGAAGGTGATGAAAAGTCTCTTTCAAGAAATAGCTAGCAGGTCGGTTAACGTTAATTGGTTTGATCGGATGGAATATGAAAAGATGCCTGAACTCTATTCAATGGTAGCTAAAAGTGGTGGTTGTACAGTCAGTACATCTAAAGGAGAATCTTTTGGCATGAGTTTAATTGAAGCGATGGCTTGCGGGTGTCCCGCTATTGCTCCTAGAGTAGGTGCTATACCTGAACTTTATACTGGCAAGTTGAAGGACCTTGTATATGAACCCAATGACTTAGAAACATGTTCTTCTATTATTCATTCGATATTAGATGATAAGCCAAAGAGGGATGAACAAATAAGGAATGGGTTACTAAAGGTAAACGAAAATTTCTCTATCCAACAGGTGGTTTCAGAGTATTACAACTTACTTTGCGATTTACAAAAAAAATCTGGTTAATACGCCAGATTTTTTTGTGTGCATAAATGGAAATCATTATTAGGTTCTTAACTCCCATAACTACCTGTAATATTACGAAGATAATGGTATTAAGTCTATACTTCTAGAGTTTCAAACAAACTTTTCAATCGAAACATAACGGAGTATAATGAGATATGTATGATTATGTCGTATTACGATAATGGAAGGATTATTATGAAAGTTTTATATATATCGCAACATTTCCCACCAGAAATTGGTGCTGCCCAAGCACGTGCTTTTGACATGGCGATGAATTTACAAAACGAAGGTTGCGATGTCTCGGTAGTTACAGCTTTTCCAAACCATACTGCTTCCAGAAAGCTCTTTAAAAAAGAAAATCACTCGGGATTAAAAGTATTTAGAACATTTGTAGTTCAAGATACGAAAAAAAGTTCCTTAAGAAGAATGATGAATTATTTAACATTCATGGTATCTTCTATAATTGGTGGGCTCTTAGTTCGGAAACCTAAGGTTATCTATGCAACGACTCCACAATTGTTTTCTGGAGTAAGCGGTTATGTATTAAGTAGATTAAAAAGAGCGAAATTTGTTCTAGAAGTACGCGACCTATGGGTAGATTTTGCTGAAATTTTAAAGCAAATAAATAACAAACATATGTTGAAGCTAGCTAAAAAGCTTGAAGGGTTTCTTTTCAATAAAGCCGACCATATCATCGTTGTAACTCATGGATACAAACGATATTTAGTAGAGAGAGGCATCGCTCCTGAAAAAATTGATGTAATAACTAATGGAGTAGACCCTTCAAAAACAGAAGCAATAAACCCTGAAAGCGGAAGAGCAGTACGTGAAGAATATGGATTAGAAGACAAGTTCATTCTACTCTATGCTGGAAATTTAGGAGTCGCGCAAGGTTTAGAGACAGTTTTAGAAGCAGCGGAGAGATTGAAAAACACTCCTTCTATTACATTTATACTTATTGGTGAAGGGGCTGAGAAGCAACGTCTTCTAGATTTCAAGCAAGAGAAAGATCTTCACAATGTATTAATATTAGACAGCAGAGCGAAACATGAGTTAGAAGGCTTTTATTCAGCAGCAGATTTGTGTTTAGTTATGTTAAAGAATCACCCGTTGTTTGAAATAACGATTCCTTCGAAGTTATTTGATTGTCTAGCTATGAATAAGCCTGTCTTGTTAGGGGTAGGTGGAGAATCAAAAGAAATAGTAGAAAACTTAAACGCAGGTCTCTATTTTGAACCAGAAAATGCTGCTTCTTTGACGGATGTAGTTGTTCAAGCTGCAAATGATCCAAGCATTTTAAGGGCTCTTGAAAAAGATATTAGAAACAAAATGCTATTGACGTACAATAGACAAAAGTTATCCAAAAACTTAGCTGAATTATTAAAAGCTAAATTTTAGAAATCCAAAGGTTGGTCAATATGAAAAAAGTATGTGTGATTACATCCATCCATTCTCCTTATGATGGACGCATTTATCACAAACAGTGCAAAAGTTTACAAAGAGCAGGATATCATGTTGTATTAATTGCACCAGAGCCTGAAAGCATCGAGTCGAATGATATAGAGTTAATAACTTTCAAAAGGCCGACGAGTAGAAAAAGGCGATTATTAATTGCTTTTGAATTATATGAAATGGCTAAGAAAACAGACGCAGACATCTTTCATTTTCATGATCCAGAGTTAATGATCACTGGGGTTATGATTGAAACTTTTTTAAAAAAACCTTGTATTTATGATGTACATGAACATTATCCAAATACCATTATGGGAAGAGAATACATTCCCAAGTTAATAAAAGTACCTATGAAATATGCCTACATCGGCTTTGAGAAATTAGCATTAAGAAAAATTAGCGGTGTTATTTATACAACTGAAGAAATCGGAAAAAGGTACGAGTTATATGACAGCTGTAAAATAGAAAATTATCCACTGAAAGAGATGTTTCCAGCTAGACAAAGGACCAAAGACCAAAATCAAATAATCTATCTGGGGGGTATAACACGTATAAGAGGTGTAAGACAACTTATAGAAGGATTTGGAATATCTGTCAAAAGTTTTCCTGATGCTAAGCTATTATTTCTAGGTAGCTTTGAATCAGGTGAGTTTGAGAAAGAAATTCATAATCTGATCGACGAGCTAAATCTGCGTAAGAATGTTATGTTTAAAAGTAGGGTACCCTACGAACAAATCTCATCATATGTGGATCGTTCAATAGTCGGGGTACTTCCCTATCTTCCATATCCAAATCACCTGGTTGCAATGCCCAATAAATTATTTGAATACATGGCAGCAAACAATGCAATTATTGCATCTGACTTTTCGCACTATGCAAAAGTTATAAAAGGTAGCGACAGCGGGTTGGTTGTCAATCCACTACAACCAAAAAGTATAGCTGATGCAATTAATGAGATGTTGAACGATGCTAAAAAGACTGAACAGTATGGTGAAAACGCTAGATCTGCATTCGAACAAACCTACAATTGGTCCTGTGAGGAAGAGAAGCTAATTAAGTTTTATCGGACTTTTTTAATAAAAGCTGGTAATGAATTTTAAGTTTTCAAGAAGCGGGGAAAAAATATGAATAAGCATTCAAGGATAAAAAGAAGAAGGAAGAAGAAAGTTTTTAAAAGAGTTTTGTCTTTTGTATTAGTTGTAGCGCTTGTCTTGGTGGGATACGGTGCATACCTCGCATATAATGCTTATGATGCGGCATCTGGGTCATACCAAGAGCTCTCTAGAGGTGATAAGTCAAAGCTTAGAGATGAGCAAGTTGCTGTTACAAAAGATGCTATTTCAATTCTCATAATGGGTATTGAAGACTATTCAACAGGTGGAGACAATGGACGAACAGATACGTTAATGGTCGCAGTAATTGATCCAGAAACCAAAAAAATTAAAATGTTAAGCATCCCGAGGGACTCTCGTGTCGATATAGTAGGAAAAGGGTTTAAAGATAAAATTAATCATGCTCATGCATATGGCGGAACTGACATGGCGATTGATACAGTGGAAAACTTCCTGGAAATACCGATTGATTATTATGTGAAAGTAAACTTTGAAGGATTCAAAGATGTCATTGATGAAATAGGTGGGGTTACGGTTGATGTTCCATTTGACTTTATCGCTCATACAGACGTACCAGGCGGGCGAGCAGAGTTTACGGAAGGACCTATGAAGCTAGATGGAACAGAAGCTTTAGCATATGCAAGAATGAGAAAAAGCGATCCACGTGGTGATTTTGGGAGAAGTGATCGACAAAAGCAGATTATTAAAGCAGCTATGGATGAAGTTTCCTCTGCAAAAGGTTTAATGAAAATAGATGAAATTGCTCAGCATATTGGTAATAATATTGAGACTAATCTAAAGCCTACAGAGCTCTTTGCGCTACAGAAAGAATATTCCAATATTAGTTCTTCAAACTTAGAGAGTCTTACTCTTGATGGAACAGACCAACGAATTGAAGGGGTTTATTACTTTGATCCTAGTGACGAAGATGTTGCTTCGATAAGTCAACAACTTAATCAAATTCTTTCAGGAACTAAATCTAATTAATTAAAAAGCATCCGCAGTTTGCGGATGCTTTTATCTTCTTAACATACTCGTGAAAATGAGTATTTTTTTAATTGCATTGATAATTGGTTTCTGCTTATTTCCAATAACACCAATGATCTCTACAGTGAACTGTAATACAAGGAGTAATAGGATTAAGAGAAACAGTGAGCCCCATAAGGTAGAAGCTGAGAAGATTATAGCTGAGACTCCAAATAGAAAGCTCAACATATATATGATGATAACTGTAGTTCTGTGTGAAAATCCAATTGCTAATAAGCAATGGTGGATGTGAAATTTGTCTGGTGTTGATATTTTTTGCTTATTCATTAATCGGCGTATAATAGCAAAGAATGTATCAAAAATAGGTACAGCAAGTATAATAATTGGTATTAAAAGACTGAAGACAGTGACACTTTTAAATAAACCAAGCATAGACATTACTGCTATGGAATATCCTAGAAATAATGCACCCGTGTCTCCCATAAATATACTTGCAGGATGAGAATTGAAAACCAGAAATCCAATGGTCCCCCCAATTAGAATAACAGCTAAAGCTATTACGACTAATTGGCTATCAAGGACAGCCATAGTTAAAATTGAGCCGAGTGCTATTGTGGATACCCCAGCGGCAAGTCCATCTAGACCATCAATTAAGTTAATGGAATTTGTGACACCCACAATCCATAAAACTGTAATAATAAAACTCATGAATCCAAATTCGATTCTTCCTATAAAAGGAAGAGAGATAAACTCAACTTGAAGTCCAGAGGAAGCTACAATAATAGCAGCAATAATCTGCCCCATTAATTTAACCTTTGGCGTTACCGCAAATTTATCGTCAAAAACACCAAGGATTAAAATTAGAATTCCAGCAACAATAATCTCCATCATATAAGGTGAATATGGCTTAAGATATATAAACCCAGCTGCTACACCGGCGAATATAGCCAAACCTCCAGCAGAAGGCATCATACCCTTATGAACTTTCCTCTGATTTGGTTTATCGGCAATCTTATATTTTCGCGATACATATTTTACAACTGGAGTGGCAATAATAGCCACGGTAAGCGAAATAATAAAAGCAATGATATATTCTGTCAACGAATACAATAAGAATCCCCCTTTAATTGAGGAATAGTGGTGTATCACTTTCATATCATATCAAATGATGTATGCAATGCAAGAGAATTTTTGTAGTGCTAATTATCGATTTTTTACTATCGTACTTTAGTTTTCCCTTAGAGTAGTTAAAAAAATGTTGAAATTTGATACTTCTTATAATTACCAATACCCGCTATTACATGGAGGTAACCCATTTATAAGTCGTATTCTTTATATAATGTGCCACTAGTAACAAAGCTGGCACTCCCGTTGGTAAGGTTTGTTAACCAATCTACAAAAAACTGCTCATCTCCATAATTAACATAGATGGTGAATTGAACGTTGTCTAAATAATTTATTTCCTCGAGTATATAATTCGACGAACGAATCTCGTTTTCGACTTTACCGAGTAAAGTGTAATCGATATTTGTCTGTATCTTTGTCATTAACTTTCGTTCTACAATTCCTGTAGCATTTATACCTTCTGAGACAGACTGTCCATACGCACGGATCAAGCCGCCTGCACCTAGTTTAATCCCCCCGAAATAGCGGGTAACTACGACGGTAGTATCTTTTAATTGTTTCTTTTTTAATACTTCTAACATCGGCACACCAGCTGTTCCTGATGGCTCTCCATCATCGTTTGCTTTTTGAATGTGATCTTGTTCACCAATTAAATAAGCGGAGCAATTATGGGTAGCGTTGTTATGCTTTTTTTTGATATGTTGTATGAACGCTTGAGCTTCTTCTTCAGTAGTAGTCCGTTTAACGTGAGTGATAAAGCGAGATTTTTGAATAACGATTTCATGTTCGCCTTCACCTTTAACGGTTAAGTAGGAATTGAGCATATGTAAAACCTCCAGATTCCCTCACAATTTCATTATCGGAAGGGGATTTGTTCTTTATTATCGAATAGTAAATTAATAAAGAATAGTAATGAGACTTGGGGACAACCTTGATTTAGACATATTCATTATAATTGTCCTAATTTAATCCATCAAATATTAATTCTGATGACATAAACAGACGGTCCGATACGAATTTTGTAAAAGAAGTACTTTTGGACTATCTTTTCTCGCCGTCCGTCTCCTAAAGAAATGGAGGAGTAAGCTTGAGTTTTCAAAAGTTAGATCCAAACGCGCTAGACGCCATACTGGATAAAACAATGGAAAGCATTAATACAAGCAAATCAAAGCTGTTCGAAATTGGAGAGCACTCTCACGAAGAATATCAAGAATTAAATGAACAACGTCAACTTTTAAAGGAAGAGTTAAGCACTGTTCAGAAATTGAGAGAAAACAGGTTGCAAGAAGATCGAATCGCAAGAGCTGAGCTTGTGAAAATCAGCAAAAACTTTCACAATTATGGAGAACCAGTGATCAGAAGAGCGTATGAACAAGCTTCGGAAGCACAGATTAACCTCTCCATTAGTATTGAGAAAGAAACAAGGTTGAAAGATCAAATAGCTGGTATAGAAAATAGAATTACCTCTGTTAGAAAAACATCTGATAAAGCTGAGTCTTTTATGAGTCAAATTTCTACCGTCCTTAGTTTCTTAGGTGGTGAATTGAGACAGTATGGCGAAGCGATTGAAGATGCAAAGAGGAAACAAGAGTATGGTCTTCGCATCATTGAAGCTCAAGAAGAAGAAAGGAAGCGTTTATCGAGAGAAATCCATGATGGGCCCGCACAAGTGCTTGCGAACGTATTGTTACGATCACAGATAATTGAACGAATTTATGAGAAAAAAGGGAAAGACGAAGCGTTTAAAGAGATAAAAGACATGCGCAGTTTAATTGAGGATGCATTGAAAGAAGTAAGAAGGTTAATCTATGACCTCAGACCAATGGCTCTTGATGATCTCGGTCTTATACCAACTTTGTTAAAATACTTGAATAGAGTAGATGAACGATCAAATGCTGATATTACGTTCGAATACTATGAAGGAATACAGCGGTTGCACGTACGATTAGAAGCAGCGATCTTCCGTCTTGTGCAAGAAGCCGTTCAAAATGCCATCAAACATGCAGAAGCAAGTAAAATACATGTTGACCTGAATCTAGATGGTGATAAGATTGTGGTAACGATTCAAGATAATGGAATTGGTTTCGATGTTAATGTGCGTAAAGATCAATCTTTCGGCTTGTTAGGAATGAAAGAACGAGTCGGCTTATTAAATGGTACGATTAAAGTTGATTCAACGCCAAAAAAGGGTACATATATTTTGATAAGAATCCCGATACATGAACAGGAGGGCGTGTAAGCGATGTATACAGCAAAAGCTTTAACTAAAATTGTTATAATAGATGACCATCGATTATTTCGTGAAGGTGTAAAGCGTATTTTGGATATGGAAGATGATTTTGAAGTGATCGCTGAAGGTGATGATGGCGGAGATGCGCTTCGCCTTGTTGAGGACCATAAGCCAGATGTCGTTTTGATGGACATCAATATGCCTCATGTAAATGGTGTAGAAGCAACAAGGCAGTTAATTGAACAAGTTCCGGATACGAAAGTCATCATTCTCTCGATTCATGATGATGAAACATATGTGACTCATGCTGTGAAAACAGGAGCTGCTGGGTACCTCCTTAAAGAAATGGATGCAAATTCTCTAGTGGAAGCTGTGAAAGTTGTAGCTTCAGGTGGAGCATACATTCATCCAAAAGTAACTCACAACTTAGTAGATGAATATAGAAGACTTGCTACAGAAGGCAAAAGAACAACAGCTCAAATCGGTTTTAAAGAAGTTGAATATCGAAAGCCACTTCATATTTTGACACGAAGAGAGTGTGAAGTTCTTCAATTACTAACGGATGGGAAAAGTAACCGTTCGATTGGAGAAGAGCTGTTCATTAGTGAAAAGACGGTTAAGAACCATGTATCGAACATACTTCAGAAAATGAACGTTAACGATCGTACACAAGCGGTTGTAGAAGCGATTAAAAAAGGTTGGGTAAAGGTGCGCTGATGCGCATCTTTTTTATTTTAACTAGTTTTGAAGATTCCTAGTTTTATTTCACCAACAAAAAAGGAACCCCAATAATAGGAGTTCCTTCATTAAATATGTGACTTAAACTTCTTTTGCTCCAAGGTAACGTGGTGCCCAGTAAGAGTTGTCCATGCTGCTGATCGTTACACCATAAGAAGATGATGAATGGATGAACTTGCCTCCGCCAAGGTAGATCCCAGCGTGAGATGGACCTGGTTTATAAGTTTCAAAGAATACTAGGTCTCCAACTGATGGAGAAGAAACGCTGCTCGTTGCATCCCACATGCTCGCTACAGTACGAGGTAGTGAAACACCAGCTTTGTTATATGCATATTGTAGGAAACCACTGCAGTCAAATCCAGAAGGAGTAGACCCTCCCCAAACGTAAGGTACACCTATGTATTGTTTTGCAATAGGTACGACAGATGACGTGCTAGCTACGGAGCTATCGTTCGATGAAGAAGGTGCAGCCGTAGAAGCGCCTGAAAGTGCTCCAAATGTTTGTGGTCCAGCGATTCCATCGACAGTCAAGCCGTTAGCGCTTTGGAAGTTCATAACTGCTCTTTTAGTGATAGATCCGAAAATGCCATCAACTGAATAATTATAGTAGCCTTTGTCTTTAAGTTGACTTTGTAGGTTCGATACTTGTTGCCCGCGATCACCGTGACGAACAGTTCCTGAGTAGCTAGAAGTAGATTGGCTAGTTGATTGAACAGATGCTCCACCGTTCAATGCTTTTACTGTTTGTGGTCCAACAACTCCGTCAACCGTAATGCCTGCGCTGCGTTGAAAGCTACGTACACCAGATTCTGTGATAGATCCAAAATATCCTGTTGCTGTATGGTAGTTAAAATAGCCTTTGCTATCTAGTAGATTTTGTAGTTCAGTTACGTCAGAGTGCTTCATGCCGTTGTAAAGTGTTTGATCACCAAGTGCAGCTTCACTTACGTTTGGTGCTAATAGAAGAGACCCAGCGATTGTAGTAGTAATAACAACTTTCTTAAACATTATATAATTCCCCCTGAAGTAATATATTAAACATTTTATTTTTTCTTTACGATTGCTAGTTTACAGGATATAGATAACAGAGCGATGAACATGAGATTACAATCATGTAACATAATAGTGGGCTATTTTACTAAATGTTTCATTTTTCGACATTATGATTAAAAAATATGACAATTGTGGTTGACAAATATTATGAAAACATTCTATAGATCTGTTGGCACATGGCGAAAATTATTCTATGATTAGCTTAGCTGCAATCTAACAAAAGTATCATTGAAGAGAGGCGTTAATATGAAAACTGTGGCTGTTGTTACCGATAGCACTGCATATATACCAGGAGAGCTTCTGGATGAATATGATATTACGATGGTTCCTCTCAGCGTAATATTTGGGAATGAATCCTATCTTGAAGAGAAAGAACTAAAAGCAGAGGAATTTTTTGACCAAATTCGAAATGATGATGATTTGCCGAAAACCTCACAACCTTCGATAGGAAGTTTTGTAGAAGCATACGAGAAACTTTCAGCGAATCATAAGGAGATCATAACGATCACTCTTTCAAGTGGTATTAGCGGAACATATCAATCTGCTCATTCAGCAGGCTCAATGGTCGATACGGACGTTCACGTTTTTGATTCGGAAATCAGCTGTATGATGCAAGGTTTCTATGTGCTAGAAGCAGCACGAATGGCTCAAGAAGGTCAAAATGGAACAGTCATTCTAGAAAGACTTAATGAAATGAAGGAAAAAGGCATGCCTGCCTACTTCGTTGTGGATGATTTGAGTCATCTGCATAGAGGAGGTCGCCTAAATACGGCTCAATTGTTTGTAGGTAACTTGCTGCAAGTGAAACCTGTTCTTACGTTTGAGAATAAGAAAATTGTTCCATATGAGAAGATTAGAACGAGGAAGAAAGCAGTAAATAAGATTCTTTCATTATTCGATGAAGATGCGAAGCAAGGAGATCACATCAAAGTGACGATCATTTATTCGAATAATAAGGATGAAGCTTTGAAACTGAAGGACAAGCTTGAAGGGGACCACTCGAATATTGAGGTTGTTCTAAGTTACTTCGGTCCTGTTATCGCTACACACCTTGGAGAAGGATCTCTAGGGATTGGCTGGTATCGTCCATGATGCAGCCTAAAGAAGAAGTAAATCGATGAGATTTGCTTCTTCTATTTTTCAAAATAAATCATTCCTTGTTCCTGAAGGGATATCGATTATAGAGAATGGCGCTTACTACCCTATCAGCCACTTTGCCGTTTTCGAACCACAACCCATTGATCACAGTTACATCCCCTCCCATGAGCTATTAACCTTCCTTAATGGGCGTCATCTTCTGATAGATGAAATCCCTTTTCCTTTAGAACAACTCCATGATCATTACATGAATGGCTATCTTCAAATAGAGGCAGGAATACAGTTAATATCGAGTAAACATACATGCTTAAGGTGTGGAAATAGTGAAGCTTTCGGATTTTATCCTTGTGCAAGGTGTAAATGTAGTAACTGTAGATATTGTAGAAAGTGTATCAAAATGGGAAGAGTAAGCTCCTGCTCTCCATTATATTTCTCTCCTGCCTCATCCCTCACTTACCCTCCGACTCTATTAGACTGGAATGGCGAGTTATCACATGGGCAAAATAAAGCCTCTGACCAAGTAAAGCTTGCGATACAAAAGAACGAAAGACTATTGGTTTGGGCTGTGTGTGGTAGTGGAAAAACAGAAGTTTTATTTAAAGGCCTCGAACAAGCTATTTATGAAAACAAAACGATCTGTATCGCTACACCACGAACGGATGTAGTACTTGAACTTCTTCCTCGACTTCGAAAGGCTTTCCCAACCATAGCCATTTCTGGATTGTATGGAGGAAGTGATGATCCGTTGTCCCCGTTCATCATTTCCACCACTCATCAATTAATTCGTTACAAAGACTGTTTCGATGTCATGATCATCGATGAAGTTGACGCTTTCCCATATGAATACGATCCTTCTTTACAATATGCCGTTGAGAAGGCTAGGAAAGATAATGGTGCGTTAGTTTATCTTACAGCGACCCCTTCGAGAAAAATCCTTAAACAAGTGAAAGACAACGCATTACCTTATGTGCGAATCCCTGTGCGTTACCATGGATACCCATTACCTGCGCCGAAGTTTACTTGGGTTGGAAATTGGAGGAAACATATACGGAAGGGAAAACTTCCACCTGTCTTATTAAAGTGGATCGAACAGCAATTTCGTGAGAAGAAACCAGTAATGTTATTTGTTCCTTCTATTAAATTAGCTGAACGTATTCACTCCTTATTTGAAGAAGTTCAGATCGATTGTGAAACTGTTCATTCGGAAGATGCTGATCGTGTGGAAAAAGTTATGCGGTTTCGAAATCGTAGTTACCGGCTGCTTCTTACAACAACAATATTAGAAAGAGGTGTAACGATTGAAAATGTATCGATAGGTGTTCTAGGTGCAGAAGCAGATATCTTTACGGAGAGTTCACTCGTACAGATTGCAGGAAGAGCAGGAAGAAGTGAAAAATATCCTGAGGGAGAAGTTGCGCTATTTCATTATGGAAAAACAAATGACATGCTTCTAGCTTTTCGACATATAAAAAGTATGAATGTGGAGGCTGACAATAGAGGATGGCTCAAGGGAAAAGGTGTGTATGGTGTGAAGAAGTGATGAACAGTGTTTCATGGGAGATGTTCTCCTTTTTTGAAGAAGAGTGGAATGTTTGTAATGAGTGTAAGTCGAAACTTGCTCCTATTTCCGGGGAAATTTGTCTAAAGTGCGGACGGCCACTTTCGAAGGTGAAACGAGAATATATTCTCGAGAAAACTTGTTTGGATTGCCAAAGGTGGGTTGAAAAAAACTTTCTGAATGGTTTGGTTCATAATCGCTCCTTGTTTGAATACAACGATTTTATGAAGCAGGTTCTTACACTATATAAGTATCGAGGGGACGCGGAGGTTGGCAGAGCGTTTAATAGCACGTTTTCAAAAACGATAAAGAAATCGTATAAATGTATCGATTTCGTTATTCCAATTCCTCTGAGTATCGAGAGGCTTTATGACAGAGGATTCAATCAGTGTGATATATGGTTAGAAAAAGTGCCAAACAGACTAAGTAACTGTCTTGTACGAATTCACCACGAAGAAAAACAAAGTAAGAAAACAAGGCATGAACGGATACATCGCTCAGTAAAAATGTTTCGTGTATCTAACGATGATCTGATAAAAGGCAAAACCCTTCTTATTTTAGACGACCTTTATACAACTGGTACAACTGCTTATCAAGCAGCTGATGCGTTAGTTAAAAGCGGGGCAAAAGCCGTATACTCTTTAACTCTTTGTAGGAGTTAAACCACTTGTCGAAAAGTTTTGGGGAAAGCGCCTCCATTCGTGTCATATCAACAAAAACATCCCTTTGACAGGTGGGGAGAGCGAGCGTATAGTGAAGGTATGGCTAATGCCATGAAGATTTCTGAAGGGAATGTTGAACAGCATGCAAGGAAAAGTAAAATGGTTTAACAATGAAAAAGGATTCGGTTTTATTGAGAGAGAAGATGGAGACGACGTTTTCGTTCACTTTTCAGCGATCAGTGGTGAAGGGTTTAAGTCTCTAGAAGAAGGCCAGACTGTTGAGTTCGAAATCGTTGAAGGTGCTCGCGGTCCTCAGGCTGCTAATGTAGAAAAAGTATCTTAATCAGCTAATGAATGAAGCCCTTATTTTCTAAGGGCTTTTTATTTTTGTGGAAGAGAAAGAAGATATAAGAAGGATATGTAAAAAAATGTCGAAAAAAACAACATCTTGTTAATATATCGTAAAAAAACCTTATTTTTTTGAAAGTTTATGAAGGGAAAGTGAACGGGTATAACGAATACTATACTCATAGATGGAAGGAGGAGTGCCACATGATGAATTTCAACATCCGTGGTGAAAACATTAAGGTTACACCTGCAATGAGAGATTATACTGAGAAGAAGGTAAGTAAACTTGAAAGGTATTTCGATACTCCACCTAACTCTGATGTTCATGTAAATATGAAAGTTTACAACGATCAACAGATGATTGAAGTAACTATTCCGATGCCTAATCTATTACTAAGAGCAGAAGAAGAACATCAGGATATGTATGCAGCTATTGATCTAGTAGTCGAAAAACTCGAAAGACAAATCCGGAAGCATAAAACAAAAGTTAATCGCAAATTCCGTCAGGAAGGAAGCGTAAAATATATGTTCCGCGATGAACTTAATCCTACGATGACAAGCGTTGCTGAAGCAGAACCCGAAGAAGATGAACTTCAAGTCGTTAAAACAAAACGATTCACATTCAAACCGATGGACGTTGAAGAAGCAATCCTTCAAATGGATATGCTGGGACACAGCTTTTTCGTATTCTCAAGTGCGATCACTGGAAATACAAGCGTTGTCTATCGCAGAAAAGACGGAAAATATGGTTTGATCGAACAAGACTAATATAAATAATCAAAGGGACAGAGGGCAAACCCTCTGTCCCTTTATGATGGGAGGGGCTTGAACTTTCTTGTGCCCCCGTCAAGGAATTGTTAAAATGTATACATAGAACTAAAAGAATTAACTGAATCGATAGCACTCTACTGACAATAAAAGAGGAGCGTTTCTATGAAAGGTTTATTACGTAAAATTATTCCAAACGGCAACGAGCGTCAAGTTGGACGTTTACAAAAGATTGCTGATCAAGTTGAATCCTACTCGGAAGCGATGAAAAGCTTATCCGATGAAGAATTACAAAGTAAGACAACTGAGTATAAAGAACGAATTGAGAAAGGTGAAAAGCTCGATAAGTTACTGCCTGAAGCTTTTGCCACAGTACGTGAAGCTTCTGAACGTGTACTTGGAATGAGACCGTTCCCTGTACAGATTATGGGTGCCGCTTCTTTGCATGAAGGTAATATCTCAGAGATGAAAACTGGTGAAGGTAAAACGCTAAGTGCGACTATGCCAGTTTATTTAAATGCAATAACAGGTAAAGGTGTTCATGTCATCACAGTTAACGAATACTTGGCAAGGCGTGACGCAGAGGAAATGGGCGAGCTCTATCAATTCCTTGGATTAACGGTGGGTCTTAATATCAGTGGTTTATCTAAAGATGAAAAAGCTGAAGCGTATGCAGCTGACATAACTTATGGAACAAACAATGAGTTCGGCTTTGATTATTTAAGAGATAACATGGTGCTATATAAGGAAGAAAAAGTCCAAAAGCCACTGCATTATGCAATCATCGATGAAGTTGACTCTGTCTTGATCGATGAGGCCAGGACGCCACTAATCATTTCTGGTAACGCTGAGAAATCTGCGACGCTCTATATTAAAGCAAATCAGTTCGTGCGTGTATTAAATGAAGAAACCGATTATACGATCGACATCAAGACGAAGAACGTTCAGTTAACTGAAGATGGAATGTCAAAAGCTGAAAAATTCTTCTCGATTGAAAACTTGTTTGATTATAAGCATGTGCAGCTTAATCATCATATTAATCAGGCGATGAAAGCTAACTTTATCATGCAGCGAGATACCGATTACGTTGTTCAGGATGAGGAAGTCGTCATCGTTGACTCCTTCACAGGGCGCTTGATGGCTGGACGTCGGTATAGTGACGGTCTGCACCAAGCAATAGAAGCAAAAGAAGGTTTGGTTATTCAGCGTGAGAGTATGACGCTAGCAACCATTACATTCCAGAACTACTTCAGAATGTATGAAAAGCTTTCTGGTATGACCGGTACAGCGAAGACGGAAGAAGAAGAGTTTCGTAATATCTATAACATGAACGTTATCGCAATTCCGACGAATAAGCCGATCGCTCGTGTTGATTACCCTGACCTTGTGTATAAATCAATGAACGGAAAGTTCCAGGCGCTTTCAAAAGAAATTGAAGAACGACATAAAAAGGGACAGCCGGTCTTAGTCGGTACAGTTGCTGTTGAAACATCTGAATTGATTTCTCAGGTTCTCAAGAAACGAGGTATCCCTCACAATATCCTTAATGCGAAAAACCATGCTCGTGAAGCAGAAATCATTGAATCAGCTGGTCAGCCAGGGGCGGTAACCATCGCAACGAACATGGCGGGCCGTGGTACTGACATTAAGCTCGGTGAAGGTGTAAGAGAAGCAGGGGGTCTCTTCATACTAGGAACAGAACGTCATGAAAGTAGACGTATCGATAACCAGCTACGAGGACGTTCTGGTCGTCAAGGTGATCCTGGTGAGTCAAGGTTTTATATTTCTATGGAAGACGAACTGATGCGTCGATTTGGTTCAGATAATATGATGAACATGATGAACAGACTTGGAATGGAAGAAGATCAGCCGATTGAATCTAAGCTTGTATCTAGAGCCGTTGAGTCTGCTCAAAAACGAGTTGAAGGTAATAACTACGACGCACGTAAACAGCTCCTTCAATACGATGATGTCATGAGACAGCAGCGGGAAATTATTTATGCTCAGCGTGACGAAGTGTTGGAATCTGAAAACTTGCGAAATATCGTAGAAAAAATGCTGGACTCAGTCATCAAACGAATTGTGGACGCTCATACTGGTGACGAGGATATTCAGGAAGAGTGGGATCACCAAGCGATACTCGACCATGCTCGTGGTATTTTCCTTGAGGAAGGTCAGGTAACGGTTAAAGACATTAAAGGCTTAGATAAAGAAGAAATCGTAGAACTATTAGTTGAGAAAATGAAACTTAACTATGATCAGAAAGAAGCAGAGTTCGAACCAGAGCGTATGCGAGAGTTCGAAAAAGTAATTCTGCTAAGAAGCGTCGATCGTAAATGGATGGACCATATCGATGCAATGGATCAGCTGCGTCAGGGAATCCACCTTAGAGCATATGGTCAAAACGATCCTCTTCGTGAGTACCAGTTTGAAGGGTACGAGATGTTCGAAGATATGATCGCTGAAATCGAAGAAGAAGTTGCTACTTATATCATGAAGGCACAAATTGAAAACAACCTTAAGCGTGAGAAAGTAGCAGAAGGTCAAGCGGTGAATCCGAAAGAAGAAGGGTCATCAAAACCAAAGCCTGTTAAGAAAAAGCAGGACATAGGAAGAAACGATCCTTGTCCATGTGGAAGTGGCAAGAAATATAAACAATGTCACGGCAAAGTTCAGTAATGTAATGCCGGGCAGGTGCTCTTTTCGAGTACCTGCCCGTTCTATGTAAATAATTTAGTTGAGGTGTACGATTATGGAAATGCATGAAATTCGCAGTGAATTGAACACGATAGAAACAAGATTAAATGACTTTAGGGGGTCTCTTTGACTTAGAGAACAAAAGAGCCCGTATCAATGAACTT
Source organism: Anaerobacillus sp. ABR4_321 (assembly GCF_056158505.1). Taxonomy (NCBI): domain Bacteria; kingdom Bacillati; phylum Bacillota; class Bacilli; order Caryophanales; family Bacillaceae; genus Anaerobacillus; species Anaerobacillus sp. ABR4_321. The sequence goes on from NZ_JBSWTK010000001.1 coordinate 1,269,814, forward strand.
GAATTAGAAATGACCGTTCCTAGTTTCTGGGACGATCAGAATACAGCGCAAAAAGTCATCAATGAGTCTAATGCGTTGAAAGAAATGGTACACGAGTTTGATGCTCTTGAAGAAAGCTATGAGAACCTTGAAGTATCCTACGAACTAGTTAAGGAAGAGAACGATCAGGAGCTTTTCGAGGATTTAGAGGTTGAGATTAAAGACTTAAAGAAATCCCTTAATGACTTTGAACGCACCTTATTACTAAGTGGCGAGCATGATAAGAATAACGCGATCTTAGAACTCCACCCAGGGGCTGGCGGGACTGAGTCTCAAGACTGGGCTTCGATGCTTCTTCGTATGTACACAAGGTATGGAGAAAAGAAAGGGTTCAAAGTTGAAACCCTCGATTATCTGCCTGGTGACGAGGCTGGAGTAAAGAGCGTGACGCTGAACTTCAAAGGCTATAATGCGTACGGTTATCTTAAAGCTGAAAAAGGTGTTCATCGCCTTGTACGCATTTCGCCTTTCGACTCGAGTGGTCGTCGTCATACGTCGTTCGTTTCTTGCGAAGTTATGCCAGAGTTCAATGATGAAATTGAAATCGACATCCGAACAGAAGATTTAAAAATTGACACGTATAGAGCTAGCGGTGCTGGTGGACAGCACGTTAATACAACTGACTCAGCGGTTCGTATCACGCACCTTCCGACAAACGTAGTCGTGAGCTGTCAGTCTGAAAGGTCTCAAATCAAAAACCGTGATCAAGCGATGAAGATGTTGAAAGCAAAGCTCTATCAGCGAAAGTTAGAAGAGCAAGAAGCCGAATTAGATGAAATCCGCGGCGAACAGAAAGAAATCGGATGGGGAAGTCAAATTCGTTCTTACGTTTTCCATCCATATAATATGGTGAAAGATCACCGTACGAATGTTGAAATGGGTAACACCCAGGGAGTGATGGATGGAGATCTAGACCCATTCATCGATGCTTACCTTCGCTCCCGTTTAAATGATTAATACAATCTCTTAAAAACATCCTCTGCACATGCAGGGGATTATTTTTTTTGTAGTGGGCATCCTACAACAAATCGACGACACTTCAGCATGATAACGCGCTGCTATGGTGCGGTTTACACCCTACTAGTACGGTGATATACTACTGAAGGATTTTGCCTGAAAAATAGCAAAAATATGATTGAAATTTAATGAACAAGTGAGTGGAATAAACCATGATTGCAACAGTAACGAAATTCACAGCGAGAGATTCTTTTTCACGACTCATTCTTGAATACATAAGTGTACTGGTAGGATCCGCTATCGTGGCGATCGCCTTTAATCTATTCCTACTACCAAATAGTATAGCGTCTGGTGGCGTAAGTGGTATAAGTACGATTACAAAAGGTGTGTTCGATTGGAAACCAGCGTATGTCCAATGGGCGTTCAATATCCCATTGTTTATCAGTGGACTCATCTTTCTCGGGAAAAAGTATGGACCAAAGACACTAGCAGGTACTCTGTTTCTTCCTTTTGTTGTAAAGTTGACTGAAAATGTAGAGCCCGCTACAACAGATCCTTTACTTGGAGCTCTGTTTGGAGGACTTGGAGTAGGTCTTGGCCTTGGGATCGTGTTCCGTGGCAAGGCTTCGACGGGAGGAACTGACCTTGCTGCACAAATCGTGAATAAGTTCTCAGGGCTATCTTTAGGTACTTGTGTATTTATTATCGATGGCTTAATCGTTGCGGCTTCAGCATTTGTGTTTAGTCTTGAAGCTGCACTTTATGCATTGATCGCCATGTACCTCACTGGAAAAACAATCGATGTTGTTCAATTAGGATTCGGATATTCCAAGATGGCTCTTATTATTTCTGAAAAAGAAGAAGAACTTCGAGAAGGGATTTTTTCCGTCATTGACCGTGGTGTAACAAGAATTTCTGGCCAGGGTGGTTATACCAACGACAAGCGTCCGATCCTGATGGTTGTCGTAACTCAAAATGAAGTGACAAAGTTAAAACAGCTTGTAAAGAGCATCGACCCCTCTGCATTTGTGATCGTCTCCAATGCAACTGAAGTGCTTGGTGAAGGTTTTAAAAGAGAGTAAGCAGGTTATAGTAAAAGTAGCATTTCTTAACTTGATTACAGGGGTGGTAATGTTGAAAAGGTGGCTAACAGTTTTATTTGGACTCGTGCTCGCAATGGCTCTTACAGCTTGTGGTGGAAATAATGGAGATGAGGGTGCGATGAATGAAGGTTCTTCTGATGAAACGACTGAAGAAGAATCAGGAGATTCAGCACAAGACTACGATGTTGAAGCTGCTGAAGCAACCTACGAGCAACAATGTCTTCAATGTCATGGTGAGAACTTAAAAGGTGATGTAGGACCTGCCTTAACGAATGTCGGTGAACGCCTTTCTAAAGATACAATCTTAAACATCGTGCAAAATGGTAAAGGCCAAATGCCAGCGAACCTTGTCGAGGGAGAAGAAGCAGAGAATCTTGCGAGTTGGTTAGCGAATATGAAATAAACGAAGAGCACATGCAAATGCATGTGCTCTGTTTGTTGTTTTGCTCCCATTAATGTAGGAGTTTTAATACCTCTTGCTTTCTTGTGAACAACGTGTGAGCCTCAAACGCCTTTTGAGTGTATTCACTTCTTCTATAGTCCGTTCAAATCAAATATGACTTTTATCAACTATGCCTGCAATTTTTTTATATCTTATTGAGTTGATTTACTCTCTCAATAAAACCTTATTATAACGCGGATTGGAGCGGAAGGATGCTCGACTCCTGTGGGACATGAGGGACTGGTGAGAGCCCGCAGGAGCGCGCGACGAGGAAGCTCACCGCCAGCCCCACGGAAAGCGAGCATCCTGGAGCGGAAAGCACTACTATTCCAATTAGCAGATAGTTCTTAATGCTTTTTTCAACAAATAGAGCACATTCGTTATGCATTTGCTTTTTTAATTCACGTATAGATAATCGTATTTCGACAAAAATGAACTATAATATAAATCCCAATTTGACAAGGTTTATAGGACATTATTAAACCACTATTGCAAAACATGTCAAAACAAGAAGCTATTGAAACAGAAATGTAATAAAAATTTGTCTTAAAATAGCGAATTTGTTTGTTATAATATCTTCAGATGTAAGAGATAAAACGAATCAAGCTAAAATTAAACACCTAGATCCTAATAGATTGCATCATGACTTTAGCAAGTAGGAAGTGGTAAAACGTGATCGAAATGAACGATGTATGGAAAACATACAAAAACGGAATAAAAGCGATTAATGGTATAGATGTTAAAATCAACAAAGGTGAATTTGTTTACATAGTTGGCCCAAGTGGAGCCGGTAAATCAACATTTATGAGAATGATGTATCGGGAAGAAAAGCCGACGAGTGGAAAGATTACCATTAATGGCAAAGATGTTGGCAAGATGAAGAATAAGAATATCCCTAAACTGCGTCGTGACATTGGCGTGGTCTTTCAGGATTTCAAACTTCTTCCTAAGCTGACTGTCTATGAAAACGTCGCTTTTGCTCTTGAAGTCATCGAAGAAAATAAAACAGTCATTCGTAAACGTGTAATGGATGTTTTAAGTCTAGTGAACTTGAAAAACAAAGCAAGATTTCTACCAGATGAGCTTTCAGGTGGAGAACAGCAGAGGGTTTCAATAGCAAGAGCGATCGTAAATAATCCCGTGATCTTGTTAACAGATGAACCAACTGGTAATCTGGACCCGGAGACAGCATGGGAAATTATGAATTTACTTGATGAAATTAACAATCGCGGTACAACTGTATTAATGGCAACTCATAATAAGGATATTGTAAATTCCTTTAGGAAGCGTGTTATTGCAATTGAAGACGGTTTGATCTCCCGTGATGAAGCAAGAGGTGAGTACGGGTATGAAGATTAAAACGTTTGGAAGACACAGTAAAGAAGCGTTTAAGAACATCGGTCGAAATGGATGGATGAGCTTTGCATCCATCTCAGCAGTTACAGTAACGCTCCTATTAGTAGGGGTTTTCCTAACATTAGTGTTAAACTTAAATGCATTTGGAGATCAGTTAGAAGAAGATGTTGAGATCAGAACATTTATTGATCTTACAGCGGAGAAAGAACAGCAAGACGAACTAAAAGCAAAGATTGAGAACATCTCTGAAGTTGAATCTGTTGCGTTTCAGTCAAAAGAAGAAGGTCTAGATAACTTGATCGATAACCTTGGTGACCAAGGTGAAGTTTTTGAATCACTAAAAGACGAAAATCCATTGAGTGATGAGTTTGTCGTCAAGACAAGCGATCCTCAAGACATCAATCGCGTTGCTGATCAAATCAAGCAATTCGAGTACGTGGAAAATGTTGAGTTCGGTCAAGAGACCGTTAATAGATTGTTTAAAGTGTTAGAGATTTCACGAAATGTAGGGCTTGGCCTTGTAATAGGCCTTCTATTCACTGCTATGTTCCTCATTTCAAACACAATTAAACTAACAATTGTTGCCAGAAGAACCGAGATCGAGATTATGAAATTAGTAGGCGCGACAAACTGGTTTATTCGCTGGCCGTTCCTTATCGAGGGCGTCCTGATCGGTATATTTGGAGCTTTGATTCCAATAGGCGTATTGATTTATGGCTATTACTTCTTAACAGATCTAATCAGCACGAGATACCCTACTTTCTTTATCGACCTATTACCAGTAACACCGTTTGTATACCAGCTTGCAGCTCTATTAGTTGTTCTTGGCGTCATCATCGGAGTCTGGGGAAGTCTTACGTCCATGCGAAAGTTTTTGAAAGTCTAACAACAAATTAAAAGATAAATAGATTGTCTATTTTTGGGGGAGGAAGAAAGATTGAAGTTTAAAGTAATGGCCACGGCATTAACGATTACACTCGGGTTAAGCACATTATCGACTACAGTCTCACCAGCACCTATACAAGCGAATTCACTTGACGAGAAACTTGATGATGTAAAAGATAAGCAGTCACAAAATGCAGATGACCTTAAAGAAAAGGAATCTAAGCTTGAAGAAGTTAAGAAAGAACAAGAACAAGTACAAGCAGAAATTCGTCGTATCGATCAAGCTGTAGCGGAAACAGATAACAAGATCACTACGAAAGAAAAAGAAATCGAAGAGACGATGTCTGAAGTAGAACAGCTTAAAGAAGAAATCAAGGCTCTCGAAAAGCGTATCGCAGAACGCGATAAGCTACTAAAAGACCGCGTTCGTTCCATGCAACAGAACAACGGAGGTTCTGTAGATTATATGGAAGTACTTCTCGGTGCGTCTAGCTTTGGTGACTTTGTGGAACGTGTTCTAGCTCTAAACACGATTGCTGAACAAGATAAGAAGATTCTTGAAGAGCACAAAGCAGACAAACTAGCGGTAGAAGAGAAGAAAGCAGAAGTCGAGAAGAAGCTCGCTTCCCTTGAAGAGAAGAAAGCTGAGCTAGAGTCTCTTAAAAAAGAACTCAGCGCTCAAAAAGCTGAAAAAGATAAGTTGATGGCGTCCCTTGAACATGAAGAGGGTGAGCTTCATGACCACATGTTGGACCTTAATGAAACTGCTGAAATTCTAAAAGCCCAAGAAAAAGCAGTTCAACAAGAAATTAAGCGTGCTGAAGAAGCGGCAAGAAAAGCAGCTGCAGCTCGTGAAGCAGCAGCAAAGAAAGCGGCAGCTGAAAAGGCAGCGGCAAAGAAGGCAGCTACAAGCAATAACTCTAGCAGTTCGAACGAATCTACAGCATCAAGCGAACCTGCTCCTGCTGTTTCAAGCAGCTCAAGCTTCAGATGGCCAACTGCAGGACGAGTTACTTCTGGAATCGGACAACGCTGGGGTTCATTCCACGCAGGGATTGATATCGCACAAGGCGGTAAAAACCCAGTTTACGCAGCAGCAGATGGAACTGTACTACGTTCGTACTATTCAGACAGCTACGGAAACGTTGTTTTCCTAACGCATAGCATCAATGGTCAAATGTTCACAACAGTTTATGCGCACATGAGAGACCTTGGCGTTTCCACTGGGCAATCAGTAAGCGCAGGTACTTACCTTGGAACGATGGGGAACACGGGAGCTTCAAAAGGACAGCATCTACACTTTGAAGTTCACAAAGGATCTTGGAACCAAAGTAAGTCGAATGCCGTTAATCCTTTAAACTACCTACCTTAAAATAATAAAGGCTCTGTTTTACAAGTGTTGACTCCTATAGTTGGAAACATAATGAAAACAAGCCGGTCATATAGTACAATAAGATGAAAAGGCATCGCATCGCTAAGGTGTGATGCCTTTTCTTTCAAACTAGAAGAGGTGAGTAGATTGAATATAAAAGGGAAGGTTGTCGGCCTACTTGTCGTCATTGCCCTACTTGTGGGAGCTGGAGGTACATACGCCGTCATGTCGTTCTTTCAAGATGGTTCTGAGGGAGGAATCGAGCGATCTGTAGCGAACGGCTCTGAAAATGACATTGATTCTGAGGAACTCACGAAAATCAATAAAGCTTACGAACTCATAAATGATCGCTATGTAAGTGATGTTGACCAAAAGAATTTGCTTGATGGTGCAATAAAAGGAATGCTTGATACCCTTGAAGACCCTTATTCCGTTTATATGGATCCAGAAACTGCTGAGCAGTTTAACCAATCGTTAGGTTCTTCGTTTGAAGGTATTGGTGCAGAAGTGAATATGCAAGATGGCAGGGTAACGATCGTCTCACCTTATAAAGATTCCCCTGCAGAAGATGCCGGACTTCGTCCGAATGATAAAATCATGACGATCGACGGTGAAAGTACTGAGGGTCTTGACCTTTATGATGCCGTATTAAAGATTCGTGGTGAAAAAGGTACGGTCGTAAAACTGGGTATCCAGCGTCCTGGTGTCTCTGAAATATTAGAAGTCGATGTGACACGTGATGAGATTCCGATCGAAACTGTTTACTCGGAGACGATACAAAAGAATAATAAAACAATCGGAGTGTTGCAGATTACGTCATTCTCTGAGAACACATCTGAAAGTTTCTCAAAAGAACTGAAGAAGCTAGAAGATCAAGGGATCGATGGTCTTGTTATCGATGTGAGAAACAACCCTGGAGGTTTGTTGAATAGCGTGTCAGACATCGCTCAAGAAATTATTCCAGACGATAAGCCCTTTGTACAAATAGAAGATCGAAAAGGTGAGAAGCAGCGCTCCGTCTCTTCTCTTAAAGAAAAGAAGGACTATCCGATCGTTGGTCTCATCGATAGAGGAAGTGCCTCTGCCGCTGAAATTTTGGCAGGTGCGTTGAAGGAAGCAGGAGGCTATGAACTAGTTGGTGAAAAAACGTTTGGCAAGGGAACTGTCCAAACAACAGTTGATCTTGGTGATGGCAGTAATATCAAACTAACGATGTTTAAGTGGTTGACTCCTGATGGAAACTGGATTCATAAAGAAGGCATCAAGCCAACATTAAAGGCTGATCAACCTTCCTACTTTTATGTGAATCCATTAAATACCGAAAAAACGCTTCAGTATGATCAAAATAATAAGCAGGTTGAATCAGCTCAAGTTATGCTAAAAGGGTTAGGGTTTGAACCTGGTAGAACAGATGGTTACTTTAGTGATAAGACGACTACAGCTGTTAAAGCATTTCAACGTTCAAACGATTTAACCGTTTCGGGTAAGATCAATGAAGAAACAGCTCAAAAACTACAAGAAAAAATCGTAGAGTCTATTCGAAATCCAGAAAACGATATTCAGTTAGAAACGGCTGTGGAACTACTAGCAAAGTAAATTAAGAAAAGGAAACGAGCTAGTTTTGTCGAAGCTATTCCGCAGGATATCCTGCGGAATTTTCTTTTGACAGGAATAGAAAGATGGAGGAGTAAATCATGGCGGAAACGATAGGTCTTTCCATAGTAAAAGGCATCATATCTTTTTTGATCAACCCACTTACGTATATTAGCTTGGTGGCAGCTTTTATGATCGGAATCTCACGAGTGAAACGCGATCGAAGGGATTTTCATACGCGAGTGCATGACGTTCTTGACGATGTGAAGTTTGCAATCGTTCCAGGGATTATCGCTGGGGTTTCAATATTCGGTTTAAACTTATTGTTAGGATTAGTCGTGCCGATGGGCATCGTCGTCGCTTTAAGTATCAGTGCTATTTTAATCCTAATTACAGGACAAATGCGTTTCTTATCTCCAGCATTTGTATTTATCCTTCCAGTTGCAGCAGTTCTTTTTTATGAACCTGTTGATCTAGGAAGTGAATGGTTGAACTCCTGGCAAACTGGGTTTGATTCCGTTTCATTAATCGCACTCGCAATTTTAGCAGGCGTATTGCTTATCATCGAAGGAGTTTTAATCAATCAGAATGCTAAGAAGCAAACATCTCCTAGGTTGGTGCGTAGTAAGCGTGGTAAACTCGTTGGTGCCCATGAAGTACAAAGACTTTGGCTGTTGCCACTCTTTCTCTTTCTTCCTTCAGGAACGATTGAAGCGACTACTTGGTGGCCCCTGTTGCAATTCGGAGATCAGACGTACTCTTTTCTAATCCTCCCATTGCCGATCGGGTTCCGAAAATTAATCCATCATACTTTGCCTGCACCAGAAATTAAACGAAATGGCGTTCATGTCGTCATACTCGGTGCTTTTGCTACAGTTCTAGGTGTAATAAGCTATACTATAAGTGCTGATTGGCTTGCTCTTTCGGTGTTCCCAATCATCGTAGTTGCCAGAGCAGCTATTTTACTTCTTCATAGAGGTATGAATAAACCTGCATATTTTAATGAGCGGAATGAGGGACTCGTTATTTTAGGAATCCTTCCTGAATCACCTGCCGATTCAATGAATCTGCAAGTAGGGGAAGTCATTTCAAAAGTGAACGGCATGTCCGTAGGTAATGGAACAGATTTTTATACTGCTCTCCAACAAAATGCAGCTTTTTGTAAGCTTCAGGTTTTGGACTTTAATGGAGAAATTCGATTTGAACAAAGAGCGCTTTACAACGATCAGCACCATGAGTTAGGTTTGTTGTTCGTAAAAGAACAGCGTTTGGATGATTCAATCGAATATGCCAGAGAAAGCTAAAATAAGGTTGTTGAGGTTTACCTCGACAACCTTTTTCTGAGTGTGAATCGTATAAGATTGTATAAGAATTTCATCCTGTCATAGCATTCTCTAACGAATGTGTTGTAAGATGGAGAAAGAGTTATGCTTTAGAGAGGGGAACCAACTCATGCAGGAAATATTAGCAGCTTTACTTATTCCAGCGGTTGTGGCAGTTGTGTTTACACGCGTTACGTATAATAAATATGTTAGTCTTGGATTAGCACTGCTTTTCATGTGGGCAATCTTTGGAGGGTTTGATCACCCGATTCATTTAATTATTTTAACGATACTATCTGCTTTAATCGGATTTTACTTTTCTTCGAAAATACAAAAACAAAATAAGAAAAAGATAAAATAGCGTCTATTCCGAAGAGAATAGACGCTTGTTTTTCGTTCTATACTGATAGATAAAGTAAATGATCAGGGGTGTTATATAGATAGAAAGAACAATTAACCCCGCTACGGGTAATTGGAAAAGTTCCAAAATGACGCTGATCAATGTGAAGATATACAACGTTCCTAGCAATTTTCGAATCACGTCGTTGGAAACAAGTTCAGTGATACTTGCACCGATACGGGATCCAACTAATGCACCGACCACTAATAGTAAAGCTAGCGAGAACGGAATCGTCACACTTCCTATGTATGAAAAGAACCCTGTTGATACGATAATGAATATGCTTGCAAGAGACGTTCCAATTGCTAGGCGTGGGGATAGATAAAGAACATTTATTAATAAAGGAACCATCACGAATCCACCACCCACTCCAAGAACAGATGAGATAAACCCACCGGTGAGTCCGATTAAAATTGTTCGAACAGGGGAAATGGAATACCCCTGCGCTTTTTTGCGGGTTGTTTTCTCAGTGAGCATAGACAATGCAAAATAACTGAGCAACCCTACATACAGGAGCGAGATGACAAGTTCATCGTATCCTACTGACTCTAAGTAAAGGACGAGTGGTTTGGCGATCTGAGTGCTTAGCATTCCACTAATCGATAATAAGAGGACAGTCTTCCAAAGAATATGGTTTTGTTGGTAATGTTTAAGAGCTCCTGAAACAGATGTGCTCATGCTATATAATAAGCTGATCGTAATAGCAGTTGAAGGCTCATAACCCAGTAGTAGGAGGATTGGCGTTAATAAAAAGCCGCCTCCTACGCCGAAGAAACCTGAAATTGCTCCGATTGCTAGTCCTAGTGGAATTGCGAGAAAAACGATCAATGTCAGTACTCCCTTTCATGCAGTTTGCTATCACTCAGCATACCTTAGATTGCGCGTTATCGGAAGCGCTAATAGAAAAAAGGGGAATACCAGTTCGTTTTATTTGAAGAAAAAGCCATCTTTTATGCTATAATAAATTTTATGAAGAAAAGGAACGGAGGCGACTAAGGTGGAAAGACAGTTTGAATTGGTTTCAAAATATGAGCCTCAAGGAGACCAACCTGAAGCAATAAAAAAGCTCGTTGAAGGCGTGCATAATAATGATCGTTATCAGACCTTACTTGGAGCGACAGGTACTGGAAAAACATTCACGATGTCAAACGTTATTAAAGAGGTTAATAAGCCAACGCTTATTATTGCTCACAATAAGACGTTGGCGGGGCAATTATACAGTGAGTTCAAAGAGTACTTTCCTAATAATGCTGTTGAGTACTTCGTGAGTTATTACGATTACTATCAGCCTGAAGCTTATATTCCTCAATCGGACACGTTTATTGAAAAAGACGCAAGCATCAATGATGAAATCGATAAGCTACGACATTCTGCGACTTCGAGTTTGTTTGAACGTAACGATGTGATTATTGTGGCAAGTGTATCCTGTATATACGGTCTAGGTAATCCGGAGGAATACAAGAGCTTAGTCGTCTCTCTAAGGGCTGGAATGGAAAAAGACAGGGATGGGCTTCTACGTGATCTCGTAGACATTCAATATGCTCGTAACGACATTAACTTTACGCGCGGTACGTTCCGAGTTCGTGGTGATGTTGTTGAGATCTTTCCAGCATCAAGGGATGAAAACTGCTTAAGAGTTGAATTTTTTGGTGATGAGATCGATCGCATTACGGAAGTGAATGCGTTGACTGGCGAAATACTTGGTCAACGAGAACATATCGCTATCTTTCCTGCTTCCCACTTCGTAACACGTGAAGAAAAAATGAAGATTGCGATCAAGCGGATCGAAGCAGAACTTGAAGAACAGCTGAAGAAGATGAATGAAGAAGGAAAGCTTCTTGAAGCGCAGCGACTAGAGCAACGAACAAAGTATGACATCGAAATGATGGCGGAAATGGGCTTCTGTTCTGGGATTGAAAATTACTCGCGGCATTTAACGCTTCGTGATGCTGGCGCTACACCATATACCTTACTAGACTACTTCCCTGATGATTTTCTGATCATGGTAGATGAATCACATGTTACCTTGCCACAGGTCAGGGGAATGTATAACGGTGACCAGGCGAGAAAAGGAGTTCTAGTCGATCACGGATTCAGGCTTCCATCAGCGAAGGACAACCGACCGTTAAGGTTCGAAGAATTCGAAGAAAAAGCGCATCAATTCGTGTATGTATCAGCAACACCTGGTCCATATGAAGAAGAGCACTCTACAAAAGTAGTCGAACAGATCATTCGTCCAACAGGGTTGCTTGATCCAACGATCGAAATCAGACCGATCGAAGGTCAGATTGATGATTTGCTCGATGAAATAAATAAACGAGCTGCAAAAAATGAAAGGGTGCTCGTTACGACGCTGACGAAAAAGATGTCAGAAGACTTAACTGACTATTTGGTTGAGATGGGCATAAAAGTACGGTATCTTCATTCCGAAATCAAGACATTAGAGCGTATTGAGATCATTCGTGATTTACGTCTCGGTGTTTTCGATGTATTGGTCGGCATTAACTTGTTGAGAGAAGGTTTGGACATCCCAGAAGTATCTCTCGTTACAATTCTTGATGCGGACAAAGAAGGATTCTTGAGATCTGAAAGATCATTGATTCAGACGATTGGACGGGCTGCTCGTAACTCCAGCGGTCAAGTCATCATGTATGCAGATAAAATAACGAAATCGATGGATATTGCAATAAATGAGACGAAGAGGCGTCGTGAAACGCAGCAAGCATATAACGAGAAACATAACATTACACCTACGACGATCAAGAAAGAAGTACGTGACTTGATTCGCGCAACAGTGGCTGCTGAGGAAGGTGAGGAATACACTGCACCTAAGCCAGGTAAGTTGAACAAAAAAGAACGTACGAAGATGATTGAAAATGTTGAGAAAGAGATGAAGGAAGCTGCGCGTGAGCTTAATTTTGAACGTGCTGCTGAGCTTCGCGATCTACTATTAGAGCTTAAAGCGGAAGGATGACGAAGAAATGGCAAATGAAGAAATCGTCGTCAAAGGGGCACGAGCCCATAATTTGAAAAATGTCGATGTGTCTATTCCTAGAGATAAGCTGGTCGTTCTAACTGGTTTATCTGGGTCAGGAAAATCATCACTCGCTTTTGATACGATTTATGCAGAAGGACAAAGACGATACGTTGAATCACTTTCTGCCTATGCGAGACAGTTTCTTGGGCAGATGGATAAACCCGATGTAGATGCGATCGAAGGTTTATCACCCGCAATCTCGATCGATCAGAAAACGACGAGCCGAAACCCTCGTTCAACTGTAGGGACCGTAACAGAAATCTACGATTATTTGAGGCTGTTGTTTGCGAGGATTGGAAGACCAGTGTGTCCACGTCATGGAGTGGAAATCACCTCTCAAACAATTGAACAGATGGTCGATCGAATACTTGAATATGAAGAGCGGACGAAGCTACAAATTCTTGCTCCAGTCGTCTCAGGGCGTAAAGGGGAGCACGTGAAGATTTTAGAAGATATTAAGAAGCAAGGGTACGTCCGTGTACGAGTCGACGGAGAAATGATGGAGGTTGCTGACGAGATTTCACTAGAAAAGAACAAGAAGCATTCCATCGAAGTTGTGATCGACCGTATCGTCGTAAAAGATGGTATCCAATCAAGACTTGCAGATTCACTAGAGACGGCCCTGCAGCTAGGTGGAGGACAGGTGATCGTCGATGTGATAGGAGAAGGGGAGCTTCTCTTTAACCAGCATCACTCTTGCCCATACTGCGGGTTTTCAATTGGTGAGCTAGAGCCAAGGATGTTTTCTTTTAACAGCCCGTTTGGAGCGTGCCCATCTTGTGATGGAATCGGTCTAAAGCTAGAGGTGGACCTTGATCTTGTGATTCCGAATTGGGGACTATCTCTTAGAGAACACGCATTAGCTCCATGGGAACCAGTTAGCTCAAACTATTATCCGCAGCTTCTTGAAAGTGTATGTAATCATTATGGCATCGATATGGATACCCCTGTCGAGAAGCTTCCGAGACATCAATTGGATAAGGTCCTTTACGGCAGTGGAAACGAGAAAGTTTATTTTAGGTATGAGAACGATTTTGGGCAAGTAAGGGAGAACAACATTAACTTTGAAGGCGTCATCCCTAACGTTGAACGACGTTATCGTGAAACGAGCTCTGATTACATTCGCGAGCAAATGGAAGCGTATATGGCCCAAAAACCATGCCCTACGTGTAAAGGGTATCGCTTGAAGAAAGAAGCACGTTCCGTATTGATCAATGGAAAACATATCGGGGAAACGACGGAGTTTGCGATTAAAGATGCTTCTGTCTTTTTCGACCAACTTGAACTCACGGCTAAAGAGGCTACGATCGGTAAAATGATTTTACGAGAAATTCAAGATCGTCTAGGATTTCTTGTGAACGTAGGGTTGGATTACCTGACCTTAAATCGGTCTGCAGGCACATTATCTGGTGGTGAGGCTCAAAGGATAAGACTCGCTACACAAGTAGGATCGAGGTTGATGGGTGTTCTCTATATTCTAGATGAGCCTTCGATCGGCTTGCACCAAAGAGATAACGACCGTCTTATTTCCACGCTAGAAAATATGAGGGACTTAGGAAACACGTTGATCGTTGTAGAACATGATGAGGATACGATGCTCGCAGCTGATCATATTATCGACATCGGTCCTGGAGCAGGAGCGCACGGTGGGTATATCACATCACAAGGTACTCCTGCAGAGATTATGGACGATGAACAATCACTGACAGGAGAATACCTATCTGGTAAAAAGTTTATTCCAGTCCCATCTGAGCGAAGAAAGACGGACGGACGCTATATAGAAATTGTTGGCGCAAAAGAAAACAACTTAAAAAATACGAATGCAAAGATCCCTATCGGTTTATTTACGTGTGTAACAGGTGTTTCTGGGTCAGGTAAAAGTACTCTTATCAATGACATTCTATATAAATCTTTAGCTCAAAAGCTTCATAAAGCAAAGGATAAGCCTGGCGAGCATAAGAAGATTAAAGGCTTAGAGTATATTGATAAAGTCATCGATATCGATCAGTCTCCGATCGGTCGAACACCTAGGTCTAATCCAGCAACTTACACAGGTGTGTTTGATGATATTCGTGATGTGTTCGCACAAACAAACGAAGCAAAAGTCCGTGGTTATAAGAAAGGACGCTTCAGCTTCAACGTAAAAGGTGGGCGCTGTGAGGCTTGTCGAGGAGACGGAATCATTAAAATCGAGATGCACTTTTTACCTGATGTATATGTTCCTTGTGAAGTATGCGAAGGAAGACGATACAATCGTGAAACGCTTGAAATCGAGTATAAAGGAAAGAACATCTCAGATATATTGGAGATGACTGTTGAAGAAGGACTAGATTTCTTCAAAAACATCCCTAAGATCAACCGCAAGCTGCAAACTCTCTATGACGTTGGCTTGAGTTACATTAAACTAGGTCAGCCGGCGACAACCGTTTCAGGAGGAGAAGCACAGCGTGTGAAGCTTGCGTCACAGCTTTATAAACGCTCTACTGGAAAAACATTATATATTTTAGATGAACCTACAACAGGTCTTCATGTTGATGATATCGCTCGTTTGCTTCAAGTACTGCAAAGGCTTGTCGATAACGGTGATTCTGTATTGATTATCGAACATAATCTAGATGTGATTAAAACCGCTGACTACTTAGTCGATCTTGGACCAGAAGGTGGAGATGGCGGTGGTGAGATTATCTCAACAGGAACTCCTGAAAAGATCGTGAAAGAAGAGCGTTCTTATACTGGTCGCTACCTTGCTCCGATCCTTAAGCGGGATAAAGAACGTATGAAGATAAAACTTGAACAAACGCAGTCTGTATAAGGGTTAAAAAGGCAGCCGACGAGGCTGTCTTTTTTTAGCGTTAATTTTATGAAACCTTCTATTTGTTTATTCGTATAAATAGGTAGATAGTTTTGAAAGGAGAAACATGTATGTCTGTGGAAAAAGTAATGTCGTCGCTATGTTATTTTAGTGTGTTTTTCGCTCCTTTCTTATTTCCAATCATCGTTTTTTTCGTCATGAAAGATGAAGAAGTGACGTATCACGCTAAACGAGCAGTTCTTTCTCACTTACTACCATTTGCAAGTGTGATCATTGTGTTTATCGCAATATTTGGATTGGATATAGGAGTCGTTGTTTTTCTTGGCTTCATCGTATTTGGACTACTTAATGTCATTGTGTTTATCTGGAATATTGTAAAAGGAATTCAAGTTCTCCGCTGGTAATCAGGTATAAGTGCTAGACCACTTTAATAAATAACAAGGAGATGTTTTGAATGAACGAAGAACGCAAAATGATACTGACAATGATTGAAGAGGGAAAAATTACTGCAGAAGAGGGCGCGAAACTATTGAGTGCTCTTGGCAGTACCGAAACGAAGAAAGAAGAAAGAGCGGCTGAACCTCAGCAAGAACGTCCTCAATCAGGATATCGTGTTGGTCAATTTGTTGAATCACTGATTCAAAAAGTAAAGGACATGGACCTTGACTTTAATTTCGGCTCTTCAGAAGAAGTTGAGCACGTTTTTTCTGAACAAGAAGTATCGTTCGACGCGATCGATATTCATGTCAGAAATGGAGAAGTGGCTTTCCAAACGTGGGATCAAGATGATGTGAAAATTGATTGCAAAGCAAATATCTACCGTGTCTCAACTACAGAAGGTGCAAAAGAAAAGTTGCTCAGAGATACTTATTTTTCTGTAAATAACGGAAAAATGACATTCAAATCAGAAAGAGCTGACGTTAAATTAAACGTAGTCATCTATGTACCTGCTAAAGAATACGAAAGAGTATGGATCACCACGTTTAACGGTGATGTTAGTGGAGAAACGATTCGATCAGCGAAAGCCAAGCTAAAAACAGCTAACGGTAAGGTAGGAATCAAAGCTTCAGAAGTAAAAGATTTGGAAGCTGAATCTGGGAACGGATCGATTTCAGTAGAAAATACGAACGGCGATGTGTGCGAACTTGAAACAGGGAACGGTCCGATCACAATTGATGGAACGTATAAAGAGGTAGAAGCACAGTCTATAAATGGGGCGATTCGCTATGCTCTTAAGGAAGTCGTAAGTGGCAGTGCGCAGTTAAAAACTGTAAATGGAACGATCCAAGTAAATGTTCCAAAAGGGATGAACCTCAATGGCGACTTGAAATCTACAATCGGGACAATTACGGCTGATTTAGATAATATGAGTGTCTTAAGGGAAAAACAAGAAATATCTCATAGAATGAAGAAATTTAAGACTGAAGTTGATTCAGAAAACACTTATAGAATCGCCGCAACATCTACAGCTGGTTCCATTACAGTGGCGTATTCTACTAACGAATAAAAGACGGGCACTCGTGATGAAGATGGAGGGATAGGTCGTGCGACAATGGTTGATCAGTTTAATCGTTAACAGCATCGTATTGATGGTTGTTGCAGGGTACTTTGATGCCTTCTATCTTGAAGGCGTTGGCGCTGCAATTGTAGCAAGTCTATTATTGTCGTTGATAAACGTGTTTATCAAACCAGTGTTGATTCTTCTGACACTACCCGTCACGATCGTCACTCTAGGGTTGTTTTTAATCGTTATCAATGCTGTGACGTTAAAAATCACAGCTGCATTTATGGGAAGCTCATTCGTCATCGAAGGCTTTGGGATGGCCATGCTCGCTTCAATAATCATAGGTTTGTTAAATGTATTGATCGATAAGCTCGTTATCGAACCGATTAAGAAGTAAGGGAACACACGTCTTTTTAAGGCGTGTGTTTTTCATTTTATCTGGTAAGATAGTATGAAAAGGAGGGTTCCTTATGTCATTTCATAACCAAACGATTTTGCCTGCAGTAAGAAAAATGCGGGATTTTGAAACACTGTTAGCAAGTTCTTATACATATATCGTTCTGCTTGATTCCCATATTGGGCAATTAAAAGCCATTGTGAAAGAAGGAAAACGGGCAGGAAAAGAAATTCTTTTGCACGCCGATCTTGTACAAGGTTTAAAAAATGATGAACACGGTGCAGAGTTTCTCTGTCAAGAAGTGAAGCCAGCTGGATTGATATCAACGAGATCGAATGTATTATCTGTTGCGAAAAGGCGCGGAATAATTGCTGTTCAACGATTATTTATGCTCGATTCCATGGCCCTTGAGAAAAATTTAAGCATTATTAAGCATACTCAACCAGACTGTGTTGAAATTCTTCCAGGTATAATTCCACAAGTCTTTGAAGAATTACGTGAAGAAATCGATGTCCCAATTTTTGCTGGAGGGTTTATCCGCTCGGTTGATGATGTGGAACTAGCCTTGAAAGGCGGAGCTACCGCTGTGACAACATCAAAGAGCGAGCTATGGAAACACTACGATACCAAAAAAAGGATTTGACATCGCTTACATAAGTTTGTTTTAATAAACAGTAAGTTAATAAGATGTGCCGGAGACATGGAGAACCACGCAAAATTCCCATCAAATGTATGGGGAGATTTGTCGTGGTTTTTTTTTATAGTACTTTTGAAATGGCACAAACAGGGTATAGTTGAGAGTAGAGCTAATTTTCAACATGCCATATATCGATAGAAATGGTAGGTGTCAAAGATGAACGCATTTGTTGGAGAAATATTAGGTACGATGATTTTGATCATTTTTGGAGGTGGGGTTGTAGCAAACGTAAACCTTCGAGATTCGAAGGCTCAAGGTGGTGGCTGGATCGTAGTCGCTCTCGGATGGGGACTTGCGGTAGCTATGGCAGTCTATGCATCAGGGCAGGTTAGTGGAGCACATATCAACCCTGCAGTAACGTTAGGACTAGCAGCGATTGGAGACTTTCCATGGAGTCAGGTGCCTGGATACATAACGGCACAAATGATCGGTGCTTTTCTAGGAGCGTGTATCGTATACTTTCATTTTCTTCCGCATTTTCGTAAAGAAGATGATAAAGCGCTTAAATTGGCAGTATTCTCCACTGATCCAGCCATACCACATACGTTTAGTAACTTTCTGAGTGAGTTTATTGGTACCGCAATGCTTCTTATCGGTCTTCTTGCAATTGGATCGAATGAATTTACAGAAGGTCTTAACCCATTTATTGTTGGCTTTTTGATCGTGGCGATCGGGCTTTCTCTTGGCGGAACGACAGGTTATGCCATTAACCCAGCCCGTGATTTAGGTCCCCGTATCGCTCATTTCTTCTTGCCCATACCAGGAAAAGGAGACTCCAATTGGAGATACGCTTGGATTCCAGTAGCTGGCCCAATCTTTGGGGGGATATATGGCGCTATCTTTTTTAAAGCAGTCACTGAAGCAAATTATAGTTTAGAATTTTGGTTTTCAACTCTATTCGTCACAGTGTTTATGTTTGGACTTTATCATGCTGGTGACAAAGTGAAAGACAGTATTCAAACAGGTGAAAAGGTTAAAAATTAACCGTTGTAGAAATGTATAGTATATAAGGGAGGAATTCGTAATGGCTGAAAAAGAAAAGTATATTTTATCACTTGATCAAGGAACAACTAGCTCAAGAGCAATCTTATTTAACAAGAAAGGTGAAATTGTAAACGTAGCACAAAAAGAATTCAAGCAACATTTCCCTAAATCTGGCTGGGTGGAGCATGACGCTCAAGAAATTTGGAGCTCGATTTTATCCGTTATGGCACAAGTGCTATCGTCTACTTCTGATATCGCAGCAAAGGATATTGAAGCGATCGGAATAACAAATCAGCGAGAAACCACGGTCGTTTGGGACAAGAATACTGGTAAACCTGTTTATCATGCGATCGTTTGGCAATCTCGTCAAACAGCAGGCATCGTAAGTGAATTGAAAGAACAGGGTTATAGTGAGATGGTGAGAGATAAAACAGGACTACTGATCGATGCTTATTTCTCTGGCACGAAAGTAAAGTGGATCCTTGATAATGTTGATGGTGCTCGTGAAAAAGCAGAGAATGGAGACTTGTTGTTTGGTACGATCGATACGTGGCTCATTTGGAAGTTATCCGGCGGCAGCGCGCATGTTACAGATTACACGAACGCATCTAGAACATTAATGTATAACATTCATGACCTTAAATGGGATGATGAACTTCTAGAGATGCTATCAGTTCCAAAATCGATGCTTCCTGAAGTGCGCCCTTCATCCGAAGTTTATGCGGAAACCGTCGACTATCATTTCTTCGGCCAAAATGTACCGATCGCAGGTGTCGCTGGGGATCAGCAAGCGGCATTGTTTGGTCAAGCATGCTTTGAAAAAGGAATGGCAAAGAATACGTACGGCACCGGTTGTTTTATGTTGATGAATACTGGAGAAAAAGCCGTGAAGTCTGACAATGGTCTTTTAACGACGATTGCTTGGGGCGTAGATGGTAAAGTTGAATATGCGCTAGAAGGAAGTATTTTCGTAGCTGGTTCTGCGATACAGTGGCTAAGAGATGGCCTACGCATGTTCAGCACGGCACCGGAAAGTGAAAGGTATGCGAAACGGGTAGAATCGACTGAAGGAGTTTACATGGTTCCAGCGTTCGTAGGTCTTGGAACCCCTTACTGGGATAGTGATGTAAAAGGAGCGGTATTTGGACTAACACGTGGAACGAGCAAGGAGCACTTTGTTCGTGCAACGCTCGAGTCACTTGCCTATCAGACAAGAGATGTTCTTGATGCCATGATAGCTGATTCAGGTATCAACTTAAAAACGCTTCGAGTTGATGGAGGGGTTGTAAAGAATGATTTCTTAATGCAATTCCAAAGCGATATGATCGGTGTTCAAGTTGAGCGACCAACTGTTAATGAAACAACAGCATTAGGGGCGGCGTACCTAGCTGGGCTAGCAACAGGATATTGGGAAAGTCGTGAAGAAATTCAAGAGCAGTGGATGCTTGATCGTTCTTTTGATCCAGAGATGGAAGAAGCACAAAAAGAAGAACTATATGAAGGCTGGAAAAAAGCCGTTAAAGCCACGATGGCATTTAAATAATGGTTAATAATAGCAACTCTTACGAGAGTGTGCTACACTATAACTAAGTTAATAAAAGCGGTCGGAGATAAGGAGAAGACCACAACACTCAAGCATAGGAGGACTATGTCTTGAGGAGTTGTGGTCTTTTTGTTGTTTTAACGGATTAAAAGGTTAAAGAAAAAACCGACTGTTACAGTTTATAAGTTTTACCATGCTTTATTCCGTAGCTTGGAGGGTATGGTAATAAGAGCCTATTCAAAATTGAATGATTGAAGTAGATATATTTAAAAGGAGTGATCGTTTTGGTAAAACCATTTTCAGGTTTGCAACGTAGTGTGATTTTAGATCAGATGGTATCTGAAGAGTTAGATCTTCTTGTAATCGGTGGGGGAATAACAGGGTCAGGAATTTTACTCGATGCTGCATCGAGAGGAATGAACGCTGCAGTTATTGAGATGCAGGATTATGCTGCTGGTACATCTAGTCGTTCCACTAAACTTGTTCACGGAGGACTTCGATACTTAAAGAACTTTGAAGTAGGACTTGTAGCTGAAGTTGGAAAAGAACGAGCGATCGTTTATGAAAATGCTCCACATGTTTCAATTCCTGAGTGGATGCTTCTACCGATCTTTAAAGGTGGTACGTTTGGGAAGTTCTCAACAAGTGCTGGTCTTGCCCTTTATGATCGCCTTGCGGGTGTAAAGAAGAAAGAACGTAGAAATATGCTTTCTAAGAAAGAAACGATGTCGAAAGAGCCATTACTTCGTAAGAACGACCTTAAGGGTGGAGGTTATTACGTTGAATACCGTACAGATGATGCTCGCCTTACACTTGAAGTGATGAAAGAAGCTGTTCATCGTGGAGGAAAAGCGGTTAACTACGTAAAAGCCGAGCAGCTATTGTATGAAGATGGAAAGGTTGTTGGCGTCAGAGCGATGGACGTTCTTTCAGGAGAAACGCGAGAAATTAGAGCGAAGAAAATTGTCAATGCTGCTGGTCCATGGGTAGATGAAATTCGCGAACTCGACCAGTCTAAAAAAGGGAAACACCTCTTCATGACCAAAGGAGTTCATCTCGTATTCGATCAAAGTAAATTCCCGCTTCAACAAGCTGTCTACTTCGATACACCGTTTGATGACGGGCGTATGATGTTCGCGATCCCTAGAGCCGGAAAAACTTATATCGGAACAACCGATACAGAGTATACAAAGAATCCAGTTCATCCACAGATGACGGTTGAAGACCGAGATTACATCATCGATGCAGCGAATTATATGTTCCCAGGAATTAAGCTTGATCGTGATGATGTGGAATCCAGCTGGTCTGGCGTTCGTCCACTGATCCATGAAGAAGGAAAAGATCCTTCCGAAATTTCTCGTAAAGATGAAATTTTCCATTCAGAGTCTGGCTTGATTACGATTGCGGGAGGAAAACTAACCGGCTATCGGAAAATGGCTGAAAAAGTTGTTGATTACGTTGCGGATGAGTTTAAAGATGAAAAGTATAAAAAGTTCCCTAGCTCAACGACTAAGAATATGGTTCTCTCTGGTGGAGACGTTGGCGGAAGCAAAGGGTTCAAAGAATATGCTACAAAACAGGTGCGCCGTGGTACAACGCTTGGCCTCTCTGTTGATGAAGCTGATCGACTCGTTCAAAGATACGGATCTAATATCGAGCGAATTTATCAAATCATCGAAACGATCGGGACTGAAGCAAACTTCCATGGACTTAGTCTTGAAGTGTTCGCAACACTCATCTATGGAATCGAAGAAGAAATGGTCGCTACACCGCTCGATTACTTTAATCGAAGAACAAGCGCCTTATACTTTGATATCGACTGGGTGAAAACTTGGAAAGAGCCTGTTATCGAGTACATGGCAAAACGTCTAAACTGGTCGAACGAAATGAAAGAAGCTCATTTACAAGAGCTAGATAAACAACTCCATGATGCAGTGGTACCGGTAGATGCTGAAGTACCTGTAGATGCATAATGATCAGTTAGGCCACCTGTAGAGCTGTCGAGACTTTCTCGACGGCTTTTTTTGTTTAGGTACGATCAGACGTTGATATATTTACAAAGGTTAGTTCAAAATAAGAACTTGAATACGACTGTAACGTTTGAAGCTTCTCTAACTAAAAAAAAGTGTGACAAGCTTTTTCCTTTTCAAGAAATTGTAGTTCATCATTCTGTTCTTTCAAATGTGAAATGGTACAATAGAAAATAGCGAAAAATGTAACCATTAGGTTCGATTTAGGAGGTTTATGAATGGTAAAAGTCCGCATGAAAGATGTAATGGAGAAATTCAGCCTTGAACTTGTAAGTGGTGCTGAAGGAATTCATCGCCCGATCATCACAAGTGATATATCACGTCCAGGTCTTGAGATGGCTGGTTTTTTTACATATTATCCTGCTGAAAGATTGCAGCTATTAGGTAAGACTGAGCTTTCATTCTTCAACGGTTTACCAGAGGAGCAAAAACAGGAGCGAATGGAAAAGCTGTGCACTGATGAAACGCCGGGTATCGTCATCTCAAGAGACATGATCGTGCCAGATGAACTGATTCAATCTTCCAAGGAAAAAGATGTACCGATCTTACGCACGAGTATGACGACTACCCGTCTGAGTAGTAGATTGACAAACTATCTTGAAAGTCAGCTTGCCCCTAACACTGCTATTCACGGCGTTCTAGTCGATATTTATGGTGTGGGCGTTCTGATTACAGGTTCGAGTGGGGTTGGTAAGAGTGAGACTGCTCTAGAGCTAGTAAAGCGCGGCCATCGATTAGTTGCCGACGATTCGGTTGAAATTCGTCAGGAAGCTGAAAACACGCTTGTTGGTAGTGCGCCAGAGTTGATCCAACACCTTCTTGAAATAAGGGGTCTCGGCATTATAAATGTCATGACATTGTTTGGAGCAGGTGCGATTCGAAATTACAAGAAGATCTCATTAGTAATAAACCTTGAGCTTTGGGACTCTAAAAAAGTATATGACCGTCTTGGTCTAGAAGAGGAATATATGCAGATCATCGATTCCAATGTTCCGCGCCTCGTTGTACCAGTGCGTCCAGGACGAAATTTAGCGATCATCATTGAGGTTGCTGCGATGAACTTCCGTTTGAAGAACATGGGGATGAACGCAGCGAAACAGTTCTCCGAGCGTTTAACAAAAGAAATCGAAGATGGAGACGATCACGATAGCATCTAACAGGTTTAACATAGAAAGGGGAAACGGACATGTTAGCAACAATAGAACCTCTAGATCGAATTGCGGTTCAGCTAGGACCGATTTCAATCTATTGGTACGGTATCATCATAGCGCTAGGAGCTTATCTTGGGCTTGTACTTGCGGTTAGAGAAACACAGCGTCAAGGGCTGCCGAAAGAAACATTTGTCGATTTAATACTATGGGCCGTACCGATCGCTATTATTTCGGCCAGAATTTATTATGTTATCTTTCAGTGGGGTTACTATAAGGACAATCTGGGAGATATCTTTGCGATTTGGGAAGGCGGAATCGCGATACACGGTGCATTGATCGGTTCCGTTATTACTGCTCTCGTTTTTACTCAAAAGCGCGGGTTATCTTTCTGGAAAATTACTGATATCGCAGCTCCAAGTATTATCCTTGGACAGGCGATCGGTCGATGGGGAAACTTCATGAACCAGGAAGCTCACGGTGGAGAGGTGACGAGAGAGTTTCTTGAGAACTTAATGCTTCCTGATTTCATTGTAAATCAGATGTTCATCGAAGGTACGTATTATCACCCTACCTTTCTATACGAGTCGCTATGGAATTTAGTAGGCTTTGTTATTTTAATCCTTCTACAAAGAACGAACGTTAAACGAGGAGAAGTCTTCCTCTCCTATGTAATCTGGTATTCCATCGGACGTTTCTTTATCGAAGGGCTTAGAACGGATAGTCTTATGCTTACGGAGTCGCTCAGAATGGCTCAGGTTATTTCAGTCGTGCTCATTATCGGTGCGATTATCACAATTGTTTACAGAAGAATGAAGAAGAACCCTAAACCGTACAACGATAAATCATAAGAGGAGGGTGAGTATGGGAACGCTGAAACGTGGATTAAAGACGGGCCTCCAAACAACATGGGAGCTTGGAAAAATTATATTCCCAATCACTCTTCTTGTTACGATCTTAAGGTATACACCCGTCCTGGAATGGGTGATCAGTTTAATCGAACCTGCTATGAAATGGCTTGGTTTATCAGGCGAAGCAGCCATTCCGCTCGTAATCGGGAACTTCTTGAACCTTTATGCAGGAATCGGAGCAATTTTGACCCTTGATCTTTCTGTCAAAGAAGTGTTTATCCTTGCCGTCATGCTTTCTTTTTCTCACAATTTATTAATTGAATCAGGCGTTGCTGCTAAGGTCGGTGTCAAGCTGTGGGTTATTTTATGTGTGCGGATCGGTCTTGCGGTTGTATCAGGATTCATTATAAACCTTGTTTGGCAAGGCGGGAATGAACAAGCAGTCTATGGCTTAGTTCCTCAATCTAGTGAAGAAGTAAACGGGTGGGGGCTGATTTTACTTCAAGGTCTTGAAAAAGCTTCGATCGGTGTTCTTCAGCTCGCCCTCATCGTGATTCCGTTGATGATATTTATTCAAGTTATGAAAGATCGCGAATGGCTCAACGTGTTCTCGAAGTGGATGGCACCTATCACTAGGAGCCTTGGTATGAGAGAAAATACGTCGACTACGCTAGCAGCAGGGCTTGTTTTCGGTCTAGCTTATGGAGCGGGAGTTATGATTCAGGCTGCAAAAGAAGATGGTGTGAAGAAAAAGGATCTTTACCTCGCGTTTATTTTTCTAGTAGCGTGTCATGCTGTTATTGAAGATACGCTGATCTTTATACCACTAGGAATACCAGTTATCTGGCTCTTATTGGTGAGGCTGATTACTGCCGTCCTGTTAACGGTAGTGATTTCGATTATTTGGAAGCGTAAGGATACACGTGTTTCACACAGAAAGGAACCTTTTTATGAACATTGATACGATTTTATTTGATTTAGATGGAACATTAATCAATACGAACGATTTGATCATGGCATCGTTCAAGCATACGTTCGAGCATTACTACCCAGGACTGTATTCCGATGAAGAACTTGTGAACTTCATTGGAGAACCGCTCTATCACACGTTTGAGAAGCATGATAGAGAACGAGCGGAAGAGATGGTACAGTTTTACCGAAATCATAATATCGAAAATCACGATCAACTCGTAACGGAGTTCGATGGTGTATTTGAAACGGTCAAGACGTTGTCCGAAAATGGATACAAGCTTGCGATCGTGACGTCTAAGATGCGGAACACAGTGGAGATGGGATTGAAGCTGACAAAGCTGGATCAATTTTTCCCTGTAGTCATTACAGTCGAAGAAGTAGAAAATCCAAAACCTCATCCAGAACAACTGAATACTGCGATGAAAATGCTCGGTTCTAGTCCTGAAAATGCGATCATGGTAGGCGATAGCCAATATGATATTCTTGCTGGGCAGAATGCCGGTGTAAAGACTGTCGGTGTATCATGGACGATAAAAGGGCGAGAGTTTTTATCTTCTTATAATCCAGATCATATGCTTGATCATATGTCAGAGCTTCTTTCAATCGCTGGAGTAGGCAAGTGAGAAATACCGAGCGTTACCCTGTCGAAGGAAGCAACGCCCTATGGCAAATTTATAAAACGGTCCCATTCTGGAAAGTTGTAAAAAACTTCGCTGTGATACAAATAGCACGGTATACGCCCTTCATCCCGATGAAGAATTGGTTATACAGGACTTTTCTAGGAATGAAGATCGGAGGAGAAACGGCTTTTGCGCTGATGGTCATGGTGGATATCATGTTTCCTGAGAGGATTAAAGTCGGAAGGAATTCCATTATCGGGTACAATACGACGATACTTGCTCACGAGTATTTGATCGACGAATATCGTCTTGGTGATGTTGTGATCGGTGATCGCGTGATGATCGGTGCGAACAGTACGTTGTTGCCAGGCATCACAATCGGCTCTGGAGCGATTGTCTCTGCAGGAACACTCGTGCACAAGGACGTTCCTGAAGGAGCTTTTGTAGGTGGAAATCCAATGAGGATCATTTATACAAAAGAAGAAAGAGAAGCAAAAGGCTTATAATACAAAGTACGTCGAAGTGGGGTCGATTAGGAAGATGTTACAGATGTCTTTCACCCCTAAAGACTATCGTGTATAATAAAACTTGCAATTACATATGTACTGATTCAGGTGTCTTCACGATGAAGACTTAATAGGGAAGCTGGTGTAAATCCAGCGCGGTCCCGCCACTGTAAATGGTCGTAAGCTGTGAAATCCACTGTTCATATCGAATGGGAAGGAGCAGTAAGCGATAACCATAAGCCAGGAGACCTGCCTGATTCAAAAGCACGAACAACCTACGAGGATAGGGATGTGCGAAGGAAGGTAAGTGTCATCTTGTGTATCATTCTTACTTTCATTCGGCCATCTCCATGCTCGTGCGTGGGGATTTTTTTTGTTTCATCATACATTTTAGGAGGAGAACTACACATGAAGAAGCTTTATTCATTGCTCGTATTATTACTACTCGTTACAGGAATCATGGCCGGTTGCGGATCAGATAATTCATCTGAGAACAATACTAACGTAAGTACAGAAGAGAATCAGAATACAGAAGATAGCGCTTTCCCAGTTACCATCACAGATGCGCTCGATAAGGATGTAACGCTAGAAGAAGATCCAGAGAAAATCGTTTCCTTAATTCCAAGTAACGCAGAAATCCTCTTTGCACTAGGTGCAGGTAGTGAAGTAGTGGGTGTTTCAGATTTTGCGAACTACCCAGAAGAGACTGCAGATATTGAGAAGATCGGTGGGATGGAATTTAATGTTGAAAAGATTATCTCATTAGATCCTGACCTTGTCCTCGCTCACGGCTCTAGTGCTCATAACTCAGAAGCTGGTCTACAGCAGCTCCGCGATGCGGGAATTGCTGTTCTAGTCGTTAACGATGCAAAAAGTTTTGATGAAGTTTACACATCGATGGAAATGATTGGACAAGCAACAGGCGAAACGGAGGCAGCTGAAGAGTTGATTGCCGATATGAAATCGAAAATAGAAGAAATCAAGTCAAAAGCTGAGTCAATCGAAGAAACGAAGAGCGTCTTTGTTGAAGTTTCTCCTGCACCAGAAATTTATTCTCCTGGTAAGAATACGTTCATGGACGACATGCTCTCACTTATAAATGCTACGAACGTTACGCATGACCAAGAAGGCTGGAATCAGATCGATCAAGAAGCAATTATTCAAGCAAATCCAGATGTGATCATCACCACATACGGCTACTATACGGAAAAGCCAGTGGAACAAGTGCTGAGCCGTGATGGCTGGAAAGATGTCACCGCAGTGAAAGAAGAACGAGTTGTCGATGTTCACTCTGACCTTGTTACACGCTCTGGTCCGCGTCTTGTTGAAGGAGTAGAGGAAATTGCTAAAGCGGTTTACCCGGATGTTTTTACTGAATAAAGCAATCCCTTACGTTATAGCTAGTGGACTGCTAGTTGGCGCGATGCTGCTTGGTATCTCGGTCGGGACTGTCTCAGTTCCGATCGAAACAATCCTAAAATTGATGTGGGCTGAGGTACTGATTCTACCGTCAATGGGTGAAACGGACCCTATGTTCACGACAATCGTGTTGGACATCCGGCTGCCTCGTGTCATCTTAGCAGGACTTGTCGGTGCATCACTAGCGGTTGCAGGAGCTGCCTTTCAGGGTCTTCTTCGTAATCCATTGGCAGATCCTTACGTACTCGGTGTCTCATCAGGTGCATCTGTCGGTGCAGTGCTCGTCCTCTTTTTTAACTTGTCACTGCCGTTGATCGGCATGTTCACACTGCCAATTATGAGTATTGCTGCTTCGATCGTTACCATTTTCCTCGTCCTTTTCTTTGCGCGACAAATCGAACGTTCGATGCGTGTTGAGACCATTATTCTGACGGGGATCGTGTTCAGCTCTTTCCTTGGGTCGTTGCTATCTTTAATGATTGCTTTAACAGGAGAAGAGCTTCGCCAAATCATCGGTTGGCTTCTTGGAAGTGTTTCGATGCGAGGGTGGGAATATATCGTGATTATCTTACCGTTCTTCGTGTTCGGAGCGTGTATTTTGCTAGTTAGTAGCAAGGAACTGAACGCGATGTCTTTTGGTGAAGAACGTGCACAGCATATAGGGGTCAACGTAGCTAAGAGGAAGCTGTGGATATTAATAGGAGGCTCGATACTAACTGGAGGCGCTGTAGCTGTTTCCGGTACGATCGGTTTCGTCGGTCTTGTGATTCCTCATCTTACGAGACTATTATGGGGGCCAGATCATAGACACCTTCTACCATTATCGATTCTGCTTGGGGCTGCTTTTCTAATAGTAACGGATCTTATTTCAAGAATCATTATCTCACCTACGGAACTACCGATTGGAGTCATAACGTCATTGATCGGAGCGCCAGTATTCGCAATCATCTTAATTCGAAGACGCAAAGAAAGAAGAGGGTAAGTATGTTAACGGTGAATCACGTAACAGGAGGATATCCAGGTCATGAAGTGCTTCAGGATCTCTCATTCGATGTAAAAAGAGGAGAACTGCTTGGAATTGTAGGTCCGAACGGTAGCGGGAAAACAACGATATTCAAAGTGATCAGCGGTATTTTAAAAGCAGATAAAGGAGAGGTGCTTTTAAAAGATAAGGCGATCTCAAAGTACTCCGCAAAGCAACTAGCAAAAGTTCTCGCTGTGCTTCCACAGCATGCTGAACATGCTTTCCCATATACGGTGAAAGAAACCGTCTCACTCGGCCGGTATGCCCACCAGACTGGATGGTTTCAGATGTGGAGCGAACATGATGAGGCCGTTGTCCAGAAGACAATGGAGCAGACTGGAATCAAAGCCTTTCAAGACAACTACGTGAATGAACTATCAGGTGGTGAACGTCAGCGCGTCTTCCTAGCTCAAGCACTCGCACAGGAGCCGGAAATCCTGTTGCTTGATGAGCCGACGAATCATCTTGACCTTTCTTATCAGAAAGAGCTTCTCGATTTGTTAAAAAAGTGGACGAGGGAACAAGGGCTTACGGTCATTTCAATTTTTCACGACTTGAACCTTGCTGGGTTGTATTGTGACCGTCTTTTACTACTTGAAGATGGCAAGGTGAATATGCACCACAAGCCGAACGAGGTACTGGATGAAGCGCGTATTCAGTCTGTATATCGAACGAATATTGAAAAGCACCCGCACCCCACTGTACCAAAACCTCAAATGCTACTATTACCAGAGAAACAGGGCGAAGACCTCGATGAACTTGTCATCGATGAACGTTTTTTAATGTCTAATGAAGAAATGATTCAGCTCAAGGCTCCGTTCCCACTTCGGACGATGTCTTCAGGTGTCGTTGGCTCTGGAACAGGCTGGTACAACACGTTTGTTAATCGCCACGTTGAGAAGAGCTACAATTGCTCGAACCATCGTGAAGAAATGGAAGCGTACCTTAAAAACCATCAGATCGATCCTGTCGAAACCGTTGGGATGATGACAGCTGTTTGTCTTGAAGATGTGTCTTATCGACTCATTGAGGATGACGGTGTTTCTGTATTTGTTGTCGTTACAGCTGGAGTGGGTAATGCTGTAGATGCATCGCGAAGTGTTGAGCACGTGTATGAACCAATGCCTGGCACGATCAATACGTGGGTGTTTGTAAATGGGGCGCTTACTGATGAAGCGTTTATACAAAGTATCATGACAGCAACCGAGGCAAAAGTAAAAGTCATGCATGATCATCATGTGAAGGACGCTATAACCGGATCGTTCGCGACAGGTACCTCGACAGATAGCATTCTGATCGCGGCGACACAGCGAGGGAAACACCTTCCGTATGCAGGTACAATTACGGTTTTAGGAAAACTCATCAGTCAGGGAATTTACATGTGTACATCAGAAGCACTCAATAAGTATCGTAAAAGGGTGTCGGAATGATCCTAAACCACTTGATTGCGCTCAGCATTGCCTTTTGTTTAGATCTCATATTAGGTGACCCGCCAAGGTTGCCACATCCTGTTCGGTGGATTGGTTCAACCATTGCAATTCTTGATCATCGTTTGAACAATGGATCGTATCGGAAGCTAAAAGGGGTTGTGATGATACTCACGATACTGATGGTTGTGGTTGGCATAACGGTGGCTTGCGTGCTTCTTGCTTATTCCCTTTCTCCCTTATTAGGAATAGCTCTTGAAGCGCTTCTCATCGCAACAACGATATCACAAAAAAGTCTTCGGACAGCAGCGCTTGAAGTATTCGAACCTCTTCAAAAAGGTGAGAAGATGGAAGCGAGGAGAATGCTATCTTACATTGTTGGGCGGGACACTGACCAACTGGGAGAAAGCGAGATTGCAAGGGGAGCAGTTGAAACTGTCGCAGAAAACACGAGTGATGGCGTCACAGCACCTCTTTTCTGGGCGCTTTTCGGAGGTGCTGCAGGTGCTGTGGCTTATCGCGTGATCAATACGTGTGATTCGATGGTGGGTTACCAAGATGATAAGTATTATGACTTTGGATGGGCATCAGCAAAATTGGATGACGTAGTGAATTGGCTTCCTAGTAGAATGACTGCCTTTTGCATGCTTTTATCAACAAAGCCGAAGCAGCAGACGATGAAGGGTACGTGGACCATTCTTTTCAGGGATGCTAAAAAGCACCCTAGTCCAAACAGTGGTTGGGGAGAAGCTGCAACTGCAGCTCTTCTTGGCGTTCAATTGGGTGGAAGTAATTCATATCGTGGTCAGGTTTCGAATCGTGCTAGGATGGGTGACCCGATCGTTCCGCTCGATTCATTACATATTCCTCAATCGATTTCCATTATGCATCGCACATCACTGTTGTTTCTCATCATTTTATGGATTGGAGGACTCATTTTTGACGCTACCTTCCCATGGTTCTAATCCTCATTATTTATACAAATCTCTTAATCTAACAAAACCAGACCGCTATAGTGATTTTAGTGCAAATCTTAATCCTATTGGGCCACCTCTAGAACTGAAAGAACGGTGGAATGATTCATTCGAAGCGATCACCACGTATCCTGATCCAAAAGCTTTGTCGTTAACGAAAAAGTTAGCGAACGAATGGAACGTAGACGAAGCAAACGTCCTTATCGGAAACGGGGGAGCTGAACTGATTTCACTCGTTGGCCGTTTTCTAGCAGGTAAACGCGTGTGCATCGTTCAGCCTACTTTCTCAGAATACGAGAATGCTTGCAGAAGTAACGGGTGTGAAGTTCTTAACCACTCCTTAGAGGAAGGCGATTGGGAATTAGATACTGCTTCACTTATTAATAAAATGAAACAAGTTGACGCTCTCTTTCTCTGTTCACCGAATAACCCTACAGGCTTGGCTTATTCTGAAACGGATATCAAGATGCTTCTAGATGAAACTGAAAGGCATAATTGCTATTTGGTCATGGATGAAGCGTTTATGGATTTTCTCTCAGATGAACGTTCGATCATTCCATACACCCATACCTATCAAAAACTAATCGTTCTTCGTTCGCTAACGAAAATGTATGCGATACCTGGACTACGGATCGGATATATGGTCGCAAATGAGGGTGTGATCAATGCAGTTAAAAAAAGCCAGCCTCATTGGAGTGTGAATGCACTTGCGCTCCTAGCGGGTGAAATCTGTCTGAATCAATATGATCACGTTAAGAAGACGCGTCACCTCATTCAGCAAGAGAGAGAAAACCTTCAGCGCTTTTTTGATGACCATTCCTTTCAATACTCCAGATCGAGCGTGAATTTTTATTTATTACGAGATCCTGAGAAGAACGACCAATCCGAGCTGCTTCATTATTTATTACATAACGAAATCGTTCCAAGGCATACGTATAACTTTGCAGGTCTTGATGGGAGATGGCTCAGGTTCGCAATCCGTACACCGAACGAGAACCAGCGGTTGATGGAGGTGCTTAAGCGATGGCGGACATAATCTTCATTAGTGGTGGCGTTCGAAGTGGAAAAAGCAGCTTTGCTGAAAAGCTAGCAACCTCTTATGTTAAAAGAGAAACTAACTCCCTTTATTACATTGCATGTGGAGAGCCGGTAGACGACGAGATGAAAGAGCGAATTGCCCAACATCGGTATGATCGAAGCAAAGCTGCGTCTTGGACAACGGTCGAATGCCCAGTGAACGTTGGTAGTGCCGCTAAGCGTATAGGCCAAGGAGGAATCGTGCTTCTTGATTGTTTAACCACGTTACTATCAAACGAACTTTTTAAGCAGATCGAATCGTACGAAGCGCTGATCGACCGTATCAAATGTGACCTATCCATGGTAGCTGAAAACTGTGACGTCCTTATTATCGTAAGTAATGAAGTCAGCTTTGAACCTTTCGACACTCCCCTCGTGAAAACGTATGGAAAGCTTCTCGGCAGTCTTCATCAGTGGGTTGTCGGGCAAGCTCGAGAAGCATATCTCGTAGAAGCAAGCATTCCAATTTTGATGAAAGGGGAGGTGATCGAGTGAACGGCATTATGATTCAGGGTACGGCGTCTGACGTTGGAAAGAGTCTGATCGTAACAGCTATGTGCCATCTTCTAGCGAATGAAGGCTTCTCCGTTACCCCTTTTAAATCTCAAAATATGTCAAACAATTCTTATGTAACGATCGATGGGAAGGAAATTGGACGGGCACAGGGGATCCAGGCTGAAGCTGCAAGAACAGAAGCGAGTGTGTGGATGAACCCAATTTTGCTGAAACCAAGATCAGATCAACATGCAGAAGTGATTCGATTCGGCACGTCGTTCAGCACATTTTCTGGAAAAGATTACAGAGACGCGTTCTATGAGATGGGTCTCGAGAGTATTGATCTTGCACTTCGGCACCTGGAGGAGAATTACGATGTCATTGTAATGGAAGGTGCTGGTAGTCCAGTCGAGGTGAATTTAAAAGACCGTGAACTTGTAAATATGAAAGTTGCAGAAATGGCCGACGTCCCTGTGCTGCTTGTCGCAGATATTGATCGAGGAGGCGTCTTTGCAAGCGTGGTCGGTACACTCGCACTCCTTGAGCCTTCTGAAAAAAAGCGTGTAAAAGGGATACTCATCAATAAGTTCCGCGGTGACCCTGAGCTTTTCGAAGATGGTATCAGATGGATTGAAGAGCACACTCAAATTCCCGTCGTTGGCGTTCTTCCCTATGTTGAACACCGAGTAGAAGGAGAAGATTCACTATCGTTAAACGATCGTTTCATAAGCAAAAAAGGATCGATCGATCTTGCCGTGATTCAGCTCCCATACCTTTCAAACTACACGGACGTTGAACCTTTTCAGGATGAAGATGTGACAGTTCGATGGGTTCAGCATCCAGCTGAGATCGGTGAGGCAGATGCTGTGATTCTTCCAGGGACGAAAAGCACAATC
Source organism: Anaerobacillus sp. ABR4_321 (assembly GCF_056158505.1). NCBI lineage: Bacteria > Bacillati > Bacillota > Bacilli > Caryophanales > Bacillaceae > Anaerobacillus > Anaerobacillus sp. ABR4_321. The sequence continues at coordinate 1,303,696 of NZ_JBSWTK010000001.1, forward strand.
CATGATTTGAACTGGCTGAAAGACAGAGGATTTGATCATGAGATTCGTAACGTCATGTCTCGTGGAGGGAGTATCATCGGCATTTGCGGTGGGTTTCAGATGTTGACCGATTCACTAATCGATGAATATGGTTCAGACACGGGGGAGCCAGGACTTTCTGCAACTGGGCTTGGAATCATTTCTGCTATTACCTCATTTAATCGAGAAAAAACTACGGTTCGAATGGACGGCAAGCTTCACCCTTCTACTAAACTTGATACGTTGATCTCAGGGTATGAGATTCATCTTGGGAATACGACCTTCACTAACTCGTATGAACACCCTTTTTTACAGTTAGAAGACGGGCGGTCTGAAGGGTATTACGGGCAAGATGGAAGGGTTATCGGAACATATATGCACCATCTTTTTCATAATGACCAATGGAGAACAGAGTGGCTCAATCGTCTTCGTCAGAAAAAGGGGCTTGCTTTGGAAGCGAATCGATCTCGACGGAAGGACGAAACGTATGACGATCTCGCCAATGAATGGAAGCCTCATCTCAACTGGGACCTTATTAAAGAGATAATGTTTGAGGGCGGTCCTCAATGAGTTGGTTACAAGGCATTCTGATTAACCTTCAATTTTTCACAACCATACCCGTACACCGAGAGCTATCGATGGGGAATGTTCAGGTGAAACGTGCGGTTCAAACCTTCCCGCTAATCGGGTTGATGCAAGGTGCTCTCACGTCAGGGTTTTTATATGCGCTGGTCGTTTGGACGCCATTCTCAAACCTCGCGATCAGCTTTATGCTTTGGTTGTTCATGATCGTCTTATCAGGTGGTATCCATCTCGACGGCTGGATGGATGCAAGCGATGCGTTCTTCTCGTATCAACAACTCGAAAAGCGACTTCAGATCATGAGTGATCCACGTACGGGTGCTTTTGGGGTATTATCCGTTATCGTATTACTCGGGTCTAAATTTCTCTTTATCTATGAAACGATTCAGGAAATAAACCTAGTAACATACTTACTCATCGCAACGATACCTTTTCTAAGTAAAAGTGTGATGGGGATCTTTCTCATAACCATACAACCTTCAAAAGAAGAGGGCCTCGCTACCTTTTTTCAAAAAGCAGTTCAACCATCTTCTAGGTGGATTTACCTCTTATTCACCGGTATTTATGTGATGGTAGTTTTTCTAATCGTAGAAGAAGCGGTCTTCCTCATCTTGACGATGATCGGTGTAACGGTCGTTTTGGCGTGGTTTATGAAAAGAAAAATAGTACGCTGGTTTGGTGGGATCACTGGAGACGTACTCGGCGCGAGTGTTGAAGGAACGGAGGTGCTCCTTTGGATGACAGTGTGGTTATCGTACTACTTCGTCACGGGGTAACAGAAGAAAATCGACGAGGTGCTTATATCGGTTGGACGAATGCTCAGCTGAGTGAAAAAGCAACGTTTACACAGATAGGCGATGAGAACGTTGACCTCGTTTTCACTAGCGATTTGGACCGGTGTACGCAATCGGTAAAACGTCTTTTTCCAATGAAAGATGCGATCGAGATGATGAACTTTCGAGAACTGCATTTTGGGAGTTGGGAGGGAAAAACGTACGCGGAGCTTGAAGCAGATGAACGGTATCGGACCTGGTTGGAAGATCCTTCTGTTGCACCACCTGGAGGAGAAAGCTTCAAAATGTTTACCGATCGAATCGATGAAGGGTTCGATTCAGTCGTAAATCGGATGAGCACGAATAGGAGAGCTGCACTCGTTACGCATGGTGGGGTAATCCGTTATTTACTATCGAAGTATGCACCTGCACAGCGTTCATTCTGGGATTGGACGATCCCACATGGGACAGGCGTAAAGCTCGTATGGAAAATAAATGATCTGAGGAGGGGAGAGCGATGCACGTCGTTACAGGTGGTGCATTCAACGGAAAATCCAAGTGGGTGAGAGACTATTATGGTGTACCTTTAGAGTGGTACTCTGCATATGATGGGACTTCCTGGGACGAGAAATCGTTCAAAAAAGATGTAGTCGTTCTTGAAGGATTGGAAGAATGGATCAAGACGTTTGTTTCGGATCAAAAAAGTTTGAATGAAACCAGAAGAGCCGTGCGCTCATACATGGAAGCTTGGAGCGCTTGGGAAAGCGGAAGAGATGAGCGAACAATCATTGTTATCGGAACGGATATCATGAAAGGGATCGTACCTCTCGAAAAAGAGAAGCGGATGTGGCGGGATGTCGTCGGATGGGCTTATCAGGACCTCGTAAGTCTAGCAGAACGTGTAGATGTAATCTGGTATGGACTGAATCAGCAGTTAAAATAAGGAGGAATCACGATGAAGATTTATACAAGAACTGGGGATGAAGGAAAGACAAGTATCATTGGAGGAAGAGTCGACAAGGATGATGTGAGAGTGGAAGCTTACGGAACAGTAGATGAAATCAACGGCTTTGTAGGTCAAGCGATTGTTGAACTGAATGAGCTGATGCCGAATAATTTCATCGATCTATTAGAGGACCTTGAGAAAATTCAGCATGAACTCTTTGACTGTGGTGGTGACTTGGCTAACGTTTCCAAAAAGCGTGAGTTTAAACTAGAAACGTCTTCCATTACATACCTCGAAGGACGAATCGACGAGTTTATCGACGAAGCACCGGCGCTAGAGAGATTCATCTTGCCTGGTGGTAGTAAACCGTCATCGACGATTCACATCGCGCGTACAATCACACGTAGAGCTGAGCGTCACGTTGTTACGTTAATGAAAGAAGCGGAGCTCTCCCCGGTGCCGATGAAGTATTTGAACCGTTTATCAGATTACTTTTTCGCACTAGCACGAGTCATCAATTACCGTCTAGGTGTGAAGGATGTAGAGTACGCAAGGAGTGCGAAGGTGTTCCGCGGCGGAAAGCGTAAGGGTGAATGAACGGAAAGCAGGCGAGCATCCTTGCTAGTTTCATTGCCCTGTCTGTAGTTGGCGCATTGATCAAGGTACCAGCGATCGTTGGTAGTGTTGCGTTCGATGTGTTTCCAGCTTTGATTGCATCCGTGTTGATCGGAAGCCGAAGTGGCGCGATCATCGCAAGCTTCGGTCATCTTTTATCGGCTTTAATCGTTGGATTGCCGCTTGGACCTCTTCACCTCTTGATCGCTTTTGAAATGGCAGCTCTCGTTTATTTATTTGGTAAGTTGTATCGTTCAACGAACAAGACGTGGGCAATGGTACTTTTTATACTTGGCAATGCGGTCGTTGCCCCATTGCCTTTCCTCTTTATACTAGGTAGCGGTTTTTACGTTGCACTTATTCCTGCTCTCCTTATTGGTTCTCTATTTAACCTCGTTTTAGCAATCGTTCTTATACCGAGGCTGGGGGCGATCTTTGAGAAAAAAGGGGTAGTACACCCATGAGAGATGGCATTGTCATTCCGTTTGAAGACCAGTTTCTCGTCATCACAAACGATAATAGCGGCGGAATCGGAAGTAAGGACCAAGATGTTGTTCAAGTTCCTTACGATACGGTCGCATACTATGCGTTTAGAGTTGCCGTGATGGAGTGTCTTTCATTAGGTGCTACACCTATTTCTGTTATCGTTAATAACTTCTGCGGTGATGAGGAATGGGATGAATTAGTTCATGGAGTAGAAAAAGGAATGTTTGAGCTAGGTGTTGATCTGACGATAACAGGTAGCTCTGAAACAAATATCTCACTCGTGCAGTCTGCGGTTGGAATCGCTGTACTCGGCAAGAAACAGTCGCACACGTCACCTCTAATCGTTCCTGGATTAAGATTTGCTGTAATCGGAGAACCACTTGTTGGAGAAGAAGTGATGCATCATAAAGAGAAGATCGCACCGCTTCCATTGTTTCAATGGATCTGTAAGCAGGAAAAAGTAGTCGGCGTCATACCTGTAGGCTCCAAAGGTATTCTATATGAGCTTCGACAGTTACTAGGCTATGATATACAAGAAGATAAAGTTCGAATGGGAGTAGATATGCAAAAGTCGGCTGGTCCCTCGACGTGTTTTATCGTTGCATATGAGGAATCTCTTCATGAAGTGATACGCTTAAAGGCTGAAGAGCATTTTAACACTATGGATGTAAAGTGATTGGATGAACATAAACAAGAGGGACGTACGACGTACGTCCCTCTTGTTCGTTACTCATCTTCTTGCATTGTTAAAATAACCGGTCCTTCTGATGTAATCGCAATGGTATGCTCGTATTGAGCAGAAAGAGAGCCATCTAAGGTACGCGCAGTCCATCCATCTTCATCGATCTGACTGTAAGGTACGCCTGTATTGAGCATCGGTTCAATCGTGATGACCATGCCTTCTTTTAGACGCATTCCAGTTCCAGGCTGACCGAAATGAGGAATCATCGGTTCTTCGTGAAGTGTCGGTCCGATTCCATGTCCTGTAAAGTCACGGACGACCCCGAACCCTTCACCTTCAGCATACTGTTGAATGGCATGCCCGATGTCACCGATACGATTTCCGATGACTGCCTGCTCGATTCCTACATAGAGAGACTTTTTCGTTGTATCAAGCAGCTTTTGTTTTTCTTCAGAAATTTCCCCAACCGCATACGACCAAGCTGAGTCAGCTAAAGCGCCGTTTAGATTAACGACCATGTCGATCGTAACGATGTCACCTTCTTCAAGTTTTTTAGTGTTCGGGAAGCCGTGACAGATCACATCATTCACTGATGCGCATGTAGCAAATGGGTAATCTTGATACCCTTTTTGTTCCGGTGTCGCTCCGTGCTCCTCCAGAAAGTCTTCTACGAAAGAATCAAGTTGTAAGGTTGTCACACCTGGCTTGATCAGTGCTCGAAGCTCTTTATGACAGGCCGCAAGAAGTTCACCGGCTTCTTTCATGAGCTGAATTTCTCGTTTCGTTTTCCGTTGTATCATGTTTTCGCCTACTTTCTGCGGTATTCTTACTACGATATGTGTCGCCCTCCGTTACTGTAACAAAAAAGACCGCACATTGCAGGATTTTCGCCTAAACCAAACGAAATACACCTACTTTCCTTTATATTATCCAATTGCACCTATACCTTTTATTCAAAAAAGGAGGTTGAATAGATTCATCGGTGTAAAGTTCGGATTAGAGGAAATCGTTATAGGGAATTATTTTCATATATGTTGACGTTAGTATGTCAGAGATGTAAACTACAGATAACTTCATCTTGTTAGTATGTTAGCGAACTAAAGTATAATAAGCGGGGTGCAATTGATGACAGTACCATTTGTTTTTGAAAAGCCACTCGGTATGCGTGATACGCTGCCGGTATTATATGATCTTAAAACAAACATTAGGCAAAAGATTCAAGGGGTTACAGAAACATGGGGATATCGTTTTATGAATACTCCAACGCTTGAGTATTATGAAACCGTTGGAGATGCCTCAGCTATTCTCGATCAGCAATTATTCAAGCTTCTTGATCAACGTGGCAAAACGCTTGTGTTACGACCAGATATGACGGCGCCGATCGCAAGGGTCGCTGCATCTAGTTTAAAACATGAGCCGTTTCCACTAAGGCTCGCATATGATTCTAATGTCTTCCGGGCTCAGGAAGATGAAGGAGGAAAGCCTGCTGAATTTGAACAGATCGGGGTAGAACTGATCGGTGATGGCACAGCGAGTGCTGATGCAGAGGTCATCGCTCTGATGGCAGAGGTGTTGAATAAAGCAGGTCTTGAAGAATACCAAATCGCCATCGGTCACGTAGGATTTATTCAGGAACTATTCTTGTCGATCGTAGGAAACGAAGAGCGCGCAGCTACGTTAAGACGCTTTTTATATGAGAAGAATTATGTCGGGTACCGTCAGCATGTAAGGGAAATGGCGCTCTCAAGCATCGATCAAAAGCGTTTGATGGATCTCTTAACATTAAGAGGAGATGGATCGAAACTTGGAGATGCATTTGAGCTCCTTCCAACTGAAAAAGGGGAAAACGTGCTTCGTGACCTACGGACCCTTTTAGATACACTAGAAGCATACGGTGTAGCTCATCGCGTTAAATTCGATTTCACGCTCGTTAGCCATATGAGCTACTATACAGGCGTTGTTTTCGAAGGATATGCAAATAACCTTGGTGTACCTCTTAGTAACGGAGGCCGCTATGATGAATTGCTAAGCCGTTTCAATCGTCCAGCTCAAGCAACTGGATTTGGAATAAGACTAGATCATCTTGCGGAAGCATTGAATCCAAATCGAGAAGAAACGCTTCCATCTGCTATTATTTTTAGCCCTGAACGAAAGCAAGAAGCCATTGAGCAAGTAACGGATAGACGAGCTAATGGAGAGAGAGTCGTCATGCAGGAATTAAGCGGGGTAGCAGATCTAGATGCGTTCTCCGAAAGGTTTGACGACGTAGTTTATTTAATCGGTAAGAACGGAAAGGGGACGATGTAATGCTTACGATGGCGATGCCAAAAGGACGGATCTTCGAAGAAGCAGTTGGCTTGCTTCGTAGAGCAGGATATAAGTTGCCTCCGGAATTTGACGACTCTAGAAAATTGATTCTAGAAATAGAAGAGGAAAATCTCCGCTTTATCCTTGCAAAACCAATGGACGTGCCGACTTACGTAGAACATGGTGTAGCTGACGTTGGAATCGCTGGTAAAGACGTGATGCTCGAAGAAGAACGGAACGTTTATGAAGTGTTGGACCTTAAAATCAGTGACTGTTACCTTGCTGTTGCGGGAATAACGGACAAGCCAGTTGCAGGTGTAGCACCTAAAATCGCTACAAAATATCCAAATGTCGCATCCAATTATTTTAGACAGCAAGGCGAACAAGTAGAAATCATAAAGCTAAACGGATCGATTGAGCTTGCGCCTCTAATAGGATTGGCTGATCGCATCGTCGACATTGTTTCAACAGGGCGAACGTTAAAAGAGAACGGCTTGATGGAAACGGCATTTATCGAGTCGATCACCTCTCGCTTTATTGTGAACCCAGTCAGTTATCGTACAAAAGATCGTGTGATCGATGATATGGTAGAACGTTTGGCAGCTGTTGTTGAAGGAGTAGATGACTATGAGAATCGTTAACATGAATCAGGGCATTTCGATAAAACGTTCAATAGAAGAAGGGACGGAAGAGCAGCGACAAGCTGTTTTGTCGATTCTTGATCAGGTGAAAAGAAACGGTGATGAAGCTGTTTCAACGTTTACAAAGACGTTTGATGGAGCAGACCTCAACGATTACCGTGTTTCTGCCGATGAAATTCATGAAGCTTACAAAAATGTATCAGATGAGGTCGTATCGGTGATCAGAGAAGCGGCTGCGAATATAAGGACGTTTCACGAACAGCAAAGACGTCAATCATGGTTTACAACTTCAGAAGATGGAACGATGTTAGGCCAAAAAGTGACGCCGTTAGATTCTGTTGGCGTTTATGTACCTGGGGGAAAAGCTGCCTATCCGTCATCCGTATTAATGAACGTGATACCTGCATCTGCTGCAGGCGTGAAGCGCATTGCGATGGTTACTCCTCCAGATGCTGAAGGGAAAGTTCCAGCAGGTGTATTGGTAGCAGCGAATGAAGTGGGTGTATCAGAAATCTTCAAAGTGGGTGGCGCACAAGCGGTCGCAGCACTTGCTTATGGAACTGAAAAGGTTCAACCCGTTGATAAGATTGTTGGTCCAGGAAATATATACGTAGCACTTGCAAAGCGCGAAGTGTTTGGGCTTGTTGATATCGACATGATTGCAGGACCGAGTGAAATTGTTGTTCTAGCTGACGACAGTGCAAAGGCTTCATACGTTGCAGCTGATCTGCTGTCTCAAGCTGAGCACGATGAACGAGCGAGTGCAGTACTCGTAACGGATTCGATGTCCCTTGCTGAATCTGTTGAAAAAGAAGTGAAAAGACAGCTCGAACAGCTTCCTCGAGCGGAAATTGCTTCGAAGTCTATCGAAGATTATGGGGTCATCTACGTTGTAGAAAACATTGAACAGGGAGTAGAGGCTGTAAACGAACTAGCACCTGAGCACCTTGAAGTACTCGTAACGAATCCGATGGCATTGCTAGGGAAGATTCGGCATGCGGGAGCCATCTTTTTAGGACCTTATAGTTCAGAACCTGTTGGTGATTATTTTGCAGGTCCTAACCACGTTTTACCGACGAATGGAACGGCCCGTTTTTCGAGTCCGCTTTCGGTAGACGATTTTATAAAGAAATCAAGTGTGATTTCTTATAGTAAAGAGGCGTTACAGGAAAACGGAAATAGTATTGCAACACTTGCTAAGTTGGAAGGATTGGATGCTCACGCAAGAGCGATCGAACTTCGATTGGAGGACATGTAATGACTGATGAGAGAACTTATTCAATTTCAAGAGAAACTTCTGAAACCTCTATTAATCTAACATTTGCTGTAGATGGAGAGGGAAATTCACAGTTAGAGACAGGAGTTCCTTTTTTAACACATATGCTGGATTTATTCACGAAACACGGGAAGTTTGATCTCTCTCTAACGGCAAACGGAGATACGGAGATCGATGATCATCACACGACAGAGGATATTGGAATCTGTCTTGGTGAGACGATTCGCCAGGCGTTAGGATCAAAAGAAGGAATCAGAAGGTATGGAAATGCATTCGTACCGATGGATGATGCTCTTGCGCAAGTTGTCGTCGATTTAAGCAATCGACCTCACCTTGAATATCGAGTTGAATTACCTGCAGATCGCGTCGGTAGATTCGACACTGAATTAGTGCATGAATTCCTCTGGAAGCTTGCTCTTGAAGCGCGCATGAATCTTCATGTCATCGTACATTACGGACATAACACCCACCACATCATCGAGGCGATCTTTAAAGCGTTAGGCCGTGCGTTGGATGAAGCTACCTTATTAGATCCACGTGTGAAAGGTGTTCCTTCGACAAAGGGGATGCTGTGATGATCGGCATTATCGACTATGGAATGGGAAATTTATATAGTGTAAGTAAAGCGCTCGAACGACTTGGTTTTGATTACTTTGTCTCTGAGAAGGAAGAAGAGTTAGCGAAGGCTAGCGGATTACTACTTCCAGGGGTGGGGTCTTTTCGAGATGCGATGGCCATCTTAGTTGAGACGGGTTTAAAGTCATTCATCGAAAAAGAAGTGGAAGCAGGGAAACCATTGCTTGGTATTTGCCTTGGCATGCAGCTTCTTTTTGAAGGAAGTGAAGAAAATGGAAAGACGAGCGGCTTTTCATTTTTACCTGGTAAAGTGAAAAAGTTCCCATACAAAGATGAAGCTGGTCAGGAGTATAAAATTCCACACATGGGCTGGAACGAATTGACGAGACTACAGCCTGATTCTTTCCTTCTTCAAGGCGTATCTGATGAGCACGTATACTTTGTGCATTCTTACTATGTTGATACGAAAGACCGTGATGTGCTTATCGCAACTTCTGATTACAGCGAAGAGGTTCCAGCTGTAGTTGGGAAAGGAAACGTGTTCGGTACACAATTTCATCCTGAGAAAAGCAGTCATGCAGGATTAACGATTCTTAAAAACTTTGCAGAATACGTGGAAAGGAATGACGTATAGAATGGCCTTTACGATCTATCCAGCAATCGATATACGTGGTGGGAAATGTGTTCGACTTCTACAGGGAGATTATAATCAGGAAACGGTTTATGGAGACTCACCCTATGACATGGCGAAAAAATTCGCAGATGACGGATCAAAATGGATTCACATGGTGGACCTGGACGGTGCGAAAGAAGGGAAACGTGTAAACGATCATCATGTATTAAAAGTGGCTCAAGAGCTTGGTGTTAACGTTCAAGTTGGGGGAGGAATCCGTACGGAGGAAGACGTTGCACATTATCTTGAAAATGGCGTGGACAGAATTATTCTCGGAAGCAGTGCGATCTCACATCCTGAATTTGTAAAGAAGATGCTCTCACGTTATAAAGAGAAGATCGCGATTGGAATCGATGCACGTGACGGCTATGTAGCGGTTGAAGGATGGCTAAAAACATCTGAGATCAAAGCAGTGGATCTTGGTAAGAAACTTGCTGACCACGGCGCAGAAGTTTTCATATTTACAGATATATCTAAGGACGGTACGCTTTCAGGACCTAACGTAGAGGCGATTGCTGAACTTGGAGAAGCTACTGGAAAAGAAGTCATCGCATCTGGTGGTGTTAGTAAACTTGATGATTTAACGAGCCTACGAAGCAGAAGTGAGTCGATAAGCGGTGCGATTGTAGGAAAAGCTCTCTATACGGAAAAATTCACGTTAAAACAAGCTCTGGAGGTTTAAACATGTTAACGAAACGGATCATTCCATGCCTTGATGTAAAAGATGGTCGAGTTGTTAAGGGTGTACAGTTTGTCGGCCTTCGTGATGCGGGTGATCCCGTAGAGCTTGCTAGGGTGTATGATCAAGAGGGAGCAGATGAACTTGTCTTCTTAGATATATCTGCTTCTCACGAAGGAAGAGAAACGATGGTAGACGTAGTGCGACAAGTCGCAGCGGAGCTTGCCATCCCATTTACTGTAGGTGGAGGAATCAATAAGCTAGAAGATATGAAACGTGTTCTTCGTGCAGGTGCCGACAAAGTATCGATGAACACAGCTGCGGTATTGCGGCCTGAACTAATTAGTGAAGGTGCTGATTATTTCGGAACACAGTGTATGGTCGTGGCAATCGATGCAAAGTGGGAGCCAGATTTAAACACATGGCGTGTATATACGCACGGTGGTCGCACTCAAACAGAATGGGATGCGATCGAATGGGCAAAGAAAGCCGAGGAGATGGGGGCAGGAGAAATCCTACTTACAAGCATGAATGCGGATGGTAGTAAGGAAGGATTTGATTTACCACTTACGAATGCAATCGGTAAAGCTGTTACGATTCCAATCATCGCTTCTGGTGGGGCAGGCTCCTCAGATGACTTTTTAGAAGTGTTTCGTGAAGCGAAAGCAGATGCAGCACTTGCCGCTTCGATCTTTCATTACAAAGAAACATCCGTGTCTCAAGTAAAAAAACTTCTTAAAGAAAACGGGGTGGCGATTCGATGAATGTAGAAACGATCAATTTTGATGAAAAAGGACTTGTTCCAGCAATCGTACAGGACGCAATGAGTAAAGAAGTGCTCACCCTCGCCTATATGAATGAAGAATCGCTAAAGAAAACCATCGATACGAAAGAAACGTGGTTTTATAGCCGCTCTCGTGATGAACTGTGGCATAAAGGGGAGACTTCTGGCAATACCCAGGAAGTTGTTGATCTTCGCTACGATTGTGATCAAGACGCTATGCTAGTTCTCGTTAAGCCGGCTGGTCCTGCTTGCCATAAAGGAGATTACTCTTGCTTTTCCGATTCACTCTTAGCGGAAGAAACTAAGCCAGTCGAGTCTCGTTTTGAGATTTTAAATACACTTGAAAACATCATAGCTAAGCGCGATGCAGAACGGCCTGAAGGAGCGTATACCACTTACCTCTTTGAGGAAGGTGTCGATAAAATTCTGAAGAAAGTCGGGGAAGAAGCTTCAGAAGTGATCATCGCAGCCAAAAATAGAGACAAAGAAGAGTTGACGTGGGAATCTGCCGACCTTCTCTTTCATTTAATGGTCTTACTACGTGAACAAGACTGCCCACTAGATGAGGTATTGAACGTTCTCGAAAAACGACACAGTTCGTGAAACCTTTTCGATCGTGAATCGTATGTAAAAGAAAGGCGATTATGAAGAGGAGAGATCGGTTATGTTCGTAGGCTTTTTATTTATCGGACTTGCAATCGGGCTGTTCATTGGACATCCTGGACCGGGTGTTCTATTAGGCATGGGAGTGGGCTTTATCGCACAGAAGATGATGGAGAGAAAAGAGAACATGTGGAAGTAACCCACACTATGAACGTTTACGAGGCTGTCGAATTATCTCGGCAGCCTTTTTTTCCTGCTCATTTCAACCAAATCTCTTCACTCTTTCATAGATTTTTCCTACACGATTGGAAACAGATGTATGTTATACTTTTGAACGGACATGACTGGTATAGAACTACTTTTAGAAAGTAATGGGGGAAAACATGAGGAAAGAACTTCATGCTTCTTCGGAACTAAAAGGCCGTTTGATTCCGTTCATCCAGAACGGAGATTATTTTTTTAATAAGGCGATGAGAGCCTATCAACAGCGGAACCTTGATAAAGCAAGACAGCATCTTGAAAGAGCTGTAAAGCTTGAACCCGGAGAGGTCGATTATATATGTCAATTGGCAGCGGTCCTTGCAGAATTAGGCGAATATGAAGCATCGAATAATTGGCTTACGTTTGTTCTTGATGATCTTGATCCTGACTTATATGAATGCTATTTCTTTCTAGCAAACAATTACGCCCATATGGGTTTGTTTCAACAAGCAGAAACGCATGCGAAAACTTACCTGGTGCACGAACCTGAGGGTGAGTTTCTTGAAGATGCCGAAGAACTAGTCGAACTCATCTCGTTTGAACAAGAAGAAACTGTCCTTGAGTCAAGTGAAGAAAGTTTGATTCAGGAACATGAGGAAGCTAGAGGTGCGATTGAATCAGGAAGATTTCCTGAAGCGATCGAGCTTTTAGAAAATATGACTAGTGTTTATACTGAATTTTGGCCAGCTTATAATAATCTGGCACTAGCTTATTTTTATAATGAGCAGTATGAAGAAGCGATAAAGGTTCTCGATCTCGTATTGACTAAGAACGAAGGAAATTTAAATGCAGTATGTAACCTTGCTTTGTTTTACGATTTTCTTGGACAACACGTGAAGCGTGATGTGATGGTTGAGAGGCTGAAGAACGTCTATCCAATTCATGTTGATCATAGGTACAAGCTAGGAAGTACGCTAGGTTTTCTTGATGAACACGAGTTAGCTTTCTATTGGTTAAGAAAAGTGGAAGTGACGCGTCCAGAATGGAAAGTGCCTTTCTATCATTGGTTAGCAGTATCTGCTTTTCACCTTGATCGTCCGGAAGTCGCAAAACGATATTGGGAGCGAATCAAGCAGTTAGATCCAATGAATGAGATCGCAACTTCTCATATCGAAGCGTTAGATGCCGGAACGTTAACGACTGATCGAATCAACTATCGATCGCACACGCCGCGCGATACGGAAGAAAAAGTTAAGAAACATGATTATTATGGAAAAATGACACATCTGATGCTTCTTTACACGAAAAGAGATCCTGCTGGAGCTTCAATTCTTCATTCGTACTGTAAAAGTAAGGATGAACCACTTCTTATTAAAGAGCTATCTGCTTATATAGCTTTGACTCTTTCAGGAGAAGAAGTAAGGATTGTTGATGATGAGGTAGTCACGATAACGAACTATAGTGACTTCTCTCCGTATGTAACCGCTGGAATGCGTGTGATTGCGGAGTTAGAGCAATCGTATTTAACTGATACGGAACTGCACGAGCTCATTTCTACCGTATGGTTACCTTGTTATGTTAAGCTACAACGTGACAATAGCTCCTTTCAGAATTCAAAGGGCGTTGCAGCGGCGATGCTATACATGTGGAAGAAGCTAAATGCGATGGACGTATCACAGATTGAAGTAGCAAAAACCTTCGATATCTCTAGCTCGACTGTACATGCATATCGAAAGAAACTTACGAATCTACTAGCAAAAAGAGATGGGTAAGCAACCTGCTAGACTTTCCTTTTATCATCAGTTATTATACTAGATAAGAAACATTATTTCTTAATAATTAATATAAATAGATTACAACGTGAGGGAAGTGAAACACATGAGTGAAAAAATATATGACGTGATTATTGTTGGTGCTGGACCGGCAGGAATGACTGCAGCAGTATATACTTCTCGCGCAAACCTTGACGTTCTTATGATTGAGCGCGGAATTCCGGGTGGCCAGATGGCGAATACTGAGGAAGTTGAGAACTATCCTGGATTCGATCATATCCTCGGACCAGACCTTTCTACTAAAATGTTTGAACACGCTAAGAAGTTTGGCGCGCAGTATCAATACGGTGATGTAAAAGAAATCCGTGATGATAAAGAATACAAAACAGTAGTTTCAGGAAATCAAGAGTTTCATGCGAAGGCTGTAATCGTAACGAGCGGTGCAGAATACAAGAAACTTGGTGTTCCGGGTGAAGCAGAGTATAGCGGTCGTGGCGTTTCTTACTGCGCTGTATGTGACGGAGCATTCTTTAAAAACAAAGAACTAGTTGTTGTAGGTGGAGGCGATTCTGCTGTTGAAGAAGGCGTGTATTTAACCCGCTTCGCTTCAAAAGTAACGATCGTTCACCGTCGTGACCAGCTACGTGCCCAAAAAATTCTCCAACAGCGTGCGTTTGATAATGAAAAGATCGAGTTCATTTGGAACCACACTGTGAAAGAAATTGCAGGAGAAAACGGTAAAGTAAGCAAGACCGTCCTTGTGAATACAGAAACAGGAGAAGAAAGAGACTTTGAAGCAGATGGTGTCTTTATTTACATCGGTATGCTTCCATTGAATCAGGCAGTTAAAGACTTGAACATCACGAATGACGAAGGGTATATCGTGACTGACGAAGAGATGGCTACTGAAGTACCAGGAATCTTCGCAGCTGGAGATATCCGTGATAAGATGCTTCGCCAAATTGTAACGGCAACAGGTGATGGCAGTATCGCTGCACAATCTGTTCAGCATTACATTGAAACGCTCGAAGACGCTAAGAAAAAATCACTCGTGTAAGTTCGGCAAAAGGTACCTGTGACATGCTTTTAATTCTGCTGTAACAGCTATGAAACAATGATGGGGTACAATATAAATAGATTTGACCCCCTTTTAAAATATTTTACATTTGCACGGGCATTTATTGAGCCCGTGCTCTTTTTTTTGGCTATAATCCACTTACATTGTTCATGCTAAACAATCATAGTATACTATGATTAGAAATTTAGATTATTGAACGTTTAAATATAAAAGCCTAATCCAAAATAGAAGATGCCGAATTGAGGTGGTAATTGTGCAACGCGTAACAAACTGTATCTTATTCGACGAACCTAATAATCGAGTTCTACTCCTACAAAAACCAAGACGAGGTTGGTGGGTTGCACCTGGTGGAAAGATGGAATCAGAAGAATCGATCCGAGATTCGGTCATTAGGGAGTTTCGAGAAGAAACTGGTGTTTATTTAAAAGACCCGAAGTTAAAAGGAATCTTTACCTTTATTATTAAAGAAAATGACGTGATTAAATCTGAATGGATGATGTTTACATTCCTCTCAACAAAGTATGACGGAGAACCCGTTGAGCAGTCAGAGGAAGGAAAAGTAGCGTGGGTAGATGCAGACGAAGTGAGTGAACTGCCGATGGCTCCTGGAGACTATCATATTCTTGATTATATGATGAAGGGACACGGCATTATATATGGAACATTTACGTATACACCTGACTTTAAGTTACTATCATACCGACTAGATCCATCTTAATACGTTGATCGTCATATCATAATTAGAGAATTGAGAAATGGAGTGGGGAAAATGGCCGAACTAATCGATAAGCGTATTCATATGGTCATTATTACTGGAATGAGTGGTGCTGGTAAAACCGTAGCGATGCAGTGTTTTGAAGATATGGGGTATTTCTGCATCGACAATTTACCACCTGCACTGCTGCCGAAGTTTGTTGAGATGATCGAAAACTCCGAAGGTAAGTTAGATAAAGTTGCTCTAGTCATGGACTTAAGAGGTGGAGATTTCTTTGAGCATCTTTTAGAAGCAGTTGATTTACTAAGAACCAATGAGCAATTAGATGCTGAAATTCTGTACCTTGATTCTAGTGACTCAGCGCTCGTTCGACGATATAAAGAAACGAGACGATCTCACCCCCTTGCGCCGGAAGGGCTACCACTCGAAGGCATAAAAGTAGAGCGTGAAATGCTCGAGGAGCTGAAAGGACGTTCTCAGCAAATCATCGATACGAGCGATATCAAGCCTGTTCAGCTAAGAGAAAAAATTATGGACCGGTTCTCCTCTAACGAAAAAGAAAACTTTGGAGTGAACGTCATGTCATTTGGATTTAAATATGGTATTCCGATCGACGCTGACCTTGTTTTCGATATTCGGTTCTTGCCTAACCCACATTATGTTGAGCACTTGCGTCCTAAAACAGGAGTAGATGAAGAAGTATCGAACTATGTATTTAAGTGGAAAGAAACGCAGACATTCTTAAATAAATTGATCGATATGCTGGCGTACATGCTTCCGCAATACAAAAGGGAAGGAAAAAGTCAGCTCGTTATCGGCATAGGGTGTACAGGCGGAAAGCATCGATCTGTTGCTTTCGCTGAACACATCGGCCATCATTTTGAAAGTGAGTATCGAACGAACATCACGCACAGGGATATTGAAAAAGGAAAGGGTAGCAAATAATATGACAGACACAAAACTTCCGAAGGTCGTCGTAATCGGTGGAGGGACCGGCCTTTCGGTATTGCTTCGTGGACTTAAGACATTCCCGGTCGATATTACGGCTATCGTAACAGTAGCTGATGATGGTGGAAGCTCAGGTCGCTTACGTGATGAATTTGATATCCCTCCACCGGGTGATGTACGAAACGTCATCACTGCACTAGCTGAAGTCGAGCCTTTATTAGAAGGCTTGATGCAACATCGATTCAAAAATGGTAACGGATTATCCGGTCATTCACTAGGAAACCTCATGTTAGCCGCTATGACGGATATTACAGGAGATTTTGTCCAAGGAGTTCGGGAGATGTGTCGCGTACTGAATGTACGAGGTAAAGTCCTTCCAGCTTCGAATCAAAGTGTCGTTCTTCATGCTGAAATGCGAGATGGAACGTTCGTAAAAGGTGAGTCTCAAATTCCTAAAACGAATAAAACGATTAAGAAAGTATTTCTCTCGCCTCCTGGGATAAAAGCTTTACCAGATTCTTTGGAAGCGATTCGAAACGCTGACTTAATCGTCCTTGGTCCTGGGAGTCTTTATACAAGCATACTACCAAACCTACTTGTACCCGGCATTGCGGATGAAATCAGTCACTCCAATGCTAGGAAAGTGTATGTGTGTAACGTCATGACTCAGCAAGGTGAAACAGAAAATTATACTGCAAGTGACCATGTGCAGGCACTCATTGATCATATTGATTACAAGCTTATTGAAACGATCATTGTTAACAAACAGGTCATCCCAACTTATTATGCAAAACGCTATGCAAAAGAACAGGCAGAGGTTGTGCAATATGACGAAAATAGGTTGAAGAGCTTTGGTTTTGAAGTAATCAGTGATAAAATTATTCAATATGATGAGAAATATGTACGCCACGATGCCATCAAGATATCTTCGATTCTACTGTCATTATTAGAAGATAAAAAGTGATGGTGATGGGTCAATGGGCCCCTGCATGGTAAAGGGGGGATAGCGATGTCATTTGCTGCCGATACAAAGAAAGAATTAACACAGCTCGAAAGTAAAGCGTGCTGCTCTAGATCAGAGCTCGCAGCACTCATTCGAATGAATGGGTCCATATCATTTGGGAACAGACAACTGATCCTTGATATACCTACTGAACATGCTGCGATCGCGAGAAGGATCTATACGCTTATCAAACGTCTTTATAATTACGATGTCGAATTACTCGTACGTAAAAAGATGCGTCTTAAAAAAAATAATGTCTACATTGTTCGTGTTTCCTCGAGTGCTAGAGATCTCCTTGAGGATTTAGGTATTATGGACAATGCGTTCATGTTTACAAGAAACATTTCTAGTGATTTTACGAAAAAGGCTTGTTGCAAACGAGCATACTTGAAAGGAGCCTTTCTCGCAGGAGGATCGATCAATCACCCTGAAACTTCTTATCACTTAGAAATATTCTCGATGTATGAGGAGCATACGGATTCATTGTGTAAGCTTATGAATCAGTTTGATCTTAATGCAAAGATGCTCGAGCGTAAAAAAGGATACATCGTTTATATCAAAGAGGGCGAGAAAATTACAGAGTTTTTAAGTGTAGTAGGAGCCCATAAGGCATTGCTTTATTTTGAGGATGTTCGCATCATGAAAGATATGAGAAACTCTGTTAATCGGATCGTAAATTGTGAAACAGCTAATCTAAATAAAACAGTTGGTGCTGCATTCCGACAGGTTGAAAACATTCGTTTTATACAAAATGAAGTTGGATTAGATATCCTACCTGATAAATTGAGAGAAATTGCTGAACTTCGAGTGAAGCATCAGGATGTTACCCTTAAGGAACTTGGAGAGATGTTGACTGGAGGTGCGATCAGTAAGTCAGGGATCAATCACAGACTTCGAAAGATCGATCAGTTAGCTGAAAAGCTCCGTGCAGGAAAGCCAATAACATAAGCAGAAAAATTACAGCCTGCGCGAGTAGTGCGGGCTTGATTTTCTACTATTCTAAGCCTTGAGAACATAGCGTTGGGACGTTTAGAAGTCTTAATAAATGGAATGCTGTTGGTAAGTACGTAGCAAATCAATAACAAACACATATACTTATTTTTTTCATCAATAAAGATAGCGCTTTCTTATAAATAAAGGAGGAATGGAAAAGTGGTTCAAAAAGAAGTTGTCGTAACGTTAGATACAGGATTACAAGCAAGACCTGCAGCACTCTTTGTTCAAGAGGCAAATCGATTTAATTCAGATATTTTTCTTGAAAAAGACGGTAAAAAGGTAAATGCGAAGAGTATTATGGGAATAATGAGCCTTGCGGTGGGCTCTGGTTCTTCTGTTGTCTTAACAGTAGATGGAAACGACGAAGAAGATGCTGTTTCATCTCTGGTCGACTTCATTCATAAAGAAGACTAAATAAAAAAGGTTGCCATCACGGCAACCTTTTTTTATTTATGCTTTTTTCTCCATAACTTCGTCGATCAAACCATATTCTTTTGCTTCAAGAGCTTCCATGAAACGGTCACGATCCGTATCGCGTTCGATCGTATCGAGAGGCTGACCAGTACGCTCTGCAAGAATTTTGTTGAGCTTTTCGCGCATTTGAATGATACGCTTCGCATGAATTTCGATATCAGAAGCCTGACCTTGTGTACCACCGAGTGGTTGGTGAATCATGACTTCACTATTTGGAAGTGCATAACGTTTACCAGGCTCACCAGCCGCTAGTAGGAACGCTCCCATTGAAGCAGCCATTCCGATACAGATTGTAGATACTTTAGGTTTAATGAACTGCATTGTATCGTAGATTGCCATTCCAGCTGTGATTGATCCACCTGGACTATTGATATAAAGAGAGATATCTTTATCTGGATCTTCTGCAGCTAGGAAAAGAAGCTGAGCTACAACTGCGTTCGATACGTTGTCGTCGATTGCAGTTCCAAGCATGATAATGCGGTCCTTAAGAAGACGAGAGTAGATGTCATATGCTCTTTCACCGCGGTTTGTTTGTTCGATAACCGTTGGAATTAATACCATAATAAAATTCCTCCCTTTTATTCATTCAAATATGTAGTTGCTGTAGGTTCATCATACCGAAAAGGTCAATATAGGTCAAATAAAGTGCTGTTCTTTTTGACTATTAATTTTTTCGCCAGCACATCGATGGTTCTACATATCTCCATTTTCCCCGCTGACAACCGTTTTAAACAGAACGAATCTGTCTTTTTTTAAATCGGTGATCGCTTAAAAAGTAACCCGCAATTCTTCTTTCAACAAGGTTTCTAATTTGGACTGACGTGTACCGATACGTTTGGTTGTATCCACGACAATAGACAGTATAGATGACGATATCTTCCTTTGTATCCTGAACTGAAGTTTTGATGTGTTGCTTATGAAGGACTGATTTTGCTTCTTTTAAATCTGTGGAAGCGAGAGTGAAAGCTTGATTGATCAGTTCCAAATAAGGGCGTGGAAGCTTCATCTTAGAACGATGAATCCATGCAGCATCGAGCTCCAGTACCTTTTTAACATAAGGAAGCAATAAATAATCCCGAACAGCACTTGCTTCCTCTTTACTTAGTCGGAACATGATCTTCACCGCCTGTAAGAACGTATGTTTGGTTTTACAATACTATGAGACGAATGAGACGTCAAGAACCCCATTCTATAAAGGGGAAGACGCAAAAAACCCCTTTTCGGAATGAAAAGGGGTTGTAATTATGTAGTTGGCGCGCCCGGAGGGATTCGAACCCCCGACAGACGTGGTACCGGAAACCACCGCTCTATCCTACTGAGCTACGGGCGCATACGTTAAGGGCAAGGATAATTATACGTGACAAGGTTTTTTTTTGCAAGGTGATTTTTTGGTTGAAAGTGACAAACACTAGAGCTATAACTGTGCTGAAGGTAGGGATTTCTTTGAAAGTAAATAGCGGAGAAAGTAAGTCGTTGAGTGATGCGATCGATCGCATCACAGAGGGACTTGAGAACGTTGTGGAATTGTACAATGAATCAGAAGAAGATATGCCGCTCATTCAATTTGAACCACAAGTAGTAGAAACGATTGAAAAAGCAAAAAAAGTGTACGGAGATCAAATCGTGAACAAAAAGCTAAATAACGTTGTTAAAGAGATGCTGAGCTGGTTGGATCTTGGAGAAGAGCATCAAGACAAAGAAAAAGAGTGAACCTTGTCCACTCTTAAAAAGTTAGATTATTGCTTCTTACCTGGCTTGTCATCTTCTCGGTCACTTGGTTTCTTGCTTGCCCCATTCATCGTATGCTTTAAGCCTGAATGCATACCAGAAGCGCATAATCCTAGCCAAAGTCCAATCAAAAAAGCTTTTTTGATATCCGGATCAATATAAATATAGCTCATGACGATTCCTACACCAATAGAAAGCAACGGTAGAAATCTAGCCGGAAAACCAAATATCTTGAAGAGTTGGACGATTCCAATGATGACTGGAAGCAAAGCAATACCATATACAGTCAAATCCATGGTTTTTGCCTCCTTTTTTCTCTCTGTACTATACTGTATGTCGAATGATGGGGAGTGAGTGGGCGCATTGCTCATTTTTGTGAAATCGAGGCGTATTAAATGATTGAAAATTCTGGTCATTTTCACTTTCCTCTTACCATATGTTGAATCAATATAGTATGATAAAGGTGGAGGGATTGCGATGGAACTAGGATTAATACAGAAGCAGACAACGCAACTCGTAATGACAACTCAATTGCGTCAGGCAATATCCATTCTTCAATATTCGACTTTAGAGCTGTTGGATTATATAAAAGAAGAAGCACTTGAGAATCCTCTTATCGAACTTCATACACCATCATGGGATACGGGTATTCGTGCGAAAGCCGCTGGCCGAGGAGAGCGTGCCGACTCCTTAGACTATGTTGCTGAACGAGGCAAGAGTTTGAATGAAGAGCTTCACGAACAAGTGCGGTGTTTGAACTTATGCCCTCACCAAGCGAAAGTGATTCATTACTTGATAGACAATATAGATGAAGCTGGCTATTTACGTATACGTGATCATGAAGTGATCTTGCAATTTCAGCTGACAAATCAAGAGTATGAAGAAGCGGTACGTGTATTACAATCACTTGAACCAGGAATAGGTGGACGAAATCTAGCAGAGTGTTTAAGTTTACAGTTACATTCAACTTCAGAGGTACACACCCTTGCTCGCAAATTAGTAAACGAAAATTTGAAAGCGCTAGCAGAAAAGAAATTTCGAGAGCTTTCAAAAGAGTATCATGTGAAACTTCAGGATATCCAGCTCGCATCAGATGTCATAGCTGCTCTTGATCCGAGACCGGGCTCAAAATGGTATAACGAAAAGCCTTATTATGTAGCCCCTGACATAATCATTAAAGAGAACGAAGGAACATACACGATCAAACTATTAGATGATGAACTTCCTTCGATGAAGGTAAGTACGGCTTATCAGTCGTTT
Organism: Anaerobacillus sp. ABR4_321; assembly: GCF_056158505.1. Taxonomy (NCBI): domain Bacteria; kingdom Bacillati; phylum Bacillota; class Bacilli; order Caryophanales; family Bacillaceae; genus Anaerobacillus; species Anaerobacillus sp. ABR4_321. Next base: position 1,325,512 of record NZ_JBSWTK010000001.1, read on the forward strand.
GAAAAGGGGGAAGTCGGTCACTATATTAAAGGGAAGTATCAGCAAGTAAACTGGCTGATGAAGAGTATCGAACAACGCAAGCATACTCTAAGATCGATCATGACCGTCTTTATCGGGCAGCAGACCTCTTTTCTTCAAACGGGACTTAGTGAGCTAAGACCAATTACGCTTAAGGAAGTAGCAAATGAAGCGGGCGTGCATGAGTCAACGGTAAGTCGAGCTATAAAGAATAAATATGTGCAGACGCCTCAAGGCCTATATGCGTTGAAGGATCTATTTACTTCTCGACTTTCTGGTGAAACAGAGACAGGAACCTCTTCATCTAGTGTAAAGATCTTCATTAAAGAGTTTGTAGAAGAGGAAGATAAAAAGAAGCCGCTTTCGGATCAAAAGATCGTAGAGGCTCTTCATATACAAAAAGGAATACAAGTATCGAGACGAACGATTGCCAAATATCGTGAAGAATTGGGGATACCCGGTTCATCGAGAAGGAAGCGTTTTGTATAACAGCTGCGGAAGCAGCTGTTTTTTTGCGAATAATGTTCTTATAAGGTTAGAATGGTATAGGAAAGGGGTTTAAAGGATGAGTAAAACGGTTATGTTATACACGAAAGAGACGTGTCCTCTTTGTGACGAAGCGTATTATATCCTTGAGGATCTTCAAACCGAAATTGATTTTAAGATAGAATCAGTTGATATCTATCAAGATGAAGCTCTGCTGGAGAAGTTTATGGTGATGATTCCGGTGGTTGAAGTGGATGGAGAAATCGTTGATTATGGCCGAATCTCTAGAAAAAACGTAAGAAAACGCTTACTTTAAATTTTTAAGTATATCATAGTTGCCCATGTAGTTGGCAACTGCTACAATGAAATTTGTAAGACGTTCTTTTTTTGATTCGGGTGGGACTGAAAATGTCTAACCGGGACATAATACGTCTCGAGAATAAAAAAAGAACCTGCAGGGGAGACGAACAATGCGCTCATTACTCGCACTTCAACAAAAACTACTACCAGACTTATTAGAGGTTATGAACAAACGGTATCGTGTTCTCAGGCAACTGAGGCTCACGCAACCAATTGGTCGCAGAAGCCTTGCGAACAGTCTGGATATAACAGAAAGAGTTCTCAGAAGTGAAGTGACTTTCCTTAAAGACCAGGGTTTGCTGGATATGTCCATTCAAGGGATGCAGCTTACTGAGGAAGGTGAGCAGCTATTGATGGAGCTCGAACCTGTTATGAATGAAGTTTCTGGTCTTGATAATCTGGAAGAACGGTTGAAAGATAAACTTGGTATTCCAGAAGTACTTATTGTACCCGGTGACAGCGATGTTACCCCCTGGGTAAAGAAAGAAATGGGCAGAGCCGCAGTGGGACGCTTGAAAAGGTTTCAGCTTGAAAGTAAAGTCGTAGCTGTGACGGGCGGCACCACGCTCGCGAGTGTAGCTGATATGATGGTTCCTTCTCTTGACATGGATGGAACATTATTCGTACCGGCTCGTGGTGGTCTTGGTGAACAAGTTGAAAACCAGGCTAACACGATCTGCGCGAAGATGGCACGTAAAGCTCATACAGATTATCGTTTGCTTCATGTTCCAGATCAGCTTAGTGAAGAGGCATACCAATCATTAATCGAAGAACCTGGCGTCAAGGAAATCCTTGAAATTATCAAATCTGCCAGTATTGTGGTTCACGGGATTGGAGATGCTAAAACAATGGCTGTGCGACGTAAATCAACAGGTCAAGTTTTAGAGAAAATCAAAGAAAACCATGCTGTTGCGGAAGCGTTTGGATACTATTTCAACCAATCCGGAGATGTTGTACACAAAGTGAAAACCATTGGATTACAGCTAGAAGATCTAGAAAGAAGCGAACTTGTTATTGCAGTCGCAGGCGGTCACTCAAAAGCAAAAGCAATCGAAGCCTATCTGAAGACTGGAATACAAAGCATCCTCGTCACTGATGAGGGGGCAGCAAAAGCGTTACTAGAGGGAAATTCCCTTTAATAAATAAAACATAAGATACCTCGGGAAACGAGGAACATTCAAGGAGGAATTATACAATGGCAACAAAAGTAGGTATTAACGGTTTTGGACGTATTGGTCGTAACGTATTCCGTGCAGCACTTAACAACCCTGGCGTAGAAGTGGTTGCAGTAAACGATCTTACTGATGCAAACATGCTTGCACACCTTTTAAAATACGATACAATTCATGGCGAACTTAACGTTGAAGTTGAAGTTAATGGTGAGAACCTAGTAGTTAACGGTTCTGAAATCAAAGTTCTTTCTGAACGTGACCCTGCACAACTTGGTTGGGGAGACCTTGGAGTAGACGTAGTTGTTGAATCTACTGGTCGCTTCACAAACCGTGAAGACGCTGCTAAGCACCTTGAAGCAGGCGCTAAAAAAGTTGTCATCTCTGCTCCAGCTAAGAACGAAGACATCACAGTTGTTCTTGGTGTAAACGAAGACAAGTACGATGCTGAAAACCATCACGTACTTTCAAACGCATCTTGTACGACTAACTGTCTAGCACCAGTTGCTAAAGTATTGAACGACAAGTTCGGTATTAAGCGTGGTCTTATGACAACAGTTCACTCTTACACGAACGATCAACAAATTCTTGATCTTCCACATAAAGATTATCGTCGTGCTCGTGCAGCAGCTGAGAACATCATCCCAACTTCTACTGGTGCTGCGAAGGCTGTATCTCTAGTACTTCCTGAGCTTGATGGTAAGTTGAACGGTATGGCTATGCGTGTACCAACTCCTAACGTATCTATAGTAGACTTAGTAGCTGAGCTTGATGCAGACGTTACAGTTGATGACGTAAACGCTGCTCTAAGAGAAGCTGCTGAAGGCGACCTTAAAGGATACCTTGGTTACAGCGAAGAGCCACTAGTATCAAAAGATTACAACGGTAACCCTCATTCTTCAATCGTTGATGCAATCTCTACAATGAACATCGACGGAAACATGGTTAAAGTTGTTTCTTGGTACGACAACGAGTGGGGTTATTCTAACCGCGTAGTAGATCTAGTCGACTACATCGCATCAAAAGGGCTATAATAAGAATTGTGAATGATGGGGGAGGAAGTCAGGAGCCTTCCTCCTTTTCCATTGGTTTTTTTAGCTCTATTTTAGGATAAATGTGTAGTACGTCACTTTTTATGTGAGACATTTATCTTCATTAAGACGTGCAAAGGAGGAATCCCACTATGAACAAAAAATCGATTCGTGACGTAGCGTTGCAAGGAAAAACGGTATTTTGCCGCGTTGACTTCAACGTACCTATGGAAAATGGAACAGTCACAGATGAAACGCGTATCAAAGCAGCCCTTCCTACGATTCAGTATCTATCTGAGCAAGGTGCAAAGGTGATTTTAGCAAGTCATCTTGGGCGTCCAAAAGGTGAAGTTGTCGATGAACTTCGTCTTGATCCTGTAGCTGATCGTTTGAGTGACCTTATTGGCAAGACTGTCACAAAAACAGATGCAGTCTATGGTGATGAAGTAAACCGTGCGATCAGTGATCTTGAAGAAGGTGACCTTCTATTGATCGAAAACGTACGTTTTGAAGCTGGTGAAGAGAAGAACGATGCTGATCTTGCGAAAGAATTTGCCAAAATGGCAGATCTTTTCGTGAACGACGCATTCGGAGCAGCTCACCGTGCTCATGCTTCAACTGAAGGGATCGCACATCACATTCCTGCTGTAGCTGGTTTCTTAATGGAAAAAGAGCTTGAAGTACTAGGTAGTGCGTTAACAGAGCCTTCTCGTCCATTTACTGCAATCGTAGGTGGTGCGAAGGTGAAAGATAAGATCGGTGTGATCGATCACTTGCTCGATAAAGTGGACAACTTGATCATCGGTGGTGGTCTTGCTTATACATTTGTAAAAGCACTCGGCCACGAGATCGGTAAATCACTTCTTGAAGAAGATAAGATCGAGCTTGCGAAATCCTTCATGGATAAAGCGAAAGAAAAAGGCGTTAATTTCTATATGCCAGAAGACGTTATCATTGGCGATGATTTTTCTAACGATGCGAACACAAAAGCAGTAAGCATCGAGGAAATTCCATCTGATTGGGAAGCTCTTGATATCGGACCAAAAACAAGAGAAACGTACAAAAGCGTTATCCAAGATTCCAAACTCGTTATTTGGAATGGTCCAATGGGAGTTTTCGAACTAGATGTGTATGCGAATGGTACGAAGGCAGTAGCTGAAGCACTTGCTGAAGCAAACGATACTTACTCAGTTATCGGGGGCGGAGACTCCGCAGCGGCTGTTGAGAAGTTTGGCTATGCTGATCGTATGAGCCACATTTCTACTGGCGGCGGTGCATCACTTGAGTTCATGGAGGGTAAAGACCTTCCAGGAGTGGTTGCACTCAACGATAAATAAATTACATTACTACCAAAAGGATGGTGAGTGAACATGCGTAAACCAATCATCGCAGGGAACTGGAAGATGAACAAAACACTTACTGAAACGAAGAACTTCGTAGATGAAGTAAAAGGACTAATTCCAAGTGCCGACCGCGTGGATTCAGTCGTCTGTGCTCCAGCTCTTTTCCTTGATTATCTAACGGATGAGCTTAAAGACAATGCGCTAATGACTGGTGCACAAAACATGCACTTTGAAGAAAACGGAGCGTTCACAGGGGAAATTAGCCCTGTAGCACTTAACGATCTTGGCGTAGAATATGTCATCCTTGGTCACTCTGAGCGTCGTGAACTGTTTGGTGAAACGGACGAAATCGTAAATCAAAAAGTCCATGCTGCGTTCAAACACAATATGACTCCGATCATTTGCGTTGGTGAAACGTTAGAACAGCGTGAAAGCAATGTAACGGAAGACGTTGTGAAGGTTCAAGTTCAAAAAGCAATCGCTGGCTTAACGAACGAACAAGTTGCTCAATCTGTTATTGCTTATGAACCAATCTGGGCAATCGGAACTGGTAAAACAGCAACAAGCGAGCAGGCGAATGATGTTTGTGCATTTATTCGTAACGTTCTTAAAGAAGAAACGACTGAAGAGACAGCAAACGCTGTTCGAATTCAGTACGGTGGCAGTGTAAAACCTGCTAATATTGAAGAGCTTATGAGTCAGTCTGATATCGATGGTGCTCTTGTTGGTGGCGCTAGTCTTGATGCGAAGTCTTTCCTACAGCTTTTGGAGGCTGGTCAGAATGCCTAAAAAGCCAAATGCTCTTATCATTCTCGATGGCTTTGGCCTAAGAGATGAAGAGAAAGGAAATGCAGTAGCACAGGCGAATAAGCCTAATTTTGATCGCTATTGGAATCAGTTCCCACACGCAACTCTTGAAGCGTCTGGAGAGGCCGTTGGTCTTCCAGATGGACAAATGGGTAACTCTGAAGTTGGACACTTGAATATCGGTGCCGGCCGTATCGTATATCAAAGTTTAACGAGAGTGAACCTTGCTATTAAAGAAGGCGACTTCTATGAAAACCAAACATTTATTGAAGCGATGGATCACGCTATCGAAAAGGGAACAAGCCTACACTTGTTCGGCCTTCTATCAGATGGTGGAATTCATAGTCACATCAAGCACCTTTTCGCTCTACTTGAGCTTGCAGCGAAGAAAGGTGTAAAGAATGTTTATGTTCATGGCTTTCTAGATGGTAGAGATGTTGGTCAGAAATCAGCGAAGACCTACATCAAACAGCTTCAAGATAAGATGGACGACCTCGGAGTAGGGCGCCTTGCAACGATTTCGGGCCGTTACTATTCGATGGATCGTGATAAGCGATGGGACCGAGTAGAGAAATCTTACCAGGCGATTGCTTATGGTGAAGGTCCATCTTACAAAGATCCATTTGAAGTGATCGATGATAACTACAAGAATGAAATCTACGATGAGTTCGTTCTTCCTTCAGTGCTAACTGAAGAAGACGGCTCTCCAATTGCGACGGTAGATAGCGAGGATGCAGTCATCTTCTTTAACTTCCGTCCCGACCGAGCAATTCAGATTTCACAAGTCTTTACGAACGAAGATTTCCGTGGCTTTGACCGTGGAGAAAACCGTCCTAAAGACATTTACTTTGTATCTTTGACACACTTCAGTGAAACTGTGGGTGGAGACGTAGCTTTCAAACCAGTTAACTTAGATAATACGCTTGGTGAGGCGCTATCTCAGCAGGACTATACTCAGCTTCGTATCGCAGAAACTGAAAAATATCCTCACGTAACGTTCTTCTTTAGCGGTGGACGTGAAGAGGAATTCCCAGGGGAAGAGCGTATTTTAATTGATTCTCCTAAGGTTGCAACCTATGATTTGAAGCCGGAAATGAGTGCTTATGAAGTGACGGACGCGTTACTAAAAGAACTCGATGCGGATAAACATGATGCGATCATCTTGAATTTTGCTAACCCTGACATGGTAGGGCATTCCGGAATGCTCGAACCTACAGTCAAAGCCATTGAAGCTGTTGACGAATGTCTTGGTAAGATCGTTGACAAGATTAAAGAAAAAGGCGGAAATGCAATCATTACCGCTGACCACGGGAACTCGGATGAAGTGACTACACTCGATGGTGATGCGATGACAGCACATACAACGAGTCCCGTACCTGTAATCGTTACGAAAGAAGGAGTAGAGCTTCGTACAGATGGTATTCTTGCGGACTTATCACCAACCCTTCTTGAATTACTAGGTGGAAACCAACCTAAAGAAATGACAGGAAAATCGTTAATTAAGTAATTCACATTAAAAGGAGATGACATTATGCCAATCATTACTGACGTTTATGCACGCGAAGTCCTAGACTCTCGTGGCAATCCAACAGTTGAAGTAGAAGTATTTACAGATGCGGGCGTAAAAGCACGCGCAATGGTACCTTCAGGTGCATCCACTGGCGAATACGAAGCAGTTGAGCTTCGTGATGGCGACAAAGGCCGTTACCTTGGTAAAGGTGTAGAAAAAGCAGTAGCAAACATTAACGAAACAATCGCTCCTGAGCTAGTAGGCATGAGCGTTTACGACCAGCTTGGTATCGACAACATGATGATCGATATGGACGGTACTGACAACAAAGCGAAACTAGGCGCTAATGCGATCCTAGGCGTTTCTATGGCTGTAGCTCGTGCAGCTGCTGAAGAGCTTGAGCTTCCACTATATGTTTACCTTGGTGGATTCAACGCGAAAACTCTTCCAACACCGATGATGAACATCCTAAACGGTGGTGAACATGCTGATAACAACGTAGACATCCAAGAATTCATGGTTATGCCTGTTGGCGCACCTTCTTTCAAAGAAGCACTACGTACTGGTGCAGAGATCTTCCACAGCTTAAAAGGTGTTCTTAAAGAAAAAGGTCTTAACACTTCTGTAGGTGACGAAGGTGGATTCGCTCCTAACCTTGGTTCAAACGAAGAAGCGATCCAAACGATCATCGAAGCAATTGAAAAAGCAGGCTACAAGCCTGGCGAAGAAGTTATGCTAGCTCTTGATGTAGCATCTTCTGAAATCTACAAAGACGGTAAATACAATCTTGCTGGAGAAGGTGTTGTAAAAACATCTGACGAAATGATTGAATTCTACAGCCAGCTTTGTGAAAAATACCCAATCATCTCGATCGAAGACGGTCTAGACGAAAACGATTGGGAAGGCTGGGAGAAGCTGACTCAAGCACTTGGTGAGAAAGTACAGCTTGTTGGTGACGATCTATTCGTTACAAACACAAACAAACTTTCTGAAGGTATCGAGCGTAGCGTTGGTAACTCAATTCTAATCAAAGTGAACCAAATCGGTACACTTACTGAAACGTTCGAAGCAATCGAAATGGCGAAGCGTGCTGGTTATACAGCTGTTATCTCTCACCGTTCTGGTGAAACAGAAGATACAACAATCGCTGATATCGCAGTTGCAACAAACGCTGGACAAATTAAAACAGGCGCACCGTCTCGTACGGATCGCGTTGCGAAGTACAACCAACTTCTTCGTATCGAAGATGAGCTTGAGCACCTTGCAGTTTACGGTGGTAAGACAAGCTTCTATAATCTTGCTAACAAGTAAGGTCATTCACTCCCCCTCATGTTAATCATGAGGGGGTTTTTGTGTTAGGCTGAAAGTAACGAGGGTTTCCGAAATTTATTGCTTTTATTGAAATTTTTGTGGTAAATTTATAGTATTGGAAGGTTAATGTCCGGGAGGTGGAATCATGCATCTAGCAGCATCTATTGCGTTAATCATCGTATCGATCTTACTAATCACTGTCGTATTGCTTCAATCAAGTAAAAGCGCAGGTTTATCAGGAGCAATTACTGGTGGCGCTGAACAGTTATTCGGAAAGCAAAAAGCTCGCGGTTTTGAAGCCGTATTAAATAAAGTGACGGTCGTACTCGCCGTATTATTCTTTGTTCTTTCTATTTTAGTTGCGTACCTCGTGTAACGCAGGAGGCAGCAAGTGATGAACCACTTGCTGCTTTTTTATTTTTAAAAACTCAATGGTTTTTTACATAAGCATTCAGGGTAGGAAAATTAAAAGGAGCACTTTCCTTTAGCCTCCCTGATGGAAAAGGTAAAATACAGATAGAATTTATAATCAAACTAATCAAAGGAAAAGCTACATGAGAGAGGTAGAGCTTTCGAAGGAGGAAACACATCATGAAAGTTGTTGCACCAAAACCTTTTACATTCGAAGGAGGTAATAGGGCGGTATTGATGCTTCATGGTTTTACAGGAAATTCAGCCGACGTCCGAATGATGGGCAGGTATTTACAGGAGCAGGGCTACACTTGTCATGCCCCGCAATACAAAGGACACGGCGTGCCGCCTGAAGAACTAGTACATACAGGTCCGTCTGATTGGTGGAAAGATGTTCAAGAAGGATATAACAAGCTCAAGGAAATGGGCCATGACGAAATTGCAGTAGTGGGATTATCTCTCGGAGGCGTATTTTCCCTAAAGCTCGGCTATACTGTTCCTGTAAAGGGAATCGTACCCATGTGTGCCCCGATGGATATGAAAGACGAAGAAACGATGTATGAGGGCGTACTCGCATATGCGAGAGAATATAAGAAATACGAGCGTAAATCTCCTGAACAGATTGAAGAGGAAATGGAAGCGTTCAAAGAAACACCGATGAATACACTAGGTGAATTACGAGATTTGATCTACGATGTAAGAGATAACATCGATATGATCTATGCACCCGCTTTTGTCGTCCAAGCGAGACACGATGAAATGATCAATACGGATAGTGCGAATGTCATCCATGACAATATCGAATCTGATGAGAAAAGCTTAAAATGGTATGAGAATTCAACACATGTCATCACGTTAGGAAAAGAAAAAGAAGTCCTTCATAAGGATGTCCTTGAATTTCTTAACGGACTCGACTGGAAAGAATAATACGTTAATTTGTTTGAAGGAAGGTGAAACGATATGGCAGAAGAACATGTACAAAAAATATTGAGCTACATGAAAGACGAGGCATATAAACCATTAACGGTTAAAGAACTTGAAGAAGTGTTCGGTATTCAAGATTCGAGTGAATTCAAAGATTTCGTTCAAACGTTAAATATGATGGAAGACGATGGTTTGATTGTGAGGACCCGCACGAATCGATATGGTTTACCAGAGAAGATGAACCTCGTTCGTGGTAAACTTCAGGTTCATGCGAAAGGATTTGCGTTTCTACTCGCTGAAGGCGAAACGGATGAGAAGGATGTTTACATTAATCAAGGCGATTTGAACGGAGCGATGAACGGTGACCGTGTTATCGTGCGTTTGCATTCTAAATCCTCAGGCTCTCGTCCTGAAGGAACCGTAATTAGAATCATCGAGCGTGGTGTGAAGCGAACCGTCGGAACATATTCTGATAGTAAGCACTTTGGTTTTGTGATAGCGGATGACAAACGAATCCCGCATGATATTTTTATTCCAAAAGGCTCGACTGCTGGAGCCGTTGATGGTCACAAGGTAGTAGTAGAGATTACAAAATATCCTGAAGGAAGAATGAGTGCGGAAGGAAAGATAACGGAAATCCTCGGTCATAAAAATGATCCTGGTGTTGATATTCTTTCTATCATCCACAAACATGAGCTTCCGGGAGAATTTCCTGATGCTGCTATGGAACAAGCGACAAACACGCCCGATCAGATCGATGAGAAAGAAATTGAAGGTCGACGAGATCTTCGAAACGAAACGATTGTAACGATCGATGGTGCAGATGCAAAGGACCTTGACGATGCTGTTAACGTTGAAAAATTATCGAATGGTAATTACAAGCTTGGCGTTCACATCGCAGATGTCACCTATTACGTAAAAGAAAACTCACCGATCGATCAAGAAGCGTTAGAAAGAGGGACGAGCGTTTACCTCGTGGATCGCGTCATTCCCATGATTCCGCACCGTTTATCAAATGGAATCTGTAGTTTGAATCCACAGGTCGACCGCTTAACGATTTCTTGTGAGATGGAAATCACCCCTGGTGGTGAAGTCGTTCATCATGAAATCTTCCCAAGTGTGATCAAAACGACTGAACGCATGACATACACGGATGTGCGGAAAATATTAAATCGTGAAGATGATGAGGTAATCGAACGATATAAATCGCTCGTACCGTTCTTTGATGGTATGGGTGAACTTGCTGAAATCCTGCGCAAAAACCGCTTCGAGCGAGGCGCGATCGACTTTGACTTCGCTGAAGCAAAGGTTCTTGTGGATGATGAAGGCAGCCCACAAGACATCGTTTTGAGAGAACGATCTGTAGCTGAGCGTCTTATCGAAGAATTCATGCTCGTAGCTAACGAAACGGTCGCGCAGCATTTCCACTGGATGGATGTTCCGTTTATGTATCGTATTCACGAAGATCCCGACTCTGAAAAGCTAGATACGTTCTTTGAGTTCATTACAAACTTCGGGTATGCGATTCGAGGTAATGCGAATACCGTACACCCTCGTGCACTTCAAGAATTATTAGAGGAAGTAAGAGGTGAGCCAGAAGAAGCAGTCATTAGTAAGATCATGCTTCGTTCGATGCAACAGGCCAAGTACTTCCCTGAAAGCCTGGGGCACTTTGGTCTTTCGACTGATTTCTATACTCACTTTACCTCTCCAATCCGTCGTTATCCTGACTTGATCGTACACCGTTTGATCCGTACGTATCTATTTGAGAAGAAGGTAGACAACCAAACACGTGAGAAGTGGCAAGCTGCCCTTGGAGAAATTGCCCAGCATGCTTCAGCAATGGAAAGAAGAGCTGTCGATGCCGAGCGTGAAACGGATGATCTGAAGAAAGCGCAGTTTATGGAAGATAAAGTTGGGGAAGAGTTTGAAGGTGTGATCAGTGGCGTTACGAACTTCGGCCTGTTTGTTGAACTTCCTAACACGATCGAAGGCCTCGTCCATGTGAGTTACTTAACCGACGACTATTACCACTATGACGAAGGCGCGTACGCCATGATCGGTGAACGGACAGGGAATGTTTATCGAATCGGTGACGAGATTTCGATTCGTGTCCAAAACGTTAATGTTGATGAACGCGCGATTGATTTTGAAATCGTCGGCATGAAGCCACCGAAGCAGCGTCGCCGTAAAGAAAGTCCGAAGGTGATCCAGGGTGGTAAGCGTAAGAAACGTGGTAAGTCCAACAAAACGACGGATGCTGGTGCTAAGAAGCGGAAGTTCACACCGCCGAAAAACAGTCAAGGCACCAAGAAATCCAAAAAGAAAAAACGTAAGCCAGGTAAACGATAACTACAGCTGGTCGGAATGAGTCATCTTGACTTATTCTGACCATCTTGTTATACTGGTTTTTGACGCTTGAGAGGGGGAACGGTCATGCCAAAAGGTGATGGAAATCTTATTGCTCAAAATAAGAAAGCAAGACATGATTATTCAGTTGAAGAAACGTACGAAGCAGGGCTTGTTTTACAAGGAACTGAAATTAAATCCATCCGAGCACGACGCGTGAACCTAAAGGATTCTCATGCGATCATTCGTAAGGGCGAAGTTTACTTGATCAATATGCACATCAATGAGTATGAGCAAGGGAACAGATATAACCATGATCCTACACGTACTCGTAAGCTACTGATGAAGCGTAAAGAAATCGACAAACTGATCGGACTTACGAAAGAGCAAGGCTATACGCTTATTCCTTTAAAGCTCTATATAAAGAACGGATATGCCAAAGTTCTAATAGGTCTTGCAAAAGGTAAGAAAAAGTATGATAAGCGTCAAGATTTAAAACAAAAAACAATGAAGCGTGAGATCGACAAAGCTCTGAAAGAGCGTCAGAAGATATAATTTCCAGTTGATTACAAACGCTCATATGTTATACTAAAAAGTACCGAAACAAGTTAATAAGCGATAAGCGCTTCCCGTTTTCGGTTCTCATTCACATGGGGACGTTACGGATTCGACAGGGATAGGTCGAGCTTAAGTCGCGAGTCGAGTTGGCGAGCTACGTTAAAAACGCCACGCCTATAATTGGCAAAGAAAACAACAACTTCGCACTAGCAGCATAAACTGCTTTGCGGTTCCTCCCTCCATCGCCCATGTGGTAGGGTAAGGGACTCAACTTAAGTGGGATACGCCAACGATCCACCGTCTGAGGAAAGTTGGAAGAGATCAATCAGACTAGCTGCAAGGAAGCCTGTCGTTAGGCAGAATTGTAGTGAAACGCTAATATAACGACTACACTCGTAGAAGCTTAAGTGCCGATATTTCTGGACGTGGGTTCGACTCCCACCGTCTCCACCAATACATATGTTGGTGGTTTTTTTATGTCTTTTTTTAGTACAAAACTATTCACATTACATTCAATCAAACGACCACAGCTCTAATTATATTCGCTTCTTTTAGCACCAAAACGGACTCAACAACCTCGAGTCCGTTTTTTTATCGTGATAAACTTATGACAACATGTCTGATTAGCCGATACTATCTATAGGCTGAACGTAAAGGAGTTTTATCGTGAATACAGATGCAGAACAAACGAAGCATGTAAGTAAAGTACTAGAATACATTGAAGCAAATTTAACAGAATCATTACCATTACATACCCTTGCTGAGATCTCTACCTATTCTCCATATTACTTTCAGCGATTGTTTACGAAGATAATTGGGGAATCACCAGCAAGTTATATTAAAAGACTCCGATTAGAAAAAGCTGCTCATTTTCTAATTTACGAGCCTACGATGTCGATTACAACGATTGCTCATCAATGTGGTTTTTCCTCATTGTCCTATTTCACCTATTCATTTAACGATTATTTTCATACCAATCCAAAAAAGTGGCGAGAAGGAGCATACTTGGATCGTTTTGCTAGAGAGTACCAAGATAGCAAGAAATCTAAACTTTATAACAATAATATGAAAGAGAACTTTGAACCAAGCACTTATAATGAATTTAGTTATTTAGATCTATCCAATGTAAAGACTGTTTCCTTATCCAGCTATGTAACTGTTAAACGCTATAGCAAAGGTCCTTATACGGAGGGAGTTCAAGATGTGTGGGCGGAACTCTATCACTGGACTAATGCTAGAGGTTATTCCGCTGTTGAACTGTTAATGTTTGGAGTACCTAAGAACAACCCATACATTACACCTCCAGAAAAAAGCCTCTATGAGTGCTGTATAGGGCTAGAGGAATCAGAGCATATGACTACGAGTGATGAAGTGGTTGGAGAGTTTAATGGTGGAAATCATGTGTTGTATGAATTCGATGAACTCCTCGATTATCAAGAGAGAAGTAAAATCATCGAGTGTTATTCAGAATTATATAGCATCTGGTTACCTAAGAGTGGATATCGGTATCTTAGTAACCCGATTGAGCTTGTTCAATTAGAACAGGAGAAAGGGTCTTTACGTGTTAACTGTAAAATAAAGGCAATCGGTTTAGCGATTGAGCCTAAATGAATAGGGGGAATTAGAGTGTTGTCGATCAGTATTATCGGTATTATTGCAGGTGGACTACTTTATATGATTTATGGAGGCATTTATTATTCAGTGTTATTATCCGATAAAAAGAAAAGTGGAAATGAACAATTTTTACAACAAGCTTCAGCAGGTCCATTGAAATATGTCATTGCGGTGATAACGGCATTCGTCTCTTCATTCATCGTAGCGTTATTTGTTTCGATAAGCGGAACGACTGGAATATTATCGGGGTTAGGGATAGGGCTCTTAATTGGTACGATCATCACATTTGTATATTTGAAGAACCACAGGTTTGGATTGATGAGTAGAAGAGCTTTCTATATTGCGATAGGCGATCACCTTGTTGTCTTTACTTTACTTGGCGCGTTACATGGAATGTTTACGAACTAAAACCACCACTAAAGGTGGTTTTTTCGTTTAGATTCTCGGGCTATACTTATTGATAGAATTGTAAAAAATATATTTCCGTCGTCCAACACGTTTTTTTCGAAGCGATTTGTGGAAAGGATATGAGATACCTACTTAGGACATGAGGAGTTGAGGCAATTGGGTACGAAAACTGCACTTGTAACTGGTTCAAATAGAGGGATAGGTTTTGAAATCGCACGGCAGTTAGGGAAGCAAGGCGTCACAGTTCTCATGACTGCAAGAGATAAAGATAAAGGCGTAAAAGCGATGAAGGATTTAAAAGACGAGGGCCTCGACGTTCATTTTTATGAACTAGACATAACGAGTGATAGTAGTATAAAGCATCTGTATAGCGAAGTTTACAAAGATTTTCATAAACTCGATATTCTCATTAACAATGCAGGAATCTTCATCGATCAAGATTTTACTGTATTGGAACTTGACCGTGAAACTCTTTCAAAAACGATGGAGACGAATACGTACGGTCCATTATATTTAACGCAGGCATTGATTTCTTTACTTAAGAATAGTGAAGACGGCCGAGTTATCAATGTATCGAGCGGTCTTGGTTCTGGTAACAGCATTGGAGAGTCACATCCTGCTTACTCATTATCTAAAGCCGCATTGAACATCGTTACGATTCAATTAGCCGATGCGCTTCGAGATAAAGGGATCAAAGTCAATGCTATGTGTCCAGGCTGGGTTAAAACAGCTATGGGCGGAGAAGGTGCAATGAGATCTGTGACCGATGGGGCGGATACTGCGGTATGGCTTTCTCTTGGAGATGTGAAAACGACAGGGAAGTTCTATAGAGATCGTAAAGAGATTGATTGGTAGGTTGAGATATAAAGGTATGAATTAAAACAGATCCCCTCTGATGCAGGAGGGGATCTTACTATTTTAAGTAGATGCTTCATTTTTTGATTGTCTGATTGAACGGAGCCGCTTTCTTGCTGAATTTTTCCTCGCCGTGAACGCTTTTGCTAATCCCAATTTCGGGATGTTTCGATATATGCACTCACTATTTCCTTATATAATGTAAAAACGGTTTTAAATAAAACGTTATTTGAGTTAGTTCATTTCAAAATAAGGGTATGGAATTGACGTAATAACTAAGGTGGAGGTGCTTTTCAATGAGCAAAAAAGTGTTGATGATCACTGGCGATGCTGTCGAAGCGCTTGAAGTTTTCTATCCGTATTATCGTTGTCTAGAGGAAGGGTTAGAAGTGACGATTGCTGCCCCATCAGCGAAGAAATTGCAGACGGTTTGTCACGATTTCACTGGAGAGATGGAGACGTATGTAGAAAAGCCTGCATATGGAATCGAAGCGCATACTTCATTTAAAGAAATCGATCCTTCTGATTTTGATGGATTGATCATTCCAGGTGGACGTGCACCAGAGTATATCCGACTTGATGAGCATGTGCCGAATATTCTACGTCACTTTTTTGAAGAAAATAAGCCTGTAGGAGCGATATGCCACGCAGCACAAGTGCTGAGTGTCGTGTCTGATGTGATGGAAGGAAGAGAGTATACAGCTTACCCAGCATGTAAACCAGACGTTACAGCTTGTGGCGCTACATATAGCGAAGAACAGGTCCACACGCATCGTAATCTTGTGTCAGGACAAGCATGGCCTGACTTGCCACAATTTATGAAGGAATTCTTAACGCTACTGCGATAATGCTAAAACCCCTGGTGCTTCCACCAGGGATTTTTTTATTTACGGATATTTAGTTTGGCCGATGGCTGAAATGACAGATCCAACTGCTTGGATCCAACTACCCACTACATTGAGATTCTGTGCTTCTTTGCCTTTAAGTTCTTGGGCTCCTGATACAGCTTGGAGTGAGTTACCGATGACCTGAAGTAAGTTCCCATAGATATTATAAAGTTGTTCCTCTGAAGGCGTTTGTTCGAAAGCATCCCCAAGCGATGCACTTCCTCCAAGCGCCTGGAGCCAGTTTCCATCAATATTGAGGATCTGACTGATGCGTGAATTACTGTCTATGAGGATGCCAGCGACAACTGTTGAATTACCAACCGCTTGAATCTGGTTTCCTACTTTATTCAGATTAAAGGTTTCAACGGTATCTGCAATCAAAGCATTGCCTGTACCTTGCATGACGTTTCCAATCAGGTTAAGGGCATTCTTTAGCTCGTCACTCAATGATTTAAATGGTGTACTTCCAGTTGCAGCCAAAATGGTTCCTATCGCTTGAATCCAGGAACCTAATACAGCCTTTGTTTGATTGTCCATTGAAAATCGCCTACTCTATAGTAGTCCTAACATAGTGTATACAATTTCCCTCTGTTTGGTTCGAAAGTTGAGTAGTTAGCTTACTTTGATTGTTAAATTGGCTTTTTGACCAGCTTTATATTTTGTGAAAAAGGTAACGGTAATTGTGATTGATAGGATACCGAACATAACGCACATCAACTGCAAGCCGATCAAATCTAACATAAGACCTGTTAACAAGAGCACAACTTGGAAGATGATTCGGTCGAGCATGTTTCGGAACGAAAAGAACCTTCCGTGGTATTCTTTTGGTACTCTTGTTTGGAAGATCGTCGCAGCAGTTGGAAAAAAGCATCCGACTGAAAATCCAAAGATTGCAAATGCAACTACAGAAAGTACAGGAACCCATGCAAAGAATAACAAGAGCTGTGACAATCCGATAATAAATGAAAATACAAACAAAATGGTGTACGGAGATAAGTTATGAGCGAAGCGTTTTACAGTGAATGCTCCAATCATAAATGCGATGCCTTCAGCTGTGTAGATCCAGCTTTTAATCAATGTATTGTCTTGTAGTTCACTTATGTTGATGACCAACAGGTTAAATCCCCCGATGAATAACAATGGAACCATCGTCATGATAAGCGTCATCATGACGATCGGTAGCTCTTTCACGATAGGGAACAAGTCTTTAAACCCGCTCTGACCTTTAGAAATAGCAGCTCCCGTTTCTTTGTTTTCATCAATTTTTATGAAAAAGGTTAAAACGAACAACAGTAAATAAGCGACTAACGACATTGCGTACATCATACTGAGAGACATGATCGCAAGAAAGATCCCTGCAACTGCTGTTCCTAGAATCCGTGATAATGTAGAGACGTTCATATGGACTCCGTTCATCTGAAGTAAATCTTTTTCTTTCACGATAAGAGGAATGGCTGCCTGAAGTGCAGGAAAATAAAAAGCTGCTGCCAGTTGAACCATTACTAAGAAAACAACCATCCAGAGAACAGATCCGGTCTGGATCGCGATCAACATAAAAACAACGCTCAATGAACGTACAAATCCAGCCATAAGCATGACGGTTTTCTTTTTAACTTGGTCCGTTATTCGTCCGGCAAGTGGACCGATCGCAACACCAGCTAACAGTCCCGCTGCTAGAATGACGGCTTTCATAAAATCTGATGGTACTTTTTCTTGCATAAATTCAAGGTTACCGATGATACCAAGCCATAGTCCAAGCCCGGCAACAAATTCCCCCATTAAGAGAATCCATACATTTTTATTTCTCCACATAGCTGTTCCCTCAATCTCATAATATTTCTACCATCATATCATGTAACGCCGTAAAAAAATCAGGTTATATTTGTCTATTGTGAAGATAGCGAGGATAAACGGTGCCACCTGCATGAAAAAAATACTTTATGCTCATCTTAACCATAAGGAGGTGAGAAACATGGCATTAGATGTACTATGTGAGGTTGCAAACTGTGTTCATAACCGTGATGGTAGAAAATGCGAGGCGGACGAAATCTATGTTGTGAGTCACAAGGGGAAGAAAGCGAGCAACAGTGAGGAAACCGATTGTAAAACGTTTGAACCTGGTGTTCTATAAGACACCAAAACAAAGCCGGTTCTACTCGAGAACCGGCTTTTCTAGAATGTTTTTTAAGTTTTGATAATCTTGATCAACTGAACGGTGCACCATCTTTTTTAACAGAGGAGTTGCGAGCTTGAAAAGCCCGCCAGGATTACCTTCAACAACTGCCCTTACTAGACACCCCTCTTCAGCCGCTTCAACAGACCTCGTTACTTTGATCGGAAACGTGCTCGTTACACTTTCTATTTGAATACACGTATTCGGTTCAAAACGAGTGACAACGAATGAGGTGATGATTCGTTTGCCTAGAAACGTTGCGGTTTGGTCGTAAGTTGACCCTTCCTGAAGTGGGCCTTCAGAAGTGAAAGCTGCTTCAATCATTCCGCCTTGCCAGACAGGGTTATTTTCGAAGTTCGAGATATAGTCGAATACGACAGACGGATCACGGTTGATGACTCGTTCAGTTTTAATCACCATCATTTTTGAAGCTCACGATATGTCATACCTTCTTCTACATACTGTTTTAAGAACGTACCGAGTAGTTCCTTCCAGCCTCCATCATGGGCAGAGTGCCATTCAGGATCAAGTAAGCCTGAAGCATGATGAGATAACGCAATGACGGTTTCTCCATCTTCTTCACGAAGCTTATAGCTATATGCACTATTAACTGCTCCTTGCATGCCCAATAAGCCATTTAATCGAATCTCATACGGTGCGTTGATGAACGTAATCGTTCCCCATAACGCGCCTGCCTCACCCGATGCGCCGACTTCTATAAAACGACCGCCAACCTCTGGCTCAAAAGAGAGGGTCGATCCTTCCCCGCAAAGTCGATATGCCCACCAAGAATTGATATCTTCTGTTAGCGATTTAAACACTTGGTCGATCGGTGCTTGAATACGAATTTCTTGCTCGATTTGAAATGTGTCGTGCTTATATCCTTGAGTTTCCATTTTGTTTGTACCCCTTTCAAGAGTAGATTTTAATGATAATAGGGAAGAAGCGTTCATTGCCTGATACTTGTCCATCCAGCGGTTATACATTTGTTGAATCGGAACTGCGTTCAAGTAATTCATCCTCGAACGCCCTTCTCGCCGTACAAGGACCAAATTCGCTTCTTCTAGTTGAGATAGGTGTTTCATGACCGCATAACGACTAATGTCTTCAAACTGCTCATCTAAATACCCGGTCGTTTTTGGGCCGTCTTTCAATAGGTCGAGAATTTCTCTCCTTGTAGGATGAGTTAGTGCTTTAAAGGTCGCGGTTAACTCCTCATCATTGGTCAAATTTTATCACCCCAACTTATCATGTGACTTAAAGGTAACATTTATTATGTGACTTAATAGTAACATGTTATGCGTTTAATCAAAAGACATTTCTTCAGGTAATAATTGGTTAGAAAACGCTTACTATGAAATGTTTCGTAAAAATTCTGATAATGGTTTGCAGAAGGAGCTGAAAACTAGTATTATCAAAGAATATAAATTTTGAATAAACAAAATTATTAATTTTCACGCAAGGAGAAAGGGTGAGATGAATGACAGAAAAAAAAGATTTACGCATCCGAAGTAAAGTGATCAGTGAGGGTGTCAACAGGGTTCCAAATCGCTCTATGCTTCGAGCGGTTGGATTTACAGATGAGGATTTTAAAAAGCCTATGATCGGCGTAGCAAGTACATGGAGCGAAGTAACGCCGTGTAACGTACATATCGATAAGCTTGCTAGGGAAGCGAAAGGCGGGGCTAGAGATAATGGTGGAGCCCCTATGATCTTCAATACGATCACGGTATCAGATGGGATTGCGATGGGACATGAAGGCATGTTTTATTCTCTTCCTAGCCGTGAAATTATCGCTGATTCAATCGAGACGGTTACAAATGCTGAACGCTTAGATGGTATCGTAGCGATTGGCGGATGTGATAAAACGACCCCGGGATGTATGATGGCGATCGGAAGAATGAACATCCCTTCCGTTTATGTATATGGCGGTACGATTCAGCCCGGAAAGCTGAACGGAAACGACATCGACATCGTTTCTTCGTTCGAAGCAGTCGGCCAATATCAAGAAGGAAATATTAATGAAGAAGAACTACACAAAGTAGAATGCAATGCCTGCCCAGGAGCAGGGGCATGTGGAGGAATGTACACGGCGAATACGATGGCATCTGCTGTTGAAGCGCTCGGCATGAGTATCCCAGGTTCTTCTTCAACACCTGCCGTTAACGACTACAAAGAATCAGAATGTCGCCAAGCAGGGGAATTAGTCGTGAATCTGTTAGAAAAGGATATTTACCCACGCGACATCATGACAAAGAAAGCTTTTGAAAATGCGATTACCGTTGTCATGGCACTTGGAGGATCGACAAATGCGTTTCTTCATCTAACTGCAATGGCGCATTCAGCTGGTGTTGACCTTACTCTCGATGATTTTGAAACTGTACGTGAGCGCGTTCCCCACATTGCTGATATGAAACCGAGCGGTAAATATGTCATGCAAGATCTATATGAAATCGGCGGGGTCCCAGCAGTCATGAAGTTGCTTCATGAACATGGTCTTCTCCACGGAGATTGTCTCACTGTTACGGGTAAAACGGTCGCTGAAAATTTAGCTGAAGTGGAGTCTCTAACGGAAGGACAAGTCGTCATCAAGCCCCTCAACGATCCGATTAAGCCGAACGGTCCACTTGTCGTACTTCGAGGTAACCTAGCCCCTGAAGGTGCCGTTGCCAAAATGTCTGGCCAGAAAATCAGTCGTTTCGAAGGCCCAGCACGTGTTTACGACAGTGAGGCAGAAGCAACAACCGCGATTGAAAACAACGAGATCAAAGAAGGCGATGTTCTCGTTATTCGAAACGTTGGACCAAAGGGCGGACCTGGAATGCCTGAGATGCTTTCGATCACAGCGATGATCGTCGGTAGAGGTCTCGGCGGAAAAGTCGCGCTGCTAACTGACGGTCGATTCTCTGGTGGTTCTCACGGATTCGTGATCGGCCACGTTTCTCCTGAAGCGTTCGTTGGCGGCCCGATCGGATTGCTAAAAGAAGGCGACACAATTACGATCGACAGCGATACGCAAGAAATCAATTTCAACGTAACAGATCTCGAACTTGAAAGACGTAAAGCGGAATGGGTCAGACCAGAATTACGTTACAAAACTGGTATTCTAGGAAAATATGCAAGATTAGTATCTTCCTCTGCCAAAGGCGCAGTAACGGATTTGGATATTGAATAGCACGAAGGCTTCCCTCTTTTGGAGGGGGGTCTTTTTTATTGAGGAGGAGTGGAGGGAGTTGAGGAGAATGTTAGTTAGGTGAATAGATGAAAGGACTGAAGAAAACGTGATAGCCAAAAATCGAAACACCCCGCATTATCTCCTCAAACTAACTGCTCTTATGAAACGTCTCCCTGCACACCTGCCAATAATAGAAGAAGTCAGAGAACAAGTAGCGATTCATAAAGCTGGTTTTCAAGGAGAACGTTCGCTAGATTTTCCGCTTAGTTTTCTGAATAGCAAAGACCATACCGTTTATCATGATATTCGCATCGCTAACGGCTCATTTTATTTCCAAATCGACTCATTGGTGGTAACTCAGTATTACTTACTAGTGATAGAAGTTAAAAATATTTCTGGCACTTTGTTATTTGATCCAGTTTTTAACCAACTTATTAGAACGTCAAGGAATGGTGAGGTGGAAGAAGCATTCCCGGATCCCTTAACCCAGGTTAGGCGACAGCAGATACAATTACTAACGTTTATGAGGCAGCATCGAATTTCCGGTCTACCTATTGAAACCCTCGTCGTTATAAGTAATAAAAGCACAGTTGTTAAAGCAACGAACGAAGTAAAAAGAATAGCTACTCAAGTGATTAAAAGTGATTACCTTCCTACAAAAATAAAAGAGTTTGATAGGAAGTATCAGAATGAAATGCTATCGATAAAGGAGTTGAAAAGATTAGGACGCCTGCTCGTAAAGCACCACACCCCACTTGAAATCAATGTTTTAAAGAGGTTCTCTCTTACCCGGTCTGATCTTTTAGATGGCGTTCACTGTCCTCGATGTGGCTATTTACCGATGAAGAGACTCCATGGGAGGTGGTGTTGTATGAATTGTGGAGAGGTTTCGAGGGATGCTCATCTGGAAGCGCTGAGGGATTATGCTTTGTTGGTGGATGAATGGGTTACGAATCAAGAGGTAAGAAGGTTTTTGAAGATGGAGTCTAGTGATGCAGCTACGAGGTTGTTAAGAGGGCTTAATCTAAATTATTCTGGTACTAATAAAGGCCGTAGATACCAGCTAGAAAAAGTGAAGGTTCAGAGTTTCGCGGATAAATAACTTTTTTCGCGGATATCTAAGGTGATTTCGCGGATATATCCTCAAAATCGCGGATATAATCAAATTTTCGCGGATATATTCGGAATATCGCGGATAACGGCTCTTTTTAGCTTTTCAAAACCCGCTTGCACCCCCGCTCCAGCCACATCCCACACAAAAACCCCGTAAAAAAACCCGTCACTCTCCGTGACAGGCTTTCATTCACTCAATTATTACTTTGCTTTCGCCTTTTCAAAGTTCAAATCCCACGTAATTCCGTATGCATCCTTAACTTTTCCGAAGATTGCTCCCCAAAACGTGTCTTGAAGCTCCATTTTGACAGTTCCTCTTTCTTTCAATCGTCCATAGATCTCGTTGATTTCTTCTTCAGAATCGAGCTCTAGTGCTAAAGAAATGTTATTTCCTACAGCTACATTCTGGTTGTCGAACGTATCAGAGACCATGAAGTAAAGGCCATCGCTTCTAAAGCGGGCATGCATAACACGGTCGTCCATGCCTGGAGGGGTTTCGAAGTCTGCATCTCCGAAAGTTTGGAGATCTGTAATTTCACCACCGAAAACTTCCTTATAATAGTTCAATGCTTCTTTCGCTGTGCCTTCAAATGTAAAGTATGGAACTGCTTGTTGCTTCATTAAATACACGCTCCTTTTTAGTTAGTAGAATGCTGTCATCACCATTATAGTATAGCTCATTTCAATACCCTAGTCTAGAACGTATGTTCCTAATCTTTTATCAATTTTAAGGTGGAGATCATTTTTCTAAAAAAATGTTTTATTTTGGGAGAGAGAGGGGATTCACCATGTAGACGATTTTTTACATATTTCGTTAGAGGAGGAGAACTAAGAATGAGTGACGAGCATAACAAGAAAAAAGAACAATTAGAAAAATATAGCACGACAGACGAAGGTAAGATGACCACGAATCAAGGGCAAAAGGTATCTGAAGATGAATTCTCACTTAAAGCTGGTGAGCGTGGACCAACATTGATGGAGGATTTTCATTTTAGAGAAAAAATGACACACTTCGACCATGAGCGTATTCCTGAACGAGCTGTTCATGCGCGAGGGTTTTCAGCTCACGGTGAATTTCAAGTATACGAATCGTTAGAAGAGTTAACAGATGCTGAATTTTTAAAAGATCCATCTAGGAAAACACCTGTATTTGTTCGTTTTTCTACCGTTGCTGGCTCTAAAGGTTCTTCTGAAACGGTACGTGACGTGAGGGGATTTGCGACACGTTTTTATACAGATGAAGGGAATTTCGATTTAGTAGGAAACAACATTCCGGTTTTCTTCATTCAAGATGCGATTAAGTTTCCAGACTTGGTGCATGCTGTAAAACCAGAACCTCATACTGGAATCCCACAAGCAGCATCAGCGCATGATACATTCTGGGATTTCATCGCAAATAATCAGGAATCAGCACACATGGCGATGTGGGCGATGTCTGATCGTGCGATTCCAAGAAGCTTTCGTATGATGGAAGGATTCGGCGTTCATACATTCCGTCTTGTGAATGCAAAAGGAGAAGCAAACTTCGTTAAGTTCCATTGGAAGCCAAAGCTAGGCGTTCACTCTCTTGTTTGGGATGAAGCACAAAAGCTTTCTGGTAAAAATGCTGATTTCCATCGTGCTGACTTACTAGAAGCTATCAATAATGGAGACTATCCTGAATGGGAGCTAGGCCTACAGATCATCAAAGAAGAAGATGAGTTCAAGTTTGATTTTGATGTGCTCGATCCAACGAAGCTTTGGCCTGAAGAAGATGTCCCTGTCAAAATTGTTGGAAAGATGGTGCTAAACCGTAACGTAGAGAATGTTTTTGCAGAAAATGAACAGGTTGCCTACCATCCGGGGAACGTCGTGAAGGGAATCGACTTCTCAAACGACCCGCTATTACAAGGACGTTTGTTCTCTTACACTGATACACAGATCAACAGATTTGGAAGTGCAAACCATCATGAACTGCCGATTAATAAGCCGGTTTGCCCATTCCATAATAATCAGAGAGATGGGTTCATGCGTCAAACGATAAATAAAGGTCAGGTTAGCTACCACAAGAACTCTCTTGCTGGTAATCAACCGGAGCCGGCAACAGAAGAAGAAGGCGGGTATGTACATTACCAAGAAAAAGTAGAGGGTCATAAGATTCGAGCTCGAAGTGAGAGCTTTAAAGATCACTTCTCTCAAGCTACGTTGTTCTGGAACAGTATGAGTGATGTTGAGAAAGAGCACATTATGAATGCATTTAGCTTTGAGCTAGGTAAAGTTGAAAGTAAGTCCGTTCAGCAGCAAGTGGTGAACATGCTAGGGAATGTGAATCTTGATCTTGCTACATCAGTTGCACAAAACATTGGAGCTGAAGCACCTAGAGAAGGTGGATCAGATGTAACGAAAGCTTCTCCTGCTCTCAGTCAGATCAATACAAAGTTTGAGCCTGATACTCGCAAAGTCGGTGTGATCGTCGACGATGGCTTTAATGGTAAAGAACTGATCGCTGTTCTTGATGAGTTGAAGGAACAAGGCATTATGCCAGAGCTCATCAGTGATAAACTCGGCGTGAAGAAAGGGAACGATGGTGCTGAGGCTGAAATCGATCATACATTCTTAACGAGTGAATCCGTGCTCTTCGATGCGATTTATGCAGTAGGCGGGGATAACGAAAACAAAGCCTTTTATCAAAAAGCAAACTACTTTATTAATGAAGCATTTTCTCATTTCAAACCGATCGGTGGAACACATGAAGGTGCGAAATGGTTAGAAAATAATAACATGAGAGGCAGTGCGGGAGTCGTCGTGGGTGATAATCCAGAAGACTTTGCAAAGGAATTTGCGAATGCTGTTGCAAAACACCGTCACTGGGACCGAGAACTTGTTTAAGGTTTTATTCCAACTTAAAAAGAGGCTGGGACAAAACCCAGTAAATTAAAATAAGAGTGGCCCCTCGGACAATAAAATTGTCCGAGGGGCCACTCTTTCTATTTTTTCATCTTAATTTAACATTAATATAAGGACAGCCTCTGATAAAATTAGAGTTACCACACAATAACCATCGGAGGTGCCCTTATGTTTAAAGATTATAACATGAATCAAGTGATTTTGCCCCTGGATTTAGAAATGAAATTACAAGAAAATGATATCGCCTATTCCGTCCATGAGTTGGTCGAACAGATTCCAGATGAAGCTTTTACTGGATTCTTGCGTGATACAGGATGTCCAGCTTATCATCCTCGCATGATGATGAAAGTCATTTTGTGTGCGTACACGCAATCGGCTTTTTCAGGAAGAAAGATCGAAGGCCTCCTCAAAGATAGTGTTCGGATGATGTGGTTGGCGCAAGGGTATGAACCCAGTTACCGCACAATCAATCGGTTTCGTGTCCACCCCGAAGTCAAAGAACTTCTTCGTCAGTGTTTCGTGCAGTTTCGTTGTCAGCTCGTTCAAAAAGACCTTATTGATCATGAAGCGATCTTTATTGATGGTACAAAAATCGAAGCGAATGCCAATAAGTTTACATTTGTGTGGCGCAAGGCTGTTGAAAGGTACAGCGAGAGTCTGATCAAAAAGTCGAATGCGATGTACGATGAGTTGATCGAAAACGAAGTCATTCCCGAAATCGAACGAGAAAATCCAGAACAACTTTCCATCAAAGAACTTTCTAAAATAGAAGAAAAGCTAGAAGAAAAAGTCGAAGAATATAACGAAAAGATTGAATCCAGTGCCGATATAACCGAACGAAAAAAGCTTCGTTCAGAGCGAAAAGGACCAAAGCAATTCCTTAAACAAATGAAGGATTTCGTATTGCGCAAAACAAAATATGAAAACGATATGACCATCTTCAAAGAACGGAACAGTTATTCAAAGACCGATCACGATGCCACGTTCATGCGCATGAAAGATGATTACATGAGAAATGGGCAACTCAAAGCCGGTTACAATCTCCAGGTTGCGACGGAGGGGCAATATACGCTCGCTTACGATATCTTCCCGAACCCAACGGACACGCGCACATTTCGTCCCTTTCTAGATCGCGTGGAGAATGATTTCTTTGAACTTCCAACGTATATCGTTGCGGATGCCGGTTATGGAAGCGAAGAAAACTACATCGATGTCCTTGAAAATCGGAAGCGAATCCCTCTCATCACGTACAATACCTATCGCAAAGAGAAAAAGAAGAGCGTTAGGAAAGATACGTTTCGCGTATCCAACTGGGACTACAATGAAGAAGAAGATTTATTCATATGCCCAAATGGAAAAGCGTTGCCGTTCCGTTACGTCTCTCATCGCACTGACCGGAGTGGCTTCAAACGAGAATTTAACGTTTATGTATGCGAAGATTGTACCGGTTGTCCCTTGCGTCAACAATGTACAAAGACCAAAGAAGGCACGAATCGGAGAATCTATTACAATACTAAGTGGGAACAACAAAAGAATAAGGTAAAAGAGCTGCTTTCGGACGAAAAAACAGGGGAACTCTACGGTCAACGAAAAGTTGATGTGGAACCAGTTTTTGGCTATCTGAAGGCTATTTTGGGTTTCAATAGGATGTCCCTAAGAGGGAAAGAGAATGTCAAAAATGAAATAGGATTTGCGCTCATGGCGGTAAACTTAAGAAAGGTACACCGCCATGAGTGCAGAGTAACCCAATATTTTTGGAAAGAATCAACCAAAAAAGGTTCCGTTCATCACAAAACGATGAACGGAACCTTTTTTTCGTTATTTCAGGCTAGTTATGTCCCAGCCTCTTTTTTAATTCATTTTCGATCAATCATTGAAGATATCTTTCATTTCATTTTTTTCTTTTATTAATCGTTGAAAATGCTTTTCTATTCGTCTTGCTATAAAAGGGAGAAATATTACTATTAACATAAGCCAAAGCATAAAATTCTTCCCTTATTTAAGAATTTCCCAGTCATACTCCCCTAATCCTTCCGTTCGTGGAAAAAAAGAAATGTTAGAGATTAAACTTTGCTAATCTAAGTGTATCATAGGTTTCCACATATTGTATTATCACCGACCCTTGAATAGATAACCTAATTGCAGAACTTTAGTTCCCTTCAATGAAAAAACCGCCGAGGATCATTCCTCGGCGGCTTCAGGTTTTACACGTTGATTTTAATATCAGCGTCTTCTTTAAGCTTCTCGATATGCTCTTGCTGTTTCTTTTGCTTTTTCTCGCCTTCAAGACCTTCTTTAATCTGATCTTTTACTTCTTCGTACTTCGGCATTTCTTCTGAGTTACCTTGTTCTTTTGCTTGCTCATAATATTGCTTCATTTCTTCTTCTGTTACTTCTTCGACTTTAATTTCTTTATCTACGTATGCAGAGTATTGAACATTTTTCGCGATTTCTTTCTTAAGTTCATCTAATGTCATGCCGCTCTCTTTAAGGGCTGCTTCAAATTTCTTTTCATCGCCATACTGTTCTTTCAAGCTTGCAAGTTCTTCTTCTACTTGCTTTTCTGATGCTTCATAGCCTTTGTCGTTTGCGGCTTGAAGGATTAATTCTTGGCCTACCATACTTTCAGCTACTTGCTTTTTAAGCTTCGTTAGCTGTTCTTCAGAAACCTCTTGGCCCATTTGGTGATACTGCATTTGGTTTTGGGTGTAGAGTGCGTTGAAGTCTTCACCTTTAATTTCTTCACCATTTACAGTTGCAATCACTTTATCTTCTTCTACTTTATCAACTTCGGGTTGTGATTGTTCAGAGCCCTCTTTTCCTTCAGCTGATTTTTGTTCTGTATTGTTTTCGCTATTACCCTTGCTCTCTTCATTTCCTCCACAAGCTGCAAGCGCAACAAGTAAAAGTCCAGTTATCATTAAATAAGTTAGTTTTTTCAAGTCACATGCTCCTTTCAAAAGGCTGTTCCCATTGTTCCACAAATTTTCCACTTTGAAAACCCCATGAGTAAACTATGGGACAAATTCCACAATTCTATTACTATATAGAAACATGGGTAACTACCTTGCCACATGTCCACCATAATTTGCATAAACTAGTACTAGAAAGGGGGAGCATTTTTGATTAATGGGAAACAGTTCGTCGATAGAATCGATGCCCTCCAGAATGAGGTATGGATCGAAGGGAAAAGATGTGAGGATAAATTATCTGAATCAGCACCTTTCAAAGGTATCATTGCCAGTAAAGCCGAACTTTATGATTATCAGTGTTGTTCGGAACAACAGGAATTGTTTAGTTACACAACACATGATGGGGAAAAGTATGGCTTCTCGTATCATCAACCTCAAACTGTAGAGGATTTAATAAATAGAAGAAAAGCTACTCAGAGCTGGGCTAGATTAAATGGTGGTCTGGTTGGTCGTCCGCCGGATTATATGAATACATTAGTTATGGCATTGGCAGCAGCATCTCCTCATCTATCAAAAGGTGAACGACCATTGGGAGAAAACATGAAGGCGCTCTATGAGCTAGCGAAATCGAAGGATCTATCGATCACACATACCTTCATCAATCCTCAGGTGAACCGTTCTATCTCACACTATTTAGATGATGCTACGATTACTGCGGCTAAAGTAATTGAAGAAAATAAAGATGGGATTGTTATACATGGTGCTAAACTTCTAGCAACGCAAGGAGGATTGACCGATGAGCTTCTCGTTCTGCCAAGCGGACAGACCTTAGATGAGTCATTCATCTTTGGGTTCATGATTCCTTCCAATACGAAAGGACTTCGGTTCTTATGCAGGGAGTCCTACCGATATCGTGAATCGTCGTTTGACCATCCGCTAGCAGCAAGATTTGAAGAGGGAGATTCACTTGTAGTGTTTGACAATGTGTTGGTCCCTTGGAATCGTGTGATACTCTATAAAGATTTTCAGGTTTTAAGTGATTTGGATGCCGAAACCGGTATGTATGCTTTTCTTCAATATCAGGCTGTTTGTAGACAGGTTGTGAAATTAGAGTTTCTGCTCGGTTTGTGTGAGGCGATGTGCGATGCCATTCAGATTAGTGAATTTGAACACGTGAAGCTCAAAATGACGGAGATCATCGTCTCTCTAGAGATCATGAGGGCGTTACTTCTATCTTCAGAAGTAAATAGTGAAATAAACCGCTATGGAACGCGCGTGCCAGACAGTAAGCCACTTCGTACAGCGAACAACTACTTTGCAAAAACATATCCAAGGTTGATCGAAATTACACAATTGCTTGGTGCGAGCAGCATGATTTCGTTACCAACTGAAGATGACTTTGAGTCTAAGATCAAAGGTGATTTAGGTCAATATCTTCAAGGAGCTAATATCGATGCGAAGGAACGCGTGAAGCTGTTTAGAATAGCATGGGATATCGGGATGAGTGCGTTTGGATCAAGGCAAACGCAGTTTGAACGTTTTTTCTTTGGAGATCCGATCAGACTCTCTACTTCTTTTTACAACAGTTATCCTAAGCAGGCGTACCATGATATGGTGCAAGACTTTTTAAATAGTAAAAAATAATGGCTGTCGAGATTTCTCGACAGTTTTTCTTATGGTTAAAAGAAGCTCCCCTCTTATTTAGGTTTTGTTTGTAATCGTTTTCATGAATTGGAAGGAGTCACCTAGAAAAATGTCGAATGAGGTTAGGGTGAGAAGGATTGTAGGAGGAGTTGAAGTCATGTTAAAAGCAGCAATATCCGTATCAAATCGGGTGATGCAAAGGTACTTACCCGACCCGTTCTTATTCGTTATTTTGTTAACATTAGTTGTGTTCGGTCTTGGTTTGATTTTTACAGGAAGTTCACCAGTCCAAATGGTTCAATTCTGGGGAGAAGGGTTTTGGAATTTACTTTCATTTTCCATGCAGATGGTCCTTGTCCTCGTGACTGGTTATGTTCTTGCAAGTAGCCCGATTTTCAAAAGAGGGTTAGGGTGGCTAGCGGGATTAGCTAAATCACCCGGACAAGCAATCGTATATGTCACTATAATTTCACTGATGGCAAGCTGGATTAACTGGGGATTTGGTCTCGTGATCGGTGCGCTTTATGCAAAGGAACTTGCTAAGAAAGTTGATAAAGTAGATTATCGTTTACTAATCGCGAGTGCTTATAGTGGTTTTATCGTCTGGCATGGTGGACTAGCAGGATCGATTCCACTCACCATTGCGACACCTGATCATTTTTCAGTAGATCAGATCGGGTTGATTTCAACTGGAGAAACGATCTTTTCCCTATTTAATCTTCTTATTGTGGGGGCATTGTTTCTTTGTCTTCCGGTTATTAATTATTTCATGTCACCTAGAGAAGAAGAGCGTGTATTCGTTGATCGTTCCTTACTTGAGACAGAGGATCTACAAGCTGCTACGGCAGAAGGAGAGCTAACTCCAGCAGACCGTATCGAGAACAGTAAAGTACTATCCATGATCATGGGGTTAGTCGGATTATCTTATCTCTTCTATTATTTTATAACGAATGGTTTCCAGCTTAATTTAAACATTGTAAACTTTGGATTTCTTTTTTTAGGAATCTTATTCCACGGCACTCCTAAGCGTTTTCTAGAAGCAGTTACAGATGCCGTTAAAGGCGCAAGTGGCATCATCATTCAGTTCCCTTTTTATGCGGGGATCATGGGAATGATGGTAGCTTCTGGCCTAGCTGCTCAAATGTCGCAAGGGTTTGTTTCCATATCGAATGAGTGGACGTTCCCTTTCTTTACATTTCTAAGTGCAGGAATTGTAAACTTTTTCGTTCCCTCTGGTGGAGGGCAATGGGCAGTGCAGGCACCGATCGTACTAGATGCAGCGAAAGAGCTTGGTGTCTCTATTCCAAAGGCAGCCATGGCTGTCGCTTGGGGAGATGCCTGGACAAACCTTATCCAACCTTTCTGGGCGCTACCAGCACTTGCAATCGCTGGTTTAAAAGCAAAAGACATCATGGGCTTTTGTGTCATCGTCTTAGTTGTAAGTGGCGTAGTGATTTCAGCTGGACTTGTATTCTTATAAAACAAAAAGCTGCTTCCCTTCATTAGAAAGGGGAGCAGCTTTTTTATGTTATGATGCGACTTGTTCAACACTGAAGTTTGGCTTTTTACGCTCTTTCCAGACTTGATATCCGAACCATAGTCCCACGATCAAAGTGATGACGCCACCAAGAATCATAGAAACAGTGTAAGGAAGCTCAAATCCTTCTGGGGCTAAGAATAAATAAGTCGCCACCGTCATCGTCATGAAGAGTGCAGGTAGACTACAGATCCAGTGGAACTTCTTGTTTTTAACGAGATACATGGCACCAGCCCAAAGCATCACTGTCGCAACAAGCTGGTTTGTAAATCCAACGTACCTCCATAAAAACGTGTAGTCCATTTGCGTAAGCATGAAGGTAGGCAACGCAACGATACCTGTGAGCAATAGCGTTTTTGCACTTCCAGAAGGTTTACCTTTGTTCTCCTTCTTCGTAAAAAGATCTGCAAGCATCATTCTAGAGGAACGTAGTGACGTATCACCAGTAGTAATCGGTAGTACGATGACTCCAAGGATGGCCAAGATGCCCCCAACCGTTCCTAGAAGAGAAGAGCTGATTTCGTTTACGACTCCTGATGGACCTCCTGCAGCAAGTGTTTCTTGTAAGCCACCAGTGCCGCCAAAGAAAGTCATCCCGGCAGCAGCCCAAATCAATGCGATGATACCTTCTGCGATCATAGCTCCGTAAAATACTTTTCTTCCTTCACTTTCTTTTTTCATTGTCCTCGCGATGATCGGACTTTGCGTAGAATGAAATCCTGAAATTGCTCCGCAGGATACAGTGATCATAAGAAGTGGCCATAATGGTAAATTATCAGGGTGTAAATTCGATAGTGTTAAATTTGGAACGGCATGATCCATGAAAAACAGTCCGATTCCGATCGAGACAGCCATTACGATTAAAATAACACCAAAGATTGGATAGATCTTTCCAATGATTTTGTTTACTGGAAGTACTGCAGCAATAACAAAATATGCAAAGATGATCAGAAGACTGGCTAAAAAGCTTAACGGTGTAACCTGTGCCATCAACTGAGCGGGACCAGCTGTAAATGCAGCAGCTACTAACACCATAAGAACGATCGAAATGATGTTGATCGCGCCTTGTGCGCCTCTTCCTAAATACCTTCCTACTAAAGAAGGGTATTGCTCTCCATTGTGTCTTAGTGACATCATCCCAGAAAAATAATCATGAACAGCTCCAGCAAAGATACAGCCGATTACAATCCAAATGAAAGCAACTGGACCATAAAGTGCTCCGAGCACCGCTCCAAAAATAGGACCAAGACCAGCTATGTTCAATAGTTGGATCAAACTACCTTTCCACCAACTCATCGGCATATAGTCCATGCCATCTTTCTGTGTATAAGCAGGAGTTTCGCGATGATCATCAATGCCGAAAATTCGCTCAACCACCTTAGAATAAACAATATAACCAAGAACCAATAATGCAACTGCACCGACAAAAGTGATCATGTTACTCGCCTCCTCTTCTTGCATGTTTGAAAATATAACACTCATTGTACTTATCAAATTGACAAAATACAATAGATTATTCAGAAAAAATAAAATAGTTATAACTATAGAACTGCAGAAGCGCTCAGATGCCCCCGAAATATGGGGAAAACGGGACCTTAGACACCTTCTAAACCTCCCTGAATATGTAAACAAATCCTTTTCAAAAATGACCGCTAAAATACGAATATTACAATTCGAATAACTAATAGTGAAATGGGGTAAAAATGAACGAGAAACGGGTATTATGATGGTGAACATTATTGGAATTTACTAATACAACATCGTTTTTATCGTCTGAGGAGGGTCATCAATCGTGTCACAGCGTATTGCATATTTTGATAACAGCAAAGCAATTTTGATATTACTAGTTGTGGGAGGCCATTTGGTCACACCATTTATCGCTGACTCGCGATTACTATATAGTTTTTACCACGTTATCTTTATTTTCCATATGCCAGCCTTTATCTTTTTAACTGGTTACTTTACACGAAAAGCATCTGGAACAAAATATTATTGGAAGATCTTCACTACCTTTCTTCTCCCATATATTTTGTTTCAAGTCGTCTATGCAATTTATTACACGAATCTTTATGAGAAGCCTTTCCAGATTGAGTTTCTTACTCCGAGGTGGGCGATGTGGTTCTTGTTATGTATTGCAGCGTACAAACTTCTTGCACCTATTATTTTAAAAAGCAAAACAAGCTTATTGCTTACTTTTAGTATTACTGCAGGACTTATCGTCGGTTATTTCGATATAGAAAGGTTTCTTTCTCTAGATCGTCTGTTTGTCTTCTTGCCATTTTTTGTTTTAGGTGTCGTCATGGGGCGGAGTGAAAAGCCGATCCGTTTACCGTATATGAAGTGGATAGCTCCTGTAGTCCTTGGTGGATTGTTTCTCCTTTTCTATCTTTATAGAATTGAAGGATTAACAGACCTCTTATATGGAACATATGTCTATGAATCGAACTTAGGGCTGCTTGTGCGTTTAGGGTATTACGTAGGAACGGCATTCGTGATGTTTATGTTCTTCTCCATCATTCCAAAGACGCCAATCGTCATCACACCGATAGGATCACGAACATTTGCGATTTATCTTTTCCACGGATTCATCATAAAATGGTTTCTTGAGCAGCAGTCTGCAGAGGTTATCTCTACCTTATGGGGTATTCCATTCATCGCAATCTTTACACTT
Organism: Anaerobacillus sp. ABR4_321; assembly: GCF_056158505.1. Lineage (NCBI taxonomy): Bacteria > Bacillati > Bacillota > Bacilli > Caryophanales > Bacillaceae > Anaerobacillus > Anaerobacillus sp. ABR4_321. Next base: position 1,359,664 of record NZ_JBSWTK010000001.1, read on the forward strand.
ACCATCGCGATGATACTAAGTCTCCCATTCTTCTCAAAGCTTCTTGCCTTTGATCGTTGGCTGCCATCCCCTGAAAAATTGAACTTTAGTAAACGATAGGAACGCTATAAAGGCGTTCCTTCTTTAATGTTCAAAGCAAAAATCTCTCTTTTCTAACTAAGATGAGTTACACTTATAATAAGTGGAGAGCTGTTGGACCTTAGCAGAGGGAGGAACTGTGAATGAAGAAATCTAAAATCATCGTGTTGCTTGGTTTGTTAACCGTTCTGATATTTGCAGGCCCAAAACTGTATGATGTTTTATTCAATCGGTCTTATGGAAGTGAGCCCGTTAAAGCTGTAGATGAAAACTTAGAAGTAGCGACCTTTGCTGGAGGATGCTTCTGGTGTATGGAACCACCTTTTGAAAAGCTGGATGGTGTTGATGAAGCGATATCAGGTTATATTGGGGGCGATACAAAGAACCCATCATACGAAGATGTTTCTTCAGGAAACACAAGTCATGTTGAAGCCGTTCAGGTGCATTATAATCCTGATATCGTATCATATGAAACGTTATTAGATGTTTTCTGGCGACAAATTGATCCAACTGATGAAGGAGGTCAATTTGTAGACAGAGGAGATCAGTATGTATCAGGCATTTTTTATCATAATGAACAACAGCGAAAATTAGCGGAGAAGTCCAAAGAAGAGATTGCAAATTCTGGCCGATTTGATGAACCGATCGTAACCTTTGTAAAGGAAGCTCCTACCTTTTATGTAGCTGAGAAATACCATCAAGACTACTACAAAGAAAATGAGTTTCGATACAATATATATAGGAAGAATTCCGGGCGCGATCAGTTTTTGGATGAAGCCTGGGGGGAAGATCGAGAAATAGAGCTGCCAAATCAAGGTGTTTCTTATACGGATGAAGAATTGAAGGAAATGCTTACACCACTTCAATATGAAGTGACTCAAGAGGATGGTACTGAGAAAGCTTTTGATAATGAATACTGGGATAATACAGAAGAAGGTATTTATGTGGATATTGTGTCTGGAGAGCCATTGTTCAGTTCTACTGACAAGTATAAGTCAGGAACGGGGTGGCCTAGTTTTACTAAACCACTAGTTGAAGAAAATATTGTAGAAAAAGAAGATAAAAGCCTCTTTATGGTCCGAACAGAAATTAGGAGTAAGAACGCCGACTCACATTTAGGTCATGTTTTTGAAGACGGTCCAGAGCCAACTGGTTTAAGGTATTGTATGAACTCTGCAGCGCTCGATTTTATACCTAAAGAAGAATTGAAAGAGAAAGGCTACGGGGAATTCTTAACTCTTTTTCAATAAAGCGAAGGTAGCATGTGATGCTGCCTTTTTTATATTTATTGATTACCTTGTGTAAACTGTAGGTTGAGGCAATACCCCCCTTGAAATTTTACGGGAGGGGGTATAAGATCGAAGGGTAGGAGGGTGAGACGATTGGGAGAGAAAAAAGCAGATGGTAGAGTTCAGCAGCTGCTTGCGAATGAACGTACGTTTTTGGCTTGGATCAGAACGTCGATTGCAATCATAGGAATCGGCTTTCTAGCAGCGAGCCTTCACTTTACAAGATCTGTAGGTGAGCGTGCGGATGACAAAATTATTGTATTCATCAGTTTCACCTCATTGCTGTTTGGGTTATTAACCATGGCGGGCGGGGCAGTACAGTTTTTTAGAACGCGAAAGAAGATTATGAGCTTTGAGGTTCCTTCTTCAACATGGATCGTACTCTTTTTGATCGTTATCGTACTGATGATTATCGCGCTTATTATCGTATATTTTGTTATTCAAATAAACTGGTTGTCGTAGCTATAGATCATAGCCTATTGACATTTAAATTCAGTACGTTATAATACCCCTATAGGTATTAATTGTTGAAACATCGCACTTATTGATATAAATTTTTTTGGTTGCATAAATACCCATAAGGGTATATAATGTGGAGGTGAGCAAGTGAATTACGATAAAAAAGTGATGAACCGAATCAAACGAGTTGAAGGCCAGTTAAGAGGCGTCGTTCGAATGATGGAAGAGGGAAAGAGCTGTGAAGAGATTGTTACACAACTTTCTGCAACGAGGTCAGGAATCGATCGTTCCATAGGTCTCATCGTTGGATCGAACTTAGAGCAGTGCCTTCTAGAGCAGCTTGAACAAGGAAATTCAACAGAAGATACAGTGAAAGAAGCAGTTCAACTGTTAGTTAAAAGTAGATAAAAAATTTTAAAAACAAATATACCCCTGTTGGTATAGAGGAGGAAATAAAGATGAGTGAAACAAAATCAACAAATATTGTCCTTTTTAGTGGTGATTACGATAAAGCGATGGCAGCTTATATTATTGCAAATGGTGCAGCTGCTTATGATCATAAAGTAACGATCTTCCATACGTTCTGGGGTCTGAACGCCCTTCGAAAAGATGAGCATGTTAAAACGGATAAAGGTTTTCTTGAAAAAATGTTCGGTAAAATGATGCCTCGTGGTGCAGATAAGATGGGTATTTCAAAGATGAATTACGCAGGTATGGGGCAGAAGATGATTAAGAATGTCATCAAGAAGCACAATGCGATGGAATTGCCACAATTGATTGAGATGGCTCAAGAACAAGACGTTGAGCTTGTTGCTTGTACGATGACGATGGATCTACTTGGTCTACAAAAAGAAGAGCTCTTAGATAAGATCGAGTATGCTGGCGTAGCAGCTTACCTTGGTGATGCAGAAGACGGTAACGTAAACCTGTTTATTTAATTGGAGGGGTAAGATGGAATTCCTAATTGTTATAGCGATTGTGTTAATAGGTTCAATCCTTTTGAAAAGAAGTGGAAAAGGCGTTCATACCATTAGTTCCGAACAAGCAAAATCGAAGTTTGGAAATCGTGATGTACAGTTCATCGATGTAAGAACGCCGATGGAATACAAAGGGAACAAAGTGAAGGAATTTAAGAATATGCCGCTCGATCAGCTTAGTAAGCGAGGCAAAGAGCTTGATCCAAAAAAGGAAACTGTCGTGCTTTGTCAGAGTGGAATGAGAAGTGCCCGTGCATGTAAGGTGTTAAAGAAGCAAGGGTTTACCGATCTTTATAATGTTCGCGGTGGGTTAAACGCGTGGAGATAAAGGAGGAAGGTCATATGTCAGGATATGTGAAAGATATTACGCCAGACGAATTGAACGAGATGTTAGCGAAAGGCAAAAAGTTGAGCATCGTTGATGTTCGTGGTCCGGGAGAGGTTGCAACAGGTAAAATTCCTGGGGCTTACAACATTCCTGTGAATGACATTCAGTCTAGAATGAGCGAACTCGACAAAGAAACAGAGCATATCATCGTTTGTCAATCTGGTGGAAGAAGTAGTATGGCATCGATGGTATTAAAGTCCAACGGCTATAACGTCTTGAACATGACAGGCGGAATGTCGGAGTGGACCGGTGCAACAGAATAACCAAACATTCAGGAGGTATCGTTATGATTCAAACAGATCACGTATTAGATGCTAAAGGGCTTGCTTGTCCTATGCCGATTGTCAAAACGAAAAAAATGATGAAAGATCTAGACCCTGGAGTTGTTCTCGAAATCCAGGCAACAGACAAAGGCTCAAAAGCTGATATCAAAGCATGGGCTGAGAAAGTAGGGCATCATTATCTGGGAACTGTAGAAGAAGATGATGTGTTGATCCACTATTTACGCAAAGCTTCTGATCATGAAACGGTTCCAGAACAAAAGCATCCTCACGTTATCTCAAATGAGGAGTTGACTGAATTACTTTCTGAGGATGGTTACACCCTCTTAGATGTTCGTGAACCAGCTGAATATGCGTTTAGTCATATTCCTAATGCGATTTCTATGCCACTTGGAGAAATAGAAGATAAGATGAATGAACTTAATCGTGATAAGAAAGTACTCGTTATCTGCCGTACCGGGTCAAGAAGCGATCTAGCTGCTCAAAAACTAGCTAACAGTGGTTTTGAGGCGATTAATGTGATGCCTGGTATGTCAGGTTGGAATGGCGAAACAACGTCAAAAGTATAATTTTTTTTACTAACAAAAATACGGTTGGGGGTATAAAAGATGAGTTTAAAAAAGATGCATGCAAGTGAAGTAGCATCTAGAATTATTAATAAAAACGATCTCTTTATTCTTGATGTACGAAATGAGGATGCATACGCAGACTGGAAAATTGAAGGTGAGTCTGTAAAAAGTATGAACGTCCCTTACTTTGACTTGATCGATGGAGTAGAGGAGATTCTTGAAGGTCTTCCTAAAGATAAAGACATCTTGGTTGTTTGTGCAAAAGAGGGGTCTTCTATCTTTGTAGGAGAAGAATTAGTAGAAGCAGGTGTTCAAAACGTTTCTTACCTACCTGGTGGAATGAAGGCTTGGAGTGAATACCTTGAACCTGTAAAAGTAGGGGATCTTCCAGGAGGAGCACTCTATCAATTTGTGAGACTCGGTAAAGGTTGCCTTTCTTATATGATCGAATCAAATGGGGAAGCTGCAGTGGTTGATGCGAACCGTATGATCGAGAACTACACATCTTTTGCAGAAAAGAAAGGCCTGAAGATTAAAGCTACGTTTGATACTCATCTTCACGCGGATCATATTTCTGGAGGTAGAGAATTAGCTGATCAAATGAACGCGTCCTACTATCTTCCTGAAGAAGATGCAGGAGAAGTGACGTTTGAATACACGCCTCTAAAAGAGGGAGATGTATTTACAATTGGAGAAGTAAAGCTCGAGCCACTCTATTCGCCAGGTCATACGATTGGAAGCACGTCCTTCATCGTTCAAGATCAGTTTCTACTAACAGGAGATATCTTGTTTGTTCATTCGATCGGACGTCCTGACCTTGCTGGTAAAGCAGAGGATTGGGTTGGCGATTTAAGAGAGACGCTGTATAACCGATATAAAGACATGGCAGGCGAATTAACGGTGTTGCCAGCACACTTTTCAAAGATTGAAGAACTTGGTGAAAATGGTGAAGTGTCAGCGCAACTCGATGAACTTTATCGTGTGAATGACGGGTTAAACGTAGAAAAAGAGGAAGATTTCCGCACGATGGTAACTGAAAACCTTCCTCCTCAGCCAAATGCTTATCAAGAAATTCGCGAAACAAATATGGGTAAAATCAGCCCTGATGAAGAAGCGCAAAGAGAAATGGAAATTGGACCAAACCGCTGTGCGGTAAAATAATTAGGAGGTTATTAACATGAATGCACAAAAAACATTAGACGCAAAAGGACTAGCTTGTCCAATGCCAATCGTTAAAACAAAGAAAGCAATGAAGGAAATCGAATCAGGAGAGATTCTTGAGATTCAAGCAACAGATAAAGGTGCAAAAAGTGACTTGACTGCATGGGCAAAATCTGGAGGACATGAACTTCTTAAGTCAGAAGAAGAAGACGGCGTATTCTCTTTCTGGATTAAAAAGGCGTAAGTTAAGATATGGGGTACTGTTCAGTGCCCCTTCTTTATTGTGAGGTGAGTGCATATGGATTTTGGTTTTATTATTACAATATTTTTAATTGGATTTGTAGGCTCATATATATCAGGTATGGTTGGGATCGGTGGATCGATCATCAAATATCCGATGCTCCTGTACATTCCAGCACTTCTCGGTTTTACAGCATTTAGTGCTCATGAAGTTTCAGGAATCAGTGCTGTTCAGGTGTTCTTCGCTACCATCGGAGGTGTGATTGCATACCGTAAAGGTGGATACCTCAATAAACAGCTCATTCTATATATGGGAGTAAGTATACTGATCGGAAGCTTTATCGGTGGTTATGGATCTAACTTAATGTCAGAACAAGGCATCAACGTTGTCTATGGCTTATTAGCAGCGATTGCAGCGGTCATGATGTTTATTCCTAAAAAAGGCATCGATGATATTCCACTAGATCAAGTGAAGTTTAACAGATGGTTATCTGCAGGCCTGGCGTTTATCGTTGGGATCGGTGCAGGTATCGTAGGAGCAGCCGGTGCATTTCTATTAGTTCCGATCATGCTTGTTGTTCTTAAAATCCCAACAAGGATGACGATTGCATCTTCACTTGCAATCACGTTTATTTCTTCAATCGGATCAACTGTAGGAAAGCTAGCGACAGGACAGGTTCTGTTGTTGCCAGCGGCGATCATGATCATCGCTAGTCTAATTGCAGCGCCTCTTGGTGCAAACGCTGGAAAAAAAGTGAACACTAAGATCCTTCAATGGCTGCTTGCAGCTCTAATTCTCGGAACGTCGATCAAAATATGGGTGGATCTTCTAATGTAAAAAAACAGCTGACTCGTGTCAGCTGTTTTTTCTAGGATTGTTTTGCTCTAATCTCAACTTCTTTTACTTGATGGCCATCGATTTCCAATACTTTAAACTCATAATCCTCGAAGGTTAACGTTGTTCCTTGAACGGGTTCCATGTCATGTGTAAGCACCCATCCTCCGATCGTGTCCACTTCGTCATCTTCAATCGTTAAGCCGAGATACTCATTTATATCACTGATAAGGGCTTTACCATCAACGATAATACGACCGTTTTCTTCTTTACGAATCGGTGGTTTTTCATCAGAATCAAATTCATCTTGGATTTCCCCAACGATTTCTTCAAGGATATCTTCTACTGTAACGAGACCAGCTGTACCTCCGTACTCATCCACCACAATCGCGATGTGACTATGTGTTTTTTGCATCTTTGCAAGTAGCTTTTTAATAGGAGTTGACTCGATCACATGATGAATCGGATGAATGTAATCTTCTAATGAAAGGTCCTCTCCCCACTTGTATTGAGTAAGTACTTCTTTTATATTGACGACCCCTACAATCTTATCTTTATCGCCATCCGCAATAGGGTAGCGGGTATACTTTCCACTTTTCATGATCGAAAGGTTCTCTTCTGTTGTGTTATCAAGGAATAAGCAAGTCATTTCGGTTCTCGGTATCATGATTTCTTTTGCTAATCGTTCATCAAATTCAAAGATGTTATTGACAAACTCCATCTCTGATTGATTAATTTCGCCACTCTTGTAGCTCTCTGACAAGATGATGCGAAGTTCTTCTTCCGAATGGGCTTGTTCATGTTCATTGGCAGGGGGTAACCCAAGAGCTCGAACGATCCATCGAGCAGATCCGTTCAATGTCCAGATGAATGGATACATGATCCAGTAAAACCAAATGAGAGGTCTAGCCGTTAGTAAACTAACCTTCTCAGCTTTTTGAATGGCGAACGTTTTTGGTGCTAATTCTCCAAGGACGACGTGGAGGAATGTGATGATAATGAATGCGATCACGACCGAAATGGTACCAACCATTGCTGGAGGAAGTTCGATCAGTTCAAAAACAGGGTGCAGGAGATGCTCAACAGTTGATTCCCCTAGCCAACCTAATGCAAGGGCTGTAATCGTGATTCCTAGCTGACATGCAGAAAGGTAACCATCAAGATTTCCTAATACTTTTTGAACGGATTTCGCTTTTTTATTTCCTTCTAGTGCTAAAGAGTCGATTTTGGTTTTGCGTACTTTTACAATAGCGAACTCAGATGCAACAAAGAAAGCTGTCAACAAGATCAAAATAATAACGACAATAATTTTTATGATTTCCAATAGAGCCCTTACTAACGTGTAAGGGTTCACCTCCTATACAATGGGTTACATCATTTATTATAATTTTCCTTATTAATGTGATGTTTAAACACCAAGTTACTCTATAGTTTCTTCAGAAATATGTTATTTATCAGTGATGGCTTTTGTTAGCCTTCATTCTTCATAGTGATGTATGATGAAGCATAACCAAAGTAAAGGAGAGAAAGCGAAATGGCTAAAGTAATCGTGATCTATAAGAAACCTACTGATGAAGCGAAATTCAGACAATACTATGAACAAGAGCATATTAAGCTTGTTCAGCAAGTTCCTTACATCCAGAAGGCCGATTTAAATTATGTGACGGCAGCATTGAATACAGAAGAGTCTTATTACCTTGCTGCTACGATTGAGTTTGAATCGAAGCAACGAATAAGTGAAGCGTTGCAATCTCCTGAATGGGCAAAAGTTACGGAAGACGCTGAAAATATGATGGAGTTTTTGTCTGAGCCACCATTAGTGCTCATCACAGAATAAGAGCCTAAAGGCACATCCTGGTTTCCTCAGGGTGTGTTTTTTGTTTATGTTCTCTTATTAGAAGGGAATGGTGGACTATAAAATTCAATTGATTTAAGAGAGGAGTTATCGAATTGAAGGCACTTTTTCTTAATTGCTCACTAAAGAATAGTAATGAACCTTCAAACACGGATGCGCTCTATAAAGAAGCAGAGTCGATCTTTCATGAAGAAGGGGTGGAGTCAGAGACAATAAGGGCTGCTGATTATAACATTTCGTACGGAATTTCAGAAGATGAAGGAGAAGGCGACGAGTGGCCCATCATTTTTGAAAAAGTGAAAGCGGCAGACATCGTAATAATCGGAACGCCACTCTGGCTAGGTGAGAAAAGCAGTGTAGCTACTCTTGTTATCGAACGATTGTATGGCGGAAGTGGAATAACGAATGAGAAGGGGCAATCGGTCTATTACAACAAAGTTGGGGGTGTCGTCATCACTGGTAATGAAGATGGGGCAAAAAACGCGGCAAGATCCATCTTATATGCATTTTCACATATAGGATTTACCGTTCCTCCTAATGTTGATACGTACTGGGTCGGTGAAGCAGGACCAGGTGCTTCATATATTGAAGCGAATGGGCATAAGAACGATTTCTCTGTCGGTCATGCCAAAACGATGGCTCATAACCTCATTCACTTTGCAAACATGTTTCAAAAACATCCAATTCCTGCCGAAGGAAACACAATGGAATAAGTATTAAAAAGTCCTCATACGCTGAGGGCTTTTTTTCATGGTGAAAGAAAGGTCTCACTCTTCAATTCAAATCTTCATATTCTATTTATACAAAATGTATGGGGGGAACTTTTATGGATGAACTGATTATCTTTCTAATCCTATTTATTCTCCTAGTTATCATTTTGCTTTTTGTAGCGGATGTGTTCTGAGCACGTGAAGGTATATAAATCTTGCTAAATATGGTTAGATGCCCATCCCTTACATTCAATTTGCACATATAGTATTAGTAACCTTCGAGGAAAGGGGGTTTTCAAATGAGCGGTGGAAAAGAAAACGTGCGCCCTGCTGGATACGGTAAAGGGTTCGCATTGATCGTAGTATTGTTTATCCTTCTAATTATTGTTGGTGCAGCGGCAGTAGGAGGAGCTAATACAGGACCATGCTGCTATGGAAAAGGTGGTTATGGCGGTTACGGCGGTTACGGCTACTAAACCTTTCTTATATCTCGATTAGAAGGGAGGTTTTTTTATGAGCTATGGATGTGGTCAAGGTTTCGCGCTAATCGTTGTTTTGTTCATTCTATTGATTATCGTAGGAGCAGTTTGGGCTTACTAATATAATGAAGGCACCCTATAATGGGGTGCTTTTTCTACTACTGAATTTACTTATAATTACTTAATTATTTTCCTGTATTACTTAAAAATATTGATTTAATCATTACATAGACTTATAATGGTAGTGAATGGAAGTGGGGGTTGCCGATGTTTCAAGAAGAGCGCATGCTATCGATTCTTGAATATCTTAAGAAGAACGAAAGGATTTCAGTCGAACAGATCTGTGAGCTATTTCAAATTTCTAGAGATACTGCAAGGAGAGATCTTGTTCGATTGGAAGAAGAGGGTGCCGTAACGCGTACGAGGGGTGGAGCAGTATTGCCCCAATTACGTCACGAAATAAAATCCTATCAAGATCGACTTTCTCTAGTGACCAATGAAAAACATCTTATAGGGAAAAAGGCAGCAGTAACCATAAAACCTGGCGATATCGTTATTCTAGATGCTTCAACTACTGTACAAGCTTGTGCTGAATACTTGATTGAAAAGCGAGCTGTTATCCTTACAAATTCGATTCATCAAGCTGACATCCTCTCTAGAGGAGAAAACCTCGACATTCACCTTCTAGGTGGGAAGCTTGAAAAGGAGCACTTCTTTCTTTATGGATCGAGTGTTGTTGAAAAGCTAGCGTCATATAATGCAGATGTAGCATTTATAGGTGTGGTTGGGATCACAGAGCAAGGCCTGACCATTGCTCATGAAGAGGATGGCATGGTGAAGCGGAAGATGATTGATCAAGCGAAACATGTCGTCGTTCTTGCTGATTCGACGAAGTTTGGACAATCAGAGTTTTTTACATTTGCGAAGCTTGAAGATATCGATGTGATCATTACTGATAAGATGCCAGAACGTATGTATCAGCAAATGCTCGAGAATCATGGTGTTGAAATAGTAATTGCTGAAAGCACATCCTAGCTAGGCTTTATAAATAAACTGGACCGGCGTAACCTAACGGGCGTGACGGTCCGTTTGTTTTTCAAGCAGATTTATTGGAGAGAATACAAACACCTGTTATGATTTAACTGTAATAATTTATTTTACAAATCGAGGAGATCGTTATATATGAAATTAAGCGTTTTGGATCAATCCCCAGTCTCAAAAAATAAAACAGCGGTCGAAGCTTTAAAAGAAACTACGGAACTTGCGAAAGAAACTGAGAAGCTTGGTTACCATCGATTTTGGGTATCTGAGCACCATAGTACAAAAAGTCTTGCGGGCTCTAGTCCCGAAGTGTTGATCGCTCACCTCGCAGCGAACACGAGTCATATGAAGATTGGATCTGGAGGGGTGTTGTTGCCCCATTATAGTTCGTATAAAGTGGCGGAGAATTTTAGGATGCTTGAATCTTTAAACCCCGGTCGTATCGACCTAGGTTTAGGTCGTGCACCAGGCGGTATGCCGAACGTTACAAGAGCATTAGCAGACGGCAACCGTAGAGATATCGACCGGTATCCTGAACAAATCGATGAGCTTACGAATTACTTAAATGGGCGTGCTTCTTCTTATCATGTTCATGCGACACCACTAGGAGATACGAAACCTGATATTTGGTTACTAGGATCAAGCGGTGGTAGCGCAAGAATCGCTGCGAATAAAGGATTAGCATTTTCGTTTGCTCATTTTATTAACGGGAATGGTGGAAGTATCGTAGTCGATAAATACATGGAGCGTTTTTCACCATCAGAGTATAACGACACACCAAAGACAAACGTAGCCGTTTTTGTTGTATGCGGCGAAACAGAGGAAGAAGCAGAGTATTTAGCTTCTAGTCTTGATCTTGCTATATTATTAATCGAACAAGGAAAATCAGGTACTGGCTTCCCATCACCGGACGAAGCGCTGCAATATCCATACTCTGTGTTTGATAAAGCAAGAATCAGGGAAAACAGAAATCGTATAATCGTTGGCGACCCTAAGCAAGTAAGACAGCAAATCGAAGAGTTAGGTAACATGTATCAAACCAATGAGGTCATCGTAAATACGATAACGTATGATTTTAACGCGAGACTGAAATCGTATCGTTTACTTGCAGAAGAGTTCGGTCTTTGATCGAAGCTCTTGACAAATCTAACTGTAATATTTATTATTACATTATGCGATGACGCAGTTGGAACACGATAATCTTCCATAAGGAGGGAGAATAATGATGAACCAACTTCATCAACAATCTCAATTTACTAAAGGTGAATGGGTGAAAGGCAAATCAGTTCATGATGAGTTAGTGAAAGGATTTGTAGATTCAGTAAATGATTATCTAGGAACGATCAAAATATATGTGCATGAATGTGATAACCCAGAGACAGTCGGAAAGGTTATCGAGACATTTCAAAATAGGGTTTCATTGTTGGAAAAGCAGGATTTTGAGCATGACGAAACGTATCTTTTAAACCTTATCGATCTAGCTCTTATTACAAAAGATAAGAAATGGTTTTTAGAACTTTCGGCGCAGCTCAACGCTGTACGAAATAAGTCAAAAGAAGCGGTTGCCTGTTAAAATTTTCTTGCAAGGTACAAAAGGAGTACGATAGGATGGAATTGAAGAAAGTGTTAGGGGGCGCTAAAATTGAATAGTGATTTTACTCTTGCAGTGCATAGTCTGGCTTTATTAGCGATTAAGCCTGGACAAATGTCAACAAGTGACTACCTTGCTGGCAGTGCATCCGTCCATCCTGTACGTATGAGAAAAATTCTTAGTTTATTAAAGAAAAACGGATACATCGTCTCTAAAGAAGGTGCTGGTGGCGGCTTTACATTAGCATGCAAAGTCGAAGATGTTACGCTTGATAAGATCTACGCGTTAACGTCGATCGGTTCATTGAAACCTAAGTGTACCGACGCAAATCAGTATTGTCTTGTGGGAGCGAATTTATCAGAAGTCCTTGGTGACATCTTCACCGATGCTGAGGACCACTTAACATCATTTTTGAAGAAATACACCATTCGTGATATTATACAAAGCCTGAAGCAAAAACAATTATAATGATTGTTTTTGTTTTTGGGATAACTGTAACAAAATAAATTCTAATTATTCGGGGGTGAGCGAACATGGTAAGTTTGGCATTGAACAAAAGTGAATCGAAGTTTGAAACAAAGGATTGGAATAAGTTAGAGCGATCCGGGAGAAAGTTGAAGCGGAATGAAGGAAGGTTCTTAATTCGACCTAAACATACGAATCGTGATGTCTATATCATTCGCCAAGGAAACGTAGCGATTTATCAGCAAGACGAAAAAACGCCACTTGCAGTTCTTGGTCCGAATGATGTACTTGGGAACAGATCGATCTTTGTGCATCAAAACCTTTATGCCAAAGCTATAACTGATGTTGAGCTCATTCAACTCGATCAAGCATCTTATCGCTCTTTGTACCTAGCATATCCAGAGCTTGCAATTAAGCTTACGACAGAGCTTTCAAAATTAAAGTTAAAGCTTGATTTTCCAGATCAACTACCAAAGTCGATTTTTGCAGTGTTGAAAAAGAATACAAAATCCTTGCTGAACAAAGCTCCGACTAAAAAAGGTAGATACTGCCACAACTGCTAAACAATGATGTTTTATAACTGTAATAAAATATGTTACATTATAATAGATAAGAAACTTAGAGATAAATGGATAGGAAAGGGAGAGAACAGATGACAACACAAGTTGAACAAAAGCTAGATGCTCTTGAAGTTATGAAAGAGCGTCATTCCGTAAGAAAGTATGAAAAAGGGGTTAAGATCCCTGATGAAGATATGAATGAAATTCTAAATGCGACGATTGAAGCGCCATCATCTTGGAACCTTCAACACTGGAAGTTTCTCGTGATTGAAGATAATGAGAAAAAAGAAAAACTTCTTCCGATCGCTTTTAATCAGCAACAAGTTGTAGATAGCTCTGCAACCATCGTAATTCTTGGAGATACAGAAGCAAATCTTCATGCAGAAGAAATCTACGGTCAAGCTGTAGAGAATGGTTTTATGGATAATGCAGTCAAGGAAACACTGGTTTCTCAAATCAATGGAGCATATGAAAGAGAAGGCTTTGCATACAGTGAGGCAGTAAAAAATAGTTCCCTAGCTGCTATGCAGCTTATGCTTGCAGCGAAAGCAAAGGGATACGATACGATTCCGATGGGCGGCTTTAATCCACAAGCTCTTATCGACGAATTCAATATCCCATCCAGATATGTCCCTGTTATGCTGATCTCAATCGGTAAAGCAGCGGCTGAAGCACATGCATCTGCTCGTTTCCCAGTAGAGCGCGTAGTGATTAAAGATAGCTTTTAATAGAACCGATTAAAAAAGCGGCACCCAACTGGGTGCCGCTTTTTTGTGAATAATCACATGCTTTGAGATTGAGCTTCCCGTTTTTCTTCTTTTACTTTTTCAAGGAAGCGTTTTGTTTCAGCAACGACGACTCCAGAAAGACCTAATAGTCCGATCAAGTTTGGTAAAGCCATCAAGCCGTTAAAGATATCAGCGAGCAGCCATACGACATTAAGCTTAAGTGTTGTTCCAACAAATACAGCTAGAACAAAAACGAAACGGTAATATTTGATCGAACGTTCCCCAAACAGATAAGAGAAGCACTTTTCCCCGTAATAAGACCATCCCAATACTGTTGAGTATGCAAAAAGAATCAAACCGACCGTTACAATCAACGCACCAGGTACTCCTAGGAACTTCTCGAAAGTAGCCGTTGTAAGTGCAGCACCGTTAAGATCGCCCATATAGAGGTCACCCATTACGAGAGCGATCCCTGTAATGGAACAAACAACGATCGTATCGATGAATACTTGGGTCATGGATACGAGTGCCTGGCGACCAGGGTAGTCTGTTTTAGCAGCAGCTGCAGCGATTGGAGCGGAGCCTAGACCAGCTTCATTCGAGAAGACTCCACGAGCTACACCATAACGTATTACAGCACCAATAGCTCCCCCTGCTACAGCTTCACCAGTGAAAGCGTCAGAGAAAATTAACGATACGGCAGCTGGAATGAGATCGATGTTCATAAGGAGAACGATTAAGCCGCCGATCACATAGAAAAGTGCCATAACCGGAACGAAAAACGCTGTAACCCGTCCAATGCTCTTAATCCCACCAAGAATAACGAGACCAGTTAGAACCATTAAAATAAGACCTGTAATCCATGGAGCGATTCCAAACGTTTCTACGGCGTCAGCAACAGAGTTCGATTGAACCATGTTTCCTATTCCGAACGCTGCAAATGCTCCGAAAAATGCAAAGATCATTCCAAGCCATCTCATGTTGAGTCCTTTATCTAAATAGTACATCGGACCCCCTGACATCTCTCCGTTCGAATCTACGGATCGGTACTTTACTGCCAGAATAGCCTCAGCATATTTCGTAGCCATTCCGAATAAAGCACTGATCCACATCCAAAGAACAGCTCCTGGTCCCCCTACGAAAACCGCTGTTGCTACCCCAGCGATATTTCCCGTACCGATCGTAGCAGCAAGTGCTGTCATCAGGGCCTGAAAGTGAGAGATGTCCCCTTCAGAGGATTTATCTTGTTTCTTAGTAAAGGCTTGCTTCAATGCATAAGGTAGCATCGTAAACTGCAAGAATCCTAGACGAATGGTGAGATATATTCCTGTTCCTACTAAGAGGATCAAGAGAGGCCATCCCCACACGAATCCGCTAATGTTATTTAATACTGCTTCCAAAATAATATCCCCTTTCATATGTAGTTCAATACTAAATATTCTAACAATTTACCATAAAAACCTTTTTAATTACATAAATCGACTCATTTTAGTTCAAAAAAAACATTCGCAATTAGTTGTAGCGCTTTCATGTGTTTATTTGTATTACTTATGAGGAAAATAACAGAGGTGAATGGATATAAAGGAGGAAGATAGTTGTGAAAGTACTCGTAATCGGTGCAAACGGACAGGTAGGCACACATGTAATAAAAAGCCTTGCAGAAAAAGGATACGATCCAGTAGGGATGGTTCGAGATACTGACCAAGTGAAAGCCATTGAAGATGCGGGTGGAAAAACTGTACTAGGTGATCTAGAAAAAGATTTTTCCCATGCGATGTACGGATGTGAAGCAGTCATCTTTGTAGCTGGTTCAGGTCCACACACTGGCGCAGATAAAACGATTCTTATCGATCAAGAAGGGGCGATCAAATCGATCGATGAAGCAAGTCGTCAAGGGATAAAACGCTTCGTGCTCTTAAGCTCAGTAGGTGCTGATTATCCAGAGCAAGGGCCAGATAATATGAAGCCTTACTTGTATGCAAAAAAGCGTGCAGATGAGTATTTAAAAGCCACAAACTTAACCTACACGATCCTTCGACCAGGAAGACTTTCGAATGATCCTGCTACTGGGCAAATTCGCGCAGCAGAAACGCTCGAAGATAAATCAGGACAGATTCCACGAGAAGATGTGGCTTCCGTATTAGCTGAAATCGTAGAGAATGAAAATACATTTAATAGAACGTTTGAAATCTTAGATGGTGATCTTACGATAAGCGACGCTCTAGGACAATTGTAAAAGGAATTTCTAGTGAGAGACCTGTTGAGGGTCTCTTTTTTTATGGGATAAACGAATGATTTAATCGGACTAGTTTGTTTTAATAATTGACGAAAAATAAATTCTGATGGTAATGTATAAAGGTCGTCAGTTGAAAGCGTTAACACGTTGGAGGAGTAGAGGAAATGGACATCTTAGAACTGCTTAAAATAGTAAATGGATTTTTATGGGGAGCACCAAGCTTAATCCTATTGTTCGGAACTGGTGTTTTCCTGACACTTATCCTTAGAGGACTTCAGTTTAGAAAGCTAGGTTATGCATTTAAGCTTGCTTTCACGAAAGAAAAATCGGAAGACAGCTCTGCTGAGGGAGATGTTAGTAACTACAAAGCACTTATGACATCTTTGGCTGCTACCATCGGTAATGGAAATATAGCCGGTGTAGCTACTGCGATTACAATCGGAGGTCCTGGTGCTGTTTTTTGGATGTGGGTTGTAGGACTGGTTGGCATGGCGACCAAATACGGTGAAGCCCTTCTTGCGATGAAATATCGTGTGAAAAATGATAAAGGTGAGTATGCCGGTGGACCGATGTACTATGTTGAACAAGGTCTTGGAGCAAAATGGAAGTGGCTTGCGATATCATTTGCATTATTCGGTGCGATCGCTTCTTTAGGAATTGGAAACAGTGTTCAATCGAATACGATTGCGAGTGTAGTTGATGAAAGCTTTAATATCGATGGATGGGTAACTGGAGTAATCGTTGCAGGACTTACCTCTCTGATTATTTTCGGAGGTGTAAAACGTATCAGCTCCGTAGCAGGATTCTTTGTTCCGATAATGGCTGTTCTCTACATAGTTGGAGCATTAATCATTATCGTTTTGAATGTTGAAGCTATCCTACCTGCGATGAAGTTAATCTTCACCTACGCATTCTCCCCAATTTCAGCAGTGGGAGGTTTTTCAGGCGTAATCGTAATGGAAGCTGTTAAATCCGGAGTTTCAAAAGGAATTTTCTCAAATGAGGCTGGTTTAGGTACAGCGGCTCTTATCGCTGGTAATGCAAAGGCTGAGCACCCCGTGCGACAGGCGCTTGTGGCTATGACAGGTACTTTTATCGTAACGATCATCGTTTGTACGATGACGGCGTTAGTATTACTCATTACTGGATTTTGGGATCCAACAGGTGGAGAACTCTCAGGTGTCGTCCATAATGCGGATCTAGAAGCAGGTGCATTGACTACAGCTGCCTTCGGATCGAGTCTAGGTATTATAGGAGAGTACATTGTAACCTTCTCAGTCATCTTTTTCGGGTTCTCAACGATTATTGGTTGGTATGTGTATGGATATAAATGTTTCGAATACCTTGCAGGTACAAAATTTACTACGTACTATGGATTTGTCTATATCTCCGCATGTTTTATAGGAACAGTGGCTAATCTGACTACTGTTTGGGCATTTGCTGATATGGCGAATGCACTTATGATGATTCCAAACTTAATCGCCTTACTACTATTGTTTAAAGTGATTAAATCTGAAACAGATGATTATTTCAATCGGTATTTAAATGAGGTAGAAATCAAGAAAGCTAGTTGATCGCATAATGAAAGACGCTTCGACCTATAGAATAGGAGAAGCGTCTTCAGTTTGTCGATCAACCTATTTCATTATTCGGTGCTCCCGATGCCGTAGTCGATGACAATCGCATGCTTTCCGCGGACGAACGTCCAAGCCCGTACGACCGCAGGAGTCCGCGATTGTCTCTCCTACTTGATGAGAATTTATCCAAAACGACCTTTCCGTCCAATGGTTTAACAGGCAGATAGTTCACTATCCATCAACATTAATTAGAATGGAAATGATCGGCTACTTTCGAGACTTTCTCTACACTCTGAAGACGCTTCGTCCTATAGAATAGGAGAAGCGTCTTTTTTCTGTTTTATTACTATTCTGCTTTGAGCTTAGTGAACACGACGAGGCGTTCTTCGTGTGTTCCATGAGACTGACTGAAGTTACCAGTGCACGTGATGAGGTTCAGATTTGCATCATTACTTGGTCCAAAGATTTTTTCAATAGGTGCATTCTGAAATGGGTACCTTTCTTTCCCTGTTACAACGAACGTAAGTGTTTCTCCATCCTTATCGGTAACGTATACTTCATCACCTTCTGATAGATCTTCAAGGTGATAGAAAACAGATGGTCCAGATTTGCTATCTACATGTCCTGCTATGACGGAATTTCCGGTCGTGCCAGGCTTGAAGCCAGGTTCAAACCATCCGACATTTACGTGGTTGGATGGAACACCCATCTGTCCGTTTTCCAAAACACCTACATTCTCAACTTTTGATTTAACTTCAATAGAAGGGATCTCGACAGATACAGGGATTATACCTTCTTCACTCGACTCTGGAATTCTATTTGCATTTTCATCGATCGATTGTTTTACGTTGTCATACGCTACGTCACCATTTTCAATTTCTACTTTCTTAACTGGTTCAGAACCCGTTTCAGCTGTTGATGAATAGTTATTGGTATATCCAGCAATCAGAAGAAAGATGATGGCTGCAGTAACTAGAGACATGACTATTTTCATCGTATCACCTCGTTTGCTCAATTGTAGATTTAATAAGCTAACGATATTAATGGATATTTGGATCACTTTTTTTTCTTCTACGATTGCTTATGAAGAAAAGTAGGGTTAAAGCTGCAAGTGGCACGAGCACAGGAGATAATCCAATGAGCACAACAACCGTCTTCGAGAAGAAGGATAGAATACCATTTGCTGTTTTCATAAACAACTGTTTTGCTTCGGCGATCGTACTCTTATCACCTTCTCCAAAAGTAGGGACTTTAATTTTCTTTTCTTCTAATGAAATAGTAACGGTCGAATAGTCACTTTGATTGTTTAAATAGTTCATACGCCCTTTTAACTGCTCGATTTCTTCTTGAACTCGAGACAAATCGTTTGATATAGCTAACAGATCCTCCGTTTTTTCAGCTTTTTCTAAAAATGATTGGAGCCTATCTCTCACATCTTCTTTTGCTTTCAGCCTTGCTTCTAAGTCTACAAACTCTTCTGTAACATCAGTTCCAGTAACCGATTTTTCTGGTGTACCTTTACCAATTGTTTCAGCTTCATCAAGAAAAGGGTAAAAGTTATCTTGAGGGACCCTGACTGTCATCGAACCGTAGTTGATCTCTTCTTCAGAGAACGTTCTTGATTCTACAATATACCCACCGTTTGCTTCGAGTAGCTCTTTCAATTGGCCTGTGGCATCAGAAAGATCCTCTACAGTTAAAGATAAATTAGCGTTAAAGATAACTTTTCGATCTGTTTGAAGTTCTGGCATCTTCATCGTTTCGTTCGAAGAGCTGGATTCAGAAGCGCTTTCTTTTGTTTCGCCTGCACTTCTATCCATCTCTTCTGAGAGTGGCTCTCCACTGTCACCACTTTCTGACTGTTGATTAGAGCTGCAGGCAGTAAGTATAAGGATTGCTATAACAAAGCTAAATAGTAAGTACTTTTTCATTCCTAAACCCCCTAGATCACTATATACAACATAACGTGTTGATAACGGATTAGGTTACATGTGACCATTCACAATTCTTGCTAAAGGAGGTTTTTACTTTTTTATCTCCATTCTTTGAAAGTTCAATTGCTAAAGACACGTTCATTACGATTGGTGTTATCGTAGGTATACTCTTGTTTAGATTCATCGTTAAAGCGCTGCTTTTTAAAAGAAAAGGTTTAGAAAAAAAGGAGAGTAAACATGCTGTCCTTTCATTTATGAATTGGGTGACGCTATATGCCATCATCGTTTTCTTGCTTCTCTACTTTTCTGAGTATGCTTGGATGAGCCGTGAACTGTTCACGATTGGCGATGTTGAAATATCTTTGCTGCTTCTTCTCATCGCATTGTTTATCATTACGCTTGCGAACAGGCTGTCAAAGATATTCACCTCACTACTGATGCCCCCTTTGTATGACCACTATCGATTAGATACGGGGTTGCAATTTACATTTAATCGAGTGTTCCATTATACCTTGATGGTAATAGCAGTGATTATTAGTTTGACTACTGTTGGAATCGATTTAAGCGCATTGACCATCTTCGCAGGTGTATTAGGTGTAGGAATCGGCTTTGGTATGCAAAACATTGCTAACAATTTCATTTCAGGTCTTATTATATTATTCGAGCGTCCCATCAAAGTAGGCGATCGGGTCATTATAAATGACATTATCGGAGATGTTGAGCAAATTAAAATGCGAGCAACAATTATACGGACGCTTGATAATGAACGAATCATCATGCCTAACTCTTACTTTATAGAAGAACAGGTCGTTAACCACTCCTACGGAGATAATCGATTGCGTCTCGTCGTACCGATCGGCGTTGCTTACGGTTCAGATGTTGAACTTGTAAGAGAACTGCTCCATCAAGTTGCAAAAGATGAGAAAGAAGATTCAATGTATGTACTTGAAAAACCAGAACCGTTTGTAAATTTCATCGGGTTCGGTGACTCATCCTTGGACTTTCAGTTGTTCGTTTGGATTTCTTCTCCAAAAGCGGCGGTCGTGACAAAGAGTAATCTTAATTTCCGAATAAATAAGGTGCTTGCAGATCATCATGTTGAAATTCCCTTTCCTCAACGTGATTTGCACGTGAGGAGTATGGATGACAACGTCATTGAAAAGCTAAGGAAATAAAATCACACAATTTCACACACTTTTTTCGCAATTTCTTCCACAATTATTGTCCATAATTAAGTGTGTAAGGATAATAATTTGAAGGGAGAACGAAAAAAATGAAAAAGTGGTTACTAGGTATTGCAGGTTCAGTTGTACTTGCAGGTGGAATAGCTGGTGTGAGTGCAAACGCGGCATCTGAAGAGGGTGCACAAGTAGACGGTACTGAGGTAGTTCAGGAACAAGGACAGGTGAAAGGGCATCACCATAAGCGAGGTTTTCATAAAGAAGAAAAAGGAAATGAAAATCATGAATTAATGGGATCGATTTTTGAGAAACAAGAAAAGCTAATCGATTTATTGCTCGATAAAAATGCCTCAGCAATTGATGGCGTTGAAGAATTACAAACTGAGTTAGCCGACGTAAATGAGCAGTTAAATGCACTTCATGAAGAAGCAAAGGCTGCTCATGAGAAATTGAAAGCACAAAAACAAGAATGGAAAGATAGTGGCGAAAGACCTGAGCTTACAGATGAAGAGAAAGAAGAAATGAAAGCAAAGTTCAGTGAAATGAAAGAGAAACGTGAAGAAGCAATGGCATTAGCGAAAAAGAAAGATGAATTACTTACTGCATTAATTGAAAAGGTAAGCTAACGTAAAGAGATAGGGTTTCCTATCTCTTTTTTTATTCTCATGATTTTTGTGATAAGTGATTCATGATCTCCTTACTTTCTTCTTCACTGAGCAATCCCATTTTATAACACAACTGTGTATATCCGGCTAGTTTCTTTAAGCATGTGTGCTGCTTTTTACTCATAAGCTTATCTCCTTTTTCCTTAAGGAAACATTTTTAGGTATAAACAATATATGCTGAAAAAGAAAGATAGTGTTAGGCTATAGAAAGACTTTATACCTAATCACACATTGATTGATTCTTTCTTCTTGTTAGATTACAGAATGTGCGGTAAGATAAATACATCGATATTTAGTGTTTGTTTTTATTTTAGATACTATATATTGATTTCATGGTAGTTAATTAAATAGTGATTGAGTATGCGGTGTCGTGAAACGACTTAATAGGGAATCCGGTTTTAATCCGGAGCTGTCCCCGCAACTGTCGTGTGGACGAAGCAAATGCCACTGGATGATGATCCGGGAAGGCTTGCTGAGGAAGAAGCACGTAGCCAGTAGACCTGCCGATGCTCAGAAACGTTTCTATTCTTCGGGGATTGAGGATGAGAAGTGGCAGAAAGGATGCAGGGTTATCCCTGGATTCTACCCTTGTCGTATTCTCAAAAGCTCACTCATAGAAGAGTGAGCTTTTTTATTTTGCTAAAAAAGGAGAGGGTTAGATGAGTTTAACGATTGCTCTAGAGGAACATGAGATCATAATAGAAGCCAAAAACATTCTTAAGCGTTTTTCAAATCTTGATAGTGAAGGGTTTTTTAACAAATTAGGAAGCGGTATATCTGGAGAAGTGTCGGACGGCGATGTTGAACACATGTTGATTTTAAATGCGCTCGAGCGCATTTCAGCCGAAGAACCAGATTGGACATATGTAGCATCATCTTTTCATCTTCAGTCACTTTATGACAGAGCTTTGGAAATTCGTGGAGAAGAACAGGTGTATGGTAAAGGGACATTTCATCGCCTATTGAAACGACTTACGGGCCAAGGAATCTACAACGCGGATCTCCTTAAAAACTATAGCGAACAAGAAATTGAACACCTTGCAGCAAACATAGCTCCAGATCGTGATCATCTTTTTACCTATATCGGCTTAAGAACGCTTGCAGATCGATATCTCACAAAAGATTATGAAAAAAACACTCTGGAACTTCCTCAGGAGCGCTTTCTCATTATCGCGATGATGCTGATGATGAAGGAGTCGGAAGATAAACGTTTGGAACGAGTGAAGGAAGCCTACTGGGCCATTTCAAATCTGTATATGACAGTTGCTACACCTACTCTCGCGAATGCAGGGAAAACATATGGTCAACTTAGTTCATGTTTTATCGATACGGTAGATGATAGCTTGCGAGGCATCTATGACAGCAACACTGACATTGCGACAGTGTCAAAAAACGGAGGTGGAATCGGTGCATACCTCGGGAAGATTCGAGCTAGAGGCAGTGACATAAAAGGATACAAAGGTAACTCTTCTGGTGTACTTCCATGGATGAAGCAACTGAATAACACTGCAGTAAGTGTGGATCAGCTAGGACAGCGACAAGGTGCCGTCGCCGTTTATCTCGATGTTTGGCATCGAGACATCATTGAATTTCTTGATGCAAAGCTGAACAACGGTGATGAGCGGATGAGAACACATGACCTTTTTACGGGGGTGTGTATACCGGATGTATTTATGGAAACCGTTGAAGAACGTGGTGACTGGCATTTGTTTGATCCTCATGAAGTTCGGAAAGTGATGGGCTTTTCACTTGAAGATGCGTACGATGAACGTGAAGGCGATGGAGATTTTAGGAGAAAATACGCGCAGTGTGTAAACAGTGATACATTATCTCGTAAAACTATACCAGCCATCGATATTATGAAACGCGTTATGAAATCGCAGTTAGAAACAGGTACGCCATTTATGTTCTATCGAGATGCTGTGAATCGAGCGAATCCGAATAAGCATGCAGGTATGATCTACAGCTCGAACTTATGTACTGAAATTATGCAGAACATGAGCGCGACGACTGTGGAAGAAGAAATAACAAACGACGGAAAGATCGTAATTACCAAAAATCCTGGCGATTATGTGGTATGTAATCTATCGAGTATTAATTTAGGTCGAGCAGTTCCAGCAGGTGTTCTTGAAAGGCTAATCCCAATTCAAGTTCGAATGCTTGATAATGTGATCGATTGCAACACGATTGAAGTCCCACAGGCTCAACTTACAAATGAAAAATATAGAGGGATCGGACTTGGGACTTTCGGTTGGCACCACCTCTTAGCGAAGAAGAAGCTCGTTTGGGAGTCGGATGAAGCTGTTGAGTTTGCGGATCATCTTTATGAAACGATCAATTATTTAGCGATTGAAGCGAGTTCGGAATTAGCTCGTGAAAAAGGTAGTTACTCGATGTTCGTGAAATCGGACTGGCATACTGGCGCTTATTTTGATCATAGAAACTATCACGATGAAAAGTGGAAAGCACTGAGAGAAAAAGTGAAGAAGCAAGGTCTACGCAATGCTAATCTACTAGCTGTTGCACCGAATAGCTCTACAAGTTTAATAGCTGGTTCCACAGCATCGATCGATCCAATTTTTCGCAAAGAGTATTCAGAGGAAAAGAAAGATTACAAGATTCCTGTCACAGCACCTGATTTATCACCTGAAACGACCTGGTATTATAAGTCGGCTTATTATATCGATCAATTATGGAGCATTGAACAAAATGCTGCGCGTCAACGCCATGTCGATCAGTCTATTTCGTTTAACATCTATGTTCAAAACACGATTAAAGCCAAAGAGTTGTTGAACATACACATGACAGCATGGAAAAAAGGACTAAAAACCACTTATTACGTGAGAAGTACATCAGTAGATATCGAAGATTGCGAAAGCTGCTCAAGTTAGGAGGAAGAAGTATGAATACAATCCAAAAAAGAAAAATCTATGATATTTCAGCTCCCAATCGCTCGAGTGGGATTATTAATGGCAAAAGTTCGAACGTTTTAAACTGGGACGATACAAGATTCAATTGGACGTATCCAATGTATAAAAACATGTTGGGTAATTTTTGGACGCCGTTTGAAATCAACATGTCTTCAGACGTTAAACAGTGGGACTTCTTATCCAACGATGAACAGGATACGTTCAAGAAAATTATTGGTCTACTAGCGTTTCTTGATTCCATTCAAACCGATTATTCGAGTAAAGTAGCTGATTATTTAACAGATTCTAGTTTATCTGCCTTAATGCAGGTTCTTTCTTTCCAAGAAGTTATCCATAATCAATCTTACAGCTATGTGCTTTCATCACTAGTTTCAAAACAGGAGCAGGATCGAATCTTTGAATATTGGAAGCATGACGAGATCTTACTTGAGAGAAATGAGTTCATTGCTTCTGGTTACGAGAGGTTTGTAGAAGACCCGACGCCTCAAACGTTTTTTGAGTCGATCGTATATGACGTTATTTTAGAAGGCTTGTTTTTCTATGCTGGATTCGCGTTCTTCTATAACCTTGCCCGCAATCAAAAGATGGTATCGACCTCGACTATGATCAATTATATTAATCGTGATGAGCAGCTACATGTCACATTATTTGCGAACATTGTAAAAGAACTGTTCAATGAGCAACCTCAACTGAACACGGAGGAAAACCATCGATTCATTAAGGACACATTTAAGAAAGCGGCGGAGTTAGAGATGAAGTGGGGGGAAGCGATCATAGGAAATAAATTTATTGGGATATCACAAAATGAGCTTAATGATTACATTAAGTTTATGACGAATAAACGTGTCAACCAACTTGGAATCGACCGGCCATTTGAAGGCTATCGAGAAAATCCGATGCGTTGGATTAAGGCGTATGCAGATGTTAATTCTGGAAAGAGCGATTTCTTCGAACAGAAATCCAGGCAGTATACAAAAGTATCGGATGATAATGGCTTTGATGAGTTGTAGAAGAACCTACTTATCTTAGTAGGTTCTTAGCATGTAGAGAAAGTAAGGTTTTGGATTAGTGTTGAGTAGGAGAGACGATCGCGGACTCCTGTGGTAGAACAAGCGGCCGAGACCGGGGAGTGAATTTCACCTCGGGCTTGGACGTTCGTCCGCGGAAAGCGTGCAATCGACTACGGCATCGGGAGCACCGAATAATGACATAGGTTTCTCGACAAGCTGAGATCAAGCTGTGAACCTACTTACCTAGTAGGTTCTTTTTTATAGCTTAATATCAAACTCCTCCAACAAATCCTTTAATGCTGGGCGCTCGTTTCCGTCTCTACCTACAACATGTGTTGCCTGTGTTAGTGAATTTAGCACCGCTTCTTCAGTAGCTTCACCTACCGCTCGGAATGCTAGGTCGATGTCTTCTTCGTGGATCGTTTGAAGTTGTAACGGTTCTGAAGATCTCTCGTGTGGAATCTTGTTTGCTGTAGAAAATCCAATGATGATTTCGCCGCTTCCAGTAGTAATGATGGAACCTGTCCTCGATAAGCCCGTTACGGATCGTTTGATGATCCGATTTAGCTGTCGCTCCGAAACAGGAAGGTCTGTGGCAACGATCACCATAATTGAACCCTTGTCTTTTTCTTCCCATTTATGTAATAGATTTGCTTTGAGCTCTTCACCGATTGCTTTTCCATCGATACGCAGGTCTCGTAATATACCGAAATTGGTTACGACAAGAACACCTAGTGTATAGGTGCCATGCGCCATTTCCATCATTCTAGATGAAGTTCCAACCCCACCTTTTAACGAGTAACAAAGCATACCAGTACCTGCTCCAACTGCGCCTTCTTCTACATGTGTAGAAGCGTTAGAAATTGCTTCAAAAACATGTTCTTTCTTCACGTATTTTGCTCGGATATTGTTAAGAAACATGTCATTGCATTCTCCAATGACAGGATTGACCGTTCCTGTTGAATGACCGATTTCAGGGCATCGATCGAGCATGTATTCGATGAGTGCATCTGATGCTGTTCCAATGCCAAGTGTGTTTGTTAACAGAATTGGCGTTTCCAATGTTCCAAGTTCGGTCATTTGAATCGTACCCATGGTCTTTCCAAAACCATTGATCACATGAGTAGAAGCCATGCATTTTTCTCTAAATGTATTCCCTTGATGGGGAAGGATAGCTGTTACGCCAGTTTGCATGTCACCGTTACTTAACGTAGCATGTCCAACTGTAACCCCTGTCACGTCGGTTATAGAATTTAGCGGTCCCGTTTTTAATTCTCCTATAGAAATACCATAATCTCTTACTCTTTGATTCTGCATTTTACCCCACCTTTCTAATTACCATCATACTCTTCTTGTACAAAAAGGAAACGGTTATCCTGCTGCCATTTCTAAAGGTGAATCTCAATAAGCGGCCACTACGATGTGCTATAATTAATAGAGAAGTGTTAGTGTATTTTCATGAAAGTGTTCATAACCATGAAATAGTGGGTAAGATTAAGTCGAAAGAGAGTGGAACGTAATGGGACGAAAATGGAATAACATTAAAGAAAAAAAAGCTTCAAAAGATGCAAATACGAGTAGAATATATGCCAAGTTCGGTCGTGAAATATATGTAGCAGCTAAGCAGGGTGAGCCAGACCCAGTAGCAAACCAGGCACTACGACTAGTACTAGAACGTGCGAAAACATACAATGTTCCAAAAGCAATCATCGATCGTGCGATTGAGAAAGCAAAAGGCGGATCTGAAGAAAACTATGACAACCTTCGTTATGAAGGATTTGGCCCAGACGGTTCGATGTTGATCGTAGAGACACTAACAAACAACGTGAACCGTACTGCTTCAGATGTGAGAGCAGCTTTTGGAAAAAACGGTGGAAACATGGGTGTGAATGGTTCTGTAGCTTATATGTTTGATCCGACAGCTGTATTTGGTATCGAAGGAAAAACGGCTGACGAACTGCTTGAGCTATTGATGGAGGCAGACATCGACGTTAGAGATTTACTAGAAGAAGAGGATGCTGTGATCATCTATGCTGAACCTGATCAGTTTCATGCAGTTCAGGAAGCGCTGAAAAACGAAGGAATCACTGAATTTACTGTTGCAGAATTAACAATGCTCCCTCAAAATGAGGTCGACCTTCCAGCAGAGTCACAGGAACAATTTGAAAAACTAGTAGACGTGCTCGAAGATCTTGAAGATGTACAGCAGGTATACCACAACGTTAATTTAGGAGAGTAACTGTAGACAAACAGCCTGGCGAATTGCCAGGCTGTTTGTTTATTTTGTAGAGATGGATACGTAATCAGAAATCATTCTTCGATGACTACCGACCATATTATCAGGTAGAGAGGTTGGGTCAAAAAACGCATAGGACAAGCTTTCATCTTGTTTTGAAGTCAATTGACCAGTGTAATGATCCGTATGATAGGCAGCTGTGACAGAGTAAAACTCATCTCCATTATCAGCTACAGTAAAAAACTCTGAACCAGAGTACATTTGAAAAAGAGTGAGTGAACGTATTCGTAATCCTGTTTCCTCCTTCGCTTCACGAATAGCGGTTTCTTCTGTAGATTCTCCAGGCTCCATCAACCCACCAGGTAACCCCCAACGTTTTTTCTTTTCATTCCTTTTTTGCAATAGAATAGCCCCTTCTTTATTACGAATGATCACGACTGACCCCACTAGGATAAGAGGGCGTTTACCAACGAGGCTTCGTAATTCCTCAACGTATCCCATCATAAAAAACCCCTTTCTCTCATCATTATAAATGAAAAAAAGAACCTTAAAAGAACAAGGTTATATTAGAAAAAAAGATGAATAAACTAAATTATGTGTTAATTTTCATAAAATT
This sequence comes from Anaerobacillus sp. ABR4_321, assembly GCF_056158505.1. Taxonomy (NCBI): domain Bacteria; kingdom Bacillati; phylum Bacillota; class Bacilli; order Caryophanales; family Bacillaceae; genus Anaerobacillus; species Anaerobacillus sp. ABR4_321. The sequence continues at coordinate 1,387,755 of NZ_JBSWTK010000001.1, forward strand.
TTAACAATTAGTAAACTTATCTTATGTATTGCTGATGTATAATCATTAGCATACAGACAGAAAGTTGGTGGGTTATTGTGAAAAAGCACAAGAAATTAACGTTTAAACAGCTTGTCGAGCAAAATAAAGCAGAGCTTCTTAAAAATGAGAAGGAGTTAGCAGAAATAGAAAAGCGTCTAGATGATAAGCATTCATAGTGAAAAGCAGTCCTTTTTCGGGACTGCTTTTTCATTTTCAAACATTCTAGAAATGGAAATTTATGCTACGATTAGAGAGGAGGGAGGTAAGACTATGAAAAATCTAATCAGCGTAAATGTTGGGAAGCCAGTTGAAATGAGTTACAAAGGAAATGTGATGGAATCAGGTATTATAAAAGCATCTACTCATGAGCCGGTTTATGTATCTACAGTGCAGGTAGAAGGGGATGGACAGGCTGATCGTGTTCATCATGGTGGACCTGAGAAAGCGATCTGTGTATACCCTTATGAGCATTATCCTTACTGGGAAGAGAGGTTGAGTCGTAAACTATCTCCTGGAGCATTTGGCGAGAATTTTACCATCTCCGGTTTAGATGAAAATGAGGCGAGAATTGGTGATATCTACTGTATAGGAGAAATCTTAGTACAAGTAAGCTTACCAAGGAAACCGTGTTATAAACTCGCAAGTAAGTTCCGTGTTGACGACATGGTAAAACAAGTAACTGACAATGGATTTAGCGGATATTATCTAAGAGTTCTTCAGGAAGGTTATGTATCTGCTGGTGAAAAGGTAAGCATTCACAAAAGGCCAGATCATGATGTGAGTGTTGCGATGGTAAATCGTCTAACATACCATGACAGAAAAGATCGGAAGGGTCTTGAGCAGGCGATGCTAGCGAAAGAGCTTTCAGGGGATTGGTATAACAAGCTTAATAAACAGTTAAGCGCGCTCTAGGGCGCGCTCGTTATTTTTTTGCCATCCGATAATAAAAATAACATAGCATCACGATTGTTGCCGCAGTTACTACATACTTTACGATATCCATATGGACTCCTTAATAGAAAAGGCTGGAATCAAATGATTCCAGCTTTTGTAGGTTTAGACTACTTTTTCTTTTAGTGCTTTACCTGGTTTGAAAGCAGGTGTTTTTGAAGCTTGGATGAAGATTTCTTCTCCAGTTTGCGGGTTACGACCTTTACGAGCGGAACGTTCTCTTACTTCGAAGTTCCCAAAGCCAACGAGTTGAACTTTTTCACCTTTTGCGAGTGCCTCAGCAATCGTATCCATCAATGTGTCTATCACTCTTGCAGTATCCTTCTTTGACATCTCAGCTCTCTCAGCAACGGTGTGTAGTAGTTCTGCTTTATTCATAGTAAATCATCCTTTCTAACATTACTAGTTTATCTATCTATGTCTTAAGCTTGGACATTTCACGTTTATTCTATACATATATTTTTAATTTATTTCGTGATTAACATAAAAAAAGAGATTCAGTTAGAATCTCTTCGAATTAGTAATTTAGCTGTTTGTACTCTTTCTCAAGGTCTGTCAAAGTGCACTGGTAAAGGTGTTGATCAGAAGTGGAGTATGCACCTGCTTCAACCAGCTTTGAAATGTAAAAGTGTTTCCGTTGTTCAATGGCTTTTCTTAGCTGATTCGCTTCCAAGAGTACACCTCCCTTAATGGTTCTTTTATTCCCAGTATGTCCTTGAATAATGTATTCTAATCAAAAACTGAATGTGACAATTTGGACATTTTACAGGTTTATTATGGGTGGCATGAAGAATACATAAGTAAAGGGGGAGATCTAATGATAAAGACGTGTTTATTCTGTAAAAAAGAATATGAAATTAAACCTGGCCATCCCCAATACCGTAAACTGCTAAGAAATAAGTCGTCTTCATTCACATGCGAAAACTGCAACCGAAACCTTCGGATGGAAGCCTCAGCAACCACCGGGCTCAAACCAGAAGACATTGAAACAGATCATGATCGACTGTTAAAAAAGTAGGTGTACGAAATGTTAGAAAAGATTGAAGCGCTTCAATGGGACTATGAACCATCGTTTGTACCTGAATGTATTCGCTTTGTTTTAAAAGAAGACCTAATTATGATAAAAAACTTGAATTCTACGAGTCTTCATGCGAACAGAGTGGTTAGGTACAAGCAGTCTGTTGATGATGTTGCCTCTGTATTTCAGTATTTTGAGGGACGGCCCTTTTCTTGGTGGGTCATAGATAATCCAGACCTTGAAACGAAGCTGAAAGAGCTTGGAATGAGCCACTATGATACATATGTTGGTTTAGCAAAGCTAATAGAAGATGTTGTAGAAAGACCGTCACATTTTCTTATTAAAAATGTAGAAACAAAAGAAGATGTGTTCTTACACGCTAAACTAAGCAGTGAAGTATGGGGTTATGACCAAAATAGTTTAGAAGCAGCGTATAAAGAGAGAGTGAGCTACTTAAACCTTCCTGATCGTCGAGGAGGATTTATAGTAGCATTCGATGATGAGAAGCCGGTAGGCTACTCAAGCTATCGCTATAGTCATGACGGTCTTACTCTTTATATGACTGGTGCTGGTGTGTTGCCGTCATACAGAGGAAGAGGGATTTACCGAAAGATGGTGGAAGATAGACTAGTGGAAGCTAGAGAGAAAGGGAGCCGTTTTGCCGTTACGCAAGCGAGACTTGGAACCTCAGAACCTGTTTTGAGAAAGCTAGGGTTTCAAGAACATGGCATATTTAAGCAGTATATTAGTGAAGAGAAAACATAAGAAAAGAGCTCTGGTCCGCCCAGAGCTCTTCATTAATGTTCACGAGCAATCTCGTGGTTTGACGAAGCTGACTTCAGTTTGCCTGCAAGAAGCACTAAAGCTGTTACTAGTATCATAAAGGTCCACTCGATGAACGCATTGTGATTGATAAAGTCACCGATAAAAGGCTCGTGTAGAATCATCTTAGAAGCTGTCCATGCAAGAACTCCCGCTCCGATGAAGATGATAACTGGATATTTCTCCATGAGCTTAAGAATAAGTGTGCTTCCCCAAACGACGATTGGAATACTGATGATCAATCCGATGACAACAAGTAGGAAATCTCCGTTTGCCGCACCTGCAACTGCGATCACATTATCAAGGCCCATAGCAGCATCAGCAATGATGATCGTACGGACAGCCGCCCACAAGTTACTTGCTGATTTTACTTCTTCATCTTCTTCTTCCTCATTCAATAGTTTATATGCAATCCAGAGTAATACGACTCCTCCGATAAGAAGGAGACCAGGTATTTTTAGCAACCAAACGACTAGGAGTGTTGCAACTGAACGAATAACAATTGCACCAAGTGCGCCTAACCAAATGACTTTCTTCTGCTGTTGCTCTGGTAAGTTACGAGCAGCCATACCGATAAGAACGGCGTTGTCACCAGCAAGTACGATATCGATCATAATGATGCTCAGCAACGCCATAAAAAATTCTGCTGAAAATAAATCCATGAATACACCTTCCTCATAAAAATGATAGCAAATAAAAAAATCCTGCCATGACGACGGACAGGATGATAAAGAAGGGTCCTTTGTCCGGCATGCGGGCAAAGGTCTCGCTAACAGTCTGATAGACTGCCAGTGTGGCCGGAGAAACATCGTTTCTCGTCATGACGACCATACTGTAGCTAGCTACTCCCCTTTGAACGATATAATGTTTAGCACCGTTTCATTATACAATCCTTTCTATGAATGCGCAATGTGAAGTTTCCTAATGTGAAAATATAGTAAACTTCATTTGAGTTATGTAAAGGTGCTAGGTTGTGCTCCCTCTTATCTGGAATAATGAACTTGAGAGGATAACGTATCCTTTCAGTCTTTCTATTTCACTTGAAAAAGGAGCTGTTCTGTTGTTGAAAACCTTTGTTCTAGACACCAATATTCTTTTGCACGATGCTCATTCCATCTTTCAATTTGGAGAGAATGAAGTGGTTATTCCTGCGATCGTTCTCGAGGAAATCGATTCCAAGAAGCGACTTATGAATGAAGTGGGCAGAAACGCACGTGAATTTGGAAGAATATACAAAGAACTTCGAAATGAAAATAAAGGTAGACTAGATCAGCCGATCGCTCTTGATTCAGGAGGATCATTTAGAATAGAGCTTAACCATCGTTCTTTTGAAAAGCTTCAAAGTGAGTTCAGAGAGGATTCCAATGATAACCGAATCATTGCAGTTGCGATTAACTTAAGCTACGAACCGTCAAGAGAAGTTACGTTAGTTTCAAACGACATGCTTATGATTGCGAAAGCTGATGCGCTAAAGAAATCGCTTGATCTTTCTACGTTCTTCCCGGAACTATATGAAAGTGACCGTTTAATTCAAGACATCGATCGATTACATAAAGGATATGTAGAAATAAGCGTTCCACCAGATCTCATCAATGCACTTTATGAAGAAGAGCTACTTCTTGAAAGTTTACGTGATTACGTAGAGGGCGAGGTCTATCCTCAAGACTTTATCATCATGAAGGATCTGTTCGGTAGCAAGCATTCAGGAATTGGAAAAGTCGTTATGGGAGATCATGGCTTGGTTGTGAAGGGAATCCAAAAGGATTCTTATAATGCCTGGGGAATTTCGCCGAAGAATGTGCAACAGCGCATGTTGATGAATTTGTTATTTGATAAGACTGTATCATTGGTCTGTGTCACTGGAAGGGCAGGAACAGGAAAAACGCTCCTTGCACTCGCTGCAGGTCTCAGTCAAACAGAGGATGAGCAATTTTATCAGAAGATCTTAATTTCGAAGCCGGTCGTACCCGTTGGAAACGATATTGGCTTCCTTCCTGGTGAAAAGGAAGATAAATTGCGACCGTGGATGCAGCCGATCTTCGATAATCTAGAATTTCTTTTTGATACACGAACGGAAGCTGAACTAGAGAATATTTTATCAGGCCTTCATACTCTGAAAATAGAAGGGTTAACATACATTCGAGGCAGAAGCATTCCAAATCAATTCATCATTATAGATGAAGCACAGAATTTATCTCCTCATGAAGTGAAAACGATCTTGACCAGGGTCGGCGAAGGGACAAAAATCGTGTTGATCGGTGATCCGGATCAAATCGATCATCCTTACCTTGACTCAGTTAACAATGGACTGACGTACGCTGTAGAACGGTTGAAACAAGAAGACGAAGTAGGCATCGCACAGCTTTCAAATACAGAGCGCAGCAGCCTTGCTGAGAAAACAGCCCGCCTCTTATAGGTCTAAGGAATCAGTCGCATCTCGAAAAAAGGAAAGAATTAGCACATATAGGACTGGACAAAAACGCCCTTTTTATCAGATAATTCTGTTAACGTCTCGTGAAGGGGGTACTTATGAACGAGGTAAAACTAATACCATTTGAAGTAAATGAAGTAGTCAGTAAAGCTGATGAGGCTTATCCAGACGGTGTAGAGATGATTCAGGCTCCTGAAATTTGGGAGGAATCTGATCGTGGAAGAAACAGAATAGTGGCTGTAGTCGACACGGGATGCCAAGTTGATCATCCTAACCTCAAGTCTAGAATTATTGGTGGAAAGAACTTTACGAAAGATTATAATGCGGACCCGGATAACTATGATGATAACAATGGGCATGGCACTCATGTGGCTGGAACGATCGCCGCTGAGAAGGGTGCGGACGGAATCGTAGGGGTTGCTCCAGAAGCAAAGCTTCTAATCGTGAAGGTATTGAATGGTGAGGGAAGTGGCACGTACGAATCCATCATAAGCGGAATTCGTTATGCGATCGATTGGGAGGGCCCTAACGGTGAAAAGGTGAATGTTATTTCGATGTCGTTAGGTGGCCCATCTGACTTACCAGAGCTTCATGAAGCGATAAAAGACGCGATCGATCAAAACATATCGGTTGTATGTGCGGCAGGGAATGAAGGAGATGCAAGAGCTGACACACCAGAATATGCTTATCCTGGAGCTTATAACGAAGTGATCGAGGTAGGTGCTTCATCTTTTAGTCGTACGCTAGCACCATTTTCAAATACGAACGATGAGATCGACCTTATTGCACCTGGTGTCGATATTCTCTCTACTTTCCCTGAAAGCAAATACGCAGTGTTGTCTGGTACCTCAATGTCAGCACCGCATGTATCTGGAGCGTTAGCACTGTTAATGAATTTATCTGAGAAAGAATTTAACAGAACGCTAACGGAACCTGAAATCTATGCCCAGCTCATCAAGCGGACCGTTCCGATCGGATATCGGAATAGTGCAGAAGGAAATGGTCTTCTTGCGCTAAACCTTGTTAAACAGCTTGAAGAGCTGTTTAACATTTACACAACTGCTTGGAATTCAAAAAGATAAATGTAAAAAACCTCCTAATTGTTAGGAGGTTTTTTAATGATGAATGTATTCGTTAGAACTGGTTATGTTCAAGTAACGCATTATATTTTCGAATAAAATACGCATCTTCAATGCTGGTTGAAACCAACGTGAAGGATTTGAATGGCTTTGATTCTGATAGATACTTTACGATGATACCATCTTCAACTCGCTTCATATACGTGATTCGATTCGTATCCAGGCCATGGACTTCGGTGTGCTTCACTTTACCTTGCCAAACTCGAATCGCATTGCTCTTCCAACAATTCACTGTACCATCGAAAAGAACCTGTCCTTCACTAAGCCAAATAATGTTATCAGCAATTTCTTCCCATTCATTTAGATCATGCGTTGCGACGAGAACGATCTTATTTGTTCCATACCGTGACAAGAGAGAGACTACGTTCTTCCTTTCTTGACTGTCCAAGTAATTTAAAGGTTCATCGAGTAGTAGAAAGGAAGGCGAATCTAGAAGTGCTTGTGCGATCCCTACTCGTTGCTTCATGCCTTGAGAAAGAGATTTTATCTTGTTCTTTTTTACATCCGCAAGGTTCATAGCTTGAATCGATGCTTCTACTGCTTTCGTATTTGATATCCCTTTTAATTCGCTCATGTAATTCAAGAACTGCTTCGTCTTCATTTCTTCATACAATTCTACACCTGTTGGAAGAAAGCCGATTTGTTTACGAATATAAGGTAATGCTTCACTTACCGTTTTTCTTCCATACGAAATGGTGCCTCGATGTGGCTTTAGAGCTGTGGCGAGGAGTTGAAGGAAAGTAGATTTTCCAGCTCCGTTCTTTCCTACTAAGATGGTGATACCAGAATTAAGTTGTAAATGGTGAACGTTTAAAGTGAAACTTTTCCTAGCGTATGTTAGTTGATCAATTAATATCATCGAATGACCTCACATGTATTGAAGGTGTAAGCTTTTGCGATACGATAAAAATAGTAAGAGTCCTCCTATTACAAAGAGGGCAAGGTAGGCAACTCCTAGTAGGAAATTAGAAAATCCATCATTTATTTGATAAATCGAATAGGGCAAGGCAATGAATGTAAACACCCATCCTGCAAGTGCAGAGACAAAACCAGCTATAACGCCTTTATGAAACATAATATAGGCTAGTAAGCCAGTCAAAAAGAACAAAGGTGCGACCCATTGAAGTAAGAACATTCTTGGTTCAACGTAAATATTCTCAGATATAATCACTACGGTCGAGACAAAGGCAAAGCTGAAGTTCACACACAGAACAACGAGTAATTTACTGAGTAGTAATAGTGCAGGTGGGAATGGAGTGACGGATTCAATCATTCTCATTTCCTTGTTCCAAGACTTGTAGCTATAAAGTATCCCAAACAATAAGTAAATAGGAACAAGCAGTGGAAAGAAACCGTCTGGGTCACCGCTTCCCGCTGTTATCAATGTTAACATTGCAAAGATACCGAGGCTGATCATCCAATAAAGCCAGTGGTATGAGCGAAATTGATTTAAGCATTGTTTGAAGAGCGACGGTTTTTCAGGCTCTGTATCAAAGTCAAATTCCATGTCATGTTGCTTTAGTTCATCGAAAGAATCCTGAAGGGAAAGAATCAGCTTTTGCGTATCTTCTGAACGTGGTGATGTTGCCATATACGTTTGAAGCGGCTGCTTCATTTCTTGTTCAAGTTCTTCTAGTTCATGATCGAGATCGCGCATGGCTAATTTCCTCCTTTCGCATAATGGATGCCTTTAATTTTTTTAATGCATGATAAAGGTTTGATTTAACCGTTCCTAAAGGTAGTTCGAGTGTCTCTGCAATTTCCTGGTATTTTAAATCTTGATAAAATCTTAAGTACACGATTTCTCTTTGAGTGTTTGACAGTTCATCAAGCTTTTCGAGAAATTCTTTTCTCGATTCTTGTCGTTCGAATAACTCTACTACTGAAGGATCTCCGCTTTCTTGATCAGGAAGTTTATCGATCACCTGTTTTTCTGATTTGAAACTAGAACTTTTCCAGTAGTCTCGACATTGATTCGTAGCAACTTGATAAAGCCACGGTTTAATCTTTTCTGGTATTTTTTTTGTTTTTAATTGGGTTAGTAACTTCAGGAACGTTTCTTGTACAACATCTTCTGCTTTTTTACGGTCCCGAAGCATTCGCTCTAAATAGCCTAGCAAAGGGGCATGATACCTGTGGATCAATGCTTCAAAAGCAGCTTGATTTCCTTTGGACATTCCAATAACTAATTCTTCATCAGTCATGCCCTTTCTCCTTTCATCGTTTAGTGTTCATCACATCGTTCCAAACTTCCATCCATTCTTCAAAGCTGATGGTCGATGCTGGCTCAATATACAGATCATAGCCGGTTGGATAGCCATTTCCACTCCAGTTGGCATGGTAAATTCGATTGAGCACCTCTTTTACTTCTTCCTCTTTTCCTTCATGCATTGCAGTTTCAATCATATCTAACAATTTGTCTGTTTGAATGATTTCTTTGCTGTAATTGCGCTCATCCTGTTCATCTGTAATATTGGCGAAAGCAGATCTTGTTTCAAAAGCCTCTTCCTCTTTTCCGTGTTCAAGTTCATACACATAATTGAAAGCAGCTTTAATCGTACTCGTTAGTAAAGCATCTTCAGGTCTATAGTTTCCAGAAACAAAGTTATCTTCATGAAATAAGTTGACGATAACAAAATCATTGATCGTTGCATGATGATTTAAGCTGTTGTAGTCATTCATGATGTAGTTTTGATCGATAAAACCATCCTGACGAAAGTAACCGCTCCACCTTAATTGATCCAACGGCAAAAAGAAGAAGTGGTGTACAGGATCGATCTCATCATCTAAAAATTCGTCAAAGTAGGTGAGACGAGTGTCTACCTCTTTCATAAACTCCTTAGAAGCATCCTTACGATAAGGCGCAGTTACTAAGCTAGTGTGGTAATGATCTGCTTCAATCTTTGTTAAAAAGCCACTGAAGAGATCGAGTCGAGCAGTTTTACCAGAGAGGGTGTGCGTTTCACCGGAAGACTCTACATGTTTAATAGAGCCATAGACGGTGTTATCGACCCCGGTCACATTCACGTGGAAATCAGTAGGTTGAAGTAAACCAACGTCAGTGCGAGATTCACCATCTGAATCAACCAAATATTGATGTGCTGGTAAAGGGTACCAGGCCGTGTGTGATGGCATAACGATCTGGTTGTCCATGGCAAAACCGGGGTAATACTCTTGACTGCCTCGATGCGTCCATAATTCATAAACCCCTCCGTAGTTGAAATGAATCGTTGGGTTATTCACCTCGTTTGGAAGTGTAATCGTAACAAAATCACCATCTTGTTCAAATGCAATGGATTCTTGATCAACCTTCACATCATTTAAGGAGAACACGCGGTTCAGCGTAAATTTTATTTCATCGTTATCAAACTGGTCATGTTGAAGAGACACAGCTGCTTTTAGATCAAGGGTAGAGTTTGGTGTTTGATCGATATCAATTCGATAGGATAGGATTTCAAAAAGCTCTCGCTTGTATATGCTACTTTCTTGAGTAGCGGTATCTTGCTTTAGATTCGGATCCCACATATAGATCGAACTATTATCACTCGTTTGTGAGAAAGTGGGTGAACCTTTTGCCACGTTATTAAAAGCAGATATTCGTACATCCCAAAATTGATTATATGGGATATATGCAAGGATTGCGCCAAGTAAACTAAACGAGCAGACAATACTCCAAAGTTTATCGTGTTCATTTGGCCGCTTACGATTTAGGAAGAATAGTGTTCCCATCAGTAGCATGAGAGAGAATGAAAGGACAAAGAGCCTTTGTAACTTTATTTCTTCCTTCATGAGTTCAATTCCCCACACGCCATTTACCAAAATAGAATCCAAGAATAGATAAGATAAATGGAAAGGCTTTAAGTAGAAATTTCCAGTATCGTTAAAGTTTCCAATTCCGTTAAGAATGTAAACCTCCATGAAAAGAGTACCGAAAATCCACGCGCAAAATGCGATCAAGTAGACGAAACGATTTTGAATGATGACGGATAGTATCATACCTAGAGCTAAGCTAATGATTAACGAAACTTCATATTGAATGATAAAAAATCGTAAGACTTCTATCGTTTCAGCAAATGGAAGCTGTTGTCTTATTGATATAGCGCTAAAAGTAAGAGCCATTAAAAAAGTGAAAAAGGACATGTAAGTGATACCTGCAATAAATTTTGCAGATAGAAAGACAAAGTTGGAAACAGGTAATGCTCGGTGCCATTCGAAGGATTCATTCCCAATATCACGACGCATCAAGTAGACACCGATTAAAATACTGAGGCCGATAACGAGAATAAAGATCGTAGAATGTGTCGTTCGATAAGCAGAAACGTACAGGCTATCTGAACTACTAACATTCTCAACGGTCATGCTCACAATCAACCAGATGAGGAATAAAAAAGGCATCGGAAGTAAAAACCAACTTCTATATAGAAACGAAAGTTCAAATTTCCATTGAATTAGCCATTTCATCATCTTGTATCCCACTCCACCATCGTCATATAGCCTTCTTCTAACGTAGGATCGACGGCTTCTGCAGATTCAATCGGTGCGACTGGAGAGATCGCTCTATATAAATGCCCGTTTTTTGTTTGTTTTGTAAATGTGATCTGAAGGCCGTGTAGGATGTTTGAATTTCCTTCCGACAATTCGAATTCCCACACAAAACCTTCTCCCTTACGTTGTAGCTCTTCGGACGTTCCGTGAAAGATCAATTTTCCTTTCTTTAGAACCAATAACGTATCACAACTAGCCTCGATATCCTCGACAATATGGGTGGAAAGCAAAACCGTCTTATGATGTGGATAATTTGCAATCAGTTGTCGGAACCTTAACCTTTCATCAGGATCTAAACCGGAAGAAGGTTCATCAAAAATAAGGACATTTGGATTTCCATACATGGCCTGTGCAATCCCTAGTCGCTGCCTCATTCCATTCGAATACGTTTTAACTTTGGATTCTTTTTGGTCCGTTAAATTCAACTCTTGTAGTAGCCTGTTTTTTTCTTCATTATGATCGACGTTCGTATAGCGCTTTAGGTTTCCTGCATAGTCGAGAAACGATGCCCCAGTAAGCTGAGGATAGAGTTGAAAATGTTGAGGCAAGTACCCAATTTGCTTTCGTACTTTCGTGGTTTCTTTTTTGACAGAGAATCCTTTAATCTTCACCTCACCTGAAGAAGGGCGAGTAACGGTAGATAGAATCTTTAACAAAGTAGATTTTCCAGCACCGTTTGGTCCAATGAGTCCAATTACTCCTCCATCAATTGAGATAGTTAAGTTATCTAAAATTGACTTGTTTTTAATTTTTTTTGATAGGTTTGTTATCTCGATCACAGCTTCCATCCCTTTATGATGTAGTTCTACTCTTATAACGAGATACTACTATTTTTTGTTCAAGTAAAAATAAAAAAACACTCCTGTACTCTTAGTGTACAGAAGTGCTTGATTAAAGGGGAAGGACGTAAAATAAAACACAGAAGAAATGAGCCACCGTTCCTCCTATAACAAAGATGTGCCAAACTGCATGGTGATACTTAAAAGCTCTCCATACATAAAAGACAGCACCGATCGTGTAGAGTAAGCCACCGATGATCAGTAGCGTCATTCCGTTCGGATGAAGGTTTTGAAGTAGAGGGTTCCATGCTAAGACGATCAGCCATCCCATAATGACATAGACAATTGTAGAGATGAACAAGAATTTCTTTACAAAGAAAGCTTTAAAAACTGTTCCTCCGATAGCAAGGCCCCAGACTATTCCGAATAAAGTCCAACCGAGCCATCCTTGAATAACGATGAATAAAAAAGGTGTATATGTTCCTGCGATAAAAAAATAAATCGCAGAATGATCTAGAAACTCGAAGAAATCTTTTGCTTTACCGGGTGGAAAACTATGAACCAATGTAGACGCTGTGTATAGAAGCAACATCGTTGCTCCAAATAACGTGAAGCTTACAATGTGCCATGCCGTTCCCTGAAGTGATGCGAATACAATCAAGATGACGAGAGCAGCAAGGCTAATCAATACACCGATACCATGAGTGATATAGTTTGCTCGTTCTTCACCTACTGTAAATGTATGGGTAGTCATGAATTCCATCATTCCTTTTTATCAGTTATAGGAAGTATACATGATTTGTACGCATCATCATATAGGTCATTGTAGTTAATTCTTTTTACTTCTTTCTTCTTCTGCCTGTTTTAACAAGTGATAGGTATAGAAATCTTTTTCTTGAACGTTTTCTTGAACCGCCTCCATAACCAAAAATTCTTCAGCGATCTCCTCTCGGACGGATGACAGTAACTTCTCACTATCATGGGTAATCAGTTTTTTTCTTTCATTCATAAGCTCGCTCTCCTTTTGGTAAATAATGATAGTATCAGTCTCCCATTGCCTCTGAAATTTATTCTCTTTAGGAGAGATGGAATGTCCAATTTTGTTGAATTGAGAAAAAATACATGTTTGTACCGTGGTACTTGTCCAACCATTCCTGCATTTCATACATAAGATATGTTGAGAGTGAGTAGTGGTCCCCCCCTTCGTAAAACTCACTCTTATGTGACCCATATTTGAACCAGAGCTAGCCTCTGGTTTTTTTATTACATATGCCTTTTATGTCTTTTGGACCTCTAACAAGATACTTGCTCCTTTCGAATGGTATGAAGAGGAGGTATGTACTTTGCTTGAAATTGTAGAAATGGGTCAAAATCAGAATGGTAGAGAGTTCACGATCAGAGAACTCATCAAATTAATAGAAGAACATTCTCTCGATCCTGCTTATGAACAGAATGGTAACTTTATCTTTCCTTACAAACCGGTTCGCGATGCGAAACGATATCAAGGATGTCGGGCGTTCTTTGGAGATTTTGCAATGATTTCTTGCAGGTTCTTTATCATTACGGATGAAACAGTGCTGATCGATGAACTAATTAAAGTCATTAGAGAAAACCAGCAGCGAATAGATTATGCAAGGTTAAGGGACTTACAGGTGAACGGACGGGTCTCACCTTAAAGATGGACGGGTCTTTATGCTATAATCGATGAAGATTACATTGATCGGAGTGATAGCATGAGTCTAGAAACCTTGCAAGAACAAGTCGATGGATTAATGGAAAAGTATACAGAGCTATTAGTGGGTGAGAGCACACCAGAACTAAAGGAAAAAGTGAAAATTTGGGCGATGTATACGCACCTTTCAAAAACCATGCCCCCACTTGCAAAGCATTGGAACCAAACCTATCCAGATGCAAAAGATGCCATGAAAGAACTCGTAGCGGAAATTAAGATGCTAAATGAAGAAAACCGCAAATCCCAGAAAAAAGACGATGAATGAGAAGCTAGGGTATAACTAGTTTTCTTTAGTCTCGCTTTCAATTAAAACCTCTCCATAACGTTGATTGGAGCGGAAGGATGCTCGACTCCTGCGGGATGAGCGGGACAAGTGTGACCCCGCAGGCGCCAGAGCGCCGAGGAGGCACACCGCCCGCCCCGCGGAAAGCGAGTATCCTGGAGCGGAAATCCCACAACATCATTTGAACAAGGCTTGAACGAGTTTCTCGACAGTCTATAACTAGGGCATATTCGCCCTAGTTTTTTTATGGTTTTACAAAATTGATAGCTTGTTAGAGTATCCAAATAACAGAGCTAGCAATATAATAGGTAAAATATGTTTTTCGACCCCTTTATGTTGGGTAAGGTTAAAGACACAGGGATAACAATAGAAAAAATTAACAAATATTATTTGAGAGAATTTCTTACAAAAAACGTCGTATTCATAGGATTTCGTGGTAGAATAACAGTAAAGGGAGAATATGGCGCTTTTTGAGAGTATTTGCCGATTTTCACTAACATATATTTTTTAACACGCTATGAATGCGTTTTCATGGAGGGGTTATGATGGAACAAGTAATGCGTAATTTCTTTCTACACATGGGAAAGAATAAAGTTGCGACAAAAGTTGCTAAGAAATATGGCATGCGATTTGGCGCAGGTAAGTTTGTAGCTGGTGCATCTCTTGATAGCTCTGTTAATGCAATAAAACAGTTAAATGCGAAGGGTTTATCCGTAACGATCGATCATCTTGGAGAATTCGTTGATACTGAAGCTGAAGCAGCCGAGATGACGAAGCACTGTATTGAAGCGATTGAACGTATTGCTGCCGAAGGACTTGATTCTCAACTCTCTCTCAAGCTCACTTCAATGGGGCTTGATATTGATTACCATATGACGCTCAAGAACATGCGTGAGATTCTGAAAGCTGCTGATAAGCACGATGTATTTGTAACGATCGATATGGAAGATTATGAGCGCTGTGAAAGAACGTTAAATATTTTCACAGAATTAAAGAAAGAATTCGAGAATATCGGGACGGTTTTACAAGCTTACTTGTATCGTGTTTCTGATGACCTCGAGAAATTAAATGAGTTATCTCCAAACCTTAGATTAGTAAAGGGTGCCTATAAAGAAGCGCCGACAGTAGCTTTTCCTGCTAAGCGGGACGTTGATATTAACTTTAAGAAGATCATAAAAATGCACCTGTTAAATGGAAATTATACTGCGGTTGCTACGCATGATGATGCCATCATCGAGTATACAAAACAACTAGTCGAAGAACATAATATTAGTCGTGACCAGTTTGAATTCCAAATGCTGTATGGCATCTGTGTAGAACGTCAGGAGCAATTATTAAAAGAAGGCTACAAGATGCGTGTATATGTACCATATGGACAAGATTGGTATGGCTATTTCATGAGACGTCTTGCTGAACGTCCGGCAAACGTAGCGTTTGTACTCAAAGGAATGATGAAGTAAGAGGAAGGCGAAATTTTTTGCCTTCCTTTTTCACAATGTTTCGATAAAAAAGAGAGTAGAAATCAACAAACATTATATTGCTAAATTTCAGAAAATACTTTATAGTAAAGACAGAGGAATTGAAAAGTGAATTCGCTTCTTTTTTTGAAACAAAAATGAATGAGCATTCATTCAATAGGGAGGTTCATTATGTCACGCAGCATTCATAAAGTTGCCGTATTAGGAGCAGGAGTAATGGGATCAGGTATCGCTGCACACCTTGCGAATGTTGGTATCCCAAGTATTTTACTAGACGTAGTCCCGAAAGAACCAAACGAAAAAGAAAAAGCTAAAGGGCTCTCGTTAGAAGATCGATCGGTACGTAACAGGCTTTCAATTGATGCGATCGCTAAGCTAAAAAAACAAAAGCCAGCCCCGCTTTCTAAGAAAGAAAATATTCAATTGATCGAGCCAGGAAATATGGAAGACGATATGGAGCGATTGAATGAAGTCGATTGGATCATAGAAGTAGTCATTGAAAATCTTGATATTAAAAAGAAAGTCTATGAAAAAGTAGATCACTATAGACGTCCAGGTACGATCGTCAGCTCGAACACTTCTGGAATTTCTGTAGAAGCTATGGCTGAAGGTCGCTCAGATGATTTCAGAAGCCATTTCCTTGGTACTCATTTCTTTAACCCACCAAGATATTTGAAGTTATTAGAGGTGATACCAACAAAAGATACAGATCCAGCCGTTCTGTCTTATATGAAGACATTTGGAGAAGAGACCCTTGGTAAAGGGGTTGTAGAAGCGAAAGACACACCAAACTTTATCGCAAACCGCATTGGAACTTACGGTTTATTAGTAACTGTTCGTGAAATGCTCAATAGAGGCTTTTCGGTCGGTGAAGTCGATTCAGTGACAGGTCCACTGATCGGTCGTCCAAAAAGTGCGACGTTTAGAACACTTGATGTTGTTGGATTAGACACGTTTATCCATGTAGCAAAAAATGTGTATGATCAAGTATCAGGTGAAGAGAAAGATGTGTTCAGAACGCCAGACTTTATGGAAAAGATGAATCATAAAGGTTGGATCGGATCAAAAGCAGGCCAAGGGTTTTTCCTAAAGAAAAAAGGCGAAAAGGGAAGCGAAATTCTAGAATTAAATCCTGAAACGCTTGAATATGAACCGAGGAAGAAGCTTAGAACTGGCTCAGTAGAAGCTAGTAAACAAGCAAAATCTAAATCCGATAAATTGAAAACGGTTGCTTATTCCGAGGATCGTGCTGGTGAATTGGTATGGAATATATTAAAGCCGGTACTGCTCTATTCTGCAGAGAAAACCTATGAAATTGCTGACGATATTCTAGCGATCGATCGTGCGATGAAATGGGGATTTGGCTGGGAGATGGGGCCGTTTGAAACGTGGGACGCCCTTGGTGTTGAAAAGTCGATTTCAAAAATGAAAGAGCAAGGTGAAGAGATCCCATCATGGATTGAAGAGATGCTTTCCTCAGGCAAAACGAATTTTTATAAGCGAGAAGGCGGGAAAACCTTCTTCTATCATAACGGTGAGTATAAAAAGGTTGATGAAAATGAAAAAGTAATCCACCTCAAAGGACTAAAAGAACAAAACCGTGTGATTAAGAAAAACACTGGCGCAACTCTTTTAGATCTTGGTGATGGTGTTGCTGGACTGGAATTTCATTCTCCGAACAACGCGATCGGAATGGATATCCTCCAAATGATCAATGAAGCGATCGATGAGACCGAGAAGAACTTTGAAGGTCTCGTGATTGGAAACCAGGGCAAGAACTTCTGTGTTGGAGCAAATGTTGCGTTGATGTTGATGGAAGCGCAGGATGATAACTTCTTTGAAATCGAATTGATCGCACGCAAATTCCAACAATCGATGGGTCGAATCCGGTATTCCAAGAAACCTGTTGTAGCAGCACCATTTCAAATGACATTAGGTGGAGGTGCAGAGGTTGTGATGCCTGCTGCTTCGATTCAGGCATCATTTGAAACTTATCTTGGCTTAGTTGAAGTGGGAGTTGGATTAATCCCAGGCGGAGGCGGAAACAAAGAGCTTTATCTCAGAAAACTTGAGCAGGCTGGTGGAAAACCAAACTTAATCGATGTTGCTGCTGATGTATTTGAGACCATTGCGATGGCAAAAGTATCAACTTCAGCTCATGAGGCAACGGATCTGGGTTATATCAGAAATAAGGATGGCATCAGTGTAAATGCTGACCATGTTCTCCATGATGCAAAGAAAAAAGTTCTCTTTCTAGCTGAACAAGGCTATCAGCCGCCTGTTTCAAAGAAGATACCAGTGTCAGGTGAAGCAGGGTATGCTGCAATGTTGATGGGTGCGAAAACAATGCAGTGGAGTGGCTATATTTCTGAACACGACCTAAAGATTGCCTCTAAACTCGCACATGTAATCGCAGGCGGTAAAGTGAAAGAAGGAACGCTTGTCGATGAACAATATCTTCTCGATATTGAAAGGGAAGCATTCCTAAGCCTATTGGGCGAACCGAAAACGCAAGCTAGAATGCAGCATATGTTGATGAAAGGAAAGCCGCTACGTAACTAGTTTTGGAGGAGGGAAGCACGAATGAAAGAAGCAGTGATCGTGTCTGGTGCAAGGACACCTGTAGGAAAAGCAAATCGTGGAACACTTGCAGAAATGCGTCCAGATGATTTAGGAGCAATAACAGTTGCTGAAACCTTAAAACGAGCTGGTAATTATGATGGGGATATAGATGATGTCATTATCGGATGTGCGATACCAGAAGCAGAACAAGGATTAAACGTGGCACGTATGATCGGTGCTCGAGCGGGTCTAAAAGAAACCGTCCCCGCTATTACGATAAATCGCTATTGTTCTTCAGGATTACAAACAATTGCATATGCCTCAGAACGTATCATGCTCGGTCAATCTTCATCTATTTTGGCAGGAGGCGTTGAATCGATGAGCCTCATCCCGATGGGGGGGCATGTGATCAAACCAAACCCTTCTCTTGTTGAAGAAAAGCCAGAATACATTATGGGCATGGGACATACCGCTGAAGAAGTTGCTAGAAGGTTCGAAATCAGTCGAGAAGAACAAGATGCGTTCGCATTGAGAAGCCATCAGCGAGCAGCCAAAGCGATTAAGGAAGGCAAGTTCAGAGACGAAATCGTCCCTGTTGAAGTAACGAAACGCTGGATCGACGGCAATAACAAGCTTCAAGAAAATAAGGTTTTATTCTCTCAAGACGAAGGCGTTCGTGAGGATACTTCCCTTGAAGCACTTGCAAAGCTTCGCCCAGTCTTTAACGTAAGAGGCTCAGTTACTGCCGGGAACTCCTCTCAAACTAGCGATGGTGCAGCCAGTGTTCTTGTGATGGATAGAGAAAAAGCTGAGAGTGAAGGGCTAAAACCGATGGCGAAGTTTCGTTCATTTGCCGTAGCGGGTGTTGCACCTGAAATTATGGGAGTAGGTCCAATCGAAGCGATTCCAAAAGCTTTGAAGCTAGCTGGGCTGGAGCTTTCAGATATCGGAATGTTTGAGCTGAATGAGGCATTTGCTTCACAGTCCATTCAAGTAATTCGAAAGTTAGGTCTCGATGAAGACAAAGTAAATGTAAATGGTGGAGCGATTGCGCTTGGGCATCCGCTAGGCTGTACAGGTACAAAGCTCACACTAAGTCTTGTTCATGAAATGAAAAGGCGCGGTGAGCAGTTTGGTGTCGTAACGATGTGTATTGGTGGCGGAATGGGAGCTGCCGGAGTATTTGAACTACTATAATACATGATCAATTAAAGGAGGAACACCTGCATGTCTAATACAATGAACAAAACAGTCAAAGGCGGAAGCTTTCTAGTAGAGGATCATCTTGCAGAAGATATTTTTACACCGGAGGATTTTTCTTCAGAGCATACGATGATGGGGAAAACAACGGAAGACTTTATTGTGAAGGAAGTCGTTCCAGAATTAGAAAAAATCGAAAACCATCAATTTGATATCTCCCGTAAGTTGTTAGAAAGAGCTGGTGAGATTGGACTTCTTGGAGCAGATGTTCCAGAAGAATACGGTGGACTAGGCCTTGATAAAATCAGCTCATCTGTTATAACAGAGAAGTTCGCACGAGCACGCTCGTTTTCACTAAGCTATGGGGCTCATGTAGGGATCGGATCGCTTCCTATCGTGTTCTTCGGTGATGAAGATCAGAAAAAGAAGTATCTTCCTGATCTAGCTTCAGGAGCTAAAATAGCTGCATACGCATTGACAGAACCAGGTTCTGGTTCTGATGCACTCGGTGCGAAGACGACGGCTAAGTTAAATGATGACGGCACGCACTACATTTTGAATGGTGAAAAACAGTGGATTACAAACTCAGCTTTCGCTGACGTCTTTATCGTCTATGCGAAGATTGATGGTGAACAGTTCTCAGCATTTATTGTAGACAGTGAGCTTGAAGGTGTATCGACTGGTCCAGAGGAAAAGAAAATGGGGATCAAAGGTTCCTCAACGAGAACATTAATCCTTGATGAAGTAGCGGTACCAAAAGAAAACCTGCTCGGTGAAGCTGGTAAAGGCCACGTTATCGCATTTAATATTCTTAATGTAGGTCGTTATAAGCTAGCGGTTGGAACGATCGGGGCTATGAAGCGCGCGATTGAGCTTTCTTCAAAATACGCAACAGATCGTAAGCAGTTTAAGACGCCTATTGCGAAATTTACTCTTATTCAAGAAAAACTTGCAAATATGGCCGTATCCACTTATGCAAGCGAGAGCTCAACATACCGTACGGGTGGTCTTTTTGAGAACAAACTAGGAAACCTATCTGATGAAGAACAGAAAGATGGAGCAAAAGTGGCAAAAGCCATTGCTGAATATGCGATCGAATGTTCACTAAATAAAGTATTTGCTTCAGAGGCGTTAGATTATGTCGTAGATGAAGCCGTTCAGATTCACGGTGGATATGGATTCATGTCTGAGTATGAAGTGGAAAATATGTATCGAGATTCACGCATCAACCGAATCTTTGAAGGAACAAATGAAATTAACCGCCTTCTTGTACCTGGAACGCTTATAAGAAAAGCGATGAAAGGTGAACTTCCATTGATGGAGAAAGCTACTGCCCTTCAAGAAGAACTGATGATGCTCATGCCGCAAGAAATTGGGGATGCCCCACTTGAGCAGGAAAAGCATCTTGTTGCCATGGCTAAGAAAATTATGCTGATGGTTGCTGGAACAGCAGTTCAGAAGTATGGAAAGAGTCTTGAAAAAGAACAAGAAGTGCTGTCTAATGTTGCTGACATCATCAGTGAAATTTACTCGATGGAGTCTGCAGTACTTCGAACTGAGAAAGCGATCGATCAAACAAGTAGTGACAAACAGCAGCAAAAACTTCTATTAACAGAAGTTTTCTGTCAAGAAGCGTTCAATCGAATCGAAGCACATGCGAAAGAGACGCTTGTTGCTGTTGAAAGTGGAGATACGTTAAGAATGATGATTTCTGCTTTAAGAAAACTAACACGTCACACGCCAATCAACGTTATTGCAAAAAAACGTGAGATTGCTGCTAACATTTTGGAACAACAGCGTTATGCTGTTTAACTAATATTTTTCAAACCCTATTCTCTTAGATTCCCTCTTGAAAAAGAGGGATTTTTTTTGACTGAATTGGCAAGATAAAACTTAAGGCGAAAAAGAGGATTTACACCTTATATGACGAAAGATGTTTTAGGCACGTCATAATTTGTTGTAGGGAACTCGTATGGTACACTTAGTTTGTACTATTGAACAGGTTTACGAGGAGGAAAAGGATTGTCACTTACTTTTTATGCTTATCCTAAATGCGGAACGTGCCAGAAAGCAAAGAAATGGTTTCAAAGTAATGAAATTTCTGTAGATGAAGTTCACATCGTTGAAAATCCCCCCACAAAAGAGGAACTCGCAGTCTTAGTGGAAAACAGTGAACTTCCTATCAAGAAGTTCTTTAACACGAGTGGAAAGAAATATCGCGAGCTTGGAGTAAAGGATAAGATTGCTTCATCCTCTGAAGACGAATTGTTGGAACTGTTAGCCTCAGATGGTATGTTGATCAAAAGACCGATCGTTACAGATGGAAAACACGTAACGGTTGGGTTTAAAGAAGAAGTTTTTGACGAAACTTGGGGACACTAATAGTTGATTAATTAATAATAACTATTATAGGATAGTTATTGTAAATAATAATAAATACTTACCTTAGTTTAGGGATAGTTCAGGGAGGAATTACTAATGAATTTACCAAAAGATTTCCGTTACTCAGAAGAGCACGAATGGGTACAAGTACAAGAAGATGGCAATGTCCGCATTGGGATCACTGATTTTGCACAGTCAGAACTAGGAGACATTGTTTTCGTAGAACTTCCTGAAGAAGGCGACAGCCTTGAAGCTGACGAACCTTTTGGCAGCGTTGAATCAGTAAAAACGGTATCTGAGCTTTACGCACCTATTTCAGGAAAAGTCATTTCTATTAATGAAGACCTAGAAGATAGTCCTGAATTTGTAAATGAGTCTCCATATGAAAAAGCTTGGATGGTTGTAGTTGAGCCATCTAATACTTCTGAGCTTGATGAGCTTATGACAGCTCAAGCATACGAAGATATGGTAAGTGAAGACTAATCAACACTAAATAATTCCAGCTTTTCGAGGGAATAGTTTTTTCATCATCGCGAACCCTATTGAATGCTTGTGTTTCCATTTAAAGATTGCCTGTACTTGCAAATCTGGTGTTAGGTATAAGGAAAGACACTATAAAAAGGGGATGAATACGATGAATGATCAGTCTCGTCCTATGGAAAAGATCGACGTTACAAGCAGAGTCCATGGTAAGCTTGATCAAAGTTCGATGAACTTGTATTTGAACAAGGAAAAAATTGGTCGTATACTCTTCACGAATCAAGGCAATCAGTATGAGTTTGCCGAGGGCTTTGAGTTTGACCAAGATAAGATTTTTCAGTATCAGCGAGCAATGGAGAAAAACGGAAAGTACGTCGAAGACTGTGACCTCGGATGGTGTTAAAAAACCGGCCCAAAAGGGCCGGCTTTTTTATGCTTTGTTTTTTCGAATATATTTTATCGTAGTTAATAATCCATCTGCTGAAGGACGGCCGAATGGACTGGATTGTAGATATTGCGCCATCAATTTTCCTTCATCATCGATAATAAAAATAGCAGGCTCACCATGCTCGCCATGATCTTCATAAGGATCTTCTTCAGTATGCATGAATACTCCAAAGGAATCGATCGCTGCACGTTCATGATCTTGTAGCACTGGAAAATCAAGACCATGTTTTTTCTTCATGCTTCGAAGTGAATCTAACTCGTCACTTGCGATTGCGATTACGTGTACATCTAAATCGTCAAAAGATGAGATGTTTTCTTGTAACTCTTCCATTTGCTCGTTACATACTGGGCACCATTCGCCTCTAAAGAACACGAGCATATGCCATCTCTTATTGTCTTCCTCTAAATGTTTGTCTAGTTGAAAAAGTCCTCCCTCAGTATCAACGAGAGAAAATGTTGGTACACTCTGACCTAAAGATAATTTAGCCACTATACTCACTCCTATATCAATGTCTTATGTATGGGTTTCCACCTTCCTGTTCTCTTAAAACCTCTTGAGATGGTTTAACGTGCTCAAAGGTGAGGGAAAATAAAATATGGAAAAGAAAAAGAACCTTTGGAGGGAAAAATTATGACTTTGTCGAATCAAGAACTACAGGGATTTAAAAAAACCCTTCTCATCCAGAAAAAGGAAATATTAGAGAGAGGTGCAGCCGAGCATAATGAGAGTAATGGACTGGCTGAAGAAACGGGGGACTTAACTTCATATGACAATCATTTTGCAGACCTTGCAACAGAATTGGATGAACGGGAAAAAGAGATTACCATCGAGGATGCTGCGCGAGAACGATTAGAATTAATCAATACTGCCCTTGATCGCATCCGTGAAGGAAATTATGGGATTTGTGTCGATACTGGAGAAGAAATTGAAAAAGAACGTCTAGAAGCGATTCCATATGCGATACGAACGAAGGAAGCGCAAGATCGACTTGAAGATCGTAAAGAAGGAAATAGAACAGATACTGAAGCTACTTTTGCTACAGGTAGCGAAAGAGAAGATGACCGATTACGAACTGTAGATGATCTAGAAGAAGAACACGGAAATTCAACAAATGTTCCGTCATTAGAAGAAGAGCGTTCTAACGATTAGATTCAATAAGATTACTTTATAGAAAGTGAAACGATATGCCTTCTTATCCATATACTATAGTAAACGCAGTAGAGACGACAGCTTGAATGGAGAGTTGCGCCATGCATGATAAAGTGATTATTGTAGAAGGTAAGACGGATAGAGATCAGCTTCTTAGAATCTTAGATGAGCCTGTGGATATTATCTGCACGTACGGTACGATTAGCTTCGATCGACTCGAAGAATTAAGTGAAGAGCTGGTTGAAAAGGATGTATACGTGCTCGTCGATGCAGACGATGCAGGGGAAAAGCTTCGAAAACAATTGAAGCAGGAAATCCCTCACGCTGAACATTTGTATATTACGATGTTGCATCGTGAGGTGGCAGAAACACCATTAAATTATTTAAAACGTATTTTGCGAGCAGCAAAATTTAAAGTGATGACGGTATAAATACGATAGGGCTATTTCCCGAAGAGGGAGGAGTTCCCTCTTCGGTTTATAAATGAAGGAGTCTATAGATATGATAGAATTAGACAAAGAGGTTGAGATTGAAAGAGCCCAACAGGAATCACTTTCGATGCTCTTTTTTTATACGCCTTTTTGTTCAACGTGCAAAATTGCCGAAAGAATGTTGAGCATTGCTAGTGCAGCTAATGGAATGAAGGAGCAAACGTATAAAGTGAACTTAAACTACTTTCCTGATTTAGCGGAAAAGCTAACGATTCAAAGTGTCCCAGCACTTACGATTTTTGAAAATGGACAAGCGAAAGAAACGATCTTTGCATTTGAATCAGTCGTCCGCCTTAATACTTTACTCCTAAAATACAAGAAGCGTTAAATTTATTTGATGAATTTTGACCAAATGCACCATAAGTTTCTCAAAGCAAAAAGCGTGTCTCAGCAGGCATTTAGCAGTGTAGAAATTTGTTGAAAATTGTGCAATATTAATAATGATAAATTAATATAACAGACAGTAAAGAAACAGTAACATTGTCATTAAATTGTATTTTCGTTGCAGCTGATTGAGTGGTATAAATGAATAGAGAGTCGCCATTCGATTTTGTCGTATGGGGGCGAATTTTATTTTGCATTCTTTTTAATATTCAAATAACAAACATCTAAGAAGAAACCTAATAAGCGATCAATTTAAATTGACTGCAAGATGAGAGGTGTATGACATGACAACCATTTCAATCAGCACAAGAATAGGAAAATATAAAAGTAAAAATGACAATGTTACATTAGAAGATAAAATCGATCGTATCCAAAACGGCGATGAGTTTCTACGCAATAAGCTACTAGAAGATTATCAACCATTTATTAAGAAAATAACGTCAAAAGTCTGCAATCGATACATTAATCAGATGATGGACGAATTTAGTATCGGATTATCTGCTTTCAATGAAGCGATGGATCAGTATCAAAGAGGTCAGGGAAGCCGTTTCCTTACATTCGCAGATATGGTTATCCGTCGTAGGGTAATCGATTATATCCGTAAAGAAGCACGTCAAAATAAGTATATCTATCTCGAACCAGAAGAAGTGGATGAAGAAGGTAGATTAGAAGATAGTTTTGCTGAGCAGAAAGCAGCTCTTGACGTATATGAGATGGACAAGCAGCGAGAAGTTAGAATGTACGAAATTGAAGAATACGAGCAACTCCTGCAAAGATTCAGTATTACGTTTAAGGTATTGAGTAAGAATTGTCCGAAGCATATCGATGCGAGGGATAATGCGAAAATGATAGCAAAACTTATTGCAGAGGATTCTACTCTTTCAAGCTATCTTCTTGAAAAGAAACAGCTGCCTATAAAAGATTTGCTGTCTCTTGTCTCATGCAGTCGGAAAACGATTGAACGTAATCGAAAGTATATAATAGCAGTTGCATTAATTTATCTAGGAGGTTTTAATGCGCTGAAATCTTATATACAGTAACAGAATGAGGGGGCCAGGGGATGAAAAACGGGGTTATTATGGAGATACGAGGCAGAAAAGCCGTAGTCCTGACACCCGAAGGTGAATTTACAACAATTTTTCTTAAACGAAATCATAACTTATCAATTGGCTCTGAAATTAAACTAGCAAAGAAACCTGAGAAAAATAAAAAAGGTTTCTTTATCCCCTCTATGCCTACGATGGCAGGAATGGCAACGATCATCATGTTGTTTGTTATCGTTGCTAGCGTGATTCCTGTTCCGAACAATGATGCAGTTGCTGCATATGTTAGCTTTGATATCAATCCGAGTATCGAAGTAGGTGTTAATTCTGACCTGGAAGTAGTACAGTATCAGGCTTGGAATTCAGACGGCGAAGGGCTGAGTTTAGACCAGGATACAAA
Organism: Anaerobacillus sp. ABR4_321; assembly: GCF_056158505.1. Taxonomy (NCBI): domain Bacteria; kingdom Bacillati; phylum Bacillota; class Bacilli; order Caryophanales; family Bacillaceae; genus Anaerobacillus; species Anaerobacillus sp. ABR4_321. The sequence goes on from NZ_JBSWTK010000001.1 coordinate 1,413,493, forward strand.
AAATATGCCACTTGCTGAGTTTGCAAATGTACTAATTTCTAAGCTCGAAGAGAATGGCTTTTTAACTGATCAGGGAAAGCTGCTTATCGTAGCGAGTAATGTTGAAGAAAACAGTCGTTATCAGAAGGTGAAAAGTAAGCTCGAAGAAACGATTAATGGTTTAAAAAACAATGAGGTCCTTACAGAACAGGCTGTTGCAATCACTACGATTTTACATGCGGATCATCATACCCGTAAGTTGGCAGTGGAAAAGGGTGTGTCTCCTGGAAAGTATATAACTTATCTGGCGGCACAAGATCGTGGAGTAACGATTTCTCTTGAAGATGCCCGCGACCTATCTATTAAGAAATTAGATTCGCTCGAAAATCGCGCAACTGCATCAGAGGGTAATACAGAACCTGTTGAAGACAGGAACGATCTAGATAATAAAATTACTCAGCTTAATGATAAATCAAATAAAGCGGTTGACAGCTCAGAGAATAAAAAAGGACAGAGTAACCAAAATTCTGAAGCGGTGGTAAAAGAAGAAAAAGATCCGATCGGTCAACTATCAAATAAGAACGAAAAGTCTTCATCTCAACCAACCGGAAATAACGATTCTGGTCGTGTGGATAAAGACTCTGAACAAAATGGGGAAAACAACGAGAAAAATAGTGGATCCTCAATAAATGATAAACCAAAAGACGATAAAGAAGTCAGAGAAGATAAAGAAGATAGAGAAAAAGATGATGAAGATGAAGATGAAGAGGATGAACAAGACGAGCGTGAAGACAATCGCTCAAAAGAAGACAATGATGATTAAGTAAGTGAACAGTGAGATTGACAGTTCGCCACGAATAACTTAGATTAACGCCATTATTTTATATTATTTTTAACAAAGCTAGGGAAATTTCCCTAGCTTTGTTTTAGTTATAACTTCATTCAAAGCATGATAGAAGGGAGGACTTTAACAATATCCAGGAAAGATGCCCTGTCCCCGAATGTTTGTACAACTTCGTGGTTCCTGTCTAAAAGGACAGTCGTTGGTACACCAGTGCACCCATACTTATCGTACGTATCTCTACCATTATCTTTTAATACTGGAAAAGGCAGATCGTTCTTGATAGCAAAATCTTTGCCTGCCTCTTCTGTTCTTTCACGTCCAGTCACATTTATTGTTAAGAATGCAAGTTTGTTTAAGTCTGCATGTTCATAAAATTGTTCTTTCATAGGTAGGTCCTTCATACAATCAGGACACCATGAAGCCCAAAACGTAAGCATAACCGGCTTCCCTTCATAGTCGGTTAATGAATACGTTTGATCACCTCTGACCTCTTGTAAAGAAAACGTAGGGGCTTTCACAAAAAGTCTCCTTTCGCATATAGTTTTATGGTAACCTTATCAAAAATCTGGTTCTAATCAAAATATTTGATGCGTAGAGTGGATTTGTATAAACTTTCAGAAAATGTTTGACACTAATGCATTGCCTTGCTAAAATAATACTCAATCAAAGTAATTGAATATTCGTTCTTATCTAGAGAGGCGGAGGGACTGGCCCTATGAAGCCCGGCAACCGTCAAACCATTTGGTTTGAAAAGGTGCCAATTCCTGCAGGTATAATGCCTGGAAGATAAGCGGAGCTGATTTCTATAATCCAGCCTCTCTGTCTTTCAGAGAGGCTTTTTTATATTCAATGAGCGTGATGGGAGTGATCGGAGTTGAGAAGAGAGACGGTATACGAGGACCAACGGATATCCATTGGCTCGTTCGTTCTCGAATCAGGAAAAGAACTTGACGAGGTTGAACTTGCATATGAACGAGTAGGACCGAAGGAAGCACCAGTCATTCTAGTCTGTCATGCACTAACGGGCAATCAGTATACGGTTGGAAGGAAACAAGATGGTTGGTGGGAAGGTCTGATTGGTCACGGTAAGTATGTAGATACCTCTGAATTTCAAGTAATCACATTCAACGTATTAGGCGGTTGTAATGGTTCGACGGGACCATTATCTCGTAATCCGTTTACAAACCGACCATATCAGGCGGATTTTCCATTCATAAGCGTGAGGGATATGGTTCATTCTCAAAAGCGAGCACTTGAAGCACTCGGTATCGATCGACTTCATGCCGTGATCGGTGGGTCGCTTGGAGGCATGCAGGTGCTTGAGTGGGGAATTCTCTACCCTGATGCGATGGAGCATCTTGTTCCATTAGCTGTGACACCATCTTTGAGTGCTTACGGAATTGCATATAATGCCATTTCAAGACATGCCATAACGACTGACCCTGAATGGAAGGGAGGGTATTATGATCAAACACATCCTCCCGCATCGGGGTTAGCAACAGCACGTATGATCGGAATGATTTCGTACCGAACAGATGAGATGTTTCAGAAGAAATTTGGAAGAAGGGTCATTGCAAAACCTGAAGATCACCATGAAAAGGCTCTTTACGACGTCGAATCTTACCTTCATTACCAGGGTAAAAAGCTAGTTGGTCGTTTTGATGCCAATAGCTATTTGTACTTATTAAAAGCAATGGATAACCATGATATTACCAGGGGAAGGGACGCACCGATTGAAGAAGTGAAGGCAAATGTTTTAGCAATTAGTTTTAAAGGTGATTTAATTTATCCTCCTAAAGATCTTGAAGCTTTATTTTCGCTTAAGGCGCGTTTTACGATCGTTGATACAAAGTATGGTCATGATGGATTCCTCGTTGAATTTGATAGATGGGGGCAATTAATCAAAGAACAATTACAAGAACCGTCAAAAATACAAAGGAGTGGATAAGAGATGGCAGAGAAGCGTTATAACTTAGAAACGATTGGCATTCATGGTGGTTTACAGGCAGATCCAGCTACAGGAGCGAGAGCACTACCGATTTATCAATCCAACGCATACAAATTTAACAGCACGGAACATGCAGCTGATTTGTTTGGTTTAAAAGAAGAAGGGTTTATTTATTCTAGAATTGGTAATCCGACGGTAGGAACGCTTGAAGAACGGGTTGCGGAGCTTGAAGGCGGAATTGGAGCCCTCGGTCTTGCAAGTGGTATGGCAGCCATCACAAACGCGATTTTAAATATTGCGAATAGCGGTGATGAAATTGTTTCTGCTTCTACTTTATATGGCGGCACATATAACCTTTTTTCAACGACGCTTCCTAAATACGGAATAAAAACCAACTTTGTTGATCCGAAAGATCCGGAATCGTTTAGAAGTGCGATTACTCCTAATACAAAAGCAATCTTTGCAGAAACGATTGGTAATCCAGGCCTTCACGTACTCGATATCGAGAAAGTGGCTGAAATCGCTCATGAAGCTGGCATTCCGCTTATCATCGACAATACCTTCGCAACACCGTATTTATGTAGACCGATCGAGCATGGTGCTGATATTGTTATTCATTCTGCGACGAAGTGGCTTGGTGGTAACGGTTCAACGATGGGAGGTTTGATCGTCGATAGTGGAAAGTTCGATTGGAATTCATCTAAATTCCCAGGCTTTATCGAACCAGATCCTTCCTATCACAACATCGTTTATGCAGAGGCCCTGCCTGAAGCAGCTTTCATCATAAAAGCTCGTGTTCAACTATTACGAGACACAGGCGCCTCATTGAGTCCTTTTAACGCTTTCCAAATCGCATTAGGAATTGAGACACTTCACGTTAGAATGAAGGAACATGTTGCAAACACGCGTAAAATCGTTACCTATTTGAAAGAAAACCCGGCAGTTGAGTGGGTGAGTTATCCTGAAGAAGAAAATCATCCGTCAAAGACCTTAGCTGCAAAATATTTACCAAAAGGTGCGGGAGCCGTAGTCGTCTTCGGAATAAAAGGCGGCCGCGAAACCGGAGCAGGAATTATTAACTCAGTAAACCTGTGGTCACATGTGGCAAACGTTGGGGATGCAAAAAGCTTGATCATTCATCCTGCAAGCACAACTCACCAGCAGTTAAGTGCAGAAGAACTAACCGCTGCGGGTGTTCGAGATGACCTGATTCGCTTGTCGGTAGGCATCGAACATATCGATGATCTTGTCGACGATTTGGATCAGGCAATTTCAAAAGCAAGAATAGCAGCAAGTGTATAGCAAAACTAAATAAATTACTCTTATCCAGAGAGGCAGAGGGACTGGCCCGATGATGCCCGGCAACCTTTAAGCAAGAAGCTTAAAAAGGTGCTACTTCCTGCAGAATAGCTACTATTCTGAGAGATAAGAGGAGGCAAAAGCCCTCTTCTTATTGAAGTGGGCTTTTTTTATATTTACTACAACACAATTACTGGAGGAATTACGATGACACAACAATATCAGTTCGACACACTTTCCCTACACGGGGGTCAATCCCCAGATCCAACGACTGGCTCGAGAGCAGTACCGATTTATCAAACGAGCTCGTACGTTTTTCATGATAGTGAACATGCCGAGCGATTATTTTCCCTTGATGAACCAGGAAATATTTACTCCCGGATTGGAAATCCCACGGTGGATGTTTTTGAGAAACGAATGGCTCTGCTTGAAGACGGGGTCGCAGCGGTTGCAACTTCATCAGGTCAGGCAGCAATCGCACTTTCTATTCTGAATATCGCAAGTGCGGGTGACGAGATCGTAGCGGCTTCTAACTTATACGGCGGTACTTATAACTTATTTGCGGTAACCCTCCCGAGATATGGGATCAACGTAAAGTTTGTCGATCCAACAGATCCAGAAAACTTTAGAAAAGCGATAACTGATAAAACAAAAGGCGTTTTCGCTGAAATCATCGGGAACCCAAGCTTGTCTGTACTAAATGTAGAAAAAGTCTCAGCAATCGCACATGGAGCAGGCATTCCATTGATCGTCGATAATACGTTTGCCACTCCATACGCATGTAAGCCACTCACTTTAGGAGCAGATATCGTTGTACATTCTGCGACGAAGTGGATCGGTGGCCACGGTACATCGATTGGAGGAGTAGTCATCGACGGAGGTCGTTTTAATTGGAACTCTCCGAAGTTTCCAACGTTCACTGAACCTGACGATAGCTACAACGGCATTCGCTATGCGATTGATTTTGCGACTCTTGCGTTCAGTACAAAATTACGTGTCCAGCTCCTTCGAGACTTTGGGTCTTGTTTGAGTCCATTCAATGCCTTTCTTCTTTTACAAGGACTTGAGACGCTTCATCTCAGAGCGGAAAAACATAATGAGAATGCACTTAAGCTAGCAACCTATTTACAAGATCACCCTGCAGTAGAGTGGGTGAGCTATCCTGGTCTCCCAAGTCATCCTTCCTATCATGATGCGAAAGAAATTTTAACGAATGGCTTTGGTGCAGTTGTGAACTTTGGAATAAAAGGAGGAAAGGAAGCAGGGCGTAAGCTCATTGATCATGTTTCACTTTGGTCTCACCTTGCAAATGTGGGGGATGCGAAAAGCTTGATCATTCATCCAGCGAGTACGACTCATCAACAGTTGAGTAGAGAGCAGCTAGAGAAAGCAGGAGTAAAAGAAGAACTGATTCGCCTATCTGTCGGTGTAGAAGGTGCAGACGATTTAATCTTCGACTTGGATCAATCGCTTCGTAAAGCGGCAGGTCTAGAAACGGATACTCGTATCGTCATTAATGATGAAGGTGAAATTCAATGGGCACTTCAAAGTCCTTATGAAAAAGAAGTGATCGATGGTGTTGAAACGCAAAGACAGAAAACACTTGCCGTCGTTGGTCTAAGTGGGAACGAATCGCGACCGAGTCACCGATTAGCAAGGAAGATGCAAAGATTAGGATACAAGATAATCCCTGTGAATCCGAAGGCAGATACAATCCTAGGTGAAAAAGCGTATCCCGATTTAAAAAGTGTCCCACATTCAATTGATGTCGTGCAGGTGTTTAGAAGTCCTGAGGCAGCTGTTGAAATCGCAAGAGAAGCAGGGGAGATCAAGCCACGCATATTCTGGCTGCAAGAAGGCGTGGTATCTGAAGAAGCTGCACAAATAGCAGCAGACGCTGGTTTACAAGTTGTTCATAATCGATGCACATATAAAGAAGCCCAGAGGCTAAGAGGCACGATTTCAACATATGCATGTGAACTTTAAAAAAGAGAGGGAGAAACCATTATGAAGAGAATTCCATGGATTGATGTAAGAAGTTTCGTTGCACTCGCTCTGATCGCGGCTTTGATTATTAGTGCAGGCTGTTCTTCTTCAGACGCTTCTTCAAAAGAAGGGCCTGATGAAATCAGAGTGGATTACGCTTACTATTCTCCTACTAGTCTTGTCGTGAAGAAGCAAGGGCTTCTGGAAGAGGAGTTTGAGGACGAGGACATCAACATCGAATACGTCTTGAGTCAAGGAAGTAACAAAGCGCTTGAATTCTTAAATAGTAACAGTATTGATTTTGGTTCAACGGCAGGTGCAGCGGCACTGATGGCAAAAGCAAAAGGCGCACCGATTAAAAACGTGTATATTTATTCAAAGCCAGAATGGACAGCACTCGTTACTGGAAAAGATTCAAGTATTCGTAGTGTAGAAGATTTAAAAGGTAAAAAGGTAGCTGCAACGCTCGGAACGGATCCTTACATCTTCTTGCTTCGTTCTTTGAATGAAGTGGGGTTAACTCAAGATGATATCGAACTTGTGAATCTTCAACATGGAGACGGGGCATCTGCCTTAAGTACTGGTCAGGTAGATGCTTGGGCAGGACTGGACCCTCATATGGCGCGTCTTGAACTAGAAACAGGAGCAGAACTTTTCTATCGAAATGCAGATTTGAATACGTATGGTTTCTTGAACACACGGACAGAGTTTGCTGAAAAATATCCTGAACACGTGAAACGAGTGATTAGCGTTTACGAGAAAGCTAGAAAATGGGTGATCGAACACCCGGAAGAGGCAGCTGAGCTATTAGCAGAAGAAGCTGATATCCAACTTGACGTAGCAAAAAAGCAGCTTGAAAGAAATGATTTTTCAAGTCCCGTTCCTGGTGAAGAACAGAAGAAAGCGATTGTTGAAGCAGGAAACGTACTACAAAAAGGGGAGATTATTGAGCCAGATGCTGATATTGAAAAGTTAACGGATGAATTGATCGATCCATCGTTTGCGGAAGAAGTCATCCAGAAATAGAAAGGGGATAAGAGATCCATGGCAAAAAACCATACGGAAGCAATCCCCTTAAAGGGGGTTACGGGTAAAGCCTCGCCTAAACCGTTCAATTTACATCCGATTCTTATAGGAAGTATTCTCCCTTTCATATTGTTAGTTGTTTGGGAAACTCTGAGTCGGTTAGGGGTGCTCCCTTCCTATCTACTTCCAGCTCCAACAGTAATCTTTAACACGATTGTCGATCTAGGAGCTGATGGCTCTCTCTTTGGCCATATTGGCATCACGCTTTATCGGATTTTCTTAGGTTTTCTCTTAGGAGCGGGGGTTGCCTTAATACTCGGATCTTTTGTAGGGATTTACCGTAAAGCTGAGCAATTTTTTGATCCGATCATCCAGGCCTTTCGCTCGATTCCATCGCTAGCCTGGGTTCCTCTTTTTATCCTATGGATGGGAATCGCAGAGGCATCGAAAGTGACACTGATTGCAGTAGGCGTGTTTTTTCCAGTCTATCTGAATGTTGTTAGTGGAATTTTGAGCGTCGATCGTCAATTGATCGAAGTAGGAAAAATGTATGGATTAAATAGTTATCAATTAGTAAAACGAATTATTCTCCCTGCTTCACTACCTTCATTTCTTATCGGCCTTAGAAGTGGTCTAGGGCTTGGATGGATGTTTGTCGTTGCAGCTGAATTGATGGGTGCAAGTCAAGGATTAGGATATTTGCTGGTTCTTGGGCAGAACACATACTCACCAGAGCTAATTATTGCAAGCATCGTTCTCTTTGCTCTGCTTGGAAAAGTGAGCGATGCGATATTGAAGGTAGTCGAGAACAGATCGCTGCATTGGCAGGATCGAATGGAACAGCGGTAAGGGGGAGTCAAAATGAGTTTACAAATACGAAATGTGAGTAAAGAGTTTGAGAGTCGAAAAGCCATTAGCAACATTTCGTTTCATGCAGAAAGTGGCGAAATCATCGGGATACTTGGAACGAGTGGGTGTGGGAAGAGTACATTGCTACGAGCGGTTTCAGGATTAGATACATCGTATACCGGCGATGTCATCATCGATGGAGAGGTGTGCAACCATGTTGATGAGAAATTAGGATTCATTTTTCAGCAGCCGAGGCTTATGCCATGGTTATCCGTCATAGACAACGTATCGTTTGGTTTAAAAGGAACGAGAGAAGAGAAGCGCTCAAGCGCAGCGAAGTACCTTGATCTTGTTGGCCTAAAAGGCAATGAAAAAGACTTTCCAAAACAGCTTTCTGGTGGAATGGCGCAGCGTGTTGCGATTGCAAGGGCGCTTGTAACATCCCCGCAGTATTTGTTATTAGATGAGCCTTTTAGCGCACTCGACGCATTTACGAAAATGAAGCTTCAAGATCTATTGTTAGAAATATGGGAGTCTTACAAAACAACGATTCTGCTCGTTACTCATGACATTGAAGAAGCGCTATACCTTTGTGACAGGCTCATCATTCTTAAGGGTCAGCCTGGAAGGAAAGAAGAAGAAATCATAATCGATGAACCACGACCTCGATCTCGAGGAAGTGTAAAACTCGCAGAATACAAAGAACAAATTTTAGAGAGGTTGGAATTGACCACACCTGCAACCGTCAGTGGAGGAACCAGCATATGAGCATTACACTACCAAAACAGATTTCATCTCAAGCGAAGTATACGAACCTTGAAAGTTATGAAGAAGCATACGAAACATTTCAGTGGGAAAGTGTCGATCATTTCCTCCATCGTTCTGGGAAAATGAACGTCGCTTATGAATGCATCGACCGACACGTTGAAAATGGATTTGGAAATAAAGTTGCATTGCATTATGTTAATGAAGATGAAAAAAGATCGTTAACGTTTGAAGAAGTGAAAATCAAGACTGATCATTATGCCGCTGTATTAAAAAAGCATGGGGTAAAAAAAGGAGAAAGGGTTTTTGTGTTCCTCCCTAAAAATCCTGAATGCTATATTGCCATACTCGCAGTGATTAAGATCGGGGCGATCGCAGCTCCTTTGTTTGAAGCGTTTATGGAAGAAGCTGTGAAGGATCGCATCATCGATTGTGGAGGTACAGCGCTCCTTACCGATCAAGAACTTCAGAAAAGAGTGCCTGCAAATGAAATACCTACTCTTCGTCTTATTCTCACAACCGAAGAGGTGGAAAGAACTCAGGTAGACGAAGAGCCACGTATAGAGTGGGCAGATCCGGAGGATGGTTTTTTACTTCACTATACAAGTGGTTCAACAGGAAAGCCAAAGGGCGTTCTTCATGCTCAACGTTCCTTGGTTCACCATTTTCAGTCAGGTAAATGGGTACTTGATATAAAAGATACAGACGTGTATTGGTGCACCTCTCACCCTGGGTGGGTAACAGGAAGCGTATATGGTTTGTTTGCTCCTTGGTTAAATAAAGCTACGATCGTCATTAACGGAGGCCGCTTTAAAGCTGAGGATTGGTATAGCTTAATCGATGAGCTGAAAGTCACAATCTGGTATAGTGCACCAACTGCGTTTCGCATGTTGATGGCAAAAGAAGATATAGTAGAAAACTATCGCTTAACATCATTACGACACATTTTGAGCGTAGGAGAACCATTGAACCCAGAAGTGATTCAGTGGGCATCCCTGGTATGGGGGCAACGAATTCATGATACGTGGTGGATGACAGAAACAGGCGGACACCTGATCGTGAACTTCCCTGGTGAGAAGATTAAGCCTGGTTCGATGGGACGGCCGTTTCCAGGTGTAAAGGTTGGGATCCTAGATGAGAACGGAAACGAGGTTCCTGTCGGAAATACAGGACAGCTTGCTATTCAAGCACCGTGGCCAGGATTAATGAAAACGATCTGGAACAACAAGGAGAAGTATGAAAGCTATTTTCCTTATCCAGGTTGGTATGTGTCAGGTGACCTAGCTTATAAAGATGAGGAAGGATTTATATTCTTCCAAGGTCGAGATGACGATATGATCAATTCTTCAGGTGAACGAATCGGTCCATTCGAAGTTGAGAGTCAATTGATCACCCATCCTGCTGTTGCTGAAGCAGGCGTGGTAGGTAAACCCGATAAACTCCGAGGTGAAATCGTTAAAGCCTATATTACTTTGCGATACGGTTATGAAAAAAACGACCAACTTCTAGATGAGATTCGCCAACATGTAAGAAAAAATTTGGCTGCCCATGCGGCTCCAAGAGAAATAGAAGTACTCGATGAGCTTCCTAAAACCAAAATTAGCGGAAAAATATTAAGAAGAGTACTAAAAGAATGGTCAGCACAATAGCGGGGGTGGAGATGATGGAAACATTACATGTAGCGTTAATTGGTTTTGGAACAGTAGGCAAAGGGGTTTATGAGAGTATTGGAAAACAGCGTGAACAATTGGAGGCTTTACTGCGAAAAAAGGTGTCGATAGAAGCGATTTTGATTCAAAACGGTGAAATAAAGCGAGAAGTAGACGATCGCGTGTTGGTGACGACGGATGTTGACGAGTTATTAAATCTACCAAAGCTTGATGTCGTATTCGAAGCGATTATAGGAGTTGAACCTGCTCATACGTATTTGTCTAGATTCATAGAAAAAGGCTGTCATGTTATTACGGCGAATAAAGAATTACTTGCTACTTCCGGTAATGAACTTAGGAAGTTAGCTGAAAAGCACAACGTAGGACTTAGGTATGAAGCGGCAGTTGCAGCATCTATTCCGATTCTTAGCACGTTGCGAGAGGGAATCAGAAGTAACCAGATCAAAGAGATAAGCGGAATTCTGAACGGAACTTCTAATTTCATTCTCAATGAGTGTCAAGTGAGCGGGTTGTCTTTTGAAGAAGCACTCCGATTAGCACAAGAGAAGGGATATGCGGAGGCTGACCCTACGAATGACGTCGACGGCTGGGATGCATTTTACAAGATTCTCATTCTCTCTGATCTTGTTTATGGAAAACAGCCTGAATGGGAAAGTATCACTAGAAAAGGAATTAGGGAAGTGACCAGCTTTGATATTAAGAAAGCTGAGGCACTTGGTCTTAGAATTAAACATATCGCAAATCTTCGTTTGCAAAAGGAAGAGCCAGTTATTACGGTTGAGTCAGTTGCAGTTTCTGAAGCCCATCCTTTTTTCAATGTGACAGGTGTTAACAATGCTCTATCTGTTGCTGGTAATCTCGCAGGTAACATAACGTTAACTGGTCCGGGTGCAGGAGCAGATCCTACAGCGAGCGCAATGGTAGAAGATTTATTAAGCATCGACCGAAACAGCACTGAACCGGTTTACTATTCCCAAATAGAAAAGGGGAATGCTGTTGAAGAGGACTTCTTGTTGATCGGAGACGATTCAGAAGTAAGGGGACTCGAAGTACTTCCTACCTCAGAAAAAGGAGCTTACTATGTCACAGGCAAAAGAAGTGAAGTAGAAGCATTACTGGAACATAGTAAAGCGAGCCTCTATCCTCTCCAAGGTCTGACCCTAAATCATTCTACTTCTAGATTAGCGGTTGTTTAGTTACTAGAGTATTAAGCTCTCAAGACCAACGAAATTGTGAGCTTTGTCGTCACAACACTCTTTTGAACCCGTCACCCTAATTCCACTGAAGTCGAGAATTTTTATTCTTCTATCAGCGTTGTACTAAGTTTTTTTATTCAAATAAAAAGCTAACTTGAAATGACGTGAAGAAAGATTTTTTTTAAATAGGTCGGACAGTTTAACTTTGATTGATTGTATTCTAGTAGGAGGGAATACCTCTTGACTCCCTCCGGAAATGTTGATGTACCAGTGTTTAATAGGATTAAAAATCTTTTTAAATTTCCCTGTAGGAACTAAACCCCTACAGGGAATTCCTTATTTAGGAATATAAGGAAGTGGATGGCGTGTTAACCTGCTGATCCATGTAATTTTTTACAGAAATATATACGTGCACACTTGATCTCTGCTTGCTTATGAGGACGAACCCTCCCATGTCTCTTGACGTCATGCGTCTACATTCCTTCGTTAGGTCTCTTCATAAGGCAGAGGCCGGCATTATTCTCCCGTATGAACTCTAGGTTGAAAGTCAAGATCTGCGCCAGCTTCTCTGTGTCATGCCTATGTGTTTGATCGAGCTTAAAAGTAGTCGCTAAGATACGCTTTTAAGACAGTGGAGGTCATTCCTCATTCTATCTTCTTGAAAGTATACATGGTGGTTTGAAAGACCGAAAAAGATTTTAAGTAGCTTGCTGCATAACACAACCATCGCTTCCTTCTTTTTCAGAGGATTTTCTTTTCTCGAAATATAATACGAGTACAAATCAAAGAATACAGGGTTATTTTGAAGTAAAGGAAGAACAGCCTTGAAGAGGAGACTCCTCAACCTTTTCCTCCCTCGTTTGGATATTCTCTTTTGCCCCCTATGCTTACCAGAAGAGTTCTCACGTAATGTTAATCCCGCTAGCTTAATGAGTTGGCGTGGATTTTCATATTGTGTAAAGGATCCGGTTTCGGCAAGTAAATCAACAACCGTGTTTTCGCTAATTCCTGGAATAGAGACTAGGTACTCAAACTCGGTCATTTCTTGGGCTAATACAGATAAGCGCTGATTTAACTCTTCGAGCTGATCTTTGAGGAAGGTAAAACGATCCATCAAGCTATTTATTTCAAATCGGCCCATCTCCATACCATTCGTAACCCCAATAGAGTGCTCAGCTAATCGCTGTAGCTTCTCAATTTTCTTTTGAGACGGCGCATAGAGACCTGCCTTGTCCTTATATACATTCGCAAGTTCTTTCGAACTTACTCCAACGATATCTTCTGGTAAAGGCGTATGTTTTAAGATGGCGCAAGCCAGCTGGCCAAAGCTTTTAAAGACCGTCGAAAATTCAGGGAAGTATTGATCCTGCCAACGAATCATTCGATTCTTTAATCTAGCTTGTTCTTCTTTTAGTTGCCATCTCAACGTAGATCCTTGCCTTAATTCAGCTTCAACGCCATCAGGTATTCTAGGAAAACTAAAGTGGCCACCTGTAATGAGCTTCGCTATAATTCTTGCGTCTTTTTTATCATGCTTTGTCTGAAGATTATCATCAAATTCTTTCGTTCGGTGGACGTGCATTGGATTAACGACCACAAAAGGAACATCATAATCTAAAAGGAACGAAGCTAGATTTAGCCAGTAATGACCTGTAGGTTCAAATCCAACTAAAATCTTATCTTTCTTATATTGCCGAAGTAAGCTATGAAGTTCATGATACAAGGAATGAAACCCATCCTCGCTTTGTTTGAACTTGAAAGGTTGATTTAATTCCCTCCCGCGATCATCAACTGCGCACGCATAATGAGTGTGTTTCGCGATGTCGATGCCAATGACGAGAGTTTGATTTGTCACTTGATTTAATCGTTGATTCCGTTTATTATCCAAAAAGAGCCCTCCTTTTGATGATTGTACTTTGGTTAGGTACGAATGCATCATAACGGAGGGCTTTTTTGTATGCAATAGAGGATTCCTTTTCTGACAGGAATTCTCCCGTGGTCCAACGGGCGTACGAGACTCAGAGTGGACCGGTTTTGTCCGCTTTGAGGCTCGGGCGTTCGTCCACAGGAAAGCAAGAGGTATTCAAGCTCCTACGTCATTGGGACTAGAATATTTAGGTTTCCCTACACCCCCTCTCATACTGAGAAGGGTTTTTTTATATTTTGCCATGTAAGCGCTTTAATAAAATTTACAATAAAAAACTTGATGTCATGTAATCTCACTCTAGATGGGATTGTAAGCGGTTGCAAATAAACAGATATATCTAAATAGTCTAAAAACTTTCAGAAAGGGTGTTGACCTTCTGTGGAAACGGGAGTATTATTGTCCTCAATTAAACAAATTATTTAAACAATTCACACACATTGAACAAGGACCTGACTCGCTTTGGTCCTTGAAATTAAACTTGACGCTTTAATGCGTCTATTACCAAAAGGAAAGGAGTGAACAAGGTGAGTGAACAATGGATCTACCTTAACGGAGAATTTGTGAAAAAAGAAGATGCCAAAGTATCGGTATACGATCATGGCTTTCTATACGGCGATGGGGTGTTCGAAGGAATTCGCATGTATGACGGAAACGTATTCCGACTAAAAGAACATCTTCAGCGACTTTTCGACTCAGCTCATTCAATCATGCTAAATATTAACTATACGATGGAGGAACTGACTGACATTATCGTTCAGACATTGAAGAAAAACGACCTTCAAGATGCTTACATTCGTATTGTTGTATCACGAGGCGTGGGAAATCTTGGGCTTGATCCATTCACATGCAAGGAGCCTCAAGTGATTGTTATTGCAGAATCACTAGCCTTGTTCCCTAAACATCTTTACGATACAGGAATTGAGATCGTAACGGTAGCAAGTCGAAGAAACCGTTCCGACGTTCTTAGTCCTAAAGTGAAATCATTAAATTACTTGAACAATATTTTGGTGAAAATCGAAGCGAACCTTGCCGGTGTGAGCGAAGCACTCATGCTAAATGATCAAGGCTATGTTGCGGAAGGTTCTGCAGATAATATATTCATTGTCAAAGGGAACGTAATCAAAACGCCACCTGGATATGTTGGCGCACTAGAAGGCATTACGCGAAATGCCATCATGGAACTAGCGAGAGAAAAAGGATATGAGATGCGAGAAGAAACGTTCACTCGACACGATGTGTATGTTGCCGATGAAGTTTTCCTTACTGGAACAGCTGCAGAAGTGATTGCCGTTGTTAAGGTAGACGGAAGAGTAATCGGTGAAGGCCGACCAGGTAAAACGACGAACAACCTTCTAAAAGCTTTCAGAAATATTGTGACAACAGATGGCGTAAGCGTATACCCATCTAAGCGAGACGTTCAAGCGGGTTAAGGATTCAAAATTAAATACACAAAATCAATGACGAGGTAAAAGGTGCAGGATCGAGTGGTTACCAGAGAGCCGGTGTAGGTGGAAGCCGGTATTACTCCCTGCTCCGACATCCCCTCTGAGTGTTGATCTGAATTGAGCAACTTAGGATCAGCCAGGTGTTTTACAACACTTGTTATTAAAAAACAGCATTAGCTGTTACTGAGGTGACGAAGTTTGTCACAAATGTAGGGTGGTACCGTGAAAGTCTTTTCGCCCCTACGGACCGTATAAAGCGGCGTGGGGATGAGAAGGCTTTTTTTCTTTAGCAATAACCAGTTCATACAGGATGAAAAAGCTCATCAATAAGCATTGGAGGGATCAACAGTATGCGGGCGAAGGCAAGAAATGAAGCCGAAGCTGTTACAACGGAGATGACCGGAGCGGATATTCTGATCGATTCATTGAAGAAAGAAAATGTTGAAGTGCTGTTTGGCTATCCGGGAGGTGCGGTTTTATCAATTTATGACGCACTCTATCGTTCACCGATCAAGCACATCCTATCAAAGCATGAACAAGGTTCGATTCATGCTGCAGAAGGATACGCGAGAGTAAGCGGTAAGCCTGGTGTTGTCATTGCTACATCTGGTCCTGGTGCGACGAACCTCGTGACAGGCATTACTGACGCCATGATGGATTCGCTGCCAATCGTTATTTTTACAGGTCAAGTTGCGAGCAATGTGATCGGCACAGACGCTTTCCAAGAAGCTGATGTTATGGGGATCACATCTCCGATTACAAAGCATAATTTTCAGGTGCGCGATGTAAAAGACCTTCCTAGAATCATTAAAGAAGCTTTTCACATCGCATCCACAGGGCGACCAGGCCCAGTCCTCGTTGACATCCCTAAAGATGTTTCGAATATGAAAATGGTTCCAGGTGATGAGTGCAAGGTGAATCTGCCAGGCTATCAACCAACCTTTTCTCCTAATGTCTTACAAATTAAGAAACTAGCAGATGCAATAGGAACAGCGAAGAAACCGGTTATTTTAGCTGGTGCTGGGGTTCTTCACGCGAATGCTGGGAAAGAGTTGCGTGCATTCTCTGAAAGGCACGAAATACCTGTAGTCAACACTCTCTTAGGCTTAGGAAGCTATCCAGGAAAGCATCCACTGTTTCTTGGGATGGGCGGAATGCATGGTACGTATACAGCCAACATGGCGCTTTATGAATGCGATCTACTCATCAGCATCGGAGCGAGATTCGATGATCGCTTAACAGGAAACTTGGATCATTTTGCTAGGCATGCAACGGTTGCTCATATCGATGTTGATCCAGCAGAGATCGGGAAAAACATTCCTACCCAAATACCGATTGTTTCAGACGCGAGGGAGGCGCTTATAAGTTTACTCGATACAGAAACACGAACCCCTGAGACGGAGGAGTGGCGCAAGCAACTTGCCCAGAAGAACGAAGACTATCCACTTTGGTACAAATCGAACACAGAAGAATTCTTGCCTCAGCGCGTAATCGAGCTCGTCCATAAGCATACGAAAGGGGACGCCATCATCACGACAGATGTCGGGCAACACCAAATGTGGGCAGCTCAATATTATTCTTTTGCTGATCCGAACAAATGGGTGACTTCAGGGGGATTAGGAACGATGGGCTTTGGTTTTCCGGCTGCGATCGGTGCCCAGCTAGCGTTTCCAGACCAAACCGTCGTCTCGATCACTGGAGATGGAGGGTTTCAAATGACGCTTCAAGAACTTTCCGTTCTTCAAGAGCTGAACCTGCCTGTAAAAATAGTCATCGTGAACAATCAATCGCTAGGTATGGTACGACAATGGCAGGAAGCTTTCTATGAACAGCGTTACTCTCAGTCTCTTATACCGGTTCAACCTGATTTCGTAAAGCTAGGTGAAGCTTATGGAATCAAAGCTTATCAAGTGCATACAGAGGAAGAGGCTGAAGCAGTCTTCAGTGAAGCTTTCGCCCATAGAGATCCTGTATTGATCGACTGCAGGGTAAGTGGTACTGAGAATGTATATCCAATGATAGCGCCTGGTAAAGGTCTTCATGAAATGATCGGGGTGAAACCATGAAGCGAATTGTGACAGCTACAGTCATCAACCAAAGCGGGGTATTAAACCGAATCACTGGGTTGATGACGAAAAGACAGTTCAACATCGAGAGTATCACAGTTGGTCATACGGAAACGGAAGGTATTTCAAAAATGACGTTTGTGGTGAATGTTGAAGGCGATGGAAAGATTGAACAGCTGATCAAACAGTTAAACAAGCAAGTAGATGTATTGAAAGTGTCTGACATCACAGATCAAGCCATCGTTGTAAGAGAACTCGCGCTGATCAAAGTCGTTAGCAATGCACAGGTCAGAAGCGAACTATCGGGAATAATCGAACCATTTAGAGCTTCTATCATCGATGTAAGCCGTGAAAACTTAACAGTTCAAGTAACGGGGGATTCAGATAAGATCGAAGCGATCATCGATCTTTTGCGACCATACGGAATAAAAGAGATGGTTCGTACGGGAATCACAGCTTTCCCAAGAGGTAGTCAAAGATCTGTAACTGATCTAAAACAATATTCAATTCTTAATTAATCAACCAAAATTAGAAGGGATGGAGAATCATGGCAAAAGTTTACTATAACGGAGATATTAACGAAGGTGTACTTAAGGATAAGAAAATCGCGGTAGTTGGGTACGGTTCACAAGGGCATGCACATGCACAAAACCTAAGAGAAAGCGGATTTGACGTAACGATCGGCCTACGAAAAGGACGTTCATGGGATCAAGCAGCTGAAGACGGTTTCGATGTAAAAACTGTTAAAGAAGCAAGTGAAGAAGCAGATGTCGTAATGGTTCTTCTCCCGGACGAACATCAGCCGGATGTCTATAAACAAGAAATTGAGCCAGGTCTTAAAGCAGGCAATGCACTTGTCTTTGCTCACGGCTTCAACGTTCATTTTAATCAAGTTGTTCCTCCGTCAAATGTGGATGTCTTCCTAGTTGCACCTAAAGGTCCAGGGCACCTTGTAAGAAGAACATTCGCTGATGGTGCTGGTGTTCCTGCATTGTTCGGTGTTTACCAAGACGTGACAGGAGAGGCGAAAGAACTTGCTCTTGCTTATGCAAAAGGAATCGGCGGAGCGCGTGCAGGAGTACTTGAAACATCATTTAAAGAAGAGACAGAAACAGATCTATTTGGAGAGCAAGCTGTCCTTTGCGGCGGTCTAACGTCACTTGTTAAAGCTGGATTCGAAACGTTAACTGAAGCAGGATACCAGCCAGAAGTCGCTTACTTTGAATGTCTACACGAGTTGAAGCTTATCGTGGATTTGATGTATGAAGATGGAATTGCCGGTATGCGTTACTCGATCTCAGATACAGCTCAGTGGGGTGACTTTGTATCAGGACCACGCGTTGTGGATGCAGATACAAAGCAGCGTATGAAGGATATCCTAGAAGAAATCCAAACAGGAAAGTTTGCGAAAGGATGGATTCTAGAGAACAAGCTGAACAGACCTGAGTACCATGCGATCAATGAGAAAGAAAAGCAGCACCCTATCGAACAAGTTGGAAAAGAACTAAGAGCAATGATGCCGTTCGTTAAGCCAAAATCCAAGAAGGAAGTGGTTTCAAGTGCAAAAGATTAATGTATTCGATACGACGCTTAGAGATGGAGAACAGTCAGCGGGTGTCAATCTGAATGCATTAGAAAAGCTCGAAATCGCGAAACAGCTTGAGAGACTAGGAGTCGATATTATGGAAGCGGGTTTCCCAGCCGCTTCCAAAGGCGACTTCGAGGGTGTGAAGAACATTGCAGATACTGTACGAAATGTTTCTGTAACTGGTCTTGCTAGAGCGAATAAAACAGACATCGATACAGCATGGGAAGCCTTGAAAGGCGGTGCGGATCCAAGGCTTCACGTATTTCTTGCGACATCTCCGATACACATGACACACAAGTTGAAGAAGACGCCTGACCAAGTGGTAGAAACAGCAGTTGAAGCTGTGAGGTATGCCAAGACGATGTTTCCGAAGGTTCAATGGTCTGCAGAAGATGCGTGTCGTTCAGACCGAGCGTTCCTTGCAAAGATCATTACTGAAGTGATCGAAGCTGGTGCTACTGTCATCAATATACCTGACACTGTAGGGTATCGTAGCCCGCAAGAATATGGTGAACTATTCACTTATTTGAAAAACAACGTTCCTAATATCGATCGAGTGGCACTTTCTGCTCATTGTCATGATGATTTAGGAATGGCTGTAGCAAACTCTCTAGCTGCGATCGAATGCGGTGCTACTCAGATTGAAGGAACGATCAATGGGATCGGTGAGCGTGCAGGGAATGCTGCGATCGAAGAAGTAGCGGTTGCACTTCGAATAAGAAATGATTTCTACAATGCTGAAACGAACTTGAAATTAGATGAAATTAAACGAACGAGTACGCTAGTCAGTAAGCTGACTGGAATGGCGGTGCCAGGAAATAAGGCGGTTGTTGGAGCAAATGCGTTTGCCCATGAATCAGGAATCCACCAAGATGGCGTTCTTAAAGAGAAATCCACCTATGAAATTATTAGTCCTCAATTGATAGGTGTTCAATCGAATAGTCTTGTTCTAGGTAAGCATTCTGGTAAGCATGCTTTCAAAGATAAAGTGAAAGAGCTTGGTTTTGTTCTGGATGACGCGAAGATTCTTGAGGCTTTTTCAGACTTCAAAGACCTTGCCGATAAGAAAAAACACATTACCGAGGAAGATCTGATCACCCTTCTTACAGATATTCAAACCGATGAAACAGTTGAGAAATATGAGATTCATAGTATTCAAGTACAGTATGGTACTGCTAACATTCCGACGGCAACCATTTCGATGGTCTCACCTGATGGATCGATGCTGCAACAAGCTGGAACGGGTTCAGGTAGTGTAGAAGCAATCTATAACACGATCGAGCTGATGATTCCGGGTACGTTACAACTACAAGACTATCGTTTAAGCTCAGTCGGTGGCGGGCGTGATGCTCTAGCTGAAGTCCATGTACGGGTATTGTATAACGGAATCGAATCGAGTGGTAGAGGTACTGCCCAGGATGTATTAGAGGCTTCGGCCAACGCATATCTAAATGGAGTGAACCGTACGCTCGCTCGTGAAAATTATTTAGTGAAAAAGCAAGCTCACGTTTAAAAAGGAGGTTATATAGGATGAAGAAAACAGTTGCGGTATTACCAGGAGACGGAATTGGCACAGAGGTGATGGAGGGAACGATCAAGGTTCTCAATGCCGTAGCAGATCGATTCGGCCATGTGTTCGAATTTCAAAAAGGCGTCATCGGGGGCGTAGCGATCGATGAAACAGGCGAACCGTTGCCTAAAGAAACACTAGATATGTGTAAGCGATCTGACGCTGTACTTTTAGGCGCTGTAGGCGGACCGAAGTGGGATGATCTGCCTGGAAGACTTCGTCCTGAAAAAGGCCTTCTAACAATTAGAAAAGAGCTTGAATTGTTCGCAAATCTACGTCCGGTCAAAGCGTATGACAGTCTTTTAGACGCATCACCGTTAAAGGAAGACCGCATCAAAGGCGTCGATATGCTGATTTTAAGAGAATTAACGGGTGGCTTGTACTTTGGTACACCGAGTGAACGGAGAGAAGGTGGAGAGCGCGTAGTCGATACGCTTTCTTATACGCGTGAAGAAATCGAGCGCATCGTAGAACAAGGATTTAAAGCAGCTAGGAAACGAAAGAAGAAGCTGACGAGTGTCGACAAAGCGAATGTTCTAGAATCGAGCAGGATGTGGCGTGAAATCGTAAATGAAAAAGCAGCCTCATACCAGGACGTGGAAGTTGAGCATATGCTTGTGGATGCTGCAGCGATGAAAATTGTTCAGAATCCTGCACACTTTGACGTAATCGTAACAGAGAATCTTTTTGGAGATATCTTGAGTGACGAAGCTTCGATGATCACTGGGTCTTTAGGGATGCTTCCATCTGCAAGCTTAAGAAAAGATGGGTTTGGCATGTATGAACCAGTACACGGTTCAGCGCCCGATATCGCTGGTAAAAACCTTGCCAATCCACTAGCGATGATCTTATCTGCATCGATGATGTTAAACCATTCGTTCAATATGAAGGAAGAATCTGATGCGATCGATAAAGCTGTGATGGAAGTTCTTGAAGCAGGGTATTTCACAACTGATCTTGCGGGTGTTGGAAAGCGAAGTCTAAGTACTGATAAGATGGTCGATCAAGTTATCTTTCAAATAGCAGAAGATAATGCTACGGCTGGTATCATGGAAGCTTATGCGTGACAGTGAGGAGGATGGGTGTGGAGCCAAAAACAATTATAGAAAAGATCTGGGAAAAGCACGTTGTGCATAGAGAAGAAGGCAGTCCAGATTTACTTTATATCGATTTACACCTTGTGCACGAAGTAACATCTCCGCAGGCTTTTGAAGGCTTGCGTATGAATCAGCGGAAGGTCAGACGTCCTGATCTGACCTTCGCTACTATGGATCATAATGTTCCAACGATTGCGCGGCATATCATTAATGATCCTGTTTCAAAGGTACAGATGGAGAAGCTAGAAGAAAATTGTAAGGAATTTGGGGTCGAAATTGCCGATATTAACCATCCAGACCAAGGTATCGTCCATGTGATTGGCCCAGAACTAGGGTTGACTCAACCAGGCAAAACAATCGTTTGCGGTGATAGTCATACCTCGACACACGGTGCTTTTGGAGCACTTGCATTCGGGATCGGAACGAGTGAAGTCGAACATGTTCTTTCAACTCAAACTCTTTGGCAATCCTCTCCAAAAACAATTGAAGTTCGAGTGAATGGTCAGCCGGGCGCAGGTGTAACGGCGAAGGATATCATTCTTGCAATCATAGCGAAGTTTGGAGTGAATGCAGGAACAGGGGCTATTCTAGAATATACAGGTGAAGCGATTAGAAAGATGTCGATGGAAGAGCGAATGACAATCTGTAACATGTCGATAGAAGCCGGTGCTAAAGCAGGATTAATCAGTCCTGATGAGGTAACGTTTGACTACCTAAAGGGAAAAAGGCATGTTCCACGAGGCGAGGAATTCCAAGCAGCGATATCAGAATGGAGAAACCTTGCTACTGATGAAGGAGCAACGTATGACGACGTTTTAGAGATCCATGCTGATGAGATAGAACCTCAGGTTACGTGGGGTACGAATCCATCTATGGGATCATCCGTCTACGGTAGAGTGCCTTTTCCAGAGGACTATGAAGATCCGGCTGATCAAAAAGCAATCGCACAGGCCTTAACGTATATGGGGTTAACAGCTGGGATGGCAATTCAGGATATCGACATCCAACATGTCTTTATCGGATCTTGTACAAATTCAAGGATTAGTGATCTTAGAGCCGCAGCAAATATTGTTCGTGGAAGGAAAGTACACCGCAATGTTCGAGCGCTAGTCGTGCCAGGTTCTAAATCTGTCAAAGAAACAGCGGAAGCAGAAGGACTAGATCAAGTGTTTATTGATGCTGGCTTTGAGTGGAGAGAAGCAGGATGCAGTATGTGTCTTGCGATGAATGACGATATCGTTCCACCAGGAGAGCGATGCGCTTCTACATCAAACCGGAACTTTGAGGGACGGCAAGGAAATGGTTCTAGAACGCATCTAGTCAGTCCTGCCATGGCAGCCGCCGCTGCTTTGGAAGGCAAATTTACAGATGCAAGAAAAATGAAGCAGCCTGTCGTGTAAAGGAGTGAAATCATGGAACCTATCAATGAATATACAGGTGTCGTTTATCCTCTTGAAAAGGTGAATGTGGACACTGATCAAATAATACCAAAGCAATTTCTGAAACGGATCGAGCGACAGGGATTTGGACAGTTCTTGTTCTATCATTGGCGTTTCGATGACGATGGAATCGCACGGTCTGATTTCTCTTTAAATGAAGAGCAATACAGGTCGGCTTCAATCCTAGTAGCGGGTAAAAACTTCGGCTGCGGTTCATCGAGAGAACATGCTCCATGGGCCCTATTAGACTACGGATTTAGAGTGATCATCGCACCAAGCTTCGCAGATATCTTTTTCAACAACTGTGTGAAAAACGGTATCCTTCCAATCGCTCTTCCTCAAGAAACCGTTGCAGAATTATTTACAAAGGCAAGCGAAGGTTATTCACTCACTGTTCAACTCGAAAACCAATCTATTAGTGATAATGATGGGCTGCACGTATCGTTTGAAATCGATCCCTATTGGAAGGAAATGTTGTTGAACGGGTGGGACGAAGTATCTAGAACCCTCTCTCTTGAGGATAAAATCGAGCAGTATGAAAATCAAAGAGCGTAAATAAGAGAGCATGTTTGATCCGTATAGAGATACAACTGAATCATTGGCGCGAGCGCTGTATGGATTGCAGCGCTTTTACGCTGTCAGAAAAGAGGGCTGACTTTAGAGGAGTAGTTGAAACTCTGGCAGCTGGTTTTATTTAAAAATTCGGACTTTTTACTCATCGATTGACACACTAAAAGTCCCATGCTAGAATTCGATTTAGTACTTAACTAGAGTAACGTGTTAATAACTAAATATCTCTTATTCAGAGAGGTGGAGGGACTGGCCCTATGAAGCCCGGCAACCGTCAAACAGCGTGTTTGAGAAGGTGCCAATTCCTGCAAAGCAGATGCTTTGAGAAATGAGAGAAAGACATCGATTTCAAGTGCCTTTCTGCTCATAGCGGAAAGGCATTTTTTATTTCAAAAGGTTTTAAAATCAACCTATTGTGATGGGACATCGTAAGGTAAAAGGAAGTGTGCAAATGATTGAGTTAAAAGGTATAAAGAAGACGTTCTTTGCAGCCTCTGGACCAGTAGAAGCGGTGAAGAATACTGATCTTACAATTGAAAAAGGCGAAATTTTCGGAGTTATCGGATATAGTGGCGCTGGAAAGAGTACACTTATCCGCATGTTAAATCTACTTGAGCGACCAACTGATGGCAGCGTAACAGTAGATGACAAAGCATTATCTAAGTTGAATAACAAGGAACTTCGTCTAGCAAGACAAGAAATCGGAATGATTTTTCAGCATTTTAATATTCTCTGGTCACGTACTGTAAAAGAAAATATTGCGTTCCCGCTTGAAATATCGGGCGTGCCGAAAGAGAAAAGAAAAGCTCGAGTGGACGAGTTGATCAACCTCGTTGGGTTATCCGGGAGAGAAGATGCGTACCCATCTCAACTAAGTGGTGGTCAAAAGCAGCGAGTTGGGATTGCGCGGGCACTTGCTAATAACCCTAAAGTGTTACTCTGTGACGAAGCGACATCGGCCCTGGATCCGAAGACCACAGATAGTATTCTCGACCTATTAAAGAAAATTAATAAAGAGCTAGGACTAACGATCGTGTTGATCACTCATGAAATGCACGTGATCAGAAAGATTTGTCATCGTGTTGCGGTCATGGAAGGTGGCAGTGTTGTTGAAGAAGGTCCAGTACTTGATATTTTCCATCATCCCAAGCAGCCGATCACCCGTGATTTTGTAAACCAGCTGAGTGAGCCAGAGGAAATGAAAGAATCGATTTCACATCTTACTGAAGGTGCAGAAGGGACACTCGTACAATTTACTTTTGTAAAAGGAGCTACGGGGTCACCTCTCGTAACGAAGTTAATCAGAGAGTTTCAGATCGAAGTGAACATCATTCAAGGGAAGGTCACCCATACGCAGGATGGTCCTTATGGTAAGCTATCGGTCTTACTAAAAGGTGAACAATCTGCTATCGACAAAGCACTGAGCTATGCACGTGAGCAGAAAGTAGAAGTGGAGGTGATTCCAAATGCTTAGTTCACTATTTCCTAACGTGCGTTGGGAAGATATGTGGGAAGCGGCATTACAAACGATCTACATGACCGCGATCTCTGTGTTCGCAACGTTTATACTCGGCATTGGACTCGGCCTGCTGCTTTTCTTAACTTCAAAGGGAAACGTCTGGGAAAATCGATATATTAACGGTTTTGTTGCAGGGATTGTAAACCTGTTCCGTTCGATTCCATTCATCATATTAATTATTTTGCTTATCCCATTATCTGTATATATTGTTGGTACGATGCTGGGAGCTAATGCTGCATTGCCAGCACTTATTGCAGGGGCTGCCCCATTTTACGCACGAATGGTCGAAATCGCTCTAAGAGAAGTAGACAGGGGAGTGATCGAAGCATCCCAAGCGATGGGGGCTACGAATGGCCAGATTATTTTTAAAGTACTGCTTCCTGAAGCGATGCCAGCATTGATTTCAGGAATAACAGTAACTGCGATCGCTCTAGTGAGCTATACAGCGATGGCAGGTGTCGTTGGGGCTGGAGGATTAGGAGATCTTGCATATCTAGATGGTTTCCAACGAAATAATCCCGACGTGACGCTTGTCGCAACTGTATTAATTCTCGCTATTGTAGCAGTTCTTCAGGTTATCGGAGATGTTACAACGCGAGCTATGGATAAAAGATAAGATAAAAAAAGGAGAGAGAAACCATGAAAAAACTATTACTACTTTTGTCAGTTGTTGCTCTTGCAGCTCTAGCGGCTTGTGGAGCAAATAACGGTGGAAACAGTGAAGGCTCAGGATCAGAAAGTGAAGAAACGAAACTAGTTGTTGGTGCATCAAACGTTCCACACGCTGAAATTCTAGAAAAAGCACAGCCGCTTCTTGAGGAAGAAGGAATTACTCTTGAAATCGAGCGCTTCCAGGATTACATTCTTCCGAACAAAACTCTCGCTAATGGTGAGTTAGATGCGAACTACTTCCAAACAGTGCCTTATATGGAGCTACAAATGGAAGAAAACGATAACTATGATTTCGTAAACGCTGGTGGGATTCATATCGAGCCGATCGGTGTCTATTCACAGGAATATGAAAACCTTGATGCACTTCCTAAAGGTGCAGAAATCATCATGAGTAACTCTGTATCAGACCACGGTCGTATGCTTCAATTGTTAGAAGCGAAAGGTTTGATCAAGATTAAAGAAGGTATCGATCCAACAGATGCACAAGTTGAAGATATCGCTGAAAATCCAAAAGACCTTACCTTTAAAACAAACGTAGAAGCTTCCCTTCTTCCTCAGATCTATAAGCAAGGTGAAGGCGATGCTGTTATGATCAACACGAACTATGCGATCGATGCTGGATTAAATCCACAAGAAGACGCAATAGCACTTGAAGGTTCGGACTCTCCATACGTGAACGTGATCACCGTGAACAAAGGTGATGAAAGTAACGAAGCTGTAAAAACGCTTGTTGAGGTTCTACGCTCAGAAGAAATTCAAACCTTCATTAAAGAAGAATATGATGGAGCAGTCGTACCAGTAAATGAATAAAGCAAAAAAGGTTCTCCTTTGTGGAGAACCTTTTTATTAGTGCTATTTATGAAGAAGGACCGGTTTCATAGCGTCAGTAAGCGTTTTTGCAGAGTGTTGAAGCTGTTCAGTTTCATGAGGAGTGAGATCGAGTTCAATGACTTCTCGAATACCATTTCTATTGACGATTGCTGGAACGCCAATATAGAGATCTTCTAAACCGTATTCACCTTCTAATAGAGTGGATATAGTAAGAATAGAATTTTCGTTACGCAAGATGGCTTTGGTTAATCGAAGTAATCCCATCGCAATACCGAAATGTGTCGCACCTTTACGATTGATGATGTGGTAGGCTGCATCACGCACATCTGCAAACAGGGCATCAAGTTCTGCTTTTCCTTCAGAGGTATCTTTGATTAGTGAAAGAACGGGCCTGCTGCCGATCGTTGTGTGGCTCCACACAGGTAATTCAGTATCTCCGTGTTCACCTAAAATGTATCCATGAACATTTCTAGAATCTACATCAAAGTATTCCCCTAATAAATATCTAAATCTTGCAGTATCAAGAATTGTCCCTGATCCGATAACCCTTTCTTTCGGGAGGCCAGAGAACTTCCAAGTTGCATAGCTTAGGATATCAACTGGATTTGTAGCGACAATAAAAATTCCATCAAAATTGTAAGACATCACGTTCGTCACGATTGTTTTGAAGATTTTGGTGTTTTTATCAATTAAATCTAACCTTGTTTCACCTGGCGCTTGGTTCGCTCCAGCCGCAATGACGACGATATCTGCATCACGACAGTCACTATAATCACCTGCCCAAATTTTCATCTGCGCACCAAAAGGAAGGCCATGATTAAGGTCCCTTGCTTCTCCTTCAGCTTTCTCTTTATTGGCATCGATCAATACGAGCTCATTTGCAACTTCTTGATTAAGTAAAGAAAATGCATAGCTAGTCCCTACGAACCCTGTTCCAATCACAACGACTCGTGTTGTTTTACCTTCAAACATATCATCCACTCCTTTAGCTCTTATAGTTACATAGTAAAGAACTATTCCCTCCATTAATGTGATAATTCTCACACAACCTTTAATTTTTTCTCTTCAAATTTATGGATAGCATTGTGATTGTCTTCTCATACTAACTCTGAATAATTGAAGGAGGAATGTGACGTGACGCAGGAACAACAAAATACAAATTTTGCACAAACAGCATTGCATGATTACAAAGAAGGCCTTGGAGTCTTTACTGAGAAAATGCCCCAAATAGCAAAGAAGTATAATGCATTTACAGAAGCTTGTTTTAGAGAGGGTGCCGTTAGTAAGAAGGAAAAGCAGATGATTGCACTTGGGATCTCGATTTTCTCTCAAGATGAATATTGCATCATTTATCATACGAAAGGGTGCTTAGATCAAGGGTGCACCGAAGAGGAAATCCTCGAGACAGTTGGAGTAACAGCAGCCTTTGGTGGAGGAGCTTCCATGAGTCAAGCTGTAACCCTCGTTCAGGAATGTATTACAGATCTTAATCAAATGAAGCATTAAACTACGAGTTTCTTCCATTATATATATGCACGGTATTGGAATTGCTTCTTAAACGAAGGAAAGATAAGATTTATACTTTTCAATATATTCAAAACATAGAAGAGCAGGTTATTTCCTTTGTAATTGGTGTATATGGCATTTGTAGGCGACTGTATTAAAGTGGTAAATTAAGTGAGTAAATAAATAACCAATTACTGAAAGGATTGATTCATTATTAGCCCCTTGCGGTTAAACCACACACCTGAAATGGAAAAGGCAATGTTCCAGTCTCACGGAGTAGGATACGCAGAATATAGCAGGAATTTTAACAAACGAATGCAAGTAGAGCGCGATCGTGACATGGATCATCGCCAAAGTCTGATGTTGGTAAGTGAATTCGACCGTAAATTGCAAAAATGAATCAGCAATACGCTATAAAAACCAGTCGCTGACTGGTTTTTTATTTTGAAATGAGTACAACATCCGTTGTTTCCCTTATAAGGAAATGATACGCTTAATCTTGGGTGAGATTTGTAGTCTGAATAGGACACATAGATGTTGTTAACTCTAGTTAAGGACGCATTTCTCGTTCCTTGATAATAGTTTGGATTTGTTATAAAATTAGAATGAAAATAGATTGAGAATGACTCAGCACACATTCCTTGACATAAACCTTATAGCTAATACAATAAGGAAGGAAGAAGGAATAGTATAAACGTTATTGGAGGTATTCACAAATGGCAGCATCAACTCTTAAGATTGAAAATCTTCATGTTTCCATTGAAGGAAAAGAGATTATCAAGGGACTAGACCTTGAAATAAATGGTGGCGAAATTCATGCAGTAATGGGGCCGAACGGTACAGGAAAATCTACCCTTGCTTCCGCTATCATGGGACATCCGAAATATGAAATCACTCAAGGTAAAGTATTTCTTGATGATGAAGATGTGCTTGAAATGGAAGTTGATGAGCGTGCGAAAGCGGGCCTCTTCCTTGCTATGCAATATCCAAGTGAAGTAAGCGGGGTTACAAACGCTGATTTCCTACGTACATCAATCAATGCTCGTCGTGAAGAAGGCGATGAAATTTCTCTTATGAAATTCATTAAAAAGCTAGACAGCAAAATGGCTGAGCTTGATATGGGCGAAGAATTTGCTCAGCGTTACCTTAACGAAGGATTCTCAGGCGGTGAGAAAAAGCGTAACGAAATTCTTCAACTTATGATGCTAGAACCAAAGATTGCAGTTCTTGATGAGATTGATTCTGGTCTAGATATCGACGCTCTTAAAGTTGTTTCAAAAGGTGTTAATGCAATGCGTAACGAAGAGTTCGGTTGCTTGATCATCACTCACTATCAGCGTCTTCTTAACTATATTACTCCAGATAAAGTACACGTAATGATGCAAGGACGCATCGTGAAGTCAGGCGGAGCTGAACTAGCTCAGCGTCTTGAAGCAGAAGGTTACGATTGGATTAAAGAAGAACTAGGTATCAAAGACGAAACAGTTGGCCAAGAAGCGTAAGCAGTAAGGAGGATGACAATGTCAGTGGATACGAAGATTGCATTCGATCAAGATTATGTTCGGTCTTTTTCAGAGAAGCGACAAGAGCCACAGTGGCTTACTCAGCTTCGCCTAATGGCACTAGAGAAGTCAGCAGACCTACCTATGCCAAAACCTGATAAGACGAAAATAGATAAATTTAATTTTACTTCGTTTAAGCACGATGTTCCGACAGAAGGTATTTCTTCATTGGATGAACTTCCTGAAGATATTAAAGAACTGGTTGCCAAAGACCAGCAATCTGGTAACCTTCTCGTGCATCGTAACTCAACGCCAGTTTTCAAACAGCTTTCTGATGAGCTTAAAAATAAAGGTGTTATTTTTACAGACATCTTAACGGCTGTACAAAACCATAGTGAGCTTGTTGAGAAGTACTTTATGAAAGATGTTATGAAAGTCGATGAGCATCGTTTAACAGCACTTCATACAGCACTTCTTAATGGAGGAACATTCCTTTATGTACCTCGTAACGTGGAAGTAGACGTTCCAGTTCAAGCGCTATACTGGCAAGAGGATCCTGAAGCAGGATTATTCAATCACGTGATCATCGTTGCTGAAGATAACAGTTCAGTAACATACGTTGAGAACTATCTATCTTATTCTCATGACGTTGAATCAGTTGCTAACATTATTGCTGAAGTTCACGTTGGGCAAAATGCTCGCGTAACGTTTGGTTCAGTCGATAACTTTGCAAAAGGTGTTACAACGTATGTGAATCGTCGTGCGAACGTAGGGCGTGATGGTAAGATCGATTGGGCTCTTGCTCAGATGAATGACGGAAACACGATTTCAACGAACTCAACGAACCTAGTTGGTGACGGCTCTTATGGTGATTCTAAGACGGTAACGATTGGCCGCGGTGATCAGAAACAGAACTTTACCAATGAGATGTTCCACCATGGTAAGAACTCTGAAGGTGTTCTTCTCGTTCATGGCGTTCAAAAAGAAAGTGCAAGTGCAATCTTTAATGGTGTTACAAAGATCGAGCACGGCGCTACAAAATCAAACGGCGACCAGACTCAACGCGTTCTTATGATGAACAGCAAGGCAAGAGGGGACGCTAACCCTATCCTTCTTATCGATGAAGACGACGTAATGGCTGGACATGCTGCATCTGTAGGTAAAGTAGATCCACTTCAGCTCTTCTATCTACAAAGCCGCGGAATCAACCGTAAAGAAGCAGAACGTTTGATCATCCATGGTTTCCTTGCTCCAGTTATTAACGAACTTCCGATCGAAGGCGTTAAAAACCGTGCGATCGAGGTAACTGAAAGGAAAGTAAATTAATGTTCGATGTGCAGGATATACGCAAGCAGTTTCCCATTTTACATCAAGAGGTAAATGGGAAACCTCTTGTTTATCTTGATAGTGCTGCAACGTCTCAAAAGCCAAAGCAAGTCATCGATGCAGTTGAGCGTTACTATAAAGAAATCAATTCGAACGTACACCGAGGGGTTCATACGTTAGGGACACACGCCACTGATGCATATGAAGGTGCCAGGGAAAAGGTACGTGAATTTATTCATGCACCCTCGACTGAGGAAGTTATCTTCACGCGAGGTACGACCACAGCACTGAATATGGTTGCATCAAGCTATGGCCGTGCGAACCTTCAGGAAGGTGACGAAGTTGTCATCACCCCTATGGAACACCACAGTAATATCATTCCATGGCAGCAAGCTGTCAAAGCTACAGGTGCCACACTCAAATACATTCCTCTTCAAAAAGACGGATCGATTTCTCTTGAAGATGTGGAGAATACGATAACTGAAAATACGAAGATCGTATCTGTTATGCACGTGTCGAACGTTCTTGGGACGATCAATCCAATCAAGGAAATCGCTGCGATTGCTCACCGAAAAGGTGCTGTGATGGTCGTAGATGGTGCACAAAGTACACCGCATATGAAGATCGATGTTCAGGACTTGGACTGCGACTTTTTCGCATTTTCTGCTCACAAAATGTGCGGTCCTACTGGCATAGGTGTTCTATACGGTAAAAAGCATCTCCTTGAAAACATGGAGCCGTTTGAATTCGGTGGAGAAATGATCGATTTCGTTGGTTTATATGACTCCACGTGGAAAGATCTACCTTGGAAGTTTGAAGGAGGAACTCCTATCATCGCAGGAGCTGTCGGCCTTGGTGCTGCGATCGACTTTTTGAACGAGATCGGAATGGATAACATTAAAGCACATGAACAGCATCTTGCTCATTATGCAGTGAAGCAAATGTCTAAAATTGAAGGTGTAAAGATTTATGGTCCTGAAGAACGTGCTGGAGTCGTAACGTTTAACAGTGACGATGTTCACCCTCATGACCTGGCGACAGTGCTCGATACAGAAGGAATCGCCGTTCGAGCAGGACATCACTGTGCTCAACCTCTTATGAAGTGGTTAGAGGTATCGGCTACAGCTCGTGCTAGCTTCTATTTATACAACACTGAAGAAGACGTGGACACTTTTGTAGCAGGGTTACAAAAAGCAAAGGAGTTTTTTGGTCATGTCTTTTAACAATCTTGACCAGTTGTATCGACAGGTCATTATGGATCATTATAAAAACCCTAGAAATAAAGGGGAGCTTGAAGAAGGCGACCTGAAAATCAATATGAACAATCCAACATGTGGAGACGCTATTCAGCTTCAGTTAAAAGTTGATGAAGGTAAAATCTCAGACGCCAAGTTTATTGGAGAAGGGTGCTCGATTTCTCTAGCATCCGCATCCATGATGACAGAATCTGTGAAGGGCCTTGAAGTTGATGAAGCACTCCGTATGTCTAAGATCTTCTCTGATATGATGCAAGGGAAAGACTACGATGAAGAAGAATTCGATCTAGGTGACATCGAAGCGCTTCAAGGAGTTTCTAAATTTCCTGCTCGTATCAAATGTGCAACACTTTCTTGGAAAGCGATGGAGAAAGGGTTTAAGGAACAGAACGACCAGGCTTAAGCCCTTTCCAGGTGTTGTAATAGATGCTTATTCATACTAGAATGATGGAAAGAGAACGTAAGCCAAACACTGACATGTAATATGTCTAGGAGGGAAATACTATGGCTAAAAAAATGCCTGAAGTTGGCGATTACCAATATGGTTTTAGTGATAAAGACGTTTCAATTTTCCGCTCACAGCGTGGCTTGACTCCTGAAATCGTTAAAGAAATTTCTCGAATTAAGGATGAGCCGCAGTGGATGCTTGATTTCCGTTTGAAATCTCTTGAAACATTTTATAAGATGCCTATGCCTCAGTGGGGCGGCGACCTTGCTGATTTAGACTTTGATGAGATTACGTACTACGTAAAGCCTTCTGAGAAGTCTGAAAGATCATGGGATGAAGTACCTGAAGAAATCAAAACAACGTTTGATAAGCTTGGAATTCCTGAAGCTGAGCAAAAGTACCTCGCTGGTGTATCTGCTCAGTACGAATCCGAAGTTGTTTATCATAACATGCAAGAAGACCTTGAAAAGATGGGAATCGTCTTTAAGGACACGGATACAGCTCTTAAAGAAAACGAAGACTTGTTCAGAGAACATTTCGGTAAAACGATTCCTCCGACAGATAACAAGTTCTCAGCTCTTAACTCTGCTGTTTGGTCTGGTGGATCATTCATTTACGTACCAAAAGGCGTAAAAGTGGATACACCTCTACAAGCATACTTCCGTATTAACTCTGAAAATATGGGACAGTTTGAGCGTACGCTTATTATCGCTGATGAAGGTTCTTCTGTACATTACGTTGAAGGTTGTACAGCTCCTGTTTATACAACGAATTCACTACACAGTGCGGTTGTTGAAATCATTGTTAAGAAGGACGCTTACTGTCGTTATACAACGATCCAGAACTGGGCGAACAACGTATATAACCTTGTTACTAAACGTGCTGTTGCAGAAGAAAATGCAACGATGGAATGGATCGATGGTAACCTAGGCTCAAAACTTACGATGAAGTATCCTGCCGTTCTACTTAAAGGTGAAGGCGCACGTGGAATGACACTTTCCATCGCCCTAGCTGGTAAAGGACAGCATCAGGATGCAGGTGCGAAGATGATTCACCTTGCTCCAAACACTTCTTCAACGATCGTTTCTAAATCCATCTCTAAACAAGGTGGTAAAGTAACGTACCGTGGTATCGTACACTTCGGCCGTAAAGCTGAAGGCGCACGTTCTAACGTTGAGTGTGACACGCTTATCATGGATAACGAGTCTACTTCTGATACGATTCCTTACAACGAAATCCTTAACGATAACATTTCTCTTGAACACGAAGCGAAAGTATCGAAGGTTTCTGAGGAACAGCTCTTCTATCTAATGAGCCGTGGGGTTTCAGAAGAAGAAGCAACAGAAATGATCGTAATGGGCTTTATCGAGCCATTTACAAAAGAACTTCCAATGGAATATGCGGTCGAAATGAACCGCCTTATCAAGTTTGAAATGGAAGGTTCGATCGGTTAACATTCATAAAGACCCTGGTGGTTACTCCAGGGTCTTTTTTTATTGCATAAGAATGCTGATTATTCGGTTGACAGTATAAATACGATAGACTAGAATAAGTTATGAAATTGATAATCATTTTCATTTGGTGAGTTGGAGTTAAGTGATACTCGAGAATTTCTAAGGAGGGGAACCATGTCCAGACTATATGCAGAGGATTTAAAGGTTGGTTATGGTGAAAAAAATATCGTTAAAGATTTAAAAATTGAGATTCCAGATAAAAAGATCACGACGATTATCGGCCCGAATGGGTGTGGTAAATCAACGGTTCTTAAAACGTTATCACGCATACTCAATCCGAATGCTGGAACAGTTTACTTAGACGGTAAAAGCATCAGCAAAGAATCTACTAAGAAAATCGCGCAAAAAATGGCGATCTTACCTCAGTCACCGGATTCACCTGCTGGTCTGACTGTTGGAGAACTTGTTTCTTATGGCAGGTATCCTTATCAAAAAGGATTCGGTAAGCTAACGAAAAAGGACTATGATGTGATCGAATGGGCACTTCGTGTAACGGGTATTCTTGAATTTAAGGAACGACCTGTAGATGCTCTTTCTGGTGGTCAAAGACAGCGTGTTTGGATCGCCATGGCACTCGCGCAAGAAACCGATATCATATTATTAGATGAGCCTACCACTTATCTAGACTTATCTCACCAATTAGAAGTACTCGAGCTATTACATCAACTGAACCGTGATGAAAAGCGTACCATCGTAATGGTCATACATGATTTAAATCATGCTGCGAGGTTTGCTCATCACATGGTGGCTATGAAAGACGGCTCAATTGTAAAAGAGGGAAGAGCTGAAGAAGTGATGACGTCTAAAGTCCTTTACGATGTGTTCAATATCGATGCTGAAATCGGGATGGACCCAAGAACGAGGAAGCCAGTATGTTTGACGTATGATCTCGTAAAAACTGAGCAGTTCATAGAGAACTTAGCGTAACTGCTTTTTTTATTTCCATCATATGAGAATGATTCTTATTATCATACATTCAGGAGGAAGAACAACATGAAAAAAGGATTTAAACAACTTTTACTTAGTTTATCTTTATTAGCTTTGGTGTTTGCATTAGCAGCGTGTTCTGAGAACACATCAGGTGAAAGTTCTGCGGAAAAAGACGATAGTGATAAACAAGATACAAGGGTTTATGAAGGTGAAAATGGAGAGGTTGAAGTTCCTAAAGAACCAGAGCGTGTTGCAATGCTAGCGGCTACATATGCAGGAAACTTGTTGGAATTAGGCATTACACCGATCGCTGTAAATGAATATCCAAAATCTAATAAATTCTATGGAGATAAGCTTGATGACGTTGAAGTCGTTACTGCAGACTCATATGAAAAACTGTTAGAGCTTAATCCAGATCTAATCATTACGTATTCTGATGATAAAAATTTAAAGAAATATGAAGAAATCGCTCCTACAGTAACGATGTCATACGATAAGTATGATTACATGGAACAGCATGTTGAAATCGGGAAAATCGTAGGAAAAGAAGATGAAGCAAAAGCATGGGTTGAAGAGTGGAAGGAAAAAGCTGCAGATGCTCGCGAAAAAGTAAAAGCTGCTATTGGAGAAGACAAGACGTTCATGGTTATGGAAGCATACGGAAAAGATATGTACGTTTATGGTGAAAACTGGGGACGTGGAACAGAGGTCATCTATCAAGCTCTTGAATTAAAAGCACCTAAGAAATTAGAAGAAGATGTCTTCGGTCCAGGTTGGAAAGCCATCTCTACAGAAGTGATTCCTACTTATGCTGGAGATTATATCTTTGTTGGAACTGGAGCAGGTAATCCAGACAACTCCTTTATGGAATCTGATGTTTGGAAAGAGCTTCCTGCTGTAAAGAATGGAAATGCAATTCAGTTTGACTCAGAATCGTTCTATTTTAACGATCCGATCTCTCTAGAGAAAGAATTGGAGTTTATCGTCGAAGAATTAACGAAATAACAAAGGATAATTTCAATGTTCAAAACGAAGACGAAGGTTATAAAAGATGTAAAAGTGTATTCAAGACCTGAGGTAGGCCTGACCATCTTGCTTTTGGGGTGCTTACTCCTCTTATTAAGTATTGGTCTTGCTATATCAGTTGGAGCTGCAAAGATTGATTTTCGAACAGTTTGGGAAGCTATATTTAATTATGATGCTAGCAGAGAAACAGATCGCATTATCGTAAGTCTTCGGTTACCAAGAGAGCTTGGAGCTGCAGTAGTCGGCGCTGCCTTTGCTGTGAGTGGAGCAATCATGCAGGGAATGACTCGAAATCCTCTTGCAGACCCTGGTTTACTCGGTTTGAACGCTGGTGCAAGTTTAGCCCTCGCTTGTGTGTTTGCATTTAACCTAGGTTCGTCATACTTCACCGTTATGCTGCTTTCGTTTGTTGGAGCGGGAGTTGGGGCGTTATTAGTCTTCGGTTTAGGTTCAATGACTAGAGGAGGGCTTTCTCCTATACGTATCACGTTAGCAGGTGCAGCTGTGTCTGCACTGCTTTCTTCGTTAGGAGAAGGCGTTGCGATCTATTATAAACTTTCTCAAGATCTGGCTTTTTGGACAGCTGGTGGTGTTTCTGGAACGAACTGGACACAGTTGAAAATTGTTGTTCCTGTTGCTCTAGTAGGAATCTTAATTTCTATTATGCTATCTAGACAACTAACGATTCTTAGCTTTGGAGAAGACTTAGCTAAGAGTCTTGGACAACGAACCCTTTTAACGAAAACGATCTTGATGACCGTAGTATTGATTTTGGCAGGAGCGGCTGTGTCACTCGCAGGTGCGATTGCTTTTGTTGGTTTACTCGTGCCACATATCGTTCGCTTTCTAGTTGGAACAGATTATCGTTGGATCATTCCTTGTTCAGCTGTTTTTGGCAGTGTACTTTTAGTCCTAGCAGACACATTTGCCAGAACGGTGAATGCTCCATATGAAACGCCCGTAGGAGCTGTTGTCGCTATGGTCGGTGTTCCTTTCTTCCTTTATCTCGCTAGAAAAGGAGGGAGGAAGCTATCATGAATGCACAACAGGTCAAACGGTTTAGAATTACTGTAATTACTGCAGCTATGTTATTAGTTCTTGCGATTATCATAAGCATCGGAACAGGTTATGCTTCTTTAACTCCTGGCGAACTTTTTCGTACGATTATCGGGCAAGGGACTCAGCGGGAGAATTTAATTCTATTTCAATTTAGAATGCCAAGAATCTTCGTTGCGGTACTTGCTGGAATGGGACTTGCCGTCTCTGGTGCGATATTACAGAGTATTACGAAAAACCCACTCTCTGACCCTGGTATCCTAGGTATCAATGCCGGAGCAGGCTTAATGATCGTAGTCTACATCATGTTCTTTTCGGTAGAGTCTACAAGTTTTCTATACATCCTTCCACTTTTTGCGTTAGCTGGTGGAATGGTGACTGCTGCTATCATCTATGTCATGTCATACATAAAAGGTGAAGGTGTTGAGCCCACGAGGTTAGTGTTGATCGGTGTAGGTTTAGCTGCTGCATTGTATGGAGCTACGTTGGTGCTATCTACTCGGTTAGAGATGGAAGACCATGCGTTTATGGCCAATTGGATGGCGGGTCGTATTTGGGGTGATGATTGGGTATTCGTCCTTTCATTGGCACCTTGGATCCTGATTCTTTTCCCGATTGTCTTTATGAAAGCGAACGTGTTGAACACGTTAACACTTCATGAAAACGTAACGATCGGTGTGGGCGTAAACATTGGTAAAGAGAGGATTCTATTAATTATCATCGCTGTTGCGCTAGCTTCTGCTTCAGTAGCAGTAAGCGGTGGTATCGCATTCGTAGGGTTGATGGCTCCGCATATTTCTAGGTCCCTCGTTGGACCACGCCACCAAGCGTTTGTTCCGGTCACTGCATTATTAGGAGGTATTTTGCTCCTGACTGCCGATACGATTGGGCGTGTGATCTTGGATCCTAGCGGCATTCCAGCTGGAATCATCGTTACCATTATCGGAGCTCCTTACTTTATGTATCTTTTAGCGAAAAAGTAGTAAGGCTACGAAAATAAAGCCACATCTTAATCCTTAGCTGGATCAAGGTGTGGCTTATTTTTATATAGTCCACTCTCATTATTTGAGATATATACTTGAGACCATGACGAATCTCATTTTATTCGTAGTAAAGAAACGATTGTAACAGGTTTGATGAAATAGTTGTTGCAGGATTCATTAAAAGGGCGTGTAAAGATACAAACAAGAGCTAAAATAGAGAGAGGACTAGTTTTCCTACTATCTTTTTCATTGCACATTATGTAATAATTTTTTATTTACTGTTCTCGTTTAGCCATAATACACTAGTAACATTTATTTTTTTAAAAAAGGGGGAAACTCATGATTCGCGTTTTAATAACAGATGATGATCCAAATATTCTACAGTTAGTATCTCTATATATGAATCATGAAGGGTATCATGTAGTGCAAGCTGCAGATGGCGAAGAAGCGTTGTCGATCTTAGTATCTCAGTCCATTGACCTCGCAATCATTGATATCATGATGCCAGGGTTAGATGGCTATAGCTTATGTGAAGAGATTCGACGCTACTACGAAATTCCAGTATTGATGCTGACTGCGAAAGGTGAAACACACGACAAAGTAAAAGGCTTTCAAGTGGGGACAGACGACTACGTCGTCAAGCCGTTTGAACCAACAGAGCTAGTGATGCGTGTTAAGGCTTTACTCCGGAGGTATCAGGTCCAGGCTTCTAAATCACTCCAAGTTGGCAATATCAGAATGGAGACAGAAAAAAAGGAAGTGAAAGTGAACGAGGAGCTTGTTCAATTTCCACTGAAAGAATTTGAACTACTATATATGTTAGCTAGCTATCCTGAACGAATTTTCACGCGACAGCAGCTGATCGAAAAGATTTGGGGATTCGATTATGAAGGAGACGACCGCACCGTCGATGTTCATGTGAAACGGATAAGAGACAAGCTTAAACAAAGGGATGCAACAGTATCGATTAAAACCATTCGAGGACTAGGGTATCGGATAGAGGGGGTCGAAGCGTGAAGAGCTTATATGTTCAAATCGTTGCTACCTTCCTCATTGCGATCTTTTTTAGTCTTTTCGTTACCTTTTTGATTTCAGGTCGTTTGTATGAACATCAGATTTCAGATCGTGTGGAACAACGGATGCAAAGTGTTGGAAGAGATTTTATTGAAATTTATCAATCAAATCCAGATCTCGATATTTCTACATACTTGGATGCGATATCTTCTATTAGCTTTGATATCGCATTGTTCAGCGAGAAATTAGACACCGCAGTTTATGAGAGTCGACCGATTCGAAATCTTTCTCAAGAAGCAATTAGTGAGGTATTGAATGGGGAGCCGTACAAGACACAAGAACAACTCCGTCGAACTATCGTTGGAATACCTTTTGAGGTAGAAGGTCAATCCTACGCTATATTCATCACCCCAAACTTCCAATTTATCTTTAATGATTTTAGAAAAGTGATGTTAACGCTATTTTCATCCATTCTCTTATTAGGCAGTGCTATTTTTATTATCACAACAAAATACACAATTCGCCCTATAAAAGAGATGACCACATTAACGAAGAAGGTAGCACGGGGAAATTTTAATGTATCAATCAAGAGTAAGCGAAAAGATGAGCTTGGAGAATTAACGCATCATTTTAACCACATGGTGAAAGGGTTAAATGAGCTTGAGGACATGAGGCAGCAGTTTGTATCTAATGTTTCTCATGAGATTCAGTCGCCACTAACGTCTATTCAAGGATTTGCTAGAGCGTTAAAGGATGATGTTGTGAAGGACGAAAGTGAACGTAAGGAATATCTATCGATCATTGAACATGAGAGTATGCGATTATCTTCATTGAGTCAGAACTTATTAAAACTTGCTACGCTAGACTCCGAACATCCACCGTTCGCATTGTCAGCGTTCTATTTGGATGAACAGTTGCGCAGAGTGGTTGCTTCCTTAGAGCCTCAATGGGCTGAAAAAAATCAAACGATTCAACTAGATACGGTCGATTACAAAATCCAAGCTGATGAGGACCAATTAAAGCAAGTGTGGATCAATTTAATTACGAATGCTATTCGATACACTCCTGAAGATAAGAAGATCACTGTAGCAATGCAAGAAAGGGAGGATGCAATCGCAGTTTCTATTTCTGACGAAGGTGTCGGTATTTCACCAGAAGAGCAAGTGAGGGTGTTTGAACGCTTTTATAAAGTAGACAAATCTAGAAAAAGAAACCAGGGAGGTAACGGCTTAGGGCTCTCGATCGCACGCAAGATTATTCATCTTCATCAAGGTTCTGTGGAAATAGAGAGTGACATAGGAATCGGCACGACGTTCCTCGTTACGCTTCCGCAAATAAAAAAAACTCATAAATCTTAATTTGTTCATATTCAGTTCATAATAAGTGGGTATGCTGACTCTAGGTATTTGAAAGGAGAGAACCCACTATGAGTTGGATTACAAAGCTAAGTTTAAAAAATACAGTAGCTATTATTATTTTAACGTTACTTGTTGTCGTCAGCGGAGTGCTGGCAGCTGATAAAATTAAAGTTGAAACATTCCCAGATGTATCTTTCCCTGTGTTAACTGTTCAATCCCCATATCCCAATGCTTCTACAGAGGAAGTAGAGGAAAAGGTTACGACTCCACTTGAGGATGCACTGCTTAATATGGAAGGGTATGACTCAATATCTAGTACAACGAGAGAAAACATGTCTATGATTACCATTATGTATCCTTTTGGTCAGGACATTGAGGAAGCTCAATCCGATGTTGAAAACGTAGTGAACGGTGTATCGCTGCCTGATGATGTGGAAGCTGATGTCACGGCTATATCGATCAACTCTACCCCAGTGTATCAAGCAGCACTTTCATCTACGGAAATAGAAAAGCTACAAAATGATATCGAATCGAACATCGTCCCTACGATTGAGAATATGGAAGGTGTATCAGGTGTTCAAATTACAGGGGGGCAAGAGACAAGTTTACAAATAGTGGTCAACGAAGAAAAAGCATCTCAATATGGGTTATCGCTATCTAACATTAAAGATGCCATTCAACAATCACAGTATAAATTGCCAACTGGTTCATTGAATGAAGAAGGAAACTCCATTCCTGTAGAGATTAAGGGTGACTTGCAAGATGTTGAAGACTTAAAAGAGGTTGAGATTCCCTTATCCCAAAATCAGGCGATTCAGCAGCAATCTCCCGGCGAGGAACGTAATGATCAAGGATCCCCCAGTCAGCAAGCGGCACAGCCTTCTCAGGCCGCTATGAATGGAAAACAGAGTGTCGTATTGTCGGATATAGCTGAGGTGAAAGAAGCAACGGAACGACCTGAAATATCTCGTTTTAATGGAGAGGATTCCATTTTAATCGAAATTACGAAAGGTCAAGAAGCAAACACAGCTGATGTAGCTAAATCTGTCAAAACGTATTTAAATGAACGTGTAAATGAGCAAGGTTATAAGCTATACACTGTGTTAGACCAAGGGAAAGAAGTAGAAAAATCAATCTCGGCACTATTAAAAGAAGGCGGATTTGGCGCATTGTTTACAGTTGTCGTGATTTTGGTGTTCTTACGAAATATCCGTGCAACTTTCATTGCCATTCTTTCCTTACCTATTTCCATTCTAGGAACAATTGCACTACTCAATCAGTTTGATTACACGCTAAATATCATGACATTAGGTGGAATGGCTGTTGCGGTCGGTAGGATTGTAGATGACTCAATCGTTGTTATCGAAAATATATATCGGTGGAAGCAGAACTATCCTGATATGAAGCAGCGGGAACTCGTGTTTCGTGCAACAAAAGAAGTGATGGGTGCGATCGCCTCTTCTACGATTGCTACGGTGATTGTATTTATGCCTCTTGCTTTTGTAAGTGGCATCTTAGGAGAGTTCTTCCGACCATTTAGTTTAGCTGTTGTGTTTTCTGTTCTCATTTCACTCCTTGTAGCAGTGATGCTCATTCCAGTACTTGGAAAGACCTTCTTTAAGAAAGTGGATAAAAAGTCTAATCATTCTAAAGGGTCCTCTTGGTACGAACGGTTCCTACATGGGGCTTTGAAGCGAAAATGGATTGTATTTACTCTATCAATCTTTTTGTTGGTTGGCTCATTCTCGCTTATCCCAGCACTAGGGGTATCATTTCTACCAACAGAAGGGAACGAATCGTTTGAAGTGGAAGTGACCTTACCGAAAGAGGTGACATTAAAAGATACAAATGAGCTGGCTCAACAAATTGAACGTGTCCTAAGTGATGAAGATGCGATCGATTACAATCAGGTTTCGATTGGCTTTACGAGTCAGCAGCAAATGCCAGGATCCAGTGCAAACACAATGGAAAACGTTGCTCGATTTTTCGTTCAGTTAAATGAAGATGAACCGATCGATAAGTGGATGACGAAATATGAACAGGAAATTCTGACTATCGCTCAAGATGAGTATGAGTCAGCAACTGTCAAGGCAACAGAAATCCAACAGGAAGGACCGCCATCTGGAAATAGTATAGATGTAAACCTCTACAGTGATGATCTGGATCAATTAGATCAAGCATCGAATCAAATTGAAACGTTATTAATGCAAGATGAAAGGCTGAAAAATGTTCAAAACGGGATGGAGGATTCGCAAACAAAATATCGGATCCGTCTCAGCGAAGAAGGAGAGGAACTAAAGCTTAGTCCATACCAGCTCATACAACCTATCCAGGAACGTTTGCATACGGTTGATGGTGGTACGCTAACGCTTAACGACCAAAGTTGGGAAACTGAGCTTGTTTTCGACGATATGTTGTCTTCTAAAGAAGAATTAGAAGCGTTCTCTGTAAAGACAATTGAAGGTGAAAAAGAGTTGAGTGAAGTGGCGACGATTGAAGAGATTAACGTCCCAACTTCTATTGAGCACCAAGATGGAGATACAGCAAATACGATTTCTGCTACGATCAAAGGGGATGATACTGCGGCTACCTCAAGAGATATTGAAGAACGTATTCAGGATCTTTCTCTACCAGATGATGTCGAAGTAGACCTTTCTGGTGGTATGGACATGATTACTGAAGGGTTTTCAGATCTTGGTTTAGCAATGGCCGCAGCTGTCGGCTTAGTGTTTCTTGTACTGAGTATCACATTCGGTGGCATCATCACCCCGATTGTTATTCTATCGTCTCTTATCTTTGTTCCGATCGGAGCATTGGCTGGACTCCTCATCGGTGGTCAGACCCTGTCGATGAGTGCGATGATTGGAATGCTCATGTTGATTGGGATTGTCGTAACGAATGCTGTCGTTCTTCTTGACCGTGTGGAAAGTAATCGACGAGAAGGGATGGACTTAACCGAGTCCATTGTTGAAGCTTCAGCAACAAGATTACGTCCAATTCTAATGACGGCACTTGCGACCATCTTTGCATTAATCCCACTAGCCCTTTCTAATTCTGCTTCAGGTTTGATTTCAAAAGGATTAGCTATCACGGTAATCGGAGGGTTAACAACATCTACCCTGCTAACTCTCGTGTTTGTTCCTGTCTTTTATCAAGCTATTGGGAAGTATAGAAAAATAGGAGTCGTTGATAAGTAAAGAGTAAGAAGGACCGCCCTGTAGAGCGGTCCTTCTTCTTATATCATTCGTTTGATCAGCTCACGATTTCGCTCCTTAAACACTGAGTTGTGTGAAGAAACCATGCCAACCGCTTGTGCTTCCGGCTGAATATGCAGCTTTGCCTTGTTTATAGCATTTGCTGCATCTTGGAATGCACCGGCAATAAGGTTTAATTTTCCATCGTGTTTCAAGATATCTCCTGCTGCATATAGTCCTGGAATAGATGACTCACTCGTTGAATTTCCTTCAATAAAAAACTGATCGACTAGTTCAATATTCAAATCACTATTACCAATTAACGAAGAATCCCTTTCATACCCATGATTAATAACCACTTCATCGATCGGGAGGTAGGAAATCTCACCTGTAACATGGTTGGTTAATTCGATCTGTTCAATCGTTTCATGGCTACAGCAAGCGATCAGTTTAGAGATCGAAGTGTTAAAGATACAGTCTACACAGCTTTCTTTAAGTTTTGAGACTTGTGCTTCATGGCCAGTAAGAGCATCTTTTCTATATGTAAGGTATATTTTCTTTGCGACAGGTATTAATTCGTTCGCCCAATCGATCGCTGTGTTACCACCGCCTGAAATGACAACCGTTTTATCTTTAAAATGTTTCAAAGACTTGATCGTATAATTCAAGTTAGAAACTTCAAACCTTTCTGCGCCTTGAATCTCAAGTTTTTGTGGTTTTAGGATTCCACTCCCAACAGCGACGATAACGGTTTTTGAGTAGTGCTCCTCACCTTCAGCACTCTTTAAAGTGAAAATTCCTTCTTCATCTCTTGTGATACTTTCAACTTTTGTATTTAAAACTACTTCTGGGTCGAATGTTAATCCCTGCTCAACTAAGGATTCGATGAGATCTGCACCAGATAATGGCTTGTGTCCTCCTACATCCCAAATCATTTTTTCAGGATAAACATGAATCTTACCGCCTAATTTAGGCTGGAATTCTATAATTTTGACTTTTAGTTCTCTTAAGCCACCATAAAATGCAGAATAAAGCCCAGCAGGACCTCCACCAATTATCGTTACATCGAATACGTCTCTATTAAACATTTACAGTCCTCCCCAGAAAGTAAACAGTAGTGATTATCATTATCAATTAAAATATATAATAGATTCTTGTAATTTACAATACATTGGGGGGAATGAAAGTGTGTTAATGGATTATATCTTATATGCAATTGTTGAAGGTGAATACAAAAAGTGTGTTCAAACGAAAGGGCTCCAGCGCTTGTCGGGTCTAAACGCCCACCTCCGCTTTTCTGATCTAGCTGCGACTCGCAGAAACTACGATATTTCACTCTTTCAACAGAACACAAAAAGCGTGTTCTATTTCAAGAGTTCCAATATCTCCGTTTCTAAACGCTCGCCTCCGCCTTTCTGATCCAGCTGCAGGGG
Source organism: Anaerobacillus sp. ABR4_321 (assembly GCF_056158505.1). NCBI lineage: Bacteria > Bacillati > Bacillota > Bacilli > Caryophanales > Bacillaceae > Anaerobacillus > Anaerobacillus sp. ABR4_321. The sequence goes on from NZ_JBSWTK010000001.1 coordinate 1,458,325, forward strand.
GCAGGTCCTCGGGTCACTTCACCATTTCGATTGAACACAAAAAGCGTGTTCATTCGAAATGGTTCCAGTGCCTGTCGGACCTAAACGCCCACCTCCGCTTTTCGGGGTTTTTCCCTTGCTATTTCTCCTTTAAAGTCAGAAAATAGAGGCAGAGAAATAGAAGGGAAGGATTTGATGATATACATAGGTGTTACTGGTTGGGGGGATCATGATGATTTGTATCCTCCGGGTGTAAAGAGTAATGAAAAGCTATCGATTTATAGTTCTCATTTTCCGGTTGTAGAAGTTGATTCTTCTTTTTATGCAGTGCAACCTATAAGAAATTATGAGAAATGGGCGAGTGAGACGCCTGATGGGTTTCAGTTTGTTGTGAAAGCTTATCAGGGAATGACAGGACACGAGCGGGGGGAGATTCCCTTTGAGACGAGAGATGCTATGTTCAAGGCTTTCAAGGAGTCAATCGTGCCTTTACAACGTTCTGGAAAACTTGCGATGGTTCTTTTTCAGTTTCCACCATGGTTTGATGTGAACAAAGATAACGTGAATCTTTTGCGAGATTGTAAAGAAAGAATGGGAGATACCCCTTGTGCGGTAGAGTTTAGACATCAATCCTGGTATCATGAGGCATTTCGGGAGAAAACACTTTCTTTTCTTGAGGAACAAGGATACATACATTCAATCTGTGATGAGCCTCAAGCTGGAGAAGGTTCGATCCCAATCGTCATGGAGACGATTTCGAATGATGATGTACTTGTACGACTTCATGGAAGAAATGTTAATGGGTGGCGGAACCCTGGGAACAATCAAAAGTGGCGAGAAGTTCGCTATCTGTATGAGTATGACAATAATGAGCTCAAGGAATGGAAAGAAAGAATTGAGCAGTTACGAAAAGAATGTAAGAATGTGTATATACTATTCAATAATAATTCTGGTGGTCATGCGTCGGGGAATGCGAAAGAAATGATTCGAATGCTTGATATTGAGTATACGAACCTTAACCCAAGACAACTTGATCTTTTCGACTAATAAGGAGTTCTTTTCATGTTAACTTGGGTCTTATTATTCTTTATCGGATTAGCTGCAGGTACGATTGGAAGTTTGGTTGGTCTTGGTGGAGGGATCATCATCGTTCCTGGGCTTTTGATCATAGATCAGTATACGAATTGGCTACCTGAGTTATCTCCACAGCTTATCGTAGGTAGCTCGATCGTCGTATTGGTAGCTATTGGATTATCGTCAACATTGTCCTATATGAAGAAAAAGACAGTCGATTATAAAAGCGGTGGGTTGTTCTTTCTTGGAAGCGGTCCTGGTGCAATTGCAGGAGCTTGGTTAAACAAATTTATCGCCGTCGATCAATTTTCTGTATATTTCGGGGTATTTATGGTGCTTGTTTCCATATTATTAATGGTAAGGGGACGTTTGCGACCATTGAAGTTAGATGGACGTTTTTCGCGATCGATTACTGATTTGGATGGGAACGCTAGTGAATATCGGTTTTCAGTGATAGCTGCCTTAGTTGTTTCGTTTATCGTTGGGATTCTATCAGGGCTTTTTGGTATCGGCGGTGGGTCGTTGATGGTTCCTGCCATGATTTTATTATTCGGATTTCCAACCTCTATTGCAGTTGCAACATCGATGTTTATGATATTTCTGTCGAGTATAATCGGTACGATGACGCATTTAGCCCTTGGGAATATCGCAGGATTTTTATTGATTGGATTAGTTCCAGGCGCATGGATTGGGGCAAAATGTGGCTCTTTCATTAATCAGAAACTGTCAGATAATACGATTGTCGTTATTTTAAGGTGGATGTTAATTCTCGTCGGGATACGATTGGTCTGGCAGGGAATGACGGGTTAAGAAAGGAAGAGTGTCTTGACTTCAAAAAAGGTACATTTATATTATACGAACGATCTTCATAGTCACTTTGAAAATTGGTCTAAGGTGGCTGGCTATATAAAAGATAGAAAAAGAATTCATGATTATCATCATGATCACTACTTATTGTTAGATCTTGGTGATCACGCGGATAAAGTTCACCCGATTACTGAGGGGACCTCAGGTAAGGGAAATGTACATTTATTAAATGAACTTAAATATGATTATGCGACGATCGGAAATAACGAGGGAATCACATTTTCAAAGCAAGAATTGGAAGAGCTATACACTGATGCCAATTTTCAAGTCATCGTGTCGAACTTGTTTCACTCTGATGGAGCAAGACCTGCCTGGGCAGTTCCGTACGCGATCGATGAGAAAGATGGCGTTAAGGTCGGACTAATCGGGATAACGATTCCATATGAACAATTCTATAGTCTCCTCGGCTGGTCGATACAATCACCATGGGAAATGCTGCAAAAGGTGGTTGATGAAGTACGTTCGAAAGCTGATGTAGTCGTGTTGATGTCACATATGGGACTTGGGAACGACGAGCAGATTGCAACGGATATTGAAGGAATCGATGTGATCATCGGCTCTCATACCCATCACGTTCTTAAGCATGGAATGAATGTAAATGGAACGTTGATTACTCAAGCAGGTAAGAATGGAAATTATGTAGGAGAAGTCGTCCTGAACTATGATACTGAACAGTGCAAATTAGTTGAGGCAGAAGCTTATGCGATTTCTGTGCGTGATCATAAAGAAGATCAAGCGACAAAGGAACAGCTAGATCGATTAGGAGCGAATGCACAAAACTTATTAGACGAGGTCGTGTGCCGCCTCGAACAACCTCTAGAAGCAGAGTGGTTCAGGCGCTCTGTCCTTCCTGACGAGCTCTCTGCTGCTCTTAGAGAATGGTGCAATGCTGATATTGGAATGATCAATTCGGGTATGCTACTTGATGGATTAAGTGAAGGGAAGGTGTCGAGAGAAGACCTTCATCGTATATGTCCACACCCAGTCAATCCATGTAAAGTTATTCTAAAAGGAAGTGAATTACGTGAGATCGTCGCATATGCAATGTCTGACGAACTCGTGCATTTAACGTTTAAAGGATTAGGTTTCAGAGGAGAAGTCATGGGTATCATGGCTTTTGATGGACTCGAAGTGAAAACAGTCGTAATGGATGATGGTCTTCATCACGTAACAGAAATTCTCCATAACGGTCATCAGCTATCTCCAGAAAAAGAATATTCAGTGGCTACGGCGGATATGTTCACCTTCGGAAAATTTTATCCGCAGATGAAGCACGCTAAGAAGAAGTACTACTTACCAGAAATGCTTCGGGATCTTCTTGCATTTAGACTTGAGAACAGATATTAATCTTTGATTGTCAAACATGCCTCCGCGCTCATATAAATAGAATGACAACTTGTGAGTCAGGAGGCGGAGGATACGTGATCAATGTTACACCTATCATGATCGATGGTCATCCATTTACAGCGATTAGCATGAAACTACCTAAGACCAATTTTCTTGCTGTTACAAATGAAAATGGCTACATCATGTGTGGAGCACTGGATATTGCGTTACTTAATGAAAAGTTAAGTGATCGCAAAATCATTGCAGGCAGAGCTGTTGGTGTAAGGTCTATCGAACAGCTGCTAGAAGCACCACTTGAATCTGTAACGCTTGAAGCAGAGGCAAGGGGCATCAAAGTAGGAACCATCGGAAGAGATGCGATGCTCAAAATGTTATAAGAAAAACCACAGCTTGCGGGCTGTGGTTTTTCTTTAGGGAAAATATGTCCATACTTCTTTCCTTCTTCGCATATACATGTTGAGGAGAAGGGAGGATATTGGCTTGTTCCGAACTCGAAGAAGGTTCATTCGAAAAGGTCCGCTTCCTTTTCGATATGTGTTTGTTATCTCGTTCATTCTATTTATTTTTATGACAGTTCAAGGACTATGGATCGTTGAAAAAGGTATTAAGCCTACTCTTATCGAAATAGCTAGAACAGAAACGAACCGAATCGCAACACTCGCGATTAACCAGGCCATCAACAAAAAAATCGTTGAAGAAGCAGATAGCACAGAAGAGCTGATCAAAAAAGAAACGGTTAACCAAGTAGATATCGTCCAAATTAACCAAAGCGCTGTAAATAAAGTACTTGCTCAATCGACAGATAAAGTGCAAAAGTTCTTAAAGAGCGTTGAAGATAACTCGATCGATTATTGGGCAGAGGAAAATGGGGTCGAGCTTCAAGTTGATGAAGATGTACCATTAAGTAAAGGAATCATCCATAACATTCCGATTGGGCAAGCGTTTAACAATACGTTACTCGCGAACTTTGGACCAAAAGTTCCTGTGAGATTTACAGCGATTGGAGAAGTAAAGTCTGATATCAAACATAACATTCAGCAAGTAGGGATCAACAACACTTGGGTTGATATTCGCGTCCATATCGAAGTGCATGTGAAAATCGTTATTCCATTTGCTACAGATTCAGATGTCGTCACAACGGATATTCCTGTTATTGCAACGTTTATAAAGGGAGATGTGCCGAACTTCTACAATAATGGATCTGGTACAGGATTGCCTGATCCGGCTATCGATATTGGAGGAATGGAATAAATTGTGTTTGCATAGCACTTAGAACTAAGCTATAATAACGAATTGTATTAAACTAAATAATGTTCCTTATCTTATACGATGAGGTAGAGGAGCAGATACTCATAAGTACGTGTTGGGAGAATGACATCTATGATCAGCATCGAAAGGGAGATCTGCCGAAGCAGAAATAATCGTCACATTATTTTTGTTGGGGCGACATTGAATAAATGTCGAACTGTCATTATGAGGCTTACTTATAATGGAGAACTACTGATCGGGATGGACACTTGACATTGTAACCGCAAAACGGGCAATGATAGGACCATATCCTTTCATTGGCCGTTTTTTTGTTTATCCAAAAGTAGTGAACCATAACTTGAAAAGGATGGTGAATATGGAAAATACGATTTATTCGATTATTCCGCCGCTCATCGCATTATTGATGGTAGTGGCAACCAGGAAGGTATTGCCTTCACTAGGGGTGGGAATTATCCTTGGTGCGTTGATGATCAACGACTGGAGTATTGGTGGTTCTATTAAAGAAATCTATACGATTGTGAAGGGCATTTTTATTTCTGACGGTGGGTTAAATACCTGGAACATGTATATTATTTTCTTCTTACTTCTATTAGGCATGATGACTGCATTTATTTCAATTTCAGGTGGTAGCCGAGCGTTCGGTGAGTGGGCCATGAAACGAGTGAAAACGCGAACTGGTGCTCAGATCGTTACTGCAGTCTTTGGAGTTATTATTTTTATCGATGATTACTTCAATTCTCTAGCGGTTGGGAATGTTAGTCGTCCTATTACAGACAGGCACAAAGTTTCGAGAGCCAAGCTTTCTTACATCATCGATTCAACTGCTGCCCCGATGTGTATCATTTCCCCTATTTCTAGCTGGGGAGCTTATATTATTGCAATTATAGGTGGTATTCTTACTACACATAGCATCGTTGGTGTTGGTGCTTTAGAAGCTTTCATAAAAATGATTCCTATGAATTTATATGCGATCTTCGCACTTGGAATGGTTTTCTTCGTAAGCTATTTCGATATTAACCTTAAGGCAATGAGAGTTCATGAAAACCGTGCACAAAAAACAGGAGAAGTACTCGACCCTTCAAAAGGTGCTGTACCAGGGGAAACAACTGGCTTACCTGAAAGTGATAAGGGGAAAGTAGCAGATCTTGCTTGGCCAATCATTATGCTGATCGCAGGTACGGTCATCTTTATGATCATCACAGGTATTCAGGCAGTGAGTGGAACGGATGCTGCCGTAACGCCGTTAACGATTTTTGAAAATACAGATGTTGCAGCTTCGTTATTATACGGTGGTTTGATCGGTTTAGGTACGTCTCTAGTGTTCTTCTTCTTTAAGAACATGGGAGGAGCAGCGTTTGGAAAAGGTGTCGTTGAAGGAATCAAATCGATGCTTCCTGCAGTTTACATCCTTCTCTTTGCATGGACGTTGATCGAGATTATCGGAACACTTGGAACAGGTAAATATCTAGCTGGTCTAGTTGATCAGCATATAGCCATCGGTTTTCTTCCAGCAATCTTGTTCTTATTAGCAGGCGTAATGGCATTTGCTACTGGAACATCATGGGGAACATTCGGTATTATGCTTCCGATTGCTGGAGAAATCGCTGCTGCGACAGACCCAACCTATATGCTACCTGTACTAGCCGCTGTACTAGCGGGAGCGGTGTTTGGAGATCACTGCTCGCCGATTTCTGATACAACGATCCTTTCTTCTACAGGCGCGGGAAGCCATCATATCGACCATGTGTTGACACAGCTTCCTTATGCTCTGACTGTAGCTGGAATCGCGCTCGTAGGCTATCTTGTACTTGGGTTTACAGGAAGCTCGATTGCTGGGCTGCTTGCAACAGCAGTAGTTTTTGCGGTTGTTGTCTATATACTAAAAACAAAATACGAAAATCGTACGGTTGAAGCCGTTAACGAATAATCGAACAGGGGGGACCATCCTCCTGTTTTTTTTATGTCATCCTACAAAAAAGGGGTGTTTTTGGCTAATTTTCGAAGTGATTTTACAAATTATCTGAAAGATTGCTTTGACATGGCCAATAGTACTAGATATACTATAAACAAAATAATCAGAATTTAATTAAAAATCTAAACCTTTTTCTGGAAGGAGGAGAACAAGGAGAAGGGTTACAACGTCTAAGGGGGTAATACTAGTGGAAAAAAGAGCTCAGTGGGGAACGAGAGCTGGCTTTATCTTAGCAGCTGTTGGTTCTGCAATCGGACTAGGTAACATTTGGAGGTTTCCAGCCGTTGCATATGACAACGGTGGAGGGGCATTTTTTATACCATATTTATTTGCACTAATAACTGCGGGTATTCCGATTCTTATTTTGGAGTTTACGATTGGCCATAAGTTCAGAGGTTCAGCTCCGCTTTCGTTCTTCAGAATGAATAAAAAGACCGAATGGCTCGGTTGGTGGGGCGTTATTGTTGCGTTTGTTATTTCTACGTATTATGCGGTCATTATAGGTTGGGCAATTTCTTATAGCTATTTTGCATTCAATTTGAGCTGGGGTTCAGACACAGAAGGCTTCCTATTCAATGACTATCTGCAGCTGACTGTTAATCCTGGTGAAACAGGTAGCCTTGTGCCAGGAGTATTCATTCCGCTTGTGGCAGTTTGGATTATTACGCTAGGCGTTCTTCTTGCAGGGGTTAAGAAAGGAATCGAACGTGCGAACAAAATCTTTATCCCTACGTTGATCGTGCTTTTCTTAATCATCGTAATTAGAGCTGTGACGCTTCCTGGGGCAGCTGAAGGTTTAAGTGCATTCTTTACACCGAATTTTGACTCCATTACGTCCGGTAGTGTTTGGGTAGCAGCGTATGGACAGATCTTCTTCAGTTTATCGATTGCTTTTGCTATTATGATTACGTATTCAAGCTATCTTCCGAAGAAATCTGATATTACGAACAATGCGTTTATTACAGGGTTTGGTAACTCTTCATTCGAGCTTTTAGCAGGTATCGGAGTATTCTCCGCATTAGGATTTATGGCTACTCAACAAGGTCTAGGTGTCGATGAAGTTGTAAGCGGAGGAGTCGGACTAGCGTTCGTCGTATTCCCTCAAATTATCAATGAGTTCCCTGCACTGAATGGTATGTTTGGATTCCTTTTCTTTGCATCACTCGTACTTGCTGGATTATCTTCACTAATCTCAATTTCAGAAACGTACGTTGCTGGTATCTCTGAAAAGTTTGGCATTTCTCGTACGAAAGCTGTATTGATCGGTGGTGGTGTCGCATCACTCATCTCGATCTTGTTCGCGACACAAGGTGGATTGTTCTTCCTAGATGCAGCGGATTACTTCATCAATCAGTTTGGTATTGCGTTTGTAGGTCTTGTAGAAGTCGTCGTAGTAGCATGGTTCCTACGTCAGCTTCCTGGTCTTGAAAATCATGCCAATGGCATTTCTGACATTCCGCTAAACTATTGGTGGAAAGCATGTCTTGGGGTCATCACTCCAATCGTGCTCGGCTACATGATGTTCGATCTATTTAAAACGAACCTTCTTAAAGAATTTGAAACTGAAACAGGAAACTATGGAGGATACACAGATGGCTTCATCCTATATAGTGGCTGGTTCGTAGCTGGATTTGCTCTTCTTGTTGGTATCCTATTCAGCGTAAAGAAATGGGACGCTAAAGTAGAACAGGAAAAGTATAAGGAGGTAAGTTAATATGGGTGGTAGCGCAATTTTCATGATGATTGTTGGGATTGTCATTATATGGGGAGGCCTTGTAGCAAGCATCTTAAATGCTGTTCGAGTCTCTAAAAACCAATAGATCAAAAAAGGAAGAACTAACGTTGTGGCGTTAGTTCTTCTTTTTGTATGATCGCTCTTGTCTTTCCCACAATCGTAATGATGGATAAGGGTCGTAGGACCATTCGGTTCTACCATTATCTTTATAGATGCCATAGTGAAGGTGAGGAGGGAACTTACCAGCAGTGCCTTTTGGTCCATAACCAGAACTACCTACATAACCGATTATTTCCCCTGGCTGTACGACGCTTCCTTTGTCGATCCCTTTCTCAAAGCCATTCAAATGTGCATAGTAGTGGTAATTTCCGTTTATGTCTCGAATTCCGATTCTCCAACCTCCATAGCGGTTCCAACCTTTTGTTTCAACTGTTCCATAGCTTGTTGCTTTAACAGGAACACCGTACGAAGCAAAGATATCGGTTCCTTCATGAATGCGAAGTCCTCCCCAGCCTCGACGATCCCCCCACGTACTGCGATAGCTGTAATTCGCAGTTAACGGTACTGGAAAGGCATGTTTCTCGAGCTTCAACGTATTGAACGTTTTATAAACTAAGCTATTGCTTGTGATTGTTCTAACGGCTTGATCTCGCTGATAGTAGTCCCACAAACCAATACGAATATCTTCCATATCCGTCCCATACTGTTGTAGAAACGAGCCTATCGTAAAGAGCAAGTCTTCATCATCTGTTCGTGTTGCTTTGCCATCTTCATTTCCATCTAAACCGATCCCTCCAAAGAAAGAGATCGCTTCTGGGGATGAGTCATCTTTATTTGGGTTAGTAGCTCCAGCCCATTTCTCTGGTGAAATGTTGATGGCGATCGACCCGGTTTCTCTAGGAATATCATTTCGAGATCTTCTTATGCTTCTTTCGTATTGATCTATTCCAGCAAAGACGTACCATGGAAGTTGCGTAACAGTTTCCATTTTATTAAACAGCATCATTCGTGTCTTTCTTAACTCGTCTTCATTTTGCTCATTAGCAGAGAGATTCGCAGGGAATAGGAAAAAAAGTATAAGGATAAGAAAGCTGTATTTTCTCACGATTCTTCTCCTTTCATTATGTTGTCGTTATGTATAGTGTGGTTTTACAGTGGTAAATCATTATGTCTAAATAATGGAAGAGAAGCCTGGGACATTCGTCATTAGATTCAGACTTTTCCTAGAAAAATTCACCATACGTATGTTATTCTTTAATACAGAAAAGCAGTTTTAGGGGGACACAATTATGACGAAAAAAGAAGAACATCTACGGAAACCGGAATGGCTAAAAATAAAATTAAATACGAATGAAAACTACAAGGGTCTTAAGAAGATGATGCGTGAGAAGAACTTACATACCGTCTGTGAAGAAGCGCGTTGTCCTAACATCCATGAGTGCTGGGCTGAGAGAAAAACAGCAACATTTATGATTCTTGGAGATGTGTGTACGCGAGCTTGCCGTTTCTGTGCGGTTAAGACAGGATTACCAACTGAGCTTGATTGGGCAGAACCAGAGCGAGTGGCGGATTCCGTGCAGATGATGGGTCTTAAACACGTCGTTATCACAGCAGTTGCAAGAGATGATCTAAAAGATGGTGGGGCTGCTGTTTTCGCAGAAACCGTACGTGCCATCAGAAGAAAGAACCCTTTCTGTTCAATCGAAGTGCTTCCATCCGATATGGGCGGTCAATTTGAAGCTCTGAAAACATTGATGGACGCAAAACCTGATATTATGAACCATAATATTGAAACGGTTGAAAGACTGACTCCAAGAGTCCGTGCTAGAGCAAAATACCGCCGTACACTTGAGTTTTTACAACGTGCGAAAGAAATGAATCCAAACATTCCAACGAAATCAAGCATCATGCTAGGTCTTGGGGAAACGAAGGAAGAAATTATTCAAACGCTTGATGATCTTCGTGCTCATGACGTTGATATCGTGACATTAGGGCAATACTTACAACCTTCTAAGAAGCACCTGAAAGTAATGAAGTACTGGACACCTCAGGAATTTTTGGAATTGAAAGACATCGCTCTTGAAAAAGGATTCAAACACTGTGAATCAGGTCCGATGGTACGTTCTTCTTACCATGCTGATGAACAGGTTAATGCTGCAAAAGAAGCTACAAAATAATTAAGAAATCGGCCCTGAATGAGGGCCGATCTTTTATTCACTCTTCATTTCTTTTCCACTCATGTCGTTCAATTCGTCGTTCGATTCACCGACCATCTCACCGTTTTCGTTCTCTCCATCATTTACTTTTTTCCCTTGTGGCGCTTTTTTCATCTGAGCGATCGTCTGATCGATGCTCTTGTCCATTTGACCATTTGCAGCCGATCCGTTTTGATAGCGTTCGATCTCTGGGATGATTCCTTCCATATCAGAAACGTACACATGGTAATATCTAGGGATTACGGAAAGAGCTGTTTTCTTAACTTGGTCAGCAGTAGCGTCACGATTTTTAGTTGTCGTTTTATACCCGATCAGTACTTCTTCGTCGGTTACAAGAACAGCAGTGTCATGTACATAAGGCAGCTCGACCGCCATAGAACTGATCATCTCAGCCAAACGATCGCGATCAAGGTAAACAACATTTGATGGTTTTTTTGCTGAGTTCATGTTGTTTGTGTTTCTAGAATGACGCACATAACCAAATGAGCCTTTTCTTGCTTTTTCCTGTGTATTCGCATGGTTCATTCCGTATTCATCAGGGTCGGTTTTAACCGGTGATAAGTCCGCATGGTCGAACGGGTCTGTTGCCTGCTCCCCTTGGCAAGCAGCTAGGCCAAACAAAAGCGGAACGATAAGCAGGGTTTGCTTTTTCAAAAGATTCACCTCCATACTGTTATCATCACCGATTGTAAGATCTTTTTTCCTAGCAATACTTGGACATTTGGAATAAAAAAGGTATGATTATCTTAACGAGCCATATCAAAGTGAGGGAAGTAACATGATAAAAGTTAATCAACACTCCTATGAGTTGGTAAAAGAAGAACGGGAGGGCTGGAACGAGGAAGCGTTTCAAAATCGTTACAGCGAAATCCTCGATAAATATGATTACATCGTTGGTGACTGGGGATATGGTCAATTAAGATTGAAGGGATTTTTTGAAGATCGCAACCAGAAAGCCACATTCGATACAAAGTTCAGCACGGTTCTTGACTATCTATATGAATATTGCAATTTTGGCTGCCCTTATTTTGTATTAAAGAAGCAGAAGAAAGAGAAAACCAAAAAGCAATATCAAGAAGCATAACCCTCCAGAGATGGAGGGTTTTATTATGCTTTATAAGGTTTTTCAGATTCACGATCCGGATCATCGTGCGGAGGATGTGATGCAGGATCTTGACGAGGAAGCCCTTGGTGAAGGTTCTTGTTTTCGTAGTTAAACGCACTGTATGAGCGTTGCCCTTCTTTCCAGGGAGTCGTTTTACCAAGCTTTTTATTCACCGGAGACCCATAAGGACCTTCAGGCGTATCCTCTGGAAGGACATAGTTTCTACCTTTTTCAACATTTGCAAAATCTGTATACGTTTCATCATCATCGTAAAACATGAAAAAACACCACCTTCATCAGGTAGTGTATTCATAATGAAATTATTTATTAAACGAGTGCGCCACGAAGAAATTCGCGAAGTTCTTCTGCATCTTCTTCATTAAGCGTATAGGCATGTTCTAAGTATCCTGGTTCATCGAGATCATCTTGTCCAACGATCGCAAATTTTCCACCTTGAATATCTAATACGAGGGACTTTCCATAAAATCGATCTGATTTCACGATGCACAAGTCAAACCGATGATTATGTCCCATAAAACAAATGAACCTTGATTCCGTGCTTTCCTTTTCATCATAAATGAACTGATCATCTTCTAACATATTCTACACCCTCTCTTAACTTTATCAGTTTTTATCCTTATCATACCAGACTCTGAGGCATTCTCAAATTCCCGATTAACTGATATCTCATTCGAGATTATGATAAACTATATTCAGTTCTCGTCGAAGGTAGGGGATATGAATGTATTTTGTAGATCGTAAGAAAATCGAAGAACAGCTTATCTTTCTTGAAAATAACCTAACGCTTCTAAAGGAAAACTCTTTCCAAACCCCTCTAGAAAAAGTAGCGTTAGAAAGACTTCACCATGTATTTATCGAAAGCATCATCGATGTTGGAAATACGATTATCGATGGGTTCATCATGAGGGATCCAGGAAGCTATGAGGATATCATTGAAATTCTTACTGATGAAAAAGTGATTCCAGCTACGAGCAGTGATGCGTTAAAGCAAGTCGTTGCAAAGAGAAAGTCGCTTATGCAGGAATTCACCAATATAGACCATGACGCTCTCTTTACGAACTTAACGAACAACTTACGTGTGCTAGAATTATTTCCAGAACAAGTGAGAAGATATTTGAATGAAGAACTTGGTGCTGTTTCAGCTTTTATGCCTGAAGATTCATAGAAAATGCTAACCGCTTTCATTGTGAAAGCGGTTTTTAGATAAGTGGAGGTAGACATTATGAAAAAGTATAAAGGATATTTGATCGATTTGGACGGTACGATGTATCGTGGCACTGAAAAGATACAAGAAGCTGTAGATTTTGTGAAAAGGCTAGAAGTAGCAGGAATTCCATACTTGTTTGTGACGAACAATTCTTCAAAACGAAAAGAACAAGTAGCAGAGAAGCTTGTAAACTTTGGCGTCCCTTGTACAAAAGAGCACGTATTTACCACGAGCATGGCGACGGCAAGCTATATTTCTAATGAAAAGAAAGGTGCTTCCGTGTATGTGATTGGCGAAGAGGGAATTCGTGATGCCTTAACGGATGAAGGCCTAACTCTACAGGACGAGAACCCAGATTATGTAGTGGTCGGAATCGACAGGGAGATTACATATGAAAAATTAGCGAAGGCATGTATCGCAGTTCGTAACGGTGCAACATTTATCTCGACGAACGGTGATATCGCAATACCGACAGAAAGAGGACTGCTTCCAGGCAATGGCTCCTTAACAGCAGTTATTACTGTGTCTACAGAAGTAGAGCCAATTTTTATCGGTAAGCCGGAGCCAGTGATTATGGAGCAAGCGCTCAAACAGCTTGGAACGGACAAAGATGAAACGCTAATGGTTGGGGATAACTATAGAACAGATATTATGGCAGGTATTCAGGCAGGGATGGATACATTACTTGTCCACACGGGTGTTACAACGAAACAGCATTTAGAAAGTGTAGAAAAAGCACCGATTTATACCGCAAACTCACTAGAAGAGTGGGAAGTATAGCTGAAAATGCCCCAGGCGATTGCCTAGGGCATTGTTTAGTTAGACTCTGTTGAACGATGGGCAAGACGGCTTGAAGCGGCAGCGGCAATTGCACCTACGATATCATCGAGGTACGTGTGACAACTTCCTGATGACTTATCGTTTAATTTCTCGAGAATTCCGGGCTTTAATTTATCGATATATCCATAGTTGGTAAAACCGATCGATCCGTATACGTTTACAATCGATAGCGCAATAATCTCGTCGACTCCGTACAATCCTTCGTCTTTCATCAATATATCTTGAAGAGGCTGATCGAGCATATTCTTTTCAGCGAGCTCATCGAGCTGGATGCCCGTAAGGACTGCGTTTTGTACTTCTCTCTTCGATAGTACGCGATCAACGTTTGTTCTACACTCATCCATCTTTAGGTTAGGGTGATATTTTACTTGCAGGTAATACACTAGTTCTGCGATATCCTCTAATTCTACTCCTCGTTCTTTTAACTTCGATCGAGCAGCTTTCTCTACAGCATCTACAGGTTTTTCGCCCATTCTTGTCCCACCTAACTTTATAGTAAATTGGTATTGTTGTTTGGTTAGTTTTATTAGTATATGGTTAGAAGTTGTGAAATATGACAATTGTTAGCACCCATAATTCATACACAAATTGGGCGGTCGGGCATATCTTACATATATATGACGCAACGTGGAGGGCGAAGATGCTAGAGCGAGAGCTATTTCACCAGTACGGAATCGTGGTCAATCATGTATATCGAGTGAACGGTGGATACGTACTTCAGACCACAGAATTGGGTGAATGTATCCTAAAACGTGCAGAAACAGAAAGAGAAGAGGATTTCCCCTGGTACGTCCTTATCTCACAATATTTTAATCAGCAAAATGAGCCAACACTACTACCTATCTCTACAAAAAGGGGGAGGTACATCGAGACGATTGGGAACGAAGCAGTTACGCTCTATCAGCTGCCGTGGAAAACACGCACGATCAGAGAATCCGATGGTCATCGTTTAGCACTCCTTCATCGAAAAGGTGGGAATTTACTAAATAACTATAGTGAGCTTCCAGAAGTTCAACCATGGCAGCTTAGGTGGCAACGACGAATCGATCAGTTAGAGGCTTATCGATTTACGTTGATGAAGCAAGAGCAACCGTTAGGGGAGTTTGACACGTTGTTCATCGAGACGTTTCCTTATTATCTGGGGCTTGCTGAAAATGCGATACAGTATCTTGTCGACGCTTCGATCGATGCTGGCGTGAATCCGTTCGATGTAAGAACATTGGTTTTCAGACGATTTAATGCTCAAAACATCGGAGGTACTGACTTTCTATTGCCATCAGAATTCATACTCGATCATCCTGCGAGAGATCTTGCTGAATGGACACGATATAAGCTGTTTGATGAGAGAGCGGGATATGATGAAGTGAGATCATTTATTTTGGAGTATCATCAAAGAAGATCGATGAGTGCGATGGAATGGAACTTGTTGTATGCGCGTTTGTTATTTCCGATCACGTATGTAGAGGCGATCGAACGTTATTATAGTGAAGAAAACCTTAAAGAAAAGCAAGAGATTACCCACATGCTACAAAACTATGTAGACCGTGAAGGAGAGCGAGAGTATTTGTTCAAAGGGGTATTCAGTGAGCTGATCGGTGAGCGGGGCAATACGATGAGACAAATCGAATGGTTGATGTTATGAAAAATTCCCTCCAAATGTTGGAGGGAATGAATTTTGTCGGTTATTAAAATACCTGTTCAAGTTCAGTCACGCCTGGGACTTCTTCAAGAAGTGCGCGCTCGATTCCTGCTTTTAGAGTGATTGTGGAACTAGGGCAGCTGCCGCACGCTCCCATCAAACGTACCTTTACCACGCCTTCTTCGATGTCTACCAGTTCTACGTCTCCACCATCACGTAGGAGGAATGGACGCAGTTTGTTAAGTACATCCTGGACCTGTTCGTGCATATTCATCGACTCCCTTCATACTTTCATTATACTAATGATTAGCGAAAAAATCTATGTGCTATCGCGGAATGATAATTATTATCACTATAAATTTATCATGCAAATAGACGACAAGCAATAACGAATTAAAAAAAGGCGAATGCTTCTTTTCGTTCTATAGAGATTGAGGTACAATAAAAGCAACAGATGGTATAGAAAGGGCGTTTTGCATCATGGAAGAAGTGCTAGTGTATGGAGCAGGTGAACGTTGTGCAAGCTGTGTCAACCTCCCATCTTCAGAAGAAACGGCGGATTGGTTACAAGCCGCGTTATCCCGTAAATACCCGGAACGAGATATTTTAGTACGCTATATCGATATATTCGGTGAACTTGAGGGCGCAGAAGCTGCTTTTGCATCAAAAGTGATCGAAGAAGATCTTTTCTATCCTGTGGTCGTTTACCAACATCAAATTGTTTCAGAAGGTAACCCTCGTTTAAAAGATCTATATGCAGTACTTGATAAGCGTGCGACAGCGTAAAGTAAAAAGGTCAGTGGGGAATCCCACTGACCTTTTTTTATCCATTATGATTTTTGTACATCCATAAAATACCTGATTTAAGAAGGCGAGGTACTCTTCCTGTTAAAGGTCTGTTTGCCATGACCCCAAAACCATGCTTGCTCCCAAGTGAACCGAGAGTTCCTTTAACTTTGATCGCTGGTAAAGAAGGCAATGATTCTTGCTTCCATTCTTTCTGAAGGACGAGGGCGATTTGTTCCGCTTGCTCTTCAGCTAGTTGAGCACTTGGAGAGAATGGAAGACTCGCGCAGTCTCCTACAACGAATGCGTTTGTATGACCAGGTATTTTGTGATGTGAATCCAGGGTGATGCGGCCCTGAGCGTCTTTCTCTACATCAAGATCACGAACTAATTTGTTCGGTTGAATTCCAGCAGTCCACACGATTGCATCACAGTGGACTGGGTCTCCGTGATTATAAAGGGTATTTGGCTCGACCTGTGTAATGTTCGATTCACTTACGACGGTAACATCTCTTTCTTCAAACCACGATTGTACATAGTTTCCAAGACGATCAGGAAATGCGGAAAGTATCGTTTTCCCACGGTCAAACAGTTTGATTTCGAGATCAGGGCGGCTTTCATGCAGTTCACTAGCAAGTTCAACGCCACTTAGTCCCCCGCCTACGATCCCAACGACAGATCTCGCACCAAGGTTATTCAAGACTTCGTACGCTCTTCGAGAAGCATCGATCGTTTGAATACTCATCGTATGTTCTTTCGCACCTGGTACATTGTGGTACTTATCTTCACATCCTAAACCGATCACAAGAGAATCGTAGGGTAACGGTTCATCGTCTTTAAGCGAAACAACATTTTCTTCTAGATCGATCCCTGTAACTTCCCCATACTTGACTTCGAGGTTTGGGTGCTTCGGAAATTGAACGCGAATATGATGATCACTTGCTGTCCCAGCAGCAAGCGCGTAGTATTCTGTTTTTAAACTATGGTATGGATTACGGTCTACTAGCGTTATCGTTACATCTTTCGGTACATCTTGAGCAAATAATTTTTGGAGTATACGCATGCCGCCATATCCTCCACCTAAAAGCACTAGCCTTTTCATTAGAAATTTCCCCTTTATAAGACATATTCAATAACGCTGCATCCAAATTAGTAATTTTAAGTAATAAAATGATAAGGAAATGAAGGAAGTAAGATGATACACGCGTTATAATGTTAGATAGAGTTTGTTTTTCGATCTGCTTCGACAGTTAAAAGTATAGCGAAACTGCCACTTTTCTACAATATGAATTCTGAAAACGATTGTAAGGGGGATATTTACGTTTGCATACGATCGAGTTTTGCAAAGGGAACTTAAGAAACAATAAGAAAGTTTGGAAAGCGCTAGAAAGTTATGGAAATGTTGAGCTTGTAGACTACGGGTGTCTTGGGTATTGTGGGAACTGCTTTGAAGAATCTTTTGCTATTGTAGACGGGGTTTTGGTGAGTTCAACGGATGCAGATCAACTTTTGGTTAAAATACTTTCTGCTCTAGAATTATAAAAATAAATCCTTTTCATAAAAACGATATGTGTTATAATGACAAAGGTCAAAAGAAGTCTGATAGAGAGAGAACAGGCTTTTTCTTTTGCGGCTTTTGCGAAAAATGTCGAATTTTTCAAAAAACGTTTGTAAGCGCTGTATCCAAACTTTTGATTTATATATGCTTTCTTATAGGAATGAATTGGGTACGCTAAGCTTATGACTGGTACGAATATTAATTAAGGGGTGTAAGACATGCAAATATTATGGGGTTTAGGCGGTATGGCTGTTCTATTCGCTATCGCGTTAATCTTTTCAACGAATCGTAAAGCGATTAACCTACGCACTGTTTTCGGTGCACTTGCGATTCAAATAGCATTCGCATTTGTAGTTCTTAAGTGGGAAGCTGGTAAAGCTGGTCTGAAATGGCTATCGCTTCGTGTACAAGATATTATTAACTATGCGAATGATGGAATCACGTTCCTATTCGGTGGTTTGATTGGTAATGAGCAAGTTGGATTTATTTTTGCTTTCCAAGTACTAACGATCATTATCTTCTTCTCTTCTTTGATTTCAGTTCTTTACTATCTTGGAATCATGCAGTGGATTATTCGTCTACTAGGTGGAGCGATTTCTTGGGCACTTGGTACGAGTAAAGCAGAGTCACTATCTGCTACAGCGAATATCTTCGTTGGACAAACAGAAGCACCGTTGGTTGTAAAACCATATTTAGATAAAATGACAAAGTCAGAGCTATTCGCTGTTATGACTGGTGGTCTTGCATCAGTAGCCGGCTCTGTGCTTATCGGGTACTCACTACTAGGTGTACCATTGGAATACTTACTTGCAGCAAGCTTCATGGCAGCGCCTGCAGGTCTATTGATGGCAAAGCTAATCATGCCTGAAACGGAAAAATCAGAAACAGCTGATAAGATCAAGATGGAAAGAAACGAAGATCATGTAAACGTTATCGATGCAGCTGCACATGGTGCATCAGACGGTCTAAAGCTTGCGCTTAACGTTGGTGCGATGCTACTTTCTTTCATCGCTTTGATCGCACTTCTTAACGGACTTATCGGTGGAATCGGTGGCTGGTTCGGAGCTGGTGACATTACGATCGAACAAATTCTAGGTTACGTATTCTCTCCTCTAGCGTTCGTAATCGGTGTACCTTGGCAAGATGCTGTACAGGCTGGTAACTACATTGGACAAAAACTTATTCTTAACGAATTCGTAGCATTCTCTTCTTTCGGACCAGAAATTGGTAGCGGAAGCCTTTCGGATAAGTCAGTTGCAATCATCAGTTTCGCTCTTTGTGGATTCGCAAACTTCTCATCTCTAGCGATCTTGCTAGGCGGACTTGGTGGACTTGCTCCTAAACGTCGTCCGGAAATTGCTAAATTCGGTATGCGTGCGATCCTTGCAGGTACGCTTGCAAACCTTCTTAACGCAGCGATCGCTGGAATGCTTATCTTTTAATTTGAAGCCTCTTTTATAGAGGCTTTTTTTCTTTTAGTGCGGGATGATTGTATTTTGCAGTTTTTGTTGTATACTTGTTTCAATAACTGACATGGGGAGGCGAGCACGCATGACGAGCTTTAACCATACACTGCCATATGACAGGATGATGGGCGACGTTTATGTGAATGAATGCCCTTTTTGTCATAGTGAAAATGTATTGACTCCTATGACCGAAAGAGACTTTGAACAGGGATTACAAGAGATTAAAACTCGATTGGTTATGCCTTGCTGCAATGGTAAGGTTCATATTGTAAAAATAGATGATGACTATTTTTGGACAACTCAAGCTGTTCGAAAAAGCAATTAAGATATAGAAAGAGTGAAATCATTGCCTGAAATTACGTATACAAAAATGCACGGATTAGGAAACAACTACATTTACATTGATCTGTTTAAACAACACTTAGACGAAGAGCGGCTGTCGCAGTATGCGATCGATGTGTCAGACGTTCATACTGGCATCGGTTCAGACGGCATGATCTTGATCTGTCCTTCAAAAAAAGCGGATGTTAAGATGAGAATCTTTAACAAAGACGGGTCAGAAGGAAAAAACTGTGGAAATGGACTGCGTTGCTTAGCAAAGTACGCATACGAGCATCAAATCGTTAAAGACACATCATTTAAAATTGAAACCCTTGGTGGCATTGTTCAAGCTGTTGTGCATGAAGAAAATGGAGAAGTAGAGTCTGTCACGATCAACATGGGGATTCCTAAATGGACGAAAGGGAGCCTTCCGATGGTAGGAAATCCAGAAGATGAAGTGATCGGGGAAACTGTTCACTATGACGGCACACCTTTTACCATGACAGGCGTTTCGATGGGCAACCCACACATGGTGATGTTTGTAGACACTATTCATGAAGCTCCTTTAACCACTGCTGGGCCATATTTCACAAATCATGAGCTATTTCCTGAAAGCATCAACGTCGAGTTCGTTGAAGTGATTTCAAAATCTGAATTTCACTTTCGCGTATGGGAAAGAGGATCTGGCATCACTCAAGCTTGTGGAACAGGAGCTTGTGCAGCCGTTGTAGCCGGTGTGTTGAATGGACATACCGAAAAAGGGACGCCTGTCACAGTTCATTTAGCCGGCGGAGACCTCGAGATCACATGGAAAGAAGATGACCATGTGATGATGACAGGACCAGCGACGACGATTGCTACGGGAACGTATTTTGCCTCTTAACAAATTTAAGTATGTTTGTTAATAAAAGGATATTCATGTAGAATGGAAGGAGGTACTTATAGAGAGGGGACGCAGGCATTGGACGGTATTGAAATCCAGCAATACAATGACGAAATTGAATCTCTACGAACGAAAATGATGCAAACCGCAGTAGCGATGGGCTTGAACCATCCAAAAGTTCTAGAGTACAGTCAAAAGCTTGATGAAAAGCATAATCTAATATTGCAGATAAAATATAAACAGCGTTCTGAAGATATGAGTGTATCTGCCCGATAAGGTCGGATTGTTGAGCTAAAAGACTAAGCGCGGTATACTAGAAGTAGCATTATGGTGAAATGGAGGGATACGTATGATCCATTTATCTGAAGCTGCAGCAGCACAGGTAAAAGAAATGATGAAGCAAGAAGAAGGTGACACCCTTTACCTGCGCGTCGGTGTGAAAGGTGGAGGCTGTACTGGCCTAAGCTATGGAATGGGCTTCGACACAGAAATGAACGACGATGATCAAGCGCTCGAACCACAACATGGCGTCACGATTATTATGGATAACGAAAGCGCACCGATCTTAAACGGTGTGCAGATCGACTATAAACAAAACATGATGGGCGGCGGGTTCACAATCGAAAACCCGAACGCGATCGCATCATGCGGCTGCGGTTCTTCGTTTAAAACAGCGACGAACGCTGGTACGCCGGAGAATTGTTAACACGATATTAAAGTCTTCGCAATTAAGTTTGCGGAGGCTTTTTTTATTGAGCTGAAAATCCCTAAGGTTGTCTAGTGACTAGTCCAAGCAATTCGAATTTTTAAGAGTAAGATGGAGTGATAACACTTTTAGGGGTAAAGGAGGGTCAAGATGGACTGTGGGTGTAACTCAAAATCGAAAGACAAGAAAGGCAAGTGCGACGGATGTGTATGTTCAATCCTAAGAGACTGTACGGATAACGAGCACGACCTATGCAAAAAAGGGACTCAGTTTTTCACGATATTATTTGGTGATCCAACATTGAATATCGGTGGACTCATGTTTAAAAATCTTGATGAGAAAACATGCTGTGCAACGTTTGTGGATATGGATGGAAATGTTTATATCTTTGATTGCCGAAAGCTTCATGGAATTAGCAGTATGAGAGTTCAGCTAAATAGTGAATAAAGGAGAGGAGGATAACGATGGATCATAAGAAAAAGCACACTTCTTGCGATTGTGAAGGTTGTGTGTGCAGTATCTTACGTAAATTAAGTAAAAAGGATTGTCTATTTGACGACAAGGAAGAGCAGCTTTTTACGCTAGTAAAAAAGAATGGATTGAAAGTAGCAAACTTAAGGTTTATTAAACTCGACCCAAAAACATGCTGTGCGAAGTTCAAATCGTTTACAGGTCAGACGATACAAGTATGGGATTGTCGAAAGCTTGCAGGAATCATCAAGCAAAACGTACCGCCAATTCCTCCTCAACCGCCTGTTGAGTGCATGTGCAGAGGAACCATTACAGCTGGCCAATCAGGTACGCCAGAAACGTTCGCGAATAACAGAGTGGACTTTCTTGTACCTTCTGATATACGAAGAAATGTGAACGGAAGAATCAGTATTTGCCCAAGCTGTTCGATCGATCAGAGCGTTTTTCAATTCCGTGTTCCTCCTAGTGGAGGGTCAATGTTTGGTTTTAATTTTGAAGCAGATATCTTCACAAGTGTAGTTTGCGCGATGGAAAATTCGATTCTTACAGTGTGTGGCGTAGGAACGGCTACACCAATTGGGCCGAATGGGTTAGATGGCGTATTTACCTACGAGGTTATCTTAACTGAGGGTGCAGAAGGAACGATCAAAATCACACTGTATGATGAAAACAGTAATATCGTGTTTGAAACAGCACCTTTCACACCGTCCGTTGGTGGAGGAAAGGCAGTAACGATTGAAGATTGTCCTTAATTGGACCTTGAATTCCATCCTTCCATGATAAATGGAAGGACTTTTTTATTTTAAAAGAGGATATAAAGATCACATCTCGAATGATGGACACGAGAGAAATTTATCTTTTAAGGAGGTTTACAATGTTAAATGAAATTGGCATTGGCGTGCAGCTTTACACGCTAAGAAATGAATGTGAAAAAGATTTCTTCAAGACTCTCGAACGGGTAGCTGGAATCGGCTACGAAGGTGTTGAACTCGCTGGACTATACGGAAAACGACCGGAAGAAGTAAAGGAAAAGCTGGATGAGCTTGGTTTAGATGTGGTCGGTCACCATGTTCCGTTCGAACGCATCGAACAGGATCTTGAACAGGTGATTTATGAGCAGATGAAGCTCGGAAATACCCGAATCGTTTGTCCATGGCTCCCTTCTGAAATGAGAAATGAAGAGAGCTATCAACACGTTGCTGACGTATTAAAAGAAGCGACAGGAAAATGTGCCGAGCATGGTATGTCGATCTCCTACCATCATCATGATTTTGAACTTGAGAAAGAAATGAAGAACTCACCACTCGCCATGATTCTAGATAGCGATAGCACGATTCAAGCAGAGTTCGATATTTACTGGCTGCAAAGAGCAGGGCACGATCCGATCGAATGGTTACAAACATACAAGGGACGAACGCCGGTCGTTCATCTGAAGGATCGTTCGGATGACGCGAATGAAGACACGGTTATTTTAGGAACGGGAAATATTGAGATTGAAAAGGTTCTTGAAGTGGGTCCAGCTAGCGGCGTACAGTGGTGGGTCGTCGAACAGGACGAGTGTCAGTTAGATCCGATCGAAAGTGTGTCTCGAAGCTACCGTTATTTAAGAAAAGTTGAAATAAAGAGCGAATAATCGTGAAAATTTTCTAAAAATAGTCTTGAAGGAGTAAAAAAGATGGGGTACAATGAATGCAATCGATTCCATGTAATCGATTACAAAAAACGGGGGGAGGCTATTGAGCTTTCTGGGGAGGTTAATTGATGGCTACAATTTCAGATGTCGCCAAACAAACTGGACTTTCGAGTGCGACAGTATCTCGCGTCATAAATAACTATCCTCACGTATCGGAAGAGAAGCGAAGGCTTGTACATGAAGCGATGCAAGAATTAGGTTATTTTCCTAATACCTCAGCAAGAAACTTAAGGAATAGGAAGACGAATCTAGTAGCTGTACTGATACCGAGACTAACGAATCCATTTTTCACAACGATCCTTGATGGGATCGAAAAGGTTGCAGAGGAAAAAGGATTTCAACTGCTCATTTGCCAAACACAGTCTAGCAAGAAGAAGGAATTGGACTTTCTTACGTTATTAAAGACAAAGCAGGTAGATGGGGTAATCTTCACTTCGATCGAAAATGATTGGAGTAAGATCGAACCATACACTGAATCTGGTCCAATCATTCTATGTAATGAGTATCACCGGGATGCAACCGTTCCGATCGTTCGTCTTGATCAAGCCTATGGAAGTTATTTAGGCACTCGTCATCTGATTGAGAGAGGTTATAAGAAAATTGCATTTTGCCACGGTTCTAAAAGCGGTCTTTCAAATGATCGCCGTAAAGGATTTGAGCGTGCCATTGCAGAAGCTGCACTTCCACTCAACCAAGAATGGGTATTCCATGATACATATACAATGGAAGATGGCAAAAAGGTGCTAAAAAAAATCATAAACCTAAAGAATCGTCCAACAGCGATCTTTACAGGTGGAGATGAAGTTGCTTCAGGAGTTTTGAAAGAAGCAAAGCGCCACGGACTTAAGGTCCCAGAAGAACTTGCAATTTTAGGGTTTGATGATCAGCCTATCGCTAGTTTGATAGAACCTGAGCTCACAACGATCCATCAACCAGGAGAAGAGATTGGTTCACGAACGATGTCTGTATTTATCGACTGTTTGAATGGTGTGATCGAACGTACGCAACAATCGGTGATTGAACTACCGATCTCACTTGTCAAAAGAAAGACAACTTAAGACACACTTTTTTGAAATCGATTACAATTATTTTTGAAAACGATTTCAACAATTAAAAGGAGGAATTTCTATCATGCGTTTTTTGAAGAACAGTAAGCTGTTGATCATTGTAATGGCCTTTATTCTTGTGTTATCCGCTTGTGGATCTAATTCTACTTCAAGCAACAGTAACTCTAATTCAAATGATGAAGAAGCGAAGACAGATGAAGAACAAGTAACGATCGTCTATGCAAGAGGTAAGGATGCGACGGGTGCAACCGATGTTATGGTTGAAGAATTCATGAAGCAAAATCCTAACATTAAAGTCGAGTTCCGTGAAATGCCAACAGACACAGGTGCACAGCACGATGCATATGTAACGATGCTTAACGCTGAATCATCTGAAATCGATGTGTTCGATATCGATGTTATCTGGCCTGCTGAATTTGCTCAAGCTGGATACGTACTACCTCTTGACCGCTTCATTCAAAAAGACGGTATCAACATGGAAGATTATAACCAAGGACCAGTGTCAGCTGCTACGTTCAACGGGAAGCAGTGGGCGATGCCTAAATTTATCGATGCTGGTATGCTTTTCTATCGTTCTGACCTAGCTTCTGAAGCGCCAAAAACGTGGGATGACCTTATGGCACAAGCATCTGAGCTAAAAGGCCAAGATGGAACACAGTTTGGTTACTTAATGCAAGCGAAGCAATATGAAGGACTTGTTACAAACGCAGTTGAGTTTGTTGCATCTTACGGTGGAGAGTTCATCGATGAGAATGGTGAAGTAGCGATCAACTCACCTGAAGCGATTAAAGGTCTAAGCAAGATGGTTGAAATTGCAAATGCTGATTTCGTTCCAGATAACATCACAACGTTTACAGAGCCAGAATCTCATACTGCTTTTATCGAAGGACAAGCACCATTTATCCGTAACTGGCCTTACCAATATTCACTAGCTAACGATGAAGAGCAATCTAAAATCGTTGGAAACGTAGAAGTAGCACCACTTCCAGAAGGCGATGCTGGTTCAGCAGCTGCACTTGGCGGCTGGATGGCTGCGATCAATAACTACTCTGAGCACCCTCAAGAAGCTTGGGAGTTCTTAAAGTTCATGACTGGTCCAGAAGGACAGAAGATCGATGCGATCGAAGGTTCTCATGCTCCAACACTTCCAGCACTATTTGAAGACGAAGAAATTATTGAAGCTAACCCATTCTTTGGTGAAGAAGGATTCCAGAACGCACTTGAAGGTGCAGTGTCTCGTCCGGTAGCTCCAAACTATCCTGAAATCTCTGAAATCATCCAGATCAACGTATCGAAAGCGATCTCTGGTGAATTAACTCCAGAAGAAGCTGCAGCTGCGATGGAGAAAGAGATGAAAGAAAAGCTAGTCAAGTAAATCTAAATGAACATTAGCCTTCATATGTGTGAAGGCTAATGTCTTTCATAAGGGAGGAGCGGCGGCATGCCACAAACGGATATTGATCCTCATAAGCCTATTAAAGTTGATAAGAAGACGAAAAAGAAGAAAAGTGATGCAAAAGTAGGCTATTTACTTGTCGCGCCTGCATTGCTTTTAATTCTAGCAATCTCGATTTGGCCAGTTATTCAATCCTTTTATTTTAGCTTATTTGACCTCAGGTTGAACGATCCGACGAAATCTTCCGTTCACCTGGATTACCAGCTCGATATGGACCGCTATTTACAGAACTACCCGTTCTTAATCGGGGCGATCGATTCAGAAATCAATAAAGGCAATGCAGCAGGTGATCTTGGTGAAATCAAAGCGACGCTTGAAGAATTGGATGGTCGTATCCAAGAGAAGCCAAAAGCTGCTGAAAACTATGATTTAATCAACGAGAAGCTCGATAACTTTGAAAACATTCCGGAAGATATGAAGTATGTTGAAATCGAAGAAGGTGTTGCTGAAGACTTAGTAACTTCAGTGAAAGATATCAATTCGGAGTTAAAAGCGATCAATGGTGCAGGAGAGCTTGAGCAAGGCGATAAAATCGTTGGTCTCTCTTCTTCACTCAACGATATTGTCGTTGAACCGAACTTTATCGGATTCAAACATTACAAAGATAATTTCAGTGACAGTCGAATGTGGAAAGCGCTTTGGAACACCGGTGTATTTACGTTCATTTCCGTCTTAGCTGAACTGATTCTTGGACTCGCAATCGCATTATTGATCAATAAAGCATTTATCGGTAGAGGACTTATCCGTGCGAGTATCTTGATCCCATGGGCAGTGCCAACCGCCGTAGCCGCTCTTATGTGGAAGTTCTTATATGATGGTCAGAATGGTATCGTTGCAAAGCTATTTGCTGACGTCGGCTTAGTAGAAAAGATGACTGTCCTCTTGACGACTGATACGGGCGCGATGTTCTCCGTTATCTTTGCAGATGTTTGGAAAACAACGCCGTATATGGCCCTACTTATTCTTGCTGGGCTCCAAACGATCCCATCTTCTCTTTACGAAGCGGCGTCGATCGATGGAGCGAACAAGTGGAAACAGTTCTTAACCGTAACGCTACCACTTTTAAAAACTAGCATTCTTGTAGCCCTTTTATTCCGTACACTTGATGCGTTCCGAGTGTTCGACTTGATCTACGTATTGACTGGTGGAGGTCCAGCAAACTCAACTGAAACGATATCGATTCTAGCTTACAAGGTGATGTTCTCACAAACCAACTTTGGTGAAGGATCAGCACTTTCCGTTATCGTCTTCCTCTGTGTTGCGATCATTTCCGCTATCTTCATTAAATTACTTGGATCTGAATTAATCAAGGACGGTTCTGGAAAATAATGAGTGAAATCGAGAAGGAGGCCAAGTAAAATGAATAAGAAAGCGGGACCATTATTTTACGTTTTTCTAGTGTTATTTGTATTTGTCGTCATGTTTCCATTCTTATGGATGCTTGCGAGTTCGATTAAACCATTGTCAGAGCTATTCGGGGAAAAAGCCTTTTCTCCATTTACATCTAATCCGACTCTGCAAAACTATGTATCCGTTTTCGTAGAGTATCCATTCATGCGCTATCTATGGAACAGTTTCGTTGTAGCGGGAATCACAACCGTGTATACCGTACTTGTGGCATCGTTCGCAGCATATGCGATCGCACGCTTAAACTTTCGCGGGAAGCCGATCATCCTCGGTGTTGTGCTATCCGTATCGATGTTCCCGCAGATTGCAACCATTTCACCGATCTATATTTTCTTGAAGAATCTAGGTCTTACGAATAGCTATCTTGGATTGATCATTCCATATACGACGATCACGCTCCCACTATCGATTTGGATTCTCGTAACCTTCTTTAGGAAGATTCCATTCGATCTAGAGGAAGCTGCTAGAATCGACGGCGCATCACTATGGCAGACCTATTGGAAGGTTATCATGCCTCTTGCAGTGCCTGGGATCTTCACGACAGCGATTCTAGTTTTTATCGCAGCATGGAACGAGTTCTTATTCGCCCTAACCATCAACACGGCGGATAAGTTTAAAACGGTACCAGTTGGAATCGCACTCTTTCAGGGACAATTTACGATTCCTTGGGGAGAAATCTCAGCTGCAACAGTTGTCGTTACTGTTCCACTCGTCATCATGGTACTTATTTTCCAGAGAAGAATCGTATCTGGTCTAACATCAGGATCTGTAAAAGAATAGAGAAAAGGAAGTGGAAGAGATGCTTAATGTAACAGTATGGAACGAAAATCGTCATGAGCAACAAAACGAGGAAGTAAGAAGCGTATATCCGAACGGGATTCACGGTGCGATCTCTGACTTTCTAAAAGGCGACCATCGCGTTCGGACTGCAACGCTCGATGAGCCGGAACATGGATTATCTGAAGAGGTTTTAAACGAAACAGACGTTTTACTCTGGTGGGGACATATCGCACATGAGGAAGTATCAGATGAAGTCGTGGAGCGAATTCACAATCGTGTGCTAGATGGGATGGGGTTAATCGTGCTCCACTCTGCACACTTCTCAAAAATATTTAAGAAGCTGATGGGCACAGGTTGTGATTTAAAGTGGCGTGAAGCAGATGAAAAAGAACGGATTTGGGTAGTCGATCCTTCTCATCCAATCGCTGAAGGGATCGGTGAGAAGATCGAGTTAGAGAAAGAAGAGATGTATGGAGAGCACTTTGATATTCCAGCACCTGACGAGCTTGTTTTTCTAAGCTGGTTCGAAGGCGGCGAAGTATTTAGAAGTGGCTGTACATATAAGCGTGGACAAGGAAAAATCTTTTACTTTAGACCTGGACATGAAACATATCCAACGTATTATAACGAGGAAATACAGCGCGTGATTCAAAATGCGGTGGCATGGGCAACTCCTACGAAACGTTCGAAACCAGTCTATGGAAATGCAAAGCCGCTCGAAACCATTTCAGCAAAATAAGAGGGAGATCGAGGAGGAGTAACCATGAAAACATTAAAAATTGGTGTTATTGGGTGTGGAAGTATTGCGAAGCATCGTCATATACCAGAATACGCAGCGAACAAGAACGTTCAGATCGTTGCGGTGTGTGACATCGTTAAATCTAGAGCTGATGAAATCGCTTCTCTATATGGTGCGACATCATATGAGAATGTTGAAGATGTTTTACAAATTGAAGAAATCGACGCAATCAGTGTTTGTACGCCAAACTATTTACATGCACCGATTTCCATTGCTGCGCTAAAAGCAGGGAAGCATGTTCTTTGCGAAAAACCGATGGCGACATCGAAAGAAGACGCTGAGCTCATGATCGAGACGGCACGTGAACACGGAAAGCAGCTTATGATCGCTCATAACCAGCGATTCGTCCCGTCTCATGCAAAAGCGAAGGAGTTACTAGCAAGCGGTGAACTCGGCAAGGTGTATAGTTTCAGAACAGCATTTGGACATCCAGGACCTGAGGGATGGAGCGTTGACGGTAAGGAAAGCTGGTTCTTCGAAAAAGAAAAAGCATTTATTGGAGCAATGGGAGATCTAGGTGTTCATAAAACAGATCTTATTCGCTATGTGCTAGGCGAAGAAATCGTAGAGGTAGGCTCGTTTGTCGAAACGAGTGCAAAGGATTTTGCGACGGTCGATGATAACGCAGTTTGTATCTTAAAGTCTGAAAGCGGAGTTGTCGGTACGCTTGCTGCGAGCTGGGCGTACACAGCGAGTGAAGATAATTCCACGATCATCTATGCAGAAAAGGCGATTCTTCGTTTAGAAGATGATCCAGTTAACTCACTCGTCGTTCAGTACCAAACAGGTGATGTTGTAAAATACGAGCTCGGCGGTATCCAGACAAACGAGAGTGGTGGACAAACAAGTTCACAGGTTATCGATCGCTTTGTTGATAGCATCGTTTCAGATAAGGAAAGCCCAGTAAGCGGAGATGAAGGGATGAAATCACTTCAAGTCGTACTAGCAGCACTCGAATCAAACGAAACAAAGAAAATCATTAACCTGAGGTGATCACGTGAGTAAATTACGAATGGGGATCATAGGATCTGGCGGGATTGCTCAAGGTCGCCATATTCCAGCATACCAACAACTCTCTGAACAAGTAGAGTTGTTTGGTGTGTATGATGTTAACACTGAAAGAGCAAAAGAAGTTTCACTTTTATTCAACATACCGAATGTCTATGAAGAAGTTGCTGAAATGCTGAAAGAAGTGGATGCGGTAACGATTTGTACACCGAATAAATTCCATGCGGACCTCGCGATACAAGCGCTGCAGGCAGGCGTACACGTATTATGTGAAAAGCCGATGGCGATGACCGTTGAAGAATGTGATCGAATGATCGAAGCGGAAAAAGCGTCAGGAAAAGTGCTTTCGATCGGCTATCACTATCGCTTTATGAAGGAGCCGCGCGCCGCTCGTCAAGTGATCGTCGAAAGAGAAATCGGTGATCCGATGGTAGCGAGAGTACAAGCCCTTCGCCGCCGAAAAGTACCTGGCTGGGGAGTGTTCACAAACAAGCAGCTTCAAGGTGGAGGAAGCTTGATCGACTACGGCTGTCACTTCCTTGATCTCAGCATGTGGCTAATGGGCAACCCGAAGCCAGTCGAGGTGACAGGCACCACGTACAACCGATTAAGTAAAACTCCTGAGCAAGTGAACCTGTGGGGCGGATTCGACCATGAAACGTTCAATGTTGATGATCACGTCACGGCTTATATCAAATTCGATAACAACATTTCTCTCTTGTTCGAAACGTCCTGGTCCGCGAACATTGCGGAGGATAAAGAGACCGTCAGCATTTCAGGAAGTGAGGGAGGACTCGATGTTTTTCCTTTCGAATTGAACAAAGCGAAGTACGGCATGCTTCTGAACAGTAGCAGCCAGTGGGTGCCAGGTGAGGACGATCCAGGCTTACCTCAAGCGGCAAACTTTGTGAATAGCTGTCTTGGATTAGAAGAACCGATCGTGAAAGCGGAAGAAGCAAGGGCCGTTTCACAAGTGATCGAAGCCATTTATGAAAGCTGTGAAACAGGGAGAAGCGTTCGTCTATAAATTATTTTAAAAATAGGAGTGAGACGATGAAACTCGGCGTATTTACTGTTCTTTTTTCTGATAAATCATTTGAAGAGATGCTTGACCACGCCAAAGCCTCTGGACTAAAAGCGGTTGAAATCGGCACGGGTGGTTATCCAGGCAATGCCCATTGTAACCTTGATGAACTGCTAGAGAGCGAAGAAAAGCGTGCTGCATACCTTGAAAAAGTAGAAGAGAGAGGGCTTGAAATCAGTGCGTTCAGCTGCCATGGAAACCCGATCTCACCTGATAAGGCGTTCGCTGAGGAGTGTCATGAAACATTCGTCAAAACAGTGAAGCTCGCTTCATTGATGAATGTCCCAGTCGTTAACACATTCTCCGGTACACCGGGTGATCATGAAGACGCGAAGTTCCCCAATTGGCCAGTTACACCTTGGCCAGCGGAATATTCAGATGTATTGACTTGGCAGTGGGAAGAGAAGCTCGTTCCATATTGGAAAGAGTGGGGTCAATTTGCGAAGGATCATAACGTTAAAATCGGATTAGAGCTACACGGTGGCTTTCTCGTCCACACGCCTTACACGATGCTGAAGCTTCGTGAGCTTACGTGTGACGCAGTGGGAGCAAACCTCGACCCAAGTCATATGTGGTGGCAGGGCATCGATCCTGTTGCAGCGATTAAAATCCTTGGTAAAGAAAATGCCATTCACCATTTCCATGCAAAAGATACTTACATCGACCAAGATAATGTAAACATGCATGGCTTAACGGACATGCAGCCTTATGGTGAAGTGAAGACCCGGGCATGGACGTTCCGATCTGTAGGATGTGGCCATAGCAACCGCGAGTGGTCGAACATGATGAGTGCACTTCGCACCTATGGATATGATCATGTTGTAAGTATCGAACATGAGGACCCGCTCATGTCGATCGAAGAAGGTTTCCAGCGCGCAGTGAGAAACTTGCAATCTGTTTTGATCGAAGAACAGCCGACTGAAATGTGGTGGGCTTAAGATACAGTATAAAACCCCCGATTCCATTTTTGATGGATCGGGGGTTTTATTGTTATTCGGTTCCTTCTTTCCATTCGTTATCGATCAGCATCTTACCAGGCCACGTGTAGGCCATGATGCCACCATCAGCTGCGATGTCTTCTCCAGTAACGTAAGAGCTATCGTCAGAAGCCAGGAAGAGAGCTACCTTTGCCATTTCCTCAGGACGTCCCAATCTCCCCATAGGCGTTACCCATTTGTTAGCTTCTCTGAATTTCTGACCCATTTCTTCATCCTTTGATCCAGCTAATTTATCGATGAGCGGGGTTTCAATCGTACCAGGTGAGATGGAGTTGACTCGTATGCCCTCTCTCGCATAATCGATCGCCATTGCTTTTGTGAAGTTCGTGATGCCGCCTTTTGCCGCATTGTATCCAGAGCGATCGAGGTCAGCTGCTCGTCCTGACATAGAAGACGTATTGATGATCGATCCGCCCTTATCGAGCATGAGTGGAATTAAGTATTTACTTGTTAGGAACGTACCGCGTAAATCCACCGATATAATACGGTCGAACAATTCGGTTGGGTATTCGTGTACCTTGCCACCTTCCTGATCCACACCAGCGTTATTGAAGAGTACATCGATCGCACCGAATTCTTCCTTCACTTTCTTTGCAAAAGCTGAGACGCTATCTTCGTCAGAAACATCGACTTGATAGGTTCTGACTTGTGCGCCTTCGCTATTTATTTCTTTTGCCGTTTTTTCCATTTCTTCCGTATTCACATCTGCCAACAGGACTGTTGCCCCTTCTTTGGCAAAAAGCTCTACCGTTGCTTTCCCAATTCCAGTAGCGCCGCCTGTTACGACAGCGGTTTTATTTTCTAATCTCTTCATAATCGTGCCTCCCCATATAAACATAATAGGCTCTTTCCCGCTGGTAGGGAGGTGTAATCATAAGATTGTGCTGGGGTGGTGGTATAGGGTGGGAAGGAGGAGGTGCGTTTTGGTTCGCTGATATAATTGCGGAATCGCTGATAAAAGTAGGGGTTTCGCTGATATAGTTGGATTTGCGCTGATAAAAGAGGGAATATCGCTGATAAAATTCAAATTGCGCTGATATATGGGGCGGGAGGTGTATTATTGCGAGCTGGTTTGGCTAATAAAATTGATTTTTGGACAATAAATGCTGGTTTTGGCTAATAAATCTCTATTTTAGCTAATTAAAAGGAAAAGTGGACAATAAACAGTGAATCGCACCCCAGCAGTCACAGCAGAAAAATCTGTTTCGCGGATATCCTGTCCAGTTTCGCGGATAAAATCTAAATTTCGCGGATATCCCATTAAAATCGCGGATATCACCCTCACTAAGGCCTTCAATCCAACCTGAAACCGCGTAAAACCCACTTGCTACGCTTTTAATTCCAAGTACAACTCCTACAAAACTGCTCCAACCACGTTCAACGAATAAACAGCCACGACAAAAGGTAAATCCTGGGCACTATGTAAACTTTTACGCATATCTCCCTATCTCTCAGGATGATAAACTTAATGTATTATGTAATGAATTTGGGGGGATCATGTTGTTCTTGTTAAAGATACGTGAGGAGAATTCAGGTCATTTAGAAACACAAAGTATCGATATTCGCTATCGTGCAAATGTGGAGTTTAAGAGACGCACGTTAGATTATTCGAACCGACCTGGTCGTTATGAAATATCGTTACATCATGAGTCAGGTGAATCACTCTTATCAACAAAAGTAGGACTTGGCTGGTAAAACATTATACATATTGAAACCCCGTGCCATCGCACGGGGTTTTCGTATGTTTAATGAGAAGAGTGGAAAAGGTGGTGTCGAACGGATTTCCAGTCTGGTTTAGGTGTATGTTTCAAGCTTTGGAACAAGGAGTAGCCGAGACCTGCGGCCATTACGATGATAAATAGTAGTTTGACCATCAAGATGCCTCCTTTATTTTTTCTTATCGAACAAGCTCGTACTGTGCATCGGCTGTACTTTGGCATCCGGATCCATATACGATTTTGCGTTATTTACTGCTGTAGGTGCTTCGCCAAATCCTGAAGCGATAAGTTTTACCTTACCTTCGTATGTAGCGACGTCACCAGCGGCGTAAATTCCTGGGATGTTCGTTTCCATCTTAGAGTTTACAACGATGGAGTTCTTCTCGATATCGAGTCCCCATTCCTTAATAGGGCCAAGAGAAGAGATGAAGCCATAGTTCACAATGACAGCATCAACGTCTTTTGTGATCTCTTCATCTTCTTTAGCATGTTTCAGAACAACTTGATTGATACGCTCGCCATCACCGATAAATTCGCTGATGTTGTATGGCGTTTGAATGTTAACAGAAGAGTTCATCAACTGTTCGACACTATGCTCATGTGCTCTAAACTTGTCTCGACGGTGAATGAGCGTTACTTCTTCTGCAATCGGCTCGAGCATGTTCGCCCAGTCGACTGCGGAATCTCCGCCGCCTGCCACTAGCACTTTTTGTCCAGCAAATTTCGTTAAGTCGTTCACGAAGTAGTGAAGGTTTTTACCTTCATATTGATCTGCGCCTTCAACCTTCAGGCGGCGAGGTTGGAACGCACCTACGCCTGCTGTAATGATAGCGGCACGCGTGTAGTGCTCTGCTCCAGTATTCGAGCGAAGGTAGAGTGTGCCATCTTCCATCTGTTTCACTTCTTCAACAGATTCCTCAAGCACAACATCTGGATTGAATTGGTAAGCTTGTTCGATCAAGTTATCAACGAGATCTTGAGCCAACACTTTCGGAAAGCCAGCGACATCGTATATATATTTTTCAGGATAGAGAGCCGATAGCTGCCCTCCAAGCTGAGGCATACTTTCTATTATCTTAACGTCTAGCTGACGCATTCCACCGTAAAAGGCAGTGAATAGTCCAACTGGACCGCCACCAATTATGGTAATATCATAAACCTTTTGTTGGTCAGTCATTGTCAGTCCCCCTCATAAATTAATGAACCTTTCATTATTATAATCGTAATAAAAACGGAACTAAACCCCAATCATGAAAACACACCTAGAAGTTTTATTATAAGGGTTGAAAAACAAAATAAAAAAGAATATGATTAAAATTGAGCGTCAGAATTGAAGTATTTATGACAATATGCGTGCTAGAATAGCATTTTTTTCGATCTAGAACGTGAAATCTTTAACAATCTCTCTGATTCTTTTCTATTAAAATTTGAACATTGAGGGATAATATCCATAATCATAACGTTTATTGACGTTTCACGAATGGTCAGAACAGGAATCCAATCTGTAATGTCCAAAAAATTTCGGTAAAAAGGTGGATGTGATACTAGTGAGTAGGCCAAAAATCGCAATCCTAGGTGCAGGTTACGGTGGAATGATGACAGCGGTTCGCCTTCAAAAGGAAATGGGAACCAATGAAGTGGAAGTTACGCTTGTAAACAAGCATGACTATCACTACCAAACAACATGGCTTCATGAACCAGCAGCGGGAACAATGCATCATGACAAAACACGTATCATGATCGAAGATGTGATCGATACGAACAAAATCAAATTTGTACAAGACACTGTTGTAGAAGTTAAGCCAGATGAGAAGCGCGTTATTCTCGAAAACGGCGAGCTTGAATACGACTACCTCGTCCTTTCTCTTGGATTTGAACCAGCAACATTCGGTATCAAAGGCTTGAAAGAAAATGCGTTTAGCATCCGTAGCGTTAACTCCGTTCGTAAGATCCGTGAGCACATCGAATATCAATTCGCTAGCTACAACAATGAACCTGAACGTCGTGACGACCTTCTAACGATCATCGTCGGCGGAGCTGGATTTACAGGAATCGAATTTGTTGGTGAACTAGCAGAGCGCGTTCCTGAACTTTGTAAAGAGTTCGATATCGACCGCGATCGTGTAAGAATCATTAACGTTGAAGCTTCTCCAACAGTACTTCCTGGCTTCGATGAAGAACTAGTAGAATACGCGATGAACCTTCTTGAGCGTAAAGGCGTTGAGTTCCGTACGAACACAATGATCAAAGAAGTGATGGAAGACGGCGTTATTCTTGGTGAAGATGAAGAAGTGAAAGCAGCAACTGTCGTATGGACAGGTGGTGTTCAAGGTAACTCCATCGTAGCGGACTCTGGTTTCGAAACAAACCGTGGCCGTGTACCTGTTCGTAAAGATCAGCGTACGCCAGACTACGATAACGTATTTGTTGTTGGTGACTGTGCACTTATTATCAACGAAGAAATCGACCGCCCATTCCCACCAACTGCTCAGATTGCGATTCAAGCTGCTGGTGCAGTATCCAAGAACATCCTTAACCTTGTAAGAGGGAAAGAAACAGAAGGATTTGTACCTGATATCAAAGGTACAGTTGCTTCTCTTGGTAAAGGCGAAGCGATCGGTAAAGTTGGTAACAAGAAGCTATACGGTTCAACGGCTTCCGCTATGAAAAAGGTAATCGATAACCGTTACCTATTCATGCTTGGCGGACCAGGGCTTGTATGGAAAAAAGGTAAACTTAAGTTATTCTAAAAAATGAATGAGCTAAGAGGGCAAAGACGCGATGTCTTTGCCTTCTTTTTTAAGCGTACATAAGGAAAAGCAAAGGCTTAGACGTAAGCCTTGCTTTTCTATAATAAGGATAGGGGCTATAGTAAAGCTTATGAACGCACTGTTGAGATTATACCGGGGGGAATGATTGCTTGACTAAGAGAGGAAACGTCTGGTTAGGTGCAGCGGGCATCGTTGAAGAGAATGGAAAATATTTAGTTGTGAAAAAGAAATATGGTGGTCTAAAAGGAAAGTGGTCGTTTCCAGCTGGGTTTGTTGATGAAGGCGAGACGGTCGATGAAGCGGCGATTCGTGAAATTCATGAAGAAACCGGGATCGTGGCTGAACCGGTTAGGATTGCAGGAATCAGGACTGGCGTTATCAAAAACGAAATAAGCGACAACTTAGTCGTGTTTTATATGAAAAAATCTGGTGGCGACTTGAAAGCAGAAGAGGGAGAGATCGAAAAAGCGTGCTTTCTAACGAAAGATGAGCTTCTTCGAGACCCAGATACATCTTCAATGATTCCATATTTCTTAGGCGACAAGGAAGAATTCAAAACTGAAATGAACCCAGGAAATCAGTTTGGCTACACCACTTATAAGTTATTTCATAATCCGTAAAAACTGTTAGATTACAGACGGAATATTCTGATAATAAAGGTTGTATTCGCTTACATGGACGTATTTGGTCATATTTGAGGTTTTTCTTTTTCAATCATTCTTGTTATATTATCAGAAAATTAAGAAAAGGAGTGGTTGATTTGAGAAGACAGCAAAGAAAAGTAAAGGCAACAGATTGTCCTTACTGCCAGGGGAAGGGGTATTTTCAACTACTTCTTGGAGGATCGGAAACATGCGATAACTGTGGAGGTAGTGGAGCAAAGCAAAATCCAACAAACTAAGCGCCAATCGCGCTTAGTTTTTTTGTTCACGCTGTGTTCATTGACTAAAAGTGCGCAATCCAGTAAACTTACATTGATTAAATGGAGGTGAAAGGATGGCAATTCCACAGCTAATCATCTCGATGCTGCTCTTTATCGTATTGTTTTTTGGAATCGGATTCTTGCTCAATATGCTGTTGCGTTCAACGTGGATCATGGCAGTCGCATATCCGATTATCGTAATCATGATCGTTGATAATGTTCCGTTTTTCAATTATTTTTCTCAACCAGGCACCTCATTGCGAGCGCTTGGATCTGACTTGATATCTTTAGGGAGTGCAGATACAGTTATATTACTTTCTGGCTTAGTAGGAGCAATCTTTGCGGGTGTCGCAATTCGTATGCTTCGTGTCAGAGGATATCAAATGTTCTAGAAAAGCTTCGCCAGCCACTGGCAGAAGCTTTTTTTCGTATGGGTTTCTGAATAGCTTTGCTTTTCTCTGGACATGAATAGACCATGAGAGGAGTGAAGCAAGTGCGAGTTTTGATCGTGATGACAAAGGGCTTGTTTTTCACAAGTCTAGTTTTAGCAGCCCTTATTTCAACATATTTACTACTTTCCGGGGTACCGTTGAACGATTTGACCAACTGGTTCTTTCCGGATCAAAAAGTACTTACAACAGAAGAAAAGCCGAGAACGCTTGATAATTCACAGGATTGGTCACAGTTTCCTGTTCATACCGTAACAGCAACTGGATATACAGCCGGTGTAGAATCTACTGGAAAGAAACCAGATCATCCTGCATACGGGATTACGTATTCTGGTGTTAAAGTGACGAGAGATCTCTACTCCACGATCGCAGCAGACCCAGATACATTTCCAATCGGAACGATCTTGTTCATACCAGGCTATGGATATGGTGTTGTGGCAGATACGGGAAGTGCGATAACTGGAAACCGAATCGACCTTTATTACGATACCGTTCAGGATGTATACGATGAGTGGGGGAAGAAGACGATCGAAGTGTATGTTATCAAAAAAGGGGACGGTTCACTAACAGAAGAAGTGCTGCAGTCTTTGAATGAAGATGAATCGATGCAGGTATTCAGACAACAGTTATTGAATAAAACAAGTGATTAAAAACGACGGAGATCATGATCTCCGTCGTTTGTGCTATCTATGAAAGGAATGGGTCTTTTCCGTCGTAAGCAGGATAGTGATCAGGATGTAGAATGGAGGCAAGTTTTACTAACCCTGTAAGTAACCGTGGTGATGGCCTACAATAAAGCCACTCTTCAAGGATGTGGATCGGCGTTTCACCGAGCTCATCCCAACCTTCACGCTTTTTGACTACGACTGGGTTGACCTTCTTCTGGTGTACGCCTACCCAGGCGAGACAGATGTGGTCTGGCTTCCGACGAAGTACATCTTCCCAATCCGTTTGTACGGATGCGAGCTCTACGTCTCTGAAACTGTTTCTTGCACCAGCTAGTTCGCTGATTTCAGTCAGCCAATTTGTTTTCCCAGGCGTGAAGATCGGTTTTGGCCACCATTCCCAGTAGATTTCTGGCTTATGTTCGATCGAGGCACTGATTTCTTTATATTCTTCGATCATGTGCTCTATCCGTTCTGTAAGTGCAACAGCTTCTTCTCGTTTATTCGTTAATTCTCCGAGCGTTACGAGATCGTTGCAAATATCGTCTAACGAGTTGGGGTTCAGGACAGTGTAATTCAAGTTTAACGCTTCGAGCGCTTCAATATTTTTCTCCATTCCCGGTACGCTTAAGGAAGCGAGAATGAGATCTGGCTCTAACGCTTGAACTTTTTCCATATCGATCGAAAGGTCAGGACCAAGCCTAGGAAGTTCTTGAATCGATTCTGGCCAATCGGAGAAGTCATCAACACCAACAAGTTGAGAAGTTAAGTCAAGATACGCACAGAGTTCTGTATTGCTTGGGCATATTGAAACGATTCGCATAGGTCCTCCTTATGAGCCGATTTTGAATAAGTAATAAAGAATGATTGTTGCGACGATACCTAGAAGTCCGCCGACCAATACTTCGATCGGTTTATGACCAAGAAGCTCTTTCAGTTCTTCTACTTTCTCGCCCTCTTGTTTCTGAGGCCAGCTTTTGGCTTCTTCAATGAATTTGTTGAAGTCGAGTACGAGCTGATTGAGCACGATCGCTTGCTCTCCGGTTTGTCTTCTAACACCAGTCGAGTCGAACATCACGATGATACTAAACATCGCAGCCACGGCAAACACTGGAGAATCAAGTCCGGTTTCAAATGCTACACCTGTAGCGAGAGCTGTTGTTGCCGCAGAGTGAGAGCTTGGCATACCTCCCGTTGAATTCATCAACGACCAATCGATTTGTTTTGTTGCAATAAAATAGATCGGTACTTTTAAGAACTGAGCGAAAAAAACACCGAATAGTGCTGCCCAAAGTGGGAAATTAAATAAGATCTCCATTGGTGAAACATCTTCCTTTCTCATCTTACGTATGATTTACCCGAAGTCATTTCAACTCAATCACATGTAAGGGGGTGACCTCAAGGTGAAGTACCCGTATCCCCAAGAGTTTTATGATTTTCTTGTGGCGTTCAATGAACAAGAGTTTTATGTATGTCACGATCTCTTAGAAGAAATCTGGTTAACAGATCGATCGAACACGTTCGTGAAAGGCTTATTGCACCTATCAGTAGCTCATTACCACGATAGCTATGGAAATAGTAAAGGAACAAGGTTGATGATGCAATCTGCTAAGGATTACCTTACTCCCTATAAGCCTTTCCATTGGGACATCGATGTTTGTAACATCATCGCTCACATTGAAAATTGTCAGTCTATTATACCACATTCCGAGGCACGCTCAGTTGAAAAAGTTGATCAACAATCCTTGTTGCCCTACTTACTTATCGAGCAAGTAAATTGAGTTTGACACACATCCTCTTTCGTGTTAACTTATTAGTGATTTACCAAACTAAAGTAAAAGTTATGAAAGGTTGTTACATCAATGAACGCTGTTATTATAGCCGTACTCATCATGCTAGGGCTTAGCCTTTTTCGTATACATGTTGTTGTCGCTCTCGTTATCGGTGCAATCGTAGGTGGCCTGTTAGGCGGTATGTCACTCGATGACACGGTTGCCGCATTCACCTCTGGACTCGGGGGAGGAGCAACAGTTGCCTTGAGCTATGCATTACTAGGGAGCTTTGCAGTAGGATTATCAAGAACGGGATTACCGGAACTCATGGTTGAGAAGGCTTTGAAAGTCGTCAACCGACAAGGTGGAGATCGAAGGAAGGGACTTGCAAAAGTACTTATCTTGTTCATTATCTTATTGATTTCTTGTTTCTCTCAAAACCTTGTACCCGTGCATATTGCATTTATTCCAATTTTAATTCCACCGATTTTACAGGTGCTGAATGAACTAGGCGTTGACCGTAGAGCTGTAGCATCTGTTCTTACGTTCGGGTTGACTGCGCCTTATATTTTACTACCAGCTGGATTCGGGAAGATCTTTCACGGAATCCTTCAGTCTAATATGGCTGACAGTGGTATGGACATCGAACTCTCTTCTATTCCAACCGCTATGCTGCTACCGACTGCTGGGCTTGTAGTGGGACTATTCATCGCTGTGTTTATTACGTATCGCAAGTCTAGAACGTATAAGCAGCTATCCATCTCGCAAGAACCTCAGAAGGAACGTACGTATTCAAAACGCTCCATTACGTTCGCTCTACTCTCGGTTGTTGTCACACTAGCAGTTCAACTTCCCACTGAGTCGATGATCCTCGGTGCGCTCGCAGGTATCATCGTCTTATATGTGACAGGAAGCATCCGTTTGAACGAATCAGAAGAAGTGTTAACAGACGGAATGAAGATGATGGCATTCATCGGATTCGTGATGCTAGCTGCGAATGGATTTGCTGAAGTACTAAGACAAACAGGCGAAGTGGACCAGCTCGTCACGCAGGTGTCTGGCGTTATCGGT
Source organism: Anaerobacillus sp. ABR4_321 (assembly GCF_056158505.1). Lineage (NCBI taxonomy): Bacteria > Bacillati > Bacillota > Bacilli > Caryophanales > Bacillaceae > Anaerobacillus > Anaerobacillus sp. ABR4_321. The sequence continues at coordinate 1,499,447 of NZ_JBSWTK010000001.1, forward strand.
GATAACAAAGCTCTTGCTGCACTATTGATGCTGATCGTCGGATTGTTCATCACGATGGGAATCGGCTCATCATTCTCTACGATTCCAATCATCGCTGCGATCTATGTGCCGCTCGCCATGGAACTAGGATTCAGTCCGATGGCAACCATCGCACTCGTAGGAACAGCAGCAGCGCTAGGAGACGCTGGATCGCCAGCATCAGATAGTACGCTCGGACCAACATCCGGACTGAATGCGGATGGTCAGCACAATCACATCTGGGACACGGTCGTTCCAACGTTTCTACACTACAATATTCCGCTTATCCTATTCGGATGGATTGCGGTCATGATCTTTTAATGTGCAAACACAGGGGAGGAATTCCCTGTGTTTTTGTTATGATAGAAATAGTTGGAAATGCTGAGGATAGGGAGGGTGAAAAATGTACTTTGGGAAGGAAAAAGAGCAGAATGAAGGTCGAGTACCGCCGAATCAGAAGGTAACGTCAGGGTGGCCAGTTCTTCACGTTGGAAATGTTCCTTACTACAACGATGACTTATCGAACTGGAGTTTAGAAATCAAAGGGTTAGTCGAGCGACCGACTGTGCTATCGTTCGAAGAGGTGCTCAAGCTTCAGAGAGTGGAAAAACAGAATGATATCCACTGTGTAACAGGATGGTCGAAGTTTGATAATCGCTGGACAGGCGTTTCGACACGTGTACTAGCAGAACACGTGGGTCTGAAAGAAGAAGCGAAGTTCGTCATGCTCATTGCAGAAGAAGGGTGGACGACGAACCTTCCGATCGAGGACTTTTTGCATGAAACGAGTTTACTCGCTCATTCGCATAACGGTGAGCGGCTGACGCCTGAGCATGGGTATCCTCTGCGAGCAGTGATTCCGCATCTCTACTTCTGGAAAAGCGCGAAGTGGATTAGAGGCATCCGATTTCAATCTGAGAATGAGCAAGGATTTTGGGAGCGGAATGGCTATCATATGTATGGAGATCCATGGAAAGAACAGCGTTTTGCGTGGGACTAAATGTTAGGTATGTCCCAAATAGTAGTCTCTTATTTCAATGTCTAATATAAAGTTTGGCCGCAATTTGTCTCTTTCGTTGCTGTAAATTTAATTTTCTGATTTTTCATTTTTAAAGCCGTTATGTTGCGTCAACAATCAATAGTTATATGTGTAAATATTTATTTTTTGAAAAAAGTAATTATTTTACATGTTATCAGAGGAAGTATATAGTAATATGTAGAATAGTGTTATAAGCAGATAAGTAAAGGGGAATGTTGGGAATGGAGGATTTCTTAAGAGAAAAAGGACTTACTCTGAGTAAAGCTCTTGTGGAAGCACGTTATGATCGCTCATTCTTATTTGATGATATATCAACACTCAATAAAATTGCAAAAGGGTTGCGAAAAGAGTTCCAACAGTATCAAAGAGATGAGAATACCGGAGCATTATTGGTCATTAATCCTAAAATGGAAGCATTTTCAGCGATACAGGCTGATAGAACTTCAGTAGATTGTGAAAATCCTCAATTCAGTAATTTTAAAAACAAGGCAAAAATTGTTTTAGACCAAGTGAGGATGCATCTAGACATTGAGGAATTTTCACGTTTTGGATTGAGGTTCTTTTTCGGAAAACCGTTTCCTAATCATCATTCAGCAGTGGCTGCACTGAAATCTAGTTTTCTGAAAATTGAAGAGCATTCTTTCGGTGGGAATATTGATAATCCTATGATTCAGTTTGTGACTAGCTACAATGATTTCACTGTAAATATCTCTTTGAGAACAGAGACCAATGCCTCGGTTCATGTTAGTCCAAGTGGAGCTTCGCATAGCCAACAAAGCTTACTAGTAATTGACATAGATGTATTTAAAGAGGATTCACTTACAATTGATAATTTCAATGGATTTATGTTAAGTGCAATGGATGCAGCTACTAATAAGCTCATGGCGGTTGAAGAAATGATAGGTGGTTGATTTTATGATGCCCACTAAACAGTTAAAAAAAGATGTTAACATGAGTTCCACTGGTTTTAGAATCAATGATACTGAATTAGGCTTCAATGATGAGAATACAGGGAATGACATGAATACATATGAAGAATCATTTTCTTTTGAAGGACTTTTAAATAAAAATAAGCCAGAAAATTTGGATAGGAGCGGGGATTGGATAATATCCAAACTGAATAAATCCAAGACCTCTGGAGTAGAGAAATATCTTTCAAGGAAGTACTTGATTGAGATGAATGATTTTATGAAAGAGGCAAAAGTTTCGGAGATCACGGTCAATCTTCCGGAAGAAGACGCATATGTTAGAATAGTTAACGATGAAAATGCAGATAAGGAGGAGGTCATACAAATGCTTAATGTTAAATTCTCATTGTATAGGTACTATTCATTTCTTTGGATGATGAGTATCTTAATTATGAGTATTTTTGCCGTTGTTGGTTTTGTAGGCATTTTAGCACCATTCCCCTCACTTTCTGGATTTATAGCAGGTTTAACTGGCATGATAGGTGCATATATAGACTGGAAGGAACGTGATTCTAAAAATGCTACCTAATTTAATTTTGGTTTCTCAGATGCCAGATCCTCAAAAAAACGGTAGTCCGATTAGTAATATGGGTACTGAGCTTGTAAAAAAATCAAACTTAACAAAAGGTATGTATTTTTACCTTATATTCTACGCAATGAACATAGTGTTTGTAGTAATAATGACTGGGACTCCTTGGATGGTTTCCATATTCAAACCTGAGGTGAAACCTCCTATCCCACCTAATCAATTATTCACTGGTTTAATAATACATACTTTATTTGGTATGATTTATTTTATAGCTTTCTCAATACCGGAAGTTAGGGATAGGTGGAAAAGAATCGATAAGCATTAAAAAAACCAATCTAATCAATTTAGAATGGTTTTTTTATTTTGGTGTTTTACCCAACCCGAACGTTTAGATGATGATATCTTTAAGAACTTTATTCAGTTTCTCGATCGCCGTCTCCATGTCTGTGATCGACGATTGAACCATTTTCTTGTATAGCGTTAGGATCATTTCACCATAAGTGGTGCCTGGCACCGCCCATTTCCCATTCAATGCTTGCCACGTTGTAGCAGATCCTCGTTGTACTAATGAGAAGCGAGGGTCTACTAGTTTTTCGCCAGCTGGAATCGGATCTTTTGAGCTGTATGCATAAAGGTGTTGGATGTGTGCGAGTACGCCGTCTGAAGGTGTATCGAACGAAGCTCCTTTTGCTCCTCCACCTGTAGCGCCTATCCCTGCATAGTTGTTTTGTTCTGGCGTCACATCTCCTGTGAAGCGGAAGAAGTTCGTTTCATGTAGAGCTTGAGCGAATGCGATATCTCCTCGAATGCCATAGCGTTTACTGTGTACGAGATAATAAGCGGCGAGTAATGGGGCTTCTGGGTTTACCGACCTAGCATAATTGTTCATATGTGCTGCAGCTAGTTCGCTGTTACCAGCGATCGGATACCCTTTGTCAGGTTCTGGCTCGGGAGGCTCTGGCGGGGGCGGTGGTTCGACTGTACCTTCTGTATAGATGAACGATTCGATCCCGATCGTCTTCAATTTCGCAACGAGATCTTCTGCATTCGATTTCTCAGAAAAGGCACCGACTTGAACGCGGAAGTAAGTGGTTCCCTTGATAACGAGTGATGTGATGAATGAATCGAAACCTTTGGTAGCTAAGAATGCTGCTCTTTCTTCAGCATTTTCTCTTTCTGTGAATGATCCGGCAATGACTTTGTAGAGCGTTCCTGAAGGTGGCGGCGTCTTTTTGGGTAGGTTCAATGCTTTAGCAGTACCTTCTGCAATCGCTGTAGACACATCTTTTATAAAAATTGAATTGTTTAATAGGTTCAGGTCTGTGTCATTGTCTACAAACAAGACTTCAAGTAACAGGGCATTCATTTTTGTTTCGCGTAACACATGGAAGTTCGCGCGTTTCTTTCCTCTGTTCGGGATTTTATATTTATTGAGAATAGTAGAAGCGATGGTATCATGAATAACATTCTGGATTCGAACGGTTTCCGCAGGGACGGTTCTGTTGTAGATGAAGCTTTCAAAACCTCGTCCTCCAGCTGCGTTGTTGTGGATACTAAGATAAAAATCAGCATTCCTTGCATTCGCAAAATCAGTTCTCTGTTTTAGCGAAACCGTTTGATCCGCTGTTCTCGTTAAAATGATATCTACTTCATATCTTGATTCGAGCGTAGCTTTGACGAGTAGAGCGATCGATAGGTTATACGTTTTCTCAAAAAACCCCTTATACGTTGCACCTGAGTCAGACCCCCCATGTCCAGGGTCTATGATGATTCGTTTCAACCTAATCCCTCCATTAACTGTGCATTAATAATAGTATATTATTTCCAATTTTATGCGATTGGACGAAGTGTACAAGTTAGAAGAGAAATAGGCGCATTAAAAACGTAATCGATAGAGAGGCTGAACGTCTGGTGCTTGAGCGATATGCTTAGGGTAAATAAATCCACGTCCATCATCAGGAAAAATAAGACCAGCCTGCTTGTAGCACTCATGGATAAACTCTGAACAAATATAGCGATCATTAGGAATCGAGCGTAAGTCGCCCATCACGACACTTGCGAGTATCTTCAGTATTTCTTCATGATCGTAACGTTTCCCTGATAAGTCCGCTCCCCGTTTCAGCATCGCTTCCGTCTTTTGATTCGTTAAATGCTTTACACCACTATGTCTCGCGAGATAGAGATCTCCCTTGTATGGTGCGCCAGTATTTTTATAGTCTTGTATATAGTGAGAAAGAGGGATGATGCGTACACCGTAACTTTCCACGCTTTCCATCATCATGACGCGATCCATCCATCTGAATAATAGTCCCACATGACTAAAGCGAGAGTTCGAAACTTTTTTTATGATATTACTTACTGGATAACTTCCGCTACATAGTAGAAGATCTGCAGTTATGATCTCTACGCGCGCATCATCATATTTCTTTACTGGTGCGTGCTCAAAACGGTCTGTTGTCATGAACGAAACCCTCCTTCTTAGGTCCATTACTAAGTAGTTGGATAATTTTTCTTGTATCCCTCTTTTTCATGTGAAAATTCAATAAAACAGTTGTCTACGATCGATGCTCACACTATAGTTAAGGGAGGAGGAGAATGATATGGACGTTTTGAAAATCATCGTAATACTTGCCTTTCTGTTTATGACAATCAATATTATTAAGCCGTTCATCGGTTCAGTTACGAGGAAACGAGCTGCGTTATATGCAGGCTTTTGGGTCATTCTTTATTTGCTCGTTTGGGGAGTCCCTGGATTTATGGATTCATCTGAAGAAGTCTCAGGTAAAAAGGATGGAGACGTCGAGCAAGAAGTCCCTAAGCATGAAGAAGAAGTACCTGCTGAGGAAAAAGCGGAAGAAGCGAAGCTCGAAGAAGAGGTCGATTTTGATATCGATTCGATCGAACAAATCATCGATGTTCCAGGTTTACTCGGGCTATCTCGAGAAGAATTTACGAACAAATTAGATAAAGAACTTGAAAACAATACAGAAGACGCAATGGTCATGACGTTTGAAAATGGAGAAGTAACGTTTGAAGAGAATATTGCAAAAGAGATAACGTACTATCCAGAAGGGCTGCAATACCCAGAAGATAATCGCATGTTACTCGCAAGCCTCGGGTTCGATATTAAAGAATTGAAAAAAGGCTCGAATCCCTTCGAAGACCCTGTGACGTTTTATTTGATCGGCGGGTTCTCAGATGTAACGATTTCCGCTGTGGAAGATGAGGGAACAGAAGGGGCGATCGAGAAGATCTATATCAAGAAAGAAATCTATCCAACACCTGTCCCTGATGAAGAGGGCGAAGAAAACTAAGTTTTTATTTGGAATCATAAAAGTTTTATAGTTTAGAAATTGGCGTTCCTAAAAAAAGGAACGTCTTTTTTAATGCCTGCTAATGCTCCATTCAATTCCATTTAAACAATTTTCTAAAAACTGTTGCATTTTTGTATGCGGTTACAATATAATGTGTAAAAGGTTATGATGTTTGCATAAACGTTATTACTAATGAGCGGAGGGATTCGATGTGATTGATGTGTTAGCGGAATTGAATCAGCACCTTGAGTTAGAAAACGTACATAGTGAAGCTTTCATTCCCTATGGAAAAGTCCTTAGTGACTTCCCTTATGATGATGTGGCTCAACATATGGAAAAGACGGTCATTCCTGAAGAAGGGAATCGATATGTTCCATCTCATCCAGATCTAGAGGATGAAGCTCTCAAAAGCTTCGTTGAAAAACGCTATTATGGAGGGATGAAGGTACAAATTGGTTATTGTAATGGAAATAATTCTTCACTTGGGGGTCTTGAGTATCATAAAGGAAGTGAAATTAACGTTGCGATAACCGATTTGGTTCTCTTACTTGGTCATACGAATGATATATTCGACAATAGTTACAACGTAAAGAAAATCAAGGCATTCTTTGTTCCAGCAGGTTCTACAATTGAAATGTATCAGACCACACTGCACCTTGCGCCTTGTAAAGTAAGCGAAGCTGGGTTTAAATGTGCGGTGATTCTACCAGAGGGAACGAATACGCCGTTAGATGATGATGAAAAAGGATATGATCCTCTGCTTTTTATGAGAAATAAATGGCTTCTTGCACATAAAGAACATGAGCGCTTCATGAAACTAGGAGCACATAACGGAATTGTTGGTGAAAACATCACGGTTGCATATCCGAGTAAAGAACAAAGGAGGAAGTTGAATGTCTAGTATCACCTTTACACTTGTCTCATGCGTTTTCTTCATGGCACTCGTAGCCTGGGTTTCCTATTTGAAAACTAGAAATTCAGTCAATGATTCAGATGGGTACTTTCTAGCTGGTCGCGGACTTACAGGAGGCTTCATCGCTGGTTCACTCTTATTAACAAACTTATCAGCGGAGCAGCTCATCGGGCTGAATGGACAAGCTTACCGAACGAACTTATCCAACATGGCCTGGGAAGTCACTGCTGCATTTGCAATTGTCATTATGGCTCTCATATTATTACCTAGATACCTTGGCGGTGCTTTCTCCACACTTCCTGAATTTTTAAGTAAACGTTATGATGAAAGCGTTCGCAGGTATACGGTGATTCTGTTTATGCTAGGATACGTATTTGTCACGATTCCATCTGTTTTATACTCTGGTGCTCTTGCTATTCTTAGATTGTTCGACGTGCCATCATTATTTGGCATCTCATTTGAATCATCGGTTTGGCTCGTTATTTGGGTGATCGGAATTATTGGCGCGTTATACGCGATCTTTGGCGGGCTAAAAGCAGTTGCTGTTTCTGATACATTGAATGGAATCGGACTTCTATTCATCGGCTTAATCGTTCCTGTTTTAGGGTTCTTCGCACTAGGCGATGGCGATTTTCTAAAAGGAATGAAGACGATCGCTACAGAAAGTCCTGAAAAGCTAAACTCAATTGGCTCGAGTACAGACTCCGTTCCGTTCTCTGCGATTTTTACCGGTATGATCTTTATGAACATGTTCTACTGGGGCACGAACCAGTACGTTATCCAGCGGACGCTTGGGGCAAAGAACCTTGCTGAAGGACAAAAAGGTGTTTTGCTGTCAGGCTTCTATAAGTTGACTGTTCCGTTCATGATGATGATCCCTGGTGTTATTGCTTTTCATCTATACGGCAGTTCGATGGATCCTGTCGATCTCGCTTATCCGACCGTCGTATCAAACTTACTACCAACATTCATGTCTGGTTTGTTCCTTGCTGTTCTTCTCGGAGCAGTATTCTCAAGCTTTAACTCACTTCTAAATAGTGCAGCAACCATGTTTGCACTCGATGTGTATAAAGCAGGAATCAACAAAAACGCAACTGACCGTCAATTGATCAACGTGAGTAAATATTTTGGAAGCGTTCTCGCGCTCATTTCGTTCTTCATCGCGCCGATGTTGATGAACGCTCCAGATGGTCTTTGGGACCTCATCCGCCGCTTTACTGGATTCTTTAACATTCCGATTATCGCTATCGTTCTGGTCGGTATCGTTTCAAAACGAATACCAGCGCTCGGTGCGAAGATAGCAATTATCTTCCACGTCGTCACGTACTATATGCTCGTATGGGGCTTAACACAGATGTTTGGTATTGAGATCACCATGAACTTCATCCACATTTCAGCAATTCTCTTTGTGATCGAAGTGGCAATCATGATGGTAGTAGGTCAAATTCGCCCGCTAAAAGAGGCCTATCAGTTCCGAGCGAATCCGAAAGTAGATATGGTGCCTTGGAAATATACGATGCCGGTTGCGGTCGTTCTTATCAGTCTTGTTGTGATGGTATACATTCTGTTTTCACCGATCGGCGTTGCGTATGCAGGAGGAATCGCGTCCGGATGGTTCTGGCCAGCCATGCTAGGAACAACGTTAGCAGGGGCCCTTTGCTACGTACTTGCGCTCAAATCATGGAACAAGAAATATTCGAGTTATGTAACGCGGAAGCACAATGAAGCCGTTGAAGTAGATAAGAAGTTTAGAAGTGCTTAAATCACTATGTTGTAGGAGGCGTTTATTTTGAAAACAAAAGAGGCTCAAAAATTATTTGAAGTGAACCAGAATGGAGAAGAATTCGACGTACAACTAGACGGTCGTTTATTGTTTAAGCACTCTCCAGCAAAACCTTTCATCTTTGTAGGGAGTGGCGAAGAGACGATCGATATGTATAGAGGGAATTTCAAAATAAAAGATTACGTGGTTGAGAGAGTAGCGCTTCGATATGCAACTGTAAGACATGAGGGAGAAACGTGTAGGATTTCGTTCCGTCACTTCTCACATGATCACGAGCTTCTAACGATGGTCCTAAAAAAAGATGGAGAAGGTCTGCGGGTTTCATTCGAACTCGTTGACCCCCTCTTCAATCGTTTCTGGGTACGTGTCGCGGCAGATGCAGAAGAGAAAGTTTATGGTTGTGGAGAGCAGTTATCTTACTTCAACTTGCGTGGAAAGAACTTTCCGCTTTGGACATCAGAGCCGGGTGTTGGTCGTAACAAGTCTACGTACACCACATGGCAAGCAGACGTGAAGGATCAAGCGGGTGGAGATTATTACAATACTAACTACCCTCAGCCAACCTATGTATCTACTAATAAATATTTTTGTCATGTAGAGACAACTGCCTTCGCAGATTTTGATTTTCAGCGTGATGATTTCCACGAGCTTCATATTTGGGAAGCACCTGCATCGATTCTTTTTGAAACAGGTGAGTCGTATAAACGTTTAGTAGAAAAGCTAACGGCTCGTCTTGGAAGACAGCCGGAGCTTCCTGACTGGACGTTCGATGGCATCTGGCTTGGTATGCAAGGTGGCACGGAAATCGTTCAAAACAAAATTGATCGTGCACTAGAAAAAGGAATGAAGATCGGTGCTCTTTGGTGTCAAGATTGGCAAGGGAAACGGGAGACGTCATTTGGCAAGCGACTGATGTGGAACTGGAAGTGGAACCCTGAAATGTATCCAGAACTCGATCAAAAAATTAAAGAGTGGAAGCAGCAAGGGATCAAGTTCCTTGGCTATATCAATCCATACGTTGCAGTTGAAGGACATCTTTATAAAGAAGCCTATGAAAGAGGGTATCTTGCAACAGCGCTAGATGGAAGCGATTATGTTGTAGACTTCGGTGAATTCGACTGTGGAGTCGTCGATTTTACAAACGACGAAGCGTGCGAATGGTATCAAAACGTTATTAAAGAAAACATGATCGACTTTGGAATGGATGGCTGGATGGCTGACTTCGGTGAGTATCTTCCGACAGACCTGAAGCTTCATAGTGGCGAGTCCGCGACGATGATGCATAACGCATGGCCAGTCATGTGGGCAAAAATCAACCATGATGCAGTGAAAAAAGCAGGTCGCTGGGGAGATATCGTATACTTCATGCGTGCAGGTTATTCCGGTACGCAGGGGTATTGTCCACTTCTATGGGCAGGAGATCAAAGCGTAGATTGGAGTCTTGATGATGGTCTCGCATCTGTTATTCCTGCAGCGCTATCTGCTGGGATGAGCGGTAACGGTGTTCATCACAGTGATATCGGCGGATACACGAGTCTTCACGGCAACAAACGGAACAAAGAGCTTCTCCTTAGGTGGGTCGATATGGCGGCATTCACACCAGTTATGCGTTCTCATGAAGGGAATCGTCCGGATGATTGCTGTCAGTATGACCATGACGAGGAAACGCTGAATCACTTTGTGAAGATGACGAATGTATTCACGACGTTAAAGCCTTACTTAAAAGCACTAACAAAAGAAAATGCGGAAAAAGGTATTCCGATGCAGCGTCCATTGTTTATGGAGTATGAACATGACGAGAAAACGTATGACATTAAGTATCAGTACATGCTAGGGGCTGACCTTGTAGTTGCACCGGTATACGAAGAAGGAAAAGAAACGTGGAGTGTCTACCTTCCTGAAGACGAGTGGGTACACTTTTGGAGTGGGAAAGAGACGAATGGTGGCACGATTGAAGTAGACGCACCACTCGGTGAAACGCCAGTTTTTTATCGTAAAAACTCTACGTACGCAGATCTTTTCAAAAAAGCTGCCGAAAATAAAATATGAAATAGAATAATAAAAGGTAATAACCTATTTTAAAAGGTTATTACTTATGATACAGTGTAGGTAACGAACAGCGTAGAAAGGTTGTGACCAATCGTGCCAAAAACGAGCATTTTGTATGTACCGATCGGAAGAAAAACATTTGATCTTGAAGCGGGGGAAGTTCAGAGAAAGAAAAGCTCTGAATTTCTCCATAATGTAACAGAGAATGTCATTGAACCTGATGAGATCATCACTTCTCCAGAGGACCTTGATGCGTTTCTTGATACCGTTAACAATGACGAAATTATCGCAAGTATTTATCAGAGCGTTACGTTTGCAGATGGGGAATTTGTTGAAGCACTCATTAAGAAGGTTGACGCGCCAGTTGTCGTTTGGTCAGTAAGAGAGCCGAGCGTTGGCGGAAGGTTACGATTGAATTCACTAACTGGCGGCAATAGCACGAGTCATGTTCTTAGGTGTGCGAGCCACCCGTTCAGTTTTGTATTTGGAAATGCAGACGAAGCACAGGTTCAAAAGCGCTTGAAGATTCAACTCAAAGTCCAAAAGGTGATCGAAGACCTCAAAGGACTACGAATCGGTGTAATCGGAGAACATCCTCCAGGCTTTTTCTTCTCAGGAACAGATGAAGAAGCTCTTCATAAGCAGTTAGGAGTCACCGTGAAGAATTTTGACCTTAACAAAGCGTTTGAAGAGTGTGTGAAGCTTCCACGTGAAAAATGGGAAGGTGCAATCGAACGAGCAGAACAGCAGGTCATCGGACTGAATCGTAATGAGGAGACGGTACAGCGTTTCGCTCAGTTTACTACATACGTTCAGGAACAAATCGATGAAGCAGACGTTTCTGCCCTTGCTATTCGCTGTTGGCCAGACTTTTTCAACGAACTCGGGGCTGCAGCATGCTCGACACTGTCTCAATTTACAGAAGATGGTGTGGTGTCGTCGTGTGAGTCAGACATTCACGGCTCTGTCTCCATGTTCATCCTGCAACAGCTAACAGGTAGCGCACCATACCTTGGAGACATGGTACACGTGAATGAAGCGAGTAATTCTGTTGTGTTCTGGCACTGCGGAGCAGGAGCTTATTCACTCGCACATCCTGATCAAGGGGCAAAACCTGGTGTACATCCAAACCGTAAGCTTGGTTTCACGATGGAGTTTGGATTGAAGCCAGGGCGCGTGACGATGTTCCGAGTAGGGTATACGCCTGAGGGATACCGTCTTCTCGTGATGCGAGGAAATGCGCTCGATACACCACAGCGTTTTAACGGAACGTCAGTGGAAGTTGAACTTGAAACAGATATTAACGACACGTTGTACGGTTTGATGGAAGAAGGTTTCGAACCGCACTATGCGATCGTTTACGATGACGTGGCTGAGGAGCTAGTCGAGTTAGGTAAACAGCTAGGACTAGAGACCACTGTCTATACAAAGAACTGAAGGAGTGGGGTGCATGAAGAAGGTCGCTGTTGGCCAGGCGGGGGGACCTACGGCCGTAATTAATGCTACTCTCGCAGGGTTTGTTAAAGAGCTTGAACGCGATCACGCCCTGCTTTTTATCAAGAATGGCTATGAAGGATTGGCAGAAGGCAGCTACTTTGGAGGCGATGATGAAACGGTGAGGAGCATTTCTCTTCATCGAGATGTTCCAGGTGCGTGTCTCGGATCAGGCCGCTATCCTCTCACTGTCGAGCATATTGAAAACGGTGTTCGTCGACTTAAAAAAGAAGGCGTTGATGCGCTTGTCTTTATTGGTGGAAACGGCACGATGGAAGCACTGAAAAAAGTCGATAGAGAAGCGAAAAAACAGAATTATCCCTTACAAGTCCTGGGGCTTCCGAAAACGGTCGACAATGATCTTGGTGAAACCGATCACGCACCTGGATTTGGAAGCTCAGCCAGATATGTTGCGCAGGCAACGAGAGATATGAGCCGCGACCTCGCATCGATGAAGAACTTTGAGAAAGTTCGCGTGCTCGAAACGATGGGGAGAAATGCTGGATGGCTAGCAGCAGCCTCAGGTCTTCTTCAAAAATACGAAGAGGATGGACCACATGTTATCGCGATTCCAGAACGGCCACTTGAGCGAGAGGCTCTATTGGAAGGAGTCACGAGCGCCCTCAGTCGTTATGGTCATGCGACTGTTGTTGTGAGTGAAGGTGTTACGTGGAGTCAGGGCACACAGGTGCAACGGGAAATCGTTGATGGGAGACCAGTTCTTGGTGGAATTTCAAATGACATTGCCGCTTATTTAAAAAAAGAGTGCAACGTCATGACGAGAGCAGAGCTTTTAGGAATGAATCAGCGCAGTTTTTCAGCTGTTGTATCTGACATCGATCGTGAAGAAGCTTATACTGTAGGTAGAGTTGGTGCAGAATGGATTCGTGATGGGTTATCGAATGTTATGGTTTCCATCACTCGTCATTCCCACCATCGATATGCTGCTCGCATGATTCCTGTTCAGCTCGAAGCTGTTGTAAAAGCAGGTGAACGCGTGATGCCTGAGCAGTTCATACAAAATCGAAAGCTGTACTATGAGTGGTTGAAACCGCTGATAGGAGAGGATGTGTCAGTCTATCCTCCACCGCTAAAAGGAGACGAAGTGTATGTCGAATGAACAGTTTACTAAAGGTGAAGCCCTCTACCTACAAATAAAAGATATCTTGATCGATCGGATTCAAAGCGGAGCATGGAAAGCGAATGAATTGATCCCAACCGAACAAGAATTAATAAAAGAATTTGGTGTCAGTCGGACAACGATCCGTCAGGCAATCACCGTTCTTGTACAAAATGGTCTTCTAGAGAAGAAACAGGGCAGGGGTACAGTTGTTAAACCTCAACAGCTCGTTGGTAACCTCGGCCAGCTAAAAGGATTTGCAGAAGAAGTAATGGATCGAGGTTCTGTTCCAAGATCAAAATTGATTCGAGCAGAGTTTAAAACGAATCTTTACCATGAAAAAGAAATGCTGCAAGTACCAGAAGATGCTCCTATCCTTTTAATTGAGAGAATCCGTTTTTCCGATGATACCCCGGTTGCACTCGAGCGTAGCTGCTGGCCGGAAGAAATCGGCCAACTCTTAATGAAGCATGACTTGAATGAAGCAAAGTACTATGAAATTTTAGAGAACGATCAAATCTATTTGAATCGTGCGAACGAACGTATCGCTGCGATGAACGCGACGATCGATGAAGCAGATTTGCTTGCGATTCGACCTGGAGAGGCGTTACTAGAAATGACACGACTCAGTTATGGGCTGAATGATCATCCCATGGAATACACAAGAACAAAATATAGAAGCGATCAGTACCACTACCATATTGAACTGAAACGATAAGAAGGGAGCATATCACATGCCATTTATTGATGGAAAAACGATGCTTGACCATGCTTTTCAAAACGGGTACGGAGTAGGTGCCTTCAGTGCACATAACGCAGAGACTGTCGTCGCGATATTGGAGGCGGCAGAAGAGGAAAAAGCCCCGATCATGATTCAGGTCGGGCAAAAGGTTATCCAAACACTTGGAATGGAAGCATTAAAAGCTCTGATCGACACGTATGAAAAAAATTACACCGTTCCAGTAGCAATCCACCTCGATCACAGTCGTCAGTTCGAACAAACGATGCAAGCCGTTCAAATGGGCTTTCAATCTGTGATGTTCGACGGTTCAGGTCTTTCGTTTGAAGAAAACACCGCTACTACGAAAAAAGTGGTGGATATCGCAAGAGCCCTAGGAATTGGATCAGAAGGTGAAATCGGTAAGATCGGTGGAACTGAGGATGACATCACGGTTGATGAAAAAGATGCACTCATTACAACGACCGAAGAGGCTGTTGCATTTGTTGAAGCAACAGATGTGGACTATCTAGCTGTATCAATCGGAACGGCCCATGGTATCTACAAACAAACACCGAACCTTCGCTTTGATCGTTTAAAGGAAATTGTTGAGGCGGTTAAACGTCCGGTTGTTCTTCACGGTGGTTCTGATGTTCCTGATGAACAGGTACAGCGTGCCATCTCACTTGGAATCGCAAAAATAAATGTTGATACGGAACTCCGTCAGGCATTTACAAGAGGTGTGCAAGAAGCATTTGCTGAGAACCCTGACGATATCGTACTTGCAAGTTCCCTTGGCCGAGGTCGAGAGAGAATGAAGGAAAAAGTTCAAGAGAAGATCCGTGTATTTGGTAGCCAGAACAAAGCAGAAGAACTTTTAATAAACAAAAAGGTCATTACCATTTCTTGAGGAGGATGATGAATCGATGAGCACACAAACTTCAGTACGTACATATGGCTTGTATATTAATGGCGAATGGCGAGAAAAAACACAGACAGATGATGTATTAAATAAATACACGCAAGAAGTTACCGCAAAAACAGCTGCAGCAGAAGAACAGGACGTTAACGACGCAGTCCAGGCAGCTAAAAAAGCTTTGAAAACCCCTTTTTCACCATATGACCGCTATACTGTATTGATCAAGGCAGCCGCAACCTTACGTGCTCGTCAGGATGAGCTTGGTGAAGTGCTCGCTAAAGAAGTAGGGAAACCGTTTGCTGAGTGTAAAGGTGAAGTCGGACGTGCGGCACTTACGCTTGAAGTATCTGCAGAAGAAGCAAAGCGTATCCACGGTGAAGGGGTTCCGGTTGAAGCAGCTCCTGGCTCTGAACAACGTCAGGCATTTACAAGACGTTTTCCAATCGGTGTCGTAGCGGCTATCACGCCGTTTAACGTTCCTCTTAATCTAGTTTGTCACAAAATCGGTCCAGCGATTGCGGCAGGAAACAGCGTGGTTCTAAAGCCAGCAGAAGTGACCCCAGTGAGTGCAATTCTCTTAACTGAAATCATGGAAGAAGCAGGTCTTCCTGCTGGTAGATTAAACCTTGTAACAGGTGAAGGTTCGACTGTCGGTGAATGGTTGATCGCAAACCAAGACGTGAACATGTTTACATTCACAGGAAGTCCACGTGTAGGACAGTACATTCGGGAGAAAGCAGGACTTCGTAATGTCTCACTCGAGCTTGGTAACAACTCGGCGACGATTGTTCACCACGATGCTGACATCGAAACGGCAGCAACGCTAGCAGCACAGAAGAGTTTCAACAACGCGGGTCAAGTTTGTATCTCTGTTCAGCGTGTGTATGTTCATGAGGATTGTTACGAAGCATTTCTGAACAAAATGAAGGAAGTTACGGAAGGGTTGGTCCTCGGTGACCCAATGGATGAGGCAACGGATATCGGTCCGATGATCGCAGAGCGTGAAGCGATACGTGTTGAAGGATGGGTGAACGAAGCGGTTGAGCAAGGCGCATCAGTCGAAACCGGTGGAAAACGAGACGGGGTCTTCTATCAACCTACGATCCTCACAAACGTGAACGATGATATGAAAGTTTGTCGTCAAGAGGTCTTCGGTCCAGTGGTTGCTGTGAGTACGTACAAGTCAGAGGACGAAGTAATCGCTCGTGTAAACGATTCGGAGTACGGTCTTCAAGCAGGTCTATTCACAAACGATTTAGCATTCACCCTAAAAGCGATCAATGAGATTCACGTTGGCGGACTAATTATCAACGATACCTCAGGATACCGGGTTGATCATATGCCATACGGTGGTGTTAAGAAAAGTGGAACTGGAAAAGAGGGACCACGTTACGCAATCGAAGAAATGACAGAAGAAAAAATCGTCGTGTTTAACGGGTAGAAAGGAAAGGGATCCATCATTTTGGATCCCTTTTTATCAGTAGTGGATGCGTTACAAGGTGAAGGAGAATGAGTATGTCGATCATCACGATTTTGTTACCGATCTTTTTTGTGTTTGGTGTTGGGTATGTTGCGCAGCGTTTTCTGCAACTTGAGACGAAAGTATTATCCAGACTCGCGCTTTATGTCCTCGTACCAATCTTAGTGTTTCGAACGTTTTATGAGCAGGAAATCGACTCGTCTTATGGATATCTTTCACTCTATATGCTCGGACTCTGTTTTGCATTGATCGCAATCGTTAGTATTCTATCGAAAATCTATCGCTTCACAGAATCTGAGCGTTGTGGACTTGTCCTATCGAGCGCTTTTATGAACAACGGAAACTACGGAACCCCACTTATCCTGTTTTTATTTGGAGCAGTTGCAATGGAAACGGCCATTGTATTAATGGTTCTACAGCAGCTACTGATGAGTACGCTCGGCGTTTATTATGCTGCGAAAGGTAGCCCGGATCATGATGGATTCAAGGCAGCGCTTCGAGCAGTGCGGCGAATGCCGATGGTGTATGGCGCAATCGTTGGGATACTGTTTCAATGGTTAAACGTTCCGCTTGGCACAATTGCAGGCGGGGTAGACTTGATTGCGGATGCTGCAATTCCAGTCATCATGGTAACGCTCGGTATGCAACTTCGTAATATCACCGTGAAATCGATCGACTGGCGAAAGCTATCGACCGCCCTTTCTCTAAAACTAATGATCGCACCGGTCATCGCAACAGGAATCGTCCTACTGATGCCTGTGGATACAATGACAAAACAGATCATGATCATCATGGCAGCGACACCAACTGCTGCAAACACAACGATGTATGCGATCCAATTCCAAACTGAACCTCAGAATGTCTCGAGTGCCACGTTAGTTTCAACCTTATCGAGTCTCGTGACAATGCCAGTGGTGATTTATTTAGCTACAACTTTAATGTAGGGGCGTTCCTAAACCAAGGAACGTCTTTTTATTTAGGACGATCTTAAATTGGAAGTAAAAAGTTGAGTGTAGAAAAGAGGGGATTTGTAAAAGATATGGAAGATTAACGTGTACTGATAAAACGCAAGGAGGCGATTGAATGAACGACAAACCAATCCATTATGATGGTAGCTCTGTTCTTCCCTCTAATTCGTCCGTTGGCGAAATCAAGCCACCATTCAAACTTACAGATGATACAAGAAAAGTGATCAGCGGTAATCCATTTCACAAGCAGAAATAAGTAAAAAAGGTGACGGGTGCCCGTCACCTTTTTTATGTCCTCGCGCTTACGCGGTAGCTAAGTAACAGCATCACCATCGAGATCAGAATTGTAATCGCGACCCATGACCATGCTAATCCCATTTTTCCAGAATCGATGGCCACGTAGATCGCTGTCGGCATCGTCTGAGTTTTACCAGGCAGGTTACCTGCGAACATCAGTGTTGCCCCAAATTCTCCTAAAGCCCTAGCGAAGCTAAGAATGACCCCTGATAGCAGTGCGTTCAATGAGAGCGGAAGAGAAATGTACCATAGCACCTTCCATCTCCCACCTCCGTCAACCCTTGCAGCATCCTCTAAATTCGAATCGATGGCTTCAAAACCAATTCGTGCCGTTTGATACATGAGTGGAAACGCCACGACACTTGACGCTAGAACGCCAGCTTGCCAGGTAAAGACGAGCGGATGGTGAAAGATTGCCTCAATCCATCTGCCAACGGGACTGCTTGCTCCAAATCCAATTAACAGGAGAAACCCAACAACTGACGGAGGCAGGACGAGGGGAAGCATGAGCAGTGTATCGACTATACTTTTTCCTCGAAACGTTCGGTTCGCCATAAAACGACTAACGGCTACGCCAAGAATCGTGACGATGATCGTTGAGACAGTCGCAATTTTTAATGAAATAAGGATAGGATCGATAAAAGAAGAGGGCACGTGAATCACTCGTTTCGTTTAAATCCATAGTCTTCAAATATTTGCATCGCTTGCTCACTTTTTAAATAGGTGAAGAATGCTTGAGCAGCTTTCGGTGCATCTTTCACAACACCAGCAGGATACGTGATCGGTGGAACGTGTTCTTGCGGTACTTCAGAAACAATCTTAACATCCTTTGAAACCTTGTGGTCGCTACTATAGACGATTCCTGATTCGGCATTGCCTGTTTCTATATATGTAAGAACTTGTCTAACATCTTTTCCGTAGACTAGCTTTTCCTCTAGGTCGTTCCAAATCCCCATCGATGTGAAGGCTTCTTTTGCATATGCACCTGCAGGGACCGTTTCAGGTGTCCCAATCGCGATTCTCTTCGTTTCTGAAGAGAAAAGGTCATCCCATTTTGTAATCGGTGAATTCTTTTTAGAAATAAGGACTAAAGAGTTGCTTAAAAGTTCTGTTCGATAGGAAGAGTCAATGTCATCTTCAACCGCATTGAAATGTTCGCTTGAGGCAGAAACAAACACATCGATTGGCGCTTCTTGTTTGATCTGATTCGCTAATACCCCTGAAGAAGCAACGTGTAGGGAGATATCAATGTCATTTGTCTTCTCATATGTTTCGATCACTTCTTCCATCGCATCACTTAAACTGGAAGCAGCAGCGATCGTAATCGTTTCTTCTGAATTCTGATTCGATTGACACCCGGCGAGAATAAGGAAAGTAATCGCTAGTAAAATACGGAACGACATATGTGAAAATCCCCTCAATTAATCTTTCATTTATTATAGCGAAAAAATCTTTTGTTTGTGTTATATCATTTTTCAATGGAAGATGGTAGATTTATGTCTTGGAGAGATAAATCTACCATCTTTGAGCTAATGGGGGAAATGGATGAGTTTAGCAATTTTATTTCGTCATTTCCTTGGAAATATTGACGAATTATATAAGAAAATACCGAATAGCTAGTGCTTAATTGTAAGATAACTACTAAAATGGAAATAAGAACAATTCGATGGTTTAACGCATGTTATGTTTCTAATTCTACCTCTAGCTCCTACATATTTCATGATAAAATAGATGAATGTAGACAAAGAAGGCAGGATGAACGACGGTTAAATCGAATTAGTTTATATGACTCAGCTTCCGAATACGAGAGAGGGAATAGAATGAAACAAAAACGCATGTTTAGACTGGCACTAGCTGGTAGTGTTTTGAGTGTCATTGCAGCAGTGCTTTCCAGATTCGATATTATACCTCTATTTCACTTACAAGATCTTTCATCTATAATCGCGTTTCTTTTTCCTATTGTGGCGATCAGCGGTTGCTATCTCGTGAGGTCACGTCCGATCGTCGGGGGATTCTGTTTGCTAGTTTCTGCAGTAGGAGGCATTATCTTTTTATCCGTCTTTTATATTATACCTGCTGCGTTTTTAATCACTTCAGGATTTTTGAGTATCCTTCTTAAAGACGAAACACAATTAGTTACAGACAAGTAACCGCTCCAACTTATGGAGCGGTATTTATTTTGCCAAAAACAATCGGATGGCATCTGCGGTTTTCTCAGGATGCTCTTCTGATATGAGATGGCCTGTATGTGGAAAAACGAGTAGTTCAGCATCAGGTAAATCCTTTTTCATTCGTTCACCTACACGCAAAGGGACGAGACGATCATCTTCACCCCAAATGAGCAGGATTGGAAAATTGATCTTATTAAGCGTACTCGTAGACAGATCTTCTTCACGTTCTCGAACCAATTTGGCAAGGGCATTGTAAAATCCTTTTTCACTAAAACTCGTTGTATACCCATCGATCACCTCTTGCGTGAGGAGCTTATGGTCATAGACAAGGTGTTGAAAGTTCTTTTGGATGTTGATCGAACTCATGCCGATACTGAGGCAAAAAGGGAAAAAAGGGAGATACGAGCACAGTCTCAGTGGCAGCGATGACGATTTAATGTAGCTTGAGCTGCAGAGAAGAATAAGCTTTTTAACCCGTTCTGGGTGTTGGATGCATGTACGAAGTGCGATTTGCCCACCCATGGAATGACCGATCAAAATGGCTTTCTCGATGTTGAACCTTTCCAACAAGTCATTTGCAAGGCTCGCGTATTCATGAAGCGAGTAGTGGATCGAACTGATTTTCTCGCTTTCACCGAACCCTGGTAAATCAAAGCAGAGAAGGTTGAAATCCGTATAGAGGAGAGGAAAGAGTTTTCGAAAGCTAAATGAACATGAAAGAAAGCCGTGGATGAACACGAGCGTGTCTGCATCTGGCTTATTCGCGCGATAAAACTCATACGAAATCGTCACATTTTGTATATCGATCGTTTCTTTAGACTGTACGAACATGTTCCCTCGTCCTCCCTCCTATATATACTCTGTATCATAAGTTTGGCTTAAAAGAGAGCTGATTATGAGCAAAAAAAAGACGAAGCATACGCTTCGTCATCAATAAGGGGGAATATAGATAGCTTAATAATACTGTTATAGCCATTTACGCCGTCTTTTATACATGATTTCGTAAATTAATATGAAAGTAGTGATGTAATCAGTACGATCGTGATCGCAGCTGGGACAAAATAGCGAATCAGTACGTACCAGATCGGGAAAATGGTTTTTCCGATTTTTGAGCTCATCATCACTTCATTCGCGAGGATGTCTTTTTTCATCTTCCACGATACGAAGATGGAGATGAATAATGCGCCGATCGGCATCAGCAAGTTACTCGCAAGAAAATCCATCACATCGAATATCCCTCTTCCCAAAAGAGAGACTTCCGCAAATACCCCGAACGAAAGGGCAGAAGGTATTCCAAGAAGGAAGATGAAGAACCCAGAGATCCAAGCTGCTTTTTTCCGATTTCCTTGTCGTTTCGTGACAGTCGAAACGATGATCTCGAGCAGAGAGAACGCCGAGGTTAACGTTGCGAACAAAAGCAGTGCCATGAACGTACCTAGGAAAAGGTTTCCGAACGCCATCTGATTAAAGACGGCTGGTAGTACGGTGAAGATCAGTCCAGGTCCACTCGAAGGTTCGAAGCCAAATGAAAATACGGCTGGGAAAATCGCGAGACCTGCAAGAAACGAAATAAAAATGTTCAAGCCTACAACGGAGAAGACCGATCCTGTAATATTCGAGTTCTTATCGAGATAAGAACTGTACGTTACCATAAGGGAAATCCCGACACTGAGAGCAAAGAATGACTGGCCAAGTGCATCGAGCACGCCTTCAGCAGTCAGTCTTGAGAAATCTGGTTGAAGGAAGAAAGCCACACCTTCTATCGCGTTCTCAAGTGTAAGAGATCGAACAACAAGTACAATAAAAAGGATAAAAAGTGCTGGCATCATGTACTTACTCGCTGCTTCGATTCCTCTCTTGATGCCGAATTGAACAACAGAAATCGTAATGGCTAGAAACGCCGCCTGGGATAACAGAGCGGTTGCTGGATTTCCGATGATGGATTCAAATAGAGAGCCATACACGTCATTTTCGAGGCCAGTTAGTGACCCTGAGAAACTTCTTAGTAAGTATGTTAAAACCCATCCGCCGATAACGCTATAAAACGAAAGAATGATAAATGAAGCTACAACTCCAAGGTATCCTAGTGCTTTCCACTTTGGATTTCCTGAAATGTCTTCGTAAGACGCTACCGCATCTTTCTGTGAATGTCTTCCTACTACAAATTCTGCAAGGAGCATAGGCGCTCCAACTAAGAATGTGAAAAGTAAGAAAATAAGGAAGAAAGCTCCTCCGCCATTCGTACCTGCCATGTAAGGGAACTTCCATAGCGCACCGAGCCCGATTGCTGATCCTGCTGATGCTAGGATGAACCCGAAGCGGGAAGACCATTGCTCGTTCGTACTCATATTGTCACCTCTATTGTAATAAGTCGCATTTACACACTATAGCCAACAGTTCATCCAGCGTCAATATCAAAAAATTCTGTTATGATTTACCACTTCGCAGTAAAGCAGGTATGACTGGATTTATAGCGGATATTCTTGTTAAAATAGTTTTGAAAAAAGTTTGAGAAACGCCATATTCTCTCTCTTGATATTCCCTATTATGAACGGTATGATTCTAGTGAGTACAAATCGTGTCTTTTGTTTTAGAAGGAAATCTGTGTTATACTAGTTAAGTTGAAAAAATTTGTTAGGAGTGTTTTCATGGCAGAACAATATAACGTCGGTGATATCGTAGAAGGGAAGGTAACAGGTATTAAGCCTTTTGGTGCTTTCGTAGCAATCGATGACCAAAAGCAAGGTCTTGTTCACATCTCTGAAATTTCTCACGGCTACGTAAAAGAAATCGAAGAACATCTTTCAGTAGGAGACGAAGTTAAAGTTAAAGTTCTTAACATAGAAGAAGATTCTGGTAAGATCTCTCTTTCTATCCGTGCTACTCAGCCGAAACCTGAAAGACAAGAAAAGAAACCTCGTCCAGCTAGCGGCGGTAACAAGAAGCAACAGCAACAAGCTTCTTCTCCACAAGGTTTCAACACGCTTGAAGACAAGCTTAAAGACTGGTTGAAAGAGTCTAACGACCGTCAAGCGCAACTTAACAAACGTCTTAAGAAGTAATGACTAACGAAGAAGGCAGCCAACATGGCTGCCTTCTTTTTTAGGTTGTGGAACGATCAGGTTCTCTTGATAGTTCTTCTGTTGGCTTGAATAAGAGTGTTAAGCAATAAAGACCACTAAGTCCTACAAGACCATACACGATTCGAGCCAGTGCCGTGTTCTGCCCTCCGAAGATGGCTGCCACAAGGTCGAACTGGAAGAAACCGATCAGCCCCCAGTTGATCGCTCCAATAATAACAAGTGCAAGAGTAAATCGTTGTAGAGTACTCATGAGTATACCTCCTTTAGTTCTACATAGGTGTTCTTGTATAAGATAACTCCATTTTGAAATGTTATACCTTTCACAAAAAATATTGCCAAACAGATTTCTTTATTTTAGTACAGAGTTAAGGCATAATAAGACGTGATTTAGCTTGAAAGGAGAGAAAGCATTGAATAACTTTACTTTTCAAAACCCAACGAAACTAATCTTCGGAAAAGGGCAACTAGAGGCCCTGAAGACAGAAATACCGCAATACGGTAAGCGTGTCTTAGTCGTTTACGGCGGAGGAAGCATTAAGAAGAACGGCATTTACGATAACGTGATGAATATATTGAACGAGCTTGGCGCAGAGGTTTCTGAGCTAAGCGGTGTAGAACCGAACCCTCGTCTTACAACGGTACACAAAGGTGTCGAGATCTGTAAGAACGAAGGCATCGATTTCATTCTTGCTGTTGGTGGCGGTAGTGTGATCGACTGCACGAAAGCAATCGCTGCTGGTGCAAAATACGATGGCGATGTGTGGGACTTCGTAACGAAGAAAGCTGCTCCTGAAGCTGCACTTCCGTTCGGAACGGTTCTAACACTTGCAGCAACTGGATCTGAAATGAACCCAGGTTCTGTTATTACAAACTGGGAAACGAATGAGAAGTACGGCTGGGGTCACCCACTCGTTCATCCTCAATTCTCAATCTTAGATCCAGAGCATACGTACTCTGTACCTACAGACCAAACGGTTTACGGTATGGTGGATATGATGTCACACGTACTTGAGCAATATCTCCATTCCGAAACGGACACAGAGCTACAAGAAAACATGCAATTTTCTGTACTGAACACGATTAAAGATGCAGCACCTAAGCTACTTGAAGATCCAAAGAACTACGATCTTCGCGCAACAATTATGCTAAGTGGTACAGTTGCTCTTAATCAGTCTTTACAAATGGGCGTTCGCGGTGACTGGGCTGCTCACAATATCGAGCATGCTGTTTCAGCTGTATACGATATTCCACATGCGGGTGGTCTCGCAATCCTATTCCCTAACCTCATGAAACATGACCTTGAAGTGAACGTAGAAAAATTCAAGCGTCTTGCAGTTAACGTGCTAAACGTTAGTGAAGAAGGTAAAACAGATCGAGACATCGCTCTTGAAGGAATCGATAAGCTAAGCGAATTCTGGACAAGCCTTGGTGCACCAAACAGACTAGCTGACTACGACATCGATGACACCAAGCTAGATTTAATCGCAGATCGCGCGATGGCAAATGGTGCTTTCGGTAACTTTAAATCACTTGAGCGTGATGATGTTATGGCGATTCTAAAAGCTTCACTATAAAAAATGTGGAAAGGCCGTTCGATCAGAACGGTCTTTTTGTTTGTAAAAGCAGCTTGTAATATTTTTCGTAAGTGGCTAATTTTAACAAGTAATTCGTCATTTAAAAGAAAAATTCAAAGCGTAATCGCTTACATGGGTCAGTCTTCTTGATTTAAAATTCTTCTTTCGATAAAGTGAAGATGAACATCTATAACGAACAAAATTCGATATTGGAGGCTAACCATGACTTCAAAAGTAAGTTTTGATTATTCAAAAGCATTGTCGTTTGTCGGCGAACATGAAGTAACATACATGGCGGATGCAGTAAAAGCTGCGCATGAAGCACTACATAACCAAACAGGAGCTGGAAATGACTTTCTAGGCTGGCTCACACTTCCTCATGACTATGACAAAGAGGAATTCTCTCGCATCGAAAAATCTGCAGAGAAAATCAAATCAGATTCTGACGTTCTTCTCGTTGTAGGAATCGGTGGCTCATACCTTGGTGCACGTGCTGCGATCGAGATGTTAAACCACTCTTTCTATAACACGCTAGCAAAAGAAGAGCGCAAAACACCTCAAGTTTTCTTTGTAGGAAACAACATTAGCTCGACGTACGTGAAAGATCTCTTCAGTCTTCTTGAAGGAAAAGACGTTTCCGTTAACGTGATTTCTAAGTCAGGTACTACGACTGAGCCTGCGATCGCATTCCGTATCTTCAGAAAGTTCCTTGAAGAAAAGTATGGCGTTGAAGAAGCAAGAAGACGCATCTATGCGACTACGGATAAAGCGAAAGGTGCACTAAAAACACTTGCAGACGAAGAAGGCTATGAAAGCTTCGTTATTGCTGATGACGTTGGTGGACGTTACTCTGTCCTAACAGCTGTTGGACTTCTTCCGATCGCAGTAAGCGGCATTTCGATTCAAGACATGATGAAAGGTGCACAAGACGCTGCAGATGATCTTAACACGCCTGATCTTGCGTCAAACGAAGCGTATCAGTATGCGGCGGTTCGTAACGCGCTTTACAACAAAGGCATCAACATCGAGCTTCTCGTGAACTATGAGCCATCTCTTCACTACTTTGCTGAGTGGTGGAAGCAGCTCTTCGGTGAAAGTGAAGGAAAAGACAACAAAGGGCTATTCCCAGCATCCGTTGACTTCTCAACTGACCTTCACTCGATGGGTCAATACGTTCAAGACGGACGTCGCAGCCTATTCGAAACGGTTCTTAACGTAGAGAAAGCACGTCACGAGATCACAATTGAAGAAGATGACAAGAACCTTGATAAGCTGAACTACCTTGCTGGTGAAACGATGGACTACGTGAACCAGAAGGCGTTCGAAGGAACGTTGCTTGCACATACAGATGGTGGCGTACCGAACTTAATCGTCAACATCCCTGAGCTTACTCCTTATCACTTCGGTTACCTTGCATTCTTCTTCGAGAAAGCATGTGCGATATCCGGTTACCTTCTAGGCGTGAATCCATTCGATCAGCCAGGAGTAGAAGCGTACAAGAAGAACATGTTCGCTCTTCTAGGGAAGCCAGGATTCGAAAAAGAAAAAGCTGAGCTTGAAGATCGTTTGAACTCAATGGGAAATGAATAAATAGCGAAGAGAGTGCCGAGGCACTCTCTTTTGTTTTATCATCACATGAATTTCTCTTTGTTTGGATACGATAAACGTAGACCACTTATACAGGGAGGAAGAGACCATGATTGAGATGGACTCCGTACTTGAAGGAAAAACGATTGAACTCAGCATTATGGAAGATAAATTACGACAGCTCGGCTATAGCTACGGCGGTGGCTGGGAGTATGACCACGGCTATTTTGATTATAAAATCGATGATGAAGACGGGTACTTGTATCTCCGTGTTCCGATCAGAGCTGTGAAGAAAGAGCTTGGTGTGGATGGCGCGATCGTCCAGATCGGTCAGCCGTTCATGCTTCACCATATGTATCAGGCTGGTGTTGACCCGGGCGGAAACATTGGAAACATCACCGCTTCGTTCAATCAGTTTCAGGAACCTGTCGATAAGGACGCTGAAATTGACGAGAAGTGGATGAAATATGGCGAACGCTATGTGAAGCAGCTCGAGGCTGCGCTTATGCCTTATGTGTGAATCACAAACAGGCGATCTTCCTTATCGATCGTCGTAGAAGGAGTGGGGTTCATCATCAATTCAGAGCCCCTTTTTACTCCAATGAGTAAAATATCCTCTTCGTTCATCCGCTGTGCTGCATCACAAAACGATTGTCCTGCGTATCCCTCTGCATTAAGAAACCCAAGCTGATTCGGCTTTAAGTGATCCAGCATCTCGAGGAGCGTTGTTGAAATACCATGAGAATAGACGCTATTGATCATCACTGTACTAAGTAGGTGCGCACTCTCAATAATTTCATCAGCCCCAGCTCTCTTTGCATTGGCCATTTGTTCAGGTGATAGAATCTCAACGATCGTATACACATCAGGATTGATTCCTTTTACAGTAAGAAGCGTCAACATTGTCTGCATGTCGACTTCAAGCTCACTTTTGTACTGGTCCGCCGTTATCAGCACTGTCTTAGCATCCTTTACATTCGCTTTTTTGAATGTCGTATCTTCTCCGGGATGTCCTCTTACAAAATGAACGCCTTCTGCTTGCAGTGGATTTTCATGAAGTGAAAAATCGATCAACACGATCGACCGTTCTGGTTGATGCTTGAGCATATGATTGATCGTATGATTGCTTCTTGAATTCCAACCGACCACAATCAAATGATTGCTCTTTTCATAACTCCGTTCCCCTCTGCTCAATGCACTTTGAGAAAGAACAAAGCTTGACGCAAGCTTCGCCATATAAAACGTCATAAATCCCGCACCAAACATAATAAAGAACATGGCAACAACTTTACCTAACCTGCTTTCAGGTGAAACGTCTCCATACCCGATCGTCGAAGCCGTCACGATTGCCCACCAGATTCCTTCAAAGATATTCGGAAAAATCTCCGGCTCGATCAAATGCATGATAAAACCCATGAAGCATAAAATGAAGACAATAAGAAATCCTAACTGTAATATAAGTGGATAGCGCGATATATAATTAATAACATCTCGAAAATTCAAGTAGAACGTCTCCCTTCTCATCCCCATTATGTCCACTTATCACTGGAAAAAAACGACACGTGTGCACGAGCTTCATACGGGGTAAAGAAAAGAGACGACTGGTCAAAAGGGTGATAACAATGGAACAAAGACGGAAACCGTCATTTTTAATAGCTCTTATTCGATTTATAGTGGGCATCGTAGAAGCAATCATAGGGCTGCGCATCTTACTGACGCTGTTCAGCGCCAATCCCTCAGCGCCTTTCGTGCAGTTGATCTATGACTTATCCGAACCACTGCTCTATCCGTTTCGAAATATCTTTCCGACACGAGAATTCGGAGACCAATTTGTGATTGAGTTCTCGGCTGTGTTTGCACTTATTATTTATAGCATTATCGGTTCTATTCTGGTGAGAGCGATCGTTGCACTTGAATCAGGAGCGGGGAAACGGTAATAGAGGAAGGACGTCGTGGAAGCGGCGTTCTTTTTTTATATGTAATAGGGCAGCCGCAATTGCATATTATTGGAGAATAGTACTTGATGGATGTAAGCCGTTTCAGTATAATGAAAACTAGTTGGAAAACAGTTTGTTGGACTACCAACATCACAATACGGGGCATTAGCTCAGCTGGGAGAGCGCTACACTGGCAGTGTAGAGGTCAGCGGTTCGAGCCCGCTATGCTCCATCGATATAAAAGTACCCCTCTTGCAAAAGCAAGAGGGGTACTTTTTTGTTTATAAATTCGACTTCCATTCGTGGTAATTATTAGGAGGGTTTCTATAATGAAATCCTCTTTTTTATATTCATTTAATGTAAAAGCCAATAATTCAGTCAATCACTAAACTTTCCTTTTAACTATAAGAAGAGCAAGGATCTAAAAGGCTTCGGCGGTATCGATTATCAAAATGATTCCCTGAAATCCACTAGCTATTTCGAAAACTTTTAGCAATATCTACTCAAAAATTTATTAAATACATCCTTCAATACATATTTGACATTAACTCAATATGGTCGTATCATACTCGAGTATTAACCATTATCCAATTAATTTACATTTATTTCATAAATCATATTAAGCGGTGCATTCCGCTAGGAGGCTGATGACAGTCATGTTTGAACAATTAAAAGGCCAGTTGAATAAGCCGTGGACATTGTTCTTTGGCGTCATTCTATTATTCTGGTTAAAAACCTATTCAATCTATCAAACGGAATTTGAATTGGGTATCAAGAACGGTATTCAATCATTTTTACTTTTATTAAATCCAATAAGTTCATTATTGTTCTTCTTTGGGTTTGCATTATTCTTTAAAGGACGTAAACGATTGTGGGCAATGCTGATTATTGATTTCTTGCTCTCATTTGTCCTTTATGCAAATGTTGTTTACTATCGATTCTTTAATGATTTCATTACGTTACCAACCGTGATGCACTCGAATGATGCAGGAGAGTTAAAAGACAGTGCATTTGCGTTGATGCAATTTACAGATGTTTTCTACTTTATTGATACACTGCTAATCCTTGGGTTGATCCTGTTTAAAGTTGTGAAACCACAGGCACCATTGAGAAGAAAGAAGATCGCGATGATCTTTGCATCAGCAGCAGTCTTTTTTGTAGTCAATCTTGGTCTAGCTGAGACGGATCGTCCGCAGCTTCTGACACGTTCGTTTGATCGTACGTACCTTGTGAAGTATCTTGGACAGTTTAACTATCAAGTCATCGATGCAGTTAAAACAATTAAATCAAACTCTCAAAGTGCTTTAGCGAGCAGTGATGATTTAACAGAAGTAATCAACTTTGTTGAAGCAAACAGAACGGAACCGAATCCTGAGTACTTCGGTAAAGCTGAAGGCATGAATGTGGTTTATATTTCACTCGAATCCCTCCAAAGCTTTGTGATTGGAAAAGAAGTGAATGGAAAAGAAGTAACACCGTTCTTAAATAGTCTCGTTGAAGATCAGAACACGTTCTATTTTGATAACATTTTCCAACAAGTTGGACAGGGGAAAACGTCTGACGCAGAATTTATGTTGGCGAATTCACTTTATCCGTTACCAAGTGGATCTGTAGCGATGGAGAAAGCGCGTAATACGTATCAAGCGCAGCCTGCGATTCTTGAACAAAAAGGCTATTCAACTTCTTCTCTACACGGAAACGGGAAAACGTTCTGGAACCGTGACGAAATGTATAAGTCATTTGGTATTCAGAAGTTCTTTGACTCAAGCTACTATGATATGAACGAGCAGGATGTTCATAACTATGGTCTGAAAGATAAGCCATTCTTTAAACAGTCCATGCCTTATCTTGAAAGTCTAGAGCAACCGTTCCATGCGAAGATGCTTACGCTATCGAACCACTTCCCATTTACAATGGATGAGGGAGATGTTGATTTCCCTACACCTGAAACAGATGATGCAGTGGTAAATGGTTACTTCCAGACGGCGAAATACATGGACGAATCGATCGAACAATTCTTTAATGACCTGAAGAAATCTGGTCTTTATGATAATACGATGATCGTCATGTATGGAGATCACTATGGTATTTCGGATAACCACAACAAAGCCATGAGTGAAGTAATGGATAAAGAAATCAATCCGTACGAAAATGCACAATTGAAGCGTGTGCCACTTTTCATTACCGCACCTGGGCTTGAAGGAATGCAGGTACACGAATACGGCGGGCATATCGATATTCGAGACACTGTTCTTCACTTGTTAGGTGTAGAAACAGATGAGTTCATTTCATTCGGTTCAGATCTTCTATCAGAAGATCACCGTGAAATTGTACCGTTTCGAAATGGTGACTTCGTAACACCTGAGGTCACTTCAGTAAACGAAAAATGCTACGAGAATCCTACAGGTGAAAAAGTAGATGGTGAAGCATGTGAACAGCCTGGCAAGTTTGTCGAAGAGTCTCTTGAACTCTCTGATAAAGTTGTTTACGGCGATCTCCTGCGCTTCTACAATCCAGAAGGTTTCGAGCCCGTTAATCGTGAAGATTACAACTACAATGTTAATCAACTAGATCCTGAAAAAGAAGCACCACAATCACAAGAAAAACAGAAGAAGTAAGCCCTACTTGATAAAAAGGTTCCGATCATCGCATGATGATTGGAACCTTTTTTATTATTAGATATGTTTTAACGTTCTTTATAAGATTTCACCTTTTAGGTTATGCAACAAGGAAATGTAAAAAATGCATGAAATCTGCATAAATGGTGGGAAGGAGCTAAGAGAGAGAATGATAGTGGGGTGAGAGTATTGGGAGAATACAAAGAAAACAGTTTGTCTTTAATAGGAGCAATTGGATTAGGGACCGGGGTCATGATCAGTGCAGGAATCTTCGCCTTACTTGGTCAAGTGGCAGAACTTGCGGGTATTTGGTTTCCACTGATTTTTATTGCAGGTGGGATTGTCACAGGGTTTAGTGCTTATTCATATGTGAAGATGAGTAACGAGTACCCTTCAGCAGGCGGAATCGGAATGTTTCTTGTTAAAGCCTACGGAAAGGGGACGTTGACTGCATCAGCTGCTATGCTGATGGCTGTTTCAATGGTGATCAATCAAAGCCTTGTCGCTCGAACCTTCGGTACGTATACGCTGCAGATGTTTAACGTCGACGAAACAAGCTATCTTGTGCCTGTGCTAGGGGTTGGCTTGTTGTTATTTGCTTTCTTAGTAAACATCTCGGGGAACAGTTTTATTCAAACATTTACTTCGATTGTGTCGCTATTAAAAATACTTGGCTTAGTCATTTTTGCAATGGGAGGATTATGGGCCGCAGGTTTTTCCATTACTCCTGCAGAAGGTGGCAGCGGAACACCTGAATCTACTTTAGCTAGCATCATAGCCGCAGTTGCATTAACGATTCTATCGTTTAAAGGTTTCACGACCATCACGAATAGCGGTTCGGAGATCGTAAAGCCAAAAAAGAACGTGGGTCGAGCGATTATCGCTTCAATCCTTATCAGCTTAGTCGTTTATCTACTCATTGCATGGGCAGTATCGAGTAACCTGCCGCTAAGTGACATTATTACGGCAAAAGATTATTCCTTAGCGGAAGCTGCAAGACCCTCGTTTGGGGAATATGGTGTTTGGTTTACGGTAGCGATCGCAATCATAGCAACGATTTCTGGAATTATCGCAAGCGTGTTTGCAGTTTCTCGAATGCTCGCGATGTTAACAGATATGAAGCTGATTCCACATAAGCACTTCGGTATGCCAGGGCGTATTCAAAAGCATACGCTCGTCTATACTGTTGTCCTCGCAATGGTATTAGCAGTTGTATTCGACTTAAGCAGAATTGCTTCTGTAGGTGCGATTCTTTACCTCGTGATGGATATGATCGTTCATTGGGGAGTCTTTAAGCACTTACGAGAAAAAGTAAATGCTAAAACAGGAATCGTGCTGACTGCTTTAACGCTCGATGCGATTGTACTAGTCGCATTTATGTGGGTGAAAGCGACGACTGACTGGTTGATCGTCGCAGTTTCGATTGTGTTTATTGTATTCATCTTTATCGGTGAACATTTTTTCTTAAAGTACAAAAGTGAAGAGTAAGTCAAATAAGGAGTGAGACAATATGATGAATGGCGGTGGAATGGGTGGAATGGGAGGCGGCTTCTTTGGTTTCGGTCTTCTCTTGATTCTTATTATCATTGCGATCGTTATAATTGTTTTTTGGATGATGAAACCGAGATCGCGTAATTCTCCTTCAACGAACTCAAATGAAACGTTAAAGGCGCGTCTCGCGAAAGGTGAGATTTCGGAAGAAGAATATGACCGTTTAAAAAGAAAGCTGAATGACTGAGGTAATGGAGTTCATCTTGAAAGGTGAGCTCCTATTAACGTGGCGATAATTATAAACGAACAATATAGAGGTGAAATGGAATGAAACGAATCGTTATCGGATCGCTCATGATTGTCATTCTACTGATTATAGGAGGAGCGGTTTTCATTAACTCTCCC
This sequence comes from Anaerobacillus sp. ABR4_321, assembly GCF_056158505.1. Classification (NCBI taxonomy): domain Bacteria; kingdom Bacillati; phylum Bacillota; class Bacilli; order Caryophanales; family Bacillaceae; genus Anaerobacillus; species Anaerobacillus sp. ABR4_321. Next base: position 1,531,922 of record NZ_JBSWTK010000001.1, read on the forward strand.
TTTTCTAGTAGTAGCGATTCTACTTTACCAGATGGTGTGAAACAAGGGGAGACAAGTATTCTTGAAGTGAATGCACAAGAACCAGAGGATCGGTCTGTGAAGGAATTCGATCTCACCGCGGAGAAAACGGAATGGAATATCGGTGGTGGTGAAAAAGTAAATGCCTGGACCTACAACGGTACTGTGCCTGGTGAGCCTTTGCGCGTTACGGAAGGAGACTACGTTCGTATTCACCTGAAGAACGAACTAGAGGTTCCGGTTACGATTCACTGGCATGGGATGATTCTGCCAAATAATATGGATGGTGTCCCAGGATTAACGCAGGATGCTGTGCAGCCGGGTGAGTCCTTTACTTATGAATTTCTTGCAAACGATGCAGGAACGTACTGGTACCATTCTCATCAGCATAGCTCCAAGCAGGTAGATAAAGGTCTCTATGGTTCGTTTGTTATTGAAGAGAAACAGAAAGAGTATGACAAAGACGAGTTTTATATGCTTGATGAATGGGCCGTAAATCAGGAGAAAAGAGATATCACGAACATGGGCGGTATGATGAAGGGTGCGATCTCAGGAAACGGTGAATCTGATACAGAACAAATGTATGATACGTTTACAGTGAATGGAAAAGCGGGACAGGCCATTGAACCACTTGTAATGAAAGAAGGAGAAACGGCTAGGTTACGATTTGTGAATGCAGGTTACCAGCAGCATCAATTGGTTTTTCCAAAGAATTCTATGAAAGTGATGGAAGTGGATGGTGAAGAAGTTAAGAATGCGGATCGCACCTCGAGCGTGCTGGAAATTGCTCCAGGGGAACGAATTGACGTAGCATACACGAGACAGACTAGTGAACCTAGAGTCATTCAAGAAAACGCTAATGAAGAACATGCAGATGATATAATTATTCCAGTGGTTTCTAGTAGGAATGATGATTCTGTGCAAAGCAATCGATCCCCTTCATCATCCGAAGTGGCAACTGGCACTTCATTTGGAAGTGAAGAAATCATTTTTGAAGAAGTACCTGAGCCGGACGTGACGTATAACATGGATTTAAACATGGGGATGGATATGGGGGATGGCGTAGCTTTTCAAATCAATGATCACGTGTTTCCAGAAACGCCTCCTATCAGTGTAATAGAAGGAGATATCGTGAAAGTAAAGATAACGAATTCTGGTAATATGAATCACCCTATGCATTTGCATGGGCACAGGTTTCAAGTTGTTGCAAAGAATGGAACCAACTACGATGCCCCGATTGTAAAAGACCTTCTCCATGTTAAGCCTGGAGAAGAATACACGCTATATTTTAAAGCTGACAATCAAGGAGAATGGCTGTTTCACTGTCATGATAATAACCATGCTGATCGTGGAATGGTAACCATTTTAGATTATGATGGAGTCTATTCACCATTTGAGCTTGGTGGAGAGCAAAAAAACCAGCCGAATTAAGGCGTGAGAAGCGGAGGGCACCAAAGCGGGTTACCAAGTCTAATAAACAAATGTAAAAGTCTTTGCACAAAAAATCCATATTTTATTGTTAAAGTAGATGAGGATGTTTACTTCAATGCAAAAGGATGATTATGATTTGAAAAAGAAAACGTTGATTGTTGTAGGAACAGCAATCCTTTTAGTAGGTGCAGGATGTCAAAATAATGAGGAATCGAAAGCTGAAGACAACACGGAAGTCGTTCAAGAAGAACAATCAGATAAACTGGTTTCTTTAACTGAATCAAGCTTTTATGGTGAACTAAAAAATAAGAAAATCGAGCATGTCCATGGAATCGGATATCCAGGGGATCGGAATGAATTGATGATTGCGACTCATAATGGTCCGATCATTTATTTCGAAGATTCCTGGTATGCAGCGAAAGATAATAAAAATGATTACATGGGTTTTAACGCAGTTTCTGACGGTTTTTATAGTAGCGGCCACCCAGGAGAGGGATCTGACCTTCCTAATCCACTCGGTTTAATCAAGAGTACAGATAGAGGAAATACAATCAATGAGTTAGGTTTCCAGGGAGAATCAGATTTTCATTATCTTACTGTAGGTTATGAGAGTCATGCCATTTATGCAGTGAATCAGCAAAAGAACAGTGAGATGGATATCGGGGTCTACTTTAGTGAAGATGCAAAAGAATGGGAGCCAGTTGAATTGAATGGCGCACCTGATCGATTATCGGGTATAGCGACGCACCCAGTAGATTCAAACGTATTAGCCTTAACATCACCTGAAGGCTTATATGTTTCAAGTGATAAAGGAAGTTCGTTCGACCGAGTTACTGATGAAGTATCAGTTAGCGCTGTTTCTTTTATGGAAAATCAACTGATTTATGCTAAAGAGAATAATAAATTAGTCATTCAAGAGTTAAGTAACGGAGATGAGCAGGAACTCGCGATGCCAAGTGATGAGATCGAGACGATCGATTTTATAGCAGTCAATCCTCAGAATGAGGAAGAGATTGTTTTTCATACGACAAGTGAGTCGATTTATAAAACAACAAATCTCGGTGAAGAATGGAATGCACTCGTTAAGAATGGAGAGATTGTTGAGTAAGCGAGGCTTAAGTAAGGAGTCTTAATATGTATGATGTTTTTAATTCATTGAGTCAACTGCTTAGTGGGCCTCTCACAACACTCGCCTACCAGACGAATTCAATTCCTTTGTTATCCGCTTTTATTCTGGGAGTGCTTGGCGCGACTGCCCCTTGTCAGTTCACAGGAAATATTGGCGCGATCACGTTCTATGGAAATCGTTCATTTCAAAAAGGAATCGCCTGGGGCGAAGTGTTTTCGTTTATACTGGGTAAAATCGTTGTTTTCTCAACACTTGGCTTTATCGTATGGATGCTTGGACAAGAGTTTCAGCAAAGCCTTACAAAGGTTTTACCCTTGGCAAGGAAGTTCTTCGGACCGCTTGTCATCTTAATCGGTTTATACCTATTAGGGGTATTCAAAATGAATTGGAATCTAAAGCTAGGCGAAGTTCCTAAAAAGTTTTTAAAGAAGGGGAAATGGGGCGCGTTTCTAATGGGAGGAAGCTTTTCATTAGGGTTTTGTCCTACCATGTTTTCGTTGTTTTTTATCTTATTGATGCCTCTTGTCCTTGCTAGTCCTTACGGTGCAGTGCTGCCAGCTACGTTTGCTATAGGGACATCTTTACCTTTTATTTTCGCGATGTTTTTAATCTGGTATTTCGGATTAAGTGGATCACTAATGAAAAGAAGTAGAAAGATCGGATTGGTTTTACAAAGAATTGCAGGTGTGACCCTGGTTGTAATCGGGACCCTCGATGCGATCACATACTGGTTTTAACGAAATCAGCAGTTAGGGGAGGAATGAAGATGAATATAACGAGCGTAACTGTTTATACAAGACCCACTTGAGGAGATTGCCAAAAATTGAAAGAGTTTCTTTCAACTTCATCGATCGCATATGAAGAGCACGATTTATCGTCTTCTCCCCATAAAGAAAGTGACATGATCGATCAACTTGGAAATCGAATCGTTCCAGGTATCATCATCACCGCCTCTTCAATATGGGGACTAAATAGAAAACAATACACGTTTACCGGCTTTGAAAACAATGAAGAAGAGATTACGTCGCTTCTTCTTGGAGGAAGGTAGCGAGAAGGGCTGTCATTCGATTGCCCTTTTTTGTTGTGTTTAAACAGGTACCCCCTAAGGGTAAAATAATCATATATAAGTATTATTCAATAAATTAGTATATATATCACTTGACTAACATACCTTACGGGGGTATATTTTAAATATAATAATAAAAAGGAGATGACCACTATGAATAAAGATTTGGATCTTGAGCTTCAACCAGATAAACAGCCATCTGAGAATCGGACCGAAGAAGAAAAGCAGCAGCTGCAAAATCGCTTGAAGCGAATAGAGGGGCAAATTCGTGGGATTCAGAAAATGGTCGGTGATGATCGTTATTGTGTGGATATTCTGATTCAATTATCAGCCATTCAAGCTGCTTTAAAGAAAGTAGGGTATACCTTACTCGAAAGGCATACAAAAACTTGCGTGGCAAGTTCGATTCAAGAAGGAAATGGTGATCATCATATAGAGGAATTGATGAAAGTGATCCAACAATTCTCCAAATAAGAAGGTGATAAAATGGATGCTGTAAAGAAAACGTCACTCGATATAACAGGTATGACATGTGCTTCATGTTCACAGCGCATTGAGAAAGTTCTAAACAAAATGGACGGCGTTGAAGCGAATGTGAACCTTGCGATGGAAAGAGCAGATGTTCAGTTCGACGAACAAAAAGTTAACCCTTCAGACATCGTCAACAAAATAGAAAAGTTAGGATACGGGGTTCGTAAAGAACAAGTTGAGTTAGACATCCATGGGATGACATGTGCTGCTTGTTCAACCAGGGTCGAAAAAGGATTGAACCGAACCTCTGGAGTAGCGTCAGCTTCGGTAAACCTGACAACAGAATCGGGTGTTGTCGCATATCAGCCTGGTGCCATTACGGTAGATGAGATCATCGAAAAGGTAAAGAAATTAGGATATGATGCCGTCGTTAAAGAAGATCGAGAAGAGAAGAAATCCCACAAGGAAGAAGAAATAAAAAAGAAAAAAGTAAAGCTTGGTATTTCGGTCTTGCTTTCACTACCGTTACTATACACCATGATTGCTCATCTTCCGTTCGATGTTGCTCTTCCGCTGCCTGACCTTTTCATGAACCCTTGGTTTCAATTTCTATTGGCTACTCCTGTACAGTTCTATATTGGTGCTCCGTTTTACGTAGGTGCTTACCGTGCTCTTATTAATAAGAGTGCTAACATGGATGTCCTCGTAGCTCTTGGGACATCAGCTGCTTACTTTTATAGTGTGGTGGAGGGTATTCGATTACTCCTTACGCCAGGGTACCATCCGGAATTGTATTTTGAAACGAGTGCTGTTTTAATCACACTAATTCTTGTTGGGAAGTTGTTTGAAGATCTTGCCAAGGGCAGGACGACGCAAGCGATCACGAAGCTTCTCAACCTGCAGGCGAAAGAAGCGAGTGTTTTACGAGACGGAGAAGAAGTGAAGGTTCCAGTCGATCAGGTAGTCGTTGGTGATACGATCATCGTCCGGCCGGGTGAAAAGATTCCAGTTGATGGAAGCGTCCAAAAAGGGAAGTCCTCAGTAGATGAATCTATGATTACCGGAGAGTCGATCCCTATTGAAAAAACTAACGGTGATGCGGTCATCGGTTCAACCATTAATGAAAATGGTACTTTGTCGATCACGGCTGAGAAAGTAGGAAGTGATACTGCATTAGCAGGGATCATTAAAATTGTAGAAGAAGCTCAAGGTTCAAAAGCCCCAATTCAAAGAATGGCAGATGTCATCTCAGGCATTTTTGTTCCGATCGTTGTTGGTATTGCCTTCGTAACGTTCCTTGTCTGGTATTTATGGGTGAACCCATACGATTTACCTCAGGCACTAGAAGTTGCGATTGCCGTTCTCGTGATTGCTTGTCCATGTGCACTTGGTCTAGCAACACCTACTTCGATCATGGTAGGCACAGGGAAAGGTGCTGAAATAGGCGTGCTGTTCAAAGGCGGCGAATTTCTTGAGGGCACACACAAAGTCGACGCGATCTTGTTAGATAAAACAGGAACGATTACGAAAGGGAAACCGGAAGTAACGGACTTCAAAGTGTTTGAAGGGGAAGAACAAGAAGTCTTATCCTATCTTGTAGCCGCAGAAAAAGCCTCCGAGCATCCACTTGCTAGGTCGATCGTTCAATACGGTGAACAAAAACAAATCAAAGTGGATGAAGCTGAGAGTTTCGAAGCGATCCCGGGGCACGGTATTACGTCTATGATCGACGGTAAGAGGGTGCTGGTCGGAACGAGAAAATTAATGGAACGAGAAAATATTCAGTACACGCAACATGAAGAAGTGATGGCAGCTTATGAAACAGAAGGAAAGACCGCTATGTTCATCGCCATCGAGCAAAACATTAGCGGTATCATCGCCGTTGCTGATACAGTGAAAGAAACATCGAAACAAGCGATACAAGAATTACGAAATCTCGGTATCGATGTTTACATGATTACTGGAGATAATAAACGCACGGCAGAAGCAATTGGAAAACAAGTGAACATCACAGGTATTTATGCAGAAGTTCTTCCAGAAGACAAAGCAAACAAAGTAAAAGAGTTGCAAGGTCAAGGGAAACGAATTGCCATGGTTGGTGACGGAATAAACGATGCGCCAGCTCTTGCAACGGCTGATATAGGGATGGCGATCGGAACAGGTACCGACGTTGCGATCGAAACGGCTGATGTTACCCTTGTTGGAGGGGACTTAGAGCATATTCCAAAGGCGATCAACTTAAGTCGAAAAACGATGAAAAACATTCGCCAAAACTTATTCTGGGCACTATTCTATAACTCGATCGGTATACCGATCGCTGCAATCGGTCTATTAGCACCATGGGTAGCTGGAGCCGCAATGGCATTCAGTTCTGTATCAGTTGTAACGAACTCACTTCGATTGAAGCGAGTTAAATTATAATTTCATTCTTGAAGGGAGATTTTAAACATGGAACAAACAACGATCAAAATTGAAGGTATGACGTGCAACCACTGCAAATCGGCAGTGGAAACAGCATTAACCGAGTTAGAGGGTGTTTCAGGTGTTGAGGTTGATCTGAAGCAAGGCAAGGCGGATGTATCGTACGATTCAGCTAAAGTCACTGTATCTGATATGAATGAAGCAGTAGAAGAACAAGGGTATGATGTAAAGTAACGATGAGAATGAGAGAGGGCGAACCTCTCTCATTTTTATTTACCAAAATGAAAATGATCAAAAGAGTGGCAACTATCACAACTAAACTAAGTGTAACGCAAAAAACCACATCCTTGATGCGTATAACAGTCAAGGTTAATAAAACAGACCTTATTCTTTCATAGATCGCTAGAATAAGGTTTTTTTGAAGTTATGTGTCCAAAAATACAATTAAGATGCACAGTCTCTGCACAATCATTCCATATAATTCATTTAGCAAGGTATTTGATGGAGGTGTAGTCATGAAAAGAGCAATACTATCTTTATTTTTATTAATATTCGTATTGTCCGCTTGTGCCGGAAGCAATTCTAATCAAAAAACGTTAACAACCAGCACGAATCAGGAAAGTGTGGAAGCAAAAGAGGAAGATCTTAGCGGAAAGAAAGTAAATGAATTCACGTTAACTGCTGAGGAATCGACATGGACATTCGATTCAGAAACCACACTTCCTGTTTGGACATATAACGGAACAGTTCCTGGTGAAGAACTACGCATAACCGAAGGAGAAGCCATTCGCGTTACATTGGAAAATGAGTTAGAAGAACCTACTTCGATTCACTGGCACGGTGTTCCTCTATCAAATAAACAAGACGGAATCCCAGGGGTAACGCAGGACGCGGTTTTACCAGGTGATTCGTACGTGTATGAATTTGTGGCGAATGAACCTGGTACATATTGGTACCACTCCCATCAGAATGGCGTCAATCAAATCGATAAAGGGTTGTATGGGACACTGATTGTTGAGCCAAAAGAAGGTGTTAGTGCGGATAAGGATCTAACCTTTGTGCTTGATGAATGGGAGTCTGGACAAAAAGATTCAGAGGATCATAGCATGACGAGTGAGGAGAATGACCATCATGGTATGAGTAATCATCATACAGGAAGTATGGACGAGATGATGAAACATGATATGAGCTCTTATGATTTAATGACCATAAATGGAAAGGCGTCAGAAAGTATTGAGGCAATGCAACTTAAGCATGGTGAGCAAGTTAAATTGAGATTTATTAATGCTGGTTACATGGCTCATAAATTACACATTCCCATAGACTATCAAGTTACACACGTGGATGGTCAAAAAATAAATAACCCTAAAACGAATTCACCTTCTTTAATCGAAATTGCACCTGGAGAGCGTTATGATATTGAATTTATAGCAAATGGTAAGAAGGGAAGCTTCTTTATTGACAGTCATGATGATCGTGGAGAAGCAGGAGGTATGAACATTGATTTTGTGTTTGAGGGGGAGAACCCTTCTAACACGCAAACACATTCAGAAGATGTAACGAACGTGATCGATCTAAACAACCTTGGAGAAAAGAAAAAAGGACCATTTTCAATAGATGATCAGTTTGATGTAGAGTATACCATGGATCTTGGAGTGAAGATGAATCATAAATCGATGGAGATGGAATGGACGATTAATAACGAGACATTCCCTGATGTTCCACCGTTAAACGTAAACAAAGATGATAAAGTGAAAGTAACGTTGACCAATTATAGTGAAGATAAATCCGTGCACCCAATGCATCTACATGGTCACTTCTTCCAGGTTCTAAGTAAAAATGGAAAAGAACTTAAAGGAGCTCCGATCATGAAAGATACACTAAACGTTAAAGCAGGAGAAACCTATGAAGTTGCTTTTCTAGCAGATAATCCTGGGAATTGGTTATTTCATTGTCATGATTTACACCACGCTACTAACGGAATGGTGTCATACGTAAACTATAACAACTTCAAAGAATTTTACCAGAGTAGTGGAGATATTGAGAATATGCCTGAATAAGAGCTAGTCTTTCGTCACCAATGAAGCAAATGTAAAACATTTGCTTCTCTTTTTTTATATGAAGATACTCGATATAGAGTCCGTCTCTGTCGAATGAGATAGGTGATATCTTTCAGCTTTTTGTAGTCTTAACGTATATATGTAACCCAATAATATGGAGAAAGTGTGCATAAAACATGAAATTTTGCAAAATACCAATTTATTTCAAAATGATGTTTTGATCCCTTAAATTGAGGCAAAATACCAAAGTGTAAACAAATATGAAGGAGGAATTTGATTATGTCACACGAAAAATACGGTTCAATGATCGAAACGCTTCATGAATGCATGACTGCATGTAATCACTGTTACGATTCTTGCTTAAAGGAAGATGATGTCAAGATGATGGCTGAATGTATTCGTCTTGATCGCGAATGTTCGGATATTTGTGGATTCCTTGAACAAGCGCTAGTTAGAGGTACACCATTTGCAGCTGAACTTGCTCAAGCTTGTGCAGCTATTTGTGAAGCGTGTGGGAATGAGTGTAAGAAGCACGATCATAAGCATTGCCAAGATTGCGCGGACGCTTGCTTTAAATGTGCAGAAGAATGTAAGAAGCTTGCAGCTTAATGAATATTTGTACTTATAAAAAGCTACACCCCCTCTTTCAGAAAGGCATGGGGGCTGTAGCTTTTTTTGTGTTTTTTTAATAAAGTCTTATTAGAGATGTAAAAAGTGGAATGCACAGTTTCTCGATATACTAGTGGTAGGATCAATCATAAAGGGGACCATTATGCTATTTAAACGAAAGAATAAATTAGCAACAAAATTAGGCTTCTTGTTTCTAACGAGCATCATTTTGTTAGAAGGCATACTCTTTGTTGTTTTATATTTTGGGTATCTCAACCAGCGTGTCATGGTAGAAACCGATTCATTGATGGCCCGGGGAAATAGTCATCGAGATGTTCTGGAAAAGCACTTTGATGAAGCGACAAGAGCTCATGTTGCATTGATGGAATCTGAGGCTGAGACTCAAGTTGTCATAACGGATGCCACAAATTCGATTCTCGACCATTCGAATACGATTACACCAGCTATTCAATCAATTATCCAGTCTATTGATCACACCAAAGTAGAAGACGGGATTATAGAAGGAGATTGGGCGAGTGCGCCATATGTATCGACGGTTTCTCCAGTAGTGATCAATGGTGTTTCCATAGGATATGTGTATATGTTTCTCGATACAGAAGGGATCAGAGATATTCGTGATAAATTGACCGTTCAGTTTTTGATCGTAACTGGGTTAGCTCTATTTCTAACGGTAATCACGATCATTTACTTATCTCGAATCATTACGAAGCCCCTTATACATATGAAAGAAGCGACTCAGAAGATGAGTAATGGAGAGCATGATGTGTATTTAATTGAAGATCGCGATGATGAATTAGGAGAACTCGCTAGAGCCATTCAAACGTTATCGAACGACTTACTTCGTTTAAAGAATGAACGAAGTGAGTTTCTCGCAAGTATTTCTCATGAGTTACGTACTCCACTCACGTATTTAAGCGGTTATGCGGATATTGCAAAGCGGGATAATCTTACACCAGAGGAAAGAAACCGGTACCTTACAATCATAAAAGAGGAATCTGGAAACCTTACAAACTTAGTAAAAGACTTATTCGACATGGCGAAAATGGATCAAAAAGGGTTCTTGATCGAACGGGAGAAAATTGAAATTTGTTCTCTCGTCAATCAAGTGAGAGAAAAAGTGATGCCTGCGTTCGAAGACAAAGAGATAAAGCTGATAGCTTCATGTCAAGAAGAAATGTTCATTACTCTAGATCCTGAGAGGTTTTCTCAAGTCTTACTCAACCTGTTAGATAATGCCCTTCATTACTCTGAAAGAGGTAAACGTGTGAAAATCGAAGTTTTTCAAGCACATCATGATTTACAAATCGAGGTTATTGATGAGGGAGAAGGTATTCCTGAAGAAGATCTTCCGTTTATTTTTGACCGCCTCTATCGAGTGGATAAATCACGATCAAGAAAGTACGGCGGTTCTGGGTTAGGGCTTGCCATCGCAAAGGAAATAATCGAGAAACATGAAGGTACAATTTCAGCTACAAGCGAGGTAAATAAAGGCACAACGATCAAAATTGTCATTCCAGGAGTTGAATCACATGCAACACGTTTTAATCGTAGATGATGAAGAACGAATGGTAGAACTAATCGAATTGTTTTTGGAGCCAAAAGGCTACATGACGTATAAAGTGAATTCAGGTTTGAAAGCCTTGGATGTTTTAAAAAAGAATAAGATTGATCTCGTGTTGTTAGATGTGATGATGCCTGAAATGGATGGGTGGTCTACATGTAAAGAGATACGTGCTTTTTCAAAAGTGCCAATCATCATGTTAACAGCAAGGGATCAATCGGACGATATCGTTAAAGGGTTGAAGCTAGGAGCAGATGACTATATCACAAAGCCATTCGATGAAGAAGTTCTTCTCGCAAGAATCGAAGCTGTTTTCAGGAGATTTCATCAGGGTAATGAAAACACTCTGGTTGTGGAAGGATTAAGATGGAATAAGGATACACATACGGTTTCCTATGAAGGAAAGTCGATCACGATGACTCCGATAGAATTTAACCTTCTTGGCCTCTTTATGAAAAACCCAAACCGAGTCTTCAGTAGAGAGCACCTCATACAAATGATTTGGGGCTTCGAGTCGAGTACAGAAGGCCGCACAATCGATTCCCATATCCGAAACCTTCGAGAGAAATGCCGGCAATCCGGCTTTCAAATAGAGGAGCACCTAAAGACTGTTTGGGGAGTTGGGTATAAGTGGACGAATTAGCGTAGGACAAGGAGTCGAACCTGATGATTGCATTAGTCCAGCACAAAAAGAGTCTGAATCCCAAATGAAAAATGAATTTTAAGTGTAAAAAAGGTTCCGACATCGTGTTTAGTCGGAACCTTTTGTGATTATTTATGCTCAAGCGCAGGCTTTACCTTAACATTACGAATATGAAGTCCTTGCTTGATAAATGGGATTACCCATCGATCAAGACCAATCTTAGCAGCATTGTAACCTGCAATTAAGATGAGCACTCCAAGGATCACCATCATCGGGTTCGTGCTTGTTGTTCCACTAAATAGGAAGGCAAAATTCATGATAACTCCCATTAATGCTGCAAGGGTTGTGAAGGTACCAAGAATTAGGCCAAGTCCAACAAGCAATTCTCCCCAAGCAACGAGTACATTGAAAAGCTCGACATTTGGGATCGCAAACCCTTCTAAGAATGCAGCCCACCATCCTTGCACAGCAGGATGTTCACCGGTAGCCTTCGCAACTGCTCCTTGAAGATAGCCATTTGCATCAAAACCACCTGTGATCTTTCCCCAGCCAGCAGTTATCCATTGATAACCTAGGTATAAACGTATGAACAATAGAATACCAGAAGCTACTTTGTTTTCTCTTAGAAATTGAATAAACATTTTTCTCACGCTCCTACTTTAATAGTCTGATCACATGTTTATTATCGCCAATCCTTAAACCGTCTTCTGTGATAAGTATCACAACCTTGAAGATTAATTTAAATAGAGGATATAAACTCGTCTTATTTATAAATAACAAAAAATTCATACAATAATAGTGTTAAAATGTAAAATATTGCTATAATAGTCTGTGTAGGATAGTAAAATAGCCTGCGTATAGTAAAAAGGGGGGCGGGTAATGTCAGAAGTAAATGGTAACCCGTTAGTGAAGGATGAAAAAAAGCCAAAGGTGAAGGTGGAAAGAAAAGAAGGGGAACCGACTGCAGCTTTTAAAGGGGCAAGCTGGGCAGCTTTGGTCATCGGTGTTTCCGCTTATTTAATCGGTCTTTTTAATGCTGGGATGGAACTGAATGAGAAGGGGTATTACTTTGCTGTATTGGTATTTGGGCTGTATGCAGCTGTTTCTCTGCAAAAAGCGGTTAGAGACAAGGAAGAAGATATCCCTGTCTCGGGCATTTATTATGGACTAAGTTGGTTTGCAGTAATTATCGCGATCTCTTTGATGGCAATCGGACTTTATAACGCTGGAAGTATCATCTTAAGTGAAAAAGGATTTTACGGAATGTCATTCGTTCTTAGTTTATTTGCAGCCATAACGATTCAGAAAAATATTCGTGATACGCAGGTGGCAAAAGAGAGAGGGTAAGGGACTCCCCATTTTAACGTGGTGGTTTGTAATTTGAGTATGAATCAATCATAAAAAGCACCTCACATAATGCTAGTAGGCGCATTATGTGAGGTGCTTTATTTTATGCTTTTAAACCATTCCATTTTGCTTCATTGATTAGTACAACCTAAATCAGGCGATCTTCTCAATCTTTTCATTTCCATTTTTTCTCTCTGCCGGCATCAACAATGGCTTAGGTGGACAAACTTTTTGAGTCAATTTAGACACAACGATAATTGTCACTAAGCCAGAAACCATTGCGAGTGTTCGGAATGGAAAGAGTACTGTGCCTGCTTCGATCATTGGATATGGCAAGAATACAGGAAGTCCGATGATCGGCTCTCCCCCGCCTAGACGTAAAACGAAGGAAACGATTAAACCTGCAACTGCCCCATATTTATTTGCTCCTTTAAAGAACAGTGCGGTTGTGAGCTGTGGAAATAGAATAACGTATACAAGATCAGCAGCAAGATACCATAAGGCATAAACACTTTTCACATTCAATGCGATGATCGTCGCTGCAATTCCAACAAGGATGATGGAACGTTTGATCATTTTCTTAAGCTGATCACTTGAAGCTTTTGGTTTGAACAGTGGTCGATACACATTCCAAGCAGCCATGGAAGACGCTGATAAGATGGACGAATCCATCGATGACATAACGGCAGCTGCGAGTGCTCCTAATCCAATTGCTCCAATAATATCAGGCGTTAAATATTGCAGCACATAAGGGAGGATCATCGCTGGATTATCAGGTGCATTTACGCCAAGACTTGCCCAGTCGGTATCTAACCCGATCGCTCCGATGATCACTGCAGGGACTGCTGCTAGAATACAGATAAATCCTGCTGTGATGGAAAGCCACATAGCTGTTTTCTCAGTCTTAGCTGAAAGCACACGCTGAAAGTATACTTGCCATGGGATCCCTCCGAAAATAAGGAGTAGGGCAAAGTCCCACCAGTTCCAGTAATAGTTCCCCCATTCAGGATCCTTCCAGCCGTCTAGAGGGGGAAAGAGACTTGCATAACTTCCCATGTCTGTTTGGTAATTACTCCAAACGGAACTTAATCCGCCTACTTCTGATAGTGCAAATGGTAGTACTAAGAACAAGCCGATCATGACGGCGAGCATTTGAAAAACGTCCGTAAAAGCAACGGACCACATGCCTCCCACCACTGTGTAGGCAATCGCGATAATGGCTGATAGGATAATCGATGTTTGGAAGTCAAGTCCTAGAATCGTTCCAAATGTAGTCCCTAAAGCAGTTAGAATCGCACCACTCCAAAAGACTTCGCCTAAAAGTGCTGGGATGTATAATACACCAGCAACTTTCTTACCAAAGCGCTGTTCGAGTGGATCGATCATGGTCATGAATTCATAGCGACGCATTTTTCTAGCGTAGAAAATACCGCCAATAATTAAGCTCAGTGCGTACCCCCACGGGGCCTGGGCCCATGCTAATCCAAAGGAATACGTTGATTCTGCTGTTCCTGATATGTATCCACCGCCGACCCAAGTTGCAGCCATCGTAAACATAGAGATCCATAGTGGTAACGATCGTTTAGCTACCATCATATCGGATGCTGACTCGGATTTGTTACTGGCCATAAAGGCCCCAATATAATAGATGACCCCGTAAAAGGCGAGCATTGAAATAAATGAACCCCAGTTGATATCTGAATTTGTTGCTCCTAAGTAAATAAACATAATGACAATGGCTGTTACAAAAACTCCTGCTTTTAACAGGTTTCCTTTTCGTTTAGTCAAAATATCATCACCCCTCGAAATAGTTTTAATTTAAAACCTTTTTCAGGCGTATCTCTGCAATAAGACACTTTCTTCCTTCATGATGCAATTTTTATAAAACAACGGTTTCATTTCATACTTTGTTAACTCGTTACTACGGAATCCTTATCAAATCAAGAGGACAACGAGTTTCATACTTTTTAAGTAACGCTCCACTCCTTTTTGTACAAAAAATTAAGTATGTTAAATATTTTCTTAACGCAATTAATTGTAAATGCTACAGGAAGAGATTTTTTTTGTCAAACCGGTGTCTGAGTAATCTGCAATGTGCCTTCGTTATTCCAGTCGCACCCGTTTTTACGCTAGAGAGGAAATGTAGTATGGTATGAATGATGCTTGGACAAAAAGCAAGGAGTGGTTAACATGTCATCTACCCCAATGGTTGAAAAAATAGAAAAAGCAGCTTTGCCGCTGTTTGCTAGAAATGGATTTGAAGGAACGTCTTTAACGAAAATCGCACAATGTGTTGGAATAAAGAAGCCATCTTTATACGCCCATTTCGATAGCAAAGAAGATCTCTTTCTCGGAATGCTTCAAAAAGTAAATAGAGACTATCGCCTTTTTCTAAAAGAAAGAGTTGAGAAGTTCAGGAACATGACAACAGAGCAGCAACTGTATTATTTGTTGAAAGATAACTCTGCTTATCTTAAGAATGAAGATCTTGGTCTATTATTTAAGAGATTCATGCTTTTCCCTTCGCTAAAAGTAAATGATACCTACAATGAACAGTTTATCGAATCAGAAAAAGCCTTAACGGAAGTATTAATGGAGATTGTTAAAGAGGGGAAGCGGAAAGGAGATATTCGAGCGAAGGAAGATCAAGTGATCGATGCTTATTTATGTTTACTTGATGGTAGCTTAGAGCAGCTATTCTATTATTCAGAAGTTGAGTATGAAGAGCGTTTGAAAAATGTATGGCGCATATTTTGGAATGGAATCAAGCATGAATGATAGGAGTGAATTTCTATTCCAATAAAAAAGGTAGCCTATAGCTCATTGCTATAGGCTACCTTTTCTTGATCGTTAATCTTGTGGATCTTTCGGTAAGAATTCGAATATTTGCCCGCTTCGAATGCTTTCAACTAAATCCTCCAACCAACGATAGTAGGTCTTCGATTCTTCTAGTTGATCATAGTATGATTTTGCTTCTGCAACGATTTCTGGAGTGCTGCTTGAATCTTTGATGACTTCGATGAATTCTTCTTGTGCTTCTTCGATGGCTTCCATATTCATTTTCGCTTCGCGTTCCCACATCTGACAATAAAATGCCATAAAAGAGCGGAAGAAATTCTTCTCTGCTACGTATGTATGTTTCCTCGAGCCGCGTGTGAATGTTTTTTTTACCATCTTAATTTCTTGTAGTCTCCGAACGCTCGTACTCATGCTTGGTTTGCTCATGCCGAGTTCTGTTCGCATTTCATCAAGAGTCATCTGATCTTTAAAATACATCGTTGCGTATAAATTGGCCGCAGCTGGTGTTACCCCGTACAAATCCATTGTCTCCGCTATCGTGCCAATAACTTTATCTTTGGCTTCTTCTAGTCTTTCAATAGATTCACTCATAAAATAGGTCGCTCCTTTATAGAAAAGTAAATCGAGTTAAAAAGTTATTGAATTTTATTTATGAACTAATTGTTGACGTGTTCACATTAAATGTCAAACACAAGATGTTAAAAAATGAATAGAGATAGTGAGGATAGTACTCATTATACCCATCATAGAGAGGCTTGAATCTTTGGTTATCTACTTAAGAATTTATTTTGACACCAAAAATAAGACGTGTTAACGTTAATTATGTTAAATAAATTTTTAATATAATTAATTTACTTCGAAATTGGAGTTGATAGATATGGATCTTAAACTACAACAATACATAAATGGAAAATGGGTCGGTGCGAACTCTGGAAAATTACGTTCGATCATTAACCCATTTAACCAGGAAGAGATCGCTGTTGTTCCAGAAGGAAATGAGTCCGATGCAAAAGCTGCGATCGCTGCTGCAAGAGAAGCTTTTGATAACGGCGAATGGTCTACGACACCAGCGACTGAACGAGGAGCGATCGTTAGAAGAATTGCTGAGCTCATTGAAAGAGACAAAGAGGAGTTAGCTCACTTAGAAACGTTGGATACAGGTAAAACAGTCGAAGAAAGCCGCGGAGACATGGATGATATCGCAGGGGTGTTCCGTTATTTTGCGGAACTTGCGGATAAAGACGGTGGAGAGCTCATCGATTCTCCTGTCCCGAATTCCATCAGTAAAGTTGTGCGTGAACCAGTAGGAGTTTGCGGGCAAATTACACCGTGGAATTATCCTCTTCTTCAAGCATCTTGGAAACTAGCTCCAGCACTTGCGACAGGGAATACGTTGATCATTAAGCCAAGTGAGATTACACCACTCACTCATATCAAAGTATTTGAACTAATTGAAGAAGCTGGAGTGCCTGCTGGTGTTGCTAACCTTGTTCTTGGTTCAGGTCACACAGTAGGTGCAGAGCTTTCTATCAATGAAGATGTTGATCTTATCTCCTTCACCGGTGGTATTGCGACAGGGAAAAAGATTATGCAATCTGCGAGCACAAATGTGAAGAAGCTCGCACTCGAGCTTGGCGGAAAGAACCCAAACGTGATCTTTGCAGATGCTGATTTTGATCTAGCAGTCGATCAAGCTCTTAACGGAGTATTCTTCCATGCAGGACAAATTTGTTCAGCTGGTACAAGACTGATTGTAGAAGAAAGCATTCACGATAAATTTGTTAATGCGCTTGTAGAG
The DNA here is from genome assembly GCF_056158505.1 of Anaerobacillus sp. ABR4_321. NCBI lineage: Bacteria > Bacillati > Bacillota > Bacilli > Caryophanales > Bacillaceae > Anaerobacillus > Anaerobacillus sp. ABR4_321. Next base: position 1,549,296 of record NZ_JBSWTK010000001.1, read on the forward strand.
CGAGTGAAGAAGTTCAAGCTTGGAAGCGGATTTGACGAAGATACGCAGATGGGTCCTCTTATTTCTGCAGAGCATCTTGCGAAAGTAGAAAAGTATGTAGAAGCAGGAATTCAAGAAGGTGCAAAAGTAGAAGTAGGCGGCAAACGTCCTGAAGACCCTGAATTGCAAAACGGTTTCTTCTATTTGCCTACGATCTTAACTGAATGCACAACAGATATGAAAGTGGTGCAGGAAGAAGGATTTGGTCCTGTCATCACAGTTGAGAAATTCCGTACAGAAGAAGATGCGATCAAGCTATCGAACGATTCCATTTACGGCCTTGCTGGAGGCGTCTTTACAAACGATATTGCGAAAGCTGAACGCTGTGCTGCGAAAATGCGTATGGGTACAGTTTGGATCAATGAATTCAACCTCTATTTCCCTCACGCACCGTGGGGTGGATTCAAGCAATCTGGTATCGGACGTGAACTTGGAAAGCTTGGTTTAGAGGAATATACAGAAACAAAGCATATCTTCCAAAACCTGAAGCCAGAAACGATCAACTGGTTCTAAGATACCGATTATTAATTAACCAAAGCCGACGATTCGGCTAACCATACAACATACCAAACTAGTAAATACATGTAATAGGTGAGGGAGTAGACGTTAGTTCTACTACCTCTCCTATTTTCAACATCAAGGAGGAACAGAATATGATGGAATCATATGATTACGTAGTCGTAGGCGGTGGTAGTGCAGGTTCTGTACTCGGTAACCGTCTAAGTGAAGATGGAAAGAAAAGCGTGCTTGTATTAGAAGCTGGGCGAAGTGACTATTCTTGGGACCTTTTAATTCAAATGCCAGCAGCTCTTCCTTTCCCATCTGGAAAAGACCTATATGATTGGCAATACGAAACAGACCCAGAACCTTACATGAAGGGGCGCAACATCCCACATGCACGAGGAAAAGTACTTGGAGGATCTAGTTCCATCAACGGAATGATCTACCAACGAGGAAACCCAATGGACTATGAACGTTGGGGTGCTGACGAAGGTATGGATAGCTGGAACTTCGCACACTGCCTTCCATATTTCAAACGCTTGGAAAATGCGCTAGCATCTCCAGACGATGAGCTTCGTGGTCACGATGGACCGATTAAACTAGAGCGTGGACCTGCAAAAAATCCACTATTCCAAGCATTTTTTAATGCAGGTGTAGAAGCTGGTTATTCACGTACTCCAGATGTGAACGGTTTCCGTCAGGAAGGATTTGGACCGTTTGATAAGCATGTCTACAAAGGTCAACGTCTATCTGCTTCACGTGCGTATCTACACCCATTCATGGACCGTGAAAACTTGACGGTTCGTACACGTGCTTTTGTAACGGGCATTGATTTTGATGGGAAACGTGCGACAGGGTTAACGTACCGTCGCAACGGACAAACGCATCAAGTCAAAGCTGGTGAAGTTATTCTTTCAGGTGGTGCGATCGCGACGCCGCAAATGCTTCAACTAAATGGAATCGGTGACGCTAAACACCTTCGTTCTCTTGGAATCGATCCGATTGTAGATCTTCCAGGTGTTGGTGAAAATCTTCAGGATCACCTAGAAGTTTATGTGCAGCACACATGTCCAGAACCAGTTTCTGAACAGCCTAACTTAAGCAAAGCGCGTATGCCATGGATCGGTTTGCAGTGGATGCTTAACCGTACAGGCCCAGCCGCAACAAACCACTTTGAAGGTGGAGGATTCGTCCGTTCAAATGAGGATGTTGAGTACCCGAACTTGATGTTCCACTTCCTGCCTGTAGCGGTACGTTACGATGGTCAAAAAGCAGAAACGAAACACGGCTTCCAAGTTCACATCGGACCGATGTACTCTGACGCTCGTGGTTCACTAAAAATTCGCTCGAAAGATCCGAAAGAGCATCCAAGCATGGTTTACAACTACCTTTCCACTGAACAGGACAAGCGTGAGTGGGTAGAGGCAATTCGCGTTACTCGTAACATCATGTCTCAACCTGCTATGCAAAAATACAATGGTGGCGAAATTTCCCCAGGACCTTCTGTGCAAACAGATGAGGAGATTCTTGAATGGGTAAGAGAAGATGCTGAGACGGCACTTCACCCATCATGTACGTGTAAGATGGGACCTAAGACAGACCCAATGGCTGTTGTGGACCCAGAAACAATGAAGGTACACGGTGTAGAAGGCCTTCGCGTAGTCGATGCCTCTGCAATGCCATATGTAACAAACGGAAATATCCACGCACCTGTACTCATGCTGGCAGAAAAGGCTGCTGATCTTATTCTTGGACGTAAGCCACTGGAACCAATTGATGCTGACTTCTATCGTCATGGTGTACATCCAGCTGATGCAGGAACAGTAACTGAGTAATAAGATAGAGAACCAGTATTTTTTCACTGAATATAAAAACACCTTCAAAGCATGATATACAACTTTGAAGGTGTTTTTTTATACTTATTACCATTTAAACATTGAAGGGTTAGCCTATATTATTCTTCATAGTAAGGATAGCTTACCAAGTTAGTAAAAATGCGATACCCACCAGGAACTTGGTTCTGAATCTGACGGTACCAAACTAAGTTCGTATAGATGTAAGTACCTTCTCCATAATCAGCCTTCAAGATCCCGCCTTCGAATGGCTCTTCACCTGGATCCGCAACGCTTACGTATGTTTCAAACTCCTCTGACCAATTCATCGGGAAATAAAGTCCTCGTTCTTGTACCCAGTTATCCCAATCAGATTGATTGATTTTATTTGGATAATTAAAAATCGTTGCTTCAGGTTTTAATACGTTAATCGGAGCGTCTTCATCTGTAACGCGCCACTCGATGGAAGGTTGTCCGATTTCGAGCTCATATGGAGCGGTTGTGTTCGTGTCCCAGTTATCCCATGGTTTATTGTATTGTACTACAAGGTGACCACCATTGTTCACATATTCCAATAACCGCTCATTATGCTGCACCAAATCTTCTCTTGAAAGATACGCTCTTATGCCAGTGACGATCGTATCATATTGAGAGAGGTCTCCTGAAGCTAAATCTTGCTCGGTTAATTGTGTAATATCCATGCCAACGTTAGATAATTGATCGGCTACTTTATCAAACCCACTATCTACATAACCGATTTTGAGATTCGCTGGGTATTCAAGTGGGAATGCTACGCCGCTCACAGACGCATCGGATACATAATAATTTGTCCCGATGTGGTCGTACTTGATCATTTGGACGTTTTTACTGATCGTTTCGTTTCCGACTTCGGCTTTAGGCACGATCTTAAATTCGCCTTCTTCAACAGTATCTGAAGGGGTTAGTGTAAACGAAATGGTTTTTGCCTGTTCATCTGATGCAAAGGAAACAGACTGTATTTCAGGCTCAGATGTCCATCCTTCAGGTAATTGAAGTCCGACGTCTGTTTCTAAAGCTCCTTCTACAAACTTCTCGATGTCTATATCCATTGTTACGTTTTCATCTATGTCTTTGGTGTTTATAACTAAATTCTCAGGAGATGGTTTGACGGATACTTCTGGTAGCAAAGCAACTCGTTTTTCTGGTGTAAAGGTTTTTGTAGCGGATTTCCCTTTTGTTTTAAAGCTGATATTGGCTTTAATTGCGCTTTGTGCGTACGCCTCATAATAGTCTGTTGATGTTGCTTTGACGTTGAAGTCAAACGTTAGTTGATCTCCAGGTGCTAACGATGAAGAGTGGTGCTTCCCCTTTACTATCCAGTCTTCAGGAGTGGAAAGAGAAGCCGATAGGCGTTTGATTTTAGATGAACCATTATTTGCAATCGAAACACTTACGTTTGTTGTATCGTCCGGAGTTAACTGCGGATCAACAACCTCAACATCGACTTGTAGCTGTGCTGCGGTAAACATCGTGTTTGTTAGTTGTTCTTCCTTTACTAGAAGTTTATGGTGTAGTGTGTTTCTTAAATCATCAGATAGCTTCTTGTCTTTCTCGATCTTCTTGATAAGCTTTTGGAGTTGATTGTAAGCTTTTTCTGATCGAGAAAGAACTTTTTTATGGTTCGGATACGCACTTTTTACTTGTTCGAGATCCTTTTGAAGGTGAATAAGTTTTTGTTTGTACTTATTACCGCTTTTCGAAAGAACCCTGGCGTATTCTGCGAAATCGTAAGGGATGTTTTCGAAGATGCTATCTTCATGTTCTGGTATATCGCTAACAGTTGATTTAACGAGCTGTAAATCTACAGTTTCTGGTCCATCTCCAACATCTCTTCCCATGCCTTGTGATTCATGTAAGTAACGCGCTTTTTCGCCAAGCTGTGGGTAGGTCATGTCATAATGTTCGTCGTAAATACCGATCTGGATAGAGGTAGTGGTTTGGGCTTCTGTTTCAGCAGGGAGGTAGAGTTTCTTGATTTGCCAAGTGGTTAGTCCATTTTCAAGCTGCTCGGGGAAAATGGAAGGATTTGCTGCATCTTCGAAAGCTTTTTGAGTAAGTAACGTCATGGCGCGGTGATGACCATGCTGGCTGTCTACGTTACGGAATGAGGGCATGATGATATCGGGTTTAAAGGTACGGATATACTGAATGAGGCGTTCATACGTCTCCGTTTCTCCCCACTTGTTCAATGTTTCTTCGGGTGTTTTGGAGAAACCGAAGTCTTTGATGCTATCTTCGAAGTCTTCGTTTAAGAAGAAGGTTTCAATGCCAAGGACTTTGGAGGAAGCTTGTAATTCGTTTGTTCGGATAATACCGAGTGCGTCCCCGAGCTCGCTACCGATTTCATTTTGACCGCCTTGACCACGAGTAGATAGGAGAAAGGACGTATCTACACCTTGTCCACGTGATAAATAAGCAAGGAAATGACTTCTCTCATCATCAGGATGAGCCCCTGTATTCATGAAGCTTGCTGTTGTTGTTAAAGGTACAACAGATTCCCATAGAGCTAAATCGTTGTTAGACGACTCTTTTGCAAAACTTAGGGTAGAACTTGTACCAAAGGCAGACATGATTAAAATCAACGATAAAAATACTTTCCCCAGGTTCTTCAAATAAATCCTCCTTCATCTCTAAGTGAAATTAGTTAGTAATGCAACGTAACTAACTTAAAACCATTATAGGCAGACTTATCCAATAATTGGAACCTACTTTCGTACTGTTTGGATAGTTCGATAGTAATGATTTAACAAAATAAATAAAATTTTCTAAATTTAAACCAAAATAAAGAATATTGAAGCATAAATGAGCATCTTTACTCTCTATGAACGAGAATGCTAATAAACAGTATTTTACATTTTTACTTGTGCGCTTTATAAAAGAAAGTAATCGTTAGTAAGTTTTGTTAACTAACTAAAGACCGTACTGCCATTTTTATCATTAATAAAGGAGTACACATCTATGCAAAAGAGCGATGCCGCATCTATCAAAAATACGAATAAGCAACTCGTGTTGAAATGTATTCGGGACTTTGAGCCGATTTCTCGTTCACAAATATCAAAAAGGCTTCAAATTAGTAAACCATCAGTATCAATGATTGTCGAACAGCTGTTGCAAGAGGGATGGATTGAGGAAAAAGGGCCAGGCGAATCAACGATTAGCGGTGGCCGCAAACCTGTTCATCTTGTTTTTAATCCTCGAGCTGCCTACGTGATCGGGGTTGATATAGGCGGCACAAAAGTAGCCGCTGGAGTAACATGTTTAAATGGAGAGGTTCACGCGTATCGAGAATTTTCAACAAACGAACATCTTAAAAAGGGTTTGTTTGATCGCTTGCAAAAAGAGGTAGCGAGTATGCTCCATGATCTCGATTTAAGTAATCAAGATATTCTTGGGATGGGGATTGGGGTGCCCGGTGTAACCAATGTAGAACATGGCATCGTGTTAGACGCTCCAAGTTTGAATTGGAAACGTTATCCCGTTCGAAAAATAGCAAGTGAATACTTCCCTTATCCGGTTTATGTTGAAAATGATGTGAATACAAGTGTTCTTGGTGAAAAGTGGCTTGGTGCTGGTAAGGCACTTCAAAATATTATTTTCATTGCTGTAGGAACTGGGATAGGCAGCGGCATGATTCTTAATGGCAAGCTGTTTCGAGGCAGTAATTACAGTGCAGGGGAGATGGGATACATAGTAACAGATTATCAAAGTGCTAAGAGCTATCATCCAACTTATGAAGGTTATGGGTTTCTTGAGAGCGTTGCAAGTGGTTCATCGATCGGAAATAAGTTATCAGAAATAAAGAACACACGACTAACGGCAAAAGAAGCCTTTATGAGTTGGAGAAAAGGGGATGAGGATGCGAAAGAAGTAATTGAAAACGCCATCGAACATTTAGGATATGGTATTGCAAATTATGTGTCTTTATTCGATCCAGATCTCGTTATTTTAGGAGGTGGTGTTAGCGAGTCATTCGAGGACTATAAGCATTCGTTAATTGAAATTGTGGAGCATTTCACACCACAGAGCTGCAAAATTGTACCGTCCACGTTTGGAAAGGAAGCCGGCATTGTTGGGGCAGCGGCATTATTCCTTGAAGAACATAATTCGATCATTCAATTATAAGAAGGGAGAAGTGAGTTTATGAAACGTCAATTTCGACGGATGATGTTCGTAACAATGGTTGGCCTTATCTTATCAGGCTGTATGGCAGGGAATGAACAAGCAAGTGGAGATGGAGATAGCTCTGGTAATGAAGGGGATTTAGAGGATAAGGTCGTTGTTTATTCCCCGCACGGAAAGGATATTTTAAGCGAATTTGAGAAGCAGTTTGAAGCGGAATACGATGTTGATATGGAGTTTCTCGATCTTGGCTCACAAGAGATATTAGACAGAGTTCGTTCAGAAAAAAATAATACGCAAGCTGACATTTGGTGGGGTGCTCCCCAAGTGATGTTTGATGAAGCTAAATCAGATGAGCTTTTGCAGAAATATGAGCCAAGCTATGCAGACGCATTAGATGCTATGTATCATGACGAAGATTGGTATTGGTCAGGGACTTCTCAAACCCCTGAAGTCATTCTTTACAACAACAAAGAAATCTCTGAAGAAGATGCGCCAAAGGACTGGGATGACCTCGTAGATCCTAAATGGGAAGATGAACTGATCATTCGTTATCCACTTGCTTCTGGAACGATGCGTACGATTTACTCCTCGATGATCTATAGGGATTATAAAGAAACTGAAAGCCCGGATGCTGGGTATGAGTGGCTCCAGAAATTAGATGAGAACACGAAAGAATATGCAGCGAACCCTGAGATCATGTACAACCAGGTCGCAAAAGGTGTAGGGAATCTTTCTGTTTGGAATATGCCGGATACCGTTATGTTAGCTGAAGAAAAGGGCTATCCGTTTAGCTATGTAATTCCTGAGAGTGGAACACCAGTCTTAACAGAAGGAATTGCGATTGTCGATGGAGCACCACATCCAGAGGCAGCGAAAGCTTTTTATGAGTTTGTAAATTCAGAAGAAGCAGCTAAGCTACTAGCCGAAAAATACTATAGAATTCCAACTAGAAATGATATTAATGACCTACCAAGTTGGATCGAGGAAACTGAAATCAATGCGATGGAAATCGACTGGGAAGTTTTCCAAGAAAAGTCTGATGAGTGGATGGAACACTGGGACAACAACATTAAAAACAGTGAGAAGCAAAAAGAAGAATAGATCTCCAGAAAGAGGAGTTGTTGGTCATGACAGCAGTAACTTTATCTAAGATTACAAAACAATTTGGCGATATCACTGCCGTTAAAGAGTTGGATATCACGATTAAAGAAGGGGAGTTCTTTACTTTCCTTGGGCCAAGTGGATGTGGTAAAACAACAACCCTTAGGATGATCGCAGGATTTTATTACCCTTCAGCTGGAAAGGTAAAATTCGATGATCGAGATATGACGACAGTGTCACCTGAAAAAAGAAATACGGGCATGGTTTTTCAAAACTATGCCCTTTTTCCTCATATGACAGTTTTTGAAAATGTAGCCTTCGGATTGAAAGTAAGAAAAGTGAACAAAAGTGAAGTGAAAAGAAGAGTAGAAGATGTATTAGAGAAAGTGCGCTTGAAGCCTTTTATTGATCGTCAGGTTAGTCAGTTAAGTGGAGGTCAGCAACAGCGGGTGGCTTTAGCAAGGGCACTAGTCATTGAACCAGATATCTTATTACTTGATGAGCCATTAAGTAACCTTGATGCGAGGTTACGAGATGAAATGAGAAATGAAATTCTCCGCTTGCAGCGTGAGTATGGAATCACCACTATTTATGTAACACATGACCAAGTTGAAGCACTCACGATGAGTGACCGAATCGCGGTATTCAACGTTGGAAATTGCCAACAGATTGGGACGCCAACAGAAATTTATAATCAGCCGGTAAATGATTTTGTTGCAGAGTTTATTGGAGAAACGAATTTGTTTGCAGTGACCAAACGTGACGAAGGCTTTTTTTGTGAGGAATTAAACCTTCTTGTTCATACGGATGCTCCCAGTGAGGATGAATCGTTAAAGAATCAAACGTTAAAAATGTCCGTTCGCCCCGAAGCGATCACCTTATCAAAAACAAATATAGAAGAAGTGAATGCACTAAAGGGAAAAGTAGATCTTGTTCAATTCACAGGAGAATCCGTTCATAGTTTCATAAAAGTCAATGAAGGTCGCGCCACATTGAAAGTGACTGATTTGAACCGGGGTCCGAGCACCTATCTACAAGAAGGATCTGATGTTTATGTTCAACTTCCTCCCGAACAGGTTCGAATCGTTCCAGTGGCAAAGGAGTGATGTAGGATGTTAAATGCAGAGAGAAGAAAAACAATCCTTCTACTAATCCCGATTATACTAGTTCTTGTGGGCTACGTCTTATACCCAACGATCGAAACGTTTATTGAGAGCTTTAGAAAGAATGGCTCCTTTACCCTACAAAACTATGTAGATTTCTTTGGCCCAAAAGCACAGGCTAATTTAGAAGCGTTATGGAATTCGGTTTACATATCCTTGTTATCAGTTTTGCTAAGCGCATGTATAGGAGTACCGCTTGCTTTTATTTTTACACGATATAATTTTCCTGGACGCTCCTTTTTCTCAGGGATTGCTATCATGCCGATTGTCTTGCCTTCACTTGTCGGTGTTATGGCATTTATGTGGTTGTACGGAGAGGCGGGCATTATACCAGTAGCCCTTCAAGACTTACTGAATTTAGAAGAAGTTCCGTTTAGCATTGGTGGTGTGACAGGTATTCTACTGGTTCACGCCTATACGATGTACCCATATTTTTATATGACGGTATCGTCCGCACTTAACAATGTAGATCCGTCACTTGAAGAGTCAGCAGCCAATCTTGGGTCAGGACGTCTTGGAGTGTTTTGGAAAGTAACGTTTCCGCTATTAACACCTGCATTAGTTGCTGCATCTCTCCTTGTGTTCATGGTTTCGATGGCTTCCTTTAGTGCACCGTTTTTACTTGCTGGTGGCTACCGAGTGCTAAGTCTTCAAATCTACTTCTCAAAAATTAATGGAGATCTAGAAATGGCCGCAACGCAATCTGTTATTCTCTCAGCTGTTTCGATTACTTTCCTCTTATTTATGAGGTGGTTCCAAAATCGAAGAGACTATCGGATGGGATCAAAAGGGATAGGTGCACACCGAAGCGAGGTAAATAACCCTCTTCTAAAATGGGTGATGGTGTCCCTTGGCGTCGTAGCGATGATCGTCCTATTATTACCACATGCAGTTTTAGCGATCTTATCCTTTGTACCAGAAGGATCCTGGACGTGGCAGAAGTATCCGTCCACTTTCAATCTAGAAAACTATCGTTTGTTATTCGAGGATCCAAATATTTGGGACCCGGTGCGGAATAGTTTGATTATGGCTTTCTTTGCTTGTTTAGGCTGTTTTGTGTTCGGTATCATCACTTCCTATGCCCTTGTGAAAAGAAAATTCTTCGGTAAGAACTTACTTGATATTCTAGTTATGCTTCCTTGGGCATTACCAGCAACCGTTGTTGGAATGAATCTTATTTTAGCGTTCAACAGTAAGTCGATTTTCTCTTTTGGTCAAGTACTAGTTGGGACGTTCTGGATTTTACCACTTGCATACTTTATACGGTTTATCCCGCTTGTCGTGAGGTCAACAAATGCTGTACTTGAGCAAATGGATGATTCGATTGAAGAAGCGGCACAGAACCTTGGGGCGAGATGGCTCTATACGTTCCGAAGAGTCGTGTTACCAATAATCATGCCGGGGGTTTTAAGTGGAACGTTACTTGCCTTCGTACAGGCGGTAGGCGAATTCCCAACCTCGGTCTTACTCTATACGTTAGATAACAGACCTATATCAATCGAGATTATGAACCAGCTAAGGATGTTTAACCTTGGACAAGCGGCAGCTTATGGCATGATTCAGGTTGGGCTTATCGCGATCGTAATGATTATTTCGTATAAATTCTTTGGAGTTAAATCTGAAAATACGCTCTAGCAAACGGGGTGAAAACGTGAATAAGCGAAAGATAGATTTTGAATTAGAGGATGGAGACTGTTTTCCTGGCAAAACATACGTAGACGAGCTGCTAAAACCTGTTTTCAAAGATCAGCGCGACTACTTGTTTGATGCGATGTTTATGATTCATCGTGCTCATACAATAATGCTGAAAGAACAACAGATTATTTCAGTTGTTGAAGCAAAGAAGATCTTAGACGGGATCAATCAAGTTGCAAGTATGGAAAGAAAATTACTGAACTATATGCCAGAGTATGAAGACCTTTTCTTTCTCGTAGAAGCAGAAATAGCGAAGTTAATAGGACACGATTTGGCTGGGAAAATGCATATTGCTAGAAGTCGAAATGACATGGGTGAAGCCATGTATCGGATCGTACTACGTGATCATATACTTGAACTTTTGGATAATGTACAAAAACTAGGGCAATCGCTTGTTCCGCAAGCAAAAGACCACGTCCATACAATCATGCCGGCCCACACTCACACTCAGCCTGCTCAACCTACAACATTCGGTCATTATTTACTAGCGATTTCGGATAATCTTTCAAGAGACGTTGATCGTTTATGGCAAGCTTACTATACAGTGAACCGTTCACCGATGGGGGCAGCTGCCATTACGACAACTGGATTTCCTATCAGTCGTGAACGCATGGTGGAGCTTTTGGGATTTAATGACATGATGGAGAATTCTTATGACGCGATTGGAACTGGAGATTATTTGCTTGAAACAGCTCTTACGTTAGTAAGCGTCATGACGAACATAGGAAGATGGATTCAAGAACTTCTTCGTATGGCATCCAATGAAGTAGGCCTACTCAAAGTTTCTGATGCATATGTGCAAGTAAGTAGCATTATGCCGCAGAAGAGAAATCCAGTATCCTTGGAACATTCAAGAGCTCTTGCTAGTAGCGCAGTCGGCGAAGGATTAAGCGTGGTTCAAATGATTCATAACACGCCATATGGCGATATCGTGGATACTGAAGATGATCTCCAGCCACATCTTTATAATGGCTTTCATAAAGCTAATCGTGTGATAAAACTCCTCACAGCGGTTATGACAACAATGAAATTCGATAAAGAGCGCGCATTACAGCAAGCAAAAACAAATATGATCACGATTACCGAGTTAGCCGACGTCTTAGCAAGAGATTATGACGTGCCTTTCCGAAAAGCTCATCAGCTATCAAGCTTCGTAAGTAAAAAAGCAACAGAGGTAAATAAGGAGTTATATGAAGTGACCACTGATGAAGTGAATGAGTGGATAGGTGACGTAAAACTTTCTGAAGAAGACTGGAAAAACATTTGCGATCCAAAAACCTTCGTTGAACGAAGGAGCGTTACAGGGGGGCCGAACCCTGAGGTAGTAGGAAGCATGGTAAAGGATCGCAAAGTGAAATGGGGAAATGTAGAAGAAATGGTGGAGAAGTTTTCTACTAAAGTAGAATTTGTGAAAGAGAAGTTGAGGAATGGGGAATAAAGATAACCTTGAGATAGTTTGACAAAATTCTTAAAAAAAGACCTCACCATATGCTTTTGAAGACATGGATGAGGTCTTTTAAATTTGGCACCCAGCCAGCACTCATTTAGCTTTCGTTCGTAACGCATTTTTCTTTAATAATAGCAGGCACCTTCTTCTCATTCTTAAACAGTAAGAAGTGAGCAGTTGCAACTTTTTCTTCTACGTAATCGATTGAAAATGAGCCAGAGGGGTCCGTTAGGTTTCCGATTGCACGCGACAGAAGATCGATCACTTGATTCGAATGGGAGCAATCTTGTGAACTTCCTTCTTTATTCATTTCTTCCATAATGTCGTAGGCTAAATGTTGAATGCGATTCAATCGTGCGAGGTCCATTCCGCATTCCTCCTCTTCAATTTAATTACCGATAATGATTATATGTAGAAAAACAGGGTATATGAAAAGTAGTTACACCTTATCGTTATGTATGAATTTCCATTGGAAAGTTAATTCTAATAACAAAAAGAGGTGATTTTTGATGGCACAAGATGTTCTTTGCGAAGTAAGTAACTGTGTGTATAACAGAGGCGGAGAGACTTGTACGGCGGATAAGATTTTTGTTGTTAGTCACAAAGGGAATAAGGCTCGTGATAGTGAAGAAACGGATTGTAAAACATTTGAACCGAACATGTAAGTTTGGAGAGGCAGCCAGTGGCTGTCTCTTTTTTATTAGAGGCTAGGTTTTTACGATACTCAATTGACGTTGATAATCATTATCAACTATAATGGTGGTAGGTTAACATAGAAATGGAGTTGAGTTAAATGATTCAAGCAGATAGTTGGAGACAAGAGCTTCAAATGTTTGTGGATCAAGTCGTAAAGCGTGTTTATGCATTACCGAAACATCAGAGAAGTCTATTGACTACTCTTGAATTCATTGAAGCAGAGCAATCTTCACTAAATCGAGATCTCTTTCCTTCTCAGGGATGTTATTACATAAAGTTAGCGCAAATCATGGATCACCTTATTCAAGGATTAAACGAAGCAAAAGATAAAGAAGCGTGGTTTTGTGAGTTTTGGCGTGGGTTTGATGAGATTCAAGGCACGGAATTCAGCCTAAATTCCGTCATCGTTCATCAGACGGATAAAGAATTAACCGTTCAGAAATATGTCGTTGATCTACTTGAAGACCAGGTGAACCAGTTCCAGCAAAACGTTATTGAATGTTCGAAGCACATGTTTAAACGATTCCCAGATATCATTGAAATAATCGTACTTACAACTGGAAAGAAAAAAATCCTTTTGCCTGAACCGACATCTATTTAAGTTCCTATTCTCCCTCACTCATGTAAGGGGGATTTTTTTTATGTAATTTAAGTTTTTTTTATAAAAAAATGCTTCTGAGGACATATGTCCTAACTTGCTCATTGTGTTTTGCTTTTTAATAAAGAAGTAGAAAACATGTAAGAGGGTGAGAAAATGAAAGGAAGTATCTTTGCGCTTTTAGGCGGAGCATTTATTACGTTACAAGGTGTTGCGAACACGCGTATTAGTCAAGATGTTGGCGTCTGGCAGGCGACAACGGTCACTCAGTTTGTGGGATTTTTGTTAGCGTTGGTGATTTTGATCAGTCTTCGTAACAAAACGTGGCGAAATGTAACACAAGTGAAGCCTCTGTATTTGATGGGAGGCACATTTGGCGCGATCGTGGTGTTCAGTAATATCACGGCGATTCAAAAGATTGGTGTCACGGTAACGATTTCTGCATTATTGATCGCGCAGCTTCTTTTAACCTTCGTGATCGATAGCAAAGGCTGGTTCGGTGTTGTCAAACAGAAGATGAAGCTTCCACAGTTTATCGGTATCGGGATGATGATTGCCGGAGTGGTTATGCTAACCTTTTAATAGAAGTAAGAGAAGGGATGGAGTTTCATGAAAAGGACAGTTGATCAACTAATTGACGAATACATTGAAACGTATAAGCTACAGACGATCTTTAATAAAGAACTCCGTTCAAAATTCTCACTCTATACGTACGAACATGGAGAACGCATCGGTGATCAGGGAGGACCTGCAGAGCATTTATATGTTCTTGTAAAAGGGAAAGTCAAGATTTATACGACGTCAGAAGAAGGAAAGACGCTTATTCTCTCTTTTAAAACACCGATTGAATTGATCGGTGACATCGAATACGTACGCGGAGGCAGCTTGATCAATACAGTCGAAGCGGTTTCGACGGTACATCTCTTAGGGATCCCTTACACTGCATTAAGAAAATACGGTGGAGATGACCCTGCATTTCTTCAGTTCTTGCTCAAAATTATTACAGATAAATTTTATGTCAAATCGAATTCCCTTAGCTTTAACCTTATGCAATCTGTTGATGTGAGGCTGGCAAGCTACCTTCTCTCAGTTACAGAAGATGAACATGAATTGGAACAAGATAAAAAAGTCAATTTGACCGATGCTTCGAACCTGATCGGAACGAGCTATCGCCACCTTAATCGGATTATTAAACAGTTCTGTGAAGAAGGTTTGATCGAACGGAGCAGCGGTGGCATTTTAGTGAAAGATCGAAAAGGTCTTGAAGCGTTGGTCGGTCAAAGTATATATGAATAGCAATCAATTTGAGGTGATTATAAAATGATGATCGGTTTACTAATGGCAGTCATCGCTGGCTCATTTGTTAGTTTGCAAAATATCTTCAATAGTAAAGTGAGTGAACGAGCAGGATCCCTAGTTACAACAACGCTTGTGTTAGGTCTAGGATTTCTCGCTTCCCTTGTGATCGGATTGTTTGTTGAAGGTGGAAATCTATTTATGCTTGCAGATATGAAGCCTTGGTACTGGTTAAGCGGTGCGATCGGTATCGGTGTCGTGGTCTGCTTAGTGCAAAGTATTAACCATCTTGGTCCAACATTCGCCATTTCGATCGTGATGGCTTCACAGTTAGGTTTTGCCATTCTTTCAGACTCACTCGGCATTTTAGGATTAAAACAAGTCCCTTTCACATTTCAACAGCTTTTAGCGGTCATCGTGATTGTCTCCGGAATGCTTATTTTTAAAATGAGTGGTAAGAAAGAGGAAGAAGTTGCGAAGGCTGCTTAATTCGTGATAAGAATATAGATCTATCCACCTTATCTTGTAGTAAGGTGGATTTTTTGTACCTAATTTCACTGGATTAACCTGGTCGTTCCAACAACTAAACCAACGGTGGTAAAATAAGTGTAAGACTACGCGTGAAGGAATGGTGTCATGTTATCTTTGGAGGAACGCTATCGCAAATTTGAATTTCAGTTGACTGATTTAGAAGATCAGATCATTCAATATATGCTCGAGCATCGTAGAGATGTTGTGAAGATGTCGATTCAGAAGCTTGCAAAGGAAACACATACTGTTCCGAATTCGATTATGAGATTGATGAAGAAGTTAGAGTATGAAGGGTTTACTCAGTTAAAGCTACGACTTAAAGATGAGATGGAAGAAACGGAGACAAACCCTGATTCGTTTCAATATGAAATCGAGCGAACGTTTGAATTAACAGATCCGAAGCTGATCGAAGTTGCGAGTGAATGGATGCATCAATCTCAGCGGTTGCTCGTATACGGCGCAGGAGCACTTTCCTATATTAGTGAACTGCTCGTTATGAATATTAAACCCTTCCATAAAGACGTAACGTTTACCGTACATAGACATCAAAATATAGCTGCGTTACACCATTTTACGAAAAAAGATCTGGTAATCCTCTTGAGTCAGTCAGGAGACACGGATCAAACCGTTGAACTTGCAGAATATGCGAAACAGCGCGGTGCACGGGTTTTAGGAATGAGTCATATGGGTGAAAGTCGTTTGAGTCGGGTAGCGGATTTAATGCTGTATTGCTATGCACCCAAGGAAGAAATAAAAGGATATAATACTACGAATTTCGTCCCGATGGCGATCGTTGGACGAAAGGTAGTCGAAGCTTACAGGAAGCTCTGTGTATAAATACACAGGGCTTCTCTTATAGAGATCAGTTTTGTGAATGCGCTAACAAAATTAAGGGATAGAAGTAAAAATCCTTTAAGCTGTAGTTGTAAGCGATTACTTGATGAGGGGGTATAAACATGAACCTACAAAGCGTCACTTCTCTCGATTTGATTAAGATCAATCAACAGTACGCTTCGAAACGTGAAGCAATAGAATCATTAACAGAAGCCTTAGACGTAGCAGGTAAGCTATCAGATAAAAACCAATACTTAGAGGCGGTTTTAGACCGCGAAAAACTTTCACCGACAGGTTTCGAAGGTGGACTTGCTATTCCACATGGAAAATCGACCGGTGTAAAAGAAGCGGCTTTTGCGGTTGCTACGGTAACAAAGCCGATAGAGGATTGGGAAAGCGTCGACCCGACTAACGAGGTAGACCTCGTCTTTCTCCTCGCCATTCCTGAAGCAGAAGCAGGTACGACGCATGTTTCTCTTCTAGCGGATTTAGTTACGCGACTTTCCGACCCAGCTTATAAAGATCGGTTAGTAAAGGTGCAATCAGCAAAAGATCTCTATGATGCGCTAGGCAATGCTGAGGAAAAGGTGTCTAGTGAAGAAGATGAGTCTCGTCCTCTTGTTCTAGGTGTTACCGCCTGTCCTGCAGGTATCGCGCACACATACATGGCAGCAGAAGCTCTTTCAAAAGCAGCCGAGGGACTAAATGTAAGGATGAAAGTAGAAAAGCAAGGTGCGAATGGAATCGAAGGGCGTCATACGAAGAAAGACTTAAGTGAAGCTGTTGGGGTCATTTTCGCAAACGATGTAGCAGTGAAGGACCAAGATCGGTATAAGCACTTACCGATCGTGAAGACGAATGTCGCGTCTCCGATGAAAGAAGGAAAACAGCTGATTGAAAAAGTGCTGCAAAAGAAACGTTCTGGTGATCAAAACATCGACCATTTAGATGAGATGGATGAAGAAGAAGGTGGTAAGCCTTTCAAAACGGAAATCAAAGATTCCATCTTAACAGGGATCTCGTACATTATTCCGATCATCGTAGCTGGTGGTATGATTTCAGCTTTCGCGACATTAATTGCACAAGGATTTGGTATGGAGGAGCTCCTTGCTACCGAAGGATCATGGCTGAATCAAGTGAAAACGCTTGGAGGACTGCTATTAAGTACGCTGATGGTACCCGTTCTTGCAGCATATATGGCGTACTCGATCGCTGATAAGCCTGGTCTTGGTCCTGGTTTTGCAGCAGGTGTCGCTGCAAACATGATTGGAAGCGGGTTTCTTGGCGGGATGCTAGGTGGATTTCTCGCAGGTTTCCTATTGAAATATATGAAGCAGAAAATTAAGCCGAGCGGAACATTCGCTGGTTTTGTGAGCTTCTGGGTCTACCCGGTATTTGGCTCACTCATCACGATTTTAATCATGCTGTTTGTAGTCGGTGAACCCGTTGCATGGTTGAATGGGGCACTTCTAGGTTGGCTTGATGGGATGACAGGTACAAATGCAATTATTCTTGGTGCTTTAATCGGTGGTTTCGTTTCATTTGATTTAGGTGGTCCAGTTAATAAAGCGGCTTATACGTTCTGTATCGGTGCGATGGCGAGCGGTAACTTTATTCCTTACGCTGTCTTTGCATCAGTAAAGATGGTGTCGGCATTCTCCGTTACAGCAGCAACGATCATTGCGAGTCGTTCGTTCAGTCAAAGTGAAAAAGCAGTTGGAAAACAAACGTGGATACTAGGTTTGGCCGGAATTACAGAAGGAGCGATTCCGTTCATGATCAATGATCCGATTCGCGTGATCCCATCTCTAGTCGCAGGTTCTGCCGTTACAGGAGCAATCGTATCTGTCGCGAATATCGGACTAAATGTCCCGGGCGCAGGCATCTTCTCACTTGCTCTACTACAAGGCGGATCAGGTGGCGTCATGAATGCAGTGATCTGGTTCGGAGCTGCGATCGTTGGTGCAGCAATATCAACTCTTCTCTTAATTCTATCTAGAAAACAAAAAATCCATAAAGTTGGATACGAAAAAGCGCTAAAACAAGCAGCATAATTTTTAAACGAGGTGAAGCAGCATGGCAGCGAACGTACACATCGTCCCACATATGCACTGGGACAGAGAATGGTATTTCTCAACGGAAGAATCACGTATTTTACTCGTTAACAATATGGAAGAAATTTTAACAAGGCTCGAAACCGATCCAGACTATCCTTACTATGTATTGGATGGACAAACCGCAATTCTAGAAGACTTCTTTGAGATTCGTCCTGACCAACGAGACCGCGTCAAACGCCTCATTCAAGCAGGTAAATTGATTATTGGCCCGTGGTATACGCAAACGGATGAAATGGTCGTTGGAGGAGAATCAATCGTACGAAACCTTTATTATGGAATGAAAGATTCCAAGGAATTTGGTGAGCCAATGAAGATCGGCTACCTTCCAGATTCATTTGGGCAATCAGCTCAAATGCCGCAAATATTGAATGGGTTCGATATTAAGTATTCGATATTCTGGAGAGGAACATCTGAACGTCACGGTACGGATAAGACGGAATTTTATTGGACAGCACCAGGGGGCTCTAAAGTCCTTGTACAGCTGATGCCGCTCGGATACGCAATTGGAAAATATCTTCCCGAAGAAGAGGAAGCATTGCAAACGAGAATGGATAAGTACTTTAAAGTATTAGACCGCGGGGCTACTGGAGAAGATGTGCTTCTTCCTAACGGACATGATCAGATGCCGATCCAGCAAAATATATATGATGTGATCTCTAAGTTAGAAAAGCTTTATCCAGAAAGAGAGTTTTTCTTAAGCCGCTATGAAGACTTACTAGAGAAGATCGAGAAAAGCGAAGGGCTCGATGAAATTTACGGCGAATTTCTTCACGGGAAGTATCAGCGTGTCCATCGAAGCATTTATTCGACTCGCGCAGACATTAAAGCTGCAAACACGCGCATTGAGAATAAATTAACGAATCATCTAGAGCCATTAGCGTCTCTAGCATACAAACTAGGATTTGAGTACCACCACGGGTTGATCGAGCCGATTTGGAAAGAAATCATGAAAAATCATGCACATGATAGTATCGGATGCTGCTGTTCTGACAAAGTTCATGCTGAAATCATGGGACGTTTTCAAAATGCAGAAGAGCGCACGGATCGCTTGATCGATTTCTACAAACGGAAGATCGCGGATCACATCGATACAGAGAAAACGGACGATCGTCTTGTATTATTCAACTTATTACCTGAACAGCGTGAAGAAGTTTATACAACTGCGATTACGACGAAATTTGAAGGCTTCAAACTGATCGATGACCATGGAGAAATTTTATCATATGACATTCTTTCAAAAGAGATCGTGGACCCTGGCTTGATCGACCGTCAAATCGTTCACTATGGAAACTATGATCCTTTTATCAAATATACGATTCAAGTAAAGCCAAACTTACCGGGAATCGGATACCGTACGTATACGGTTGTGGAAGATGAGGATATTCAATCTGTATTACCTAGTGAGAGGTATCGAGTCGTCGAAACAGAAGCCTATGTGATCCATTTCGAAAACAATGGAACACTAACGATCAAAGATAAGCAGTCTCAGAAAACACATGACGGTGTACTGAACCTTGAAAACCTCGGTGATGATGGGGACGAATATGACTTTTCACCTTTAGAAGGGGAAGAAGCTCAATTTAGTCGTCATAAAGTATCTGATGCAGAAGTTCGTGTACAAACAACAAAAGAGGCGTACCTTGCTCAGATTTCTTATGAGTGGAACGTACCAGCTAATCTAGAGACTAGAAAAAAAGCGGGTCGTGAATTGACGACGTTATCATTCACCTTTGACCTTAAGATCCCAGTAGAAGGAAAAGCGATCGAAGTGACGTGTAACGTTACGAACACGGCAAGTGATCATCGTATCCGCGTTCTCATTCCAACTGGAATCGCGAGCTCCTTTTCTTTCGCTGACCAGCAGTTTGGAACGATCGAGAGGAACGTCATCGATGAGGGGATGGACGTTTGGGAAAGTGAAGGCTGGGATGAGCGACCAGATGCGATTTATCCATTCCTTAGCTACGTAGGCTTAGAAAGTCAAGAAGACACCGCGATCGTAATGACTAAGAGCGTCAGAGAATATGAGATTATAGGCGAGCGGTTTGATACCATTGCGCTGACACTTTTCCGCTGTGTAGGTGTGCTAGGTAAAGAGAACCTTGTTCGAAGACCAGGTCGTCCATCAGGGATCAAACTTCCAACACCAGACTCTCAAATGCTAGGTACGTATCAGTTTGAGTTTGGTTTTGTATATGCGAAAGGCAATCGAGATGAAGCGAAAGTAGCACATCTCGTGAAACGCTATTTAAGTCCTTTTGTTTCCTATAACAAGATTCCGCATAATGCGATGAAGCTAAATCAAGAGGATGTTCGTGTACCTTCAGAGTATAGCTTGTTCAGCTTCGAAGAAAGTGATCTCGTGATGAGTACATTGAAAAAGGCAGAATCCGAGGAAGCGTTGATTCTGCGTTACTACAATCCTACACGGAATGATCAGACGCTCAAGCTCGAGCATCCCTCGCTCACAAAAGTAGAAGAAGTTAACCTAAATGAAGTGAAAAAGGGCAGAGGAAAAACGGAACTACAACTCTCACCAAGTCAGGTGAAAAGCTATTTGGTTCAGTGAGGGTGAGATGATGAACGTACTGGTTGCAATGGATTCGTTTAAAGGTTCTCTTTCTTCAAAGGAAGCTGGTGAGGCAGTAAAAGTTGGGGTTCATCGAGTGTTCCCAGATAGTTTCGTTGACGTCATCACGATTGCTGATGGAGGAGAGGGGTCGTTAGAGGCGATCAGTTCTCTTCCAGGGCAATTTGAAACGGTCACGATTCACCAACTTGATGGTGAAAAGCGAGAGGCACGCTACTATCGGACGAAACAGGCTGCTTACATTGAATCAGCTGAAGCGGTAGGGTTGCATTTAATCGATTCGGAGGAATTAGTGCCGTACAGGTTAACGAGCTACGGGATTGGCGAGCTGATTTTGGATGCAGAGAAGAAAGGTAGCAAAGAAATCTACGTCTTTCTTGGAGGGACAGGGACGACGGATGGAGGGCTTGGAATGCTTCAAGCACTTGGGGTCAAATGCTTGGACAGTTCAAATAATGAGCTACCGTCCACCCATAATCCACTTCTTCATACAACTTCAATTCAACGTAGTACACAAAGAGTCAAGGCTAATCTCTATTTAGTAACGGATGTTGATAATCCATATCACGGTGAGCGGGGAGCGGCTTATGTGTTTGGTCCACAAAAAGGGATGAAGAAATCAAATGTTCCAGTTTATGATGCTGCCCTTCGTAAAGCAGCAACACTTCTTTCTATTTCAGGGCAAGAAAAAGGAGCAGGAGGTGCTGGCGGCATCGGTGGAGCGCTCTACTCGCTTGGCGCAACTAGGGTAGCTGGTATCGAGTGGATGCTGGATCATCTAAAAGTAGAAGAAAAGCTAAAAAAAGCTAACGTTATCTTTACTGGAGAGGGCCAAATCGACCGACAAACAGCTTATGGAAAAGTTCCTGCAGGAGTAGGAGGTCTAGCTTATAAGCATAAGATCCCATGCTTTGCATTAGCAGGGCAGGTCGTTGAACCAGTGGATAATCTATATGAAAAACTAACCTCTGTTGTTTCAATTCAGCAAGGATGTCACACACTAGAGCATGCTATTGATCCAGAAATTACGAAGTCTCAGCTTGCTTATAGTGCAGAGCAGGTGGTCCGGATTTGGAAGTCGAGTCAATAGATTCATTTGAAGATGAAAAAAAGAATAAAGTAATTAGAGCTTAACAAGTGACGCATGTGTTCAAAATAAAAAGCACCCTACCAGATGCCTTTGAATCAGTTTGATTCATAGTCTAGTAGGGTGCTTAGTTCTTATGCGTTTTGAGATGTTACGACGTTTTTATTTGATTTAAGATCGAAACGATCGGCGTCCATGATCTTAACCCATGCATTTACGAAGTCGCGAACAAATTTCTCTTTGTTATCTTCCTGCGCGTATACTTCGACCATTGCACGAAGAACGGAGTTTGAACCAAATGCGAGGTCCACACGGGAAGCAGTTCTTACAAGCTCACCAGTTTTACGGTCGTGGCCTTCGTATTGATTAAATCCTTTCGGTTTCCACTCGATACCCATATCGAGTAGATTTACAAAGAAGTCGTTCGTAAGCGTTCCGACTTTGTCAGTGAATACGCCATGCTTCGTATCGTTATAGTTTGTTCCTAATACTCGCATTCCACCAACTAACACCGTCATCTCAGGAGCAGATAGACCGAGCAATTGTGCTTTATCGACGAGTAGTTCTTCAGGGCTTAGCGTGTATTCTTTCTTCTGGTAATTACGGAACCCGTCTGCCATCGGCTCTAGTACTTCAAAGCTTTCAACATCAGTTTGTTCTTGGGTCGCATCGCCTCGTCCAGGAGAGAATGGAACAGTGATATCGACACCTGCATCTTTTGCAGCTTTTTCTACTGCTGCAGATCCACCTAGAACGATCAAGTCAGCAAGGCTAACTTTTTTATCAAGGTCGTTTTGGATGTCTTCATAGATTGATAGTACGCGAGAAAGCTGTTCAGGCTCATTTACTTCCCAACTCTTCATCGGCTCAAGGCGAATGCGAGCACCGTTTGCGCCACCGCGGTTATCTGAGCCACGGAACGTGCTAGCGGAAGCCCATGCAGTCGTAACAAGCTCGCTAATCGTTAATCCAGAGCTTAGGATTTTTGATTTCAGATCCTCGATCTCTGCGTTCGTTAGTTCATAGTCAACTGTAGGAACTGGATCTTGCCAGATCAAATCTTCTTCTGGCACTTCAGGACCAAGGTATCTTGCTTTTGGACCCATGTCACGGTGAAGCAATTTGAACCATGCACGAGCGAACACATCTGCGAAATACTCTGGATCCTGGTGGAAACGACGAGAGATCTTTTCGTAGATTGGGTCTTCGCGAAGAGCCATGTCAGCAGTTGTCATCATCGTGTTCACTTTGATAGACGAATCCTCAGCGTCTGGTGCAAGGTGTTCTTCTTTCGGGTTAACTGGCTTCCATTGATGTGCACCAGCAGCACTCTTCGTTAGCTCCCATTCATAACCGAATAGCAGATCGTAGTATCCGTTATCCCATTTCGTAGGGTTCGCAGTCCATGCGCCATCAATACCACTTGTGATGGTGTCGCGTCCTTTCCCACTACCGTGCGTGCTCTTCCATCCTAATCCTTGTTCTTCGATGTCAGCCGCTTCTGGAGCTGCACCTACATGTGCTTCTGCATCTCCTGCGCCGTGTGCTTTACCGAATGTGTGACCGCCGGCCGTTAATGCAACGGTTTCCTCATCGTTCATCCCCATACGAGCGAATGTTTCACGAATATCACGTGCACTTGCAAGAGGATCAGGGTTACCGTTAGGTCCTTCAGGGTTTACATAGATTAGCCCCATCTGAACAGCAGCGAGCGGGCTTTCAAGTTCGCGGTCACCAGAATAACGGTTATCCGCTAACCATTCTTTTTCCATTCCCCAATATACATCTTCTTCTGGATGCCATACGTCTTCACGTCCGCCTCCGAAACCGAATGTTTTCAAGCCCATGTCTTCAAGAGCAACGTTACCCGTTAGTACGAGTAAGTCAGCCCAGGAAATCTTGTTTCCGTATTTTTGCTTGATCGGCCATAGTAAACGTCGCGCTTTATCCAGGTTAGCGTTATCCGGCCAGCTGTTGAGTGGTGCGAAACGCTGTGTACCCGTTCCACCGCCACCGCGTCCGTCGCCTGTACGGTATGTACCGGCAGCATGCCACGACATACGGATGAAGAGTGGTCCGTAATGACCGTAGTCAGCTGGCCACCAGTCTTGGCTAGTCGTCATCAAGTCTCGAAGGTCTTGCTTCAGTGCATAGTAGTCTAGTTTTTCAAATTCTTCTGCGTAATCGAAGTCATCACCCATTGGGTTCGTCTTTCGATCGTGCTGATGAAGTATATTAAGGTTCAGTTGGTTAGGCCACCAGTCTTTGTTAGTCGTTCCAACTTGTGTTGTAGTGATCGCATTTTCCTCTTTCGTCTTGCCGTGAGATACAGGGCATTGTCCAGCTGCAGCTTGGCTATCGTGCATTTCGTTTTTATCCATGTGTAATTTCCCTCCTAAAAAATGAGTAAAATATGCTGATAATGTTTCTTAGATTATAATTATAATAAATTAATAGTCATTTTGAAAGAAAAACGACTCTATTTTTTGAAAAAGTTTGATAGTCTAGTGAAAATACACGGTTTTCATAAAACTAAATTTGTGCTGAGCTTCTAATGAAGTGGGTCTTTTTATTGAAGGTAAGGGTTTAAAAGTGGCAAGTACACTATGATAAAATGAGACAAAGAGTACCATGTCGGCAGGTGTAATACATGATGCCCCTCAACATTTGAAAGAAGGACGAGGATCTGATGGATATAACCATAAGCAATAAAATGATAAAAGAACGATGCGGTAACCTTTCTTTCAAAAGAGGGGAGGACTATTATCGCTCAAATAAAGTAACGTTCCATGACTATCAAACGGACTATTGTAAAGCGACGGTTTCTGGAACAGAAGATTTTCAAGTGACTCTTGTAAATGATTCCGGTAGTTATCGAGGTGAGTGTAGCTGTCCCTCCCTATTGAATTTTCAAAAGGACTGTCAGCATATTGCAGCTGTGTTGATTGGGATAAAGGATATTCATGATGGAAGGGTTTCACCGAATACGGATGATCCTTCACCAAATGTGACGGAAGATTTTATGAAGTTATTCAATGAGAAACCTACAAGAACGGGTGAGCAACGGTTTTTCGAAAATAGAAAAACTCTCGATGTGACGTTTACTTGTAAACCAGTTTCAGTGGAAAATGGAGACTACGTGCTAGGAATTGAACTAACAATCGACCATACGAAGGTGCGTCATGTACGAAGCTTTCTTATGGACATCAGACAAGGCAAAGCGAGCGACCTTTCTTCTATGTTTAGGTATGATCCGTCCGTCCATTGCTTCTCAGCAATAGCCGATACGATCATCCACCAGCTCATCCAAGTCGTCCTTGATGAAGAAGCATTTCTTGAATCGATCGAGAGTAAGAAAGAAAGCTTGGTGACAAGTCAAATGCTACTCGTCCCCCCATCTGCATGGATGAAAGTTGTTCCGCTTATTAAGGATGGTTCAGTTGTCCAAATTGAATACGGTGGCGAACGGTTTGAGCGCATCCAAATAATTGACGGAACGCCACCCATCACCTTTCTATTCGACGAAATACGAGGGGATACCTTCCAATTATCTATGAATGGTTTGGAACGAATGCTCATACTTAGATCCTATAGATCTATCTTGTACGACGGAAAACTATTTCAGTTGGATTGGCGAGATTGTGAGCGTTTATATGACCTTACTCAAATGCTTCCATCCAGTAATGAGAATGTTATTCCGATCCCTGCAAAACATATCGATCATTTTCTCGAACATATTTTTCCAGATCTGAAAAGGATCGGAAGCGTCAAGCTTTCAAAATCGATCAATCAAAGATTTTATAAAACGCCTCTCGTTGCAAAGCTCTATTTAGATCGTCTTAAAAATCGGTTACTCGCTGGATTAGAGTTTCACTATGATGGAGTCGTCATTCAACCGCTCGAGAGCAGAGATGTTCCTACAGGTCAGGCGATTATTCGAGATCTTGAAAAAGAAGAAGAAATTCTTAGATTGATGGATGATAGTGGATTTTCGAAAACAGACGGAGGGTATCATATGCAAAATGAAGCCCTCGAGTATGAGTTTCTCTACCATGTTGTGCCTAAGCTCCAACAGAAAGTTCAACTCTATGCGACTACAGCGGTTCGCAATCGTCTCGTGAGAAAAGGCAATCATCCTACAATAAGGGTGAAGCATAAGAAGAAGGAACGGACGAACTGGTTGGAATTTAAGTTCGAGATGGACGGAATATCCGATAACCAAGTGCGTGAGATATTAGAGGCATTAGAAGAAAAACGAAAATATTATCGGCTGAAGAACGGCTCTCTCTTATCACTTGAAACAAGCGAAATGGAAGAGATGCATCGTTTTCTAACCACCGTCCCTCCTCAAGATGAAGCGTTTGAGACCACCTTAAACCTCCCTGTAGAGAAAGGTCTCTATATACTCGATTCGCTAGGGGATATGGTGAAAGCAGAGGAATCATTTAAGAAATTTCTTGATGGAATGTATCACCCTGAGCAGCTAGATGTTGAAGTGCCACAAGATTTACAGCATATTTTGCGGGACTATCAAATCACAGGGTACAAATGGATGAAAACACTCGCGAGCTTTGGTTTCGGAGGCGTCCTTGCTGATGATATGGGACTTGGGAAAACACTGCAAAGCATCACTTACATTGTATCTGAGTTATCAGCGATTCGAGAAAGCAAGAAGCCGATTTTAATCGTTTGCCCTTCTTCACTTACGTATAATTGGTTACATGAGATGAAGAAGTTCGCACCTGGCGTCCATTCTGTCGTCATCGATGGAACGAAAGCCAATCGAGAGAAATTACAGAAAGACTGTAAAGAAGCGGATATCTTAATCACCTCTTACCCTCTTCTTCGTAGAGATAGGAAGTGGTATAGCGACCAAACCTTTCACACGGTTTTCTTTGATGAAGCGCAAGCATTCAAGAATCCCTCCACACAAACAGCACGTGCGGTGAAAATGATCAAAGCAGATCAGCGCTTCGGACTAACAGGGACTCCTGTAGAGAATTCGATCGAAGAGCTTTGGGCGATTTATCACGTGGTATTCCCGCAATTATTTGGTGGTCTAAATGATTATAGTCACCTGACGAGGAAAACCATCGCAAGACGAGTACGGCCGTTCTTGCTGCGGAGAATGAAGGGAGATGTTCTTGCTGAACTGCCTGGCAAGATGGAGTCTCTAGAATCATCGGAGCTTTTACCTGAACAAAAGAAGCTTTATGCTGGTTATTTAGCGAAGCTTAGAACGGATACATTGAAGCATCTTGACCGAGATACGATACAGAAAAACCGTATAAAAATCTTAGCCGGTTTAACACGATTACGACAAATTTGCTGTCACCCCGCCCTTTTTGTTGATGGATACAAAGGGAGTTCAGCTAAGTTTGAACAGCTTCTACAAATCATCGAAGAATCTCGTGTATCAGGTAGGAGAGTATTGATCTTCTCACAGTTCACTCAAATGCTGAAGCTAATCGGAAAAGAACTCACGAAGCGCGGACATACTTATTTCTATCTTGATGGAGAAACACCCTCTGAATCACGGTTAGAAACGTGTCAGCGATTTAACGCAGGTGAAAGAGAACTGTTTCTCATCTCATTAAAAGCAGGAGGAACCGGGCTCAACTTAACAGGAGCGGACACCGTCGTCCTCTACGATCTCTGGTGGAATCCTGCAGTTGAAGAACAAGCTGCTGACAGAACTCACCGCATGGGGCAGGACAAAGTAGTCAATGTCATCAAACTCGTAGCGCGAGGAACGATCGAAGAGAAGATGAATGATCTTCAAGAGAAGAAAAGAGAGATGATTGCAGACATTATTGATCCAGGTGAGCATGAGCGAACGAGGTTAACGGAAGATGATATACGTGAGATATTTTTGGATAAATAGGTTGATAGGAGACAGGGGTACTAACCTCTGTCTTTTTTATTTTGGAAAAACAAGATCTGATTATTGAGAAAATTCATTCATTAATCTATAATATCTCTAAATCCATTTTTAGGTATAATTTTCAAAATAAATACTATATTCCGTACAATATACGTCGTTTATTATCATTTTAGGGCATTAATTTTGCTGTTAAGTATCTTGATGGATGGAAGGATAATAAAAGTAAGGTGGTGTAAATCATGACTTTGGACGAATTAGATCGAGGGTTGGTCAT
Organism: Anaerobacillus sp. ABR4_321; assembly: GCF_056158505.1. Lineage (NCBI taxonomy): Bacteria > Bacillati > Bacillota > Bacilli > Caryophanales > Bacillaceae > Anaerobacillus > Anaerobacillus sp. ABR4_321. Next base: position 1,577,142 of record NZ_JBSWTK010000001.1, read on the forward strand.
TTGTTTATCACATGATGGTCGTATGTCCTTTAAAGACATTGCAGAAGAACTAGACGTTACCGAGAAAACGATCAGGTTGAGGTATAAAAAGCTAGTAGATGCAGGTGTTCTAAAAGTAGTAGGCATAGTTGACCCCGTTTCAGTAGGTGTTAAGGTTGCAGCAATCTTTCAGTTAGATGTTGAGCCTAAACGTTTGCATGACATTGTAGAAGAGATGAAAGGTTATAAAGAAGTACGCTACATCACACTAACCTCTGGTGATTATCCTCTGATGATTCAAACAAACTTACCGAATCAGGAAGATATCAGGAAAATGGTGTACAAACTATATGACATCGATGGTATACGAAAGGTTAATACAACGTATCAATTCGATATCTTCAAGAACACTCATGACATTCTTTAGTGGAAGCGAGTAAGTGTCGGCATTGCTACAAAAAATTTGGAGGGATTAGGTTGAGAAGACTACTTGGAATCCTGCTCACGATTGCAGTTGGGATGGTACTGACTGCTTGTACAGGGGGAGACGAATCATCTACAGAATCAGGTGAAGAAGGTTCAAAAGAAGGAGGAACATTAATATTTGCTAGAGGTGCTGATTCCTTATCGCTTGATGCGATCGATGTAACTGATGGTGAATCAACCCGGGTTACGCATAATATCTATGAAACTCTTTTTAACTACGATGAAAACCTAGAATTACAGGACGGACTCGCTACTGACTATGAACTAGCAGATGATGAGTTAACGTGGACATTAACACTCCGCGAGGGAGTGAAATTCCACGATGGTACAGCTTTTAATGCGGATGCGGTCGTGTTTAACTTTGATCGATGGATGGATCCGAATCATCCTCAGCATAATGGTGACTTTACCTACTATTCCTTTTTATATGGAGGCTTCAAGGGGGACGAAGACCATAAGATTGAGCGCGTTAAAGCAATCGATGAGTATACGGTGGAGATAAAGTTGACAGAACCAACTGCACCATTTATCAGCTACTTAGCTATCCCGATGTTTGGTATTGCAAGCCCTGCAGCTATCGAAAAGTACGGAGACAGTTATAACGAAAACCCTGTCGGTACTGGACCTTTCAAATTTGAGAGCTGGACGAGGAACGACAAAATATTACTAAGTAAGAATGAAGAGTATTATGTTGAAGACATCCCTCACCTAGATCAACTCATCTTCAGAGTCATTCCAGATAATTCTGCGCGTTTTACTGCCCTGCAAACAGGTGAAGTCGATATGATTGATGGTTTAAGCCCAGATGATGCAGACCTAGTAGAGTCAGATGGAAACCTTGATTTAGTCAAAAGACCAGGATTTAATATTGGCTACATGGCTTTCAATATGGAAAAAGCACCATTTGATGACCAAAAAGTGCGGAAGGCATTAAACTATGCTATCAATAAAGATTCGATCATCGATGCGTTCTATAATGGTATGGCTGAGAAAGCTGTAAATCCTATTCCTCCTTCACTTTGGGGGTATAACGAAGAAATCGATGGCTATACGTACGACCCAGAAAAAGCAAAACAATTACTTGCAGAAGCTGGATTACAAGAAGGTTTTACAACCGAACTATGGGCGATGAGTAATCCAAGACCTTATATGCCCCAACCTTTAAAGATTGCAGAAGCCATTCAGTCCGATTTAGCTGAAGTCGGTGTGAACGTCGAGATCAACACTTACGAGTGGGCGACGTACCTGGACAAAACGAGTAACGGTGAGCATGACATGGCACTGTTCGGTTGGACTGGTGTTATGGCTGATCCTGATAACTTCCTATTTCCTAATTTAAGTAAAACAAATGCAACAGCACCAGCAAACAATCGTGCGTTTTACAAGAACGATGAGTTTACAAATCTATTATTAGAAGCTAGAACCACATTCGATGAAGAAAAGCGGATTGAAATCTATAAAGAAGCACAGGAAATGTTTTATGATGATGCACCATGGGCGCTAATTGGACATACGACACCTCCTCTTTCAAAGCAGAAGTATGTTAAAGGTTTTGTCGCTCATCCAATGAGTGATGACGCGTTTTGGGATGTTTACTTAACGAAATAAATGTCATAAGAAGATAGAGGATAAGGAGAATTTCTATGTTTACATTGCTGAAAGAATTATGTGACACGATCGGTCCATCGGGGTACGAACAAGATGTTCAAAGGAAAATCTTATCCTTAGTCAAGGATTATGTGGATGAATACAACGTAGATTCATTAGGTAATCTGATCGTGAAAATAAATGGTACGAATGCTAATTTCCCCTCCCTTTTAATTGCTGCACATTCAGATGAGATTGGATTCGTAGTGAAGAAGATCGAACAAAATGGCTTGATCCGATTTGAACAAGTTGGAGGGTTTGATGACCGTATTCTATTATCTCAACCTGTGATGATAAAGTCTTCTAACGGTCCGGTCCACGGTGTCATCGGTACAATCTCTGCCCATTATGTGAAGTGGGACAATCCTAATCGCGTTAGTAATCATAGAGAGCTCTATATTGACGTTGGGGCATTAAATGACGAAGAAGCGATCAAAATGGGGATAAAAGTTGGTCAACCGATTAGCTATGGAACTGAATTAAAGAAGATAGGAACTGAGGAGTTTCCAAAAGTTATGGGGAAAGCGTTGGATGACAGAGCTGGATCAGCTTTATTAATCGACCTCATTCAACGGTTGAGTAAGGATTCACTTGAACATGGAGATCTCTATATGGCTTTTACCGTTCAAGAGGAAGTCGGATTAAGGGGCGCCTCTGTAGTAGCATCTAGTATTAAGCCTGATTTCGCATTAGCCATCGATACGACCCCTTCTAGCGATACCAATGATGTCATCATGACCGGAACTAGAGTAGTAGGAGGTGGTCCGTGTGTGAAACTAGCTGATAAGTCACTGATTTCTCATCCACTAATAAGTAATCTCCTTGTGAAAGTTGCTCAAGAAAAAGAAATTCCATATCAGGAAGAGATTTTTATGGGGATTGGAACGGATGCAGGTGCAATTCATATGACGGGTGAAGGAGTGTCGACTGGAGCACTGTCGATCCCATCACGCTATACGCACTCACCACATGAAGTGGTGGATTTAACAGATCTATCTAACTGTGGAGAGCTGTTGCTTCATTTCATCTCCTCATTAGATGAGTTGAACGGAAAGACGTTTTTGGATTCATAATGATCAAGCGTGAAGAGTCTGTCCAAATAAAAGTGGACGGGCTCTTTTTTTATGAATTAACGGATTCTTAGGCCTGCACACAAGCATTCGAGTCCCATCGGTAATACACATGCTATAAGTGCTATTTGCCTCTATCGAGTAAGAATAACTTATAAGGCGCGTAACCGAAATTTGAAAGAAGGTGTGGAACACGAATGTCAGGGAGTGAGAATCTACCTTTAGGTTTACAAAAACTATTGGAAGAGTGGAAGAATAGTGTGAAAGATTACCATTCAGAGCTAGTAAAGATGATGGCGGACGGCTCTGGTGCATCATCACAACCGAACGGACAAACGGCTCAAAGAACGTTACATGTACCAAAAGACTTTTCAACGATTACGAAAGCTGTAAGAAAAGCGAAGTCTGGTGATGTGATCCTCGTTTCGAACGGTACGTATCATGAGAGTATCACTGTCCCTTCTGATAAACCTTCCCTTCGTTTTATCGCAAATGGAGACAAGGTGATGCTGAATGGACAAGGGAAGCTGAAAAATGGATTTATGTTGATGGCGAATAACGTAGAAATAAAGGGATTTATAATAGAAGATTACGTGAAAGCAGCGATTGAAGTAAAAGGTGTATACGGTGTTAAACTGATCGAGAATACGATTCATGGAGTAAGAAAAGGGCACGGAATCCAATTAGATCAAGGAACATTTTCTAACTTGATCTGGAAGAATATCATCTCAAATGCGTATCAAAATGGAATTAACCTTCAATCAAAAAACGTTTGGGTCGTTGATAATGCGATCCGCCAGAGCGGGAATGGAATTCGCCTACAAACGGTAGGAAATCACATCGTTGGGAACATCATTCAGCATAATAGAGCGAGCGGAATTCTAGAAGATGAAGGATTTAATCTTATCTATGATAACGAGATTAGTGAAAACCAGAAAGACGGAATCGAACAGCCTTCCAGTCTTGGTGGCTCGATTTCTTTAGAAAACAAAGTTGAAAACAATAAGATGAACGGTCAAGCGATAAAAACAACAGGCAATGTCGTGCTAGACAACGACTTCATAGGGAATGAGATATTTGGTGTCGATGTAGATGGTAAGCTAAACGTTATCGAATTGAATAAATTGATTGAGAATATGAACGGACTTGTAGTAAATAAAAGTGCTACGAGAAACCTTGTTTATCGCAACCACTTTAAAGGTAATCGAAAGAGTGACCTCGTTGTTGAAAATCCTAAAAACACGTTCCTCCAAAATCATCTAAACCACATTTCCAACCCAAAAGAAGAACACAACTCGAAAAACGATTTGATCCATGTACCGGAGGACTATGAAACGATATCTTCGGCCGTAACTGCTGCTTCGCCAGGCAGTACGATTGTAGTAGACAACGGGGTGTATCATGAAGAAGTGTCGGTGCCAATCTCAAAATCTGGTATCCGAATCATCGCACAAGGGAACCACGTAACCCTAGATGGTAGAAACAAATTGAAAGTTGGATTCGACCTATCATCTAGTATTCTACTCATACAAGGATTCAAGATTGTTAATTATACTGATGCCGGAATCTACGTGAAGGGCATTGGCGTTTCGCTCGTTGAAAATGAGATTAAGAACATTACTAGTGGAAGCGGTATTGAGCTTTCCCTTGCGTTTTCTACGCTTATATGGAAAAACGAGATCGCTCATGCAAGTGATGATGGTATACGAATTAAAGCGATGAACACATGGATCGTTGATAACAGTGTCTATGCCAATGGTGGAAATGGAGTAAACTTTGAAGGGAATACCACGGTCGGTAGCACTGTAACTCAAAACCGCTTCTTTTCTAACGGTATGAATGGGATTGTGGATAACGCTGGTTTTAACTTTTTATACAACAATGAAATAAGAGGAAATAATCATGATGGTGTTTATGAAATTGCGGGGCTTGGCTCTGGAGCTATCATAGCAAACACTCTTTTATCGAATGGGTTAAACGGTGTAAGACTTGAAAATGAAGGTGATCACGTTGCAGGGAATACCATTCGATTCAACTCTGAAAGCGGCGTGTTGATTAAAGCAAATTTTCATAACGTAGAACATAACACAATTTCATTAAACAAGAGAAACGGTGTTTTACTTGATAAAGAAGCAAATCACAATTTCTTGAGCAGAGATACGTTGTTTAGGAATAGTCCTTTTGATGTAAAAGAAGAGGATAAGAATAACACCTTTTTACAGAATGAGTGTATGAGAAGTGATCCACCAGAGATTTGTGGGTAACTCCTCTATTTAAAAGAAACGCTTGAACACGTATTCAAGCGTTTTTCTATTGCTTTCAAATGAGGAAAATACTAAACTATAAACAAATACTCAAACAATCATTTGAATGAAGGTGACGAAGATGAGTGAAAAGGTACTGAAGCGAAATAAAGAGACGTGCGATACATTTTGTTATGATGAAGAACTCGTTCAACGAGTGCAGCCTGAAATTGAAAAGGTTGTAGGAGTCGAGCTGATTTTTAAAGCACTATCAGATGCTACGAGAATGAAGATTGCATATGCCCTAACGTTAGAAAAAGAGCTTTGTGTGTGCGATGTGGCAAATATTATTGGTTCTACGACAGCCACGGCATCTCATCACTTACGGTTACTAAGAAACATGAAGTTGGCCAAATACCGGAAAGAAGGAAAGCTAGTATTCTACTCTTTAGCAGATGATCATGTGCATCAGTTGGTTTCGATTGCGATGCTACATGCTAAGCATTCTTAGATGGCTTTTGTATTGGAGGTGGAGAGATGAGTGAGCGAAAAACCCATTCAAGCTGTTGTTCAGGTGATTCAGACGTTATTGAGCTAACTGAACCGAGTTGTTGTTCTTCCAATAACGACAGTCCTTCCTTGTCGACATGCTGTTCAAATGAGAAAAGTAAAGAAGCTGATGCGGTATCGAGCTGCAGTGATTCAGTTGAGAATGAAGTTCAGAATCAAAAAGAGCAAGATACCGTACAGTACAAGGTGATCGGCATGGACTGTCCTTCCTGTGCCCTCACGATTGAAAAAGGGTTACGAAAGACAAAAGGAATTCGTACTGTTCAAGTTTCATATGGTACAGGAAAAATGGCTGTAGGTGCCGAGTCTTCTTCTATTTATCATGAGATCCCGAGCCATGTTCGCAAACTCGGTTTTGAAGCAGAACCATTGCATAAACCGAAAAATATGCAGACCTACAAGGTAGAAGGGATGGACTGTGGTTCTTGTGCAATGACGATCGAAAAACACCTCGCGAAAAATCCGAAGGTACATGAAGTAAAGGTAAACTTCTCTACAGGCAACATGCAGGTCGATCACACGACAAATCAAAAAGAGATAATAAAAGAAGTTGAACGCGCAGGTTTTACAGCTTCGCTGCAATCTTCACGTGGGGAAGAACAGGAGAAGAAAAGAAACGTTCCTGTTACAACACTATCTGGAATCTTTCTCGCTCTTGGATTTATAGGGTCATTTACGAGTCTGAATGATGACTTAATCGCAGCGCTTTACGCAGTTGCCATCATCATCGGAGGGTACAAGCCTGCAAAAAGTGCTTATTATGCGATTAAAAGTGGTTCACTCGATATGAACGTTCTCATGGCTTCAGCAGCAATTGGAGCAGCACTAATCGGTGAATGGTTCGAAGGAGCAACAGTCGTCTGGCTCTTTGCACTAGGAAACAAATTGCAAAACAGGTCGATCGAGCGTACAAGAGATTCGATACGGAGCCTCATCAACCTATCACCTTCTGAAGCAACGGTTAAAATAGGTGATCAGCACATCCGAAAACCGGTTGAGGATGTGAACATCAACGATGTGATCATCGTGAAACCAGGTGACAAGATCCCTCTTGATGGTGAAGTATTAACTGGCACATCTAGTATTAATCAAGCTGCGATAACAGGTGAGTCGTTACCTGTCGACAAACAGAAGGGCGATACGGTATATGCAGGTACCGTTAATGAGAGCGGCTCTCTTGAGGTACGCGTAACAAAATACGTTGAAGATACTACGATAGCGAAGATTGTCCACCTAGTAGAAGAGGCACAAGAGAAAAAAGCGCCAACTCAAGCATTCGTTGATCGCTTTGCAAAAGTCTATACCCCGATCGTGTTTATACTCGCTCTCCTCGTCATGGTCGTTCCACCATTACTAGGATTTGGAGCGTGGGGAGAATGGCTCTATAAAGGCCTCGCGTTGTTAGTCGTAGCTTGTCCATGTGCTCTCGTTATCTCTACACCCGTTGCAATCGTATCTGCAATTGGGAACGCAGCGAATAACGGTGTCTTGATCAAGGGAGGCACGTTCCTAGAAAAAGCCGGAGCGATTAAAGCGATGGCATTTGATAAGACGGGGACTCTTACAGAAGGAAAACCAAAAGTGACGCAGGTTCTTTCGCATGACGCAAATACTGAAGAGCTTCTCAGTATCGCAAGAACGATCGAAGAACATTCCACTCATCCCATTGCTCAGGCAATCATTACGTATGCAAAAGAGCGAGATATATCGATTAAAGAGGGGACTTCTTTTAAAGCTATTCCAGGAAAAGGCGCACAAGCGACGATTAACGGAATCGATTATTTTGCGGGTAATCCGAAGTTATTCGCTGAAATGAACGTTTTGTTGGGTGACTATGATATCGAAACGTTACAAAGAGATGGCAACACGCTTGTTGTAGTTGGAAACGAAACGGACGTTTTAGGTGTGATTGCTGTAGCGGATACGATTCGTGACATCACCGTTCGTTCGATACAGAAGTTAAAAGAAGTCGGTTTGGAAGAAATGGTTATGCTAACGGGGGATAATTCTGGCACAGCTAAGAAAATTGCAAGCGAAACCGGAGTCGATCGGTATTTTGCAGAATTACTGCCTGAAGGAAAAGTAACATCCATTAAAGCACTGCAAAATGAAGGGAAACGTGTTGCGATGGTAGGAGATGGCATCAATGATGCCCCTGCTCTTGCGACATCCGATCTAGGTATTGCGATGGGCGGCGCTGGAACAGACACGGCGATGGAAACAGCTGACATCGTTTTGATGGCCGATAATTTGGAGAAACTCCCTTATACGATAAATTTGAGCCGCAGAGCACTGAAGATTATTAAGCAAAATATTTGGTTTTCATTAGTGACGAAAGTGGCGGCGCTCCTGCTCATTTTCCCTGGTTTCTTAACCCTGTGGATGGCAGTGTTAAGTGACACAGGTGCTGCGTTACTCGTCATTTTAAACAGCATGCGGTTGTTAAAAAAAGAATAAAACACTTCTATTAAACCTGTCATTTCAAAGCATGGAATGACAGGTTTTTATGATAAGGTATTGCTAAAGTGTGAGTAAGGGAGTGAGTGATGTGACGTTAATCGAGTCGATGCAAAAAGCTATTGATTTTATGGAGGATCATTTGTTGGAAGAGATAACGGTACGAGATATAGCTGCAGCTGCGTATCTCTCTCCATTTCATTTTCAACGAGCCTTCACGATTTTAACCGGGACCACGTTAGCAGAATATTTGCGTAGAAGAAGGTTAACGTTGGTCGCTCAGGAATTAAAAAGTAGTGACGTTAAGATCATCGACCTCGCTTATAAGTACGGCTACGATACTCCCGAGTCTTTCTCAAAAGCCTTTCGTAAACAGCATGGGGTGTCTCCAAGTGAAGCACGAAAAGTGACCGGAAAGATAACAGCTTATAACCGCCTGGTTATCCAGGTGAGTCTGAAAGGAGCGGAACCAATGCAGTACGATATTGTTGAAAAAGACGCGTTTCAAGTTGTTGGTATGAAGAAAGACATGTCTTGTGTAAACGGAGAGAATCTCACACTTATACCAAAAATGTGGGAAGAAGTGAACTCAAATGGTACCGATCAATCTCTTTTAAAGAAAAATGATGGTCCCATCAAAGGAATGCTGGGGATTTGTGTGAGCAAAAACGATCAAAAGTCCGAACAAATGGAGTATTGGATTGCTGTTTCACATGAAGGAAACAGTGCAGAGATTATGGAGACTCTTCACATACCGAAGAGTCGATGGGCGATTTTTAGTGTTCACGGTGCGATGCCTCACGCAATGCAGAATGCCTGGAAGAAAATTTATTCAGAATGGTTCCCATCGAACGGGTACGAAAATGCTGGTGGGCCAGAGCTCGAAGTGTATGCGGAAGGGAACCCGAATAACGAAGATTACTATTCAGAAATTTGGATCCCGGTTAAATAAAAAAATTTACAAAAGAACGTGAACCTTAAGCATTAAGGTTCGCGTTTTATTTTACAACGATTTCTGTGTAGTCAGTACAGTGTTTATAAAGTTTAAGTGGCAGGTAGATTTTTTAAACGGAAGATCGTCATCTTGTTTTTAAAACATGTAGAGCTGTGCTAAAGTTTTCTGTTCCATATTATATCTATTTTGTAATTTTATTAGCTAAATGCACAATATCTGCATAGAAAGGGGGGAGAATTTAAGTTGTGGAGTTAACTAGGCGCAGTTAGTTTTAATTTGAGAAAGGAGATGCTTAGTTTGAATTATGATTACTCAATAAAAACCTCTTTAGGGATTGATGAGGTGGTTCAAAACCTTGAAAAAACACTTAAAGAAGATGGATTTGGTATCTTGTGGGATTTTGATTTAAAAAGTAAACTTCAGGAAAAAGGAATGGATTACAACACACCTTATCGAGTTCTTGAGGTTTGTAATCCAAAGGAAGCTGAACGTGTACTTAATGAGAACAAAAAGGTTGGTTACTTCTTGCCTTGTAAAATTGTTGTTTTCGAAGAAGAAGGTGAAACTTCAGTAGGAATGCCAAGACCAACAGCCTTAATCTCTTTAGTTGAGAATGAAACGCTAAGCGAAATTGCTTCGGATATTGAAAAGCGTCTGATAACCTCAATTGATAATGCAGTGGTAATAGAAAAATAACTGATCATAGCTAAATGCGTATGAATTTGAGCAATATAGATGAGAGCTTTCCGATACCTGGAAAGCTCTCATTTTCATTTACAGGTAGTTAAAGGTTAACAAGTATAGAAATGTCACGATACAAGAAAGTACTAGCGCTGCTAGCTTATGAATATGATGAAGACGGACCATTGGGAACATTACCATCACAAATAGGATCGACCATCCGAAATGCCAACCGTTGTGATATGAAATAACATCCATCTTTGTACCGATCCATTCGATCAGTCCAAAGATTACAATCCATTTGAGTGTATAAAGTACTTGTTTTTTGATACCTGATGGATAATGAGATAAGAACACAAATGCTACCAATGGATTAATGATCAAGTTATGGACGAAGTGAACGTTCATCAAATTAAAGAAATGATCTTTGTGAAGTTCCCAAAGGTGAAAATGACTATGAGAAATAAATTCATATAAGAACGAAGCTAAGGAAATATACAACATTGATGGATAGTATGACTCCCAGTTCTTCCAATCCCCTTTCAAGATGGCGAATAGAAAGACAAGGGCAACAAGGAATAAATTCATTACATCTTCTCCTAAAGTATGCGTCATTGCTAGAGTGGTCAATAAGAGTGCGATAGATACAAGAGATTTCCTTTTTTCCAAAAATGAAAGCACTTGACATTCATATAGTTCACCCCCTAAACTATATAGAGTAATGTAGTTTAGGGGGTGAACTAAATTGGATGATCGATTAATAGAAGCAGTTGAACTCTTTGAAGATGTGATGGTGTTTGGAACTGAAAGGGTTTTGAAAAATGTCGAAGCCGACGTTTGGCAAGAGTACTCCCTCGAGCAGATCCAAGTACTTAAGCTTATAAGTAAAAACGGTGCTCTAACTGCAGGTGTCATAGCTGAACTTCAAGGGGTACATAAGAGTGCAATTTCGAATCGTTTGAAGAAACTTGAAGAAAAAGCATTGATCAAAATCGTTAAGTCAGAACAAGATCAGCGAACGAAACTCGTTGATTTAACTGAAAAAGGTACAGAAGTTTTGAAAGAATCAGATCAAGCTGTGTACGCCTACATTCATGATCTGTTCGCAAACCATGTAAAAGATGAGGAGCTAGACAATTTCTTAATTATGTTCCGAAAGATTAAGTCGATATTGAAGTTAGAGGGGGAAAGAGGATGAATGCGATCATCAAATTGAGATGGCCCATTACGATCGGACTGTTAATCGTTACGGTTCTATTGTATGTTTTAGCTCCAAATTTAACAAAGCAGGCAGAAGAAGCGGGAACGTTTCAGCTCCCTGATGATGCTGCCTCAATACGAGCGGCTGAAATTCTGAATGATGCAGGAGCGGGAGAGGAAACCATTTCGTTAGTGTATTCGTTTGAGAAAACGATAGATGACTCCTTAAGGGAAGAGATTTCATCTACTGTAAAAGAAATTCAAGATCTAGGGGATCCGATCAGTTCTGTTTTGGCACCTTTTGGAAGTGAAGAACTTGAAGCACAGCTGGTTTCAGAAGACAAAAGAACTGTTCTCGTTCCCATCACTGTCGATGGCTCACAAGAAGATGTGGTCGAGCTCGCTGATACGATAAGAGCAGATATTGTAAAAGAGCAAGAGTCTGTTTACCTCACTGGAGAAGCGATCATCAATCATGATGTGAACTTGAGTGCACAGGAAGGGTTAAAACGGACGGAAATCATTACAGTCGTTCTTATCTTTGCATTACTTCTAGCTGTATTCCGGTCACTTGTGACACCGATCATCCCACTTATGGCTGTTGGGATTACGTATTTGCTGAGTCAGTCGATCGTAGCATTTTTTATCGATTGGTTCGGTTTTCCTGTATCGAACTACACGCAAATTTTCCTTGTCGCCATTCTCTTTGGAATAGGGACAGATTACTGTATCTTGCTACTGAGCAGGTTTAAAGAAGAACTTGGAGCAGGACAGCCGATCAACGATGCGATCGTCCGCACTTACAAAACAGCTGGAAGAACACTCTATATAAGTGGTCTCGCTGTGTTTATCGGGTTCTTTGCGATCGGATTTGCAGACTTTCCTATCTTTAAGTCAGCGGTAGCGGTAGCAGTAGGGATTGCAGTCTTGCTTCTTGTACTGAGCACCGTTATGCCATTCTTCATGGCAACGCTAAAAGAAAAACTATTCTGGCCATCAAAGAAATCTGTATCCCATAACGATAGCAAGCTTTGGGGATGGATGAGTAAGCTTTCTGTTAATCGCCCACTTCTTTCGATGGTTGTCGTTGGAGTCATCACAGTTCCACTATTGTTCACATACGATGATGCCTTATCGTTCAATACAGTTGATGAAGTAGGAAATAGCTATGAGTCTGTTAAGGGCCTGCGGGCTATTGAAGATGGGTTCGGTCAAGGAGATTCATTGCCAGTACAAGTTTTACTTTCTAATGATGAAAAACTAGTGACAGAGAACGCTGTTCCTTATGTAGAGAAACTTAGTGCTGAACTTGTAAAGATTGAAGGAGTGGATAGCGTCCGTTCGATCACAAGACCTGCAGGTGAGGTCATCGATGAGCTTTATGCAGATTACCAGATTGGTAGAGTTGCAGAAGGCGTAAACCAGGCAGCTGATGGATTGGACGGTGCTGTACAAGGGCTAAATCAATCTGCCCAAGCGCAGACGCCGCCTAACGCGCCGCAACAAAATCCTTTAGAAGGATTAAATCAAATTTCTGAAGGGTTACACACTGCTGGCAATCAGCTTCAGGGAATGAGTGAGAGCCAAACGATTCGTGATACGGGGTTATATATTCCAGAAGGCACTCTCGAAAACGAGGAGTTTGCACAAGTGATCGACCGATACGCATTTGGTGAGGAAACGGGAACGAAGATAGAAGTCATCTTATCGGATAACCCTTACTCACCAGAAGCGATCGATACGGTTGATCGTATTTCAGAAACGACGGATCGCGTGATCAAGGAAACGCCGCTAGAAGGTGCTGAGGTTGCGATAGGCGGTGTATCGAGTATTAACCGTGATTTGAGCGACATTTCTAACAGCGATTTTACCCAAACGGTAACGATCATGTTAATCAGTTTATTTGTAGCATTAGCGATTATCTTTAGATCCTTTATCATGCCGCTCTATATGATTGGTTCGCTTTTACTCACCTACTTTACATCAGTGGCAGTTGCAGAATGGATTTTTGTGAATGGACTTGGCTACGACGGAATTAGCTGGGCTGTACCGTTCTTTGGATTCGTGATGCTGATCGCACTGGGTGTCGACTATTCGATCTTTCTATTAGATCGATTCCGTGAAGAATCAGCAAACGGCTTATCTGTTGTAGATGCGATTAAAGTATCGATGTCTAAGATGGGTACCGTTATTATTACAGCTGCGATTATTCTAGCTGGGACGTTTGCAGCGATGATTCCTTCAGGAGTATTGAGTCTAGTGCAGATTGCTACCATTGTAATCACTGGATTATTGTTATATGGTCTCATAGTTCTGCCATTACTCATTCCAGCTGTTACCGTGTCATTCAACAATGGCGTTTGGTGGCCGTTTCACGCTAAAAAACGTAACTAAATAGAAATCCCGTCCAATGCAATTGGGCGGGATTTTTCTATGTGAAAGCTATAATACACAATTGCTATTGCGGTCAGGACAGCCTTTTGAAATACTTGGTAGTAGGGATTAGCAAATATTCAACAGAAAATAGGTGGAAAGTATGGAAGGTTTAGGGATACTCATCGTGATGATTATCTTCTTATGGTCCATTACCAAAACCATTACGAACGCATCAGAGAAGATTACAAATCAGCTGCAAAAACAAAATGGTTTGTTAGAAGATATAAAAGACCGGATGGATAAGAACAATCTATAGTCAAAGACGCTTGTATGTTTGTGGAAGTTATTATGAATCATGTTAATGAGGAGAGTGAACCTGTTGAGTATAAGATACCGCTATTACGAAGGCCCTGAAGATTTAACGTTGCAGTATGATTTTTGGAAAAAAGTAACTTCAGATCTTCCTTATGCATGGAAGCCAACGATTTCACCCAGTCAGTTTGTCACTCAGGAGCAATTTCATCCGAAGTCTCGTGCATTCGCTTTTGATGGCGATACGTTAGTTGGGTATATGAGTTTTACTGGAAGCCGTGAGTTTGTCTCGCTTGGTTATCCGTGGGTACTCGAAGGGTATGAAGGTGATATTCAGAACGAGTTATATGATTGTGTCTACGGATTTGCTATAAGTGAAGAATTTGGGGCGAAAAAATTCGCGCAGCGTTTTCGTAGTCAGTGGAAAAAACCCATCGACTTTTTCTTATCCAAAGGGTTTGAGACAATACATACCTCACCGATAGTTGGAACAAATTTAGATGGGATAACAACAAAGCAAAACGAAGTGTTGTCCTCTCATGTTGAGGAAGGATTTCAATTCGATAAATGGGAAGGTTTAGAGCGTAGCTATAATCGTCATACTTCAGATGCAGAAATTGAAATGATGAGACAGTACTACAGTTCAGTAAACTTTGACTATGGAATCGAATATAGAATGAACGGCGAACGAGGAGGATACGCAGGAGTTGCCATCAGAGAGGATACAAACTATGCCGAGGTTATTGCAATGTCTTTACGTGATGACTTGATGGACGTATTCGAAGACGTGATGTCGTCAATTGAGCTAGAAAGTTCTCGTCGTGGAGCTAACACATTGAGCATTACAACAGCATTTTTACCAGAAGAGTTTGCAAGAGACGGTTATATGAAGTTAACTGAAGACGTGATGGTAATGAAGAGCGTATAAGTGTAGTCAGCTTGTAACAACTTAGAGAAAAAGGTAAAAAAAGATTGCAAGCGGTTCCAATAATATGTTACTTTATGTGTAACCGGTTACACATAAAGGGATCAGGGAGTGAAGAACGTGGTTACGATCAAAGATGTTGCACAAGAAGCGGGCGTTTCAGTCGCAACGGTTTCCCGTGTATTAAATGATAATGGATACGTGGGGTCTGAAACGAGAGAAAAAGTGATGAAAGCGATCACGAAATTGAAATATAGCCCGAATGAAGTGGCACGTTCTCTCTATAAACGCGAATCCAGATTGATCGGGTTGCTGCTTCCTGATATAACGAATCCATTTTTCCCACAGCTAGCAAGAGGTGTGGAGGATGAAGTGAACCGTGAAGGGTATCGGTTATTACTTGGTAATAGCGATGAAAGTATACAAAAAGAATTAGATTATATACAAACATTTGCGCAGAATAATGTCGTTGGAATGATTTCTGCAACGAATTATCTTGATCACGAGCTTTATGAAGCACTAGCTCTTCCTTTAGTTTTGTTAGACCGGACTTCAGAGGACTACCCTGCTGTTTATGCGGATGGAAGAGAAGGCGGTCGTATTGCGGCAAAAGCTTTAGTAGAAAAGGGAGCAAAACGTATCACCGTAATGAAGGGACCTTCTCATATCAAGCCAGCCCAAGATCGGTTTCGCGGGGCGATCGAGTATCTTAGTCAAGAAGAGGTCGATTTTTCAGTTATGTCGACAACGTCCTACTCTTTCGAAGATGCAAGAGGATGGGCAGAAGAGCTTTTTGATAAATATGCCGATACAGATGCTGTTATCGCGAGTAACGATATTGTTGGAATTGCGATTCTTCATGAAGCGTTAAGATTAGGGAAACGAATTCCTGAAGACGTGCAGATTATCGGTTATGATGATATTCCTCAAAGCAGTCTTTCGTATCCAACACTCTCGACTATCAGACAGCCAGCGTATGAAATGGGAAAACAGGCAGCTAAACTATTGATCAATATAATAAGAAAAGAGCAGGAAGTCGAACGTTCGATTCAACTTCCAGTAGAACTAATCGAACGAAACACAACGCGAAAGGGATGAAAGGGTATGAATAAAGCAAAAATCGCCGTTATCGGCAGTTCTTCAATGGACCTCGTCGTAACTTCCAAAAAGCGCCCAGGCGCTGGTGAAACGGTACTCGGTGAATCGTTTAAAACTGTACCAGGTGGAAAAGGTGCTAACCAGGCTGTTGCAGCTGCCCGACTTGGTGCAGAAGTCTATATGATCGGGCGCGTTGGAGATGATTCATACGGTGAGGAGATCATAGCAAATTTTAAAAAGAATGGGGTTCGTACCGAGTATGTGGAACCGGTTACAGGTATGGAATCTGGAACAGCTCACATCATCCTAGCAGAAGGTGATAACAGTATCGTAGTCGTGAAGGGTGCGAACGATTACGTCACACCTGATTATGTTGAACGAATGAGTTCCTTCCTACAAACGTGTCACCTCGTGATGATTCAACAAGAAGTTCCAGAAGAAACGGTAGCTTATGCAGCAAAACGTTGCAGCGAGATGAACGTTCCTTTGTTGCTAAACCCAGCACCAGCAAGAGAGATCTCAAAAGAAGTAGTGGATTTAGCAACATATCTTACACCGAATGAACATGAATCCGCCGTGTTATTTAACGGACTACCTCCAAAAGAAGCTCTAAAAGCATTCCCAAACAAGGTATTGATTACAGAGGGAGAGCAAGGGGTTCGCTATTTTGATGGGGAAAAAGAAGTTCTTGTTCCTTCGTTTAAGGTTGAAGTCGTTGATACGACTGGGGCTGGAGATACGTTCAACGCAGCGTTCGGTGTTGCGGTTGCCGAATCAAAAGAGATGCAAGAAAGTATTCGATTCGCAAATCGTGCTGCATCCCTTTCTGTAACAGGATTTGGAGCACAGGGCGGAATGCCTACTCGTGAAGAAGTAGAACGGAGGCTATCAGAATGAAGCGAAATGGAATGTTAAACAGTCACATCACAAAACTACTCGCTGACCTCGGTCACACAGATACCATCGTTGTGGCAGATGCAGGACTACCAGTACCGAATCATGTCCAGAAGATCGACCTGTCTTTAAAAGAAGGAGTGCCCTCTTTTCTTGATGTTGTACAACTATTGAAAGAAGAAATGGTCGTTGAAAAAGTAACGCTCGCTGATGAAGTGAAACGTAACGAGCGCGTGTATGATGAGATGTCGTCTCTCTTTGAAGAGGTTGATTACACATCTCACGAATCTTTGAAGGAACAGACCAATAGGGCAAAAGCTGTAATTCGAACAGGAGAAGTTACGCCGTTTGCCAACTGCATTCTCCATGCAGGAGTAATCTTTTAAAAAGGGGTGATAACATGCAGGTCAAAATGAGCAGTATTCATAAAGCGTTTGGGAACAACAAGGTGCTAGAAGGTGTGGACATAACGATTAAAGATGGTGAAGTTCATGCCTTGATGGGTGAAAATGGAGCAGGAAAGTCAACGCTCATGAACATTTTAACAGGACTTCACTCAAAGGATCAGGGTACCATCCATATCGATGGAAAAGAAAAAGTGTTTTCAAATCCAAAGGAAGCTGAGGAATTTGGAATTGCTTTTATCCATCAAGAGCTCAACATATGGCCGGAATTAACGGTGCTCGAGAACTTATTCATCAATAAGGAACCGGTTACATCTTTAGGAATTATTCGCACGAAAAAAATGAAAGCGATTGCGAAGGAGCAGTTCGATAAACTGTCGATTTCAATTCCACTCTCCAAGGAGGCCGGTCACTGCTCAGTTGGTGAACAGCAAATGATCGAGATCGCAAAAGCGCTTATGACTGATGCAAAGGTCATTATAATGGATGAACCAACTGCGGCATTAACCGATCGAGAAATCGAAAAGCTATTTACAGTTATCCGTTCTCTGAAAAAAGCTGGTGTGTCGATCGTCTATATCTCGCATCGAATGGAAGAAATCTTTACGATATGCGATACCATCACAGTGATGCGTGATGGTCAAACGGTAGATACGACCCCGATCCCGGAAACGAACTTCGACGATGTTGTTCGAAAAATGGTTGGACGTGAATTGACTGATCGCTTTCCTACTCGTGAAGTGAACGTAGGCGATACCGTACTCGAAGTTAAAAACCTTACTCGTAAAGGAGTATTCGAAGACGTGAGCTTTAAAGTTCAGTCAGGTGAAATCGTTGGGGTATCAGGCTTGATGGGAGCAGGACGAACGGAGATCGTACGAACGATCTTTGGACTCGATGGAAAGTATCAAGGAGAAATATTTGTGAACGGTCAACCGGTCACCGTAAAAAGTCCTGAGCAAGCCGTAAATTTAGGACTGGGATTGATTACGGAAGATCGAAAAGAAGAAGGACTCATACTCGATTTTTCTATAAAAGATAACATCGCACTTTCAAGTCTTTTTAGTTTCACGAAGAACGGAATCATTAATGAAAAAAGTGAAAAAGACTTTGTTGATCTGTTGATCAAGCGATTGACAATCAAGACAGAATCAGCAGAGACGAGCGTTGGCAATTTATCAGGAGGAAACCAGCAGAAGGTCGTTATCGCAAAGTGGATCGGCATCGGACCAAAAGTACTGATCTTAGATGAACCAACGAGAGGGGTAGACGTTGGGGCGAAGCGCGAAATCTACCAGCTGATGAATGAGTTGACTGACAGGGGAGTTGCGATCGTGATGGTCTCATCCGAACTTCCTGAAGTGATGGGGATGAGTGATCGTATCCTAGTCGTGCACGAAGGGACGATTGCAGGAGAAGTATCAAAAGAAGAAGCATCGCAGGAAAAAATAATGACACTGGCAACAGGAGGTCACGTAAATGAGTAAACTTACTAATAACCACGTTGGAAATCTCATGCAAAAGCTCGGACCACTAGTCGGCTTGCTCGTACTTGTAGCAACCGTTTCAATAATCAACCCTAGCTTTCTTGAACCGCTAAACTTACTGAACCTGCTTAGACAGGTGGCAATCAATGCTCTTATCGCCTATGGTATGACGTTTGTCATCTTAACGGGAGGCATTGATTTATCCGTCGGATCGATCCTTGC
The DNA here is from genome assembly GCF_056158505.1 of Anaerobacillus sp. ABR4_321. Classification (NCBI taxonomy): domain Bacteria; kingdom Bacillati; phylum Bacillota; class Bacilli; order Caryophanales; family Bacillaceae; genus Anaerobacillus; species Anaerobacillus sp. ABR4_321. Next base: position 1,596,148 of record NZ_JBSWTK010000001.1, read on the forward strand.
ACTGTCTAGTGCTTTGATGGCAGGTATGATGGTCTCTGGAATAGATCCCATTCTCGCAATTCTAATAGGATGTCTACTTGGAGCCGTAATGGGAATGGTGAACGGTCTTTTAATTACAAAAGGGAAAATGGCTCCGTTTATTGCAACACTTGCTACGATGACGATGTTTCGTGGTTTAACGCTCGTCTACACGGATGGAAATCCAATCACAGGACTTGGGGACAGCTACGCGTTTCAACTGTTTGGAAGAGGGTATTTCCTCGGAATTCCAGTGCCTGCAATAACGATGCTTTTGTCGTTTGCGGTTCTATGGGTTATTCTTCATAAAACCCCGTTTGGTCGTAAAACATATGCGATCGGTGGGAATGAGAAAGCAGCACTCATATCTGGTATTAAAGTATCTCGCATCAAAATTATGGTGTATTCTCTTGCTGGGCTACTATCTGCACTTGCAGGAGCGATCCTCACGTCACGCCTAAACTCTGCACAGCCAACTGCAGGTACATCATACGAACTAGATGCGATCGCGGCGGTCGTACTAGGTGGGACAAGCTTATCAGGTGGTCGAGGCTTAATTGTCGGCACGCTGATCGGCGCACTGATTATCGGTACATTGAATAATGGCTTAAACTTGCTTGGCGTTTCATCTTTCTTCCAAATGGTCGTCAAAGGTGTCGTCATCATCATCGCAGTATTAATCGATCGAAAGAAAGCAGCTTAGGAGGGTTACAATGAAGAAGATATTACCACTACTGCTCAGCTTGTCACTTCTTTTACTAGGAGCGTGCTCACTGCAACCGCCGGAATGGGCGAAGCCTGATAAGAAAACAGATCTTGAGGATATTAAGTTAGGATTATCGGTCTCTACATTGAATAACCCGTTCTTCGTCTCGATGAAAAACGGCGTTGAAGCTGAAGCAAAAGCGCAGGGGATGGAAGTCGTCGTCGTTGATGCTCAAAACGATGCAGCAAAACAAATCAACGATGTGCAAGATTTGATCCAGCAAGGTGTCGATGCCTTGTTAATCAATCCAACAGATTCATCTGCAATCTCAACGGCTGTGCAATCTGCAAACAGTTTAGGCATACCAGTAGTCACGCTTGATCGCTCTGCTGAAGAAGGCGAGGTTGCAACACTCGTCAGTTCAGACAACGAAAAAGGTGGCGAGATGGCAGGAAAGTTCTTGGTGGAGCAGCTTGGTGAAGGCGCTAAAGTGGCTGAGTTAGAAGGCGTTCCAGGTGCGTCTGCCACTCGTGAACGTGGCGCAGGTTTTCACAACATTGCCGATGAGAAGTTAGACGTTGTAGCTAAGCAAACGGCTAACTTTGATCGAACAGAAGGTCTAAACACGATGGAAAACTTGCTACAAGGAAATCCTGGTATCGAAGCTGTATTTGCTCACAATGATGAAATGGCGCTAGGAGCATACCAGGCGATTCAAAGTTCTGGAAGAGATGTGCTTGTTGTAGGTTTTGATGGAAATGAAGATGCGATCAATAGCATCAAAGACGGAAAGTTATCAGCTACAGTGGCACAGCAGCCTGAGAAGATTGGATCCCTTGCTGTACAAGCTGCAATGGATGTTCTTCAAGGGAATGACGTGGAAGATACCATTCCAGTTCCTCTAAAATTAGTAACAGAAGAAACGGCTTCTGAAGAATAATTGTTAGAAAAGTTAGTGAATTTTCTTGACAATTAAGAAGTAGCCACTTATTATAAGCCATAACAATTTAATCTAGACTTCTTATCAAGAGAGGCGGAGGGACTGACCCTACGATGTCTCGGCAACCGACGCTATGCGTACGGTGCCAATTTCAGAGGATTATTTCCGAAGATGAGAAGGACGTGCAGAGAAGTTCATTTTCGTGATCGCTCTCACCCCTTCTTGCTTCGCGAAAGCAGAGGGGGTTTTTTATTGCATTCATAAGACAAAAAATGAGAAGAAGTGCGGCAACACTTCTTCTCGAGACGATCTGAGCGCGTATGGCATATACGGACACACCAGATCATTACTTAATGTACCATGTTCTGGGAATGTCCGTCTACTTATGAAAGGAGACGGTTAAGATGGCTAAAAACTTAGAATTTGCTTATTGGGTACCTAATGTTAGCGGTGGGCTTGTCGTTTCAAAACTTCCGCAGAAAACGGATTGGAGCTTTGAGGCAAATAAACGATATGCAAGAATTGCAGAAGAATCGGGCTACGACTTTGCATTGTTACAAACAAGGTTTATTGCTAGTTATGGAGCAGAAAATCAACTTGAAGCCATTACACTAGCTTCAGCATTAGCAGCTTCAACTTCTAAAATAAAATTAATATCAGCAGTTCATCCCGGCTTATGGCATCCTGGTGTTTATGCAAAGATGCTTGCGACACTAGATCAAATTAGTAATGGAAGAGCCGCAGTGAATGTTGTTAGCGGCTGGTTCAAGCAGGAGTTCACGAAATATGGAGAGCCGTGGCTCGAACATGATGAACGGTACCGCCGGTCAGAGGAGTTCATCCAGGTTCTCCGTAACTTATGGACTGAAGAAACAGCATCGTTTAAAGGTGATTTTTACAGGATAAATGAAGCCCCATTAAAACCAAAACCAGTCCAAGAAGGAAAACTCCCAATCTTCCAGGGTGGAAACTCGACCGCTGCAAAACAAATGGCTGCGAGAGTATCGGACTATTATTTTATGAACGGAAATACGCTCGATGGGTTCAGGAAACAAATTGATGAAGTGAGTACGTTAGCTAAAGAAGAAGGACGCACCGTGAAATTCGCTGCACACGGATTTGTAATCGTGAGAGATACAGAGGAAGAAGCACACCAACTTCTCCGTGACATTGTCGGCTATAAGGATGAAGAGGCAGTTGAAGGATTTAGACAGTCGGTGAAAGAAGCTGGCCAGTCAACTAGAGATAAGGAGGGAATGTGGGCAAACTCTAGTATCGAAGATCTCGTTCAATATAATGATGGCTTTAAAACTGGCTTGATCGGTACACCTGAACAAGTGGCTGATCGGATTATAGAATTAAAGAAGGTAGGTATCGAAGTGATCTTAACAGCACACTTTCATTATGAGGAAGATCTTGAGCGGTTTGGGAGGGAAGTTATACCGCTTGTGAAGGAAAAGGAGAGGTTGTTGGAAAGAGAACAAGTAAAAGTGTGAACGTCTATAGAAATGAAGCCCTCGAATCTACTCGAGGGCTTTCATAGTTATTTAAAAAACGGATACTCACGGCGCTCTTGTTGAACAGAGATCCATTTCACCGTTGTAAACTTATCTAACGCCCATTCTCCGCCAAATCGACCGAGTCCAGATTCCTTTTCACCGCCGAATGCCATGTGCGCTTCGTCATTCACAGGCTGGTCATTGATGTGAACCATACCCGTTTCGATTTGCTGAGCCACCTGAACCCCGCGATTCAAGTCGCGAGAGTGAACGGAACCACTAAGGCCATATGGAGAGCCATTTGCAAGTTCAATCGCTTCTTCTTCCGTGCTGAATGAAATGATTGGAGCTACAGCACCGAAGATTTCATTTTTTGCGATTGGCATATCGTTCGTGACGTTCGTTAGAATGACAGGTTGCATCACGTTGCCTTCCACTTCACCGCCAAGAATCTTCTCAGCACCTTGTTCAAGCGAAGCATCAAGAGATTCTTGGATACGTTCAATTGCTTCCTTATTAATAAGAGGTCCAACAGCTGTATTCGCATCTGCTGGGTCACCTGATTGAAGAGAAGCTACTTTTTCTTTGAACGCTTCAACGAATTCATCATGAACAGTTTCATGAACAAGGATCCGGTTGATCGCCATACAGATCTGACCCTGATGGAGGAATTTACCGAATGCTGCTGCTTCTGCAGCTTGATCGATCTCAGCATCATCTAGCACGATAAAGACATTGTTGCCTCCAAGCTCTAATGCTGTTTCCTTAATGTGCTTCCCTGCGAGTTCACCGATATGTTTTCCAACTTCAGTTGACCCTGTGAAAGAGATCAACTTTGGAATCGGATGAGTAACAAAAGCATCCCCGATTTCTGATCCACGCCCAGCAACAACGTTAAGAACCCCTTTCGGTAGGCCGGCTTCTTCAAAAAGCTCTGCGATTAAGAAGCCTGCTGTAACGGGTGTTTCTGAAGCCGGTTTAAGGACTACAGCATTACCTGTGGCGAGTGCTGGAGCGACTGAACGCATGGAAAGATGAAGTGGGAAGTTCCACGGTCCGATTATACCGATCACTCCTTTCGCGCTCTTATAAATACGGTTCTCTTTACCTGGCGTATCAGAAGGTGCGATTTGTCCTTTCATTCTATAAGGAAAAGAAGCGGATTCTTTTACGACACGGGTAGCTGCAGCCCATTCCACGTTTGCTTTGATCTTTGTACTACCGGATTCTTTTACTAGCCAGTCGATGATCTCTTCTTTACGTTCCGTCATAAGGGCAGCCACTTTATCAAGAATCTGCTGTCTCTGACCTGGTGTCGTTTTAGCCCATTTTCGTTGAGCTTCTTTTGCAGTCTTATATGCTTGATCGAGGTCTTCTTCTGATGCAGATTGGAGTGTGAACAGTTCCTCCTGAGTAAATGGATTATAATTTGTTACAGTTTTGTCACTCGTTCCCGTAACCCATTCTCCATTAATGTATTGTTTCGTATATGTGTTAGCCACTAGAAATCCTCCTTTTACTGTACAATCAAGAAGGTTCCCGCTATGCTAAACTACTAAACTTGTCGGTATGCGAGAATTTCTTCCAATCATTAGCACTGGCAATAAAGAGAGTTTCCTCTCGTTATTGATGTTTTATAGACGTATATATGCTAAACTACGAACGGTACAGAGATAAATAACCGCTATTGATGAGAACGTTTTAATGAGGTGAACAATATGAATATACTCTTAACAGGGGCGACTGGTTTTCTTGGAAAACAGCTTACCTTGAAGTTATTGAGTGAAGGCCACAGCGTCTATGCATTGATCCGCAATGAACGTAAGGCAGATCGGTTAATCGAAGCATTGCCAGCAGATCTACAAAACAACTTATTCTTTATAAAAGGAAACTTAGGGGACGAGCGCTTAGGCGTTCCGTTCGAAACAATCGATCTATTAAAAGGTAAAATCGATACGGTCTATCACATCGCAGCTTATCTTTCATTCGATGATCGTGAAAGAGACAAGACGTTTGAGATTAACGTTGAAGGAACGAGAAACGTACTTGAGTTTTCTAAAGATATTCAAGTGAAGAATTTTTATCATGTAAGTACAGCTTACACATTAGGCGCACAACTTCATGGACGTGAAGAGCTGCATCCTAAGGATAATACGTTCGTAAATCCTTATGAAGAAAGTAAGTGTCACGCAGAGCACCTTGTGTTTGATTATAATAACGTCTTCAATGTCTCTATTTTTAGACCAGCAATCATTATTGGTGACTCGAAAACTGGTGAAGCTGAAACGACCTTTGCTCTTTATGGCGTGATTAGAAGTCTTGAATTATTAAAGAAGAGATTAGATCGGAAGCAGGATACGCCTAGTGAAAAGATTAAGTTCCTTTGTAATCAGGAAGCAGCACAAAATTTAGTACCTGTCGATTATGTCGTAAATGTGTTAGCGCTTGGGCTTACTAGCGCGAAGCCAGATACAATCTATCACATTACTAATTCACAGCCTCCAACCAATCAGCTCGTATTAGATTTGATTCAATCAGCGCTTGATTTTTACAATGTGGAATTAGTGCCTACAGATTATGAAGGAGAACTAACAGATCAGGACATGAAGTTGAATCAACCTATGAAGGTTTTTCACAAGTACTTTGAGAAAACATTGACTTTCGATGATTCAAATACGAAGAAGCTATTGCATGAGAGCAACGTAGAGGAACTACATTTGGATAGGGAAACCTTACAAATGATTATTTCCGGTGGTATGAAGAGCCAAAACAAAGTGAATGTAACTCAATAAATAAGAAGGCAGCTCTAGCAGTTGCCTCTTTTTTTATTGCAAAAGTTCTTTAAAAGGTTTGTAAATTTGAAGGTAAATTTAACTAGTTCTAAATTCACCCAAGGTTAATTCCACCACCATTGAGTAGATTCATTTCGCTATTAAGAACCTATTAACAAGGGTGATAGAGTTTGGAACTGACATGTTTGTAATATATTGTCGTTGTAAATAGTACTATGTTACCTAATTGTGCAAAGGTTATAAAAACTGTATTAATCTGTCATATTTATGTAACTGACTTGTTACTACACTAAAATGGCTGTGTTATATTTGGCTGTTACTATATGGGACATAGGTGATCAAGAGAAAAGAAACACCGAAAAATTATTTATCTCTCAGGAGGAATGTGTACATGGTAACTCGTAAAAACATTGTAAGGAACGTTGTTACATCTACAGCACTGGCTGGAATGATGTTTGCTAGCCCGGTAGTATCAGAAGCTGCTCTAGGAGATCAAACACTTTCTTACGGTGAAAAACACGGCGACGTCGTCGAGTTACAGGATGTACTGTCAGCCAAAGGATATTTCGACTATCATAAATCTACAGGTTATTACGGTTCAATTACTGAAGGTGCTGTAAAGCAATTCCAAAAAGCTCACGGTCTTGCTGTTGACGGCATCGCAGGTCCAAATACATTCGCAGCAATTGAAAAAGTCAATCAAGGACAAGCTCATCGTACGTTGATTCAAGGTGATCGAGGTCACCAAGTTTCAGCTCTTCAAGAAGAGCTTGGTGGATATTACAACTATAAAGTAGACGGAATCTATGGTCCTATCACAGAGAAAGCAGTCCGTGCTTTCCAGGCTGATAATGGACTAGCTGTTGACGGCATTGCCGGAGCTAACACTTGGGCAGCGCTGACAGGTAAGACAGTAAATGCAAAACCAGCGTCTACTGAATCTACTACTACTAATACTAATACCACTTCTGCTAAGCAAACAAACACAGAAAGCAAGTCATCTGAGCAAAGTGGACAAGAATTTAAAGTCGAAGCAACAGCTTATACTGCATATTGTGAAGGATGTTCAGGCGTTACAGCGACAGGAATCGACTTAAGAGCGAATCCTAACCAAAAAGTCATCGCAGTAGACCCTGACGTAATCCCACTTGGATCTAAAGTACACGTAGAAGGCTATGGTACTGCAATCGCTGGTGACACTGGCGGTGCAATCCAAGGTAACCGTATCGATCTATTCATGCCTGAAAGACAAGATGCTTTAAACTTTGGTCGTAAGACAGTCACTGTAACAGTGCTAGATTAATAGTGAATTTACAGAGCCTAACTCAAATGAGTTAGGCTTTTTTTTGTCGTAAAAGTACTATCCCTAAATGACCCAAAGTAGTACGAGATACTACTTTTGGATGAGTCTCATATAGTTCTTTCTCAACCAGGATTTAAAACCTTTAGTGAATAGGAAAATGGTCGCTACCAATGGATAATAAATAGTAAGAAAACATTGAATATTAAAAGGAGGAAGACGGATGAGAATGAGGCTTTGGTACGTAGTGGCACTCTCGTTTTTACTAATGGTAGGTTTTATAAACCCCCCTCAACCTTCAGCTAATCAATCTGCGGCGATCGACCCAGAATTATCTCAGCTGATGACGGAAGGGAATGGACCATTTGAAGTAATCGTAACGTTCTATGGAGATGGAGCTCCAACGGATGTTCAGTCGAACTTATTGGAAGAGGTTGGGGTTGATAAAGGGTTAACGCTTAAGAGTCTTCCGATGGCTGGCGTAATCGCGACGAAAGCTCAAATAAACGACCTTGCAGCTAACGATATGGTTCAGTCTATCTATTTGAATGAGAAGCTTGACTATTTCAACGCGGATGCAACAGATCTAACGGGTGTTGATAAAGTACGTACGGATGACGACATGAGAAAAGCAAACGGAGGACTGCCTGTTACGGGAAAAGGGATCGGTGTTGTTGTGAACGATAGCGGTGTAGATGGCACACATAAAGACCACGAGTTTGGTGAAAACCTTGTACAAAACGTTATGGGATCAACGAATCTTAGCAGTTTGTCTCCTGGTCTACTTCCTGTTACATATCAAGAGGATGTAGCAAATACTGATACTAACTCCGGTCACGGTACCCACGTAGCTGGTACGGTTGGTGGTACAGGAGAAATGTCGAGCGGGATGTATGAAGGAGCGGCTCCAGGAGCAGACTTGATCGGATATGGCTCTGGCGCAGCACTGTTCGTACTAGATGGAATCGGTGGATTTGATTACGCCTTAACGCATCAGTCTCAGTACGACATAAGAGTAATTACAAATTCATGGGGATCGTCAGGTGATTTTGATCCTAATCATCCGATTAACATTGCGAGTAAGAAAGTGTATGATCGCGGAATCGTCGTTCTTTTTGCAGCAGGAAATGAAGGTCCTGGAGAAAACACACATAACCCTTATGCAAAAGCACCATGGGTTATCTCGGTAGCAGCGGGAGAAAAAGATGGCACGCTAGCTGATTTCTCATCTCGTGGTACAAAAGGAGTCGGTGGGACGTTTGAAATGGATGGAGAAACGTGGACATGGGAAGACCGTCCGACTGTTACAGCACCAGGAGTTGATATCGTTTCAACCCGAGTTATCGCACCAGTAAGTTCACTATCAGCTCCTCAAGACGCTGAAGAACTTGATCCAGCGCACGTTCCTTTCTATACGCATATGAGTGGAACGTCGATGGCAACCCCTCACGTAGCGGGTGTTGTAGCACTAATGTTAGAGGCAAATCCTTTACTCTCACCTGATGAAGTGAAATCGATCGTGCAAGCAACAGCTACAAACATGCCAGGGTATGAAGCGTGGGAAGTAGGCGCAGGTTATTTGAACGCATACACTGCAGTAGATGCTGCTTTTGGTAATAACGACTATGGCAAGACAGTCAATTACAACAAAGAGTTTAATAGCTCTGTAGAAGCTTCGACCACGCGTGCTCCATTTTCAGTAGACTACAATCCTGTAACTCTTGTTTCAGATAATCAGCATGAGTTTGAAGTGCAAGAAGGCTTAACAAATCTTGTAGCGAAAGTGAATGCTTATGGCGTATTGGGGGAGACCGGTAATCCGGTCAACCTCGTTTTAATCGCTCCAGATGGAACGGAGTACAGCTCTGGAATCAGCTTGTTGTTTACGTTAACAACAGACAGAACGGTGTCTGTTAATGCACCGATGCCCGGTACTTGGAAAGCAGAAGTAAGAGGATTACGTGGTGACGAAGCGAATCCAACTGCAGGCCTTTCTTTCCCTGATAACATAGAAGGAACTCTTTCTTTTACAAAAGTGAGTGGATTTACCGGTCTCAATGATATAGAAGGCCATCCAGCAGCTGCTGCGATCAAGAGCGGTGTGAAGGAGCTGCTGTTTGATGCGAATGCTAAAGGAAACTTTATGCCTGATAGCAAGCTACAAAGAAAAGATTTAGCACAGTATCTTGTGATGGGTGCTGAGATTCGTCAGTCAGATTCCAAAGCATTAAGTGATGTGTCTTCTGACCTGCTTCCTTACGCGTCTGCTGTTACGTCTGAAGGAGCCGCATTCCGAGATGGAACTCATTCCCAGCAAGGAGTTATGCTTACTAAAGATGGTAAGTTCGATCCAAAAGGAAACGTTACAAGAGCAGAACTTGCTTATTCGCTTGTTCAAAGTCTTGGTCTAGAAGAAGATGCGAAAGCATTCAGTGGTGACGTTACAGTTCAATACAAGGAAGAGCGTGTAGCGGTTGTTGACGCTGCTGATATTCCCCAGCACTTGAAAGGGTATGTTCAGCTTGCGCTTGATCTGAATATCATCAATGCGAGCTTCGAGGTTTCGCAAGGACAGTATGATCTTGAACCAACCGTTGTTGCACATTTTGAGCCGAATACTGATGTAACACGCGGTGATTTTGCCGTAGCGATGACAAGGTATTTTGAAGCATTTCTAAAATAAGAAGAGCTCTCGCTATGATATAAGTAGTTTTGGCATGAAAAAGTGAACAGGCAAAATTAATTGAGTATCAAGTTATATACCAATTTGATACTCTTTTTTCATTGTTATGATAGAGTTCCTTTCACTTTATAGTTGAAAAGCACAGGAACATGCAGTGGAGAATAATCATTGTTCGGTCGTACTATCGCGTGTTAAAACGGTTCTGATTTTACAGTGAGGTAGGGTTTTGCCACCATGAAAAAACAGGAGCTCAAACTATTCCAAGCTCCTGTTAAATAATATTGATTTCTTCTATCTAAAACATACCTTATATAGTTTGTATCATTAATCATCTAATTCTATAACGGAATTGATTTTCCATCATATGTTTTTTCGTGACTTTGAATAACTAGGAATTAGAAATATGCCTACCATAAACATGGCAAAGGATAGCCCGCGTATAACATCATAAAAGTCATTCTCTCTAAGAAAAAATATGTTTATGATCATTACAATCGCCCCTAAAATGACCATAGATATTCCTACTACTTGCCTCACCGTTAATATACACCTCCGTTTAGAACATCTTCACAAAGTGAATCTTACTTATCAAACTATCTTTAATTCAAGTTTTCAAGCCCTGTAAAGGAACAATCCATCCACTTCATCTTACCATGAATTTTCCAATTAGGATGGTAATTATTGTTGTAGTTACTTGATTGTTTTTTGTACTTCAAAATAGGGCTATTTAGGATGCTAGAGTGGCTATTTTTCATTTTCTTTATGTTAACGTAAAAGAGAGGGTAGGCGATTTTATACATAAGGTAGGTTAGTAGTATGGTGGAAGTGGCGGTTATGAAGAAGAGTGAATTACAATCAGTAAGTCGTTTCATCGCTAAACTAAATCGAAGAGAAGATTGCCATATTGGATACTGTGGCACGAACAGCTGTGAAATTATGGATACGATGAAGGATGAATTCGAAATACCGTACTGGAAAAGCTTTGTCACAGTATATAAGACAAACGTCCTTGTCGGTGTGGTTGGATTTGAAACTGATTTGGAGCGTAATCTGGTGGAAGTATGGGGCCCATTTGTTGAAGACCAGTATTGGTCGTTCATACCAACGATGTGGGAGAAAATGCTTCAACTTCTTCCAGAAGAAACAAGTGTAATACAGATGTTTCCGAATAAGAAGAATATAAACTGTGTTAGATTTGCAGAGAAATTAGGGTTCTCCCACAGTAGTGAACAAGCGATTTTAGAGTTTAATAGACAGAGCTTTAGACGGGAAAACAAACTAGAAGAGATATCAGAAGAGTACATCATCCCCTTTATTTCTTTACATGATCAGACATTTCCGAACACGTACTATAGTGGTGACCAAATTGTTGAGCGCTTGAACGACACTAGGAAGGTGTTTATTTCCATTGATGAAGGCACGTTAACTGGTTACATCTATGTAGAAGTTGAACTAGAGTTTGGAGAAGCAAACATTGAATTTTTCGCAGTAGATGAAGCGTTTCGTGGGAGAGGAACCGGTGGAAGGTTACTGAATCAAGCCCTGTTCTGGATGTTTACTTTTAAAGAGGTCAACACAGTCACACTTTGTGTGGATGCAGGAAATCAAAAAGCACTTAAGTTGTATGAAAGAGCTGGTTTTACGCTCGTACACGAGCTGAGTGCGTACTCAAAACAAATATAGTCGACAGTATATGACAGAAAGCGGGTGGTGCCTGGTACCACTCGCTTTTTCTTTATGTCATCTGCACATTTTCTACTTTTAGGTAACACTTGTCCAAGCATGTGGGACGAGCATACGTAAGATAAGGTATGAAATGTTTATCATTTCAAATTCTTGTTAAGGAGGGATTGTCACTATGAACGCCGACCTTAGAGAAGTATTTAAGGGCATGGTTGATGACCTGTTTGACGGGACAAAAAAGAAAAAGAAGAAAAAGAAGATAAAGCATGAGAAGAAACATGATAAGAAGAAGGATAAAAAGAAAAAGAAGTGTCGTTGCCACCGCTAATTATCCTTATTAATGAAATATTCCCTTTCCGGAGTTAATGTAGGGTTCCTGCATTAACTCTTCTTTTCACTTAAATTTAATTGAAAGGAGATTGAGTTGATGTATTTTAGAAGTCGAAATCCTAAAAGCGACGATCAGAAGCTAATTAAAATAGGAACTGAAATTTTCGCTGTTAGCCCAAAAAAAGTTCAACGAATCATTGACCATTCTTTTGAAGTTCTTGTCGTTTGTGACAATAACGATGAAGTTGTAGGGTTTCTCTCCTATCGATTACGAATTAACCATATGATTCTTGTAGATTATGTAATGCTTCGTCATGATCTGCAGGGAAGTGGGATCGCTCGATCTTTACTACCTGCTTTTGAGAAATATATACAAAACAAAGGAATAACTGTGCTCTACGGTCTTGTCGATCGTGAAAATACCCAGGGGTTGGAAAGTTTAAAACGATTAGGATTTGAAGTGAAGGGTGAAGTGCTGTCGAACTATATCATCGAGAAGAAGTTGACTCGTCAAAACTCCATACCTGAAAGCTCATTACCTAAACACTCTTTACCTAATAGCTACTTAAAACGATTGACCCCTGCTCCTCGTTTGAGAAAAAGGTAATCCAATTTTTCGGTTTTCTATTTTCTATGGGAAACCGATCTTTTTATTCTTCGGATTAATCGTGTTGGAAAATTTTGATATACTTAATTACGTGTTAATGATCAGTGTCTTATCTTAATGATTCACAACTGGTAGACGAAAGGTGCGTGAGTAGTGTGAAGAAAAATTTCACATCAGAGGATGCGATAAAGAGCTGGGATAACAATGCGAGAAGTTACACGAACAACTATTCAGAAGCGGGAGATTTACATAGAGAAGTCTTTTTAAATCCTGCGTTGTTCTCTTTAATCGGAGAAGTAGAACATAAATGCGTTTTAGATGCAGGCTGCGGAGAGGGCTATTTGAGCAGGATGCTAGCTCAAAGAGGAGCTATCGTCACAGCAGTAGATTATTCAAGAAGCATGCTCGAAATCGCAAATGAGAGAACAGCATCTCATTTACCGATCAACTATGTTCATGGCAATTGTGAGGATTTGTCTACTCTTAAGGATGCTAGCTTTGAAACGATCGTATCGAACATGGTGATGCAGGACCTTGCAGATCATGAGCGTGCATTAAGAGAGATGTATCGGTTGTTAGTTGATGGGGGAAGTTTCATCTTTTCTATCTTACACCCATGTTTTATCACACCAGAAAGCGGATGGGAGAAAGATGAGCAGGGTGAAAAACTTCATTGGAATGTCGATCGGTACTTCTACGAAGGTGTATACGAACAAAGAGGACTCGGGGAGGCTGGAGCGCTTTTCTACTATCACCGTACGCTATCAACCTACTTAAACAGCATCATAAAAGCGGGGTTCACTATCGTGAAGGTAGTAGAACCGACTCCTTCTGAGGAACTCCTAAAGAAATATCCTACATTTGAAGAAGACTTTCGCTGCGCTGACTTTATCGTATTTCAACTGAGGAAACCTACCGAGTGACAGGCACCACTCAGGTTTTGTCGAAAGAGATGAGAGCGCTCACAATGTGGTGAAGAATATGGTAAACTATTAGAAAAATCAGAAATATAAAGACGGGGTGTGTACATGCAACCTACCGTTCCGATTATTGAAACAAAACTTGTACCACCAGCATTGAAGGATACATATATTTACCGGGGATCTGTAATAAAAAAGCTAAAAGAAGTTACGACTTATCCCATCACCATCATTCATGGTGGAGCGGGTTATGGGAAAAGCACGATACTGAGTCAGTTCGTTAAGCAATGCAAGGTACCGGTATGCTGGTATACTGTGACAGAATCGGATGATGATATTTTCCCTTTTATCCACTATGTGGTTTATGCCGTTCGAAAGAAGTTTCCTTCCTTCTGTAAAGAACTCCTCGAAGTTATATCGAATATGGATTACTGGGTCAGCGAAGAAGATCTTCAGCTATTAAGTGCCTTATTTATCAACGAATGCGCAAAGATAGAATCAGACCTCATTATTGTCATCGATGATTTTCAACTCGTTGATCACGTGTTTATGATCAATCAATGGATTGAGAAAGTCATTACGCTTCTTCCTTCAAATGTTCATCTTCTTGTTTCAACTCGCATGAAGCCGAAATGGAATAGCCTGATTAAACTAAGCGTGAGTAATAGAATGCTAGATATAGGTGAGAGTGACCTATCGCTATCTGGTGAAGAAACGCGTGTTTTTCTAACTGATTTCTATGAAGCGGCTATCTCCGAAGAACAGGTGAAGAGCATTCATTCTTTAACAGAAGGCTGGATCATCGCGATCAATATGATTGGAAGTCAATTGTCACAAGCTGATGAAATCGACTCGATACTAAGCTTTACTCATACGTCGATGGAAGAGCTCTTTTCTTACCTTGCTCAGGAAGTTTTCAACAAACAGTCTACAGAAGTTCAAGCGTTCTTGCTGGACTCTGCAATCTTTCAGGAACTCAAGGCAGAAGAATGTGATCACATCTTAAGTCGATCAAACACGGGTGAGATGCTGGAGGATTTGTTTTCTAAGAATCTATTTATTCAAAAAGTCGATCACGATCGCTACCGATATCATGCTTTATTCAAGGCATTCTTAACGAGGAGAGGTACTGAGCAACAATGTGAACGGATGAAGAAGCTTCGGTACTTATTGGCACAATACCTTGAAGAAACGAATTGTTATGAAGAGGCAGTCGTCCATTATATAGAACTTCATGATGAGTCTTCCCTTGCTCGAGTTCTTCTTAAAACGAGTGAGAGGATGATTCATTACCGTCAGCTTGAAACGCTACTCGATCATTTGAACGCTCTTTCTGATCATATAAAAGACCACTATTATCAGCTATGGTTGTACGAAGGAGACGTATGGCGCTACCGGTCTTATTACGATCGTGCCTTTACATGTTATAAGAAAGCAATTGAAACTGCTAAATTAAATGAAGACGATCTCATCACGAGCAGAGCGAACGAAGGAATTGGAAACATCTATTTAGATACGATTCAGCCTGGAAAAGCAGAGCGCTTTCTAGCTGAAGCGATCCATTATCTTGACCGAACAGATAAAAACCATCCTGATAAGGAAAGGTTGTTTCGTCTCCTTGCTGAAAACCTTGTGAATTCTGGTCAAGCTGCCAAAGCCCTTAACTGGTATGTGAAAAGTGAAGGAGACGCATCATGGGTTGCTGGAAATCTGGATGCTCGTTTGTTATTGCGTACAGGTAAGATTTTTGAGTCAAGAGAACTTCTTCTTACTCGAAATTCATCGAAAGAACAATTACCTCAATCACATCGCGAAACGGAACTTTTGCTTTCTCTGCTAGAATCGCTTAGCGGTAATGGAGATCGAGCGAAAGAACTTGCGCAGCAAGGGATACAGCAGGGAATACAACAGGGTTCAGCGTTTATCGAAGCATGCGGATGGATAAGAATGGGTCACGCAGTAGCAATATCAACACACTATGAAGAGAAGTTAGCGGTAAACTGCTATGAAACAGCGTTAGAATTAATGGACTCTATAAAAGTCGATCGAGGAAAAGCGGAACCTTTCATGGGTCTTTGTGCGATGTATGGAAGAAAGGGAACGTGGGAGCGTTCAAAAGAATATGGAGAGCGTGCTCTTTATGAAACGAAAAGAGTAAAAGATGAATGGCTCTCTACGCTTATTAAACTATGTATCGGGCGATCTGCCTTCTATAGTGAGCAGTTACTCGATGCTGAGAAATGGCTTCTTGAAGCCTATCGATCTGCAAAGTCGTGCGGAGATGGTTACGCTGAGATGCTTGCTGCGATGTGGCTAGCTTTTTTGAAAAAGGATGTAGACGACTTCAAAACGTATGTGAGTATTTTTCTTCAGAAGGTTCAAATTGAAGAATATGAATTCTTATTCAAGAAGAGAACAACCTTTGGCCCGAAAGATCTACAGCAATTTCTGCCTCTTCTTCTCCAAGCAAAAGAGTCAGGAGTTTATGAATCTTACATTTCAAAGCTACTCGATTCATGGGGATATAACCACATAGAATCACATCCTGGCTATACGCTTCGCGTTAAGACGCTTGGAGAATTTAGTGTATCGCTCGGGGACAACGTTCTTGATCATAAGATGTGGCAGCGTGAAAAAGGAAAAGAACTATTTCAATATTTACTTGTTCGTCGAAACGCCTTCGTTCGAAAAGAAGAGATTTTCCATGACGTTTGGCCCGATACAGATGAAACCAATAGCCAGAGAGATTTTAAGGTCGCGTTTAATGCGCTGAACAAAGCGCTTGAGCCTGATCGTAAAAAAAGAGGGCAGCCATATTTTGTGATTCGTCAAGACTCCTCTTACGGTTTCAATAGAACCGCTGTAATCGACCTGGATTGCCATCATTTTGAGCATTGGATAACGGAGGGGTTGAAAGAAAATCGAATCGTTCAGTCTAAAAAACTGCTAGAAAAAGGTTTGCATTATTACGGTGGAGACTTTTTGACTGAGCGTCGTGTCCAATGGGCTGAAATTGAGCGTGAACGTCTTCGCCAGCTTTATGTGAGAGGCTTAGAAAAATTAGCTCAGCTTTTTATTCGGTTGTCTGAGTTTGAGAAGGCGATTCCGATTTGTAGAAAGATTATCGAAGTCGATGCGCTGTGGGAAGAGGCATACCGACTGTTGATGTATTGTTATTACCAACGTAACAACCGACCTCAAGCAATGAGATTGTATAGGGAGTGTACGGTTAAACTTCGTGAAGAGCTTGCAGTAGAACCTATGGAATCCACAAAACAAATGTATGACATGATCTGTTCTGAAAACGTTTCCTTTCATGTATAAGATCGCTTCTTTAGAAGAAGCGGTCTTTTTTATTTGTAACTCGTGTGTAACTTCATCCCTGTAAGCTATTCCTATAGAACCAACTGAATGAAAAGGGGGAAGAAGTTCGTGCGTAAACTCGTGGTTTTGATGATGGTGTTATCTCTTATTTTAGGTGCCTGTAGTTCAAACTCTCAGTCCTCAGGGGAAGCGAACAATGATGATGGTAAGGAAACGATTAAGATCGGAGTGCTCGCTTCATTAACCGGAGCACTTGAAACGTACGGGAATCAAACGAAGCAAGGATTTGAGCTCGGACTGGACTATGCGACTGATGGAACGATGGAAGTTGAAGGGAAGAAGATCGAAGTCGTTTATGAAGATACTGAAACGAAGCCAGAAGTTGCAGTGCAAAAGGCAACAAAACTTCTTGAAGAAGATGAAGTCGACTTCTTAGTTGGATCATCAAGTTCAGGAGACACGCTTGCCGTTCTTCCGTTAGCAGAGGAATACGAACGGATCATGGTCGTTGAACCTGCGGTTGCAGATAGCATCACAGGCTCAGAATACAACGACTATATCTTTCGAACAGCCCGAAGTTCTTCTCAGGACGCTATTGCCGGAGCAGCAGCGATCGCAGGTGAAGGAGTGAAGATCGCAACGTTTGCACCAGACTATTCTTTTGGAATCGATGGGGTTGCGGCATTTAAAGAGGCTGCAGAGGACCTCGGTGCTGAAGTTGTACTTGAAGAATACGCTGACCCAGCTGCAACAGATTTTACTCCAAACATCCAAAAAATAATTGAATCTGACCCGGATTACTTGTTTGTCATTTGGGCAGGAGCGAACTCCCCATGGAATCAGATCAGCGATATGAAGCTTCAGGAAAAAGGAATCAAAATTTCGACTGGAGCTCCGGATATCTCAGCATTAAAGACGATGGAACCGCTAGTCGGAATGGAAGGTTTTTCGGTGTATTATCATAGCTTGCCAGATAACGAGGTGAACGATTGGCTAGTAGAGGAACATAAGAAACGTTATGACGGGGCACTACCTGATTTGTTTACTCCTGGAGGAATGAGTTCAGCGATTTCGATCGTAGAAGCACTAAAACAAACTAAAGGTGATACAACAGCTGAAGGATTAATCGATGTGATGGAGGGCATGTCTTTTGAAACACCTAAAGGGACGATGACTTTCCGCGAAGAGGACCATCAAGCGCTTCAAACGATGTACGCAGTAAAGCTTGAAAAGCAAGAGGGTGTTGATCACCCTGTACCGGTACTTATCCGTGAGCTTTCTCCTGAAGAAACAGCACCACCTGTTCGTAACTAATTAGCTAATGAGAAAAGGTGCTGCTATCGTTTTTGCGCAGCCCTTTTCTATGTATGTTGGGAGGTTAGTACATGAGTATATTGGAAGTTCAAGATTTAACGATCGCATTTGGCGGGCAGCTCGCAGTAAACTCGGTCGATCTTACCATTAAGGAGAAGTCGTTCACATCCATCATCGGACCAAACGGAGCTGGTAAAACAACGTTGTTCAATTTATTGAGTGGGCAGCTGAAGCCAACCAAAGGAAGTGTTTTATTGAAGGGAGAGGACATTTCGAGCCAATCTCCTACCGTCCGAACTCGAAAAGGGATCGGCCGCTCTTTCCAGATTACGAACGTGTTCCCTAATTTAACAGTTTTGGAGAATGTACGTCTAGCCGTTCAGTCACAGGCTGGAGTTCGATACCAAATGCTCAGGCATTTCAGAGGCTATAAGAAAATGACGGAAGAAGCGTATGACTTACTAGAACAAGTGATGATGGCGAAACAAGCAGACGCTCTTGCGAGTAACTTAGCACATGGCGAAAAGCGAAAGTTAGAAATCGCAATGTTGTTAGCATTGAAGACAGAGTTGCTACTGCTCGATGAGCCGACAGCAGGCATGTCGCTAGAGGAAGTGCCTGCGATTTTAAAGATTATTGAAGATATTAAATCATCAAGTGATCGGACGATTCTACTCATCGAACACAAGATGGATATGATTATGAATCTTTCAGATCGGATCATCGTCCTCTTTAATGGCAGATTGCTCGCGGAAGGCACGCCACACGAGATTATGAATAATGAAACAGTGCAGAATGCGTACTTAGGAGGCTTATACGATGACCACACTGCTTGAGGTGAACGATATTCAAACCTATATAGGGCAGTACCATATCCTCCAGGGGGTTTCTTTTCAGGTGAAAAAAGGGGAAGTGACGGTTCTACTAGGTAGAAACGGGGCTGGCAAAACAACGTCTCTTCGTTCAATCATGGGCCTAACGCCTATTACTGACGGTCAAATCATGCTTAACGGAACGAATATATCAAAGCTTGCAACCTACCAAATCGCAAATAAAGGAATCGGATTTGTGCCAGAAGATCAGGGGATTTTTGGCGAACTGACGGTGGAAGAAAATATGAAGATTGCAATGCAAAAACAGGATGAGGCGACGCTTAACCGATTGGATAAGATGCTAACGCTCTTTCCTGACTTGAAAACATATTGGAAAAAACAAGGTGGGTACTTGAGCGGTGGGCAAAAGCAAATGCTATCGATTGCGAGAGCTTACCTTAATAAAAATGAATTGTTACTTATCGATGAACCTAGTAAGGGGCTTGCTCCGATTGTTGTTGAAAAGGTGATGGAATCGATTATGGAAATGAAGGATGAGACGACGATCGTCCTGGTCGAACAAAATTTCAGAATGGCGATGGGTGTGGGTGATACGTACTACATTATCGATGATGGAAGAAGTGTTGAAACTGGAAACATGCAGGAACTCGCAGACAATGAAGAGTTAAAGCGTAAGTATCTCGGTATCGCATAGAAATGAGGTGAAAAGGTGGATCTTTTGCTAAATTTAATGATTAATGGACTTGCGACAGGTATGCTGATCTTTTTGCTAGCAGCAGGGTTAACGCTCATCTTTGGCCTGATGGATGTTTTGAACTTTGCCCACGGTGGCTTGTTTGCCTGGGGAGCATATAGTGGCGTGTGGGTGTACGGCATGACTGGAAGTTTTGTTATGGCGATCGTTGGTGCACTATTAACTGGGATTATCCTCGGCTATGTAACGGAACGGTTCATTATTCAGCCAGTGTATGGGAATCATGTCCAACAAATCCTTATCACACTCGGACTGATGCTTGTTCTATCGGAAATGTTGAAGGTCGTATTCGGACCTAATCAAATCGTAGCGTCACCACCCGATTATTTATCAGGAAGCTGGCAACTAGGTGATGTTGTCATCATTAAGTATCGTGCATTTATCATTCTTATCGGTGTACTCGTGTTTGCGCTCGTTCATTATGTTCTAAAGAACACTAAGATCGGCCTTACCGTAAGAGCGGGTGTTATGAATAAAGAGATGGTGCAGGCCCTTGGAATCAACATTAAAAAAGTTTTCATGCTCGTTTTCATGATTGGATCCGCGATGGCAGCTCTTGGTGGTGTGCTTTTAGCTCCATATTCAGGCGTTATTTATGCCGAAATGGGGATGGATTTTGCCATACTTGCCTTTATCGTTGTCGTAATTGGTGGAATGGGGAATTTTGTTGGCTCGCTTTTTGCAGCGATCTTGATCGGCCTATCAGGCGCCTTCATGACGTATTATGTTCCAGATCTTTCTCTCGCAGTAAATATGCTGTTGATGGCTGTCGTGCTCGTTGTTAAACCACAAGGTCTATTCGGTGCAAAGGGGTGAGTGAATGTTAAGGCAGCTGAACAAAAGTCCTGTATGGATACTCGTATGTAGTGCAGTTCTCGTTTTATTTCCGTTTATAAATGACTCTAGAAGCCTTATGATCTTATTTACTCAGATCTTTATCTTAGCGATTTTTGCAATGAGCTATGATTTACTCCTCGGTTACACTGGAATCGTTTCGTTTGGGCATGCGATGTTCTTTGGAATTGGTGCGTATTCGACCGGAGTGTTGCTGAGTCGATTCGAACCGACGATGCTTTCACTTCTTATTTCCATTGCAGTAGGTATGCTCATCGCTTCGATCGTTAGTTACCTCGTTGGATTACTGACTTTAAGGCTCAGCAATCACTTTTATGCGATGCTAACGCTTGCACTTGCGGGATTATTTCTTGTAGTAGCTGAAAAATGGCGCTCTCTCACTCTAGGAAACGATGGGTTTACCTTTCGAGTGCCGGATATAATGAGAGATCGTCTTTCTTTTTATATGATTTGTCTTATACTCATGGTCGCAGTTTTCTTCATTTTGCTTAGGCTTACGAATTCGCCGATGGGTAAAGTGCTCGTAGCGGTTCGTGAAAATGAAGCGCGAACGCAGTCGCTTGGCTTTCACACGATTCACTACAAGCTTATCTCAAGTGTCGTTGCAGGTATGATTGCAAGTCTCTCAGGTTCGTTGTACGTGTTGTCACTTCGTTTTGTAAATACGAGTGTTTTCGCACTCGATGTTACGTTAGATGCCCTTTTGATGACGATTCTTGGAGGAGTCGGAACGTTGATCGGTCCAATTATTGGTGCGGCGATCATCGAGGTTTCTCATCACTGGTTATCTGAGCTAGGAAAATCTTATGCCATTTTCGAGAGATGGATTATCTTCTTTGGAATCTTATATATCTTAGCGGTGATGTTCTTTCCAAAAGGCATCGTTGGATCGCTTAAAGAGATGAGGTGGAAGAAGCGGAAAACGAAGGTGAAGACTGAAAATAAGAATAAGCGAATGGCAGGGTAGGTGAACGCATGACGATTGGAATTGTAAGTTCAGGTGTTTATATTCCAGATTCGTATATTACAGGGATAGAAATTGCTGAAAAAGCAGGCTTACCAGTAGATGTAGTAGAAACAAAGTTAGGCATTAAAAGAAAAGCAGTTCCAGGAGATGAGGATCATACATGTGAGATGGGGATCTATGCTGCGGAAAGTGCTCTAAAGGAAGCTGGTATGAAGGGAAAAGACATTGACCTTGTCATCTATATTGGAGAAGAGTATAAAGAGTACCCTCTTTGGACGGCAGCTCTTAAGACGCAGGATGCCATCGGAGCACATCACGCGTGGGGGTTCGATGCTGCGCTGCGGTGTGGCACGACCATTATGGCTCTAAAACTTGCCAAAAGCTTGATGCTAACAGATGACGAGATCACGACTGTTCTTCTGGCGGGTGGATATCGAAATGGAGATCTCATCGATTACTCGAACGAACGCACACGCTTTATGTTTAATCTGGGAGCTGGTGGCGGTGCACTGATCTTACAAAAAGGTTATAAGAAAAATCGACTTATGGAGTCGCACATCATGACCGATGGTTCTTTCTCTGAAGATGTTTTTGTAACCGCGGGTGGCACGAAGAATCCGATTACGGTTAGAGAGTTAGAACTAGGGTCATATCGATTAGATGTTAATGATCCGGTCGGGATGAAAAAAAGACTCGAACAAAAATCAATGGATAATTTTTTATCAGTTATTCGAAATTCACTCTACAAAAGTGGAAAAAAGGAATCTGATATCGATTATGTCGCGATGCTCCATATGAAACGATCTGCACACGATTATGTCCTAAGTGAGCTTGGTCTCACCGAAAAACATTCTATTTACTTGGAGGAATATGGACACATTGGACAAATCGATCAGATTTTATCGCTGAAGCTAGCTGAAGCACAAGGAAAGATTAAAGCAGGTGATGTAGTCGTACTAGTATCTGCAGGAATTGGTTATGCATGGGGAGCAACAACGATAATATGGGGAAACGAGGAGGAAAATTTATGATTACAATACCAACTGTTCAGAAAGTCAGTCTTCCTAATGGAGAAGTGATGGGGTATCGAAAACGAGATGGAGGAGAAAAAACAATCTTACTCGTTCATGGCAATATGACGTCTTCAAAGCATTGGGATCTTTTCTTCGAAACATTTCCTGCTTCTTATACGCTGATTGCTATCGATATGAGAGGATTTGGCGAATCATCTTACAACAATAGAGTTGAGGGGATAGAGGATTTTGCTCAAGATCTTAAATTCTTTGTGGATGAGTTAGGATTAAACGATTTTACAATGATCGGGTGGTCCACTGGCGGAGCCGTTTGCATGCAGTTTGAAGCACAGTACCCTGGATATTGCGATAAGATCGTCCTCATTTCTTCTGCTTCGACAAGGGGATATCCTTTCTTTGGGACTCATTCAGACGGGACGCCAGATCCTAACCAAAGGCTGAAAACAGTTGACGATATAGAAAAAGATCCGATGAGAACGATCCCGATTCAACAGGCCTATGATACGGGCAATCGAGCGCTTCTAAAAACGATTTGGAACTCTCTTATCTACACCCACAATCAGCCTGAAGAGAAGCGTTATGAAGCTTATGTAGATGATATGATGACACAGCGAAATCTTGCTGATGTTTACCATGCCTTAAATACATTCAATATAAGCAGTGTGACAAATGGGTTAACTGAAGGAACAAATCAGGCTAAACTCATACGTATCCCTGTTCTCGTGTTGCGTGGAGAACGAGATCTTGTCATCTCAAAAGAAATGACAGAAGAAATCGTAGAAGACCTTGGTACGAATACCACGTTCAAGGAGTTGTCTGCATCCGGTCACTCCCCATTCATCGATGATTGTGATCAGCTTACAACTATCATTACTGACTTTTTAGAGAACTAGGAGGAGTATTATGAGGTTGCAAGATAAGGTGGCTGTCATTACAGGAGGAGCGAGCGGTATTGGTTTAGCTGCGACAGAACGTTTTGCGAAAGAAGGCGCACGCGTTGCTATGCTAGATTTACAAGAGGAAATTGGCAAGCAAAAAGCGGAGGAATTACAAGCTGAAGGATACCGTGTTACGTTTTATCAGGTTGATGTATCAAAGGAAGATGATGTACAAAGGACGATAAACGATATCGCTGAGGTAAACGGAACAATCGATATCTTAATTAATAATGCCGGCATTACAAAAGACAGTATGCTGCATAAAATGAGCGGTGAAGCGTTTAAGAACGTGATGGATGTTAATGTGAATGGTGTTTTCTACTGCACGCAGGCCGCTGTGCCTTATATGGTAAAACAGGGAAAGGGAAAGATCATCAATACCTCTTCCGTAAGCGGAGTGTATGGAAATGTTGGTCAAACCAATTATGCTGCTTCAAAAGCAGCTGTCGTTGGAATGACCAAGACATGGGCAAAAGAATTGGGTGGCAAAGGCATAAATGTGAATGCAGTGGTTCCAGGCTTTACTGAAACAACTATGGTTGCGGCAGTGCCAGAGAAAGTAATCGAAAAAATGGTTGCGATGGTGCCTGTAAAGCGACTTGGTAAACCAGAGGACATCGCAAATGCATATTTGTTTCTGGCGAGTGAAGAAGCGGATTACATTAATGGAACTGCGCTTCACGTAGATGGTGGTATTATGATGTAATGTCTCATGCTTACGGTTGGGAGGGATGAAACGAAGTGGAATTGGATTGGATGGAACGACGAGCGAATCTATTCCCAAATGATTGCGCGTTAATCGATGGTGTTTCACGTGAAGAATGGACGTATAAGCAGTTGAATGATAAAGCTATACAGTTGGCGGCGTTTTTACAAAAGAACGATGTAGGGAAAGGTGATCGGGTTCTGGTGCTGGCTCATAATTCACTCGACATGTTTGCATTGTTATTTGCGTGTAAAAAAACTGGCTCGGTATTTGTTCCAATAAACTGGCGTCTTTCTAATAAGGAAATAGCTGAGTTGGTCGAGGATTCTGACCCTTCCCTACTTATTTTTGATCGTCATACGAATGAACTTGCAAAGATATGTGTAGATCATATGCTGCTATGCGTCTCATTTGAGCAAGCGATGGTAAAGGAAGGAATATACCCCTTATCTCTCACAGATGTGACTGAAGATGACCCGTGGATGATGATCTATACAGGTGGAACCACAGGAAAGTCAAAAGGTGCTGTCTTATCATATCGGTCGGTTAACTGGAATGCATTCAATACCGTGATGAGTTGGGGGTTAACGCAAAAAGAAACGACGTTAACCTATCTGCCTATGTTTCATACAGGAGGACTGAACGCACTCTCGATCCCGATATTAATGGCAGGAGGCACCGTGATCGTTGCAGACAAGTTTTCACCAGATGCTGCAATAACCTTATTGCATGACTTCAAGTGCACGATTGTTCTATTTGTTCCTACTATGTACCATATGATCGTGACAGATCCTATATTTGATCGTGTATCTTTTGATTCAGTCGATGTCTTCTTGTCAGGTGGAGCTCCTTGCCCGGAGTATATTTACGAAAAGTTTTCTGAGCGGGGACTCGCGTTTAAAGAAGGCTACGGATTAACGGAAGCAGGTCCTAACAACTTTTATATTCATCCAAGAGATTCTGCTGCTAAAAGAGGTTCAGTTGGAAAACCGATGTTATTTAACGAAGTGAAAATCGTTACTGAAAAAGGTGAGGAAGCCGGCGTTGGAGAAGTCGGAGAATTACTTATAAGGGGAAACCATATGTTTAAAGAGTATTTTCGTAATGAAGATGCTACGAGAAAAGCGGTGCAAAATGGTTGGCTTCATACTGGAGATATGGCGAAGCGGGATCAAGATGGCGATTATTACATTGTTGGCAGAAAAAAAGAAATGATCATTTCAGGTGGTGAAAACATCTATCCAGTTGAAATCGAGAATGCCTTGCTTCGATACCCAGCAGTCGATGAAGCCGCAGTCATAGGCATAGAAGATAAAAAATGGGGACAAAAATCAGTTGCCTATGTTTCATCACATTCTCTAGTAGATATCGATCTTCTAAAGGCATTCTTAAAGCAATCACTCGCTGCCTATAAAGTTCCTATGGATATTCACGTGACAAAAGAGCTGCCTAAAACGTCTGTAGGTAAGATCGATCGAGTTAAGCTCGTGCAACAAGCCTGTAATCAAGTGAACGTCACAAACATGGACGTGTGATAAATAACATATATGAAGCGGACCCAAATTGGGTTCGTTTTCTTTGGTTGACTGCATAGACTCGTATAGCGAAAGGAGGAGAAGCGTGAAGAAAATAGCGTTTTTAATCATGATGCTCGGTTTACTTATGAATCTAGTTCCTGAAAACACTGCATTTGCATGTTCTTGTGCAAAGCCCAGTGTGGAAGAAGTTCTGGAAGACCCTAATACCGTCATTTTTTCTGGAGTGGTGAAAGGAATTGATGAAAACAAAGGGTTGTTTACGGCGTCCACTGCAGATCCGGTTTCAGTTTCATTTCAAGTAGAAAAAACGTATAAAAATCTTGATAGATCGAGGGTACTTGTTTCAACAGCAAGAAGTTCGGCAAGCTGCGGATATGAGTTTGAAGAGGGGAAAGGATATTTAGTATACGGATATGAACGAGAAGGATCCATCGAAACGAATTTCTGCACTCGGACAGTAGCGTTATCTGAAGCAGGGGAAGATCTACTGGCTATAGGTGGAGGAGCCAATTCATCAGTCGAGGTTGAAGAGCCATTGGGCGAGAAAGACAGCGATTGGATCATCTGGATGATTTCTACACTCATCGTTATCATACTTGTGTTATACATACTAAAACGACGCATAAATCGAAAATAATTATCTACTAAAAAGTAATCTCTACCATGCATAGAGTTGCTTTTTTTTTATGGGAAAACCCTAGTTTCCCGGGTGGTTTTTATGTTTTCTTTCCTATGATATAGTTTGTGAGGTTTGATAGTTTGATAACGAAATTGAAAGGAGGAACCCTCATGCGTGAGCGATTGATAAGGTGGAGCTTTTTCTTTATAGGATTAGCTATTCTTGGGTTAGGGATTGCGATGACGATCAAAGGGAAAGCTTTTGGTATTGGTCCATGGGACGTTTTTCATTATGGGTTATATACGCAATTTGGATTAACGATTGGAACATGGTCCATCATCACAGGGTTCATCCTATTAGGCTTCACTTCTTTATATACGAGGAAATTACCAAAGTCAGGCGCTTTACTCAATATGCTTCTTCTAGGTATCTTTATAGACCTTTTCCTATTCATATTACCTGATCCTGTATCTCTTCTTTCTCAAGCAATATTCTTCTTGATTGGTTTACTTGTGCTTGGCTATGGAATTGGAGTTTATGTTGCGTCTGGATTAGGTGCCGGTCCAAGGGATGGAATCATGCTGCTTCTTGTTGAAAAAACAGGATGGCGAATTGACTGGGTACGAAATGGAATAGAAGTGACTGTCCTATTAGCAGGTTGGGCATTAGGTGGACCTGTGGGGATTGGAAGTATTGTGATCGCCCTATTATTGGGTAAAGTGATCGGCTATGCATTGCCACAATGTAAGTGGCTTCTCGCGGCTATCCTTTCTTATGACAGTAATAGAGGAACACCATTCGTAAAGGAATCATCACATTAACATGAAACTAGAATTCTTAATTGGATTCTAGTTTTTTTGATTGTGTTAAATCTGAATATTCTTTACTTTTGTAATCGTGCTTACAGTTATCGATTTCTAATTGTTTTATGATAAAAGTATCAAATGAAAGGATGTGAGGTTCAATGTCTGAAGTAGCAACGGCTAAAACTGTCTCCGAAGTCAGACCAACTTTCGCAAAATCATTAAAAGCATCATTGGTCGGTGGAATTGTAGCTGGAATCATTTTCGGTCTTCTTATGCAAATGATGGGTCGTATGGGCATGGTCGCAGGGTTGATGGGAAGTGAGAGTATAGCAGTGGGTTGGATCGTTCACATGGCGATCAGTTTCGTCTTTGCCCTAGGATTTGGTGCAGCTGCAGTATTCACTTCGAAAACCTATCTTCTCGGTGTTGTTCATGGTATTGCGATTTGGATTATTGGTCCTCTTCTCGTAATGCCAGCGATGATGGGAATGGGAACGATGATCGGACAGGCGTTTACATCCGGGCAAATGATGAATCTAGGAACACATCTTATGTTTTCACTTATTCTCGCATTCGTTTATAAGAAGGCTAGATAAGTTAAAAAAATGTATTTAAGATCAAGCTAAGAAATCACACCTCATTTACAGGTGTGATTTTTTCGTGTCTAACCTTTTTGATAGTGTATTTAAAGTGATTTTATTAAGTTAGTGTAAATTCTAAGGAGTGAAATTGCTTATTCAAAGTGGATGATTTATAATGATTCCGAAAATCAATATCGATTTTCGATATTGGCATTCTTGATGAGGAGGTACTACTTGGATAATAAAGTATTGAGAAAACTTTTCTTAGGCTTCATACAAATTCATATCTTGCACCATGCGAAAGAAGAAGCGATTTATGGGTCTTGGATGTTGGAAGAGCTGCATGAACACGGCTATGAAATTAGTGCTGGCACCCTATATCCTATCCTGCACAATATGGAAAATGACCTGCTGCTGGATCGGGAAGATGTCAACGTGAATGGAAAGATTAGAAAGTACTATCGGCTTACTGACAAGGGAGATTCTGTCCTTCAGGAAGCTCGAGCTAAAGCCTTTGAACTCTTTAAAGAAATTAAATGATTAGGAGAGAACGAATTGAGTCAAAAGAAGAATAAGATACAAACTCTTATAGAAATCTTATTTACATCTACAAAACTAGGATTAACTTCATTTGGTGGGCCGGTCGCGCACCTTGCGTATTTTAAGGATGAATATATAGATCGACGAAAGTGGTTAAATGAGAAAACCTATGCAGACCTGATCGCGTTATGTCAATTCCTTCCTGGTCCGGCAAGTAGTCAGGTTGGAATTTCTATAGGAATATTACGTGGGGGAATCCTTGGTGGAATTACTTCCTTTTTAGGTTTTACGCTTCCTTCCGTTATTGTTCTTGTCATTTTCGCATTACTATATCAAAACTTCACTTTGGCTGATGCGGGCTTTATTCATAGTCTTAAAATAGTAGCAGCCGCTGTTGTCCTACATGCCCTAATTGGCTTAGGTAAGAAACTTACACCAGATAAAAGCAGAATGGCCATTGCACTTGCTGCTGCCCTCATTATGTTGCTGTATCCTTCTGCATGGATTCAGATCATCATCATCCTATCAGCTGGAATGGTAGGCTTGACTTTGTTTAAAAATAAAGCAGAATCAAAGATTGAGCCTTTCCCCGTTAATATCTCGAAGAAGACAGGTATTATTTCGTTAACTGTTTTAGCAATTTCTCTTATTTCACTGCCTATCCTTGCAAAAGCAGTTAACAATCCGTTACTGGATATTTTTGATATCTTCTTCAGAGTAGGTTCCTTAGTCTTTGGTGGCGGTCATGTAGTATTGCCTATGATCGAACGAGAGCTTGTC
Organism: Anaerobacillus sp. ABR4_321; assembly: GCF_056158505.1. NCBI lineage: Bacteria > Bacillati > Bacillota > Bacilli > Caryophanales > Bacillaceae > Anaerobacillus > Anaerobacillus sp. ABR4_321. The sequence goes on from NZ_JBSWTK010000001.1 coordinate 1,625,215, forward strand.
CCTCATGGCCTTCTGTCTCCAGATGAGTTCTTAGCGGGATATGGTATGGCACAGGCCGTTCCGGGCCCATTGTTTACTTTTTCTAGTTATCTCGGGACGATGATGGAAGGGGTAACGGGAGCAGTTGTCGCTACCATAGCTATTTTCCTACCATCTTTTCTACTTATTATTGGAGCATTACCGTTCTTAAGTGAATTACGTAAGCGGGCTTCTTTCCAAGGCATATTAATGGGAGTTAACGCCAGTGTGGTAGGGATTCTATTGGCGGCTTTCTATGATCCAGTCATTGAAAGTTCCATCTTTGACGGTTCTGATTTTGCTTTAGGTGCTATCCTATTTGCTTTGTTAACGATTTGGAAAGTGCCAGCGTGGCTTATCGTTATTTTAGGTGTAGTTGGAGGAGTTATTCTGAATTTATTAGGTTTCTAAATAGATCAAAAAGTCGAGCCCTCATCTTTTTAGTGAGGGCGTTTATCTTTATAGGGGTATATATTGATGAAGGAGGAAAACAGAATGAATGAACTACTGTTAGTCTCCCTTTTTGTGTTTATATTATCTATTTTCTATAAGTCTCTCGTTTCCTTTTATTTATGGAGTACCCTGGATAGCTTGATAAAGATAAAATAACTCATCGTTCTTCAAAAGTTTTGGTACAGGGTATAAAGGAATTGTTTCAGCTTGTGCATGCTTTATCATTTTAGGAAAATCTTGATCTAGAATTCCCTCAATTTTATTCGGAATATCCATCTTCGCATTCATTTCTTCAATCGCTTCAATAAACAAGTTGGCTTTTCGCTGTAAGGATTCTCCTTTACCGATTCCGACTACATCTGCAAGCTCTGCTAACGAATGTTGCACTGCTTCTCCATAATATCTAAGCACATGTGGCATAATGACTGCGTTAGCTAATCCATGTGGTACATCGTAAAATCCACTTAGCGTATGTGCGATGGAGTGAACATACCCTACATAAGAGCGCGTAAATGCGAGGCCAGCAAAATAAGATGCTTGCTGCATTTGTTTTCGTGCTTCTACATTGCTTCCATTCTCATACGCTTCATATAAATTCTCAAAAATCAGCTTCACTGCTTTTGTGCAATAGCTACGCGTTTCAGCTGTTGTACTTTTCCCAATATACGCTTCAACAGCGTGCGTCAATGCATCCATCCCAGTCATGGATGTAATATGTTTTGGCAGTCCAATCGTTAACAGCGGATCTAACACGGCTACGTGTGGAATGAGGGAATGATCATTAATTGCAAACTTCTCTTGTGTTTTTTTATTTGAGATGACAGCCGCTAACGTTCCTTCGCTACCTGTACCTGAAGTCGTTGGTACTGCATATAATGGAGGAATTTTCTTTCGTACTTTAAGGACGCCTTTAAGTTGTGTGACTGACTTATTTGGACGTGAAATACGCGCAGCAATGGCTTTTGCACAATCAATAGGAGAACCACCACCAAAGGCAATTATGCCTTCACATCCTTTAATTTCATAAACTTCGAGTGCTTCTTCCACATTTTCTATCGTTGGATTTGGGACGGTTTTGTCATAGATTGTATAAAGAATGCCTGCTTCATTCAACTTTTGTAGTAGAGGCTCCATCAAACCAATTTTTGTAATTCCAGCATCCGTTATAATGAGTACATTTTTAACCCCTTTTTCTGTTAACTTAGGAGGAAGGTCAAGTACACTATCTTCTCCTTCTAATAGATCCGGTACTCGCCAGGGCATAGCAGGTGATAGGATTCGAAGAACTCGTTGATAACTACGAGCATAAAGTTTTATCATTCGAAAAACCCCTCTTCATTGTTTTCCTTTTGATTTTAGCTCTTTCTTCTTATAATAGAATTCTTCTAGAGATATCTGAGAATTACTGCTGTAGTTGAAAAATAAACGAAACTATTGGTCTTTTCATACTTGAGCCAATTAATACGATAGATGAGATACTGAACGGTAGTTTAGGTATTTAATAGAGTAAGTTTAGTACATGGCAGTTTACTTAAAAAATATAAGGGGTTTTTGCATTTAAGAAGTTGGTGAAATCTGATGTTGTAAGCTTGATTGCCGCACTGTTGTTTTTTTGTGAGCTTGTTTATTTATGAACGATCGTAATCAGCAGTTCGATGGACGTCCTTTGAAGGGAATCATCCAGTTACGATAACCTTTTCCTTATTCCAGTATTACTTCTTACATTGCTCATAGCGACTTAAAAGGATTTATTCAAAGAGAGAAGATAGCTCCTAACTGAATTTTTCCTGCACTTCCAAGTAAACATTAATCCCTCTTTATTCGTTTAACAAGAGAACGGTTGATCTATGATGAAAAACTAACAAGTTTGTTTTAAATAGGGAGGTAAAGTGTTTATGGTCTACATTATACAGTACATTATCTCAGTTTTTATGGTTTTCTTTTCTGGTTTTGTAACGTGGTATGAAGGTAGCGAACTTAGGGATAAGCCCTGGGAATGGGGTTATTCAGCAATTTTTTCGAAAATAATGAATGGTAAAGTAACAGTGGAAAATGATATTTCAGGTTTAGATCATTTTATTTATGCTGCTAAATTTAAACCAGTGTTTCCATTACTATTTACTATAAGTCTTCTTTACTTATTGATAGTAATCGCTTGGAATTTACTCCGATCTAATATGAATTTATTGGTAATCTTTCATAGTGCTCTAGGTGGAAGTTTATTCGTGTTGAGTCTGTTAATCGTTGAATCGCCAACAATGGGGCTTAACTTGTTTACATGGTTTTTTGTCGTGACTGGAATCATAAACTTTTTTATTGCAGTTATTCTAAGGGTGAGAGTAAATTATGTCTCAATGGCCTAATTGCAACTTTGGTTAGAAACTAGTTCAAAAGAATTAGTTAGAGGGAATTTTTTATCTGTATCGAAAATATAAGAATAAGTGTATTTCACAGGTAACCTTTTGGCTTAATCAGGTTCTATTAAATTGATTTTAGTTTAACAAAAGGTGCTACTCATTAAGGGGAGGAAGGTAAACAGCAGGAGTAAACATCTCAACATTCATACATCGCTTCCTCTTTTGGAAATCAAAATTAATCGAGGAGGAGATGCTAAATGCAAGCGCTAACATATAAAGATTCATTTCAATTCCTAGATTTCTTTGAAGCAAACAGTCAATCCTTCACAGAAACGCTACTCCAAGAAGCGGTTAATGTTAAAGTTAAAATTAATGAAATACTTCGAGTAGGCAATATTGACCTTGTTTCAAATGCTCACACACTCGTTGTTTATATCATTGAGCAAAATGATCAGGATCTTCATGCTTTTGCGGTAAAAGAAGGAATTGCCTGGGCCACGCATTCTCTTGCGATCTCGTTTAAATTAGAATGGGTGCAAGCAATACGACGAACATTATGGGTGTATTTTCAAAAGTATACGGAATTAGAACGTAATGATACGGGCATTCATTTTTTTGAAATGGAGAAACAAATAAACAACCGAGTGGACCATTTTCTGAATTCCTTCTTTATTAGTTATACGGAATACAAAGATTCACTTATAAGGGCACAAAAGGAACAAGTTGAAAATCTATCAGTGCCAATCATTCCGATCAACGATTCAGTAAGCATTCTCCCTTTAATCGGAACAATGGATGCACAGCGAACCGAAATCCTTGAGGAGAAAGTATTAACTGCAATAAGCGAGATGCGTATCCACACATTGATTATGGACTTATCTGGAATTGCTGATATCAATCGTGATGATATTTACCGTTTGGTTCAAATTGTTGATGGAGCTTCACTGATGGGATGTACCACTGTCATAACCGGATTAAGAAAGCTAGTTGTAATGAAAATAACAGAGCTTGGGATTAAGTTAAATGAGGAAATTAAAACATTAGGAACTTTACAGCAGGCATTGAGACAATATTTTACTGCTTAATGGTAGCTTTAAGGTCTGATTTGATACAGGCGAATTCTTATGTAACCCTACTTTTCCAAGAGGTTGAAATGGTAGTCTTCAAGCACTAGTGGAGCAAAAATCATGCTTGTTTAATTTTTACGTTAATGTAGTTAATTCGTTGTAATCAATAAAAATCCTATATGGAGAGTCATTAAATTGGAAAATATCATTCGTGAATTTAGTTGGGTTGGAAGTCAGTCTAATTTTGTAGATAACATTACTGTTAGTAGTATTGAGCACATATCCTTAGGGCGTTTTGGTGGAAATTCTGAAGCAGGTCAGTATAAGAACGAAGATGGTTGTTTGATCTGGGTAGATAAAGAAGCTGGGTGGGAGTTTACTGTAATTTTAGATGCGCATAATTCAGCCGAAAGTGCAGAATTAGTAGTAGAGCAATTATTGAAGTGGAAGGCAGAACTACAGCAGATTTTATCGCTTCCATCCGAACAAACTATGAAAAGGCTACATGATACAATGCTAAATCTATTCCAAGAGGAAACGTTTCTAAAGGATTGTAAAAACGTGCAAGGTGAAACAGCCTGTTTGATCGTTATAAGAAAAGAAAAGTATGTATGGTGGTTTTCAATCGGTGATTGCCTTTCGTTTGTGTTTCATCCTGAACTTGCTCGTCTTGGTCAGTATCAACTAAACCAACGTCAATTTTATGAGTGGATTGGCCAGGTTAATACATTTGATCAAGTTATTCCTTGTTATAGTAGCGGTGTAAGAGAATTAAGAAAAGGTGTAAATCGCATATTCTTAACAACTGACGGTCTGCTTGAATGCCCTAACGAACCATTCTCTGTTCCTAAAAATATTTATGATATGATGAGCGATTCACAGGTTGATGAGGGAATGACAAGATTATTGGAAGTCATCAAGAAGAATCATGTTAGAGATAGTACAACCATTATTTCTTGGGATGTAAAAATTACTGATGAAGTAACAAATCCAAGTGATCTGTGAACACCTTTATCTTGTAGATAACGAGAGCTCATTCTTTAATAGGAGGAGCTCTCTTACTTATGAATTCACAGGTTAATAAAAAGACTAATCGTAGTGAGTGAAAGGATACGCTTTAGAGCTTTACTTAGAATCAATACAAAATTTTGGAACCACTCCCAATCTCAAACGTAAGCATTGTAAAAGGTCAAGTATTGGGAGGCATTTGTATGAGTCAGCTTTATATTAAACAGAAGGTATTCAGTCTTGGAGGGGAATTTACAGTAAAAGATCAACAGGAGAAGGATGTTTATTACGTGGAGGGAAGTTTTATGCAAGTTCCAAAAACTTTCTCCATTATGAATACTGAAAGGGATGAAGTAGCACTCATTACAAAAGAAGTGTTCAGCTTTCTACCAAAGTTCTTAGTAGAGGTGTATGGGCAAGAGGTAGTAACAATTAAAAAGGAATTGTCCTTTTTAAAGTCACGATATTCGATTGACTCGGGAGGTATTGACGTCCAAGGTGATTGGTGGAATATGGACTTTCACGTTTTACGACATGGTGAAATCATAGGAGAAGTGAGCAAAGAATGGTTCACTTGGGGTGATAGCTACAAGGTTAAAGTAATAGATGGAGAGATGGAAACCATTATGATTGCACTCGTTGTAGCGATCGATTGTGTGAAGGCAGATCAAGCAGCTGCTTCAGGAGCATCGATTTAAAAAGCATAAGATTATTACATACTACGAAAAACGTCAACTGAACAGTGGTGCAAATACACTGAAACACTCGATTTCCAAACTTATTCTTCGACTATAGGAAGAGTATATGGACTTTCATATTAAAATGATGATGTAGTAGATTCAGAAGATAGTGAAGCGGATCATCTATTCGTCATAAAACATGATGAAGTTGCCTCTGTCATCAGAGATATCGTTCGTTCACATCTCTTCAATATAGGTAAGAAGGGCGCATGTATGAGCATGCGTCTTTTGGTACTTAGTTTCCTTCAGTCTATAAAAGTTTAGTTACAAAACTATTAACTGAAAGAAGGGAAAGTCTATAGATGTATTGAATACTTTTTTAGGTAATACCTTTTCATTTACTGCGCGTGAATGTTTTGTTACTTAAATAAAATACGAGAGAGGAGCCTTTATGATGAATGAGAGTATCCTGTCACGTAACAATGTGAATATTTATGGACAAGGAAAGATTCCCATGCTCTTTGCCCCAGGGTTTGGTTGTGACCAGAATGTGTGGAAGCAAGTAGCGGAATCTTTTGAAAAAGAGTATAAAGTTATACTTTTTGATTACGTTGGGTCAGGAAATTCTGATATAGGTGCCTATGATGAGACGAGGTATAGCACTTTGGAAGGCTACGCTCAAGATGTCCTCGATGTTTGTGCTGCACTAGATTTAAGGGATGCGATCTTTGTTGGGCATTCGGTAGGGGGGACGATCGGTATGCTTGCTTCATTAAAACATCCTGAGTATTTTTCCGAACTTATTATGGTAGGGCCATCACCTTGTTATTTAAATGATCCACCTTACTATGGTGGGTTTGAGATGGAAGAGCTGCTAGGTTTAATAGAATTGATGGAAAAAAATTATATAGGATGGGCCAATGCTTTTGCGGTGACTGCTATGAGTAACACCGATCGCCCTGAACTTGCTCGAGATCTCGAATCTCGCTTTTGTTCGACAGACCCAATCATCGCTCTGCAATTTGCCCAAGCTACCTTTTTTACTGATAATCGAAAAGATTTGCCGAATGTAAGGGTTCCTTCTCTTATTCTCCAATGTTCAGAAGACATTATTGCCCCAGTGCAAGTTGGAGAATATCTGCACGGACAACTTTCTGCAAGTACTTATAAGCTCATGAAGGCAACTGGCCATTGTCCACATATGAGTTATCCTGAAGAAACCACTCACTACATTCGTGAATACCTGATGGAGAAGTCTGGAAAGATTTCTGAACTCAATCAAATTGGTGAACTACCCTGATGGAAGACCGCTTTAATTATGCACCATGTGGATTTCTTACACTCTCAAATGAAGGAACAATATTAGCTATAAATCAAACCTTACTTCAGCTTCTTGGGTATAAGAGAGAAGAGTTGAAGGGTGAGAATGTGAATTGCATCTTAACAATCCCTGCCCGAGTTTTTTATCAATTTTATTTTGTTCCTATTATTAAAGCGGGCAAACCTGTTGAAGAAATGTACATTTCTCTTAAATCTTTAGATGGTGGAGAGGTTCCCGTTCTCATCAATGCAGTGATAAGAAAAGAAACGAACGAAATTGACTGTGTACTTGTGCCAATGCACAAAAGAGACGAATATGAAAATGAGTTGTTGATTGCACGAAAAAAAGCAGAGACGGCTTTGGTAGAAAAACGAAAGACGAATGAAAAGCTAGAAATTACTCTGAGGGAGCTAGAAAGAAAGCAAGATGAGTTGATTCATCTTAACGATGAAAATCAGACGTTCAAAACAGAAACGAAGAAAGAGTTGCACCTTGCGAAAATAATCCAGGAGGCTTCGCTAACTAGTCCTATTGAGAATGATTTTATACAGATTGAATCTTATTATGAAGCTTCTAGTGACCTGTCAGGTGATATGTATGGATTCTATCAAATTAATCCTCATCAATATGGAGTAATTATACTCGATGTAATGGGCCACGGGATTTCTTCCTCACTCATTACGATGTCTCTTCAATCTGTCTTTCAAAGGTTGATTTCGAAAGGAGTTCCTCCTGATTTATTAATGAAAGAATTAGATACTCATCTGCATGGGCTATTTCACAATAACGAGGAAACATGGCATTATTGTACAGCGATTTATCTGTTGATCGATACCTTTAATCAAACGGTCAACTATATAAATGCAGGACATCCTCCTGCAGTCTGGCAGCATAATACAGTTGAACAATATGAACTCTCATCTACATGTCCCCCGATTGGAACGTTTCCAAACATGAACTTTGATTATGAGACTTTCAATTATGAGAAAGGGGATCGAATTCTTCTCTATACGGATGGCGTGATCGATCCTTATGATTCACACTATCTTACCACTATATTGAAAAGGTATCCTACTGTTCCTTTAATTATATTGAAAGAGAAATTCTTACAGTTAATACAAGAAAAATCGATAAATGAACAACACGATGATAAATGTTTTCTTTTGATCGACTTGAAGGACGGAGTAACGAATGAAGCTGGTCACAAAAGTAGATAAAAAATTCCCCTCCAAAAAGGAGAGGAACTGTTGTTAGGCTTTGACTAAATCCATTTCGATCTCATGGTCTTTAATATAGGCAATAGGCAGAAGCGTGCTTTCAAAGTCAAATGACTTTAATTCTTCACCTTTAGCCAAACGGTTAGGGTAATCTGGATTTGCAAGTGCGCTAGTACCTAGACTCACAAAGTCCGCGTCTTTCTCTGCGATCAGTTTGCTCGCCTTTTCTGGATCACCAAGCTGGCCATTTGCGATGATCGGAAGGTCAGAGAAAGCTTTCGCTGCAGCAGTTAAGGTTTTCGTTCCTTCACCGAAAGCTGGTTGAACAGCATCACCATCAGTAACGTGGATGTAGTCAAGATCAGTCTCGTTTAGGGTAGAGAAGATCAGTTGAGCTGAGCTTTCTCCATCTGGCCATTTATAAGCAGGATCCGCAACTTTTATTTGAGAAATACGAATACCTACAGTGAAATCTTCACTTACAGCTTCTTTCACATCTTTGATTACTTCTGTTATTAGTTTCAAACGGTTTTCTAATGAACCGCCATATTCATCCGTGCGGTGGTTTGTATAATCAGTTAAAAACTGATCAAGAAGATAGCCGTTCGCCCCGTGAATTTCTACTCCATCAAATCCAGCTTCCTCAGCATAGCGAGCAGATTGAACGAAAGATTCACGAATCTGCACAATATCTTCTTTCGTAAGCGGTTTTGGTTTTTCAAAGGGACCTGAACCACCGTAAAAACCAAGTTGCTCTCCTTTAGGAGCGATGTCTGAAGGAGCTACAGTAGTATTTGTGTAAACATTCCCCTGGCTTTGTCCACCAGCGTGCATAAGCTGTGCAATGATCGCTGTATCATGGTTATGCACTGTATCCACAATCTCTTTCCAAGCGTTCACATGGTTGTCGTTCGTGAGACCAGGCTGGTTTAAATACCCTTGACTGTAGAGCTGGTCTGTATAAATTCCTTCTGTAATGATTGCACCAAATCCACCTTTAGCATATCGTTCATAGTAATCACGCATTTTATTCGTTGCGCTACCATCATCAGTTGCAGTAATTCGTGTCATTGGAGCGACGATGAATCTGTTCGATAGATGAAGTTTCCCAAGGTTTTGTTCAGTATATAGATTTTCGTAATTCATTTCTTTCATCCTTTCGAATTAAAGATATCTTAATTCATTATAAATGGAGTTCGTTATTTTCTCGAAACATATGCTCACATCAGTAGGCTGTTCATCTCTTCTAAGTTCATACACAAAAAAAGATAACCCCTTGTTAAGGAGTTATCTTTGCTTAAAGGTTTATCGAATTTGACCTGTTCCTGTCATGCAATACTTAATCGTTGTAAGTGCTGGTAGACCCATTGGTCCTCTTGCATGAAGTTTTTGTGTTGAAATTCCGATCTCTGCACCGAAACCAAGAGCTGATCCATCTGTAAAACGAGTAGATGCATTGTGATAGACTGCAGCTGCATCAACAAGGTTACGGAAAAGGGAAGCTGATTCTTTATCTTCTGTGATGATGGCTTCTGAGTGTTTAGTTCCGTAAGTTTCAATATGATCGATCGCTTCTTGCGTACTATCTACTGATTTAATTGCGATTTCAAGTCCAAGGTACTCATTGCTCCAATCGTCTTCATCAGCAAGTACTGCATCTTCAAACGTATTCACGATGTGCTCGTCCCCGTGAATCTTAACATTGTTATCTTTAAGAGCTTTCGCAAGAAGATCTTTGTTTTCATTTAACCATTCTTTGTGCACGATAAGCGTTTCAGCAGCGTTACACACAGCTGGGCGGTCTGTTTTTGCATTGATCAAGATGTTGATCGCTTTTTCAGCGTCAGCGTGCTTATCGAAATAGATGTGGCAGTTACCAACACCTGTTTCAAGCACAGGTACAGTAGCATTGTTTACTACCGTATTGATCAACGCACCACCGCCACGTGGAATCAATACATCGATATGCTCTTTCATCGTAAATAGTTCGCTAGTCGCTTTACGATCTGTTGTAGCGATTAGTTGTACTGCTTCAACAGGGATCTTCGTTTTAGGCAGCGCATCATGAATAACTTTTACGATACCTTTGTTTGAGTTCAGCGCGTTAGAGCCGCCTTTTAGAACAATCGCATTTCCTGACTTAAGAGCAAGTCCAGTTGCATCGACCGTTACGTTTGGGCGAGCTTCATAAATCATGCCGATTACACCAAGAGGTACGCGAACTTGTTCGACTTGCATACCGTTATCTAAATTCCAGTCAGAAAGTACTTCACCAACAGGATCCTCAAGCTGTGCTACTTCACGAAGTCCGTTCGCAAAATCTTTCACACGGTCTTCCGTTAAGCGTAAGCGATCCATAAATGCATCTGTAAATTCTTTTTCTTTCCCTCGTTCAAGGTCTTTATTATTCTCTTGTAGGATATAATCCGTATTTTGTTCAAGCACGTCCGCAATAATGTTGAGCGCTTCGTTTTTCTCTTCCGTCGTAAGCAGCGAAAGCTTTTTAGAAGCTTTCTGTGCTAGCTTCGCCTGTTCTTTTACATTTACTTCTACCGTTGTATTTAGAGTAGTCATCAAACGCCTCCTGTGAATTTAATGTTCTCGTGTTGGTTGTTCAAGTTATCTTTTATGAGCCTAGTGGAATTGCAAGCTGATCTTGTGATACAAAATCATTGATGTGAACAGCTTCTTTTACAGATACATCGATCAATTCTGAAATCTCATCAGATGTGAGTCCCTTAATCATCTTAAGGTGTTTAGAAGAGTAGTTTGTCACACCAAGACCGATTTCTTCGCCATCCATGTCCGTTACCTTAACGACTGCACCAGGCTTAAAGTGACCGTGTACATAATGAACGCCAATAGGCTGTAGGCTTCGTTCTTGATCTGAAATTTCATCTCTTGCTTTGTCTGTAACGATTACTTCACCTTCAGGGCCTGAGTTAAATGCGATCCATTGCTTCTTATTGTCAAGCTCTGCGTCGCCCTCTGGTTCGAAATAAGTTCCTCTTGCTGTTTCTTGAACAGCGTTATAAATAATGCCTTTCGTTGAAGCATTACCAAGGAATGAATTTGTTCCTGAAGCCATAGCAATTTTCACAGCATCGATTTTAGATCTCATTCCACCTGTTCCAACAGAGCTCGATGGCTCTCCAGCAGATTCTTCGATTTCAGGTGTGATTTCTGTAACATGCTCAAGAAGTTCAGCGTCTGGGTTCTTTCTTGGGTCGTCACTGAACAGTCCATCTATATCTGAAAGGATAATAAGTTGATCCGCATCGACTAAAGCACCAACTTTAGCTGATAGCGTATCGTTATCACCAAACTTCAATCGTTCAACTGTTACTGTGTCATTTTCATTTACGATCGGTACAATACCGCGTTCTAACAATACATTGATGGTATTGCGTGCGTTGTTATATCTTTTTCGATCGGAAAAGTCACTTCTCGTAATCAAGATCTGTGAAGCTGTATAGCCATGGGAGATGAAACGCTCTGAGTAAGCTTCCATTAATAGTCCCTGGCCAATCGACGCGGCCGCCTGTTTTTCAGAAAGAGATGTAGGACGCTCAAGGCAACCGAGTCTGCGATAGCCAGCAGCTACTGCACCTGAAGATACGAGAAGTACTTCGTGTCCTTCATCTTTTAACATTACGATGTCATCAACTAATCGTTCTAGTTTTCTGCGGCTGATGTCTCCGAGTCTGCTCGTTAATGAGCTGCTTCCAATTTTTATTACGATTCGCTTTTTTCCATCGTCTAGATTCATCATTTCACTCCTATTAACTTGCCGTTAAATGTGTTTTTTCTTCTGTGACTGGACAATTTGCTGTGATCAATTCGACTATTCGAGTATAACAAACCGTCATTTCCTTACAATACCAGCTTCCCAAATAGTGCGGATAAATGGAGAATAACTAAGAAAATGGACGATAGACGTTCTAATCTCCTCTTATATTCTCTTAGAAGATGAGACGCTGTCACAACCTTATATATAACTACTATCCGCGACGACTAATTACCAAATAACCCCAAATTATGCGGAAAGGTGTATATAAGCATCCCTCCAATTCTGCTTAATGTAAGGGCTTACATTTACTCGGGTGTATAAATTCCCGGAATTATACATTTATAAACCTTTGGTTCATTTGTACCCTTCAAACTCTGGTATACTGCTTATAACAAGTCTAGAAAAGGGGGCTGAGGAAATGAATGTATGGGAAATAATCTTTTTCATTTTGACCGCTTTTTGGATTGGGGAATTCGTATTAAAGCGTGGAAAGGACCAAAACAAACCAACGAATATTGAGAAGAAATCGTTCCGACTAATCCTCATCATGACGTTATCAACGATTCTTTTGACGGTTATTTTTAGTGGTTTAAACTTATTTAATTTTGAAGAGTCCGCTTGGTCAAAAAGTATTGGAATAGTAATTTACGGAGGAGGTATATTACTACGGTACTGGGGAATTAGAGAGCTTGGACAGTTTTTTTCTAGAGATGTAATCGTTGAAGAGGAGCTTGAGTTAGTCAGCTCAGGTCCTTATCGTAAACTAAGACATCCGCTTTATACTGGATTATTATTGATTACGATTGGTTTTCCCATCTATATGGGAGTGTGGATCGGTGTGTTCGTAGCGTTGTTGTTACTCATACCGTCATTGTTGTACCGGATAAAAATTGAAGAAGAGCTATTATCAAAGTCGATTGGAATAGGGTATGAGGAGTGGGGGAGAACACGTAATCGTCTGATCCCTTATATATATTAACGGTTTATTCATACCAATAACCGTAGAAAGAGGTACCTGATGAATGACTCTAAAACAATGATCAAATTACGTAACAGCTTTTGGTTTTTACCCGTTATTTACGGAATTCTTTCTGTAGTCGTAGTTGGTATAAGTACTTGGATCGATATCGCTTATATGTCACAGCTTGATGGTACATATTCGAAGCTATTCTTAGCTTCTGAGAAAATAGCACAGTCCCTGTATGGACCTCTCATTACTGCGATCTTAACGATGACTACCATTTCTTTTTCTTCTATTATGGTTGTGTTAACGACTTATTCTTCACAGTTTTCACCTAGAACACTGCAGGATTTTATATCTGATCGTTTCACTCAACATGTACTAGGTATTTTCGTGGCTGGCTTTGTTTTTGCTTTGTTCAACATGCTGTTCTTGACAGGGAAAGACGAAAGGCTCTTGTTATCCCCAGTTCTAACGGTAGTGATCGCTGTTGTTTGCTTATTGTTCTTTGTTTTATTTATTCATCACTCTTCTTCTTTTGTACAAGTTAGCAACTTGATCGAGAAAATCACAAGAGAAACGTTGGCATTGCTCGATACGAAAGAAGAATTGATTGCAGGAGAGAAGTTCGAGGATTGGGATGGTTGGGAGAAGCTTGAACTTAGAGAAGGTGATGGCATTCCGATCTATAGTGAGAAAATGGGGTACATCCAACAGATTCAATATGAAAATCTTGTTGAACAGTCAAAACAAGATGACCTCATCATTAGGTTGAATGCCGTAGTAGGTCAATATGTGAGACGAGGCTCTTTACTTGGGACGGTATGGGTGAATGGTAATGATACTTTTAAAAAGAATACTGTATTAAATGTAATAAAAATCGGTTCAGAGCGGATCAACACTCAAGATCTTGAGTTTTCAATTCAAAAACTTGTTGAAATCTCATTACGAGCAATTTCTCCTTCTGTTAATGATCCTCATACTGCAATCAACTGTACTAATCGTCTTGGATCGATCTTACATCGTATAGGTGAAGTATATCGACCGAAAGAAGTCTTTTTTGATTCAAATAGAAATTTGCGGGTTATGACCTCTCCAAAATCTTTTTTTCACTATCTCTATAAGTCCTTTTATTTAATAAGACATTATGGCAAAGGTGATGTTTCGGTTATAAACGGTGTTCTCGAAGCGTTGATCTTAACAGCTGAAGGACAAAGAGAAGAAATCAAAAGTGATATACGTAAATTTCATGCTTATATTATGGAAGGAATCGATTTCGAACAATATCCTGAGCTAGATAAAGAATTGATAACAACTACCTCAGACTATTTAACAGAGATTTGTAAGAAGTGATAGAGAAGAGCGCTAGAAAGGATGAAAATATGGGGAAAGAACTAGCACCCGTTTCGGGAAGCGAGAGGATCCATTCAATAGATGCGATGAGGGGATTTGCACTGTTGGGCATTTTTTTAGTGAATATGATTGATTTTCACTCTCCCTATATCTATATCGACAACCTTAATTATTGGGGAAATCAGCTTAATCAATGGTCTATGATCTTTGTTGATTTCTTCGCTCAAGCAAGCTTTTACCCACTTTTTTCATTTTTGTTCGGGTACGGCTTCATTCTATTCCGAAGTCGTGTACTGGAGAGAAGTGCTGCATTTTATCCATTGATGCTAAGACGCCTCCTGTTCTTAATGTTGTTAGGAGTCATTCATTTCACTCTTATTTGGCATGGTGATATTTTATTTACATATAGTTTATGCGGTTTAGTCCTTCTTTTATTTATCCGATTGAGAGGGACGAGACTACTCCAAATCGGAATTGTTCTTTGGCTTATCTATGCCATTTTCTTGTTTTTATTGATGTTACCACTAAGTGCTGTTGAATTTTCGAGTCATCAGCCAATTGCGATCCAGCAATCGATCGAAGTATATGGATCTGGTAGTTTAGTAGAAATCATGCAACAAAGAATCGAGGACTGGGCTTATGTGAACGGGGGCTGGAACGCACTCTTTCTATTATTTGTGATTTTGCCTTTCTTCTTATTCGGCGCAGGGTTTGCGAAAAAGGGATGGCTGAACAGTGATGTTGCTAACTCTCCACTTATAAAAAAACTACTCATGGTGGGTTCTGTTGGGTTTGTTATAAAGTTTCTTCCATATGTAACGAGTTCATATGCGTTTTTACACCTTCAAGATTCGCTCGGAGGCCCTCTTGTATCACTATTTTATGTAGCCCTTTTTGTTTTGCTCTACCAGAGAGGTAAGAAGATGATCGTTTTCGAATGGGTAGGAAAACTTGCACTTAGTAATTATTTGTTCCAGTCCATCGTTTGCACACTGATCTTTTATAATTATGGATTGGGTTTTTATGGGGAAGTTGGAGTAAGTACCGGTATTCTCCTATTGGTAGTCATCTATATCGTTCAAATCGTACTGAGCAAAATATGGCTGAATTCATTCAAGTATGGTCCGCTAGAATGGGTCTGGAGACTAGTAACCTATCAAAAAAGATTTTCGATAAAAAGAAATGAGGGGTAGCGATGAAGGTCATTGAAAAAGCGGTTGAATATGCTGCGTATGCACATGATAAACAGTATAGAAAAAAATCAAACCTTCCTTATGTTTCACATCCTATTACAGTTGGCTTTTACTTACTTAAACATGGAGTAAGGGAGGAAGTTGTCGCTGCTTCTATTCTTCATGATGTGTTAGAAGATACGGCGACGACTTATTCAGAACTCGAAGAAGCATTCGGTGTTGAAATTGCAAGGTTAGTTGAAGGGTGTTCTGAACCAGAGAAAAGCATGGTGTG
Organism: Anaerobacillus sp. ABR4_321; assembly: GCF_056158505.1. Classification (NCBI taxonomy): domain Bacteria; kingdom Bacillati; phylum Bacillota; class Bacilli; order Caryophanales; family Bacillaceae; genus Anaerobacillus; species Anaerobacillus sp. ABR4_321. Next base: position 1,640,907 of record NZ_JBSWTK010000001.1, read on the forward strand.
GGAAGAACGTAAAAAGCATACGATCGATTATTTAGAAGGTGCTTCTTTTGAGATTAAGCAAATTGCTTGTGCTGATAAACTACACAATTTGCGAACCATCCTCATCGAGTTACAAAACGATGGGGACCTCGTTTGGGAGAAGTTTAGCAGGGGCAGAGAGAAGCAGGGTTGGTATTATAGATCTGTCCTAGCGAGCTTGCTAGCAAACCTATCTGACGAACAACGAGAATGGGAGTTGTTTAAGGAATTAGAAGAAACCATCGATAAGGTCTTTATGAAAGAATCATAAATTATGTGATTAGCTTTCCTATTCAAGGGTAATGGTAACCATACCCAAATTCAGTTGGTAGGAGGCTCTATATGGAAATTATTCTCTATTTGGCAGTTGCAGTCATAGCGCTAGCTTTTGCTATCTTAAGTATTTTTCTGATTAAAGTATTGAGATCTACGAATGCTACCCTTTCTAAAACTGCTGAGACGATTGATTCTGTGCAAGGTCAGATTGATGGATTAACGAAAGAAACGACTATTCTGCTCCATAAAACGAATGTTTTGACTGACGAAATTCAAGAAAATGCAGCAAAGTTCAGTCCAGCGTTCGATGCTGTGAAGGATACTGGTGAATCTTTGAAGAAACTCAACAACTCTTTTGCAAAAATCAGTCATTCTTTTGAAAAAGGTGTAGAATCAAAGCAGGGAAACACGGTTAAAGTAGCGAATTGGGGTAGTACTATCTTAGGATTATGGGAACAGTATCGTCTTAAGAAGTCGTACACTCAATCTGTTAAGGAGGATGGTTAATCATGAAGAAAACGGATTCTGAACACAAAGTCGATGTGAAACACGAACCTGCCCCACAAGGTCAAGACTCTGGTGAAAGAGAAGTGATTCGAATCAATAAGTCTCCTAAAAAACAGGATATTCAGAAGAAAGGGCCAGCAATTGCTGCTCTTGCTGGAACAGTTGTCGGCGCTGCTGCGGGTGTACTTTTAGCTCCTAAGTCAGGGAAGGAACTTCGTACTGATATTAGTGAAGGGGTTACCAAGGCAAAAGACAAAAGCGTTGAGGTAACTGGGAATGTGAAAGAAAAGTCGACTACATTCGCTCAGTCTGTTAAAACAAAATCCAATGATCTTGTCGACAAAGTGAAAAGTCGAAAGAAGAATAGTGAGACTGCTAAGAAAGAAGAAGCCATTGTCCCTAACGGATACACGAAGAGAAAAGCTTCCGAACTCGATGAAACAGAAGTCCCAGTCTCAGCAATGGTAGATCACGATGTCGAAAAGATGATCGTCGAAACGTCAGGTGCTGAAACGATGGATGATGTGATTCAACAAGATGTTGAACGAACGCTCGAGAGAGATCCTGATTCTCCAGAAACTTTGGATGAAGCAGCAAAGCTTGAACTCGAACGAACATATCGTAAATAAATGATTGATATAAACAATCACACCTGGTTCGCAGGTGTGATTTTTATTTTTTCTATTTGATTAAGATGTCTAACTCAATCGTTATGGTAACGTATAAGAATGAAGAAGTTTTTCAGGAAGAAAGGCGAATTATACATAGATTGGATGGATACGATGAATTTAACGATCAAGAAGATGGACATTGAAGGAGCTAAACGAACACTAAGTTGGGTATACGAACCGCCTTATGATTTTTATAATAACGAAGTAAATGAAGAAGAAATAAACGAACGACTAGATGGTTCCTATCGATTACTAGTTGATGAAAATAACAAAGTAGTAGGTTTCTTATGTTCAGGTGAAACAGCTCAAATTCCGGTTGGGCATACCTATGGTGTATATCCTGATAATTTTATAGATATCGGTTTTGGAATGGATCCTAATTATACTGGACAAGGGAATGGATATGAGTTTTGTACAATCATTATGAACTATATAAAAGAACAGTATGTCAGAATGCCGATTAGGTTGTCGGTCGCAACATTTAACAATAGAGCTATTCATTTATACGAGAAATTAGGGTTCAAAAAGAAAGACGCATTCACTACTGACTATGCAGAGTTCATTACGATGATAAAAGAGGATTAACGCTAGCGTTCTTAACGAGGTGAAACTAGATAGTTTTTCACAGCTAAAAAAGCAGGTAGATACCTGCTTTTTATGATGGATGTATAGAATTTACTCGAGTAGCTTTTGACACAACATTACGAGCTTTAATTGCTTCTTCTTGATCTTGTTTTGCTTTGTTTTCAATTTCCTTAATGTGCTGTTTCGAAGGACCAATCATGATCTCATATTACCTCCTATCATATGTTAGTAGGCAATACCCCCTGATATCGTAAATAAAACTAGAATGACTGATAAAGTAATAAAATGGTAAAAAAGACGGTTATACTTTTATATCATCACACGAATTCTTAATAAGGAACGTCTGAAGGGCGAAAAAGTGCGAGAAATGTAGTCTTATGACTAGTTTCGACGAAGTTATTTCCAGGATTCTAATTTTAGTGCACAATAGTGATAACGAAGGACAAGACGTGAGATTAAATAGCAGAGGTGGCATACGAATGAATAAAATTCTGATTGTTGATGACCAGTATGGAATTCGTATTTTGTTAAGTGAGCTTTTTAGGAAGGAAGGCTTCATAGCGCTGCAGGCACCAAATGGCATTACAGCGATTGAGTTAGTGAAGCAAGAAGATCCTGATCTGATTTTATTAGATTTGAAGATGCCTGGGATGGATGGGTTAGAAGTATTTAAGTCTCTAAAGAAGTTGGACGAAGACGTTCGGGTTATCTTTATGACAGCTTACGGTGAGCTTCAGCTCGTAGAAGAATTCATGAATCTAGGTGCAATCACACACTTTGCTAAACCATTCGATATCGAGGAAGTATGTCGAACAGTTAAAAGGGTCCTTCAAGAAAATCCTAAAAAAATGACGTCATCTAAATAATATGTAAGAAGACCTGCTATTTCAAAGCAGGTCTTTTTTTTGCTTGTGAAGATTTGTCTAGGTATATTTTCGAAACCTTTACCTTGATGTGCCGTATTAGTTGTTAATGATAAGAAGGGGGAGAATGAGCATGAACGATCATGAAATTGATTTTACGTTATACGGTGATGATATGCAGTTTGTAGAGGTAGAGCTTGACCCCGGTGAAACGGTTATTGCAGAAGCGGGTAGTTTGATGATGATGGAAGATGAAATCGAGATGGAAACGATTTTTGGTGATGGAAGTGGGCAACGTGGAATGATGGGTAAGTTGTTCAGTGCAGGGAAGCGAGTATTGACTGGAGAAAGTCTCTTCATGACAGCCTTCACAAATCAGGGAACCGAGAAGAAACATGCGTCGTTTGCTTCTCCTTACCCAGGAAAAATCATTCCTATGGACTTGAGTGAACTGAATGGAAAGGTGATCTGTCAAAAAGACGCTTTTTTAGCTGCTGCTAAAGGAGTGTCAGTAGGTATAGAATTCCAAAAGAAAATCGGAGCCGGTTTCTTTGGTGGAGAAGGCTTTATCATGCAGAAACTTGAAGGGAATGGAATGGCTTTTGTTCATGCGGGAGGCACCATTCATAAAAAAGAGCTTAAAGCAGGTGAAGTATTGCGTCTGGATACCGGTTGTCTTGTTGCGATGACAGAAGAAGTTGATTACAATATTGAGTTTGTTAAAGGTGTGAAAACAGCTCTGTTTGGAGGAGAAGGATTGTTCTTTGCAACGTTGAAAGGTCCAGGAACAGTTTGGGTGCAATCCCTTCCATTCAGCCGATTAGCAAGCCGTGTTTTCGCTGCTATGCCACAAGCAGGTGGAGCAAAAGGAGAAGGAAGCATGGCAAAAGGCTTGTTCGATATGTTCAATGGTGATTGAGATAAAAGAAAAGCTGGCAATAGGGTCACCCTATTGCCAGCTTTGTTTTATTTACGTTTAACTTTCTTTTTCTGAGACTCATTCTTTCTAGTTACTTCAAGACCTAGCTTATTTGTGATCTTCTCAAGATATTTTTCTTCACCAGGAAGCAGGAGAGTAACAACATGACCTTCGTTACCCATTCTTCCAGTACGACCTGAACGGTGTACGTACGTTCTTGAATCCTCTGGTAAATCATAATGAAACACGTGTGTGATGTTCTCGATATCAAGACCACGAGCACCAAGGTCTGTTGTAATTAACAGTTGAATCTCTCCTTTACGGAATTTATTCAACACGTTTTTTCGTTCCGTTTTGTTTGTAGAGCTGTCCAAAACATCAAAGGAAATTTTCTTCGTAGCAAGGATCTCTTTAAGGCGCAATAGGAATTTACTATTGTTAACAAACGCAAGCGCCTTAACACCATCTTTCTTAGAAAGTTTTCGTAGTAATTCAGGCTTCTCACGTCGATTTGTAACATAGTAGCTATGTGCTACAGCTTCTTTCTCTTCTTTTGATGCTTTGATGGTGAGATGAGATGCATTTTCAGATAGCTTCTTGGCTTGCTGCGTTACTTTTTCAGATAGGGTTGCTGAGAAGAAAAGCAATTGGCAATCACGCTTCGCGGACTGACAGATAAACGAAACGTCATCCATTGTGGATGGGTGAAGCACTTGGTCGGCTTCGTCGCATACGATGGTCTTCACTTCATGCATTTTGAGTTTCTTCATGTCGATTAATTCCGCTACGCGGTTAGGTGTACCTACAATTAGTTTTGGATGCTTCTTCAACTTTTCAACTTGGCGCTTTATTGCAGCTCCTCCAATCATTGAGGCAGCGCTCATACCACTACCTTCTAGAAACTTTTGAGCTACACCGAATACTTGCATCGCAAGTTCACGGGTTGGTGCAAGTATAATTGCTTGAGTGTGTGTGATATCACTTTGTAATTCCTGAATAACAGGTAGAAGGTAGGCTAACGTTTTTCCTGTTCCGGTTGGTGCTTCAACAAGTAGATCCTCACCATTCAGAATACGAGGCATTGCTTGTTCTTGAACAGGTGATAGTTGGTCAAACCCAGCTTCTTTCCAGTTATTCAAGAGAAATGGGTGTTGTTCGAACATAGTCATATGGATACTCCTTTTATTATCAAGTGAACTTATTTTAACATATATTGTCCATCTCAGTATCCTTCGCATATGTACGCTTTATTTACCCGATACTAACGTCATGAATAGTAAGGAGGGCTTCTGAGATGAAAAAAGATAAAACCGACATGCAGTCCCCTGTTTTTGATGAAACGCAACCACATCAAGTTGATGCCCCGTCCTTTAAGGGTACTGGTATAGAAATGAAAGCTCCTTTTGTAAACCGCTATGGCGTCGTTATTGGCGATAGTCTGTATGACTCATCTGATTCCCCTCTTAATAATTGGAGTGATGAGGTCGATCCCTCCATTATGTCTGGAGATGAATGGATTCACCCAACGAATGATATCGGGTGGAATACAGAAGAAAATCATGAAATGTTACATCAAAAACGTGCTGAGAACGGGTTTTTACCTCATGACACTCATGATGCAAGCTATATGAAAGACTAGGATGTTTGAGGGATAAGCATGAGGGAATGAAGATGGCAAGGAGGTCGAGCTCATGAATGGATATTTACTTAGGAAAATGGCCGTTTATATCTTAATTGCAGGTCTTATCGTCGCATTGTTCATCGGAATCACTCTCGGAAATTACTTGCCAGATTATGCTTCGATTCAAGAGCCGCATCCTCTTCGGTGGATATTTGCTTTTGGAGCTTTTGGGGTTAGTGGTATCATTTCATCAATTATGTATACAGGTGGCGTGATTGCTGGAATCATTGAAAGAAAAACTTAGTAAAATGGACAAGGAGCGCATCGATTCGATGCGCTCCTTCTTATGGGTTAATTTAACGATCGTTAATTTATTAACAGTAACTCCTTCATTGCCGCGGTAAACATACCATCGAGATCTGTTGATCTCTCAAACAACGAAAGCCCTACCTCTCTTTCATCCTTACGGCTCCGAAGCCGCGCCAGTGTGAGTGAGCAGGATCAACAGCAATTGTAGTATGGCCATTCACTTGATGTAAGCCAATTTGAAACATGCTGTTCATACCTTTCCAGTTATGAATTTTAGTTCTCCTAATGTTAAAGGAGCTAGTTGTTAATACGGGAATTTCGAGATCCCAATTTCTTATTATACACTCTTGAGGGAAGATGTCAATGTTTGGGCTGTTTATTTTTTCCTATTGAGTGTCCCAGAACGCCGAGTGCAATACCAAGACATGCTCCGCCAGCGACCTCTGCAGGTTGATGTCCGAGAAGTTCGTTAAGCTCTTCTTCTCTCCTTACATGCAGAAGGTCAGGATAATGGCCTGATAATAATTCGATATCTTCATCAAGGTCATTTACTAATTGAGCTATTTCACCAGTATGCCTTCTGATCCCCTGTGCGTCGTACATAACGATGACCCCGAAAACACAAGCTAGCGCAGTTTCGATCGATTCTTTTCCAGTTTGTAATGCAGTATAAGTTGCTAGTGCAGAAACACCTGCTGAATGGGAACTCGGCATTCCACCTGTTTGAAAAAGAGGACGCCAATCCCATTTATTGGCCTGTTTCTTGTGAGTGAGTATTTTCAGGCTTTGCGCTAATGCAATGGCAGATAATGCTGTAATGATTCCTTTATTCAACGTATTCACCTCAATCATAGTCTCCCTTACAAAAGGATGTAATATGTTGAGTCTGTTGTGAAATAATAAATTTTAAACGGAGGGATCGACAGTGAATATTAACCAAAAAGATGCGATGTTGATTCAGAAAGCATTGAGAGCTCTTCAAAACGAAGAAAACGAACCAGAGTATTCAAACGTACTTACTAGACTGACGAACAAGCCTGGAATGAACGCCGATCTAGAATCGTTTATGAATGATGCTACAGATTACAATAAGCTGATGAATTAGAAATACTGCCGGGGTCCTTTAGGCCCTGGCCCTTTTTATGTAAATGGGAACGATAACTAGTCCTCCTCTCAGTAGTTCCACATACAATATTTAGGAAGAAGTGTGGCACATTAAAAGGAGTGAGGAAAATGGCAGAAAACCTTAAGTATGCCATTACTAGGGATTATATAAGTAAGGGGAAATCTAGGCCACAAGAAAAAAATAACGGAATATCATTCATTGTTGCGCACGATACAGGCAATGCTGGTTCCACTGCATATGCGAATCGCGCATATTTTGCAAAAAACGTTGTTTCAGCTTCAGCACATACGTTTATTGATGATGATGTTATCTTAGAAATTATTCCATTAGATGAAAAAGCATGGCATGTGCGCTATGTTGTAAACACGGATAATGTTTTATTTAATGGTGATGCGAATGATCATGCGATCGGAGTGGAACTTTGTTGGGGAGGAAGCATTACGTTTCGAGAAGCGTATAGTCGGTACGTTTGGTACATCGCCTATCTATGTGACAAATTTAAGTTAGACCCAGAGTCTGATGTTGTTGCACACTCCACATTAGATCCTACACGAAGAACAGATCCACAGAACGCTTTGAATCGTTACGGCGTAACATGGGCAGAATTCATTCGTGACGTGACAGCTTCCTATCATTTGCTCGATGGTTCTGATGTTATAGACGTCATTCCAACACCGCCTCCTAAAAACGTTTTACTTATCAGCTATGGAGATCGCGGGGACGAAGTGAAACGAATTCAAAACTATCTGATCAATGCGGGTATGAATCTGCAGGAATATGGTGCAGACGGGATTTTTGGGAGAGAAACGGAATTGGCTGTTAAGAAGTTTCAGCGATTGTATGGTCTTAGTGAAGATGGAATTGTAGGTCCGATCACGCTAGCTGCTCTAAAGAAAGCTCCAAAGAGACCTTCATCTCAAGCTCCTGTAAGACCTTATCCAGGTCACTATGTCATGATAGGGGATCGTGGAAAAGATGTTGAGGCAATCCAGCGAGCAGTCAATGTTAAGCCAGATGGCATTTTCGGCCCCATTACGAGAGACGCAGTAAGGAGTTATCAATCTAGAAAAGGATTACTTGTAGATGGTATCGTAGGACCAAAAACATGGAACGTAATGTTCTAATCGCTAAAACGCCGCCCCTCATTTGAAGGGGCGGCGTTATTTTTATTTCGGAACCTTTAATTCAGGAACCCATTGACTCATGTGTTGATTTATTTCATCAAGTAACTCAGGTTTAGATTCATTTAGCGGTTTTACAATGTAACCTTTCTCTACAAAAGTTGGGAAGAAGGATGGAGAGGTCACACGAACGCTCGTCTCACCTCTAAATTTCTTCTTTTCGATATCCAAGGTAAGGATACCACCTATATCTTTATAGTTATTTTTTTGGCCAGATAAGAAGTTGCCTAGAGAGTAGGCTACAAAAACCTTGCGATCATCTGTCGTATTGATCCATTCAACCGGTTGAAGAACGTGAGGGTGATGACCTAGGATAATGTCGGCACCTGATTCTGCTATAAATGAAGACAATTCTAGCTGAAAGTTATTCGGGAGCCTTTCGTATTCATTTCCAAAATGCATGCTGACAACCACAGCGTCTGAAATGGATTCAGCTTCTTGAATATCTTTCGCAATCTTTTGTTTGTCGATGTAATTGACCAGATATGGCTTGTCTGCAGGGGGGCGAATGCCGTTTGTACCATATGTATAAGCAAGAAAAGCTACTGTGATATCATCTTTTTTTATCGTTCTGATCTTCGATTGATCTTCTGGTGAAAGGTAACTTCCTGTATAAAGCATTCCGATCTCATTCCAGTGCTTAAAGGCATTTTGTAATGCTTTTTCACCACGGTCAAGCGTATGGTTATTTGCCATAGAGACGATATCGACACCGCTTTCTTTTAGGGCGTCCCCTACTTCTTGTGGGCTATTGAAACTTGGATAAGAAGATAAACCAATCGAAGTTCCACCGATGACTGTTTCCTGATTAGCAAACGTAATATCTGCCTTCTCCATCTCAGATTTCACAGCTTCAAGCATCGGCATAAAGTCATATCCGTTGTTCGTTTCAGCATTTTCATAGACCCTGTCGTGAATCAGAATATCTCCAACTGCTGAAAGACTTATTGAAGAAAGAGATACGGTATTGTTTTCCGCTACAGCAAGATCGTCACGGTACGATGACAGGTTTTTTGGTTCTGAAAGTGATTCCCCTCCAGTAGAAAGTAAAAGAAACGTCACACTAGTAGCGAGAAAAACAACTAGCGCACAAATAACGATAAATTTAGTTTTCATTGAGTTCACCTTTGTTATAGATTTAAAACGATACACTTATTATATGGTATCTCTACAAATAGTCCTAATTCTTTTCAAAAAAAAAGACGCGACTAGTCGAATTGTGACTATTGTCGTGTCTTTTATTCGTTACAATACAAAATTGAGGTCATCGAATTTCCTTGTCGCCTTGCTTGGGTGTTCAAGGTATTCAGACAGTACTGGTACGATCGATTTGTTGTAGATTCCGTTTATCTTTGATTTCTCAAAAAGGATCAGGTCAGGATTTGTTTTTGAGAATTCTTCAATCGGGGGTTGAAGCTCTAGTTCATGAAATGATGTTTCGTAATCAACCACAATATTGGCCTGATAACTTGATAGTGAAAGGCCAGCATGCAGCTGTCCCAAAATGCTTGAATGCTTATAGTACTCCGTCACGATACGTATGTCTCGTGGTGTGTAAGGTAAGATGATTTTAGGGTGATTAGAGACGATCATGATTTCCTCTGTGAAAGGTCTTGTGATCATGAGGAACTCATCTAACTTCTCTTTATAATGAGCAGTGTTTAGGAGTTCACTATTTTTGTCATCGATTAGTAATAAGCCAGTGACCATTTTTTAACCTCCTATGGTTTATTTTCATTTAGTTTAATCGCTTTATCCCTTTCAAGATGTGTATTTCGTCACACCCTGATTGAAAGGTGTGATTATTGTCACACCTTAAATTCAAGGTTGCTGGTATACTAAACTTAAGATGAATTGGAACGAAAGGAGTTCGGATAATGGAGTGCCCAATGATTTCAAAAAACACGGCTGGCTATAATACTCAGTCCTTTGCTTCTGAAAATTTCACAAAACTAAAAGGTGTTATGTATGAGAGGCATGTGCCTCGTGGTGAGAAGATTTATTGGGAAGGTGAAGAGTGCCAACATATTTACTTTCTTAAACAAGGTGCGGTGAAATTAACAAAAAGCTCAGATGAAGGAAAAGACCTTGTACTGTATTATTTCCAATCTGGAGATTTGTTCGGTGATTTAAAAGATGATGTTCACATAACGAATAGTTATACTGCAGAGGCAATAAGCGATTGTACTCTTGGTGTTATTCAACAAAAGGATCTTGAAACGCTCCTCTGGCAAAATGGTGATTTAGCGATCGATTTCATGAAGTGGCTTGGTTACATGCAGCGTTTTTTACAAACAAAACTTCGAGACCTCTTGTTCTTTGGTAAAAATGGCGCTCTTGCCTCTACGCTGATCCGTATGTCGAATACGTATGGCGTATCGGAAGGCAACAAAGTGCGGTTCACAAATCGCTTAACAAATTCAGAACTAGGAGACTTAATCGGCTCGACGAGAGAAACAGTCAATCGAATGTTAAACCAGTTAAAAAGAGAAGAGATCATCGACTATGAAGGTGGCGTCATTACGATAAGAGATATTGACCGGTTAAAGGCTATTTGTCACTGTGAAGGATGTCCTAGCAGCATATGTAGATTGTAAGGGTGTAAGAGATCATGATCTCTTATACCCTCTTTTTTTTGTGTGAAATTCACCATGTTTGTGATATATGTCACAGATGCTACTCCTTCCATCTCCTAAACTAAGAGTAGACATTGAGTTAGGGGGGAGAGAATTGAAACTTGTTGATAGTAAAAGTGAAGCTCACCGTTCAGTAAAGGTTGAGAAAAGTGAAGAAGAGCTTAAAGGAACAATTATTTCTGTCTTTATGGTAGGTGGTTTTATCGTTCTATCATGGGGAGCTGTTTACTGCTTATATGTAGCGAGGTTTTAATCAGGAGGGAAGCATATGCACATTCATAAGTTTGAGAAAATCTGGTTAATTGTCGGAAGTGGAACATTAGTCGTATTTTTACTGATTATCGGTATCAATGCATTTGCAATGGGTCACACACCGCCGAGTGATGATGAAATTTTAGATCCTCAAGAAGTCGATATTACGGCTCCATTCGACGAACCAGGCTTAAAAAAGATTGGAGAAAACGAATACGAATTGGTAATGATTGCTCAAGCGTTCACATTTCAGTCTGTTCAAGACTTGAAAATTCCGAAAGGAGCGACTGTTCATTTTACGGTAACGAGTAAAGACGTTGTGCATGGATTTCAAATTCCAAAGACAAACGTGAATATGATGGTCACTCCTGGTCACGTAAATAAAATTACTCATACGTTTGACGATGTGGGTCAATTTTTAATTTTATGCAATGAATATTGCGGAGTCGGACACCAGGCGATGGGTGTGCCTCTGGAGGTGATCGAATGATAAGTCAAGTTGTTGATCGTGCAGATGCAAAGCTTAGTATGGCACACATTTATGTTGCATTTGCAGCGGTACTACTAGGAGGTATTGCTGGACTGCTTCAAACTCTTGTAAGAAGTGGAACGGTTCAGCTTCCTGCAGGGATAGGCTATTATCAATTACTCACAGCTCATGGAATCTTACTCGCACTTGTTTTTACAACCTATTTTATTATTGGATTCTTTTACGCTGGTCTAAGCAGAACGTTAGGAAAGTTTTACGATCAACCGTTTAGAATGGCATGGCTGGGATTTGTCGTCATGACGATCGGAACAGTCTTAACGACCGTTATGATTTTATTAAATGAAGGTACTGTGCTTTACACATTTTATGCCCCATTGAAGGCTTCTCCCTTGTTTTATATTGGATTAACGTTCTTTATTATTGGCACTTGGTTAGCTGGCGGGGCAATGTGTAGTCACTATTATATTTGTAAAAAGGTATCAAAGAAAAAACTCTCTCCACTGTTTGCTTTTATGGCTGTCATGACGATGGTTTTATGGTTTGTCGCTACAATAGGTGTCGCTGCATCAGTACTCTTTCAATTTATTCCTTGGTCATTTGGATGGGTAGATGGCATCAACATCTTACTTAGTCGTACGCTGTTTTGGTATTTTGGTCATCCTCTCGTTTATTTTTGGTTACTTCCTGCGTACGTGTGTTGGTATGTCATTATTCCTGAAATCATCGGAGGGAAAATATTTAGTGACGCTCTAGCACGTTTATCATTCGTTTTATTTCTACTGTTCTCAATTCCAGTAGGCTTTCACCATCAGTTACTAGAGTCAGGAATTTCTCCGTTCTGGAAATTCTTACAGGTAGTCTTAACTTTTATGGTTATCGTTCCTTCTTTGATGACAGCATTCTCATTGTTCGCTACGTTTGAAATCTCTGGACGTAAAAAGGGAGCATCTGGGTTGTTCGGGTGGTTTAAGAAGCTTCCATGGAGAGATGCACGATTCTTTGCTCCTATGGTCGGTATGCTGATTTTCGTTCCTGCAGGCGCAGGAGGAATCATCAATGCAAGTAACCAGATGAACCAAATCGTTCATAACACGTTATGGGTAACTGGACACTTCCATCTTACAGTTGCTTCTAGTGTTGCATTGACGTTCTTTGGAATTGCGTATTGGTTGATTCCGCACCTTACAGGCAGAGTACTAACAGGAAGAATGCACAGTCTTGCAAACTTACAAACGATTCTTTGGGCAGTTGGAATGTTCTTCATGTCAGGTGCTATGCATACTGTTGGGTTACTCGGTGCTCCTAGAAGAACAGCTTACACAACCTATCAAGATCACCCGGATGCTCTAGGATGGATTCCATATGAAGTGACGATGGCACTTGGGGGCTCGATATTATTTATTGCTATTTTATTATTGATGTTTATTCTGACTGATCTTGCATTTTTTGCTCCAAAAGGAAAAGAAGACTTCCCAATCGGAACAGTTGCCGATCGAGCTGAAAGAACACCAGTTATCCTTGAAAATTGGAGGCTTTGGCTGACAGTAGCTACGATTCTCATTCTCGTTGCATACACGGTTCCGGTGGTGCACATGATCGAACACGCACCGCCAAGTTCCCCAGGATTTAAGTTTTGGTAACTAAAAGCGCTGGTTATAACAGCATTAGAGTGTTGAAACAGTTTTGGTATTGCAGAGTAGTCCATTATTTCCGCTCCAATTAAGGTTAAGTAATATATGGATGGTCAGAATCTCCTTCCAAATTCATCTGTTAAACCATTGGGACGGAATGGATTTATTTCCTTCAAGTAGGAGAGACGTTCGTATGCGGAGCATGCGATCGTCATCGGCTACGGCATTGGGAGAACAGAATAACGACATCGTTTTCTCTACAAACTGACGCTGGTTTATACCAGCGTTTTTATCTTTGATCATAGTTTTGATATAGTATAGAAGAAAATGTGGAAGGAGGACTATATGAAGAAACCTAACATTCTATTTATTGGCGCTGGTCGTATGGCAGAAGCCATTTTTTCTGGACTTAAACAATCAGATCACATTGGCACCGTCACGATCTCTAATCGATCAGATAACGGAAGACTAGCTCATCTAAAAGATACATATCATGTTGAAACTGCAAAATGGCAGGATGTTGTTTCAAATCACGACGTTGTTATTCTCGCAGTACCTCCTGCAAGTCACCCTGCTGTATTGAAAGAGCTATCGGGCTTTGTGACGAGTCAGCTCATTATTACTGTAGCTGCAGGTATTGGACCAACTCAACTTGAAGAAGCATTACCTCAAAGTCCTGTGGCATGGATCATGCCAAATACTGCAGCTGATGTGAAGGAGTCTATGTCCATCTTTGCTTGTGGAAAACGTGTTACTGAGGATGACCGAGCATCCCTGCAACTCATTTTGGACGCAATCGGGGAATCTGAAGAACTGTCTGAAGAACAAATCCATCAGTTGACCGCTGTCACAGGCAGTGCACCTGCATTTGTTTATCAATTCGCAGAAGCTCTCCAACAAACAGCGAAAACATATGGATTAACGTCAGAGCAAGCAACGAAACTTGTGGTACAAATGATGTACGGATCCGTAGCGATGTTAAAAGACGGTAGGGAGGCAAGTGCTCTCCGCGATCAAGTAACAACGCCAGGAGGAGCGACTGCAGCAGGTTTGGATGTTCTTAAAGAAGCTCATTTTGATGAGTTACTTAATGAAGCTGTTCTAGCGGTTAATCGAAAAGCAAAAGAACAAGCAAAATAAAACTTGCTCGGACTAGTCCGAGCAAGTTTTATTGTTAAAGGATATATGGTCCTAACAAAAGGACGACGATTCCGAGGTTAATTCCAAGTTGGTAAGATGTTTTTTGTAAAATCGTCCATTCGTGGTCTTGACCAAGTCTACTGATCATATAGGATATTCCAAAAATTACGAGTGGCCATACATAGCCAGCACCTGGGAATATTAAGTAACTCGGTGCAAGATATTGAAATGGTCCATCAAGGATGGATGGTAAAAAGGCAATTTGTGACCCTACGAAAAGCAGTACGATCGTCCATTCAACCCAAGGCTTATCCTGTTCGAGTGCAGCAGTGTTTGAAAAATATAGGTACATAAGAGCGAATGCTGGCAGGATAAGAAATCCAAAAGAGAACGCAAGCATCGCAAACATACCCACGATTGCTGAGAATGTGTCGAAAATAGCTAGTTTGATATCTTGGCCACTGGTTTTTGTGCTATCCTCAATGACTGTTTCTGATGTAGAAGCACCATGCAATTCGTAACCGGATTTTTCTCTGTCTAACCAAACGATCGCATCTCCTGTTAGACTGATCGGTCTGATCGAAAGCTCATCGCTCGTACTCCTGCGAGAAGCTACCCACTCTCCTTCTTCATCCATCTTTGCTTCATAAATACTTACAACAGATTTTTTTGGAGAGATGTTATCGTTTGCGCTGAAGAAGACCGTTGGTTCACCGTCTTTAATGCCGAGTGTAAAATAACTTGGCTTAGAAAATGTATTCCCTGTTTCAGAATTATAGATTTTGAGAAGTTTTGAGTCGGTTTCTCCTTCCCCTGAACTTTCGGCGTAATATGTATTGATAATTTTAGATCCGTTTCTTGTAGCAAAAACGGTATACGTGAAGGCAGTCGTTTCTTCTTTCTCTACAGCTTGAAAATTACTGTAGTGGTCGCCTGCAACAAGTTTGGTTTCCATTATGAGTTCAGGTGATTTATCTGGTTTAACATAGTAGATTCTGTTTGTAGTGCCCGTTAAAGCATGTAGGATAACATTATCATCTTCTGTTATCACTGCATTTCGAACTTGCTCTTCCTGATCAAATCCCACTTCATTTTTTATTTGTCCGTTAGGGGTAATAAGGTAAAGCGTGTGCTTTGACCATGCTATGGCACCATTGGGTGAGGCGTTTATGCCTTCGACAGCGTTCAAGATCGAATTTTCAGTTCCTCCCTTTGAATAGATGAGCTGATCCCCTTCTTTATAGATGGCTTGATCCTCATCAATATAAAAAGAATAGCCTTCAGGAATGCTGAAATTTAAATTCGAGGATGACGCCTCGAGCTGTTCATCAACATTGATTTTCCTTACCGGATCTCCAGGAACATAAATATCTGTGGATTTTTCTTCGTTTGTAACAAATACCTCATTATCTTCAATCGATAGTCCCAATTCCATCGTTCTACTCCAGCCGTCGTCAGGTTGCTGTTGAATGGTGTTCAGCTGGTGAAGAAAAACAAACAATAAGATGATAAGACCGGCACCGATAGGTAATGCTAATTTTTTCATTTTTTCCTCCCCCTCATTCCCTCTCCTTGTTCATACGTATGAATTTTACACAAGTTTCAAAAAATTTACAATACATGATAAATGAACGCTCGAATAAATTTTGAATAAGATGCGTTAACTCTATGGTTCACAGGAGGAGCAATCTTATGAGGAAACGTCGAGTAGAGAAACGAATAGAAGAGTTTATTCGGTTGGCACACTCTTCTCAAGGGGAGGATGGCGCGTTTCGCTATTGCTTTGAGAATAGTCTCCTAACGGATGCAGCCATGATTGTTTTAATCAAAACCCTGGAGTTACAGGAAGAAGAATTACTGCAAGCACTAGTAGAGCGTCTTTTAGAACAGCAAGATCCTTCGGGGTGCTGGAAACTCTACCATGATGAAGAAGCGGGAAATCTCTCTGCGACTGTACAGGCTTATCACAGCTTGTTATTTTCTGGTAAGGTATCGAGCGAAAGGTTAGAAAGCGCGCGGTACTACATCATAATGAAAGGTGGACTAAGTAAGACAGACTCAATAACGAAAGTGTTTCTGGCTATACATGGTCATATTCCATGGCCAAACTTATACCACTTCCCAATGCTCTTCATGCTCATACCGGAATCATTTCCAATCTCGTTTTATGATTTAAGTTCGTATGCTCGCATTCATTTTGCTCCAATCATTATTATGCAAGATAAAAAGTATACCCTTCAAACGAAGTGGACACCAAATCTTACAGAGCTTGTAAGTAGAGAACGGCACGAGGTTAGAGAGTCCGTACTCAATTTACCTGCTAACTTACTATTTCTTGCAAGAAAAAGAGTGGAACAATACATGCTGCAGCGTATAGAATCTGATGGAACGTTGTTCAATTACGCTACAGCTACGTTTTTCATGATCTATGCGATGCTTGCACTTGGTTATGATCGCCACTCACCAACCATTATGAATGCAATGAATGGATTAAAGAAGATGGTGTGGAAGTCTGAGTCACATCTTCAGAATTCCCCTTCGACGATGTGGGACACGGCTTTAATGTCGTATGTTCTTGATGAAGCAGGTGTTTCATATGAGTCTCCAATGAGAATAAATTCGGCTAACTACCTTCTACATCATCAGCAAGACCGAAAAGGTGATTGGGCAATAACGAGACCAAACATCGAGCCAGGTGGATGGGGGTTTTCTGAAGGGAATACCTTTCATCCAGACATCGATGATACTTCTGCAGCTTTAAGGGCAATCAAGAGATATATACCTTTTGATGAAGGTATACACTCTGCTTGGCAAAAGGGAACGAACTGGTTGATCAGCATGCAGAATAACGATGGAGGGTGGCCTGCGTTTGAACCTGACCGAAAAGCACTTTTATTAAAAGAGATCCCTATCGATGGAGCTGACTCCTCTTTCCCTGATAACTCGACAGCGGATCTAACGGGTAGAACAGTCGAATTCCTATGCAATAGTGCAGGGTTGGAACGAACTCACCCAGTCATAAAAAGGGCGATCGATTGGCTTGTGGAAAATCAGAAAGTTGATGGCTCATGGTATGGCAGATGGGGGATTTACTATATTTACGGTACGTGGGCATCACTCACAGGATTAAAAGCTGCTGAAGTAAGAGAAGATCATCCCACAGTAAGAAAAGGCTTAGAGTTTCTTAAGAGGATACAGCGTGATGATGGAGGGTGGGGAGAGTCTTGTTCTAGCAATGTGAAAAAATCATACGTTGCACTCGCTCATAGCACACCTTCTCAAACTGCTTGGGCTGTTGAGGCGTTGATGGGTTTCGAAGGAGATACCATCGAAGTTAAGAGGGGAATCGATTATCTTCTCAGGAATCACACAGAAAAAGAACGAACGTATCCTACCGGTGCGGGGTTAGCGGGTAGCTTCTATATTCAATACCATAGCTATGAGTTGATTTGGCCGCTCCTTACACTCTCGAAATACTACAAACTACTTGAAAAATAAAACAAAGTGCGTAAACCGCACTTTGTTTGTTATTCTAATCCTTTTTTCTCAAGTTCCCTAACTCTAATTTCTCCCGTTCCTCGAGGGATTTTGACGGAATGCACAGTGCTCGCCTCAAGCTCTTTTGCGATCATATCCGTCGCTTCTGAAGGATCGATCTTATCACCACAAGTATAAACGTCGATCGAGGCATACCCATGCTCAGGGAAGCTATGAATCGTGAGGTGAGATTCAGCAATAATGACAGCACCGCTAATTCCCTGTGGTTCAAAAGGGTGAAAAACGACTTCACGGATTTCCGCTCCAGAATCGAGTGCAGCTTTAGCGAATGTTTCTTCTATAAAAACCAAATCGTTCAATTTCTCTTTATTACAATTCCACATTTCAGCTATGATATGATGGCCAAGTGTTTCGATGATTCTTGCCTCCCTTGATTTACTCATTATAGTTTCTATAATAAGAAATCTATTTATACAACGTTTCTCCCCTCTGAAAAGAAATGTTAAACTGATTTTGCATAGCTTTCTTCACTTGAAGGTTATCATTTGACACCTTATGTTTAAGTGTTTAAACTTAAGAACAAAAAGAGAGTTAAAGGAGTAACCGCTATGACATCGATACCTACTTTGGTTGGAAACCATAAAGATTATTTTCATACCGGCGAGACAAAGGAGTTTAGCTTTAGAAAGCAGCAGCTTGAAAAATTAAGGGATGCGATCAAGGAGTATGAGGAAGAGGTACTACACGCATTGAAAACGGATTTACATAAATCAGAGTGGGAAGCTTATACGACGGAAATCGGATTTCTTCTTGAGGAAATCAAGTTCACGATCAAGCATTTGAAGGAATGGATGAAGCCAGAAAGTGTTAAAACACCCATGACGCACATTGGATCAAAGAGCCATATTCATTCAGAACCTTTCGGCGTTACGCTCATAGTCGCACCTTGGAACTATCCGTTTCAGCTTCAACTTGCTCCACTTGTTGGAGCGATCGCTGCAGGTAATTGTGCAGTTTTGAAACCTTCTGAACTTACCCCAACAGTATCACAAGTTCTTGCCAAGTTGATTCGAGAGAACTTTGAGGATAAGTATATTTCGATCGTCGAAGGTGGGGTTCAAGTAAGTACGGAACTGCTAAAGCAGCCGTTCGACCATATCTTTTTCACTGGCAGCGTCCCTGTTGGAAAAATTGTCATGGAAGCAGCAGCGAAACAGCTTATTCCCGTTACCCTTGAGTTAGGTGGTAAAAGCCCTGCTATTGTAGAGAAGGATGCAAATCTGACCCTCGCTGCCAAGAGAATCATGTGGGGGAAATTTACGAATGCAGGTCAAACATGCATAGCGCCTGACTATCTCTACGTTCATCGCGACGTTAAGAGTGATTTACTTAAGAAGATGCAGGACGTACTATACGAATTCTATGGTGATGATCCAATATCAGATGAGAAATATGCGCATATTGTAAGTGATAAGCATTTTGAAAGACTAAAGAGTTTTCTTAGCGATGGCGATGTGATAATCGGTGGTCAACATAAAGCAGAAGAGAGGGTTATCGCTCCAACGCTACTCGACAATATCTCATGGGAAGATCCCATCATGCAAGATGAGATCTTTGGGCCGTTGCTACCGATCCTTGAATTTGACGACCTTCAGGACGTCGTCACGGAAGTGCGTAAACGACCGAAGCCACTAGCTCTTTATTTCTTCTCTGAAAGTGATGAGAAACAGGATTACATTACAGACAACCTTTCTTTCGGTGGAGGGTGTATGAACGATACCCTTATGCACATTGTTTCACCATATCTCCCGTTTGGAGGAGTTGGAACGAGCGGAACAGGTAGTTACCATGGAAAGGCGAGTTTCGATGCATTTTCTAATACGAAGAGTATCGTAAAACAAACGACCAAATTTGATTTCTCTTTCCGCTACCCATCTGCTAAAAACGGGTTGAAAATAATAAAGAAAATAATGGGGTAAGAAGCCTTTACTCCTTTACAATTTCTATAGAAATGGATAACGCTTTTTCTCTTTAGTATCTTAAACTATCGTGATATGATAACGAGAAAGCTACTCCCATCTTTTAAAGGTAGGGTTACTTTTGATAGGAGGATACAAATGAGTCTTAATAAAGGAATTATTAGTCTTGGGGAAGCGCTGATCGATTTTATCCCTCTAGATATGGAAAATACAACGTATCAAAAAAGTCCAGGTGGTGCGCCTGCAAATGTCTCTGTAGGGTTGTCACGTCTTGGAGCAAAATCTACGTTTCTAGGCAAAGTCGGCGATGACGTACTAGGACGTTTTCTTAGAGACACATTACGCGATTATGGTGTAGATGTCTCAACGATGATTTTGACTGAAGCTGAGCGAACGGGTGTTGTATTCGTTACGAATGCTGAGGATGGTGAGCGAAGTTTTGACTTCTACATAAACCCAAGTGCAGATCGCTTTCTACATGCAGAGGAAATTGTAGCTGAGGTGTTTGATCAGCATCGGGTTCTTCACTTCGGTTCGATTTCGATGATCAGTGAACCGTCGAGAAGTGCAACAAGGAAAGCAGTTGAGATCGCAAAAGAAAAAGGTCTCCTCATTTCGTATGATCCAAACCTTCGTCTTGGTCTTTGGGAAAGTGAAGAACGTGCGAAAGAAATTATCGTGTCGATGCTTTCTGAAGCGGATATCTTAAAGTTATCTGATGAAGAGCTGACGTTCATAACCGGAGAAGATGATATTGAGGCTGGGATCAAAAAGCTCTCACACTATCAGATTCCAGTGGTATTCATTACGAGGGGTGGAGAAGGAAGTCTTGTTTTCACACCTGATTATTCCCTGCAGGTTCCGGCGATGAAGGTAGAGGCAGTAGATACAACAGGCGCAGGAGATGCATTCGTATCTGGAATCTTATACTGCTTTAATGAGTATGAAGGTGATCTTTCAAGCTTACCGAAAGAAGAACTTAGGAAGATGACGCAGTTCGCAAGTGTATCAGGTGCCCTTGCAGCATCAACCAAAGGGGCTATGACAGCTCTGCCTACGCTATCTGAGGTTCAAGAGCTTTTAAAGACTGGAGTTTAACCATCTCGCTTTGCGAGGTGGTTTTTTTACGGGTTGAGTGAGCTAGCTTGTGAGAGAATGGTACGGTACAATCGTAGTGGATGACTTAACGGAGGTGCTAATGAAATGAACAAAGACTTTTTACTAGAACTACTTGCAACGCCGTCTCCTTCTGGAGCGGAAATGGAGATCCAGCATAAATGGATGAATTATGTAAGTGAGTTTGCTGATGAAATGCGTACAGATCATGCAGGAAATGTTATCGGCATTTTAAATCCTGAGGCAGAGTTTAAGGTGTTGCTTGCCGGCCATTCCGATGAAATAGGCTTTATGGTTAAAAAGATTGATGATAAGGGCTTTATTCGCGTTGAAAAGCTAGGTGGTATCAGTCATAAGCCAGCGATCGGGATGAAGGTTACGATCTTTGGAACGCATGGAAAATTGAACGGTGTGTTTGGGGTTAACGCAGAACATCATGGTGGCGCTAAAGGCGAATTTACGTTCGATGATCTGTATATCGATTGTGGAGCAACTTCTAAAGAAGAAGTAGAGAAATATATTGAAATTGGTGATTTAGCTGTATATAAAAGGGATGTTGAGTTCCTTCTAAACGATCGAATCAGTGGTAGAGGACTCGATAACCGAACAGGTTCTTTCATCGTTGCTGAAGTATTGAAGGAAGTAGCGAAGCGAAATCCGAAGGTCGGTGTTTATGCAGTAAGTACCGTTAACGAAGAAACCAATATGGGTGGGGCTTATTTCGCTGGAGCAGGAATCAAACCAACGATGGCGATCGCATGCGATGTAACGTTCGCATCTGATTATCCTGGTATCGATTCAAGTAAACACACAGATGTAAAGATTGGTGGAGGACCAGTTATCGCGAAAGGTGCGCCGATTAATATTAAGATTAATCAGATGTTACTTGACGCTGCAAAGAAATTAGATATGAAAGTACAATATGAGCTAACTCCTAGAATGACGGGTACAGATGCGGATAAGCTGCGTTTAACTGGAGAAGGCGTTCCGGTTTCCCTGTTGTCTCTTCCTCTTCGGTACATGCATGCTCCTGTGGAAACTGTGAGCTTGAAAGACATGGAAGAAGAAATCGCTCTACTTGTTGAAATGATTGCAACGTTAACGGGAGAAGAAAGTGTCAATCCTTTAACGAAATAATATTGACAATTTTGTGAAAATAGTGCTAAGCTAACAGAGTGAAAAAATTCGAAAGGGAGTGTGTGTGATGGAGCATGTTAAAAGAATGGCCTTATTAATTTCATGTGAAAGAGACGCACATTGCCCAGGTGTAATGATTTAATTGCTACAAGGGGTGAGAAGCGTCTTAGACGTGCGCCCTATTTAATGTCTAACGTATATCAGGCATAACCGCGTGCGGTTATGCCTTTTTTTGTTGGGCAATTTTATCGTCATTCACTTGGGTGGTATTGCTGAAAGGATTGGGGGGGAATGGAATGTTCGCAATTTTAGGGAAGTTAAGCTGGTTTTTTAAACAGCATTGGAAGCGATATACAATCGCAATATTTTTACTTGTGTTCGCGGGGATACTTGAAATGATCCCACCGAAATTAATCGGTATGGCGATCGATGAAATTAATATCGGAACGTTAACTTGGGATCGGTTACAAAATTACCTGCTCACCTATGGAGCATTGTTGATCGCAGTGTATTTTATTACGTACATTTGGATGTATCAGTTATTTGGTGGGGCGTTTTTAGTTGAGAGAATGTTACGTTCAAGGTACATGAAGCACTTATTGAAAATGACTTCGACATTTTATGAGAGAAATAGAACTGGTGATCTTATGGCGCGAGCTACGAACGACCTCAAAGCAGTCTCGATGACGGCAGGCTTCGGTATCTTAACACTGGTAGACTCAACCGCATTTATGATAATCGTTCTTGCGACGATGAGCATACTCATCAGCTGGAAATTAACGTTAGCAGCTATCATCCCTCTACCTCTCATGGCGCTTGCTATGAACAAGTATGGAAAAATCATACACAGACGATTCACCGCTGCACAGGATTCGTTTGGAGAGATGAACGACCAGGTATTAGAATCGATCGCAGGTGTTCGCGTTACAAGGGCTTATGTTCAAGAACGTGCGGATCAAAATAAGTTTCGCCGTTTAACAGAAGACGTATTTAAGAAAAATATCGATGTAGCAAAAATCGATGTATTATTTGAACCTACGATCAAAGTACTCGTTGGAATCAGTTATTTGATCGGTCTTGGGTATGGGGCATACCTTGTCTTTCATAATGAGTTAACGCTTGGTGAGCTTGTCTCGTTTAACGTTTATTTAGGAATGCTCATATGGCCGATGATTGCAGTAGGCGAGCTCATCAATGTCATGCAAAGAGGAAATGCATCGTTAGATCGTGTGAATAAGATCTTAACCTATGAAGAGGACGTAAAAGAACACAAATCACCTAAGACTCTTAAAAGTCCAGGTGAGATCACATTTGAGCATGTGACGTTCACTTATCCTTCTTCTGAAGTAAAGAACCTTGAAAATGTATCGTTTACTCTATCAAAGGGTGAAACACTTGGGATTGTAGGCCGTACCGGAAGCGGGAAGACGACACTTCTGAAGCAATTGTTAAGAGAGTACCCTCCTGGCGAGGGAGAAGTAAAGATTTCAGGAATCCCCATTCAAGACCTTTCGCAAGAAGCACTTCAAGGGTGGATCGGCTATGTTCCACAAGAACAAATCCTTTTTTCTAGAACGGTAAGAGAAAACATACTTTTTGGAAGAAGCGATGGTACGGAGCATGATGTGAACCGTGTCCTAAGATTAGCTGACATTCAAAAGGACATTACGACCTTTCCTTCAGGACTCGATACGCTTGTTGGCGAAAAAGGGGTCGCTTTGTCAGGAGGACAAAAGCAGCGTGTTTCCATTGCAAGAGCATTAATGATTGACCCTGAAATATTGATCTTAGATGATGCGATGTCAGCGGTGGATGGTAAAACAGAAGCACAGATCATCTCCAATATTCGAAACGAACGAGCGGGGAAAACGACGCTCATCGCAACACATCGGTTATCAGGTGTTCAGCATGCAGATAAGATCATCGTACTTGATAATGGAAAAGTGTCTGAACTTGGCACTCATCACGAGTTGATCCAACACAACGGTTGGTATAAAGAACAGTTTGACAGACAGCAGCTTGAAGATAATTTGAAGGAGGTGCTGTAAGTGAATCGACACGTTGGGAAACGCTTAGTTCAGTATGCACTCCGCTTTAAGAAGACGATCCTCATCGCGCTTCTACTGCTTACTGTTGCTGTAGCCGCTGAGCTATCTGGACCGCTGATTGCAAAACGGATGATCGACAAACACATCCTTGGGATTGAGAACCCATGGTTTGAAACTGACCAAGGAGAAGAAGCGGTTAAGTATAAAGGGGAATGGTATAAGCGAAGTGATCATTTCTCAAGCGGTGAAGAAAAAGGAAAAGAAGTTAGAATTCTTCAAGTAGGAAGAGATTATTATTTTGTTGATGAGCCTATTCCATTCGATGGAGAGAGGACTGTTGAAGACGGGGCCATCATGATTTCAAAGGACAGTTATACGGTTACCTTGGAAGCAGAGAAGCTTACGAATAATGAACTTCTCAGCTTTTACAAGCCGGAGTTTGAGCCGCTTATTTGGTTGATTGTTCTTTACTTCGGATTGCTGATATTCGCATCGTTCTTTGAATATGGGCAAGGGCTGTTGTTACAGACATCTGCTAACAGAATCATTCAGAATATGCGTACAGATGTCTATGCTCAAATTCAAAGGCTTCATATTAACTATTTTGATAACCTCCCGGCTGGGAAAGTTGTATCGAGAATCACGAATGATACTGAAGCGATCCGTGAGCTTTATGTCACTGTACTCGCTACGTTTTTCACTAGTATCATTTATATGACAGGTATCTTTGTTGCTTTATTCTTTTTAGATGTGAAACTGGCGTTCATCACCTTAGCAATTGTACCGATTTTAGTTATTTGGGTGATCGTCTATCGCCGTTTTGCTTCTAAATATAACAAGGTCATTCGTACTCGAATCAGTGATATCAATGGGATGATAAACGAATCGATTCAAGGCATATCGATCATTCGAGCATTTAAACGAAGCTCGCAAACTGAAAAAGAATTTGAAACGCTTAATGAAAGTCACTTTACTTATCAGAACAAGCTTTTGAACTTAAATTCACTCATGTCTTACAATCTGGTAAACATCTTGAGAAATATTACGTTCGTTGCCCTCATCTGGTATTTTGGAGGTGCATCATTGACCGCTGCTTCAGTCGTTAGCCTAGGCGTGCTCTATGCATTTGTCGATTACTTGAATAGACTATTCCAGCCTGTTACAAACATGGTGAACCAATTGGCGAACCTTGAACAAGCGCTCGTTGCGGCAGATCGTGTATTTGAACTCCTCGATGAAAAAGGGGAAGATGTTGCAGACGGAGAGCTTAAACCATATGAAGGAAATGTTGCTTTTAACAATGTATCGTTTGCATACAAAGAAGAGGAGTATGTTCTTAAGGACCTATCCTTCACTGCCAAAAAAGGTGAAACCGTTGCGCTGGTGGGCCATACTGGTTCAGGAAAGAGTTCGATCATGAACCTTCTATTCCGGTTCTATGACAATCAAAAAGGCACGATCACAATCGATGGTAAAGACATTCAATCGATACCAAAGCAACATTTAAGACAGCATATGGCGATTGTATTGCAAGATCCTTTTCTATTCACTGGCACAATCGCATCAAATGTGAGCTTAGATGATCCTTCGATCTCAAGAGAGAAGGTAGAAAAAGCATTGAACGATGTTGGAGCAGAGGAATTATTGAAAACTCTACCGAAAGGCTACGATGAGCCTGTCATTGAAAAAGGTAGTACGCTTTCTTCAGGACAACGTCAATTGATTTCATTTGCTCGTGCACTAGCATTTGATCCAGCCGTTCTCATCCTGGATGAAGCGACATCTAACGTAGATACTGAAACAGAAATCGTGATACAAAATGCATTGGATACGCTGAAGAAAGGGCGTACCACATTCATTATCGCTCATAGACTTTCGACGATTCGAGAAGCCGATCAGATCCTTGTTCTCCACCAAGGGGAGATTGCTGAAAGAGGAAGTCATGAAGAGCTAATGCAAAAACAAGGTAGGTATTACCAAATGTATCAGCTCCAACAAGGAAAAACGATTGAGCGGGCAGTATAAACGAAGCCGGGTCCCTACTTACGGGACCCGGCTTTCTATACATAGAATCTACCTAGAAGATGGGCGAAACCCGGCTGCTTTTGCATCTTCCTCCGAGCAAAACATTTCTTCTGCTTTTGTTATATCGTAATAAGCGCCATCTTCAACATGGTAAATCTTCTCACCTTTAGAATTAATGTTTCCTTTGATTTTACACTCTTCATTAGGTTGCCCCGAAGGAGCTTCTCCTTGAAAGCCGTCCTCAAGCACATAGTCTTCAATGCTCCAAATCCCGACTCCTTCTTTTTGGGCAGTTCTTTGAAGGGATTGGAAATCTTCCAAGTACTTCACATTAGGCTGATAAATATAGGCGACTCTAGCCAGTCCTTTTTCTAGTAGCATTTCATTAAACATCTTTTCATCGATCCATACATAAGCGAGTAAGCGTCCGTACTTATCTCTTTCTGAGATTCCTATTTCTAAGTCGATTTCTTCACCTTCGAGCGTTTCTTCTGCGAAAGAAGAAGCTTCTGGTCCGAAGGGTTGAACGGGTTTTGAAGGATGTTTCGTTTCGGGCGTGTCTACAAGTAAGAGTCGAACAGTTTCAGCCTTGCCATCAAGTGATACTTTAATCGTGTCACCATCAACGACTTTCGTTACTTCTGCGGAGATTGTCTTCGGGTTTTGTCCTGTTTCAGTTGCACAAGCACTCATAAAAAAGAGTAATATCAACAGGAATGTAATATTTTTCACGTAAAACTCCCTTTGGTTCTTGATTTAAAAATACCTGCATAAACTAAATGGGGGTGATGCGGATGGGTCACGTGTGCCTTTACTGTGAGAAAGAATTACTCTTTCCTTGGGAAAGAAGAAGAATCGTGTGTGACGGATGTCATTATGCTATTTCGGATAGTTATCATGAAGATTATCGTACGATTAGTAAAAGAAACACTGAACAAAAATCCCGTTAGACTCAGCGGGATTTTTTTGTTGGTTTAATACCTTTTAACAGCTAACGTACAGCGGGAGATACAAATTAGATCATCCTGCTCATCCACAATCTTGATTTCCCAAACCATCGTTCTTCTTCCGATATGTACTGGTTCTGCAATCGCAGTGACAATACCATCTTTCTTGCTTTTTAAGTGATTTGCATTGATTTCCATACCAAAAGCGGCTTCGTTTTCTCCGTTTAGATGTAAGGATCCTCCGATGCTTGCTGCAGATTCAGCAAGTGCAACCGAAGCGCCGCCATGAAGAAAACCAAGCGGCTGATGAGTATTGGGTCCAACAGGCATTTGAAGAACGACTTTTTCACGGGTCAACGTAACAGCTTCTATTCCGAGCGCTTCTAATAACGTGTTTTTAAATTCCATGTCATCTCCTCCTTTTACTACTTATCAGTATACAATACTATTGCAATAAAAAAGACAAAAGCCCTTCGGGGCTTTTGCCTAAATGATCGTTGCTAGAAACAATCCGATTGCCATAAGTAGGCCGAATTGGGTATGCATTTGTGCAGTGGCCTTCATTGCAGGCATCATCTGGATCGCTTCCGTTTTGCCATCAAAAAGCTTAATCGCTTTAAACGCCTTCGGAAGGCTGAGTAACACTAATAATAACCATAGTGAAGCGTCGATCGTGATGATCATGACCACAATCCAAAGGAAAGAAAAGATAAACATCCATTCCAATGATAGGACAGCTTTCTCATGGCCTAATAATATCGCTAATGTTTTTCTCCCTTTTTCTTTATCTCCTATCCGATCCCGGATGTTGTTAGCCATTAAGATTCCACCAACAAGCACGGAGATAGGCAGTGATAGTAATACGCTATCGAGTGTAATGACTTCAGCTTGAACATAAAAAGAAAGAAGTACTAAGATAAGTCCCATAAACAGTCCGGCTGCTATCTCACCGAACGGTGTATAGGCGATCGGGTATGGACCACCTGTATAATAATAACCTGCAGCCATACATACAACTCCGATGACTGCGATCCACCATGTTGTTAGTATACAAATATAGACCCCTAGAACGATTGCAATTCCAAAAAAGATAAAAGCAAGTTTTAGTACTGTTTCAGCGCGAACGCCATCTCGAACGATTGCTCCACCGATACCAACACTTCCAGCATGATCGAGACCGCGTTTGAAATCGTAGTATTCATTAAACATATTCGTTGCGGACTGAATCAAAATAGAAGCAACCATCATTGCCATGAATAATCCAAAATGAAACGGGTTATCTTGAACGGCTAGCATTGTGCCGATAATAACTGGAACGAAGGCAGCTGTTAATGTGTGTGGACGAAGCAAACGCCACCACACCTGCCAAGTTGGTTTCGAAGGCGAGTCTTTACCCAGCTTATTTGTGCTGTTTGTTAAACGCTCTTCCATAATAATGTGTCTCTCCCTCAATCTGTAACTTCAATAAAATGACCCCTATAACCATTATAGTGTAAAAAAACGGATAAGGGGTGTCAATGTTTAGTTGAGGTATGAATAAAAAATGATCACCATTGCGCTAGCAAGGTGATCCAGTAAATTCTAATAATACGGGTAAGGATATGGTCTGAAGAACGCGATTCTTCCTAACCCAACCCCTACTAGTCCTCCGAGCAATCCACCAGCAAATGCTCCAAAAAAATACATTCCGGGTCCTCCAGGTTGCTCTGGTCCGCAACAGTTATCTCGCAATGGACGGATATAAACGAATTCATCATCTACTTCTTCAATGTGGCCACGATGTAGTTCGCCATCGTGACAACGAATTTCGACACATTGTCCGACGTGTTGACGACAAACTCCGTGATAATAATGCCTGGACAAATTAGACCCTCCTTTGTTGACTTTTTATAGACGCTGTGAAATGTCTACATTAACTATCCTATGCTCGTTATTTTTTTTGCTAAGGGCATTAGCGGAGTATCGATATGATTTTTTTCTTGTAGGATAGGGAAACTAATAATAGAATATTCGAATGGTAAAAACCGCTTCGTTGACAGTTTTAGTGGGACAGGTGTATCCTTTAATTAACTGTGGCCGAGGCTGACTCGGTCTGCTTTTGCATGGAAAGAAAGTTGGGGGGAGAAGTCAGTGTCTATCATACAGCATCAAGAACTATATAGCCTGCTTCATCAAGGTGTAAGTGAGGCGAACAAACGGGGAACGTCTGTACTTGTTAGCCAGGTGCTACAAGTAGGTGCTGTCGATCCCCTCTCCTTTTATGCAGCTGGTTCGTCTTTATATAATAACGATCGAACGTTTTGGGCAGACCCTGAAAATGATACAACGATCGTAGGGCTCGGAACGTTAAAAGCCTTTCAAGCTAATGAGGAACGATTCCAAACGATTGAACGTGATTGGAAGAAATTCTTGGAGCACTCTTTAATAGAAGGCGCACCTTCGAGGCCAGGAGTTGGTCCTGTATTACTCGGTGGGTTTTCATTTGATCCTGATGCAGCAAATACTGAGAATTGGTCGGGATTCCCTGAAGGCGGAATGGTCATTCCAAAGCTGATGTTAACAAAAGCTGGAGACGATCTATGGCTAACGCTGAATGCGGTTGTAGATGAGAGTGATCAAGCCGATGAGCTATCTGATCAGCTTCTTCATCACTATAATCGAATTTTGGATATGATGCCTTCCGAACAGGGTGATTCAACTACAAACTTCACTGTTGAAGAAATCGAACCAGAGCAATGGAAAAACACGGTACGCAGTGCTGCAGCGAATATAAGAGATGGCAAGTTAGAAAAAGTAGTACTTGCGAGAGAAATAAAGCTTCGTTCAGAAGAGCCATTCTCTTCTTCTAAAACGCTGCTTAAGCTGAAAGAACAACAAAGCGATAGTTACTTGTTCGCTTTTAATTACAATGATAAATGCTTTATCGGTGCATCACCTGAACGCCTCGTTAAGCGAGATGGACAGCAAGTCTATTCAGCATGTCTTGCTGGTTCGATCGACAGAGGAGATACAGATAGTGAAGATAAGGAACTTGGAAACGAATTATTGCATGATAATAAAAATCGAATCGAACATGATCTTGTAGTCCGAATGATTCGTACAGCAATGGAAGAAGAATGTGAGTTTGTACAAGTACCGTCTACTCCGGAGCTATACAAAACGCCTCACATTCAACATCTATTCACACCAGTCGTTGCACGGGCTCGTAAAGGGACAAGCTTATTACGAATGTTAGAACGCCTACATCCAACCCCTGCTCTTGGAGGATATCCACAGCATCAGGCAGTTAAGGAAATACGACGAGTAGAAGGTATGGATCGAGGCTGGTATGCTGGTCCGGTTGGCTGGATCGATTATCAAGATAATGGTGAGTTTGCTGTCGCTATCCGTTCTGGTTTATTAAAAGGACGGGATGCATCGTTGTTCGCAGGATGTGGAATTGTCGGAGACTCAGACCCACATAGTGAATATGAAGAAACAAAGATGAAGTTTAAACCGATGTTAGCAGCGCTTGGAGGCAGCCAATATGAATGATCAACGCATCCTTTCAAAGTATGTAGGAGCATTTGTTGATGAACTTTCTCGTTCCGGGATTAATGATGTTGTCATTAGTCCTGGTTCGCGCTCTACACCATTAGCTATGGTTATAGCAAATCATCCTACGATCACTTCTTGGGTTCATGTAGATGAACGGTCAGCAGGCTTCTTTGCGCTGGGTATTGCAAAAGCCCAAAAGAAGCCTGTTGCACTTTTGTGCTCTTCTGGTACAGCAGGTGCGAATTACTATCCTGCAGTCATTGAAGCAGCTCAATCAAAAATACCACTGCTCATCTTAACGGCAGATCGACCTCCTGAGTTAAGAGATAATGGTGCACCACAGGCGATCGACCAAAATCAACTGTTTGGCAGTTTTCCAAAATGGTATATGGAAGCGTCGATGCCAGATGCTTCTCAATCTTTAATTCGATACATAAGAACAGTGGCTTCACGAGCTTCGGCGATTTCTTTACAAGCTCCATCGGGCCCAGTTCACTTGAATTTTCCTTTCAGAGATCCACTCGTTCCTGATTTATCAGATGAAACGATCTATCAAGAAGGAAGAGCTAACGACGAGCCATGGGTGACTGTTCCAGGAAATAGTATAAAGATTAATGATCTTGAGATTTCTTCTTATGTTGAGATGTTGATGAAGAAGAAAGGATTGATCGTAGTCGGCCCACAAGAAGATAAGGGACTCTCAGATGCGGTTCGAAAGCTTTCGGAAGCAACTGGCTTTCCTATTTTTGCAGATCCTTTATCTAACTGTCGAGATATGAATAATCCTATGGTGATCGAAAGTTACGATGCACTATTAAAAGGTGAAAGTAAAACACTGAAGCCTGAAGTGGTCATTCGTTTCGGAGCGATGCCCATCTCAAAAGCATATATGCAGTACATCGATAAATTAGAGGACGTGCATCAGATCGTGGTCGATGAAGCGGGGTGGAGAGACCCAACCCTTAACAGTTCGCACATGGTCGTTGCGTCACCTTTCTCATTCTGTCAGCAGCTTCTTGAAAATCTTGATAAAGATTCGAAGCGCGTAGACTATGAGTGGAGTGAACTTTGGCAAACGATCAATAAGAAAGCAACCGATGTTCTTCTTGCTGACCAGAGTGAAATGTTTGAAGGGCACGTCTTTAAAGAACTCGCCAATCTCTTATCAGAAGAATCCTTGCTTTTCGTTGGAAACAGTATGCCGATAAGAGATCTCGATAATTTCTTCTTACCAAAGCATGGTTCTCCTACCATAATGGGTAATAGAGGTGCGAATGGAATAGACGGCGTGGTTTCGACAGCGCTAGGCGCGAGCGTTTCATTCGATTCTTCGGTATTGATAATAGGAGATTTATCTTTTTATCATGATATGAACGGCTTGTTATTAGGAAAGCTATATGGTTTGAATTTAACAATCATCGTAATGAATAACGATGGCGGGGGCATCTTTTCATTTCTCCCACAGGCAGAGAAAGAACATGAAAAGCATTTTGAACGTCTATTCGGAACGCCAATAGGTCTCGACTATCGACATGCAGCTGCTTTATATGGAGCTACATTTGAACGAGCATCTTCGTGGGAAGAATTTAATGAATTGTTTCATGCTTCTAAGAATCATAAAGGATTAAATATTATCGAAATACCTACTGATCGAAATCTTAACAAGGTATTGCATAGAGACGTGTTTTCGAAGGTTTCAGAAACAACAAGTGCAGTGTTAAAGGAGTTTAAGCTATGATGATTTCTACCCATGGCTTACAATTTCATGTTGATGACAGGGGGAAAGGGGAAGCGATCGTGTTCCTACATGGATTTACTGGTGCGGTCGATAACTGGACTCCCTTCACTAAAGACTGGTCTGACCGATATCGCTGTATAGCAATCGATCTCATCGGACATGGTAAAAGCAGCAAGCCAGAGGACCCTGCTTATTATTCGATGGAAGCTATGTCACAGTATTTGAAAGATATCTTAGATCAGTTGAACGTAGAAAATGCTAATGTAATCGGTTACTCTATGGGTGGTAGACTTGCTCTTTCTTTTGCAGCGCATCATCCTTCATATGTGAAGAGCCTCATTCTTGAAAGCAGTTCCCCTGGGCTAGAAACGATTGAAGAGCGAGAAAAAAGAATTTTGAAAGACGGTGCGCTTGCGAAACGTATTGCGGAAGATGGCGTGGAAAGCTTCGTTACTTTTTGGGAGGAAGTCCCATTGTTCAGAACGCAAAAACGTCTACCACAATCTCTACAAAGGGAGCTTAGGAAGCAGCGTCTTACTAACTCAACAACAGGACTAGTAAATAGTTTAAAGGGTATGGGGACAGGTGCGCAGCCTTCCAATTGGGATAAGTTAAAAGCCATTTCGATTCCAACTTTACTACTAGTTGGTGAATACGATAAAAAATTTGTATCGATCGCAAATCGCATGAACGAAAGGCTTCCTAATGGTCAAATTGAGGAGATTATTGACGCAGGACATACAATTCATTTAGAACAACCGCAAATCTTTGATAAAATGGTAATAGGTTTTCTAGGAAAACTAAAAGTAAGACAAAATTAATCTACATATGAAAGGAGTATTTCATCTTGATTGAATGGACTACTGAAAGAGAATACGACGATATTCTTTACGAAACACATGATGGGATTGCGAAGATTACAATTAACCGACCAGAGGTACGAAACGCATTTCGTCCAAAAACCGTTAATGAATTGATCGATGCTTTTGCATATGCAAGAGATGATTCCAATATCGGAGTCATCGTTCTAGCAGGTGCTGGAGATAAGGCGTTCTGTTCTGGTGGAGACCAAAGTGTAAGAGGACACGGTGGGTATGTTGGAGACGACGAAATCCCTCGTTTGAACGTTCTAGATTTGCAAAGACTGATCCGTGTTATTCCAAAGCCAGTTATCGCAATGGTATCAGGATATGCAATCGGTGGCGGTCATGTATTACACGTTGTATGTGACCTTACGATAGCTGCTGATAATGCTATTTTCGGTCAAACAGGTCCTAAAGTAGGAAGCTTTGATGCTGGTTATGGTGCTGGTTACTTGGCACGTATCGTTGGTCATAAGAAAGCTCGTGAAATCTGGTACCTATGCCGCCAGTACAATGCAGAAGAAGCAAAAGAGATGGGACTAGTTAACACTGTCGTGCCTCTAGAGCAATTAGAAGCGGAAACAGTACAGTGGGCACAAGAAATGCTTGAAAAGTCACCAACAGCACTTCGTTTCTTAAAAGCATCATTGAATGCTGATACCGACGGTCTAGCTGGTCTACAGCAAATGGGCGGAGATGCAACGCTATTGTATTACACGACTGATGAAGCGAAAGAAGGTCGTGATTCATTTAAGGAAAAGCGCAAGCCGGACTTCAAACAGTTCCCTCGCTTTCCATAAAAAGTACTCGACAGCTTGATGGGTTTCCATCAAGCTGTTTTTAACGATAAAGAAAGGAGAGGTACTGATGGAGACGATGCCAAATTGGCTGCATAAGCGTGCTTATATGACCCCTGATAGGATAGCCGTTATCGATGAAGACAAGACGGCATGGACGTATAGAGAACTGCAGAGAAAGTCCGTTCAAATGGCAAATGCATTAAAAAAGCTCGGGATAAAAAAAGGCGATCATGTGGGTTTTTTAATGGGAAATGGGATTGAAACAGTAGTATGTATGCACACGCTGATGTATTTAGGAGCAATCATCGTTCCATTGAACTTTCGCTTAACAGACTCTGAGCTTTCCTATCAACTATCAGATGCTGAAATATCCTATTTGATTTCTGATATAACCTATGAAGAAAAGGCGATAAAAGCCGCTGGCTCACAGGCTACTATTATTTCTTGGGAAACGCTTCAACCAGGTGCAGACCTCGAAGAAGGGCTGCAAGTGACGATCTCTTTAAATCAGCTCCATACAATCATGTACACGTCCGGAACAACTGGAAAACCTAAGGGCGTCATGCTTACTTATGGGAATCATTGGTGGAGTGCTATCAGTTCAAGTTTGAACCTTGGATTACATATAAATGATCGGTGGTTAAGCGCTGTTCCTATGTATCACATGAGTGGACTATCCATCTTGATACGTAGTGTTATTTATGGCATCACTACCGTCATTCATTCCCAGTTTGACCCTCTTGCCGTAAATGAATCGATCCGGAAAGACGGCGTTACGATCGTATCCGTCGTAAGTACTATGTTGAAACGAATGTTAGATGACCTTGGGGACACAATTTATCCTGATACGTTTCGATGTATGCTTCTAGGTGGTGGACCAGCTCCTTATCCTCTTCTTTCAACTTGTCAGGAAAAGAACATACCCGTGTATCAAACTTTTGGAATGACCGAAACAGCGTCACAAATCATTACACTCTCACCAGAATATATGTTGAGTAAACAAGGATCAGCAGGTAAAGCGCTTTTTCCTTCAGAGTTAAGGATTCTTGAAGATGGAAAGGTAGCAGGTCCTTACCAACATGGTGAGATCCTCGTAAAGGGGCCGACTGTTACATCAGGATATTACAATCGTGAACGTGCTACGAAAGCTTCGTTAGTAGACGGTTGGCTGCATACTGGAGATCAGGGCTATATCGATGATGAAGGCTTCTTATTTGTTTTAGACAGACGAAAAGATCTCATCATATCGGGTGGAGAGAACGTTTATCCTGCCGAAATCGAAGCGGCACTTTTAGAACATAGCGCCATCATCGATGCCGGGGTGACAAGTGTACCCGATGAAGAATGGGGCGAAGTACCAGTCGCTTTTGTTGTATGTCGAACGAAACAGGTAACTGAAAAAGACCTACTCAGCTTTCTGTCTGAAAAACTAGCTCGATACAAGCAGCCTAAGAGCATAACGTTTCTTGATGAACTTCCTAGAAATGGGGCAAATAAATTACAGCGCCGCCTATTGGGGGTAAAACGATGAAACTCAAAAAAGTCATTCTTCGCCATGTGAAGATGAAATTGAAATCTCCATTTGAAAATAGTTTGGAGAAAGTATATGATCGGCACCTGATCATCGTTGAAGCGATCGATGAGAATGGCATATCCGGATTTGGTGAGGGAGTTGCCTTCACAACACCCTGGTATACTGAAGAGACGTTGACCACTTCCTGGCATATGCTGAAAGACATAATCGTTCCAAAGTTGAAGAAGCTTACTTTCCATCACCCCTCTGAAGTGTCAAAGGTTCTTAATGTTATCAGACGGAATACGATGGCGAAATCAGCCATCGAAGGAGCAGTATGGGATCTATATGCAAAGAGGGAGAATATAAGTTTAGCTGAGGCCTTAGGGTCATCTGAAAAGCGTATCAAAGCGGGGGTAGCGGTTGGAGCGTCCTCAAAAGAGCATATGCTCGATGAAATCGGACAGAGAGTAGCAGAAGGATATGAGAGAATAAAAATTAAGATCAAGCCTTCTCAAGATATCGAGCTGATCTGTGCGATTCGAGAGAAATTTCCTTTGATCAATTTGATGGCTGATGCCAATTCCGCTTATCGTCTACATGATTTGCCTAAGCTACAGAAACTTGATGAGTATGAGCTTATGATGATTGAACAACCACTAGCGGCTGACGATATTGTGGACCATGCTTTACTGCAAAAACACCTCACGACTCCGGTTTGTTTAGATGAAAGTATCACGTCTTACAACGATGCGAGAAAAGCGCTTCAACTTAAGAGTTGTAAGATTATTAACATCAAACCTGGTCGGGTCGGCGGCTTACAAGTTAGCAAAGAAATCCATGATTTATGTTTTGAACAACACATCCCAGTTTGGTGTGGTGGGATGCTTGAGTCAGGTATCGGGAGAGCTCATAATATAGCGCTTGCTAGCTTACCAGGGTTTACAATACCAGGTGATCTATCTGCCTCTTCTAGGTATTGGGAAAAGGACATCATTAAGCCAGAAGTAACGGTAGAAGATGGCTGCATAACCGTCCCAGATGGACCTGGAATAGGGTATGAAGTAGATCGAAGGGAACTCAGTCGTCTCACGTTGAATACATTGACTTTATAATGAGAAAGATTTGTAGCATAATAGGTCGTAAAGTTCTAGTAGGAGAGAAGACCTCTGACTCCCGTGGTCCAACGGGCGTTCGTCCACAGGAAAGCAAGAGGTGTTCAAACTCCTGCGGCATAAGGTCCACAATATTTTAGATTTCCCAAAAAAGCTGAAAAGGAAGGACCGGTTTGGTCCTTCCTTTTGATTAAGATTCTGATTGATTGATGAGTTTGGCGTCGAAAATGAACGGTCCAAACGGAATCACTGACGATACTACAGCGAGAAAAGCCTTTAGGAAAGACCATTTCTTCACTAGCGTTACATATAGGATCACTGCGATATAAAGCACAAACAATCCTCCATGAATCGCGCCGACAAT
Organism: Anaerobacillus sp. ABR4_321; assembly: GCF_056158505.1. NCBI lineage: Bacteria > Bacillati > Bacillota > Bacilli > Caryophanales > Bacillaceae > Anaerobacillus > Anaerobacillus sp. ABR4_321. The sequence goes on from NZ_JBSWTK010000001.1 coordinate 1,677,812, forward strand.
CGTTACTGCAAGAGGCATATCTAACATATATTTAAGTGGCATCGCGATTCCGAGAAGAAGTAAGAAGGAAATACCTTCAGCAAAACCGACGCCTCGGAACATTTTTAAAGGCTGTTTTAACAACGCGTTCACTCCTTCAGTACTAACTGATTTAATGTGATGAAATTCACAATCATGATACTTCATAGTATAAAACAAGTATATCAGCGAAACAACATTCTTAGACATGAAAATTCATCGATTTGTTGACAGTTATAGGTGATGAATTTATCCTTCCACAAAATAGTAAAAAAGCTTCTGTTTAAATAAATTAGCTTGATTCTTATGTTTCTTATCAAGTAGAATTAGATAGGTGAGCTAATAATTATCTTGAAGGAGATCAATATGAACAGCAAAAAAAAGGCGATTTTCATATACATCCCTAAGTCCAAGGTCGACGAAGTCAAGAAAAACAGTAATAACGATAAACGCTAATATAAAAATGCGCCTAGAACAGTGATTCTAGGCGCATTCTTTGTATGACTTATATAAATGATAAGATTGCAGCGATCAGTGCGATAGCACCAATAATCATTAAGATTGTTCTAACCATATTCTTTCCTCCTAACAACATGTTTTGTAATAGAATCTAGAATAGTGCGTTAACTACAAATAGTACAACGACAACAATTCCTATAATAACGAGTACCTGCTTTAACATGTCTTTTCCTCCTTCAAAGTAGCCATATCGTTTGCTACTTCTTTTATTCCCTACTTAATTTTTATATCAAACCTTTTTCAACAAAAAATTTCTATCCTGGTCTAGTATTTTAGAATTCTCATCTCGTAACCTTTTTATTCAGCAAGGAAGAAATCATTATCATTGCGTAAAAAAAATGCTGCCGAGAAAAATCTCGACAGCATTGCGTCTCCTTAAAAAGCGTGGTAAATCTATAGCTTATTGATGCGTATACATTCTTTTACGTTCATTTTGAAAGAATTCCTTTAATTCCGGGTTGAGATACTCCGGCTCCTCATCATGTAGGTTCAATCTGATCAGCTTGCCTTCTAGGTAATCCATTATCCCAATGATCGTTCCGTTTGCAAGCTGTTTCTGAAAGATGGTTTCATACCGTATGCTGCTCATCGGAGCCCTCCTGTTGCGTCGTTTTTTTATACTATAGCATGTATAACGCATGAAAATGGGCTGTTTAACATCTCTTAAATAACTTGTAATCAAAGCGCAACAAAGATTATTGGTATGACATATTCATCGTTTAAGGATTGCTTTCTGAGAGATGATCATTGGTTTTTTGCAGAGTGGGCATTCCTTTTCATCCGGTTGTTTACCGTTGATCTTCATCCATCCTTTGCAGAAATCACTTGAACAGATCCATGCTTTTACATGAAGGTCTGATAGTGGTTTCTTGTTCTTGAATGCTTCAGTTAAAAAACGTGATACAGGAGTCTGTTTTCCTAGATGTTTTTCTGGTGAGCTAATATAGATTTCTTCTTTGGCTCTAGTGATTGCTACATAACAAAGCCTACGTTCCTCTTCTAAGTCCGCAGAAGGATTTTTAAGGTAGAGGTCTTTTTGAGAGGCTTCTTTATCCTTCATCGATGTTAACGCTGATACATGCGGAAGAATCGTTTCTGAAGCACCGATCAAGTAAACGACGGGATACTCAAGCCCCTTAGCTTGGTGAATCGATAACAAAGAGAGAGCGTTTTTGGTATATGGCTTCTTTTTATGTTCATTAAACCGAGTGATAATTCGATCGACATAACCTAGAAATTCAGGCAATGTTTCAAAACGTGAGCTAGAGAATTCGAGTTCGTCCATCATTTCTTTCAGCGTTGTTTTATGAACAGTTATCGTTTCATCATTCGCGTTATCTAAATGCTTCATGTAGTCTTCCCGTAACAACTGAATGGCCTTCTTTGGATGAAGTCGTTTTGCTTCCTTTATCAAGCTGATTCTCTTCTCGATGGCTTTCTGTTGGAAAGGTCTCAGCGTTTTCCATGAAGTAAGATGGCGTAGTGGAAAGTCGATCGGGTCTACGAAATTCTCCATCTCTATATGGCGCATTCCTGCTTCCTGGTTAATAAAGAGAGAAGGTAGGATTGCTGCCGTTGCATCGAGGCTATCGTGCTGATAGGCGAGTCTTAGGTGATCAAGCATGCCTTTAATAATTGTTTGTTCATAGAATACTTGCTTCATTCCTTGGGCGTTAAATGGTATATCTTGCTCGACGAGTTGCTCAAAGATCGCTCTTGCATTCGTATATGTTCTTGTAAGGATGACGATATCTTTCCATTCTCGTTCCTGTTCCCTAATGTTTTCAAGAACGATGGTGGCTTCTTCTTCAGTTGTTGCAGGCCGTATATACGATGGTTTACTTCCCTCTTTATCAGTCGCGTTCATCCATTTCGATCTTCTATACTCGTTATGTTTGATTATATGATTTCCAAGTCCGACGATATCTGGGGTGGATCGATAATTTGTATCGAGTGTGACAACTTTTGCATCAGGATAGGTGCTATCAAACTCAAGAATGATAGAACTGTTTGCGCCATTAAAGGAATAGATGACCTGGTCATCGTCTCCTACGACAAATAGATTATTTTGTGGTGCAGCGATAGACTTAATCAGTTCATACTGAATTGGATTCGTATCTTGAAACTCATCAACGAGCACATATTGAAAACGCTTCTGCATTTTCTGAAGAAGCTGTGGATTGTTCAAGAATTCACGGTATGTAAATACAAGAATATCATCAAAATCCATGTAGCCATTTGAGGCTTTCCATGTTTCATATTCTTGGTATGCTTTCTTTAATTCTTCTGTTTCTTTCCCCTCGGGCACCTCGTGTGGCTCAACCATTTTAACCTTACAGGAAGAAATCGAAGAAAGCATGATTTCAGGTAAAGAACTTTGTGTACTATTTAATTTTTTCAAGATATTCTTCATAATGATTTGTTTATGGCGTTCGCTGTTTAATATTTTCTGGTTGTATCCAATGCTTCTCAATAGTTTTAAAAAGATTGAATGAAAAGTACCAGCTGTTAAACTGTTTGCTTGAGAAGGAGCAACACCGGGAAGCGCGCTGATTCGCTGCCTCATTTCTTCTGAAGCTTTTCTTGTAAATGTAATCAGTAAGATATTGGAAGGATCGATTTCTTTTACCGTCATAAGGTACGCTGTTCGCGCAGTCAGTACTGATGTTTTCCCACTTCCAGCACCGGCGATTGTTAAAAGAGGTCCGGACGTATGTTGTACAGCTTGTATTTGGCGATCGTTTAATCGTATGCCTGAGCTTAATAGTTCTAAAAAGAAATCTCTATCAAGCTCCGTTTTCGCAAATCCTTCACCACCGGTTGATGTTAATGGTGCTGCCAGGCTGGATTCAGATATTGCTTGGTGGGGAGTTTTCGTAAAATTCATGATCATCACCTGAACTTTATTCTATAGATTCATCCGTTCATTTTAACACAGATTTAGGAGTCGATTAGTTAGAAATAGAAAAGATTAGTTTAATAGAGATTCGGGTAATGTTCCTATACGAATAGTCGTGAGGAGGAAAGGCAGTGGAAAGCGATGTTCTTGTAATAGTCGACCATGATCGGAAACAATTTCATGTAGCTAATGACGAGAAAAAAAAATCGTATTACGACCTTCTGGTTGAAGAGGCAAACGAAGCTGGAAGGGATGTTGGCGTCTTTTATTCCCACCTCAATGTAGAGCAGACGATCGATGCAGCACAGCACGAGTACAAAGGATACACTCACAGGCAGGATAGCCCTGTTTAAAAAGATTGAAGGAGGATGAATATGATTAAGAAAACGTACTATGTTACTCCAAAAGGTGAGCTTCACGAAACAGAGATCGAGGGTCATCAATTAAACTCTTTCAAGATTAAAGCGAATCATGAAGAATATATGAAGATTCAACAAGCGATTGAGAAATTAAGATCACAAAAATATGTTCAACAGCATGATTTCTTCTCAACTAACCATTTCGATGAGAAAGAAGTTGATAGTCATCGCGATTGGACAGATAATGCGATTTATGATCTTTATTACCTAGTTCATCAATTAGGTACTCCAGAAACAAAAGCTCAGATCGAACAAATGGGAGTGTTGGATGCATTGAATACCCATACTAGAAAATAGCAAGTTAAAAGCTGTCGCCTATGACAGCTTTTTTTATGCCATGCTATCTACGATGAATGAGGACAAATGCCGTATATTTTTTCTTTTTCTCCGCTCATGCCCTTCCTAAAATAGGTTTTTGACATAGAGTATACTGTAGTAATTAATTATTTTGGGGGGATACGTATATGGGTAAAGAGCAACACGGTGGTTACGGAAAAGGCTTTGCTTTGATCGTTGTTCTATTCTTGCTATTGATTATCGTTGGAGCAGGTGCGTTTGGAGGAGGCTGCTGCCCACCACCTCAAGTTGGTGGAGCTGGATATAATCCATATTGCTAAGGTATAAGCTGTCGAAGGATCGACAGCTTTTTTTATGTAAGTTGGTCATAAGTATTTAAAAGGTTTCTTAAATTGAAACTTTTCAATCTATTCGATCGTCTTATAAGTAGAAGAACAGCACTAGTAATCGTAGTAAAAAAGTATATTTATCAAGATGAGCGGTTTGACACCGTGATAAATGAGGAATTGTATCTATAAGACACAAACAACATGAATTAAAGGATGGGAGTTAAGATGAGATACATAAGCATGCTATTACTACTTTGTTTGGTGAGTATAACTGCAGGCTGTGGAGCTGATTTAACGAAAGTAGCCCAAAACCACACTGAAATGATGGTTTCAAGCTTTGAGACAAAAGCCCAAGCAAAGTCCACAGAAGTTAAGGAAATAGATGAAAAAAAGGTAACGAATGAACTGATAGAACGTATTATTCAAAAAACTGATGAGAATTACAGAGTTGAAAAGTTCTCCTCAAAAGAAGAAGTAAGTAACCATTTACAAGGTGTTGCATCAGAGGATCTAGCGAATGAAATTACAGACTTCTATTATGAAGAAAATGATGGGGGGCTGTACTTAAAGCCAACGGAACTTTTCCCGTGGGTTGATTATGAAAATGAGTATGATTTAAAAAAGGTAAACGAATTCGAATATAAGCTTGTGCAAACGAACGAAACTGATCTTTACGGAACATACACGATTGAGATCGAATTCGAATATACGAATAACGACTGGATCATACAAAACTTTACGATTCAATAAAAATGGGCATAGGCCCATTTTTATTTTTTTTCAACAACTTACCACATGGTTGTTACATGTATTTTTAATATCTCTGCGTTTCAAAACACTCTAATCTAATCTGGTAAATTGGACATCCAATCTGTACTCTTTTACAATAAAGTAAGAAACTAAAAGACGAGGTTATCAAATGAGCGAACTTACGTTTACGGATTACTATCATAATCAGGTGAGACTTTCTTTTAAGGATCACCCTTATTCGCTTTATCCAAAGCATGTTTGGGTCATTTGTCAGTTTGGAGGAAAATGGCTTCTGACCGAACATTCTAGAAGAGGCATTGAGTTTCCGGGTGGAAAAGTTGAAGAAGGGGAAACTGCAAAAGAAGCCGCAGTCCGAGAAGTTTATGAAGAAACGGGTGGCGTAGTGAACACAATACGGTACGTAGGCCAATATCGCGTAGAAGGCAAGGGTGGAACGATCATCAAAAACGTCTACTATGCAGAAATTGATCACCTAGTATCAAAAGAGGACTATATGGAAACGAATGGTCCAGTATTGCTTCAAGATCTCCCCACAGATCTTCCGACGAATGAACGGTATAGTTTTATGATGAAAGACAACGTACTACCATTCTGCTTGGAGAATTTAAACAAATCAATGTAAAAGAGTCCAGTTGAAAAACTGGACTTTTTTATATCATAAAACAAGAGTGTAAAGAATTCAGTGTTGAATAAGAGTGGTCATTGAGGGATAAATGGTATTAAACAATTGGATCTCGTTTTGGACTTATTCTCATCAAGTAGGATACAAGCTGAAACTAGCCTTCGTGAAGGCTAGTTCCTTATTAGTTTTCTTTCAATCCATTCTACAATCACATACATGATCGATGAAAAAATTGCAATCATAACAAGGCTAAGTAGAACGAGCGTGAAATTGAATACCTGAAACCCATAAATAATCATGTAGCCTAGCCCTTTTTTTGATACGAGAAACTCCCCAACAATGACGCCTACCCAGGAAAGTCCTACGTTTACTTTCAATGTAGAGATAATTGCTGGGAAAGAGGCTGGTAAGATTGCTTCCAGAAAAGTTTGTTTTTTGTTGCCTCCAAAGGAACGGATGACTTTGACGAAATTAGGTTCAACGGTATGAAATGCATGATAAACCACTAATGTTGTAATAATGATTGAAATGGAAGCTCCCATAGCGATAATCGAAAGGTATCCTGGACCGAGCGCTACGATAATAATTGGTCCAAGAGCTACTTTAGGCATGGAATTTAGCACGACAAGGTATGGATCAGCTATCTTAGAGGCTTTTTGCGACCACCATAATCCTGCGGCAAACAAAGTCCCTAAAGCTGTTCCTAGTATAAAGCCAGCTACCGTTTCGAGGAGGGTTACGGTAGTGTGAACGACTAATGAACCATCTAATAACTTTATAAGAAACAGTTCACCAATTTTTGAGGGATAGCTAAATAGTAATGGATCTACCCATGATAATCTTCCAGCTAGTTCCCATAAAGAGAAGAAAGCGATTAGTATAAAGAGTTGCCATGTAAATACGATTCGCTTTTCAATCTTTAATTCATTAAGGTAATGAGCATGCTGTTTTTTTAGCTGGGGGCTATTCATGTGATTCGAGCTCCTCCCAGATCGATTGGAAGTGATTACCAAAGTCTGGATTATTTCTTGCTTCAAACGGTGTGAGTTCTCTGAGATGCTCTGGAATTTCAAAGATCTTTGCTAGCTTTCCAGGACGCTTCGATAGAAGAATAACTCTGTCAGACATCGCGATTGCTTCACCGATATCATGAGTAACGAGTAACGCTGTCTTTTTCCTAGTTTTTAAGATAGAAGATACAAGGTTCTCCAGTTTCAATTTCGTTTGGTAATCGAGCGCTGAAAACGGTTCGTCTAACAGTAGCAAATCGGGCTGTGTGGCGAGTGTTCTAACTAAAGCTACTCGCTGCCTCATCCCACCCGACAGCTGGTTTGGATAGGCATTTTTAACATCACCTAAGCCCATTTCTTCAAGAAACCCTAACGTTTTTTCTTTATTCTCTGTCGTAATCTGGTCGGTAAGCTTTAAACCGAGTAAACAATTCTCTTCGATTGTCTTCCACGGAAACAAATAGTCCTGCTGCAACATGTATCCTACTTGTTCAGTCGGTGCAGTAATGGCCTTGTTCTGGAGTGTTATGGTTCCGCTAGTGGGAGATTGCAATCCTGAAATGAGAGAAAGAACAGTCGATTTACCACATCCCGAAGGTCCGAGCAATGATACGAACTCCCCCTCATCAATATGAAAAGTAAGGTCTGAGATTGCGACTTTTGCAGATTCTTTCGTGAAATAAACATGTGTGATGGCATCAAGATGAAGAAATGACATTGGATTTCCTCCTATTGCTGTGCTTTTTCTGCAAAGGTGGTATCCACTAAAGTCTTATGATCGATCCGTTTCGGGAGTTCCCCCGCTTCATCCATAATCGTTTGTAAATTGTTCCACTCTTCTTCATCTAGAATTGGATTTGTAGCATAAGAATGCTGACTTTTATAGCGGTCAACAACCGTGGTGATCAATGACAACTCGGTGTCTTCAAAGTAGGGTTGAATGGATTTTGCGATCTCTTCGGATGAATGAGTGTCTACCCAAGCTTGTGCTTCATAAATAGCAGCTGTAAAACGTGTAGCAACATCATCGTTTTTCTTAAGGAAGCTATCCTTAGCCATGTAGACTGTATAAGGAATCTTGCCGGATTCTTTTCCGAAAGAAGCGACGATGTGGCCGAGTCCCTGAGCTTCAAATATACTGGCAGTCGGTTCAAAAAGCTGCACAAAATCTCCTTTTCCAGAAGCATAGGCATTTGCGATGTTGGCGAAATCAATATTTTGGATCAGCGTCATATCATTGTGAGGATCGATGCCTTTTTCCTTCAGAACGAACTCTCCTGCCATCTGAGGCATTCCACCTTTACGCTGACCAAGAAATGTACTTCCTTTTACATCGACCCATTTAAAATGCTCCATCGCCTTCCTTGAAACAAGAAAAGTGCCATCAGTTTGTGTGAGTTGCGCAAAATTAATTACTGGATCAGAAGTCCCTTGAGCATACACATAGATAGAGGTTTCAGATCCTACGAGTGCGATGTCTGCTCCATCAGATAAGAGCGTCGTCATGGTTTTGTCTCCACCCCATGTGGTGGTTAGTTCAACATTGATTCCATGCTTCTCAAATATCCCTTCAGACAATGCAACATATTGAGGAGCATAGAAGATGGAGCGGGTTACCTCGGCAACTCTTACCGTGTTATCACTGTTATTACTACATGCAGACATAAGAAAAAGTGAACATATTGCGATAAATATGATCGTTTTCGTGATCCAGCCTTTTGGCATTTGAATAACCTCCTGTTGCCATTCAAAATAGGCACATTGAAATACTATAGCTTATGTAGAAAGCATCATTGTGTGTTTGCCTACAAGCAACAGGAAATAAAAAAAGCACCCGCTGAGGGTGCTTTTTGAATTATAGGTTAATAGTAGGTCCTGCGTTTTTAATCTCATCTGAAACGTTTGAGAATTTCTCAAAGTTTTTCACGAACTGAGTCGCAAGTTCTTTTGCTTTCTCATCATATTTATCTTTGTCATTCCATGTTTGCCTCGGTTGAAGAACTTCTGCAGGAACCCCTGGGCAATGGGCAGGAACATGTAAACCGAAGATCGGATCTTTTTTCGTTTCGACACTGTCGAGCTCTCCATTAAGAGCAGCATGAACCATCGAACGAGTATAAGAAAGTTTCATACGCTCACCTTCGCCGTAGCTTCCGCCTGACCAGCCTGTGTTTACTAGGAAGACTTCAACATCATGTTCCATGATTTTTTCACCCAGCATTTCTGCATATCGGTGAGCAGGAAGTGGTAGGAACGGTGCACCAAAGCAAGTGGAGAACGTTGCTTGTGGAGACGTAACCCCTCTTTCAGTTCCGGCTAGCTTACTTGTGTAACCAGAAAGGAAGTGGAACATCGCTTGCTCTTTTGTCAGCTTACTGATTGGCGGTAGGACCCCGAAAGCGTCTGCAGTCAAAAAGATAATCGTGTTAGGGTGACCCGCTACGCTCGGAACCGCAATATTAGGAATGGCGTCGATTGGATATGCAGCACGCGTATTTTCAGTTAAACTTGTATCATCATAATCAGGCAGTCTCGAATTGTTGTCTAGTGCAACGTTCTCAAGAACAGTGCCGAATCGAATTGCATCCCAAATTTGAGGCTCTTTTTCTCTAGACAAATTAATACATTTGGCGTAGCAGCCACCTTCGATGTTGAAGACACCGTTCATCGACCAGCCATGTTCATCGTCACCGATCAAGCGACGGTTTGCGTCTGCTGATAGCGTCGTCTTTCCTGTACCTGATAGACCGAAGAAGAGAGCCACATCGCCTTCTTTTCCTACGTTCGCCGAACAGTGCATGGAAAGGATATTTCGCTCAGGTAGTAAGTAGTTCATGACAGTGAAGATCGATTTCTTAATCTCACCTGCATACTCAGTGCCACCGATTAAGACGGTACGTTTTTCAAATGAAATAATAATGAACGTTTCTGAATTCGTGCCATCTTTGTCTGGGTTAGCTTGAAAACCAGGTGCAGAAATGACAGTGAACTCTGCTTCATGTCCTTTTAATTCAGATTCATTTGGGCGGATGAAAAGCTGATGTGCGAACAAGTTGTGCCATGCATATTCATTGATAACCTGGATGGGTAGTCTTGCTGATTGGTCTGCTCCAGCGAACCCTTTGAAAACATAAAGATCTTTTTTCTCTCCCAGGTAATCCAGAACCTTAGTGTAAAGGCTTTCAAAATGTTCTGAAGAGATAGACTGGTTTGTTTTCCAGTTGATTTTGTCTTTTGTTGATTCTTCACGGACAATGAACTTGTCCTCTGGAGAACGTCCAGTGTATTTGCCTGTTTCAACACGAAGAGCGCCAGTGGATGTTAATGTTCCCTCTTTCATCGATAGTGAACGTTCTACCAGTTCAGAAACTGATAAATTAACATGCGGATTATTCTTATTTAAAATGGCATCCAAAAGTGGTGAAGAGAAGGAAGCTGTTTTCATACGTTAAACCCATCCTTTATAATAAAATTTCATCAAGATCTTTTCTGAACTTGTTTAACTCAAAATTAGTATAACACATTCATTTAATTATTCTATACTAATCTATGGATTTTTCCTTGAAAAGTGAAAAAAAGGTGAATGACCTTTCTAATTAGGGCTTGTGTCATTAGATTGACAGAGAAAGCGAACTACGATATTATATTTCGAGAATGGATACTCTTATCCCGAGTAAGCGGAGGGACAGGCCCTATGAAGCTCAGCAACCAACTCCTCATATAGTGGATTAAGGTGCTAACCTGCAAGACTTATTGTCTTGGAAGATAAGAGGCGAAAGGCAAGAGACTTCAGCTCCTTTCCCTTTATGATGAAGGAAAGGGCTTTTTTATTGTCGTTTTTGGAAAAAAGCGTAATATTACCGTTTATTATTGAATTCGATGTCTCGTTTCGACAACACTATTAGGGAAATGAGTACCGTATCCATTACACTATATTAAATAGGAATGAATCCTTAAGGAGGTACTTAAGTGAGTAATCGTCGTTTGTTTACTTCTGAATCAGTAACTGAGGGGCATCCAGATAAAATATCAGACCAAATTTCTGATGCGATTCTGGATGATATTCTTGCGCACGACCCTAATGCGCGCGTTGCATGTGAAACTACAGTCACGACTGGACTAGTGTTGGTTTCCGGAGAGATCACTACATCTCACTATGTAGATATTCCGAAAGTCGTTCGTGAAACGGTCCAATCGATTGGATACACACGTGCTAAATATGGTTTTGACGCTGAAACATGTGCAGTCCTTTCATCGATCGATGAACAGTCAGCTGATATTGCTGCTGGTGTGAACGTGGCTTTAGAAGCACGTGAAGGCCAAATGTCTGACGATGAGATTGAATCGATTGGTGCTGGTGACCAGGGGTTGATGTTTGGGTATGCTTGTAATGAAACTCCTGAACTTATGCCTCTACCGATTTCTTTAGCTCATAAGTTGGCACGTCGTTTAAGCGAAGTAAGAAAAGAGGAAATCCTACCTTATCTTCGTCCGGATGGCAAAACCCAGGTTACAGTAGAATATGATGAAGAAGGTAAGCCGGTACGTATCGATACGATCGTTGTCTCTACACAGCATCATCCAGAAGTTTCGCTTGAGCAAATTCAACGAAATATTAAAGAGCACGTCGTTAAACCTGTTGTTTCTCCAGAATTGATCGATGAAGATACAAAGTATTTCATTAATCCTACTGGTCGCTTTGTAATCGGTGGACCTCAAGGTGACGCAGGGTTAACAGGGCGTAAGATCATCGTGGATACTTACGGCGGATATGCACGTCATGGTGGTGGCGCATTCTCAGGTAAGGATGCTACAAAGGTTGACCGTTCAGCGGCTTATGCAGCGCGCTACGTAGCTAAAAATATCGTAGCAGCAAAACTTGCTGATCGTTGTGAAGTACAGTTGGCTTATGCGATTGGAGTAGCTCAACCTGTATCGATTTCGATCGACACGTTTGGCACTGGAACCGTATCTGAAGAGAAGCTAGTACAACTGGTGCGAGATAACTTCGACCTACGTCCAGCAGGGATCATCAAGATGTTAGATCTGCGACGCCCAATTTACAAGCAAACGGCTGCTTACGGCCATTTTGGACGTACAGACATCGAATTACCATGGGAGTACACTGATAAAGCAGAAGCTCTTAAAAAGGGTGCTAACCAATAAAATAGTAAGCCTATGAGGCCTAGCAAGCTGTCGAGATATGCTCGACAGCTTTTTTGTGCGGTTTAAGTAGCGTAAAAGTTATATAACGTCATATGACAGAACTACCCAACGCGCAAAAGCCATTTAATGGTAAACTTGAAATAGTTGAGATTTAGTTAGGGGGCTACCATGTCAGACGTTTTTGGACAGAAAGTTGAATCGCTAGAAGAGTTACGATCAATTGGAGGAGAGCCGGGGAAGTTAGCTGCCAACAAGGTGATCAACTTCTTAGATGATAACTGTGAACGATTTATCTCACATTCACCTTTCTTAACAATCGCTACAGCATCTCATTCGGGAAGCGATGTATCCCCGAGGGGAGACCAACCAGGATTTGTGAAAGTGATCGATAAAAAACACCTTCTAATCCCGGAAAGGCCGGGGAACAAACGGATGGACTCCCTACTGAATATTTTGGAGAACCCCAATGTAGGGTTGTTATTTCTTGTTCCAGGCAGGGAGGAAAGCCTTAGAATCAACGGTAAAGCGAGTATCGTTAAAGAGGAAGGCTTACTTAAAGACTGCGAGGCATTTGGGAATATTCCTTCTTTAGGAATAGGAGTCGAAGTGGTCGAATGTTTTATTCATTGTGGAAAAGCATTAAAGCGTTCTCATCTTTTTAAGCAAGACTATTGGCCGAATACAGAAAAGTTACCAAGTGCCGCAAAGATGCTCGCAGACCATGCGAAGCTTGAAAGCAATTCTGTTAGCAAGACCTTGAGGGAAAGTTACTCACAGCGCCTATATTGACTGTTGAACAGAAATGGCTCCTAACCCCTTATAAATGTTTGGTCTTCCGATAGAGCAATAAATTAGGTCATGCTCATTGGCGATCTTTCTTGCTTCTTCCAACGTGAATAAGTTATGTCCATCCACGAGTAAAGGCAATCTTTGACGTTTCACCACTTGACCCCAATCAACATTCTGAATAAGGGGTAATTCGGTTAATAATAGCAAAGCATCACAGTTTGAAACAGTATCGTTCATCAACGAACGGTACTGGCTCGAGTGGTGATGTTCCATAGAAGGATCAAAGAATCTAACTTCGGCCCCTTCTTCTTCAAGCCGTTTTGATACAAGGTCTGAAGGAGAGGGAGCCTCTTTTGTATATGAATCTCCTAAAACCCCAATGATTGAGCCGTGTAGTGTTCCTAGAAAATCTTTAAGTTTTTGTGTGAGAATTTCGGGTTGATATCGTTCGATTTCCTCTATCAAATTAATAAGCTTTGAGCCAGAAAACGACTGGTTTTCCATTTCTCGAAACGTTGAAACGTTCGATATGCTTTCGTTACCTTGATAGAAAGAGCCTGGATGTCTTGAGTGATGTCCCATTCGTGGATCTGCACGGAGTGCCCCGTGTATAACTTCCACATCTGCTCCGTATCTCTCTGCCATACCTGCGATCATATTTAGGCAAGAACTATTTAAAGCAAGGTATGTGTGGCACGCATATTTCATCAATTCAGCGCTAGCATAATCCATAAATTGAAGAGCGTTCGTCAGTGGAGAATAGAATGACTCCATCAATCGACACCCCCTCAAAGAGGAGGTACCTATAATTAACTCAGATGGATGTGTAAAATCTTTCACGATCGTCCCCGGTCGTGAGAAGTCTGGATTGTGAATAACTTCGAAATCTTGTTCAGTCAATCCTTGTTCGATAAGGATATTATGGATTCTGGTCGTAGTTCCAGGTGGCACCGTACTCTTGATAATAAATGTTTTGTGAGATTGAACGCTCACTGCAATTTGTCTGATGAAACGGTAAAGGTTCGTAAGATCTGGAACTTGGTCTTCATTTGTTTGAAGTGATTCGGTGAATAGGAGATAGCTAGCTTCTGCAGCGGCAGCCAGTTTATTTGTGGAGAAGGCTAACATGCCCGTTCTTAGGGCCTCATTGTATCGTTCCTGTAAACCACTTTCATTGAAAGGAACAGACCCATTCTTAAGTGCTGAAATAATTGTTTTATCATCATCAGCGCAAATAACGTCATACCCATTTGCTGCAAACGTAGCTGCTGCTGTGACTCCTATACGGGTTGCTCCAAATACTGCTAATTTCATGTCACTCTTCCTCTCAGGGTTTTAGGCGTACTGCGCGACTTTTTTGTTTCCGATTACAGTTTCATAATCTTCAACCAACCTGCCGAATATGGCATCCCAGGATTGAGTAAGGGCATACCTTCTACCTTCATACCCCATCATCAAACGTTCGGTCGGGTCTTCTAGTAACCTTTCAATAGAACGTATATAGTCTGCTTCTGAATAAGGAGAACAAAGGACACCGTTACGGTTGTGAGAAACCACTTCGATCAACCCGCCTGCATTTGCTGCGATGACTGGTGTGCCTGATGCGAGAGACTCAAGCGCTACATTGCCGAATGTTTCGGTAGCTGAAGGAAAAACGAATAAGTCTGCACTCGCATATAGCTCAGAAAGCTCTTCACCATGCTTATAACCAGTAAGGGTTACATTATCTGGGAGATTCTCTCTGAATTTCGGTAAGGATGGTCCATCTCCTACGACTAGCCATCGTGAGTGGTCTTTGATCCCTTGTGGAAGCTTCCACATTATCTTTCTGAGTGTTTCGAGGTTTTTTTCTGGAGCAAGTCTACTCACAAATAAAAAGATATACTTTTCTTTGATGGCATACCGTTCCCTTACAGCATTAGACTTTTTGGAGGGAGAGAACTGCGTACAATCTACCCCTCGTTTCCATAACTTAAGCTGATCAAACCCTTTTTCTTGAAGGCGATCGAGCGTATCTTTAGACGGAACGAAGATAGATGAGAACGGTTGGTGAAACCAAAGTAGATACTTCCAAATAAACGGAGCGGACCATTCGAGATGATAATGATTGAGGTAAGAGTCAAAGTTCGTGTGGTAAGAAGCCACCATGGGAATAGAAAGTTTTTTTCCATAATGGAGTCCGCTTAATCCGATATTAAATGGGGTAGCAATGTGTAATAAATCTGGATTGAAACCCTGTAATTGTTTCCGTAACAGCCCTAACTTAGGGAGAGCCATCCTACATTCTGGATAAAGGAAGAACTTTGTACTGGCAAAACGATGGATGTTGCTAGAGAATAAGTCCACATCATTATTCGAATCAGGAGCAAACAATTTGTACTCGATCGAATGCCTCTCCATGTATGAGGTCAATCTCCCGAGAGTTTTTGACACACCGTTTACTTCTGGATAGTAGGTGTCCGTGAAAAGCGCTAACTTCATAATCGTCCCCCATTCCTCTAATTAAGCTAACCAAATTGCAGAAATAAAAGCGCTGCCCATTCCAAGTATGATTCCAACAAGAACATCCGATGGATAATGATGACCAAGATAAATCCGTGAGAGAGCTACTGTTGCTGCAATCGCCAGTAATGGGATTACAAGAGATGGAATGACTAGGATGTATGGTGTGACGACAGAAAAAATAGCTGTCGTGTGGCCTGAAGGGAAAGAATGGTCCTTCAATGGATATACAAGCATTTTTGTCTCGGGTATCGCTAGATAAGGTCTATTTCTTGGGTAATGTTTTTTTATGAAATGTACGGGAAGGTGACTTAAAGTAAGTGCCACGGCACTTTGAAGTGCTAATGTTTTGTACGGAAAAGGTAAGAATATGAATAATAACAATGTGCTAATAATCGTTGCACGTGCACCACCTATGTGTGTGATGGTTCCCATGAAGGTAGTAAGGTATCGAGAGTGACATTTTAAGTTTAAGAACCGAAAAACAGAACATTCTTGTTCGTGAAGCCAGCCAACTACTTTACTCAAAATAATCCCCCTTCACTTTTTGTTACTTTCATCATAAAGGAGGCGTTTAGTGGGACTATTAAGGACATATTAAAGAATCATTAAGATTTATTTTGCAATAGTAAACAAAAAAAGAGACAGGCTAAACCTGGTCTCTTCTCATCATATTAAAGCGAAGTAAATAACATACCCGATCGCGAGTGCTGTACCGATTAGATAAACTAAGTAGATAGGATTGCTGAAAAACGACGCTTTTACTTTTGCATCACCTTGATTTTCGTAATCACCTTTTTGATTTTGCCCGAGGCGGTAAGTCATGAAAGCTCCGATTGCCAGGGTGATGATGACCAAGACGATCAAAACAATCGTTAATTTGTACAAGGTAGTCACCTCTATCCAATAGGATTGTAGTGGTAATTTTCCACAAGCCTACCGGAATTATACGCGGTACTCTGTTTAAAGAGGCGATTGTGCTTTGTAATATGCCGCCTTCTCCTTGTATTCTCTTCTTATGCGGTCCATATCAAGCTTGTCTTCATCTGTCAGGTCTCTAATAACTTTCACTGGCCGGCCGAATGCAAGGGTGTTAGCTGGTATTTTCTTTCCAGGTGGCACAAGGCTGCCCGCTCCTACGAAAGCACCTTCGCCTATCTCTGCACCATCCAAAACGATCGACCCCATTCCGATAAGGGCATTCTTTTTGATGTGGCTGCTATGAAGAATAACTTGATGACCAACTGTTACACCATCTTCTAAAATGAGCTTAAGATTAGGACTTTGATGAAGAACTGAGTTATCCTGAATATTCACTCCTTTTCCTATAATGGTAGGTGAGACATCACCTCGTATCGTTGTATTAAACCAAACACTGCTGCTCTCTCCAATTGTCACATCACCCGTAATGGTAGTATAATCCGCAATATAGGCTGTTTCATGAATGACAGGTTTTTTTCCTTTATACTCATACAACATAAGATCCCAACTTCCTATCGATAATAAGTACTTATAAACGTAGTGTAACAAAAAAGAGTCGGATAAGGGGGCAATACCCATGAAGATAAAACAAACTGAAGGTGCAAGAGCGGTAATCGTTTTAGTTCACGGAGCAGGGGAGCATCACGGCCGTTATGATTGGCTTGTTTCCAAATGGTTAGATGAAAGGTTTCATGTGGTTTTAGGGGATTTGCCTGGGCAAGGTGAAAGTTCAAGGAGAAGAGGTCATATCGATTCATTCGATCAATATATCGAAACGATTGAAAAGTGGGTTAAAGCAGCACATGAATTTCAACTGCCTGTCTTTTTACTTGGGCATAGTATGGGGGGACTTGCTGTTATCCGTACTATTATGGAGAAAGAGCTTTCGTTATCAGGCGTTATCCTGTCATCTCCTTGTGTTGGACTTGTTAATCCACCTAAGAAAAGCCTTGATCTCGTATCCAAAATGTTAAACCCGATCGTTCCTTCGCTTCGGTTAAATTCACAGCTTGAGCCCGGACTTGCAACTAGAAACAAAGATTTCCATGTAAGAGATCTTGAAGATCCGCTTATTGTGAAAAAAGTATCAGTAAGATGGTATCGAGAATTAGTGAAAGCAATGAGGATAGCAAACGAAGGCGCGAAAGCTTTCTCTGATCTCCCTCTTCTATTAGTACAGGCCGGTGATGATCGTATCGTAGATAAAAAGTCAGTGAGGTCATGGTTCGATCGAATCCCTTCAACCGATAAGTCTTATAAAGAATGGGAAAATTTTTACCATGAAGTATTCAATGAACCAGAACGTGAAATTGTTTTTAGGTCCGCATTGTCATTTGCACAACTGAGACTCGATCTGTTGGAAGATATAGGTGTGGAATTAAACTGACGATTAGGGGTGGAGTTTATTGAATGTACCTACTCAACCATGGACGTTGATGTTAAACATTTACAAACGTGTGTTACCGAGAGTGCACAAAGAGCTGAGTGAGTGGAAGGAATTTGCCGAACGAATTCCGAACAAAGAACTTCGAACGCAGGCGATCGCTAGTATTGATTCCAAAACTTTTCACTGTGAAGGTGGTGCCATCTATGGGTTGCTCGCAGGTAATAATATTGATCAATCGATTAAATTCATAGCCGCCTATCAAACGATAAGTGATTATCTCGATAATTTATGCGATAGGAGCACTTCGCTTAACCCTGAAGATTTCAGTGCTCTTCACGAATCGATGATCCACGCACTTTCTCCCAAAGTAGAGCTGACGTACAATTATTATCGCTATAGAGAAGAGCAAGACGATGGCGGTTATCTTAAAGCGTTAGTGAAGACATGTCAGGATGTGGTGAGAGATCTTCCTAACTTTGAGGAAGTTCAGCCTGCGCTCCTTGAACTATGTCAATACTACTGTGACTTGCAAATACATAAGCACGTGATTCCGGAAGAACGTGTTCCAAGGTTAGAGAAATGGTTCAATTATAATAAAGAAAAGCTACCAGATATGTCTTGGCATGAGTTTTCTGCATGTGCAGGCTCCACACTCGGCATCTTTTGTCTCGTTTCTTATTCACTTGGGGGAACGATGCCAAAAGGTAGTACAGATCGTATTAAGAAAGGTTATTTTCCATGGGTCCAGGGTCTTCATATTATGCTTGACTATTTTATTGATCAGGAAGAGGATCGTGTTGGTGGAGATCTAAACTTTTGTTTTTATTATCAAGACAATGATGAACTCGCAGCACGTGTAGGGCATTTCATTAAAGAAGCAGATAAGAGTGTGAAAAACCTTCCACATTCGAACTTCCACCGTTTGATTAATAAAGGACTCCTTGGAATTTATCTTGCAGATAAAAAAGTCATGAGACAGAAAGATGTACGGTCGCTTGCTAGAAAAATCATCCAAAAAGGTGGGAAGTCGAGTTTGTTTTTCTATTTTAATGGGTGGGTATATAGAAGGATCCATAAGGCTTCTCAGTAAAAAAGGTATAAAAAACGTCTCTTCGTGAGAAAAGTAACCTATAGAAACTTGAAAGGGGACTTCCACAATGAAGAAACGGTATTACGTAGCGGTTGGATCTGGTGAAATTTTAGAAGACCAAGGGGCTTCATCCTATAACTTTGAAATAGATGCCGATGAAGAAGATGTTTTTCATTTAAGTGAACTATTTGATTTAGCTGACACAGATAGTCGGTTATCACTCTATCGAGCGCATGTGCCTACAAATTATCATGAAGATAAGAATAACCATGATTACGATGATCATCTTCAACAGATCTACAGAAAGATCCACGAGCTTGGAACAGAGCGTACAAGAGAGCATATCGAATCGATGGGAATTCTATAAAACATAGGGGCAGCTAGAGCTGCCCCTATGTTTTGCTTATTGCGAGTACATATGGTGGGTTGTTCTTTTGGTTTATAAAACCATATCGTAATACTTGGTAATCACGTTGGTCTAATTCAGATGTGAATTTAAGTACAGCGTCACTTTCTTTTTTACCTTCTGGATGACCAGAGTAAACGACAACGATCAACAGTCCACCAGGTTTTAGTAGTTCTAATATAGAAGAAACGGCTTCTAGCGTATCCTTCGGATTGGTGACGATCGATTTATCACCACCTGGAAGGTAACCAAGGTTAAAGATCGCTGCTGCGACTTGTCCTTTATCTGTCTCTTCGATGGTGTCTAATACATGAGCATGGCTGCTGTGAATCAAGTTTACTTGTGAGAGATGCCCTTCTTTTTCGAGGCGCGCTTTAGTAGCTAGCAATGCTTCCTCTTGAATGTCATACCCATAAACTTTACCTTCTTCACCAACACGTTCTGCAAGATAGAGCGTATCGTGTCCGTTCCCGCATGTTCCATCTATGGCGATGCTACCTTTTTCAAGGACGGAATCTAACAGTGTTCTCGTGAAGGGGAGTATCCTTTGTAGTGTCATGTTGTTACCTTTCCTCCTGTTGCAAACTTTCCTTGCCAAGTATCTCTACGAATCATTTCATCTCTTATCGCGTTTAATACACCGAACTTATTGGTACTCCACATTGGACCGATCAACAGCTCTGCAGGACCATCACCAGTTATCCTGTGGATCACCATGTCTTCAGGAATTACTTCTAACTGATCGACTACCAAGTTCACATAAGTATCACGGTCTAAGAAATCGAGCATGCCTTTCTCGTACTGCTTAACCATAGCTGTGTTACGCAAAAGGTGTAACAGGTGAATCTTGATTCCTTGTACGTCTAATTTTGATACCGCTCTTGCAGTTTCCATCATCATTTCAGGTGTTTCTCCAGGTAAACCATTTATGATGTGTGAAACGACGTTTATATTATGTTTCCTTAGTTTTTCTACCCCTTCAACATAGCAATCAAAATCGTGAGCTCTATTGATCAGATCACCTGTATGGTCATGTACTGTTTGTAATCCTAACTCCACCATTAAAAATGTCCGCTCGTTTAGTTCAGCTAAATAGTCGACTACGTCATCCGGAAGGCAGTCTGGTCGAGTTGCGATCGAAAGACCAACTACGCCCTCCTGTTGCAATATGACTTCATATTTTTCACGAAGTTCGTTAACTGGTGCGTAAGTATTGGTGAACGCTTGGAAGTAACCGAGGTATTTCGCATCTTTCCACTTCTTAGCACGAGTTCGGTCTTTTATCGTATTAAACTGTGTAACGAGGTCATCTCTGCGATCACCTGCAAAATCACCAGAGCCACTAACGCTGCAAAACGTACAACCTCCGTGTGCGACTTTCCCATCTCTGTTTGGACAATCGAACCCTCCATCTAAAGGTACTTTAAATACCTTATGACCGAATGTCTGACGTAGGAAATGATTAAACGAGTAGTAACGCATGTCAGTTCCAAAGTGGTCGGGAAGATAATCAAATTTCATAATTGGAGCAACTCCTCTTTCGAACGGCGCCCGTCCAGAATAATAATCAAATTTTATCACTTTCAAAAGGCTTCTCCAAACCTTTTTAAATGTTTGGGAATATTTAGGTCGTGGTAAAGAAGACTATACACAGATAAAGAGGTGAGCGTATGAAAGATAATGAAAAGCGTCATAAAAAAGGCGAAACGAATAATCCAGAACAGCTTCCAGATCAAGAGCGAAATCAGCTCGATGAAGATGTTTCTGAGATGAATGTAGACCCTATTCCACTTGAAGACCTGAAAGAAGAGCAAAAAGAAGAAAAGCAGAAACCAAAATCCAAAGATGACTCAGCTAGTCAAAAGAAATATAGAGAAGGATAACGCACCCACAGTGGTGCGTTTTACTTTGTTTAGAGTTCTCTTTGTCTTCTTACCTTATTGCTTTCGTATCGTGTCAGGCCTCATACGGAAATCTTACTGTTGAAAGATTTTTCCTAATGTATAAACCCCTATGTGACCGTCTAAAATGATAATGTTCTTGACAATTTTCTGAAGTATTCATACAATACAAACTATATACTGAGATTAAACTGAAAGATTATGATGAGGAATAGTAATAAAGCTTCTACTTTAAGAGAGTTAACGGGTGGTGAAAGTTAACATAGAAACTTTATGAACTCGCCTTTGAATCGGAATCCTGAAAGATAGTAGGGAGCCCCGTCCGCCTGCGTTAAAGGTTTTAAGTGAGTGCGATTCAGCACTAATCCGGGTGGTACCGCGGGTGATTGTGAATAACAGATTCTCAACCTCTCGTCCCTGTTTATAGACAGGGATGGGAGGTTTTTTATTTTATGGATAGTTGGAAGGAGAGAGCTAGCATGTCTTTTGATCACAAATCGATCGAAAAGAAATGGCAACACTATTGGGAACAGAATAAAACGTTTAAAACGACTGAAGAAGCAGAGGGAGAAAAAGTTTATTTTCTCGATATGTTTCCATATCCATCAGGAGCAGGTCTGCACGTAGGCCATCCAGAAGGGTATACAGCTACAGATATATTGTCACGTATGAAACGAATGCAAGGGTACAACGTATTGCATCCGATCGGTTGGGATGCGTTTGGTCTTCCAGCAGAGCAGTATGCTCTTGATACAGGTAACAATCCACGTGAATTTACTCAGCAAAACATCAACACGTTCCGTCGCCAAATCAAGGAACTTGGATTCTCGTATGATTGGGATAGAGAAGTAAATACGACCGATCCAAACTACTACAAATGGACACAGTGGATTTTCACAAAACTATATGAAAAAGGTCTTGCTTACGTAGATGAAGTTGCTGTGAACTGGTGTCCAGCTCTAGGAACGGTTCTAGCTAATGAAGAAGTCATCGATGGTAAAAGTGAGAGAGGTGGACACCCGGTAGTACGTAAACCAATGAAACAGTGGGTGTTGAAAATCACAGAGTACGCAGACCGCTTGCTAGAAGATCTTGAAGACCTAGACTGGTCTGAAAGTATTAAAGAGATGCAGCGCAATTGGATCGGGAAGTCAGAAGGTGCTGAAGTAACGTTTGAAATCGACGGACATGATGAATCGATCGATGTCTTTACGACTCGTCCTGATACACTGTTCGGAGCTACGTATATGGTTCTAGCGCCAGAACATCCTCTAGTGGACCTTATTTCAACTGATTCTGAAGCTGCAAAAGTAAAAGACTACCGTTCAAGTGTGCAAACGAAGAGTGATCTTGAGCGTACAGAACTTTCGAAAGAAAAAACAGGCGTCTTCACAGGGGCATATGCGATCAATCCGATCAACAATGAGAAGCTTCCGATCTGGGTAGCAGACTATGTTCTAATGAGCTATGGTACTGGAGCTATCATGGCGGTGCCTGCTCATGATGAGCGTGACTACGAGTTCGCAACAGCTTTCGACCTACCGATAAAAGAAGTTGTAGCAGGTGGAGATATTTCGAAAGAAGCTTACACTGAAGAAGGGGAGCATGTTAATTCAGACTTCCTGAACGGACTTGATAAAACAGAAGCGATCACTAAGAGTATCCAGTGGCTTGAAGAAAAGAACAAAGGTAAGAAAAAGACAACATACAGACTTAGAGATTGGTTGTTCAGCCGTCAACGTTATTGGGGAGAACCAA
Organism: Anaerobacillus sp. ABR4_321; assembly: GCF_056158505.1. NCBI lineage: Bacteria > Bacillati > Bacillota > Bacilli > Caryophanales > Bacillaceae > Anaerobacillus > Anaerobacillus sp. ABR4_321. The sequence continues at coordinate 1,700,676 of NZ_JBSWTK010000001.1, forward strand.
TTCCAATCATCCATTGGGAAGACGGAACGATGAGTGCTGTTCCTGAACAAGATCTTCCAGTCACTTTACCTGAAACAACAGAGATCAAGCCTTCAGGAACGGGAGAATCTCCACTTGCTAACATTGATGAATGGCTAAATGTAGTTGATCCGAAGACTAGTATGAAAGGACGCCGTGAGACAAATACCATGCCTCAATGGGCGGGAAGCTGCTGGTATTATCTTCGTTACATCGATCCAGATAATGATCAAATGTTGGCTGATCCAAAGAAACTTGAAGCTTGGCTTCCTGTAGACATGTATATTGGAGGAGCGGAGCATGCGGTTCTGCACTTGCTATACGCTCGCTTCTGGCATAAAGTACTTTACGATATTGGCGTCGTTCCAACGAAAGAGCCATTCCAGCGTCTACGAAATCAAGGGATGATCCTTGGTGAAAACAATGAGAAGATGAGTAAATCTAAGGGGAATGTTGTTAACCCGGATGAAATTGTTGAAACGCATGGAGCAGACACACTTCGCCTTTACGAAATGTTTATGGGACCATTCGAAGGTTCCATCGCATGGTCAAGCAATGGATTAGACGGTGCTAGAAGGTTCCTTGATCGTGTGTGGCGTTTATACGGAGAAGGTGACCTTTCAAAAAGCTCGATCTCAAAAGAAGCATCAGAGGATGGCCTAGAGCGTGTTTATCACGAAACGGTTAAGAAAGTTACGGAAGACTTCGAGGGCTTGCGTTTTAATACGGCGATCTCTCAAATGATGGTCTTCGTGAACGAAGCGTATAAGCAAGATTCTTTACCATTCAATCTGATGGAAGGTTTTGTTAAGCTTCTATCTCCAGTAGCTCCTCATCTTACAGAAGAATTGTGGGAGGTGCTTGGTCACACTGATACACTCGCTTATGCAAGCTGGCCAACGTTTGATGAGAACAAGCTGACTGTTGATGAAGTAGAGATCGTCGTGCAAGTAAATGGAAAGTTACGTGCTAAGATTTCGATCCCTGCTGAAGCAACTCGAGAAGAAATGCAAGACATTGCCATGGCTCACGAGAAGATCGAAGGACAGCTTGAAGGAAAAACAATTCGTAAAGTAATCGCTGTTCCTGGAAAGCTTGTGAATATTGTGGCTAACTAAGTTATTAAAGTGAAATGAGTGAAGCTAGAGGTCATAATGACCTCTGGCTTTTTTTGATTTATAAAGGTATCGAACCAATCACTCTTTTTAGTGAAAAATAATAGTATGGGTTATATTTGTGACATGGTATCACTAGAAACTTCTTGTTCAAAAGCTTGCCAGATTGATTTCTTGAATTAAAGATAAAAATGATGTAGGATTGTTTTGGTGAAGAAACCATTCAATGAAAACAATCGTTCAGGAAGGAGTATGTTAAATGAGTAATGAAGTTAAGACGATTACACCTGAAGAGGTTCAAGAGCTACTAAATGAGGGAAAAAACGTATCGCTAATCGACGTTCGTGAGGATGAAGAGGTAGCAGAAGGAAAGATTCCTGTGGCTAAACATATTCGTCTTGGTACTATTCCTGAACGACTTGATGAGATCAACAAAAACGAAGAGCACATCATGATTTGTCGCTCAGGAAGACGAAGCGAGCATGCATGTGAATATTTACAAGAAGCAGGATATGAAGTGAAGAATATGGTAGGCGGTATGATGAAGTGGGAGGGTGAAGTAAAGTAACCCTCCTAAGAAAAGGAGAGAATCCAGATGACACTATGGGGCATGGCTATCGCTGTTGCGGCAATAACGATTGGGCTATGGAAAGTCGTTCATCCCTATACGTATTTAAAGCCGATCAATGTTGATCCCTTTGATGATGATAAATACTGCTTGATCGATGTAAGAGATTACATTCTTTCGCACCGTACACCGTATGAGAAAGCAAAGAACATCCCGCTTTCTTATCTCGGTAGACAGACAAGGGAAAATGATGTTTGTGATAAAGAAATCGTTGTGCTTGCAGAAGACCGCAAGGCTGCGAGGATGGCTGCAAAAATATTGTTAAAGCAATCGAAGCAGCCTATTTATTACATGACAGTTTCATCATAAACTGGAACGCCTTTAGAAGACTTTTCTGAAGGCGTACCATTCGCCTATTAATCCAACTAAAATTATAGGATTAATTATATTTTTTCTTTTTAAAATAGGTCTAGAAGCCTCCCTTTTCTTTGTTATAATAAGGAAAAAGATAACTTAGAGGTGTCGTCATGAGGGCAGAACTTATTCGCGCTATGATGGATTTACAGGCATTGCGCCAATTTCAACCTGGAAACGGAAGTCGAAATCAGCAGGCAGCCACTCCTTTTCTTGAAATGCTAGAACAGGCTATTTCATACACTTCATCTGATCAGATAACTACTTACGACAGTACGTCTTTAACAAAGCAAACTCCGGTGGAGTCATTTAAGCCTACTGGTCATTCAACAAAGTCACTAGAAATAGATGGATACATTCAGCAACTCTCCGATGAACATCAAGTGGATTCTAAACTAGTTCACTCCATTATTAAGCAGGAGTCAGGGTATAACCCATCAGCAGTTAGCCATGCAGGTGCAGTTGGACTTATGCAGCTTATGCCTGCGACAGCTCGTGGGCTCGGGATAGAAGATCCATTTGATGCTAAACAGAATATCGAAGGCGGCGTCAAATACATTAAGCAAATGTTGAGTAAATATGGTGGGAATACTGAACTTGCTCTAGCAGCTTATAATGCCGGACCGGGAAACGTTGATAAGTATGGAGGTATCCCTCCATTTAAAGAAACGCAAAACTATGTATCTAAAGTTATGAAAAACTATTTAGCATAAAGCAAAGCTGTCTCACACGACTGCTCTTTAGCGGACGTGAGGAGGCAGTTTTTTTATTTTTTTAAAAGAATTTTGGGATGCTTTGTGAGATACTACATGGAGAGGTGAAGCACTATGAAAGATTTTAAAGGAATGGGTTTAGATATAAGTTTGGTTGAATCCCTTGAATCACAAGGAATTGAATCACCCACTGATATACAGAAAGAAACGATCCCGGTTATGCTTAAGGGGCAGGATGTGATGGCTCAGGCACAGACTGGAACAGGGAAAACTTTCGCTTTCTTATTACCGATATTAGAGAAGGTAGATACAGAAGCAGATCATGTACAGGCTCTAATCGTTACGCCTACACGTGAGCTGGCTCTTCAAATCACCACTGAATTATTGAAACTAGTTAATGGGCGTCCTGAAGTAAACGTTCTTGCCGTATATGGTGGACAGGATGTAGAGAAGCAGATATCAAAGCTTAACAAACACGTTCATATTGTAGTAGGAACGCCAGGGAGATTATTAGATCACATTCGAAGAGAGACGATCGACCTTTCTCAAACAAATTTCCTTATACTTGATGAGGCAGATCAAATGCTGCATATAGGTTTCTTAAAAGAAGTTGAGGATATTATTTACGAAACGCCAGATAGTAGACAAACAGCTCTCTTTTCAGCTACATTATCGAGTGATATTCGTAGCTTAGCAAAACGATTTATGCGTTCTCCTATAACGATAAAAGGGAAAGAGAAGGGAAAGACGGTTGAAATTGTACAGCAGTACATGATCGAAACAACAGATCGAAGAAAGTTTGGAGCCTTAACGGAGACGCTCGATGAAGCACGTCCTTTTTTAGGTATCATATTCTGTCGTACGAAACGTAGAGTGAGTAAACTTTACGGAGATTTAAAAGCGCAGGGTTATTTAGTTGACGAACTACACGGAGATCTGTCACAAGCAAAGCGGGAGAGCGTCATTAAAAAGTTTCGTGAAGCAAAAATTCAGTTTCTTGTCGCGACCGATGTAGCTGCAAGAGGACTTGATATCGAAGGGATTACACATGTGTTCAACTACGATGTACCTCATGATGTCGAAAGCTACATTCACAGAATTGGAAGAACAGGTCGAGCTGGTGAAGGTGGTACAGCATATACATTTATCGCTTCTAAGGATAAGCAAGCAGTTCCAATGATCGAGAAGGGGATTGGTAAGCGTATCGAACGCAAATCTGTAGAGAGCGCTCTACCTTCGGGGGATGACCGTGATCCTGCACGTGGTAGAGAAGATAGAAGTCGATCGCATGGCAGACGGAAAAACAGTCGAAGTGGTGGTAGAAACAGAAGGTGAAAAAAGGTATCTGCAATCGCAGATACCTTTTTTACCTTTCAGCTGCACTTTTTCCTGCCGTGAACCCAGTAACGAAAGCTGAAGTGATGTTATATCCACCGGTATAACCATGGATATCTAGCACCTCACCACAGAAGTAAAGTCCTTTCGTAAATTTCGAAGCCATTTCTTTTGGGTGAATTTCTTTAAGAGAGACGCCTCCACCAGTAACAAACGCTTTGTCAATCGGTAACGTACCATCGACAGCCACTCGGAATTGTTTTAGCGAGCGAACATATTCTCGTACTTTTTCTTTCGATAGATGTGCGTACGTCGTATCTGGGGATAGTCCAGCTCTTTCGAGTAGAAACAGCATGTAGCGCTCCGGAACTTTTCCTTTCCAGATATTTTTAATTGCCTTTTTAGGATCTTCTTTCGCAATCTTCATATGTTCGCGATACAATTCTTCTTCATTTTGGTCAGGTACTGCATCGATTTGAAGGGGAATAAATTGTGCGTTGAACTTCTTTAATGCTTTGACAACATATTGACTACAGCGTAATACTGCTGGTCCAGAGAGTCCGATATGTGTGAAAATCATGTCCCAACGGTGTGTCTTTATCACTTTTCCTTTAGGGTTCAAAACTGACAATGCTACATCACGGAGCGAAAGACCTTGAAGCTCTTTATTTTTGATAAAGGGCTCGCTCGATGTGAGGGGAACTTCGGTAGGATAAAGCTCTGTAATCGTGTGTCCCCCTTCCTCTGCCCAAGCATACCCGTCTCCTGTTGAACCAGTGTGAGGAACTGATTTTCCTCCAACTGCAACGATGACGTTCGATGCCGGTATCTTCTCATTCGACTTCAGTAAGACACCTGCAACAGCACCGTCTTCATAAAGGACCTTTTCGACAGGTGTATTTACCTGAATCGTTACGTTAAGTTCTTTTACCTTATTAAGGAGTGCGTTCACGACAGACTTTGCATCATCCGTAACAGGAAACATCCTGCCGTGATCTTCTTCTTTGAGCTTGATTCCCAAGCCTTCAAAAAACGAAATGATATCTTCATTATCAAAGATATTGAAGGCGCTATATAAAAATTTCCCATTTCCAGGAATGAATTTAATCAATTCATCGAGGGGGAGTCTGTTCGTTACATTACATCTGCCGCCACCAGAAATGGCAAGTTTTCTACCGAGTTTATTTCCTTTATCAACGAGTAGGACAGATGCTCCATGCTCAGCAGCAGCTACAGACGCCATGAGTCCAGACGGTCCACCACCAATCACGACAACATCATACTTCATGCTTACACCTCTCTCATTTTGCTACAAACAAACATACCATAATTCATTTAAAATAGAAAAGTCACGAATCATAGATAATGTTTGTTGTTCCTTTATAAATAGCTTAAAATGGAGAAGTGTCTATAATTGACTGTAGAAAAAAGGATATTATTGACGAATTTATATAGAGTAATGGTAAGAAGTAGGAGTTGGAGAAATGTCTGATTCGAATGTGGTTAGAGGGACGATGCTGTTGACAGCAGCTACCCTTTTTTCGAGAATACTTGGAATGATTTATATGTTTCCTTTCACTGCCCTAGTGGGTACTCCAGGGATCGCGTTGTATAATTATGCGTATACCCCGTATACGATTATGCTGAGTCTTTCAACAGTTGGAATTCCACTTGCTGTTTCAAAGTTTGTTTCAAAATATCACGCGCTCGGAGATTATCGAACAGGAAGACGATTATTCAAATCCGGATTGCTGCTCATGACGTTCACAGGGTTTATTGCATTTCTAATTCTTTTCTTCCTTGCAGAACCGATTGCCAGGTTTGTAATCGAGGAGGGAAGTAAAGGGAATACCATTGCTGACGTTACACTTGTTATAAGGGTTGTCAGTCTTGCTTTATTGATCGTACCAATCATGAGTTTAACGCGAGGGTTTTTCCAGGGGTTACAATCGATGGGACCAACAGCCGTGTCTCAGGTTGTGGAACAGATCTTCCGTATCGTATTTATATTAGTAACAAGTGTTATTATTATGCGTTTTCTGGACGGAAACGAAAAGACTGCAGCAACGTTTGCAACGTTCGGTGCGTTTGTGGGGGCTGTAGGAGGTTTAATGGTTGTTTTCTGGTACTATCGTAAGCGTAAACCTAGCTTAGATCGTAACTTAGAGGAAAGCACGGTCGACCATGATGTTTCATTAAGTGATATGTACAAAGAAATCGTGACATACGCGTTCCCGTTTGTCGTCGTGGGACTTGCGATTCCGTTGTACCTGCAAGTCGATACGTTTTTCATCAATCCAGCTCTGCAAAGTATCGGCTACGATGAGTCTACTTATGAAGCTGTCTTTGCCATTATTACAGGGCTTGCTCATAAGTTGATCATGATTCCTGTTTCGCTCGCCACTGCGCTTGCGATGACGATCATTCCAGCAATTACAAAATCGTTTACGTCACAAAAAGAAGGCGCACTCCAGAAACAGCTTACCCAGACATTTCAGATGTTGCTATTTCTGACAACGCCCGCTGCAATTGGGCTTGCAGTGCTTTCTGAGCCTGTGTTTCGCGTTCTTTATCCAACGGTAGATCAAGACTTAGGAAGCCATTTGCTGATGTGGTACGCTCCGACAGCAATCTTGTTTGCTCTCTTTTCTGTTACAGCTGCGATTCTACAAGGAATCAACAAGCAGAAGTTCGCAGTATATAGTTTGCTTTCAGGACTTGTATTAAAAGTTTCACTAACATACCCTTTAGTGGTCTTACTTGAAGGAAAAGGAGCAATTATTGCCACTGATATAGGGCTGATCACGTCTGTAATCGTTACTGTTGCTATCATTAAAAGGTATACAGATTTTCAGTTTGCATTTGTTTTTAGAAGGATTTTACTGATTGGAATTTTCGTTACGTGTATGGCGTTCGCTGCTAAATTAGCAACGATGCCTTTAGAAAGTGCAATGCCTGATCTATATCGATCTCAAAGTGAAGGTGGAAGCATGTTGTTTTCTATCGTTAATTTACTGATCGGTATTGGGGTAGGTGGGGTACTCTATCTATGGCTTTCTTACCGTTCGAATCTCGCTGGACTCGTCCTAGGAGAACGGTTCAGTTTCCTTAAAAGACGCTAAAAATGAAGGCCGCTCGGCCTTCATTTTTGTGAGGTGAAAGAGTTGTTTTTCGTTTTATTCGTAGTAGTTCGTCTCGTCAATCTCTTCTTCTCGGATTCCGAGGTACCTCTCGATTCTTCTCACTCTTCTATTTAGACGATTTAATCTTCTTCTTATCTGGTTGAATTGTTCTTCTGTATAATTATAGCCTGGATAACCTTGCCCACCACCAGGTCCTCCGCCTGGTCCACCACCCGGATATTGCGGGTAACCTCCTCCGCCATACCCAGGAAATTGCTGCCCCTGTTGTCGATAATCCAACGTTGATGACCTCCTTATTAAGACTACGAGATAGTCTATGAAGGAACTGGGCATAGTTGCTGGGCGTTTATCATGGTTACACTGAATTTTTTTGGTACCAATTCAATTGCTCACCTATTCCGAGTCCTTTGAGAGGTACTTCATAGTTAAATTCATACTGCTTCAGCTGAGGTTCAATATGTTTTCTATACACGGAGCCACCATGCAAATAAACAGTAATGTTAGAAGGGGACTCTTGCTCTCTAAATTGTGAAATAAGCTTTTGCGCCCATTCCTCTCGTTGATGGTGTGTTAATGTTTTAATAGATAGATCGTATGGATCCATCATATCGTCTGGTAATAAAAGCCCGTCTTTGGCATTATAAAAATACATTCTGTCGTAGTGATGCAATGCGTATTCTAATGTTTTTTGAAATAAAGGGCTTTGATAAAACTCCGTAACCGGAGCTGATTTTGTACTTTTCTTTCGTGCGGTTGCTAAAAGTCCAACTTTTTCAGTCATTCTATCACTCCAAACGTACAAATTAGCATTTACCGGTTACTTACCCTAGATTTACAATAATTATGCTCATATTTTATTTTTTTTGGAAATTACATGGAAAAAGGAGCGATTGAACATGCGTATCGATAAGTTACTTTCTAATATGGGATATGGAACAAGGAAAGAAGTAAAAAAAATCTTAAAAACAGGTGCGGTTAGAGTGGATGAGTCAGTCATCAAAGATGCTAAACAGCACGTCGATCTTGAGAATGATCACGTTACAGTTAATGGGGAAACCGTTGAATATAGAGAATACATCTATATCATGATGAATAAGCCCGCAGGTTTCATATCGGCAACTGAAGATGAAGAGGAAACGGTAATTGATCTCCTTATTCCAGAAGATCAAATTTTTAATCCTTTCCCAGTTGGGCGCCTAGACAAAGATACAGAAGGATTACTAGTTATTACGAATGACGGTAAGCTAGCTCACCATCTGACATCTCCAAAACACCATGTTCCAAAAACTTACTATGCAAGGATCAATGGACGTGTTACAGAAAAGGACGTTGAGGCATTTGAAAATGGAGTTACGTTAGATGACGGGTATAAGACTAAGCCAGGAGAGCTAACGATCGTTGAAGAAGGACCTATTTCTCAAATCGAACTCACTATTCACGAAGGTAAGTTTCATCAGGTAAAGAGAATGTTCGAAGCGGTTGATAAAAAAGTCATCTATTTGCAAAGAATCAGCATGGGTGATCTTGTACTTGATCAAGATTTAGATGTAGGAGAATATCGTGAATTGACTGAAGAGGAAGTAGAACTCCTTAGAAAGTAACCCATCGTTTCTTTTTTGCAGACTAAGGGAATACACCTTGTAGTCAGTAAAGAAGGAGAGGATAGGATGTTAAAGATTGGGAATGAACTAATTAACTTGCGTATCAACGATGAGCAAACTGTGAATCAAGTCTACTTTGATGAATCGTTGAATGCAGCGACCTATTTAGAAATCAGTAATGATAAAACGAAACAAAAAAATCTTGAGCCGGATCATCATGCTGAAGACGTCTTAAATTCAATTCAAGCTTCAGGTGGGCAATATACACATGATAATTATCCTGTTACGGATGATGACTTTGAAGTTTCTGAAAAAGAGAGTGTGTTTATCCCTTATTCAGGATTGTCATGGAACGGTAGTCAACCTGTGATAAACAACCGAGAGGACGAAGTTAAACCGACAGAACTGGTAAACCACTATTCGTACAACTTGTTATGTAAAGCAGAAGTTCATACTGAAGACGGCCAAAAGCTTGGTAAGGTAAGAGATGTTTATATTGCTAAGACAGGAGAAGTTGAGGGTCTTGAACTTTCTGAAGGGTTCCTTTCAGATTTCTTAATGAGTGGACAACCTTATATGAAGGTGAATGAGTCGGTAAAGCTTGTAGATGGGAACGTGATTGTTCCTAAAGATTTTCACAAAGAATTAGCTAAATAAACAATAGAAAAAGCCGTGGACTAGTCCATGGCTTTTTGTGTATCATACTTTTGAATTTTGCTTGTAAGTAAACTCTTTAACCAACTTTTACTTTCTTACTCGTAGTAGTCCATACTCCACGGTTTGGGCTTTTGACTAATTCATTATAGGCCAAGACATTTAAATCTCTTTGAACTGTTCGTTGGGTAATACCAAACTCTTCAACTAACTCCGTTGTACTGACGGTACCATGCTTGCTAATAAATAAATAGATAGACTTGATACGGGTCATCATTCGATCAGTTGAAGTAATACTCAAAGAACCACTCCCTAACGTGTAATCAATGCCATACTCTTAGAATAGTTTCTCACTATTAAAACAATATGAAGGAAACGTAAAGATATACTTAATTTTCTGATGATTCCCTCATTAATAAGATGAAAGTCTGATTGGTCTGAGTGCTTCGTATTAAACTGGAAGTGATTTCTAGCTGTTGTGGGTAAGTCCCAACTTGGTGTAATGATAAATAAGGATTTTCTAACTTTCACAGTAACATATCGGCATTGTTAGTATAATAGTATAATTCCACCTCTATTGCCAATTCCCTTTAATTTACCTGTTTACACCTCCTCTTTAAAGTTTATTTTACAATATCTCGGTTATTTCGGCAAAAATTTTCATGCCATTGTCTACATCTTCCTTCTTCTTCCCTCCTTTGCTATTCTTATAGGAGCGGGCTATAGAAAGGAGGAACATCATGTTCGTTCGATTATTCATTAAGAATGCACTAAAGCTAAATAACTGGTTTATGTTTTATACGACAGTCGCTCTCGTCGCAATCAGTTCGCTCATTATGAGGCTGATCGAACCGGAAACCTTTCCCACACTATTCGACTCGATGTGGTGGGTGATGACTACTGTAACCACTGTAGGCTATGGTGATTATTTTCCAGTGACAGTTGGCGGTAGGTTATACGCCATATTCCTTTACATTGTTGGAATTGGACTCTTAGGGGTCGTCATAGGGAAATTAGTGGACGGAGTAGCAGAACTGAAAAAGAGGAAGGAGGAAGGGAAATTGAACTATCACGGACAAGATCATATCGTCATAATAGGTTGGTCACAGAAAGCTTCCTATGCAGTATCGGAGATTGTGGATTCGGATAATTGTGAAATCGTCATAATCGATAAACTTCCAAAAACACCTATCGTTGCGGATCATATCCATTACATACAAGGTGATGCTGCAGAAGAAGCAGTCCTCAAGAAAGCTGCGATTACAAAGGCCCGGGCAGTACTCGTTTTCTCAGATGATTCGATTCATGATTCGTTATTAGCAGATGGAAAGTCTCTAATCATCGCAAGCTCTATTGAGAGAATGTCAACTGAGATACATACGACAGTAGAAGTGATGAAGGAAGAACATATTAAGAATTTCGCCCATGTCCAGGTAGATGAGTTCGTACTATCCAATGAAGCGATCTCTCGTATGGCTGTACGAGCTGCATTTACAAAAGGGATTTCAAGCGTATACTCTCAGCTGTTGAGTAGAGGACACGGAGAAAATTTATATGAAATTCCTGTAAGGAAGGAATGGACAACTTATAAAGATGCGTTTGAGGCATTACTTCAACAGGGGGCAACACTCGTTGCGGATCGAAATCGCATGGACATCAATCGCCGTCTTGATGAAGCGATACCAGCCGATGCAAAGCTATTTGTGATTTGTGATAAGCCGGTTTATCAGAGTTTGATCGGGAAGGAGAGAGGTTCATGAGTGAAGTGAATTGGTCAGAAGAGGTGCTTAAGAGAAAAGAAGCGCTTTTATCAGATCTTAATGGCTTATTAGAGATCGAAAGTGTGTTGAACGAAGAGGATAGTACTGAAGAGGCTCCGTTTGGCTATAAGGTGCGAGAAGCATTAGATTATATGCTTCGATTAGGAGAGCGTGATGGCTATCAAACGAAAGATGTTCACCATGTTGCAGGTCATCTGGAATTTGGAGATGGAGAAGAAGCGATCGGCATTCTTTGTCATGTAGATGTTGTACCTGCTGGTAGCGGATGGACAAGCCCCCCGTTTAAACCTGAACTTAGGGAAGGAAAGCTCTATGCAAGAGGAGCGATCGACGACAAAGGACCAACGATTGCGGCCTACTGGGCGATGAACATGGTAAAAGAATTATACCCTTCGTTATCGAAGAGAGTGCGAATGATCGTCGGTACTGACGAGGAAAGTTCGTGGCGTTGTGTAGATACGTACTTCAAGCAAGAAGAAATGCCAGTGATGGGCTTTGCGCCAGACGCAGTCTTTCCAATTATTTATGCAGAAAAAGGGATTGCTGATTTTGAATGGCATTTCCCAGCTGTGAAGACAGAGCAACATGATCTAGTGTTAAAATCATTCGGTGCCGGTGAACGACTGAATATGGTTCCAGATTTCGCTAGTGCTGTATTAATAGGTGAAGAGAAGGTGCTTTCTGAACTAAAAACGGTTTTTGAAGAGTTTGTATTTCAAAGACATTTGAGTGGGAATACATCATTAGATGAATCGTTGACCATCGAGATAGAAGGAGTTTCAGCGCATGGATCTAAACCTGAGCAAGGGAATAATGCAGCGTTCAGATTAGCAGAATTTCTTTCAGGAGTAGGTCTTGATACGGGCGGAACGACTTATATCGATTTCATTACAAAGTGGCTCACCGATGATTTCAAGGGTGAAAAGCTGGGAGTGAACTGTGAGGATCCCATTACGGGCGATTTAACCATGAACGCAGGAACGTTCTCGTACACAGCTTTACACGGAGGTAAAATAGGCATCAATCTTCGATACCCTGTTACATGTGATTTTAGTGAGGTGAAAACTCAGTTTGATAAAGTTACGGGACCTGAGGGAATTACGATGAACATCATTGATCATATGACACCCCATCACGTTCCTGAAGATCATGAGCTGATTCAAAGACTACAAAGAGTATACGAAAAGCAAACGGGAGACGTTGCCGAGCTTCTTTCAATAGGAGGCGGAACATATGCCCGGTCATTAGACGCTGGAGTTGCCTTTGGCGCGTTATTCCAAGGTAAACCACAGATGGCCCACCAAAAAGATGAATACGTAGAGGTTAGTGATTTGCTGAAAGCAGCAGCGATCTACGCGGAAGCGATTTATGAACTAGCAAAATAACAAACGCCATGGCGGTAAGCCATGGCGTTTCACGTTATAGGGAACTAAAAAGATCGCTAGATAAATACCTTTCTCCTGAATCACACGTCATCGTTACAACGACTTGGTCAGGGGAAAGTCGCTGAGCTACTTTCATAGCTGCGTAAACGGCTGCTCCTGATGAAGGACCGACAAGAAGTCCTTCTTGACTTGCAAGTTTACGGGTTACTTCGTAAGCTTGTTCGTCTTTTATCTGGATAATTTCATCATAGATCGAGGTATTAAGAATATCAGGGATAAAACCAGGACTCGTTCCAACGAGCTTATGTTTTCCAGGTTTGCCTCCTGAAAGAACAGGAGATCCTTCTGGCTCTACAACATGAACAGTCATGTTCGGGTAATGTTCTTTTAGTACTTCTCCAGTGCCGGTTACGGTTCCACCCGTACCTGCTGTGGAAACAAAAGCGGCAGGGGTAACTCCTAGTTCGTTCATCGCTTCAATAATTTCCAAAGCAGTAGACGTTCGATGTGCATCCGGATTTGCAGCATTTTCAAATTGCATTGGAATAAAGCTGTCTTCAATTGTCTCAGCTAGTTCCTTTGCTTTTTTGATTGCACCAGGCATTTTCTCAGAAGCAGGAGTCAAGACTACTTTTGCACCGTAAGCTTTAAGGAGTTTGATCCGCTCTTCTGTCGCGTTGTCAGGCATGACGATGATGGCAGGATATCCGCTAGCAGCAGCGTTCATTGCTAGTCCAATCCCTGTATTACCTGATGTAGGTTCGATAATGGTCGATCCGGACTTGAGTAATCCTTTTTCTTCAGCGGTCGCAATCATGTTATAAGCTGCTCGGTCTTTTACACTTCGGCTTGGGTTAAAATATTCTAGTTTTGCGTATATTTTAGCACCATCAGGATTCGGAACCCTGTTTAATTTAAGAAGAGGAGTATTACCGATAAGTTCAGCCATGTTTTCGTAAATCATGTGTCCACATCCTTTCGAAATTTATAAGAGTTTATCTTTATCCAATAAAAGGTTAAAGTTAAGGATAAGTTTTATTGTGATGCTTCTTTTACTGTTCCCTATTATAGCAAATGATAAAGTAGAGGATAAGAAGTCGGCTCAAAAGATAAATGCAAGAAGATTCAGTTTTTTGGTAGAATATAATCAGATCTAAAGGAGTGGGGGATAGATGAGCACCCATTATTTCATTGCGATCACGCTCGAAGATATGAAATCTGAGCTGAAGTCAGTGCAGAAAAACTTAGATACATCTCTATTTAAGCATGTTGTTGAACCGGATGATTTTCACATTACATTGCAGTTTCTTGGTGAAGCGAAGGAAGAGCAATTAAGTGATTTAGGTGAACAACTAAAGGAAATAACTGAGAATGTAAGTTCATTTGAGATCACGCTAAATAAAATCGGGACATTCGGAAAATTATCTCAACCTCGTGTACTGTATGTAGATGTGGAGAAGACCAAGAGCCTAGAGCATTTACATCAGATGGTTGCCGAGGCTTGTAAGGATTCCGGTTTCAGAGTCGATCGCCGAGAGTATCGTCCTCATATTACGCTCGCTAAAAAATGGCGATATCCAGAAAAGAAAATAGGGAGAAATACCCCAGATATTCATAAAGCATCGCAAGAAATCTCAAGTATTGGATTATTCAGAGTGGCACCGTTTGAAATACCCAGGTACAAGTGTGTAGCGCGTTATGAATTTAAAAAGTAACCTTTTCATCACCATACTCCAACTCGCATTATTGTTTGGGTTCTATCTTATAGGCGTCTCAATCCAAAAGTTATTCGGTTTATTAATTCCAGGAAGTGTAATAGGAATGGTACTTCTTTTGGTTTGCCTCTATACAAACCTATTACCAGAGCAATGGGTTTCAAAAGGGGCTACGTTTTTATTGAACCACCTGCCGCTATTTTTTATCCCTGTTACTGTTGGTGTCATGAATCACTTGGATTTCTTTAATGGTAAAAGTCTTTGGTTAATACCGATCGTTCTTGTCAGCACATGGATTATTATGATCACAACTGGCTTCATTGGTCAGACACTTGTAAATCGAAAGGAATAGCGTCATGTTTTTATTACAAGCCATGTTTTGGCTCATCTTTACAATTGCAATCTATTTTATTTTTACTCTTCTCTATCGACTTCTGCCATATCCATTCCTAATTCCAATCTTGACTTGCACGGTCTTGCTAGTAATCTTGCTCACATCTTTTGATATTTCTTACGATACATATTTTAGCGGTGGAAAGGTTATCGATGCATTTCTAGGACCAGCGATCGTTGCTCTTGCCTATCCCTTATATAAACAAAGAAAGCTCCTAAACAAGTACAAAAACGAGCTTCTTTCAACTGTCCTATTATCAAGCATGTTAGGAATTCTTTCAGGTTATTGGCTTACCCTCCTGTTTGGATTTGGAGAAGTGATTCAGTTCTCCTTTGTTCCGAAGAATGTGACGACCCCTGTCGCTATGGAGGTTTCAAGAATGATCGGTGGAGAACCAGCCCTTGCCGTTATTTTCGTAATGATCGCTGGAATAGGAGGAGCTGTAACGGGTCCATGGATTTTGAAACTATTTAAGATTACAAACTTCCTTGGGGTCGGTATTGCGTTAGGGGGTGCTTCTCATGCGATTGGTACAGCAAAAGCGCTCGAATACGGTCAAGAAGAAGCAGCGGTTAGTTCGATTGGTATGAGTCTTTGTGCGCTATGTGTCTCGGTCTTAGCTCCTATCTTAATAAATTGGCTATGAATTAAGTTAATCAAGCGGTCATTTTCTATAAGAGAAAATATGATGATGTGTAAACACCTTTGTAAAGGATGGGATCAATGAGAAATCACTCTAATTATCAAACTGATAGTCACGCTTTTACTGCTTATTGGGATGATTTCAATGTGATAACAGTAATGGTAGAAGAAGGTATAGACGATCATCAAGGCTTTACGTTAACGGATGGTCACCTTGATATCAATCTAGAGATCAATGGTGATTTCAAACTTGGCAAGAAGAGGATCGTTTCATTGTTAACAGATTCAGACTACCATCCTGGCACAGAATATTACCTCATCCACTCTAGTGGTGAAGAGGCGTTGGTGATGACAGGTAAAGTTGTCCGAACAAAAGCCTTTGATGAAAAGTACCATTACGATGGTGAACTTGGCAATTCACTAACGAAGAAAGGATCTTTATTCAAAGTCTGGGCACCTACTGCAACCAACGTTATTGTAAATATTTATAATGACTTATTTCAAAAAGTAGATGAACTCCCAATGATACGACAGGATAAAGGATTATGGGATTGTGAAGCGAATGGCTATGGAGAAGGAACTTTATACACGTATAGCGTTCGGGTTAACGGGAGTACGAAGGAAGTAGTGGACCCATATGTTAAGGCGGCTACCTCAAATTGTAAATTTGGCATGGTCACAGATCTTTCTAATACCAACCCTCCAAATTGGGATCCTACGGTAAAACCAGCGCATGCGAAATCCTCAGATTCAATCATTTATGAATTACACGTTAGGGATTTTAGCATCCAAACGAAAAGCGGTCTAAAATATAAAGGGAAATACAAGGCTTTCACAGAAGAGTTACCAGAGAAAGACGGCATTCCACAAGGACTGAACTATATAAAATGGTTAGGTGTTACGCACGTTGAATTGCTTCCTATTCAGGATTTCGGTAGCGTAGATGAGATGAAAGCAGAGCCGCAATACAATTGGGGATACGACCCTATTCATTACTTTGTTCCTGAAGGTAGCTATTCTACAGATTCCCATCATCCTTATACGAGAATACGTGAAGTGAAAGAAATGATAGCTGCTATTCACAACAAAGGGCTAAGGGTAATAATGGATGTGGTTTACAATCATGTATACCATCTAGAGGCTTCTAATCTAGAGAAAATCGTACCAGGATATTATTTCCGATACGATCATGGCGGGAAGCCATCGAACGGTACAGGTGTTGGAAACGATACAGCTTCTG
Organism: Anaerobacillus sp. ABR4_321; assembly: GCF_056158505.1. Lineage (NCBI taxonomy): Bacteria > Bacillati > Bacillota > Bacilli > Caryophanales > Bacillaceae > Anaerobacillus > Anaerobacillus sp. ABR4_321. The sequence continues at coordinate 1,717,394 of NZ_JBSWTK010000001.1, forward strand.
AAAGAAAGATGATGAGAAAACTCATCATCGATTCTGTCACGTACTGGGCGAAAGAATTTGGAGTGGATGGATTTCGGTTTGACTTAATGGGCATTCATGATAAAGAAACGATGAAAGAGGTTCGCTATGCGATTGACTGTATCGATCCTACCATCTTACTATTTGGAGAAGGATGGCATCTGAACACCATCTTACCTGATTATCGTAAGGCAACGATTTCACATGCTAAGGAACTTCCAAGAATCGGCTTTTTTAACGACCGTTTTAGAGATTCTGTTAAAGGAAAACTATTTGATACTCATTCTTCAGGATTTGCTACTGGAAATTTCTCAGTTAAAGAAGACGTGAAGAAGTGTATAATGGGAAGTGTTGAGGATTATTTTATTACAGCATCCCAGTCGATCAATTATGTTGAATGCCACGATAATCATACGTTATGGGATCGATTGAATCGCAGCCATCCTCATTCTAACGAAGAAGTTAAACAACAGATGCACCGACTCGCAACAGCGATTACGATTCTTTCACAAGGAATTCCTTTTTTGCATGCCGGTCAGGAGTTTTTTAGAACGAAAAATGGGGTTGAAAACAGCTACAAATCACCAGACAGGGTCAATAAGTTTGACTGGAGAAGGATGAGGGCTGTAAAAGAGAATGTTACCTACTTGAAGGGTCTTATTGAGATCAGAAAGTACTTTTCTGCCTTGCGTATGTCAGAGATCCATGAGATGCACAGCATTCAATTTATTGACTCCCCTGAATCGATGATCGCTTATCGAATAGATCAAGAGCACAGTGACGATAAGATTGTCGTGATTCATAATGCCGGTCATCATTCTGAATGGATTTATATTGGTGAGGGAGAGAAATGGATAGTAGCTAATGGTACAGAAGCAGGAATCGATCCATTAGATAAAACACATGACAGTTCTATTTTTGTAGCGCCTTTAAACACTGTTGTATTAATAAAGATGGAATAAAAACATGAAGAATTCATTAACCTGTGTTATAATTTTTTATTCGTAGGCGGTTTTGAACAACGTCCAGAGATTCTGCCGCCAAAGCAGAGGTCAAAACTTCCAGAATCTACAAACTAACAGAAATCGAAGGTGAATTTGTTGGAGAACATTTTAGGCGAAGGCTGGCAGGTGACCCCTGCTGGCGGAGCGACAGGTGAAGCATACTTAGCTCAATATGGAGACGAGAAACTATTCCTTAAGAGGAACTCCTCGCCTTTTCTGGCTGTTTTGTCGGCGGAAGGAATTGTACCGAAGCTTCTCTGGACCAAAAGACTTGAGAATGGGGACGTCATTACAGCCCAGAAATGGCTGCCTGGGAGAGAGCTGAAGGCGTTTGAGATGAAAAAGCCTAGAGTAGCAAAGCTGCTAAGGAAGATCCATCGTTCTTCAGAACTTCTTAGAATGCTTCACCGTCTTGGAAAAAAGCCTCTATCCCCAGATGTAATCTATCATGACCTGATCATGAAATTTGATGGTCATCATAGAAAAGATCCCGAAGTAGAGAGTGCTTTGTCTTATTTAGCTTCAAACAAAGACAATCTTGATCATGTAGAAAAAGTCGTTTGTCATTGTGACGTCAATCATAATAATTGGATGTTCAGTGATGAAGGAAATCTATACTTGATCGATTGGGACGGGGCTGTCGTTGCAGATCCAGCTTTAGATATCGGAATGCTGCTATATTGGTACGTACCAAAAAATGAATGGGCAGACTGGTTAACTCATTACGGGTTGTCAGTCACAGAAGGGCTGAGAAAAAGGATGTACTGGTATGTGCTTGCTCAAACCCTATTATCCATTTATTGGTACGATTATAAAGGTCTCTACGGAGAAGTGGAATATTGGAAGAGAGATCTTCTTAATCTAAATAAAAATCGACTTACTGATAATGATTGATGGTATCTACCCACTGGCTTAAATTTGGCTGGTGGGTTTCTATATGGTTTAATAAATCGGCTTGTTGCGCTCCAGTTGTACTGTACTCCTCTATCTGATCTAAGACTTGTTTGATCTCAGGAGCGATCACATGGTTTTGTTTTAACAACTTTGCAAGCCTTTGAACTTGTTCACATTCAGATGTTGTACCTGTGCAATCAGTACTGTGGTTGGTTAAAATATCAGCTAAGATCGCGAGCTGATGTTCATGCGTGAGTGGCATTGTTCATTCCTCCTTTGACCATTCTATTGAGTAGGATGACATGAACTGAGCCTTATTATGTAAGATCAATAAAAAAACACGGACATATTTGGTCCGTGTTTTACTTAGTGTCTCCTTTTGCGCCCCATCCAAATAGAGCGAGCACTGACAATACTATAACGATCCATGGAGCCCACATGATGAGAAAATGTTCCATAAGATAACTCCTCCCGTTTGGATTGATTTTAATATAAGATAACATATATCGAGAGTGATTGCCTTTATGAGACCTTCCTATTCGGAAAGTTTCATGGTAAAATGTCGATTGTGTGAACGATAGGCAAATAAGGAAGTGAAAGTATGCGTCAGCGCAATAAACCATGGGCAGAGGATATGTTCGCGGAACACCCTACCTTAGTACCAAATGCTCCGTCTGAGTTAAATGGCAAATGGAGCGAGGTCTTCGGAAACAATAATCCAATTCATCTGGAAGTAGGAACAGGAAAAGGCCAATTTATTATCGGAATGGCTAAGCAATATCCTGATATAAATTTTATTGGAATCGAGTTATCCCCGAGTGTAATGGTTTCCGCTTTGGAAAAACTTATCGAGGAAAACATCACGAACGTTCGATTGCTGAATGAAAATGCTCAGAACCTAACGGAGCTTTTCAACGAGAATGAGTTGAGCAGAATTTATTTGAATTTTTCTGATCCATGGCCAAAAAATAGACACGAAAAAAGAAGATTAATGTATCGTACATTTTTAGATCTTTATAAAACAGTTTTAAAATCACAATGTGAGATTCATTTTAAAACGGATAATCAGGGTCTTTTCGAATATGCACTCCACAGTTTCTCGGACTATGGAATGGTGCTTCATGAAGTGAGCCTTGACTTGCATCAGAGTGATTTTGAAGGAAATGTCATGACTGAATATGAACAGAAGTTTTCCTCAAAAGGCAGTAGGATTTACCGTTGTGTCGCTCAGTTTCGATAAGAGAACCGAAAACGGTTCTTTTTTTGATAATATTTGAAAGCGTTTGCTAAAGAGAAAAATAAACTATGTAGGTGAAAGGAGATCGTCATGGAGAAATTTCAGCTAGGCTCTTTATCGATTCACTGGTTAAGAGGGGGCGTTACTCACATGGATGGAGGAGCAATGTTTGGTGTTGTTCCAAGACCATTGTGGAGTAAGAAATATCCGGTTAATGAACGCAATCAAATCGAGCTAAGGACAGACCCGCTTCTTGTTCAATGGCAAGGTAAAAATATCCTTATCGAATCAGGGATAGGTTCTGAGAAGCTATCAGAAAAACAAAAAAGGAATTATGGGGTAAATGAAGAGTCTGACGTGAAAAACAGTTTAGCGGAACTCTCGCTCTCCGTAGAAGATATTGATATGGTATTGATGACTCATCTGCATTTCGATCATGCATGTGGACTAACAGAGCCTGCAGGTGAAGGGTATCGATCTGTATTTCCAAATGCAGTCATTTATACTTCTGAAATTGAATGGAATGAAATGAGACACCCGAATATTCGTTCTAAGAATACATACTGGAAAGAGAACTGGGAAGCGATCGTGAATCAAGTTCGCACCTTTAACGAATCGATAGAAGTTCTACCTGGATTAAAGATGCACCACACTGGTGGCCATAGTGATGGACATTGTATTATCACAATGACCGAAGATGAACAAATGATCATCCATATGGCTGATTTGATGCCTACTCATGCTCATGTGAATCCACTTTGGGTCCTGGCTTATGATGACTATCCGATGACGTCGATCTACGCCAAGGAAAAGTGGATAAATGAAGCTGTAAAAGAAGAAGCGTGGTTTATCTTTTATCATGATGCGAGTTATCGTGCGCTGAAGTGGAACGAACGCTATGAAATTATTGAGGAAATAAAAAGAGAAAAGTAAGTAATGTTAAAAAGACTGCAGCATATGCAGTCTTTTTCTTATGTCTAAATGAACGGTTTTAATCGTTTGTTGATTGTTTTTGAATTTATTTGAACAAAAATGATTGATTTATGAAAGTGCTTACACTATAATGGGTTTAACATAACTAAGACAGGAAGGTGAACATGTGCTAACAGCAGAACGCCATTTCATCATATTACAAGTACTAAAAGAGCAAGGGAATGCTACGGTCCATGAATTAAGTGAAGCCACAGGAGCTTCTATCTCAACGATACGTCGTGATCTTGTTCAACTTGAAGAGTTAGATAAGTTAAAACGAGTACACGGCGGTGCCACTCAATACAGGACAAAATGGACTGAACCATCGTTAAATGAAAAGTCTTCACAAAACTTGACCGAAAAAACGTCTATCGCAACTTATGCAGCCAGTCTTATTGAAGACGGTGATTGCATCTTTCTTGATGCAGGTACGACAACCCAAAAGGTAGCAGAACAATTAAGAGGTAAAAACCTAATTGCTGTCACTAACGGTTATCAAGTAGTAGAAACACTTCTCGCAAATGGTATCACGACATATTTGATCGGAGGTAAGCTAAAGCCGAATACAGGTGCGATGATTGGTGGCAAAGCTCTAGAGGGGATCTCTACTTATCGTTTTGATAAGAGTTTTATTGGAATTAACGGCATACATGAGTCTTTCGGATATACAACCGCCGATCCTGAGGAAGCCATCATGAAGAAAACAGCGATCGATCTTTCTAAAGAATCTTATATAGTAGCTGACCATTCAAAAATTGGGGAGACTGCTTTTAGTAAGGTTGCTGAACTACATGAATGTACGATTATAACCAGTCATTTTACAGAACCGAACCTAGATAAGATCAGTGAACAAACAACAGTAGAAGTGGTGAAATTATGATATATACAGTTACATTAAATCCGTCAGTCGATTATATAGTCGGGTTGGAGCATTTTGAGGCAGGTCAGGTTAATATTGTGAATCATGATAAGAAATTTGCAGGTGGAAAAGGTGTCAACGTCTCAAGAGTTCTTCATAAGCTTGGTTATGCTTCTAAAGCGCTAGGATTTATTGGAGGTTTTACAGGAGAATTTATTGAGACGGCACTCAAAGAAGAGGGGTTATCTCCACAGTTCATTAAAGTAGATGGAGATACCCGGATCAATATCAAGTTGAAAGCAGAAATGGAAACGGAAATTAATGGACTTTCACCTGAGATAGATGAATCATCGATTTCATCATTGTACGAACAACTGTCTGAACTAGAATCGGGTGACATCGTCGTGTTGGCTGGTAGCGTTCCTTCAAGTGTGCCATCCTCAATTTACTCAAGTATTATTGATTCTCTTCCCGAAGGTGTGGAAGCCATCGTTGATACGAAAGGGACTGCATTGCAAGAAGTAGTTGACTCAAAACCCTTCTTAGTCAAACCAAATCATCATGAACTTGGTGAGTTCTTTGGTGTACAGATCAATTCGGTCGAAGAAGCAACTTCATATGGTAGAAAACTTCGAGACCTTGGAGCACAGAACGTCATCATTTCCCTTGCTGAGAAAGGCGCCGTGTTTTTATCCTCAGAAGGTGATTTTATAGGCAACGCGCCAAAGGGTGAAGTGAAAAACTCTGTAGGAGCAGGTGACTCTGTCGTCGCTGGATTTCTAAGCATGTACTTATCTAAAAAAGATTTAATAGATGCTTTTCACACTGGAATCGCTGCTGGTAGTGCAAGTGCTTTTTCTAACGAGTTCTGTACAAAAGAAGAAATTGAAACATTAAAAACTCAAATAAAAGTTCGTTCTATATAAGAAAGGGGAGAATATCGGGATGAAGATAACAGAGCTTTTAACAAAAGAAACGATTATCCTTAATCTTGCGTCAAAAACGAAAGAAGAGGTTATCGATGAGCTCACTGATAAACTAGATCGTGCGGGAAACTTAAATGATGTAAGAAGCTTTAAAGAAGCCATCCATAAACGTGAGCAAGAAAGTACTACTGGAATAGGGGAAGGAATTGCAATTCCACATGCAAAGACTTCAGCTGTAAAAAAACCAGCGATCGTCTTCGGACGGTCTCATGAAGGAATTGACTATGATTCGTTAGATGGTCAACCGGCTCACCTTTTCTTCATGATCGCAGCTACTGAAGGTGCGAACCAGACCCATCTTGAGGCTCTTTCAAGACTTTCCTCATTTCTGATGGATACTAATTTTAGAAGGGTTTTAAATGATGCTAAGTCAACGGATGAGGTATTGAGCGCTTTCGATTCTAAAGAAGAAGAGCAGGAAATAGAAAGCAGCACGGAAGAAACCTCACAAGGAGCAAAGTTGTTAGCGGTTACAGCTTGCCCGACAGGTATCGCTCATACTTATATGGCAGCAGATGCTTTAAAGTCAAAGGCTTCAGAGCTTGGTTTGGCATTAAAAGTTGAAACGAATGGTTCTGGTGGTGTAAAGAATAGATTAACGGATCAAGATATAAAAGAAGCAGATGGTATTATTGTCGCAGCAGATACAAAAGTAGAGATGGAACGCTTCAAAGGTAAGAAAGTGATTGAAGTTCCTGTAGCAGAGGCAATTAGAAAACCAGAGGAATTATTAAAACGTTCAGCTAGTGGTGATGCTGAAGTGTTTCAAAGCTCTCGTTCATATGAAGATGAAATCAATGAGAAGAAAAATGAGAGAAAAGGGAAACAGCCCGTTTTTTATAAGCATCTGATGAACGGCGTATCAAACATGTTACCACTTGTTGTTGGTGGTGGTATCTTAATCGCTTTATCGTTTATTTTCGGAATCAATGCAGCAGATCCTGAACATCCAAGTTACAATCCTTTTGCAGAAGCACTGAGTACGATCGGTGGAGGCAATGCATTTGCACTTATGATTCCTGTTCTTGCCGGATTTATCGCAATGAGTATTGCCGATCGTCCAGGTCTTGCTCCTGGTCTTGTAGGTGGCTTGATGGCCTCGACGAATGGGGCCGGCTTTCTAGGTGGCCTAATCGCAGGTTTCCTTGCTGGTTATGCTGTACTTTTACTTAAAAGACTATTTTCAAGTCTTCCTCAATCTTTGGAAGGAATCAAACCAGTTCTGCTTTATCCACTATTCGGTATCTTCATCACAGGTATGATCATGATGTATGTTGTGATCGAACCGGTCCAAGCTTTAAATACTGGATTAGAAAGCTGGTTAGGCGGACTTGGAACGACGAACAAACTCCTACTTGGTTTAATCCTTGGGGGTATGATGGCTGTAGACATGGGTGGACCGATTAACAAGGCAGCGTTCACGTTTGGAATCGCGATGATTGACGCAGGAAACCTAACTTATCATGCAGCGATCATGGCGGGTGGAATGACACCTCCATTAGGATTGGCACTAGCGACCACGATCTTTAAGAAACGTTTTAATAAAACAGAAAGAGAAGCTGGAAAAGTTGCTTATGTCATGGGAGCTTCGTTTATAACAGAGGGGGCTATTCCATTCGCAGCTGCTGATCCCGGTCGGGTTATTCCTTCTATCATCGCAGGTTCTTCGGTTGCAGGGGCTTTGACAATGCTCTTTAATATAGCGCTACCAGCTCCACATGGCGGAGCATTCGTAATGTGGTCTGTAAACAACATTTCGATTCAGCATATTCTGCTTTATCTCCTTGCAATTGTAATCGGTACAGTCGTAACGGCAATGATGGTAGGTATTCTGAAGAAATCCAAACCGCAGGTGTAAAAGTGAGAGGCTTCATAAGAAGCCTCTTTATTTTGCATTTTGCTCATATCAGAGGCGGAATCACCATCATAAAAGGCGCGCTTTAAAGTTCTTTAGCTCATTTCATTGCGTTTTATACAATTGTTGTAAAAAAGTGAGTTGTGATGAGATGGTGTGAGAAGGCGTGAGATTGCATATATCAGCATCTCGTTCATGCAAATGCATCCCAGGTTTAAATGATAGCGTTTTCACTACCTATCTTGTACAAATGCTTTTTATTTCCTCTATAACGGTTGATGCGTATAAGAAGCAGTGTTAGTATAAATGACCGTAGACGAAATGTCAGATGATTTGTCGGAAATTCAAAGGAGGAAATCATGCTACAGAATAAAACCGTAACGTTTATCGGAGCGGGTTCAATGGCAGAAGCAATGGCAGCAGGAATGATCGAATCGGGTACAATTGAACCTGAACGTATTATTATGACGAATAGAAGTAATGAAGAAAGACGTCAAGAACTAATGGAAAATCACGGAGTTCTTGCAACGCAAAGTATAGAATTCGCTGTGCGTGAAGCGGATGTTGTAATTTTAGCAATGAAACCTAAAGATATTGAAAAAGCTCTTAAGGGAATTGAAGAATATATTACGAATGAACAGCTATTATTATCCGTTCTAGCTGGCGTTCCATCTGCTTTCATCGAAGAAAGCCTAGAAGGTGAGCAGCCAGTGATTCGTGTGATGCCGAACACTTCAAGCATGATTGGAAAATCAATTTCTGCACTTGCAGCAGGAAAGTATGTAGATGAAGAGCAAATTACAATTGCAAGAGCGCTTATCCGTTCTATTGGAGATACAGTAGTAATCGATGAAGAACAAATGGATGTGTTCACTGGTGTTGCAGGTAGCGGACCAGCATATATCTATTACGTGATCGAGAGCTTAGAGAAAGCCGCTGTTGAAGGTGGGCTTGAAGAAGAAACAGCTCGTAAGATGGCTGTGCAAACAGTACTCGGAGCTGGAATGATGGCAGAACAGTCTGAGGATTCTCCTTCAGAACTTAGAAAGAAAGTCACTTCACCGAACGGTACCACCCAAGCTGGACTAGAGGCACTTTATGAAAACGGCGGTGGAGATGCATTTGTTGAAGCCGTAAGAAACGCTGCAGTCCGTTCAAAAGAAATCAGCAGTCAGTTCGATGAAGAAAACGAGAAAAAGCCAGTAATGCAATAAGTTATAAAGAACCGGTCTTCCGGTTCTTTTTTTATTGATGCTAATTTAAGGGAGATGTTACAGAATGTTCATTTCTAAAAAATGTTAGTAGAATAATAGACAAAATATGATATGATAATAATTGGATGATTTGTAGTTGGAAGGAGGAAATAATGATGAAAAAAGGGATTTTTGCTCTTATTTTAGCTCTTTTAGTCGCATTTCCGTTTGCAGGTACAGCTGTTCATGCTGAAGCAGATGTCAGCGATGAAGTTAAGAAGGGTGTCGCTAGCTATATTGGAGAAGAGCACTATGACTATGACAAAGGGTCTCTTTCTATTGAGGAATCTGAGAGTTTTGAAGTAAGTAGTTCAGCGGATAAAGAATTTAGTCAAGTAACGATGATGGTTGTAGAATTCCAAACTGTTCGTGATAATATCTTCTTTGAAGATCACAAACAGGTAATCTTCTATGATGCTGATGCAAATGCAGTACTTCCTGATACAAAGGTACTTGACCTAGATCAAGCAAAAGAATTTAAGGACAGTCATGCTGAAGAAACTGGTTCTCATCTTCATATGGGAGTTGTATTGTTCCTTCACTTTCTTATGATCATAGTTCCAGCAATTATTATTTATGTGTTTATTAAAGGCTGGTATACGACTCTTGGCTTTAAGTTAAAGAACAACGTATATAAGACGAACGCAACGTTCTAAACTGCTATGAAATAAAAACGAGGCTGGGACAAAACCCAGTAAATTAAAATAAGAGTGGCCCTGCGGACAAGAATTTGTTCGCAGGGTCACTCTTTCTATTTTTCATCTTAATTTAACAATAAAATAAGGACAGCCTCTGATAAAATTAGAGTTACCACACAATAACCATCGGAGGTGTCCTTATGTTTAAAGATTATAACATGAATCAAGTGATTTTGCCCCTCGATTTAGAAATGAAATTACAAGAAAATGATATCGCTTATACCGTCCATGAGTTGGTCGAACAAATTCCGGATGAGGCTTTTTCCGCGTTCCTACGTGATACGGGATGCCCAGCTTATCACCCACGTATGATGATGAAAGTTATTTTATGTGCGTACACACAATCTGCTTTTTCAGGAAGAAAGATTGAAGGTCTCCTCAAAGATAGCGTACGGATGATGTGGTTGGCACAAGGATATGAACCGAGTTATCGGACCATAAACCGGTTCCGGGTGCATCCCGAAGTCAAAGAACTTCTGCGTCAGAGTTTCGTGCAGTTTCGTTGTCAGCTCGTTCAAAAAGACCTCATTGATAATGAAGCGATCTTTATTGATGGCACGAAAATTGAAGCGAATGCCAACAAGTTTACGTTTGTGTGGCGTAAGGCTGTCGAAAGGTACAGCCAGAGTCTGATTGAAAAGTCGAATGCGATGTACGATGAGTTGATTGAAAAAGAAGTAATCCCCGAAATTGAAAGAGAAAGTCCAGAACACCTTTCCACTAAAGAACTTACTAAAATAGAAGAAAAGCTAGAAGAAAAAGTAGAGGAATATACTGAGAAGATTAACGACGGTAAGGATGTAGCCGAACGAAAACGGCTTCGTTCGGAGCGAAAAATGCCAAAACAGTTCCTCAAACAGATACAGGATTTTGTGTTGCGCAAAACAAAATATGAAAATGATAAGGCCATCTTCAAAGAACGGAACAGTTATTCAAAGACCGATCACGATGCCACCTTCATGCGCATGAAAGATGACTATATGAAAAATGGGCAACTCAAAGCCGGGTACAATCTACAGATTGCGACGGAGGGGCAATATACGCTCGCTTATGATATCTTCCCGAATCCAACGGACACGCGCACATTTCTTCCGTTTCTAGATCGCGTGGAAAAGGATTTCTTTGAACTCCCAACGTACATCGTCGCGGATGCCGGTTATGGAAGCGAAGAAAACTACATAGATGTCTTGGAAAATCGCAAGCGTACGCCTCTCATCACCTATAACACTTATCGAAAAGAGAAAAAGAAAAGCTTTAAGAAGGATGCGTTTCACGTATCCAACTGGGATTACAGTGAAAAAGGAGATTCATTCATATGCCCGAACGGAAAACAGTTGCCTTTCCGATTCGTTTCTCATCGTACTGACAGAAGTGGCTTCACCCGTGAATTTAAAGTATATGAAAGTGAAAACTGTACCGGTTGCCCGTTCCGTTCTCAATGTACAAAAGCAAAAGACGGGACCAATCGAAAAATCTTCTATAACGCCAATTGGGAAAAACAAAAGAATAGGATTCAACAGCTGCTTTCGGATGAAAAAACAGGTGAAATCTACGGTCAACGGAAAATCGATGTAGAGCCAGTTTTTGGATTTCTGAAGGCTATTTTGGGTTTCAATCGTATGTCTGTAAGAGGTAATAATCAAGTCAAAAATGAGATGGGGTTTGCGCTAATGGCGGTAAACTTAAGAAAGTACACTACCGTGAGTGCAGAATGACTCAATAATCTTGGGCAGGACCAAAGAAAAAAGGTTCCGTTCATCAAAAAACGATGAACGGAACCTTTTTTCGTTATTCCAGGCTAGTTATGTCCCAGCCTCGTTTTTATTGTTTTTGAAGTTCTACAATTGTACCTGTATTTGCGTCGACCACGAAATCCATCTGTTCCAATCGTCCTGCTTTTTCACATGTTAAACCACCAGAATAAACGGTGAAAGGCACGTCGAACTTCTTGATTGAATCCGTTTTCATATGAATCCATGATCCTTTTACTGCGTATGAGTGTTTAACTGCTTCTTTAACAGATTTAAGAGCCTTTTCAGGCGGAATCGTCGATTTTTTGCACGTTGCCAAAGAAGTTGCTGCCAAAGCAGCCCCTGCTCCGATAAGTGCACCTAACAGCAAGTCTTTCATCTTCACGGTGTTCACTTCTCCCTTCTATTCACCTCTATTGTTGTTTCCTCTTTTAGTATATCTGAAGTTGATTCATGTACCAACTACTTAAGCTGAAAATTCAAACGACTAGCAACGCATAATGGAATTCGATACAATGAAAGAGGTATATATTGAAGAGAGGGGATACATATATGAATAAAGAAACGCTGTCACTATTCAAAACGTTGACTGAGCTTCAAGGTGCTCCTGGATTTGAGCATGACGTAAGGAAATTTGTTAAGGGTGAACTTAGCAAATACACAGACGAGTTAATACAGGATAACTTAGGAAGTGTTTTTGGGGTAAAACGCAGTGAGAACAAAGGTCCTAAAATTATGGTTGCTGGTCACATGGATGAGGTAGGATTTATGGTAACTTCTATTACAGACAACGGCATGCTCCGTTTCCAAACGTTAGGCGGATGGTGGAGTCAGGTCCTACTTGCACAACGTGTTCAAGTCATTACCGCTGACGGACCGATACCAGGAGTAATCGGTTCCATCCCTCCACATCTTTTAGATGAAGCAAAACGTCAAAAACCGATGGCGATCAAAGATATGCTTATCGATATTGGTGCAGATAACAAAGAAGATGCTGAAAAAATTGGAGTGCGTCCTGGTCAGCAAATCGTTCCTACTTGTCCATTTACACCGATGGCTAACAATAAGAAGATTATGGCCAAGGCTTGGGATAACCGCTACGGGGTGGGACTTGCTATCGAGCTTATGAAAGAAATGCAGAATGAGGAACTACCGAACGAACTTTATTCTGGAGCTACTGTACAAGAGGAAGTTGGGCTTCGAGGCGCACAAACTGCATCAAATTTAATCAATCCAGATTTGTTTTATGCTTTAGATGCAAGCCCAGCAAATGATATGACGGGTGATAAGAGTGAGTTTGGTCAACTTGGTAAAGGAGCCCTCCTTCGCATATACGACCGCTCTATGGTTACACACCAAGGTTTAAGAGACTTCGTTCTCGATACTGCTGAAAGTAATGATATTCCGTATCAGTATTTTATTTCTCAAGGTGGAACGGATGCAGGAAGGGTTCATCTTTCGAATAATGGAGTACCATCAGCAGTGGTTGGCATTTGCTCACGATATATTCATACTTCTTCATCAATCATCCATGTTGATGATTATGCAGCGGCAAAAGAACTTCTGTTTAAGTTGGTAAGAACAACAGATCAAAATGCGGTTGACCAGATAAAGAGTAGAGTCTAGAAGGAAAGGAGCCGATCGGCTCCTTTTTCAATGTAATTCTCATTAAAGGAGGCGTAATCATGAAAAAAGTTGCTGTAGGTTCTCTTAACCCAGTAAAACTCGATTCAGTTAGAACATTAACCACATATGAAGTGAAAGGGTATGATGTCTCATCAGGAGTCTCAGAACAACCATGGGGGGATGAAGAAACTATTTTAGGTGCAAAGCAGCGAGCATTCGCGGCACTTGAAGAAGGTCAGAGTGATATCGGCATAGGGTTAGAAGGTGGCGTACACCAGATCGGTCATTTATTGTACGTTTGTAATTGGGGTGTACTTGTTGATCGTAACGGGAAGGAGATTGTGGCAGGAGGAGCTCGATTTCCTTTACCGGATGAAGTTAAGCAAAGGTTGGAAAATGGAGATGAACTAGGGCCGGTTATGTCGGAGTTTGCGAGTCGAGCCAATGTAAACAAAAAAGAAGGCGCCATCGGAATCGTTACGAAGGGCGCCATCACAAGGACTACGATGTATGAGCATATTGTAAAAATGCTTTTTGGTCAGTATGAATACTATTCGGATTAATTACTTTCGAAAATATATGAAAGTGCTCGAAGCGCTTGTTCAGGAGTTTCTACTACCACCTGTGCTTTATTTGCTAACTCTTTTAGCGGGTGATGGAGAGATTCGGGTCTAATCAAAATAAGAGGTTTCTGAAGTGTGATGGCCGTAGCAGCGTCCATCGCACTATTCCATTGCTTGTATTTTTCACCGAACAAAGCGACCACAACATCTGACTTTCCTAGTAGTACTTGTGTTCTAAGGTTGTTGATTTCTGAGGCTGCTTCGTCTTTAAATATGGCGTTCGGTTGTTCACCTTTAACTTCCTCTCCTATGTTATCTGAGCGGTCGTGGTTTTCCATCGGCCCTACAAATAAAAGAGGAAGATCCATTTGCTTCGCTTTTTCTTTAAGTTCGTTACGCCAGTCATCATGTATTTGTCCAGCCAAGTATACGGTAAGTTCCAAGATATAACGCCTCCTATAGATAGTAACGCTGTCATTGTAGCACAATCCCTTCATTGTTCCCAATTATTTGAATTGAGAAACGATTATGCTTCTTCAGCGTTATTCCTTATAAATTGTGTATACTAATGTGTGAAGTTTATTGGAGGGAGAAACAGATGAGAGATTTATTGAAAAGAAAAGGTGTGTCTTTATCACCCCATACATATTTCGTAAAGGCACTTAGTTACATGGCACTCGGCTTGTTTTCTTCGCTTATTATTGGTCTAATCTTAAAAACGATTGGGGAACAGCTTTCATGGGCTAGCTTCCTTATTCCGATAGGAGAATTAGCAATGAGCCTGATGGGGCCTGCGATCGGTGTAGCTGTTGCTTATGGTTTAGGAGCTCCACCCCTCGTACTGTTCGCTTCTTTATTAGCAGGTGCGGCGGGAGCGGAGCTTGGTGGTCCAGCTGGAAGCTACGCTTCAGCAATCATCGCTGCTGAATGTGGAAAGCTCGTATCAAAATCAACCAAGCTTGATATCATTATTACTCCGATGGTCACTATATTCGCTGGTTTTGGAACAGCAACAATAGCGGGTCCTGGGATTAATGCTCTCATGCAAAATTTTGGTTCACTTATCATGTGGGCAACAGAGCAACGACCAATCGTTATGGGAATCATCGTTGCCGTTTTGATGGGCTTAGCATTGACTGCGCCCATTTCTAGTGCCGCGATTGCAATTATGCTTGGGTTAGAAGGAATTGCTGCTGGTGCAGCAACGATCGGATGCGCTGCGCAAATGATTGGTTTTGGAGTTAGCAGCTATAGGGAAAATGGGTTCGGGGGCTTTATTGCTCAAGGATTAGGAACATCGATGCTCCAAGTAGCAAACATCGTAAAAAATCCATGGATATTACTACCTCCAACATTAGCAGGTGCAATACTGGCACCGTTCGGAAGCGGCTGGATCGGAATGCTAAATAATCCTCCTGGTGCAGGGATGGGCACGAGTGGTTTTGTAGGTCAGATTATGACTATCAATGTAATGGGCGCTAGCTACAATGTGTGGATTGCAATCCTTCTATTGCATATCGTTGGACCAGCATTGATAAGTTTGATAATATCCGAGGTAATGAGGAAAAAAGGTCTTATTAAGTCAGGGGATATGAAGATATCAACTGAGTAATCATAGGAGGATATACAATGAAAACTTTTGATAAGCACGAAGACTACATCCAAGCGATGAACGAAGGGAAATCTGTCTTTTTATTCTCAGCAGATTGGTGCCCCGATTGCCGCGTAATCGAGCCATTTCTACCAGAACTGGAACAAGAGTATAAGGAACTGACTTTCTACTATGTGGACAGAGATCAACATATTGAACTTTGTCAGGAATTAAATGTTTTTGGAATCCCAAGCTTTGTTGCATTCAACGAAGGAGAAGAGACTGGACGTTTTGTAAGCAAGAATAGAAAAACACGTGAAGAAATCGAAGACTTTTTATCAAGTGTTAAATAAGAAAAACAAATGTCTAACTTAGCTTCAGGCTGTTGATAAAGTCTTACGAATGAAGAATAAATCAACATGAGCGTAAATATTCGTAAGCATTGTAGGTCGGAAAGTTGGTTTGTAGTATGCTAGTAGGAGTGGATCCCTCTTGACTACCGTGGTCCAACGGGCGTGCGTCCACAGGAAAGTATGAGGGATCCAAACTCCTCCGTTATAGGGAGTACAACATTTTAAGGTCATTAACAACCTGAGCTATGTCTAACATAGCTTTGTTTTTGTCTATAGAACTTTCATGGTATCATAAAGTGACAACTCTAATTGAATGTACAGGGTGGTGAAAAAATGGAACCGAAAGATTTGCGAAAACTGTTAGAAGAACGGCTGCAAAGTGAAGACCGTGAACTTACATATAATAAGAAAGAAGAGAAACTTCGAATCGAAACAAAGCGTTCAGGAAAAGGGATGAGTCTCTCTTTAAAAGGACTTGCTGCAAAATATGAAGAACGTAAAGAATCCCTTCTTGATGAAATCGTGCATCATGTTGAAGAAACGTTGAAAGCGATGAATGATAACCAGGAACTAAGCGGAAGCGAAAGCAACATCTTCCCTGTTATTCGATCTGGTTCATTTCCTTCAGAAACTGAATCTGGCGTACCGCTCGTTTTCGATGAGCACACTGGAGAAACAAGGATCTACTATGCCCTCGACCTTGGTAAATCGTACCGCTTAATCGACAAGAATTGGCTGGAGAAAGAGGGCATGACCAAAGAAACGCTTCAAGAAGTATCGAGGTTTAATGTTCGAGGTCTGTCGACTGAAATGAAAACAGATACAGTGGCGGGGTGCACCTTCTACTTTTTAAATACCAATGATGGCTATGATGCGAGTCGAGTGCTGAATCAATCTTTATTAGAGGAGATGGCATCTAAAGCAAAAGGGGAATTAGCCGTAGCAATTCCTCATCAAGATGTATTGATCTTTGCTGATATTGTGAACGAACGTGGCTATGATGCACTTGCACAGCTAACGATGCATTTCTTCTCAAACGGACTAGTACCTGTTACTGGACTACCCTTCATTTACGAAGATGGCAAATTAGAACCTGTCTTTATCCTTGCTAAAAATAAACCAAAAGAAGATTAACATTAAAGGAGAACACGAAATATGAACTTGTTTTATAACAAAGAAGGTATTGGTGACACATTGATCGTAACGCTTGGAAGTACAGATCGAGAAGACCGATCTGTAGAACGAAAGGGTAGCGTTGCGCGTGTATTCAGCCAAGAGTCAAATCAAACTGTAGGATACAATATCTTTGATATTTCTAAGAGCTATAACATCGATGCAACGGGTGTTGTAGAAGAAAGTGAAGAGTTGATTTCTGAAGTGAATCGTATCCTTAAAGAAAACGGTTTTGAGGATGAATTAGTATACGATGCATCACCAAAATTTGTTGTTGGACTGGTTGAAGAGATGACCAAACACCCAAATGCTGACAAACTTAATATTTGTCAAGTTAACGTAGGTGACGCTCGATTGCAGATCGTTTGCGGTGCGCCAAACGTTGATCAAGGCCAAAAAGTAGTTGTGGCAAAGGTTGGTGCGGTAATGCCTTCTGGTATGGTTATTAAAGATGCAAGTCTACGTGGTATTGAATCTTCTGGGATGATTTGCTCAGCAAAAGAGCTTGATCTTCCTGATGCACCAAAAGAAAAAGGTATTTTGGTCCTTTCAGAAGACTATGAAATTGGATCAGAATTTAAGACCTACTAGGATTTTATCTAGTAGGTTTTTTCTTTTTACTGTTTTTGTGTAGGGATATTGGACCGATTTTACTAATTTAGACTAAGAAGCATCTAAAATAACGAAAGATTTTAGAAAGAGCCTTACAATGACAGGGGAATTTCCGATAAAATAGAATAACAAAAGCTAAAAGGCTTAACTAGAAAAGGTGATTTTAATTGGGCAATAACTGGTTTAAAAAAGCACTGAATAAATTATTTGATGTGAATGAAGAGAAAGAAATGGATGATCGTGCTGATGAGGGGGCGAGGCAGTCTAAAGAGTACCCAAAAATAGACCGGAAAAACTCAATTGGGAGAATCGAAAGTGGAACGAGAAAGAATGAAGCGAGAATCGTTCATCAATATCCTAGAGAAGGAAATTTTCGATTTCCTTTAATTCCTGATGAGTCTTATAAAAGCGGTAGAAGAGCGGAAAGTAAAAAAACTACACAACAGCCTAAGCCTGCTGATTCGAGCGACCGATCTCATAAAACCAAAAATGAAAATTCGAATGTTAGGGCCGTTTCAAATTCGAGTTCAAGTTCAAACCAAAATAAAGCGAAGACATCGAGTGAACAAATAAAAGGAGATACTCCAAAGAAGTTTAGCGGTGTTAACTTTAAGCCTACTGATATTCCATCACCGATTTATGGCTTCAGTAAGCGTCCTGTAGTGGAGAAAGTTGAAAGAGCGATTAAAGAAAGTGAATACAGGCATAAATATACACCTCTAAACGAACATAAAGTTATCGATCAACTCATACACAAACCAACTGATTATCGATCTGAGGAATCAGAAATAAGAAGTTATGATCTAAAAAATGAACATACAGAAGAAGTGAAAGAGGATAAACCTTTATCTTCTACAGAGCCTAACAAAGGCTTTGATCATACAGATGAAGCAAACCATATTGAAGAAGTGTTAGTTTCAAATTATGAAGAAGATAACCAGGCGGAGGATACAACTGAGGGGATTGAAAACGATGCTCCCCAATCTGATCGAGATAGCGAGAGAGAGTTTGATGAGTCACCTTTACGTAAAGAGCTCGAGAATGATGATCAGAAAGATTTAGAGCCGTTAAACGACCAGGGAGAATCCAGCGGCTCATACATTGAGAGAGCGATTCAAGCTAGTGAATCACCAGTCGAAATAGAAGATGAAGTGGAAATACATGAAGAAGTAACAGAGGAACAAGAGGATGTACAGGAAGAACTTATAGAAGAAGTACTAGGGAAAGAACAAGAAGATGGACAAGAGGATACGCCAGAGGAAACACAAGAGGAAGTACTAGAAGATGGACATGAAGAAGCTTCTGAGAAAGATATAGGAACCCACTCACTTACAGAGGTAGACGATAAAGAGACATTACAAAACGTAAGTGAAGTTTCTGCTATTACGGATGAATCAAAAGAGTCTCAAGCAGAAACAGTTGAAGAGAGTGGAGTGACGCAAAAACATAAAGAAAACAAAGTGGAGAAAAAGAGAGAAGAGGGCCGGCCGAAGCCACAAGTTCCATATAACGTAATGATGCTTGCAAGCGATAGAAGACATCTTGTGAAAAAGCCGACGTCAAACGGAGAATATAAGCTCCCTCCTATTTCCCTCTTGGATATTCCACCGCGTGACGAAGGTAATGATGAACAGTGGCTCAAAGATCAGCGTGAACTGCTGGAATCTACCTTGAAGAACTTTAATGTGCAGGCAAGCGTGATCGGAGCTACGATGGGACCAACCGTTACTCGCTTTGAAGTACAGCCGAGCCCTGGTGTTAAAGTGAACAAAATCACAAATCTTAGTGACGATATTAAACTGAGCCTTGCAGCAAGAGATATTCGGATGGAAGCACCGATTCCTGGTCGGAATGCAATTGGTATCGAAGTTCCTAACCCAAGAAGTCGCCCTGTCTTTATACGGGAAGTCGTACGGAGCGGTGTTTTTCAATCGAAAGACTCTCTACTGAATGCAGCGTTAGGTTTTGACATTGGCGGAAATGCTAAAGTAACAGATATTCAAAAAATGCCACACGGTTTGATTGCAGGTGCAACAGGGTCTGGAAAAAGTGTGTGTATCAATTCAATTCTCGTAAGCTTGTTACTAAATTCAAATCCTGCAGATGTGAAAATGCTCCTAATCGACCCGAAGATGGTAGAGTTAGCTCCGTATAATGGTCTACCACACCTTGTCACACCTGTTATCAATGATGTAAAGGAAGCGACTACAGCATTGAAATGGGCAGTGGATGAGATGGAAGAGCGATATGAAAAATTTGCAGCTGCTGGTGTAAGGGATATCAAACGCTATAATGACAGAGCGATCGAACATGGTGAACCACAGCATAAGTTACCTTATATCGTTGTAGTCATCGATGAATTGGCTGACCTTATGATGGTTTCTCCACAAGATGTTGAAGATGCGATATGCAGAATTGCTCAGAAGGCTAGAGCATGCGGCATTCATTTGCTTGTAGCTACACAGAGACCTTCTGTTGACGTTATTACTGGCTTAATAAAAGCAAACATCCCTACACGTATTGCCTTTTCTGTTTCATCCCAGATCGACTCTAGAACGATCCTTGATTCGAGTGGAGCAGAAAAACTACTTGGAAAAGGGGATATGCTCTGTTTAGAGAATGGATCGTCTAAACCAGTGCGTTTGCAAGGGAACTTCGTGTCTGATGAAGAAATCGAGCGTGTCACATCCTTTGTGAGAAAGCAACGTAAGCCTAATTACTTGATTGCAAAAGAAGACCTTGCAAAGAAGCAACAATATAACGAACAAGAAGATGATTTGTTTGAGGAAGCGTGTATGTGGGCGATCGATCAAGGTCAAGCATCATCCTCCGCTCTCCAAAGACGATTCCGCATAGGCTTCAATAGAGCTGCGAGATTGATCGAAATGATGGAAGAAAGAGGGTTAGTCTCTGAAGCAATGGGAAGTAAGCCAAGGAGCATTCTTATGAGTAAGGCTGATTTTGAAGAGACGTTCCTAAAAGATATGCACGTATAGTGCATATCTTTTCTACTTGTTTTATCCAGGGTTGTTCTATATGATATAGAGTGTGTAAAAAGATATGTTTTTTTATCTTAATAATTAAGAATACTAGTAACTATAGAGCTCACATTCGAATGACGAAACTACTTGAAGGAGCCCCAGAATGAAAGAAATTGAACTGAAAATGCAAGGTGAAATAAAACGTTTAACAAATCGCACGTTTAAATTTGACGAACGAGTGAAAGAGGGCTGGTTTTCAGCAGTCTACTTTTTGAAAACGTGTGAGATCGTAGAAGAGTATAAACCGGATAATATCGTGACGATGCAGTTCTTCCAAAAGAATGATGCTGTCCTTTGTGGGTCAGACGAAGCAATTGCTTTGATTAAAACGTTCGCAAAAGATCCTGACTCACTTGAAATCCATTCATTAAAGGATGGAGATAAAATATCACCGTTCGAAACGGTGCTGAAAATTAAGGGACCATATCAAAACTTTGGTTTTCTTGAAGGGATAATTGATGGAATACTAGGCAGAAGAACGTCAGTTGCTACGAATGTATATCATGTTGTTAAAGCAGCGAGATCTTCAGGTATTCAAAAACCAGTTATCTTTATGGGTGATCGTGACGATCATTATACACAACAAGCAGGAGATGGTTATGCCTCATACATTGGTGGATCTACAGCGCAAGCAACACACGCTATGAATGAATGGTGGGGAAAAAGAGGGATGGGCACGATGCCGCATGCTTTGATCCAATTGTTCAAAGGAGATGTGGTCGAAGCATCAAAAGCGTACCATTCTAAATATCCTGAAGATGATTTGATCGCCTTAGTAGATTATAATAACGACGTGATTACAGATTCTCTCAGAGTAGCTAGAGAGTTCGGTGATACATTAAAAGGTGTTCGAGTCGACACGTCTAGAACGATGGTCGATCAATATTTCTGGAGAAATCCAGATGTGCTTGGAACATTTGACCCTCGAGGCGTAAATGCTGAATTAATATTCGCGTTAAGAGAAGCTCTAAATCAAGAAGGTTTCGATCATGTTAAAATCGTTGTAAGCGGAGGATTCACAGAAGAAAGAATTCGAGAATTCGAGGGTCAGAACGTACCGGTAGATATTTATGGAGTTGGGAGCAGCCTGCTGAAAGTAAACATCGGGTTTACCGGAGATAATGTTATTATCGACGAGGAGCCAGAAGCGAAAGCAGGTAGGAAATATCGTCCGAACCCTAGGCTAGAACGAGTAGAGTAAGGAGACAGGGGAAAATCCTGTCTTTTTTAGCCAGTGTTTATCGATTATTGGAGCATCCCCTTATTTATGCTATAATGCGTTATTGTACAGAATTAGGGAGCATGATTGTAAAGATTTCATATAATAAAGAAGATATTCGGTGTAGAAATGAAAGTGTGGAGGTTCTGAAATGACTATATATCACTTTGTTGGCATTAAGGGCTCCGGAATGAGCGCACTTGCGCAGATCTTGAACGACATGGGTTACAACGTTCAAGGTTCTGATGTTGAGAAACGCTTTTTTACCCAGGAAGCCCTTGAGCAAAAAGGTATTACCATTCTTCCGTTCTCAGAAGAAAATATTGATGAGAACATGATTATAATCGCCGGCAATGCGTTTGATGATGAACACGAGGAGTTAGTTCGCGCTCGAGAGATGAACCTTCCTGTCTATCGTTATCATAAATTCCTTGGTGACTTTATTCAAAAGTTCACCAGTATTGCAGTGACAGGTTCACATGGCAAAACATCAACCACTGGGCTGCTCGCTCACGTAATCGGCGAAGCAGAACCAACATCCTTTTTAATCGGAGATGGTACCGGAAAAGGGGTTAAAGATAGCCAGTATTTTGTATTTGAAGCATGTGAATATCGCCGTCATTTTTTATCATACCAGCCTGATTATGCGATCATGACAAACATCGATTTTGACCATCCGGATTATTTTTCAGATGTCGAAGATGTTTTTTCAGCGTTTCAAGAGATGGCTATGCTTGTTAAAAAAGGAATCATCGCATTTGGTGACGATGTTTACCTTCAGCAAATTCAAACAAAAGTGCCCGTAGTCTTCTACGGTTTCGATGAGCAGAATGATTTTCAAGCTACGAATATTAAAGTAGACGAAAATGGCACAACGTTTGATGTACATGTTCGTGATGATTATTATAGAACGTTCCAGATCCCTACCTATGGGAAGCACAACGTCCTAAACGCACTTTCCGTAGTTGCGTTATGCCATTATGAAAACCTTCCGGGTGATGCTGTACAAAAGCAGCTTCAAAATTTCAAGGGTGTAAAGCGTAGGTTCACCGAAAAAACTGTGGACGATCAGGTGTTGATCGATGATTATGCTCATCATCCTACTGAGATTAAAGCAACGATTGAATCTGCTCAACAAAAGTATCCGAACCGTGAAGTGGTCGCTATTTTCCAACCTCATACTTTTACGCGTACGAAAACGTTCTTAGATGACTTTGCTGATAGCTTAAAAGAAGCAGATGTCGTTTATCTTTGTGACATTTTTGGATCAGCTAGAGAAGAATCAGGTCAATTAACGATTGATCATCTGATGGAAAAGATTCCGAACTCGCATCTTATTACTGAGGAGTCGATTCAGAAACTGAATGATCATAATAAAGGCGTACTCCTATTCATGGGTGCTGGTGATATACAAAAATATCAAGCTGCTTATGAAACGGAGAAAGCGTCACTATAGCAAGGAAAGGCCAAGAGCCTTTTCTTGTTTTTATTTTTTAATGAAAAGCCTTTCATAGAAGAAAGTCACAATTTATCCAATTTCTTCTCTGAAAAGAAAGTTTGTAAAAAAGGAATAATGGATATTCTAACGAATAGTAGTAGTAAGGTTGGCTCATTTTGTTACTTTTTGTGAAATGCCAAACTAGTGTTTATAAGAGACCAATCAAGGGAACACAGTTAGAAAAGGAGGTGCCAGGAGATGGAGATTATTCTTTATTTGAGTGTAGCTATTATTGCCATTGCATTTGCAGTACTTGTATATTTCGTTGCACAAACATTGAAATCGTTAAAAGACACGCTTAGTAACACAGCAAAAACTCTTGATAGTCTTGAAAAACAAATGAATGGTCTTACTACAGAAACAACAGCATTGTTACATAAGACTAACCTTCTTGCAGAGGATATTCAGGGGAAATCAGAAGCTCTGGATACGGTCTTCGTTCAAGTGAGAGAGGTTGGAACGTCACTAGGTAAGATGAACAGTTCATTGAAGAACATTTCAGAGAAAGTAACTGATGAAGCAGAGCGCCAATCAGAACAAGTAACCAAAGTTGTTCAATGGGGTAATGCTGCGATGCAGATCTGGCAGAAATGGCAAGTAAAGAAAAAAGCGACAGATCAATATATCGATTCAAAATCTTAGGAGGTTGATCACATGTCAAACGAGAACAATAACAATAATATTAACACAAAAGATTTTATCATCGGATCATTAATCGGTGGAATCGTAGGTGCAGCTGCAGCCCTACTATCTGCTCCAAAATCAGGTAAAGAGCTTCGCAGTGACTTGAACCAGCAAGCTGGTGTAGTAAAAGAAAGAACGTCTCAATTCCGCGATACAGCTGTTGAGCGTGGAACGGACTTTGCGAACCGTGCGAAAGAGAAATCAAACACAATTTACAAGCAGGTATCTGATCAATCAAACAATATCGTTTCAAAGATCAAAGAGCGAAAAGCTAACTCTGAAGATCCTGAAGTGCGTGCACAAGCGGACGAAGATGTTGAAAGCTTTCAGCGTGACTTGAACGATCATTTTGTTGAGGATGAGCCAGCTACAAACGAAAACCCAACTAGACACCAGTATCAGCAAGACTAATGAACGAAGGAGGAGCAATAAGTGCTTCTCCTTTTTGTATGCTCTCTTTTCCTTTATAATGGGGATTAAGAAGGAAAGGATGATGATCATATGGCAATTAACAAACTTTCAACACTAGACGACTTTTCAAAAATAAAGAACGAAAACAACAAGATTCTAGTATTCAAAAATAGCACGACTTGTCCAATCAGTGCTCAGGCTTTTGAGGAGTTTGAGAAGTTCGCTGAAGATTATGATCAGGACGTCTATTACTTAAATGTACAGGAAGCAAGACCCCTATCAAACGATATTGCTGAATCTTATGGAGTGAAACATCAATCGCCACAGGCGTTACTGATCGATGGTGAAAATGTGGTATGGAATGATTCACATTGGAGAATCACATATACTTCTTTAAATGATGCTGTGAAAAAAAATTGAGGGAAAACGGCTCTATGAAGCCGTTTTTTATTCACTTACACGATTTAATGCTTAAAAGCGTCTAAGAATTAAACTAAAAGTAGTGACATTTTATTTTTCTTCGTATATAATATCCCTAATCACTTATATAGATAGGGAGTGGAAACATTATGGCTAACATTCAGATTGACGAGTTGAGAGAAAAACTAGACGAGATTAACTTGCAGTTGCTCGATTTAATTAACGAGCGTGCAGAAATAGCACAGGAAATAGGCAGAATTAAGAAATCTCAGGGGATCAATCGTTTTGATCCAGTACGAGAACGCAAAATGCTTGATCTGCTAGCAGAGAAGAATGATGGGCCGTTTGAAACGTCCACTCTGCAGCATATCTTTAAAGAGATTTTCAAAGCGAGTCTTGAGTTACAAGAAGATGACCATCGAAAAGCTCTATTGGTTTCACGTAAGCGTCAGCCTGACAACACAGTGATCGACATCAAAGGTGAAAAGATTGGAGCTGGTGGTCAAGTATTGATCTCAGGTCCGTGTGCAGTTGAAAGCTACGAACAAGTTGCGGAAGTTGCAAAGGCTGTTAAGAAGCAAGGCTTTAAAATGCTTCGCGGAGGTGCTTTTAAACCTCGTACTTCACCATATGATTTCCAAGGTCTTGGTGAAGAAGGTCTTAAGATCTTAAAACGGGTTGCGGATGAATATGATCTAGCAGTTGTAAGTGAAATCGTAAACCCAGCAGATATCAAAATTGCTGAGAAATATGTGGATGTTATTCAAATCGGAGCACGAAACATGCAGAACTTTGAATTGTTAAAGGCAGCTGGTTCAGTCGATAAGCCTGTACTTCTCAAGCGAGGTCTTTCAGCAACGATTCAGGAGTTTATCAACGCCGCTGAATACATTGTCTCAAAAGGAAATACACAAGTAATGCTTTGTGAGCGTGGTATTCGAACTTACGAGAAAGCAACACGAAACACGCTAGACATCACTGCAGTACCGATCTTAAAGCAAGAAACTCACTTACCTGTATTTGTAGACGTTACACATTCAACAGGTCGAAGAGATCTTCTACTGCCTGCAGCAAAGGCTGGACTTGCTATTGGAGCAGATGGAATCATGGTAGAAGTTCACCCTGACCCAGCAGTAGCGCTTTCAGATGCGGCACAACAGCTTGATATTCCTCAATACGAGAAATTCGTAGATGATTTAAAATTGAGCGGGCTTTTCAACCCAGCGAAAGCTGCACCTACTACGTAGTAAACCAAAAACAGACTGTCGAGATATCCCTTTCGACGGTCTGTTTTTTTGCGTTATAATGGATTTCTATCTAACTTGTGAAAATTTCTTTATATTAAAGCAAAAAAGTTATAAATGTGCTATCTTTAATACAGTTACTTTCTTGTGAAATAAAATACATACGCATATACCGTATAGGGTGATAGAATAATACCGAAACTTATAGGTAGGAGCGACTGCGGGAAATTTGCAGTCAGAAGGATAGTATCGTATCATTAACTAAATCAAAGTCCGAAAGAGCATGAAGGAGGATTATCGTGAATACAACGATTTATGATGTAGCAAAAGAAGCAGGAGTCTCCATGGCGACGGTATCGAGGGTTGTAAATGGAAACCCTAATGTTAAACCTGCTACAAGGAAAAAGGTCCACGAAGCAATCGAACGTTTAGGCTATCGACCTAACGCAGTAGCACGTGGTCTTGCTAGTAAGAAAACGACGACTGTTGGTGTAATCATCCCTGATATATCCAGTATTTTCTTTGCTGAGCTTGCTAGAGGTATTGAGGATATTGCAACGATGTATAATTACAATATCATCCTCAGTAATTCAGATCAGAACAAAGAAAAAGAAATCCATCTTCTTAACACGATGCTTGGTAAGCAAGTAGATGGAATCGTCTTTATGGGCGG
Organism: Anaerobacillus sp. ABR4_321; assembly: GCF_056158505.1. Classification (NCBI taxonomy): domain Bacteria; kingdom Bacillati; phylum Bacillota; class Bacilli; order Caryophanales; family Bacillaceae; genus Anaerobacillus; species Anaerobacillus sp. ABR4_321. Next base: position 1,744,029 of record NZ_JBSWTK010000001.1, read on the forward strand.
GGAAATTACTGAAGAACACGTTGAAGAGTTTAAACGCTCACCTGTACCGATCGTTTTAGCTGCTACACTTGAGAAAACAAATGAGGTACCATCTGTTAACATCGATTATCAACAGGCAGCTTATGACTTAGTATCGGAGTTCATTGAGAAAGGTCATAAGAAGATTGGACTAGTAAGTGGCCCTCTTGAAGATCCTATCAATGGTGAAGAAAAGTTCCTAGGTTACCGCAGAGCACTTGAAGATGCTGGGTTAAAAGTGGATGAAGACATGGTTGCTATTGGTGATTACACATACGATTCTGGAATCGAAGCGATGACTGGATTTATTGAAAAAGACAACATGCCGACTGCCATTTTTGGAGGTACTGATGAGATGGCACTCGGAATCATTCATGGTGCTCAGGATAATGGCTACAAGGTTCCTGAAGACCTCGAAGTTGTTGGCTTTGATAACACAAGACTTGCAACGATGGTTCGACCAACGCTATCTACAGTCGTACAACCTATGTACGATATTGGAGCTGTAGCAATGCGACTCTTAACGAAGTTCATGAACAAAGAAACAGTGGAAGAACAAACCGTTGTCCTTCCTCACCGTATTCAGCATAGAAACTCAACTAAGAAGTAAATTTTGCATAAAAAACGAACCTGGAATTCAGGTTCGTTTTTTTATTGGCTGATCTGATAGAGCGATCTTTCTAACGTAAGCTTATTCTTTTCTGTAATCTCACTCTTTCTAGGAATAGGTTCATAAAGGTCTTTAGGATCATGCCAAGTTTTCGGTAGTTCGAACGGTGCTAAAGACTGCCACCGTTCAATCCATTTTTCTGGAAGAGTACCTGAAGCATTCTTGTTCTTCATCTCGAGCCAAATTCTAGACCATGCTCTTGGAACGACTCTCCATACATCGTATCCCCCGCCACCGACAGCAATCCATTTGCCTCCGCAATATTCATGCGCAAGCTCATGTGCTAGTCTAGGGATAAATTCAAAGCTCTTCATTGAAACGGAAAGATGGGTGAGAGGATCGTAATAATGCGCATCTGCACCATTCTGAGTAAGAATAACGTCAGGCTTGAAAAACTCGATTACTTTTCGAAAAGAGGTCTCATAGACTTCCTGAAAAGATTCATCTTCAGTAAACGCATCGATCGGAACGTTAAAAGAGAAGCCATAGCCTTTGCCATGACCTTTTTCATTAATATTTCCAGTACCAGGAAACAAGTAACGACCGGTTTCATGAATTGAAAGGGTGCACACATTCGGATCATCATAGAAAGCCCACTGTACGCCATCTCCATGATGAGCGTCAGTATCGACGTAAAGAACTTTCGCGTTATATTTTTTCTTCATATACTCGATTGCGATGGAACTGTCATTATATATGCAAAAACCAGAGGCTTTTCCGCGAAATCCATGGTGTAGTCCGCCACCAATATTTAGAGCATGGTTTGCTTTTCCATCCATCACAGCATCGACTGCAGTTAACGTTCCCCCTACAAGTAGAGCACTTGCTTCGTGCATATTTGAAAAAATCGGTGTATCCTCGGTTCCTAAACCGTAGTTAGAAGCAACAGAGGAGGCAAGCGTTCCTTTTCCAGCATCTTTTACTGCTTGTATATAAGCTGGATCGTGAATCAATGCTATCTCATCGTCAGTCGCAATGCGAGGCGATATAATATCATCCTTTGATAATACGTTAACTTCTGTTAATAGATCATGGGTTAATTGAACCCTGATATGGTTGAAGGGATGGTTGTCACTGAATTTGTAGTTTAAGTAATCTGAGGAGTAGACGAATAATGAATCACACTTCATCTCTTAACACCCGGCAAACTTGGCCAAAGCACCTCATATCCCTCAGCCTTAATATCATCTACAACAGCTGTTGGATTCATCGTTTGAACTCTAAACACGATGTTTTTAAAACCTTCGTTATGGCTACAAGGATAAACTAGCACACTTATGATGTTCACGTTACGTTTCCTGATAATCTGTGTGATATCTGCGAGCTTTCCAGAGACGTTTTCTACTTGAACCTCGATATGTGAACTTGGTTGATGTGCTCCTGTAAGCAGGATTAACGTGTGAAGCATATCTGTTTCGGTAACGATGCCAACCACTTTTCTATTCTCTATGATTGGGATACAGCTAATTCGATGTTCATAGAAGACAGTTGAGATTTCTTCTACGAAATCAAGCGGATGGGCGGTGATCACATCTTTTTTCATAATAGAAGAAAGAGAAGACTGTAATACTTCTCTGTTAGGGTCCATATCGAGGATTGAGGGACTAGCTTCTTTTACATCCCGATCTGAAACGATTCCTACTAATTCTCCATCATTATTAACAATTGGAAGATGACGTATATTCTTTTCTCTCATCACTTTAATGCCACTAGCAATCGTTTGCGATTCGTTCAGAGAATACACGTTTCTATTCATTATTTCCTCAATGATCAAGTCCTCTCACTCCTTTAAGTCTCAATACATGAAACGGTTTTGAAAGCGTAACGCGTCAAAAGCTTGTATGGACTCTCGGTCTACCCTTGATCCAATCTTAGCCATTAAACAATTGGCAGGGTGAGAGCTTATTTCTGGGTCATCAGTGGCATACCATTCTAATCCACCAGCGTTCATCATTTTTTCCATCACTTTTCGGTAATCCCATACTGACAAGCCAGTTCCTCTAAGGTCCCAATGCCAATAATACTCAGTAGTGATTACGATATAATCATTCATCGCATCATCCATAAAGGATGTTCTTAGCAAGCTTTTCCCAACTTTAGCGTTGCGATATTTAGGAATAACTTCAATGGCTCCAAGCTCAAGTAAGTTTTCCATATTTCCTTCTGACCATCGTTCCATAGGATCTGGGTACAAATATGTCACGTAACCAACAATGGTTTCACGTTCTCTTGCTACGATGATTCTTCCTTCTGGAAGTCCAGCAATTTCTATTAACGCCTTATGTTGCTGCTCGGGTGGGCGAAATGCTACCAGATCTTTATGTAAATGATAGGAGGCCAGGCGGTCGGGAGTAATTGGTCCCTCGATAATTAATTTTCCATGTGGAGTGTTCCATTCGATTGCATTATATGTCTTTTGATGTTCCATCTAGTCACCACCTTAATAACGATCTCAGCTCTTATTATACATGATTACACGTAAATGTAAGGGGTTTCAGAATGATTTTATTAACTTTTGTTATTTGTTAAAATATTACGAATTTATGTTATACTATCAGTGAAATCATTGAAAGATGTAGAAGAAGGAGGAGAATTACTTGGAAATGAAATCGCTTTCCGCAACTCGTGGAAATCACAATCTACAGGATTATGAAGCTACTTATGAGAATTTTGAATGGAAAGAAGCAGAAAAAGCATTTTCCTGGAATGAAACTGGGAAAGTGAATATGGCTTATGAAGCAATCGATAAGCACGCTGAATCCGATAGGAAAAATAAAGTAGCCCTCTATTTCTCTGATTCAAAAAGAGATGAAAAGTATACGTATAGTGAAATGAAAACCTTAAGTAACAAAGCTGGAAACGTGTTGAAGAAGGTTAATGTTGAAAAAGGTGATCGAGTTTTCATCTTTATGCCTCGTTCTCCTGAACTATATTTTATTTTGCTTGGATCTTTGAAGCTTGGTGCGATTGCTGGACCGTTATTTGAAGCGTTTATGGAAGGGGCAGTGCGTGATCGCCTTGAAGATAGCGAAGCAAAAGTACTTGTTACTACACCTGAGTTGCTCGATCGTGTACCTGTAGATGAGCTTTCTCATCTAGAGAGCGTCGTGCTTGTTGGGGATAATGTGAAAGAAGAAGGACCTTATATTGATTTTCACCATCATTTTGAAACGGCTGATAAAAACCTGAAAATCGAATGGGTGGATCGTGAAGATGGAATGATTCTTCATTATACGTCAGGTTCAACCGGGAAACCAAAAGGTGTCCTTCATGTTCATAATGCTATGATTCAACATTACCAAACAGCACAATGGGTGCTGGATCTTAAAGAAGATGATGTATACTGGTGTACTGCAGACCCGGGTTGGGTTACAGGTACATCTTATGGAATTTTCGCACCTTGGCTAGCAGGTACATCCAATGTTATTCGCGGAGGACGTTTTAGCCCAGAAGATTGGTATTCTACCATTGAAAAATATGGTGTGACCGTCTGGTATAGTGCACCTACTGCATTCCGTATGCTTATGGGTGCGGGTGATGAAATCGTAAAAAATTATGACCTCTCTACACTTCGTCACGTACTCAGTGTAGGTGAACCTCTAAACCCTGAGGTTATCAAGTGGGGCAACAAAGTGTTAGATCAACGTATCCATGATAATTGGTGGATGACGGAGACTGGTGCACAGCTCATCAGTAATTATCCTTCTATGGAAATTAAGCCAGGTTCTATGGGTAAACCTATTCCTGGTGTTCATGCAGCAATCGTGGATGATCAAGGTAATGAGCTGCCAGCTAACCGTATGGGCAACCTGGCTATCAAAAAAGGATGGCCTTCCATGATGCGTGCGATCTGGAATCGTCAAGAAAAGTATGAAAGTTACTTTATGAAGGGCGATTGGTACGTGTCAGGAGATTCTGCATATAAAGATGAGGATGGATACTTTTGGTTCCAGGGTCGAGTTGATGATGTGATCATGACTTCAGGTGAACGAGTCGGTCCATTTGAAGTTGAGAGTAAGCTTGTCGAGCATTCGGCAGTTGCTGAGGCAGGTGTGATCGGAAAACCAGATCCAGTCCGTGGTGAGATTATTAAAGCATTTATTGCACTTCGAGATGGTTACGATCCGTCTGATGAACTGATGGAAGAAATTCGTAATCACGTAAAGAAAGGTCTTGCTGCACATGCAGCACCTCGTGAAATCGAATTCCGAGATAAGTTACCTAAAACAAGAAGTGGTAAGATTATGCGTCGAGTATTAAAGGCATGGGAGCTCGATCTACCAACTGGTGATCTATCTACCATGGAAGATTAATAAAAAGTAATCCCCGCAGCTACTGCTGCGGGGATTTTGCTATCCATTGCTGGATGACTCTCCATTACTATTCGAGCTGTTGCTTTGATTAGTGTTGGAATTATTGGAACTTGAATTATTGGAACTTGAATCATTGGAATTTGAACCGGAGCTACTATTGTTCCCTTCTCCAGAATCGTTTCCTGAGCTTTCACCGTTCGTCTCTTCATTCCCATCGTTTGAGTCATCGCTGTTACCGTCACTTGAATCATCATTGTTATCTTCACCGGAACCATCATCTTCATCTTCTTTAGGAGGATCTGGTTTTTCTTCTTCTTCTGGCTTATCAGACCAATCTCCAGATGTAACTTTTGCAGAAGGAGATGATTCATTCCCGGCAACATCTACTGCTGTAACATAGTAAGCATAAGAACCTGAAGGAATATTGAATGAACTTCCATCAGATGCTTTCACACTACCTAGCTTAGTAAATGAATTACTACCATTTCCTGCACGGTAAATGCGATAACCCACAATATCACTTTCTCCTGATTCGTTCCAGTTAAGAGTAGAGCCGTTTATCGATACGTTCCCGATTGCGCCTGGCTTCTTGCCATTTTCTTTAGCGACAGTTCCCTCGGAAACGATGTTCAAGTTTTCGAATTTAGATGGAAGAAGTGTACTAAGGTCGATACCTTCAAAGTAATCTTCTTTAATCATAACGCCGCTTGTGACAAATTCTGCTGGTGTTGAAGAAAGTGCTTCATAAGTTTTCCCTTTAATGACCACATATCGTCCTTGTGTCAAACTGTCATCGACTTCTGTTGGTACGTATTTAGCATTAAACAAATCAGTTTGAACAAGTCCAGCTTGCTGACACAGATCAGATGCGAGTTTTCCAGATATTCCACAGAACGACCTTCTAACAATACCAGTAGGCATATCGAATCGTTTTTGTGGATCCATTATTTCAGGTTTCTGATCATATGCTGCGTTGGCAAACAGTGCCCATAAATTCTTATTTCTAACAGCATAGTTAGAATCCATCCTCATTTGCTTATCGTAACCGGTCCATACGCCAAGAGAAACATTAGGATTGACAGCAACGAACCAAGCATCTCGATAATCCTGCCCGGTACCTGTTTTACCTGCCCAATCAGCTGAGAATTTCAATTTACCAGGTACATCTTGTGCTGTACCCTGTCTAACTACGTCTCTCATCATATCGATCGTAAGATAAGACGTCTGAGGACTAAAGACTTGAACAGGATCTGCTTTATGCTGGTAAACAACATTCCCATCTCGATCTACAATTTTATCGATCATATAGGCATCGACGAATTTACCGCCATTTGCAAATGTTCCGAAGGCATTGGTGTTTTCTTCAACACTTACACCTCGTTGTAATGCACCGATGGACATCGATGGATTGGTTCGATCATCTAATGTCAGTGTGCTAAAGCCCATTTTCACTAGGTATTCGGTAGCTTCTACTGGGTTTAGCTTAGAGTAAATACGAGCAGCTGGAACGTTATAAGATCGTTCAAGAGCCTTTCTTGCAGTTACTAGACCATGATAGTTTGAAGAGTAGTTGTTTGGGTTAAACGCATTTTTCCCTTTAATCGGAAGGTCAGGAATAATGTAGCCTGGCTGAACCTTTCCAATCTCCATAGCTGGCGCATAATCTAGTAATGGTTTCATCGTTGATCCGTTTGACCGGTATGCGTTTGTCGCATGGTTAAGAGCTTCTTGGCTAAAGTCTCTCCCCCCGACAAATGATAGGATCTTTCCTGATTTATTCTCGATTAGAATTCCGCCGACTTGCATTGGATATTCTTTGTTAACCATCTCACCCGTCTCAGGGTCCTGTACGGATACTGTTTTAGGGCTTTGGAAATAGCTGCCGTTATCAAGAACTTTATCTCTAGCAGCATTCATCGATTCGTATACGTTCTTATCGATCGTTGTGTGAATCTTATAACCATTCTTTCTAAGCTCTTTTTCAGCATTATTCATAAACTCAATGAAAATCTTCGAATCTTTTTCTACTTCAGCCCATTTAAGTCCCATTTTCTCAGCACTTTGTTCTACTGTTCTTGATGTAACGTTTGCATCATACGTAATCCTATTGTATTGATTGACGCTTTCTGCTAGTTTCTTTCCGTCGTAGCCCTCTTCGTTGGCAATTTGCTCGGCGAGAACAGTTTTAGCGCGATCTTCTATTTCAAACGTCAAGTATGGATACTTCTCAAACGGTGAAGGAGAGGACTTTGCTAGATTTCCTTCGATATCGTATTCTTTTGCTTTAGTGTATTCTTCCTCAGTTATCGACCCTTCTGTATACATGCGGTAGAGGACAAAATTCATCCGGTCGATACCAGGTGTAAGATCATCTTTCACGACTCCTGAGTTTGTAAAAGGAGTGTATGTATACGGGTTTTTCGGTAGTCCTGCAATGAAAGCTGCTTGTGGTAGGTTTAATTCACTAGCGCTCACACCAAAGATTCCTTGTGCTGCAGATTGAATACCTGCAATGTTTCTGCCAGAAGCATTTCGACCGAACGGTACGACATTAAGGTATGCTTCAAGAATTTCTTCTTTTTCAAAGAAGTTTTCAAGGCGCAAAGCTAAAAGCATTTCCTTCGCTTTACGTTCAAACGATACTTCTCTCGTTAATATTTGGTTTTTCACAAGCTGTTGAGTCAACGTACTACCACCGGTACGATCTTCAGAGTTCGTGAGCTCTTGAAGAATCGCTCGTCCTATTGCTTTTGGAACAATGCCTTCGTGGTCATAAAAATATTCGTCTTCAGTTGAAATGACTGCCTTTTGTACTAAAGGGGACACGTCTTTTAAATCGACTTCCTTTCGCTCTATATCAGATCGAAAGTTACCGAGAAGAACATCGTCAGCAAAGTATATCTCACTTGTTTCTTCATAGTTATAGACGTCTCTCTTCATCTCATCATAGGAGCGAATCGGTTCATCTTTTACTAGAGATGCAAAGTAACCTGCACCAACACCTCCGGCAAACAAGCCGCCCATAAGCCCAAGTACTAGAAAAATTAAGAATAAATTCCAAACAACTTTATAAGCGATCCTTGAGCCAGTTAAGATGTTGTACTCTTGCAATCTATCGATGAACGCGTTCCACTTCGACCTGATAGAAGAAAAAAGCTCTCGCATTCCTATACCTCCTCAATTAATCCTATATATTATAGCATATCTAGTCGATATTTGTATAAAGCTTCCTTAAGGAACAGGGGCTAGAATTGACATTGAGGTACAAAGTATGATATTAATTTAGTTAGATTTTTAAACGGGTATGCGAAGAGTGGACGAAGTAGCGTTTTTCTCCCTATTTCAGAGAGTTGGTGGCTGGTGTGAACCAATATAAAGGGAAATGTGAATTACTTCCATGAGCATCTGGTGTGAAGGGCGAAATGCCTGTGTAGCATCAAGACGGACCAGGCCGTTATCCTGATGAAGTGGGAGGAAGGTTATTTCCTTCAACAAGGGTGGTACCGCGATCAAACTCGTCCCTTACCAGGGGCGGGTTTTTTTATGTTGAAATTTACTTTAAAAGGAGTCAGTATAATGCATATTTTAGATGAACTAGAAGCTAGAGGGTTAATCAATCAGGTAACTGATGAAGAGGGTCTTAAGAAAGAGCTTTCCGAAAACAGCATTGGAATCTATTCTGGTTTTGATCCGACTGCAGATAGTCTGCATATAGGACACCTTCTTCCAGTACTTGCTCTTAGAAGGTTTCAGCTTGCTGGTCATACACCGATCGCATTAGTTGGAGGTGCGACGGGACTTATTGGAGATCCGAGTGGACGTGCGAATGAGAGGACACTAAATTCTGAGGATATCGTTCAAGAATGGACGAACAAGCTACAAGGACAGCTCGCTCGCTTTCTTGATTTTGAGACTAGTGAAAACCCAGCAAAAGCTGTGAACAACTTTGATTGGATCGGTGGGTTAAACATCATTCCATTTCTACGTGATATTGGAAAGAACTTTGGGTTGAACTACATGCTAGCAAAAGATTCTGTTTCATCCCGTCTCGATGCAGGAATTTCTTTCACTGAGTTCACGTACATGATCCTTCAGTCTTATGATTTTCTTGAATTGTATCGTAATGAGAACTGCCGTCTGCAAATCGGCGGTAGCGATCAGTGGGGGAACATTACTGCTGGACTAGAATTGATTCGTAAAGAAGAAGGATCAGAAGAAGGGGAACGTCCTAAAGCGTTTGGCGCAACGTTTCCACTCGTTACAAAGAGTGATGGATCTAAATTTGGTAAATCAGAAGGCGGCGCAATTTGGCTTGATGCAGACAAAACGTCTCCTTATGAATTCTACCAATTCTGGATCAATACAGATGATCGAGATGTAGTAAAATTCCTTTATTACTTTACTTTCTTAAGCGTCGAAGAAATTAAAGAACTTGAAGCTTCTAATAACGAAGCTCCTGAAAAGAGAGAGGCTCATCGTAAATTAGCTGAAGAAGTAACGAAACTTGTTCATGGTGATGAGAAGCTTCAGCAAGCGATCAACATTTCAAAAGCTCTGTTCAGCGGTGACATAAAAGAGTTGACTGCAGATGAAATTCGTCAAGGTTTTAAAGATGTACCTTCTTACCATGTTGAAGAGGAAGAAAAAGGCTTGATCGATTTGCTTGTAGAAGCTGGTATCTCATCTTCAAAACGACAGGCTAGAGAAGATGTTAAGAATGGTGCGATCTATATTAACGGTGACCGTAGTCAAGAAATGGATAAGGTCATTTCTTCTTCAGATCGGATTGAAGGACAATACGTTATTATTAGAAGAGGAAAGAAAAAATATTTCCTTCTTACATTCTAATCTTGCAAGGCCGGTAATCATAATGTGATTACCGGCCTTTTGCTATCAGGATAAAAAAATAAAAAAACCTCGGACAAAAAGTCCGAGGCTTTTAAGAAACAGCTTAACGAGAGTAGTACTCAACGATAAGAGCTTCAGTGATTTCTGCAGGAAGTTCAGAACGCTCAGGAAGGCGAGAGTACGTACCTTCAAGCTTATCTGCATCAAAAGTAAGGTATTCTGGAACAAAGTTGTTCACTTCAATAGCTTCTTTGATGATGTCAAGGTTGTTAGACTTCTCACGAACACTTAGTACTTGACCAGTTGCTACGCGGTAAGAAGGAATATCAACACGCTTGCCATCAACTGTGATGTGGCCGTGGTTAACTAGCTGACGAGCCTGGCGGCGAGTACGAGCTAGACCCATACGGTAAACTAGGTTATCAAGACGAGATTCAAGAAGAATCATGAAGTTCTCACCATGAACACCTTTCATTTTACCAGCATCATCGAAAAGACGACGGAATTGACGCTCAGTCATGCCGTACATGTGACGAAGCTTTTGCTTTTCTTGAAGCTGAAGTCCATATTCAGAAAGCTTTCTACGCTGGTTAGGTCCATGTTGACCTGGAGCGTAAGGACGCTTTTCCAATTCTTTACCTGTTCCACTTAGAGAAATACCAAGACGACGAGAGATTTTCCAACTTGGTCCTGTATAACGAGCCATAATTAGCTCCTCCTTTATCACTATTTTTATTGGTATAAAATAAAAACAGTGTCGCGATTCCAGATTATGCACATTATGTTTTCACACGCCTTCACCTTGCAGCCGGAGGTTACGCGGCGCACCTATTAATAGGAACATAATGAAATCATAAGCCGTCACGATGCTGCCATTTCTATTTTACACAACTGTCATTGTACCTTTTCTATCGACCCGTGTCAACTTGCTTCGTTTCCTCGCTAGTCAGGTATTTCTACAAAAACTGAAAATCCTCTTCACCTTATTTAAGAAAGCGCTTACAATGTAATTGTATGATACATAGATTGGAGATAGAGGGGGAGCTACATTGAGAAAAGAAAGTCGATTTGAAACTAGAACGATTCATGAAGGTTATGATTCTCATACACATCATAACAGTCTTGCATCGCCTATATATCAAACTTCTACGTTTACGTTTGAAACTGCCGAGGCAGGCGAAAAAAGGTTTGCAGGGGAAGAGCCGGGATATATCTATTCTAGATTAGGAAATCCTACTGTGAAGATGTTAGAAGAACGGATCGCTTCACTAGAAGGAGCAGAGGCTGGTTTAGCGTTTGGATCAGGAATGGCTGCTGTTTCAGCAGTCCTATTCCACCTAGTTCGTTCAGGTGATCATATTTTGTGTTCAGAAGGTGTTTATGGGTGCACATTCGGATTATTGCAATTAATGAAAGAAAAGTTTTCAGTAGAGCATGACTTACTACCTCTTGATTCAAGAGAGCAGATCTTGCAAGCAATTCAACCAAACACGAGTGTCATCTACATTGAAACACCGATCAACCCCACTTTGAAATTGATCGATTTAAAGATGATCTCTTCAATTGCCAAGGAAAGAGGAATCACCGTCGTAGTCGATAATACCTTTTCTACGCCATATCTCCAAAGACCTTTGGAATTTGATTGCGACATCGTCTTGCATAGTGCAACGAAATACATTGGTGGACATGGTGACGTTGTAGCTGGTCTAGTCGTTGGTGATCATGAGATGATTTCTTCAATTGCAAAATCGACACAAAAGGACATTGGAGGTATCTTATCACCATTCGATGCTTGGCTTTTATTAAGAGGGTTGAAAACACTGCCTCTTCGCATGGACCGCCATTGTGAGAACTCGCAATCAATCGTTCACAAATTGAAGGAACATCCTAAAATTAAGAAAGTCATGTACCCTGGTTTGGAAGAGTCTCCGTCATATTCGATCGCAAAGAAGCAAATGAAAAAGCCTGGCGGGCTCATATGTTTCGAGCTAGAGGGCGGGAAAGCAGAGGCACAGGCCTTCATGAATAGACTCGAAATGATTAAAATTGCTGTAAGTTTAGGTGATGCAGAAACACTGATACAACATCCTGCTACGATGACACATGCGGTTGTACCAGAAGAAGAAAGAGTGAGGATGGGAATCAATGATTCACTTATTCGAATTTCAATCGGTCTAGAAGCTTGGGAAGATATTTGGGCTGATATAGAGCAAGCGTTAGAAATGTAACTCCGATTAAGTCAATAAAAACAGCCGCGGAATCTCGCGGCTGTTTTTGGTTCATTTATAGATTCTTTTCTAATGTAGTGATAAACTTCTTTAAATATTTTTCATCCGTTTCATCAAATCGTCCAACGCTTGGGCTATCGATATCAAGAACGCCAATAATGTCGTTAGAGGAACGAATTGGAATGACAATCTCTGATTGAGAAGCGGCATCACAGGCAATATGTCCTGGGAACTCATGAACGTTCTCAATTCTCATGGTTTTACCTTCTTTCAAAGAAGTTCCGCATACGCCGCGACCGTTCGGAATACGGACACATGCTGGTAAGCCCTGGAAAGGTCCAAGTACGAGCTGGTCGCTTTCTTTTTCATATAAATAAAAGCCAACCCAGTTAACATCGTTCAGAAACTGATTCAATAATGCAGAAGCATTTGCTAAATTTGCAATTTGGTTTGTTTCATCTTCAATCAGCGCTTGTAGCTGCTTGATGACCATTTCATAATCTTTTTCTCTCTTGCCTGAGTAGGATTCGACTTCAAACAAGTTTATTCACCTCAACTTTGTATCGAAATTATGCTAATCATATCAAAACTTGGAGGTTATTACACATATTTTGTCGCACGATTAATAAAGGATAGTTTGGGTGTTCAACGAAAAAGTAATAGTACGAAAGAAATGGAGGTGGTTCCAAAGTGAAGCAGGAGCGAGATACAGTATCGAAGCGAAACGTCATACAGGCCGCCATTCAACTCTTCAATACCAAAGGATACAATGGAACTTCAGTCCGTGATATTGCCAATAAAGCAGGCGTGAACGTCTCGTTGATCTCTTATTACTTTAATGGGAAGAAGGGACTAGCTGAGTTTTTGATGACGACTTTTCTAGAAGGCTATGTCAAAGAGTTAGAGAACGTTCATAAAATGTTAGATAATAAATCTGCAAAGGTTTGTTTAGTCGAAGCACTACGATCGATTATGATCTATCAACATCAAAATAGACAGTTAGCGAGATTTGTTCATAGAGAAATTACGTTCGATTCAGTCCTTGTCCGAGAAATCATGACCACCTATTTATCAAGAGAAAAATTTTATTTATCGAAAATTTTTGAGGCCGGCTTTTCAAATAAGGAGTTTCGCCCTCAGTCAGTCGATTATGTCGTCATGCAGTTAAGAGGGATGTTGTCGATGCCTTTTCTGCAGCCCCAATATATATTAGAAGTTCATCATATTCAGCCTAATGAAGCCTATTTTATTGAACGATATACGAAGCAGTTATTACAGTGGGTTGAGTTATATGTATGTCGAGAGACCTCGGTAAAACAAAAGCCGTTCGCTATGAACGGCTAAGTGGATAAGAAAAAGATATAGGTTCTAACTGCTCTAAACCTTGACCAATCCCTTTGTAACTATGGGCGTCTGATCCATAGACAAGAGGGATTTTTCTGCTTATCGCTTCATTCACGACCCAAGCAGGGGGATAAGGTTCTTTACAAAGAGGCTTCACTGTTCCTGCCCCATTGTAGTCAAGTGATAGCCCCTGTCTTTTTACTTCATCTAAAATGGAGGTCACATAATTAGGTGAGAGCGTGTCACATGGAAACTGTTTTTGAAACTTATTCACTAAGCTAATGTGGCCGATTCGCTTTGGCTTATTAACTCCTAAATCTGAAGTTAACGAAGAGTAGACTGTTTCATAGTATTTTTTATGGACATTCTCGACTGAGCCTAACGATCTCACTAGTTCCTCAAATGACTCTGGACTATAGTCGAGGCACGTGTACTCGTTATTATGTTTAATAAAATGAACAGATAAGATTGAATCATCTAATTTTGGTCCGAACTCATTTAAAAAGTTCTTCGTTTCTTCTTCATACCCTTCTATGTAGTCAACTTCTAGCCCACAATTGATTTCTATTTTATCGCGGTATACATCTTTGATTTCTTCGACTGCTAAAAGGTATTCTTCTAATGTTTGATGTGACATTCCGCTGTCTTTTGATGGTACTGGGTCTATGAATCTTGGGGGAAGAGGTGCATGCTCGGTAAACGTTAATCCAGTAAAGCCTCGTTTTATTGCTTCTTCAACATAGCTTTCGAGAGGATCAGTAGATCCGTGTGGACAAAATGGAGAATGGACGTGGCCATCGTACTTTTTTCTCATATATAAGCACCTCTTTCAAGAATTCAAAAAAATTATAACATTATCAAGGAATTTGGCTGTCGAATATTGAATTTATTTAGTCAAACAGGTAATTACATGGTATCATAATACCGTTACCAAATTTCAAACACATATAATTAATTCTGTACATATAAATGAGTTTTTACGTTTTCATTTACATAAATTGATGATGTGGAAGAAGGGGTGCTTCCGTTGGAGTATATTGTCATTGCCATTATACTGATGATAGCCGTTTTTATTTACGGTGCTTATGCGAGAAGAAAAATATTTAATGAAATAGATCGCCTTGAAGAGTGGAAGATCGATATTCTGAATAGGCCTGTAACTGATGAAATTTCAAAAGTTAAGGGACTCGTTATGTCTGGTCAAACTGAAGAAAAGTTTGAAAAATGGCGTGAAGAGTGGGACGAAATCGTCGCTGTGAAGCTTCCCAATTTAGAGGAGCAGCTCATGGATACAGAAGAAGCCGCTGAAAGATATCGCTTCAGAAAAGCAAGAGCTAAACTAGAAGAAACACAAAATCGTTTAGAACATGCTGAAAAGAGAATCGAACTGTTACTGAAAGATATCGATGAACTTGTTTCAAGTGAAGAACAAAACCGAACCGAGATCTCTTCAGTACAAGAGGACTTCAGAGAAGCCAAGCAACGTTTATTATCTCAAAATCGCTCGCTAGGGGAAGCGTTTCCTGTGCTCGATAGCGAGGTTGAAGCCCTCCGCGATATGCTCAAAAAATATGAGCAGTTAACAGAAGAAGGAAATTATCTTGAAGCTAGAGATGTGTTAGTCCAAGTACAAGAGCGGTTAGACGTTGTTCAAGAGAAAATTTCAATTACACCTGAAGTGATCGTACTTGTGAATAACCAGATTCCTTCGCAGCTTAAGGAGCTTGAGGATGGCACTTCTGCAATGGAATCAGAAGGCTATGTTCTAGACCATTTAGAAATCGATACGAAAATCGAGGAAATTTCTTCTGAGCTTGAGCAATGGAAGACGGCGATTGAAACGACAGAAGTTCAATCGATCAAAACCGAGATTGATGATGTACGCGTGAAGATTGAAGGGTTGTATGACCAGTTAGAAAATGAAGTGGAAGCTAGACACTTCGTTACTCTAAAAGTAGAAGAGCTAGAACATGAATTGATGAAAACGAACAATCACCTTCAAGAGCTCCAGGAAGAAAGTAATGTTGTTCAATTGAGTTACAGATTAGAAGAACAAGAGCTTAAGGCGATAAAAGAACTTGAGATGAAGCTATCTGATCTTTATGTGAGATTCCAAGCAGTGCAAGATGCTGTCGATAACAACCAACAGGCATATTCTTTGCTTGCTGAGAATGCAATCAAACTAAAAGAAGATTTAGCGGCTGTAGATGAAGAATTGAAGATTCAAAAAGAAAATCTTCACATGCTCCGAAAAGACGAGTTAAGAGCATTAGAAACGATAAAAGAATTAAAGCGAAAGCTGATCGAATCGAAGCGATTGATGAAGCTAAGTAATATACCTGGTATCCCTGAGTCTTATCTAGAAGGATATGAGCGTGCTGAAGATATGATCGTGGAGTTAAATGATCGATTATCTGATGTCCCGCTAGATATTTACCAGATTAATCAGGTGCTTTCTGAAGCTGAAAGAGTCGTAGCTGAAAGCTGTGAATCTACACAGAAGCTTGTTGAAGATTCTGTATTAACAGAGAAACTTATTCAATACGGGAATCGCTACAGAGGTAAGTACAGAAGCGTAGATGATCTCCTATTGAAGGCAGAAGAACATTTCAGAAATTACGAATACGAAGAAGCCCTCTCAACTGCAGAAGCAGCTATTGAGAAGGTAGATCCACAAGTGCTGGAATCGTTGAAAGAGGATGTTCGAGAACCTGTAAATCAATAAAGAAAAGAGAGCCTTCCTCATTAGAGGAAGGCTCTCTTTATGGTATTTTCCAACTAACTACTTGCTTTAGTTGGTTTTTGTGATTGAGATATTATCAATCCTATGATGATTCCTAAAATCGCCGGTAACAGCCAGCCGATTCCTTCGCTGTAGAGCGGTAAGAAATTCATGAATTCTAATTTTGGAAGAATATTTCCTTCTAAGGCTTTAGGTATACTGACTATGATCGTAAATGTAATCGCCCATTTGTATATAGAACGATGCAGTGGAACTACAAAATTAATGAAAGTTAAGAAGATCAATATTATCGCAATCGGATAGATAGCGATTAAGACTGGTACCGTAAATGCAATAAGCTGGGACAGTCCGAGGTTCGCTACAAAAGCACTAAAAGCCGTAACGATAAGAATAACAGTTTTATATGAAAGTTTTGGATAAGCTTTTGAAAAATATTCCCCACAAGCTGTCACAAGACCAATGGATGTTGTTAAACACGCAAAAGTGATTGCAGCTCCGAGAAGGATCGTACCAAATGTTCCATATAGATAGTTCGCAACACTCGATAGGATTGCGCCACCGTTATCAGCAGAGACTACGATATCAAGATTTGTGGCACCAATATATGCGAGAGACAAATAAATGATCGTTAATCCAACCGCTGCAAGTAAGCCGGCTTTTAGAACAGAAAAGGCGACGACTTTTTTATTGGTGACTCCCTTGTCATTGACCGCTTTTATGATGACGATTCCAAAAACAAGTGCGGCTATTGCATCCATAGTGAGGTAACCGTCTAAGAACCCTTTAAAGAATACGCCATTCTGATAACCCTCTCTTGGAGTTGATAGTTCATCTGGTAGATTAACGAATGCTCCAACAATCAAGCTTCCAAGAACTACGATTAATATAGGGGTTAAGATATTCCCAATTCGATCTACAAGTTGAGTAGGGTTAAGAGCAAACCAAAAGGTTAGTCCAAAGAATATCAACGTATAAATGAGAAGCGGCATACCCGTTGTATTCGCCGTTTCACTTAAAAAAGGGACTACCCCTATTTCAAAAGCTACGGTACCTGTTCGTGGAATCCCAAAGAATGGGCCGATCGCTAAATAAAGAATTGCAGTGAAAAGAAACCCGAATGTAGGATTTACTTTTGAAGCGATATCCTTCAAGCTTCCACCAGTCAATCCAATAGCCGTTACACCTAGCAAAGGTAAACCAACACCAGTAATTAGAAACCCGATAATCGCTTCACCAATATTTTCTCCTGCTCCTTGACCAAGCGCAGGAGGGAAAATCATATTACCAGCACCAAGAAAAAGTGCAAAGAGCATCAATCCAATTGTAAACGTTTCCTTTTTTGTTAATTTCGCTTCCATCAGTTGTCCTCCCGATCCATTCAAACGCGTGTCGTAATTTTCGGACTTCATATTAACACAATTTATCGACAAAACATAACAAAGTCGTAAATGTTTTAAAATTCAAATAATAATAAGCCACTGTTGATAAGGTTTGTCGTTAATTGGAAAAATGGACCAATAGGTTTTGGTAGATTATATAGAAAAAAACTTTTAGGAATTGTGAGGATTATGTTTGGCTATCTGTAAACCCTATGGTAAGATTATTAGTTGGAAATTAATAACGACTGAGGGTGTCATAAAATGATTTATCTGGATAATAGTGCCACTACCCAGCCCTATGATGAAGTCATCGCGGCTTTTAAGAAAACAGCACTCGATTATTTTGCGAATCCTTCTTCTCTGCATCGAAAAGGTGGAGAGGTAGAGCGATTAGTGAGACAGGCGCGGAGAAGTATTGCTTCTTTGTTAGGTGTTGAAGAGGAAGAGGTGATCTTCACATCAGGCGGAACTGAAAGTAACAATCTAGCGATAAAGGGAACCGCATTCGAACATATGAAGCGTGGAAAACACCTAATTACGTCACAAACCGAGCATGCATCGAGTATGGAGTCGTTCCGACAGCTAGAAAAGATGGGATTTGACGTTACTTACCTCCCTGTTGATGGAGAAGGACAGGTTTCAAAAGATGATCTTGTTGAAGCACTTACGAAAGATACAATCCTTGTCTCCCTTTTGCACGTTAATAATGAGGTTGGTTCCATTCAACCGATAAATGAACTAGGTAGTATAATAAAAGAAAAGTCTCGCGCTTTGTTTCATGTTGATGATGTTCAAGGAGTAGGAAAGGTAGCAAGTGATGTTCATTCAGTAGCCGATCTCGTCTCCTATTCAGCTCATAAGTTTCATGGCCTAAAAGGGAGCGGACTATTAGTTAAGCGAAAAAATGTGTCACTATTTCCGCTGCTTTCAGGCGGAGGGCAGGAGAATGAATTCCGATCAGGTACAGAAAATGTTCCAGGTATCGTTTCTACTGCTAAAGCACTTAGGCTGTATATGCAGAAGTCACAATCTAATGTTAAAAAATTGAATGATTTAAAGATAAAGTATATAGAGAAGTTAGAAGAAATTAAAGAAGTTGTTATGAATACACCAACGAAGAGCGCTCCTCATATCATCAATTTCTCTGTACCAGGCATAAAACCAGAAGTATTGATCCACGCTTTAGAAGAAAAAGACATTTATGTATCAACACGTTCTGCTTGTTCTTCTAGAACAGCTGAACCAAGTCATGTACTGACAGCATTAGGTGTTTCTAATTCTAGAGCTAGCGCAGCGATTAGGGTTAGTTTATCTTACGAAACAACTGAGAAAGAACTTGATGTGTTTCTGTTAGAATTAACAAAAGCAATTCATAAACTAAAAGAAGTAATGAGGTAATAACACAATGTATGATCATATAATAGTCCGATATGGTGAAATTGCACTAAAGGGAAAAAATCGAAAAGGGTTCATAAATTCACTCAAAAGACGAGTGAAGAAAGTGACGTCAGAGTTTGAAAATATCATCGTAACGCAATCCTTTGATCGGATGGTAATCAAACTGAATGGTCAAGATCCTGAGCCCATTTTAGTAAAACTCAAGACAGTTTTTGGTATTCATAAGCTGAGTGTCGCAGTTAAAGCAGAGTTAGATCTTGAAGACATTAAAGAAAAGTCATTAACACTTATGCGTAATCAACAAACTGAAGGAATCAAGACTTTCAAAGTAACGGTTAAGCGTCCTAACAAGCAGTTTCCACACCGCTCTCAAGATATGAATAGAGAGATCGGTGGATATGTACTTCGTAATACCGAGAACTTGACGGTAGATGTACACCATCCCGATCGTGAACTGAGAGTTGAAGTGAAAAATGATGGTGCATTTATTAGCTGTGATCACTCAGAAGGTGCTGGTGGCTTACCAACGAATCAAGATAATAAAGTGATGCTCATGCTATCAGGAGGAATCGATAGTCCTGTAGCGGGATATTTAACGATGAAGAGAGGCGTGAAAATTGAGGCTGTTCATTTCCATAGCCCTCCCTTTACAAGTGAGCGCTCAAGACAAAAGGTAGAAGACCTGACAAGAGTGCTGGCACGATATGGTGGGGATATCCGCCTTCATATCGTACCGTTTACAAACACGCAGAAAACCATTCATAACGAGATGCCAGATAACTATAGCATGACGATTATGAGAAGAATGATGATGCGAATTACTGAAAGGATCGCTGAACAGACTGGGGCATTAGCGATTACGACTGGTGAGAGCTTGGGACAAGTAGCAAGTCAAACCATTCAAAGTATGAACACGATCAATGAGGTAACGAACTATCCTGTTCTCCGTCCGTTGATCTCGATGGACAAAGTAGATATTATGAATATCTCAAGAGAAATCAATACGTATGATATCTCAATTAGACCTTATGAAGATTGCTGTACGGTATTTTTACCAGAGGCTCCAAAGACAAGACCTAAACGTGAACATGCCAATAAGTTCGAGCAATACTTGCCTATCGATGAGCTAGTTGAAGAAGCGGTATCAGGTGTTGAAACAATCGTTATAAAAGAAAATGAGGATGATTTCGCCGATCTACTCTAGATTTCCAAGTTTTAGAGTTACTGCCATAACTTAATTAGGATAGCACTTCCTTTTCTATCAAACGATAGTGTCAAGGAGGTGAATTACCTTGGCTAGATCAAACAAACTTGTAGTACCTGGTGTACAGCAGGCACTTGACCAAATGAAGTATGAAATCGCTTCTGAATTCGGTGTGAATCTTGGACCGGATTGCTCAGCTCGCGACAACGGATCTGTTGGCGGAGAGATTACGAAGCGTCTTGTGCAGCAGTCTGAACAGCAATACAGCGGTAAATAATTTCATAAACGTGGATAGCGGAAGAAGCTGATGCTTCTTCCGTTTTTTGGTGCAGTAACGCGAGTGAGAGAGAAAGCTTTCTGTAAATATTCAAAACCTTTAAACTTTTGTGTATAATAAAACTATTGAACTTAAAGGAGGAATCAACTTGCAAAATTTAATCGCACCCGAAACGTACAATCTCACGAGTGAGATTGAAAAGTTCACTAGTGACGAATCAAAGCTTGCCCTAAAGTGGAGAAATGATGAAGGTGGATATCAGGAAATTACATATACAGGCCTAATTGAACAGGCGAATCGAATAGCTAGTGCATTAACCACAAATGGCCTCTCTATGGGAGACAGAGTATTAATCATGATGCCAAGACAAATCGATACATATGCTGTATATATTGCTTGTTTAAAAGCAGGGCTTGTCGTCATTCCATCGTCTGAGATGCTGCGTAAAAAAGATCTAGTGTACCGTATCAATCATGCTGAAGCCAAAGCTGTTATTTGTGATTCTGCTTTATTTGAAGCTTTCGATGGCGTGGAGGAAGAAGCTCCGTCTCTTCAGCTGAAATTTACAGTTGGCAGAGAAGTGAACGGATGGATTTCCCTTCTTGATGCATCACAAAATGAGAGCGCTTTTTTTGAAGCTGCGGAAACAGCACGAGACGATATGGCGTTTTTGTCTTACACGTCTGGAACGACTGGGAATCCTAAGGGAGTCGTACATAGTCATGGTTGGGCATATGCCCATCTTAGAACATCCTCACAATCTTGGCTCGACATTCAAGAGGGTGATAACGTTTGGGCAACTGCAGGACCAGGGTGGCAAAAGTGGATTTGGAGCCCGTTTGTAGCGACATTGTGTAGTGGGGCTACTGGATTCTTATACAGTGGCAAATTTGAACCAGAGACATATTTAAGCTTTTTAGGTGAGTATGATATCAATGTTCTATGCTGTACGCCAACTGAGTACCGTTTGATGGCTAAAGTAGACGACTTAGAGAAGTACGATCTACCTGCATTAAGGAGTGCAGTGTCTGCTGGAGAGCCACTTAACAGAGAAGTGATCGACACGTTTAGAAGATGCTTTAACATCGATGTACGTGATGGCTATGGTCAAACAGAGAACACGCTTCTAGTTGGTATCCTTAAAGGTATGGAAGTAAAAGCAGGTTCTATGGGCAAACCGACCCCAGGTAATCAAGTAGAAATCATTAATGAGGAGGGGGAGCCCGTTCAAGTTGGAGAAGTTGGAGATATCGCTGTTCATAAAGACGTACCAGCATTATTCAAGCGCTATTACAAAGACGAAGAGCGTACGCAAATGGCGTTTAGAGGAGACTATTACTTAACTGGAGATAAAGCTTCAAAAGATGAAGATGGCTACTTCTGGTTTGAGGGAAGAGGCGACGACATCATCATAAGTTCTGGGTATACGATCGGACCTTTTGAAGTAGAAGACGCTCTTGTGAAACATCCAGCGGTACGAGAATGCGCTGTAGTCGCAAGTCCAGACGAAATCAGAGGTAACATCGTTAAGGCATATATCGTGTTAAAAGATCCTTCACAAGCAGGTGAGGAGCTTGTTCAAACGCTTCAAAAGCATGTAAAGGATTTAACAGCACCTTACAAGTACCCTCGTAAGATTGAATTTATAGAGGAACTTCCAAAAACCACGTCTGGGAAGATTCGTAGAATTGAATTACGTCAAAAAGAAAAACAAAGTGTATAACGTAATAAAGAGGACCTCCACGGTCCTCTTTATTTTTGGTCGTTCTTATTTTTTCTTTGCTGTCGTTTTAATCAATTGCTCAATTTTGCTTGCTTGATCGCCTGCGTTATCTTCTTCCATCGAAATGATGTATCGATCTTTGTTGGTGTATGTTTCTTCAACTGCTGTGATGAAAGAAGCTGGATTAAGATCTTCTTCAAGGAGTACATTCGCATACCCGGATTTTTTAAAGGATTGTGCATTTAAGATCTGATCACCTCTGCTGGCAGCCCTCGAAAGTGGAATGAGCAACATTGGTTTTTTAAGAGCTAGGAACTCAAAGATAGAATTTGAACCAGCACGAGAAACAATTAAATCAGCCATCTTCAATAGATCAGGAAGTTCTTCGGAAACATACTCATATTGCTTATAACCCTTTTGATTGAGAGAGTTATCTAATTGACCTTTTCCTGTTAAATGAATGATATCGAACGTTTGGAGTAGCTCATCAAGCTTGTTTCTTACCGCTTCATTAATTTTCTTCGCTCCAAGGCTACCTCCCATGATTAACATCACAGGCTTCCTCCCATCAAAACCAGTAAACGATAAGCCAGCATCCCTTTTACCTTGCTTCAGCTCATCTCGAACGACTGCACCTATATATTCTGCTTTACTTTCAGGAAGGTGCTTAACGGTTTCGGGAAAAGTTGTGCATACTTTAGACGCAAATGGAATCGCTATTTTGTTTGCGAGTCCTGGCGTTAGGTCTGATTCGTGTATGATAACCGGAACTTTGTTTAATTTAGCTGCAATAACAACCGGAACTGAAACGAACCCACCTTTTGAGAATATAACAGAGGGCTTTTCTCGCTTAATGATGGCGAACGCTTCCCCCACGCCTTTTACTACTTTAAATGGATCTTTAAAGTTCTTCCAGTCAAAGTAACGTCGTAATTTGCCTGTGGCCACATGATGATAAGTCACGCCGGAAACTGGTTCAACCAGCTCGCGCTCAATTCCATTTATTGAGCCAATATAATGAACATCCCAATTTTCTTTAAGAAAACGGGGTATTAATGCCAAGTTTACCGTAACGTGGCCAGCAGAGCCCCCACCAGTAAATAGTATTTTCTTCTTCAACGTATTGCCCTCACTTTCACAAATGTTCATAGCGTACTCCTTATTGTATCATGAGTTAAATTTGTACAAAGAGTCGTGTGTGAAAATCCAGAAGATTCACAGTACAGGAGTGTAATGATACAAT
The DNA here is from genome assembly GCF_056158505.1 of Anaerobacillus sp. ABR4_321. Classification (NCBI taxonomy): domain Bacteria; kingdom Bacillati; phylum Bacillota; class Bacilli; order Caryophanales; family Bacillaceae; genus Anaerobacillus; species Anaerobacillus sp. ABR4_321. Next base: position 1,767,417 of record NZ_JBSWTK010000001.1, read on the forward strand.
ATATCTACATTTTGATATTTTACATAGAGAAGGAGAGAATTTCAGTGGGGAAGCTTTGGTATGGTGGAAAAATCTACACCCTCGTCGATGAGGGACGCACAGTGGAAGCCGTTTATACAGAAGGTGGTCAGGTTGTGAAAACAGGTACGTTTTCAGAGCTAACCGATGAATTTGGAAATCATATACAATCCTGGCATGATCTAAAAGGGAATGTCATGATTCCAGGTTTTGTTGATAGTCACCTTCATATGATAGGTCACGGTGAGAAGCTTCTTCGACTCGATTTGTCTCTAGTAGATTCAGCTGAAGAGATGAAACGCTTGTTAGTTGAAAAAGTTAATGAATCTTCTCCTAATGAATGGATCATTGGTGAAGGTTGGAATGAAAATAATTTTCCCGATCGAAAAATATTCCATCGAGATGAACTCGATCGAATTGCTCCTAATAATCCAATGATGCTCACAAGAGTTTGTAGACACGCCATTCTTGCGAATTCGATCGCCATGGACCTAGCAGGCATAACAGATAGCACTACCGATCCTGAAGGTGGTGTCATCATGAGGGATAACGACGGAAGGGCCACTGGATACCTTCTTGATAAAGCTCAAGAATTAGTGAAAGACGCGATGCCAGAAGTAAGTCTTTCTTTTCTTGAGAAAGCACTGACTTCTTCTGTTGACGACCTCATTTCAAAAGGTGTTACAGGTGGTCATACGGAAGATCTTAATTACTATGGAGGATTTACTCGGACATACAAAACGTTTCTAAATGTAATCAATGGTACCCGAAAGTTTAGAGCTAATTTGCTTGTCCACCACGAAGTGATCGAAGAGATGAGGATGCAGGGTCTAGGTTTTGGGGATGGCACAGAATATGTTGAATTAGGTGCGATGAAGCTATTCGCAGATGGAGCTCTTGGCGGACGTACTGCTTTGTTAAGCGTTCCATATAATGATTCACCAAATACTTCTGGAGTCGCGATCCACAGTGTAGAAGGGTTAGAAAAACTTGTGCAAAAAGCAAGGGCTCATCATATGCCAGTTGCAATCCATGTAATCGGTGACCTAGCGTTAGAGTATGCGATCGATGCGATCGAAAAACATCCACCACATCATGGTCTCAGAGATCGTTTGATTCATACTCAAGTCGTTAACCAGGATTTAATCGATAGGCTAAAACAACTGCCGGTTATATTAGATATCCAGCCAAGATTCGTTGCCTCTGATTTCCCTTGGGTGATGGAGCGTTTAGGTGAAGAACGGATGAAATGGTCGTTCGCATGGAAAACGTTACTCGATAACAGAATTCCGATTGCAGGTGGGTCAGATGCACCAATCGAACCAGTTGATCCGCTTTTAGGGATACATGCGGCTGTGACTCGGAAGCGGCCGAACGACACTCATGATGGGTATTATCCTGATCAAAAGCTTTCTGTGTATGAAGCAGTATGCTTGTTCACAAAGGGAAGCGCATATGCGATAGGTAAAGAAAAGGAGCGAGGAATCATTAAGGAAGGTATGGATGCTGATTTTACAGTGTTAAACCGTGATATCTTTACTTGTGATCCTGACTTGATGTTAGACACAAAAGCCGTTATGACTGTCATCGATGAAACCATTCAATATCAAGACTTTGATTAATGTGAGAGAGCTTTAAGAACTGTCTCCCAATAATATACTGAGATTTACGCTCCAGGATACTCGCTTTCCGCGGGGCGGGCGGTGAGCCTCCTCGGCTTCGCCTGTGGGGTCTCACCTGTCCCGCTCATCCCACAGGAGTCGAGTATCCTTCCGCTCCAATCCGCAATTTACTATGTTTTTATATCGAGTAATAAATTTCTCAGATTTACGGAATAAAAGTTGTTAGCATAATAAATCGGAATGATTAACATGGATTGCATGACTCTAGTAGGAGTGGATATCGCTTAACCCTTGTGGTCCAACGGGCATTTGACACTCGGAATGGACGGTTTTGTTCACTTTGATGCCCAGGCGTCGTCCACAGAAAAGCAACCAGGAAATCAAACTCATGCGGCATAGGGAGCACAATAGTTTAGATTTTCCAAAAAGAAAAGAGGCTGGGACAAAACCAACATACATGAAGGAAATCGCGAATGTTGAATGTTAAAGAGTAAGACCTTAGCGTAGCCAACATACGTAGACTCCTGCGGGAACAGCACGAGTCCGAAGGCCCCGCAGGAAAGCGTTTTTTGCTTTCTGAGGAGACTGAGGCCGTGCCCGCGGAAAGCGAAGTATGTTGGCGAAGCGGCGGTTTCCTATATTTAAATTACAAAAGACCCGATCTAATTCAAATGAATTGTTCGGGTCTTTCTCATGGTTATATGCTTAAGTCCCAGCCTCTTTTTATTAAAGAAAACTGCGCTGCACTTTGTGCCAAAAAGAGTTGTCTTTCAGCTTGACTGTCTTGATTCGCTTATCTGGGATACGGATCGTAAGTTTCTTTGCGTGTTGGATACTTAGTGCTTCGTTGTCGATTCCGATGATTGGATAATCGTTTCCATCTTGTACGACTTCAAGCGAGAGCGTTCTCTCGTCGCTCAATAAAAACGGAGAGCCGAGCGTTCTGTAATGATTGTTATTGAGTGAAGCAATTTCGCTAACCTGCATACATGCTAATTTCGGATCCACGACAGCTCCGCTAACAGACTTGCTATAAGCAGTACTACCCGTAGGAGTCGAAACGATCAATCCGTCTCCTCTGAATGTTTCGAAATGGAAGTCTTCTACATGAACATTCATCACTAATGTTTTGATGATCGACGATCTAATCGTGCATTCATTTAAACAAAAGAAAGAAGATTCATCGTTAACATTAACCTCGATCGTTGGGTAACGTCTTACTTCAATTCCTTCTGATAGAATATTCTCGACCATTTCAGGCAAGTTATCGATGTGAAAATCACAATAAAACCCTAACTCTCCTGTAGAGATTCCAACGTAAAGGCAGTCTTCACGGAAACCAGTTTTTCTTACTGCTTGTAGAAAAGATCCATCCCCTCCAATACTCGCGATAATACTCGCGTCTTTCGGATCGTCTACAACATGAAAATCATATTTACTTGCAAGTTCTTTTAAAGGTTCAACTTTTTCTCGAAGTTCTTCAGTCTCTTTATAGAAGAAAAATAAATTACGACGATTTGGCATGTGAATTCCTCCTCCAACGATTGTCTTCTTAACTGTACCATTCTCTGAATTTAGAAAAAAGAAAAAATTAGCTATTTTATCAGTGCGTCCTTAGTTTATCTTTACACCTTAAATTCATTCCTTACATTTCAAAAATGGTGCAGTTCGTTAATCTGTATGGTATTCTCGAAATTATGAAACCAATAACCGAGCAAAGACGTACATAAGGTAGAATGTAGAGGAGGTCTATTATGAATGGAAAACGATGGCTAGCGCTTGGAATTGCAGTGGTATTAATTATTGTTTCGATTGGATTCAATGTTGTTTCAAGCCTTGCCTTTGGAAACTGGCAAGAAGAATTGAATTCATCCGATGAATTTGCAGAAACGGTTATCGAAGAGGGGAAGAGCCTCAATAAGATCGTCGTTTTAAATGTAGAAGGTGTTATTCAAGACACAGCACAGGGCTCGAGCTTTTTACCTCAGGCAGGTTATAACCATGACGTGTTCTTGAAACGCTTAGAGCACGCTGGTGAAGATAATAGCGTAAAAGGGATTATACTCAGGCTCAACACTCCTGGCGGTGGAGTGGTTGAAAGTGAAGAAATTCATGACAAGATTCTCGAATTAAAAGAGAAAACGGATAAACCGATATACGTTTCAATGGGTAGTATGGCTGCTTCTGCAGGTTATTACATTTCCGCTCCTACAGATAAAATCTATGCGAGTCCATCAACCATTACTGGATCGATTGGCGTCATCATGCAGTCGATGAATTATTCTGAGCTTGCTGAAAAAGTTGGCGTGAAATGGGAAACGATTAAGAGCGGTCCTTATAAAGATATCATGTCTCCGAATCGGGAAATGAGTGAAGAAGAGCGTGAAATTCTTCAATCGATGATCGATAACTCCTATGAAGCATTCGTTCGAGTGATTAGCGAAGGAAGAGGAATGGATGAAAGCCAAGTTAAAGAGCTTGCAGATGGGAGAATCTATGATGGCCGTCAAGCAAAAGATGTTAACCTTGTTGATGGGTTAGGTAATCTTGAAGATACGATAAACGATATGAGAGGAGAACTTGGTGACAGCAAGCTTAGAGTCGTTCAGTATAAGCAGAGTTTTGGCTTCGAATCTCTGTTCGAAATGACGGCAGCTAAGCTGATGGGATCAGAAAAAGATCTGCTCGGAATCCAGCAGCTCTTATCAACTCCGCCATCACCGAAACTCATGTATTTATATTCTGAATAAGGAGGTAGGCAGAAATGGATGAGACAATGAACGTGCATACTGCCCCTCCTGCATCTGTAGAGGAATCCAGTGTTAGATATGCGGGTTTCTGGATGCGGTTTTGGGCATATATCGTTGACGTTATCGTAATTGCAAGCTTGAACGGAATTCTGATTACACCTTTTGTGAAATGGCTTGAAATTCCTCCGGGCGAGCCGGGATTCTTACCTATACAAGGTGTACTGACAGGAATCGTCTTCTATGCTTACTTCATCTTGATGACAAAATTCCTTTCTCAAACATTAGGCAAGATGTTGTTTGGATTAACTGTTAGGAGAGAAAAAAAGGAAGATCTCACGTGGGGAACTGTCATTTTTAGAGAAGGGATCGGAAGATTTATTAGTAAAACAATTTTATTTGTAGGATATATCATGGTGGGGTTCACTAAGCAGAAAAAAGGGCTCCATGATATCTTTGCAGATACAATCGTCGTTCATGAAGAAAAATAATATTTTTGAATAAACCTGCCTCTATTGGGCAGGTTTATTCTATACATAATTGTTTTATTGAGTGGTGGGAGGTGGAGGGCAAACATGTATATCGCAGTCGGCATCATATTCATACTACTTCTATTAGTAACTTTGCTTATATTGTTCTCAACAGTCAAACTCACATTGATGGTGGAGCATTCTAAAGCAGTTGAGGAAGTGGCAGTTGAAATTACAGCGTTGTTTGGTCTCATTTCTCACTCTACGACGATTCCTTTAAATGATCTGCTTGAACAAAAAGAAGAAGAGTTAAAGGAAAAAGTGAGAGAACAGAAACGTTTTTCGCCACTAGAAGGAATAAAAAAGTCAAAGATATGGTTTAGTAGGGGGATGGAAAGTAGGAAAGCAGCTTCATTCATGCTACGAAAGACAAACATAAGAACTGTTCAATGGGAAACTAATATTGGAATAGGGAATGCAGCGACGACAGCAGTAGGAGCTGATTTATTGCTGAATACTAAAATAGCTTTATTTGCTGTTCTCTCCCACTACACAAATTTACTAGCCGTTCCTCAGCTGATCGTTACGCCGATGTATGAAGTAAAAACAATTCAGACTTATATAAGATGCATGATAACTTTCAAACTGGGGCATGCTATGATCGCGGTGATTAAATTATTGAAGTCTCAGAAAAAGCTTCAGGAGGCTTAACGGTATAAGTGAAGGAGGCATTCATATGGGTGGGCATCCGATAGAAGGACTCATGCAGACAGCGATGGAAAACTTGAAAGATATGATCGATGTTAATACGATCATTGGCGATCCGGTAGAAACGCCGGACGGAAGTGTGATTTTAACCGTATCGAAAGTAGGTTTTGGGTTTGCTGCGGGCGGTAGCGAATTCATGCTTAAATCACAATCTCAGTCTTCGCAAAAGGATCAAAGTAAAGGAGAGCCTTTTGGTGGTGGAAGTGGTGGCGGTGTATCGATTACTCCGATTGCTTTCTTAATCGTAAGTGGTAGCGACATCAAAATGATTCATCTCGATAATACGACTCACCTTTATGAAAGGCTTTTAGACCTTGCTCCACAGGCGATCGAGAAAATACAAGGCATGCTTCAAAGCATGGGCAGCCAGGGAAAAGACAACCATAAGAGTAGTCAAAATGGTCAATCGGATCATTCTCAGTCTAGGCAATCTCAAGGCAAGTATCGCTCTCAGCAAAGAGGTCAACAACAAAATGACGAAAAACAGGATTTAGGATTCTAAACCCGGTTAAGATACCGGGTTTTTTTTATGTATGACAACACATCACTTTTCTTGAAATAATAACGAGTCACCGATATGATGAGGATAGTCGTACATACGACCAACTCATAAAGGAGGTTTTAACATGGCAAATATTACATTTAAAGGTACGCCTATGACTCTTCTTGGAGAAGAAGTTAAGAAAGGTGACACTGCGCCTGAATTTACTGTGCTTGCGAACGACTTGTCGGAAAAGAAGCTCTCAGATTATTCTGGAGTTCGTCTGATCAGCGTTGTTCCGTCACTTGATACTGGGGTTTGCGATGCTCAAACGCGTAGATTCAATGAAGAAGGTGCTAAGCTTGATAATGTATCAGTCCTAACGATCAGTGCCGACCTCCCATTTGCTCAAAAACGCTGGTGCGGAGCTGCTGGAATTGAAAATGCAATCACACTTTCAGATCATCGTGACTTATCATTCGGTAAAGGATATGGTGTTGCGATTGAGGAACTTCGCTTACTTACGAGAGCAGTTTTCGTTGTGAACAGTAAAGATGAGGTTGTTTACACAGAGTATCTCAGTGAAGCAACAGATCACCCTGACTATGAAAAAGCATTAGAAGCTGCAAAACAAGCTGACTAACAGGAAAGGACTTCGATGGTGTACATCGAAGTCCTTTTTTAAATCGTCTTCGCCTCATAAACGATGTTATTTGCGAAACGGTTCCTTACTGTTTACAATAGAATCGGCGAACTAATAGGCAGGAGGCCAAAAAAATGAACGAATTAACTGTAGAAAACTTATTCAACATACTCGATGAATCGACATTGGTTATTCAAAATAAATTAGATATGACTTATTTAGAAGCACTTGTTGAAACGGGTTTAAACTTGTTTGAAGAATCTGTGCTTCAAGAAGAATTAGACGATGAGACGATCGAACGTCTTAAGAAGCTATATGAACCACTTACTCTAGAAGGTGCAGAAAAAGAAACGATTCGGAAAGGAATTCAGCTTGCGATATTAAAAGGTATGAAAAAAGGTGTTCAACCTCATCATGCTATGACACCGGATAGTGTTGCGCATCTGATTGGTTTCCTCGTAAACAAATACACAGAAGTATTAAATCTTGAAGAAGTGAAGCTTCTCGACCCAGCAGTAGGTACCGGAAATTTACTGACTGCTGTCTTAAATCAGCTTAAAACACAAAAGGTCTTGTCTTATGGGGCAGATGCTGATGATTTATTGCTGCACATTGGATTTATTAATGCAAACCTGCAAAAGCATCAAGTTGAGTTTTTACATCAGGATAGCGTAAAAGACCTTTATGTGCCACAAGTAAATACGATCGTTACAGATTTACCTGTTGGGTATTATCCGCATGAGGAAGTTGCTCTGAACTATACGTTAAAAGCTGATGAAGGGATGTCTTATGTTCATCACCTGTTAATCGAGCAAAGTTTAAATATGACAGAAGAATCCGGAATGCTCTTCTTTATGATTCCTAACTTCTTGTTCAATGATGAAAGAGGTCATCACATTCAAAACCTAATCAATGAACGATCGAACATTCACGGAATCATTCAACTTCCAACGAGCCTCTTTGCTAACGAAGCGCAAGCTAAAAGCATTCTTGTCGTTCAGAAAAAAGGCGATAGGGCTCTAAAACCGAAGCAAGTGATGATGGCAAAGCTCCCTTCTTTCTCCAACAGAGAAGCGATGGTGAATATGATGCAACAAATAAACGGATGGTTTCAACAGCTTACCTAACATCCGTTATGAAACGTTTACAAATCAGAATTGGCGGAATACTTTTATGTAAGCGGTTTTCATCTTGAATAAAGTCATTTTGGGTGTTTAAATAAGTAAGGTGTGAAAAGATAGAAGGGTATACCCCTTCTATTTTCGTGTCGTTAATCACAGTATAAAAGGAGCTGTCACATATGGCGAAAGTAATAGCAATCAACGCCGGTAGTTCTTCTTTAAAATTTCAACTTTTAAATATGCCGGAAGAAACTGTTATCACTAAAGGAATTGTAGAACGTATCGGTCTTGATGACGCCATTTTTACAATTGAAGTAAACGGTGAAAAAGATAAGAGTGTAACTGAGATCCCTGATCATGCAGTTGCTGTGAAAATGTTACTAGAGAAGCTGTTCGAACACTCAATTATTTCATCATATGATGAAATCGAAGGTGTTGGTCACAGAGTCGTACATGGTGGAGAGAAATTTAATGACTCCGCCCTCATTACGGATGAAGTAATGAAAGGAATTGAAGAAGTATCGGAACTAGCACCATTGCATAACCCTGCAAACTTGGTCGGAATACGTGCTTTCCAAGAAATTCTCCCTGATGTTCCTGCTGTTGCAGTTTTTGATACTGCGTTCCACCAATCTATGCCTGAACAATCTTACCTATATAGTCTTCCTTATGAGTACTATGAAGATTTCGGGATTCGTAAATATGGATTCCACGGGACATCACACAAATATGTGTCTGAACGTGCAGCGGAATTACTAGGTCGTCCACTAGAAGAACTACGTCTTCTTTCGTGTCACCTTGGAAACGGGGCTTCAATCGCTGCGATCGAAGGCGGAAACTCAATCGATACGTCGATGGGCTTCACTCCACTAGCTGGTGTAACAATGGGTACTCGTTCTGGAAACATTGACCCTGCTTTAATTCCATTCATTATGGAGAAAACAGGACAAACTGCTGAAGAAGTGCTTAATACGTTGAATAAGAAAAGTGGTCTCCTAGGTGTATCAGGATTCTCTAGTGACCTTCGTGACATTACTTCTGAAGCGGAAGCAGGTAACGAACGTGCTGAGCTTGCACTAGAAGTGTTCACATCAAGAATCCACAAATACATCGGTTCGTATGCTGCGCGTATGTCAGGTCTTGATGCGATTATCTTCACAGCTGGTATCGGTGAAAACAGTGATACAGTTCGTGCGAGAGTATTACGTGGACTAGAGTTTATGGGTGTTTATTGGGATCCTGCTCTCAACAAAGTAAGAGGAAAAGAAGCATTCATCAGCTATCCTCACTCTCCAGTGAAAGTTATTATCATTCCAACAAACGAAGAAGTGGTTATTGCAAGAGACACAGTTCGTCTTTCTCAATAATAGGTAAGAGCATCTGCTTAGCAGGTGCTCTTTTTTTTATGGCGATTGGAAGTTTTACTCTGAAAAAGATACAATATAAACATAGTATTACATGAAGGGAGCGGTTGTGATTGGTATGGACTGAAAGAGAAGAGAGAAGGTTGGAAGAAATTAAGCAATGGGAAAAAGAGCATTTCGCTCAGCATGCTACTGATATTGAACGAACGTTTCAGAAGTGGTATGAATATCAGCTTAAGACAGTTGATTCAACCACAAGAAATAAGATGTATTCGGTCATTGATTCAGTATTGTTCCACATGCATGCTTTCATCCAAAATTCCCAGTCTCAAGTTGATGCAAGCAATCGTTTATTAACCGATGCACGGTTATTTAACCCTGAAATAGAACAAATCCAAGATATGAAGAAGCTTTCCGTCGACCAACTTGCTTACATAGCGGATCAACAGATTGCCCGACAGAAAATGGTTTCCCTTGCTCAAGGGGGACTTTCAGGTACAGGAAGTTTATTATTGTTAGGTCTAGATATACCGGCTGTTCTGGCAATAAACTTACGTACAGTGCAACTGATTGCGATGACGTACGGTTATCCGGTTAGCTATCCAGCCGAAATGATGATCGCTTTAAAAGTGTTTCATATGGCAACGCTGCCAAAGGGCCTTCAGAAACAAGGCTGGGTTGCTCTAGAAGAAGAAATTTCGCAGGGACATGAGCATCCTTACTTTTATGAAGGAAGTGAGGAGGTAGCTGATTTGAACTGGCTACAAGGTCCTATGAAGCAAATGGTAAAGGGTACTGTTTTGATGATACTGAGGAAAAAAGTTATTCAAGGTATCCCGCTGTTTGGAATTGCGATTGGAGCTAGCTTAAATTATCGATTCACCCGATCGGTAAGTGAGTCTGCTCATAAGTTTTATCAAAAACGATTTTTAATGGAGCTACAAATGGAGCGAGGTGTATGAATTGAGCGTGAAAGAACATAAGGCAAATGCACCCTCGTCTATACGTGTACTTATTGTAACAGTCAGTGATACGAGGACACTTGAAACCGATAAAAGCGGTGTGCTCATGTCCCAAATGCTCGAGGAGAAAAATCACCACATTATTGATCGAGTTGTTATTAAAGATGATAAAGAAGCGATTGAAAACGCAGTGGAGCGTGGTGTAACTAACAAAGAAGTTGATGCGATTTTGCTGAATGGTGGTACAGGCATCTCAAAAAGAGATGTTACATATGATGTGATTGCCAATATGCTTGAGAAAGAGCTCACTGGGTTTGGAGAGCTGTTTCGAATGCTAAGTTATACAGAAGATATCGGATCTCCCGCTATGTTATCACGGGCCATCGGAGGCGTATTAAGTGAAACGGCTATTTTCGCATTACCTGGATCCTCGGGAGCGGTTAAATTGGGTATGTCGAAATTAATCGTACCTGAATTGCCTCATGTAGTAAGAGAAATAAATAAGTGAATAAGGTGATTGATCAAAAGGGCTGCCGTTCAACTATGGCAGCCTTTTACTATACATCGAGAGTTTATTTTGTTGTGATCAAAAAGGTCTTTCTGTACCACAACCATAAATCATTAATAATCGAAGCAAGATCAGCAATTTGCGTGTTCAAACTGCACGAGGTTTCAAAATTTTCTTCATTACTTAGCTGTGATTGTTTTTCCATAATCTTTCCTTCAAGTTCAATGATTCGATCTGGAATCGTACTTCTAATTTGTTCCCATCTGAGTAAGATCTCTTCCTGTTCGTCTAGGGCAAGCTCCTCCCAAAACAGATCAAGGATTGGGACATCGATTTGTAATCGCTCGTCTCGATAAAATGTAAACATTTTCTTCCCTCCTTACTAGATGATAACGTGTCCTTCCTTTGATATTTAAAAGTGGGCGGGGAACACTAAAGAAGCAAGACTGAATCAAAGGGAGGTTTTTTTGGTGAATAAAAATAAAGATGAATTGATCTATGATCAAAGCGGTGAAATGACTGTGCATCAGCAGTTAAGTGAATCATACCAAAGCGGCGTCATTGATCAAGATGAAGCCGTTAAGCAAGGAAAAAACAATAAGTTTCCTCCAAAACAAGATAGAAAAAGCTATTATTAGGTTGTTAGAAAGTTCATGTGTTACACATGAACTTTCTTGCTTTTTCTATTACAGCCCCATTTCTTAATGCCAACGTATAGGAGAGAGGTTAGTAAAAACGATAAAAATCCTGGAGATAATGAAGTGGGGAGCAGTAAGTAAGTGCACATTCCGAGTGCAATAGCGCTAAACCCTGCTAGGTTGATTACATTCTCTTTATTATTCATCGATGAAAGCAATTCGGTTGTAAAACGAGCTTTTTTTATGATGAGAAAGTCGGTAATGATAATAGCAGACAGAGGAATAACGAATGCACCTAATAATGAGATGAACTGTTCAGCTTCATCGACAAGCGCTGGAAATGCACTCAATGCAATTGCACATATCCCAAGTACAATAGCGCTTTTCACCCTTCCTAAAGTCGGGAAGGTGTTTAAGAGGCTATAACCACCTGTATACGCATTGCTGATATTAATCGTAAACATCGAGCATAGTGCGGCTACAAAGATAAAGGTTAATAATATTCCTGAGTCAGTATAACGACTTGTAATGAGAAACGGATTCCATGATTCTGAAGCAGAGGCTGTATACGCAGCTAAAACAGCGGTAAATAAAAATCCTATAGAATTGCCTACAAACAATCCAATAAAAGCATGTTTTGCTGTACGAGCATACCTCGTCATGTCAGATGAACTACTCACACCTGATACATACTGTACGAACGCTAGACTTGAATAGAAAAACACAGTGGAATACTCAGGAGCTTCATGACTCGATAAGATGGAAGAAAATGGTTTTCCTCCAACATCCGAGGTAATGAAGACAATGATCATCGAAACAGTCCCCGCAAACAACAATGGGAGGATGAAGACGGTTGCTTTCTTAACTGCATTAAACCCTACTAATGCAAGTGTAGCCATAATCGTTGCTAAAAGGAGAGTGACTGGGAGGAAGGGCAGCTTGATCGAAAGGACGCGATCGACCAATTCGACAGCCATGTAGGTTCCCCCTATAGTTTGTACTGCAAACCAGTAAAGTGACGTAATGGTTCGTACAGGTGACGCAAAATATTGCGCGCCTTTATGTCCTAGGAAGGAACGTACTGCATATTGTGAAGGAATTCCTTTCCTCGCACCTGGAAAGGAAAGGAAAGAGACGAATATAAAAGCGAGCATCGCTCCAAATACAGTAGAAAGCACTGCCCAGGTAAAAGACAATCCACCTTCTAGAACAGCAAGAGCTGGAACTAAGAAATTACCGGCATTTACTGAAATCGTCATTTGAATCATCGCGTATTCGTACCAAGATGTTGTACGTAAGTTTTGTGGCACAGATTCTAGACCGAATCGTTCAATTTTCAGTTGCTGTTTGTTAGTTGAATTCATGGAGACTCCTTTTTGTGTGCTTACTTCTATTTTAGTTTGGTAAAGAGAATGTTGCAATCTAGAAGTAGAGGAATAATTATCAAAGTTTTTTCTCAGCATAAAGAAGAGGTGATCTTATGAAAAAGCTAAGTGTAATCCTAGCAATTCTTATGGTGAGCGTCCCTTTTCGGGTAGAAGCATCTTCCTTACAAAATAGTTTCTTGTTCAAATGTACTGTCATCTCTCAAGGTGTTGAAAATGAATGGGAATTTTCAAGCCCAAACGAATACGAGGTGGAAAAGGGGAGCTTAGTTAGAAAAGGTGCTGATGCGAAGGAAGATGTAACATCACTCTATGAACACCTGAACGTTTCAGAGCTTTCTCAGGTTGATGAACTGGTAACGAGAATAAAAAAGTATGGCTATGACGCAGACCGGTTCGAAATGAAATGGATGGATGCTAATGGGAGACTCTATACGTGGGTTTGGGATAAAGAGGATAGTGAGTAGACTTTAGAGTTTGGATCCGATAAGATGAGAAAAGATTGATCAAAGGAGTTAAGAAATGAGATATAGTTTCGCTGTTGCAGTTGGTGGAGCGGTTGGGGCTCTCCTACGAAGTACGGTCGGCACAATGATGAACGGTGTCCCTTTCTCAACTTTTCTCGTCAATATCATCGGCTCGCTTTTATTAGGTTTCTTTTACCGTTTTATTCAAAATAATACCCTTTCTGAATGGAAGAAAAAGCTGATCGCAACGGGGCTGATCGGTTCTTTTACGACGTTTTCTACGTATTCTTTAGATCTATTCGTTTATTTAAAAGCAGGTCAGTTCATGACTGCTTTTCTTTATGGAATGGGTAGTGTTGTCTTAGGACTTTTGGCCGCTGTAATCGGTGTGTTCCTTGCGAAGCGTGTTAGGGGGGAGTAGCTTGCAATGGTTGTTGATCGCGGTTGGTGGGGCTGCAGGAGCGCTATTAAGGTATATCGTTACTCTATTGTTTAATAAAATGAGCTTCATGCAAGGATTCCCGTTAGCCACATTAATAGTTAATCTGGTAGGAAGCTTTCTATTAGGCGTCGGTTACGGATCAAGTGAATTTGGGCCAGCAGTCTCGACTGGTTTTCTTGGTGCGTTAACGACATTTTCTACTTTTATTTACGAAACAATCGATCTATCCTCTAACCATAAGTACCTCGCTATTATTTATCTGGTGATCAGTACTTGCGGTGGGTTGTTTATGGCAGCTTTAGGTTATATCCTTGTTGTATAAAGAAGCTTTGAAAAGGGTTTCAAAATTTTTTGGAGGAAAGGTTCCTAATTGGTAATCGGAATGTTATGATGATAGAGGTTTTGAGAAAAACCCTTCCATTTATAGTTTGAAAGTCGAAGGAGGATTATATATGCGTATCGGAGTACCGGTAGAAATAAAAAATAACGAAAATAGAGTGGCTATGACACCCGCTGGCGTCTTAAGTCTTACTAATTTTGGTCATGAAGTGCATATTGAAAAGGGAGCAGGTATTGGATCAGGTTTTACTGATGAACAATATATTGAAGCTGGTGCTCACCTTGTGGATACTGCAAGTGAAGCGTGGAGTATGGAAATGGTTATGAAAGTTAAAGAACCATTACCAGAAGAGTACGGTTATTTCCGTGAAGGACTTATTTTATTTACATATTTACACTTAGCAGCAGAACCAGAGCTAACTCGAGCTCTAGTTGAAAATAAGGTGATCGGAATCGCATATGAGACCGTTCAAGCACCGAATGGCTCGTTACCTCTTCTAACACCTATGAGTGAAGTAGCTGGTAGGATGTCAGCCCAAATCGGTGCGCAGTTCCTAGAAAAGCCAAAAGGCGGTCTAGGTATCCTTCTCGGCGGAGTCCCTGGAGTTAAACGAGGAAAAGTTACCGTAATAGGTGGCGGGGTTGTAGGTACGAACGCAGCTAAAATCGCTATGGGTCTAGGTGCTGACGTTACGATTATGGATCTTAGTCCTGAACGTATGCGTCAATTAGATGATATCTTCGGTACTGAAATCAACACGATGATGTCTAACCCTCTTAACATCGCTGAAGCTGTAAAAGAGTCCGATCTCGTTATCGGTGCTGTTTTGATACCAGGTGCAAAAGCACCAAAGCTTGTAACAGAAGATATGATTAAAGACATGAAGCCTGGATCTGTAATCGTGGATGTTGCGATTGATCAGGGTGGGATTTTTGAAACAACAGACAAAATTACAACTCACGATAATCCGACTTATACAAAACACGATGTCGTGCATTATGCAGTAGCGAATATGCCTGGAGCTGTTCCACGTACGTCAACGATCGCTTTGACGAACGTAACAGTACCATATGCGATTCAACTTGCAAATAAAGGATACAAGACTGCTTGTCTAGAGAACGAACCACTTCTAAAAGGAATCAATACAATGGACGGATTCGTAACGTATGAAGCAGTGGCAGACGCTCACGGTTTAGAATACAACAGTGCAAATAAAATGTTAGGAAGTAATTAATACTTTGTTAAGCAGCTGAGATCAGCTGCTTTTTTCTTCTATAATGAAAGGGAAAGCATTGAGCGAAATAGAAGGAGGGGAATGGTCATTAAATTTTGGAGAAAAAAAGAGAAAGGCATTGTTCCTTCTGAATCATATAAAGTGATCGACGCTTCACTTGAAGATATCCGTCGAGCTGTTAGTGAATTTGCAGACCAGAAGCGGGAAGGAATATCACTTAAAGTTCTCGTACTTGAAGATAATAGAATAGATATGACGCTTCTTGCTCCGTTTTTAAAAGGCATTCCGTCAAATCCGTTCTATATGTCTAGGGAAACCTTTGAACTTTTCACAGAACAGGATCGTGAAATACCTCGGTGGATCGATAAAGTGCAAAATGCTGTAGATTCATATGTAAGATTAGAAGATGAACTTCCTATAATAGAAGGAGACCCCTATCATAAAGTAAGCATCTATAAGTTACAAAAGAAATCGTTGATCGATGAAAAACCACCATTTGATTTCTATATCACGATGGAAGAACATATGGTAAGTCGTTTTAAAAAAACGTGAAACTTTTCGCGAGTGAATCCGTAAATAGAGTATAGGATAGGGGGTGTGAATATGAGTTTTCTTTCAAAGTTATTTGGCAAAAAAGACAAAGAACAGCCTAAGATAGAAGACAGGAATGTTTTTAACATTCAAGTGGGGGATATCATCACGTATGACCTTGAAGATTACGAAGTTGTTGGGACACTAACGTATAACAACCAAGGATACAAGTGGTATGCCTATCAACTGCAAGCTGGGTCATCTTCCATTTGGTTGAGTGCTGAGATGGACGATGAGCTGGAGCTTGGAATATACAAAGCAGTAAAAGAGAAACTCTCTAAGCCCATACCTCAAGAAGTGAAGGTCGATGGTACAACATTCCACCTTGATGAAAGTGGTAAAGCGCTTGTGTCGGGTACAGGTAGAGGTAGTAACCTTAATGGACAACAAGTAGAATACTATGACTTCTCTGATAAGAATGAAGATGAATTTCTGTCAGTTGAAGTTTGGGGTACAGAAGTAGAAGTGAGCAAAGGGTATGAGATTGAGGAATACGAAATTAAAATACTTGCAGGAAGCAAATGAGAGGATGAAATAAATGTTTAAAATGTTTAAACGAGTAAAAACACTCATGTCATCAGAATTGAATGCTGCGCTAGATAAGGCAGAAGATCCGGTCAAAATGCTAGAACAGTTTATGAGAGATATGGAAGCGGATATCCGTGAAGCTGAAACAGCTGTAGCAAAGCAGATTGCTAACGAAAAGATGCTCAAGAAAAAATGGGATGACGCTAATGCGATGGTAGAAAAGCGTCAGGAGCAAGCTGTGAAGGCACTCGAAGCCGATAATGATGAGCTTGCTAAAAGAGCATTAGAAGATAAAAAAGACCATCAAGCAAAAGCTGAAACGATGAAAGAATCGTACGAACGAGCAAAGGCTGATGCAGATTCATTAAGAAGCAAGCTTGATGAGATGAAAGAAGAACACCGCCAAATGAAATTGAAGAAAGATAGTCTGAAAGCACGTGCGGAATCTGCAAAAACAAAAACAAAGATCAACCGTGCAATGTCTTCAGTCGGTAGCGACGATTCCAAACGAGGTTTTGAAAGAATGGAAGAAAAGGTTCTTCAATATGAAGCTGAAGCTGAAACGAGCGAAGATATGCGCTCTGCTGATCGCTCTTTAGATGATGAACTAGATGCCCTCGATAAGAACAATGGAATCGACGATGAGTTAGCAGAACTTAAGAAAAAAATGGGGAAAGAATAACTCTTTCCCCTTCAAGGGGTGGAAGGATGAAAAGGCTGACAGGATTAATTCTGTTGACAGCATTCGTTCTACTCATATCGGCTTGCGGTATCACGAAAGATATTCAGGAAGTCGTAGAGGATCAATACCAACTTGAAGATGTTGTGGAGAGTAGCGTGGACACTGGTGATGTTTCTAGGATTTACACAGCAGGTGGTAAAGATATTCCAGCTGTCTCCTCCTATCTTCAAGAACAAATTAAACCGAATGAAGTCAGCGAATTAAAAGATGGTAAACAAGTTCTTGTGTATGACGATTATATTGTATCGTTGACAGAAGGTGAAAGTGATTCGAACACACTTGTAGAAGTAGCAACGATCGGATTCGTTAGAGACAATTATCAGCCAAGTTTCTTCGATGGCTTATTAGCTTATTACATACTTGATGAGATTCTCGACGTTGACGATTGGGGGAAGAAGCAAAAAAAACGTTGTTCTAATAGCCTTGGGAATTGTTATGGAGGCTATCTATCAACTGGAGGAAATTACAAAGGACCTTCAACAATCCCCTCATTTAGAGGTTCTGGAAGCCGTGGCGGAGGACCAGGAACAGGAAAATAAGTAAAGGAGAGTTATTAAAATGGGGCCATTTTTGTTAACGTTCGTCTATTTTATTGCAGCAATCGTAGTCGTTGCAGCGGGGTTAATCATCTTTGAATTGATTACCACTAAATATAAGGATTGGCAAGAGATCGAAAAAGGAAATACAGCTGTCGCACTATCAATAGGTGGAAAAATAATCGGTATATGTTTAATCTTAGCTTTCTCGATCTATCACAGTTCAGATGTTTTAGACACTGTCATTTGGGGTGGATATGGTGTTGTTTTACAATTAGTCGCTTATTACATCTTTGACTTTCTCACAAGACGTTTTTCAGTGGAACAAAAGCTACATGAAGGTGTGGTAGCAGTAGGGATCGTATCGATGTGTGTGTCGATCGGACTTGGATTTGTAGTGGGGGCATCCATTACATAAGAATATGACAGCTGAAGGTGAAAGACATGAGTAGGGTAACAAATAAGAGCAGTCAGCTGTATTGGGCTTCAGGGATCGTTTCAATTTGCGGCATCATCTTTGAAGTGCTTTTTGGTGCATTAGGCTCTTACATTTTAGGGGATGGTGTAAAGCAGTATACGATTACGATTTCTTTGTTTCTTACAGGCATGGGAATCGGAGCTTCTTTGAGTGAAAAGGTAGTCAAACACCTTATAACTAGGTTTATTGTCATCGAACTTATGATTGGAATCATAGGTGGTATTTCAAGCTTTGCTGTTTTTGGAATTACTTCTATCGCAGGTGAAGAGTCAACCGCAATTTTCCTTTATAGCATTATTCTCATAGTAGGTGGATTAACTGGTCTTGAATTACCTATTTTAATTAGAAAAGCGAATGAAATAGGCGTAGAGATGAACAAAAGTACCGCGCGGGTACTTTTTTCAGATTATGCAGGTGGACTTGTAGGTGGACTGTTGTTTGCCTTTTATCTTAGACCAGAATTTGGACTAGTTAAGTCAGCATTTCTCGTTGCATTGATCAATATATTAGTTGCGTTCTGGATGATCATATCATTTAGAAAAGAAATTGTGAGAAAAGGGATATATATCTTTGCTGCATCAGTTGCACTAGTCACAATGATTGCAGGAGTATTGTTCGGTGAGGAAATCGCTTTTTCATTTGAGCAACGTCTCTATAAAGATCCTATCATACACTCTGAAGAAACAGCTTATCAAAGAATCGTTCTAACAAAGGAACAGGGTGATCTCAGGCTATATTTAAACGGACAGCTGCAGTTTAGTTCAAGTGATGAGCATCGCTACCATGAAACTCTCGTTCACGTACCGATGGCTGCAAGTGTGGAGAAAAGTAACATCCTACTCTTAGGAGGTGGGGATGGACTTGCTGTTCGTGAGCTGCTTAAATATGATGAAGTCGATTCGATCACGGTTGTTGATCTTGATCCGCGCATGGTCGAACTCGCGCGTGCCAATCACATGTTAGAAGAGTTGAATCAACAAGCGTTTGATGACGACCGTGTCAAGGTAGTGAATGCTGATGCGTTTAAATACTTGGAGAATGAAACTGAGCTATTCGATGTGATCATAAGTGACCTTCCTGATCCAAATAATGAATCTTTGAACAAACTATATACTTGGGAATTCTACTCATTGGTAAGAAACCACTTAAAGCCTGAAGGAGCCATGATGGTGCAGGCAACTAGCCCTGTATTTGCAACAGAAGCTTATTGGACGATTTCAAAGACCATTCAGGAGACAGGGTTACATACAACAAACCTTCATGTAGACGTTCCGAGTTTTGGGAATTGGGGATTCGTTTTAGGTACGAGGACAAAGGTTAACAGTGAAGATTTAAGAATCAAGGTCAAAACCGAATATTTAACGACAGAAATTGTTCCATCTTTAACTGCATTTGGTAAAGACGAGGATTCTACAATAATAGAGGACGGAAATGAAGTAACCATCGAGCCAAACACTTTGATTCGGCCGAATCTTATCGAAAAATATGAGAGAGCTTGGCAACAATATTAGTTTAGTAAATTGTTCTAAGGGAAAAAAACAGGTGAATCCATTATTAAGCATGTAAAGGAGCGGTTTTGATGCAAGTAACATTTCATGGGCATTCAGTAGTTGAGATCGTAACTGACAAAGCAAAGATTCTTATCGACCCGTTTATTACTGGTAACGAACAATGCGACCTTGATGCTAACGAGGTAACGTGTGATGTTATCTTACTTACACATGGTCACAACGACCACGTTGGTGACACTGTTGAAATTGCAAAGCGAAATGATGCGCTCGTTGTCGCACCTTTCGAACTTGCGACATACTTAGGCTGGAAAGAATTAAATACACATCCGATGCACATAGGTGGAGCACACGAATTTGATTTTGGAACGGTCAAGCTGACGCAAGCTTTCCATGGTTCAAGCTATATGGATGAGGAAAGTAAACAGATTATTTACACAGGTATGCCTGCTGGAATTCTGTTTACTGCTGAAGGTAAGACAGTTTACCATGCTGGTGATACCGCGTTGTATTCTGATATGAAGCTGCTTTCAGACGTGAAGATCGACCTCGCCTTTATCCCAATCGGTGATAACTTTACGATGGGACCTGATGATGCGGCTATCGCTACAGAATGGATTAATGCAGACTTAACTGTACCAGTTCACTACAATACGTTTCCTGTCATCGAACAAAACCCAGAAGCTTTTGTAGATAAGTTAAAAGGAAATAAGGGCAAAGTAATGAAGCCCAGGGATACAATTAAGTTATAGTTGACGTTACTTTAAAGAACCGATGGTTTTATCATCGGTTCTTTTTTAACGTGTTAAATGGTCATGCTCTTTCATATCCTTTTATAAGAATGTTTAGGGAGGAATGAAAGTGAAGCAACGACTTTTTTTATCCGTTCTGTGTATTCTTTTTTTAGTATATGATGCAGTGCCGCGTTTTCAGTTTGATCTAACATTAGAAGGGGCGTTTTTTGGCTTGTGGTTAGTGCTTGCTTTAATGGCATTGGGAGGAAACTTCGTTGGCTTGTACTTTGGGAGAAAAGAGAAAAACCCAAATATTTCGCGTCCATTGGCAGATTCTAAAGTAGAAACGAGAAAAAAGCAGTACAGCCGTTGAAGTTGCACACATTAGTTATGTATAATGAAGTCAATTCAAACACCACTATAACAGAAGAAGTTTAGATAGTGATACAGATGTGACCATAGAAAGCATGGTGAAAGTAATTGACAACAAAACACGAACAGATACTGGATTATATCGAGACGCTAGAGGTAGGAAGTAAGATTTCCGTTCGGCAGATTGCAAGAGAGCTTAAAGTAAGCGAAGGTACAGCCTACAGAGCGATTAAAGATGCTGAAAATAAGGGGACTGTTAGTACGATTGAGCGTGTAGGTACGATTCGAATTACTAAGAAAGAAAAAGAAAACATCGAAAAACTTACTTATGCAGAAGTCGTTAACATAGTGGATGGACAAGTGCTCGGTGGTAAGAACGGACTTCATAAAACATTGCATAAATTTGTGATCGGGGCAATGAAACTTGAAGCGATGATGCGTTATGTAGACCCAGGAAGCCTTCTTATTGTAGGAAACCGTGATAATGTCCATAAGATCGCTCTTGAAGCAGGTGCAGCTGTTTTGATAACAGGGGGATTTGATGCAGAAGATGAAGTGAAAGCAATGGCGGACGCATATGAACTTCCAATCATTTCGACCTCTTACGATTCCTTTACTGTTGCGACGATGATCAATCGAGCGATTTATGATCAGTTGATTAAAAAAGAAATCGTTCTAGTAAGTGACATTTTAACGCCATTAACCAAGACGAGCTTCCTCGTTACGACAGAGAATGTAGGGCGGTGGCATGAATTAAACGAAGCCACCCTTCATAGTCGATACCCTGTTGTAGATCCAAACATGAAAGTTCAAGGAATCGTTACTTCCAAAGACGTTTTAGGGGAACAATATGAGACTCCTATTACGAAGGTGATGACAAAACACCCATTAACTGTGAATGAGCAAACGTCCGTGGCTTCAGCAGCTCACACGATGATTTGGGAAGGAATCGAGATGCTCCCAGTGCTTGATCAGTACCAGCGCTTAATCGGAATCGTTAGCAGACAAGATGTTCTAAAAGCGCTGCAGCTCATTCAGCAACAGCCGCAGATCGGGGAAACCTTTGATGATTTGATCACAAGTAGGTTTAATGATGTGTCTACAAATACTGAGAGTCGATACATTTGTGAGGTGACTCCACAAATGACGAGTCTTCTTGGAACACTTTCCTATGGCGTATTCACGACCCTTGTAACTGAAGCGGGAAGCAGGGTCTTGAAGAAGTATAAAAAAGGTGATCTTGTTGTAGAAAACATCACGTTATATTTTATTAAACCTGTTCAAATCGATAATACGATTGAAATTATTCCGAAGGTCCTTGAAGTCTCACGTAAGTTTGGAAAGGTAGATGTTGAAATTTACCATGAAGGAACTGTCGTAGGCAAGGCGCTAATGATGGCGCAATTAATCGACCGGTAAATCAAAAGCGCCATGAGAAAACTCATGGCGCTTCAGCGTTATTTGTTCATGCTTTCGTATTCTTGAATAGCGAAAGGCTGGTAATGTTTATATTTCTTATAACCTACGACGACATTAACAAGTCCGAGTAAAATGAATACCGCACCAACGATATATGTAACCGTCGTGATGTAAATAGTGAACGAATTGATAGCAAAGAAAATGAGAAATAGCCCAAGTGCAATGCCAGCTTTCGAATTTAACCACTCTTTGGTTGCAACTCCGTGAGATCGGAATGACTTCACGCGGTAAAACAGATAAAATACTATTGAGAATATAATTAGTATAAAAAAGATTGGCATGTATGCTTTCCTCCATATGTTAAAGGCTCGTCTCTATTGTATAGAACTTATGGTTAAAAATCTATGACGATTCCCTAACAAATAGTAAAGGATATGAAAGGAGTAATGAAATGAAGGAACAAATTTTAGATGCAATTGAAAGTTATGAAACGATCATTATACACCGCCATGTAAGACCTGATCCAGATGCCCTTGGCTCACAAGGTGGGTTAGCTTCGTTAATCAAAGCAACGTTTCCAAAGAAGAAAGTACTTGTAGTAGGAGAAGAGGAACCTTCTCTTATGTTTTTAAACAGAATGAATGAGGTTTCAGATGAGGAATATGAAGATGCTCTTGTAATTGTTTGTGATACGGCAAATCAGCCTAGGATTAGTGATGATCGCTACAATAAAGGGAAGTTGTTGATTAAGATCGATCATCACCCAAATGAGGATCCCTACGGCGATATTCTATGGGTAGATACGTCTTCAAGTTCTGTGAGTGAAATGATCGTTGATCTATACATACATGCTAAAGACCGTGGATACATGCTTTCAGATGAAGGTGCGTTTCTTCTATATGCAGGAATCGTTGGAGATACTGGAAGGTTCATGTTCTCAAATACGACTAAGCGAACATTTGAATATGCAGGAGAGCTTCTTAAACATGGGATCGATACTGGTGCTCTTTATAACGAACTTTATAAAACAGAACAGCATATAGCAAGGCTAAATGGACATGTTCTTCAACATTTTGAAATGAATCATGGGGGAGCAGGTTGGATTAAATTAACGAATGATACGATTTCCTCCTATGGTGTCACTGCGAGTGAAGCGTCACAGCTCGTGAATTCGTTCTCAAACGTTGCAGGATTAAAAGCGTGGGTCTTTTTCATTGAAGAAGAAGATCAGATCAGAGTACGCCTTCGTTCAAAAGGACCAGTGGTGAATAGTATTGCAGCAAGGTATAACGGAGGTGGTCACCCAATGGCCGCTGGAGCAACTGTCTATACATGGGAAGAGGCAGATCAGGTGTTAGATGAGCTTGATAAAGCCTGTAAAGACTATTAATTTGTACACAAATAAAGACCGGCATCCTCAAAATGAGATAGTCGGTCTTTACTAATTAGGCTTGTGGAATAGGAATGAACCAAGAACCAAAGTTTGTCACGTCCTCATGTACGTCGATATTGAGCGATTGCAGTTCTTTTTTTATCATTGTTGCTAATTCCTTGGTTTCAGCGTATGCTGAGCGTCCGTTCATTAAATCAGCTACCTTTGATTTCGCTAGCTCTTTGCGATTGATAACCATCGCTGCACCTCCATATAAACTTATTGTACTCTTATCATATACTACAAGATATAGAAATGCGACTTTTCTGACAAAATGTCACAAAATCGTATAATCTTTTTATTGAATCAAGCGAATAGAAAGAACAACTTCAACAGTTGTATACACGATCATTTGCTTGACTTCAAACCCATATTCTATATCGTTTATCAGTAATGATTTATTCTCGAGTGATTTAATAATAAATGACCTCGTGTGCGCTACCGAACCAAGGTCCTTATTTAATAAATCATTCAGTTCGTCTTGGACAGCCTTTTTCAATTCGTGCTTCGTAAGAGAGTTTAGAGATAGATTTTGGTCCTTTTCGAACGTGACGACGATTCCTTTAATGTGAAGGTTTTTTTCAATATCTTCATTATCGTAGTTCTCTTGATCATCTAACAATGTTCTATTTTGCGTTTTAAGATCAGAAATCTTTATCTTTTGCTCCTTTATCGTAGTAATTTGCTTCTCATACATGATTCCAAAAAGCATTAAGAAGAATAACCATCCAAAAATAACTCCTACGGATAGACCTGCAAGGAATTTCTGCCACCCTTTTCTTGTATAGACTTGTGGTACTCTCATCAGTGTGATCGTTCCTGTGTAAACCAGTTAATGACTTCCATTCCTGCTTGCGCTCCTCCTAAAGCACAGAATATCCATAAAAATTGCCGCATGATTTCATCTGGAGATCCACTGAGGAAGCTCCTCTCCATATTGTTGATCGTATCGAACGTCCCACCGATTGCAGCTGCAATCGCCCAAATTTTTAGCCGTTGAGCCACAACATATATCCAGTGCAGAGGTGGTTCTCCTGAAAGAAATGCTCCGATTCCACCAATGATAGACCCACCAACAATCACTCCAAAAGCAACAAAAAAAGCTATGATCAATGTGACGAGTGTTACTCTCTCCATTGGAAACTCCTTCTTTCGTAGTTTAAGAATATTGAGCGCGCTTATAGTGAGTATCGAAAACTAGCACATATCATCTAGTCCACCTTTAATAAAGACTATGCGAAAAGGAAGGTGGGTTATGCTTGATAATGTTTGTTTGAGAAGGTAAGAGTATCTATAATGGAAGTAACAGTAAAGTGAAAGTGGGATTTCATATGGAGTTTGTACATCTGCGTGTTTATAGCGAATATAGTCTTTTAGATAGTCCGAGCAGAGTAAGAGAGCTTGTGAAAGCAGCAAAAGAACAAGGATATACGTCACTTGCTTTAACGGATAAGGGGACAATGTACGGAACGATTCCATTCTATAAAGCATGCGTTGAAAACGGAATTAAACCGATAATCGGTCTAGAGGTTGAAGTACTTTCTTCGAATATGACTTCAACTGAGCCTAGACGTTACGATAACTTAGTGCTTCTTGCAGAATCGAATGAAGGTTACCATAATTTATTGAAAATCTCTACGATCATAAAGCACTCTAGAAAGAAAAAACCTTCCATTGAAAAAGAAGAACTGTTAAATCTTTCAGAGGGAATCATCGCGTTGACTGGAGCAAGAGGGTCTGTGATCGGAGACTTACTATTAAAAGGCGAAGAAACGGCTGCATTACAGTACGCGGTTGAGTACAAGAGAGCTTTCTCATCGGGCTTTTATTTAGAGATGCAAGATCATTATTTACGCGAAGAAAGGCAGCTGAATCAGCTGATTTACAGGTTTGCTAAAAAAGCACACTTACACCTTACCGCAACGAATGCGGTGCATTACATATCAAAAGGTGATGGAGAAGCGCATGATTGTCTTAAGTGCATTGATAGCGGAGTGCGCTATGAAGAGAAAGACCATGTAAGTCTTCCTAACCATGAGTTTTATTTAACGAGCAAAAAAGAGATGATCGAACGTTTTGAAGGGTATCATGATGCGATCGAATCAACCATCCACATTGCAGACAAGTGCAACGTGAACTTATCCTTCGATCAAACACACCTTCCTGAATACCCAGTTCCTAATAGACAAAATGCTGATGAGTACCTTGAGACCTTATGTCGTGAAGGAGTGAAAGCTCGCTATGGATCAGCAAATCAAACGATCGATGATCGCTTACATTATGAGCTTTCGATCATTAGTAAGATGGGGTTTAGCGATTACTTCTTAATTGTATGGGATTTTATGAAGTACGCTCACGAGAATGGGATGATCACAGGACCAGGAAGGGGATCTGCAGCAGGATCATTAGTCGCTTATTTATTAAACATCACAAATGTTGACCCGATTGAGCATAATCTCCTTTTCGAACGGTTCCTAAATCCTGAGCGAGTCACGATGCCTGATATCGATATTGATTTTCCTGATGTACGTCGTGACGAAGTAATCGACTACGTACACGAGAAATATGGGCACGATCATGTTGCTCAGATCGTAACTTTTGGAACGCTTGCAGCTAAGGCTGCGATACGTGATGTGGGAAAAGTGTTGGAAGTAGATACGAAACTGCTCGATGCGATGTCAAAAGCAATTCCTTCTCAACCTGGCATAACGTTACACGAAGCGAGAGAGGCATCTTCAGAGCTTCGCAAGGTGCTTTCGAATTCAGAAGAATGCGCGAGAGTCTTTGAAATCGCGAGCACGATCGAAGGTCTGCCTAGACATACTTCAACACATGCAGCTGGCGTCGTTATTTCTGCTGCTCCTTTAACCGATTATGTTCCTTTACAAGAAGGTCATCATATTAGCTTAACTCAGTTTCCGATGAATGACCTAGAAGAAATAGGATTATTGAAAATGGACTTTCTTGGGTTACGTAATCTAACACTGATCGAGGGGATTTTAAAGGATATCGAACGTAATACAGGTGAACGTGTATCGCTCTCATCGATCCCAATGGATGATGACGGGACATTTTCTTTGCTTAAAGCTGGAGATACAACAGGGGTGTTTCAACTTGAATCTGATGGTATGAGGCAAGTGCTTCGAAAGCTGAAACCTACTGAGTTTGAAGATATTGTTGCAGTAAATGCTCTATATCGACCAGGTCCAATGGAGAATATTCCATTATTTATTTCGGGTAAGCATAATGAACGACCCGTCCACTATCCACATTCTGATCTAAAGTCGATTCTTCAACCAACTTACGGTGTGATCGTGTACCAAGAGCAAATTATGCAGATTGCATCTAAGCTAGCTGGATTTTCTTTAGGAGAAGCTGACTTATTAAGAAGAGCCGTTTCAAAAAAGAAGCGAGATGTGCTCGAATCTGAACGAGAGCATTTCATAAAGGGCTGCTTAGCAAAAGGATATACGAAAGCAACGGCTGAAGAAATATACGAGTATATCGTACGGTTTGCAAACTATGGATTTAATCGTAGTCATGCTGTTGCATACAGTATCATTGCTTACCACCTTGCGTATTTAAAAGCTAACTATCCAAGGTATTTCTTTGCGAGTTTATTAACATCCGCAATTGGAAATCAGGATCGGTTATCTAGCTATTTGTCAGAGTGTCATCAGAAAGACTTGCAGATCCTTCCCCCCTCAATCAATAAGAGTAACAGTACGTTTACTGTAGAAGAGGAAGCTATCCGATTTGGTTTATTACCAATTAAAAACGTTGGAAAAAATGCTATCGAGGAAATTGTAATGAAAAGAGGAAACGAGGCTTACAAAAGCTTATTCGATTTCTGTTCGAGAGTGTCACTAAGAATCGTAAACAAACGAGCGATTGAATCCATGGTTTTTGCTGGCGCGATGGATGATTTTCAGGTGGGGCGTTCATCTATTCTAGCAACGCTCGAATCTGCTATGAACTTCGCTTCTGAACAAGGCGACCCGGATCAACCTGGTTTATTCAGTAGTTCCGAGTCAGAACCTCCTTACGAAAGTGTCCCTCCTTTTGAAGAAAAGGAATTACTCGCGTTTGAGAAAGAAGCGATAGGATTTTATTTATCTGCAAATCCAATCGATCCTTATTTGAAGAACATCCAAGGCTATCAAAGAACGGTCATTTCTGAAGGATTAATGTTTTCTGATCGACAGCCTCTTCGAATAGCAGCAGAAGTGATAAAGTCGAGAAGTATCCGTACAAAAAAAGGACAGATGATGGCATTTATTACGCTTGAAGATGAAACTTCTGAAATGGAAGGTGTCGTTTTTCCAGATACATGGGAAGAAACGTCAACAATTCTTCAAAAGGGAGAGTTTGTTTATATAGATGGGGTTGTGCAAAAAAGAGGAGAAAGTACAAATATTGTTGTTTCTAGAGCAAAGAGGCTAGAAGACATTACTCCTAAAAAAACCTCTGATATATTATTCTTGAAAATCGAAGAGCATCATCAAAAAGACGATACGTTAGATAAAGTAAAGAGTGTATTGAGAGAAAATAAGGGTGATTCTGCTGTAGTGCTCTACTATAGCCAATCAGAGAAAACAGTTAAACTAGGTAAAGAGTGGTTTGTTCAACTATCCACGACTTGTATCGATCGGTTAAAAAATTTATTAGGTGAGAACAATGTAGTTAAAAAGACTCGATAAATTCTTTACAGCAATTGGTGATTTGTTATAATGGTGAAAATAGAGTGGTCTGACCACTTTCTATACAAACGAGGAAATGAAGATATTAGAGCATATAGCTTCTGAAGAAGGAGAGTGGGTTAATTGTCTATCACAAGAGAAGAAGCACTACATATTCACAGAGTTAACCAGGGAAAACTAGAATCTAAATCCAAAGTACCAGTGAGGAATGCAACTGATTTAAGTCTTGCCTATTCACCAGGTGTTGCTGAACCTTGTAAGGAAATCTATGATGATAAGAATAAAGTTTATGAGTACACTATGAAAGGAAATATGGTAGCTGTCGTTTCTGACGGTACTGCTGTGCTCGGTCTTGGAAATATCGGGCCTGAAGCATCGTTACCTGTTATGGAAGGAAAGGCAGTGCTGTTCAAAAGTTTCGCAGGAGTTGACGCGTTCCCGATTTGTTTAGATACGACGGACGTGGATCAAATTGTACAGACTGTTAAACTGATGGAACCCACTTTTGGCGGGATCAACCTTGAAGACATCGCTGCTCCAAATTGTTTTGTGATCGAAGAAAGACTTAAAAAGGAAACGAACATTCCGATCTTTCATGATGACCAACATGGTACAGCAATCGTAACTGTCGCAGGACTCGTCAATGCATTGAAACTATCCGGTAAGTCGATGAGTGAGATCAAAGTGGTGATCAACGGTGCGGGTGCAGCTGGAATCGCTATTATCAAGCTATTAAACCGTTTCGGTGTGAAAGATATCATCATGTGTGACTCAAAAGGAGCAATTTATGAAGGACGTCCTTACGGTATGAACGACGTTAAAGCGTCAGTTGCGAAATATACGAACCGAGATCAAGCGGAAGGTTCACTCAAAGAAGTTATTTCGAATACAGACGTATTCATTGGTGTTTCAGTTGAAGGAGCACTAACAAAGGAAATGGTGTCCTCTATGAACGAAGACCCAATAATTTTTGCGATGGCGAATCCGGTTCCAGAAATTATGCCAGACGATGCTAGAGATGCAGGCGCAAGCGTAATTGGGACAGGTCGTTCAGATTTCCCTAACCAAATTAATAATGTGTTAGCTTTCCCTGGTATTTTCCGAGGTGCCCTTGATGTCCGTGCTACACATATTAATGAAGATATGAAAGTAGCTGCCGTTCAGGCGATTGCAGAGCTTGTGAGCAGCGAAGACTTGAATGCTGACTATGTTATTCCTGCACCATTTGACCCAAGAGTGGCCCCTGCTGTAGCAGCGAGCGTTGCAAAGGCCGCGATGGAAACAGGAGTAGCACGTATTAATGTAGATCCTGAGGTCGTTAAAGAGAAGACGCGTTCTCTTGCAATCATTTCTGAAGAAGAAAAGTAAGTGGGGAAGACGTTACTTTCTCGCTTTTTTCTTGAATAGGACGATGGCCAGTGAAGAAAGGGTGTTGATTTTCCGATATGGAACAACAAGGGAAAGTCTACCAGAATATCTTAGATAAAATAAAAGCGATCATTTATAACGATGGTTTGCAAACCGGTGATAAGCTCCCTTCTGAAAGGGAGCTTTCTGAGCGGTTAAATGCAGGAAGATCATCAGTAAGAGAAGCTTTAAGGTCGATGGAGATGCTAGGACTCATCGAAACGAGACGTGGAGAGGGTACGTTTATATCAAATGTAAAAAACCACCGTTTAGTCGAAGTAATCGCTTCTTTCATACTTAAAGATACGAAGTCAAGGCACGATTTATTAGAGACTCGTCACCTTATTGAGATGGACATATTGCGTTTGGCTTGTGAACGTATTTCAGATGAGGAACTAGACCAATTAAAGTCGATGCTTCATAATCGTGACCCTGCTTCAAAAGAGGATATTTACTCAACAGAGTTTGACATAGCATTCTTCCGAATTATTACATCCGCAACAAAGAACCATCTGCTCATGAGATTATGGGCTGAGCTTTCAGACTATCATCAGACGATCTGGCACCACTTAACGTACCGCCCAGTTACTTATTACGAAGAATTGATCGAAGCCTTGACGGCACGTAATCAAGAGAAGGCCATTCGTCTGTTGTCCGAGTATGACAAAGATTATAAGCAGCAAGATATTTATGGTGAAAGGAATGGTCACAATTGTTAAAAGATATCTTTAATAAGAAGAAAAAGTATGCAACTGTTCCTTCTGAGAAAATAAAACAAGATGTGCCGGAAGGGATAATGACGAAATGTCCTGGATGCAAAAGTATTATTTATTCAAAGGAACTAGAGAAGTCAAATAAAGTATGTGTGAAATGTGGTTATCATCACCAGATGAGCTCATATGAACGTATAAAGAATACGCTAGATGAGGGCAGCTTCGAAGAGTTCAATGCAGGGATGATTTCTGAAAACCCTCTAGCGTTCCCTGACTATGTCGAAAGGCTCGAGAAAGATCGCAAAAAAACTTCCCTTAACGAAGCAGTTGTTACAGGTGAAGGTACAATCGATGGTCATCGTACGGCGATTGCCGTTATGGACGCTCGATTCCGGATGGGAAGTATGGGTTCTGTTGTTGGGGAAAAAATAACTAGAGCCATCGAACATGCTGATAAAGAGAAGATCCCGTTTATTATCTTCACTGCTTCAGGTGGAGCAAGAATGCAAGAAGGTGTACTTAGTTTAATGCAGATGGCAAAATCGAGCGTAGCATTGAAGCGCTTTGGTGATAACGGAGGTTTATTCATTTCAGTTATGACCCATCCTACTACTGGAGGAGTTTCTGCAAGCTTTGCTTCGGTTGGAGACTATAACTTTGCTGAGCCAAAAGCACTGATCGGATTCGCGGGTAGAAGGATCATTGAACAAACCATAAGAGAAGATTTACCGGAAGATTTCCAAACATCAGAATTTCTACTCAATCATGGGCAACTCGATTCAGTCATTCATCGTGCTGACATGAAAAAGACCCTTTCAACAGTACTCATGATCCATAGTAAGGAGGTGACCAATAGTGGCAAATAGACTTGATTTTGAACGACCTGTTCAAGAATTAGAAGATAAGATCGAAGAGTTAAGATCATTTATGGATGAAAAGAACATTGACCTTTCAGATGAAATTTCTCGTCTTCAAAAGCGTTTGGCATCTATGGAAGAAGAAATTTATGGAAATATGACAGCTTGGAACAGAGTTCAACTTGCTCGTCACCCTGAACGCCCGACCACACTTGATTATATTGGTCGCATCTTTGATGACTTTATCGAGTTACATGGTGATCGCGTTTTTGGTGATGACGAAGCAGTTGTCGGAGGAATCGCTACATTTGAAGGTAATCCTGTCACAGTAGTTGGTCATCAGCGAGGGAAAGATACAAAAGAGAACTTGAGAAGAAACTTTGGTATGCCACATCCAGAAGGGTACCGTAAAGCCCTTCGTTTAATGAAGCAAGCAGAAAAGTTCAATAGACCTGTTGTATTTTTACTAGATACAAAAGGTGCATTTCCAGGTAAAGCAGCAGAGGAGAGAGGTCAAAGTGAAGCGATCGCTCGAAATCTAATTGAAATGGCTGGTTTGACTGTTCCGATCGTGTGTATTGTAATCGGTGAAGGTGCAAGTGGGGGAGCGCTAGCGATTGGTGTAGGAAATCATGTGCATATGCTAGAAAACTCCTGGTACTCTGTCATTTCACCTGAAGGTGCTGCTGCACTTCTTTGGAAGGATTCTAGTCTTGCTCAACAGGCTGCAGATACAATGAAAATTACGGCACCAGACCTGAAAGAGCTAAATGTAATAGATGAAATCGTCCCTGAAGCAAAAGGTGGCGCTCATCGAAATGTTGAAGAACAAGCTGAATCCATCCATAAAGTACTAAAGAAATCTTTGGAAGACCTCTCTAAACTTTCCAAAGAGGAGCTTGTCGAGCAACGCTATGAAAAATACAGAAATATTGGACAATATACGTTTGTAACCGATACCATTGGCTTAAAATAAGGAAAGTGCTTTCCCGCTTAGGGGAAAGCACTTTTTCATGGGCGCTCTTTGCTATTGTGTTCAACGGACGTATTTGATATTTTAATAACACAAAGAATTAATGAGGTGAACACGTATGAAGCGTATTGGTGTATTGACCAGCGGAGGAGACTCACCTGGAATGAATGCCGCAATTCGTGCTGTAGTCCGTAAAGCGATCTATCATGATATTGAGGTCTTCGGAATTTACCACGGATATACCGGATTGATGAATGACGAAATAAAAAAGATGGAAATCGGCTCTGTAGCTGATATTATTCATAGAGGCGGCACAATGCTATATTCTTCACGTTGTCCTGAGTTCAAAACGGTTGAAGGGCAATTAAAAGGGGTAGAGAACCTTAAGAAACATGGAATTGAAGGCCTTGTCGTCATTGGAGGAGATGGTTCTTACCGAGGAGCTCAAAAGCTCACTGGCCACGGGTTCCCTACGATTGGTATTCCTGGAACCATCGATAACGATATTCCTGGAACTGATTTTACGATCGGGTTTGATACGGCGCTAAATACTGTTATTCAGGCTATTGATAAGATTCGTGATACAGCAACTTCTCACGAACGTACATACGTGATCGAAGTAATGGGTCGTGACGCTGGAGATATCGCTCTCTGGTCGGGGCTTGCTGACGGTGCAGAATCTATCCTTATTCCTGAAGAGAATTACGAAATGTCCGATATTCTCGCTCGTTTAAAACGAGGTCACGATCGCGGAAAACGTCATAGCATCATTGTAGTTGCAGAGGGCGTTGGAAGTGGAGTTGAAATCGGAAAAGAAATACAGGAAGCAATGAATATGGAAACTCGTGTTACTGTTCTTGGTCACGTACAGCGAGGTGGTTCACCAACTGCAACCGACCGTGTGCTAGCAAGTCGTCTCGGTGCTCGTGCAGTAGAACTCTTGCTTGAAGGTGCTCAAGATAGAACAGTTGGGATTCACAATAACCAAATCATCGATTTAGATATTAATGAAGCACTTAAGATGCCTCATAAAGTGGATCAGAAGATGGTCCAGCTTGCGAGAGAACTTTCAATCTAAATGATACACTTTTGTATTCATCCACAAAACTGTGGGTGAATAATGGTGTTTGCTGGATAAATACCACCCAGAGTTGGATAAAATTATTAAAGAAGAGCTTTTAGGAGGATACCTATGCGTAAAACCAAAATCGTCTGTACAATTGGACCTGCAAGTGAGGACCAACAAACGTTAGAAAAATTGATGCAGGCTGGAATGAATGTTGCACGTCTTAACTTTTCTCATGGAGATTTTGAAGAACACGGCAACCGTATTAAAAATATTCGTGAAGTATCAGAAAGAATTGGCAAGAATGTTGCGATTCTACTCGATACGAAAGGTCCTGAGATTCGTACGCACAACATGGAAAATGGTGCGATTGATCTTGAAGCAGGACAACAGCTTATCGTATCGATGGAAGAAGTTGCGGGTACAACTGAGAAGATTTCAGTAACATATCCTGACCTTGTCAATGATGTTCACGAAGGTTCAAAGATCCTTCTTGACGACGGTCTTATCGAACTTGAAGTGAAAAGCATCGGAAACAATGAGCTTTACACAGAAGTATTGAACAACGGTACCCTTAAGAATAAAAAGGGTGTTAACGTTCCGAACGTAAGTGTGAAGCTGCCTGGTATTACTGATAAGGATGCAGCTGATATTGAATTTGGAATTGAACAAGGCGTCGATTTTATTGCTGCTTCATTTGTTCGTCGTGTATCTGATGTGTTAGATATCCGAAAGCTTCTTGAGAAGCATGATGCAACTGATATCCAAATCGTTCCAAAAATTGAAAACCGTGAAGGTGTCGATAACATCGATTCTATCCTTGAAGTATCTGACGGTTTGATGGTAGCTCGTGGTGATCTTGGCGTAGAGATCCCTGCTGAGGAAGTACCACTCGTACAAAAGCAACTTATCAAAAAGTGTAATGCACTAGGTAAACCTGTTATTACTGCAACTCAGATGCTTGATTCTATGCAGCGTAACCCTCGTCCAACTCGTGCAGAAGCAAGTGATGTTGCCAATGCGATTATTGATGGTACAGACGCGATCATGCTTTCAGGAGAGACTGCAGCAGGATCATACCCAGTAGAAGCAGTGCAAACGATGCATAACATCGCTTCTTACACAGAAAAGTCTCTTAACTATCGCGAGCTTCTTTCAATGAGAAGTAAAGAGATCGAGACGAATACGACGAATGCTATCAGTGAATCTGTTGGACATACTGCATATAACTTGAATGTACCTGCGATTTTAACAGCTACAGAGAGTGGACACACGGCACGTATGATTTCTAAGTATCGTCCGAAAGCGCCGATCGTTGCTGTAACAAACACTGCAAGTGTATGCCGTAAGCTCGCGCTTGTATGGGGGGTACATGCACAAGAAGGGCGTAAAGTTAAAACCACTGACGAAATGCTAGAAGTTGCAGTTGAAGCTTCAATTCGTTCAGAAATCGTTAGTCATGGCGATACAGTAGTCATTACAGCTGGTGTACCAGTAGGTGAATCTGGAACTACGAACTTGATGAAAGTTCATGTTATCGGAGATATTCTTGCAAAAGCACAAGGTATCGGTAAAACATCTGTATCAGGTCGAGTGGCGATTGCTAAGAACGCTGATGAAGCGATCAGTAAAGCTGACGAAAACACAATCATCGTAGCGATCGGTTCT
Source organism: Anaerobacillus sp. ABR4_321 (assembly GCF_056158505.1). NCBI lineage: Bacteria > Bacillati > Bacillota > Bacilli > Caryophanales > Bacillaceae > Anaerobacillus > Anaerobacillus sp. ABR4_321. Next base: position 1,802,351 of record NZ_JBSWTK010000001.1, read on the forward strand.
GACAAAGAGATGGTTCCTGCTCTAGAAAAGGCTGCTGGTTTGATCACAGAAGAAGGTGGTCTGACGAGTCATGCAGCTGTTGTGGGGCTAAGTCTTGGTCTTCCAGTAGTCGTTGGTCTTGAAGATGCGACGAACCTGTTTGAGGATGGTCAAGAGATTACTCTTGATGCAACTACAGGAATTATTTACAAAGGAAAAGCAAGCATTCTATAAAGCCTAACAAAGACTGTCGATGAAATTCGGCAGTCTTTTCTTATGTTTCTTGAATGAACGTTTAAGAATCGGTATATTACGAATAAATACAGAAATCATTTATAATAAGAGTTAACGGGATCGTACATCTCGAATTTAATTAAAGGGGCCCTAAGACATGTTTCGTATCATGCTACTTTTTATCATCATTGTTCCGGCACTTGAAATAGGTTTGTTGCTCCTATCAGGGCGGACGTTAGGCTTGATTCCCACTATATTATTAATAATAGGAACAGGAGTACTTGGAGCCTGGCTCGCAAGAAAAGAAGGCTCTGAAGCAATACAAAAGGTAAACCGTCAAATGCAAACTGGTCAGATGCCTGGTGATGCGATTCTTGATGGCTTGTGTATATTAGTCGGTGGGGTCGTGTTGTTAACGCCAGGCTTTATTACGGATGCGATCGGTTTCTTACTTTTAGTACCTGCAACTAGAAAGCCTTTCAAGCGCTGGCTGCGAAAGTTTCTAGAGAAACGAATGAATAATGGTCAATTCGTTTTCATCAGAAGATAAAAACAAAAAAGCTGTCGGAACTCATCTCGACAGCGTGAAGCTGAAGGCGTATTCCCTTCAGCTTTTTCTTTTGTTTTCTCCTATTATAAAATGCCATACATCTTTAAATACATTAGCATGATACAACGTCTTAAGTACAACTAGAAATACAGGACCAATGATTAAGCCGATAAAACCAAAAATTTGAAACCCAACAAACAATGCGATTAACGTTGCGAGTGGATCAAGACCAATGTTAGAAGATAATACTTTTGGTTCGACTAGTTGTCGTTGAATGACAACGACTCCATAAAGGATGGCTAGTCCAATCGTTAAACCGTAATTACCAGTAAGGAATGAATAGATCATCCATGGAACGAATACTGCTCCAGTACCGAGGTACGGGAGAAGGTCAACAAGTCCTATGATGATCGAGATAGTTACTGCATACTCTACCCGGAGAATGAGCAAACCTATGAGAACGATAGCAGCCGTCATCGATATCAATGTAAGTTGTGCTTTAATGAATCCAAAGAGCGCTTTTCTGAGATCTTTATAAACGGACCCAATACTTGTTTGGATGTCACCCGGTGTTTTTTTCTTTACCCAACTAATAAATTTATACCAGTCTTTGCTGATGAAGAAAGTAGCTAGCAAAGAAAAGATCAACACTGTAATGATCGTTGGTAAGCTGATGATGATGGAACGAATCCCTTCGACGAGTGCTTGAAGGATATCTGTAACAGCCGTCGTTACAGTGGTACCGATCGATTGTATGTTATCCATGATCGTTGTTTGCTGATCTTTATTCAAGTCTTTGAATAGGTCTTCAAGCTGGTTATACAAAGGCAAAACGTGTGAAACAAATAGTTCTTCAATAAACGTAACGATTTCTCTAAAGTTCTCGGGAAGAACGTCAGCTAAGTAAACGACTCCTTGCACGATTTCGTTCACAAGCAGGGTTAAAAAAGCTGCGAGAACGCCGATTAAAAAAACGATCGATAGTGCAACTGAAGCTGGTCTTGGCATCTTTACTTTACGTTCTAGTAGATCGACAAGTGGGTTGATCAAAAAGGCTAGGAGCAAGGCGATTACGAAGGGATAAGCAAAGTGCCATATATAATATAGTAAAAATAATCCTAACACAACAGCTGCTATAACGATTAAAAATCGGAGAATGCTGTGTATATAATGCCAGTTCAATAAAGCGCCCCCTCCTATAACATTCTACTTTAATAATACACTTGTTCGATTCATGCAATCAAATTCATTTTAGCTGAATTCGTGAAAAATTTTAAAATGTTTGTTATGCTTAAAGAAGCGTTCTGTTTATTCACTAGGAATCTTCCTTTTAAAGTACATCAAACCTGTCGTTTTGTGAGGAAAGAGTATGGGTGTGTTTTTTTGTCGAGGCTATAAACTGAACTACCGTTCAGACTAGGTTTCTTGCCTCTAGAACACGTATTCAAAAGGTTTTTAAGAAAAAAAAGGAAGTCGCCAAATTTTGCATATTCATTCACAAATGTCAGATTTTTGTTTATAATGGAGACGGACGCACCTTCTTTGTACATAAGATTCCTTTTTTTTGGAGTGTTTGTAAAGCGTTATCAAAGCAGAATTTTTAGAAAAAAAGAATGTTAATATGGAAAAGGAGAGGGAAAGTATGACGACTACTCGCGGATTAGAAGGCGTTGTTGCAACGACGTCATCTATCAGTTCAATTGTAAACGATGTCTTAACATACAGAGGTTACAACATTGATGATCTTGCAGAAAATGCTAGTTTTGAAGAAGTAATCTATTTGTTATGGAATGATAAACTACCAAATAAGGAAGAATTGAAACAGTTTTCTTCTAAGCTTGCAGAAGAAGCGGCTATTCCAGAAGAAATCATCAATCAAATTAAATCTTATCCAAGTGATAAGGTGTCTCCTATGGCTGCGCTTCGTACAGCAGTTTCTACTCTTGCACTCTATGATGAAGAAGCAGATGATATGAGTGAAGAAGCGAACTATCGTAAAGCGATTCGTCTTCAGGCGAAATTGCCTACAATCGTGACTAGCTTTTCACGTATTCGTGAAGGGAAAGAACCGATCAGTCCTAAGAAAGATTTGAGCTTTGCGGCTAATTTCCTTTACACGTTGAATGGCGAAATGCCAGAAGACGTAGCAGTGACTGCAATCAATAAAGCACTCGTGCTTCATGCCGATCATGAGTTGAATGCATCTACATTTACTGGCCGTGTATGTGTAGCCACACTTTCTGATATTTATTCAGGTGTGACTTCCGCGATCGGCGCTCTTAAAGGACCACTTCACGGTGGCGCTAACGAAAGAGTCATGAAGATGCTGACTGAAATCGGCAGCGAAGAGAACGTAGAGTCTTATCTTCATAACGCGTTTGAGAAAAAAGAGAAGATCATGGGCTTTGGTCACCGTGTGTACAAAACTGGAGATCCTCGTGCGAAACATCTTAAAGAGATGTCCCGTAAGCTTACTGAGTTGACTGGAGAGACAAAGTGGTATGAGATGTCTGCAAAGATGGAACAGATTGTGACATCCGAAAAAGGATTACCGCCAAACGTAGACTTCTATTCTGCTTCTGTTTATCACAGTCTTGGTATCGACCATGACTTATTCACACCGCTATTCGCTGTAAGCCGAGTATCTGGTTGGATCGCTCATATCCTAGAGCAATATAGCAATAACCGCTTGATCCGTCCTCGTGCAGAGTACGTAGGCGCAACAAATCAAACATACGTTAATGTAGAAAACCGATAAGACCACTAAGGGAAGGAGCATTCCTTCCCTCTAAAAAAATGTAGATTTCAATAGGAGGAATATCAAATGGCTAATGGAGAAAAAATTACCGTAAATAATGGGGTACTAAACGTTCCAAATCATGCAATTATTCCATATATTGAAGGCGATGGAACAGGTCCAGATATTTGGGCAGCAGCATCTCGTGTACTTGAAGCTGCGGTTGATAAGGCATACTCTGGTGAAAAGAGTATTACTTGGAAAGAAATTTATGCAGGTGCGAAGGCACATGATAAGACAGGAGAATGGCTTCCTGCTGAAACACTTGAAGCAATTCGTGAATACATAATTGCGATTAAGGGGCCTCTGACGACTCCAGTAGGCGGGGGGATCCGCTCTCTTAACGTTGCTCTTAGACAAGAGCTAGACTTATTTACTTGTCTTCGTCCAGTTCGTTATTTCAAGGGAGTTCCTTCTCCTGTAAAACGACCTGAAGACACTGATATGGTTATCTTCCGTGAGAATACTGAAGATATCTACGCTGGTATCGAGTTCCAAAAAGGTTCTGACGAAGTTAAGAAAGTAATTTCTTTCCTACGTGAAGAAATGGGCGCTAAAAACATCCGTTTCCCAGAAACATCTGGTATCGGTATCAAGCCAGTTTCTGAAGAAGGGACGAAACGTCTTGTTAGAGCTGCGATTCAATATGCGCTTGATGAAGGACGTCGAAACGTAACGCTCGTTCACAAAGGAAACATCATGAAGTTTACTGAAGGAGCTTTCAAGAACTGGGGTTATGAAGTGGCTGAACAAGAATTTGGTGATAAAGTGTTCACGTGGGCTGAATACGACCAAATCGTAGAAGAAAAAGGCAGAGATGCAGCTAACGAAGCTCAATCAAAAGCTGAAGCAGAAGGCAAGTTGATCGTAAAAGACGCAATTGCGGACATCTTCCTTCAGCAAATCTTAACACGTCCTGCAGAATTTGATGTAGTGGCTACGATGAACTTGAACGGAGACTATGTATCTGACGCGCTTGCTGCTCAAGTTGGTGGGATAGGAATTGCTCCTGGAGCGAACATTAACTATGAGAGTGGTCATGCAATCTTTGAAGCAACTCACGGTACTGCACCGAAATATGCTGGTCTTGACAAAGTTAACCCTTCTTCAGTTCTTCTTTCTGGAGTATTGATGCTTGAGCACATCGGTTGGAACGAGGCTGCTAAACTTGTTTTAGATTCTATGGAAAAAACAATCGCAAGCAAGGTAGTAACGTATGACTTCGCTCGTTTAATGGAAGGTGCGACTGAAGTGAAGACTTCTGAATTTGGCGACGAACTAATCAAGAACATGAATTAATTAAACGTTAGAACTTATTTTCCTTTAAAGGGGTGGCGTCCGTATGACGATAAAACGCAAAAAAGTATCCGTTATTGGAGCAGGTTTTACAGGTGCTACGACAGCTTTCTTGCTAGCTCAGAAAGAGCTTTCTGATGTAGTGCTCGTAGATATTCCAAATCAGGAAGGTCCTACGAAAGGAAAAGCGCTTGATATGTTTGAAGCGAGTCCTGTTCAAGGGTTTGATTCCAAAATAACTGGGACGTCCAATTATGAAGATACAGCTGATTCTGACATCGTAGTAATTACAGCTGGGATTGCAAGGAAGCCAGGCATGAGTCGAGACGACCTTGTTAATACGAACGCTAAGATCATGAAGAGTGTGACACATGAAGTTGTAAAACACTCTCCAAATACTCTTATTGTTGTTCTAACAAACCCTGTTGATGCGATGACATACACCGTATTTAAAGAATCAGGTTTACCTAAAAACCGCGTGATCGGTCAATCAGGTATCCTCGACACTGCTCGCTTCCGTTCTTTTATCGCAGAAGAGCTGAACATATCCGTAAAAGACATCACTGGTTTCGTATTAGGCGGCCATGGTGATGATATGGTGCCTTTAGTCCGTTACTCATTTGCTGGTGGAATTCCGTTGAGTAACCTCATCTCGGAAGAGCGACTCGAAGAAATTGTAGAGCGTACTCGTAAAGGTGGAGGAGAAATCGTAAGTCTGCTAGGTAACGGAAGTGCGTATTATGCTCCTGCTGCTTCCCTTGTTGAAATGGTAGAAGCCATACTAAAAGACCAACGTCGTGTTCTTCCGACAATTGCTTATCTTGAAGGCGAGTATGGTTATGATGGTTTGTATCTAGGTGTTCCAACAATCATCGGTGGAAGTGGAATTGAGGAAATAATTGAGCTAGAGCTTACGGATGAAGAAAAGCAGCAATTAGATAAATCTGCAGACTCTGTTCGTAAAGTAATGACTGTACTAAATTAAAAAGATGATCCGGTTCAAGCCGGATCTCTTTTACTAAAATAAAGAAAGCGCTTTCTTAAAAAGGGGGATGGATGATGCTTTTAGGAAAAAAACGAAAAATCGGTAGAATGATTGAAGAAATTTCAGTTGGTGAAAAATTAGAAGTTACGGAAAAGATAGATGATCGTGAACTGTTATTGTATCTTGGAATTTCCAATGACAATAACCCTCTTTTCATACAGCATGATTACGCATCTTTAACACCGTTCAAAAAGCCGATCGTGCCACAGATTATGCTTCTAGCTATCGTTTCAGGTGCTATCTCAAAGTATCTGCCTGGACCTGGTAGTAGTATAAAGAAACAAGAAGTTACATTTGATAATCCAGTCTATCATTATGAAGCTCTTCATTTTGGTTTTGAAGTAATCGATGTAAACAAAGATGATCATGTTATTACTGTTAAAGTTGAAGGGAAGAATGAAGAAGGAAAGATCGTTCTAAACGGAGAATTCGTTGTTTGCCCACCGTACCCTACAAAGTCTTTAACAAAGACAACAGCATTTGAGAATTTCTAAGAGCCACTAAGGCTCTTTTTTTATTTTAACGAGAATCGATAGAATCTCACGAATTTATTTGGTCTTAGAATCCCCTATGTAAGCGCTCCTCGACAAGTATCCCTTTTTCAATTGCATAAAGAATAGTATTATGTAGGTATTCAGGAAAAAATAAATATGCCTGATGATCGGCTCTAACATAGATGAAACGGGGAAAACGCTTAGGGGGTAATCCAATGGCTCAGAAGATACTTGTAGTAGAAGATGAAATGTCGATCATGACATTGCTTCAATTTAATCTTGAACAAGCAGGATATGAAGTAGTAACAGCAGAAGATGGGGCTGAAGCTCTTCAAAAGATTGAGGTAGAAAAGCCAAACTGTATCATACTCGACTTGATGCTTCCAGAGATGGACGGTCTAGAGGTTTGCAAAGAGATGAGAAGCAGACATATTTACACACCGGTTCTCATGCTGACTGCTAAGGATGATGAATTCGATAAAGTGTTGGGTCTTGAGCTAGGTGCAGACGATTATATGACGAAGCCGTTTAGTCCTCGAGAAGTAGTGGCACGTGTAAAGGCGATTCTAAGAAGGATCAAACAAATGGAAGGCATGAAAGGTGCACCAGAAGAAGCGGAAAGAATCCAGGTTGGCGAATTGGATGTTTATCCTAATAATTACGAAGCTTATTTTAAAGGGGAATTGATGGAAGTAACTCCGAAAGAGTTTGAGCTTCTAGTTTATCTAGTGCGACACAAAGGACGAGTACTTACACGAGAACAACTATTGAGTGCAGTCTGGAATTATGACTTTGTAGGAGATACTCGAATTGTTGATGTTCATGTAAGTCATTTAAGAGAGAAAATCGAAGAAAATACCCGCAAACCGGAATATATTAAAACTATACGTGGGCTTGGATATAAGTTAGAAGGACCGTCGTCCTGATGAGACGGTTCCGATCTCGATTTTTAAACGGGCAATTTATTGTTCTATTTTTCTTATTTATCATGATGGTCGTAATCATCGGCAATATTTTTGAAGGAATTTTGTTTGCTGATGCTTCAGGTGAAGAACTTAAGAATATGTGGTTCATTCTTAGCATTTCTTTTGCCGTAGCGTATTTCCTTTTTGTTTATATTAGTATCAGCATTTCGAGTAGATTAACAAAGCCGCTCGAAGGTGCGCTTAAAGTTGCGAATGAACTTGCTTCAGGAAATTTTAAAGCGCGAACGTATGAATATAAATTAGACGAAACTGGACAGTTTAGCCACTCATTGAACATCCTTGCAAGAAACATGGAAAACATGACGAATTCCTATGAAATTCAGCAAAATCGGCTGATGACACTGATTGAAAATATGAATAGTGGTTTGATATTGATCGATGTGAAAGGGAATATCAATCTGGTGAATCGATTTTATAAAGATACGTTCGGTATCAATACCAGTGATTACATAGATGAACTGTATTATGAAGCCATTCCATATACAAAAATCGTTCAACTTGTAGAAGAAACATTATTGGTAGAAGGAACAGTTCGGAAACAATTAGAGCTCCCAGTTGGATTAGAGTACCGTCACTTTGATGTTTCCGGTGCCCCTATCCTTTCACAGGATGATCAGATGAAAGGCGTAGTACTAGTCTTTCATGATATAACCGATTTAAAAAAACTCGAGCAAATGAGAAAAGACTTTGTCGCGAATGTATCTCATGAATTGAAGACACCTGTTACCTCTCTAAAAGGGTTTGCTGAAACACTATTAGATGGTGCTATGGAAAATAAGGAATTTCGTACGAGGTTTCTTACAATCATTCATGACGAAAGTGAACGGCTTCAAACGTTGATACAAGATTTGCTCGATTTATCCAAAATGGAACAGGCTCATTTCGCTTTAAATTGGCAGGATGCGAACCTCAAAGAAATTGTTGACGACTGCGTTTTAATGACAAAGAATAAAGCTGATAAAAAGGCAATTGAAGTTACGACTGCATATGAAGGGGAAACCAAAATTAAAGGAGACGTTCATCGACTGAAGCAAGTTTTCCTAAATCTAATCTCGAATAGCATTACGTACACACCTGAAAATGGAAGAATTATGATCAATGTAAAAGAGCAAACTGATTCGGTTGAATTTACAATCTCTGATACTGGAATAGGGATTAAGAAAGAAGAGCTGCCGAGAATATTTGAACGTTTCTATCGTGTCGATAAAGCTAGGAGCCGAAACTTAGGTGGAACTGGACTTGGTCTAGCGATTGTAAAACATCTTGTTGAAGCTCATAATGGGAAAATTTCTGTCGAGAGTGAACTGGGTGAAGGATCTACTTTTACGATAACTTTACTAAAAAAACGAATTTATTAAGATTTACGGAATTTTTACACTTCGTTTATATGCCCTTAAAATTATATCTGTAAAGTGATACTTGACCCCTTCATCATGACTAGAGCATGATTTAAGACGAGTTTTTACTCGTCTTCTTTTTTTTGAAATTTTCATTCAATACAATAAACGACACCTGTTTTTTCATTCTACATGCCACCGTGGTAAAATGGATAAGACAGGTGTTTTTGTGATGGATACTTAAATTCAAATGATATAGGAGGTTTATCTTTGAAGAATAAACTTGTATTGATAGATGGAAATAGTATCGCTTATAGAGCGTTTTTCGCACTGCCCTTATTAAACAACGATAAAGGTGTTTATACGAATGCGGTCTATGGCTTTACAACGATGCTTTTGAAAATTATAGAAAACGAAGCACCAACTCATATGCTAGTTGCATTTGATGCTGGAAAAACAACATTTAGACATAAGACGTATACAGAATATAAAGGCGGAAGGCAAAAAACGCCATCAGAATTAAGTGAGCAATTTCCTGTTATTCGAGAGATGCTAGACGCATTTAATATCAAGCGGTTTGAAATTGAGAATTATGAAGCAGATGATATTATTGGCACAGTTGCTGACATGGCGAGTAAAGAAAACTGGGATGTGAAAATTTATTCTGGTGATAAGGACCTCCTTCAGCTCGTATCGAATAATGTTCATGTAGCGTTAACTCGAAAAGGCATAACGGATATCGATACATACGATCCTCAATTTTTGGATGAAAAATATGGAATAAAGCCTGAACAAATCATCGATATGAAGGCATTAATGGGAGACAACTCTGATAATATTCCTGGCGTTCCTGGTGTTGGAGAAAAAACAGCGCTAAAGCTCTTAAAGCAATTTGAAACACTTGAAGGCGTATATGATTCTATCGATAGCGTTTCCGGAAAGAAGTTAAAAGAAAAGTTAGAGGATAATAAAGATAAGGCGATGATGAGTAAAGAGCTCGTCACCATCTTTAAGGAAACGCCTCTCACGATTGAGATTAACGATATGGTATATGAAGGTTTCAAAACAGAAGAGGTGAGTACCCTCTTTCATGATTTGGGTTTTAAAACGCTTCTCGAACGCATCGGAGGAGAGAGTGAAGTAGAAGAGGAAATGGATGACCTTAAGGTTGAGTTCTTGGATGAAGTAAATGATGATCATCTCTTAAACCCATCTGCTTTAATTGTTGAAGTAATGGAAGAGAATTATCATAATGCTGAGATACAAGGATTTTCTCTTGTAAATAAAAAAGGGAATTTCTATATTCCTAGTGACGTTGCGCTTAAGTCTGAACGATTTCAGTCTTATCTTCAAGATGAAACAAAGAAGAAGTGGGTGTTTGATGCCAAGAGAGCTGTCGTCGCACTTGGTTGGAAAGGAATACACCTAAAAGGGATAACATTTGATTTGGTTATCGCTTCTTACCTTCTAAATCCATCTGAATCGACGCATGATCTTTCAGCCATATCAAAGCGGGAAGGCTTCTCTGTGGTTTCTTCTGATGAAGCGATCTATGGGAAAGGTGCGAAGCGTGCAGTGCCAGATGAACAAGAGCTTGCAGACCATTTGGTGAGAAAAGGATATGCAGTCTATCAGCTTAAAGAAACACTTGAGGAGCAGTTAGATAAAAATAACCAGATCGATCTTTTTCATAATCTTGAAATGCCTCTTACGTTGGTATTAGGAGAGATGGAAACCCAGGGCGTAAGCGTAGATGTTGAACGCTTAGAAAAAATGGGCAAGGAACTCAATAACAAGTTGAAAGAAATTGAAGGACGTATTTTTGGGCTTGCTGGTACTGAATTTAATATTAACTCACCAAAACAACTTGGAGAGGTATTGTTTGAGAAGTTAGAGTTACCGGTGATCAAGAAGACAAAGACAGGATACTCTACCTCTGCGGATATTCTAGAAAAATTAGAAAGTAAGCATGAGATTATCCCAGAAATATTATTATACAGGCAATTAGGAAAGCTAAACTCCACTTATATAGAGGGGTTGCTTAAAGTTACATTTAGAGAGACTGGAAAAATCCATACCCGTTTTAATCAGGCTCTTACCCAAACAGGAAGACTCAGTTCTACAGACCCTAACCTACAGAACATCCCGATTCGTTTGGAAGAAGGCAGAAAGATCAGGCAGGCATTTATTCCAACGACGAAAAGTTGGGTGATGTTTGCTGCGGATTATTCCCAAATTGAGCTTAGGGTTCTTGCACACATCGCAGAAGACGAAAATTTAATCGAAGCTTTCCAAAAGGGAGAAGATATCCATACGAAAACCGCAATGAATGTCTTTGGCGTAACGAAGGAAGATGTTACATCAGAAATGAGAAGGCATGCAAAAGCAGTAAACTTCGGTATCGTGTATGGAATTAGCGATTACGGACTTTCACAGAGCTTAGGAATTACAAGGAAAGAAGCGTCTGAATTTATTGAGAAGTACCTCGAAAGCTTCCCGGGTGTAAAGCGTTATATGGATGATGTCGTCACACAAGCAAAAGAGGACGGTTTTGTTTCAACGCTTATGAATAGAAGAAGGTACTTACCAGAAATTAATTCACGGAATTTTAACCAAAGAAGTTTTGCAGAAAGAACGGCTATGAATACACCGATACAGGGGTCTGCCGCAGATATTATCAAAAAAGCAATGGTAGAGATGGATAAGCGATTGAAGGATGAAAAACTCGAAACAAGAATGTTGCTCCAGGTACACGATGAATTAATATTCGAGGCACCTGAAGAAGAGATCGAGACATTAAAACGCATTGTACCTGAGGTGATGGAAACTGCTATTGAATTGGTCGTTCCTTTGAAGGTTGATTATGAGTATGGCTCCACCTGGTATGATGCTAAGTAATTCGCATCAAAGGAGAGAGAATTATGCCGGAGTTACCGGAAGTAGAAACGGTTAAACAAACACTACAGGATCTCATTGTAGGGAAGAAAATAAAAGACGTTGTAATCAAGTGGCCAAAGATTATTAAAGCACCAGATGATATAGAAGAGTTTAAGATGAAGGTTATTGGCCAAACGTTTACAGGGGTTCAGAGAAGAGGGAAGTTTTTAAAGCTCATATTATCGGACGATGTGATCGTTTCCCACCTTCGAATGGAGGGGAAGTATAGGGTGTCAAGAAGTGATGAAGAATTTGATCATCATACCCATGTGTTCTTCACATTCGAGGATGGAACGGAGCTTCGTTATCACGATGTGCGTAAATTTGGTACGATGCATCTTTTTCCTTTAAATACAGAAGAAGATGTATTGCCTCTTTCACAGTTAGGACTCGAACCTTTTTCTGAGCAATTTACACCTGAAGTGTTACGAAGTGGATTTAAAAAAACACGACGTCATGTGAAAACGGTATTGCTCGATCAAACAATCGTAGTGGGTCTAGGGAATATTTATGTAGATGAAGCGCTATTTAAAGCTGGCATACATCCTGAGCGAGTGGCATCTTCTCTAACCTTTGAAGAGTTGGTCAAACTACACGGAGAAATTGTTTCTACACTAAAAGATGCTGTTGAAAAAGGTGGAAGCACGATAAGATCTTATGTGAATAGTCAAGGCAAGGTCGGTACGTATCAAGAAAGCCTCTTTGTATACGGAAGAGTAGGATTATCATGTAAGAAATGTGATGGTTTACTAGAGAAGAAAGTTGTTGGTGGGAGAGGGACGACCTATTGTCCTCGCTGTCAAGAGAAAAGGTGAATCGTAGCGTTGGAAGGGCTCTGTTCATATACTATCAAAGATTTTAGTATGGAAGGAGCTCGCCAATGCACTGGGTTTCACTGTTTTTTCTCGCATTTGCTGTAAGTGTCGATGGATTTGGAGCTGGCTTAACATACGGATTGCGTAAGATGAAGATTCCGTTTAAATCAATTATTATTTTGACGATTTGTTCAGCGGTATCAATGCTTGTTGCGATGGGCTTGGGCTCAATCCTTCAATTATGGATATCCGATACACTCGCTCAGAGAATTGGAGGAGGCATTCTAATTGCTCTTGGCGGATGGGTTTTGTATCAAATGTTTCGAGGAGGGTCCGATGCCGAGAAATCCGTAACGGAACGGACGTTACTTCACTTTGAGATAAGGTCTTTAGGTGTTGTCATCAGCATATTACGAAAGCCGACAACCGCTGATTTTGACGATTCTGGAACGATAACAGGGATCGAGGCGGTCATGTTAGGTGCTGCTCTTTCGCTTGATGCGTTTGGTGCAGGTATTGGTGCATCCATGATTGGATATGCCCCTCTTCAAACGGCTTTGTTGATCGCATGTATGAGCTCCCTATTTGTTTTCTTAGGGTTGAAATGTGGAAATCTCGCCTCAGGGATCAAATGGGTAGATAAACTTTCTTATCTTCCGGGCTGCTTGCTGATCATTATAGGATTTATGAAGATGTAAAAGGAGGGAATGTATGAAGATAGGACTTACCGGTGGAATTGCAAGTGGAAAGAGCACAGTTGCAGAAATGCTTAGAACCCTATCCATACCAGTAATTGATGCAGATGTCATAGCTAGAGAAGTTGTTGAGCCCGGTGAGCCAGCATTAGAAGAGATCGTTCGGGTCTTTGGTGAAGAGGTAAGAACGGATGATGGGTACCTTGATCGAAAAAGGTTAGGTTCGGTTATTTTTAGCAATAACGAAAAACGTTCGCTTCTTAATGAGATCATGCATCCTGCTATTCGTAAGCGAATGTTAGCGGAAGCGAAAGCATATGAAGAAAGCGGCCATAAGCATGTTGTGTTGGATATCCCTCTTCTGTTTGAAAGTAAGCTTTCCTATCTTGTCGACCGGACGCTGGTCGTCTATGTAGATTCAAAAACACAGTTGGAGCGACTCATCGAACGTGACAAGAGCTCTAAAGAAGAAGCAGTACAGCGAATCCGGTCACAGATTCCGATCGAAGAAAAAAGGCAGTTAGCTGATAAAGTAATCGATAATACAGGAACGAGAGAGGCAACAGAGAAACAGCTAAGGAACATTCTGAAGGAATGGAAGGTCGTTTGAGTCAAAACACGTCGAAATGACGTGTTTTTTGTTTTAAGTGAAATTTTAATTATAGCTAATTAGGTGTCATACACCCATATCTCCCCTTTTTGCATAAATGGTGTAAATAAATCTTTTAAAACGCATATTATATGTTATACTAATCCTGAGAAAAACAAAAAAGAGTATAACACATAAATGGTGGGAGGAACGCTGGATGAAATCAAGAGTAGCGATTAATGGTTTTGGACGAATTGGGCGTATGGTATTTAGAAAGGCGATTACAGAAGAGAGTTTAGATGTAATAGCAATTAACGCCAGTTATCCACCTGCAACATTAAGTCACCTTATTAAATATGACAGTATTCACGGTACGTTCGATGGAGAGGTTACCCCTGTTGAAAACGGGATTAAAATAAACGGTAAAGAAATCAAAGTCATTAGTGATCGTGATCCTAGTAATCTCCCATGGAAAGATTTAAATATAGATATCGTAATCGAGGCAACAGGTAAATTTAATTCTAGAGATGGTGCAGGCCTTCATTTGGATGCCGGTGCAAAGAAAGTTATTATCACAGCGCCAGGTAAAAATGAAGATCTGACAGTTGTTATGGGGATAAATGAAAGCGAATACAAACATGAAAAGCATCACGTTATTTCAAACGCTTCATGTACTACAAACTGTCTTGCTCCAGTAGTCAAAGTACTAGACAAATCATTCGGCATCGTGACAGGAATGATGACTACGGTTCATGCCTATACGAATGATCAGAAAAATATTGACAACCCTCATAAAGACTTAAGAAGAGCGAGAGCGTGTGGTCAATCCATCATTCCGACAACGACAGGTGCTGCAAAAGCAATTTCAAAAGTGTTGCCACATCTAGAAGGAAAACTTAATGGTATGTCACTTCGTGTACCAACACCGAATGTTTCGCTTGTGGATTTAGTGGTTGATCTTAAGAAAGACGTAACTGTCGAAGAAGTGAACGACGCATTAAAAGCTGCTTCAGAAGGACCTCTTCGTGGAATTCTAGGCTACTCCGATGAGCCGCTTGTTTCCATCGATTACAATGGTGATTCTAATTCATCGATCGTTGATGGGTTATCCACGATGGTTGTAGAAAAGAACAAAGTAAAAGTACTTGCATGGTATGACAATGAATGGGGCTACTCATGTCGAGTAGTGGATATGGCAAAGTATGTTGGCGAGAAAATTCCCAGCAAATCCGAAGTAAGCGTTTAAGAAAGAAGCAGGGGCTAGACACCCTGCTTCTTTTTATTTTGTATCGATAATGCTATTAAAGAGAAGCGAATCGTATTCCTTTAATCCCGAAAAATTTTGTAGTTGCAAATCTATTTTAAAAGCATTATACTATTTTTCGTGAACTTCTTTTATAGCAATTTGGCGTTGAAAACTACTTAAAGGGTTAGGACCTCATCGGACTAACTTTCCCCCGTGGTGGATTTTCAATACCGCATGCTAACCGCATGAGTAAAAATTAAAGGGGGATATTTAAATGGAAACAATTGGACGACACGTTATTGCTGAGTTATGGGGCTGTGACGTAGATAAGCTTAACGATATGAAACTAATCGAAGAAACGTTTGTAGAAGCGGCACTTAAGTCTGGAGCTGAAGTTAGAGAAGTTGCATTTCACAAGTTTGCACCTCAAGGTGTGAGTGGAGTTGTCATTATTTCTGAATCACATTTGACGATTCACAGTTTTCCTGAGCACGGTTATGCAAGTATCGATGTGTATACCTGTGGCGATCTTGATCCAAATGTTGCTGCGAACCATATTGCAGATGCGCTTGGTGCTGATACGAGAGAAAACATTGAATTACCTCGTGGAATGGGCCCAGTTAAACCTAGACTTAGAGAACAGGAATCAGCGTTTACTTCATAAACTATACGAAAAAATCAAGGAGTGCGAATGCACTCCTTTTTCTTATGCACACATTGCTTAGTGAATTGATTTCTTTACCGTTTCTTGCTATTCTAAAAAAAAATAAAGGAGGAACACGGTGGGGATAAAAGATTTTTTTACGAATAGAGCAGAAACAGGGGAAAATCACCCGAATGAAGCATTAAAAACACATTACTTTAAAACAACGAAGGAACAAGGTTATAAAGCAGCTAAGGAAGTACTTCTGAAACACTTTAAAGGAGAAATCGTAACAGATTCTCTCGATCGAGGAGAATTTGTGTTCCAAATAAATGGTGGAAAGAAAGCTCTTATCGTTGTAACTGTCGTGTCCGTAAGACCTTACAGAACGGCAATAGATTTCTCTGTATCGACAGAGACGCCATTGCCTGTTGATTTCGGCTATAGTAAACGCGTTATCGAGACAGCATATCAAGCTCTACAAAAGCAACTCACATTTTTAGGAACAGGATATTCAAATTCTTAATAGGATTAGTGCACTTCTTTAATTTATGCTAAAATAAGATATAGAAATCTTGTGCGTTTGGTGGAGATGATCTGATGCGTTGTCCCAACTGTAATATAAATGGAACACGAGTACTGGATTCAAGACCTGTTCACGATGGCAGGTCTATTCGGAGACGCCGTGAATGTGAATCCTGTACATACCGTTTTACAACGTTCGAAACGGTAGAAGAAATTCCGCTTATCGTTGTGAAAAAAGAAGGAACAAGAGAGGAATTTAGCAGAGATAAAATTCTTCGAGGATTAATAAAAGCGTGTGAAAAAAGACCTGTTCCTCTAGAAACTCTTGAAAAAGTTGTAAATGAAATTGAACGTGACTTACGTAATCAGGGAGCTTCTGAGATTAGCAGTGATGTTATCGGTGAGCTTGTAATGGATCAACTTGCCAGAGTGGATGAAGTTGCCTATGTAAGGTTTGCTTCAGTTTATCGTCAATTCAAAGATATCAATGTATTCATTAAAGAACTAAAAGAGTTGATAAACAGAGCGGAGTAAAGAAAGAGAGCTTAGATTAAGCTCTTTTTTTGTACGTTAAGACGACCTAATAAAGACTAAATTTAGTAGTGAAGTACAATAATAAGATAGAAGATAAAGGTGAAGCATATGCATTGGAAAGAACTACTACCTGTTGATACCCTTCGAGTGGAGGCTGCTGGCCTTCTTCATGAGTATGATAGAAAGATCCTAACTCTCTTATATCAGCCCTTAATCGGTGCAGAGGCATATAGTTTGTATATGACGTTGTGGAGTATGTATGAACATCAAGATCATGGATCAATGACGCATCACAGCCTAAAGGTTATGCTGAGGTGGGATTTGAAGAAGGTTTTAGAAGAAAGAAAGAAATTAGAAGGAATCGGTCTATTGAATACGTATTTGAAAACGGACCAGGATCCGAGACATTTTGCGTATGAATTACATCCACCTCTAACGCCAGAGCGCTTTTTCAATGATGGTGTTTTAAATATTTACTTATTTAATAGACTAGGCAGAAACCGATACAATGAACTGAAAAAACATTTCTCAAGTAAGTTGATCGATAGAGATAAATACGAAAACGTTACTGCTTCGTTCAATGATGTCTATGATTCCTTACATCCTTCCGAAATGGTTATGGCTGATGAAAATGATGAGCCACAGGTTCCAGCGGTTGGCAGAAGTGAAAACAAAGGGCTTGTGTTCAGTTCTCCCCGTTTTGATTTTGAAGTGATGAAGCAGCATATTTCTGATATGATTGTATCAAATCAAATGCTTAATAAGTCTGTTAAACAGACGATCGAGCGTTTAGCTTTCGTGTATAAAATCGAGCCATATGAGATGGCTCGAATTGTTGAACAAGCTGCTATTCATCATGATATGTTGACTGAAGATTTACTGCGTAAAGAGGTTAGCAGCTGGTTTGCATTAGAAAACAAAGGGAAAGTTCCTGCGCTTCAACTGAGAAAGCAGCCTGAGGAATTACAAGAATTTCATAAGAAAGAGCCATCAACCCAGGAAGAAAAAGCTGCCCAACGATACGAACAGATGACACCATATGACATCTTGCAAAGGGCTGCTGGAGGTGGTAAGCCTTCACAAGCAGATATGCGAATGGTTGAACGAATTATGGACGAGCAGAATTTAACTCCTGGTGTGATGAACGTACTGTTAGACTTTATTCTAGAAACGCAGGATAAGAAGCTATCGAAAAACTACGTAGAGAAGTTTGCAAGTCATTGGGCTAGAGCGAATGTGAAGACAGTGAGAGAAGCGATGGACTTGGCGATTAAAGAATTAGAACAACCATCACCTAAGAAAGCGAATAAAACTTCTAACCGTAACAAGACTTCAGCAAGGAAAGACAAAGTACCGGAATGGATTTCGAATCCAAAAGAACCGGAAATGTCTGAGGACGAACGCGCTGAAAAGCAAAAGCAGCTGCAAAAGTTTCTAAGCAAATATAAAAAAGACTAATATAAGTAATGAGAGCGGGTGAAAATAGATGGAATCCATTCAAGAATCTTTTAATAAAATGCCTGCAAATAATAAATTTCAACAGAAATATAAGGAAATGAAAAAAGCAATTTTGTCTGATCCACATATTCGTGCATTTTGTGCAGAGAACGAAGAAGTCGATGAAAAAATGATCGACCGAAGTCTCGCCAGACTATACGAATACACAACGCAAACGAAGGGCTGTGAAGGGTGCGACGGACTATCTAATTGTGTCAACATGATGGACGGGTATGAACCTGAGCTATTTATCAATAGAACCGTGATCGATATTCGATACAACCGATGCCCTACTAGGATTCAAGAAGAAGATAATAAGAAACGCAATGAGATGGTAAAAAGCTATTACATTCCTAAAGAAATCCTGAACGCATCTTTTGCTGATATCGATGATGACGGGGGCAGAATCGAAGCGTTTCAAGCTGCTGATCAATACGTTGAAGATTTTGTCCCTGGTGAAACGTCTAAGGGACTGTACGTACATGGCGGCTTTGGGGTCGGGAAGACTTTTCTCCTCGGTGCGATTGCGAATCAGCTTGCAAAAGAAAAAGGGGTTCAATCTCAGTTCATCTATACACCTGACTTCTTTAGACAAATGAAGAGTGCGATTCAAGATCAGTCGATCGATGAAAAACTAAACTTCCTAAAAGAGACCCCTCTTCTTATTTTGGATGATATTGGGGCAGAGAATATCTCTACATGGGTTCGTGATGATATTTTAGGAACACTGCTTCAATACCGGATGACGGAGGGACTCCCTACACTTTATTCTTCAAACCTTGATTATGATTTGCTTGAAGAACACCTTGCTTATTCAAATAAAGCAGGGGTCGAGTTAACGAAAGCAAAACGAATTATGGAACGAATCAAACATTATACGACGCCCATCTTTCTTGAAGGGAAGAACAGGCGGAAATAAGGCACGATCTCTTCTTGCGTTGAAGCCATCCACTAGTTGTGGGTGGCTTTTTTATTGTTTCATTCATCTTTCCTGTAGTTCGGCCATATAGATGCTAATAAGAAGGTGGACAGGAGGGGGAAAAGTTGGTTTCACTTACGTTCAAAAACAAAGCAGACTATGACGTTGTACATGCAGCTCTATGCCTGAGAGGGAAAGAGACACTTGAAAATGAAGCAGAAATGGTTCTTTCCATACCGATTGAGCCATACGATTCAAGAACGTGTTTTGAAATTGCCGATTGCCTCGCCCACTGTGTTAAGACCACCTATGAAAAGGTATGGATGCAAAATATTTTAAGGACTAGCTATTATTTTAAAGATCGTGAGGAAATTGATGAGATCTGCGGTTTAGCAAGAAGCATAGGCGATGGGGATCGCATCGACGTCCCAAGAACTGAGGGATATCGTGAGAGGTTTACTATTCTTCGAGATGCAGCATTTGGTTGTATCGAGCAAGGAGGTACGATTTCGTTTGACTCATTTCTTGTTTTTAGGACGAGACCCTATCAAAAGCTTCTCTCTGCTTTAGTTGCTGAAGCAATTGATGAATACAAACTCGAGCAAGAGTATCAGAACTTCATTGAAGCACTTAGGCAGCTGCTGCAGCTTAGGAATCCGAAACAGAAGGAGGTGAACCTTCTTTTCGATGGGGAGTATCACCTTGTAGATGAGAAGGGGGTCAAGCTTGTTGTTGATTCAATGGACATGTATTTTGAAGAGCTTCCGAATGAATTAACAACTGATGAAATCGACCCGGATATTTTGTTACCGCTTTTATATTTAGCACCCGAAGAAATAAATGTATTTACAGATGATATCGAAGAGGGACTGACTCAGACGATTCGTAATGTTTTTCAAGAGCGATTACGCTTTTTCCCATTTCACATGTCTAAAATATTTTTTTCGGGAAATCATTAGAAATAGGCTTGATTTTATGTAGTCAACTACTTATAATACCTACATAAACGTATATTGAGAATCGTTATGATAAGGATATGAGATGCTTTGTCAGCTTTCAGAGAGGGATGAAATGGTGCGATCATCCTAGTGTGAGAAGTATACTTACCACCTTTGAACACCGCTCAGGAAATAGTGCGGCGTTTGTGCTACGTTACAGCAGTCTGAGCCGCCTAGGATGATATCTTAGCGGGAAGCAGGGTGGAACCACGAGATCAACACTCGTCCCTTTTGGGATGGGTGTTTTTTATATGCATAAAAAAAGGAGTGAGGAACATGACTGAATTAGTAAATATTACATTTCCTGATGGTTCTGTTAAGGAGTTTAATAAAGGTACGACAACAGAAGAAATTGCAAGCTCAATTAGTCCGGGTCTAAAAAAGAAAGCCGTGGCAGGTAAACTAAACGGTGAAACAATTGATTTACGACGCGAAATTGAGGAAGATGGAGCGATTGAAATCGTCACTCCAGAAAGTGAAGATGGGTTAGAAGTTCTTCGCCACAGTACAGCTCATTTAATGGCACAAGCGATCAAACGTCTTTTTAAAGATGTAAAACTTGGTGTAGGTCCTGTTATTGACAGCGGTTTTTATTACGATATCGATTGTCCTGTTTCCATTACACCAGAAGATCTTCCGAAGATTGAAAAGGAAATGAAGAAGATCGTCAACGAAAACCTTGAAGTGAAACGTAAGGTAGTCTCTCGTGACGAAGCTAAAAAGATGTATGAAGAAATCGGAGATGACCTGAAGCTTGAGCTATTAGAGGCTATTCCTGCTGATGAGGACGTTACGATCTATGAGCAAGGTGAGTTCTTTGATCTTTGCCGTGGACCACACGTACCTTCAACTAGTAAGATCAAAGCCTTTAAGTTGCTTTCGATTGCAGGAGCTTATTGGAGAGGCGATAGTGATAACCAGATGCTTCAGCGTATCTATGGTACAGCTTTTCCAAAACAATCACAGGTTGAAGAATACCTACAGTTGTTAGAAGAAGCGAAAGAGCGTGATCACCGTAAACTAGGAAAAGAATTGAAGCTCTTTACAATTTCTCAAGAAGTAGGACAAGGTCTTCCGATCTGGCTTCCTAGGGGTGCTACAATTCGTCGTACAATTGAAAGATACATCGTAGACCTAGAAGAGCGCTTAGGGTACAACCACGTTTATACACCACACCTTGCCAACGTTGAACTGTATAAAACAAGTGGACACTGGGATCATTATCAAGAAGATATGTACCCAGCGATGAAAATGGATGAAACTGAGGAGCTAGTTCTTCGTCCGATGAACTGCCCTCACCACATGATGATTTACAAAAACGATTTGAAGAGCTACCGTGGCTTACCTTATCGTGTGGCTGAACTTGGTACAATGCATCGTTATGAAATGTCTGGAGCACTTGCGGGTCTTCAACGTGTACGCTCGATGACATTGAATGATGCACATATCTTCTGCCGCCCGGATCAAATTAAGGAAGAATTCATCCGCGTCGTTAAGCTCGTACAAGAAGTTTACGAAGACTTCCAGATCAATGACTACTATTTCCGTCTATCTTATCGAGATCCAGAAGATAAGAAGAAATACGTTGATAATGATGAGATGTGGGATAAAGCACAGGCGATGCTGAAAGAAGCAATGGATGACCTTGATGTAGAATATGTAGAAGCAGAAGGCGAAGCTGCATTCTACGGTCCGAAGCTAGATGTGCAGGTGAAAACTGCCCTTGGTAAAGATGAAACATTATCGACTGTTCAGCTTGACTTCCATCTTCCTGAGCGCTTTGACCTATCTTATATCGGTGAAGATGGTGGCCAGCACCGCCCAGTTGTTATTCACCGTGGTGTCGTTTCCACTATGGAACGCTTTGTTGCATTCTTAATTGAAGAATACAAAGGAGCATTCCCTACTTGGTTAGCACCTGTACAGGCAGAAATCATTCCGGTTTCTGAAGTTCATCTTGATTATGCGAAGAAAGTTCAAGAGAAGCTTCAACGTGAAGGCATTCGCGTGGAAGTGGATGAGCGAAATGAGAAGATCGGTTACAAGATTCGCGAAGCTCAGATGCAAAAGATTCCTTACATGCTAGTTGTAGGTGATAAGGAAGTTGAAGGGGACGCAGTCAACGTGCGCCGCTATGGTCAGCAAGATTCTGAGACAGTTGCTCTTAGTGACTTTACTGCTAACATTGAAAATGAAATCAAGAATAAAAAGTAATGAGAAGCCGGCTAAATGCCGGCTTTTTCAGTTTGTTGGGAAACCTAGATTCTTATGGTTTCTACACCGTAGGAGCATGAATACCTCCTTCCCGTGGCCAAACTCCCTGTTGGACCATGGGAGGCAAGAAGTATGCCCTCCTACTAGAATACAGTCAAAGTTAAACTTTCTTGCCATCACTTTGGGTGGTTTATTCTTTGATTAAACCTTTGTATAACGCGGATTGGAGCGGAGGGATGCTCGACTCCTGCGGGACACGCGGGACAGGTGAAGATCCCACAGGAGCGTAAGCGACGAGGAAGCTCACCGCCCGCCCCGCGGAAAGCGAGCATCCTGGAGCGTAAATCACCACTATCACATTAGCGGATAGTTCTTAAGATCTTTTCAACAGATGTCTTATGCCAGCTTTTTATGTTAAGATCGAAAAGGCGATTGAGTAATTGCTCAACAATTTTATAAAAAACACTTGTCAGCGTCAGGAAAATCAGATATGATAATCAAGTGCGCTTCAAATGAATTCTTTCATGTCGCCTTGACATAGTTTGAAACAGCATGGTATACTGTCTTAGGTAAATTAAATATCGGAAACAAAGCAAGCAGAAGCGCCCGCTTCTCACCTGATTGACGCCGTTATGGCAGTTTGCAGGTATCATTGTTTATGTACTATGTAGAGAATGTGTGGGTGTCGTATGCGCCGACGCTTTTTTTAATGCTTTGAACCGGATAAATAATTTAAGGACATCTTGTTAGATGATCACATCGAACAATTAACCATGGAGGTGGCTGATTATTAGTAGAGACATGAACGTCAATGAGGGCATTCGTGCCCGGGAAGTACGTCTCGTTGGTGCAGACGGAAACCAAATTGGTGTGAAATCAAAAAATGAGGCATTAGATATGGCTCGAAACGCAAATCTTGACCTGGTTATGGTTGCTCCAAATGCAAAACCTCCAGTATGTCGTATTATGGACTACGGAAAGTTTCGCTATGAGCAGCAAAAGAAGGAAAAAGAAGCGCGTAAGAAACAAAAAGTTATTACCGTTAAAGAAGTTCGCTTGAGCCCGAATATCGAGGAGCATGACTTCAATACGAAACTTCGTAATGCTCGTAAGTTTCTTGATAAAGGCGATAAAGTGAAGGCATCGATCCGTTTCCGCGGTCGTATGATCACGCATTCTGATATCGGTAAAAAGGTGCTTGAGCGCCTTGCAGAAGATTGCAAAGATATTGCAACGGTTGAGTCCAAACCAAAAATGGAAGGACGCAGCATGTTCCTTATCTTAGCACCAGTCAGCGAAAAGTAATTCTTTAAGGAGGAACTCTCTCATGCCAAAAATGAAATCTCACAGTGGAGCATCAAAGCGTTTCAAGAAAACTGGATCAGGTAAACTTAAGCGCAGCCGTGCTTTCACTAGCCATATGTTCGGTCATAAGACTCAAAAGCAGAAGCGTAAACTTCGTAAAGCTTCTCTAGTGTCTGCTGGTGACTTCAAGCGTATCAAAGCGCTAATCTACAACAAAAAGTAATCGTAAAATCATACATTGATACACAATTAGGAGGGGTTTAGTATGCCAAGAGTAAAAGGTGGCTACGTAACACGTCGCAGACGTAAAAGAACGTTAAAACTTGCAAAAGGATATTTCGGATCTAAGTCTTTACTTTTCAAAGTTGCTAATCAGCAAGTTATGAAATCAAACATGTACGCTTATCGTGACCGTCGTCAGAAAAAGCGTGACTTCCGTAAGCTTTGGATCACTCGTATCAACGCTGCTGCTCGCATGAACGGACTTTCTTACAGCCGTCTAATGTTCGGTCTTAAGACTGCTGGAATCGAAGTAAACCGTAAAATGCTTGCTGAGCTTGCTATCAGTGACGAAAAAGCATTCGCACAACTTGCATCTAAAGCAAAAGAAAACTTGAAGTAATTAGATAAGCCACCCTCATGATATGAGGGTGGCTTTTTATATAAGGAGAATGAATTGATGACAGCTATAGTGCTTTACCTCGTGTGCATAAATGTG
Source organism: Anaerobacillus sp. ABR4_321 (assembly GCF_056158505.1). NCBI lineage: Bacteria > Bacillati > Bacillota > Bacilli > Caryophanales > Bacillaceae > Anaerobacillus > Anaerobacillus sp. ABR4_321. The sequence continues at coordinate 1,826,704 of NZ_JBSWTK010000001.1, forward strand.
TGTAGTTACCTGTTGATGGGAGTCGATAAACGTAAGGCCAGAAAACGTAAGTCGCGTATATCTGAGAAAACATTATGGACTTCGTACATACTAGGAGGAGCGATCGGCGGTTATCTCGGAATGAAGCAATTCAGACATAAAACAAAGCACGCTTCGTTTCAGTATGGACTGCCACTAGCAGTCATTCTAAACGTTGCGTGCGTTGCAGGAATTTTTTACTTAATCAAATGAAGCATTACTAGCACATACTCAAGATTCGTTCTGTTTTAAATACCGTTTATCTTTTAGAAAGAGGCGCCAGAAATAGATAAAACCAGGAGTCAATATGAAGAATGCAACGATGTAGGTGATAATTAACGCACGAAATGTTGCAGGGTTTGTAAAACCTGTTTCGATCGTCACATCTGGATAGACAATGTAAGGCAAGTGTGCTGATCCATACGCATAGCTAGCAAGTAGATATTGAATAACGACGCTTACCATTGCCAAACGTGGGATGCCTTTTCCGTTTTTTCTAGGAATAAACAAGGCGATGTATCCAATAAAAAACGTGATGATCGATCCTACTAACCAAGGGGTGAATTCTAATAAGTTCTCATAAAGCCAGTTCGCTTCAAACCGGATCGTCAGCACGATGAGAGCAGCCATCGCAAGGGAGAGAGGACCTACTAGGATCGCGTCTCTTCTATAGATTTCATATGCTTCTGAATCCCCAGCAACGTTTGAGTAGTCCGCTAACAACAGAGAAGATAGAAACAATGTGCTAGAGATGGCGAAACCCATAAACGCATAAACGTTAAAACTAGAAAAGAGTGCGATCATATCAAGACGACCAGCCCCATCCGATGGTGTGATAAATCCTCCTTGTGTGATGGGTAATACTGCTATCAATAGAGCAGGAATGAGAAAGCCTGTAATTCCTGAAACGAGAGTTAAGAATTTTTTGTACTGCTCATTTGCCGAGTGTGAAAAAACAAGAAAGGCACTTCGTATTGCAAGGAAAAGAATGATGAGGCTTCCTGGTATGAGTAAAACCGTTCCGAGTGTGAACGTAGCACCTGGAAAAAAGCTGAACAGCGCAACGACAATTGCAACAATAAATACGTTTGTTACTTCCCATGAAGGAGATAAGTATCTGTTTGCAATGGAGGTAGCTTTCGTATTTTTCTTGTTTAGATAGACCATTGCCCAAAAGCCTGCCCCGAAGTCAATCGTTGCCATAACCGCGTAAATAAAAACAATCCCCCATATTAGTGTGATGGCATATAGTGCCTCTGACATGTCAATAACACCTCATTTTTAATTAGTGATCTAGCTCTTGTGCTACCGGGTTCTTTTTGAAGTAATAACGTAAGACTAGAACCGTAGAAATCATTAGAATGATATAGATGATTAAAAATAGCACAAATAAGAGTCCGATATTGCCAGAGGTCGTTACAGCATCTTCTGTTTTCATAACACGGTAAATAACCCATGGCTGTCTCCCTGTACAAGCAAAGATCCACCCGAATTCAATTGCCGTCATGGCCAGGGGACCAGCTGCGATAAAGGCCCACATAAGCCAACGTGGGAAGCTTCGTTTTTTGAGCAGTCTATACCAAGTGAATCCGGCGATTGAAAGGAAGATTAACAGTGAGCCGATTCCTACCATCGCATTAAACAACGTATGGACGAAAAGGGGCGGCCACTCATCCTCTGGAAACTCTTCAAGTCCAAGAACTTCAGTTTCAAAAGAGTCATCTGCTAGATAACTTAAAGCCCATGGTATTTCGATCGCCCACTTTACTTCACGTTCCTCTTTATCTGTAAAACCACCAATTGCTAGCGGTGCATGCGTTTGTGTTTCGAATAATCCTTCAGCTGCAGCAAGCTTTTCAGGTTGATATGCATGCAGCTGCTGGGCTGATTCATGTCCATTGAGCGATGTTAATAGCGAGAAGATTCCTCCGATCGCTAACCCCATCATCAATGCTTTATGGTGAAATTTATATTCTCTTGAATTCCCTTTGAGACGAATCATTTTGTAGGCCGCAATTGAAGCGATAACGAATGCACCGGTCATCAATGCTGAAACAGTAACATGACCAGCCGTTACGATGAACGAAGGGTTGAAAAAAGCTTCCCATGGATCTACATTAACGAATTTGCCATCTATGAAATCGAAACCAGCTGGAGTGCCTTCGAAAGCATGAACATTCGTAATCAGAATGGCAGAAGCACTTGCGCCAATAGCAACTAGCGTTACGCTTACGATTCTCATAAGAGGAGATAGTCGATCAGCAGCGTAAACATAGATTGACATAAACAGAGCTTCTAGAAAGAAAGCATAGATTTCAATTTGGAACGGAAGCGCGATGACACGGCCGACGGCTTCCATGAATCCAGGCCATAGGAGGGAAAGTTGGACCCCTGCAATTGTTCCAGTCGGAATGGCGACTCCAAGAAGAACTGCAAACCCCTTTGTCCAACGTGTTGCCATAATAGCGTAATCTTTGTCTTTGGTCTTTTGGTACATCAGCTCAGCTACAAGAACCATCAGCGGTAGACCTACACCTAAGGTGGCATAGATAATATGTACGCCCATCGTCATTCCAAAAAGTGAACGGGCTATTACAAGCTCATCCATTTAAACAGCCTCCTCATACCGTATTGGTGAAATGCTCACTTATTGTCCACCTATTTCCAAAAAAATATTCTTTCACCTAACCGCAGGTTTTGACATAACTGCTCGTCTCATGTCATAAACGTAAAGGAGAAGGGGGGAACATCATGAATGAGCTTGTCCTGCCTCTCATCGAAGTTGTTTCTAACAGTGGAGTCTATGCCCCGCTCTATTTTATTGTATTGCACTTCTTACGTCAGTTTATCTTTGTGCCCGTCAGTGTCATTTGTATGGCAGGGGGAGTATTGTTTGGCGCAGTATATGGAACAATCTATTCCGTTATAGGAATTACGGTCGTAAGCATTGTGTTTTATTTTTTGATCAAGCGCTCTCCTTTGTTATTTAATAAGGTCACTACATTAAAGAAAAAATGGATGAAAAAAAGGATGCCCATGTCGGTTGGACAAATCGCAATTTTAAGGTTAATACCATTTGTGCACTTTCATTTCATTTCACTTTGCTTGATCGAAGTTTCAAGAAATTTTAAGGAATATTTACGATCATCTTTTCTTACAAATATCCCGCTCGCTTTGATGTACTCATTTTTTGGAACAGCAATCAAAGGGTTAGAACCCATGTTGATTGTTTTGATCATGATGGGATTGGTTATTTTATTTCACTTATTAAGAAGACGAGAATGGATCATGAAGTGGGATGAATTTTTTCAGCCTGTTCGATAAAAAAGACGACCTTGCCACGCGGCAAGGTCGTCTTTTATTATGAATTTTCTCTATGACGAAGAAACTCTTTAACTGGACTTTTCCATTCGATTTCAGCACATGGATACCGCAAGTCCATTTCTTTTTCCAGGAAATAAAAATCTTCTTTCTCTAGCAAATATAACTCAGAAGCATTCTTAACGCTCACAGAAATGGTAATGATATCGAAGGAGTTATCGGTCGTACCAAGGTACTTCTCTCCTTCAAACAGGGCTCCTTTGTACGTGACGAGAAAATTCTTTCGTACGTTCGACGTGTCATCTAAAAAATAGTATTGTTTATGATCGTAGGCTTTTTCAAGTTTTCTTTTAGGGTCGGCTAAAAAACGGATAACTGAGTACGCGATAAGTACCATTGCAGCAAGAATAACTAATCGAAACAGAACAATAATCATTTGGCAGCACCTCGTTTTCACTATGCTTCACTACTGTTTACGTTTATGATAAAGAAAGGTTTCAAAAAAATAATTAATTTAACGAGAGGACGATGAGATTGAACGTTAAACGTTTGTTTGAACTTCAAAAAGCATTGGACGAACGAATCATAGAAGAACATCAGCTACAGAATGACCTATTGTTTCATAGAAAGCTACTCGCTTTACAAGTAGAAGTGGGAGAGCTTGCTAATGAAACGAGGTGTTTCAAGTATTGGAGTACGAAATCGCCTGCTCCTAGAGATGTGATAGTAGAGGAATATGTAGACGGTATTCACTTTATACTATCGTTAGGTCTTGAACTTGGCATCTCCGAAATTACAGATTATGAACAGCTGGATTCTAGCGGCTCGCCTGTAGATGCGTTTCAAAAAGTATATCATGCGATCGATGCTCTTGGGCAAAATCAAACCGAGGAGTATTTTAAAAAGTTGTTTGAAAAATATTTACAGCTTGGGGCTACACTCGATTTAAGTGTTAATGAAATGGAAGATGCTTACCTGAAGAAAAACGAAATAAACCACCAAAGACAAAATGAAGGCTATTAGAACTAAAGCGTTCTCAATTGTGTAACATTTCTAAAAACGTTATAATGAACAATGAATGGATACATATAAGGAGGAACTACATATGACGAAGCTAGACGAAACGTTGCAGATGCTGAAAGAATTAACTGATGCGAATGGCGTACCCGGTAACGAACGTGAACCTCGTGACGTTATGAGAAAACATATTGAGCCACTTGCTGACGAGATGATGACTGATAACCTCGGCAGCTTGATCGCAATGAAAAAGGGAAGTGCGCAAGGTCCTAAAATTATGGTAGCTGGTCACCTTGATGAGATAGGGTTCATGGTGACTCGTATCGATGATAAAGGTTTCCTATGGTTCCAAACAGTTGGAGGCTGGTGGGAGCAAGTTATGCTTGCACAGCGCGTAAATGTTATGACAAGAAAAGGTAACATCATGGGTGTTATCGGCTCAAAGCCACCTCACATTCTTCCTGCAGAACAGCGTAAGAAATCGATCGACAAAAAAGACATGTTCATCGATATCGGCGCATCAAGCAAAGAAGAAGCGATGGAGTGGGGGGTTAAACCTGGAGATTCTGTCGTCCCTGTTTGTGAATTCACAGTGATGAACAACGAAAAGATGCTGATGGCAAAAGCTTGGGACAACCGCATTGGCTGTGCCATTGCAATCGAAGTGCTTCGTAAACTAAAAGGAGAAGATCATCCAAACACGGTATACGGTGTTGGAACAGTTCAAGAAGAAGTTGGGCTCCGCGGAGCAACAACTGCAGCAAACATGATCAAGCCTGATATCGGTTTTGCTGTTGATGTAGGAATTGCTGGAGATACACCTGGGGTATCAGACAAAGATGCTCAATCGAAGATGGGTAAAGGTCCTCAAATCATCATGTATGATGCTTCTATGGTTGGTCACAAAGGACTTCGTGACTTCGTAACCGATACTGCTGACGAGAACAACATTCCTTACCAATTCGATGCAATTGCAGGTGGCGGAACGGACTCTGGTAAAATTCACCTTACTGCGAACGGTGTACCGGCACTTTCCATCACCATCGCAACACGCTACATCCACACGCACGCAGCAATCCTGCACCGCGACGACTTCGAAAACGCTGTAAACCTCATCGTAGAAGTCATTAAGAAATTAGATGATGAAAAGGTGAAGGCAATTACGTTTAATTAAGAAAAGCGAAACCTCGCGTTTAGAAACGGAGATATTGGAACTCTTTCAACAGAACACGTTATTTGTGTTCTGTTGAAAGAGTGAAATATCGTAGTTTCTGCGAGGTGCAGCTAGACAAAAAGAAAAGCGGAGTTTCGCGTTTAGACACGGAATCATTGGAGCAATCCCAAAAGAACACGTTTTTTATAAAGAAAAGCGAAAGTGACCGTTTAGGCTCGACAAGCGCTGGAAGCTTTACGAATGAACACGCTTTTTGTGTTCAATCGTAAAGGTGAAGCGTCTCGAGAGCCTGGTCACTGCAGCTAGTCATAGAAAAACAGAGTATCGTATTTAGCGTATTTGGTTCTTTTTAATTATTTCTTAAACAAAATCCGGTGGCTTTTGCCACCGGATTTTGCTTATTGTACGCCTTGAGCCATGTAAGAGAGCATTTGCTGACGCTCGTCTTCAGGGGCTTCTTTCCAAAGGACTTCGAAAAGGACACCAAGACCTGGTAACATTTTTTCTTCACCGCTTTGGATCGCATCGAGAATCGTTGCCTCTATCTGATCCTCATTGTTACCAGATACGTTAGCAAGGATGGCTTTTCTTAAGTTAAGGTCCATGCTTTCCACCTCACCTTTCTCTTTCGCTTGTATACCAAGCAATCTTAGTATGAACGAAAGAATGGAATTTCATGAATTGCATTGGAATCTTCTCGATCTTGCGTCTATAATGGAATCATTGAAAAATGAAGGAGAGCACTATGCTTATTGAATCTGTGAAAAATCAAAAAGTGAAAGACTGGAAAAAGCTACAGACGAAAAAAGGACGAGAGAAAGCATCTTCGTTTCTAATCGAGGGACCTCATATTATCGAAGAAGCAGCGAGAGCAAATGCGCTCGTGCAAGAAATCATAATTTCAGAAAGCACTGATTTCGAGATTGATCTGTTTAAAGATCGACCAGCCGTCTATACTGTTACTGATAAAGTGATGAAAGAATTAACTGCAACTGAAACACCACAGGGCATTTTGGCTGTTTGTAAAATGTCTGAATCAAGTTTAGCAGAAACCGGAAAGTTTATTCTCTTAGATGCAATTCAAGATCCAGGTAATTTAGGTACGATCATTCGTACAGCACATAGCGCAGGATATGATGGTGTGTTGCTTGGTCATGGAACAGTGGACCTTTATAACAGTAAGGTACTGCGTTCTACTCAAGGATCGCTTTTTCACATCCCTATAAAAAAAGTAGATCTGCGCCACGCCGTGAAAGACTTAAAGGATGCTGGTGTTTCGGTTTACGCAACGGAAGTTAGCGGTGGAACTCCTTATCATCAGTTACAGGGTCCAGAGCAGTTTGCTGTGATTATGGGGAATGAAGCGAACGGCGTTTCAAAAGAACTCCAAGAACTTGCTCATGACAAGGTGTATATTCCAATCTACGGTGGGGCTGAATCATTGAATGTAGCTGTTGCTGCCGGAATCCTTATTTACGGGTTGATGCCTTCATAATCATGCTTGCAGACTGAGCGTTTTTTTTCTATAATTATAAAGAACTTCATTATATTAAAAACAATGATAGAGAGTAGTAAATTGCCTCTTCCTATTAAGGGAGGAAATGCCTTGACTGAGAGCATTTCTATAGGAACGCTTTTGAATTCACTCTGGAGTTGCCGCTTGATACCCAAAAGCGGACCGGTTATGAACCGTTATCGTTTACCAAGGCTGATGTTACATATCAGTGAATTAGGGTGGTACCGCGAACTCAAATCTTCGCCCCTTTCCGTGGGGCGAGGATTTTTTTGTTTTTTAAACGAGTAAGGTTGTCACAATTGTGTTGTACAAACTGAAGTAGGTATTTTTTACAAAGATTGAAATGGAGGTAAAAATGATGGAAGAACGGTTACAAACACTTAAAGAAGAAGCATTGTCTCAAATTGAATCTGCTTCTTCAATGAAGGAATTGCAAGATATTCGTGTAGCATACCTTGGAAAAAAAGGACCGATCACAGAAATTTTAAGAGGTATGGGAAAACTTTCTGCTGAAGAACGTCCGAAGATGGGACAGCTGGCTAACGAAATTCGCGCAGCGATCTCTGAAAAACTTGATGAGAAAACACAGGTGATGGAAAAAGCAGCTGTTGAGGAAAAGTTAAAGCAAGAGACCATCGATATTACATTACCAGGTCGTCCTGTCAATAAAGGAAACCATCACCCGTTAACGAGAGTGATCGAGGAGATTGAGGATCTCTTCCTCGGTATGGGCTTCTCTATTGCAGAAGGTCCTGAAGTGGAAACAGATTATTATAACTTTGAAGCGTTGAACTTGCCTAAAGATCACCCAGCTCGTGACATGCAAGACTCTTTCTATGTGACAGAAGAAACGTTACTTCGTACGCATACTTCACCGATGCAGGCAAGAACAATGGAGAAGTTAAACGGAGAAGGACCGGTAAAAATTATCGTTCCAGGTAAAGTTTATCGACGAGACACGGATGATGCGACTCACTCTCATCAATTCATGCAAATCGAAGGACTTATGGTCGGGGAAGACGTTCGCATGAGTGACCTTAAAGGGGTACTTCAAGCTTTTGCTAAAAAGATGTTTGGTGAAGAAAGAGAAATTCGTCTGCGTCCGAGCTTCTTCCCGTTCACTGAACCATCTGTAGAGATGGATATTTCATGCTTCAACTGTGGTGGAAGCGGATGTTCAGTTTGTAAGGGGACTGGATGGATTGAAATTTTAGGTGGCGGAATGGTACATCCAAATGTGCTCCGTATGTCTGGATTTGACCCTGAGAAAGTGACCGGCTTTGCTTTTGGTATGGGGCCTGAAAGAATTGCGATGCTCAAATATGGCATCGATGATATTCGTCACTTCTATACAAATGACAGCAGATTTATCAAGCAGTTCAATCATATATAAGCGTAAGGAGGAGAAACAATGCTCGTATCATTAAATTGGCTAAGTCAGTATGTAGACATTGAAGGATATTCAGCTGATGAATTAGCTGAACTGATTACCAAAGGCGGTATTGAAGTTGAAACAGTTGAAAGTTTGAACAAAGGGATCAAAGGCGTAGTGATCGGTCATGTACTTGAGTGCGCTTCACATCCTGATGCTGATAAACTTTCTGTTTGTAAAGTGGATATCGGAGAAGAAGAGCCTGTCCAAATTATTTGTGGTGCACCAAATGTGGCGAAAGATCAGTATGTTGCTGTCGCAAAAGTGGGGGCTGTTCTCCCAGGAAACTTCAAAATCAAAAAGGCGAAACTTCGTGGAGAACCTTCGCACGGAATGATCTGCTCTCTACAGGAACTTGGTGTAGAAAGTAAGCTCGTTCAAAAAGAATATGCTGAAGGAATCTTTGTATTCAGTGACGAGGTAACACCAGGTGAAGATGCTCTAGAATACTTAAACCTTAACGACACGATCCTTGAGCTAGGATTAACGCCAAACCGTGCAGACGCAATGAATATGATCGGTGTAGCGTATGAAGTAGGCGCAGTATTGAACCGTCCGATCTCACTGCCATCACCTGAACTTGTTCGTTCAGAAGAAAGTGCTGAGAATCATGTGTCAGTCCGGATTGAAGATGAAGAGGACGCTCCATACTATGGCGCGACGATCATCAAAGATGTTACCGTACAACCTTCCCCGCAGTGGCTTGTAAACAGACTTGTTTCTGCTGGAATCAGACCGATCAACAATGTGGTGGATATCACAAACTTCGTATTACTCGAATATGGTCAACCGCTTCATGCTTTTGACTATGACCGTTTTGGATCAAAAGAAGTCATGATTCGACGTGCGAAACAAGAAGAGAAAATCGTAACGCTCGATGATACAGAGCGGACGTTATCGAGTGATCATCTCGTTATTACGAACGGTCATACTCCTGTAGCAGTTGCAGGTGTGATGGGCGGAGCTGATTCTGAAGTTCAAGGAGATACTACGACTGTTTTGCTTGAGGCTGCTTATTTTAATAGCAAGCTCGTACGTAAGTCTTCAAAAGATCTAGGGTTGCGGAGTGATTCAAGTTCTCGTTTTGAAAAAGGCATCGACCGCAATCGCGTTGTTCCAGCAAGCGAACGAGCAGCACAGCTAATACAGGACCTTGCAGGCGGAACGGTTTTAAGAGGTGTTGCTGAGCAAGGAGCTCGTCACGTTGAAGCGAAAGATGTAAGTGTTGAAGTAGCTAGAATCAATCAAGTATTAGGGACTGAAATTTCGGAATCAGAAGTTGCGGCTATTTTCGATCGCCTGCAATTTTCTTATAAAAATTTCGGTGGAATGTTTACCGTTCAAGTTCCTCCACGTCGTCCAGATATTACGATTACGGAAGACTTGATCGAGGAAGTTGGTCGTTTATATGGGTATGACAATGTACCAGCTACCCTTCCAATTACAGAAAGCACACCTGGACAGTTAACGGATTATCAAGTAAAAAGACGTCGTGTTCGTCGCATGCTTGAAGGAGCTGGACTTTATCAAGCAGTAACCTATTCCTTAACATCTCCAGCAAAACGTGTTTTCTTCTCAGACGAATCACCTGAAGCAATTCGTTTAGCTATGCCAATGAGTGAGGAGCGTAGTGAGCTAAGAACGAGCTTATTACCACATCTTCTTGAAGCTGCTCAATATAATATCAATCGCCAGCTTGAGAATATTGCACTATATGAAACGGCATCAGTCTTCTTACCATCAGGATCAGAGCTTCCGAAAGAGGAAGAACATCTTGCGGGGGTAATGACTGGTTTATGGCAAGAGCATCCTTGGCAGAAAGAGAAAAAGCCTGCGGACTTCTTTGTAATGAAAGGAGTAGTGGAAGAACTAGCGGTTGACCTCGGACTTCAAGATCGTCTTTCTTTTGTTCGTGCTCAAGAGCCTAAGCTACATCCTGGAAGAACGGCAGCTGTTCATCTCGACGGTGAGGCAATCGGCTATCTTGGTCAACTTCATCCAGAAGTTGAAAAGGAACTAGATTTGAAAGAAACGTTTGTGTTTGAAGTAAACCTTGAGAAGATGTTAACTGCAAACGTGGAGCATCTTAAATACGCGAAACTTCCTCGTTTTCCATCGGTAACACGTGATGTTGCATTAGTTGTTGATGAGATGCTCGAAGCGTCCGAAGTAAAAAATGTTATTCAAGGCGCTGGTGGAAGCAAGCTAGTCGATATCAATTTATTCGATGTGTATCAAGGTGAGCATTTAGAGGAAGGTAAGAAGTCGCTTGCCTTCTCATTAAGATACTACAACCCAGAACAAACGCTAACTGAAGAAGAAGTGAAGAGTGCACACGATCGCGTACTACAAGCTGTCGAAGAGCAGTTTGGAGCGGTGTTACGTAGCTAAATACTTCATCTCTTTGAAACTCAAGGGCTGTCGAGTAATTCTCGACAGCCCTTTTCATAGTATCAGGTAGAAGATGCTTTAAGGTTTTTAAGAACATTGATTACAAAAAAGACGATCGATAGAAACAAAACAAAGCTCCCGATCATAACGAGTAGGATTAGAGAATCGTTTCCATAGAGCAGGAAACCAAGACCTAGCATGAATAAAGGAAGGGATAGGTTGAACAGCCAAAAATGAAGCTTTGCCATAAGGTTGTTGGAAATATCGAATTGGTGGTAGATCAAGCCGAAGGCAGCCATTGTTGCCCAACCAACTAAATTAACATGCGCATGTAAACCTGCTAGGGTATGGTCATGTGCCATCTCCATAAATATCCCTATCCCAACACCGATCAATAGGTACACAGCTGCTAATTTAATGAACGTAATTCCCATCATATCCTCCTCCAGTCTTTTTGCACTACTTCCAGTATATTGTAAAATGAGATGGGTATTACTTCTCTGTGGATACTGTAGATAGAATAAAAAAAGAGCTGAAAATAGATTTCAGCTCTTTTGTCTTATTTAGATCTCTTTGCCTTTTCAACTAGCTTTATAGCTTTCTGACTATTAGCGAAATGTACTTTTGCAACTTTATTTAGAACATCTTCACCGTGCTTTTGAATTAATTTCGCTGCTGCCTGATCCACGACTGGACCAGCTCCTTTTGGAAGTTCCACATTGTTTTCTTTGCCAAGGCGATTCATTTCCATAACGAAGGAGTACCTTGCTATGATCGATGCTGCCGCAACCGCTAGATGAAGTTCTTCGGCTTTTGTGGCAAAATATACCGAATCTTTAACGATCGTAGGCTGTCCTTTTAAGTAATTGAAGTATACTTCTGGTTTAGCAAATTGATCGACGAGAATCGCATCATATGAAGGGACTTTTTTCTGAACGTTTTGAATGGCTTGATTATGTAGTAAAGCCTTCATTTTACCCTGGTTCATCCCTTTTCTCTGCATTGCATTGTATTTTTCGTTAGGGAGAATAAGCAGGCTATATGGAATCGTCTTAATCAGATTTTTAGCAATTTCGATAATCTCTGGATCTTTCATTCCTTTTGAGTCTCGTACCCCTAATTCTTTTAATAGAGGCATTTGCTTTTTATCTACAAATGCTGCCACGACCGTCATCGGTCCAAAGAAATCTCCTGTGCCAACTTCATCACTTCCGATCGCAGATAACGATGAGATGGTAGAGGGTGGTGCGTATTGATGGTCACCGACTTTCTTAGCTGATTTCTTCTTAGGTGAAGGAGCCTCTGCAGACTGCCATGGTTTTGCTTCTGTTTCAGCCCCCGCACCTTGAAACAGAACTTTACCTGATCGGTATGCTGTAATAGTACAGGAAGGCAACTTAGCTACAAAAACGCTTCCTGGCGGTTGTTTATCGGTTAACATGCTGTTGTATTTATTTTTCATTTCCGTCATAATGGATGGTAATACAGTTATTACTACCTGTGACATATAAAAACTCCCTTTTCTAGCTATACTGCAACCTATTATAGCAGACTGTACCTACAACAAGAATTATCCAATTTATTTTTCAACAACTTATTTTCGTGATATGATACAAGTTAGGATTCTTTCTCATGATAGGAGGCTTATTTGGTGACAGATAGTCATGATAAAGTTCGCACTACAGTGGATATCTATGGTGAACAATATAAAATAGTTGGCGATAAAAGTCATCAACATATTCAAGAAGTCTCTACTATAGTCGATGAGAAGATGCGTGAAATAAAGGGCATGAATCCCTATCTCGATACAAAACGACTAGCGGTATTGACTGCAGTAAATATAGTTAACGAATATGTGATGATTAAAAAGGAACTTGAAGATTTGAAGAAAAAACTTAGAGAAGAGGAATAACGTAAGATGGTTGATCTAATTCTTTTGATAATACTAGTGAGTGGATTTTTAGTTGGCTTGCGTAGAGGGTTGATCCTACAAGTGGTCCACTTAACTGGTTTTATTGTATCGTTTATCGTTGCGTATGCATACTTCCGTGACCTTGCACCTCATCTTAAGCTCTGGATACCTTATCCATCACTAGGCGGCGAAGCGTCTGCTTCAGCAATGGTGTTCGACGCAATAAATTTGGAAGCTACATATTACAGTGGAATAGCTTTCGCGCTCTTGTTCTTTGCTACCAAAATCGTGATGCAAATTATTGGATCGATGCTGGACTTCCTGGCTGAACTTCCAATATTAAAAACAGTTAATGGCTGGCTAGGAGGTTTGCTTGGATTTGTGGAAGTCTATATCGTTGTATTTCTCTTCCTTTTTCTTGCAGCTCTTTTCCCAAATGAAACTGTACAAACAGCAATTTCAGATTCGGTGATCGCTGAGAGCATCGTGAAGCATACACCAGTGTTAACAGAGCAAATTAAAGATTTATGGAGCACACACGTCGCATAACCCTTCAGCATGAAGGGTTATTTGTTTGTGATAGAATGAAATGAGAAAAAACCTTTGGTTAACGATTCTTATGAAGGGTGAGATCGAACATGAATAAAAAGAGCGTTATAAAATACTTAGAAGAAATAGCTGTCTATATGGAATTAAAGGGTGAAAACCCATTTAAGATTTCTGCCTTTAGAAAAGCTGCTCGTGCACTTGAAACGGATGACCGGAGTATGGACCAAATCAGTGATCCTGCAGAGCTAAATGGAATTGGAAAAGGGACAGCTGCGGTTATTAATGAAATCATAGAAAACGGAGAATCAGAAACCCTAGAATCGTTGAAAAAGGAAGTGCCTTCAGGGTTAGTGCCACTCCTCAAGCTGCCGGGGCTCGGTGGTAAGAAGATTGCAAAGCTCTATCATGAGCTGGGCGTCGTAGATATGAAAACTCTTGAAGATGCATGTAAAGAGGAAAAGATTCAAGAGTTGCCTGGTTTCGGTAAGAAGAGTGAAGAAAAGATCTTAGCCGCAATCGATGAAGCTGGCAAGAGACCCGAGAGGTTATCGATCGCATATATGTTACCTATCGCAGAAAAAATAGAACGTCAGTTAGAAACATTAGAGGGAATCGATCGATTTGCTAGAGCGGGAAGCTTAAGAAGAATTCGAGAAACGATCAAAGACCTTGATTTCATTATCGCCACGACCCAAGCTGCAGACGTTTCAGAACAGCTTGTTTCATTAGAAGGTGTGTCGAAAATAGTGGTCAAAGGAGATACGAAGATAACGCTTGAAATGGATGACGAGTTTTCTGTTTCAGTTGATTTTAGACTCGTAAAACCTGAAGAATTCGCATCCACCCTCCATCACTTTACTGGATCGAAAAACCATAACGTCAAGATGCGTCAAATTGCCAAAAATAAGGGCGAGAAAATAAGTGAATACGGCGTAGAATCGATTGAAACAGGTGAAGTGTTAACGTTTAAGGATGAAACGGAATTTTATAACCATTTTGGATTGTCGTATATACCACCAGAGATTAGAGAAGATAGTGGAGAAATTGAGGCTGCTCAGGAGTCAGAGTTCGAACTCGTTTCATTGAGCGATATTAAGGGCGATCTTCATATGCACTCTACATGGAGTGACGGTGCCTACACAATTGAGGAAATGGCAGAAAGAGCAAGAGAAAAAGGCTATTCGTATATAGCGATAACAGACCATTCTCAGTATCTTAGAGTGGCAAATGGGTTAACACCAGAACGGTTACGTCAACAAAGAGCGGAGATCAACCGATTGAATGAAAAATGGAGCGATTTCAAGATCTTTGCTGGTGTAGAGATGGACATCCTTCCTGATGGTACGCTAGATTATGACGATGAATTATTAGAAGAGATGGATTTTGTTATTGCTTCCATTCATTCATCATTTACTCAGGATGAAGAGACGATTATGGCAAGGCTCGAGACCGCATTAAGGAGTCACCATGTTGATTTGATCGCCCATCCTTCTGGTAGATTATTGGGGAGAAGAAAAGGTTATGCACTTAATCATGAAAGACTGATTGAACTAGCTAAAGAAACAAATACCGCGTTAGAATTGAATGCAAACCCGAATCGCCTCGATTTAGCTGCATCATGGCTTAGGAAAGCGCAGGAAGAAAATGTGAAAATAATGATCAACACAGATGCCCACCACATGGACATGCTCGAGCATATGGAAATTGGAGTCTCGGCAGGCAGAAGAGGTTGGTTAAGAAAAGACAGTGTACTAAATACGTATACGGTAGAAGAGCTCGAGGCATTCTTCGACCGTCATAAATAAATTACTGCTTTATAGGAGGAACGAATCAGTGAACAGTAGAGTGTTGCGACTGCTTGAATTTGAAAAAGTGAAAGAAAGACTCGGAAAGCACGTGTCCTCTTCTTTAGGAAAGCAAAAAACAGAACAATTAGTCCCATTCTATGACTTAGCAGAAGTGAACAGTCATCTTGATGAAACGGATGAAGGAAGAACCGTTCTTCGTTTGCGTGGCCAAGCTCCTCTAGGTGGAATCAGAGATATACGCTCGAGCTTGAAGAGAGCTGAAATTGGGGGAGTCTTGAACCCTTCAGAGCTTTTAGACATTTCGAGTACGATTTACGGTGGGAAGCGATTTAAAACCTTTTTGGAAAATATGATTGAGGACGGAATAGAGCTCCCTCTCTTAGGAAGCCTCGTCAGCCAAATTATGAACGAGACAGAACTAGAGCATGAAATCAATGCATGTATTGATCAAGATGGTGATTTGCTGGATTCTGCAAGTGATGCGTTAAGAAGGCTGCGCACGCAGTTGAGAAGCTATGAATCAAGAGTAAGAGAGAAATTGGAAAGCTTAATACGCTCTTCGAATACAAGAAAGATGTTGTCTGATGCACTCGTGACGATCAGAAATGAACGGTACGTCATACCTGTTAAGCAGGAGTACAGAAGCTCTTTCGGTGGAATGGTTCATGATCAATCATCTTCAGGTGCGACACTCTTCATCGAACCTCAGTCAGTAGTGTCGATCAATAATCAGCTCAAAGAAGTGAAGGTAAAAGAAAAACAAGAAATTGAACGTATCCTTACTGAGTTAACTGTAAAAGTGGCTGAATCAGCAGAAACTCTAAGACATAATGTCGACATGTTAGCAGAGATCGATTTTATATTTGCTAGAGCACTATATGCGAACGAGCTGAAAGCAACTAAGCCTACTATGAATGATGAAGGAGCATTTGAAATTCGCAAAGGTCGACACCCGCTTCTTCCACAAGATGATGTTGTACCGATCTCAATAAAGCTTGGAGACGATTACTCATCTCTTGTTATTACAGGACCTAATACAGGCGGGAAAACCGTTACGTTAAAAACAGCTGGTCTGTTAACGCTTATGGCTCAATCAGGTCTTCATATTCCTGCTGAAGAGAATTCTTCTATGTCTGTCTTCCAACATATATTCGCAGATATTGGTGATGAACAGTCGATTGAACAAAGCTTAAGTACGTTTTCTTCTCACATGACAAATATCGTTGGTATTCTTGAAAACCTCGATCACAATAGCCTCGTGTTGTTTGATGAGCTTGGTGCAGGTACGGACCCTCAAGAAGGTGCAGCACTGGCGATTTCAATTTTAGATTATGTTTACAATAGTGGAGCAAAAGTTATCGCTACTACTCACTATAGTGAACTAAAAGCCTATGCCTACAACCGTGAAGGGGTTATGAATGCGAGTGTAGAATTTGACGTTGAAACGCTACGTCCTACATATCGGTTGCTAATTGGTGTTCCTGGAAGAAGTAATGCCTTTGAAATTTCAAGAAGACTTGGACTAATGGAAGTCATTATAGATGATGCTAGATCTCAAATATCAAGTGAAAGTAATAAAGTAGATAAAATGATTTCTTCACTTGAAGACAGTCAGAAGAAAGCAGAATCTGATCGCGAAAGCGCTGAAGTGATTCGTAAAGAAGCAGAAGCTTTGAAAAAAGACCTTGAAGCGCAGCTTGAAAAGTTCGAAAATCAACGAGAACGAATGTTAGAAGAAGCTGAAAGACAAGCAGCCGAAGAGGTTGATAAAGCAAAAGAGAAAGCGAAAAAAATCATAAACGACCTTCGCACATTCCAGAAAGGTTCTGTAAAAGAACATCAGTTGATCGATGCCCAAAAGCAGCTTGACGAAACTAAGCCAGAACTTAAGAAAACAAAACAGCCATCTAATAAGGCGCAGGTGAAATCCTACAAACCAGGTGATGAAGTAAATGTCATTAGTTTTAACCAGAAAGGACATATCGTTGAGCAAGTTGGTAAAAACGAGTATCAAGTACAGCTTGGTATAATGAAAATGAATGTGAAAGCGAATGACCTTGAAAAGGTAAAATCGAAACCCGTAGTAGAGAGAAAGCCGCTCGTTTCAGTACGTGGCCGTGATAGCAGTGTTAAGACTGAGTTAGACTTAAGAGGAAAACGATACGAAGACGCTCAGGTGGAAGTAGAGCGGTATATTGATGATGCGCTTCTAGCTGGGTATCATCAAGTTTCGATCATACATGGTAAAGGCACTGGCGCTCTAAGGAAAGGCGTTCATGAATGGTTGAAACGTCACTCTCGTGTGAAGACACTTAGAATGGGTGGAATGAATGAAGGCGGTGGCGGCGTAACCGTCGTCGAACTGAAATAAGGAAAGGAAGCTCAGAGATGGATCAACTTTGGGATAGTGTAGCTTTTCAAACGGCAGCCAACTATAGTGTCGTCATCGTGTGTATGATTGTATTTCTCTCGGCTTTTGAATTTGTTACCTCTTATCGTAACTGGGATGAGGTCAAGAATGGCAATTTAGCCGTTGCTCTAGCAACAGGTGGTAAGATCTTTGGGATCGCGAATATCTTTCGATTCTCGATCGAACACAACGATTCGCTAGTTACCATGATGGGGTGGGGGATATTCGGCTTTGTTTTATTATTGATCGGATACTTTACTTTTGAATTTTTAACTCCTAAATTTCGAATCGACGAAGAAATAAAACAAGATAACCGTGCTGTAGGATTCATTTCGATGGTCATTTCAGTTGGACTTTCATTCGTCATTGGAGCAGGGATCAGTTAAGGGGAGAATGTAATGGAGACGTTATGGAAAGTATTAATGGTAGTTGCAGGGATCTTTTTTATCGCAGGTATCGTTTACTTACTTTATTTTGTGTAGAGAAGACAGGTGAAAACCTGTCTTTTAGCTTTGTTTGAAAAAAATTGAATATTATTGACCGGATAACTGCTAATAAATACATTCAAATCAATTTAACTTTCCAATGAGTGCTATCCAATCTTTCTTGGCTCTATATATCGTTATAATTTCTAATTATATAAACCTTCATATAACGCTGATTGAAGCGGAAGGATGCTCGACTCCTGCGGGATCAGCGGGACAGGTGAGATCCCACAGGAGTGTAAGCGACGAGGAAGCTCACCGCCCGCCCCGCGGAAAGCGAGCATCCTGGAGCGGAAATCTCGCTATATTATTGAGAGATAACTCTTAATGTTTTCTCAACAGTCTAGATAGACAGGTGCAAACCTGTCTTTTTTTATTTAAATAAGACAAGTTGTGACGAAAATTGCCAATCTATTCAAAAAAATCAAAAAAAGATAGGATATTTTCTTGTTTTTCATTATAATTATTTTATAGAGAGAATAGGGTTTGAAAGGAGAGTTGAAAGGGAGGTTGAAAAAATAATGGAGAATATTAGCGAAAAACCGTGGTTCTCGCATTATGATGAAGGTGTACCGCCCGTGATGGAGTACGATAATAAGCCTCTTCATCAGTACCTAAAAGATGCTGCTCAGAACTATCCAAATAAGAAGGCAGTTCATTTTTTAGGAAAAGAACTAACGTATCAGGAGCTTTTCGATCGTGCGAATCGATTAGCAAATTCTTTAAAGGCGCATGGGCTTGAGAAGGGCGAGCGAGTATCGATCATGCTGCCGAACTGTCCTCAAGCTGTTATAAGTTATTATGCAGTACTTATGGCAGGTGGAATTGTTGTTCAAACGAATCCGCTTTACATGGAACGAGAGCTCGAGCATCAATTAACAGATTCACAAGCAACGATTATTATCTGCTTAGACCTTGTATTACCAAAAGTGTTAAAAGTAAGAGATAAAACATCGTTAGAACATGTAGTTGTCACAAAGATCAATGAGTACTTGCCTTTTCCTAAGAACTTGCTTTATCCTCTCGTTCAAAAGAAGAATAAGCAAGGTCCTATCGTCGAAATACCATTGAACGAAAGCATCCACACCTTTCACAGCTGGGTGAAAAATGGAAAGTTGAATGAAATCGATCTAGACATCGATCCTAAAGAGGACTTGGCTTTGCTTCAATATACAGGTGGGACAACAGGTCTAGCAAAAGGAGTCATGTTGACTCACTACAACCTCGTAGTGAATACAATGCAAATGATTGTATGGAATCGAGATATTACTTATGGCGAAGAAAGAATAATGGGAGTACTACCTTTCTTCCACGTATATGGTATGACGTGTGTTATGAACTTTTCGATAATGTATGCCTCTAAGATGATTATCTTGCCTAAATTCGAACCGAGAGACACGTTGAAGACGATTGACAAACAGAAACCAACCTTGTTTCCAGGTGCCCCAACAATTTATATCTCACTACTGAACGAGCCTGACTTCGACAGCTATGACCTCTCTTCGATCAAATCATGTATTAGTGGATCAGCACCACTGCCGATCGAAGTACAACAGAAGTTTCAGCAAAAAATCAGTGGAAGGCTCGTGGAAGGCTACGGTTTAACAGAATCTTCGCCTGTTACACACGCGAATCCTATTTCAGATGGTAATGTCATCGGAAGTGTCGGGATGCCTTGGCCGGATACCGATGCTAAGGTTGTGAAGCCTGACGGTGAGGAAGCTGAAGTTAAAGAAATTGGTGAACTTATCGTAAAGGGCCCTCAAGTGATGAAGGGATACTGGAATCGTCCTGATGAAACGGAAGCTGTCCTAAAAGACGGCTGGCTTTATACGGGAGATATGGCTTATCAAGACGAGAAGGGATACTTTTATATTGTCGATCGTAAGAAAGATATGATCATTGCAGGTGGATTCAATATATATCCTCGAGAAGTAGAAGAAGTGTTATATGAACATGAAGCTGTTCAAGAAGCGGTTATAATAGGCGTTCCGGATCCATATCGTGGAGAAACCGTAAAAGCATTCGTTGTCCTGAAGAGTAATAGCAATTGTACTGAGGAAGAGTTAAATCAACATTGTAGGCGCTTTCTTGCAGCGTACAAGGTTCCTCATTTGTATGAATTTCGAGATGAGCTTCCAAAGACTACGGTTGGGAAAATCCTTCGCCGAGTACTCGTTGATGAAGAAAAAGAAAAAAGCCAATCGCTTTAGCGATTGGTTTTCTTCTTTAAGAAACTAGTGAAGATGATTGGAAAATTAATTAGAAAAATTCGCACATTTCAGCTTATTATGATATGATGAACTTGCAAATATCCTTGTATTCAAATTGAGCGCTCGCTCAGAAATCCGATATTGACAGTACCTGTTGTGTACCGCTACAATATAAATATGAATGAATGCTCATTCATTTCTGGTGAATGAGGTGTCGGATTAAGAATAAAGGAGAACTTGCTATGGTGGAAAAAGGGAAAAAGCGTGGCCCAAAGTATGACAAAATCATTGATGCTGCTGTAGTCGTGATTGCACAAAATGGTTACCATCAAGCGCAGGTTTCAAAAATAGCGCGTGAAGCCGGTGTAGCAGACGGTACGATCTACTTATACTTCAAGAATAAAGAAGATCTGCTTATCTCACTGTTTCAAAAAAAGATGGGAAGCTTCATCGATAAGATCGAAGCGCAGATAGCTGAGAAGAGCAATGCAGAAGAAAAGCTGTTAACGCTGATCGATATGCACTTCAGGCATCTTTCTTCCGATTACGAGCTTGCAATCGTCACCCAGTTAGAATTAAGGCAAACGAACAAAGAGCTTCGTGCTCAAATCGGTGAAGTACTTAAGAAATACTTAACCTTAGTTGATCAGATTTTGATCGATGGCGTAAAGGCAGGCCTATTCATGGAAGAGCTTGATGTCCGACTCGCTAGGCAAATGATATTTGGAACGCTTGATGAAACAGTGACCAATTGGGTTATGAAGGATCACAAGTTTGATTTAGAAGCACTTGCAAAGCCTATACATCATTTACTGATCAATGGCTTAAGCAAATAGATATGTGTCCCGGAAATTCCGGGACTGCTTAGGAAGGAGTGGGAAAGTGGAATTTTTAAAATTATCGAAAGAAAACAAGCTAGCGAACATTTCCTTAGAAAGACCACCAGCGAATGCTGTTGCTACAGACGTACTTAAAGAACTGACGCAAATACTTAATGATTTAGAGAATGATTCAGAAGCAAAAGTTATCTTGTTGACTGGTGAAGGCAGGTTTTTCTCTGCTGGAGCAGACATAAAAGAATTTACAACTGTTGATACCGAAGAAGGTTTTGGAGAGCTCGGAGGCATTGGTCAAACGCTTTTCGATAAAATGGAAGCGTTCCCAAAACCGATCATCGCTGCCATTCATGGAGCTGCGCTCGGAGGAGGGCTTGAGCTTGCGATGGCTTGCCACATTCGCCTCGCAACGGAAAGTGCAAAACTTGGATTGCCAGAACTACAATTAGGGCTTGTACCAGGCTTTGCAGGATCACAGCGCTTGCCTGAACTTGTAGGCAAGGCGAAAGCTGCTGAAATGCTTCTAACGAGTGAACCAATCACAGGACAAGAAGCTGCAAACTTAGGCTTGGTAAATCAAGTTTATTCTGAAGATGAACTCCTTCCTAAAGCGAAAGAATTGGCTGAGAAGATCGCTCAAAAGAGTGCTGTAACGATGAGGTATGCACTAGAGTTATTAACTTACTCTAAACCAGCTAAGTTCAATGAAGGAGTAGCGAAAGAAAAAGAGTACTTCGGTAAAGCCTTCGTATCTGAAGATGGGCAAGAAGGTATTCGTGCTTTCATTGAGAAGCGAAAGCCGAACTTTACTGATAAATAAAGATAATTATCTCAGGGAGGGTAAAAAGAAATGAACATATTCGTAATTATGAAGAGAACATTTGATACTGAAGAAAAAATTGTTATTGAGAATGGCAAGATCAGTGAAGAAGGCGTTGAGTTTATTATCAACCCTTACGACGAGTATGCGATTGAAGAAGCAATTCAACTTCGTGACGACCACGGCGGTGAAGTTACAGTCGTTAGTATCGGTAGTGAAGAAGTGGAGAAGGAGCTTCGAACTGCTCTCGCAATGGGTGCAGATAAAGCGGTTCTAATTAATAATGAAGAGCTTGATGAGAGCGACCAATATACCACAACTGCGCTATTAGCCGCTTATTTCGAAGATAAAGAGTACGACATCATCCTTGGTGGAAACGTCTCGAATGATAATAGCACTGGACAGATTGGCCCTCGCTTAGCAGAGAAGATGGGTATTCCTTATGTAACGACGATCACGAAGCTAGATATCGATGGTAGCACAGTTACAATCGAAAGAGATGTCGAGGGGGATGTGGAAATCGTTGAAGCGCAGCTTCCACTGCTTGTAACAGCTCAGCAGGGACTTAATGAACCACGTTATCCATCACTTCCTGGAATCATGAAGGCAAAGAAAAAGCCACTTGAAGAAATAGATTATGATGAACTAGACATCGATGAAGATGAAATTGGAGCAAAAACAGAAACTCTAGAGCGTTATTTACCACCTAAAAAAGAAGCTGGAAAAGTACTTGAAGGTGAAGTGGACGATCAAGTACAAGAACTAGTGAAATTACTTCGTCAGGAAGCGAAAGTTATATAGGAGGGGTTTACAATGGCCAAAAAAGTACTCGTAATTGCAGAAAGTCGTGAGAATGAACTTCGTAATGTATCGTTTGAGGCAATCGCAGCTGGGAAAGAAATCGCAGCGGGTGGAGAAGTAATCGCAGCGATAGCGGGCGAAAATGTAAGCGCATTAACAGATTCGTTGTTCCATTATGGAGCAGATCGTGTCATTAAAGCAGAGAATGAAAAGCTTTCAACTTATACAAGCGATGGGTACGGGCAAGTGTTCTTGCAGATCATCAACTCTATCGAACCTGATGCGATCCTCTTCCCACATACATCGATGGGAAAAGATGTGGCACCAAAACTTGCTAGTAAATTAGATGCTGGCTTAATCTCAGATGCTACTGCAATCGAATTAGATGGTGAGGATATCGTATTCACACGTCCGATCTATTCTGGTAAAGCATTTGAGAAGAAGAAGGTAAAATCAGGTGTTATCCTTGCAACGATTCGTCCGAATAACATTTCTGCTCTTGAGAAAGATGAGTCACGTTCAGGCGAAGTTTTCTCTGAAGAGGTAGAGATTAAAGATCTTCGTACGATCGTGAAAGAAGTCGTTCGCAAGTCTACTTCTGGAGTAGATCTATCAGAGGCAAAAGTGATTGTTGCAGGTGGCCGTGGTGTGAAGAGTGAAGACGGTTTCGAACCACTACAAGAACTTGCTGACGTACTCGGTGCTGCTGTAGGAGCATCTCGAGGAGCGTGTGACGCAGATTATTGCGATTACTCGCTACAGATCGGGCAAACTGGTAAGGTCGTTACTCCAGATCTCTACATCGCGTGCGGTATATCAGGGGCAATCCAACACCTCGCTGGTATGTCTAACTCAAAAGTAATCGTTGCGATCAATAAAGATCCAGAAGCGAATATTTTTAATGTAGCAGATTATGGAATCGTTGGAGACCTGTTTGAAGTTGTTCCACTATTAACACAAGAATTCAAAAAAGTTCTCCAAACGAACTAAACAAAAAGCGAGCCGCGAGCTCGCTTTTTTACACGTTTTTTCTTCAGTAAATAGGGAAGAATGAGTGTGAGTCAAAAAAATGGAAACACCATGAGTATTAATGATATACTCAATCTGAGCCAATTGACGAATGTCAATATGGCAGAGCACATTGAGGCAACCGGCCTTTAACCTGGTATTCTCAAGTGATATTTGTTTAAGGAGGAAGATATAGAATGGCTATCGTACATGCGACAGATCAAAACTTTAACCAAGAAACAAGCGAAGGTCTTGTTCTTGCAGACTTTTGGGCACCATGGTGTGGACCTTGTAAGATGATCGCACCAGTTCTTGAAGAACTAGATGCTGAGATGACTGATGTGAAAGTGGTTAAAATCGACGTAGATGAGAACCAAGAAACAGCAAGCAAGTTTGGTGTAATGAGCATCCCAACACTTCTAGTTTTCAAAAACGGAGAAGTTGTTGACCAAGTCGTTGGTTTCCAACCGAAAGAAGCACTAGCACAAACACTTTCTAAGCATCAATAAACGATAAACATCAAGACCTCAATCCTTGAGATTGGGGTCTTTTTTATTTTTAAATTACAACAGTATTGACACTGATAATCGTTCTCGATATAATCTTGATGGATATCATAAGAACAGACAACGATGAAAAGGGGATTACATAATGAAAAGATCAATGATGCTATTTGCTTCTATTACACTTGCAGGAACTGTGCTTGTAGCATGCGGCAACGACTCAGAAAATGCTTCAAACACAAATGAGCAAACTCAAGAGGAATCAAGCAACTCTAACAATAACACGGAAGAGAATGCTTCAAGCGACATGTCAGTCGAAGAATCTGACTCCGTAAAACAAATTGAGGCTTACAAAGCTATAACGGAAGAACTAAATAAGATGAAAGAAGACAAAGAAGTAGATTGGGAAATGGTCGACGCTACTTATTCTGATGAACTGAAAAGTGCAGTAAATGAAACGAGTAATGAAATCGATCAGTTTATTACCACAGGAATTGAAGCAGGTAAATCTGGCGAACTAGATATGAACGTTGCTCGTCAAATGATTGATAAAGGAACACAATCCTATTTCTATCAAAAGCAAAAATCACTTCATGCAGCTGTTATCGAAGCAAAAGATGCTGGTGAAGATGAAAAAGCGATGCTTCACTTTAACGAAATTAAAAAGCTAGCTGAGAATGTTTTCATTCCTACAGCAGAGAAACGTGATTCTTATTACGAGCTTGAGGGTGATTCAAGCATCGTACAAAATATTAATAACGGCTTAGACGCTCAAGAAGAAGCTTTAAATAATGGAGAAATGGATAACTTTGCAGTGTACAAGCAAGTTACTGACAAATCCACATATAAGAGCTACTACTTAGCAGCTAACTCTTACGCAGAAAAGATTGATCAAGCAGTCCAAGATGGTGAAACAGAAGATCTGAAGATCATGCAGGCAGAAGCTCTTGGATTCTACCAGGCAATTCAAGGTTCTCTATCTGGTGGAGATGAAGAAGCGGCGAATAAGTTAAGCGAACTATTCAATATTAGTGAAACTGATCCAAGTACGATTAAATCAGACGAAGTTTCTACTTTGTTCACGAAAGCATTCATGGGCAAAATCATGAGCTATCATGAAAAGGTTGCTGCTATGGCAGATGAAGGCAAACTGACAGATGGACGAGAAGCTGCAATGGAAGCAAATGTCTTCATGAAAGCAATCGAGAAGCCATTGATGGAAACGCTAGGTGAAGAAGAAACGAAAGGTCTTTATACAAAAGGGCAAGAGTGGTTTGAAGCCATTAGCAACGATAAAGCTGATGAAGCAGCAAAATTAAGCGATGAAATTGTGTCTACGCTAAAAAGTGTAGTAGAATAAAGAAAGACGAAATTGGCCGCTTAAAGCGGCCTTTTCTATTGTACATGAAAGTTAGGAATGCTTAAGAGGAAGTTTCTTTTTTAGTTGAGTAGTAGGAGTGCAGAATATGAACGTATTGATTACTGGTGGAGCAGGTTTCATTGGAAGCCACTTAGCCAAATATCTCATCAAAGAAAAACACAGCGTTACGGTCATCGACAATATGACTTCCTATTATGACGTAAAAAGGAAGGCAGATCATATAGACCAAGTGAAAAAGTTGGGAGACTTTACACTACATCAATTCGATTTACTAAATGAAGAGAAAACAATGAAGCATTTTAAGGAGCATTCCTATGATGCAGTCATTCATTTAGCAGCCCTTCCTGGAGTACAATATTCGCTTTTAAACCCACACGAATATATTGATCAAGATATAAAAACGACGGTAAATGTTTTAAAAGCGTCCGGTGAAACAGGCGTATCCCACTTTCTATTTGCGTCATCCTCATCCGTCTATGGCAATGCTGACAGCGGTCCGGTGAAAGAAGAAGATGCTAACGGAAAGGTTTGTTCTCCATATGCCGCTGCGAAATACGGAGCTGAATCCTTTTGTCATGCTTATCAATCACTCTATGGATACAAGCTTTCTATACTACGATTCTTTACTGTGTATGGACCTTGGGGCAGACCGGATATGGCCATTCCTCTATTTATTAAAAAGTTTTTAAACGATCAACCTATCGAGATCTTTGGAAGAGAACAGTCTCGTGATTTCTCATTTATCGATGATATTGTGAAAGGTATCTCGCTGACCTTGAAAAGACAATCAAGTCAATCCGAGATATTTAACCTTGGAAGCGGAACACCCGTATCATTAGATGAGTTGATCACGATATTACAAGAGTATTTCCCAGAAGGTAAACTGTTCGAACGCCCTCATCGAGCGGGTGATGTGAAGCATACGTGGAGCAACATATCGAAAGCGCAAGAGATGCTCGGTTACACTCCTGATATAGGAATAAATGAAGGAATACGGAGAACGGTGGAATGGGCAAAAAACTACTACAGATAATTAAATGGTTAACTAGCTTATCGCTCGTTGTTTTGTTTGTTTTTCTATTCGTTAAAGTGTTTACATTTGAAGATTTAAGGCAAACCATCTTGGCTCTTTTCAGCCATCCTATTCTCCTAGTACTCATGGTTGTAGGATATACAATTGCGTTTTTGTTACGTGCTTGGTGTTGGAGAATTCTTGTGAATCCGAATGTGCCATTCGTCGTCTACCTATCAGGAATATTCTATAGTTTGTTTTTTAACCACCTATTACCTTTTAAAGGTGGAGATGCTGTAAGAGTGGGAGCCTTGGCACAACATCAGGATATAAAATGGACGAAATCGTTATCTTCCGTAGTGTCGTTAAGAGCTTTGGATCTTTTGTGGCTTGGTTTATTCGCAATGTTTGGAGCGAGTGCTATTGGAATTCAGCTGAATTCCGTTTTCTTTCTTAGTGCACTTGTAGCGATAGGAGTAGGAACTGTCTTTCTTTATCTCTTGGAAAAACACAACAAACTACCTGCTTTCGTATCAACACAATGGAATGACTTTACCTCTCTTGTGAAATCTAGATCGGGTTTGGTCATTATTTCGTTATCAGGCATCAGCTGGATCTTTGAGGGAATCGTCGTGTATGCTGTTGCGATTGTCGATATGGCATCGTTTAGCTATCTTAACGCAATGTGGGTGACAGCACTGTCCGTCGGTTCTGGTGTTTTACAACTTGCACCTGGAGGACTCGCAACTTATGAAAGTGTGATGAGCCTGTCTTTGTATCGCTCTGGATTCCAGCTAGAAGATGCGTTTATGATTGCGATCATTACTCATGGATTTAAGTATTTATACTCCTTTGCTGCCGGTGCGGCAGCATTTTACATGTATCCTCTTAAAATGAATAAATTGAAATCGTTTGTAAAGTCGAAAGGAGAAACAGAATGAAACAAGCTTCAGGTTTTGAGAAGGTTGCAGCAAGGTGCTGGAATCTTTTGAACGAAGGAAAGCCCTTCACTCCTATTTTTGTTACGGGAACTTTATTGTTATTTTACATATCAGAGTGGTTTTCAGTTTCATTTTGGAGTGGGTTTTTATTCGGATTAGGAGCGGTTCTCCCTCTTCTAGTTCTTTACTATCATTATGATTTTCCGCTTTTCTTGAGAAATTATTTATGGCTTCCCTTGATAGGTTTTTTAATAATCTTTGACCACTTTTCTCTAACAGCATCATTGTTTGCAATAGCACTCTATTTCTTTTTTACGGTGTTTTTCTGGGGAACGCTATATTATCATCTGAGAATTGGAACGAGTTGGACGAACTTCACTCGATTTTGGAAACTCGTATTAAAGAATAGTGATTCAACGAGCGGAAATGCTCAGGAGCAGCTACCTAAAGTATTGCTGATCATAGGCATTTGGACTATGGTGACAGATTCATATATCGGTTCTTCATTGTCCATCGAGTGGGACAAGTTGCTCATGTTGTATGGTGCCATCTTTCTGTTTAGCTACATTTTACACAAATATTTATTTGACTGGAAACCAACAATCAAACCGACCTATACAGAAGATGTAAAGTCTTCTAACAATAAGAATGAAAAAGTAATCATGATCGTCATCGATGGAATGAGAAAGGAACGGTTCCAAGAGGCACAAACCCCTTTTTTGGATTCGCTGAAAAAGAGTGGTACTGAATATAGCCAGATGGAAACAGTTTATCCAGCAAGGACAGTAGTATGTTTTTCATCCATGATGACTGGAACGTATCCTTTTGAACATGGAATCAATTCAAATATGGTTTGGGGTCGTGGCGTAAAAGTCGAGACGATCTATGATTCGTTGCGAAAGGTGAATAAGAGCGGTAGACTCCTTGGAATTGCCCATCTTGTTGATGCGATGGGAGATGACGTAGATACAGTAACGGCTGTGATGCATAATGATGTAGCCGATTCTAATATTATGGGTAGAGCTAGAGAGGTTATGAAAGAGAAGGATCCAGACTTTTTTACTGTCCAGCTTATTGGAACAGACCAAACCGGACACTCAAGAGGTGTTCTTTACGATGAATATATCCAAAAGATAGAAGAAGCTGATCGCCTTGTTGAAGAATACGTAAATTGGTTGGATGAGAATGGTTATATGGAAAATACCACATTGATCATATGTGCCGATCATGGGCAGGCTGATGGAATAGGAGGGCACGGACATCTTGACGAAGGAGAGCGATTCGTTCCTTTCTTTATGAATGGCCCTTCCATTAATGCAGGGAAAATAGTTGAAGACAAGCACAGTCTAACATCGGTAGCCCCGACTGTTGCACACCTTCTTGGTGCGCCTATTCCATCACATAGTAGAGGTGAAATTCTAACTGAAGCGTTCAACCACAGGAAGGAAGAGAAAGATTAATGAAACAACATGTTATTGTTTTCTTGCCAGCTCATAACGAGGAACAGGCTATAGGTGAAGTCATTCGCAAAATACCAAGAGACTTTCATAAAGACGTTAAGGTGAGTATTCTTGTCATTGATGATGGATCAACAGATCGAACGGTAGAAGTAGCAAAAGAAGCTGGTGCTGATCATATTTTTTCGAAAGACCATAACAAAGGTCTAGGAGCAGCGGTACGGACGGGACTTCAACAATCTGTTGCTCTTGGTGCTGATATTGGCGTCATGTTAGATGCTGATAATGAATACCCTGCCTGGCAGTTGCCGGAGTTATTGGCACCCCTGCTCGAAGGTGAATCAGACTATGTGATGGGGTCGAGATTTAAGGGAACGATAGATGGGATGCAACTTCATAGGAGGCTCGGGAATTACTTTTTCACATTTCTCCAATCCATTTTATTACGAAAATGGATTTATGATGGGCAGTCAGGGATGAGGGCATTCTCAAGACAGGCAATGGAAGAAGCAGAGATTATTCATGACTATAACTATGCACAAGTATTAACACTGAATCTTGTAAGAAAAGGGTTCCGCGTAATCGAAATACCGATCACCTATCAAGTTCGATCGACCGGTCAGTCCTATATAAAGTTTAAAGCGTATATGACTTCAGTACTTCCGGCGATTGCGAAGGAGATGTCAAGACCTGTTAAACGAGTACCTATTGATTATCATGCCCATCAGATCAAACCGATCGATTGGTCTCAATTACACACAGAAAAGCCATAACAAATGCATATCTGATATTGACTTCAATTCTGATAATCATTATCATTATCAATGAGGAGGATTCTCAATGAAAAAACACATCGCGCTCGTAGCACTCATCATCATGATTACATCTATGGTAACCACTCCACTAAAAGCTTTTGCGTATTCATACGGTGACCCCACTGAAGAAAAAGTAGCTGAAGCGTATAGTGAGATGGTAGCAAAGCTTAATGAATCTCCTCCAAACTATGATAAAGCAAGTGAGATATTTGCTACTGTAGAAGAAGAAATTCAATTACATATGGGTGACGACGCAGTTAGCGTGATTAAGTCCGCCCTCGAAAATGAAGATAAAGAAGAAGTTATTACGAACATGCAGAAAATACTCGTCCTCAATATCTCTAGGCGTCTTGAGAACGTGGAGGACAACTTCGAAGAATATGATACGACTCGAAAGCTAGTAGGGAAGGCTGATGCAACTTACAAAAAGCTTTCTCCTGTCGTAAAGCAAAAAAACGAAGAAGTGGATAGCGAGATTAAGAGCGATTTTGAAACCATCTTAAATTCGCTTGGTAATCCTGGTTTGTTCGGAGTAGGAGAAAAAGAATCAGATAAAGATCAATTTATTGAGAGTAAAGATAAAATTCTTACAGCGCTACAAGATCAATTTAACATGGAGTCAGTCGAGATTGGTCATTTTGGTAAAAGCGCTACCGACGATACGAATGATAATGGTAAAACTGAGTGGACCGATCTTGGTCAACTATCGAATTGGTTACCGATCGTATTGATTGTAATCGTCATTGCAGGCGTTGTGATCTACACAACTAGAATGCGTCGCCGTTCGTAAAGAACGTAGAAAGGGGAAAGGTAAATGGAAATTCAGGCATTGCTGATCATGTTCAGAGAAGTACTTGAAGCCCTTCTCATCATAGGAATCATCACAACGTATATGAAACGAATGGGACAACGTCAATACAACAAATTTGTTTGGCTAGGCGCAGGACTTGCAGTTGTTGCAAGCATAGGTGTCGCCATGTTGTTTCAGGTAGTCTTCACTGGATTTGCTGCAATGGGAAGTGAAATGTACCTGAAGATCGCCATTATGCTGATCTCCTCAGTATTACTGACACAAATGGTGTTTTGGATGGCTGAACATAGCCGGGACATCAAAGGCAAGACTGAAGGAAAAATGACGAAGTATATAACGACAGGAAATATAATTGGTATGGTTATTCATTCGTTCCTCGTTGTTTTACGAGAAGGCATCGAAACGGTCTTCTTCTTCGCTGCGATTACAGGCGGCGATATTGGGAAAGGTTTCGAAGGTTGGGGAGCCATTACGGGAGTGTTAATTGCTGCTGTTGTATCGTATCTTTTCTTCAAAGGTACGATGCGTATCCCGCTCAAATCTTTCTTTAAGGTAACAGGAATCTTCATCGTCCTCATCGCTGGAGGGTTACTTGTTCAAGGTATCTCCATGATGCAGGATATTAGAATGATTGGAAGTGTCATGCCTCACGTCTATGACTTAACATGGTTCTTGCCTGAACATCCGATCGATTATGCTCATTATGTACGTGATAACGGCGTTGCCCCTCTATTATCTGGCGACATCGGTATTTTCTTCAAGGCGCTGTTTGGATATTCTTCCATGCCTTCAATAGAAGAAATCGTAGCGTACATCGGTTACTTTGCTGTTATATATCTTCTTGTTACGACAAAGAAAGCTCCTTCAAAAGCTGAATCAGCTAAAGAAGAAAAATCCGCTATGTTCAAGGCAAACAAAATGAATGAAACTGCTGTAAAATAAACAATTAAGGAATACAAGGCGATGAGTCGCCTTGTATTTTTTGTACGTGAGAATGACCGGGACAGGTTTCTAAAGGATGATCATGTTGAATATGAAAAAGCTATCGCTAAACGCATTATTTAAAACGTTAATCTTATTAGTAAGTATCACTAGCATAATTCTCATTAGTTTGTGGAGGTTTCATTATGCGATCGACCTTCCACGATCTTGGGATCAAGTAGACTTTGCTCTAGCTTTAAGCAGATTCGACTTATATGCCATGCAGCCACATTTCCCGGGTTATCCCTATTTTGTTTTAGGGGGAATGGTCATCCACAAGTGGATTGGCAATCCCTCGTTAGCTTTATCAACATTTAATAGTCTAATTTTATTGTCTAGTTCGATCCCTCTCTATTTCTTAAGCCGCAATATCCTTTCAAAAACGATCAGCGTACTGATCGTTGGTGTACTTCAGTCGATGGTTTTCTTGAACGTAATGTCCATTCAGCCTATGAGTGAAGCAGCCGCGGTTGGGATTCTATGGTGGTACATCTGGGGTTTACATGTTGCCTTCCAACGTAAAGCGTCTTCATTTGTTTTGTTATTACCCTCATTTTTATTAAGCATTCTGCTAGGAATTCGATTATCATATCTACCATTTGGAATCGGGTTAATCCTTCTCCTAATAAGTAGGAGATCTAGCTACACTTCTAACAAAACATATGCTTTGTTTATCAGTGTTCATCTTTTTATTGCGATTTGTTTTCAGCTTATTTGGGTTGTAGGACTAGCTGCTTCAGAAGGAGGAATCACTGCATTCTTAGAACTAGCACTTGGATTTTCCTCCGGACATTTTCAAGAATGGGGAGGTAGTGCTGTATCGACAACTTCTCCACTATGGATAAGAAGCTACGAACTCGTCGTAACCAATATAGGCTGGGTTGGACTTGCAGGACAAAGGCTCTACATTGCAGCAATGATTACTATTATGATAATTGGTTTTATTTTATTATTGAACAAAGTTAGCAGACAAAGCATCACCCCGTTTCAATGGACATATGGAATCATGTTTGCTCTATACTTCTTGTGGGCGTTGTTTGCGCAGAATATTGATAAACCAAGACACATCCTTCCATTACCTGGAATGGTTTTGTTTGCGGTATTATTATTCACTACTAAGTATTCAGAAGGTTTCAGGGCACATCTAGTGAAGCTTGGTTTGGTGATGTTGCTACTCTTTCAATCTTTTGGAACGTTCACAATGATGAGAGAAGCTCAGCACCCCGCCGCTGTCCATCAGTTGAGTAGTTTTCTCTCGGAAATAGAAGAGCCTATCATGGTGTATACCTGGGAGGAAACAAGGGTAATGGATTATCTGGACGTTCAGTATGAACATGACCGTGTATTCACATATGAAACCTTCTTGTCAGAAATACCTTATTACGATGAGAGAAGAATATTTTTAACGGATCGTGTCGTGAAGGGGTTTGAACAGCAAGGGGCACCGATAAGAAAATCGGTCACAAAGGTCGGAGCGTATTATTCCGATAAGATGTACGATCCTGTCTATCACGAAATTGTTTTGTACGAGTATAAGCGATAGGCATTATGATACAATAGGGGAACATAGATGCGCCTTGAATGGGTAGAGAGGTGAGATAGCGTGGAACAATTTTTGAAAAATAAGCTAGCTGTTCTACCCGATCAGCCTGGCTGTTATTTGATGAAAGATCGTCAAGGGACGATTATTTATGTTGGAAAGGCAAAGGTACTTAAGAACCGAGTGCGTTCCTATTTTTCAGGAGCACATGATGGTAAGACGCAGAGGCTAGTTGGAGAGATCCGCGACTTCGAATATATCGTTACTTCAACTGATTTAGAAGCACTTATCCTTGAACTAAATCTAATAAAGAAACATGATCCAAAATATAATGTGATGCTGAAAGATGATAAGAGCTATCCATATATCAAGATTACGGCTGAAGAACAACCTCGACTCATCACAACAAGAAAAATAAAAAAAGACAAAGGTAAGTACTTTGGTCCATATCCGAATGCTTATGCTGCGAGTGCTACAAAGAAATTGCTCGATCGTATCTATCCGCTCAGAAAGTGCCGAAAGATGCCAGATCGAGTCTGTTTGTATTACCACATCGGCCAGTGTCTTGCGCCTTGTGTAAAAGAAGTTACGAAAGAGCAGAACAAAGAAATGATCGACGGGATCACGAAGTTTTTAAATGGTGGTCACCATGAGGTCAAACAGGATTTAGAACGTAAGATGGTGAGCGCTTCTGAAAACCTGGACTTTGAGCGTGCGAAGGAATACCGTGATCTCATGTACCATATTGAAAAAGTGATGGAAGCTCAAACGATTCAAACAAACGATGGCCTCGATCGTGATATCTTTGGATATAGTTTTGATAAAGGCTGGATGTGTGTTCAGGTCTTCTTTGTCCGTCAGGGGAAACTCATAGAACGAGATGTCTCGCTCTTCCCGTTCTATAATGAGCCTGAGGAGGACTTTTTAACATACCTTGGTCAGTTTTATCTACAGAAGAACCACCCTAAGCCTAAGGAGATCCTTTTACCTAATACAATCGATGCTCAATTAGCAGAAGATCTTCTTCACATCCCAGTACAACAGCCGAAAAGAGGAAAGAAGAAAGAGCTAGTTGAATTGACGATAAAGAATGCTAACATCGCACTCAATGAAAAGTTTTCTCTGATTGAGCGAGATGAGAAAAGAACGATCAATGCGGTTGAGAACCTTGGTGAACAATTAGGAATAGAAGCACCTCTTCGAATAGAGGCATTCGATAATTCGAATATTCAAGGAACAAACCCGGTTTCAGCGATGGTTGTGTTTTTAGATGGTAAACCGAAGAAGAATGAATATCGAAAATACAAGATAAAAACAGTAGAGGGTCCAAACGATGTTGGCTCGATGAAAGAGGTCGTTAGGAGAAGATACACAAGGTTACTTAAAGAAGATGGACCACTCCCAGATTTAATTATTATCGATGGCGGCATCGCTCAGATTCAAGCATCAAAAGACGTTCTAGAAAATGAGCTTGGTCTAGATATTCCGGTTTGTTCGTTAACGAAAGATGAGAAGCACCGAACATCCCACTTATTGATCGGAGACCCTCCAGAGGATGTGTACCTTCCTAGAAATAGTCAGGAGTTCTATTTACTTCAGCGAATTCAAGATGAAGTCCACCGTTTTGCGATATCGTTCCATCGTCAGCTCCGTGGAAAATCCATGCTGAAATCTAGTTTGGATGAAGTCCCAGGTATCGGACAGAAGCGTAAAAAGAAACTCTTAAATTATTTTGGATCGATCAAGAAAATGAAGGAAGCTGGCGTAGATGGTCTACAAGAGGCTGGTTTACCGAAGAATGTTGCTGAAGAATTGATGGCTCGTTTCAAACAAAAAGAAAATTAATTACGAAATTGTATTGCGGCGTAACTCATAGTTCGTTATAATAGTGAAAATTTAATAGTTCCACACTTCGATAAATTGAAGTGATGGTAGAGGCGCAAAAACCATCAGTATACCCAATGAGAGTGATAAGACTTGTTGACGTGGGTGGAAAGGGGAATTTGCCGAAGCGAACAGGTGCTTATACACCTTAAGCTGGACCTGCATTGAAGAAGTGCAGAGCTGTCATTCAATTCCTTCCCGGGGGTTGAATGGAGGACTATCTCACACAGGGACGTTTTCTTGAATTATGAAAACAACAGTGAGGTTTTTCTCATTGTTGTTTTTTTCTATATAGAGAGCCTAAATTACTTATTCAAGAAACTAGTTGTGAGTGAGAAATACAGTTATAGAGTGGAAAGGATGGAGAGAGTGGGACTTCGAGTAATGAAATTTGGTGGAACATCTGTTGGAGATGTCGAAAAAGTAAAGAACGTCGCATCGAGGCTTGCTGAAGCAGTTGATGCAGGGGATGAAGTTGTAGCAGTTGTTTCTGCTATGGGGAAAACCACAGATGAACTAGTGGGTTTATCAAAAAGCATCACAAATAATCCCTCCAAAAGAGAACTAGACATGCTGCTTACAACCGGAGAGCAAGTAACAACCGCTCTTCTTGCAATGGCGCTTCATGAGAAGGGTTACGAAGCCGTCTCACTTACAGGGTGGCAAGCAGGACTTAAAACAGAATCTGTCCATGGAAACGCGAGGATTTTGGATATTGATGCCAAAAGGATGAATCAGCATCTTGCAGAAGGAAAGATCGTCATCGTTGCTGGCTTCCAGGGTCTTTCTGACACAGATGACATCGCGACATTGGGTAGAGGAGGATCTGATACTACTGCTGTTGCGATCGGGGCTGCACTGAAAGCAGAGCGATGTGAAATATACACAGATGTAGATGGGGTCTATACAACTGATCCTAGATACGTAAAAGGCGCCCGTAAACTGTCAACGATTTCTTATGATGAAATGCTCGAATTGGCAAACCTTGGTGCGGGGGTTCTTCATCCTAGAGCGGTGGAGTTCGCGAAGAATTATAATATTCCACTCGAGGTACGCTCAAGTTTTACAAACGAAGTAGGAACCATAATTGAGGAGGTCGCATCCATGGAACAGAATTTGGTAGTGAGAGGGCTTGCGTTCGAAAGCAATGTGACAAAAATAACGATATCTGGTCTTCCGAATGAAATCACGACACTTCCATCGTTGTTTTCATCCCTTGCATCGAATGGAATTAATGTAGATATCATCATTCAGAGTACGAGTGAGAAGAATACGACGAGTATATCGTTCTCAATCGAAACAGCTTCACTTGAGTTAACGCTAGATGTTCTGCGTCGCCTTGAAGTCAAACTACCATATGAAAACATTTTCTATGAGTCTGGACTTTCGAAAGTATCCATCGTTGGATCAGGTATGATCTCAAATCCCGGTGTAGCTGCACAGATGTTTGAAGTTCTTGCTGAACATGATGTTGAGATCAAAATGGTAAGCACATCTGAAATTAAGGTATCTACAATCGTACCTGAGGATAAAATGATCTATGCGATCG
The DNA here is from genome assembly GCF_056158505.1 of Anaerobacillus sp. ABR4_321. NCBI lineage: Bacteria > Bacillati > Bacillota > Bacilli > Caryophanales > Bacillaceae > Anaerobacillus > Anaerobacillus sp. ABR4_321. Next base: position 1,863,289 of record NZ_JBSWTK010000001.1, read on the forward strand.
AGACATTACACGATCAATTCCAGTTGGATGAAAGAACACCAGTTAAGCAGTTATAAAAAAATAAGGAGGCCACCTTGGCCTCCCTTTTTACAATCATGATTCGATTTTATCTTTCGGATCCCATTTGATTGTGATTTGGATTTCGTTTTTCTTGCTCGTTTCATAAGCTTCCGTTATGCACTGCAGCATGTATTGAAATTGTTCAGCAAGAAAACCAGCTTCTAACTGATAACAATCATTTCGACTAGTTTTTTTTCTTTCTTCTATTAATGGTGACTGAAGTAAGTAAGAGACCTCATTCTTTTTTTCTTGTGCGATGGTTAGAGCACCCCATCCTGCATCTTTAAAAAATTGCTCGATTTCTTCTCTCGTAGATAGAGGGAATTTTCTCGCGATATCTTTACCAGTCCAATAAAGAATGTTCGCTTGTTCAGTCCCTAATAGCTCAGGAAGAAGAACTTCTCTAAAAAGCTCATATCCAAAAGCTGTTGTGGTTACTTCATGACTATAATCGATGGTATTCGTGCGCTTTTTAAACATAAACTCCTCCAATTCGTCTCATATCATTATAACGGTTTGGAAGCGATTCCTCCATACATACAGGAAAAGAGAGGAATAATATCCTAGCAAATTTCATCTAGGAATTTAGAAAACTCAAAATGTACGCGTTTTCTTGACGCTCCTAAATGATGGGAGTACAATGAATATGTCACATATAAATCGACAGAAAGCGATGATTTCTGTGCATGCAAAGGCTTTTATAGTAGAATATGCAGTGGCAGATGGTAGCTTAACAACTTAAAAGGGGGACACACAAAACATGGCCGCAAGTCGAGACTTTGTCAGCCGAAAATTGCATTCGCTTCTAGGAGTAATTCCGCTGGGACTCTATGTTACGCAGCATCTAACAGTAAACCACTTCGCAACGAGAGGTCCAGAGGCATTTAACGAAGCTGCTCATTTCATGGAATCTTTACCATTCAGGTATCTCCTTGAAATCTTTGTTATTTTCTTACCGCTATTATTCCATGCGATTTATGGTGTTTATATCGCATTTCAATCCAAGAATAACGTAAGTAGATATGGCTATCTACGAAATTGGATGTTTTATATGCAGCGGATCTCAGGGATAATTGTTTTAATTTTCGTAACCTGGCATGTATGGCAAACTAGAATTCAGGCTGCGATGGGTGCAGAAGTTAACTATCAGATGATGGTGGACATACTAGCTAATCCTTGGATGATGATCTTCTACATCGTTGGAGTAATTGGTACAGTATTCCACTTTGCGAATGGTCTATGGTCCTTCTTCGTAAGCTGGGGCTTTACAGTAACACCGAAATCTCAGCGTGCAATGACATATGTAACAATGGCTATTTTTCTTGCTCTTTCAGTCGTTGGTATACGCGCGCTTTTCGCATTTGTTTAAGCAACAAACGAACTGTCTTCACCACCATACTGAAAGGGTACATATCCTTCAGTAAGAGCTAGCAATTAAGGGGGAACCGTTCTTATGAGTAATGGTAAAATTATTGTAGTCGGAGGCGGATTAGCCGGTTTAATGGCTACTATTAAAGCCGCTGAAGCTGGAGTTAGTGTCGATCTCATTTCGATCGTTCCGGTTAAGCGTTCTCACTCTGTTTGTGCACAGGGGGGAATTAACGGAGCTGTTAATACAAAAGGAGAGGGAGACTCTCCTTGGGAACATTTCGACGATACTGTCTACGGAGGAGATTTCCTAGCGAATCAACCTCCTGTTAAGGCGATGTGTGATGCAGCGCCTGGAATCATCCACTTGATGGACCGCATGGGTGTTATGTTCAACAGAACGCCTGAAGGACTTCTTGACTTTCGTCGCTTTGGTGGTACACAGCATCACCGTACTGCTTTTGCGGGTGCAACGACAGGTCAACAACTGCTTTATGCGCTTGATGAGCAGGTGCGTCGCCATGAAGTAGCCGGCCTTGTTAATAAATACGAAGGCTGGGAATTCTTATCCGCTATTATCGATGACAGCGGAGTGTGTCGCGGAATGGTTGGTGAAAACCTAACAACTTCCGAAATTAGAAGTTTTAAAGCTGATGCAGTCATCATGGCTACTGGTGGTCCGGGAATCATTTTTGGTAAGAGTACAAACTCTGTCATCAATACTGGTTCTGCTGCTGGAGCTCTTTATCAGCAGGGTGCGATCTACTCGAATGGTGAATTTATTCAAATCCATCCAACAGCAATCCCAGGAGACGATAAACTCCGTCTTATGAGTGAGTCTGCTCGTGGTGAGGGTGGACGAGTATGGACATACAAAGATGGTAAACCATGGTACTTCCTTGAAGAGAAGTATCCTGCATACGGAAACCTGGTACCTCGAGACATTGCAACGAGGGAGATCTTTGACGTATGTGTACGTCAGAAACTAGGAATCAATGGGGAGAACATGGTATATCTAGATCTCTCACATAAAGACTCCAAAGAGCTTGATATCAAACTCGGTGGAATTATCGAGATCTATGAAAAGTTCATGGGGGATGACCCTAGAAAAGTCCCTATGAAAATTTTCCCTGCAGTTCACTATTCAATGGGTGGGCTATGGGTAGACTTCAATCAACAAACGAATATTCCAGGTCTGTTTGCTGCAGGTGAATGTGATTATTCACAGCATGGCGGAAACCGTCTTGGTGCTAACTCGTTGCTTTCTTCTATTTACGGAGGAATGGTAGCTGGACCGAATGCAGTTGAATATATCAATGGTCTTGAAAACACAGTTGAAGATATGCCTTCTTCTCTATTTGAAAGTCATCAACAAGAAGAACAGTCGAAGCAAGATGCGATCTTGAAGATGGATGGAACTGAGAATGCTTACCAGATTCATAAAGAACTTGGTGAATGGATGACTGCAAACGTAACGGTAGTTAGAGATAATGAGAAGCTGTTAGAGACAGATAACAAGATCCAAGAATTGATGGAGCGTTACGAGAACATCAATATTAATGATACATCCAAGTGGAGTAACCAGGGAGCTTCTTTCACTCGTCAGCTTTCAAACATGCTTCAGCTTGCACGTGTCATTACTCAAGGTGCATATAACCGTAATGAGAGCCGTGGAGCGCATTATAAACCAGAATTCCCAGATCGTAATGATGAAGAGTGGCTGAAGACTACGATGGCGAAATACGATGCAGCTAATAACAAACCAGAATTTTATTATGAAGAAGTTGATACATCATTAATTACACCTCGTAAACGCGATTATTCGAAGAAGAAAGCGGGGGCTAAATAATGAGTGAAGAACGTCAGATTACTCTCAAAATAAAAAGACAAGATGGACCTGAGTCCGCACCATATGAGGAAACGTTTACGATTCCTTACCGTCAAAACATGAACGTTATCTCAGCGTTAATGGAGATTAGACGAAACCCTGTTAATGCAAAGGGCGAGAACACTACTCCAGTTGTTTGGGAAATGGGCTGTCTTGAAGAAGTTTGTGGAGCATGCTCAATGGTCATCAACGGAAAACCTCGTCAATCATGTACTGCTCTTGTGGATCGTTTAGAACAGCCGATTCGCCTAGAGCCTATGACGACATTCCCAGTCATCAGAGACTTAGCTGTTGATCGTAGTAGAATGTTCGATGCGCTTAAGAAAGTGAAGGCTTGGATTCCAATCGATGGTACTCATGATCTTGGTCCTGGTCCACGTATGCCTGAGAACAAAAGGCAGTGGGCATATGAACTTTCCAAGTGTATGACTTGCGGCGTTTGTCTAGAAGCATGTCCGAACGTGAACAGCCGCTCAGAATTTATTGGACCAGCTGCGGTTTCTCAAGTGCGCTTGTTCAATTCCCATCCTACTGGTGAAATGAACAAAGAAGAGCGTCTTGAAGGATTAATGGATGAAGGCGGATTAGCGAACTGTGGAAACTCACAGAACTGTGTGCAATCTTGTCCTAAAGGCATTCCATTAACAACCTCAATTGCTGCAATGAATAGAGCCACTTCTCTTCAAACTTTCAAAAACTTCTTCGGTAGTGACCGATAAATATGTGTAAAAGGATCCCAAGAATGGGATCCTTTTTATTTCAGTCGTTCTAAAACGAAATATTTCTCAGGAAATGACTAAGAATGAAGAAGTCTGTCGGTAGAATTTCTGTACTTCACATCAAGAAAGTGTTCTAAATTATGTAACACGTCTGTCAAAAAAACATATAGTGTATGGACTATATTAATTTTGATGAAGTTGCTTTGTTGCCCTATCGAGGAGGGTGGAATGTTGAAAGGGAACCACTACCGACCGAAGCCGCTTTTAACTAAACGAGAAAGAGAAGTATTTGAACTGCTTGTTCAAGACAAAACAACGAGGGAAATTGCAGAAGAATTGTTTATAAGTGAGAAAACAGTTCGGAACCATATTTCCAACACGATGCAAAAGCTTGGGGTTAAGGGGCGTTCCCAGGCAGTAGTCGAATTACTCCGTCTGGGAGAATTAGAGATATAGAAATTCCGGCTTGTAATGAGCCGGTCTTTTTATTGACAGATCGTGAAAATAAAGCCCTCGTGGAAGGTTTTCTCATTGACGTTCCTTCAGTTATTTACTATTATTAATACGTTCATAGTTATAAATGAAACCGGTTTAATGAGGGGAACTTGAACATGAGGGGTCCATTTGAAATAAAAAAGGTTTTGAATAATAATGTTGTCATTGCGATAACAGAGCAAAATGAAGAGGTTGTGCTCACTGGTAAAGGAATTGGCTTCAATCAGAAGCATGGCGAAAAACTTGATGATACGAAAGTAGACAAGTTTTTTGTGCTTGCTAACAAAAATGAACAGGAGCAGTACAAGCTCCTTTTATCTGATGTGCCAGAAGCCTTCATTGGTGTTATGAATGATGCGATTTCACTTATTGAAGAGAACCTAGGTGCAGACTTAGATGAGCACATACATGTTGCGTTAACCGATCACCTATCTTTTGCGATTAAAAGACTTCGTCAAGGATTAGATGTGAAGAACCCTTTCTTAGTTGAAACACAAACGATGTATCCGAAAGAATACTCAGTTGCAGAAAAAGTGATTCAGCTATTAAAGAGTAAACTTAACATTGATCTACCTGAAGGTGAGGTAGGATTCGTTGCCCTGCACATCCATAGCGCGATTACAAATAGAAGCCTTTCTACTTTGAATAAATACTCAGCACTTATCAACTTGCTCGTTTCCGTAATAGAAGATTCCCTCTCACTACAAATCAGTAGAACTGGAATCGATTATTTGCGGCTAGTTCGACATCTTAGGCATGCGATCGATCGCAGTGAACAAGATCTTCCTGTTGAAGCACATGAAAGACTAGAAAAAGTGTTGAAGGAAGAATATCCGCTGTGTTACAATATTGCTTGGAAGTTGATTAAAATCATGCAACGGGAATTGAACACATCTTTTCCTGACGCAGAAGCTGTATACTTAACGATGCACTTGCAAAGGCTTTCTCCGAAATAAATGAATAAACGGTACACGTGTTACTGATACGATCAGGCATGAGTGGAACCGGTATGACTACAACTGATTGGGGTATAGTATATCCTGATTGGCTTGTTATACCTTCTACTCATGCCTTTTTTGTTTCATATATGATTTATTTGGGGATTAAAAAAAGGAGGATAAAAAATGTTTAAACAAGCGTTTGGTGTTTTACAGCGAGTTGGTAAAGCACTTATGTTACCGGTTGCAATTTTACCTGCTGCTGGTTTGTTACTTGGTTTTGGTAACGCATTCCAAAACCCTACGTTGCTTGAAAAGCTGCCATTCCTTTCAGCAGAGTGGTTCCAGCTCCTTGCTACAGTAATGGAAGAAGCTGGAGGAATTGTTTTTGCGAACCTTGCACTACTGTTTGCTGTAGGAGTAGCGATTGGATTATCAGATGGAGACGGGGTTGCAGGACTAGCTGCGATCGTTGGTTTCTTGGTCATGAATATTACGATGGGAGTTCTAGAGGGAGTTTCTCCGGATCAGGTTGCAGATAGCGCATCCTATGCGAATGTTCTTGGGATACCTACTCTACAAACCGGTGTGTTTGGAGGTATCATCGTCGGTATTCTTGCCTCATTTATGTATAAAAGGTATTATAATATTCAACTTCCGCAATACCTTGGTTTCTTTGCCGGCAAACGATTCGTTCCGATTGCTACGGCTGTATCATCCTTAATTCTAGGAATCATCATGCTGTTTGTTTGGCCACCGATTCAATCAGGGTTAAATGCGTTTTCACATAACATGCTTGATGCTAACCCTGCTCTTGCTGCATTTGTTTTCGGTGTTATCGAGCGTTCACTCATTCCATTCGGATTGCACCATATCTTCTATTCACCATTCTGGTTTGAGTTTGGTCAATATATAAACGATGCTGGTGAAATTATTCGCGGTGACCAAAAGATTTTCTTCGAACAACTTAAGGACGGAGCAGAACTAACTGCAGGTACATTTATGACTGGTAAGTTCCCGTTCATGATGTTTGGTCTACCGGCTGCTGCACTTGCAATTTACCATGAAGCACGTCCAGAAAAGAAAGCGGTTGTAGCTGGGATCATGGGATCAGCAGCACTAACATCATTCCTTACAGGTATTACTGAACCTATCGAGTTTTCATTCTTATTCGTAGCACCAGTACTATTTGGAATTCATGCGATTTTTGCAGGACTTTCTTTTATGACAATGGAGTTGCTAAATGTTAAAATTGGTATGACCTTCTCAGGAGGTGTTATCGATTACCTTCTATTTGGTGTAATACAAGGTAGAACGGCATGGTGGCTTGTAATTCCTGTAGGCCTAGTCTTTGCGGTTATTTATTACTTTGGTTTCAGATTTGCGATTCGTAAGTTTAACCTTATGACGCCTGGTCGCGAAGAAGATGAGGAAGATGAAGTTGCTGATGACGGTCAAGAGGATACAGCACTTGCTTATAACGTGCTAACTGCTCTTGGCGGAGAAAGCAATATTACAAATCTTGATGCATGCATCACTCGTCTTCGTGTATCGGTTGCGGATAAGGGTGAAGTTGATAAAAATCGCCTGAAACGTCTTGGAGCTTCTGGTGTCATGGAAGTAGGAAACAACATCCAAGCTATCTTTGGCACACAGTCTGATGGACTGAAAGGGCAGATTCAAGATATTATTAGTGGAAAGACTCCGAAACCTATTAAGGAAGAACAAAAAGAAGAAAAACCTCAGACAGAAAAAACTGGTGAAGATCATCTAATTGCTCCGATCGAGGGTAAAATCTTGCCGATCACTGAGGTTCCTGACCAGGTATTCTCTGGTAAAATGATGGGTGATGGATTCGCAATCGAACCGACTGATGGATTAATTGTTGCTCCTGTTGATGGTAAGATTATCAATGTATTCCCAACGAAACATGCGATTGGAATCGAATCGACTAACGGTCGTGAAATTTTAATCCACGTAGGAATAGATACTGTTAATCTAAAAGGAGAAGGATTCGAGGTATTCGTTAGCGAAGGTGATGAGATTAAGCAAGGTCAAAAGCTTATGAAAGTAGATCTTGGTTATATTAAAGAACATGCGACATCAACGATTACACCGATTGTCTTCACGAACCTTGAAGAGGGAGAAAAAATCGACCTTGCAAAAGAAGGAACCGTTTCTCGTGAAGATAAAGAGATCATCACAATTTCTAAATAACATACTATTAATTTGAAAGAGGGATTTATTATGGCAGAGAAAAATTTTACAGTAACAAGTGAATCAGGAATCCATGCTCGTCCAGCAACAGCTCTAGTTAACAAAGCTGGTCAATATAGCTCAGATGTAACTCTTGAGTATAACGGGAAATCAGTAAACCTTAAGTCCATCATGGGCGTAATGAGCCTTGGAATCCAGCAAAACTCAGAAATCACAATCAAAGCAGAAGGATCAGATGCTGACGAAGCGATTTCTGGATTGACTGAAGTTATGGACTCTGAAGGTCTGGGCAACTAATGTCTAAACAATTAACTGGTATTGGCGCATCAGCAGGGATTGCGATTGCTAAAGCATTCGTACTTGAAAATCCTGCACTGGAAATTGAAGAGAAATCAATCAATGATGTTGATGCTGAGCTCGATCGCTTTAACGGTGCTGTTAGCATTGCGAAAGAAGAGCTTGAAGCAATTAAAAACCATGCCAATGAACAACTTGGAGAAGATAAGGCAGCAATCTTTGCTGCTCATCTTCTCGTTTTATCTGATCCTGAGTTGTTGAATGCTGTTAAAGACAAAGTAACAAATGAAAAAGTTAACGCTGAAAGTGCTATGAATGAAGTATCGAATATGTTTATTTCGATGTTTGAGAACATGGATAATGAATATATGAAAGAACGTGCTGCGGATATTCGCGACGTTTCTAAGCGTGTACTCGCTCACTTGCTTGGTGTTACATTTACAACTCCAGCAAGTATTACTGAAGAAGTCATCGTGCTTGCTGAAGATTTAACTCCTTCAGATACTGCACAGCTGAACAAGCAGTACGTGAAAGGTTTTGCTACTGATATCGGTGGTAGAACGTCTCACTCAGCGATTATGGCACGTTCGATGGAGATTCCAGCTGTCGTTGGTACAAAAACAGTTACTTCTGAAGAAATCGAAGGCAAGACTGTTATTATCGATGGCATCGATGGCAAAGTAATCATCGGAGCAACAGATGAAGAGGTTGCCTCATATACAAAGAAACAAGAAGAATACGAAACTAAGAAACAAGAATGGGCGAAGCTTGTAAATGACGCTACAACTACCAAAGATGGGAAGCATGTTGAGCTTGCGGCGAACATCGGGACTCCTGAAGATGTAAAAGGCGTTCTTGAAAACGGTGGTGAAGGTGTTGGGCTTTACCGTACAGAGTTTCTTTACATGGGTAGAAACGAGCTTCCAACAGAAGAAGAACAGTTTAATGCTTATAAAGAAGTGCTCGAAAAAATGGACGGTAAGCCAGTCGTAATCCGTACTCTTGATATCGGAGGAGACAAAGAGCTTCCATATCTTAATCTACCAAAGGAAATGAATCCTTTCCTAGGTTTCCGTGCAATTCGTCTTTGCCTTGAAGAAACTGAGATCTTCCGTACGCAGCTTCGTGCGCTGCTTCGTGCAAGTGTATACGGAAATCTGAAGGTAATGTTCCCAATGATCGCTTCAGTAGATGAATTCCGTCAAGCGAAAACAATGCTGCTAGACGTGAAAGAGGAGCTTACTGGAGAAGGCGTTGACGTTTCAGATAGCATTGAAATCGGTATGATGGTTGAAATTCCTGCAACTGCTGCGATGGCAGATGTATTTGCTAAGGAAGTAGACTTCTTTAGTGTTGGAACGAATGACCTCATTCAATACACGATGGCTGCTGACCGTATGAACGAAAAGGTTTCTTACCTTTATCAGCCATACAACCCAGCTATTCTACGTTTAGTTAAAATGGTAATCGACGCAGCTCATAAAGAAGGTAAGTGGGCTGGTATGTGCGGTGAGATGGCAGGCGACCAAATCGCTATTCCAATTCTACTCGGACTTGGACTAGATGAATTTAGCATGAGTGCTACCTCTATCCTACCTGCTAGAAGTCAGATGACTAAGTTATCAAAAGAAGAAATTTCTTCTCATATCGATCATATACTTTCTCTTGCAACAAATCAGGAAGTTGTTGACTATGTGCAAGAACATTTCGCTACTGAAGAGCTATAGATCCCTATAGCTCTTCTTTTTTTGAATCGATTGCCTAATTGCATAAATAAACGGTAATGCTCTCCTCTTGCATTTGTGGAGGGTTACAATCAAAATAGATGTATGAAATAGATAGGGGGATCACGATGCCTGAAGAACTAACGAAAACACCAGCATCAATCGTTGATATAGAAAAGTCACTCCGTATGGTAGCAGGAATTATTAAGCAGCATGGACGTGAATTATTAGGCGAATTCTCACTAACTCCACCACAATTCCTTGCGTTGCAGTGGCTTTCAGATAATGGAGATCTAACAATTGGAGAACTATCAAATAAAATGTACCTAGCATGTAGTACAACGACTGATCTCGTTGACCGAATGGAGAAAACTGATCTTGTAAAACGAGTGAAGGACCCACATGATAGAAGAGTCGTGCGAATTCATATATTAGAAAAAGGCCAAGACATCATTAGAAGAGTTATCCAGAAAAGGCAAGCATATTTAGAAGAAAAAACGATGAAATTTTCTGATGATCAAATGAAAGCTCTTGAAGAGAGTCTTGCCTTGCTCTATAGCGAGATGGAGAAAAAATAACGTAGTGCAGATTTGAGAGGCGAAATACATTGAACAAACCGATAGGTATTATTGATTCTGGTGTTGGCGGTTTGACCGTTGCGAAAGAAGTAATGAGGCAGCTGCCAAAAGAGGAAATCGTGTATTTAGGCGATACAGCAAGATGTCCTTATGGACCAAGACCATCAGAAGAAGTAAGGCAGTACACATGGGAAATGACGAACTATTTACTTGAAAAGTATCAAATAAAAATGCTGATTATTGCATGCAACACGGCGACAGCGGTCGTTCTTAAAGAGTTACAGGAGCAGCTTGCGATTCCAGTACGTGGTGTGATAAACCCTGGAGCTCGTAGTGCTATTAAAGTAACTACAAATTCGCACATAGGGGTCATCGGTACAGCGGGTACGATTGCGAGCGGTGCATATGAAGATGCATTAAAGTCGATCAATAATGATATAAAGGTAGAGAGCCTTGCTTGTCCACCGTTTGTGCCGCTTGTAGAATCAGGGAACCTTGATAGCGATGAAACATATGAAATCGTCAGTACAACATTAAAGCCGCTTAAGGATAAAGGGATCGACTCAATTATTTTAGGGTGCACCCATTACCCATTACTCGAAAAAGTCATCCAATCCGTTATGGGTGATGAGATCTCAATCATTTGTTCTGGTGATGAAACGGCTTATGAAATAAGCGGAATTCTAGAGTACAGCTCATTGTTGTATACAGGGGATGACAAACCATCTCATACATTTTTAACAACAGATTCAATAGGGAATTTTACTAAGATAGCCAATCATTGGCTCGAATATCCAGTTGAAACCGTAAAACAAATTGACCTCCATTCTTAAAGATGAATGGAGGTTTTTGTTTTGCTTGTTCATAAGTTTTCATTCCCGTGGTCTAAATTGGATTGTAGCTCGTATAAATGATAGTACAAACCATCTGAGGAGGGATAGCTATGCGTTTACGTGGGGCTATAATCACGGGTCTGTTGCTTTTATGTATGATAATAATATCTGGTTGCGGATTTGGGTTTGACAAAACGTTGAAAGAAATTGATCCACCAAAGGTTGACTACGCTGAAGAAGGTGAACAAGTAGATGACAGTAATGCAGAAGCTCCAGATACGTCTGAATCTACAGAGGGAGATTCTGAAGCATCGGCAAATATGTCGACTCGTGAACTATACTTGTTAGATTCGAATGGGATGGTCGTTCCGCAAACGGTTCAACTTCCTGCGGTTGAAGGAGCTGCAAAACAGGCATTGGAATACTTAGTGATCGATGGACCGATTACAGAAATGCTGCCAAACGGGTTTCAAGCAGTTTTGCCAGCAGGAACGGTTGTGAATGGAATCAATCAGGTCGATGATACGCTCGTAGTGGACTTTTCAGAAGAATTCAAGGACTATTCTGCTGCATATGAAAAGCAAATATTAGAAGCTGTTACGTGGACGCTTACTCAATTTGAAGGCGTCAAAAATGTTAAGATTCAAATAAACGGATTTGACCAAACAGAAATGCCTGTGAATGGAACGCCGATCGGTGAAAACGTAAGCAGAGCAGATGGAATTAATCATGAAATGGGCAACGTAGTCGATGTATCAAATAGTACTGCGGTTACGGTATACTTTATGGCTCAAAATGATGACTATACGTACTATGTACCAGTAACAAAGCGGATGGAAGGCGTTAAGAACGATGTGAATGGTGTGATTACAGGTCTCTTAGAGGGACCTCCTGTACACTCAGGATTATTTAGTCAGTTCTCAAAAGACTTAAAACTACTTGATTCAGTAAATAAGGATGGCTTGCTTACTCTTGATTTTAATGAAGCGATCTTAACAGGAGCTGAGGAGAAGGTATTGGAGCAGGAGCTTCTAAATAGCCTCGTTCTTTCTCTTACTGAAAATGCTGATGTCAAAGAAGTTGCCATTACAGTCGATGGACATGAAGAGGTCATAGACGATTCAGGAAACGTTGTCTCTGAACCGGTTACAAGGCCTGTAGAGGTTAACAAAGTAGGTTTTTAAAATAGAATATGATAGGATGAAAGGGCAGGAATACTGCCCTTTTTTATTTTGTAAATGAAAGAAAGGCACAGGTTCCACAGGCACCGATGAACAGGAGGAAGATTATGAGAGTCGATGGACGTGAACATAATGAAATACGAACTATACATATTGAGAAAGATTACGTTAAGCACCCTGAAGGTTCTGTATTAATCTCAGTTGGGGATACGAAAGTGATTTGTAATGCTTCAATTGAAGAAAGGGTTCCACCTTTTATGAGGGGGCAAGGAAAAGGCTGGGTAGCTGCAGAGTACGCGATGCTGCCGAGAGCTACGGAACAGCGAAATATTCGAGAGTCTAGTAAAGGTAAAGTGGGAGGACGCACGATGGAAATCCAGCGCCTCATCGGACGTGCCCTTCGTACTGTCATTGACCTTGAAGCACTAGGTGAACGGACGATCTGGATCGATTGTGACGTTATCCAGGCAGACGGTGGAACACGCACCGCATCGATCACTGGAGCATTTGTGGCGATGGCACTTGCTATAGAAAAAGCCCTAGCAAATAAACAGATCAAGAAGATGCCGATAACGGATTTTCTGGCTGCTACATCTGTAGGGATCAATAAAGACGGTGAGGCTATCCTTGACCTCTGTTATAAAGAAGATTCGACAGCCCAGGTAGATATGAACATTGTGATGACAGGGAAAAGTGAGTTTGTGGAAGTTCAGGGTACCGGGGAAGAAGCAACGTTTACCATGAACCAAATGAACGAAATGCTTTCACTCGCACAGTCAGGAATAGAAGAACTGATCATCAAACAAGCGGACGTAATCGGTGAGTTTTCGGAGAAAATCAAAGGAGGTACGAGTGAAAATGCGTAAGCTTCTTGTAGCCACGAAGAATAGCGGGAAAGTTAAAGAGTTTAAACGTCGCTTTGAAACGGAACAGTTACAAGTAATCTCACTCTTAGACATGGAAGAAGCACCGGATGTGGAAGAAACAGGTACTACTTTTGCCGAAAATGCCGTTTTAAAAGCTGAAACGATCATGCGTATGACGAATCAGATCGTGATTGCTGATGATTCTGGATTAGTCATCGACGCCTTAGATGGTGAACCTGGTGTTTATTCTGCAAGGTATGCAGGTCCAGAGAAAGATGATGAAGCTAACATTGATAAAGTGTTAACAGAATTAAAAGGCGTACCAGATGACAAGAGAACAGCTTCGTTTCAATGCGTGTTAGCTGTTGCGAGCCCTGGTAAAAAGACTGAAATCTTTTCAGGATCGTGTGAAGGTAGAATTGCTCATAAACGATCAGGTTATGAGGGCTTTGGCTACGACCCAATCTTTTTCGTTCCATCTTATCAAAAGACAATGGCTGAACTTTCCCCGGAAGAAAAAGATTCTATTTCACATAGAGGGGAAGCTCTTGATCGATTGGAAGAAGCATTTCAAGAACTACTATAAAATGAGGTGATAAAATATGAAGATACTCGTTGTAAGTGACAACCATAGCTCATCTGAAGAGCTCCAGAATCTCGTTCGGAGGCATCAAGAAGAAGTTGTATGTATGGTACATTGCGGTGATTCCGAGTTTGACTACGATGATTCCCGAATGACCTCTTTTCAGCTACGAGTTAGGGGAAATTGTGATTTTGATACACGATACCCTGAGAATGTTGCTGAGACAGTGGGCGGAAAAACAGTTTTTGCAACACATGGTCACTTGTACGGTGTTAAGATGAACTTGATGAATTTAGCTTATAAAGCAGAAGAGACGGGAGCGGACCTTGTTTGCTTCGGACATTCTCATGAAGCGACTGTTCATTTTGATTCAAATATTTTATTCCTTAACCCAGGAAGCATCAGCTTACCTAGAAAGCCAACGATAAAAACATACGCAATAGTAGAATGGGTACATGATGAAGTGCAGGTTGTTTTTTATGATCATCAAGGAGAACGGGTAGATGAACTTACAAAGACGTATAAGCTAAGTTCCTAGAACAATACTGTGAGAGTTTACTGTCAGATGATTGAGCAATTGGCCAAAATGCTTGCCCATCACTGACAGTAAAATCATCCAGTTTTTCTTAAGAATTGGTATTGACTTTATTATGTTACTTAGGTATATTTATATTTGTCGCTAGCCGGCAAACGATGTCCCAGTAGCTCAGCTGGATAGAGCAACAGCCTTCTAAGCTGTGGGTCGGGAGTTCGAATCTCTCCTGGGACGCCATATACATATTCTCAAAGTCTTTTATCTTTTAGATAGAAGGCTTTTTTTATTTGAAACCGTAGTTTGGAGAGCTCCCTGTTTTTAATACTCGTAGTTAGGGTACGTTAGTAATGACTGGAGGAAGAAAGCAAGGGAGTACTGTAACTTGAGTTTACTTCTTTATACTGATAAACTGTAAGCTAATCGTAGCTGCGCCTTTCCTGCTGAAAACTCTTTTAATAGAGAATATAAGAGAGTGGAGCGAATACGTCTATGGACAAAGAAAAACATGAAAGGAAAATCGTTTATTTTCCAAATGTGGCAGGCAAGCTTGCCGAAAAAGGAATGGCAGCCCTTAAAGAAAAGAAGATCGATCAGGCACATGAACATTTTCGTCAACTATTAGAGATAGATCCTGACCACCCACAGGGCCATTTTGGGTTAGTACTCAGTCTTGTAGAACTAGGAGAGTTGACAGAAGCCTCTGAACGTTGCGAAAAGATGATGCAACAGGGGATCGGAGATTATTACGACATTTTTCAAGTATACATATCGATACTGGTTCAGCTTGGAAAGTATCAAAAAGTAGTTACGATGATCGAAGCGGTTCTTCAAGAAAACCAGCTTCCGTCGAACATTGCGGAGTCGCTCTATCAGCTTTTACATTTTAGTAGAAAAATGACTGGCTACGACATCACTTCTGATGAACAGTATGAAGACGTTCCGGAAGAAGAAGCAGACATGTTGATAAGCTATCTCGAAAGTGAAAAGACGGAAAAACAATGGTTAGCGATTCAAAAACTGAGTAATATCAGCGAAGAGAAGGCTATACCTGCATATTTAGCATACATAAACGCAACAGGGAAAGACCCACTTCTAAAAAGTCTTGTTCTGCAAGTGTTAAGAGAAAAGAAACTAGATCAAGAAGTGACCATACATAAGTTTGGAAGAGAGATTTCTGTCAATCCGTCTGAGTTGACAGACATTTTTATTCAAGAATTTTCGTTAGATGTAAAGAAGAAATTATCTGATCATGTTGAACAGGAAAATCCAGTGCTGTTTGAAATGTGCATGCAGATCTGGTGGCACTATCTCTTTGCTATTTCTCCATTCGAAGCTGATCCAAAGAATAGTTCTGTTTGGGCTGCCGCAGTACATATCGTAGCTTCTGAAATAAATGGAGAAAGCTATACTCGTCAAGAAATCGGAAGTATTTATGGCGTTAAGCCTTCGGAGTTTGAGGTGCCAGCTGATCGAATCAAGCGAATCGAGAATCAACCCTTTTATCGACCATTCGATTAGAAATAGCTGGAAACAGATCCTTTTCACTTGCGAATCGAAGCAAAAATAGGTAAGCTGAACAATGGTAAAGGCAGTGTGAATCATACTGTATGTATTGAAAAGCACCTGCACTATGTTATAATAAAATGGTTGCAAACCCATATTTACTAGTAAAAGAGATCGTTTAAAAAAGCCTTCTGGCGCTTTTATACTCCAAAAAGCGTCATCTTTTTTTAAACGCTCGATTAGTGGAAATATATTTATTGTTGGAGGGAATGTGTAAATGACTGCAAATTGGGAAAAGCTTGAAGGTAATCAAGGCGTCCTTACAGTAGAAGTTGATGCTGGTGAGGTAAATACAGCACTAGACGAGGCGTTCAAAAAAGTTGTAAAACAGGTTAATGTACCTGGATTCCGTAAAGGAAAGGTACCTCGTTCACTATTTGAAAAGCGCTTTGGCGTAGAATCTCTTTATCAAGATGCTCTTGATATCATCCTTCCTAAAGCTTATTCAGAAGCTGTAGAAGAAGCTGGAATCGACCCTGTCGATCGCCCAGAAGTTGACATCGAGCAAATTGAAAAAGGTAAAAACCTTATCTTCAAAGCTACTGTTACAGTTAAGCCTGAAGTAAAGCTTGGCGAGTACAAAGGACTTGAAGTTGAAGAAGAAGACACTACAGTAACAGATGAAGATGTTGAAGCTGAGCTTAAAGGGCTTCAAGAAAAGCATGCTGAGCTAGTAGTCGTTGAAGATGGCGAGATCCAAGAGGGAGATACAGCAATCATCGATTTCGAAGGCTTCCTTGGCGAAGAACCATTTGAAGGCGGAAAAGGTGAAAACTACTCTCTAGAAGTAGGATCTAACACATTTATCCCTGGTTTCGAAGAGCAGCTAGTAGGTGAAAAAGCTGGAGCTGAGAAGGAAGTAAAAGTTACTTTCCCTGAAGAGTACCATGCTGAAAACCTTGCTGGACAAGAAGCTACTTTCAAAGTAAAAGTTCACGACATCAAGCGTAAAGAGCTTCCTGAGCTAGATGATGAGTTCGCTAAAGATGTTAACGAAGAAGTAGCATCTCTTGATGAGCTTAAAAAGACTACAAAAGAAAATCTTGAGAAGCAAAAAGCTGAAGATGCTGATATGAAGAAGAAAGATACGTTGATCGAAAAAGCAACTGAAAACAGCGAAATCGATCTTCCATCTGCAATGGTTGACTCTGAAGTTGATCGTATGCTTCAAGAATTTGAACAACGTCTACAGCAGCAGGGCATGAACCTTGAGATGTACTATCAGTTCTCTGGTCAAGATGAGAAAGCACTTCGTGAGCAAATGCAAGAGGATGGCGAAAAGCGTGTACGCACAAACCTTACTCTTGAAGCGATCGCTGATGCAGAAAACATCGAAGTTTCTGAGGAAGAAGTTAACGAAGAGCTTGCTAAGATGGCAGCTATGTATAACATGGAAGAAGAACAAATTCGTCAAATGCTAGCGATGCAAGGCGGCGACGCTGCACTTAAAGGTGACCTCCGCGTTCGTAAAGCAATCGATGTATTAGTAGACAACAGCAAAAAAGCTTAATAGATCATCATAGATAAACAAGGCGCATTATGCGCCTTGTTTATTACACAAATATGTTGTAATGAAAACATATATTTTAGATAAACATAGTAGTAGGACAATTACTCAATACATATTAAGTCTCCTAAGAGTCGTTTTGCTTCATAACCTTTTGCGTTATATGATACAATTTCAATACATAATCAGGGTTGAAAAACCATTGGTGAATGCCCGTTAGAATTGCTTATTAGTGATCAGCGTTTCTAAAGACGAAATAGCAGAGACCTTTGCAATTTCACTATTCGGATTTCATCGAGATCAACGGTTAGGGGTGATTTCATGTTTAAATTTAACGATGAAAAAGGGCAACTTAAATGTTCCTTCTGTGGTAAAACACAGGATCAAGTTCGAAAACTTGTTGCGGGTCCAGGTGTATATATTTGCGACGAATGTATTGAGCTATGTACTGAAATCGTAGAAGAAGAGCTTGGAACTGAAGAAGAGGTTGATTTTAAAGAGGTTCCAAAACCTCATGAAATCTGCCAAATTCTTGATGATTACGTAATTGGCCAGGAAAAAGCTAAGAAATCACTTTCTGTAGCTGTATACAACCACTATAAGCGTATCAACGCTACTTCAAAGTCTGATGAAGTAGAACTTTCTAAGAGTAACATTGCTCTGATCGGTCCTACTGGTAGTGGTAAAACACTTTTAGCACAGACTCTTGCGAGAATCTTGAATGTTCCATTCGCGATTGCTGATGCAACATCACTAACTGAAGCTGGTTATGTTGGGGAAGATGTTGAGAACATCTTGCTCAAACTAATTCAAGCTGCTGACTATGATGTTGAAAAAGCTGAAAAAGGGATCATCTATATCGATGAAATCGATAAAGTTGCTCGTAAGTCTGAGAACCCATCGATTACACGAGATGTATCTGGTGAAGGGGTACAGCAAGCACTACTTAAAATTCTTGAAGGAACAACTGCAAGTGTTCCTCCACAAGGTGGACGTAAGCATCCTCATCAAGAATTTATTCAAATCGACACAACGAACATTCTCTTTATTTGCGGAGGAGCGTTTGATGGCATCGAGCAAATCATCAAGCGTCGTCTCGGTAAGAAAGTAATTGGGTTTAGTGGTGAAGCTAAGCAAGATGACTTGAAGCCAGGTGAATACTTAAGCAAGGTACTTCCAGAAGATTTACTTCGCTTTGGATTGATTCCAGAATTCATCGGACGTCTACCTGTTATTGGAAGCTTAGAACCACTTGATGAAGAAGCTCTTGTTGAGATTCTTACTAAGCCAAAGAATGCTCTTGTAAAACAATATCAAAAACTTCTCGAGTTAGATGATGTTGAGCTTGAATTCGAGGATGATGCGCTAGTTGAAATCGCTAAGCAAGCGATTGAAAGAAAAACTGGTGCTCGTGGATTACGTTCAATCATCGAAGGGATTATGCTCGATGTGATGTACGATCTTCCTTCTCGTGAAGAAATTAAAAAGTGCGTTCTTACTGCATCGACTGTAAGTGAGAAAACTTCTCCTCGCCTCGTTTTAGAGGACGGATCAGTAATTGAAGAGGGCAAAGAATCCCCTAAAGAGAGCGCATAAAGAATCAACCAACCACGAATGTGGTTGGTTTTTCTTTTTGGATAATCCTTTCCAAGTTTCCGGTTTATGGAACACTACCTCAGGAGATACTAATGCTATTGATTATTCTCCAGGAGGTACTTGTTATGAATTGGACAGGTGTTGCACTCGCTATACAATTGTTTTTTGGGATTGTAATTGGTTTATATTTCTGGAATCTACTAAGGAATCAAAGAACCCAGAAAGTTTCGATAGATAAGGAAGCTCGAAAAGAAATGGAGCAGTTGAGAAGACTTCGAAATATTTCGTTGAGTGAACCGTTATCAGAGAGAATAAGGCCTTCTGGTTTTTCTGAGATTGTTGGTCAAGAAGAAGGGATACGAACTCTTAAGGCAGCCATCTGTGGGCCTAACCCCCAGCACGTCATTATTTATGGACCGCCTGGTGTAGGAAAAACGGCAGCAGCAAGGCTTGTGCTAGAAGAAGCCAAGCGAAACAGAATGACACCGTTCAAACCCTCTGCGATTTTTGTTGAACTCGATGCAACGACTGCACGGTTCGATGAGAGAGGAATTGCAGATCCGCTGATTGGTTCTGTCCATGATCCTATCTACCAGGGTGCTGGTGCGATGGGACAAGCTGGCATCCCACAACCAAAACAAGGAGCGGTCACGAATGCGCATGGCGGGATTCTGTTTATTGATGAAATAGGAGAACTTCATCCTATTCAGATCAATAAGCTGTTAAAAGTCTTAGAGGACCGAAAAGTTTTCTTAGAAAGTGCGTATTATAGTGAAGAAAACTCGAACATTCCTGCTCATATCCACGACATCTTTCAAAATGGATTGCCTGCTGATTTCAGAATGATTGGGGCTACAACGAGATCTCCTGATGATATTCCTCCAGCTATTCGTTCACGATGCATGGAGGTGTTTTTCAGAGAGTTGACACAAGATGAAATTTCGAAGATAGCTGCTCGCTCTGCAAAGAAGCTGAATCTAACGATTGTAGAAGAAGGCATCGACCGAATAAGCCGGTATGCTAGAAATGGACGGGAAGCCGTGAATCTTATGCAAATCGCGGCTGGTCTAGCGATTACCGAAAACAGAAATAAGATCACTGCGGGTGATATGGAGTGGGTCATTCATGCGAGCAGATTAACTCCTAGGCCAGAAAGAAAAGTACCGAATCGTTCGCAAGTAGGATTGGTCAATGGGTTAGCAGTTTATGGCCCAAACACTGGGGCCCTCCTTGAGATCGAAGTGACGGCCGTTAAGTCGGATCAAGGCAAAGACGGTAGTGTCACTATAACGGGCATTGTTGAAGAAGAGAGCATTGGCAATCAGAGCAAATCCATAAGAAGAAAAAGTCTCGCTAAATCTTCAGTGGAAAACGTGTTAACGGTGTTAAAGTCGATGGGAGTCCCATCAACCCTTTACCACCTTCATATTAATTTCCCTGGTGGTGCACCTGTAGATGGTCCATCAGCTGGTGTCGCGATCGCGACAGGAATTTACTCTGCGATCAAAGGGAGTCCGATCAATAACAGAATTGCCATGACAGGTGAAATTAGTATTCACGGAGCAGTTAAACCTGTCGGAGGTGTGTTCGCAAAAGTCTCAGCTGCACGGGATGCTGGAGCTAAGATCGCGATTATCCCTGAGGAGAACAACGAAGAGATGCTTAAAACAATAGAAGGTATTACCGTAATGCCAGTCACCCATCTTTCACAAGTATTCGATGTAGCGTTTTTGTTAGAAAAAGCAGAAGAGTTTCCATCTTTTTCTATAGGAAAAACTCAGCCCGGCAGCTAAGTCGGGCTTTTCTACATGCTCATAAGTTTTTTATCCGTTTGAGCAGGGAAGATTAGACAAGTATAAGAAAGTTAGGATACAATGAAGTACAACTTATCAACAATGTGGACTCGGAAATAGAGTATAAATAACGTAATAGTTTGTTGTGTGGAGGTGCCTTAGATTGAATAATGAACATAAAACATTGCCATTACTTCCTTTAAGAGGATTGCTTGTTTATCCATCAATGGTTCTTCATTTAGATGTTGGCCGTGATAAGTCAGTACAAGCACTAGAACAGGTTATGATGGATGATCAACAAATATTTCTTTCAACGCAGAAAGAAGTAGAGATAGAAACTCCTGAAGAAGATGATATATACCAGGTCGGAACGCTCGCTACCGTAAAACAAATGCTGAAGCTTCCAAATGGGACGATCCGTGTCCTTGTGGAAGGAATACAGCGTGGGAAAATTGTTGATTTCAAAGAAAATGAGAATTATTATGAAGTACAAATTGAGCGGATTGAAGAAGCGATCGATTCAACAATCGAAGATAAAGCTTTGATGAGAACGGCGCTCGATTTATTCGAACAATATATTAAAGTATCAAAAAAAGTTACAGCTGAAACGTTTGCTTCTGTAAACGATATCGAAGAGCCGGGTAGGTTAGCGGACATCATCGCATCACATCTCTCTCTTAAAATCAGACAAAAGCAAGAAATTCTTGAAACGTATAGTACCCATGATCGCTTGAATAAGCTGATTGAAATCCTTCAAAATGAGAAAGATGTCATCGACTTAGAAAAGAAAATTGGACAGCGTGTAAAGCGTTCTATGGAGAAAACACAAAAAGAATATTACTTGCGTGAGCAAATGAAGGCAATACAGAATGAGCTTGGCGAAAAAGAAGGAAAGACTGGTGAGATCGCTACATTAAAAGAAAAGATTGAAGAAGCGAACATGCCAGAAAACGTTCAGGAAATGGCTTACAAAGAATTGGATCGCTATGAAAAGATTCCTCAAAGTTCAGCTGAAAGTTCTGTTATTCGCAATTATATCGATTGGTTAATTCAATTGCCATGGTCAAAGGAAACGACGGATAACCTTGATATTCACCATGCAGAAAAGATTTTGAATGAAGATCATTATGGACTTGAAAAAGTGAAAGAACGAGTACTTGAATACCTTGCAGTTCAACAGCTAACGAACTCACTAAAAGGACCTATCCTATGTCTTGTAGGACCTCCTGGAGTCGGAAAAACTTCCTTAGCTAAGTCTGTTGCAAGGTCGATTGGACGTGAATTTGTTCGCATTTCTCTAGGCGGCGTTAGGGATGAAGCTGAAATTAGAGGTCATCGTAGAACGTACGTTGGCGCGATGCCGGGTCGAATTATCAGAGGGATGAAGAAAGCTGGAACGATCAATCCTGTTTTTCTTCTAGATGAAATCGATAAGATGTCGAATGATTTTAGAGGCGATCCTTCTGCTGCGATGCTTGAAGTATTAGACCCTCAACAAAACAATTCATTTAGTGACCACTATATTGAAGAGCCGTATGACCTTTCTAAAGTCATGTTTGTGACTACAGCTAACAATCTTGCTACAGTCCCTGCTCCGTTACTGGATCGTATGGAAGTGATTCAGATTGCAGGTTATACAGAAATCGAAAAGGTTAACATCGCAAAAAGTTACCTTTTACCTAGACAGTTGAAAGAACATGGTCTAAAGAAAAGTAACCTTCAAATAAGAGATGAAAGCCTCACTAAGTTAGTTCGCCATTATACGAGAGAAGCTGGGGTTCGTAACTTAGAACGCCAGATTGCTACGGTCTGCCGTAAAGCGGCTAAACTCATCGTATCTGGTGAAAAGAAGCGTGTCGTGGTAACAGAGAAAATGTTAGAAGAGTTATTAGGACATCCTAAGTTCCGCTATGGAGAAGCAGAAGCAGAAGACCAAGTAGGGACTGCAACGGGACTTGCGTATACGACAGCGGGTGGCGATACATTAGCGATCGAAGTGTCCCTGTCACCTGGTAAAGGAAAGTTGATTCTAACAGGTAAGCTTGGAGACGTTATGAAAGAGTCTGCACAGGCAGCATTTAGCTATATTCGTTCTCGCTCTAAGGAGCTTTCCATTGATCCTGCTTTCCATGAAAACAATGATATTCATATTCATGTCCCTGAAGGAGCTACTCCAAAAGACGGTCCTTCAGCAGGTATTACCATCGCAACGGCACTTGTTTCTGCGCTAACTGGTAAAGCCGTTCGAAGAGATGTCGGTATGACAGGGGAAATCACCTTGCGTGGGAGAGTGCTGCCTATCGGTGGCTTGAAAGAAAAGTCATTGAGTGCTCACCGTGCAGGTCTTACGACAATTATCATGCCAAAAGAAAATGAGAAAGATCTAGAAGATATCCCTGAGAGTATAAGAAATGACCTTACATTCCTACCGGTGAGTCATCTAGATGAAGTGTTAAAAACCGCACTTGTGGGGGAAAAGAAATGAAAGTAACGAAATCTGATTTTATTATTAGTGCTGTTAAGCCTGAACAATACCCTGATGATCACTTACCTGAAATCGGTCTTGCAGGTAGATCGAACGTAGGGAAATCTTCATTGATCAATACGTTGATCAATCGTAAGAACCTTGCGAGAACGTCAGGTAAACCTGGTAAAACACAGACGCTTAACTTTTACCTTATTAACGAACTGCTCTATTTTGTCGATGTCCCAGGCTATGGATTTGCTAAGGTCTCAAAAAAAGAAAGAGATGCATGGGGCCGCATGATCGAAACGTATCTAACGGATCGTGAAGACTTAAAAGCAGTCATTCTAATCGTAGACCTAAGACATGCGCCTTCCAATGATGATGTGATGATGTACGATTGGTTAAAACATTATGAGATTCCTGTCATCGTTGTGGCTACTAAATCTGATAAGATCCCTAAGGGGAAGTGGGCAAAGCATCTTAAGGTTGTGAACCAAACCTTAAAATTAGAGCCGACAGATAAGCTCGTTACGTTTTCTTCTCAAACAGGACAAGGTAAAGAAGATGTCTGGAGTGCAATTAAATCATATATTTAATGATGGACCTGGCGTAAATGCCAGGTCTTTAGTATGTAGGGAAGTACGGTGTTGGATTAGAATAGTCGTTGATGGCAAAGGGGTTGTCATGATCTCTTTTAAACCATTGGGACGGAACGTTCTTTTTGGATTAATTCAAATTAAGTAGGAGAGACGATCGCGGACTCCTGCGGTAGAACGGGCGGCCGAGTCCGGGGTGTGGATTTCACCTCGGGCTTGGACGTTCGTCCGCGGAAAGCCTGCGATCGTCATCGACTACGGCATCGGGAGCACCGAATAATGACTTCGGTTTCTCGACAAGCTGGAGACTTGGCGTAAAGCCAGGTCTTTTTTATCGGTCTATTTTTCTAAAAATTGAAAAAACAAGGTTTGTATTACCATTATGTTGGGAATAGGAACAAATGAGAGCAAACATCAGTATGAGTCCACTCAGTTAATACTTTGGTGATATTTGGGCTCTTAGAAGGGATGTGAGTAAAAAGTGACAATTGAATGAAATATCTAAATATTGGTATGATTGCAATACCGCAGTTTACATAACATTAACTGCTATTCGAATAGTCGTTAAGGGGGACAAGTTTAATGAAAAGAAAGTGGAGTTTTTTAACAGCTGTGTTACTATCTCTCGTTTTAATTCTTGCAGCATGTGGAGGAGGAAACGAAGGAAATAGTAATAATGGCGGTTCAGAAGGGTCTGGAGAAGAAGGTAGTAACTTAGAACTAACCGAAGACGGGAAATTCCGCTATGTTGTTTCTGGTGAATTCCCTCCATTCAGTACAGTGGACGAGAATGGAGACCTTTCAGGCTATGATGTAGCAGTAGGAAAAGCGATTGCTGAGAAAATTGGTCTTGAGCCCGAAGTAGAAAAGTTTAAGTTTAGTGGTATGGTATCAGCGATTAAATCTGGTCGATATGATGCAGCTGTAGCGAGTCATACGATTACTGAAGAGCGAAAGAAAGCAGTTAACTTTAGTGAACCATACTATTATTCTGGTCCAGTACTTTATGTTCAACCTGGTAGCGATATTAAGAGCGTAGAAGATCTAGCTGGTAAAGATGTAGCAGTTTCCAAAGGGTCCACTTACGAAAAGTCAGCTCAGGAATATACAGATAAGATCTCTAACTACGATAGTGACCAAACAGCACTACGTGCGTTGAGTGAAGGAAAGCATGACGCTGTTATCACAGATGATATTACTGGTAAGCAAGCGATCGAAGAAGGATTTAAAGTTGAAAAAGTTGAGCAACTCGGCACAAGTGAACAAGCAGTAGCGATCAAGCAAGAAAATAAGAACTTACTTGAAGCTGTTAACAAAGCGATCATGGAGCTTAAAGAAGATGGAACGCTGAAACAACTTAGTGAGGAATACATCGGAGTAGACATCACCCAGAACCCTGACAATGAGTAAGGAAAGGAATGTGTGCTAGCGCACACATTCTTTTTTACCAGTAAGCGTTTATTGAAATCGAAGGAGCTGATTGTTCTTGCCTACATTCTCTCATTTTTTTGAAACACTATTAAGTAGTTATCCTGTCTTTTTTGAAGGTCTCTGGCTAACCATTCGGGTAACTGCAGTATCCATTTTAATTGCCGTATTTATCGGTTTACTTTTTGCTTTATTTAAAATATCCAAAGTTAAAGTATTGAATTGGATCGCCAATGTGTACATAGCTGTAATTCGAGGAACCCCTCTAATCGTTCAAATCTTTATTTTCTATTTTGGTTTAACGGAATTTAATATCCCGAAATTTTGGGCTGCATCTATTGGATTAGCTCTTCATAATGGTGCCTATATCGCAGAGATCTTTCGTGGTTCGATTCAATCCATTGATAAAGGACAAATGGAAGCAGGGCGTTCACTTGGTATGAGTCATACGCTTGCAATGAGACGGATTATTTTACCTCAGGCATTCAGACGCGCACTGCCTCCACTTGGAAACCAGTTCATCATTGGATTAAAAGACTCGTCTCTAGCAGCATTTATAGCCCTTCCTGAGTTGTTCAGTGTAGCAACTACACAGGGAGCAAGGACATTTGATGAAATGACTTATCTATTGATCGTAGCAGTTTACTATCTAGTACTCGTTCTCATCTTTACACTACTGGTTAACCTGCTTGAGAAACGATTGTCCGCGAGTGATTAAGAAGAGAGGTGCAGTATAATGGCAGAAAAAGGTGAAATGATTCGAGTAGAGAAACTGAACAAGTCGTTTGGAGATCTTCATGTATTGAAAGATATCGATATGGAAGTGAAAGAGAGTGACGTGGTCGTATTGATCGGTGCGAGTGGATCCGGTAAGAGTACACTTCTGCGTTGTATGAACTTCCTTGAGATAAAAAATAGCGGGAAAGTCATTATAGAAGGACAAACGATCGAACCAAATAAAGACAATTTAAACAAAGTTCGTCAAAAGGTCGGAATGGTGTTCCAGCATTTCAACCTATTTCCTCACAAGACGGTATTGAATAATGTAATAGAAGCCCCTTTACAGGTGAAAAAAATGAAGAGAGCTCAAGCAGAAAAAGAAGGCAGAGAGCTCCTCGCAAAAGTTGGTCTAGCTGATAAAGCGGATGTGTACCCAAATAAATTATCAGGAGGCCAAAAACAGCGAGTAGCTATAGCGAGATCACTTGCTATGAAGCCTGAAATCATGTTGTTTGATGAGCCAACATCTGCTCTAGACCCAGAATTGGTCGGAGAGGTTCTTTCAACGATGAAGGAACTTGCCAAAGAAGGCATGACGATGGTAGTCGTTACGCACGAAATGGGCTTCGCCCGTGAAGTAGCTGACTGGGTCGTTTACATGCACGATGGAAAAATAGTCGAAAAAGGAAAACCGGCAGATATATTTAACGATCCAAAAGAACAAAGAACGCAAGACTTTTTGAGCTCGATATTATAAGCATAATAAAGAAGTGAGGATCCAAGCACATGCTTGGACCCTCACTTCTTTTTGACTACTAAGTAAACTCCTATAAGGATTAAGGCTAAAGGCCAGAATTGCCCAACAAACGAAAAGGTCGATGCGAGCCAGAGTTGAAAACCTGTGTAAAGCAGCTCGATAATAGATAGGGCTAATAGTAATAACCCTGGTATCAAACCGGATTTTTTAGTTTTGTAGTAAGTAGCAAGGTAAGCCACACTTAATATTAATGAGTACATCCCCCACGTATTAGGCCACAGTGCGAGTTTATTCACGAAGTAGAAGTGAACGCCGAGACCCAATATGAGCACACCAGGGAATAACAACGCTCCTTCTTTTGATATCAAACCCTGTATGATCATCGCAACACCGATTAGAATCAGGATGATTTGCCAGCTTGTGATTTGTTCAGAGATGGGCAAACTTAGAGTTTGGACAAGAAAATATAGTCCGATTCCAATAAACAGAACGCCTGGAAAAACACTTTGTCGTTTCAAGAAATGAGCCTCCTATTGTCAGAATTGCACGTTCTTTGCTAAACTTTGCGTTTTCTGGTACATTATTAGTGGTATGACTACTTATAATAACGCTTAGATACTTTTTTTACATCATATCACATCTTGTTTCAAAGTCTGTTCACAATTTGAAACTCTGTGATTTTTGTCACATGTTAAAATAATAGTAACTGATACTATAAGAACATGTTCCGGGTTAACAATATTTGGGGGTGGAACGATGCACATCCTGGTCGTAGGGTTGAACCACAAAACAGCCCCTGTTGAAATACGAGAGAAACTTTCGTTTCAGGAAGAGACATTACCTGAGGCGTTAAATAAGTTGCGTCACTCTAAAAGTATTCTAGAAGCCGTCATTCTTTCTACGTGTAACCGTACCGAGCTTTACGTAGTAGCTGATCAGCTTCACACAGGGAGATATTATTCTAAAGCTTTTCTATCCGAATGGTTCGGTATTGAAAAAGATGAATTTAGACCTTATCTAGAAATTCGAGAAAACGATGCAGCGACAGAGCATCTTTATCGCGTTGCGGCAGGTCTTGATTCACTTGTTGTAGGAGAAACACAGATTCTTGGCCAAGTGAGGAATGCTTTCCTACTTGCACAGGAATCACAAACTACTGGCACGATATTCAATCAGCTTTTCAAGCAAGCCATCACACTAGCAAAACGCGCTCACTCTGAAACAGAAATTGGGGAAAATGCTGTTTCTGTCAGTTACGCAGCAGTTGAACTTGCTAAAAAGATCTTCGGTGGGCTCGATAACAAGCATGTAGTTATTCTGGGCGCCGGTAAGATGGGTGAATTGACAGCCAAGCATTTAAAGAGTAACGGCGTAAGTCAAGTAACCGTCGTAAACCGTACTCTTGAGAAAGCATCTGAGCTTGCTTCACAATTCATGGGACAAGCACGTTCGATGGATGATATTCATACAGCTTTATCTGATGCAGATATTCTGATCAGTTCAACAGGATCTTCGAATTACGTGTTAACTGAAGACAACGTAAAACCTGTATTGAAAAAGAGAAGAGGGCGTCCTCTGTTCATGGTAGATATCGCGGTTCCACGAGATCTTGACCCTGCATTGAACAGCATGGATTCAGTATTCTTGTATGACATCGATGACCTTGAAGGGATCGTCGAGTCGAATATTGCTGAAAGAGAGAAAGAAGCTGAAAAGATTGAACTGATGATCGAAGAAGATCTTGTACAGTTTAGAGAGTGGTTGAACACACTTGGAGTTGTGCCGATGATTTCAGCGCTACGCTCAAAGGCGCTCTCAATTCAAGCTGAAACGATGAAGAGTATTGAACGGAAGCTTCCGGATCTTTCCGATCGTGAAAAGAAAGTTCTCAGTAAGCATACGAAGAGTATTGTTAACCAACTTTTACGAGATCCTATCGTTCGAGTGAAAGAGATGGCTGGAGAACCAAACGCAGAAGAGTCTCTCGAGATCTTCACTAAGATCTTTGCGATTGAAGAAGAAATCGAACGGGAACTTCATAAGCAGCGCGTACAAGAAAACGAAGAAAAAAGAAAGCAAGAAACCTTTGATTACTCAGCCTTATTAAGAGCATCAGAAGTGCGCTCCTAGGAGAGGAGACATGAGTTGTGACGAACGTCAGCTGGCTTTATGATTTAACCATTTCTCTTTACGCACTAAGTGTATTGGGGTATTTTATTGACTTCTTGCAAAACAACCGGAAGGCAAATCATATTGCCTTCTGGTTGCTTTCTATTGTGTGGATTTTGCAATCAACTTTTCTCGTAACGCAAATCATTGCAATCGGCGGTTTTCCAATTTTGACACCTTTTGAGGGGTTATTTTTTTATACTTGGGTGATTGTTTCATTATCCTTATTGATCAATTGGTTTTTCCGAGTCGACTTTTTTGTGTTCTTTGCAAATGTACTCGGTTTCATCTTGATGACCATCAACCTATTTGCGACGAGGGAACAAGCTTCAAGTATGCTAACAGAACAGCTCATGTCTGAGCTCTCTGTCATACATATCACCATGGCATTTATTTCTTATGGCGCTTTTTCTCTTTCATTTATTTTCTCAGTCATGTACTTAATTCTCTATCAAATGTTGAAAGAGAAGAAGTTGAGTAAAAGACTATGGCGTTTTGGTGATTTATCACAGTTAGAAAAGCTTTCGTATTTATGTACTGTTCTAGGTGTACCGCTATTATTATTGAGTTTGATCTTAGGTATCGTTTGGGCGAATCTGAAAGTAGATCAGTTTAGTTTATTGGATACGAAGGTGATCGTTTCATTCATCGTACTTATTGCATACAGCATGTATTTATATCAAAAGGTCGCCAGAGACATTGAGGGAAAGTCACTTGCACTTTGGAACGTTGGCGCATTTGTAGTCGTCCTGATCAACGTATTCTTATCAGGGGCATTTTCACAATTTCATTTCTGGTATAGCTAATGAGTAACACAACCAAAGTTTGGGGGATAAAACATGAGGAAGATAATTGTTGGATCACGTAGGAGTAAGCTAGCGATCACACAGACAAAATGGGTGATTAGCAAATTAAAAGAAATCAATCCTGAAGTTGATTTTGAAATAAAAGAGATCGTTACTAAAGGAGATAAAATCCTCGATGTTACCTTATCCAAAGTTGGTGGAAAGGGCCTCTTCGTAAAAGAAATCGAGGATGCGATGTTAAAGGGAGAAATCGACATGGCCGTGCACAGCATGAAAGACATGCCGTCCGTCCTGCCAGAAGGATTAACGATCGGGTGTATACCTGAGCGTGAAGATTTCCGAGATGTTCTTATCTCTCAATCGAAGCAATTGTTCCGAGAGCTTCCTGAAGGAGCTATAATTGGTACGAGTAGCCTTAGACGTGGCGCACAATTAAAAGCGATTCGACCTGATGTAGAAATCAAGTGGATCCGAGGAAACATCGACACTCGCTTACGTAAACTTGAAGAAGAAGATTACGATGCGATTGTCTTAGCGGCAGCAGGCCTTCATCGTATGGGGTGGTCAAAAGAGATCGTCACTGAATACCTAGATGCTGATCTATGTGTACCTGCAGTGGGACAAGGCGCACTTTCGATCGAATGCAGAGAAAGTGATGATGAGTTACTAAGTCTTCTCGAAAAACTTAACGATGAGCACACAACGCAAACTGTATTGGCTGAGAGAGCTTACCTTCATACGTTAGAAGGCGGCTGTCAAGTACCTATCGCTGGCCATGCGGTATTAAAAGATGGAACCATTTCATTAACTGGACTTGTAGGCGAGCCTGATGGTTCTGTAGTCATCAAAGAAATGGAAACAGGTTCTGATTTCAAACAAGTAGGAGTCACACTTGCGAATAGGATGAAGGAGCAAGGTGCTAAAGAGATATTAGATCGTGTGAAGGAAGAACTCGATCAATGATTTCACCGCTCTCAGGGAAACGTGTATTAGTCACGAGAGCTCGGGGGCAGGCAGCTACATTTTCGAGGTTAGTTGAGAAGCATGGGGGAGTTTCTGTAGAAATTCCCCTCATTGCGTTTAAACCACGCTTACACGCGCTACAAACATTGAATGTCTCAGGCTATGAGTGGGTGGTTTTTACAAGTTCAAATGGAGTTCGCTTCTTTTTTCAAGAAGCTTCCCTACCAACAAAAAGTAAAGTGGCTGCAGTCGGCAGTAAGACAGCAAAAGAACTTAAAAAACATCATGTTGCGATCGACCTACTTCCAGAAGATTATACGGCAGAAGGATTGATCTCAGCGCTTTCAAGAGAGGGAAAACCTGAAGAGACAATCCTGTTACCAAGAGGGAACTTGAGTCGAAAGGTCTTGCCTCAGCAATTAGAGAAGCTCGGATTCAATGTAACCGATCTCACGATTTATGAAACGGTTGTTCCTGAGGATTCTCAAGCCCCATTAGTAGAGGCTATTAGTAAGAGGGAGGTCGATGTCATAACGTTCACATCATCTTCCACTGTTCATCATTTTGTTGAACTGCTTCAAACAAAAGATTTGCAAGAGAGTTTGAAAGGGATCACGATAGGAGTAATTGGACCTATAACAGATAAAACGCTTCGATCATACGGATTGAAAGCAGATGTTGTTCCAGATGAATATACGATCGAAGGATTGCTACAAAGTTTAGAGCATTACTTTGAAAATAGGGAGGATACTAATGAACGCTGATAATTTTCGACGTCATCGTCGCTTAAGAAGATCTGAATCGATGAGAGCCATGGTTCGAGAAACGTTTTTACATAAAGAAGATTTAATTTATCCTATCTTCGCTGTTGAAGAAAATGATGTGAAGAGAGAAGTGCCTTCGATGCCAGGTGTGTTTCATTATTCTTTAGACCACCTGAATGCGGAGATTAAAGAAGTAGTCGAGTTAGGTATTCAATCTGTCATTGTGTTTGGTGTACCAAACCATAAAGATGCCGTTGGATCTGAAGCTTACTGTGAAACGGGGATCGTACAACGCGCGATCAAGCAAATTAAAGAAGAGTTTCCGGAGCTCACGGTTATTGCAGATACTTGCTTATGTCAGTATACAGACCATGGTCACTGTGGCGTGATCGAAGATGGATATGTCCTAAACGATCAATCACTAGAACTATTAACGAAGACTGCTGTTTCTCAAGCTGAAGCTGGCGCAGATATCATCGCACCTTCTAACATGATGGATGGGTTTGTAGGAGCGATTCGTAAAGGACTAGATGAAGCTGGGTACGTTGATGTTCCAGTAATGAGCTATGCGGTGAAGTTTTCTTCTGCGTTTTACGGACCTTTCCGCGACGCTGCACACAGCTCACCACAGTTTGGTGATCGAAAGACATATCAAATGGATCCTGCAAACCGACTGGATGCAATCAGAGAAGCTGAGAGTGACATCGAAGAAGGCGCTGATTTCTTGATGGTAAAACCAGCCCTTTCATATCTTGATATCATCCGAGAATTAAAGGATCGATTCCCTCTTCCAATGGTTGCTTATAACGTAAGTGGGGAATATTCAATGATAAAAGCAGCCAGCCAAAATGGGTGGTTGAACGAAGAAGAAGTTGTCTTAGAAAAATTAACGAGTATGAAGCGAGCGGGCGCAGACCTTATCATTACTTATTTCGCAAAAGACGCAGCACGCTGGTTAGATAAATAAGAAGAGAGAGGAGTATCTTTTATGGGAAATTATGATCGTTCCAAAGAAGCGTTTCAGGAAGCTACTAAAGTAATGCCGGGCGGGGTGAACAGCCCTGTGAGAGCATTCAAATCAGTTGGACTTGATCCTATTTTTATGGAGAAAGGAAAAGGGTCGAAGATTTATGATATCGATAAAAATGAATACATCGATTACGTCTTATCTTATGGCCCTCTCATCCTTGGACATGCCGATGAAAAGGTAGTGAATAGCTTGAAGGAAGTAACGGAGCTTGGTACTAGCTTTGGTGCTCCGAGCACGTATGAAACAAAGTTAGCAGAGTTAGTAGTAGAGCGCGTTCCTTCAATCGAAAGCGTTCGTATGGTGAACTCTGGAACTGAAGCAACTATGAGTGCGCTTCGACTTGCTAGAGGATATACAGGACGTAATAAAATTCTTAAGTTTGAAGGGTGCTACCATGGACATGGCGATTCCCTATTGATCAAAGCTGGTTCTGGTGTTGCGACACTCGGACTTCCAGATAGCCCAGGAGTTCCTGAAGGAATCGCAAAGAACACGATTACTGTTCCATACAATGATCTTGAAAGTGTCCGCTATGCATTTAAAGAATTTGGTGATGATATTGCGGGAGTAATCATTGAGCCAGTTGCAGGTAACATGGGTGTTGTTCCCCCTCATGCTGGATTTTTAGAAGAACTTCGTACGATTACAGAAGAAAACGGTACTGTTCTTATCTTTGATGAAGTTATGACTGGATTCCGTGTTGGATATAATTGTGCACAAGGTTATTACGGAGTTACACCTGATCTCACTTGCCTTGGAAAAGTGATCGGTGGAGGACTTCCTGTAGGAGCTTATGGTGGTAAGAAAGAAATTATGGATCAGATTGCTCCGAGTGGACCGATTTACCAGGCTGGTACATTGAGCGGTAACCCACTTGCGATGACAGCCGGCTATGAAACGCTATCGCAGCTAACACCTGATAGCTACAAAGAGTTTGAACGAAAAGCTGAACGACTAGGAGAAGGACTTTCAAAAGCGGCTGAGAAGTACAACATCCCTCATACTGTAAACCGTGCTGGATCGATGGTTGGATTTTTCTTCACAGATGAAGATGTTGTGAACTTTGAAACTGCTTCATCTTCAAACCTAGATTACTTTACTAAGTATTTTAAAGAGATGCTTGACCAAGGCGTGTCGATTCCTCCATCTCAATTTGAAGGTCTCTTCCTTTCTACAGCACATACAGATAGCGACATCGATCAAACGATTGCAGCTGCAGAAGTAGCTTTCTCTAAACTAAAATAATACCAAACCTGTTAGGGGCATCCCTAACAGGTTTTTTTATGTTCTTGTACAGATAGCGTGGATTTTCGATGTTTTAGACATATTCTTAAATCCAATTCATAAACGTGTAATGTATGGATAATGTTCGAAAGGAGGAGAAAGCATGCAGAATGATTCACATTTGCATTTCTCCGTTGAGGAGCAGGTATGGTTAAAGAAAGGACAGGAAGTTGAAGAGGTTTTATCGATTTCTCTAGACCCTGAAATTTCCATTGAAGAATATGAGGATTACGTAGCAGTTAAAGGGTGTTTGTATTTATCAGGTGAGTATTTGCAAAGAGAGTATGAAGATTACGAGGATCACGAAGATGAGTCGTCCGTCTATCGTTCTGTTCATGAAGTAGAAACTCGAGAGGATGGAACTGCTACGATCGGACATCGTTTTCCGGTAGATATTACAATTCCATCGAGCAGGATCAGTAAGTTAGAAGATATTTTTGTAACGGTCGATACGTTCGACTACACGCTGTGCGAAACGAATTGTTTACAGCTAAATGCAGATATTTCGATTAGCGGTATCCAAGGAGACGCAGGATATCCAAATTATGAAAATGACTCAGAGGTTGAATACGATGATGAGGTAGAACTTGAAGAAGAACGTTCATCAGACGAATCTGTTTGGGAAAATGATGTGAAATATGTGAGTGATGAGGCAGAAGAACCTGTTATGTTTCCACAAAGCAAACGGACGCCTCAAGTTGATATGAGGGCGAAAGCTTCACAGACAGATGAAGAGCCTGCAGAAGTGCAGTACGAAGCTATGAACAATGAAACAAACTATGATCTATTAACAAGGATGGCAGGTCAAAATGCAGAATCCAGTTACTATAATCATAACGAGGAAAGTGCACAGAGGGGCAACTATGAAGCTGAGTATGATGAGTATAGTGAATATGCTGAGGCTTCAGAAGAAACCGTAGAAGAAAGAGAGCCAGTTCGTGAAGAAAATGCTTTGTATTTAACGAATATGCTAACTAAAGATGAAGAAAATTTTTCGAAGATGAAGATGTGCATCATTCAACCAGGCGACTCCCTAACAGAGATTGCGGAGCGTTACAGAGTTTTGCCGAGTCACCTAGCACGAGTGAATCGACTTGATGAAGAAGAAGTGACAGAAGGACAGATCCTATACATCCCCGTTAACCGGTAATAGGTGTGAAAAGGGGTAGTACACATGGACATAACGACTGTGGTTAAAAAGCAGTATGAATTTAAGGGTTTGCACTGGAATCATAAAGAATCTGAATTTCATACACATGTTGGGTTGAAGAGAGTAACTTATTGGCGGGATCGGAAATTGCTTGAGTATCATCTCAACTTCCGTGACCGTCTTTTTTCTAAATCAGGAATCATGTGCAATCGGATGATACGTACACGTGATGGTGCTCCATTTGTTCAACTTGGAGGCTCATTTATTACGATACATGATGTTGTTGAGTCAACGGAAATAATCAACGATCCAGAGTTCCTTGGCTTTTTGATCGCCTCATTACTTGAAGTTGGAAGCGAGGTTCCTTATTACAATGAGGTAGACCTTGGAGAGTTTCCTTATAAGGAGGCTCTTAAGAACTTACAACAGTTGAAACATAAGAACCAGGAAGTTTATTCTTCTTTAGTTCGCTATATTCCAAAAGTGAAACAAAGAAAGTCATCACTCCTCATGAATCCAACATGTTATGACGGGAATGCGTTGAAAATGGTCATGGGACAATACTTCTATGATTTGAGTAACAGCCTTCCAAAGCCTGCTCATCAAGTAATCCGACGTGCGCTCCTTACCGACTCCTATACGGAAGAAGATAGAAAAGCGTGTTGGGCAAGTTTACAAAATGCGATCTCAGGTGATTTAGTTGATCGTGTGAAACATACACTTCTAGCACCATGGGAATGGACTGACTGCCTTAGAGAGATGCAGGATTGTGAGGATGAAGAAGAGGTTTATAACCGATTTAAGAAAGAATGGGACACGATGATGGAACTATATGAAGTTCTAAAGCTCTCTACTAGGAGGACAATCTCCTATGAATAATCTTAATGCAATTTTATTTCAATATGACATGACTCTTGAACACTACGAAAGATATGGAAAAGTATTGAAAGTTACAACGAATCAAGGAACTTTTGCACTTAAAGAAACAAGATTAACAAGAGATCGAATGGATTGGATGCTGTATCTAGAGAACTACTTCAGGGAATTAAAGTTTAATGGATATGTACCGTTGATCAACACAAAGTATGGCGATACGTTTGTAGTGGTAGAAGATCGTGTGCTGTATTTATCTCATTGGATCGAAGAAGGAAGTGTTAATCCGTCATTAAAAGAGTCTCAGATGATTCAAAGGCTAGCAGAATTACATGGGTATTCCGTAAAGGATCATGCCTTTTCTGAAGAATCCATCAAGCATTTCTATGAAAAGATGGTCGTACTCAGAGAAAGTCGTCAGTTCGAAATGGAAAAGTACGTTAACGATATTGAAAAACGCATCTATCTCTCTCCATTTGAATTGGCTGTTGCGACCCATTTTCATCAACTCATGAAAAATTGTGACCTATCAAAGTCACGACTAGACTATTGGTTTGAACAAACGAATGAAACGAAACGATACAGAACTGTGCTCTGTCATGGGAAGTGTTCAGCTTCTCATTTTGTTGTAGGAAGAGAAAAAGGATATTTCCTTAACTTCGAAAAATCCGTAGTAGACTCTCCGGTGAGAGATCTTACGTACATGATTCGTGCTTCGGTACCACCGTTTCAATTCAACCCAGATACGTTAGTCTCAAACATTTCTCACTATGAAAGTCAGTTTGCTCTGCATGAAGAAGAAAAGGATTTGCTCGCAAGTTATTTGTATTTTCCTGAATCGTTGTTTAACAGTGTGACACATTTTCTATCGAATCAGAGAGATTGGTCACACATGAAGCATGTCCGTCATTTCACCAAAAAAATAGAAGTGATGAATGGAATTACGACGACACTACAAAATATGCGTGCTTAAATCCATTCAAAATAAAAACACACTTCTAATGCTACGAGGATAATCAAGATAAGCACATCCACTGAAGTTGGAAAGAGAATCGTTCTTATCGCCTGAAAGAAGATAAAAGGCGGTACGAATTGCGCCAGTATGTCTCTGAATTTGTAAAAAGCCGGTGGAAGCTGATAGCGGTTGAGTCCTCCAAATCGCTTTTTCATGTATAGGTCCCCTTCATAGTACTCTCGATACAATCAGGTTATGTTTGGACAGTAGTTTGGGTGATTAAGTAAAAAAGAAAGTGGTTATGATAGTAAAAAGGGCTAATAGTATCTTGACGGTTTTTTATACAACAGGTAAACTTATGAATACAAATAGTCGACAGGCAACGATAGGGAGTAGTAAAATGTGAACCCTTCAGAGAGAGAAATCATTCGCTGCGAGATTTCTTAGGAACGTAACATTTGAAGTCGCCCTGGAGCTGTTTCTCTGAAATCGTAGTAGGAGAGACCGGTGAATCCGTTATTCAATGAAGCGTACAGCTTCTCTCTTTTTTCTGGAGCTGTAAATAAAGGTGGTACCGCGAAACTTCTTTCGTCCTTTTCACTAAGGATGGGAGAAGTTTTTTTGTTTGCTATCGACTTATTGATTGGAAAGGATGGATGGTAATGGCTAATAAAGAGCTAACGATGCCGACAAAGTATGATCCACAGGCAACTGAACAGAAATGGTACCCGTATTGGGTAGATGGGAAGTTTTTTGAAGCAACAGGTGATAAGGACAAAACGCCTTACACGATTGTTATTCCACCACCGAACGTAACAGGTAAGCTGCACCTCGGGCATGCATGGGATACAACGCTTCAAGATATCCTCTCTCGTTTTAAACGAATGCAGGGTTATGATGTACTTTGGTTACCGGGGATGGACCACGCTGGTATTGCCACTCAGGCAAAAGTAGAAGGAAAACTACGCGAAGAAGGGACTTCTCGCTATGATTTAGGAAGAGAAAAATTTCTTGAAAAGTCATGGGAATGGAAAGAAGAATATGCAGACTTTATCAGAAGTCAATGGGCGAAGCTTGGCTTATCTCTCGATTATTCTCGTGAGCGTTTCACGCTTGATAACGGCCTTTCAAACGCCGTTCGTGAAGTCTTCGTTAAATTATATGAGAAGGGTCTCATCTACAGAGGCGAATACATTATCAACTGGGATCCTCAGACGAAAACAGCTCTTTCTGATATTGAAGTTATCCATCATGAAGTAACAGGACACTTTTATCACATGCGTTATCCACTCTCAGATGGCTCAGGGCATATCGAAATTGCGACGACGCGTCCAGAAACGATGCTCGGAGATACAGGGATTGCTGTACACCCTGAAGATGAGCGATATAAGCACCTTATTGGTAAGAAAGCGATCCTTCCGATCGTAGGACGAGAAATTGAAATCGTAGCTGATGATTATGTTGATATGGAGTTTGGATCTGGTGCAGTAAAAATCACTCCGGCACATGATCCTAACGACTTTGAAATCGGAAATCGTCATGACTTAGAGCGTGTTCTTGTGATGAACGAAGACGGTACGATGAACGATAATGCTGGTAAATATAAAGGGATGGATCGCTTCGAATGTCGTAAGCAGCTCGTTAAGGACCTTCAAGAAGCAGGCACACTCTTTGAGATTGAAGAGCATGTTCATTCTGTAGGGCACTCTGAGCGAAGCGGTGCAGTTGTAGAACCTTATCTTTCAACGCAATGGTTCGTTAAAATGGGACCTCTTGCAAAACAAGCGATCGACCTTCAGAAATCTGAGGACAAAGTAAACTTCGTACCTGAACGATTTGAGAAGACGTATCTTCATTGGATCGAAAACATTCGTGACTGGTGTATTTCACGTCAACTGTGGTGGGGACATCGTATCCCGGCTTGGTACCATAAAGAAACAGGCGAAATCTATGTTGGTGATGAAGCACCAAAAGACATCGAGAACTGGAATCAAGATGAAGACGTTCTTGATACATGGTTTAGTTCAGCTCTATGGCCTTTCTCTACAATGGGATGGCCTGATGAAGAAGCAGAAGACTTCAAGCGCTATTACCCTACGAATGTACTCGTAACAGGTTACGATATCATCTACTTCTGGGTAGCTCGCATGATCTTCCAAGGCATCGAATTTACTGAACAGCGTCCGTTCAACGATGTATTGATTCACGGTCTTGTAAGAGATTCTGAAGGACGAAAGATGAGTAAGTCTCTTGGTAACGGAGTAGATCCGATGGATGTTATCGAGAAGTATGGTGCTGACTCTCTTCGCTACTTCCTTGCAACTGGTTCTTCACCAGGGAATGACCTAAGGTTCTACTGGGAAAAAGTTGAGTCGACTTGGAACTTTGCGAATAAGATTTGGAACGCTTCTCGTTTTGCCCTAATGAATATGGATGGCATGGAATACGATGAGCTCGATCTTACTGGCGAAAAATCAACCGCTGATAAATGGATTTTAACTCGACTGAACGACACTGTCGACCAAGTAACAAGATTGATCAACAACTATGAATTCGGTGAAGTTGGAAGATACCTTTACAACTTTATCTGGGATGATCTATGTGACTGGTATATCGAAATGGCGAAGCTGCCATTGTATGGTGAAGATGAAGCCGCGAAGAAGACGACTCGTTCTGTTTTAGCTTACGTGTTAGATCAAACGATGCGTATGCTTCATCCATTTATGCCTTACCTTACTGAGGAAATTTGGCAGCACCTTCCTCATAAAGGAGAATCAATCACTGTCGCTAGCTGGCCAGAGAAACAGGATGCCCTTCACTTCCCGGATGCAGCAGCAGACATGGCTTTACTTACAGAGATCATTCGATCTGTTCGTAACATCCGTGCGGAAATGAACGTTGCACCAAGTAAACCGATCGAACTGCAGATCAAGCCAAAAACGGCTGAAGCTGAAGCACAGCTTGAGAAGAATAAGCAGTATATCGAACGTTTCTGTAACCCAGAAGCACTAACAATTTCTGCAGATCTACAAGCACCTGACAAGTCGATGACAGCAGTCGTTTCAGGAGCAGAGTTATTCCTACCGTTAGAAGGTTTGATCAACATCGATGAAGAGATCGAGCGTCTTAAAGGCGAGTTGAAAAAGCTTGATTCGGAAGTAGAGCGAGTTCAAAAGAAACTTGCTAACGAGAAGTTCATCAGTAAAGCACCTGAAAAAGTTGTTGATGAAGAGCGTGCGAAAGAGAAGGACTATTTAGAAAGAAGAAGTAATGTCGAAGCACGTATAAACGAATTGAAAAAATAAAGGTATGGCGAATCTCTCAAAAGGAGATTCGCCTTCTTTTGAAGAAAGGTGAGAGAAAGGATGTTCACTACATATGATGAAGCTGTGAGCTGGATTCACAGCTTATTAAATCACGGAATCAAACCTGGGCTCGAACGAATGGAATGGATGCTTGAACAGTTAGGTCATCCTGAAAGGAGATTGAAGTTTGTTCATGTCGGAGGCACCAATGGTAAAGGCTCAACGGTTACGTACATGAGGCATATCTTGCAGGAATCAGGGTATGAAGTAGGCACGTTTACTTCACCTTACATCGAATCGTTCACAGAACGTATTGCTTTGAACGGAACACCTATTCCAGAACGTGATTTGGTAGAGGTATGTAATCGTGTATATCCGATTGTAGAGGAAACATCGAACACTACACTCGGTTCTCCTACAGAATTTGAAGTAATTACTCTTATTAGTTTAGTGTACTTTGGTAGCGTTTCATATCCTGATATCGTGTTGATGGAAGTTGGACTAGGTGGTCGTTTAGATTCAACAAATGTCATTCACCCGTTAGTATCAGTGATAACGAACGTCGGATTCGATCACATGCATATCCTTGGAGGTGACTTGGAACAAATTACGTTTGAGAAAGCGGGAATCATCAAACCAGGAGTCCCTCTTATTACTACTGCTGAGAATGAGCTTGTTCGATCGATACTAGTCGAAACGGCGAAAAAGAAAAGTTCCAAAAGCTATAAATTAGGCGAAGAGTTTAAGGTAAGTGCGATTTCATCTACAGATGAAGGAGAGCACTTCACATTTCATTCTCCATATCGAACGTTAGAAGATATCCAGATTGAGATGAAAGGATCCCATCAGGTAAAGAATGCATCAGCCGCACTGATGACGATAGAATATTTAAGAGTGTTTTATGGCCTTCATATCGAAGAAGAGATGATCAAACAAGGGTTAAGTAAAGCAGCATGGCCAGGAAGGTTCGAGCTTATGCTTAAAGACCCAGACGTTGTGATCGACGGAGCACATAACCCCGAAGGGGTAGCTAGTTTGGCTGAAACGATTAAAACGCGGTATCAAGGTGGTTCAATATATGTAGTGTTTAGTGCGGTGGGTGACAAAGATATCGAATCGATGTTGGAACCCCTCTATCCTATTGTGAAGGATATTACGTTTACGACGTTCGACTTCCCTCGAGCGGTTAGTGCAAGGCAGCTATATGAAAGGTGTTCGTTTACGAGAAAAACGTATGATGAGAACTGGACCTCAGCGGTACAGGCTATCATGACGAAAGCTGATAAAAACGATCTCGTCTTAATAACAGGATCTCTTTATTTTATTTCAGAAGTGAGAAGTTTTCTAAAAAGTTTGAAATAAATACAAAATACTAGGACTTTTCCTTCATTTTTTGCTATTATAAACTTAAACAATTTCAAAATTGGAAAATTATTCTTCAAAAGGACGGAAGATGGAAGGGGGAAGAAATTGAATGCAAGTATGACTGTCAAAGTGTGGATCACTTGGTTAATCTTTTGGCCCACACTTATCTTTGCAACCTATACCTTCTTTCCCCCTGATTTATCAGGAAACGTGTTAGATATTCTAGCGCTGTTCGCACTCCTTGCAGTTGTCTCCATGATGCCGATCAATGTAAAAGGGATCGACATCTTCTTTATTCAGGGCATATCGCTCACCGTATTTCTAAGATATGGTCTATTCGTAGAAATGATTTTAACTCAACTTTCTATCCTGGTCTTTCTGCTTAATTTGCGAATAACGAAGAAAGAAAGCCATCGTTACCCTGTCAATATGCTCATGTTTATGATGATCTCACTTATTTCGGGTGGTTTGTTCTATGCCCTTGGTGGGACTGTGGGAGAATTTTCTGGTAATGCGATGTTTCAGGTACTACCTGCATTAGCGTATACGTTCTCTTTAATCTTCGTTAATCAAATCTTGCTTCATTTCTTGAAAGTGTTTGTGTATAAAGAAGCAGACACGACCTTTTTCGGAAAAGATATGGTTTGGGAAGCGATCACAACTGCGGTCACGCTCCCAATTGGCTTCTTGCTTTATATGCTTCATACATATCTTGGTGCAATCGCCATTTTATTCGTAGGTGTGCCATTCATCCTTATCTCTTTAATGTTAAGGTTGTATTACTCTAGTCGAAAAGTAAATGACCTCCTTCATAAAACAAGTGAAATTGGTCAGCAAATTACACAGCGACTCGATACGGATGACATATTGAACTTATTTCTTGAAAAAACGACTGACATGTTCGAAGTCGATCACGCCTATGTAATGGATGCTGAAAATGTAAGAAGACTTTCTCTCATCAAGACATACGAGCGTGGAGTAGGGGTCATAGAGGGCCCGGGGGATAGATCACCTCAAGAAGGAATAAGCTCAATCGTATGGCGCAGTGGTAGAAGTCGCTTGTATAGCAAGCGATCTCAATGGAAGAGTTTAACGACTGGTGTAATACCTCTTTCAACAAACTCAATTATCTCAGTGCCGATGAAGCGAAATAAAAAAGTAGTAGGCATCATTACCCTCACGTCTAATAAAGTACGATCCTATGAAAAGCAGCATATTCTCGTATTGCAAATTCTAGCGAACTATTTAGCTGTTGCCATCGATAATGCAAAGAACTATGAGGAAACGAAGCGAAAAAGTGAAACGTGTCCGTTAACGAATTTGTACAACTATCGGTTCTTTGAAGAGTTGCTAGATGAGAGGTATCTAGCCTATGAAAAAAATCATAGTCCGTTCTCCATCATCCTTTTAGATATCGATCACTTCAAAAAAGTAAACGATACGTTTGGACATCACAGTGGCAATGAAGTTTTGTGTGGCCTTGCGAATCGACTTGTCGAAGAAATAGGGAATAGAGGGACGGTGGCTCGATTTGGAGGAGAAGAATTTATCATTCTTCTCGATCATGCTTCACACGAACAAAGCTTTCAGATTGCTGAAGATTTAAGGTTCGTCATCGCCGATCAACCTTTTGAAATTTTTAATGATTTGGAAAATGGGAATCGCCAGGTCATCTACATTACTGCTAGTATTGGCGTCGCGACAGCTCCAGATCAAGGAGAAGATGGTCAAACACTAATTAGAAACGCAGACCGTGCGATGTACACGGGAGCGAAGCAACAGGGACGAAATCGTGTTGCAAGCTATGTCGTAGGATAGAAAAAGCCCGCAGCTTCATTTGAAGCTGCGGGCTTTTCGACTGCTTATCAGTCTTTGGAACGATCGATAGGTACTGGTTCATTCACAACTTTGATATACGGTTCCTCCGTCTTTAAGTCTGAGTAGGTTTTAATGATATCAGGGTTATATGAGATTTGAAGTCTTGAAGGCTGGTTTTGTTGGTAGATGGGAAGCTGATAATAATCATCTCCATATTTTACATATTGCCAGCTGAATGGAAATGAATCTCTAGACTTACCTTTAATTGCATTTAGTACAATCCTTCTTGCTGAGATTCCCCCGTCAATATGAACGTTAGATCCTACACCAAACATTTCGAATTCACCTTCTGAGTAGAAGAAACCACGAATGTAACTCGGTGTATCTTCGAAAACGGAGTTATTGCTTATATGGATATCTCCTTCTGCAAAAACAATGAGGGAGCCGTCATTTCCGTTTTCTTTTAACGCTTTTAAAGTTGAATACTGAATGTTTACATCACCTTTCACATAGATAATCGCATTAAATTCTACTTCAGCATTCTCAATATATAAATTTTCCTCTACGAAATAGGTTCCGCTAATTCTTAACTTATGTTTATCTTCTCCTCGAGTGGACTCGTAGTTGCCAATTGTGAAATCCTCTCCAATATAGGCACCATTCCTAATAGAGGTAGAGCTATAAGAAGTTGTATTGCCTGTTAAGTATAGGTCCCCAATAGTGCTAAACCTTTTAAAAGTATTGTTATTGGATAAATAAATACGTTCGAAATCTTTTTGCTTTCGATTAGAAATAAAATATGGATAAATATTTTCGCTTGGAAAGTTCTGATTTTGAATATATGCTGCATCGTCATCAAATTCCGTATAGGCTATTTTAGTAACAGATTCTCCGTTAATAAGTTGATCTTGTAAGCTATATTTAAACGTGCTTTGTCTCTCATCTATATCGATCGGATCTCGAACAGGCTCACGCTGCTCGATCAGAGGATAATCGTCTCCTAAAAATGCTTT
This sequence comes from Anaerobacillus sp. ABR4_321, assembly GCF_056158505.1. Lineage (NCBI taxonomy): Bacteria > Bacillati > Bacillota > Bacilli > Caryophanales > Bacillaceae > Anaerobacillus > Anaerobacillus sp. ABR4_321. Next base: position 1,907,493 of record NZ_JBSWTK010000001.1, read on the forward strand.
GTTAGCTGCAACTTCTAGATATTTACTATCGTTAAAGTTCATTCTTTTAATATGGTTTTTATATTGGGGTTCGTTTATGAAGTTATAAATCGAGCCACCTAAAACCATCTTCGCTTTTTGGGGAGGGCCTGCAACACTCTTGATCGTAGGTAGGAATGTATCGATCCAATAATCTTTACTCCCATAGATCGCAACCCCTTGATCCGTTGTGACGAGATCGCCGTCCACGAGTAAATCTCCTTTAATGTCTACCGCTCCATGCAAAAACAGGTTTCCTTCCCCTTTCACATCACAGCTCGGGTCTTTTGGACAAAGCTGATAAGCTCCGATTGCGTACTTAAGAACTTCTGGAAACGAGTCAGGGCCAATTTCTAATGATTTCGTGACGGTTTTGACTTCATTATTTACTGTACCGATGCTTTCGACTTCGATGAGTCGTCTTAATGTGTTTGACGTAGTAGATACATTAATAATTTTCGCTGAGGATTCACCCGTGTCGTGAGTTAATAAGGTAGGGGCCTTGTAATTATTTACGGTGCGATCAATCAATCTAGTAAAGTCGTCTTTTTGAAGGCCATTATTTCCGAGACCTTTTCTCAAATCAGCTTGTATTGATTGAACGAGTTCGTCGACTCCTTTCTCTGCTACGAACGTTGCCTGTACATCGTCTTCCCGAAGTTCAGTCCGTTTTGTTCCGCTTACAGTTGCACTAAGTAGAGATAAACCGAGAACAGTGAAAATCAATGTGACGAGTAATACTAGGACAAGACTTGACCCACGTTCTTCTGACAATTGTTTAAGGTTCATCTGCACCCTCCGTAATAAGACCTATTTCGCTTATGAGCGTTAATGGTTTTGCATGATCAGTTGTTTTATCTTTAATCGTAATCCTGATTTGGAAATTACCTGAAGAGGTTTCTTCAATAGAGGATCCAGCTAGATCAAACGAAGAACCGTTTAAAGCAGTTCCGTTCAATAACGCGTTCCCATTCTTAAAACCTATCGTAGTGGATTTGTTGATCGTAAGGAGATACGTATCTTTATCTGAATCAAAGTTTCTTGATGTAATTTCATTTTCTTTTATTGGGTAGAGCGTATTGATGAATGAAGTCATCACGACATCTGCTTCATCTCGGAATGCGGCTTCGGCACTGATCTTTTGATATGAATGAAGGCCATTAAACAAAAAAGCATAAATTGCTAACGAAACGATGGATACAAGAACGAGTGTGATGAGAACTTCTGGGAGAGTTAGTCCTTTAGTGTTTCGGAGATATCGCAGCATGTTTAACGTACCCTTCTACTGAAGTTTCAATCGTTGGCTTCTTAACCAACGTAACATCGACGCGGACGTCAACTAAATCTATTTCTTGTTCATTTTTATCCTGTGAAACAGAAACATTAATCGCATATTCATGGTTATTTATCTTAACTTGATAGTTTTCACACGATGGTTTTGAACGGTTTATACACTTTTTATAATTATAAGGACCACCCGCTAGCCCATCAGTTATGTATGTGTCGGGGGATAGCTGAATTCTTTCGAGTGTAGCTCGTGCAAGATTTACAGCTACTAGTTTTTGATTGTTATAGGAGGAAATGGTGTTCGATTGGTTAAAAAAAGACGAAGCAACTAGTACGACAGATGTTAACAATGTAAGAGAAACCAAAACTTCTATTAACGTAAATCCGTTATCGTTTTTGAACAATTTCCAAAAACCCCCAATAAAAGAAATGATTAATTAATCAGAGTAATGTTTCCAATTCTTTAATACTATTATACAATAAACTACATAAATTTCTTTTTAATGTTAGATTTTGATAATATTTTTATTTTTAGGAGGTGAGCCAGTGGATTATTTGTTGGCTTTAGTTGGGGGAGGCTTGCTTTTACTACTTTTGATGGTTACACCACTTGGAATCACTCGTACGCAACGATACGTTGTTGCGGGAATGGGCTCGCTATTAAGCCTACTTTTACTTGTGTTTAAATCGATTTATCCACTTCCAATTGCAATATTACTAGTTATTCTTGTAGCGATGGTCATCATGTATGGCTTATGGAAGAAAGCGCATCATCTGTTGATCTCTTCAGGTGGAAATAAAGAAGTATTAGAAGACTACTATAGCCGCTTGGATGTAGTAGAAGAGAAAGATTCTGATACAGAGCCAGTAAACGGTGAGTCAGAAGTTGTCGATAAACAAAGTGATGACCTTTTTCTAGAAGAAATCGATTTTGCTACATCTGAAGACCCTGAGGAATTAGAAGGTGCTGAATCAGAGCATGTACTAGAAGAGAGTGAATTATTAGAGGAAGAAAGCTTAGATCGCTCTAATATTGTGGATCGTGAATTAGAATTAGAAACTGATGCATGGCAGGACTTTGAAGCAGAAGAAAGTTTTGCAGACGATGAGGCACGCTCTGCAGACAAAGAACCATTGAAAGACATAGAAGATGAATCACATGTACTTATGGATGGTGAAGAAGTAGAAAACGACGAGGATGAAGAAGAGATTGAAGGGATCGATTTCTCTCTTAGACTCGAATCAACATTAGACATTGAGGAGAATGAGTCGACAACTGAAAGGTTGCAAGGTGAATCAGAAGAGGAAGCTTCCGGTGATTATTCTGAAGTTTCAGATAGAGCACCTCTCTTAGAATTTGATACAAAGGAAGAGCATGTTGGAGAAGATGATAACGTGCAAGACTCTCCGGTCGATGACTTTCAAGAGACATTAAATACAGAGACGTTTGAAGGCGATGAAGAGCCTTTAGACGAAGCAATTGAACATGTTCATGCTGAAGAAGAAAGCATTCTAGACTACGAGGATTCAGTAAATGGTTTTGAAGAAGCTGATACTGTGGCTGAAGTGGCCGAAGACCCTTCTGAAGAAATTGCTGGGCAAATCGTAACAATATTACGAGAGCAAGCGAGATTTCTAAAAGACAGCGGAAACAAAGAGGGCTATATCGATGTAACGGAACAGCTTCTAAGTTCACATTTAACAGATGATATCTATTTTGCTGTCGCGGCAGAATATAGAGATTTTCTTATTGAAGAAAACGAATGGATGAAACTAAATAAGCTTTTAGATGATATGAAGCAACGATGTGAATACCCACTCTTGCTTGAAGAAATCAATTACTTACAATCGTTATACAAACAAAAATGAAACAGGTGTGTGATGAAGGATGAAGAAAAGCAATCAAATCGTAGGACTCCCAATCATTAGTATCGAAAGTGGCTCGGAAATCGGGCATGTTAAATCTCTCGTCGTAAATGCGGCTGATAAATCAATCGATTTCTTAACAGTTGACCACCCAGACTGGGACGTTAGTGTTAAAGCTGTACCTTTCCGCAAAGTGATTGGAGTTGGAGAGTACGCAGTTATGATCGAAGAAGAGAAGTCGATTTTTGATCTGTCTGAAATACCAATCGCAAACGAACTAGTTAAGAAAAAAATCAGTATTATTGGAACGAAGATCATCAATAGGAAGGGTCAGTTCCACGGCGAAGTTAGCGAGTATTTGTTAGATGACAATACAGGGAGAATCGTGAGTCTTCAGTTCAATTCAAACGATTCAGAACAGTTTTTGTCAACAGAGCACGTGATTACGTTAGGAAAAGATCTTGTGATCGTTGCAGAAGAGGCGATCGATCATATTGTGAAAGAGCCTGAAGAACTACTCGACGGGAAGAAGACGGACCCACCTGAGGATCATTCAGCGCAACCTAAAGAAGAGCTTCCAAGAGAGAAGGAACAGCTACCTACTGCAGAAGACAACGGCTTTAAAGAAAAGCAAATCGCAATTCTTGAAGGAAAGAAGCTGCTGAAAGATATCTATACTCCTTCAGGTGAACTCTTGTTTGAAGAAGGCAGCATTCTTTCGAGAGGGGAAATTGAAAAAGCGCAGGAAACAGGTGTAGGTGTTGTGGTGGAAATGTCGATGCATGTATCAGGATAGAGGGGCGAAGTAAATGAGTTCTGAAACAAAGAAGGGTTTGATAAAAACTGCCGGTCTAATCGTCTTTTCAACTCTATTTGTTACGTCATTTTCATTGTTAGGCTCGTATACGTATGACGCAGCCTTAGGAGAAGATACGTTACCACCGAACGCATTGATCGGTAGTGTGTCAGTATCAGGACTAGAACCACAAGAAGCAAGTGCAAAATTGACCGAATTGACAGAGGATTGGAAAGCATCTCAATTACTCTCTTTACGCTATGACGACCAATCAGTTTCACTTACAGGAGATATTTGGGATTTTCAAATCGATCAGACCGTACAAGAGGTTGCTCAAACGGAATCTAGTGATGTACCCCTTTACGTCTCTATCAATCAAGAGTTGCTACAATCCAAGATGGAAGAGCTTGCAGTAGATCCCGCGGATTTTAGTATGGAACTGCTGACGGAAGTGCTGATTGGCTATGCATCTACACTTGAAAGTGATGACATTCCGATCGATCTATCGAACTTTTATTCAGTAACGAGTGAGGTTGAGGAAATTTTCCGAAGTGAGGTTAAAGGCACATCTGAATTAATTCTTGTTCCAAATATCGTAGAAGATATTGGCTCAGTGACGATAAAACCTGAAGAAAACTTTTCAGTACAACAAGTGTTAGCGAATGTAGGTGTGACGGATAAAGCAACTGAAAGTCTCAACCTGTTTGCTTCAGCAATTTTTGAAGTTATCCTTCATACGAATTTTGAAGTCCTAGAAAGGCATACGACTCTCGACATTCCTACCTACGGGAAACCAGGCATGAATGCGGCTGTGAATGTATCGAATCGAGATCTTGTTTTTTATAACCCTAATCCAACAAGCTACACGCTTCGGTTCGATTGGGAAACAGATACGCTGATCGCAACATTAACTGGTCCTACGTTTCCACTGCAGTTTAGACCAAAAGTGGAAGAAGACATTCTATCACCTGATACGATCATACAATACTCTGCTTCTTTAAGTGGCAATAATAAAACGATCGTTGAAGAAGGAGAAGATGGTCTCTTAATTAAAACGTATCGAGAAACGCTTGATCAGGATGATCGCGTTATCAAATCAGAAAAGATACTGGAAGATTTTTATCCTCCTGTCCATCGAGTTGAGAACAGAGCATATCCTGAACCTCCTACGCCTTCTGGCACTGACCCTTCTGATAGTGGAGATCAGGACGGAAGTGGCGAGCCTAGTAATGGGGAGCCGAGCGGTGAACCGAGTAGTGGAAATGATGGTGGAAGTGATAGCGGTTCAGAGTCATCGGATACCAATGGTTCATCAGGAGAAAATAGTGGAGAGGAGGATGAAGAAAAGGGTGAAGTAATTAAGGGATTAGAATACAAGAGGGAGGGAGATTGATGAGACAAACAAAGAAAAGACTAGGTGATCTCCTTGTTGATTCCCGCTTCATCACGAGAGAGAAGGTCGATGAGGTTCTCTCTCAAAAGCCTAAAGGTATGAAACTAGGTGACGCACTCATTGAACAGGGAATCCTTACAGAGCAGCAGCTCATCGAGGTGCTCGAGCTTCAACTTGGCGTCCCACACGTGAGTTTATACAATTATCCGATCGAAGCAAATGTGATCGATATCGTTCCAAAGGATATCGTTAAGAAATATAACCTTATCCCACTAAAAATTGAAGACGATAAACTGTATGTGGCGATGACTGATCCGATGGATTTCTTCGCGGTAGACGATCTTAGACTTTCTACAGGCTTTTTGATTGAGCGAACGATCGCAACAAAAGACGATATCAACCGAGCGATAAGCAAATATTATGAGATCGATGACTCGATGGATGAATTGTTGAGTGACTTGCCTCGAGCTGAACGAGAAGAAGATCAAATAACTGACGAAGATTCTCCAGTCGTACGTCTAGTAAATCAAATCATCCAGTTCGCAGTACAAAATAGAGCAAGCGATATTCACTTCGATCCACAGGAAACAAAATTGCTCATTCGCTATCGAGTGGATGGTCACCTCCGAACCGAAAGAAGCCTTCCAAAGCATATGCAAAATGTTCTTACTGCCAGGGTAAAGATCATTGCAAACCTCAACATTACGGAATCAAGAGTGCCACAGGACGGTCGTATCAAAATCAACATCAACCATAAACCGATCGACCTCCGTGTATCCACATTGCCAACCGTTTATGGAGAAAAGATCGTTCTACGTGTTCTTGATATGAGTAGTACGTTAAATCAATTGGGGAAGCTAGATTTTCATCCGATTAACGAAAAGCGGTTTCGAAAGATGATCGAGCAACCAAATGGCATTATCTTAATCACAGGCCCTACTGGTTCAGGTAAATCATCGACACTATATGCAACGTTAAACCATTTGAATCAGGAAGAGACGAACATCATCACTGTGGAAGATCCGGTCGAATATCGGTTAGAAGGAATTAATCAGGTTCAAGTGAACGGTGCCGTTGGGCTGACGTTTGCTAAAGGACTGAGGTCGATCTTGAGGCAAGACCCTGACATCGTGATGGTCGGCGAAATTAGAGATGCTGAAACGGCTGAAATCTCCGTTCGAGCATCGCTTACTGGTCACCTCGTCTTGAGCACGCTTCATACGAACGATTCGATCGCAACGATTGCAAGATTGATCGATATGGGTGTCGAGCCGTTCCTTGTAGCTGCTTCTCTCTCTGGAATCGTTTCACAGCGTCTCGTTCGACGTGTATGTAAAGACTGTCTTCAACGTGAAGCAGCAACTGAGCGAGAGAAAGAGATATTCAGAAAAAGAGGCATCACAATCTCAGAAATATCCCGTGGACAGGGCTGCGGAAACTGTAATATGACCGGTTACAAAGGAAGGATCGCTCTTCAAGAGGTGCTCGTGATGGATGATATCATCCGTAAGAAAATCATGAACAATGAAGACATGAGCAGTATTCGTCAATATGCGATTAAGAAAGGAACAATATTTTTGATCGACGATGGATTATTAAAAGTGAAGCAAGGGTTAACAACAACTGAAGAAATACTACGCGTTGCTTTTAAAGAGTAGGTGATGGTATGAAAGAGCAAATGGATAAGCTATTACGGGCAGCATGTAAGTTAGGGGCCTCCGATGTCCACTTAACGATCGGAGTTCCTCCTATCCTAAGGATTCATGGTGATTTGAAGCGTTATGGAAGTGAACCGCTTGAGCCTAGCACAACTGAAGAGATGGCGAGGCTCTTGATACCAAAAGATCAATGGGCAACGTTTAAAGAAAATGGTGATTTAGATTTTTCTTATAGTTTAAAAGGCGTTTCGAGGTTCAGGATCAATGCTTTCCATCAAAGGACAAGCATCAGTCTCGCCATTCGTGTCGTTCCATCAGTCATTCCTTCTCTAGAGAGCATCCATGCTCCAGAAATTATTAAGAAGCTCTCGCTTAAACCTCAAGGGTTGATCTTAGTAACTGGACCTACAGGGTCAGGGAAGTCAACGACACTTGCTTCAGCGATTAACTTTTTGAATCACACTGTTCAAAAGCATGTTATCACTCTGGAAGATCCGATCGAATACCTTCATAGGCATCGCAACTGTGTCATTGATCAACGGGAGATCGGGGCTGATGTTAAAAGTTTTGCAAGCGGCCTACGGGCAGCGCTCCGTCAGGACCCTGACGTTGTTCTTGTAGGAGAGCTTCGTGATCTTGAAACAATTCAAACAGCAGTAACAGCTGCAGAAACGGGTCACCTTGTGTTTGGTACGCTTCATACAAGTAACGCTGGCGCGACGGTGGATCGAATCATCGACGTCTTTCCTCCTAGCCAGCAGCCGCAGATTCGCATTCAGCTCGCTTCGGTGCTCGTCGGGATTATCTCTCAACGGTTGTTTCCGACAGTTGATAAAAAATCACGAAGGCCTGCTTTTGAAGTGCTTGTAAACAATCCAGCGATCGCAAACTTGATTCGTGATAGCAAAGTCTATCAAATTCCGAATGTATTACAAACTAGCAAATCGACAGGAATGGTAGAGTTATCGAGTTCGATCAGAACCCTGATCAAAAACGGTGTGATATCAAAAGAAGCTGCTGATCCTTATTTACAGGGGGAATAATGGCAATGAGCCAATTTCAATATGTTGGTAAAACAATGAACGGCAGAGTAAAGAAAGGCAATTTAACAGGAGCATCGAAACGGGACGTCATTCTGCAGCTAAAAGATAAAGGTATTGCGGTGATGGAGATTCAAGAAGTTGAGCCGTCTCTTCTAGCGAAAGACATCACGATAGGCAATCCTGTAAAGCTTAGGGATTTTGTCGTTTATCTGCGTCAGTTCGCAACTTTGCTACGAGCCGGGGTTTCAATCGTAGACTCAACAAGTATACTAGCTCAGCAAACGGAGAGTAAAGCGTTAAAACACGCGCTTCAAGACGTGGAGATCGAGCTCAGGGGAGGAAACCCATTCTCTCAATCTGCAGCAAAACACAAAAAAGTTTTTCCGCCGATGTTCATTAACATGATCTATGCAGGAGAAGTGAGTGGAAGTCTGGATAACGTGTTGGACCGTCTTGCGGTGTATTATGAGAAGCAACATAAGACGAGGCAAAAGGTTATTTCTGCAATGACATATCCAGTGATTGTTGGTTTGATAGCAGTCGGAGTAGTCATTTTCTTGTTAGCTTCAGTCGTTCCTTCATTTGCGTCTATGTTGAACGATCTAGGAGGAGAATTGCCTGCCATTACTAAAGTAGTACTCGGTGCCAGTGAATTTGTTCAAGTTTTCTGGTTGTTGATAATTTTGGTTATATTGTTAATATTAGGATTTATTTCTATAATTCGTAACAAACCATCTAGTAAGTATTATTTTGATTATGCTATACTTAAAACACCGATATTCGGGAAGATTTTACAGAAAGCGACGATGGCGCAGATGACGCGAACATTAAGCTCGCTATTCTCGAGCTCGGTCCCCATTCTGCAGTCGATCTCGATTGTGGAAAAAGTTGTAGGGAATGAGGTGGTGGTCAGAGTATTGCGTGAATCTAGAACATCGCTTGAACAAGGGAAGCGCTTAACAGAGCCGTTCAAGCAGCACTGGATCTTCCCGCCTCTCGTAACGCAAATGATTGCGATCGGAGAAGAATCAGGTTCACTAGACGCGATGCTTGCCAAAGTAGCAGACTTTTATGAAGATGAGGTAGAAAACGCGACAGATCGGTTGAAAGCATTGATCGAACCTCTGATGATTGTGTTTCTAGCAGCGATCGTAGGTGTGATCGTACTGTCTATCATCGTTCCGATGTTTGAGATCTACAACAATGTGGGGTAGAAGAAGTTTACTAGTTTTAGACATCATTGTTCTTATACATAATTATTATAATTTTTAGGGGGAAATTGGATGTTAAAACGCTTTTTAAAAAATGAAAAAGGTTTAACGTTGATCGAGCTTTTAGTTGTTATCGTTATTCTTGGTATTATTGCTGCGATTGCAATTCCAGCGATTGGTTCTTTGATCGATAACTCTAAGACAGATGCTCATATTGCGAATGCTGAGCAAATGGCAAGTGCGGCAAGAATGGCAATTGCTCAAGATGGAGATGGAACGAAGACATTTACTATGGAAACTTTAATTACTAAAGGATATCTAGAAGGAGTTCCTGAGTCTCCTGGAAATATGGGGGCTTACAAACAAAGTGACTCTAAAGTAGTTTATTCTGTAGATTCAACTTCAAATGCCCAAGTTTATACCGTTACATTAGTTGGAGAAACAGGGACATACATTGATAGTGAAGCAGTTTCCGATTTAGATAGAGATAGTGTTACGCTTGAGAGCACAACAAGTACACCATAAATGAGGTTAATAAATTTATCTTGATAACCCTCCCTCGGAGGGTTATCTCCTTATTAGAACCGATTCATTAACAGTTAATAAACTATTTCGATAGAGGATGGAACGTATGGGGGTCGTATTACATAGTTATTTATTCATAGTTGGCCTTGTACTGGGGTCATTTTTTAATGTTGTGGGACTAAGGATACCTGTGAAGCGTTCGATCGTTACTCCTCGCTCGTCATGTCCATCTTGTCAGCGCGTGCTTACACCGATCGAGTTAATACCGGTTTTTTCTTATCTTATACAAAAAGGGAGATGCAGAGGTTGTTCAGCTAAGGTTTCTCCACTATATGCCGGTGTTGAACTCACAACGGCATGTCTTTTTACGATCGCACCGCTCCTAGTGGGATGGTCAAAAGAGTTGCTTATCTCATATGGACTCATATCACTTTTAATCATCATCTTTGTTTCGGATCTCACATACATGCTGATACCTGATAAAGTGCTGCTTTTCTTTGGCGCTTACTTTATTCTGACACGAATTTTTGTACCGATGACGCCATGGTACAGTCCGTTTGTAGGCGCTGCGCTTGGTTTTTGTCTATTGCTCCTCATCGCCATCGTGAGTAAAGGTGGGATGGGAGGCGGAGACATTAAGCTTTTCGCCGTACTTGGACTCGTTTTTGGTTATCAAGATCTGTTGATCGTTTTCTTTTTCTCTACCTTATTTGGGACGATTTTAGGAATTGGAGCTATCGCTACGGGTAAAGCGAAGCGAAAGCAGCCGATTCCGTTCGGTCCGTCGATCGCGCTCGGTGCTCTACTCACATATTTTTACTCAGAAAAAATCATAGATTGGTATATTAGTTTTCTGTAGTGACAGGGGGAAAGATAAATGAACTTTTTGGGATTGAAGCCTCAAACAAAACAAATTAGCCTTGCCCTGTATGATCACGTAATCCGTATGGTTGAGGTCAATAAAGGTGACATGTCACTTCGTACATATCATGAACGGTTCTTACCTGAAGACATTATTAAAAACGGGAAGATCATCGAAAGAGATACGCTAAAAGATATCCTCATAGAATGTGTGGAAGAGTGGGGGATAAAAAAGAAAAAAGTACAGTTCCTCGTTCCTGATACCTATATGGTGCTTCGAAATGAAAAGATTCCGCTTACGGTCTCAGATGATGAAATAAAGGGACACCTTTATTTAGAAATGGGTTCGAGTATCAAACTTCCATTTAGCGAAGCGGTTTTTGATTATGAGCTCGTACGAACAACAGATGAACATAAAGAGATTTTATTGTTTGCCGCTCCAGAGAGTATCGTAACTGACATATCAACTCTATTAGAATCAATATCCCTACGTCCAGAGGCTGCAGATGTGACGGCTTTATCTTTATATCGACTCTATTATCACCATGGACTCATCGATCAGTATGAACCTACCCTCGTTATCCATGCAGGTATTCAGGCGATGAATGTTAGCGTTTTCTATAATCATCAACCTGCATTCATCCGACAAATCTTAATGGATACTCCATACTCGATGTGGGAGGTTCATTCGACTTCAAGAAGATCTGAAAGTTTAAAATGGTCTGGAGAACGAGATGACTTACAGGAAAAAATAGAAGAAAGCATTGCAGAGATCGAGCGGGTCATCAACTTCTACTACTATTCGATGAATCGGAGCGGAAAAACGATACAATCGGTTTTCTTATCAGGCGATTTTCCTGAAATCGATCTTCTTAACTTACGGTTAGAAGAAACGTTAGCGATTCCAGTTAAGGGCGAAACGAAAAGTGAAATCAAAGATGAAGATGGACTCGTGTTGCCGTTGAAATATTATACCGCGATGGGTCTTGCTTTGAAGGGGTGCAGTGATGCTGATCGAGATTAATTTACTCCCTAAGAAAACAAGACGATCTTTTTCTTTCATTTATATTCCTATATCTGTTGCAATGGTGTTACTAATTACCTTTATTATTTTTTTAGTCAACGCGAATCAACTTAACAATGAGCAAGCTGAGCTGGAACAAAAGCTTGAACGTTCGAACGAGCTATTATCTGTCATGCAAGGGAACGATTCTGAAATCGTTAGCTCTGCGGATACGTTACAACAGTATGTTACTTGGCTAGATTCGATTGAGTTTTCTACGGTGAAACTCTTAGATGATCTAGTAGCTAGACTTCCTGAACGTGGATTTTTCATGGAATATGCTTTTGATGGTGATGAAACGGTGACAGTGACCGTTCAATTCGATCAGATGAAGGAAGTTTCTCAATACCTAAATGCTTTGAACGAATCTGTGAATGTTACGTCAGCTAGTGTTCTTACCGTGCAAACGGCTCAGCTAACCGAAGAAACGGAAGAAGACAGCAGAATTTTACCGAGGTACGTAACGGATTATGAAATCGTTATTAACAAAGAAAACCTAAGAGCAGAAGAGGAGGAGACCGATGGATAATCGCACACGTAATCTCTTAACATTAGTCGGTCTACTGATCCTTGTCCTCGGTGTAACAATGTTTTACTTCTATAGTGTTGCCCCTAAAAAGCAGGAAGTGAATAGGTTGGAAAGGCAGGTTGAACAGAACGAGGAACTTATAGAACTTCTTCAGGCGAAAGAAGAACAAAAGGTCGATGCGTTCGACACGACGCTATTACAGCGTAAAGTTCCCGTTAAACCGTTGGTCGATCAATTTATTCTTGACTTGAATCGCGCTGAGCTCGTATCGAAAAGCAGCATCCATCAATTGGACTTCGTTGATGATGTACTGAACACTGAAGAATTTTCGGAGGAAGATGAAGAAGAAGCTGCTGAAGAAAGCACAGAAGAAAATGATATTCCAGAGGAACCAGCTGTAGCTCTTCCAGAAGGTATTCAAGCGGTTGACGTAAGTATGGAGATGACTTCTGACAACTACCCTTCTTTAAGAAAGTTTCTTCTCTCGATCGAAGAATTGCCTCGTATGGCTCTTATTAGCGGATTAACGTTTTCTGGAAGATCTGAGTCAGTCCTTCCTGCAGCAGATGAAGAGAACTTAGATGTTGCCTATATCGCGAATGTCGCAACTTTTTACATCCCTACATTAACGGATCTTGCTGAACAAACTCCGTCCATCGATTATCCAGAGCCTTCCGATAAAGATAATCCATTGTATGAAACGGTTGAAGAGGAAGAAGATGAGCAAGAATCCGCTTCAGAATAAAAGTAAGCTGCCGAACTGGTGGCTCTTTTTTATGCTTTGAAACAAATCTAGTAAGTCCTGTTCTAGCAAATCTCCCTATTTCATAGACTATAGTACAAGCCGCTAATGAGGGGGTAACGATATGAAAGATGGTAGAACCATTTCGATTCGTTTTGATGGTGAGAACAAGGATTGCAATCCTGAACTGCATAAAGAAGAAAGCGCAGCTGCTGAGGAAAAGGAATTTGAGTGGATTCTTCCTGAGCGAAGAGATTCGAAGAAGGTGGTCGACTTAAAGAAGCTTCAGCTTCAAAAGAAGAAACCTAGCGGGAAAAAACAAAAGCATATGCTGCCACTACGAAGGAAAAAGAAGAAGCAAAGAATAGTCTCAAAACCAATGGTCATACACAAGAATGTCATGATTTCAGTTGCCTCAGCAGTATTTTTAGGTGTGATGTTCGGGTTCATCTTATTGATGGTGTTCTCAGGAAATGAGAATGCTGCACCGGTAAGTGGGAGTACGACAGAGGTTCCTCCCAAAGCGACAAATGTAAATACAGAAGAGCTGTCACTAAATCTTAAAGTTGTTCAGTCAGGCGTTTACAGTACAGAAGAATCTGCGCTAGAATTCCAGCAGAGACTTAAGGATAATGGGTTTCCGGCAGCAATTATTAATAGTGATAACTATTATTTACTGATCGGCGTATCTCAAACGACGGAAGGTCAGAACGCTCTCGCTGGTTATTTTGAGAATAAAGGGGAAGACGTTTACGCAAAAGAATGGAACATCAATGCGGAAGCCGTAAATGTAACAGAGGAAGGTGCTTCTCATTTAAAAGAAGGAAAAGAATTTATTGAACAGTTGGTGGCGATGGATCTAAATGGGTTAACTGATGAAGAGTTAACGGATGAGATGATAAAGAACGCAGAAGGCAGGTTAACCAAATGGAGTGAGAAGACCCCAGACATAGACGGGTGGACAAAAGGAGGAGGAGAGGAGCTAGTCACCTCATTGAACGGTGCTCTTAATGAGATGAAAGCGTACACCTCTAATGAAACGATCTCATCTCTTTGGTTAGCCCAACAGCATTTACTAGATGCACTTGTGTCTTATCAGGAATTGGTTGATAGCCTTAAATAAGCACGTGTTTGCGGAGTAAAGGATTTAAATGTAGGATAAAGGGGTAGCTAGTCATATAAAGTTAACGATATTGGAAATAAAATGCTTTCTTATGCACATACAATGACGGAAACACACGAAAATTGTAAAGGAACGTCAAATTTTAAATTGTGGAAAGAAAAGGGATTTGATAAGCTGTTATCAAGCCCTTTTCCCACTTGTGAATCATTTACAAAAAAGGGTGGTATATATGAAGCACCTCGTTTTAGCCTCAGGCTCTCCTCGAAGAAAAGAACTTCTTGAGCAAATGAACCTCACTTTTGATATAATCGTAAGTCGTTTTGAAGAGCACATCTCACTTTCTGTTACACCGGCTGAACTCGTAGAACAACTTGCTTATGGTAAAGCGAGTGAAGTGTTTAACAGAACCCAGGATGCAGTGGTATTAGGATCTGATACAGTCGTCACGCTAGATGGTGACGTGTTGGTAAAGCCGGATAACCGCGAGCATGCGAGGCAGATGCTTACGGCTCTTTCAGGCCGTACACACACGGTTTATTCAGGTGTGTCAATCTTATCAGAAGGTCAGCAGTCCAGCTTTTCTGTTGCCACTGACGTTACATTCTGGGAATTAACTGATAGTGAAATCTCTCAGTATCTTGATACAGACGAGCCTTACGATAAAGCGGGAGCTTATGGGATTCAGGGCTTCGGTGCCGCCTTTGTTAAATGCATTCAAGGAGACTACTATAGCGTGGTTGGGCTTCCTATTTCTAGAACGCTGCGTGAACTCGCGGCTTTTGGAATTGTTCCAGAGATTCAGCATAAGTCAGACAGATAGATGAATCCAGGGAGGAAGCGTGTTGTTAAAAACACCACTATTAATTCGTGACTACCCAGAAGACGAACGCCCGAGAGAGCGTCTGATCAAGGGTGGTTCAGAGGTATTATCAAATCAGGAACTCCTTGCTATTGTTCTTAGAACAGGAACGAAGCAGGAGTCCGTCCTTGAATTATCTCATCGCATCATTCAACATTTCGAGGGGTTGCGCCTTTTGAAGGATGCGAGCATTGAGGAATTGACTTCTTTAAACGGTGTAGGACCAGCAAAAGCAGTTCAACTTATGGCTGCAATCGAACTTGGAAGGCGTGTAAGTCGTCTACAGCAAGAGGAACGCTACACAGTGCGCTCACCTGAAGATGGTGCGAACTACGTGATGGAAGATATGCGATTCTTATCACAGGAGCATTTTGTTTGCCTTTATTTAAATACGAAGAACCAAGTTTTACATAGAAAAACAGTCTTCGTTGGCAGCTTGAATGCTTCAATCGTTCATCCTAGGGAAGTGTTTAGAGAAGCGTTTCGTCGATCAGCTGCATCGCTCATCTGTTTTCACAATCATCCGAGCGGTGATCCGACACCTAGTCGTGAAGATATCGAAGTCACGAAAAGGCTAGCTGAATGTGGAAAGATGATCGGCATCGATGTGCTCGATCATATTATTATTGGGGATCAAAAGTTTATTAGTTTAAAAGAAAAAGGGTATGTGTAAAACATCTCATTATGACACGTTTTCCCACTACCGTTTTCAATACTGATGCAGTATAATCATATTTATGAGTTTTGCTTGAACTGAAGGGAGATTTAACATAAATGTTTGGTGGATTTTCAAGAGATATGGGTATAGATTTAGGTACAGCGAATACGCTGGCTTATGTGAAAGGCAAGGGAGTAGTTGTACGTGAGCCGTCTGTAGTAGCGCTTCGTACGGATACAGGTTCAATCGAAGCTGTCGGTAATGATGCAAAGAATATGATCGGACGTACGCCTGGAAATATCGTAGCCCTAAGACCAATGAAGGATGGCGTTATCGCAGATTTCGAAACAACAGCGACGATGCTTAAATATTTTATTAAACAAGCTCAGAAGAATCGTTCTGTGTTTGCACGTAAACCGAATGTGATGGTATGCGTACCTTCTGGAATCACTGCGGTTGAAAAACGTGCAGTTGAAGATGCGACTCGTCAAGCGGGAGCACGCGAGCCATACACAATCGAAGAACCATTCGCAGCCGCGATCGGTGCTGATCTTCCTGTGTGGGAACCTACAGGAAGCATGGTCGTAGATATTGGTGGAGGAACAACAGAAGTTGCGATTATTTCTCTTGGTGGAATCGTTACGAGCGAATCGATCCGCATCGCTGGAGATGAGATGGACGAGTCCATCATTCAATACATCAAAAAGACGTATAACCTTATGATCGGTGAGAGAACTGCAGAGCAATTGAAACTTGAAATCGGATCTGCTGGTTCAACAGAGGGAATCGAAGCGATGGATATCCGCGGACGTGACCTTGTGACAGGTTTACCTAAAACGATCAGCGTTTCAGCAGAAGAGGTGTCTGGAGCACTTAACGATACGGTCAACAGCATCATCGAAGCTGTAAAAGTAACCCTTGAAAAAACGCCGCCAGAGCTTGCAGCTGACATTATGGATCGTGGCATCGTTCTAACAGGTGGAGGCGCATTGCTTCGAAACCTTGATCAGGTGATCAGTGATGAAACGAAGATGCCAGTCATCGTAGCTGAAAACCCACTAGAGTGTGTAGCGATTGGAACGGGTCGTGCACTTGAAAATATTCATCTGTTCAAATCAAGAGCTGGGATTACTTCCCGATCATCAAAACAGAAGTAGTTAGAAGGTGTTGTAAGGCATGCCGCAATTTTTTTCGAATAAAAGACTAATTGTTCTACTTGTCAGTATTATCGTTCTTGTGGCACTTATCGGTACCTCAATGAAAGAAAGAGATGCTTTGACGATTCCAGAACAATTCTTCAAAGATTCAGTTGGTTGGCTTCAATCCGTCTTCTATAAACCCGCTAATTCAGTAGCGGGTTTATTTGAGAGTGTTGGAGAAATGAAAGATATGTATGAAGAAAACAAACTCTTGAAATCTAGATTGAATGAATTTGTTGCACTTTCTGAAGAGCTGAAAGAAGTAAAGCAGGAAAATGCTGAGCTCAAAAATGAGTTGAATATCGATCCCTCAACAGGGATATCTAACTATCAGACATTTCATGCGAACATGATCGCGCGTTCACCAGATCGGTGGAATGATTTATTGACGATCGATAAGGGTAAACAAGATGGTGTAGAAGCGAATATGGCTGTTACGACACCAAAGGGCTTGATCGGCAAGATCAAAAACGTTCAGCCGTTTTCTTCCACTGTTCAGCTTGTAAGTGATGTCGACCGAACAAACCGAATCGCTGCGATGACGCAGGAAGATAACAATGTATTTGGTACGATCGAAGGGTATGACTCCGAAAGAGACATGTTGATCTTTGCTAAGATTCCGGTCGATACAAAAGTGAAAAAGGGCCAAACGGTGATCACTGCAGGAAATGGTGGGATCTTCCCAAGAGGAATCGTGATCGGTGAGATCATGGATGTAGAAACGGATAACGTAGGAACAACTCAGACTGCTTACGTTAAACCTGCAGCTGATTTGTACGATATCAACAACGTGATGGTCATCGACAGAGGAGCACAAACGGTTACACCTTCATCTGAAGAAGGTGATGAAGAATGAAGCAGCTTCTTCTATCTGGAACGCTCTTCGTTCTTTTCCTCATCGAGGGAACCGTATTTCAAGTCTTTGCACCAGAGCAGTATGATTTAGAGTTTCAGCTGATACCGAGATTTGTAGCAGTTGTTGTGCTTTTGGTAGGTATGTATTTATCTCCTATGTTCGGAGTAATCTTTGGGGTGATCTTCGGGTTACTACATGATTTGATTTACACTGATCTTGTCGGTGTGTATATGTTTGGAATCGCAGTCAGTGCATACATAATTGGATATCTTGCGAAGGTGTTCCATTTAAATTGGTTTATTTCGCTTGTACTTGTTTTACTTGGCTTTACTATGTTGGAGTTCTATGTTTATGAGCTGTTTTCGTTGATTAACATTACGAACCTTTCATTTAACTCTTTCATCCATGACCGTTATTTGCCCTCTTTGATCTTGAATGGTATTTTTATGCTCATTGTTTACTTTCCTGTGAAGCGTTTGCTGGAAGAATTGTCGGAAAGCCGTAGACAAGAAAATTAGGCCGAAAAGAGGATTTTCCTCTAGCTACGTTGAAATATTCTATGTTGAGGTGAATGAAATTGGCTATGGCACAAAAACAATCACAGCATTATGTCACGATAAAAGGTACGAAAGATGGCTTGAATTTAATATTGGATGATTCTTGCGCCTTTCGTGATGTCATAAATGATCTTGATGACAAACTTTCCGCTCGTCATATACAACAAACGGAAGGACATACGATTACTGTTACCATCAAAGTAGGAAATCGATACTTGACGGCTGAACAGGAAGAAACGCTACGAGATCTTATTCAATCCAAACAAAATCTTGAAGTTGATCGAATCGATTCCAATGTTATTTCTCGTGATGAGGCGGAAGAAGAAAGGAAGCGGACGACTGTTAAGTCCGTCGCAAGAACTGTACGTTCGGGTCAAATTTTAGAAGTAGAAGGAGATTTACTTTTAATAGGAGATGTTAATCCGGGCGGTACTGTGATGGCTGGGGGGAATATCTTCGTGATGGGAACACTTCGAGGAATCGCTCATGCTGGAGCATACGGTAATACGGATGCAGTTATCACGGCGTCTTTATTAAAACCTTCCCAACTACGAATAGCAGATTTAATTAGCAGACCACCTGATCAATCAGGCATTACAGATGCAGAAGCAGAATGCGCATACATTAAAGAGGGTACTGAAATAAGCGTAGATCGCGTTCAAATACTAACTAAAATTAGACCGAATTTGACAAGGTTGTAGACAGAAAGGGGAATGTTGTGTGGGAGACGCTATAGTAATCACTTCCGGAAAAGGCGGCGTGGGGAAAACCACGACTACAGCAAACATCGGAACAGCTCTTGCACTAATGGGCAAAAAGGTATGTCTAGTTGATACGGATATCGGCCTTCGAAATTTAGATGTAGTGATGGGGCTTGAAAATAGAATTATCTATGATCTCGTCGACGTCGCTGAGGGCAGATGCCGACTTCACCAAGCTTTGATCAAAGACAAGCGTTTTGAAGCGCTGTATATGCTGCCTGCCGCTCAGACGAAGGATAAGTCGGCTGTGCAGCCGAAGGAAATGAAGAAGATCATCGAAGAGTTGAAGCAAGATTACGATTACGTTCTTATCGATTGTCCTGCGGGAATCGAACAAGGATTTCAAAATGCGATTGCTGGAGCAGATAAGTCTGTTGTAGTAACAACACCTGAAACATCTGCGGTTCGCGATGCTGACCGTATTATCGGACTTCTTGAAAAAGAGGAAGGCATCGAGGCACCAAAGCTTGTTGTTAACCGCATTCGAAACCATATGATGCAGAGTGGTGAGATGCTCGATGTGGATGAGATCGTTTCGATCCTCGCAATCGATCTTTTAGGAATTGTCGGTGATGATGATACCGTTATCCGTGCCTCCAACAAAGGTGAGCCCATCGCACTCGACCCAAGTTCGAAAGCTTCTATCGCATATCGTAATATCGCTCGAAGAATTCTTGGTGAATCTGTGCCCCTTCTTTCTCTTCAAGAAGAGAAAGGTGTGCTTACAAAAGTAAAGAAATTCTTCGGAATGCGTTCATAAGAAACCGGCCATCGTGCCGGTTTTTTTGTTGGTGTCTCTGTATAAATCCAATGACATAACCCCTCCGGACAAGTCATAGACTGAATACTACGGCTAGGAGGGAGGGGTGAGCGATGGGAAGGGATATAAATGAGGTCAGAAAGCGACTAAATGCAAGGAAGAAACATCGTCATCCGGTGAGGTCGACATCGCATAGCGAAAGAAAAGGGGAGCAACCGCATTTCCATCAAACAGAGGTGACCTTTCATCCGTTATTTAATAAGCAGGCGTTTCTCATACGAGCTATGATTGCTGCTTGTTTGTTTTTAGGTGCAGGCATATTATTTAAATCCGAAAGTGAAAAGCTTCTACCAGTTAAGGGATATGTAACGAATATGATGGAGACTGAATTTCAGTTTGCAATGGTGAGAGATTGGTATGAAGGGAAGTTCGGTAATCCTGTTGCTTTGATCCCAGACGGGAAGGATACGACGACGGCGGGCGAAACACCTGTTTTTGCATTACCTGCAAATGGGAAGGTTCTTGAAGATTTCCAGTCCACTGGTAAAGGCATCATGGTAGAAACGGTCTTAAGTACAGAAGTAGAAGCCATCAATGCGGGTGTGATCACCTATGCTGGTGAAAAAGAAGGAATCGGCAATACGGTTGTCATCCAACATGCTGACGGAAGTGAATCTTGGTATGGCATGTTAGAGTCAGTCGATGTCTCATTATATGATTTTGTGAAAACAAAAGATAAATTAGGAAATGTGACGAACTCGGAAGATGGTAAAACAGGTACGTTCTATTTTGCAATAAAACAGAACGAGGCTTTCGTTGACCCTCTTCAAGTTGTCCCAATCGAATAATGCTTCGAAAGCTGACTATTCATCCGTTGTTTTGGGTCACAATAGGATTAGCGATCATAACGGGCAGATTCAGGGAGGTCATTTTACTCTTTAGCATCGTATTCATACACGAAATGGGTCATGCAGTGACTGCGAATTATTTTCGTTGGCGAATAAACAAGATTGTCCTCCTCCCGTTCGGTGGTGTAGCTGTTGTAGATGAGCACGGTAATCGACCCATCTATGAAGAGTTTCTCGTGATCCTTGCAGGACCATTGCAGCATGTATGGATGATTGGTGCAGGATTTCTCATCTTTGAGGCTGGAATGATCACCGAATCTCTGTTCGACCTTTTTTTGTTTCACAATATGATCGTTTTATTATTTAACTTGCTGCCTATATGGCCACTGGACGGTGGAAAATTATTGTTTTTACTTTACACGATCCTCTATCCGTTTAAGGTTGCTCATCGATCGATGATCTACTCATCTGCACTGTTTTTACTCGTTCTTATCCTTATTACAAGTCTCTGGTTTCCTGAACAGCTGAGTTTGTGGATCGTGATGAGCTTTTTAGTCGCTGCACATATAAAAGAGTGGAAGCACCACCCTTATATTTATTTCCGGTTTTTACTCGATCGGTATACTAGGGTGTATGAGGGAAAAGAAGCAACGCTTTCTGTGATGCCGAATATGAGATTGAGTGAAGTTCTCTCGAAGCTATACAGAGGGAGACGGTACACGATCACAATAAAAGAACTCGATGTGTGTGCAGATGAAAAAATGCTGCTAGAAGCCTATTTCCAAAAAAATCAGCTAAGATGTGCAGTCGGTACACTTTTCAGATAAACTAAAGAAAACGATCAAAGGGTGTAAAAAGGAATGCAGTTACTTGTTCTTGAGAAAGACGATTCGAGAGTAGTCGCTATTCAAAAGGAAGGCGACTTCATCGACCTATGGATTGAGAAGCATAATCGTTTCAAACCATCGCAGGGCGATATTATTCTTGGTGTCGTCAATAATGTGGTAAAGGGAAAGAACGCAGCTTTTGTTTCGCTTGGAGGAGGAAAGCCAGGCTTATTGAACGGAAGTGAAACGATAAAAGCGCAGAGGAACAAGACAGTCGGCGAGACACCTCCGGCTGTTTCTGATTTTTTAGAAGTCGGACAGGCTCTTTTAGTTCAAGTAAAGCATGAAGGGTATGATCGGAAAGGTCCTCTCGTCACCGAGCTCATTCATTTAGCGAGTGATACATTGGTTTATATGCCTTATGCAGGCTACTCTGCTGTGGCAAAGTCTATCAAAGATAGAGATGAATTGTTATCGATCGCAACAGACCATTGCGTTGGTGAGGAAGGCGTCATCTTCCGTACGAAAGCAAAAGAGTTGAGTGCTGATCAATTGGTCGAAGAGCTTACATATAAAAGGAATGAATGGAAAACAATTTTAGAGAAAGCATCTAGTAGGAATCCGCCAGCAAGAATTGTGAAATCGAATGACAGACTTGAAAAGCTGTACCCGCTCGATCGGATAGATCAAGTGGTGACAAATTCCTCAAACGCTGCTGATGAGTTCAAACAACTTGGGTTCAATCCAAGTCTTATTGAGGTTGATGAAAGTCACACTAACATAAGACTACTGAAGGAAAAGGTAGCTGAACTTTCACGATCAACCGTGAAGGTAGGAAAAGCGTTCGTTCATATCGAGTCGACTAGCGCCCTTACTGCAATCGACATCGACAGCGGGGGAGCGGCTTTTCAATCTATTGAAGAAACGCATAAAAGTGTAAACGAAGCTGCTATCCTTAAGATCTTGGAACAAATTAGATTAAGGAATATCTCTGGTACGATCCTGATCGATCCGCTCCCCATGGTAGAAAGTGACAAGAATGAGCTGTTACAACTTCTAAAAGAAGCCGCCAAAACGGACTCGAGAATGGTGGTAGGAGGCTTTACGAAATTTGGTTTGATCGAGCTTCAGAGAAAGAAGGATGGTTTGCCGTTTCATAAGCTTTTGTTAGAGCTTGATTAACTCGAAATAATCGCATTGACACGGTATTTTCAGCTATGGTATGATTTAGTGGTTAGTTCGTTTGGAAGCACCCAAAGAGCTACAACCGCTCAAAATCAGGTTTCTAAGCTAGTGTTCTAGCACCTGTAATGGCGAGTCTGAGTATTAGAGGAGGTGCACGTATGTACGCAATTATTGAAACTGGTGGTAAACAAATCAAAGTTACTGAAGGTCAGGAAGTTTACATCGAGCTTCTTAACACAGAAGCAGGTGAAACTGTTACTTTTGACCGTGTGCTAATGGTAGGTGGAGATGACGTTAAAGTTGGTTCTCCTATCGTAGAAGGCGCTACTGTAACTGGTAAAGTTGACAAGCATGGTAAAGGTAAGAAAATCACGGTTTATAAATATAAGCCAAAGAAAAATTACCGTCGTAAGCAAGGCCATCGTCAGCCTTACACAAAAGTAGTCATTGACAAAATCAACGCATAAGGGTTACTGACATGATTCGTTTCAAAGTGAAACGCGATTCTCATGACAGAATCATTTCATTTTCTCTCTCTGGACATGCAGATGCTGGACCACATGGTTATGATATTGTGTGTGCTGGCGTATCTGCTGTAACGTTCGGGGCGGTTAATGCAATTGAATCCCTTTGTGATGTAGAACTCATAATTGACATGGAAGATGAAGGGGGCTATCTCAGTTGTACAGTTCCTGCTCGTTTAGAGCAGCGTACAGATGAGAATGTTCAACTTCTTCTTCGAGGAATGGAAGTTTCTATTTCCTCAATTGCCGAAGAATACGGTAATCATATTCAAATCACTCACACATAGGAGGTGGGACATTATGTTGAAAATGAACCTTCAGTTTTTCGCATCCAAAAAAGGTGTAGGTAGTACGAAGAACGGTCGTGACTCAATCTCCAAGCGTCTTGGAGCTAAGAGCGCAGATGGCCAAATCGTATCCGGTGGCTCTATCCTTTTCCGTCAGCGTGGAACTAAGATTTATCCTGGTACAAACGTTGGCCGCGGTGGAGACGACACTCTATACGCGAAAATCGATGGCGTTGTTAAGTTTGAGCGCCTTGGACGTGACCGTAAACAAGTAAGTGTATATCCAGTTGCGAAAGAAGCGTAAGCAGCTAAGAAAAACTCTAACCGTTCGGTTAGAGTTTTTTGATACGATAGACTTTAATAACGAACAGTCGAGTGACGATGCACGATGAAAAACAACTAGGGATCGATTTCTTTTGAAAACAATATGAAATGCAATTATTGTTATAATGAAGGAAATGGATAGAGTATTGGGAGTGCAAATATGTCTAAAAATTGGAATACCTTTGAAGTACTGCGCCATTCTCGACATGATTGGTTGAATCGTCTGCAGTTAATCAAAGGGAACCTGGCCCTCGATCACATAGACCGAGCTAAGGAAATTATCGAAGAGATTATTATCCAGTCAAGACAAGAAGCAAAATTATCGAATTTAAATGCCCCAAAACTTACAGAATATATACTGACGTTTAACTGGTGTAACCATTTATTTCAGTTGGATTTTGAAGTCATCGGGGATGAATACGATATATCTAGCTATGAAACAGAACTGATTGAATTAGTTGCTCGGTGTACAGAAGCGATCGAAGGACAGGTGACCTATCCTGCAGATCATCACTTACTGTTGACGCTTCAGCTGTATCATGAAGAAATTCATCTAGTTTTTGATTTTCAAGGTGAGTATGCTAATTCACAAAAGCTCAAAGATGAATTCGAGAATTTTGAAATCAAAAGTGCTCATCTGACTCGATTTGAACACTCAGAAAATGAGCTTGTAAGCACGTTTTTGATTAAATGAGGTGAAAGAATGTTTGTAGATCAGGTCAAAATATTTGTAAAAGCTGGCGATGGCGGAAACGGCATGGTAGCTTTTCGTAGAGAGAAATATGTACCAGACGGTGGACCTGCCGGAGGAGATGGAGGAAAAGGCGCAAGCGTCATCTTCGAAGTTGAGGAAGGTCTCCGTACTCTGATGGACTTCCGTTATAACCGTCACTTTAAGGCAAAGACTGGTGAACATGGTCGTTCGAAGAACCAGCATGGCCGTGGTGCTGAAGATATGGTCGTTAAAGTTCCACCTGGAACGGTCGTTTCCTATGCAGATACTGGTGAACGAATTGCTGACTTAACTGAGCACGGTCAACGCGCTACAATTGCAAGAGGTGGTCGTGGAGGCAGAGGAAATACAAGGTTCGCTTCTCCATCAAATCCTGCTCCAGAGCTATCAGAGAATGGAGAGCCGGGAGAAGAGAGAGAAGTTACTCTTGAATTGAAGGTCCTCGCAGACGTTGGTTTAGTAGGATTCCCAAGTGTAGGGAAATCGACGTTATTATCAGTTGTTTCCGCAGCAAAACCGAAAATCGCTGCTTATCATTTTACAACGATCGCACCGAACCTAGGTGTTGTCGATACGAAAGATGGACGTAGTTTTGTAATGGCTGATCTTCCTGGACTTATTGAAGGTGCACATGAAGGTGTTGGCTTAGGACATCAGTTCCTAAGACACATCGAGCGTACGCGCGTTATCGTTCATGTCATCGATATGTCAGGGATGGAAGGCAGAGATCCATTCGAAGATTATGAAAAAATTAACGAGGAACTAAAACAGTATAAGATGCGTCTTATGGAACGTCCTCAGATTATCGTTGCGAACAAAATGGACTTGCCTGATTCTGAAGAGAATCTGAAGATCTTTAAAGAGAAGCTTCAAGAAGACTATCCGATCTATCCGATCTCAGCAGTTACAAGACAGGGGTTACAAGAACTCCTATTTGAAATTGCAGATAAGCTAGAAACGACGCCTGAATTCCCGCTCGACGAGGAGAAGGAAGAAGAAAGCAGAGTCGTTTACCGTCATGAGAAAGAAGCGCCTGATTTCTATATAACGCGTGATGACGACGGTACATTTATTGTGAACGGTCCTCGTATTGAACGACTCTTCAAGATGACAGACTTTGATCGTGAAGACAACGTTCGCAGATTTGCTCAACAAATGCGTAGCTTGGGCATTGATGAGGCATTGCGTGAACGAGGAGCGGAAGATGGAGACGCTGTTCGGATCCTTGAGTTTGAATTTGAGTTTGTAGATTGATCTAAGCAGAAGACTGTCCAAGTGGGCGGTCTTTTTTGCAAATCTACTTGTGATTAGGAGAGAGGTGAAAGAAGTAATGAGTAATGGCGAGAAAAACTTTTTCTTAGTACGTGAAGACGTCTTATCCGATTCCATGCTAAAAACACTTAAGGCTAAGCTGCTGCTCGAAAGTGGCGCTGCAGATTCTGTTAGAGAAGCGATCGATCAAGTAGGGGTGAGCCGAAGTGCTTTTTATAAATATCGGGATACGATCCTTCCATTCCATACGATGATCATCGAACAGATCTTCACGCTCTCGATTCACCTAGAAGATCGCTCAGGAGCTCTATCTAACGTTTTGAGCACCGTTGCATCACTTGGGTGCAATATCCTTACAATCAACCAGACGATACCTCTTCAAGGATACGCGACAGTTATCTTAACGATGGAAATAGGAGAATCAGACTTGCAATTGAATAGCTTAATCGATAGAATCAAACAGATTGAAGCTGTGAACAATGCAGAAATTATTGGCTCAGGAGCATAGGGGGAAGACATGAAAAGTCAATCGAAAATTGGTTTTTTAGGTCCTGAGGGGACCTTTACTGAAATCGCTGCTAAAACTTTGTTCGAAAAAGAAGATAGAATACCGTTTCCTACGATCAAGACTTGTCTTGAAGCGGTTGAAGAAGGTCGTATCGATTATGGAGTCGTGCCATTAGAAAACACGATTGAAGGCTCCGTCAATATGACCCTCGATCTACTGTCTCAACAAGTTTCACTTCCTATAGTAGGAGAGCTTGTACTACCGATTCGTCAGCATTTACTCGTCTTACCAGAACTAGAGAATTTGAGTGATATCAAGACGGTTCAATCCCATCCTCACGCCATTGCTCAATGTCATCATTTTCTTCAACACGCACTTCCTGAAGTTGAATTGAAGAATGTTGCTTCCACGAGTGCAGCGGCTGAGTTTGTAAGGGATTCAGGTGATACTCGTGAAGCTGCCATCGGAAATGATCTTGCTGCCGAAAAATACGGATTAAAGATAGCGAGGTCGAACATTCACGATACAGAAGATAATGATACTCGTTTTTTAGTCGTACATAAAACACCTGAACCATTACCGAGGACGTCCCTTTTTAGAGAAGATCGGGTCACGTATAAGATTATTCTGCCGTCCGATTATCCAGGTGCTCTTCATCAAGTGCTTTCTGCATTCGCATGGAGAAACCTCAACTTAACGAAAATTGAGTCCCGTCCGATGAAAACGGGCCTTGGGAACTACTTCTTCATTATCGATGTCGAAAGACCGAACAAAGAAATCTTGTTAAAAGGCGTAATGGAAGAGATTAAGGCATTAGGAATCGGAATCTCAGTGCTAGGTGAATATCCTTGTTTTGTAGTCAATGGGAAATAAAAAGGCAAGAGGGGAGCCCCTCTTGCCTTTTGTTTTTCTTAAGATTTCGGTGAAGTTTTCAATACTGTACTAGTTAATTGTATTGAAGACTCTTATTATTCTCCTTGCGGATGGTAGCCTGTGCGGCCGCAAGCCTTGCGGAAGGAACGCGGAAAGGTGAGCAGCTTACATAATCCAATCCCTTTTGGAAACAGAAATCGATCGACTCCTTTTCTCCGCCATGTTCTCCGCAAATTCCCGTTTTTAAAGTAGGTTTTGTTTTCCTTCCTAGTTTGACACCGTTTTCTACTAATTTTCCAACGCCGTCCTTGTCTAGTGAGACGAACGGATTTTTAGGGAGGATGTCGCTTTCCACATAATGTTGGAGAAACTTGCCTTCTGCATCATCTCGACTAAAACCATAGGTTGTTTGTGTGAGGTCATTCGTTCCGAAAGAGAAAAAGTCAGCTTCTTCTGCAACCTGGTCGGCTGTTAGTGCAGCACGAGGGGTTTCGATCATCGTGCCAACAAGATAGTTAAATTCTTGACCTGTTTCTTCCTGCAGCTTATTCCCAATCGTGACCACGAGCTGACGCATCTCTTTTAGTTCGTTCACATGGCTCACTAGTGGAATCATGATTTCAGGTTTCACACTTATTCCCTTTTTTATCACGTTTGCCATCGCGTTAAAAATAGCGATAACTTGCATTTCATAGATTTCAGGGTGGATCATTCCTAAACGACAACCACGATGTCCTAACATCGGGTTAGATTCCTCCAATACTTTCACTTTTCGGAGGAGATTTTGTTTCTCTCGTAACTCGTTTGAGTCTGGATCCGTAAGTTGTAGCTTAGTCACCGCAACAAGAAGCTCTTCTTTGTCTGGTAAAAACTCATGCAGCGGTGGGTCTAATAACCGTACTGTAATGGGGTGGCCCTGCATCGTTTCAAAAATTCCTTCGAAATCCTCTTGCTGCATAGGGAGGAGCTTTTCAAGTGCTTCCTTCCGTTCCTCAGTTGTTTCAGAGAGAATCATACTTCTTACAGTAGGAATGCGTGAAGCATCCATGAACATGTGCTCTGTACGGCAAAGTCCAATGCCTTTCGCTCCAAAATCGAGTGCTTTCTTTGCATCGATTGGATTATCTGCATTCGCTCGTACTTCCATATTTGCTTCTTCATCGGCCCAACGAAGCAGTAATAGGAAATCGTCAGATAGCTCAGGTTCGATCATCGGAATTTCACCGAGAAAGATGTGACCTGTTGAGCCATCGATCGTAATGGTATCTCCTTCATGAACGGTTGTGGAGCCTACCATAAATTGCTTCGCCTCAAGATTTATTTTTAATGAATCACATCCGCATATACAGGCTTTTCCCATCCCTCGAGCTACGACAGCTGCATGGCTCGTCATGCCACCTCTGCTCGTAACAGTAGCTTGAGCAGCCACGATTCCATGAATATCATCAGGTGTCGTTTCAGGACGAACGAGGATGACTCTTTCTTTATTCTTTGATCGAACCTCAGCTTCATCCGCATCAAAAACGACGATTCCTGTGGCTGCGCCTGGGGAAGCAGGCAAGCCGGTCGTTAACTGGCTACTCTTATGGTTAGGATCGAGGCGGTGGTGCAGAAGCTGACTTAGCTGTTCAGGATCGACACGTAACAGTGCTGTCCGTTGATCCATAATCTTTTCCTTTACCATTTCTACAGCAATTCGAATCGCTGCTTGAGCAGTTCTTTTTCCTGTTCGCGTTTGAAGGATAAATAGTTTTCCACGTTCAACAGTAAACTCAATGTCCTGCATATCTTTGTAGTGATCTTCTAATAGGTTGCACGTATCTACCAATTGCTTAAACACATCAGGCATTTCATCTTTTAGGGTGGAGATCGGGCGTGGAGTACGGATCCCTGCAACGACATCCTCGCCTTGCGCATTGATTAAATATTCTCCATAAAGCTTTGACTCTCCAGTGGATGGGTTGCGGGTAAAAGCAACGCCAGTTCCAGAATCTTCTCCCATATTTCCAAATACCATGCTTTGAATATTAACAGCTGTCCCAAGATGACCCGGTATGTCGTGGAGGCGGCGATAAAGGACTGCACGCTGATTGTTCCATGAATCAAACACGGCATCGATCGTAAGGAAAAGTTGGTCCTTTGGATCTTCAGGAAAGCTTCTGTTCGCTTGTTGACGTACAATTGTTTTGAATTCTTCGATCACTACTTTCCAATCTTCGGCTGTTAGTTCCGTATCAGATTGGTATTCTTGTTTTTCTCTAAAGTCTTCTAGCAGATGCTCAAAATGGTAGTGATCAACATCTAGCACTACGTTGCTGAACATTTGAATAAAGCGACGGTAAGAATCATAAGCGAAACGAGGATTATTTGTAAGTTCTGCCATGCCTCTTACTGTATCATCGTTCATTCCGAGATTGAGTACAGTGTCCATCATCCCTGGCATCGAATGAACAGCTCCTGATCGTACCGATACGAGGAGAGGATTGATCGGATTCCCAAATTGTTTATCAGTCTTGTTTTCAAGTGTTTTTAATGCTTCTAATACTTGTGATTTGACTTTAGGAGAAATCGTTTGTTCGGCATCATAGTAGGCTCTGCAAGCGGCAGTAGATATTGTAAAACCGTACGGTACGGGCAATCCGATACGCGTCATCTCTGCTAAATTTGCTCCCTTACCGCCGAGTAGTTCCTTGCCGCCATTTTTGGAATGATCAAATAAGAATACAAATTTGTTGTCCATTATTTAAAGCTCTCCCTTTTATTAATGATGGATAAGATAATATCAGCTGTCTCTTCAATCGCTTTATTAGAAACATCGATCACTGGACATCCTATTCGTTTCATAATGTTTTCAGCGCTTGTCATTTCATCGAAGATTCGATCGAGTGATGCATAGTTGGCTGAGTTTGTTAAACCAAGACTTTTTAATCGTTCTTTTCTGATCTCATATAGTTTCTCAGGTGAAATCATCAACCCGATGCATTTCTTTCTTGGTACATTAAATAATTCTTGAGGAGGAGGAACTTCTGGAATGAGCGGTATATTCGCTACCTTATATTGCTTGTTGGCTAAGTACATTGAAAGTGGGGTCTTCGATGTTCTAGACACCCCTACTAACACGATGTCTGCATGCTTTAGTCCCCAAACTTCCTGACCATCATCGTATTTTACAGCAAACTCAATCGCTTCCACTCGCTTAAAATAGTCCTCGTCTAGCTTCCGCATTTGTCCAGGTTGACGACGTGGCTCTATATTAAATTTCTTTGTGAAGGCGTCTAACAAAGGTTGCATCAAATCAACAACGACCACTTCTTCTTGATGTGCTTTTGCGTCTAGATGGTGCTTTAAATCCTCTAAAACGATCGTGTAAGCGATGATGGAATTACTGTACTTGGACGCAGTAATAACATTGTTAATGTCCTGTGTGTTCTCTACATAAGAAAAGTGTTTAATATTGACTTCTCGGCCAAAAAATTGGCTAGCTACAGCTTTCACCATTATTTCGGCGGTTTCACCTACGGAATCAGATACAACATAGACCGTTTCCTTATTCGTCACTATCAATCTCCTTATCTCTTAGAATTTAAATTCGTATGGACTAGAGTTCTATGTATAGAAAATAACAAACTAATGTGTCACTATATAATTATAAAAGATTTAAATATAGTGTAATAATTATTATATAGTATAACACTATTAATAGTTTTGTGTATCCTAAAAGTCAATTGGTTTTCAATAAAATTTAATGTTCAATCATTTATGCGTAATAAATGTAGGGGCTAATATATTTCCTTATAAAAAAATTGTTCAATAGAACTGTAAAAATCGTTCTGTTATACTTGGTTATACTACTTATGTTCAGAAAATTCAAATAAAATTACTGGAGGATAATCGATGAAATACAGTTTTGTTTCTCATTTGTACTGTCCAAAGTGTGGTAAGAACTATGACACAGAGGATCAAAATCAGCTATGTAAATGCGGATCGCCGTTACTTGTTGCGTATCATATGGAAGAGCTTAAGAAAGTGTTGCGTCCTGAGCACCTTAATGAACGTCGCCCTGATTTATGGCGTTATCATGAGCTACTTCCTGTCAAAAGGGAGGAGAACGTCGTATCACTAGGTGAAGGCATGACTCCTATCATTAAGATGGATGTCATAGGAAAAGACATGAACATTCCAAATCTTTATATGAAAGATGAAGGCCTTGTGCCAACCGGTTCTTTCAAGGCAAGGGGGGCAGCGGTGGGTGTCTCAAAAGCAAAAGAAGTGGGTGTGACGGAGCTTGCGATGCCAACGAACGGAAATGCTGGGGCAGCCTGGTCGCTTTACTGTGCAAGAGCAGGTATTTCATCTACGATCGTCATGCCAGTTAACGCGCCAGAAGTAACAAGAAAGGAGTGCCTTGCGGCGGGTGCGAACCTTTTTCTTGTCGATGGACTAATCGGTGATGCTGGGAAAATCGTTGCAAACGCTGTAAAAGAGTATGGAATGTTCGATGCTTCAACCCTTAAGGAGCCGTATCGGATAGAAGGGAAAAAAACGATGGGGCTCGAGATTGCTGAGCAGTTTCATTGGGAAGTGCCGGATGTCATTCTTTATCCTACAGGTGGCGGTGTGGGGTTGATCGGTATATACAAGGCGCTTAGGGAGTTGCAAGAGCTAGGGTGGATCGATGAAATGAAAATGCCGAGACTCGTCGCTGTTCAAAGCGAAGGGTGTGCTCCAATCGTGAAAGCCTGGGAGGAAGGACAATCTTATGCAGAACCGTGGCAGGATGCCTCAACTATAGCCTTTGGAATTAACGTTGCGAAAGCGCTAGGAGATTTTCTAATTCTTGATGCGATTAGACAGACGGAAGGGTGTGCGATATCGGTTAGTGAAGATTCTATCATGAGTGAGTTGAGGACGGTTTCATCTTTTGAGGGCGCATTCGTATGTCCTGAAGGTGCGGCGGCGTTCGCAGCAGCGAGAGCCCTTCGTGAGCAAAATTGGATTAAGGAGAATGACAAGGTTGTCATACTTAATACAGGAGCTGGAATTAAATATCCTAATACGATTCTAGGAGATAGTAATGTGTTGCATCCTGAAGAGGCCTTAGTAATGGACAAGGATGTATCTCGTTAAAAGCTATCTCATTTTTACAAGCGGCACTTCAAAAATCATACATAACATTGCGATAAAAACGAAGGAAAGCACCCAAGTGAAGATCGGGTGACGCTGGTGCAGCGGGATAAAGGTAAACGTCGTCACGTTAAACAAAATCGACCACCATAATGACCAATCGTTATTGTATACAATATAATCTACCTGTAGAACGATCGCTTCAAGACCTGAGAAGATGCCCACCCACACGAGAAAACGGATCAATCGCTTTTTGAAGGAAGTTGGGTAGTTTGTTAAATAAATTAGGACGACAACAGGAAACTGAGTGAAAATGATCCAGAAATCAAGAAGTGTGTGATTAGGAAAAACACCCGTCACATCTTCCCACTCCCATGTCGGGTACTCGTATGTAATGACGTTATAAAGCACCGCATTGATGACCATATAAAGCATTGTTGGGTAGTACCGCTGCCAGTTCTTCCAGTCTCCGTAGCGGATGGAAGCTAGAAGAAAGAGTGCCGAAACAAAAATTGATATCATGATCTTCGCCTCTTAAACTCGTCGTTGCTTTTAGTATGCTCGAAAATAGAATCGATAGTAAATTATTTACAAATAAGCTGCGTGCAAAAGAGGCTGATCATCGGATAGGTATTTAAGGATTTGGAGTATTACGATTTGTATTGAAATAGCTCGGGGCACCCTTCTACAACAGGGTGCCCCTCATAAAAATATTTTTGCTCTTACTCCAAAAGGAAACCCTTTTTACGCAATGCGTTACAAACAGCTTCAATTTGTGCTTCGGAATTTGCTTCGATCGTGTGAAGGTGGATACCTGAAGTTAGTTCAGAAAGTAAAGAAGCATTTGTAGCAGATAATCTTGCGATGAATTGATCAGCCTCAAGTCGATTGCTTACAAACAGTGAAGCCTGTAAATCCCCATATAAAGGGTGTTCAACCGTTACGTCCTTAACCGTACCGCCATTATCTACGATTGTATAGAGTTCTTCTTTCGTTTCTTCATGAGAATGTTTGCATGCTACAATACGTTTTGTTCGTTCGTTTTGTTTATTGTTTTCAAACATCACATAGCCTTGTGATGTTGCTATGATCGGTTCATTTCTAGCTTTTAAAAGGGATATATCCTGAACGATTACTTGACGACTCACATTTGTCTTTTGTGATAAATCGCTCCCAGTAAGCGGTCGATCAGCCTCTTGTAACCACTTTTTAATCAGTGAGCGCCTATCTTCTCCTAATATCTTTTCTCCATCTTTTGGCAAAACGAATACCCCTTTCTATCTAGTTCACCTTTATTATAGCTTCCACCATCATTAACTTGAATAAAAAATTGATGATACTATTATAGATAACTTATTTCGAAGAGGAAAGTGCTTATTTTTTTATACACGATACATATGAAAAGCCCTCACGGCATATTTATGTCATGACCTATGCCTAAAAAAAAGGTAGCAATCTGCCTAGTAGTGCATACACTGTACTGAATTTCAATGTACTGACTTTGTACAGGAGGGAGTTTTCATTTTGAAAATACATGTCGTTCAAAAAGGCGATACGTTATGGAAGATCGCTAAGAAATACGGCGTAAATTTTGAAGAGCTAAAAGCTGTAAATACGCAGCTGAACAATCCTGATATGATTATGCCAGGTATGAAAATTAAAATACCTTCAGGAACAGTTCCTGTTAAAAAGAAAGAAATGCAAATGAAGAAAAAAGAGATGTTCAAGAAGAAAGAAGCACCTAAACAGGTGAAACCAAAAGAAAAACCATCTATTAATATGCCGATCAATAATGAATTAAATATGGGTCTTAATATGAATATCATGCCTGAGAAAGAAAAACCTAAACAAGTAAAGCCTGAAATGAAGAAACCAGAAGCGAAAAAACCAGAAGCGAAAAAGCCTGCAGCAAAGCCTGAGAAAAAAGCAAATGAAAAGGCAGCAAAAGGAAAAGCTGAGAACTTATTTTATCCAATGAGTGACGAAGAAGTGTTGAGTGAATTTGAATCTTCCTCAGGAATGGGGATGCCTGCACCTCCAAATGCCAACCTCGGAAATGTAGCAGGTGCTCAAAAGGGTAATGGAGGCTA
This sequence comes from Anaerobacillus sp. ABR4_321, assembly GCF_056158505.1. Taxonomy (NCBI): domain Bacteria; kingdom Bacillati; phylum Bacillota; class Bacilli; order Caryophanales; family Bacillaceae; genus Anaerobacillus; species Anaerobacillus sp. ABR4_321. The sequence continues at coordinate 1,941,853 of NZ_JBSWTK010000001.1, forward strand.
TCCAGGATCCGTAGCCGGAGCACAAATGGGGCAAGGAAACCAGGGCTATCCGAATTCAGTGGCAGGAGCGTATATGAATCATGGAAATCAAGGTTATCCAGGATCTGTAGCGGGAGCACAGATGGGGCAAGGGAACCAGGGCTATCCGAATTCAGTGGCTGGCGCATATATGAATCACGGAAATCAAGGTTATCCGGGATCCGTAGCCGGGGCACAAATGGGTCATGGAAACGAAGGTTATCCAGGATCTGTGGCAGGAGCGTATATGAACCACGGGAATCAAGGCTATCCAGGATCGGTAGCTGGAGCACAAATGGGTCATGGAAACCAGGGTTATCCAGGATCCGTGGCAGGAGCGTATATGAATCACGGGAATCAAGGCTATCCAGGGTCCGTAGCTGGAGCTCAAAAAGGGAACTATTATGACGACATGGAAAGTGATGGTTCAGACGTCGCAGGGGCATATGAGGGCAATAACGGTTATCCAGGCTCAGTTGCTGGCGCATATCAAGGGAATAATGGGTATCCAGTAGCCGGAGCGCACATGGGCAATAACGGCTATCCAGGCTCTGTAGCGGGGGCGCATTCACCTAATCAGCAATTGGCAGGAGCTTATGGAAACAACGGTTACCCTGGTTCTGTAGCTGGTGCGCATATGGGTAGCAATAAAGAAAATTACTCCGGAGACATGGAAAGTAGTAACGGAATGGATGTAGCAGGGGCTTATGGAAACAATGGCTATCCAGGCTCAGTAGGAGGTGCCTACGGAAATAACGGTTATCCTGGAGCGGTAGCTGGTGCACACCAAGGTCCGAATGCGAATATGCCTGGTTATCCTTCCGTAGCTGGAGCACAGATGGGGAATCAGGGCTATCCAGGCTCTGTTGCAGGGGCGTACAACTCTGGCAACCACCAGTATCCAGGAGCAGTAGCTGGGGCACAATCTCCATATGCTAATAAAGCGAATGAAGAATATCCAGAAGCAGTTATGGGCGCACAAGGAGGATATCCTAATCAAAACGTAGCTGGAATGATGTCCCCTTATCCAAATCAACCGATGGTTTCCCCTTATCAACAGCATGACTGTGGGTGTGGATCCCAGGTTTCTCCATACCAGCAAATGCCTTACGCAAACCCTTACTATGGGAACGCGAACATGGTGCAAGGAGCAAACAAAGCACCCATGATGGATTATATGGATATGGAAAGTAGCTATGCTGAGTCACGATAATCATCACGAGGAGCGTATCCTGCAAGGGATACGTCCTTTTTTTCATTCGATAACCTGTGTTAAATCAAATGTTTGCCGTGGTAAAACTCATAATGGAAAGAATGTCTTCATAAAAGGAGCTAAAAGATATCAAACTGTATTGAAGCAGGTTTTGCTTTCACAAAAGTGTCCATTTTCGTTCATGAAAATTGTTCCTTTTGAGGATGGTGAATGGATAAAAGCTAGCGAGGGTCTGTATTGGATTTGTACGTTAGCTGAAGATGGAAACAGCCTTGATTATTCAAGAGTTGAGGAAAGAAAGCTTGCTGTTGAAAAGCTCAATCACTTTCACACAGAATCATATGGTTTAAGGGGAGACGGTTTATTTCTCGTTTCTTTGAAGAGAAAATGGATGAACAGATTGATGAAGTTTGAAGAAAGTGTACAAGGTGAAAATAAACTGATTAAGCTCTATACGAACATTGGACATCACGTTCTTGAAGAAATGGATGACGAATTGACTAACTTAGAGCATAAGGCGTTTGAAGAGGGCTGCATCGTTCATGGAGATCCTGCACATCATAATTTTATCTATAACCGAACGAAATTGATGCTGATCGACGGTGACCTCGTATCATACGCACCTAGAGAATACGATTATTTGCAATTGATGATTAGAATGCTTCCATTTAGCGAGTGGTCTCTTGATGAGTGGTTTTCTTATAACATCCCTAGTATCGAAAATATCTTGAACAACCCAACTTATACAAAACTGCTCGCTTTTCCTGCAGATTTTTATCGTGAGTGGCTTATCGATCCTGAAGGAAGAGATGAACTTCTACGAAAAACACTCGTTGAACATGATAAGAGATATCCAGCTATGCTACGCCTTTTGAGTTAGTCCCTTTCTTGCCAAGACATAACAGATTAATTTGGAACACCTCCTGCCATGCTAATAATGAAAGGAGGTATTTCATATGAAAAAAACAGTAGTGACACTCTCCACATTGATGCTTGCTGGAGGTCTAATAGGGTGTACAGCAGATAACGAAGCTATGGACACGCGCTATAACGATTCGGGTCGACCAATCGGTTATTATACGAGTGAAGATAATAATAACGATTATCGAGAAGGCGCATTTACAGATATGATTGACAGAGATTATGCCAATGGTGTAAAAGCTCCCGATGAGAAGCAGATCGATAAGCGTCATGGTATGAATGGTCCTGGGTATATGCGTAACGGCGAGGATTATTCTGGATATGATAACAATCTTTCGCAGAGACTCTCAGATCGCATCGAGAAGCTTAAGACTGTTGAAGATGCACGTGTCATCGTGTATGGAGATCAAATCATGATCGGTGTTGAAACGAACAGAGACGACCGAGAAGCTGTAAAAGATCAAGTTCGCAGTGAAGTAGCAAAGCTCGCGAAACAAAAAAATGTTTCGATCTCGACTGATAAAGACGTTGTAAACAGAATGGGCCGTGTTGATGATCGCCTCGAAAATGGCGATGGGTTCGAAGAAGTTCAAGCAGATGTGAATGGCATTTTAAATGACATTTCGAGTGCAGTTCAACGTCCGTTTCAAAACAATAGATAATATAAGAAGAACAGGGTTCTCCCTGTTCTTTTTGTATGATTCCGTTTAGTTTATCCACCTGATTTCATGTGTTATAGTATATGGACGAAATCAGTTGGAAGGGGATATTGACGATGGCAGGACATTCGAAGTGGAAAAATATACAACGAAGAAAAAATGCTCAGGATGCAAAACGTGGTAAAGTATTTATGAAGCTTGCGAAAGAGATTTTTGTTGCAGCCAAACAAGGTGGTGGGGACCCTGAGACAAACCCAGCCCTTAGATTAGCTGTTGATAAAGCAAAATCCTCGAACATGCCAAATGACAATATCGATCGTGCGATAAAAAAGGCTACTGGCGATTTAGATGGTGTTAATTATGAAGAGATCGTCTATGAAGGGTACGGTCCTGGCGGTGCTGCTGTAATGGTCGAACTCTTAACAGACAATAAAAATCGAACAGCTGCAGAAATTCGTCATGCGTTTAGTAAGAACAAAGGCAACATGGGCGAGAACGGATGCGTAGCTTTTTTATTCGATCGTAAAGGGCTGTTTGTTATCGATCGAGCTGAAAATGATGCAGATGCTGATGAGTTGATGTTAGAAGTAATCGATGCAGGAGCAGAGGAAATGGAGACCCATGAAGATTCATTCGAAATCTATACGGATGCACAGGAATATCAAGCAGTAAAGGAAGAGCTTGAGAAGAGAAATATTATCTTTTCGTCTGCAGAAATTACGATGATTCCTCAAACATACGCTCCTCTTGGGGAAGAAGATGGAGTCGATATGTTAAAACTGATCGACATGCTCGAGGATAATGACGATGTTCAAGAGGTATATCATAATGCTGAGATAAGTGACGAGGTATATGAGAAGTTTTGAAGAGCTACATGGTGATGTAGTTCTTTTTTTTGTACATATTATCTTCACTGCTGGGCACGCTAACAGAATCTAAAAGAAAGGTGCTAAAAATTGTGAAAAACCTATTCGGCTTTTTAGTAGTGCTTATTCTGATTATGGGTTCTTTGCCAGCACATGTACTGGCGGTTGAAAATGCCCAGAGTGAGCGTGAATTTGATGAAAAGCATTATCATATGGATGGACCTATGGTTATTGAAGTAATCCTAAGAACTAACTATGCAGATGGAGTTTCCACGGAGCAATCCATTCAAAAAACCGTCTGGTCTATGGAAGATTTCTGGAGTGAGTATGCGGGATGGCAGCTTGTTAACCAAGATCACGGTAAAATGGTCTTTGAACGCAAAATTGAAGATATTTCCCCGGCTATGAAGGAGAATGGTCATTTCGGACTTACAGATGATGGCGTTCTCACGATTTTTGAAGGAAAGCCAGATGAACAGAAAGTCATACAAACGTTCTTTCAAATCGACGTTGGTAAAGTAGAAAGCTCCAGACTTAAGGAGCTTGCTGAAGGTATTCCGATAGAGTCCTGGTATAACTTTGAAGACATGCTCCATACGTTTTATAAAATAAAGAAATCACAACCTGTCCGTTAGGATGGGTTGTTTGATTTTTAGAGTAAAATGTGAGACTCGCAGAAACTCCGATAATTCTCTCTTTCAACAGAACGCAAGTGTTCTATTTCAAGAGTTCCAATATCTCCGTTTCTAAACGCTCACCTACACTTTTCATGCCTAAACGCCCTCTTCCGCTTTTCGTGTGATCCAGCTGCAGAGGGCAGGCTCTCGATCGCTTCACCTTATCAATTGAACACAAAGGGCGTGTTCATTTGATAAGGCTCCAGCGCTTGTCGAGCCTAATCGCCCTCTTCCGCTTTTCGTATGATCCAGCTGCAGAGGCCAAATACTCCGGTAGTTTCGAAATGTAGATTGAGACAAAAAGCGTCTCATTCTACATTCCTCCAACTCCCTGCGTATTTAAACGGCCTCTTCCGCTTTTCTTATAATATGATAAAATAAAAAGATATAGAAATGCATGTTCGTATGCGATGGGGAGAGAGTTTTTTGATTGAGTATATTAAAGGTAATGTTGAATATATAGATACTGAGTATATTGTTATCGAATCGAATTCGATTGGGTATAAAGTTTTTTGTGGGAATCCGTTTACGTTTCAGAGGTATAGAGGTCAGTCTATTCAGATTTTTACGCATCATTATGTGAGGGAGGATCTTATTGCGCTTTATGGTTTTCCGACGAGAGAAGAGCGTCTTTTGTTTGAGAAGCTTTTGAATGTTTCAGGTATCGGTCCTAAGGGAGCGCTTGCGATTTTAGCTACAGGCGAGCCTGATAAAGTAGTTAGTGCGATCGAGTTAGAGGATGAGAAGTTCTTGACGAAGTTTCCAGGTGTCGGGAAGAAAACAGCTCGTCAGATCATACTTGATCTGAAAGGAAAATTAAAAGGATTCGGTGAGCCGCAGGAAGGTCTTTTCGCTGTGGAAGAGACAGAAGAAGATGGTACGCATGAACTTGAAGAAGCCATCGAAGCTTTGAAGGCACTTGGCTATGCTGAACGAGAAATTAAGAAAATAAAGCCTGGGCTTCAGGAAGAAGTGCTTTCGACAGATCAATATATTAAAAAAGCGCTTCAGCTTATGCTGAATCGTTAAGGAGGGGTCATAGTGGAAGAACGCATTCTATCAGGTGAGCAGGTCGGTGATGACTCATCCGTAGAATATAGCCTCCGTCCGCAGCGATTAAGTCAGTACATAGGTCAGGAGAAGGTGAAGCGTAATCTAGAGGTGTTTATTGAAGCGGCGAAAATGCGAGAGGAGCCACTAGATCACGTATTGTTATATGGTCCACCAGGACTTGGGAAGACGACTCTTTCTGCAATTATAGCAACTGAAATGGAAGTGAATCTCCGGACGACGTCTGGTCCAGCGATTGAGCGACCAGGAGATCTTGCTGCCATTTTAACGGCACTTGAACCTGGAGACGTTCTTTTTATCGATGAGATTCATCGCTTGCCACGAAGTGTTGAAGAAGTACTGTACCCTGCTATGGAGGATTATTGTCTTGATATTGTTATAGGAAAGGGTGAGACTGCAAGATCGGTGCGTCTTGATCTCCCGCCTTTCACATTAGTTGGGGCAACGACGAGAGCTGGACTCTTAACTGCCCCTCTTCGTGACAGATTTGGAGTACTCAGTAGATTGGAGTACTATCAAGAGGATGAATTGCAAACAATACTCATGCGTACTGCTGATATCTTTGAAGTTGAAATGGATGAGGAAGCAGCTGTAGAGCTCGCTAGAAGATCACGCGGTACTCCTCGTATCGCCAATCGTCTTTTGAAGCGGGTAAGAGACTTTGCCCAAGTAAAAGGAGATGGGGTTATCTCGCTTTCCCTTTCTACTCAAGCATTAGAGATGATGCAGGTCGACCCTCTAGGACTTGATCATATCGATCATAAGCTTCTACTGGCTATCATTGAAAAATTCCGGGGTGGACCCGTTGGTGTCGATACGATCGCTGCTACGATCGGAGAAGAAAGTCATACGATCGAAGACGTTTACGAGCCGTATCTAATGCAGATCGGTTTCTTGCAGCGTACGCCAAGGGGACGCATGGTCACGCATCGCGTATATGACCATTTTGGTTTGAAGGAGCCTGAATGACATGGAGATTTCAAAGCTTTTTATTACGCTAGGAATCGTCTTTCTTGTTATTGGAATGCTATGGTCATTCATTGGGAAGATGCCAGGCGATATCGTGATTAAGAAAGGAAATACAACGTTTTTCTTTCCGATCGTCACGTCGATTGTCGTGAGTGTCTTGCTTTCACTTCTCTTTTTTATAATCGGCAGATTTCGATAATGGATGAAGCTATGGTAAGATCGATTGGTGGAATAGATATTTTTGAAGAACAGTGGTGAAATAAATGGACGTTAAAGATTTTGATTTTGAACTCCCTGAACATCTTATCGCTCAGACTCCATTGAAAGAGCGTGCTAAATCACGTTTGATGGTGCTTGATCCTGCAGCTGAAAAGATGGCCCACCGTGAGTTTTTAAATCTAGAAGAATATATTAAGCCAGGTGACTGTCTAGTATTAAACGATACGAGAGTTATGCCTGCAAGGTTATATGGTATGAAGGAAGAGACAGGAGCTAAGATGGAAGTTCTTCTTCTAAAGCAAATTGAAGGAGACCGATGGGAAACACTTGTAAAGCCTGCAAAGAGGGTGAAGCTTGGAACAAAGCTTACGTTTGGTGATGGCAGGTTAACGGCTGAGTGTGTGGAAACATTGGAGCACGGAGGACGTGTCTTCGAATTCGATTATGATGGTGTTTTCTATGAAGTGTTAGACCAGCTTGGCGAAATGCCGCTTCCGCCGTATATTACAGAAACATTGGATGACCAGGATCGCTACCAAACTGTTTTTGCCAAGCATCGTGGTTCCGCCGCAGCTCCTACTGCCGGCCTTCATTTTACTGAAGAGATGTTATCGATGCTTGAAGAGAAGGGTGTTCACATTGCCTTTCTAACGCTTCATGTTGGGTTAGGTACGTTCCGACCAGTCTCTGTTGATAATATTTATGAGCATGAAATGCACGGTGAGTTTTATCAACTAACAAAAGGAACGGCCGATCTATTGAACCGAGTGAAAGAGCAAGGCGGTCGTATCATTTCTGTTGGAACAACTTCGACTAGAACGCTTGAAACAGTTGCTTCTAATCATAACGGTGTTTTTGAAGAATCTTCTGGATGGACAGATATCTTCATTTATCCAGGGTATGAATTCAAAGCCATCGATGGATTGATCACAAACTTTCATCTGCCGCAATCCACGTTGATCATGCTCGTCAGCGCACTTGCAGGAAGACAGTTTGTTTTGTCTGCTTATAAAGAAGCGGTCGAAGAACAGTACCGTTTCTTTAGTTTCGGTGACGCCATGCTGATTTTGGAAGGGAGTTTGAAAGAATGACGGAACCAATCCGCTACGAATTAATAAAAACATGTAAACAAAGTGGTGCCCGCTTAGGGAAGCTCCACACACCTCATGGAACATTTGAAACACCGATGTTTATGCCAGTCGGCACACTTGCGACTGTTAAAACAATGAGTCCGGAAGAATTAAAAGAAATGGGCGCTGGGGTTATTTTGAGCAATACATATCACCTTTGGCTACGCCCAGGACATGATATTGTGAAAGAAGCTGGTGGTCTGCATAAGTTTATGAATTGGGACGGACCGATTCTTACCGATTCAGGTGGCTTCCAAGTGTTCAGTTTAAGCGATTTAAGACAGATTGAAGAAAAAGGCGTTCATTTTAGAAATCATCTTAGCGGAGAAAAGCTTTTCCTTTCCCCAGAAGGAGCGATGGAGATTCAAAACGCGCTAGGATCTGATATCATGATGGCTTTTGATGAATGCCCTCCATATCCTGCTGAATATGACTACATGAAGAGCTCTGTAGAACGGACAAGCCGTTGGGCAGAAAGATGTATCGCTGCTCATCAAAGAAAAGATGTTCAGGGCTTATTCGGTATCGTTCAAGGTGGAGAATACGAGGATCTTCGAAAGCAAAGTGCAGAAGACCTTGTGTCACTCGACTTCCCAGGCTATGCAGTCGGAGGTTTATCTGTTGGTGAACCGAAGGATGTCATGAATAGAGTGCTTGATTTTACGACGCCTCATTTGCCAAACAATAAGCCAAGATACTTAATGGGTGTTGGTTCTCCTGACTCCTTGATCGATGGAGCGATCAGAGGAATCGATATGTTTGACTGTGTGCTGCCAACTCGTATTGCGAGGAATGGTACATTGATGACGAGCAACGGTCGTCTCGTAGTCCGAAATGCTAAGTATGCTAGAGATTTCCGTCCTCTAGATGAGAATTGCGACTGTAATGTTTGCAGGAACTACTCTAGAGCGTATATTCGCCATCTCATAAAGGCGAATGAAACGTTTGGCTTCCGATTAACGACTTACCATAATCTTTATTTTCTGTTAAACTTGATGAAGCAAGTTAGGCAGGCGATTATGGATGACCGTCTCCTAGACTTTAAGGATGAGTTTTTTGAACAGTACGGATTTAACTTGCCTGGTGCAAAAAACTTTTAATCCATAGATTGCATCATTGCTAGAAAGGGGTGAAATGTTTTGGGATCAACTTTAACGAATTTAATTCCGCTAATTTTGATGTTTGCAATTTTCTATTTCCTATTAATTCGTCCTCAACAGAAGAGACAGAAGAAGACTAGAGAAATGCAAGCGAGCCTTGAAAGAGGGCAAAAGGTTATTACAATCGGTGGTATGCATGGAATCATCGATGCAATGGATGAAGGTACGATTACAATCCGCACTACTGATGGAACAAAGGTAGTCTTTGATCGTGCAGCCGTACGTGAGGCCATTACTGAATAATAGCATCAAAAAATAGCGTCCCATTGTGGACGCTATTTTTTATTACGATTGTGCCCGGCTGCCTCGCACGTTTACTCCAATGATTCCACCGAGGGTACATACACCGAGATATCCTGCATGAAAGACGAGTTGTTCTGTGTCCATTGTAGATCGATATCCTAGATACTGAACAAGAAATAATAGCACCATATACATAAGTGCAGTTCCTAGACCAAGCATCCACCCACGCTCTCCGCCTTTTCCTCCTGAAATAAAACCTCCGATAAAGAATGCAATGACTGTTGCTGTAATCACGATAGGAGCGATGCCTTGTTCGGATACTGAAGTAAAACGAAGAATAAGAGAAAGCAGTACGCTTGTCGCGAGAACCATCGTTACAATTGTGATCATCCCTGATCCCATCGCGCTGAATGCGTGTTTTGACCTCATCATAATCCCCCTTTTTTATATGAATGGTTTGTACATTCTATTCACACGTTCTTCATTTAGAAGTCAATCATGATTTAGGACAGCCCGTCATACGATTATAGAAAGTAGCTAGGAAAGGGGCAGCAGGGATTGGATATGAGTGTAGCACTGATTATTTTTGTTCTTGCTTATATAGGGATCATCACTGAGAAAATAAACAGAGCCCTGGTTGCCTGCGGAGGCGGATTGTTGATGCTCCTAGCAGGGATATCAACGGCTGATGAAGCATTTATGAAGCATATAGATTGGAACACGATCGCGCTTTTATTCTCGATGATGATTCTCGTTTCGATCACAAGCCAAAATGGAATTTTCGAATACATTGCGATTCAAATGGCTCAAAAGGTAAAGGGTCATCCTCTTCCCCTATTAGCAGTTGTAGGGATTTTAACTGCAGTTGGTTCAGCGCTTCTCGATAACGTAACAACAGTTCTTCTGCTCGTTCCAATTATTTTAACGCTTACACGAATATTGAAAGTAACCTCTATGCCATTTTTGATCACAGTCATACTTTCCTCAAACATAGGAGGAACTGCTACATTGATCGGTGATCCGCCGAACATCATGATCGGTCAGGCTGTAAAACATCTAGATTTCAATGATTTTCTCTTTAACCTCGCTCCTATCGTAGGAGTCATCTACGTAGTCATTATTTCTGGTCTTTTGCTTTTCTACAGAAAGCGGCTTGTCGTTGATGAGGCTCACCGTAAAGCATTAATGAAGGTGAACCCTGAGGATTACTTGAAAAAAGGACCACTGCTTGTAAAATCTTGTGTCGTACTAATCATGACCATTGTGGGATTTTTGCTTCATCCGATCCTTCACACAGACCTTACGAACATTGCAATGGCTGGAGCAGTACTACTCCTTCTCATTACTCAAAATGACCATAAGGTAGAAGAAGTATTTTCATCGATCGAATGGGTCACTCTGTTTTTTTTTATTGGGTTGTTCATTCTCATCGGTGGGTTAGAAGAAGTAGGTATCATTGATGAAATTGCGAGAGCCATCTTGCTTTATACAGAAGGTGACATGCCTAAGACATCGATCATCATTTTATGGGGATCGGGAATCTTATCTGCATTTCTCGATAATATCCCATTTGTAGCAGCGATGATTCCCGTCATAACAGAGTTCTCTGGATATGGGATGACGAATCTAGATCCGCTCTGGTGGTCGCTTGCACTTGGTTCTTGTCTTGGCGGGAATGGTACGTTGATTGGTGCTTCAGCGAATGTTGTGGTTGCGGGACTTGCAATGAAAGAAAACCATGAGATCAAGTTTGTACACTTTTTATTGATAGGCCTTCCAGTTGTGGTTGTGTCACTACTCATTTCAACTGTTTACATTTATTTCAGATACTTACTTCCCTTTTACTAAAGGGGAGTTTTTTTTGTTTCCATTACCTTCCTTTATGTCGTGTGGATCCACTGGTCACACTAAGTATAAGAAAGTGAAAGGAGGCGATCTATGATGGAGTATTCAACGATGATCCTTAGAACACTGGTTTTGTATTTTGTTATCATACTCGTTTTTAGGATAATGGGTAAGCGAGAAATCGGCCAACTGAGTGTTCTAGATTTTGTGATCTCCATCATGATCGCTGAGCTTGCTGTGATGTCGATAGAGGATCCGAGTACGCCTATGATCAGTACTTTCATTCCAATCAGTGTGTTAGTTATTATTCAATTGATTATGGCACTTGTTTCTTTGAAGAGTGAAAAGATACGAGAGATTGTAGATGGAAAGCCTACGGTCCTAATCGAAAAGGGGAAGATCGATGAGCATGAAATGAAGAAGCAGCGCTATAATTTTGACGATCTCCTCGTCCAGCTTAGAGAAAATAATATTAGTTCCGTATCAGATGTTGAATTTGCCATTTTAGAACCGACTGGAAAACTCTCAGTTATCAAAAAAGACCAACAGGACACTGGTGATGAGGACTCATTCAGTTCGCTTCTGCCACTCCCTTTAATACTTGATGGAAAGATTCAGGGCGAGCATCTAGAGCGTTTAGGGAAGACGGAATTATGGCTTCGTCAGGAGTTGAGGAAAGTAGGTCAGAGGAATCTAAAAGAAATTTCGTTTTGTTCTCTTCATAAGAACGGAAATTTTTTTATCGATATGAAAAACGAGAAAAAGTAACCACAGAGGTTACTTTTTTATTTGGAGGTTTGATATCATTTGTAAGTGGCAGGGGTGTTAATGAACGTATTTTCCTATGACTGGCAGACGTCTAAGGTCATTTCTGTTGATAAGACCTAGTAGTAATAATAACAGGGCGTAAACAATCGTTGTAGAAATGATCGCAAAGATCGATCCAGGTATATCTGAAGGGGCATCGATCAACACTTTGTAGAAGAGGTGACCTGCATAACTTGCAAGAATGATGCTCGCGACGCCTTTCAAAACATCACTGACAACAATTGAAAACCCGATTGCTTTTACAAGTGTTGCAAAATGAAGAAGCGTTACGAGTAAAATTCCGATTACAATCCCAAGTGCAGCACCCATTATTCCTAGTTCCGGTCTGCTTGCTAAGAAGAAGATAGCAGCTAATTTCACCGCAGCACCGATAAAACTGTTAATCATAGCAGCCTTGGCTAAATCAAGTGCTTGTAATGCGGCAGCGAGTGGTCCTTGAAAATAGAAAAAGAAGAAGAATGGCGCCATCACTTGTACATAGATCGCAACGTGTGGGGCATCGTACATTATTTCAAGTAGTGGTTTCGCAAAGATATACATAATAACGACTGATAGCCCTCCTGCGACCATCGAGAGCCGTATCGCCTGACTTAAGCGGTGCTGAATTTGCTTATATTGTTTCTGAGCGTAGGCTTCACTGATGGCAGGGACTAGGGAGACTTGTAGAGAGAACGTTATAAAAGTCGGAAGAAAGAGGAGTGGAATGGCGAGCCCTGCTAAGTTTCCGTATTGTTTTGTAGCGATTGTTGTTGCTAAACCGGCTATTGCAAGACTGCGCACTACGATGATCGGTTCAAAGAAATATGAGAGAGATCCTATGAGCTGACTGCCTGTTGTCGGAAGAGAAATGGCCATGAGGTCCTTGAATGTTTTTCTTCCACCTTTCAAGTAGGAAAAGAAATTATTTCTTATTTTGATCCTCTTCTTCATCTTAAACATGGAGAACATATAGAGAAGTGACGCTAGTTCCCCTAAAACGACTGAGATCATCGCACCTGCAGCAGCAAACTCAACACCATAAGGCAAGAATGCCCCGGTAAGTATGGCGACTAAACAGATTCGAACGATTTGTTCGATCACTTGCGAGTATGCTGAAGGACGCATGTTTTGTAAGCCCTGGAAATAGCCACGAAGCACAGATGACATCGCAACGATCGAAACGACTGGTGCGATCGCAATCAGTGGATAGAATGTACGTTCATCTGTGAAGAATACCTTTGATAGAACAGGTGCGGCTAGTACCATAATCGTGGTGAACACGATACTTAATACGGCAGTTACAGATAAAGATACGATTAAGATGCGCTTGATCTTTTGCCTGTCACCTTCCGCATCTGCTTCTGCTACCATTTTCGAAATGGCTACAGGGAGTCCAAGTCTTGTTAGAGTAATCGTGAGGATGAGGGTAGGAACCGCCATCATGTATAATCCTACTCCTTCATCCCCCATGACTCTATACATAACAATACGATTGATGAACCCGAGAATCTTGGTGATCAACCCGGCGAATATGAGTAAAAGTGTGCCTCGTAAAAAGGTTTGCTTCGACATAAGTAAACCTACTTTCCATGCTTAGTATCCTTGCGAAATTATAGAAAAGCCTAGATATTTTTTATCACTATGTATATGCTTAGTAGGGGACAAAGCATGACAGGCATATGGGAGTGTTTTAATGAAAGACGAAATTAAACAATTTGTAGTAGAGAACCTCGATTTCCTTCCTCAAGAAGCGATCGTGGTAGTGGTTTCAGCCCTTCCAATCCTTGAACTTAGAGGCGGAATACCACTGGCGTATACATTTGATATCCCGTTCTGGGAAGCGTTTTTTCTCAGCTTATTCGGGAATGCATTGCCAATCATTCCGCTACTACTTTTATTCAAGCCGCTCAGTAATTGGTTGATGAGGTTTGGATGGTACAAGCGATTTTATGAGTGGTTATATCAACGTACGTTAAATAAGAGTAAAAATGTTGAGAAATATGGAGCGATAGGACTTATTTTATTTACTGCCGTACCTTTGCCTACTACAGGTGCTTATAGTGCTTGTGTGGCGGCTTCTTTATTTGCGATACGGTTTAAATATGCTTTTATTTCAATCTTAACTGGTGTAATCATTGCTGGCCTCGGTGTAGGTGCAGCGATTTATTCAATTTTTTAATAGGAGAGGAGACTGAAGGATGGAAGAGTGGAAGAACGAAGTATATCCTGCACTTGAAAGTAAGAGAGACGAGTTTCACCTATTAGGCTATGATAGGGCCACGATTGATGAGATCTGGAGTTGTCTCCTTGCACGATTAGAACGTAACAATGACAATGAAGAAATTAAGGTTCACCAATTAGTCAATGACATAATGAGGCTGTCTCCCAACGAGTATATGAACTGGTTGACTATTCACGCCTACAAAGGGACAGGCTGGATTGGTGAAGAAGAAGCGCATAATTAATCGAAAATTGACAGAAAAATCTATATTTCGGTATAATATGTAGTATTATGGCATTTTAACCTACATACGTTATTGCTGGTGGCTTAGAGAGGAGTTTTTATTCCATGGTAAAAAAAGGCCGGATAGTTATGTTCTTTTTAATTGTCCTTCTGCTAGGAGGACTGATTGGAACGACGGTCCTAGGAGTGACTAAAGACATTAAGCTTGGTCTTGATCTTCAAGGGGGCTTTGAAGTTCTATATAAGGTAGAGCCTGCTGACGATGGACAAGAGCTTGATAAAGACTTGTTGAATAGTACTGTAAGCGCACTTTATAAAAGGATTAACGTTCTTGGTGTATCAGAGCCTCGAATCACAATTGAAGGTGAAGATCGCATACGAGTTCAGTTAGCTGGTGTAAAAGATCAAAACCAGGCGCGTGAGCTTCTCTCTACACAGGCTGAGCTAACGTTCAGAACTGTAGAAGATGAGGAGAAAATGGGCGGAGCGGATCTTAAAGAAGGAGCTGCGAAAGTAGTCTTTCAAGAAAATCAGCCTGTCGTTCAGGTGGCTTTAAAGGATCCACAACAATTCGCAGAGATTACACGAGAAATCATGCAGAAGCCTTTTCCGGATAACAGATTAGTCATCTGGTTGGATTACCAAGAAGGTGACTCATACAAAGAAGAAGCGCAAAAGCCTTCTGATGAGCAAAAGTTTATTTCCGATCCTTCCGTAAATGAAGTGCTGTCTCAGAGTACAGTGATTATTTCTGGACCACCTTTTACAATTGAAGAAGCTGAGAATTTAAAGGAACTATTGAATGCTGGATCGCTTCCTGTAAAGCTTGATGAGATTTATTCAACTTCAGTAGGAGCACAGTTTGGAGAACAGTCACTCGATAAAACCGTAATTGCTGGTTTCATTGGAGTCGGTTTAATCTTCTTATTCATGCTTTTCTATTACCGTTTCCCAGGCATGATCGCGGTGATCACGCTGAGTGTCTACATTTATCTAATCCTTGTCGTGTTCAACTGGATGGGAGCTGTTTTAACACTTCCTGGAATCGCTGCATTAATTCTTGGAGTGGGGATGGCCGTTGATGCAAATATCATCACGTATGAACGAATAAAAGAAGAAATTCGCGCAGGTAAATCAATGATGTCTGCATTTAAAGCTGGTGGAAGACGATCGTTCACTACGATATTCGATGCGAATATCACGACATTGATCGCTGCTGGCGTATTGTTCGCGTACGGTACTAGCTCTGTAAAAGGGTTTGCTGTTATGTTGATCACAAGTATTATCGTAAGCTTTTTGACTGCTGTTTGGGGTTCACGAATCCTACTCGGACTGTGGGTCAAGAGCAGGGCGTTGAATAAGAAGCCCGGACTTTTTGGCGTGAAGGAGAGTGAGATCGATGAGCTCTAAAATAAGAAATATTGATTTTGATTTTGTGAAACACCGTAATAAATTCTTTATGATTTCACTTGCCCTCATTGTACTTGGAGGTCTCGTGCTTGCGATTTTTGGTCTGAATCTTGGTATTGATTTTTCCAGTGGCTCTCGTGTCGACATCATGTCCAACGAGACGCTAACTACTGAAGAAGTCACCTCTGAGTTGGATAGTCTAGGGTTTGATCCTGAGTCCGTAACGCTTGCTGGTGGAGGAGATATGGCTGTTGCGGCTTTCAAAAATGAACTAGAGAAGGAAGAAATCGGTGAGTTGAAAAATCACTTTACTGAATTGTACGGTGCGGAACCAAACGTAAGCACCGTTTCTCCTGATGTGGCGGTCGATCTAGCGAAGAACGCATTCATCGCAGTTGCGATTGCTTCTGTAGGGATCATTATTTATGTTGCGATCCGATTTGAATGGCTGCAAGGTGTTGCGGCGATCGTAGCACTTTTTCACGATGCGTTCTTTATTATCGCGATCTTCAGCTTGCTGCAGATCGAGGTTAACATTACATTTATTGCAGCTGTTCTAACCATAGTGGGTTATTCGATCAACGATACGATCGTCACGTTCGATCGGATTAGAGAGAATATGAAGTTAGAGAAGAAAGTAAAAACGTTTGAAGATGTCGCTAGGGTAGTAAACAAAAGTCTCGTTCAAACACTAGCTCGCTCGATCAATACAGTATTGACCGTCATCTTTGCAGCAGCAGCACTAACGATTTTTGGAGGAGAAGCGATCCGTCCGTTTGCGATCGCATTGCTGATCGGACTTGTTGCTGGAACGTATTCCTCTCTATTCATCGCCTCTCAACTTTGGGCAGTTTGGAAAGGGAAACAATTGAAGAAGAAGAAGTTCTCAACGGCTACAAATGAAGCTTAGAGAGTAAAAGCCATGGCATAGCCATGGCTTTTACAATCGTTTGTTTTGGATTGAATTCTATGGAAAGGCTATAGTGAATAGGCATAATAGGGGTGAAGGTATGAATAAAGAAGAACGTTTTCAAAAAGCCGAGGTAGCAGCTCTTATTGGAATAGTGGCAAATATAATTCTAGCTGTTCTAAAGGGAGTGATCGGATACATATCGAATAGTCGAGCGTTAATTGCCGATGCTGCCCACTCTGCTTCTGATGTTGCAGGTTCGTTCGCTGTTTTAATCGGATTAAGGGCTGCAAAACTTCCTCCTGACCGAGATCATCCTTATGGTCACGGTAAAGCTGAATCTATTGCCGCAATTATCGTCGCAGTATTGCTTCTCCTAGTTGGAGTTGAAATCGGTATAAGCTCAGGGAGAGCTTTATTTGCACCTATCGAAGCCCCAGGTCAACTAGCGCTTTATGCTGCAATCATTTCAATCGTCACAAAAGAAGTCCTTTTTCGCTATAAATACAGGTTAGGCAAGAAGATAAACAGTGATGCGCTTATTGTGAATGCATACGAGCACCGTTCGGATGTCTATTCTTCGATCGCCGTTCTGATAGGGATAACAGGGGCACTTCTTGGCAGTTTTTTCAATATGCCTTGGCTTGTTTATGCGGATCCTGTAGCGGGTATATTCGTCTCCATACTGATTGGAAAAATGGCAGTTAAGCTAGGTTTTGAGTCGATCCATACGACTCTCGACCACGTCTTACATGATGAAGATACGACTCACTATATAAAAGCGATCAAAGAGATGCCGGGGGTTCTTAACCTTGATGAGTTTTATGCTAGAGAGCACGGTCACTATGTCATTATTGATATCAAGCTCGGAGTAGATCCTAACATCACTGTAAAAGAAGGTCATGATATAGGAAAAGCTGTCAAAGATCATCTGTTAGAACAAGAAGAAGTCCATGATGTGCTGGTTCATATAAATCCATATGAACCAAAGGAAAAAAGTTAATTGAAAAGAATAGACTTTTAATATGGGGAGGTTGAAACGATGAAGGGACAATGGGGACTGGTTGTTGCTCTTATTTTCGCATTGATTATAGCTGTATTTTCGGTGGTAAACGTTGATCCGGTTCAAGTAAATTATGTTTTCGGTACGTCTGAATGGCCGCTCGTGCTTGTCATTCTTGGTTCCGTTTTAATGGGAGCAATTCTTGTACTGGGGTTTGGAATGGTGAAGTACTACAAACTCAGTAGAGAAGTGAAAAGGCTTCGTAAAGAAAATCTTGCTCACTCAGAGCAACCTACACAAACACCTCAGCCAGAGGAGACGCCTCCTGCTGAAGAAGTGGAGCCTGTAGACACTCATTCTAAGACTGAATCTGAGAGCAAATAGTAAAGACTCCTAAATATGCAGGGGTTTTGCAGAATGTTGAAAACTCTCAAGGGATCTGTTAACGAAGTAGTGGTGATATGTGGCTGCTTGTTTTTCACAGAGTGGTAGCTTTCTCTTCGCACGATGTTCCGTACATGTCGCATGTTGGGCAAGAGTCCCGGAGTCCATCATCCTTTAGCTTTATTTCGTGTTGTAAAAAGGTTGGGTAGAATTCCCACATTCGTTTGTTAAGCAAATGGACGGAAAGTTCATTTTGGACTTATTCTACTCAAGTAGGAGAGACGATCGCGGACTCCTGCGGTCGTACGGACGGCCGAGACCGGGGTGTAGGTTTCACCTCGGGCTTGGACTTGGACGTTCGTCCGCGGAAAGCATGCGATTGTCATCGACTACGGCATAGGGAGCACTGAATCATGACATAAATTTCTATAAAGACTTGAACCTCTGCATATGCAGAGGTTTTTTGTTGATATAAAAGATTCATTCCCTAAACCTATGGTCAAATTTACGATAACTATATATAATAGACTGGTTAAGAGGTGATTCGATGTTAAAGTCTAAAACACGCTGGAAGCTAGCTGAATCGGATGAATCTAGCATCGATCAGCTCCAGAATGAGTTAGGGATATCACGACTTGCTGCCTCTCTATTAGTGAATAGAGGGATTCAAAGTGTTGAGAAAGCCCGGAAATTTTTATATAAAGAAAATTTATCATACCATGATCCTTTTTTGATGGATGGAATGAAGGAAACGGTTCAACGAATTAGAGAAGCCATTACAAATCAAGAAAAGATCCTCATCTTCGGCGACTATGACGCTGATGGAGTAAGTAGTACTTCTGTTCTTATCTATACCTTCAAAGAACTTGGAGCGGACTTCGACTACTATATTCCGAATCGGTTCACAGAAGGATATGGTCCTAACGAAGCTGCATTCCGAAGAGCAAAAGAAGAGGGTTATGACTTAATCGTAACGGTTGATACAGGCATTTCAGGTGTACATGAAGCTGAGGTTGCTAAAGAAATCGGAATCGATCTGCTCATCACAGATCACCATGAACCACCCCCCGTTCTTCCAGATGCCCTAGCGATTATCAATCCGAAGAAACCTGAGTGCAGTTATCCGTTTAAAGGCCTTGCTGGTGTTGGTGTTGCGTTCAAGTTAGCACAGGCGCTTCTTGGTCGAATACCAGGTCACTTGCTCGAAATTGCGGCGATGGGTACGATTGCCGATTTGGTTCCCCTACAAGATGAGAACCGATTGATAGCGAGCGAAGGAATCAGTGCCCTTCAGCATTCTGATAAAGCGGGAATAAAAGCTTTACTAGAAGTATGCGGTTTGAAGGGTCAGGAGCTTAATGAAGAACACCTTGGCTTTGGAATCGGTCCTAGATTAAATGCGGTGGGTAGACTCGAGCATGCTGGACCGGCGGTTGAATTATTAACGACCGAAGACTATGAATATGCTAAGCAGCTTGCTGAAGAGATCGATTCATTAAATAAAGCACGTCAAGAACTTGTGAATACAATGACAAAAGAAGCGATAGAAGAAGTGGAGATGAATTACCCACTAGATGACAATCGCGTGCTGATCATTGCTCGTGAAGGGTGGAACCCTGGCGTTATCGGAATTGTCGCTTCCCGTCTAGTCGAGAAATATTATCGTCCTACCATCGTGATGAGTATCGATCGTGAAAAAGGAGTAGCGAAAGGCTCTGCCCGAAGTATCGAAGGATTCGATATGTTCATGAATCTATCCGAATGTCGAGATATTCTTCCACATTTCGGCGGACATCCGATGGCTGCAGGCATGACCATCGACTTAGAATATCTAAACGAGTTAAGAAGCAGACTGAACATACAAGCAAACGATAGCCTAACAGAGGCTGACTTAACGCCACTCACGAAAATCGATCTGCATTGCGGGATCGATGATATTTCCCTTGAGACGATTGAGGAGATGAATTTATTAGCTCCGTTCGGAGTAAGTAATCCGAAACCAGTCGTCATGCTAAAAGACGTGAATTTGGCTCAGATCAGAAGAATCGGTAGTCAAGAAAATCATTTGAAGGTTTCCTTGAAAGAAGGAGAATCGACACTTGATGGGGTTGGTTTCAACTTTGGTTATGTATTTGAAGAGATCGCTTCCCGTGCAGCACTTTCCGTTATTGGTCAGCTCTCTATAAATGAATGGAACGGATTAAAGAAGCCTCAAATTTTCGTTCATGATTTAGCTGTAGACGAATGGCAGCTTTTTGATTATCGAGGGATACGAGATCTCAGTAAAAGGTTAGAAAACCTCCCGCTTGAGAAACTTACGATGATTGCTTTTAGAGAGTCCACCGTTAGTAAACTAGGAATTCAACAATGGGAAGATTATGTGGTGCAGAACCCTCTTGAAGAAGAGTTATCCTTCGAGAATAACTATGTGATGTTGCTAGACCTACCTTATGTTGAAGAAGATCTTATCGAGCTTTTTCGTAAAGGTGGTATTCCAGAGAGAACGTATGCTGTATTTGAGCATGAGGAAGATCATTTCTTTTCAACACTTCCATCACGAGATGATTTTAAATGGTATTATGGATTTTTAATGAAACGGGGAAGCTTCCATTTGAAAGATGCCGAAAAGCTTGCAAAGCATAAAGGGTGGTCAAAGGAAACGGTCAACTTTATGTCACAGGTGTTTTTTGAGTTGAACTTTGTTAGAATGGAAGACGGACTTATTTCAATAAATCCACAATCTGTAAAAAGCGAACTTACTTCTTCTAAAACGTATAAGAGCAAACTTGAACAAGCTAAGCTCGAAAACGATTTTTGCTATTCATCTTATCACGCTTTGAAAAGTTGGTTCGATCGATCAGTAAATTGTTTCAGTAGCACTGAGGAGGCCATTAAATAAATGAATTACAAAGACTATATTGCAGTAGTTGAAGATTACCCTAAAGAAGGGATCCGCTTTAAAGATATTACCCCACTCATGCAAAATGGTGAGGCGTACAGAGGCGTTGTTAACGACATCGCTGATTTTGCAAAGGATAAGAACGTAGACGTTATCGTTGGACCAGAAGCACGTGGGTTCATCGTCGGATGTCCTGTTGCTTATATTCTAGGTATTGGATTTGTTCCTGTACGTAAAGAAGGTAAGCTTCCTCGAGAAGTTGTTAAAGTGGACTATGGACTAGAATACGGAAAAGACGTACTAACGATTCATAAAGATGCGATCAAACCTGGTCAGAGAGTTCTAATCACTGACGATCTACTCGCTACTGGCGGTACGATCAACGCTACGATTGAACTTGTTGAAAAGCTAGGTGGAGTTGTTGTTGGGCTTGCGTTTATGATTGAACTTTCTTACCTAGAAGGACGTAAGAACCTAGATCGCCATGACATCTTTACACTAATGACTTATTGATCACCATAGAGTGTCCGAAACATCTTTCGGGCACTCTTTCTCTTTAAAAACATGTGTGTCCACTTGTTTCCATCAATGAAAAGCGACATATTTTTCTTTATTACTTTACATGCAGGCTATTTTTAACGATAATAGAAGCTATATACCAACAGTAATTAAGGTGATTTCATGACCATAGAAGAGGTAATGCAAAGAGCGAAGCAGTATTTGTCGGAGGAAGATTTGTCCTTTGTACAAAGAGCTTACGAATACGCACGTGACTCACATGAAGGCCAATACCGTAAATCAGGTGAACCCTATATCATTCACCCGGTCGAGGTGGCTGGCATTCTTGTGAATCTTGAGGTTGACCCCGTAACAGTAGCTGGCGGGTTTCTTCATGATGTGGTTGAAGATACAGATGTAACCCTTGAAGAAATTTCTAACGAGTTCAGTCCAGAACTTGCTATGCTCGTTGACGGAGTAACAAAACTTAAGAAAATTAAATATAAATCAAAACGAGAGCAGCAGGCTGAAAATCACCGTAAGATGATGATCGCGATGGCTCAAGATATCAGGTGTATTTTGATCAAGCTTGCTGACCGTCTGCATAATATGCGAACGCTTAAGCATATGCCGAAAGAAAAGCAATTACAAAAAGCAAACGAGACGCTTGAAATTTTTGCTCCTCTAGCCCATCGATTGGGTATTTCGACGATCAAATGGGAGCTTGAAGATACGGCTTTACGTTATTTAAATCCTCAACAGTATTATCGTATTGTCAATCTCATGCAAAAGAAACGAGAAGAACGAGAAGGCTTCGTTCATGAGGTAGTTGGGGAAATACAAGATCGTGTTCAAGAAGTTTCAATCGATGCTGAGATTTCTGGACGTCCAAAGCATATTTACAGCATCTACCGAAAAATGACGAAACAGCACAAGCAATTCAACGAGATCTATGATCTACTAGCTGTTCGAATCATCGTAAATAGTATTAAAGACTGTTATGCGGTTCTTGGAATCATTCACACGTGTTGGAAACCTATGCCTGGTCGATTCAAAGATTATATCGCAATGCCTAAAGCGAACATGTACCAGTCTCTTCACACAACGGTTATCGGTCCGAAAGGTGATCCTCTTGAGGTACAGATCAGAACATCAGATATGCACAAGGTGGCGGAGTACGGTATCGCTGCACACTGGGCATACAAAGAAGATAACGATAGTGCAGTAAATAGTTCTTTTGAGAAGAAGCTATCTTGGTTCAGACAAATTCTTGAATGGCAAAATGATGTTTCGAATGCTGAAGAATTTATGGAGTCTCTTAAGATCGATCTTTTTAGTGATATGGTGTTCGTATTCACACCAAAGGGTGATGTGATCGAGCTTCCAACAGGTTCCGTCCCACTTGATTTTGCTTATCGCATTCACACTGAGATAGGAAACCAGTGTATCGGTGCTAAAGTGAATGGAAAGATGGTTCCGCTCGATTACAAACTAAAGACTGGTGATATCGTAGAAGTTCTTACGTCTAAGCATTCGTACGGACCTAGTAAAGATTGGTTGAAGATCAGTCAGAGTTCTCATGCTAAAAACAAGATTAAGCAATGGTTTAAGAAAGAAAAACGTGAAGAAAATGTTGATAAAGGCCGAGAGCTTGTAGAAAAGGAAATCAAGGGGCACGGTTTTGAACTTAAAGAAGTATTAACTTCAGAAAACATTGCCAATGTCTCAAATAAATTTAATTTTACAAGTGAAGAAGATATGTATGCAGCTGTAGGCTATGGTGGCATCACTGCAGCTCAAATCGCTACAAGACTTACGGAAAAAGCGAGAAAAGAAAAGACGAAAGAGCAAGAAGAAGAACTTGCGCGTTCCATTATCGAAGGGAAAACGCACTCTCCTTCTCAAGCACCAAAGCGTGCGGAGTCTGGCGTAAGGGTTAAAGGGATCGATAACTTATTGATTCGTCTATCTCGATGCTGTAATCCCGTCCCTGGAGACGATATCGTAGGATATATCACGAAGGGGAGAGGTGTATCCATTCATAGAAAAGATTGTCCCAACGTGAACGAAGATAACGCGAAGGAGCGACTTTTAGAAGTTGAATGGGAAAGTCATTCACCAAAAAGTTACAATGTAGATATCGAGATCAGTGGGTATGACCGAAGAGGGTTGCTGAATGAAGTTCTACAAGCTGTTGCAGAAACAAAGACAGATATGACGTCTGTTTCAGGACGTTCTGATAACAATAAGATGGCTACGATCAGCATGACGGTATCGATTCGAAATACCGCACACCTTCAAAAGGTTGTTGAACGTGTGAAGCGTATTCCGGATATTTATGCTGTTAGAAGAATCATGCAATAGCGTAAGAAAGGGAGTTCATAATGAAAGCTGTCGTACAAAGGTCAAAGTATGCGTCGGTTACAGTGAATGAAGAAGTTGTTGGTGAAATCGAATCAGGACTTGTTGTTCTGCTCGGTGTGACGCAAGAAGATACGGAAAAAGACGCTGCTTACTTGGCTGACAAAATAGTTAACCTTCGTATATTTGAAGATGAAAATGACAAGATGAACCTCTCTCTTAAAGACACTAGTGGTTCACTTCTATCGATTTCTCAATTCACGCTTTATGGGGATTGCAGAAAAGGAAGAAGACCTAACTTCATGAAGGCTGCAAAACCTGATGAAGCAAACGTTCTATACGAGAAGTTTAATGAGCTTGTCGTTGAAAAGGGAGTAGAGGTACAATCCGGTGTGTTTGGAGCGATGATGGACGTTCAGTTAACGAACGATGGACCGGTTACTCTTATCATCGATAGTAAGGAATAATAAAGCAGCAGGGCTAGTCCCTGCTGCTTATTTTTGTATTATCGGTTTTTATTAAGATAAGTGATGATACCGTTCGCAACGTTAGAGGTCATCGTTGCTTGATAATCGTTTTTGTTGATCTGCTGTTCTTCAAATGGATTTGACAAGAAGCCTAGTTCTAGTAGAACAGAAGGTGACGAATTATTACGTAGTACATAGTAATTTCCAAATCGCACGCCTCTGTCTCTAAGGCTGTTTGTATCAGCGATTTCCTCATGAATACTTGTAGCGAGTGACTGATGATGCTCATGATAGTAATACGTCGTAACACCACTTGCTGTAGGATCCACAGTGCTGTCGTAATGAACGCTAACGAATGCATCTGCCTGGTAGCGTTCAGAAAGCTCAGTACGTTCAGAAAGCGGCACGTAACGATCGCCATCTCTTGTTAAGATAACGCGAATGCCAGCATCTTTAAGCTTTTCAGCAATCGTTTTAGTCGTTCGAAGCGTTATTAATTTTTCATATGTGAAAAGTCCTAGTGCTCCACTATCATGGCCGCCGTGGCCCGCATCTAATACGACAGTTTTTCCACGAGAATGGTTCGTACGCAGACCGAGGGAGGACCCTGTTGAGACGATCCAATCGGCGACAAAGGCAGTGGTCCCGTCCTGTAATGAGATTTCATACCATTCCTTTTCTTTTCCTACAATTTTGTATCTCTCATCTTTAGAACCTTGTAAAACAACGGGAAAGTCGATTCCGGGACCACTTCTAATGTTTGTAGAATGATAAAGTAACGTAAGATAGCTAGATGCAATGCTTTTGGACGTGTTGATTAAATACGTAGAATCGACCCAACCAGACTCACCGTTGCTGTATTGAATCAAGCTCCAGTCTCCTGATCGTTTCAGCTCAGAAACGACGGTACCCTCTGGTAGCTGAGTCAGAATGCTATTTTCTAAACCTGGTTGATTACGTACATTTAAGATTGAAGCAGCTACTTCTTTTTTTAAAGGTGTGGAAGATGCTTCTGTATCAGAAGAGCCTTCGATTAGCCATGTAGCCACCCACCCAATTCGGTCACCAAAGTGAATGGCTGTCCAATTACCTTCTGTTTCTGATACACGCCATTTTTCCCCCGGTTTTGTACTACCGATCACACTGTGGTCTTCACCTGGACCTGATCTTATTTGTAGATCAGATACAGTAGACTCAATCATCGCTATAGATTCATTAAGCTGAGCGGTATCGATCAACCATGCAGCAATCCAACCTTCACCAGTATCTAACTCTACTTGTAACCATTCACCTGAACTCCCTGTTATCGGTAGCGCATCACCGCTATGTACCTGTTTAAGAACGGGAGAAGAAAGCGATGGACCAGAACGAACATTGATTGTTTTTGTTATTTCAGCTTTCTTTTCAGCTGATACGTGAGCAGGGAGTTGGAATACTAGCAGTGCTAACAAAAATACATAAACGAAATATTTCAACTTGCAACTCCTTTCCTTGCCTCTACAATTTTCACATATTGCGATATTTCTTTATCGGTCAAAAAGAATCCTTCGTGAAGTTGTAAATATCATATTTTTTGGTGAAACTAGTATAACACTTCATAAAAAAAGGATGATACCTGTTGAGATCAACGAATAAAGAAATGATGAACGTTACGAATCCTCAACCAGAATTTGGCGTTGATTTACATGATTTTCTACAGAAAGAACAATGTTTGTCAAATATGGAATTAGCAGAAGAATTCGGACTATCTCTTAAAAGTATTAAAATCATGAAACAAAAAATGAAGCGCTAGTAGATGATTCTCCGAAAGGAAATACAGTCGAGCGTACTGGTTAACTGATGACACTAAAAAATAGGCTTGACAAAAAAATCATGGACTCGTATGATAGAAAACAATTCAGTAATTAGATACGTTGCTCCAATGAGGGAGAAAAGTAAAAAATGATAGGATCTTCAGAGAAAGAATGTCGTAGGCTGAGAACATTCTTGATTCCACATTTTTGAAAGACACTTCCTGGGATTGTTTCCGAACAGATTGCTTAGTAGGGAACAACGTTTACAGGCGTTAACTGTTAAAGCGGAAGGAATTAACTCCTTCTATTAGGGTGGCACCGCGGGTAACTCTCGTCCCTGAATGTATATTCAGGGATGGGGGTTTTTTTTAGTCCCAAATTTTGGGCTAGTTACGATTTAAGGAGGAGAAAAAATGGGTTTTCACATTCCAAGAGGTACACAGGACATACTACCTGGTACATCTGAGCTTTGGCAATATATAGAAGAAAAGGCAAGAGATATTTGTCGTAGATATAATTATCATGAGTTACGTACACCGATCTTTGAGCACACTGAATTGTTTCAGCGTGGTGTAGGAGATTCAACGGATATCGTACAAAAAGAAATGTACACATTTGAAGATCGAGGTGGAAGAAGTCTTACCCTTCGTCCTGAAGGTACTGCATCAGCTGTTCGAGCGTTTGTGAACAATAAGATGTTCGGGATAGCAGAACAGCCAGTCAAGCTTTATTACATCGGACCGATGTTTCGCTATGAGCGTCCTCAGTCAGGAAGAATGAGACAGTTTGTTCAGTTCGGA
This sequence comes from Anaerobacillus sp. ABR4_321, assembly GCF_056158505.1. Classification (NCBI taxonomy): domain Bacteria; kingdom Bacillati; phylum Bacillota; class Bacilli; order Caryophanales; family Bacillaceae; genus Anaerobacillus; species Anaerobacillus sp. ABR4_321. The sequence goes on from NZ_JBSWTK010000001.1 coordinate 1,968,640, forward strand.
ATAGAGGCGATGGGGAGTAACGATCCTTCAATCGATGCTGAAGTGATCGCATTAGCGATCGATTTTTATAAAGAGCTAGGATTGAAAAACCTCAAGCTAAACTTGAATAGTCTTGGTGACACAGAAAGTCGTGAGGCACACCGTAATGCTTTGATGGCTCACTTTGAACCTCGCATCGGTGAATTTTGTAGCGATTGCCAAAATCGTCTAGAAAAGAATCCTCTTCGAATTTTAGATTGTAAAAAGGACCGTGATCATGAACTAATGGCAACTGCGCCTTCAATTCTTGACTACTTAAACGAAGAATCAGAACAGTATTTCAAGAATGTGAAGAAAGCATTAGATCATATGAAAATCGATTACGTTATTGATGAGCGTCTTGTAAGAGGGCTCGATTACTATAACCACACTGCATTTGAAATTATGAGTGAGGCAGAAGGCTTTGGAGCGATCACGACACTTAGCGGCGGTGGACGTTATAACGGCCTTGTTGAAGAAGTGGGAGGACCTACAACGCCAGGAATTGGGTTTGCGATGAGTATCGAACGCTTGTTGATGGCACTAGAAGCAGAAGGGGTAGAACTTCCTGTCGAAAAAACGATCGATTGCTATGTTGTCACGATGGGAGAAGAAGCACAGGCAATTTCAAATGGTCTTCTTCATGAATTACGAGGTGCTGGACTATCTGCTGAACGCGACTACCTCAACCGGAAAATGAAAGGTCAGTTCAAAGCAGCTAACCGATCGAATGCAAAGTATGTGGCGATCCTTGGTGATGAAGAGATTCAGAAAGATGAAATCAACATTAAAGAAATGGAAACGGGAGATCAGGAAGCAGTGCGCTTATCTGAGATAACTTCTTACCTAACAAAGAAATTGAAGGAGGAAACGGGAGAATGATTGGAAGAAGCCATGATTGCGGCAAAGTCCGTGAGAGCCATGTAGGCGAGAAAGTTGAGATAAAAGGATGGGTGCAAAAACGTCGTGACCTCGGTGGGTTAATCTTTATCGATTTCAGAGATCGTTCCGGAATCGTCCAGGTTGTTTTTAATCCTGAAGTTTCGAAAGAAGCACTTGAGTTAGCTGAAAAGGTGAGAAGTGAATATGTTCTTGCCATTACAGGTACAGTCGTAGAGCGTGCAAAGGAAACAGTAAACCCGAATATTCCGACTGGTGCAGTTGAGGTTCATGCTGAAAAGCTAGAAATATTAAATGCTGCAAAGAACCCACCGATCGCTGTTTCAGATGACGTTGAAGTTGGAGAAGATATTCGATTAAAGTATCGTTACCTTGATCTCAGACGTCCAGTAATGCAAGAAACGTTTAAGCTTCGTCATCGTACAACAAAAGCAATCAGAGATTTTCTCGATCACAATGAGTTCTTAGAAATTGAGACACCGATGCTTACGAAGAGCACACCTGAGGGTGCACGTGATTATCTTGTACCGAGCCGTGTTCATGACGGGGAATTCTACGCCCTTCCACAGTCACCACAGTTGTTCAAACAGCTTTTGATGGTTTCAGGTTTTGAACGTTATTATCAAATCGTTCGTTGCTTCCGTGATGAAGACCTTCGTGCTGACCGTCAACCGGAATTCACACAGGTGGATATTGAGACGTCGTTCCTACCAAAAGAAGATTTGATTTCTATGATGGAAGAGATGATGGCTCTTGTGCTTAAAGAAACGAAGGGTGTAGAGCTTCCTACTCCGTTCCCTCGAATGACTCATGCTGAAGCAATGCGCCGATACGGTTCAGATAAACCGGACACGCGCTTTGGAATGGAATTCGTGGATGTTTCAGAACTTGTCAAAGACTCGTCATTTAAGGTGTTCTCTGGAGCAGTAGCTTCCGGTGGTGCAGTGAAAGGAATCAATGCTAAGGGTGCTGCAAGTAATTATTCACGTAAAGACATCGATGCATTGACTGAATATGTAAAAACATACAAAGCCAAAGGACTTGCATGGTTGAAGGTTGAAGAAGAAGGTTTGAAAGGACCTATTTCTAAATTCTTTGATGAAGATATGTCTAGTAAACTGATTGAAGCTTTTGAAGCTGAAGAGGGAGACCTCTTACTATTTGTAGCTGACAGTAAAACTGTCGTTGCAGACTCCCTTGGTTCATTACGATTAAAGTTAGGAAGAGAGCTTGGATTGATCGATGAATCTAAATTCAACTTCCTTTGGGTCATGGATTTCCCTCTAATGAGTTATGACGAAGAATTAGATCGTTACTTTGCAGAGCATCACCCGTTCACAATGCCACTTCAAGAGGATCTGCACCTTCTAGAAGAGGAGCCTGGTAACGTTCGTGCTGATGCTTATGACCTTGTATTGAATGGGTATGAACTTGGTGGTGGATCTCAGCGTATTTACCAAAGAGATATTCAAGAGAAGATGTTCCGTGCTCTTGGCTTTACGAAAGAAGAAGCTAAGAAAGAATTTGGTTTCTTACTTGAAGCGTTTGAATACGGTACACCTCCACACGGTGGAATTGCATTTGGATTAGATCGTCTCGTGATGCTTCTAGCTGGAAGAAACAACCTTAGAGATACCATTGCATTTCCTAAAACGGCAAGTGCGAGCTGTCTCTTAACTGAAGCGCCATCACCAGTTAGTGAAGAACAGCTAAACGAACTGAACCTTGAACTTAAGAAAAAACCAGTAACGGTTGAAAAGGATTAAGAAACACTAATAATTACCTAGTAGTCCTTTATTGAAATCAGTTATAAGGTTTGCTATAATTCAATTACAAGTTAACGAAGGGTCCTGAAGTGTACGTTTACTTCCATAATAATTTGAGCCAACACTTTTACAACGGGAGCCTGATTCTTTCTATTCCGAGTAAATGCCTCGTAAGCTGAGGACTTACAAAGAATAGAATAAGGCACCCACCTGCCAATGCAGGTTCAAAATTTATGGAAAGGACGGCACAGTTGGGGCTCTTCATTTTTTATGCCAAAAAACAAAGCAGCAGTTCATCATGAACTGCTGCTTTTTTAATTCATTTATCTAGCAAGTTTTTCAAGGTTTCCGTTTTTATCCATCTTGAATGCAGGACCTGCTGCAAGCTCTTCGGATTCATTGAGAACTACCATTCTTCTTGCTCGATCCATAATTTGAATCAGAGACTGATAATCTTCCTTCATTACCTGCTGCTCATTCTCAAGCCTTTTTACCTTTTGGTGAAGAAGAGCGTTTTCTTCTACGAGATCCTTATTTTCTAATTCTAGTTTTTGCATTTCAGATTGAAGTCTGCTAGTCGAATACTGAGAATGCTCCATATTTGTAAGGTAAGTAATAATGTCACGCATCGTAAGCTCAGTAGGTTTTTCTGTTGCACTAGGTCTTTCGTTTGGAACCTTAGTAGGTTGGATGACTTCACTGTATTGTGGAACCTGAGTTGTTTTCTCTCTTACAGTATAATCAGCTTTGTATTCAGCTGGCTGTCTACGCTCAGCGCGCTTCATTTCTTTCCTTTGCTTTTTCGCAAGCTTTAATGCTTGCTCATAGCGTTGACGAACGATTGCGTTCCATCTGAAGCCGACTGCTGCTGAGGTACGACTTAGGCGATCTCCTACTTCTTCGAATGCGTTTAACTGTGTGCTTCCTTCACGAACATGACGTAGTACTGTTTCAGCTAGCATTAAATCGTCTTCATGTGACCAGGCATCTTGTCTAACTTTCATATTGGCTCAACCCCTTTATATTCTGTAAACTTCATAGCATTTTTTGAAAGTAATCATAGCTTTGCCAGTATGAAAGAATTTATACAGAAGACTTGTAAATTTAAGGTAGATTGATAAAAGGTAGAAAGAAAACAGCAGTGCGGTGCACTGCTGTTACGGTTTCTTACTCTCTGATTTGATACGCTCATTAAAATAGTCTAACCTTTTCTGGACGGTTCTTTCGTGGCCGCGCTCGGTAGGTTTATAGAACGTTTTTCTTCTCATGTGATCCGGAAGATACTGTTGTGGAACATATCCGCCAGGGAAATCATGAGGATATTTGTAGTCGATTCCATGGCCGAGTTCTTTCGCGCCTTTATAATGGGAATCTCTTAAATGCACAGGAACTGTCCCTGTCTTTTCTTTCTTTACAGCTTCTAAAGCAGAGTCGATACCTTTGATGACCGCATTGCTTTTTGGAGCGGTTGCTAGGTAAAGGGCAGCTTCAGCTAACGGAATTCTGGCTTCTGGCATCCCTAAGAACTCAACGGAATAGCTGGCTGCATGTGCAACGAGAAGTGCGTTAGGATCTGCTAATCCGATATCTTCTGCTGCATGAACATAGAGCCTGCGAGCAATGAAGCGGGGATCTTCACCTGCATAAATCATTTTTGCTAGCCAGTATAGAGTAGCATCTGGATCTGAACCTCGTATACTTTTAATAAATGCCGAAATCGTGTCGTAGTGGTTATCACTATCTTTGTCATATTGAAGAACTCTTTGTTGAATCGATTCTTCCGCGATTGCAAGCGTGATAACAAGTTTTCCATCTTCGTTAGGCGAAGTTGTCAATACGGCGAGTTCTAATGCATTTAATGCAGTTCTTGCATCCCCGTTCGCTACATCCACGATATGTTCGAGTGCTTCATCTTCTATATGAAGCGAATACTTGCCATATCCTCTGACGTCATCGTTGATCGCCTGAAGAAGAACACGTTTTATCGTTTCATCCGTTAAGTGTTCAAAACGGAAAAGTCTTGATCTAGACAGCAAAGCTGGATTGATTTCAAACATCGGACTCTCAGTCGTCGCGCCAATTAGAACGACAGTTCCATCCTCAACATATGGAAGGAGTGCGTCTTGTTGTGATTTATTGAATCTGTGAATTTCATCGATGAACAGGACCGTTCGTTTGTCATCGAGCTTAACGCGCTCTTTCGCCTCGGTTGATAGTCTTCTAATATCGGAAACCCCAGAAGTAACGGCGTTCAATTGCTCGAAGTGTGCAGCAGTCGTGTTCGCGATAATGCGAGCAAGAGTCGTTTTCCCAGTTCCAGGTGGACCAAAGAAAATCATCGGGGTTAGCTGATCAGCTTGAATGGCTCTTCTCAAGAGTTTTCCTTCACCTATTATATGATCTTGACCAATAAATTCCTCAATCGTCCGTGGGCGCATTCTGCTAGCTAGAGGACCTGATAGCGTGTTTTTCTGTTTAGAAGAATAATCGAATAAATCCATCGTACATCCGCCCTTTCATAGATAGTTGAAACATACTACATGGTTTTTGGAAATGCAAGAAAAACCCTTTCGTGCTATAATAGCGAAGGTTTACTAACAGAATCGGCCATTAATGACTAAAAAGCAGGTTAAGAGGGATAAAATGAAGACGTATAAACAAGTGTTGGCTGAATTCTGGATGAGTTGGAGCGTTTTCGTAGCCGGCTTGCTCGTTATGACTTTTGGTATCGCACTCATGATTAAAGCGGAAGCTGGGAGTGCTCCATGGGATGTATTTCACATCGGATTGTACCACCAGGTCGGTCTTTCTATCGGAACATGGTCGATCATCGTAGGATTCTTAATCATAGCAACAACTGCTTTTATGGAAAAAGAGTGGCCAAAAGCAGGCGCATTTCTTAATATGCTCTTAGTCGGAATCTTTCTTGATTTTTACTTATGGCTTCCTATATTAAAAACACCAGACCATCTTCTAGGTCAGCTCATTATGTTAGCATTTGGAATCGTAGTGATGGGATATGGCATCGGTCTCTATATAGCAGCAGACAAAGGTGCGGGTCCAAGAGACAGTTTAATGCTCGTATTAACAAAAAGAACTGGCTGGAAGGTACAACATATTAGACTATCAATGGAAATTATCGTACTTGCGCTCGGATGGTTAATGAAAGGACCAGTTTCGATAGGGACACTTCTCTTTTGTATCTCGATTGGTCCAATCGTGGGTTATTCACTACCACAATGCAAGTACCTAGTAGCTCGATTGACGGAAAGAGGGATTAGAAATGAAGATTTCAACAAAGGGAAGGTACGGGTTGACTATTATGATGGAGTTGGCAAAAAAGCACGGTGAAGGGCCAACTTCATTGAAATCAATCGCTAGAAGCAACAATCTTTCAGAACATTATCTTGAGCAGCTTATTGCACCGTTACGTAACGCAGGACTTGTGAAAAGTGTGCGCGGTGCATACGGAGGCTATATTTTATCGAAAGATGCTTCAACGATTACAGCTGGCGATATCATTCGCGTTCTTGAAGGTCCAATCAGTCCTGTAGAAGTCATGGATGATGAAGAACCAGCGAAAAGAGATCTTTGGCTTAAGATTCGAGATGCCGTTAAAGATGTATTAGACTCCACAACACTCCAAGATCTTGCGACATATGAAGGTGAGGGAGAGCAGGACAGTTACATGTTCTACATCTAATGAAGAATACGGGTTAACTACCGTTTATAGAGGTGAAGGTTACATGCAATCAATTTATATGGATCACGCTGCAACATCGCCGGTTCACCCTGATGTGATTGAAGCCATGACGGCTTCTCTTCACAACGATTTCGGGAATCCTTCTAGTATTCATCAGTTTGGGCGGAAGACGAGACATGCTCTTGATGAAGCAAGAAGTAGTATTGCAAAAAGTATCAATGCACATCCGAATGAAATCGTATTTACAAGTGGTGGGACCGAGGCAGATAACTTAGCGATCATCGGTACTGCAAAAGCGAACGCGAACAAAGGAAATCATATCATTACATCAGCAATCGAACACCATGCTGCACTTCACGCATGTGAGTCTCTTGAAAAAGAAGGATTCGACGTCACATACTTATCAGTCGGTGAAGATGGACGTATCTCGATCGAAGAGTTAAAAAATGCAATTCGAGATGAAACGATTTTAATCACCATTATGTATGGAAATAATGAAACGGGTACGATCCAACCAATAAAAGAGATCGTACAAGTATCAAAAGACCACAGCATCCCATTCCATACAGACGCTGTACAAGCTTATGGTCTGATCGACCTCGACGTCAAAGAGATTGGAATCGATATGCTTTCGGTTTCTTCTCACAAAATTAACGGGCCTAAAGGTGTCGGGTTTCTTTACATTAAAGAAGGTATTTCCATCGCTCCGTACTCACATGGAGGAGAACAAGAGCGCAAAAGGCGGGCAGGAACAGAGAATGTTCCAGGAATCGTAGGTTTGCAAAAAGCAGCTGATTTAATACGTTCTGATCGTGAAGAAAGAATCGCTCTTTACCATAAGATGAAAGAAACGATGATTGCTATTTTTGAAGAAAACTCGATCGAATACGAGCTCAATGGTGATCAAGTGCATAAACTTCCTCATGTTGTAAATATCAGCTTTAAGGGTGCTAGTGTGGAGCCGATGTTGATGAATCTTGATTTAGCTGGAATCGCAGTCTCAAGTGGTTCTGCATGTACAGCAGGCTCCCATGAACCATCTCATGTTTTAAAAGCGATGTTTCATGATGAAGAACGTGCTCAAACGGCAATTCGCTTTAGCTTTGGGTATGGTAATACGGTTGAAGATGCAGTAAGAGCGGCGGAAGAAGTCGTAAAGATTGTCAATCGATTAAAGAAGTTATAAAATAGTTTCGACACAACGTTTGTGTTAGTAAAAAGGAGGTGCAACCATGACAGCAAAAAAGCCAGAAGATACGCGAGTCGTGGTTGGGATGTCCGGAGGTGTTGATTCATCTGTTGCTGCGCTTCTATTAAAAGAACAGGGCTACGATGTAATCGGCATTTTCATGAAGAACTGGGACGACACCGACGAGAACGGAGTTTGCACAGCTACGGAAGATTATAACGATGTTATCCGTGTATGCAACCAGATTGGCATTCCTTACTACGCAGTAAATTTTGAGAAGCAGTACTGGGATAAAGTATTTACTTATTTCCTAGATGAATATAAAGGTGGCCGTACACCAAATCCTGATGTGATGTGTAATAAAGAAATCAAGTTCAAAGCGTTCCTTGAACATGCGATGACGTTAGGTGCAGACTACCTTGCAACAGGTCATTATGCTCAAGTAGTAGAACGCGATGGCGAAGTGAAGATGCTTCGTGGCATCGATAACAATAAGGACCAAACGTACTTCTTAAATCAGTTAACACAAGAACAACTTTCTAAAGTGATGTTTCCACTAGGTGGAATCGAAAAGAAAGAAGTTCGCGAAATTGCTGAGCGAGCAGGTCTTGCGACAGCCAAGAAAAAAGACAGCACAGGAATTTGTTTTATTGGTGAGAGAAACTTCAAAGAATTCTTGAGCCAATACTTACCTGCTCAACCAGGTAAGATGGAGACTCTGCAAGGCGAGGTCAAAGGGAAGCATGATGGTCTCATGTACTACACGATTGGTCAAAGGCATGGTCTTGGAATCGGTGGTGAAGGCGAGCCATGGTTTGTTGTAGGTAAAAACCTAGAAGACAACGTGTTGTATGTTGATCAAGGTTTCCATAATGAGAAGCTTTATTCCGATTCTTTAATCGCTGTAAATTCGAGCTGGGTATCAAACCACAAGATCGATGAACCTCTGAAATGCACAGCTAAATTCAGGTATCGTCAACAGGATTCAGGCGTCACCGTCACAATGTTGGACGATGATCGATTGAAGGTAACGTTTGATGAGCCAGTTCGTGCGATAACGCCAGGACAAGCCGTCGTTTTCTATGATGGTGATGAATGTCTAGGTGGAGCAACGATTGACCAAGTGTTCAAGAACGAATCTGAACTCACATACGTGTAATCACAGCCTCATTTCCATTGTGAAATGAGGCTGTTTTATAGGTGCGATAGATGCGCAAAGATATGCTACACTAGAAATTAAGGTTAAATATAAGGAGTTTTTGTCATGAGTAATAAAAATGAACAAGCGATCAAAGCAATGAATGATGGTGAACTAGAGAAAGCTGTAACACTTCTTTATGAAGCGATCGAAGAAAGTCCAAATGATCCAGTAGCTTATACAAATGTAGGAAATCTGTTGGCACAAGCTGGTGAGCTTGAACAATCCGTTAAGTTCTTTGAAAAAGCGATCGAACTAGATGATACCCAAGCGACAGCTTACTACGGAGCAGGAAATGCTTTTTTCCAACTCGAACAATATAAAGATGCTGCAGATATGTACCAAAGTGCAATTCAAAAGGGTCTCGATCAAAGCGATGTGCATTTTATGATCGGTCAGTGCTTTATGATGCAGGATGCCATGCGCCTTGCACTTCCATTTTTCCAACGAGCGACAGAGCTAAATGAAGCTGATACGGAAGCTCGATTTCAATATGCAATGTGCTTAGCACAAGAAGGAGCGGTTGAAACGGCGCTACCTCAGTTTGAAAAGGTTGTGAAGGAAGAACCAGAACATGCAGATGCGTGGTTCAACCTAGGTGTTAGCCATGCCTATCAAGATGATGCGAATGAAGCTTTGAAATGCTTTGACCGTGCTCTAGAAATTCAGCCGGATCACCTTTTGGCAGGAAACGGTAAGAAGCAGATGGAAGCAGTGCTAAACAATAACGAATAAATTCAGGTTATTGGGGAGAAGTTTACATGGTTCAGGTGCAGGAAGAGAAAGGATTCATAAAAGGTAGACTCATACAGATGATCTTTTTTAATGAAGATAGTTTGTATGGAGTTGCGAGACTCCGGATCGATGCTACGAACGAAAATTACGACGAAAGAGAAGTCGTTGTCAACGGCATGATTCCTAGGCTATTAGAAGACGAAACCTATGTCTTTTATGGTCGTTTTACTGACCACCCACGCTATGGCAAGCAGTACGCGATCGATTCTTTTGAACGTAAGCTTCCAGAGTCGAGGTCGGGGCTCGTACAATATTTATCGAGCGATTTATTCAACGGGATAGGGGAAAAAACGGCTGAGGCTATTGTCGATACGCTTGGCGATCAGGCGATCTCAAAAATAATGAGAGATTCATCCATCCTAAGTAAAGTTCCGAAGCTGTCAGAGGAGAAAGCAAAAACCCTCTATGAATCTCTCATGGAGCATCAGGGACTCGATCAAATTATGATCAGGCTTACTGAGCTTGGTTTTGGTGCAAAACTTTCTATGAAGATCTTCAAAGAATATAAGCAGGAAACCCTTGAAATCGTTGAGAAAAACCCCTATCAGCTGATACAGGATGTGGAAGGAATCGGTTTTAGAAGAGCGGATGAACTAGGTCGGTCGATTGGAATCGAAGGAAAGCATCCGGAACGAATTCGAGCAGCTTGCCTTCATACGCTCAATGAGCAAACACTTCAGGAAGGACACGTGTACCTTGAATACGATGCTTTAATCAAGTCTGTAGATATGCTTTTAGGTGAAAAGATAGACGAAGCGGATGTCTCTAGAGAGCTTATTTCACTTTATGAGGAGGATAAGCTAATCCTAGATCGTGAGAGAATCTATCTCCATTCCCTCTACTATGCAGAAAAAGGTTTGGTTTCCGGAATTAATAAACTTATGACTCAAACGGAGTACGAAGATGCTTTTCCTGAATCCGAATTCTATCGAGCGCTTGGCGATTTTGAAGAGCGTCTCGGTATACAGTACGCACCTTCTCAAAGAGAGGCTGTTCAAAGAGCAATTTCTTCCCCTTTTATGATCCTAACCGGAGGTCCTGGTACAGGGAAAACGACTGTTATTAAAGGAATTGTTGAAATCTACGCAGAACTTAATGGGCTTTCGTTGGAGCTTAAAGATTACTCGAAAGAAAAACCATTTCCTGTATTGTTAGTCGCTCCAACCGGAAGGGCGGCGAAACGAATGAGTGAAGCGACAGGTCTCCCTGCTTTCACAATCCATAGACTTTTAGGTTGGAAAGGTGAAGCGGGGTTCGAACATGACGAAACGAATCCGGTTGAAGGCCGGCTCTTAATAGTCGATGAAGTATCGATGGTCGACGTATGGCTTGCTAACCAACTTTTTAAATCGCTGCCTGAACACATTCAAGTCGTTATAGTAGGTGATGAGGATCAGCTTCCTTCCGTCGGCCCAGGGCAAGTATTGAAGGATTTGATTCATTCTGAAGCGGTACCAGTCTGTAAGCTTACGGATATTTATCGTCAAGCAGAAGGTTCTTCTATCATTCAACTTGCTCATTCTATAAAAGATGGCGTTCTACCAGAGAAGTTTAGTACGCCTACACCCGACAGGAGGTTCTTCCCTTGTAATCAACAGCAGATTATCGAGGTTGTATCACAAGTGTGTGGGAATGCTCTGAAAAAAGGATATTCTCCTAAAGATATTCAAGTTCTAGCGCCGATGTACCGTGGCACAGCTGGGGTAGATCGGTTGAACAAAGAGCTTCAGAAGCTGTTCAATCCGCCGTCAGATCAACGCCGAGAGCTTCCGCATGGAGATCTTGTTTATCGTGTTGGTGATAAAGTGCTTCAACTTGTCAATAATCCAGAAGAGCATGTATATAACGGCGATATGGGTGAAATCGTATCGGTGTTCTTTGCAAGAGAAAATACAGAAAAGCAAGATCAACTCGTCGTTGCTTTTGATGGACAAGAAGTTGTTTATGAACGCGGGGATTTTAATCAACTAACACATGCTTACTGTTGTTCCATTCATAAGTCACAGGGGAGTGAATTTCCGATTGTCGTATTGCCTGTCGTTAAAGGGTATTACCGTATGCTCAGAAAGAACCTCATCTATACTGCTGTAACGCGAAGCAAAGATTACTTGATCGTTTGTGGTGAAGAGCAGGCGATCAAGCTCGCGATTCAAACAGAAGATGATCAAATAAGAAACACACGACTGACTGAAAAACTACAAGAGACGCTTATTCCTCCGATGGAGATGAATGAAACATAAGAGAAGCCGATGGTGATCGCCATCTGGCTTTTTTTGTTTTTCGAAATTCCTACTGCCTGTATAGAACCATGTTGAAGTGGACAATATGGTAGGTATCTCTATGAATTGTTATATAGGAGGTTGAAACCTTTGGAATGTCCGAATTGTAAAAGTAAAAACATAGGTAAGATCGGTGCAAACCAGTTTTACTGTTGGAATTGTTTTGTTGAAATGTCGGTCGTGAAAGGAATGCTTTCTCTTCATCAGGTTGAGGAAGATGGGTCTTTAACGTCATTAGATGATCTGTTCGAAGACTATGATATGCGAATAGAAATGTAAGTAAAAGCAGGAGGGAGTGGATATGAAGAAAGAATGGAACTTTAATTGGGTCATCTATTTAACTACTCTCCTGCTCGCTTTTTTGTGCATTTATGTGTTTTTAAAAATTGCGCCGATTTGGAAGCCGATTCTTGATGTGATCGCGGTCCTTTTAGTGCCGTTTCTCATTGCATCACTCATCACCTATCTGCTGCATCCAATCATTGAAAAGATCCATAAAGAAGGTCTTCCTAGGTCACTAGCGGTCCTCTTAATCTATCTTTTGTTCTTTGGAGGGACTGGTTTCGCAATCTTCAAAGGTCTACCTCATATTGTGAAGCAGTCACAGGAGCTGATGGAAAACGTGCCGGTTTTCATGGAGATGTATCGTGAGGCGGTGCATCGCATCTATGACTACACCTCATCCCTACCACCCGCACTTCAAGATAAAGTGGACCAAGCTTTCAGGGATGCTGAAGAAGCGGTAAACCAAACACTCTCACTTGGAATTAAACTAGCGAAGAAGCTTTTGAGTTCCTTTTTTGTGATCATGATCATTCCTTTCATCGTATTTTACTTGCTAAAAGACTTCGAAACATTAAAAAAAACGATGTGGAAAATCATGCCTTTGAAATGGAGGGAGCCGGGTAAAGAGCTAGTAATTCGAATCGACGAATCGCTTGGTAACTATATTCGAGGACAATTTTTCGTTATCACTGTACTTGGTGTGCTTGCCGTTATTGGTTTCTGGCTAATCAAGTTACCATACGCGATCTTGCTCGGAATCATCGTTGGTATCACAGATATCATTCCATACTTCGGTCCGTTTCTTGGAGCAGCACCGGCTCTTCTCATCGCATCTACAGTGTCGATGAAAATGGCGATCATTACGCTAGTCGTAATTCTTGTCCTGCAATTTATCGAAAGCAATATTCTATCTCCATATATCGTAGGTAGAAGCCTTCATATTCATCCGGTCATTATTATCTTCGGACTGCTCGCTGGTGGTGAAATCGCAGGCATAATAGGGCTGATTCTAGCAGTACCTGTACTGGCTGTATTAAAAGCTTTAATCCTATATAAAAATGAACGCGAAGCAAAGCATTGACAAACGATTCTTTCTTTGACTATAATAACCGCAGAACATGATGCAAACACAATGACGGACCGAGTATGCTGATTATCGCTTTACGGGTATGAAGATATCCATCAGAGAGAAGCTCCAAGGCTGGAAGAGCTTCAAAGTGAGACAGCAGAACGCTAATCCTGAGTGCGGTTTAATCTCCGCCGTCTCAACCACGTTACGGTTGCTTGAGGTGATAGGCATAGCCTATAACCAGGGTGGTACCGCGTGAGTATATGATAGCTCTCGTCCCTGATTTATATCAGGGGCGGGAGCTTTTTGTATGGTTCTGCCCATGATTAACGATCACGAACAGTTGCTTAAGAAAAAAGGAGGATTTCATGATGAAGAATTTAACTTCAGCTGATGTAAGACAAATGTTCATAGACTTTTTCAAAGAAAAGAGTCATTCCGTCGAGCCAAGCGCTTCCCTCGTTCCGCACGAAGATCCAACGCTGCTTTGGATTAACAGTGGAGTAGCAACACTAAAGAAATATTTTGATGGTCGCGTTACTCCTGATAATCCAAGGATCGTCAACGCACAAAAGTCGATCCGTACGAATGATATCGAAAACGTAGGGAAAACTGCCCGTCACCATACATTCTTTGAAATGCTCGGTAACTTTTCGATTGGAGAGTATTTTAAAGAAGAGGCAATCGAATGGGGTTGGGAATTTTTAACGAGTAAAGATTGGATCGGTTTTGATCCAGAAAAGCTATCCGTAACCATTCATCCAGAAGATGATGAGGCATTCACGATTTGGAAAGAGAAGATTGGTTTACCAGAAGAACGCATCATAAGAATCGAAGGGAACTTCTGGGATATCGGTGAAGGTCCGAGTGGTCCAAACACTGAAATCTTTTATGATCGTGGAGAAAGTTATGGTGAAGACGATCCAGAGGAAGAGCTATATCCTGGGGGCGAAAACGAACGTTACTTAGAAATTTGGAACCTTGTATTTTCACAGTTCAATCACAATCCTGACGGAACATATACACCTCTTCCTAAGAAAAACATCGATACAGGGATGGGGCTTGAAAGAATGGTGTCCGTTATTCAGGACGCAAAGACGAACTATGATACCGATCTTTTCATTCCAACGATTCGTGAAACTGAACGAATGGCAGATGTCAGCTATGGTGAAGCTAAAGAGTCTGACACAGCATTTAAAGTCATCGCAGATCACATTCGTACTGTAACATTCGCAATTGGAGACGGAGCACTCCCTTCAAACGAAGGAAGAGGGTATGTGTTAAGACGACTTCTTCGTCGTGCGGTTCGTTTTGCGAAGCAAATCGGCATCAACCGTCCTTTCATGTATGAGCTTGTCCCTGTGGTTGGGGATATCATGGTTGAGTTTTATCCAGAAGTTAATGAAAAGCAAGACTTCATTCAAAAGGTCATTAAAAATGAAGAAGAAAGATTCTACGAAACGTTGAATGAAGGACTTGCGATTCTTTCTCAAATTATTAAAAAAGGGAAAGAGAGTGGAACTACCGTTATTTCTGGAAGTGATGTATTCCGTCTGTATGATACGTACGGCTTCCCTGTTGAACTTACGGAAGAGTATGCAGAAGAAGAAGGAATGGAAATCGACCGTACTGGGTTTGAGAAGGAAATGGAGATGCAGCGAAAACGTGCACGTGAAGCGCGTCAAGACGTTGGCTCTATGCAAGTTCAAGGTGGAGCACTTGGTGATCTTTCAGTAGCAAGTGACTTTGTGGGATATGATGAACGAACAGCTGAAACAGAAGTTGCAACGTTGATCAAAGACAAAGAAGTAACGGAGGAAGCAACAGAAGGAGACGAAATTCAACTCATCCTCAGGAAGACACCATTCTACGCTGAGAGCGGTGGTCAGGTTGCAGATCCAGGTGTCATCCGCGGAGAGGGAGTACTCTTACGTGTTAAAGACGTGCAAAAAGCTCCTAACGGACAACACGTTCATACAGCTGTTGTTGAGTCAGGTTCAATCAAGACAGGTTCTAAAGTAACTGCTGAAATAAATCCAACGAGCAGAGCTTCGATCGTTAAGAACCATACAGCTACCCATCTTCTTCACCAGGCTTTAAAAGATGTACTTGGTGAACACGTTAATCAGGCAGGATCTCTTGTTGGATACGAGCGACTGCGCTTTGACTTCTCTCACTTTGGACAAATTTCAGCTAGTGAATTAGAGGAAATCGAAAAGAGAGTAAACGATCAGATCTGGGCAAACATCCCAGTACAAACGATGGTGAAACCGATAGACGAAGCAAAAGCAATGGGTGCAACTGCGTTGTTTGGAGAGAAGTATGGTGATACTGTCCGAGTTGTACGTGTAGGAGACTACAGCTTAGAACTATGTGGTGGTACACATGTTCAGAACACTGCTGAAATCGGCCTGTTTAAAATCGTTTCTGAAGCGGGAATCGGTGCAGGTACGCGTCGTATCGAAGCAGTTACAGGTGAAGGTGCATACCAAGCCCTCAATTCACAAGTTGGCATCCTTAAAGAAACAGCTAATCTGTTAAAGTCAAACTTGAAAGATGTACCGTCTCGTACCGAGTCGTTACTATCCCAAATTCGAGATCTTCAGCGTCAAAACGAATCACTCACTTCGAAGCTAGCTAATGTAGAAGCGAAACAGATGTCTACTGAAGTACAGGAAGTCGATGGAGTAAAAGTGGTAGCTAAACGTATTGATACTGACATGAATAACTTGAGAACGATTGTAGATGATATGAAATCTCAGCTTGGTAGTGTTATCGTAGTACTTGGTAGTGGTGCTGATGGAAAAGTTCAACTAGCTGCAGGGATTACAGATGATCTTGTAAAAGAAGGATATCATGCAGGAAAACTAATCAAGGAACTAGCGACTCGTTGCGGTGGTGGCGGCGGTGGACGCCCTGACATGGCACAAGCTGGAGGAAAAGATCCGGAAAAGCTCGATGAAGCGTTGGCTTACACAACAGAATGGGTGAAATCCATTTCCTAATTAGGTTTCAGTAGTGTACAATGAGATTTAGAGGAACAGTTACGATTCTAGTGGGATCGTGGAAAGAGGTGTAAGGAATGAGTTCAATGGACAAAACAATGAAATTCAACTTTCCAGATGATGCAGATAATCATGATGTCCAGGAAGTTTTACTCACCGTTTACGGCGCTCTTCAAGAAAAAGGTTACAATCCGATCAACCAGATCGTGGGGTACCTCCTTTCTGGGGATCCGGCTTACATTCCTAGACATAATGATGCGAGAAGCTTAATTCGTAAGCTTGAGCGCGATGAGTTGATCGAAGAGCTCGTCAAGTCGTATCTTACACACAACCAGAGATAAGGAGACAGCATGAAAACACTTGGTTTAGATGTTGGCACGAAAACGATTGGCGTTGCAGTAAGCGATCTGATGGGGTGGACTGCGCAGGGTCTAGAAACGGTAAAGCGTGATCCGGATCAGCCAGATGTAATACCTGAACGGTTAATGGATATCATAAACGGGAATGAGGTTAGCAAAATTATTGTTGGCCTTCCCAAAAATATGAATGGTTCGATTGGCCCTAGCGGTGAAGCTTGTATGGAGTTTGCTGATCGTTTAAAAGAAAGCACAGATCTTCCTGTAGAAATGTGGGACGAGAGGTTAACGACAGTTGCTGCTGAGCGAATGTTGATCAGTGCCGATGTGAGCCGTAAAAAGCGAAAAAAAGTTATCGACAAAATGGCTGCTGTTATGATCCTTCAAGGATATTTAGACAGCAAGCAAATTTAATGAGGTGAAAACATGGAGGAAAAAGAAAGAATTATCATTCCAGATGAAAACGGAGACGAGCATTTATTCCAGGTACTATTCACATTTGATGTGGAAGAGAACGGAAACTCTTACTTAACAGTCGTTCCAGCTGATCAAGCTGATAGCGAAGATGAAGTTGAAGTTTACGCGTTCCGTTATGAAGAAGAAGACAATGAAGATCGTGACTACAAACTATTCCCAATCGAGTCTGATAAAGAATGGGAAATGGTTGAAGAAATGTTGAACACGTTCTCTGAAGAAGAGGACAACGAGTAACATACCAAAGGCCGCCGATGAATGAATCGGCGGCCTTTTACATTATTGGGAAGTTTTTATAGCATAAATAGACAAAAGGCTACAAAGTGTAACGGTTACCTAGTATAATACAAATTGGAAATTTTTTTGAGGAGCGGTAGGGCGAGTCGATCTATAGTATAATGGGAACGAGTGAAGGGGGCAGAGGCGTTGTCAGATTATAAAGAACAATACAAAGAGAATTTATTAAAACGCCAAAATGAGAATAGAACTGTAAGAAAAGTTGTATTTATCATTTTGTTACTACTTACGATTACGATGGCAGCTGTTATTACAGGTGGTTATTTCTACATAAAGAATACGTTACAGCCAGTTGATCCCGATAGCGAAAAGCAAAAAGCTGTCTCGATTCCAATTGGATCATCAACTTCATCGATTGGTGAAATTCTTGAGGAAAAAGGGATCATCAAAGATGGAACAGCATTTCGCTATTATGTGAAATATAAGAACGAAAGCGGGTTTCAAGCTGGTGATTATGAGCTTTCCCCATCTATGACGATGGATGAGGTTATTTCAAAGCTAAAAAGTGGAAAAGTGATGAAAGAATCAGTTGCTAAAATCACTCTACCTGAAGGAATTTGGATTGAGGATATTGCCGCTCGTATCGGTAAAGAGCTCGATATGAAGCCTGAAGAGGTTATCAAAAAACTAGATGACGAAGAGTATTTAAAGGCCCTGATCAATGAATATTGGTTCCTGACTGATGAAATCTTAAATGAAGACATCAGACATCCGCTAGAAGGCTATTTATTCCCGGCTACCTATGATTTTGAAGAAGAACCAACTGTAGAACTTGCTGTTAAGAAGATGCTAGAGAAAACAGAAGCTGTGTTAGCATCCTATCGAAGCGATGTCGAAAGTGGCGAACTTTCAATTCATGAATTTATGACGATGGCATCACTGATAGAGGAAGAAGCATCAGCGAAAGCCGACAGAGAGAAGATTTCTGCTGTGTTTAGAAATCGTATGGAGCAAGGCATGCTACTCCAAACAGACCCTACCGTCATTTATGCTAGAGGAGAACAGTCCGGTGAAATCACACAGAGTGAACTTGATGCGAATTCGCCATATAATACGTATCAACAGAAAGGACTTCCAGTAGGTCCGATCGCAAATCCAGGTCAATCTTCGATTATTGCAGCAATTGAACCTGATCAGACTGATGATCTCTATTTCTACGCTCGCCCTAATGGGGAAACCATCTTTTCTGAGACGAATGCTGAGCACAATAAAGTTCGAGCGAAATATGACGAGGAATGGGATGAGTATTACAGAAAGAAAGAAGAAGAGGAAGCTAATTCAGAATAAGTTTCAGGGAATGGTAAGTACGACTACCATTCCCCTTTATTTTGTGATAAAATAGTTCGGGCTACATGAAGGAGGAACGTGGATGATATCCGATCATGTTGAACAATATTTGGAATCTTTACGACCAAAAAGGGCAGAATTGATAGAAGAGATGGAGCGATATGCACGAGATCATCACATTCCGATCATGGAACAGACGAGTCTTGCTGTTATGCTTCAGGTGATGTCTTTTCTAAACCCTGACCGCATTCTTGAAATTGGTACTGCGATAGGTTATTCTGCAATCCGTATGGCTGAAATGATGCCAGAGACGGAAATTGTAACGGTGGAGCGCGATGAAGCCCGCTATCATGAAGCAGTTTCCAACGTTGAAAAAGCAGGTTACGCTCATAGAATTAAGATTTTGTTTGGAGATGCGTTTGAGCTATCGCAAGAGTTAAAATCGCATGGGCCATATCAATCACTTTTCATAGATGCTGCAAAAGGACAGTACAAACGTTTCTTTGATGAGTTCTATGGTAGCTTGCAGCCTCAAGGAGTCATTTTCTCAGATAATATTCTGTTCAGAGGAATGGTCGCTGAAGAAGAAATTGAAGAAAAACGATTTCGTTCTATGGTTAAAAAGCTTCGTGAATATAACGAATTTCTAATGTCGCATCCATCTTTGGATACGACGATTTATCCAATCGGTGATGGATTAGCAGTAAGTAAGAAAAACTCATGATGAAGGAGAAACCGGCGTACGGCTGTACGAACGGTTTTTCTATAATAGAAAGGGAAGGATTATGGTTAATAGACCTGTTGTAATTGGTGTTGCCGGGGGTTCAGGTTCAGGCAAAACTACCGTAACGAGAGAAATTTTTAAGCAGTTTGCTGATCAATCGGTATTAGTAATCGAACAAGATTCTTATTATAAAGATCAAAGTGAGAAATCTATGGATGAACGACTTGATACCAACTATGATCACCCACTCGCTTTTGACAATGATTTACTTATTCAACATGTAAAGGAACTAATGTCTTATAATTCCATTGAAAAACCTGTCTATGACTATACAGTTCACACAAGATCTGATAAAATTATTCCTGTTGAACCAAAAGATGTCATTATTTTAGAAGGTATTTTGATTTTAGAAGATGAGCGTCTTAGAGACTTGATGGATATCAAGCTGTTCGTTGATACAGATGCAGATATCCGTATTTTAAGAAGAATGGTTCGAGATATAAGGGACCGAGGTCGTACCCTTGATTCGGTTGTTGAACAGTACACTTCTGTTGTACGACCGATGCATTTACAATTTATCGAGCCTACTAAACGCTATGCAGATATTATAATCCCAGAAGGTGGTCAGAATCGTGTCGCGATCGATCTTATGACGACCAAGATTCATACCATTTTAGAGGACAAAGCAATGCTATAACGAATTAATGAGGTAATAAATACCTCTTTTTTTCATACAGTTTATTACGACTGATTGCCCTTAATTGATGAAGGAGTGAACAAAATGGCAGACGACAAAAAGTATTATATGACCAAAGATGGTAAAGAAAAGCTCGAGCAAGAACTTGAGCATCTAAAGACAGAGAAAAGAAAAGAAGTAGTAGAGCGTATCAAAGTTGCTCGTAGTTTTGGAGATCTTTCTGAGAACTCTGAGTACGACGCAGCAAAAGATGAACAAGCATTCGTTGAAGCGCGAATCACTACTGTAGAAAATATGATTCGTAACGCTGAAATTATTGAGGAAGATCAAAGTGCTTCCAATGTTGTAACGATCGGTAAGCGAGTGAAATTCGCGGAAATTCCTGATGGAGATGAAGAGGAATATGTCATCGTAGGAAGTGCTGAAGCAGATCCGTTCGAAGGTAAGATCTCAAATGATTCTCCTATGGCTAAGAGCCTTCTTGGCCGTCAGATCGGTGAAAAGGTTAACGTACAAACACCAGGTGGAGAAATCCGCGTTGAAATTTTAGAAGTGAAATAAGGAACCTGAAAAGGACGGCCGACCGGTCGTCCTTTTCTTTTTGTTTCTGCTTAGTTCAAAGCTCCTTGGGTTTGAAATGCCTTAGAAGAGGCGAGACTCTTACTGAGGTGAAGTGTATGGGGGTTCGAAGAATAACGATTGTCGCAATTCTTTTCCTTTTATGTTTTGGATTACTTATAGGACGCTTAGTTCAGATTCAACTTATCGATACGAATTCTTTTTCAAATCATGAAGTTAATCTTGTAGAAGCAAGTATAAATCAACGTACGCAGTCGTTTATTTTAAGTGATGGGAGAGGGACTCTACTCGACCGTAATGGTGAGCCTATGAGAGGTTCAATTCCATCATTGATTCTTTTTCCTTTCTTAAGTGAAAGAGAATGGCCGATCGATCAAGTTTCCGAAATAATTGATGTTCCTCCAAGTGAACTAAACAAAGCTTTGCAAGGTAAAACACAGCCTTTCAGATTAGATAAAACACTCACGAAGAGTGAAATGGTGAGCATAAATGATCTTAGAATACCAGGGGTTTACGCAGTCTATCAACCAGAATCGAAGGATCGATTAGCTAGTCATTTAATCGGAAGTGTCCGGACGAATCCAGAATTAATAAAGTCTAAATACCCTGAAAAATGGAACGAAGGGTTAGTGAATCAGCATACAAGGCTCGGAATTTCTGGTTTGCAGTTAGCTTTTGATCCTTTTCTAATCTCTGAAGGGGAGTCCAAGCTCTTGTATCACGCAGACCGTAAAGGTAATCCATTGCTTGGCCTAGATGTAAAAATGTTTACAAATGCTGACTCTTTCTATCCTCTACAAGTGAAAACAACGGTAGATACAGATCTTCAACAGAAGGTAGAAAATGCTCTAGATCAAACAAAAATTACGAATGGGGGAGCTGTATTACTCGATATCAAGAATAGTAATGTCCTTAGCATGGCGAGTAGACCAAACTTTAACGAAGATGATCCTTTAGGGGATGGTGCTACAAACAAAATGGTGAAAGGCTTCTTCCCTGGATCCGTCTTTAAAACAGTCATTCTCGCTGCAGCCTATGAAAATGGTATTTCTAATGAAAGGACGTTCGACTGTGATCGAAATGTTTATCGAGATGGTCCTGAAAAACGAGAACTTGGCGTACTAGATCTCAAAAGTAGTTTCGCAGCTAGCTGCAATGCAACGTTTGCCATACTCGCTGAAGAATTACTTGATAAGGATCCTGACGTCATCGAGAAAACCGCTGAAAAACTCGGTATTTCAACATCTGTAGGATGGAACAATACGCTCTATCACTATGAGGATTTTCAGCAGTTTCCTGATGAATCAAAGCCCGTTTTCTTTGCGAATGAAAAGGATAAGCGCATCAGAAAGGCAATAGATCAAACGGCGATCGGACAGTTAAACGTAAAAGTAAGCCCTTTATCATTAGCAAACATGATGGCTACGATTGCGAGGGGCGGCGATGCAAAGCAGGTTAGAGCTGTTTCGGATATTCTCTATCAAAATAACACTACTTTTTTAAGCTTTCAGGAAAAGAAGCTTACCAGCAAAACCCTTTCATCTGACGTCGTTGATGATCTTCAAAATGCTTTAAGAGAAGTAGTTGTGAGCGGAACAGGAAGATCATTTCTCGCTGACCTTCCAGTAGAGGTTGCTGGTAAATCAGGTACTGCAGAACCAGGCGGAAATGCGGACTATGATTATCAATGGTTTGTTGGTTATTTCCCATATGATGAACCACGGTACGCATTAGCAGTCGTAGATTTCGAAAGAAAAGATAAGGAGTACAAGGCATATGAAGCGTTTGGAAAGATTGTAAACACCTTATACTAGAAAATTTTTGGTTATAGAAGGAAAAGTCAAGCCTTAAACGAATCCTCTAGAGATGGTAGAATATGAGCAACAGTTAAATAGAGGAGTGGATGAACGTGAAATCACGATATAATGCTCGTCATTCAAAAAGAAAACAAAATATCATTTTAAACAGTCTTATTGGAATAGTAGGAGTAGTCATCCTTATTCTTATTGTAAATATCTTTTTTAATGGCGATAATACCGAACCAACTGCTGGGGAGGAAACAGCCTCTACTGAAGCAACTCAATCCGAATCTAACAATAGCAACACGGAAGATGCAGTTACTTCTGATGAGGCAAGCGATTCAGCAACAGATGAAGAAACTAACGATGACGCTAGTAATGAAGAAACTAAGAACGAAGAAGAGTCTCAAGATGACAAAGAACAAAATGACGAAAACGCTTCTGAAGAAGAGGAAGCTTCTAACGAGTCCGGTGAGGTCAATCTAGAAGGACCATGGCAACCTGTAGGAACATCTCAAGACAGTAGTAATCACGTATCAAGCTATGACAAAGGTAGCGTTGACTGGAACGAAAAGCTAGATGCTGTTGAGACAGTAGTCGGCTATCCTAAGGAAGAAATGGTCGTCATTTGGATGGAGAACAACGGGAGTCCACAAAAATCTAAAGCCACCGTGACAAAAAAAGGCGGCGATGGGACGCAGTATGTCGTTGAACTAGAATGGGTCGATGAAAAAGGCTGGAAACCTGTCAGCGCTAAAGTAAAATGAATATGAAGAAAGGGAGCAGATCTCATGATTGAGGTCCGCTCCCTTTTTTATTTTGCTTTAAAATGTACTACGGCTGAATAATAGGGTCTGCCTGTTTTTTCGTTTGTTAACACCTGGTGCTGAACATGGTGAACGTGTAGCATCAAAGCCCGGTTGTTATCGATTTGAACTTGGATTTTCTTCTCGAGATCTTCAAGGGAAAACGACTCGAAAAATTCCACTTTGTCATCAATTCGTTCAAGAGAAAATTCCATCTTTGTCTCTCCTTTTCTTAATCCATCCTTCGCAATTTATAATTTTACACCTTAAGAAGAAAACTGACAAATTGATATGTAAAAAGGTTTGTGTTAAATTAGAACCATAAAAGCATATTATTCATACCTTAATACTATGAATTAAATTATGAAAGCGATGTGAAGATATAATGGGGAGAGAATTCATTGATTTGTTTGAGCGGTGGGCTGACTCTTATGATACGACGGTATCAGGTCAGGACGAAGAGTATCGTGATGTATTCAAAGGATACACTCAAATACTCGCTTCTGTAGCTCACGCATCTGTGGGTAATGTGCTTGAGTTTGGGGTAGGAACAGGTAATCTCACTGCTATTCTATTGGATAAAGGGTTAAGTGTGACTGGTGTGGAGCCGTCCAAAGCGATGAGAGACAAAGCTAAGGAAAGGTTCCCGAAGTTAACGCTTTTAGATGGGGATTTTCTAGATTATCCAGAGCTTGAACATTCGGTTCAAACGATTGTGAGTACGTACGCGTTCCATCATTTGACCGACACTGAAAAGGAAGAAGCTATTCACAAATATAGCCAACTACTGAGTGAGAATGATAAAATTGTATTTGCAGACACGGCATTCCAAAATGAGGATGCTAGGACAAAAATGCATGAAAAAGTAAAGTCACAGGGGTATTTGAATTTACTTCAAGACTTACAGACGGAATATTATACGACTATTCCGGTGCTAGAAGAATTATTTAAGAAAAATGGATTTGAGGTAGCTTTTACTCAGTTGAACGATTTTGTTTGGCTGATAGAAGCGGTCAAAAAATGAAACTGTAAAGGAGTACGTCATGAAGATCGGTATTATTGGAGCTATGGAAGAGGAAGTTAGAATTTTACGAGATCGCCTTGAGAACAGGAAGGAACATACCATTGCAAAATCTGAATTCACAACTGGTGAAATCGATGGGCAAGAAGTTGTTCTCTTAAAATCAGGAATCGGTAAAGTGAACGCAGCTATCGGTACAACGTTATTGAACCAGCTATTCGAACCAGATTACATCATAAACACAGGGTCAGCTGGGGGCTTTAATCCTGATTTAAAGGTTGGCGATATCGTAATTTCAAGTGAAGTTCGCTACCATGATGTGGATGCGACCATATTTGGCTATGAATATGGGCAAGTTCCGCAAATGCCGGCTCTTTATGAACCAGAAAAAATGCTTGTTGAAGCAGCAGAGAGAAGCGCAGAAAAAGTCACAGAGCATCAAGTCGTGAAAGGATTAATCGCAACCGGCGATTCCTTCATGAACGATGCAGTAAGAGTTGATTACGTAAGATCACGTCTTAAGAATCTCGATGCAGCTGAGATGGAGGCGGGTGCAATCGCTCAAGTGTGCTATCAGTTTAACACGCCATTCGTTGTGATCCGTTCTCTCTCAGACATCGCTGGAAAAGAATCGAATATTTCCTTCGAACAGTTCCTTGAGACAGCATCGATTAACTCAGCTAACTTGGTATTAAATCTTGTAGAGGAGTTGAAGAATATTGGCTAACAAAATGAACGTAGAAAGTTTCAACCTTGATCATACGAAAGTGGCAGCACCATATGTGAGACTAGTAGGCGTCACAAAAGGTCCTAAAGGTGATGAGATCTATAAATACGATATTCGATTCAAACAACCGAATAAAGCTCACATGGAGATGGCGGGTCTTCACTCAATCGAGCACTTGATGGCAGAAAACATTCGTAATCACTTAGATAATGTTGTTGATATAGGACCGATGGGATGCCAAACAGGCTTCTACCTTGCTGTTCTAAATCACTCTGACTATGATGAGATTCTTAGTGTACTTGAAAAAACGTTGAATGACGTTTTAGCAGCGGAAGAAGTCCCAGCTTGTAATGAGGTACAGTGTGGATGGGCTGCAAACCATAGCCTTGAAGGTGCTAAAGAAATTGCAAACGAAATGCTTTCACATCGTGATGAATGGCATGTCGTTTTCGCAGAATAGTGAGACTTTTTGATGGATATTTATAATAATGTTCATGAGCTCATAGGCCGTACCCCGGTCATCGAGCTCCATCATTTTGATATTCCAAAAGGTGTTCGATTATTTGCAAAGCTAGAGTTCTATAATCCAGGAGGAAGCATTAAAGACCGCCTCGGACAGGAACTCTTACAAGATGCAGTTGAAAACAATAGAATTCAGCCAGGTGGAACATTTATTGAACCTACAGCTGGAAACACAGGAATCGGACTTGCGCTAGCAGCTGTGAACAGAGGGTATACAGTGATGTTCGTCGTACCTAAAAAGTTTAGTATCGAGAAACAAGATTTAATGAGTGCTCTTGGTGCTCAGATCGTTCATACACCGACTGAGTTAGGGATGAAGGGGGCAATTGCAAAGGCGAAAGAGTTGCATGAAGAAATACCAAACTCATATATGCCGCAGCAGTTCGGCAACCCTGCTAATCCTGAAACGTATTACAAAACCCTTGGTCCTGAACTTTGGAAACAGCTTGACTGTGAGCTTGACGTATTTGTAGCGGGAGCAGGAACCGGCGGTACATTCATGGGTACGGCCCGCTATTTAAAAGAAAAAAATCCACACGTCAAGACTGTGATCGTAGAACCTGAAGGATCGATTCTTAATGGCGGAGAATCAGGGCCTCATAAAACAGAGGGGATCGGAATGGAATTTCTTCCTGCATATATGGATGATTCCTACTTTGATAGCATTCATACAATTACAGACGAAGTTGCATTTCGACGAGTTAAAGAACTTGCAGAGAAAGAAGGATTGCTCGTAGGTAGCTCTTCTGGAGCAGCTCTAGAAGCAGCCCTTATCGAGGCGAGTAAAGCAGAACCTGGAACAAACATTGCAACAATTTTTCCGGATAGTAGTGAACGATACTTAAGTAAAAAGATTTACCAGGGAGGCATTTAGGTATGAAGCCGAAAACGAAACTAATACATGGTGGGATTACAGGTGATCCCCAAACTGGTGCAGTGTCTGTACCAATTTATCAAGTAAGTACGTATAAGCAAGAAGCCGTTGGTAAATTCAATGGCTACGAGTATTCTCGTACAGGAAACCCAACTCGTCACGCTCTAGAAGAGCTCATCAAAGACCTTGAGAACGGTCATGCTGGCTTTGCATTCGGCTCAGGTATGGCGGCTATTACATCAGTCATGATGCTGTTTAACTCAGGCGATCATGTTGTAATGACAGACGATGTTTACGGTGGAACATACCGTGTGATGACGAAAGTATTAAATCGTCTAGGCATCGACTCCACGTTTGTAGATACAACAGATCTTTCTGCTGTTGAAGAGGCGATCAAACCAAACACGAAAGCCGTTTTCATTGAAACTCCTACGAATCCGTTGTTGAAAGTAACAGATATTCGTAAAGTGTCAAATAAGGCTAAGGAACACAATCTCCTTACGATTGTAGATAATACGTTTAATACACCATACTGGCAGAATCCAATCGACCATGGTGCTGACATTGTGCTTCATTCTGCTACTAAGTATTTAGGTGGACACAGCGACGTCGTTGCTGGATTGGTCGTTGTAAATTCACAAAGCCTCGCTGAAGAGCTCCACTTTGTTCAAAACTCTGCGGGTGGAATTCTTGGACCTCAAGATTCATGGTTATTGATCAGAGGTTTGAAAACACTTGGCGTACGGATGGAAGAGCACGAGAAAAATACTGCGAAGATCGTTCAATTCCTTAGCGAGCATCCAGATGTAGAGAAAATCTACTACCCAGGATTGAGCACACACCCTGGAAACAACATTGCTGTTAACCAATCAAGAGGTTTCGGTGGTATGGTTTCCTTTGACATTGGAAGTGCGGAAAAAGCTGATGAACTTCTTAGTAAAGTAAAGTACTTTACGCTCGCAGAAAGTTTAGGTGCTGTCGAAAGTTTAATATCAGTTCCAGCGCGAATGACGCATGCATCCATTCCTAAAGACCGTCGTGATGAACTAGGCATTACAGAAGGACTCGTCCGTATTTCTGTAGGTCTTGAAGATGCAGAAGACTTGATTGAAGATCTTAAGAATGCACTAAGTTAACGTTGAAATCCCCTTAACTAAGGGGATTTCCTTTTATTTGGAAATAGTTACATACCTCGTAGTGCACACTTCTATGCTAGACTAATAGTGTGAGAGGTGATCGCATCATGAAAGAACTTCAAAATAAGATGACAGACTACAAACGTTATGCATTTATTTTATTGAGTTTAAGTGTGTTTCTGTATATCGGTTCTTTTCTTCCTATGGAAGGGAAAACAGATGAAAAAGTCTTGATCTTGACTGGTGGAGGATTTCTACTAGTAGGTATCGCGCTGTTTTTCTATTCGCGTGCGATTGCCATACAGAAAAAAATAAACGATCTAGATACTTGAAACGAAACGTCAAAAAGGCCAAGTTTATTTAAACTGGCCTTTTTTTATTTCTTATATTCTATTAATAGGTCATGATATCTTTTAAGCGCCCTTGCCATTTCTCGTCATCAAGAATGATTTGAAAGGATATTCGCCTGTTCTTTTGAAATGCATCAGCTGTTGTTCCTTCTACGATCGGTTTAAATTCAGAATAGCCAGTTGCACCTAGATATTTTGCATAATCCGTCCTCGCAAGCTTCGGATTAGCCTTCATGAGCTCTTTCACGACTGCAACCGATCGATCTGCTGATAGCGTCCAATTATCATAAGGAACTTTATCCGTATGACCTTCGATTAAGATGATGTACAGGTACTGACTGATGTCTTCCTCTTCTATTAAACTTGCGAAAACATCTGCGAGTTCGTTTAATACTACTTTACCTTCTGGACTAACTTCTGCACTCCCCGTATCAAAAAGAATGTCCCCTTCAACGGAAATCGTATTGTTAGGGCCCCTTACGATCTTATCTTTCCCAACGTTCTCTTCTAACTGCTGCTCAATAAGGTCGCTGATATGCTTTTTAACGTCAGCTACTTTCGCAAGTTCCTGCTTCATAACGGTTTGGTCATAAGCATCATAAATCATTTGAACGAACGCTATGATCGCAACGAATAGCATGACAAGCACAATCATCGCCATCATATCAGCGAAACTGGGCCAATAATGCTCTTCTCCGTTTTCAGATTGAAACCGCCTCTTTCTACCTTTCATCGGTTATCACCGATCATTCGAGAGTGAATTTGTTGTTGAGCTGCTGATTGCCTTCGAAGTTGATCTTCATAGGCCCGAAGCTGGAGCTGATACGATTCAGATAGGTGATGTTGAATATCTTTTAATTCTCTTGCAAGTCCTTGGTAGAGAGAATCCATACTGTTTGAAAGAGATCTTAGTTCATGTTGTAGCGGCTGATCTTTTTGATCTCTCTCCATCTTATACATAATCGGTTCGAGCGCTTCACGCTTTATTTTATCGATTGCAGTATACCAAGCTTTTTCAAGCTGGGAGACAGATTCCGCAAAATCTTGAGATGCTCTGCCATACTGGTTTTGTTTTTCTTGATAGCGATAATACCACTCGTCTTGTGCCTGGTGGACCCTTCGCTCTAAATCTTCCTGTGAAGATTGGTAACGTTGCATCTGTTCATCTAATCCACGTAAAAAATGTTGTCCAGTTTCTTCAGATTTTTTCTGCGTTTCTTTTATTAAATGATCAGATCGCTGAACGAGCTGTTCAAACTTTCTCTGACCGTTTTCATGATGTCTTGAAAGAGATTGAAGCTGAGAGTCTAGCGTTTTCAGCTGACTAGATAATTCTAAAATCCCCTTGTTTGCTTTTTCCTGTACACCATCTAGTTGGGTGAATGACCCTTGTAATTTATCAGAAAACGATTCTAAAGTAGATGTACTTTCTGCAAATTGATCTGTGTATTTTCGCTGTGAGGTAAGGATAGCATGAACATCCTGCATCGCTTTTTCTAATCCAGCTGTAAAGTGAATCATGCTAGAGGAGAAGTCTCCTAGCGTTTCTTGGAAACTATCCTCAATTCGCCCTGCAAGCCTATCTAGGATACGTTCCATTTCATCATGAGGCTTTTCCTTGCTTAAGCTAGCATGTAAGTTATGGTCGAGGAGAGCTTCACAGTCTGAAATAATTTTATCAAGGTAATAAGCAGTCGTTCTTCCACCAGTAAGAACGCCATTTTGAATCAGGGTAAGAAACAGCGCATTCCCAATTCCTGCGATACTCGTTACAAAAGCTACGCTCATACCTTGGAACGGACTTGAAATCGCAGCGATAACAGATGCGAGGTCTAAGTTCGCATCTTCAGGTTTCTGTGATAAGAAGAGAAGTGTTTCTTGCATGGAAGCGATCGCGATCGTTAATCCAATAAATGTTCCTAGAATTCCAATGATAATAGAAGTTGGGGGCAGCTGCTGCATGAATCTCATCATTCCACCTGCAGGTACTCTGACTAAGCCAAAAATTGCAACAGATTCCTTGTAAAAATGCTTTTCAATTAAAGCCTGTGTATTGATGGGGGATATTCCTGCAAGGTGGTATGCTTTATACTCTTCGATCACCTTTTGAATCCACGGTGCTGCATACGTATTCGAATCGATCTGCATCTCAGAATTTTCAATATCTCGTAACCATTTTTTCATCTGAATGGCGATTTGAACGGTTGCTGTCACGCCAAGAACAGCCAAGAAACCGATAATAGCGAGGACAACAGTTGTCACGTTAAGCATGTACTCACCTCCGCTTTGTATAAGTGTATGTCCGTGTTAATAGAACTTTCATGGTTTCTTCTTTCAGATTCATTGTCGAAAATAAGTATATATTGTCGTAAAATAATATTTTTGCGAAATAATCAGGTAATTTAGTAAAAAAGGTTTACAAAACCATAAGACATCGATATACTAACCCTTGAAATCATTACAAAAAAAGGAGGTCGAACAAAATGATGGAAATGACAAAAGCAATCGCAGGAACTAAATATGCATCTTTCAAAAAAGTTCGACCGGCGCCTATCAAGTAGGCATCCTTTTTATGAATTGGATATAAAGCCGCAGGTCGATCTCCTGTGGTATGAGTATATGTGCCGCAGGTAAAAGCCTGCGGCCTTTTTGTGTCCAAAATTTGAGAGGAGGAAAAGCGATGATGAAGTGTTTAGCAGCAAAGAAAAGGAAAAAGTGGGTCCCCTGAATTTTTATGTGAAAGGAGGTCGTTAGCATGGTACCATTCCATTTATTGATCATTACTAGAGTAAAGAATTTCATTGAACCAAGTCTCAGTTCAGAACTTCATAAGCGTGAAATTCAACGCCAAGTAACTGAAAATGAGATGAAAGCAAGTCGAACTGGTTCAATATGGCTGTAATTAAAAAACACATTAAGGAGAAATGATCATGTTAACGATAAATTTATTGTTTATAAAAGTTGGAATTACAATTCAAGAGAAAACGATCCAAGAAGAGATTCATTATCAACAACTAAAAGAAGACAGAAATAATCGTGAAACCCATGTCTTGGGAAAGCAGCCATGGCTATTCTAATACGTTGAGAAAGGACTGAATGTTTGTGGTGAATGGTTTAGGACAGACAATTTTAAAATGGATGGCAGTAGAGAAAGGCTTAACCTAACAGTTCGAGGAGGATTTATCATGACCTTACAATTATTATTCATAACCGTTACGATAACAAAGAATCATAGAACATTAAGTCAAGAGTTAGATGAGAGAAGAAAGCGTGAACTCATCGAGAGTATTGAATATAAGAAGAGTTTTTACATCTAAACACTGGTCAAAAGGCAGAACGGTTCAGTTCTGCCTTTTTGAGTATATTAAGGAATATAGAGCAACTTCGTTTTGAAAATAAGGTTGTGGGTATTGATAACAATAAGACATTGTATAAGAATAGTATTACTGGATGAAAAACATGATCTTTTTCGCCAATGAATTTATCAACATTAGGAGTGAGGAACTTGAGAGAACTTCAGAAACAGATTGTAGATGAATTAGGTGTACAGCCTTCCATCGATGTTAAAGAAGAAATGGAAAAACGAATTACCTTTTTGAAAGATTACGTTAAGAAAAGTGGTACGACAGGTTTTGTTCTTGGTATATCCGGGGGACAAGATTCGTCACTAGCGGGGCGTCTCGCACAAATGGCCGTTGAACAGTTGAGAGAAGAGGGGACAGACGCATCCTTCATCGCAGTTCGTCTCCCGTATGGTGAGCAGAAAGATGAAGACGATGCACAAGCGGCTCTTAAGTTTATACAGCCTGATCAAACGGTGACGATCAATATCAAACCTGCTGTCGATGCTTCAGTATCCGCTTATCTTGAAGCTACTAGAAATGAGCTAACTGATTTTACAAAGGGTAATAACAAGGCCCGTGAACGGATGATTTCTCAGTATAACATCGCAGGTGATGAAAACAAGCTGGTCATTGGAACGGATCATGCAGCTGAAGCAGTTACTGGCTTTTATACGAAGTTTGGGGATGGTGCTTGCGATATCGCGCCACTGTTTGGTCTTAACAAACGACAAGGACGAGCCATTCTTGAACATCTTGGAATGCCAGAGCACCTCGTCGATAAAGTACCAACGGCAGATTTAGAAGATGATCGTCCCGCTCTTCCTGATGAAGAGGCCCTAGGAATTAGCTATAACCATATCGATGAATACTTAGAAGGAAAAGAGATTCCGGAGGATGCTGCGAAAACGTTAGAAAGCCATTACTTAAAAACGAAACATAAGCGAAATTTACCTCCAACCATTTTTGATAACTGGTGGAAGTAATCAGTAAAGATGACCCGAATAGGGTCTCTTTTTTTTGTGTAATTTAAATTGGGGGCATAAAGCTTAATTTGATTGGAAAGCATGTTCATAAAAATCTTTCTGCTACATAGGTTTCAAATAAGGTTGACCACATTAGTGCTTGAGCGCAAAGATTATATAAAGGGGCAATGAAATTGGCTCATTCAAAAGAGTACTATAACAATCTTGTAAAGAGTATTCTACAGATGCTTTCTTTAACAACTACCGTTACGATTGAAGAACATTTCCCAGGGAACAGAAATATAGGTGGTAAGTTTTCGTTGAAATCAGGAGCGATCACGCTATACCTTGAAGAAATCAAACTTCAATGTATTCGTGTGCTAGGAACGGATGAGAGGATGGTCGATTATTTTAAAATTATCTTGGCTCATGAAATCGGTCATTCGGAAGATAAAGACTTAGAACAACTCGCCAAACGTAAGCAAGTAGCCAAAAGTAATTATGAAAAGCACCAGTTAGCGATAAAAATTGAAGACAATGCATGGAACTTTGCGAAAAAGGTGTTTCCAGAGCTTTTACCTCTTATAGAGATAATCATGGATCACTCCATGTTAATCTACAAGAAATCCAGTTAATTTGACAGAAAATTCTGTGTACAAAGCGTTGAGAAGCTGATAAAATAAAACAACATACCGTTGCCATAGCCTAGTGCGTAAAGGTGTGAAGGGCATGAAAGTAATCAAGACATACTACCCTAGAGTTAAGACAATCGAAGTGTTTATGTTCCTTGTTTATGTGATCGTTGTTTTATTTGGCACTGCACTCCTGTGGGTCAAAGGTGATTTAACTGTTGAAAGATGGCAAACGTTTATCATGATTGGATTTATTTATATCGCATTCTGTGTATTGTTGAGCGTCTGTATCCGTACGCAGCGAATTGAACTGACAGAGAACGGAATGCACCACAAATTATTCGGTTTAAATCGAAGGGTCGTCGCCTTTTCTTCTGTGAAAAGAGTGACGTTTGGAAAAGTGAATGGCTCACTTGTCATAGCAATCGAGAAACATTTTGATAGGAAAACCACTTACGTCCCGTATATTCCATTTGAACAAGATTGGGATGAAATCGTCTCTTATATCAAACAGAAGAATAAGAAAGCGATCATTGCTATGTAAACGTCCATATGGGCGTTTTTTGTTATAATCTCGACATTCGGTAACATGTTCTTACCTTAAAGAATAGACTGCCATAAGCGAGGTGGGGCACTGGTGGAATGGTTTGAGATTGTTGGTGTTGCTTCTGTTGTGACAGGTTTAACGTTTATTCGTTTAAAATATGGTCGTAATTCAAGGCATTACCGCTATTTAAGGGAAGAGTATATGTCGGAAAAATGGTCAAGAGAAAGAAAAGCTCATCGAGATTAGTGAAAGTATGCTAATCCGGTGAGCTTTTTACTTTTTAAGGAATTGAAAATGGACAGACACAGCAGCCTCGACCTATACATAAGCTTAAGATAAGGTGTAAGCCCACCATATGGGAGGTGAGTATGTGTCGTTACTGGCAGCACTTGCTTACTTGTGTAAGGAAGTCCTTTTCTTCGTCTCATTTGTTAAAAACAACGCTTTCCCACAACCCTTGTCAAAAAAGGATGAAAGAAAGTATTTAGAATTAATGGCCCAAGGAGATGAAGATGCTAGAAATCGATTGATCGAGCACAATTTACGTCTTGTAGCCCATATTGTAAAAAAGTTCGAGAATACCGGAGAAGATCCGGAAGATCTCATCTCCATCGGAACAATCGGTTTGATCAAAGCAATCGAGAGTTATTCGACCGATAAAGGAACGAAGCTTGCTACCTATGCAGCTAGATGTATTGAGAATGAAATCCTAATGCATCTACGCGCTCTTAAGAAAACAAAAAAAGATGTCTCCCTTCATGATCCGATTGGTCAGGATAAAGAAGGAAATGAAATTTCGTTAATCGATGTTTTAAAGGCAGAAACAGAAGATATCGTTGACCTCATACAGCTAAATATGGAAAAACAAAAAATATATGATTACATTCATATATTGGATGAAAGAGAGAAAGAAGTAATCGTAGGTAGGTTTGGTTTAAATCTAGAAAAAGAGTTGACCCAAAGAGAGATCGCAAAGAAGTTAGGGATATCAAGAAGCTATGTATCTAGAATAGAAAAGCGTGCGTTGATGAAACTGTTTCATGAATTTTATCGCAACCGAAAAGAAAAAGGAAACGGTGCATAGCCTGCCATTTGGCAGGTTTTTTTATGAAGTAAAAATTGGAAAGTGAAAACTGTTGATAAGAACAAGTGTTCTGAATATAATATGAACATAGGAAAAGAAGGGGGAAGTGTCATGTTCAAGGTATTACAGAACTGTCTTCAACGTCACCTCTCAGTCGACATGATCTATATGACTTCAGAACAAATGATCACAAAGCGCACGGTTACACTATATAAACTATCCCAAAATGAAATTAAAGGGTACTGTCACTTAAGGCGAAGCATTCGCACTTTCAAAGTGGATCGCGTTCTAGCTGTATATCCAACTATGGCACGGATCACAAAAAAGTACGGCATACAAAAGACAAGTCTCAGGTAAAGTACCTGAGACTTGTCAAATCATACTAACTCGTTTACTTTTACTCGACTGCTTTCTCATTCGTATTGTATGTGCTCAATACTTTCCTCGTCCAAACCTTATAACCCTCACCGTTAAGGTGTAATCCATCAAAGGTGTACTCTTTGTTTAGTTGACCATACTTTAGAAAATCAGGGTGTAAGTCTAGATAGTGATAGTCATACAAACGTGTAAGGTTCTTTATTTGCTCGTTCAACGTCGTTATATCTTTGTTTCGAACGTTGTGCTTCGTTAGGTTCCTATTGATAGGAAGAATACTTTGCACGTATACAGTAGTGTTTGGAGATTGTTTTTTTAATAGATCTAGAATGTATTTATAATTGGCTTCAATTTTTTCTATCGATTGCCCAGCGATCATATCATTGATTCCGATCATGATATACAAACGTTCAGGGTTAGCTTTTGTGATCTCATCGATTCGGTTGATCACTCCTGTCGTCGTATCACCTGCTATGCCTCTGTTTAATACCTGATGGTCACTTAGCGCCTCCCCCCATTCATAATAATCCGTCAGGCTATCTCCTAGAAAAATCGTTTCACTTTCTTCATGCTTATACGAATCATAGATGCTTTTCTTCGTTTGATAATATTTTGTGTAATAAGTAATATTTTTCTTTTTAGATTCAGAATCATTTTCAGGCATCTCATTCGCATTCGTACGAATGAAATTTGATTGATTCTCAGCAATCAAAAGCAGAAGAGCTAATGCACAAGTAATAAATGTAAGGATGAATAATCTTTTCTTCAATATAATCACGCTCCTATAGAGTACGATAGCCATTATACCCTTTCTTCATCCAACTGAAAGGAAAAAGAAGACTTTTTTTATGAAAATAGTAAAAAAACCCCCCTGGATAGGGGGTTATAATGCAATGTGTGACTCTCTTGTTAGAAAGTCGACGTCTTTGTAATAGGAATCTTTCACGAGTAGGTTAGGACCGAGACACTTTACTGCAGGGCAATGACAGCTAACGGACTTAGCAATCTTACTATCTTGCCATTTCTGATAAGCATCATTTAAGTTTGTATGTTTAATATTCCCTAAAGGAGGCGTGTCTCCAAAGTCTGTTACGATTATATCTCCATCGAATATATTCATGTTAAGGCGTGACCGACCATCAGGATCATTTCGGACCGTAACATTAGGTTCAGCGTATAAGCGCTCCAAAAGCTTTAAATCCTCTGGATTCGAACTACATGGATAAAATGGCAGTGTACCGAACAATAACCATACATTTGGATCTCTATGGTCCAGTAGTCTGTGAATGCCTTCTCGAATTTCTTCTAAGGAGGCAATATCAAGGTCTGAAGCGAAATCTGATGGGTACATAGGATGAACCTCATGCCTTTGACAACCCATATCAGCAATTTGCTTGTGAATCGCTTCAATATTAGGTAAGGTTCTACGATTGATCATCGTTTCAGCAGAAACCAACACGCCATTTGACGTTAAATCTTTGGCGTTCTCAACCATCCGATGAAAATACGCTTCACGTTGTGCTATGGTCGGCTTCTTATCCATAACTGCAAAGCCTATGTCTGTAAAATCATCTATGCTTCCATAGTTATGAGAGATATGTAAGACATCAAGATACGGTAAAATTTTATCATATCGTTTACGATCTAGCGTTAAGTTTGAGTTGATTTGCGTCTTCGCTCCTCTGTCATGTGCATACTTCAGAAGAGGGACCACATAATTATTTACGGACTTCATCGATAGCATAGGTTCTCCACCGGTAATACTTAGCGCCCGAAGTTGTTCCACTTCATCCAAACGATCTGTTAAGAGCTGTAGTGGGAGTGGATCTGGATCTTTCGGTTGCAATGTATAACCCACTGCACAATGTTCACACCTCATATTGCAAAGTGTGGTTGTTGTTAATTCAATGTTAGAAAGGACCTGCGTCCCGTGTTCTTCTACGTCCATATAAGCTTCCCACGGGTCATTTGTGGGGGTTATGGTTGTTCTCATTGGATTCGACCCCTTTTTTCATTAAATTGCTGTTTCCTTCATTGTAGAACAATATGCAATATAAAAATAGCCACTTCAAGGAATTCAGAAAACTCCGCTAATCCCTATACAATAATGACAAACTCTACATAAGCTATCATATCTAGGGTGGAGTAGGTATTAAAGAGTGAAGGAGGGGGAGCATGAGTTACGGTTACGGTTATGGTTGCGGATACCCAGGGTACGGTTACCCATATCCACCGTATCCTTATCCAGGCTACGGCGGTTACTTTGCATTAATTGTTGTTCTTCTAGTATTGCTACTGGTTATTGGTGGAGGATATTACTACTATGCGAATTTTTACGGAAGAAAGTATTGATAGGTGACCACCTATCTATTTTTTTTTATAAAAAAAACAAACACTCGAGGTTACCCTCTTGTGTTTGTTTTGTTGGAGGATGACTTTAAATCATCTCTCGTTGTCTTTTCCCAAAGAGGGACCCCTTTTTGGTAAGCTGCTCTAGAAATCATATGACCAGAAACAGGAGCTGTCATGAGGATAAAGATAATCCCAAGAACCAGTTTCCCACTGACCATATTTTGTTCAATCCAGAAAAATAGAAAGGCAGCGATCAAAATTCCGGCGACGCCTAAGGTAGCACTTTTTGAAGCTGCATGAAGGCGCGTGTATACGTCAGGTAAACGAAAGACACCTAGGGCTCCAGAGAAAAGAAAAAACGTTCCGATGATCAAGATGATACTAATCACGATTTCTTTCAATAATAACACCCTTTTCTAAGAATTTAGCAATCGCTACAGTACCTATGAAAGCAAGTATCCCTATTAGAAGGATAATGTCATTAAAATACTGGGTCTCAAGCTTAATAGCAAGAATACCTGCGATCGCCATAAGGTTAATGCCGATCGTATCAAGTGCTACAGCACGATCTGGATTTGAAGGCCCTTTGATCGCTCTATATAAAAGAAAGAGTGTTGAGATTGCGATAACCACTATACATAGCGTTGACACTGTTGATAAAAGTGAGGTCATCTTGTCACCTCCATGATTGCTTTTTCGAAGGTTCCTTTAATTTCTTTAATCACTTCGTCAGCATCAGGCGCGTCCATTGCATGTACATAGATAAACATGTTGTCAGGAGAAACTGAAACAGAAAGCGTTCCAGGTGTTAACGTAATTAAATTCGCTAGCATCGTGATCTCCCAATTTGTTCTTACTTCGATCGGGACAGCGATAATTCCAGGTTCCATCTTTAGCTTAGGACTATATACAAGCTTCACAACTTGTATGTTAGCCATAATAAGCTCTTTGATAAATAAGAACAACAGCTTGACGATTGACCATAGTCTGTAGAAATAGAAACGATCGGGAATGAAGCGCTCCATGAGTAGCAGTAGAACGATTCCTGATAAATACCCAATAAAGAATGTGCTGAATGAATAACTTTCAAACAAAAACATCCACAAAACAGCGATGATCAAGTTAATAATAATTTGAATTGGCATGCCATCTACTCCTTCATCACCGAATCAATGTAGTTGATTGGATCTATCAATTGATCTCCAATCGTTTGAACGGTTGGGTAAAAGAATTCTGCACCAATCCCAAGCAGTACAGTAAAGAACAATAGAAATGCAGCGGGTGCTACTTTTTTGCGAATCGATATGCTCGGAACGCTTTCAAGTTTGTCTTCTCCCCAAAATCCTTTGATAAAGATTTTGATGATTGAAATAAGGATGAGCAGGCTAGTCAAGAGACCGATGACTGCAACAACGTAATGTCCTTCTTCAAAAGCACCTCTTAGAATCAGTAGCTTTCCTACGAATCCACTAAAAGGAGGTAGTCCTGCTAGCGCAAGTGCTGCAATGAAGAACAACCAGCCGAGCACAGGTTGGTGTCTGATCAACCCGCCCATTTTTCGTAAGTCGGATGTGCCGCTGTAAGCAGCCATGGCACCTACAAGTAAAAATAATGCTGCTTTAATAATCATGTCGTGGACAAGGTAGTAAATAGATCCCGCTAAGGCAGTAGTGGAAAACACGCCAATACCAAGAATCATATATCCTACTGCCGGTATGATGTTATAGGCTACGATCAATTGAATATTGTTTGTTGACAACGCACCGATCACACCGAATACCAATGTGAATGCAGCTAAAATGATGAA
This sequence comes from Anaerobacillus sp. ABR4_321, assembly GCF_056158505.1. Classification (NCBI taxonomy): domain Bacteria; kingdom Bacillati; phylum Bacillota; class Bacilli; order Caryophanales; family Bacillaceae; genus Anaerobacillus; species Anaerobacillus sp. ABR4_321. The sequence continues at coordinate 2,007,599 of NZ_JBSWTK010000001.1, forward strand.
TAGCTGATGGGTAAACGTAAGCTCGTAAACGAAGATCAGTGAAAACACTCTTAGTATTGAATATACCCCTACTTTTGTTAACAAAGCTCCAAATAGAGCTGAGATCACAGTTGGAGGGACGGTATATGATTTTGGTAGCCAGAAATATAAAGGAAATAATGCCCCTTTAGTGGCAAACACAAGAAACAGCAGAATAGCAATGGTCGTAAGAATGCCACCTTGCTCAACTTCCCCAACACGTTCTGCTAACTGAGCCATGTTTACGGTACCTGCAACTGCATAGATGAAGGATACTGTCGTTACAAACAAAATCGATGATAACAAATTGACAATGATGTATTTAAATGACTCTCTAAACTGCTCTTTCGTTCCCCCAAGAACAATCAATCCGTATGATGCAATCAGCAGAACTTCAAAGAATACGAACAGGTTAAACAAATCCCCTGTAAGAAAGGCACCACTCACACCAGCGATCAAAAGCTGAAAGAGTGGATAGAAATAAAACCTTTCTCTTTGCTCATCAAGTGAATGAAACGCATAGAAGGCGCAGGCTGTCGCAACGATATTAGCAGTTACGACAAGTACCATTGCAAGTGGATCTGCTACAAGGACGATTCCATAAGGTACAGTCCAATCTCCTGCTTTTAATACGAGTGTGCCATTTTGCACAACTTCGTAGGCGACCGCTGAAACAGCAATCAAGTTTACGATTACCATGACCTTCGTAATCATTCTTACGATAGCAAGTTTACTGTTGAAAAACACAAGAAAAATTCCGGTCAAAAGTGGAAGTAATATTGGCAATATGACTAAGTTACTCATGTTCGTTTCCCCTTAATTCCTCCATATTATCCGTTCCGTTAGTTTGATACGCACGATACGCTAGCACGAGAAGAAATGAAGTTACGCCGAAACTGATTACGATAGAAGTTAAGATCAACGCCTGTGGTAGCGGGTCGGCATATTTCGTTACGTCTTCAGTTAATATGGGGGGATTTCCACGGTTAAGTTTCCCCATCGTAATAATGAAAAGGTGAGCACCGTGCGACAATAAAGCAGTTCCAATAACGATCTTTAATATTTGCTTTTGAAGCATCATATAGACCCCTGCTGTAAAAAGTAATCCAGCCAGCACGGACATAATAATTTCCATTATTCATTTCCCCCCTTCTTGTTCGGACGTAGTTTGATCATCGTGAAGATACCGATCGCAGCGAGACCTAGTACAAGAATTTCAAGCAATGTATCGAGACCACGGAAATCAACAAGAATGACGTTTACAATGTTGTCTCCTCCACCGAGTTTGTAAGAATTTTTGATGAAGTATTCAGAGATCGGTTCAAACATTTTCGTGCTATGAGAAGCAATTCCGATCAATGTTACGATCACACCAACTGAAATAGAGATCACCCAGTTTACAACCTTCGTTCTTGACGGAGTTTTCTCCTTATTAAGATCAGGAAGGTGATAGAAACAAAGTAAGAATAGTGCTACTGTTACGGTTTCTACGATAAGCTGAGTTAAAGCTAGATCGGGTGCTCTGAAGAACACAAACAGTAACGATAACCCATAACCTACGATACCTAGAACTAGAATTGCTGCTATTCTGTTATTCATAAAGATTGTTCCAAAAGCTGCAACCGCCATTACGACGGCAATCATTACTTCAGGCACGGCAATAGGTGCGAGGTCATCAGTTGATAAGTTAAAACCACCTGTTACGCTCATTGTGACTGCTAACAATACTACTGAGAAAGTAAGAATATAAACAAGGTAATGTCTTAGCGATCCGGTCATATATCGATTCGTTACCTTTTTAGAACCCGTCTCTAATCCATTCATAAATGCGTCAAACACTTTTGCTGCAGACATTTTACCAGGGAGAATATCGTATACTTTTTCCCATTTTGTTCGTGTTAAGTACAATATTGTTCCAAAAACAAGAACAGCTAAACTCATATACAGTGCAGTGTTATTAATTCCATGCCAAAATTTAATATGGGGGTCGACCGCTTTCCCTGTGATCGAGTCAACCATAGGTGCTAGTAATGATTTACCAAAAACATCTGGTACGATTGCGATGATAACGACAAGTGCTACTAATATCATCGGAGAGATCAGCATACCGATTGGAGCTTCATGAGGCTGCTTTTCAAGTGTATCTCTCTGTTTTCCAGTGAATGTACGGAAGAACAGCATTACAGAATAGATAAACGTAAATATACTTCCTCCAACTGCAAGATAAGGGAAGAACGGTGCAACCGATTCTACGATTGGAGAAGAATGTTTAAAGAGAGATGCTTCGAAAAACATTTCCTTACTTAGAAAACCATTGAATATTGGTAAAGGGAATCCAGCCATTGAAAAAGCTCCAAAGAATGCAAGAGTAGCTGTGATCGGCATAAACGTAAATAGCCCACCTAGCCTACGTATATCTCTTGTCCCTGTTTCATGATCAACGATTCCTGCAACCATAAAGAGACTTCCTTTGAACGTTGCATGGTTAAGGATATGGAACACCGCTGCTAAGATGGCTGCTTTTGTCCCAAACCCAAGCATAGCCATGATCATTCCTAACTGACTGATGGTTGAGTAAGCAAGAATGGCTTTAAGGTCTGTTTTTCTAACAGCCATATAGGAACCCCAACATAAAGTCAGAAGTCCAAAGCCACTAACGATTAGAAAGAAAAGGTCAGTACCCGCAAAGACAAGGCTCAACCTTGCTACAAGATAGATCCCTGCTTTTACCATCGTAGCGGAGTGTAGGAAAGCACTTACCGGTGTTGGAGCTTCCATCGCATCTGGTAGCCAGGTATGAAATGGGAATTGCGCTGACTTCGTAAAAGCTCCTAACAGAACTAATATTAAGATGAATGAGAATAATGGTGACTCAACGATGAGATCAGCATTTTCAATGATTCCTCTAATGCTAGTTGTCCCTGTAAGATCAGACATGAGCAAGAACCCACCGAGCATTGCAAGACCACCAAAGACCGTAATAACCATTGATTTCAATGCACCAGCAGTTGACTTTTCACGCTGGTACCAATAGCCGATCAATAAGAAAGATGAAATACTAGTTAGTTCCCAGAACGTGTAAAGTACGAACAGATTATCTGATAGAACGACGCCAAGCATTGCTCCCATAAATAATAGAAGGTAAACATAAAAATGGCCAAGTTTTTCCGCTTTATTTAAGTAATAGATGGAATACAGAACAACGAGCGATCCGATTCCGGTAATCAGAAGCGCGAAAAATAGGCCAAGACCGTCGATATAAAGTGTGACGTTTACACCTAGTGAAGGAATCCACTCAAACGTTTTTAGAGTATGTACACCTTGTAATACATTTTTGATAAAAGTTAAAAAATACCCGAATAGTAAAATCGGCACTGCTAAAACAAACCATCCTAAGTGGACTTGTTTAACGCCCCGATAAATAAACGGGATGAAAAACGCTGCCAAAAAAGGAAGCAAGACAGCTGCATGAAGCATTCTATAAAACCCTCCCTAATTAAAGCTCACTATGAAAAAGTTCAAATGAACTTATTTTGCAATACCTCAATTGTAATCAAAAATCGACTCATTTTTCAACTTTTCATGCTCGAAAAATAACTTTACCGTATAAGTTTTCCAAACTTCGCCGATTCTATTTGCGAAAGGAGACATCTAATGATAAAATCCATATTTATTCTTACACTCATTTTTATCGGCGTAGTAGGGTGTGAATCAATATATGAAAGTAGTGATCCGACTCCCTATGGTTCGAGAGAATATTATCGAGTTGTTGACATTGAGCCAATCGGTGCAGCAATTTGGGAGGAAATGAATCTATCTAATGCATTAGCATCGATCAAACATCAGATAAAAAACGAAACAACAGTTAAAGATGTCGTTGTTTTGACGCATAATGAACAGGTCGTTGTAGCGCTTAAACCTTATGCGTATGATAGGGGCAAGATAGGAGATTTGCTTTCTAAGTATGACGGGGTGTTTAAGGATCAGGGGATGAATGTTGCGTTACTTACAGCTCCGAACCACTATCGTAAAGCAAAAAAAATGATGAGGTCAGAAGAGATCGATAGCGAGATCTGGGAATCTGAGTGGGGAGAATTCTTTCGTTAAAAACAAAAAACCAACCTTATAAGCTCAAGGCTGGAACAGTTAAACTCTTAATAATGTGACCTTTTCATTAAGACTTCTTCTCTCGATCTCTTTTTGGATTAATTTAATGAAGTCACTGCTTAGTTTAAGCTCTCTAGCTTTTACATAGGATTCGATCAACAGATCATCAGATAATTTTTCCAACAAGGCACCTCCTAATAATCTGGTTATTTTAACCGTTCATTCCGCATATAGTGTATGTGGATCTTTTATTTGCAGTTAGCTTACCACGTATGCACAATCAGAACAACCGTTCCGTTATCCACAGTTAATCGTGGATAAATTGTGGGTATATTGTTTATATACTTCAAATATTCAATAAAATGATGGTGGATTATGTGTATAAGGTTATCCACAGGCTGCCATTTTTACAAAATTTGTCGAAAAGTTTTAGTGATCATTCAAGATTTAGTATAGCCGGAATAGAAGGTTGTTGTACCTCTTGAAATTATTGATACAATAGGAATGTCATAAATACTAGGAGTGTTGCAATTGTTTAATTCTTTGTTACCTGATGAACATGTAGAAGATATATACCAAATCAAACCTGAGGCTCTTAAAAAACGAGGGGTTAAGGGGATCATTACTGATCTGGATAACACGCTTGTGGAATGGGACAGGCCCGATGCTACTCCAGAGTTATTAAAGTGGTTCAGACAGATGAGTGATGAAGGCATCATGGTTACAATCGTTTCAAATAATAACAAGAGTCGTGTAGAGAAGTTTGCTTCTCCAACTGAGATTCCGTTTATTTATGAAGCGAAGAAACCAATGACGAAGGCTTTCCGAAAAGCCTTAAAGGATATGAAGATTGCCCCTGATGATGCTGTGGTCGTAGGAGACCAAATATTTACTGATGTACTTGGTGGTAATAGGATGGGACTTCATACTATACTTGTTGTTCCAGTAGCTAAAACTGATGGAGTTTTAACAAGGTTCAACAGAAAAATGGAAAGTGCATTCCTTTCTTGGATGAAACGCAAAGGGAAGATAAAGTGGGAGGAATAAGGTTGGAAAACGAAGGAATTATTTGTGCCGGATGCGGTGTTACTATACAAACTGAAGATAAAGAGGCATTGGGATATGCACCTCCATCAGCTTTACAACGTGACGTTGTGATATGTCAGCGTTGTTTTCGTCTGAAACACTATAATGAGATTCAAGATGTATCCCTTACAGATGATGATTTCTTGAAGATACTGAACGAAATTAGTCAAACCGATGCATTGATTGTAAAAATCGTAGACATCTTTGACTTTAATGGAAGTTGGTTACCAGGTATCCAGCGCTTTGCGGGTAACAACCCGGTATTGCTCGTAGGGAACAAAGTAGATCTATTACCAAAATCAACAAACAAGACGAAGTTGATTAAATGGATGCAGGGCAGTGCGAAAGAAAATGGTTTAAAGCCTTCCGAAGTGAAGTTGATGAGTGCTGCTAAAGGTGAAGGGGTAATGGATGTTGCTACTGAAATAGACCGTTTACGTGAAGGTAGAGACGTCTATATCATAGGGTGTACGAACGTAGGTAAATCAACATTTGTGAATAAACTGATTCAGGAATTTGGCGGCGACACTGAACAAATGATTACGACGAGCCAGTTCCCTGGTACAACACTTGATCTTATCGATATTCCTCTTGATGATGGAAATACGTTATACGATACTCCTGGAATCATCAATCATCATCAGATGGCCCATTTTGTCGATGCTGAGGAATTAAAGCTGATCAGTCCGAAAAAAGAAATCAAGCCAAAGGTGTTTCAGTTAAACGAAGGACAAACATTATTCTTTGGTGGGCTTTCCCGACTAGATTTCGTTGAAGGCGGACGTCAGTCCTTTATTTGTCATGTCTCGAACGATCTTTATATCCACCGCACTAAGACAGAGAAAGCAGATGAATTGTATCGCGACCACCTTGGAGAGTTATTGTATCCCCCTGGTGAAAAAACGAAGCATGAGCTCCCTGCACTTGTTGGTCATGAATTAAAGATCAAAGAAGATAAGATGGATATCGTCTTTTCAGGTCTTGGATGGGTTACCGTTTCAGGAAAAGGATCGACTGTAAAAGCATATGCGCCTGAAGGAGTAGGGATCTCGATTCGAAATTCACTAATATAGGAGGATCGCTATGGGGAAACTATTTGGACTAGTCGGCCATCCTCTTGGCCATTCTATGTCTCCTCTCATGCATAATACTGAATTTAAAGAGCTCGGGTTGCCGCATCACTATCAACCGTTTGATCTGAAAAAGGAAGAGCTTGAAGAAGGTATTAAAGCATTGAGGTTACTTGGAATCGAGGGATTTAATGTAACAATCCCTCATAAAGTGTCGATCATTCCTTTGTTAGATGAAGTCGAACAAGAAGCGATGGAAATTGGAGCGGTCAACACGGTTTATCGGAAAGGCGACCTTCTGATTGGAGCAAACACAGATGGTCAGGGCTACCTTCAATCCTTGCTAAAGCTTATAGGAGAAGATAGTCTCATAGATAAAAAAATATTAGTGGTTGGCGCGGGTGGAGCTGCTAGAGCGGTTGCAGTATCCATTTCAAGATCCGGTGTAGGATCGTTAACGATCGCTAATAGGACGTTAGAAAAGGCTGAAGAGTTATGTAGGGTTTGTAGTACCTATGCAGATGTGAACGCCATACCGCTCGACACTGCGAGCTCATCTTTAGAAACTTACGATATCATCATCAACACGACGTCGATTGGCATGAGTCCAGAAACGGATCGCGTTCCGTTGCCTGTTAAAGGTATTAAAGATGAGACCGTTATGAGTGATCTAATCTATAATCCACTCGAAACGCTCTGGCTCACTCAAGGAAGAGAACAAGGTGCTATTACTGCAAATGGCATTTCGATGTTTGTTGAGCAAGGTGCACTAGCATTTGAAAAATGGTTAGGAATCAAACCAGATCGATACAGAATGCAGGAAACCGTTTTAAGAAAGTTAGGAGGACTATAATGTTAACAGGAAAGCAAAAACGATTTTTACGTTCAAAAGCGCATCATTTAAATCCAATTTTTCAAGTTGGTAAAAGTGGAGTGAACGAGAATATGGTGCAGCAAATAGAGGAAGCCCTTGAGGCTAGAGAACTTATTAAAGTAAGCATCCTTCAGAATTGCGATGAAGATCGTGATACTGTAGGTCATGAACTTTCTCGTCAAACTGATGCTGAGCTTGTTCAGATCATCGGAAATACGATCGTACTTTATAAAGAATCATCAGAGAACAAAGAAATCATTCTTCCATAATGGAGGACAAGAAAATGAGAGTTGGTCTCTTCGGAGGAACGTTCGATCCGCCACATATTGGGCATTTGACACTTGCTCAAGGAGTTCTTGAAGAATGTCAGTTAGATGAAGTGTGGTTCATGCCTACACACCTCCCACCTCATAAGGATGGAAAAGTGAGTGATAATCACCATAGAGCTGAAATGGTGCAGAGAGCAATCGAAGGTAATCCTTCTTTTAAAATCTCGTTGGTCGAGTTTGAAAGAAGCGGCCGTTCGTACACAGTCGATACAATCGAGATTTTAAAAGACAGCTACCCTGACATCGACTTTCACTTTATCGTCGGTGGCGATATGATAGAAGATTTGCCGAATTGGCACCGGATTGATGATCTATCTCAAATGATTTCTTTTATTGGTGTCAACCGTCCTGGTTATGAGCCTGGTAACGAGATGAAGAACGTAAGGTTGATCGATGTTCCTCAGATTGACGTTTCCTCTAGTTTGATTAGAAGTGCAATCATATCTGGTAGAAGTGGACGGTATATGCTGACTGAATCAGTACGGAATTATATCGTTAGGATGGGATTATATGATGAATAGAGAAGAAGCATATAAGCTTGTAAAACCTCACCTAACTGAACATCGGTATGAACATACGATAGGTGTTACGAATACAGCGGTCGAGCTAGCAGAGAAGTATGGTGCAGATGTAAGAAAAACAGAAACCGCTGCAATATTCCATGACTATGCCAAGTTTCGTCCAAAAGATGAAATGAGGCAGATGGTGGTAGATTTTGGCTTGCCTAAAGATCTTCTTGATTACTCGACTGAACTCTTACATGCCCCAGTTGGTGCTATCTTAGTGAAAAAGGAAATAGGGATTAAAGATGGAGAAATCCTAGATGCCATTCACTATCACACTTCAGGACGTCCAAACATGACGTTGATTGAGAAGTGCGTTTTTCTAGCCGATTATATAGAACCGGGGCGGAAATTTCCTGGGGTGGAAGAAGTGAGAGAGTTAGCAACAGTTGATCTTGATCAAGCGATCGTACAATCCATTAAAAACACGGTAAACTTTTTGATGAAGAAAAATCAACCAGTTTATCCTGCGACGTTCGAGACGTATAATGATCTTGTCAGGCCAAGAGAGAAGGGAGAAGCAAATGGAAGAAAATAACATGATTACGTTGGCTGCAAAAGCAGTAGATGACAAACGTGCAGAAGATATTATCGCTTTAAATATGAACGGTATTTCATTGATTGCAGATTATTTCTTAATCTGCCACGGAAATTCTGAAAAGCAAGTACAAGCAATCGCAAAAGAAGTGAAGGATCAAGCTCTTGAACAGGGACTGGAAGTGAAGCGACTTGAAGGATATGAGCAAGCACGCTGGGTGCTTGTCGACCTAGGATCCGTTATCGTCCATATCTTCCATAAAGATGAGCGAAATTATTACAATCTAGAAAAACTCTGGGGAGATGCACCACATCTACCTTTAAATGAAATTTTAGCGTAAATGGTTTCGTACGAACAATTTTCATATGTTTATGATCGACTAATGGAAGACGCTCCTTATGACAAGTGGCTTGAATTAGTTATGAACGAGCGGTCTAGAGGAAAAGTCTTGGACCTTGGTTGTGGGACAGGTGAATGCTCAATACGGCTTGCAGAAAAAGGGTATGATGTTACAGCTGTAGACCTCTCAGAACAAATGCTATCTGTTGCTCATGATAAAGCCATGAGGAACAATGTGAACGTTCATCTGATTCAACAAGATATGCGGGAACTAGAGACAAATGAACAGTACGATGTGATCACGATCTTTTGTGACTCATTAAACTATGTTGTTGAAGAAGACGGGGTGAAATCCACTTTCCAGAGAATCTATAATCATTTAAAACAAGATGGAATCTTATTGTTTGATGTACACTCGTTGCATAAGATCAACGATCTTTTTGTGGGTCAGACGTTCGCAAGCAATGACGAGGACATCTCATTTATATGGAATAGTTTTTCTGGAGGGGAAACAGGCTCAGTCGAGCACGATCTTAGTTTCTTTTTGGAAACCGATGAAGGTTTATACGAGCGTTTTGATGAATTGCACGTACAACGAACGTTTCATCTTGAGGAATACACTAGATGGCTAGAAGAGTCTGGATTTAGTGATATAAAGGTCACCGCTGATTTTTTAAATCACACTCCTACAGATACCTCTGAGAGAATATTTTTTAAAGCATGTAAAAAAGGTTGATTTCAAATGAAATCAACCTTTTTTGTACTTGTAGAAGGACTTCATTTATAGAAGTCGAATATAAATGGTTGCTGTACTTAGTTTTGCCTCGTCTCCTCTTTAAACTGCGTTTTAATCACTTTGCGATCTTCATCGAACTTTTTATGCGTACTTTGAATCACATGATTGAACATTTCACCGGTTTCATTTTCAAGCACTTTTAACCCTTCCCCAGTAACTCCTCCTTTAACAGTCACCTTCTTCTGCAGTGTTTCCAATGAGTAATAGTCCTTTTCGAGAAGCTTTCCCATTCCAATCAGCATTTCAGTCGTTAAAATCGTAGCCTGTTCTCTGGATATTTCTGTTTCTGAGACAGCACCATCAATGAATTTTTTAAGTAAGTAACTTAAGAATGCCGGGCCACAGCTTGCGAGATCTGAAGATACTCTTGTGACTTCCTCTTCGGTCTCGATAGGGGTCGAGATTTGTGACATAAGATACATGAGCTTTTCTTTGTTCGCCTCAGAGCATCGATTACTAAACGTAACAAGTGAAGCTCCGCTAAGAGCTCTATTTGTAATGCTTGGAATCGCTCTTGCAACATCACATGAAACAAAGGTTTCTAATTCCCTCACTTGGATGGGGCTCGTTATGGAGACGACAAGCTGATCTTCTTTCAACTCATTTCGGATACTTTTTAGTAATGGGAAATATTCATGCGGTTTAACACAAATAAAGATAATTTCTGAATTTCGAATGATCTCTTCATTGTTTTGAGCTACGTGGATTCCTTTGTACTGTTTCTTTAAAGAATGCGCTTTTTTACTTGTGCGGTTGATGATCATAAGTTGTGAAGGCTTTACTGCGCATGAGTCAATAAAGGAAGATATTAGGATCGTGCCCATATTCCCGGTACCAATCACCCCGATTTTCAATTACTTCCCCTCCTTCCACACGCATTTCTCCTAAATAGATATGATGGCTCCACGCATTTTATGTTTGTTGAACATTAATTAGAAAGGAATGAGCATTCGTTGGAATTTGTGAAAAGTCTTTCTCATCGTGAAAAAGGTATAATCGGGATAGCGATCGTTGTGGTACTTATCAGCCTGTTTCTTATCTATAGGTCAACGTCTACAGAGAATGAATCCTATTTTGAAGAGACAGAGATCAAAGAAGAGAAGGTCGAAGCGGAACCTCAAGTTGAGGAACTTCCCTACATAATGGTAGATGTGAAAGGAGCGGTCGTTAAACCAGGTGTATACGAGGTTAAGAATGATGCGAGGATCAAAGATATCATCACTCATGCAGGGGGGTTTTTGAAGGATGCAGATCAAAATCAGTTAAATTTAGCTGGAAAAGTGGTAGATGAAATGATGATTTATGTACCGGTAAAGGGAGAGGTAAGTGCGCAAATACCATCCCAAAATGATGAGAACAAGTTAATATCGATTAATTCTGCTAGTTTAGAAGAACTGCAGGAACTACCTGGAATAGGTCCAGCAAAAGCGGAAGCTATTATTGCATTTAGAGAAGAACAAAGCTTTACTGTAATAGAAGACCTCAAACAAATCAGTGGTATTGGTGAGAAGACCTTTGAGAAATTAAAGGATTTAATAACTGTAAAATAAGTGTGATTGACGATAGAGCACAAATCGCTCAAACTAAACGGTAGAATAAAGAACTTAGGGGGTATAACATGAATCGAATTTCGTGGGACCAGTATTTCATGGCCCAAAGTCATTTGCTTGCATTACGGAGTACGTGTACTCGATTGACAGTAGGGGCTACGATCGTTCGAGATAAGCGGATGATCGCAGGCGGCTACAATGGATCTGTATCAGGTGGGGTTCATTGTATCGATGAGGGCTGTTATGTGATAGATAACCATTGCGTGAGAACCATTCATGCAGAAATGAATGCAATCATTCAATGTGCTAAATTCGGTGTTCCAACAACCGGGGCAGAAATCTATGTTACCCATTTTCCTTGTATACACTGTTGCAAAGCAATCATTCAAGCTGGTATAAAATCTGTCGTTTACGCTACAGACTATAAGAACCACCCTTATGCGATTGAATTGTTTAAAGAAGCTAACGTACAAGTTCGACAGGTTGAACTTGAAGAGATGATTTTAGAGCAGAATAGTCAAGAAAAGTTAGATCTAACGGCTGAACTACTAGGGAAATTAACGGACGCAGGTTTAAGTTCTGAAGAGGTAAGGCCTTTATACGAAAAAGCGTCAAATCTCTATAGTAAGATGTGAGAGGTAACCTATGGTTAATACCAGCCTCAGCAATGACTGGCATCACAAGTAACGAATCACTTTATCCGATCTTGTTCTTATCCTTCCTTCTTATATGGTGTGCGAGGAAAGCTCCTCGCTTATCCATTTTTGTATTACTTACCTTTATCTCTTTTTATACTTATGCCGGTGTTAGTGATGCTCGAAATAATACGCATCTATCTGGAAAAGAATCGAGCATAATGGGAAACGTTCATTCGATCCCAACTATCGATGGATCCAAGCTTTCTTTTGAATATAAAACGATATCTAACGAGAAGTTAATGGTGGTGTACTATATAAGTTCAAAACGCGAAAAGGAAAACCTAAAAAGTCTTAAGGTAGGTTCATCCTGTACACTTTCAGGAGCATTAGAAGCCCCTCTGGCACCGGGTGTTTCATCACAATTTAATTATAAAAAACATCTCCAACATCAGCATATTCATTGGATTTATGAGCTTGATCAATTTCCTCAATGTAACCCCTCGCCTAAATCCCTAGGGACCCTTTTTCAGAATATAAGACAGGAAATACTTGTAGATATTGAGAAACACTATCCTGATGAATTAAAAGGCATATCAGCTTCCCTGCTGATTGGGGAAAGAGGTTTAATGGACCCTGATGTAGAAAAAGCGTATCGAGAACTAGGATTAAGCCATGTATTAGCCGTGTCGGGTTTGCACGTTGGAATCGTGTGTGGTCTGGTGTTTTGGGTGCTTATTCGTATAGGTTTTACAAGAGAGCGTGTATATGAGCTACTGTTCTTTTTGTGTCCTATTTACATGGTTATTGCCGGTGCTGCTCCTTCTGTAGTTAGAGCTTCGATCATGATGATGTTTATCTCCATGATTTTAAGAATGAAACGATCCCCTAACCCGCTTGATGCCATTTCTAGTGCTTGTGTACTCCTTTTGATCTACGATCCCTTTGTTGTTTACCATATCGGGTTTCAACTTTCTTTTCTCATAACATTTGCTTTGATCATCTCTTCAAAAAGTATTTTCCACAGGTATCAAACGCCATTCACTCAATTGTTTATCGTTTCACTGTTGGCTCAAGTTGTTTCCCTTCCCCTTATTTTATTTCATTTTTATGAGATATCCCTCCTCAGCTTACCTTTAAATATATTATACGTACCCGTAATCTCAGTCGTAATCCTTCCTGCTGTATTTGGATTGGCTATTTTAAGGTTGTTCCATCTTACTTCAATCTTTCAAGTTTGTTCTGCCGTCCTATCTTTCTTTGTGGAGATCATTCATCGTGTATTCGTATGGTTGAATCAGTTCAACTTCTCATTGATCTTTGGAAGTCCTCCCATGATTGTGCTCATCTTAGTGTTTATCAGTACCTATCTGGTTCTCTTGATATGGGAAAAGAAGACTGTGATTAAGGGAATGATCGCGTGGGTTTCTGTTATTTTCGTAATCTATATGCTGCCGTATATGAACCCCTATGGTACAGTTGCGTTTTTAGATGTTGGACAAGGTGATTGCATCATCATCACACTGCCTTTTCAAAGGCAAACCATTGTCATCGATACTGGTGGAACACCAGTATTTGGTGAGAAGGAAAGGTGGGAGCAACCACAAAGCCAATTTGATGTAGGCGCTGACATAGTCGTACCGTATTTAAAATCAAAAGGCATACGTTCTATCGATCTTTTGCTTTTAACTCACGGTGATTTTGATCATGTGGGTGGGACGATAGCAATTTTGAATGAGATTAGTGTTAAGCATATAATGTTGGATCGAAGTGATGAACAGACGAATACTGAAAAAGAGATCATGCAACTAGCGAATAAGAAGGGGAGTAAAATGTTAAAAGCAAGTGAAGAATTAAAATGGAATTCTGGTGGAGCGTTCTTTTCGATTGTTCAAGCTTTACAGGTTAAAGAAGAAAACGATGGTAGTATCGTTCTTTATGCGGAGCTAGGAAAGTATCGCTGGCTATTTTTAGGCGATATAGAAGAAGTGGGTGAAAAAGAGTTGCTTAGTTCGAATGACAACATAAAAGCTGACATCCTTAAGGTTGGGCATCATGGAAGTGATTCATCGAGTTCGGAAGAATTGATTCGTGGAGTCGATCCAAAGATCGCGGTAGTCTCAGCAGGAAAAGATAATCGCTATGGACATCCACATCCCGATGTGATTGCACGCTTTAAAGAACTAGGTGTGAAGATGATGAGAACGGATGAGAGTGGTACGATCACTTACAAATTTCTCTTAGGTAAACGGGGGACATGGCACGGTCAAAGAAACGAAAAATAGACTGCCTGAAGGCAGTCTATTTAGCTGATTGCTTTAATTGCCACAGCTGTGAAAAAAATGATGGAAAAGAATAGAAATGGTACAACAAATCCAACAGCTGATTCAACTGCATCATTGGACTTATGCTGAACATCTTTTTCGAACTCGTTCATTAGTCTTCCCTCCTGCTTCCCTGTTAGTATGAACAATCAACTACCTTCGTAGTCATTATGTAAGAAGGTATCATACAGGTGCATTTCATTCCATATTGTAACATGTTTTATATGAGTTGTCTTTATTGTGGTGTGGGAGATTTGTCATTTTGAAGAATATTGGATTAACAATGAATTCGCTCCCTTTCCTGTAAAGAGTTGTCACCTATACTTTATCTTTGCATAGGATATCCTATCTACTACAACAGAATATCGTTGGTGGGCGGGAGTCCTAGGCCCCTCTCATCAGCGTTTACTATAAATGGGAGGCTGGTGTCTGTAGCCGGCTTCCCTTTTATGCTTGCCAATAACGATGTCTCCAATTAGGATAGAAATGGACAAACGAAAATTGAGGTGTAGGATTATGTCCGTTTCGGAAATTAAAAAGAAGATAAAACAAGGCAATCTTGACCCCGTTTATCTTTTGACGGGTACAGAAGCATTCTTAATTCATGATTTAGTGAAGTTAATTATTGAGAAAGGACTTCCTGAGGAAGAAAGAGAATTTAGCTTAGCTACATATGATTTGAACGAGACGCCAGTTCAAGAAGCGATCGAAGAAGCAGAAACGATGCCGTTTTTAGGAGAAAAGAGAATTGTCATTTTGAAAAACCCTACTTTCTTAACTGCGGTAAAAGATAAAAGCAAAGTCGAACATAACATCGATGTGCTTGTAAAGTATGCAGAGAATCCTTCACCGTTTACTATTCTCATTATAGAAGCTCCTTATGAAAAATTGGACGAGCGAAAAAAATTAGTCAAATCCTTAAAAAAGTCAGGAGCTTTTGTAAAAGCCGAAGCTCTACAAGATCATCACCTGGGAGATTGGCTTCAACTAAGAGCGAAGGAGCTCAACGTGACTTTGGATAAAGAAGGGGAAGAGCGTCTCGTACAGCTCATCGGTAGCCACCTGATGTTGTTACAACAGGAAATTGACAAGATGGCTCTTTACGTTGGCGAAGGTGGAACCGTAAGCGAGGACATCGTCGACCTATTAGTCGCTAGGACGTTAGAGAACGATATTTTTGCGCTAATCGATCGTATCGTGAGAAAGGATCTAAATACAGCCTTTCGTATTCTTTATGATTTGCTGAAGATTAATGAAGAACCGATTAAAATCTTATCTTTAATAGGACGGCAATTTCGTATCATCTATCAAGTCAGTGAGCTTGCTAAACGAGGGTATGGTCAAAAACAGATGGCTTCACAGCTGAAGCTGCATCCTTATGCGGTAAAGATTGCACATCAGCAAAGTAAAGCGTTCAATGAAGCTCAGCTTTTATTTATTTTGGATCAAATTGCAGAGACTGACTATGAGATGAAAACAGGAAAGATGGAGAAAAAATTACTGTTAGAGCTGCTTCTAACGAAAATAAAAAGTATTTAAAAAAGCTGTTGGGGTTGCCCCCAACAGCTTTTAACATTTTTAGAAATTAAGCGGAGATCTCGTTATACATTTTAGCAAGACGAGATTTTTTACGTGCTACTGAATTCTTATGGATGATTCCTTTATCAGCAGCTTTATCAATGCGCTTAGAAGCTTCACGTAGAGCTGTTTGAGCAGCATCAACGTCTTTTGCTTCAGCTTTGTTTTCAAAGTCTTTGATAGCAGAACGCATTGCAGATTTGATCGCAATGTTATGAGCGCGACGATCTGAAGAAGTCTTAACGCGTTTAACCGCAGATTTAATATTTGGCATACCTTTCACCTCCTTGCAAGGCTTCACAATTCCATGTCATATCCGTGCATAGAACAAAAAACATTCTATCAAATAGATCGGCTAAATGCAATAGAGAATGAAAAGCTAATACAAAGGAAAGGCTAACATTTAAAAGATGGAAATTAGAGGTGAGCCTATGGTTGATTTAGATATGTACCAAGTGAGAACAGATTTAGCGGTTGAAGCTCAGGAAATGGTGAAAGAGAAAAAAGCAAAGGAAATGAAATCTGAAAAACCAGATGAGCTACAAGGTGTAATCGTAAAGGAAAGAGACCAAGAAGGGGTAAAGATCACCACGGTTGAAGTGACAGAAGCAGGGGAGAAAGAAATAGGGAAAAAAGCTGGCCATTATATCACGTTTGAAGTGCAAGGAATCCGTAGAAAAGATTCAGCTCTTCAGGAAACGGTTCAGAAAGTATTTGCAAAAGAATTCGCTGCATTTATTGATCAACAGGGCATAAAAAAAGACGCGAGTTGTTTAATTGTTGGGCTTGGGAATAGACAAGTAACGCCTGATGCACTCGGACCCAATGTTGTTTCGAACTTATTGATCACAAAGCATCTATTTGAATTACAGCCAGAGACAGTTTCAGAAGGCTTTAGACCTGTGAGTGCTATTACTCCTGGAGTGATGGGGATCACAGGAATTGAAACGAGTGACATCATTCACGGCGTTATTGAAAAAACGAAGCCTGATTTTGTTATTGCAGTAGATGCATTAGCTTCTCGTTCGATCGAGCGTGTAAATACGACTATTCAAGTTTCCGATACTGGAATCCACCCGGGGTCAGGTGTAGGTAACAAAAGGAAAGAGCTAAGCTTTAAAACACTCGGTATTCCAGTCATTGCGATCGGAATTCCAACCGTAGTCGATGCTGTATCGATTACGAGTGATACGATCGATTATATCTTGAAACATTTTGGACGTGAACTTAAGGAAAAAGATAAGCCATCTAAATCTCTTGCTCCTGCTGGGATGACCTTTGGAGAGAAAAAGACATATACAGAAGAAGATCTTCCTGATGCAGAAAAGCGTCAGACGTTCTTAGGTATGGTCGGCACGTTAGAAGACCATGAAAAGCGAAATTTAATCAAAGAAGTGCTAGCTCCTATGGGGCACAATCTTATGGTTACTCCAAAGGAAGTCGATGTTTTTATTGAAGATATGGCGAATGTTATTTCTGGAGGACTAAATAGTGCTCTTCATAGTGAAGTCGATCAAAATAATAGTGGCATGTACACGCATTAAGTCATAAAGAGTAACAATTTGCATACGCATAATGAATAGGACAGGCATTTAATACGGAAGGGGTATGGCTATGGTAGCCTTTTTTCTAAAGTGCTTTCTGCTGATCTCTTTATTGTTGTTCGGTGTTTTACTTGGAATGGAACAAGCTTCAAAAAATATGAATACAATGCAAGGAAGCGATGAGACAGGCGCGTTTCAGCTGACGAAAGCATCAGAAGGAGTGGAAGCTGAGATTCTTGGGACTTCCATCACCAATGAAGATATAGAAGAAAAGCAAAAGATCCTTGAGAATGCCAATGAATTTAATGTATTGGGTGATTTGGGGACGAAGATCAGTGGAGTAATTTCCTCTATGATTCAAACATTGCTCACTTTTATACTGACACTTGTTACTGAAGTTCTTTCTCTTTTTAAATAAAATAAGTCACAGAAGTGGCTTATTTTTTTTGATGAAGAGTTCAGCAGGATTGCTAATTGATTATGGACAGCGGTATTGCTATAATCTATACTAGCGCAGTTTCGCCTTTAGGAGTGATTATAGATGAACCGTGAACAGAAATTAGAAAGACAGTCGAGGATTCGTAACTTTTCCATCATTGCACATATTGACCATGGAAAATCTACGTTAGCCGATCGGATATTAGAAAAAACCGGCGCCCTCACTGCACGAGAAATGAAAGACCAGACGCTCGATGCAATGGATCTGGAACGTGAAAGAGGAATTACAATCAAACTGAATTCCGTTCAGCTAACTTATACAGCGAAAGATGGCGAAGAGTACATCTTTCATCTCATAGACACACCTGGACACGTAGACTTCACATATGAAGTTTCAAGAAGTCTTGCAGCTTGTGAAGGTGCGTTGTTGATTATTGACGCAGCGCAAGGCATTGAAGCTCAAACACTAGCGAATGTGTACCTTGCTCTAGACAATGATCTTGAAATCTTACCTGTTATCAATAAGATCGATTTACCGAGTGCAGAGCCTGAACGTGTTGCTCAAGAAGTTGAAGATGTAATCGGTCTCGATACTTCAGACGCTGTATTAGCTTCGGCTAAAAACGGCATTGGAATCGAAGAAATCTTAGAGCAAGTTGTTGAGAAGGTTCCTGCACCTCAAGGTGATCCGGAAGGCCCTCTTCAAGCACTGATCTTTGATTCGCTCTATGATCCATATCGTGGTGTAGTTGCTTACATACGAATTACAGAAGGTTCCGTTAAGGTCGGCGAGAAAATTCGCATGATGGCTACTGGAAAAGAGTTTGAAGTTACTGAGCTAGGTGTATTTACGCCAAAGCCTCAGTCAAAGGATGAGCTAACAGTTGGAGATGTAGGTTTCCTTACTGCAGCGATTAAAAATGTTGGAGACTCCCGTGTGGGTGATACGATTACATCCGTAAAGAATCCTGCTGATAAACCACTACCAGGTTATCGCCGTATGAATCCAATGGTATACTGTGGGCTTTATCCAGTAGATTCTGCTGAATATAACGATTTAAGAGAGGCACTCGAACGTCTAGAGTTAAACGATTCTTCTCTTCAATATGAAGCAGAAACATCTCAAGCTTTAGGATTTGGCTTCCGTTGCGGATTCTTAGGTCTATTGCATATGGAGATCATCCAGGAACGTATAGAGCGTGAATTTAACATCGACCTCATCACTACAGCACCAAGTGTTATTTATCAAGTTAAGTTGACTGATGGTGAAGAGAAGATTATCGATAATCCAGCCTTGATGCCTGACGCCCAATCGATTACTGAAGTTCAAGAGCCGTTTGTAAAGGCTACGATCATGGCGCCTAACGATTACGTTGGTGCAATTATGGAACTATGTCAGGGAAAACGTGGAGAATTCATCGACATGCAGTACCTTGACGAGACGCGGGTAAACATCGTTTATCACATTCCACTTTCTGAAATCGTATATGATTTCTTTGATCAGCTAAAATCAAGTACAAAAGGGTACGCCTCGTTCGATTATGAGATGATGGGTTATAAGCCATCCAACCTCGTTAAGATGGATATTCTGCTTAATGGAGAAACGATCGATGCACTTTCCATCATCGTCCACAGAGATTTCGCTTACGAACGTGGTAAAGATATTACTGAAACGCTAAAAGAATTGATACCTAGGCAGCAGTTTGAAGTGCCGGTTCAAGCGACGATCGGACAGAAAGTTATTGCTCGCTCAACCATTAAAGCAATTAGAAAGAACGTGTTGGCAAAATGTTACGGGGGAGACATCTCTCGAAAGCGTAAATTGCTTGAGAAACAAAAAGAAGGTAAAAAACGAATGAAGACGGTCGGTAAAGTCGAAGTTCCACAAGAAGCCTTCATGGCAGTTCTTCGTCAAGATAATACTAAGAAGAACTAACCCGTTCTATTTGAAGAAGACATGTTATTTTTATAGTATTAGGTTAAGGAGACCGCAGAATTTTCTGCGGTCTTTAGATTATGATTAGAAAGCAGTGATTAAAATGGTCAACGCTGTTTATTTACACATTCCATTTTGTGATTATATATGTCATTATTGTGATTTTAATAAAGTGTTTATGCAGGGGCAGCCTGTGGTGGAGTATCTAGACCACATGGATATCGAGATGGAAAAGACGCTCAATCGCTTTCCTACATCTTCCATCAATACTATTTTCGTTGGGGGAGGTACCCCTACCGCTCTAAACGATCAGCAGCTAGAACAATTTCTGCACTCAGTGACTAGCAGATTCCAGCCATACGTAGAAGATGGGTTAGAGTTCACGATGGAAGCGAATCCAGGTAGTGTTACACCAAGTAAACTAGAAATCATGAAAAAGTACGGTGTGAACAGGCTTAGTATTGGGGCGCAGGCGTTTCAAGATTCTTTATTAAAACGTCTTGGAAGAGGTCATAATGTAGATGAGATCGGGGAGATCGTAACGATGGCCAAGCATGCAGGGTTTGACAATCTCTCTCTAGATCTAATGTTTGGACTGCCAGAACAAACGGTAGAGCAGCTTTCAAGTTCCATTGATGAAGCGGTCAAACTTGGTATCACTCATATTTCTTCTTATTCGCTTCAAGTTGAAAAGAAAACCGTGTTTTATAATCAATGGAGGAAAGGTGAGCTACCTCTACCGACTGAAGAAACTGAAGCTGAGATGTATGCTGAGCTGATTAGACGTTTGGAAGAAAAAGGGTTCAATCAATATGAAATTAGCAACTTCGCGTTACCTGGTTATGAGAGTCAACATAACATCACGTATTGGAAGAACAATGAATATTACGGAATCGGTGCTGGAGCGCATAGTTATGTTGATGGGGTGAGACGTGCGAACGCAGGTCCTCTAAAACAATATATGACTAAGATCGATGAACATGGTTTCCCTTATATGGATGAAAATGAACTTACAAAGGGCGAGATGATGGAAGAAGAGATGTTCATGGGTCTTCGCATGAGAGAAGGCGTATCAAAACAAACGTTTGAGATAAAATACAATCAGTCAATCGAATCCGTTTTCGGTAAGCAGCTAACAAATCTAATCGATAAGGAACTGCTTAAGGATACAGGAAGTCATATCGCTTTAACAGAACGAGGGTTTTTCCTAGGAAATGAAGTATTTCAGGAATTTCTTGCAGTGTAACCGTTTCGTATCGGTCAAAAGTATCGCCCGTTCAGCGTTTCAGAAGCGGGTCTAAAAGCAACGACCACAACACGTAACGTAATCATTGACAACTAAAATAATTTTCTGTTACCTTATTATTAGATTTAGCACTCGAGGAAACAGAGTGCTAACAGAGGTGATGAGAGGATGTTAACTGAACGTCAACTGTTTATTTTACAGATTTTGATCGAGGATTACATTCGAACTGCTGAAGCTGTAGGATCACGCACGCTCTCAAAGCGAAAAGAAGTAACGTTTAGTTCAGCTACAATTCGTAATGAGCTTGCAGATTTAGAAGATATGGGGTTTATTGAGAAAACTCACAGTTCTTCAGGTCGTGTTCCTTCAGAAAAAGGCTATCGCTTCTATGTAGACAATCTTCTATCACCGCCAGTCTTATCTAACAGTGATGTGAAAGATATTCACTCGCTTTTTGCAGAAAAAATGGTCGAGGTTGAGAAAGTTATCCAGCAATCTGCTAAGATCCTTTCTGAACTAACACAGTATACATCGATTATTCTTGGTCCTGAGGTTTTCGAAACAAAGCTTCGCCAGGTGCAAATCATACCACTCTCGAAAGAGACGGCCGTCGTAATTCTGGTAGCTGACAGTGGCCACGTGGAGAATCAAACCATTAAGATTCCACCATCTGTAAGCATGTCTGATATCGAAAAGGTCGTTAACATTATGAACGAACGTCTTAAAGATGTTCCATTAGTATCACTTAAATCGACCATGATGCAAGAGATGGCTACAGTTTTGAAAAAACACATAGAAAACTATAATCAAGTGAATACGATGCTTGATAATCTTTTTCTCTATACCAATGCAGAAAAAGTGTACTACGGCGGTAAGACGAACATTCTAGCTCAGCCCGAATTCAAAGATGTTGAGAAAGTAAGACTATTATTAAACACCTTTGAGCAGGATGATTTGATGTACAACATCCTTCGTCCTGAGAAGAAAGGGATCGAAGTTAGAATCGGTCAGGAGAATGATCTTGAGGCGATGCAGGAATGTAGTATCGTGACAGCAGACTACTTTATCGAAGGGAAACGTATGGGGTCTCTCGCTTTACTTGGACCAACGAGAATGGAATATCACCGTTCGATGAGTCTTTTAGGCTTTCTGGCGAATGACCTTACGAGTACATTAACTGAGCGATATCGAAGTTTCAAACACTGGTAATTTGGTAATAGTGAAAAGGGTGGGAGATCGATATCTTCCATCTATTTCTATGAATATACATGTAGATTACGTTGGGGAGGTGAAATTCGTGGAAAAGCAGAACAGTCATCATGAGGAAGAGATCGTAACTGAAGAAGCTGAAAATCTTGAACAAGAAGTTGAAGAAAATCAGGAATCTGAGGTTATCGAACCTGAAATGAATGAGGAATCAGAGCTTGAAAGCTTGCAGAAGCAAGTTGATGAGCTTGAAAATAAATATTTGCGTACACAGGCGGAGTATGATAACTTCCGTCGTAGAACGCGTGAAGAGCGCAGTGCTGATGCGAAATATCGTTCTCAAAAACTTGCTGAAGAACTTCTACCGGCAATCGATAATTTTGAGCGAGCGCTTGCTGTTCAAAGCGATCATGAAGAAGTGAATTCTCTACTAACTGGCATGGAGATGGTCTATCGTCAGCTAAAAGATGCTCTTGCAAAAGAAGGTATTGAAGAAGTAGGAGCACAAGGGGAAGAATTTAACCCTCACCTGCATCAGGCAGTTATGCAAGTCGAATCAGATGAGTATGATTCAGATGTCATTGTAGAAGTGTTGCAAAAAGGGTACAAGTTGAACGAACGTGTCCTTAGACCTGCAATGGTAAAAGTAAGTTCATAATTACATATGAAGATATAGGAGGTAGAAACAATGAGTAAGATTATTGGTATTGATCTTGGTACAACAAACTCTTGTATTGCTGTTATGGAAGGCGGCGAAGCGACGGTAATTCCTAACCCAGAAGGTAACCGTACGACACCTTCAGTAGTAGCATTCAAAGATGATGAAAGACTAGTGGGTGAGGTTGCAAAGCGTCAAGCGATCACGAACCCAAACACGATTCAGTCAATCAAGCGTCATATGGGTACAGACTACAAAGTCGATGTAGAAGGTAAGTCTTATTCTCCACAGGAAATCTCAGCGATTATCCTTCAAAAACTTAAGTCTTACGCAGAAGACTATCTTGGTGAAGGCGTAGAAAAAGCTGTTATCACAGTACCTGCATACTTTAACGATGCTGAGCGTCAAGCAACAAAAGATGCTGGTAAAGTTGCTGGTCTAGAAGTTGAGCGTATTGTAAACGAGCCAACGGCTGCGGCGCTTGCTTATGGTCTAGATAAAGAAGACGAAGATCAAACTATCCTTGTCTTTGACCTTGGTGGTGGTACATTCGACGTATCTATCCTAGAATTAGGCGGAGGCGTATTCGAAGTTAAATCAACAGCTGGTGACAACCGTCTAGGTGGAGATGACTTTGACCAAGTGATCATCGATCACCTTGTTGCTGAATTCAAGAAGGAGAACGGTGTAGACCTTTCTCAAGATAAGATGGCACTTCAGCGTTTGAAAGATGCTGCTGAGAAAGCGAAGAAAGACCTTTCTGGAGTAGCTCAAACTCAGATTTCACTTCCATTTATTACGGCTGATGCTTCTGGTCCTAAACACCTTGAGCTTAACTTGACTCGTGCTAAATTCGAAGAACTTTCTGCAAACCTTGTAGAACGTACAATGGGACCTACTCGTCAGGCTCTTAAAGATGCTGGCATGTCACCTTCTGAAATTGACAAGGTTATCCTTGTAGGTGGTTCTACTCGTATTCCTGCAGTACAAGATGCGATCAAGAAAGAAACTGGTCAAGATCCACATAAAGGCGTTAACCCTGATGAAGTAGTTGCACTTGGTGCAGCAATCCAGGCTGGTGTTATCGCTGGTGATGTGAAGGACGTTGTTCTTCTAGACGTAACACCACTTTCACTTGGTATCGAAACAATGGGCGGCGTATTTACAAAGCTTATCGAGCGTAATACAACGATCCCAACAAGTAAATCACAAACATTCTCGACTGCAGCTGATAACCAGCCTTCAGTAGATATCCATGTGCTTCAAGGTGAGCGTGAGATGGCTCAGTACAACAAGACACTCGGTCGCTTCCAGTTGACTGATATTCCTCCAGCTCCAAGAGGAACTCCTCAAATCGAAGTATCATTTGATATCGACAAAAACGGTATCGTGAACGTTCGTGCGAAGGATCTTGGTACAAACAAAGAGCAATCTATCACAATCAAATCATCAAGCGGTCTTTCTGATGAAGAAATTGAGAACATGGTGAAGGATGCTGAAGCGAACGCAGAAGAAGATAAGAAGCGTCGTGAAGACGTAGAAACTCGTAACGAAGCAGATCAGCTTGTCTTCACTACTGAGAAAACTCTTAAAGACCTCGAAGGTCAAGTAGAGGAAGAAGAAGTGAACAAAGCTAATGAAGCGAAAGACAAAGTTAAAGCTGCTCTAGAGAATGATGACATTGAAGCGATTCGTTCAGCAAAAGATGAACTTCAAGAAGTTGTTCAAGCTCTAACGACTAAGATGTATGAGCAAGCAGCTCAAGCTCAACAGGCTCAGCAAGCTGAAGGCGCTGGTTCTGAAGCGAAGCAAGATGACAACGTCGTTGATGCTGAATACGAAGAAGTTAATGAAGACGACAAAAAGTAATAAATAAGATAAAGAAAAAGTCAAAGTCAAGCGTATCTCGGCTTTGACTTTTTTCTTAGTGTAAGCACGTTCTTAATAAAAGGTGGCGCGGCCATTCTATCTTTCGTTTTAATATGACGATGCCGGCCTGCGGGTCTTGCAATATAGTATTGCAGTTCGTAATAAATCAATGGTAAGATAAAGGTTATGTGAAGAGAATCGGGAGTGGATACGATGAGTAAACGAGACTATTATGAGGTGCTTGGCGTAAGCAAAGATGCCTCAGAAGCTGAGATGAAAAAAGCTTATCGAAAGCTTGCTAAACAATACCACCCGGATATCAACCAGGAACCGGGGGCAGATGAAAAGTTTAAGGAAATAACTGAAGCATATGAAGTGCTGAAGGATCCGCAGAAAAAGGCACAATACGATCAATTTGGTCATACTGATCCTAACCAAGGATTTGGAGGCGCAGGTGGCGACTTTGGCGGCTTTGGTGATATTTTCGATATGTTCTTTGGCGGCGGAGGTCGAAGAAATCCAAACGCACCGAGACAAGGTGCTGATCTCCAATATGCGATGACACTTACTTTTGAAGAAGCGGCTTTCGGAAAAGAAACGGATATTTATATTCCAAAAGAAGAAGATTGTTCTACATGTGAAGGTTCGGGTGCTAAGCCTGGAACTACACCTGAGACGTGCCACCACTGTGGAGGTAATGGTCAGCTTAACGTGGAGCAGAACACACCATTTGGTCGTGTTGTAAACCGAAGAGTATGCCATCACTGTGAAGGTACAGGCAAACTTGTTAAAGACAAATGTAAAACATGCCGTGGAAAAGGTAAAGTTGAAGTTAAGAAGAAAATTCATGTTAAGATGCCTGCTGGAATTGACGAGGGTCAACAGATTCGAATCACTGGAAAAGGTGAAGAAGGCGTTAACGGTGGACCTCCAGGAGATCTTTTCGTTGTCGTCTATGTTAAGCCGCATGAGTTTTATGAGAGAAACGGAGACGACGTGCATTGTGAAATGCCGATTACATTTGCTCAAGCTGGTCTTGGCGATGAAATTGAAGTACCAACCCTTCATGGTAAAGTCATGCTGAAAGTTCCAGCTGGAACGCAAAGCGGCACAAACTTCAGATTAAAGGGCAAAGGGATACAAAATGTACGTGGTTACGGTCAAGGTGATCAACACGTGAAGATCCAAGTTGTAACTCCGAAACATTTAACTGATCGCCAGAAAGAACTTTTACGTGAATTTGGTGAGATATCTGGGCAAGTACCTGAGGAACAGCATGAGAATTTTTTCGCTAAAGTGAAAAAAGCGTTTAAAGGGGAATAACAAAGGAGAAAGCTGGTAACAGGAAGCAGGTCTAGTGATTAGACCTGCCTGTTTCCTTTCCGAGAAAAAAGGATCCAAAGAGGAGTGGAAATGAATGAAATGGTCTGAGATTAGCATTCATACAACAAATGAAGCGATAGAAGCAATATCGAATATATTGCATGAAGCCGGTGCAAGTGGGGTGGTTATAGAAGACCCTATGGACCTTGTTAAAGTTTGGGATACCTCGTTCGGAGAAGTCTACCAGCTTAATCCAGATGATTACCCTGAAGAAGGGGTTGTTCTTAAAGCATACTTACCTGTGAATAGTTTTCTTGGTGAAACCGTTGAACAAATAAAGGAAGCGATCAATGGGTTGCTTGTGTATGATATCGACCTTGGACGAAACACAGTTCAGATTAGTGAAGTAAACGAAGAAGAGTGGGCAACAGCTTG
Source organism: Anaerobacillus sp. ABR4_321 (assembly GCF_056158505.1). Taxonomy (NCBI): domain Bacteria; kingdom Bacillati; phylum Bacillota; class Bacilli; order Caryophanales; family Bacillaceae; genus Anaerobacillus; species Anaerobacillus sp. ABR4_321. The sequence goes on from NZ_JBSWTK010000001.1 coordinate 2,034,061, forward strand.
GAAGAAATACTATAAGCCAGTCAAAATATCTGAGCGAATAACCATCACTCCAACTTGGGAAGAGTACACGCCGGTTAATACAGATGAGATCATTATTGAACTTGATCCAGGAATGGCGTTTGGTACAGGAACTCATCCGACTACTGTCATGTGCGTTCAAGCGCTTGAAAGGATTATCGAACCTGGTCAAAAGGTGATTGATGTTGGAACTGGCTCTGGAGTATTAAGTATTGCCGCTGCAAGCCTCGGAGCTGAGACTGTTGAGGCGTTAGATCTTGATGATATCGCTGTTAAGAGTGCGTACTTAAACGCAAAACTTAATAAGATTCATAATAAGATAGATGTCAGACAGAACAACTTACTTGATAATGTAGAGGATACGTATGACGTGGTCGTTGCAAACCTTCTATCGGAAATCATAGTGCGTTTTACTGATGATGTAGCGAGAGTACTTAAGCCTGGTGGAGCGTTCATTACTTCAGGTATTATTACCGCGAAAAAGCAAGAAGTTAAGCAGTCGATTATGGAACAAGGTCTTGTAATAGAGGAAACTCTCCAAATGGAAGACTGGGTTGCTTTCATAGCTAGAAAGCCCGTCGAGTAGGGAATTCAATGCAAAGATATTTCATTCCAGATGCTACCATAAATGATGAGACGATTAAGATAGACGGTGAAGATGTCAAGCATATAGCTAAAGTCATGAGGATGGAGGCGGGCGATGAAATCATCGTTTGTTCTTCTTCTGGACAATCAGCTGTATGCGAATTAACAAGTGTGGAACAGGGCCAGGTGTTAGCAAAGCCTGTTCGATGGTTAGATGAAGACAAGCAACTGCCTCTATGTGTGACCATCGTTCAAGGTTTACCAAAAGGGGATAAACTGGAGTTGGTCATCCAAAAAGGCACAGAGCTTGGAGCAGATCAGTTTGTTCCTTTTAAAGCAGAGCGTTCTATTGTAAAATGGGATAAGCAAAAAAGCGACAAAAAACTACAAAGGTTAAATAAGATTGCAAAAGAAGCCGCTGAACAATCTCACCGAACGACGATTCCCGCAATCGATGAGCCTTGTACGCTCTCACAGCTTATCGCATTAAGCGAGTCTTATGACCATAAGATCATTGCTTTTGAAGAAGAAGCAAAAGCTGGAGAATCTTCAAAACTTGCTCAAACGCTTCAACAAGCGAATGAGAATGACCGTTTCCTAGTTGTATTTGGTCCTGAGGGTGGTCTCTCAGACAATGAAGTAAGAAAACTTGAAGAGTCAGGTTTTACTTCCTGTGGTCTGGGTCCACGAATTTTGCGAACTGAGACGGCTGCTTTATATGTACTTGCAGCAATCTCATATCATTTTGAATTAATGAGGTGATCCTATGCCTTCAGTTGCTTTCCATACATTAGGTTGTAAAGTTAATCATTATGAAACGGAAGCGATATGGCAGTTATTTAAAGAACAAGACTATGAAAGAGTCGAGTTCGATCATGCTTCGGACGTATATGTAATCAATACGTGTACGGTTACGAATACTGGTGACAAGAAGAGTCGCCAGGTTATTAGGCGTGCGATCAGAAAGAACCCAGATGCAGTCATCTGTGTTACGGGCTGCTACGCACAAACGTCCCCTGCAGAAATAATGGCTATACCAGGGGTAGACGTTGTAGTTGGTACACAAGACAGAGTTAAAATGCTCGATTATATCGAACAATATAAACGAGAAAGAGAGCCTGTAAACGGCGTAAGCAATATTATGAAGGCTCGAGTATATGAAGAACTAGAGGTACCTGCCTTTACTGACAGGACTCGTGCATCCTTGAAGATTCAAGAAGGTTGTAATAATTTCTGTACGTTCTGTATAATCCCATGGGCTAGAGGCCTCTTACGCTCTAGAGAACCAGAAGCAGTTATCGAACAGGCGCAACAGCTTGTTCAAGCTGGATACAAGGAGATCGTTCTTACAGGCATCCATACAGCAGGATATGGAGAAGACCTTAAAGATTACAACTTTGCTCAACTTTTACGTGATTTGGACGCAAAAGTGGATGGTTTGAAGCGTATAAGGATCTCTTCTATCGAAGCTAGCCAAGTTACTGACGAAGTTATAGAAGTATTGAATGCTTCGGACAAAGTTGTGCCACACCTCCATATTCCACTTCAGTCTGGATCGAATACGGTTCTTCAAAGAATGAGAAGAAAATATTCGATGGAAATGTTCGGAGAACGTCTTGAACGTTTGAAAAAGGCTCTACCTGGACTCGCGATTACGTCTGATGTGATCGTTGGCTTCCCTGGTGAAACTGACGAAGAGTTTAAGGAAACATATGATTTTATTTCGAAACACAAATTCTCAGAACTGCACGTTTTCCCATTTTCTAAACGTACAGGAACACCTGCTGCAAGAATGGATGATCAGGTTGATGAAGAAGTGAAGAATAAACGTGTTCATCAATTAATTGAGCTTTCGAATCAGCTTGCAAAAGAATATGCTTCTCAATATGAAGGTGAAGTACTGGAAGTAATTCCCGAAGAAAAATTCAAAGATTCACCTGAATCTAACTTATATGTAGGGTATACTGCTAACTATATGAAGGTAATTGTTGAAGCTTCTGAAGAAATGATTGGTAAGATCGTTAAAGTAAAGATCACGAAAGCTGGATATCCTTATAACGAAGGACAGTTTGTTAGAGTGATGAACGAAGAGGAACCAGCTTCAGCTGTTGCATCATTATAAATTAAGGACTGCCGAACTCCTTAAGTTTCGGCATACATAAGATTTGGAAGGATGATATGAAATGAACCAAGAACTAGCAAACATGATCGATCACACTGCACTTAAACCTGATACTACTCGTGAGCAAGTAGAAAAGCTTTGTCAAGAAGCAAGAGAGTTTAATTTTGCATCTGTATGTGTAAACCCTACATGGATTACATTAGCAGCTGACATGCTTAAGGGTGCAGAAGCGAAAGTATGTACAGTAATCGGTTTCCCTCTTGGAGCTACGACTACAGAAACAAAAGCATTTGAAACGAAAGATGCGATCGAAAAAGGTGCAACTGAAGTGGATATGGTAATCAATATCGCTGAGTTAAAAGCGGGTAACGATGACTATATCGTTAACGACATCAACGCAGTTGTAGAAGCAGCAAAAGGCAAAGCACTTGTAAAAGTTATCATCGAAACGTGCCTTCTAACTGACGAAGAGAAGAAGCGTGCTTGTGAACTAGCTGTTAAAGCTGGAACAGATTACGTGAAAACTTCTACTGGATTCTCTACTGGTGGTGCAACTCCTGAAGATATTAAGCTTATGAGAGAAACTGTTGGACCTGAAATCGGCGTTAAAGCTTCAGGTGGCGTACGTGACCTTGCAGGAGCACAAGCAATGATCGATGCTGGAGCTACTCGTATCGGTGCAAGCGCAGGAGTAAAAATCGTACAAGGCGAAACTGCTGACACAGATTATTAAGAGTAACTAAAAAACCAACCCCTAGGGGTTGGTTTTTTATATTGCCTTGCCGCCATGTAGGCGTTCAATCATAGTAGCAAGGATGCCGGCTAAAGGTAAGAAAAGCAGGGATGAAAACACATTGAATATGATTGAGACGTGAGCGAGTTGCACATCTGGTAATGTGGTAACGTATTCCACCATTCTACTGAACACGTCGATTAAAGGATAAAACAACAATACACCAAGAACATTGATCCAAATGTGTGCATAAGCTGATAATTTAGCTTCTCTCGAACTTCCGATACTTGCGAGCCATGCAGTTACACATGTGCCAATGTTAGCTCCATATAGAATCGCGATTGCAGAAGGAAGTGTGAGCAAATCTTGATTGATGAAGCTCATTGTAATTCCAGTCGTAGCTGAGCTCGATTGAATAAGCGCAGTAAGGATCGTTCCAATTCCTATCCCGTAGAGTAAACTCGTGTTCGTTTCGTTAATAATGTGATCGAAAAAAGATAAAGATGATAGCGGAATGGACATTGCTTCAAGCCCGTGCATCGAGACAAAGATACATCCTAGTCCAAACAAAACTGTTCCGATACTAAAAAGGATTTGTTTTCTAATCTGTAAGAAGATGAAGCCTACAATCAATAAAGGTATCGTAAACTGATCAGGATTCAATGTCATTAGTTCTGTTGTAATCGTAGTACCGATGTTAGCACCGAGTATAATACCGATTGATTGTCTAAATGTTAACAGCTTTGTGGCGATCAGCCCTACAGTTATAACCATGACAGCTGAACTGCTCTGGATGAGGGCAGTCACGAGCATCCCCATGATGAGACCTCGAAAAGGAGTTGCTGTCATCGAGGTTAACAATCTCTCAACCTTAGCTTGAGAAAACGTTTGGAGGCCGATGCGAAGAATCGCCATACCAAATAGAAAGATACTGATAAAAACGATAAACGATGCCACGTAGGGACTCATATCTCGCCATCTCCTCTCCATAGAAAGTGTATGGACAGGACCGGGAACACATGCTTGTTTTTTATCAACATAAAAAAATCAAATAAAGAAATGTTGATAAACCGTTCGGCATGTATTATAATTGCAGGTGACATGTCTTTGTTAGAAAGTCATGTGTTATGATTGTGTATGTTTTGGAGGGAGGGATAGAGATGGCGGAAACTCGCGTGCGTAAGAACGAGTCGATCGATGATGCTCTGCGTCGCTTCAAGAGAACGGTTTCTAAAGAAGGCACTTTGGCTGAAGTTAAGAAGCGCAAGCACTATGAAAAGCCAAGTGTAAAGCGTAAAAAGAAATCTGAGGCAGCAAGGAAAAAGCGTAAGTTCTAAGAGAGGGTGTTAGGTCAGTGAGTCTAAATGACCGTTTAACAGCAGATATGAAAGTAGCGATGAAGAACAAGGAAAAGCAGAAACTATCTGTTATTCGTATGGTGAAATCTTCACTTCAGAATGAGTCCATTAAATTGGGTCATGACCTGACGGAAGAGGAAGAACTTACCGTTCTCACTCGCGAAGTTAAGCAACGCAAAGACTCCCTCCAAGAATTTGACAAAGCTGGTCGAAGTGATCTTGTGCAGAATCTCGATGAAGAGCTGTCGATTTTAACTGCCTACCTGCCGAAACAATTGTCTGAAGAGGAAGTCGAAACACTAGTTCAGCAAGTGATTGCAGAAACTGGTGCTACTTCCAAACAGGAAATGGGTAAGGTAATGGGTGCGCTTATGCCTAAAGTAAAAGGCAAAGCGGACGGCGGACTTGTAAATCGCCTTGTACAAAAGAACTTATCATAAATATGATCAAGCTAAATCACGCCCTGTGTAAGCAGGGCGTGTTTTTATGTATTGTGTCACAATTCTTGCTAGCTTTTCCTTATTCAATTTGTCATACTTATAGTAAATTACATACATTTTTGAAACCTGTTTGTGAGTTGATCCGTATATATAGAAAGCTTGAAAGGAGGGATTGACATCAGAAATGACGCCATCAAGCTAATGGGAATCATCGCGGTCTTAATGGCTATTGGATTCTCGTTCTTTGGACAAAGTGCAAACGGGCAAGGAGAAGGACAGGTCGTTTATTTTATACCTGTTGAGCAGGAAGTTGAACGTGGTCTAGAGGCATTTTTGAAGCGATCGATCGAGGATGCTGAAGAAGCTGGTGCAGACCATATTGTTCTAGAAATAGATACGCCTGGTGGTGCAGTAAACGCTGCGGATAATATTGGTGAAATAATCAAAGCAACAGACGTACCGATCACTGCGTATATCGCTGATAGAGCTTTATCTGCCGGTGCTTATATAGCTCTCAATACAGATCAAATCATAATGGAGCCAGGTGCATTGATAGGATCAGCGGCTATAATCGATCAATCAGGTAATACTGCTGGTAAGAAAGCTGAGTCGTTTTGGCATGCAGCGATGAAATCAGCAGCTGAATTGAACGATCGTGACCCAGAAATCGCGCTTGCAATGGCTGATCCAGACGTTGATCTACCTAAGTACAACGCACCAAAAGGGGAATTATTGACCCTTAATGATGTGGAAGCTAGTGAAGTGGGGTACTCCGAAGGTACTGCTGAGGACAGGACAGAGTTAGTGCAAATACTTAATCTTTCTGATGCAAAAATGATGGATGCTGAAGTCACCATAGCTGAAAAGATAGCTAGGTTCGTTACAAATCCAATCATCATACCCATCTTACTTTCTATTGGGAGTTTAGGTCTCGTATTGGAGCTCTATTCTCCAGGTTTTGGGATCCCTGGATTCATGGGTGCAGGTGCACTATTGCTATTCTTTTTTGGACATATGATAGCCGGTTTTGCAGGGTGGGAATCTATCTTGTTGTTAATAACTGGTATCGTCCTAATTCTTGTGGAAATCTTTATGCCGGGCTTTGGTATATTCGGTGTATTGGGAGCATTAGGAATTGTGGGGAGCATCGTGCTTGGCTCAGGTCAGTCATTACAGTATGTATTGATTGCAGTTCTGTTAGCAGTGGCAATAACAATCGGCGGCTCTTACCTCTTTATCAAATTATTTGGCTATCGAGGTTTTTTCAAAAAGATTGTTCTATCTGATTCTACCAAGTCAGAGCAAGGGTATGTATCGAACGTCTCTCGAAATGAGCTGATTGGAAATGAAGGTACTACGGTGACGCCATTACGGCCTGCTGGAATAGCAGATTTCGGTGATGAACGATTGGACGTTGTTACAGAAGGTGATTATATACCAGTAGGTACCACTATTACGATTACGAAAGTCAACGGATCGCGCATTGTTGTTCGAACCGTTAACAAATAAAAAGGAATTATAGGGAGGAAAACAATGGATACAGGTTCATTAGGTTTGATCATTATAGTCGGTCTTGTGATTATTGGTCTTGCGATCTTATTCACATTTGTACCGGTAATGCTATGGATTTCAGCTCTCGCAGCTGGTGTAAGGGTAAGTATTTTTAATCTTGTAGGAATGAGATTAAGACGTGTTATTCCATCACGTGTTATTAACCCTCTTATCAAGGCTGTTAAAGCAGGTCTTGATCTGAGTACGAACCAATTAGAGAGTCATTACTTAGCGGGTGGTAACGTTGACCGAGTTGTAAACGCGTTGATCGCTGCCCACCGTGCTAACATCGAACTTAGCTTCGAGCGTTGTGCAGCAATTGACCTTGCAGGTCGTGATGTGCTTGATGCAGTTCAAATGAGTGTTAATCCAAAAGTTATCGAAACTCCGTTTATCGCTGGTGTTGCGATGGATGGGATCGAAGTAAAAGCGAAAGCAAGAATTACAGTACGTGCAAACATCGACCGCCTTGTGGGTGGTGCTGGTGAAGAGACTGTTATTGCTAGGGTTGGAGAAGGGATCGTAAGTACAATCGGTTCTTCTCACGATCATAAGAAGGTACTGGAAAATCCAGATATGATTTCTCAAACCGTTCTATCAAAAGGTTTGGATGCAGGAACAGCATTTGAAATTTTGTCGATCGATATTGCAGATATCGATATCGGTAAAAACATTGGAGCTGTACTTCAAACTGATCAGGCAGAAGCAGACAAGAATATTGCACAAGCGAAGGCAGAAGAGCGCCGTGCGATGGCTGTTGCTCAAGAGCAAGAGATGAGAGCAAGAGTTGAAGAAATGAGAGCGAAAGTTGTGGAAGCTGAAGCCGAAGTACCAATGGCTATGGCAGAGGCACTGCGTTCAGGGAATATTGGTGTAATGGATTATATGAACCTAAAAAACATTGAAGCCGATACTGATATGCGCGATATGATTGGAAAATCAGATCAAGAAGAAGATGAGGATGATCGTTAATAATCCTCTCAGCAGATGGAGGTGACGATGTTGGAGGGTATTATTGAATTACTGTTAAATAACATCGTTTTCGTAATTATTGCAATCGGAGGGATCTTAAGTTTCTTCAAGCGAATGGGCTCGGAGGAAGAGGAAACAAAGCCTCCTTCTGGTCCTAGACGAAGCATAGGGCCAAATCAGGAGAATCCCTATTCATACGAGGACAACTCTTCAGAGCAGAGCTTTGATTTAAAACCGGAGCAGTATGATGCTTACGAAGAGGCTTTAGAACGTATCTCATCTAGAGATAATGCGTCTGAAGAACTTAAGGTGTATAAGCCAAATTCTTCAAAGCACCGTGAGTTTGGTGGAATTTCTATAAAGAAGAAGGATGTTAAGAAAGGGGTTATCTGGTCAGAGATCCTCGGACCTCCACGGTCAAAAAACCCGCATCCTTCAATGATGAAGATGAAGAATTCCAGAAGGTAATATATAGGTCTCATTCATCTTATTAAGCCGTCGAGAAAAACTCGGCGGCTTTTTTGTATGGAAAATGGTTTAGAGTACTTTGATGAAAAAGTGATAGTTTGGCTTTGAATATCATAAAGATGAGATGAAAGGGGGAGTATCCATGGCAAAATGGAGGCATGGCCTAAAGGGATGGTTAACGAGTAGATTAAAGCTTCCTGCAGATGCAGTCATGGACTTACCGCGTATCACAATGGTGGGACAGCTTCATATTTACATAGAAAACCACCAGGGTGTATTAAAATTTTCTAATGAAGAAGTACGACTCCTCCTAAAACAGGGTCAGTTGTTGATAAAAGGAAAAGACTTCATGCTAAAAACGATACTGCCAGAGGAAATTTTGCTCGAGGGAAAAATCGAACACGTTTCCTACCTTGAGAGACCTGAAGACTTGTAGGGGCTTTCAAGACCCGAACTGAATACAGGGGGTCAATGATGAAAGAATATATTCGAGAACTCTTTTCAGGATACGTTCGGATTAAAGTCGTGGGAAGTTATACTGAATTGTTTATTAACCGCTGTATCGAATACGGCATTCCCATCTGGAATATCAAACGCATAGATGAACAAACAATCGTATTATCCTTATATATTTCTGATATTAGGAGGATAAGACCACATTTAAAAAGGACGAGATGTAAGGTTAGAATCCATGAGCGAAAAGGATTTCCGTTTATGGTTCAAAGAATTGTTACATCTAGAGGGTTTCTTGCTGGAGTAATCGGTTCTATTTTATTGATCTTGATTTTATCCAATATGGTCTGGGCAATCTCCGTTAATGGTGCATCACCTGAAGTAGAGCACAAGCTTAGAAAAGCTGCGTATGAACTTGGTATCAAAAAAGGGAAGTTCATTTTCCAGCTTCCTACCAACCAGGAAATCCAGCAGGAGCTCTCAGAAAGTTTGAAAGAAGTGACATGGATCGGTGTTAAACGAAATGGAACCTCATATCATTTTCAGGTTGTTCAGAAACAACTTCCTGAAAAAGAGCCTGCCGCAGATCCTAGACATATCGTTGCAAAAAAGAAAGCTGTGATTACGAAAATGTACGTTGAAGAGGGTCAAGCTAAAGTGAAGGAAAATGCATATGTAAAACCAGGTCAGTTATTAATATCAGGGTTTATTGGGAAAGAAGAAAAAAGCCAACTCGTTCCTGCTAGAGGAAAAGTTTACGGTAGAACATGGTACGTCTCATCTGTTGATATTCCACTAAACTCTTCATTTGTGACGCACACGGGTGAGAGCAAAACGAATTATTCTTTACGAGTTTATGGGTTCAATATTCCTATTTGGGGATTTAAAGCACCCGATTTTAAGCATTACGAAGTGAACGAGCGCGAAACAAATTTCCGCTTTCTTAAATGGCAATTGCCAATTTCGATCTCATTCAAGCATATGTTAGAAACGAAAGAGGTCGAGCGAACATATACAAATAAAGAAGCGGTTGATGCAGCACTGACTGTTGCTCGTGAAGACATTAAGGATAAAACAGCGGAAGATGCTGAAATTAAAACAGAAAAGATTTTGCACGAGAAGGTAGAGAATGGTAAAGTAAACGTAAAGATACACTTTGAAGTGATAGAGGAAATTGGAAAAAATATACCTATTGTTCAAGGAGATTGAGGTCTATTGACAGAACGAGTTGTTGACTTATCATTACAATTAGAAAATTCTAACGAAGCTCAGACTCTATTTGGTCCAGGAGATGAGCATCTCAAAATAATCGAAGAAGCACTAGAGGTTTCACTGGTTACGCGTGGTGAAGGGATAACTGTAAAAGGCAGCGAAGAGGCTGTTGATATGGTGAAGGACGTTATGTCCACCCTTCAGTCACTTATTAAACGAGGAGCTAGCATCTCTGGTAGAGATGTTGTATATGCATGTCAACTTGTTCAACAAGGCATGATCGATCAGCTCCTTGAGCTCTATCAAGAAGAAATCACTACGAACGCAAAAGGTAAACCTATTAAAGTCAAAACTTTAGGGCAACGTCACTATGTGTCTGCTATGAAGAAGAACGACTTAGTATTTGGAATAGGGCCCGCAGGTACAGGGAAAACCTATCTAGCTGTCGTAATGGCGGTAGCAGCATTAAAATATAATCAAGTAAAGAAGATTGTGTTAACTCGTCCTGCTGTGGAAGCTGGGGAGAGCTTAGGCTTCCTGCCGGGTGATTTAAAAGAGAAGGTCGATCCTTATTTACGCCCTTTATATGACGCTTTGCACGATGTGTTAGGAGTCGAACAAACCTCACGCTTAATTGAACGTGGGACGATTGAAATTGCCCCGTTAGCATATATGAGAGGTAGAACACTTGATGATAGCTACGTTATTCTAGACGAAGCTCAGAATACCACATCTCAGCAAATGAAAATGTTCTTAACAAGATTAGGGTTCGGTTCTAAGATGGTTATCACTGGTGATATCACACAGATCGACTTACCAAAAGGCAAAGAGTCTGGACTCGCTGCAGCCGAAAAAATATTGAATCGAGTGAAAGATGTTTCGTTCATCTATCTTCAGCAAACGGATGTTGTACGTCATCCTCTCGTTCAAAGGATTATTGACGCGTACGAACATACCGATAAGTAATCATAAACTACCTGAGTTCTACACAAATAGAGCTTGGGTAGTTTTTGTTTTGAAAAGCTGTTTGATGTGCTTATTTTGTCTATTCTCATCCTTTTTGAAGAGAATTCTGATAAAATATTAGAAGGGTATTCGTGTTAAGGGTTAAATCTGTGAGGTGAAGCAATTGATGTTTACGAGGATTAAGAGCTTTATCCAGCATAATCTCCGTCATCTTGAAGGTGGTCAAATAACCAAGTGGTCGTTATATGCTGTAGCTGCAATCGTTATGTACGTAACCATGCTTTCAAATGTAATACCAGAGTCTTTAAATATTTCTTTGTATTCAAGAGCCAATCATGATATTGCTTCACCGATTACGATCGAAAATAGAAAAGCAACTGAAGAAGCACGTTCCAAAGCCGCTCAAATCGAAGGCAAATATGTTTATAGAGATGAAGTGCTGCAAGGTCAAGTAGACAATCTCAATGACTTGTTCACAGGAATCGAGAAAGTAAAGATGACTGAAGAAGGCGATAAAACGGTCACAGAACAACTAACAGAATTAAGAACACTTTTATCATCTTCTATGGCTGAAGATATTAGCAATGATACGCTGAAACCATTATTAGAAGCAGAACGTACTCAGATCAGCTTAATTAAGGAACTTACGCTTTCTGAAGTGATGGAAGTAATGACAGATAAAGTTTCGATCGACAACCTAGAACAAGCACAAAGCGATGTTGAAACGAGCTTATCGTTAACTTCTTTGCCAAAGGATCAAAAACAAGCTATGATAACAGTTGCTCAACAGGCAATCGTTCCTAACTATTTTTTAGACCCTGAATTAACTGAGCAAAGTCGGCAGGAAGCGATTGAATCCGTTCAACCTGTTATGATTCGAGAGGGTCAGATCATCGTTCAAGAAGGTATGATCATCAATCGAGAAGTGATGGACAATCTTAGACTAGCAGGGCTGTTAGATGACGGCTTCGATCCTATCCCATATATCGGTTTAGCATTACTCGTCCTGTTGCTAACAGGCTATTTATATTATTTCGTTCAAGATATTGAAGATCGGGTGCGTACGAAAAACACGAATCTTTTAATTATTGTACTAGTGTTTTTTAGTACCTTGCTCGTATTGAAACTTTCTAGTCTACTCGGTACGGTCGAGTTTCCTGGTATTACATATATCGTACCAGCGGCTGTAGGATCTATGCTTATAAAGATGTTGTTTAATGAGCAGATTGCAATCGCTTCCAGTCTATTGTTCGCTGTATGTGCAGGTGTGTTTTTTAATGGAGAAATTACTGGACCTATGAACGCTTCACTTTCCTTTTATGTACTCATGAGTTCGTTGTCCGGTGTGTTTTTTCTCGGTAGAAGAAACCTCCGCTCGAATATTCTTAAGGCTGGTTTGCTCGTTTCATTGATAAACATTTTATCTGTGGCAATATTATTAATGTTGAAGAATGGTCAATATGGTGGTGTTGAAATCGGATACCATATGATATTCGCTTTCCTATCCGGGTTTCTATCATCTGTTCTTACATTAGGGTTGATGCCATTTTTTGAAGCTGGGTTTCGAATTGTATCGACTACCAGGTTAATCGAGCTATCAAGTCCGAATCATCCTCTTTTAAGAAAAATACTCGTTGAAACGCCAGGAACGTATCATCATAGTGTCATGGTCGCAAATTTATCTGAAGCTGCTTGTGAGGCGATTGGAGCGAACGGACTTTTAGCTAGAGTTGGAGCGTATTATCACGATATTGGGAAAACGAAGAGACCTCACTTTTTTATTGAAAACCAAATGAACATGGAAAATCCACATGATAAGATTGCTCCGCAGTTGAGTAAAACAATCATAATCTCTCATGCTACGGATGGAGCAGATATGTTAAGGAAACATCGCCTTCCGAAGGAAATCGTGGATATCGCTGAACAACATCATGGTACAAGTTTGTTGAAATATTTTTATTACAAAGCACTCGAGCATACAGACCATGGAATTCCAGAATCAGATTTCCGTTACCCAGGTCCTAAAGCACAAACAAAGGAAGCTGCTGTTGTAGGAATCGCAGATTGTATTGAGGCTGCTGTAAGGTCTATGCCGAAGCCGAATCCTGACAAAATTGAGACGCTCGTTAAGAAGATCATCACAGAAAGGCTCGAAGATGGACAATTCGATGAGTGTGATCTATCACTGAGGGAGCTCGATATTGTAGCCAAAACGATACTCGAAACCTTAAACGGCATCTTTCATAGTAGAATCGAGTATCCAACAGAAATAAAAAAGAAGGTGACATCATGAGCATAGAAATAGAATTTTTTGATGAAACAAAGAAGATAACAGAGGAACATTTTAAGCTGATCAATGATTTACTTAGTTATGCAGCAGAAAAAGAAGAAGTAAAGGGTAGTGAACTGTCCATTACATTCGTTGATGCAGATAGAATTACTGAGATCAACCGAGAATACCGCGGCAAGGATTATGCTACAGATGTTATCTCATTTGCACTTGATGACGGTGAAGAAGATCCGGTTATTTTCGGTGAAGATTTCCCTCACTTACTCGGTGAAATTGTGATTTGTGTAGAGAAAATTTCAGAACAAGCAAATGAATATAACCATAGTTTCGAAAGAGAGCTAGGCTTCCTTACTGTTCATGGGTTTCTTCATCTACTAGGTTACGACCATATGACTGAAGAAGACGAAAAGGAAATGTTTGATAAACAGAAGGACATTCTGGAGCAATATGGACTTACACGATAGGAACTCAAAATCCAGGCTTACACGATTTTTGAATAGCTTCAAATACGCGTCACAAGGGTTCAACTATTTAATTCGAAATGAGCAAAACTTTCTATTTCACCTTATCGTAGGGATGATCGTACTAATCATGGGACTCATTCTAAACTTATCATTAGTGAAAATGAGTATCCTACTATGTGTAATCGGAATCATGTTAAGTATTGAAGCCCTAAATACAGGCATCGAAAGAGTGGTTGATTTGGTTACGGAAGAAGAGCATCCTATAGCTAAGGTAGCAAAAGATGTATCAGCAGCAGCAGTCTTTCTTTTTGCGATTATTTCGGTTATAATCGGATTCCTTCTATTTTTTGAACCAATCACACGTTTGTTACAGTCATAAGGAGGCTACAAAACATGGATAAAAAAATGTTGATAGAAGAGGCAAGAAAAGCAAGAGAAATGGCATATGTGCCATATTCGAAATTCAAAGTAGGAGCAGCATTACTATCAGAAGATGGTACTGTATTTGGCGGGTGTAACATTGAGAATGCTGCGTACAGTATGTGTAATTGTGCTGAACGAACCGCTCTATTTAAAGCATATTCAGAAGGTCACACGAAATATAGCGCGATTGCAGTCATTGCAGATACGAACCGACCAGTACCTCCGTGTGGAGCGTGTCGACAGGTTATCTCTGAACTATGTGACCCAGCTATGCAAGTGATCCTTACTAATCTAGATGGACAAATTCAAGAATTAACAGTCAGTGAATTGCTTCCTGGCGCATTTTCACCGGAGGACTTAAATGAGTAAAGAAGCGTTTAAATCTGGCTTTGTTTCCATAATCGGCAGGCCAAATGTTGGTAAATCGACGTTGTTGAACCACGTGATTGGCCAAAAAATCGCCATTATGAGTGATAAAGCACAAACAACACGAAACAAAGTACAAGGAGTTTATACATCGAACGATGCACAAGTTGTCTTCATCGATACTCCAGGAATCCATAAACCTAAGCATAAATTAGGCGATTTTATGATAAAAATGGCCCAGAGCTCGCTGAATGAAGTTGATCTTATCCTATTTGTGATCAACGCTGAAGAAGGATATGGAGCAGGAGATCAATACATCATCGAACGTTTACAAAACGTTGATAGTCCTGTTTTCCTAGTCATTAATAAAATTGACCAAGTTCATCCAGATGAACTATTTCCATTGATTGATTTTTATAAAGATAAATATTCATTTGCAGAAGTCGTTCCTATTTCTGCTTTGCAAGGAAACAATGTGAATACCTTACTCGAACAGGTTATTAGTTATATGGAAGAAGGTCCTCAATACTACCCGAGTGACCATGTTACAGACCATCCAGAACGGTTTATTGTTTCTGAACTTGTTAGGGAGAAAGTCCTTCATTTAACGAGAGAAGAAATTCCTCATTCCGTAACTGTTGTAACCGAACAAATGAAACAGCGAGAAGGATCAGATGTGATCGATATCCACGTAACCGTCGTTGTAGAGCGGTCTTCTCAAAAAGGTATCATCATTGGAAAACAAGGAAAGATGCTTAAAGAGATTGGAAAGAGAGCAAGAAAAGATATCGAATCGTTGTTAGGATCAAGGGTTTACATGGAAATCTGGGTAAAAGTAGTGAAGGATTGGAGAAACAAAATGACTTCACTCAGAGACTACGGCTATAAAGAAGACGATTATTAAGAAAAAATTTGTCAAATATTCCATCACATAAACCAACATAACAAAGGTCAAGCTACTTAGTAAGAGGAAAACTTTTTACAAATTGAAAGGTGGGATCTGAGATGTTGGAATTTACCTGGAAAGTGTTTTGTGAAACAGGAAACATCGATACTTATCTTCTTTTAAAGGAAATGGAATTCCTGGATACAGAAGATGCTGAGCCACTGATAGAACATGAAGAGGTGCCTCGTACACACTTGACATTGTGATGGAATTAGAGACAAGGAATGGGTTGGTGAAGCTCCTTGTTGAAAAAAGTAGAAGGTATTGTGATAAGAACGGTTGATTATGGAGAAACCAACAAAATAATTACTCTTTATACAAGAGAGACGGGTAAGGTTGGCGTCATGGCAAGAGGCGCAAAAAAACCAAAAAGCCGTCTTTCTTCCGTTTCTCAACTATTTGTATATGGACATTACTTATATCACCACACATCAGGACTTGGTGGGTTAAATCAAGGTGAACCAATCGACTCCTTCCGTTCAATACGTAATGATTTGTTTTTAACATCCTATGCAGCTTACGCTGTCGAGCTCGTTGATAAATTAACGGAAGATAACAAACCAAATCCGTACTTGTTTGAAATGCTTTATCAGGTCATGCATGCGCTAGATGAAGAGAAGGATCCAGAAGTTGTGCTGTTTATTTTCGAACTTAAAATGTTGCGTGTTGCAGGAATCAATCCTCAGCTAAGTTCTTGCGTAAATTGCGGGTTAGACAATGGGAAGTTTGAATTCTCTATACGAGAAGGCGGTTTTCTATGCCATCGTTGTTTGTCTATTGACCCTTACCATATTCCACTCAAGAAAAAGACGGCTGAACTTCTACACCTGTTTTCACACATGGATCTTGGACGACTCGGCAATATTTCTCTAAAGACAGAAACAAAGAAAGAAATCAGAGAAGTATTAAACCAGTACTTTGATGCATATTCAGGACTTTTTTTAAAATCAAAGAGATTTCTTGAGCAGTTGGATCGTTTTAAGCTTGAATAGCAAAAACCCTGGCACGTTTCCAGGGTTTTTGCTATTTAATGTTAATTTTATGCAGAAAGCTTACGGATAAAATCGAACACTTTTACGAAAAGTCATTAATAGTATATAATAATGAAAATAAAGTATAACATTTTAGTAAGGTGGTGAGCCAAATCGAACTGAATAACCGTCAAGAAACAATCCTTCAGATCGTAAAGAATGAAGGTCCAATAACGGGTGAACATATTGCTGAGAAACTTAGTCTAACACGGGCTACGCTTCGGCCAGACCTTGCCATTTTAACGATGGCTGGTTATCTTGATGCGAGGCCAAGAGTAGGGTATTTTTATACTGGTAAAACTGGTTCTCAGTTACTTACCGAAAAAGTTAAGAAGATTAAGGTAGACGATTATAAGTCGATTCCGGTTGTTGTGCAGGAAAACACGAGTGTGTATGACGCGATTTGCTCGATGTTTTTGGAAGATGTAGGAACATTATTCGTGGTTAACAAACAAGCTCACCTCGTTGGGGTCCTATCAAGAAAAGATTTGCTAAGAGCTGCTCTCGGTAAACAGGATTTACAGAGTATCCCGGTAACGATTATTATGACAAGAATGCCTAATATTACAGTTTGCTTTCAAGATGATATGCTTATTGACGTAGCGAATCGATTGATTGAAAAGCAAATTGATGCACTACCCATCGTCAAGGAAGTGTCTGAGGGTATGGAGGTAATCGGAAGGATAACGAAAACCAATATCACAAAAGCGATGGTCGACTTAGCAAAGAATGAAATTATTTAGTATAGGAGGTACATATGACAAATACAACAAATCGTGCGGTCGTTTATGTTATTTCTGACTCCGTGGGTGAGACTGCTGAGTTAGTCGTAAAAGCTGCTACAAGCCAATTTGATCCTACTGACTTTGATGTCAGAAGGGTGCCATATGTTGAAGATACTGCGACGATACAAGAAGTAATGACACTAGCAAAAGAAATGAACGCGATCGTTGCTTTTACTCTTGTTGTACCACAGCTGCGAGAGTTTCTATTAGATGTGGCAGCAAAAGAACGTGTTCAAGTGGTTGATATCATCGGACCGATGATCGACCACATCCAAGAGGCGATTGGTAAAGAGCCCCGAAACGAGCCAGGGCTAGTACATAAGCTTGATGAAGATTACTTTAGAAGAGTTGAGGCAATCGAGTTTGCAGTAAAATATGATGACGGAAGAGATCCTAGGGGAATTGGGCTAGCGGACATCGTCCTCGTCGGAGTATCTAGAACGTCTAAGACGCCCCTTTCTCAATATTTAGCGCACAAACGGCTTAAAGTTGCGAATGTTCCTATCGTCCCTGAAGTGGAGCCTCCAGAAGAATTGTTTAAAGTATCTGAAGGCAAGTGCTACGCGTTAAAAATAAGTCCAGAAAAATTAAATGATATACGAAAAGAACGTTTGAAAGCATTAGGTCTAAATGCAGAAGCAAGTTATGCAAACATGTCTCGTATTAAAGAGGAACTAGAATATTTCGATAAAGTTATCCATAAAATGAATTGTCAGGTAATTGATGTTTCCAATCGTGCAGTTGAGGAAACAGCTAATTTAATTCTAAGCTTGTACAGAGGGAAGCATTCGTCTTAATTCTATATGAAAAACATACTACCAAGAAAATGTTCTGGTAGTATGTTTTTTTGCGATAAATATCTGTTCAATTTAAATAATTTAGTATATAATCAAATATTGTCAATAAAATTTGTCTATAATCATAATAATAACTTTACCGACCGCTACACCATTGCAGAAGCGGTTAAAATTCTGAAAGTTAAAACATAAATGCTAAAAGAAGGATAACTCAGGGAGATGTAGAATAGAGAATTATGACGAAAAAGAAACTGACGCTTTTTGTCGATGCAGACGCATGTCCTGTTCCAATTAAAGAAGAGATCGTATCTTTTCAACCAGCACTTATGAATGCTGAAATTGTTTTTGTAGCTTCATATGCTCATATGAGCACAACGTTCCAAAGTGCAAGGTGGGTTATGGTAGACTCAGAAAAAGAAGAAGCAGATCTTTACATTCATCGCCATGTTACAAAGGGAGATATCGCCATTACGCAGGATTATGGACTGGCAAGTCTTCTTTTACCAAAAGGCGTTTTTATTCTGTCCCCAAGAGGGAAAACGTACACAGAAGAGAACATTTCCACTCTTCTACATACGCGGTATCTAGCTTCAAAAAGTAGACGTGCTGGCAAACATACGAAAGGACCAAGGAAGTTTACGAACGAGGATCGTGAAAACTTTCGTAAAGAATTTATTAAAATTTTGTCGAAATATGAAGGAGATTATTTCTGTTTATCGAAACTATAAAAGCCTGTTGGTGATAAATGATGAGTGGCAGAATCCCAGAAGAAAAAATTGAAGCGATTCGCCGTTCCACAGATATTGTGGATGTAGTAAGTGATTATGTCCAACTGAAGAAGCAAGGCAGAAGCTTTTTTGGACTTTGTCCATTTCATGGAGAAAGTACACCTTCTTTTTCGGTAGCTCCTGATAAACAAATCTATCATTGCTTTGGATGTGGAACAGGTGGAAATGCCTTCTCATTCCTAATGGAGATCGAAGGATACAATTTCATAGAAGCTGTTCAAATTTTAGGACAAAGAGCTGGTATCGAGCTACCTGAAATCAATAGTGATCATCAATCGAACTCCAAGGCTTCATCCGATAAAGATGTCATGTTAAAAGCACATGATTTTCTAGGTAAACTGTATAATTATTGCATGCTTAACACTTCGGAAGGGAATCAGGCTAAAGAGTACCTTGAGAAGCGTGGTTTTACAAAAGAAATGATTGAGAAATTTCAACTAGGGTATGCACCTGAATCGTGGGACTACGCTACGAATTATTTAACCAAAAGAAATTACCCTCTTTCGAAGGTCGCGGATGCAGGTCTTCTCTCAAGAAGGGAGTTTGATGGAAAATACTTTGACCGTTTTCGAAATCGAATCATGTTTCCAATTTGGGATGCGAAAGGTAGAACGGTCGCATTCGGAGGGAGAATCGTTGGAAGTGGTGAGCCAAAGTATCTTAATAGCCCAGAGACTCCTATTTTTCAAAAGGGAAAGATGCTTTATGGTTTCCATCTGTCACGTTCTTCAATTCGTATGAAAGATCAAGCAATCCTTCTCGAAGGTTATGTTGACGTGATTAGTGCTTACGGGAATGGGGTAGAAAATGTTGTAGCGAGTCTTGGTACTGCTTTAACAAAAGAACAAGCACGTTTGATTCGTAGGCAAACTGATTCAGCAATCATCTGCTACGATTCAGATAAAGCGGGTATAAGTGCAGCGTTAAGAGCAGCCGAAGAGCTTCAAGAAGCTGGCTGTTACGTAAGGATTGCCAAAATGCCTGATGGTCTTGATCCCGATGACTATATCCAGAAATACGGTGGAGATCGTTTTGAAAAGGATGTAATAGGGGCAGCGCCAACTGTAATGGCTTTTAAAATGGAGTTTTTCAGAACTGGAAAAAACCTATCGGATGAAGGAGAACGAATCCGCTATATCGAAGAAGTACTCAGAGAAATAAGCGGACTGACAAAAGCTGTTGAACGGGATCACTATCTTAGACAGCTATCACAAGAGTTCTCGCTTTCGCTTGATGCTTTAAAACAGCAAGCGGCCCAATTTTATAAGGAGAGGAAGAATAAGAAGGATAATGCCCCTCCTAAAAGGGATAATAATGCTAGGAAAAATTTCTATGTGAAGAAAAAACTTCTGCCCGCGTTTCATAATGCAGAACGTATCTTACTTGCTTACATGATGCGTGATCTGGATGTAGCTGAAAAAGTTCAGGAAGAAGTTGGCGGTTCGTTCAATATTGACGAGCATAGTGCGATTGCAGCGTATTTATATAGCTTCTATGCTGCAGGCCATGAGGCAGATATCAGTCACTTTATGGAACAGCTCACTGATTCAAACCTTGTAAAGATTGCTTCTGAGCTTGCTATGATGGATTTAAATGACGACGTGTCGGATAAAGAGTTACAAGATTACATTCGACAGGTGTTAATTTATCCAGAATGGATAAAGATAGAAGAGAAAGAAAAAGAGAAAAAAGAAGCTGAATCCAAACAAGATTTTGTACAGGCAGCAAAAATCGCTATGGAAATTCTTGAGATGAAAAAGAACCTTAAAAATTCATCTTAAGCTTACGAATAATTGATGTGTTGAGATGTATGGAAGGAGGGGATCGAATGGCTGAGAAACCTACACGCCAGCCGGCGGAAGGTGAATTAACCATCGATCAAGTAAAAGAGCAGTTAGTAGAGCTTGGAAAGAAGACAAGCTTGATTACTTACTCTACGATCGTTGAACGGTTATCGCCGTTTGAGCAAGATTCAGACCAAATGGATGAATTTTTTGAGTACTTGGAGGAACAGGGTATTGAAGTTATTGAAGACAATACAGATAACCCTTCTCCGCAAGAAGTTCAAAAAGAAGAAGAGTTCGATTTAAACGACCTGAGTGTACCACCGGGTGTTAAGATAAATGACCCAGTACGTATGTACCTTAAGGAAATCGGTCGTGTAGACTTGCTATCAGCAGATGAGGAGATCAACCTTGCTCAACGTATTGAGGAAGGCGATGAGGAAGCGAAACGTCGTCTAGCTGAAGCAAACCTTCGACTTGTGGTAAGTATCGCCAAGCGATATGTCGGAAGAGGTATGCTGTTCCTTGATTTAATTCAAGAAGGAAACATGGGACTAATCAAAGCCGTTGAAAAGTTTGACTATCGTAAGGGTTATAAATTTAGTACGTATGCAACTTGGTGGATTCGTCAGGCCATCACTCGTGCGATTGCCGATCAGGCTAGAACGATACGTATCCCGGTTCACATGGTTGAAACGATCAACAAACTGATTCGAGTACAACGTCAACTTCTACAGGATCTCGGTAGAGAACCATCCCCTGAAGAGATCGGTAAAGAAATGGAGCTTTCACCTGACAAAGTTCGCGAAATCTTAAAGATTGCTCAAGAGCCAGTATCTCTTGAGACACCGATCGGAGAAGAGGACGACTCTCATCTCGGTGACTTTATCGAAGACCAGGATGCTTTAGCGCCATCAGATGCCGCTGCTTATGAACTATTAAAAGAGCAGCTTGAAGACGTATTAGATACTCTTACTGATCGTGAAGAAAACGTACTTCGACTTCGCTTTGGACTAGACGATGGCCGAACAAGAACGTTAGAAGAAGTAGGACGCGTTTTCGGCGTTACACGTGAAAGAATTCGTCAAATTGAAGCAAAAGCGCTACGTAAGCTTCGCCATCCTAGCAGAAGTAAGCGCCTAAAGGATTTCTTAGAATAGAATAATCAGTAAAACTCTCTGGCTGTTGAACTACAGCAGGGAGTTTTTTTATTCTAGCTAAATTCTCCTAGCTAAAGATACATTTCTTGTCATTTATTTTACTGATTTTTCATTCGATTTGCAAATCCACATTTCGGTTAAAAAATTATGGAACCTTCTGTAGCAACAAAAAACCTAAGGAATTAACGAAAAATTAACATTGTATAATTATTTTATTTTTTTAAATGTTGAAAAAACAAAACATAAACGAGATAATAAAATGTAAGCGTATTCAAATAGTGTTTTAACAGGAGGTTCTTTAGCATGCATTTTGACTTAACAGAAGAACAGAAGATGATTCAAAAAATGATTCGTGAATTTGCAGATGAAGTGGTTGCTCCAGATGCAGAAAAGCGTGACAAAGAGAAAAAGTTTCCTTTAGAAATTTTTAAGCAACTGGGTGACCTTGGAATCATGGGCTTGCCGTTCCCTGAAGAGTATGGCGGTGGAGGAGCAGATACGATTAGCTTTGCGATCGTTGTAGAAGAATTAAGCCGTGCTTGCGGATCAACGGGTATCACTTATTCAGCTCATGTGTCTCTAGGTGGCGCTCCATTAAACCTTTTTGGAACTGAGGAACAAAAACAGAAGTATCTTGCACCGATCTGTTCAGGTGAATCTTTAGGAGCTTTCGGTTTAACAGAACCTAACGCAGGGTCTGATGCTGGGGGAACAGAGACAGAGGCCTATCTCGAGAATGGTGAATGGGTGATCAACGGCAGCAAATGTTATATCACCAACGCATCATATGCGAAGCATCTCGCTTTAACAGCAATCACAGATCGTAAAGATGGACAGAAGGAGATTAGTGCAATAATCTCGCCAACTGATGCTAAAGGGTTTAGAGTAATCGATAATTATGAAAAGCTCGGTCTTCATTCTTCAAACACAACAGAATTAGTTATGGAAGATGTGAGAGTGCCTGAAGAAAACCTTTTAGGAAAGCGTGGGGACGGTTTTAAGCAGTTTTTAATTACATTAGATGGTGGACGTATCGGCATCGGCGCGATGGCTGTAGGGATAGCTCAGGCGGCATACGAGAAGGCGTTGCAGTATGCGAACGAGAGAAAACAATTTGGACGTCCAATCTCTAAGTTTCAAGCGATTCAATTTAAGCTAGCTGATATGGCGATGAAGATTGAACTTGCCAGAAACATGGTACACAAAGCTGCATGGTTAAAAGACCAAGGCAAGCGATTTACAAAAGAGGCATCGATATGTAAGCTTTACGCATCTGAAATTTGTATGGAGGTCTGCGATCAAGCTGTTCAAATACACGGTGGTAATGGATACATGAGAGATTATCATGTTGAAAGGTACTTTAGAGATGCTAAGCTTCTAGAAATTGGTGAGGGAACTTCCGAGATTCAACGTACGATTATTGCTCGAGAAATTGGCTGTTAAACTGAACGAGCGCTCGGTTAGAATAAACGATAGGAGTGAGTGTATGTCGGAACTGCTTCATGAAACGATTGGTGAAATGCTTGAACGCCAAGTTGAACGTTATCACAGCAGGGAAGCTGTGGTTTATTCAAAAGAGGGATTACGCTATACGTTTAAAGAATTTAATGAGGAAGTTGACCGCATTGCCAAGGCTCTCATGAACCTTGGCGTTGAGAAAGGTGAGCATGTGGCAGTATGGGCGACAAATGTTCCGGAATGGCTTCTACTTCAATTCGCGACGGCAAAGGTTGGTGCAGTCCTTGTAACAGTCAATACAAACTACCAGAGTACCGAATTGGAGTATGTGTTAAAGCAGTCCGATGCTACGAGGCTATTCTTGATAAACGGGTTTAAAGGCACGTCCTACCCTGAAGCATTCCTTAGTCTTTTGAAACGTGACGACAAGATAGTGAATGGTAGTTGTGCAATAGGAGCACTGCCCCATCTAACAGATGTGGTATACATTGGATCTGACCGTTATGAGCAATTCAAATCTTGGCATGCTTTTGTGGACGGATATAAAAACATTCCGGAAAATCAGCTGCAAGAACGAAAAGAGAGCCTTACTCCTGATGAAGTGATCAATATGCAATATACATCTGGTACGACTGGGTTTCCGAAAGGTGTTATGCTCACGCACGCCAACATCCTGAACAATGGCTATCATATAGGACAATGCATGGAGCTTTCAGAAAAAGATCGCTTGTGCATTCCTGTTCCTTTCTTTCATTGTTTCGGCTGCGTACTAGGCACCTTAGCAGCATTCTCTTCAGGAGCATCAATTTTCCCAATAGTAGAATTTGACCCTGAACAAGTACTTGAAACGGTGGAGAAAGAAAAATGCACTGCCCTTCATGGAGTACCTACGATGTTTATATCTGAATTGAACCTTCCATCGTTTAGTAAATATGATCTGAAAACGTTAAGAACGGGAATAATGGCAGGTAGTCCATGTCCGATCGAAGTCATGAAGAAGGTCATGGATGAAATGAATATGACTGAAATTACGATTGCATATGGGCAGACAGAAGCATCTCCTGTTATTACTCAAACTAGAACGAACGATCCAGTGGATTATCGAGTGAATTCAGTTGGTAAAGCTCTACCGGAAGTGGAAGTTAAGATTGTTGATCCGGTTACAGGAAATGACGTAGGAACAAATGTAACGGGCGAACTGTGTACAAGAGGGTATCACGTCATGAAAGGCTATTACAAAATGCCTGATGAAACTCGAGAAGCCGTTGATAATGAAGGTTGGTTACATACAGGAGACCTAGCTGAAATGGACGAGGAAGGATATGTGAAAATCACAGGCCGTTTAAAAGACATGATTATCCGCGGTGGAGAAAATGTTTATCCTCGTGAAATCGAAGAGTTTTTATACACACATCCAGCCGTTCTGGATGTTCAAGTAATCGGGATACCTGATGAGAAGTATGGTGAGAAGGTCGTTGCATGTATTCAGAAAAAAGAAGGGCACGACCTAACAGAAGCCGATATTCTGGAGTATTGTCAGAATAAGATAGCGAGATATAAAACGCCAGCACATGTTTTCTTTATCGATCACTATCCGATGACGGCATCTGGGAAAATTCAAAAATATCGCCTTCGTGAGACGGCAGTGAAATGGGTAGAGCAAAACACTGGAGTATAACCCACTTGATGCACCAGCTCAATTGCTGGTGTATTTTGTTTTATGAAGAATATTTGCTATGATAGAACAAGGTTAAACAAAGATTGACAAATATGTGATTTGCCACCGTTCCCCTTTTCTTTCATAGCGTTTTCAAGTAAAATATATAATGATTTGTTTACTCTTACATATTTGGGGAAAACTACATCAGCGAATCGGTACAAGGAGGAAAAAAAATGAAAAAGAATCCGCTTATTCCATTTGCATGGACAGCAGTCATCGGATTTATTCTCATTATTGGCGTTTCTTTTTGGGCAATGCAACAGGGAGGCGAAGAAGAAGCTTCTGGAGGAAAAGAAGGACAGAAAGCTGAAGCAGCCGCTCCTGAAGAGATCTATTCTCAGAACTGTGCATCCTGTCATGGTGGAGACCTTGGAGGACAAGTTGGCCCAGCATTAAATGCAGTGGGTAGTAAATTATCCAAGGATGAAATCCTTGATATTATCAACAATGGTAAAGGCTCTGGTATGCCTGCCGGTCTAATTCAAGGAGAACAAGCAGAAGCTGTAGCCCAGTGGCTTTCTGAGAAGAAATAAGATGTGTATTGAAGCTTTCTGTGCAAACAGAAGGCTTTTCTATTTGTTAAGAGCGAAATTGGTATGAAGGTGTAAGCTGATGACTCTTAAGGGAAACATATAGTGAAAATCTAATAAGTAGTGGTGACATAATGAACGATAAACTATTATCAGAGCGTTTGAAAATGGTAGCGAGTTTTGTACCAGAGGCTAGTTCAGTTGCAGATATAGGCTCAGATCATGCATACTTGCCTTGTTATTTAATGAATCAACGAAGAATTTCCCATGCGATAGCTGGGGAAGTGAATGAAGGTCCTTTTCAATCTGCTGTTAATCAAGTGAAACGAAGTGGCTTTACAGAAACGATATCAGTAAGAAAAGGAAATGGGCTAGAAGTTTTAGAACCGCGTGAAGTAGATGTTATTACGATTGCAGGTATGGGAGGGCAACTGATTCGAAATATTCTTCTTGAGGGAATAGAAAAGTTAGAGGGTGTTTCTCGACTTATTTTGCAGCCAAATGTTGCTGCTCACCTTTTAAGAGAACGACTTGCAGATTTGGGATGGGAATTAGTAGACGAACGTATTCTCGAAGAAGATAAGAAGATCTATGAAGTTCTCGTTTTTGACCGCGGTGACGGTAACAAACCATATCAAGATTTAAGTGAGCGTGAACGTGCAAAAGCACTGCTATTCGGACCGATGCTTACTCTAGAGAGGAATCAGGCGTTCGTAAAAAAATGGAGCCATGAACTAGAGAAAAGAGAACGAATTCTACGTTCTATGGAAAACTCTGATGCTACATCTGAAAAAGAAGCGCAAGTGAAAGATGAAATCCAATTAATTAAGGAGGTCATTTCATGAGTAAACAAGCTTCAGGACAAGCGATCATCCAAGAATTCGAATCTTGGTCAAAAAAGAAATATGCGGAAGACGGTGATCCGATAGGCCTGCAGGTCGGCCGTCTTAATAAAAAGATTAATAAGGTCATGACGACGCTTGATGTACTGCCAACAGTAGTTGAAGAAGCGATTCGTGAAGAGGTAGACTTAATCATCGCCCATCATCCTATCCTCTATAAACCGCTTAAGAAAATCAACTTGGATACTGAACAAGGAAAGATGATTGAACAGCTTATCAAACATGATATTACCGTTTATGCAGCTCATACAAACTTAGATGTTGCACCAGGTGGAGTGAACGATATGCTAGCGGAAGCGCTAGGGCTAATAAATACACAAGTACTTGTAAACACGTTCAAAGAGCCTTATAAGAAAATCGCAGTTTTTGTGCCGGCAACACATGAAGCAGAAGTTCGAGAAGCCCTTGGTCAAGCGGGTGCAGGGTTTATCGGTGGGTATAGCAACTGCACATTCAGTTCTGAAGGGACTGGCAGGTTCAAACCAACGGAAGGTACGAACCCATATATAGGTGAACAGGGCAAGATCGAGTCTGTAAATGAAGTGAAGGTGGAAAGCATCTTTCCTGCTGGTGAACAGACAAAGGTTTTGAGAGCAGTTTTAAAGGCACACCCTTATGAAGAAGTAGCGTATGATATTTACCCAATCGAGAATGAAGCAAAATCATATGGCCTAGGGCGTGTTGGTTATTTGGAAGATGAAATGACACTTGAAGCCTTTGCTCAAATGACCAAAGACCAGTTAGGTTCTAAAGGTGTGAGGATAGTAGGCGACCTTTCTTCAACGGTGAAAAAAGTTGCCGTGCTCGGCGGTGATGGCAATAAGTTTATCAGTGCAGCACGATTTAGTGGAGCGGATGTGTTTGTTTCTGGAGATATTTATTACCATGTCGCACATGATGCGATGATGGAAGGACTGCAGATCGTCGATGCAGGTCATAATATCGAGAAAATTATGATCGAAGGAGTTAGGAAGAAGCTTCAATCGTTTATGGATGATAAAAAGTATTCGACTGAAGTAATCGGATCAGCAGTAGATACGGACCCATTCAAATTTAGATAAAAAAAGATTCCGTCCATGACGGAATCTTTTTTGTTTATTTCTTTACTTTTACTTTTGGAAGAATCTTTGAAGACGGAACATTTCGTTCTCTTCCCCAAGTTTCTGGGTTCTCTGCATCGTATTGATCTAAGAAACGAATGACTTCTTTAGTAATAGGTGTCGGAGTAGATGCACCAGCAGTAACTCCTACTGTTTCAACGCCATCGAGCCACTCTAACTGTATTTCAGTTACATCAGCAATTCTGTATGCTGGTGTGCCGGCAACTTCGATAGAAACCTGTGCTAATCGATTAGAGTTGTTACTCTTTGGATCTCCGACTACAAGCAATAGGTCTGTGTCACCAGCTTGTTCAGCTACCGCTTCCTGTCGAACCTGTGTTGCGTTGCATATCTCATTATGAATAACAGCATGAGGATATTTTTCCATGGATCTTTCCATGATTTCTTGAACATCCCATTGACTCATTGTCGTTTGGTTTGTAATGATGATGCGTTCTGAGTCGATGTTAAGATCATCCACTTCTTCTGGTTTCTCGACCAGGTGAACGATATCAGGAGCGATTCCCATAGCACCTTCAGGCTCAGGGTGTCCTTTTTTACCTATATAAATGACATGATAGCCTTCTTCTTTTTTCTCACGGATTAAATCATGAGTTACTGTGACGTCAGGGCATGTAGCATCAAGTACGGTAAGCCCCTTTTCTTCAGCAAGCTCTCTTACTTGTGGAGACACACCGTGCGCAGTGAAAATAACAGTTCCTTTATCGACCTGTTTAAGAATCTCCATGCGGTTAGGACCATCGAGCGTGATGATTCCTTCATCTTCAAACGCATCTGTAACGTGTTTATTATGAACAATCATGCCGAGAATGAAAATTGGCCTTGGTAATGTTTTATCCATTGCTGCGTTGCGAGCGATGACCATAGCATCGACTACACCATAGCAGTATCCTCTAGGTGAAATTTTCTTTACGTTCATCGAGTACCTCCTCAATCCAGATGGATTGTCGTATAACCTATCTTTGGTTAATTATAAAGCAGATTGAGGCATATCTCAATGAATTGACGTTAAACGTATAGTTTTGGCTTTGATTTGCTTGTATGATTTATATTCGCTTTTGAACTGCTTTTCGTACTCTTTTTCTTAGCTTTTGGGGGTGGTGCCTTCTTAGTTACATTGCTAACTTCTTCATTCGATTCTGTTTCTTCACTAACGTCGGTTTCTTCATCTTCTGTATTAGAAGAGTTTTTATATTCTTTAAATAAAGCAATCATTTCGGGCAGTTGTTTTACCATCGGACCATATTGTTGGACCATCGGTTTGATCGTATCTGCAGCTTGCATGACCTTTTGGACATTTTGTACCATGCCCATCATGTCCATTCCGCCCTGCGAGCTTCCCTGTAATAAGTTCGTAAGCATACCACCAGCTCGTTCTGCTCCTCCAAAACCGCCGGCTTGCATACCTTGAAAAGATCCAGGAGGCATTGGAAGTGATTGAGTTGAACCTCCGCCTCCGCCTAACAGTCTAGATAGGAGCCCGCCCACTCCGGATTGAGTAGGTTGAGGAACGGTAGGACCTGGTGCTCCTCCAAATCCACCGGAGAATGGAAAACCCATCCCCGAACCTAAACCACCTGGAGGGGAGGGAGGGAATTGATTCATATGTTGTCCTCCTTTCCATAAGGTGACCATTGTATATTCTGATTAATAATAAGATATGCTGATAAAATTTGAAGGTGTGGGAACTTGAGATAATGGGCATGACAGAAGTAAGAAGGTTTGTATACACCAGTAGTATGTATGGCGTATTTGTCTAATCTGGTCTATAATACAAGGTGGATTAATGGATGGAGGAAAGATAATGAAACAACTTTTTAATAGATTAGAACTTAAACCGTTTTTAATCAAATCACTCGAACAACAAAATTTCACAAGGCCAACAGAAATTCAAGAGCGTCTTATCCCTGCGATTCGTAACGGAGAGAGTGCTATAGGACAATCCCAAACAGGATCTGGAAAGACTCTTGCTTTCTTATTGCCTTTAATTCATAGGATCGATCAAACAAATAATGAGTGTCAGGCGGTTATTACGGCACCGACACGCGAGCTTGCTAATCAAATTTATGATGAAGCAGTAAAGCTTGTGGCGACACTTCCTGAAGAAGAAGCGATTTCGATCAAACAAGCAGTCGGTGGAACAGATCGTAAACGAATGATCACAAAGATGAAAAACACACCTCATATCGTGATCGGAACGCCAGGAAGAATTAAGGACCTCGTAGAAGAGCAGGCATTGAATGTGTATACGGCCTCGATGCTCGTTGTAGACGAAGCAGATCAAATGCTCGATATGGGCTTTATCGAAGATGTCGACTACATCGCTGCTAGGATGGCCCAGAAGCTACAGATGCTAGTATTCTCAGCTACAGTGCCGCAAAGCTTACAGCCTTTCTTGAAGAAATATATGAACAACCCGAAGTTTGTTCAGGTAAATGCTGAAAAGGTGACTGCCGACAAGGTAGAGAATATTTTTGTACCTGCAAAATACCGAGAAAAGAATGATGTTCTTCTAAATGTAACGAAAGCAATCAACCCTTATCTTGCGCTAGTATTTACAAATACGAAACAAACAGCAGATGAAGTAGCTGATTTCCTTATTGAAAGTGGTTACGATGTTGAAAGGCTTCATGGTGATGTACAACCTCGTCAACGTAAACAGATCATGAAGAAAATTCAACGTGCTGAATGTCAGTACGTAGTGGCTACTGATCTGGCATCACGAGGAATCGATATCAAAGGTGTCTCTCATGTTATTAACTACGAGCTACCGAAAGATTTGGATTTCTATATTCACCGAGTTGGTCGAACTGCAAGAGCAGGACTAGATGGTATCGCGTATACGCTAGCAGAACCTTCTGATCAGCAGGCGATTCAAAAATTGATCGATAAAGGAATCGACGTTATCTATAAAGAAGTGAAGAATGGGGAATGGGTTGAAACAAAACCATTAACACCAAGGAAAAAACCTACCTCTTCTAAGCCAGATGTATTCGTACCAAAGCCTAAAAAGGTCAAGCCGGGTTATAAGAAGAAGATGGAGCGCGAACGCGAGCGTCTTCAACATAAGCGCAGAAAATAACCACAAAAGCCCTCTTAACATGAGAGGGCTTTTGTTTACTTTACCTGGTAAAAGCAGCTGTGCTATCATAAAAGTTGTGTTAAGAAAGGATGAAGATATATGCTTAAGATTGGATCCCATGTCTCTATGAGTGGTGACAAGATGCTCTTAGCTGCAAGTGAAGAAGCAGCATCGTATGGAGCTACTACGTTTATGATCTATACGGGAGCTCCACAGAATACAAGAAGAAAAGCAATTGAAAAACTTAACATCGAAAAAGGAACAGCACATATGAAGGAGCACGGCATCGGAAACATCGTTGTACATGCCCCATACATTATTAATATAGGAAATACGACCAAGCCTGAAACGTTTCAACTAGGCGTAGATTTTCTTAGATCGGAAATCGAACGTACTCATGCACTTGGAGCTCGTCAAATCGTTCTACATCCTGGTGCACATGTAGGAGCGGGAGCAGAAAAAGGCATCGACAAAATTATTGAAGGGTTAAACGAAGTTCTTACTGCGGATCAAGAAGTACAAATTGCTCTTGAGACGATGGCAGGAAAAGGCTCAGAGTGTGGAAGAACGTTTGATGAACTTGCAAAAATCATCGATGGTGTCACACATAACGAAAAGCTTTCAGTATGTTTCGATACGTGCCACACCCATGATGCTGGGTATGATATCGTTAATAATTTCGATGATGTTCTAGATGAATTTGATAAGATTGTGGGAATTGACCGTCTAAAAGTACTGCACGTTAATGATAGTAAGAATGAGCGTGGTTCTCACAAAGATCGACATGAAAACATCGGCTTCGGCCATATTGGCTTCGATGCTTTAAATAAAATCATTCATCACGAGCAGCTTAAAGACGTGCCAAAGATATTAGAGACACCTTATGTAGGGGAAGATAAGAAAAACAAAAAAGCTCCATATAAGCTAGAAATCGAAATGCTTCGAGCACAGAAGTTCGATGATCATCTAAAAGAGAAGCTAATGACGAAGTAACAATTAAAAAAACCGCTGAAAAAGCGGTTTTTTATTACTCGTTGAGGAAGGATTTTATCAGCTTATTAACTTGTGATGCTACTCCAGGATTCACTTCACGACTAATTTTCATCAAAATTCTTTTTCTCTGA
Source organism: Anaerobacillus sp. ABR4_321 (assembly GCF_056158505.1). Classification (NCBI taxonomy): domain Bacteria; kingdom Bacillati; phylum Bacillota; class Bacilli; order Caryophanales; family Bacillaceae; genus Anaerobacillus; species Anaerobacillus sp. ABR4_321. The sequence goes on from NZ_JBSWTK010000001.1 coordinate 2,065,710, forward strand.
GCTTTGTTTGATATATCGATGTTTTCTTGTTTTAGTATCTGAACGATTTTCTCAGCATCTTTTCTTGAAAGCGTTAGATTATATTGCGAAGAGAGCTGAAGTAACTCATCAGTGGTGATCCTGTTAAGTTTGAAGTTAACAAGTTGAAGCTGAATTGGATTCATCACGATTCCTCCTTTGACTATCACATACTATGCATGTAGTCGTTCGAGGTGTTAACAAAATGCAAGGATGATCCATGGAATGGTATACTAATTTGTGAAATGTTTTATATAATAGTATCTACATATTTACTATGCCTAGGAGGGCACAATGCAAAAAAAACAACATCGAAAAGAAAGTAAAACGCACCTTGTCTATCGGTTGTTGATGATTTCGATAGGCGCTTTTCTTGCCGCAGCAGCAATTGAATTATTTCTAGTTCCTAACCAATTGATTGATGGTGGAATCATCGGTGTTTCGCTGATTCTAGATCACATCACTCCGTTCAATTTTGCCGTGTTGGTCATCATCTTAAATATTCCGTTCATGTATTATGGGTACAAACAGATAGGAAAGACGTTTGCTTTTTCCACTTTGTTCGGTATTATTGGCCTCGCAGCATTTGAGACACTCCTCCATCATACAGAACCTTTCACGACTGAACCGATATTAGGAACAGTTTTTGGAGGACTTACACTAGGAGTAGGCGTGGGACTTGTCATCCGTCACGGTGGATCAATGGACGGCACTGAAATCTTGGGTATCTTACTTACGAAAAAAGTTCCGTTTTCTATAGGTGAATTTGTCATGTTCGTCAATATTTTCATCTTCACCTGGGCAGGATTTGTCTTCAGCTGGGAAAACGCGATGTATTCAGTAATGGCCTACTATATTGCGTTTAAAACGATCGATACCGTAATTCAGGGGTTAGATGAGACGAAAGCTGTCCTTATCGTATCGGATGCATATGAAGAAATCTCAAATGCTATTCTTGACCGATTAGGTAGAGGGACAACTAAGCTTGTTGGTAAAGGCGGATATACGGATGAAGAAAAAGAGGTCATTTACGTTGTTATTACGAGGCTCGAAGTAACGAAGTTAAAAGGTGTCATATACGATATCGATGACCATGCATTCATCACGATTATGAATACTCAAGAAACACGAGGAGCAAAGTTCAAATCTCCTATTCATTAGACTTCCTATGTGGAAGTCTTTTTTGTTATGTGAAGGGACGTTCAGAAGCACTATAGTAGAAATGTTTGAGATTAACGTGATAGGGTATAACCTTAACTGGTGCTCTCCAGAATTAAATACCAGTTGTAAAGGAGTGCAAGACTATCAATTTTTCTCAACGAAATTCCAGAACGAAAGTATCAGTTATCACTGCAGTTGTTCTTACAATCGTACTAGTACTAGTTCTCATTAATTCTCATCTACTAAAAGAACAAGTTGCTGACGCTGAAACAACAGTCGGGGTTCTAGATAAGAAATCAACATCCCAGAACGATTCAATGAAAGCTCAAACGGAGCTTTTGAAACTGGAAAAAGAAACAGGTTATTCTTTGGATGCTAGCTCAATTAGTATCGAAGAATGGAAACAGGCAAAAGAATACTCAAAGAATTTTTATGAAGACAGCGACGGAAAATTTAAAGAGAAATGGGGATTGTTCCTAGCTTTTCAAGCGATTAAGTCTGATATCGATCCAGCCATTGTTTATGAGTTATTGAAAGTGGAAACTGGTGATAAGTTCGATCCTGAACTCACAGGTCCACAAACAAAGTATGGACGGGCATATGGAATGGCACAGTTCATGAAAAACACTGCCCCATGGATAGCAGATATGGCCGGTATCGATTATTCTGAAGAAAAGCTATTTGATCCCTATTATTCCATGACGTTATCGGTCACGTATTTAGAGTACCTTTATCAAAAATATGATAATTGGGATGAAGCCCTGACGGCTTATAACCGTGGCATAGCTGGTTTGGAGACTTACGTATTAGAAAAAGGAACGCCGAAGAGCGGTTATTCTGAAGAAATACAAGAGAAAGCAAGTCTCCATGAAAGTTAATACCGACATTGGAATAGCACCTGCGTTTCATAGGCGTGAAACGTGAAAAGGGACCCGGTTTGGGTCCTTTTTTATGTGGTAGCGTTCATTGGCTTTGCATGCTACAATTTCATTTGCAGCGGAAGGGTTTTTTTATAAGGAGTTAAGTAATACGAGAGATTAAGCAAATGAAATTTACAAAACCACTTAATAAAGGTATACTACTAATGTAAATCGTAATCATTCTTATAAAAATAAAATGGCAGGTTTTAAATAATGACAAATACAAATATGGTGGATGCAACGAACGTTTCGTTTCATTATGGAGATCGTTATGTTCTAGAAGATGTGTCCTTTACTGTTCCAAAAGGTGCCTTCGTAGGATTAGTAGGGCCGAACGGATCAGGTAAATCAACACTAATTAAGATTATACTTGGTTTATTAAAGCCACAAAAGGGTCAAGTACATTTGCTTGGAAATCAGGTTAATAAATTTCAACAGTGGAGCAAGGTAGGGTACGTTTCTCAAAAAGCAAACAGTTTTAACTCAGGCTTTCCTGCTTCAGTATTTGAAGTCGTATCCATGGGGCTTACTAGCAAACTTGGCTTGTTTAAGTTCATGAACGCTAAGCATAAAAAAGCGGTATATGACGCACTCGCACTTGTTGGAATGGAAGCCTATTCCGACCGTAATATAGGGGAACTATCAGGTGGGCAGCAACAAAGAGTCTTTATCGCTAGAGCATTAGTGAGTGACCCAGACTTTCTCATACTAGATGAACCTACTGTGGGCGTTGATGCTGGTTCTACAAGTGAATTTTATAATTTGCTCGGAAGATTAAACAAAGAGAATGGCATCACACTGCTGCTCGTTACGCATGATATCGGGACGATCACCGATAAGGTCACGCATGTGGCTTGCTTAAATCGAACCTTGCATTTTCATGGTGAAACGGAAGAATTTGAACAGTTTAACGAAAGTGACCTCTCTGACTTTTATGGACACCATGTACATGTTTTAAATCACGACCATGGTCATGGAGGAGTCTAGATGATTCAAGCATTATTGAAATTTGAATTTTTACAGAATGCATTCTTAGCGGGAATATTAATCGGTGTGATCGCTCCGCTTCTAGGAGTGTTTCTTGTCGTTAGAAGACAGGCGTTGATTGCTGATGCACTTTCTCATATCACCTTAGCAGGTATTGCCGCTAGTCTTCTTATGGGGAAATATGTAACAAGTTGGCAGTTCGTTAACCCTGTTTATATGGGGATGGGCTTTTCTGCAGTAGGCTCTTTGTTTATCGAACAACTTCGAAAAGTTTATAAGCATTTCGAAGAGCTTGCTATTCCGATTACGCTCTCAGGTGGAATTGGATTAGGCGTTGTTTTCATATCCTTAGCGGATGGATTTAATTCGGATCTTTTTAATTATTTGTTTGGAAGTGTAATTGCAATAAGTAGAAGTGATTTGTTAGCAGTTACTGTTATTACGATCATTGTCTTAGCTGTTGTGATCTTATTATATAAAGAGCTTTTCTTCCTATCGTTCGATGAGGAGCAGGCTGTGGTTTCAGGAATAAGAGGGAAATGGATTCATATCGTCTTTATACTGATCGTAGCATTTGTGATAGCTGTATCGATGCAGATTGTTGGAGTCCTATTGGTTTCAGCACTAATGACCCTTCCTGTCGCTGCAAGTATTCGTATTGCGAAAGGATTTAAACAAACGATCTTCCTCTCCATCCTCATCGGAGAAGCTTCAGTGATCGGTGGATTGATTCTTGCCTACTATCTCGATATAGCACCTGGCGGAACAATCGTACTTTTATCTGCAATCATATTAGTCATAATTCTCATCTTAAAACGCTGGCAACAAGGGAAATCTTAATGTGAAGAGGTGGAAAGATGAATGTATCTAGTGCACTAGAAATCCTAAAAAACGAAGGATATAAATATACTGAAAAACGAGAGGACCTTGTGGTATTCTTTGCCAAAGAAAAAAGATATCTTTCTGCAAGGGAAGTACTGACGTATATGCAGAAAACATATCCTGGCATGAGTGTGGATACAATTTACCGAAACCTTACTCTTTTTCGAGATTTGGGTATCCTTGAGGAAACAGAATGGAATGGTGAAAAACGCTATCGCCTAAGCTGTGCGACTGATGCTCATCATCATCATCTCATCTGCCTTGATTGCGGAAGAACACGGCAAATCGAGGCTTGTCCAATGGACAATATTCCTGTTTACGATGCAGATTTTGAAGTAGTAGGGCATAAATTCGAGATTTACGGTAAATGCGGAGAATGTCAATAAGGAATGAAAGAAGCGGAAGGGGCTACCTTCCGCTTTCGTAATGATAGAGCCATTTTTTTGCTTCGATCCAACTGTTCATCCGAATCACTCCCGAGGGAACTGTACCTTGGTTATACGGTGTATTAAAAAGGATGACGGGAATGTTGCAGTCTTCAGCGATCGCACACGCATTATCGTGTTTATCTTCGAAGAAAACGTCAACTTGATGACGCTTTATGGATTCGATCTTGTTGTGTTTACCGATTAATTCAATATGATGATACGGTACATCGTTAGTGGTAAACCATTCTTTCGTCGTTTCAAACAGGTGATTCCCTCTTGCGCTAATGTAAACAAGCTCATAATCATCTTTCCATCCATGTAAAGTGGGGTGAGCGTGTTCTGCCATAAACGCGTTGGAATAAATTCTTTCTTCATTTGCTTTTAACCAATTTATAAAATCATCTTTAGAAACATTTAATAGTCCTGCAAGATCATATTGTGTGATATCTTCGAGTACTAATTGTTTGTTGAAGGACGAATTCAAATAAGGTAAAAAGGTTTTTGGGCTTGTAATAGTTCCGTCGATATCAAGCCCTAGTCTTTGTAGTGGCATAAAAAAACTCCTTTTCATTCACTCTCCTTCAATCATATCATATTCAGTGGATCTCAATTGAGGAATTGGTAGTAACTTACTTCATAATAGCAAATAACCTTCCGTATCTTTGCGAATACTAAACATGCTCCACTACAGATTAAAGGTGAGGGATGTATATGACAGAAGACAGACGTGAGGATTTGGAACTTCTGGAGGAAGAAAGAGTTGATCTACAATCGGAAGAAGATTATCTCGAAGAATCAGCTGCAGAAGTAGCACCTTCTGGAGTTCTTGATCGTCCTTATTTACAGTCGCCTGAAAATGAACGTCCAAGAGCTGAGGAGCGCGAAGAACATTTTGAAGCTAAAAGACAGGAGCAAGAGAAAACAGGAGTCGGTGTCGGTATAGCCGCACTAGCTCTTTCGGTCATCTCCCTGTTCATTTTACCCGTCATATTTGGAGCAGCGGGTATCGTAGTAGGGTTTATAGCGAGAAGGAGAGGACTTACGACTCTAGGTAGCTGGGCTATCGGTGTCGGGGTAGCCTCAATGATCATTTCGTTATTCTTCGCACCGTTCTTTTAGTGGATAAATGTAAAAAGAGCCTGTTCATTTGAACAGGCTCTTTCTTTATGCGTTTGATTCAGCTTTTGCTTTTTCTTCTTCCATCTTCTTGTAATGCTCTTCAGCAATCTTATCGACTTCTTTTTTCAGTTCGTCAACCATAATTTCTTCCGGGACTTTTCTTATGATTTCACCATGACGGAAAAGTAGCCCTTCACCACGTGCACCTGCGATACCGATATCCGCTTCACGTGCTTCTCCTGGTCCATTTACTGCGCAACCTAACACTGCAACTTTGATTGGAGCCTTAATCGTGGAGATGTATTCTTCAACTTCGTTGGCGATACTGATCAGATCGATCTCGATCCTTCCGCAAGTTGGGCAAGAAATCAACGTTGCTGCATTAGCAGCAAGTCCAAACGATTTAAGAAGTTCTCTTGCGACTTTGACCTCTTCTACAGGGTCAGCACTTAGAGAGATACGTGCAGTATTCCCGATCCCTTTTGAAAGAATGACTCCGAGACCTGCTGCGCTTTTTACAGTCCCTGCAAAAAGAGTACCTGATTCTGTAATTCCTAGATGCAGCGGGTAGTCAAAAGCTTTCGCAGCAAGTTCGTATGCTTCTGTTGCAAGGTTTACATCGGAAGCCTTCATAGACACAATGATGTCATAGAAATCAAGGTCTTCTAGAATCTTAATGTGATGAAGTGCACTCTCTAACATTCCTTGTGCTGTTGGATAACCATACTTCTCCAAGATCTTTCGTTCAAGTGAACCAGCGTTTACTCCGATACGAATAGGAATGCCTTTTGCTTTTGCTGCTTTAACAACTGCTTCGACTTTCTCTCTTCGTCCGATATTACCTGGGTTGATACGGATCTTATCAGCTCCACCTTCGATAGCTTTGAGAGCGAGCTTATAATCAAAATGGATATCTACTACAAGCGGAATGTTGATTCGCTTCTTTATTTCTGGAATGGCATTTGCTGCGCGCTCATCAGGACAAGCAACACGAACAACCTGACATCCAGCTTCTTCTAAACGCTCGATCTCAGCCACAGTGGCTTCGACGTCGTGTGTTTTAGTCGTTGTCATACTTTGAATGACGACTTCATTGTTTCCACCTATAGTCAAAGGACCAACTTTTACAGGTCTTGTCTTTGTACGGTGAGTAATTTCATTCATGCGAAAATCGCTCCTTTTACATGTAGGATCATACCTCATGATTAGATAGCTTGGATTATTTCTTTCCTGCATAAGGATTTAGACTCATTAATAATACTATCTCATTGTAGCAACTTATGAATACGATTGACAAGAAATAATCACTGGGTTTCCACATCCATGTAAGATGGAACTTTATATTGTTCTCCTATTTGGATATGTGTAGGGGAAATTCCGTTTAACTGTTTAAAATCATCTACCACAGTATCTATAGAAACTGGAATCGAACCGTTCGTCTTTTCAACAATTGAAAGAACCGTATCTCCCGCAGCTACTTTGTAGAGGACATAAGGCTTTTCTCCCTGCTCGTTGGATTCGGAAACAACTTGTACTGCAGGAGGATTATACGTTGCAAGAGTTCCGGTAGTTAAATCGTAATAGGTGGTGTGAAGGACGAGAATTATTATAAAAGCAGTTAGTAGTTTACGCATTGCAAACCCCGCTTTCTTAACTGTTTTTACTTTTACCTTATGCTTGTCCCACGAGGTTATTCCTCTGTTTTTCGAATTTTCTTTTCTTTGAGGAAGGACTGCAGTAAAATAACATGCATATAGGTGTATTACTTTCCTTACTTCTAAAATAAAGGAGAATGAATGATGATCAAAAAACTTTTACCATACTTATTAACAGTTAGTTTGCTTGTGTTCGTATTACCTATAGATGCATTGGCTGATGCCAGTGAAGGGGACGTCATCATTACGCTTGGTGAAGATTTATCAGAGAGTCAACAACAGGAATTATTGAAAGAAATGAATGCTCCAGAAGAAGCATTAACCGTTACGGTATCGAATGAAGAAGAACATAAATACCTTGGTGATTATATAAGTAAAGGCTTGATCGGAACACGTGCTCTTTCATCATCATCGATCACGATAGGCAAAAAGGATGAAGGGTTGAGTGTAGAAACCAACAACATCAATTGGGTAACCGATGAGATGTATACAAACGCTTTGATAACGGCTGGTGTTAAGGATGCTGCCGTTTATGTCACTGCACCCATTGAAGTGTCTGGAACGGCTGCACTCACTGGTTTGATAAAAGCGTATGAAGTCAGTATGGACAAAGTGATACCAGAAGAGCAAAAACAAGTCGCAAATGAAGAGCTTGTAAAGACAGCTAAGCTAAGTGAAAGCATTGGAGCTGAAAAAGCTACAGAATTAATGACAAAGATAAAAGATGAGATAGCATCGAATCCACCTGAAACAGAAGAAGAGCTTAGAAGTCTAATTCAACAAATCGCAAAAGACTCAGGTATTGAATTAACAAATGAGGAGTTAGACGGCCTTGTTGCGTTATTTGAACGAATGAAGAATTTAAATATTGATTGGGACCAAGTTAGAAGCCAATTAGAGAATGCAAAAGAAAACTTGAATGAATTTCTAAACAAGGAAGAAACAAAGAATTTTATTAGCAAGTTTATTGATTTTATTAAATCGATCATCGATAGCATCGCTGGGGCGTTTCAATCATAAAAACCGAGAAACTTTTTTGATCTTCATTCGTATATAGGATAGAGGAATAAATAGGGAGGCGGTTTTGGATGGATATTTTAGCTGTACCTGCGATTGGATTCATCGTCGTCTTATTAGGGGTCTTATTCTTATTCGGGGAAATTCTAGTGCGCACAAAAGGTATTTTTGGACTGATTGGGATATTGATTTTAACGCTTTATTTCAGTTTCCACCTTACGTCGACAGTTTCAATCCTCTGGATGGGATTGGTCTTTGCAGTAGGTCTTGGTTTAGTGGTGCTTGACGGAAAGTTACTAAACGATGGTACCTTTGGATTAATTGGTATCCTTATCATGATTACTGCTGTCGCGTTACCTTCACCTTCTTTCATATACGGACTTCTCGTATCTAGTGGTTTTCTATTAGGAGCAGCTGCATCATTCTTATTCTTGAAGGTATTTACTGCGAGGAAGATGTGGACGAAAATGACCTTAAAAGATCGATTAAGTGGTGATATGGGTTATAACTCGATGAATAGTGAATACAAAGACCTGGTAGGTCATACAGCAAAAGCGATCACACCATTTAGGCCAAGTGGAACGATCGAAGTGAATAATAAGAAGTATAGCGCTATTTCAGTTGGAAGATGGATCGATGAAGGTACTACTGTAACGATAACAGATGTGGATGGAACAAGAATCTTGATAGAAGAAAAAGTAGCTGATGAAACCCTGCAAGTGTAAAGAAGTCCTCCCGGCACACCGGGAGGACTTCTTTTGTTCTAACGATTATTCTTGCCTCTTTTTGGGGAGTGGAATTTCTTTCAGTACCATATACAATAGCAAGATCGCTACGAACCAGTATACTAAAAAGCCAAATGGAACTTGCGTACGTAACAGGCTCATAATAGTGAAAAATAACGTCGGTATCGTTACAGAATAGGCAGAAAGTATCCAAAGCTGCTTATAGGAAACTCTTCTCTTGATCATATTTTTCAAGGTCAAACCAATTGTAGCAAGGACCGTCACACCTATAAATTTAAGACCTGTTTGTAAAAGATACACGACGAAAATGACAAGGGGTATAAAGATAGGAAGCAAATCATCGAGTGTTTGTGACAGTTCAATCACATCACTTTTTGTGAAACTCATCGTACTGAAGTTACTATAATCAAATTCCTGTAATGTACCAGAGTCTTTAATCATTATTCTGTCTTCTAAAAATGCGATGACAGTCTGATATCCTTCTACATCATCAGGTTTTGTTTCACCAGTAGCGTCAAAGATAAATGTTTCTCCGTCTTCCTTCGTGATATACGGCTCATCTTGATCAGCAGATAACGTTCCATCTACAAGTTTAAATTCAGGAACGTCACTTATATGGGATTTCAATTCATCGTAAGCATTCGTAAATGTAACGGTGGTTAGAATTCCAACTGGTACGGATGCAAGAAGCATTAAAAGAAAAACATATAAGATCGGTTTTCCAAGCTTTTGAAAACGAAAGCGCGCCATCATCTTTGGAGAATAAAGGCTGTAAAATAGTTGTTTAAATATGTTCAAATTCAAATCTCCTTCCATTAATTACACAAACCCATAAACTAGTTTAGCTTATATTCCACTTAGGGAACAATAAACTCGGTTAAAGTTTTTCATTCCCTTTGTGAATAAATCATTACAAAATCTATATTTAGTCTTTACAAAAGAAAGGGTGATGTAGATAATAGACAAGGGACTTTGTTGAGTATTGTCGAAAAAAATAAAATGGTGCAAGGGGTTGAAATGATGGAACTCAACGTTCAGGAGATGATCTTTCAGTTTGTGGGAGGTCTAGGTATTTTCCTGTTTGGACTTAAGTATATGGGTGATGGCCTTCAAAGATCAGCGGGCGATCGGTTAAGAGATATATTAGATCGCTTCACAACGAACCCATTCATGGGTGTGTTAGCAGGTATAGTCGTTACTATCTTGTTACAAACCAGTTCAGGCACTACAGTTCTTACAGTAGGACTAGTAAATGCAGGATTTATGACTCTTAAGCAGGCTATCGGAGTTATAATGGGAGCAAATATAGGAACAACTGTAACAGCATTCATAATTGGTATACCTATCAAAGATTACGCACTACCTATCCTATTTATTGGTGCAGCATTGATCTTCTTTGTTAAAAACAAAAAGATAACGTATCTTGGACAGATCATCTTTGGTTTTGGTGGTTTATTCTATGGTTTAGAACTGATGAGTAACGGTATGAAACCTTTAAGAACTCTTCAGGTATTCCAAGATCTTACGGTTAGTATGAGTGAAAACCCAATATTGGGAGTAGTCATCGGTACCGTATTTACTGTCATCGTACAGAGTTCAAGTGCTACGATTGGCGTTCTGCAAAGTTTATTCTCTCAGGATGCTATGTCCCTACAAGCTGCTATGCCAGTTCTATTCGGAGATAACATAGGAACGACAGTAACTGCTGTTTTAGCATCGATTGGTGCCTCAGTTGCAGCAAGAAGGGCAGCACTTACACATGTAATATTTAACTTAATTGGTACTACAGTGTTCTTGATTATATTATCACTGTACACACCTTTCATTGCATATATCCAAGATGCACTTAATTTAAATGCAGAAATGACTATTGCATTTGCACACGGTATTTTTAATGTTTCTAATACAATCATTCAGTTCCCATTCATTGCATTACTTGCTGTATTAGTAACAAAAATTATTCCTGGTGATGATACTGCGATCGAGTATAAGCCAAAGCACCTTGATCCGGTATTTATCGAACGTTCTCCATCTGTCGCGCTTGGACAAGCAAAAGAAGAAGTTATTCGTATGAGCGAATTTGCTTATAAAGGTGTAAAAGAAGCTTCGAAATATGTCACTTCAAAAGAGCAAAAAAGTGCAGAGAAAACTGCTCAATATGAAGACGCGATCAATAACTTAGACACAAAGATCACAGATTATTTAATTCAGCTATCTGCAACCTCTCTTTCAGCTGAGGAGTCAACTCGACATGGTATGTTGATGGACTCAGTTCGTGATATTGAGCGAGTTGGAGATCATATGGAAAATATCGTCGAGCTCGTTGATTATCAGATCAGCAACAAAGTGAAGATGACTGATGTAGCTATGAAAGATCTCGATCAAATGTTTGATCTTACGCTTACGACTCTTCAACAGGCATTTGATGCATTGGATAATTGGGATGTTGAGAAGGCTCGAGAAGTTGTGAAATTAGAGAATAAGATCGATAAAATGGAAAGATCTCTTCGTAAGCAGCATATCATGAGGTTAAATGAAGGCGAATGTACAGGAAGTGCAGGAATCGTCTTTGTAGATATGATCAGTAACCTAGAACGTATAGGTGATCACGCTGTTAATATTGCAGAAGCAGTTATCGGAGAAGAGTAATAAAAAGTCGGGGCTTAGCTAGCCCTGACTTTTTTTATTCTATATAATAGAAGAAAAAGGGGGGCAACATGGATATCTTATACTGGGTACTCATAATAGCATCGTTTATAGTGGCGTTTGTAGGACTCATCTATCCAATCATTCCATCGGTTCTTTTTATTTACATAGGATATATTGTGTACGGTGTATTTTTCGAATTTAGTTCAATGACAATTTCTTTTTGGATTATTCAAATTCTATTTACCGCGCTACTATTTCTTGCTGATTATGCTAGCAACTTATTTGGAGTCAAGAAATATGGAGGATCGAAAGCCGCCATATGGGGAAGTACTATAGGGTTATTGGTCGGACCTTTCGTTATCCCTTTTCTAGGAATTATTCTTGGTCCTTTCATTGGGGCAGTGGGAGCGGAATTAATCTTTCATCGAAAACCATTAAGAGAGTCGATTAATGTAGGAGTCGGATCTTTACTTGGTTTTCTTGGGGGAGCGTTAATGAAAGGTGCTATTCAGGCAATAATGATTGTTATCTTTCTTGTTTATGTTCTTTAGTAATCTTGATGAAGGGACAAAACCATGCTATAGTAATTTCATCGCTGATTTTCAGCAATAAAAATTATATCACAAAAGTTATTGACTTCTTTTTAAACTATATGGTATAGTTATTCTTGTCGTTAAGAGATATTCCACAGTAGCTCAGTGGTAGAGCTATCGGCTGTTAACCGATCGGTCGTAGGTTCGAATCCTACCTGTGGAGCCATATGGCGGTGTAGCTCAGCTGGCTAGAGCGTACGGTTCATACCCGTGAGGTCGGGGGTTCGATCCCCTCCGCCGCTACCATATTAACTTAACACAATGGCGATTGTGGCGAAGTGGTTAACGCACCGGATTGTGGTTCCGGCATTCGTGGGTTCGATTCCCATCAGTCGCCCCATTTACATTGGACCCTTAGCTCAGCTGGTTAGAGCTGACGGCTCATAACCGTCCGGTCGCAGGTTCGAGTCCTGCAGGGTCCACCATACGCGGAGGAATACCCAAGTCTGGCTGAAGGGATCGGTCTTGAAAACCGACAGGGGCTTAACGGCCCGCGGGGGTTCGAATCCCTCTTCCTCCGCCATCTTTCTTCTAAGTATGGAAAAGTAAGTTAATAATCGTATGATTTTATCGTCGCGGGATGGAGCAGTTCGGTAGCTCGTCGGGCTCATAATCCGAAGGTCGCAGGTTCAAATCCTGCTCCCGCAACCAATTTAAAAAAATTAACTACGTCGATTTATCTTCCTTATTAATTTTTAATCGTAGTCCCTCTAGGGGTAACCTAAACTCATAATTTGAGTTCACTCTTTCAAACATAATAGTACATAAAATTAACAATCATGGCTCTGTAGCTCAGTCGGTAGAGCAGTGGACTGAAAATCCACGTGTCGGCGGTTCGATTCCGTCCGGAGCCACCATATTAACATCGATTCACCACCTTGTAGGTGGTTTTTTTATGTTTACGATTCTTTATGTGTGGAATTATAAAAAGTGGTGACGATATCACGATGTTAAACATTTGAAAACAAAGGATAAATCTGCTACTGTAAAAATGTGATACATTGTGATCATGACTTGTGACGCAATAGTCACAAGGGTTACATACTTTTAAAGGAGGAGATTTACAATGGCTAAATTTGAACTACCACAACTACCTTACGATTTTAACGCTCTAGAGCCACATATCGACGAAGAAACAATGAAGATTCACCACGGCAAACACCACAATGCTTATGTTACAAAGCTAAACGGTGCACTTGAGGGTCATGAAAACTTAGCTGACAAAAGCCTTGAAGATCTTCTTGGCAACCTGGATGCTGTACCTGAAGGAATTCGTACTGCAGTAAGAAATAATGGTGGCGGACATGCTAACCACACACTTTTCTGGCAAGTACTTAGTCCAAACGGTGGCGGCGAACCATCAGGTGACTTGAGCGAAGCAATCAAAAAGAAATTTGGAAGCTTTGAAAGCTTCAAAGACGAGTTCGCTAGTGCTGCTGCAGGACGCTTTGGTTCTGGCTGGGCATGGCTTATCGTTAAAGGTGGAGAACTAGAAATCACTAGTACTCCAAACCAAGATACTCCTGTAATGGAAGGCATTACTCCAATTCTTGGCCTTGACGTTTGGGAGCATGCTTACTATCTTAAGTATCAAAACAAGCGCCCAGATTACATCAGTGCATTCTGGAATGTTGTTAACTGGGATGAAGTAGCTAAGCGTTACGAAGCTGCAAAATAATAGCCAAAACCCCGACAGTATTGTCGGGGCTTTTTTATGGTTCTATTCTTGTATAGACGCTTCCCAGATGTTCTAATAGATAGCCAATAACAAGGTCTGTAATTGCACAGCCATCATTGAAATCGTACTTGCTATAGGAAAAAATTTGATTTTCCCTGATCGATATGAAGAATGTAGGCAGCGTTAATGAATTTTTTTCTTCATTATATGTATGTGGCTGCTCAAGTTTTGTCGCAAAAGAAATCAGTTGTGATAAAAGAGTATTCTTAATTTGATGAGAAATGACGTCCCCTGTATAGATAAAATAATACATCGAACTCTCCTTTCAAAAACATCTTACCCATTTCTAATCTTTCGCATAAGGAGACAGAATTAATACAAAATAAGGGAGGAGGAAAAAAGGGGAGTTTGCCATGAAAGTACTTAAACACGTAATGGGTGATATAGCTGTTACAAAAGATCTACTCTTATTATTAACGATCGGCGGATTGTATGCTTTGAGCATTGCTCTTTCAAATACGTTTGTAAACGTTTATTTATGGAAACAAACAGGTGAATTTGCAGATATTGCGATTTACAACCTTTCAGTTGTCATCAGTCAACCGCTTACATTTATTTTAGCTGGACGATGGGCTAAAAAGATGGATCGAGTGATTGTATTGAGAATCGGCGTAATCTTTTTGGCGCTATTTTATATTACGGTTTTACTACTAGGGCAAAATGCTGGCCAGTTACTCGTCTTATTGGGAGCACTGCTTGGAATTGGGTTTGGGTTTTATTGGCTTGCGTTTAATGTATTAACATTTGAAATAACTGAGCCTGATACGAGAGATTTTTTTAATGGTTTTCTAGGACTTCTAACTTCTTTTGCTGGAATGATCGGTCCTATTTTCGCAGGAGTAGTCATTTCAAGTCTTGAATCATACACGGGGTACAAAATCATATTTGGAGTCTCACTGGTGCTTTTCTCAGCTGCGGTTATCTTGAGTTTTTTCTTAAAGAGGCGATCAGCGAAAGGCAACTTTTCATTCATGCGAGTTTTCAACGAACGTAAATCGAACAGCGATTGGCTAAATGTTCTTCATGCTCACTTCTTCCAAGGGTTAAGAGAGGGAACATTTATTTTTGTCATTGCTGTTCTCGTATTTATTACGACTGGCAGTGAGCTTGCGATAGGAACATTTGGTTTGGTGAATTCCGCTGTTTCGTTCCTGGTTTATTACCTTGCGACAAGATTAATAAAACCACGTTTTCGTATAAAAGCAATTCTTTATGCAGGAATTATGCTATATGTCTCAGTGGTTATTCTTTTATTTGAATTAACGTTCCCGCGCTTGCTGCTTTACGGCATTTGTATTTCAATCGCTTATCCCGTTTTGTTTGTTCCATATGTATCACTAACATACGATGTGATCGGAAAAGCTTGGAATGCTGCGGAAATGAGGATTGAGTACATTGTAGTAAGAGAGGTGTATTTAAACTTTGGAAGGGTTGTATCGATTACAGTGTTTCTAATAGCGATCTCGATTTCAAACGATGTTCAAATCGTACCTACACTATTGATGATCCTAGGAATTGGTCATTCCATTATTTTCTTCTTCTATAGAAAACTCAAGATTGTTAGGGCTTTTAGTGAAAAGTCGGTAGAGCCAGTTCAATAGCTCATTATACCCTTTACAATTGGTGTATCACTAAGTATAGTAAATAAATATGGGATAGGGCACCTGTACTCTACAGGTGCCTAATTGTTTGTTGAAAGGAAGAATAACGTGAATCCTAATAGAAAGAAAAAGAACCACGTGCCGATAAGGTTAAATATATTATTCTTGTCCGTTTTTATTTTATTTTCAGTTCTTGTATTGCGTCTTGGCGTCATTCAAATTGTGGACGGTGAAGAATATGAACGGGTATCAGAGCAGACTGAAAATGTAACGGCAGAATCAAGTGCGCCTAGGGGAAAGATGTATGACCGTTACGGAAGAGTTCTTGTAGATAATAATCCCGAGTTCGCTCTTACTTACATAAGAACACAAAATACGAATCAATCAGAACGATTAGATCTTGCAAGAAAACTCGCCGAACTAATCGAGAAAGATTCTGAAGAAGTTACAGATCGGGATTTAAAGGATTATTGGATCGTGACTCGCCCAGAAGAAGCGAAACAGAAGCTCTCAGAACAAGAGTGGGAGAATTTAGATTCAACAGAGGCTTACAAGCTCCAAATAGAGCGCATCGATGATAAAGATTTAGCTGAAATAAAAGCTGATGAGACTGAACTAGAAGTAGCAGCCATAAAGAGAGCGATGGATAATGGGTACGCTCTTTCTTCTCAAACGATTAAGATGGGGTTAACGGAAGATGAGATCGCACGCATTAGTGAAAACCTCGGTGAATTACCTGGAGTTGATATTCAAGCTGACGCGACAAGGGAATATCCATATGGTGAGACGCTTCAAACAATCTTTGGAAATGTAGGACACATTCCTCGTGAAAGCCTTACTTATTACCGAATTAGAGATTATGATAGGAATGACCAAGTAGGTATTAGCTATCTTGAGAAGCAATATGAAGAATTTCTCAAAGGACAAAAAGAAAAACAAAAATTTGTAACGGATAAATCCGGTGAGCCGATTGGTGAGCCAGAAGTAATAGAGGGACAACGCGGAAATGATCTTGTTTTATCGATCGATATCGATCTACAACAACAAGTAGAGGAAATTTTAGAAGAAGAATTACGTGATGCCAGAAAATATGGTGCGACTAGAGGGTATGTTGTGATGATGGACCCTGCTACTGGTGAAGTTCTATCAATAGCAGGTAAAGCTTATAATAATGGGAAGTATACGGGCAGAACCTTTGGTGTGATCGGAGATTCATATGCGATGGGCTCTACGATTAAGGGAGCTACAGTATTAACTGGGTATCAATATGATGTCATTAATCCCAACGATATGCTAGTAGATGAGGTGCTTCGATTTTCGAATGGTCAAACCAAATCTTCTTATACCTCTAGAGCGATGGGCAGAATATCGGATTTAGTGGCAATACAAAAGTCTTCAAACGTCTATATGTTTAAAATCGCAATGATGATGGCAGGGTATGACTACGAACCTAATAAGAGGAGTAGCTATAATCCTGAAGCGTACAATCAAATGAGAGAAGCATTCTCTCAATTTGGATTAGGTGTTCCAACTGGAATCGATCTCCCTGGTGAAAGTGCAGGTCTTAATGGAGGAATTGGGGTGTTCGGTAATTTACTTGATTTGTCGATCGGACAGTATGATACGTATACGCCAATGCAAATGGCGCAATACGTTTCTACGATTGCAAATGGAGGCTATCGCATTAAACCTCATCTATTAAAAGAAGTACATGAACCATCAGAAAGCGATACACTGTCCAATACTGTTCTTTTTCAACATACTCCTGAAGTATTGAATAAAGTAAAAATGAGCAAAGATGAAGTAGAACACATTCAAAGGGGAATGTGGATGGTTATGAATACGAAAGAAGGAACTGCAGGAACGAATTATAACTTCTTTCAGAGTGATGACTATGTTGCAGCTGGAAAGACAGGAACGGCTCAGATCGGAGAGGAGTACAATTTGACCCTTGTAGGATTTGCTCCTTATAACGATCCTGAGGTTGCCTTTTCTGTTGTCATACCGGAAGTAAACGATTCGAGCTCTGGCTTTGTTAATAAGAAAATAGGCGGAAGAATATTAGATGCCTATTTCGACCTCAAAAACAAGGCGAAAGTACCTAGTGGAAGTGAAATTGAAAATAAGGATAAAGAATGAGATAAAAAACCGCAGAAATGCGGTTTTTTCTTTTTGGTTTGGGAAGAGTAAGGATTAATCAGGTCTAAAGTCCTGCGATTTCGACAACAATTCACAATTATATGCAAGAAAATCAGCATTTCTACAAGCATTTACACTATCTTTACAATCGGTTTATATGCAATTAATAAACAAGCTGTATTCTTGTAATTGTGGTTGAGAGGTCAGTAGCAGTCCTAATGACCCATACAAAAAAACACATCCATTTAGGGGGAAAAACACATGAAGTTTAAAGGCATCGCACTAATGCTAGTAATGTCATTGATTTTGGTTTTCGCAGCAGCTTGTGGAAACAACTCAGAAAACGCAGGAAACAACGCTGGCGGTGAGTCTGGAAACGGAGAAGAAGTATCAGGAGAAGTAATGGTTGACGGATCTTCTACTGTATTCCCGATCTTTGAAGCTCTAGCTGAAGAATATGCAGCTGCTCAACCTAAGGTTCAAGTTAGTGTAGGTGTTTCCGGTTCTGGCGGTGGATTTGAAAAATTCTCTAACGGTGAGACTGACATGAGTAACGCATCTCGTCCGATCAAAGAAGAGGAAGTCGCTGCACTAGAAGAAGCTGGAATTGAATTTACTGAATTCGAAGTTGCAAAAGATGGACTTTCTATCGTTGTAAACGCTGAGAATGATTGGGTAGATCAGCTTACAATTGAAGATCTCAAGAAAATCTGGACTGGCGAAGTTTCAATGTGGAGTGAAATCAACTCTGAATGGCCTGAAGAAAAGATCGAACTATTTAGCCCAGGTACTGACTCTGGTACGTATGACTATTTCAATGAAGTTGTTCTAGAAGAAGAGCAAATGAATAAAGAAGCTACACTTTCTGAAGATGACAACGTTCTTGTTAACGGTGTAACTGGATCTAAAAACGGTATGGCATTCTTCGGATATGCTTACTACCTTGAAAACAAAGATAATTTAAATGTTGTTCCAATTGTAAATGGTGAAGGCGAAGCAATTGAGCCAAACGCTGAAACAATTCAAGATGGAACGTACGAGCCACTTTCTCGTCCACTATTCACTTATGTTAAGCATTCTGCTGTAAAAGACAACCCTGCAGTATATGACTTCAATAAGTTTATGATTGAAAATGCTGGTGAGATGGCTGAAGCTGTTGGTTATGTAGCTCTACCTGATGAGAAGTATACAGAAGCTATGGATAAGCTTAACGAGATCGCTGGAAAATAATGAATTGAAAACAGTTTGGTGAGGAGTGAACTTACTCCTCACTTTAACCTGTTTTGCTCTAGTGTGAGGGGGAGTACTATTATGGAAAGATCAATTCGTCAGATGATTAAAGATAGAAAAGATAAGCAAAAAACAAGATTAAATTTTATGGAGAAATTGGTTCCTGGTTTATTGCTTGTATGTGCTATTCTTTCAGTTCTAACGACGCTAGGAATCGTGTTTACACTTATTGTTGAAACCATTACGTTCTTTAGCCGCGTTTCAATAGTGGAGTTCTTTACAAATAAAGATTGGTATCCTTTCTTTGAAGGGGATCCTGACTATGGTATTTGGCCGCTTATTTCAGGAACTCTTATGATTACAGTTATTGCTATGCTTGTAGCAATCCCATTCGGATTAGCTGCTGCCATTTATTTGAGTGAATATGCAAGTGATCGTGTAAGACGATTTATTAAACCGATATTGGAAGTACTAGCAGGAATTCCAACGATTGTTTACGGATTCTTCGCGCTAACATTTGTAACTCCGGTATTGCAGAACGTTATTCCAAATCTTCCTGTATTTAATGCTTTGAGCCCAGGAATTGTGGTTGGGATTATGATCATACCAATGGTCGCTTCCCTATCTGAGGATGCTATGAGTTCTGTTCCAAATGCAATTAGAGAAGGTGCTCTCGGACTAGGTGCAACTCGTTTTGAAGTTGCGGTGAAAGTTGTTCTACCTGCAGCTCTCTCTGGTATCATCGCTTCATTTGTTCTAGCTATTTCAAGAGCGATCGGAGAAACAATGATCGTAACGGTAGCTGGTGGTGCTACACCTAAGCTAACAATGGACGTAACCGAGTCGATTCAAACGATGACTTCGTATATCGTTCAGGTGAGTCTTGGAGATGCTGGATTTGGTACAACGATCTACTATAGTATCTATGCAGTAGGGATGACGCTGTTCTTATTCACTCTGATCATGAACCTCATCGCTCAATATATTTCTCGAAGATTCAGGGAGGAATACTAATGCAATTAATCGATCAATCAAAAGTTAAAAGTAAAATGCAAACGAGGTTGATGAAGAACAACGTTCTAAAAGGAGTCTTTTTTGGGGCTACTATGTTCGCGCTTGTTGTTCTCGTTATCCTCCTTTATCGGATATTCACTCAAGGAATTGGGTATTTAGACTTAGAATTCTTTCAAAACTTCGCATCACGTTTCCCTGAAAAAGCAGGAATAAAGGCTGCATTTTATGGTTCCTTGTGGGTTATGGGAGTCATTGCACCTGTTTCATTGATTCTAGGAGTTGGTACAGCGATTTACCTTGAAGAATACGCAAAGAAAAACCGATTTACGACGTTCATTCAATTGAACATTTCAAATCTTGCGGGTGTGCCATCTATTGTATTTGGTTTACTCGGTCTGACAGTATTCGTTCGTATGCTTGAGATGGGACGTAGTGTTCTTGCCGGTGGTTTAACGATGAGCTTATTGATCTTGCCGATCATCGTTGTAGCTTCACAGGAATCCGTTCGTTCTGTGCCGAAAGAATTAAGGGAAGCATCTTACGCAATGGGAGCGACGAAGTGGCAAACCATTCGCAGAGTCGTACTACCAGCAGCAATTCCAGGAATTTTGACTGGGGGAATTTTGGCACTATCAAGAGCAATTGGTGAAACAGCACCACTCCTAATGATTGGAGCTCTTACGTTCGTTGCATATTTACCTGAGAACCTTCTTTCTGGTTTTACTGTTATGCCGATTCAGATCTTTAACTGGACAAGTCGTCCACAAACAGAATTCCATGACGTAGCGGCAGCTGGAATTATTGTTTTACTCGCTATGCTTTTAATCATGAATTCTATCGCTGTGTTAATTCGTAATAAATTTTCAAAACGTTTATAAGAAAAGTCGTGCTCTACTCATCAACATGAAAAGGGGAATGTTATCATGAAAACAATTATGGATGAAAAAAAGATCCAAAAACCTCAACGTGCTGAAGCTGAACAAAAAGCAGATGGTCAATCAGTATACAAAATTGAGAACTTCAACTTATGGTATGGGAAAGATCAAGCGTTAACGGATATTAACTTTGAAATTCCTGAACATAAGGTCACTGCAATTATCGGACCTTCAGGTTGCGGAAAGTCTACATTTATCAAAGCCCTAAACAGAATGGTTGAAATGGTGCCGATCGTAAAAATGTCTGGTGATATTAAATACCGTGACAATAATATCTTCGATAGCAAATATAAAGTTGAAGATCTTCGTACAAAAGTAGGAATGGTATTCCAGAAGCCAAACCCATTCCCGAAATCTATCTATGAGAATGTGGTATA
Organism: Anaerobacillus sp. ABR4_321; assembly: GCF_056158505.1. Classification (NCBI taxonomy): domain Bacteria; kingdom Bacillati; phylum Bacillota; class Bacilli; order Caryophanales; family Bacillaceae; genus Anaerobacillus; species Anaerobacillus sp. ABR4_321. The sequence continues at coordinate 2,086,919 of NZ_JBSWTK010000001.1, forward strand.
CGGCCCTAAAATCCACGGAATCAAGAATAAAAAAGTACTCGATGAAATCGTAGAGAAAAGCTTAAAAGGCGCAGCTCTATGGGAAGAAGTGAAAGATCGATTGAATGAAAATGCATACGGTCTTTCGGGTGGACAGCAACAGCGTCTTTGTATTGCGCGCTGTCTTGCAATCGAACCAGACGTTATCTTGATGGATGAGCCAACATCCGCACTTGATCCGATCTCTACACTTAAAGTTGAGGAACTCGTTCAAGAATTGAAGAAAGAATTCAGTATCATCATCGTTACGCATAACATGCAGCAGGCAGCTCGAATCTCCGATAAAACAGCCTTTTTCCTAAATGGTGAAGTGGTTGAATTCTCTGATACGAACAAGCTGTTTTCTAATCCATCAGATAAGCGTACAGAAGACTATATTACTGGCCGTTTCGGTTAAAAATTTCGGGGGTGACTGTTTATGGTAGTTAGAGAAAATTTCCAAGAACAATTAGATGAAATCAAAGCTCAACTGTTAGAGCTAGGTTCTCTTGCTCAGCTCGCTGTTGACGAATCAATTAAAGCATTGAAAAACCAGGATGTAGAGAAAGCTCTTGAAATCATCGATAATGATCACGAAATTAATGAACTCGAAGAAGAGATCAACGAAAAAGTAATCTGGCTTATTGCAAAAGAGCAACCACTTGCTTCAGACTTACGTCGTTTGATTTCAGCGCTTAAAATTTCTACTGATGTTGAAAGAGTAGGCGATCTGGCTGTTAACATCGCGAAGTCGATCATCCGAATCGGTGATAAACCTTTCGTAAAGCCAATCGAAGAGATACCTGCTCTTGCTGAAAAAGCAAACAACATGCTAAGAGAAGTATTGTCATCCTTCTATGAAGAAGATGTGAATCAAGCGAAAGCTGTTGCGGATGCTGATGACGAAATCGATACGATGTATGGTCGATTGGTAAAAGAACTACTCGAACTCATGACAAAATACCCTGATAGTATTAGTCAGATTCAGCAACTCGCATTTATCTGTCGTTACATTGAGAGAATTGGTGATCACTGCACGAATATCTCTGAAAGTGTGATTTATGTTGTAAAAGGTAAACGATACGATTTGAACGCTTAATATGTAAGCCGCCTTCCTATATAGGAAGGCGGCTTTTTTTATGTTTATCTCTCGTACAAGTAATCTCTCGAAGGTTTGTGAAATACACTAAAATAGATGTGGACGAGGAGGGACAAGATGCCTAGACACTTAGTGATTGGAAACGGACAACTCTTGATCAATATGGATCAGTTCTTGCAGATCAGAGATATCTATTACCCTTATGTAGGTCAGCAAAATCATGTTCAAGGACATGCAAACAGGATTGGAGTATGGGTAGATGGGAATTTTTCATGGTTACATTCATCCGAATGGGAAATAAACCCTGATTATGACGAAGATACTCTTGTTACGTACAGTTCAGCATACCATCCTCATCTTGGATTGAAATTAATATTTGAAGAAGGTGTCCATCAGAGGGAAATGTTGATGATACGTAAGATCACGATTCAAAACTTAGAAGAAAAAGAAAAGGAAGTCCGTTTGTTCTTTCATCAAGATTTAAACATATATGAAACTGAAGTAGGAGACACGGCTTACTTTTGTCCAGACACTAAATCCATTATTCATTACAAGCGGTATCGATATTTCTTGTTTAATGGAGAGGTAGATGGTGGAGGTATCGAGCAATATACAACAGGGGTCAAACGATTTCAATCTGCAGAAGGTACGTGGCGCGATGCAGAAGATGGTCACCTCCATGTGAATCCGATCGCACAAGGATCTGTTGATAGTACATTTTCGCTTGAAACGAAAATTGCTGCTAACTCTGAAACGACTGCCTATTATTGGATGACAGTCGGCAGAACGAAGGAAGAAGTTAACAACCTACATGCGTATGTGAGTGAAATCGGAACTCGTTTAACGGTTGAGAAAATCCGAATGTATTGGAACAGATGGGTAAACAAATCAGTTATTCCTGAATCTGATCTAAGTCCTCATCTATTATCTCTATATAAGAGAAGTCTTCTTATCGTTCGTACTCAAACTAACCAGAACGGAACAATCATCGCTGCTAATGATTCTGATATCCTTCATTATAATCGCGATCACTACAGCTATATGTGGCCGAGGGATGGGGCATTGATAGCCGCTTCATTATCTAAAGCAGGTTATCACGGCATGGTCTCAAATTTTTATAGATGTTGTGCTGAGCTGTTGTCCGTTGATGGCTACCTTCATCATAAGTATAATCCAGATGGATCGGTTGGTTCGAGCTGGCATCCTTATATCGATCTAAAAGGATCTCCGCAGCTTCCTATTCAAGAAGATGAGACGGCTCTTGTTCTGTGGGCCTTTTGGGAGCATTATCAATCAACGGGAGATATCGAGTTTGCTCAATCACTTTATAAATACCTTATTCGGCCTGGTGCTAGATTTCTGCTCGATTATATGGATGAATCGCTCAGTTTACCTCACCCTTCCTACGATCTATGGGAAGAGCGTCTAGGTGTGTTTAGTTTCACTGCAGCAGCAACGTATGGTGGGTTAATGGCCGCATATTCATTTGCGACACTATTTGGTGAAGACGATCGTGCAGAGAGTTATTTTGCAGGTGCAGAGAAAATTAAAAAAGGAATCGAAAAACATTTTTACGATGAAGACCGCTCGTGTTTTATTAGGGGGATTTATACAAATAGTGAAACAGGGGAGATAACGAAAGATTATACGATCGAGAGTAGTGTATTTGGATTATTTGCATTTGGAGTACTACCGCCTGATGATCCGAGGATTGTTAGAACAATGGAATTAATAGAAGAGCGCCTTTCTGTAAAAACATCCGTCGGTGGAATAGCTCGCTACGTAAGTGATTATTACTTTCAACAATCACAAAACGTAGAAGAGGTACCGGGAAACCCTTGGATCATTTGCACATTATGGATGGCGAAGTGGAAAATCGCAAAAGCAAATTCGGTCGAGGAGTTAGCCCAAGCAAAGGTACACCTTGAATGGGCACACCAGCACTCCTTATCAAGTGGCATATTGCCTGAACAAGTCAATCCCTATACAGGAAAGCCGCTCTCGGTTGCTCCGCTTACGTGGTCACACGCTACGTATGTTGATGTAGTCAAGGATTATATAGAAAAATATAAAGTTCTCTCAGCACTAAAAACAACTTGATAGAACCATATTTGTTTGTTATCATAATAAAGTATGTTGTTAAATGAACAGTTTGATAGGATTTGGAGGGATATTCATGCGCGTACAAATTACATTGGCTTGCACTGAAACTGGCGATCGTAACTACATTACAACAAAGAACAAACGTACAAACCCAGATCGTCTTGAACTTAAAAAATATAGCCCAAGACTAAAGAAACACACGTTACATCGCGAAACAAAGTAAGCAGTAGGTTATCCTACTGCTTTTTTATTTGTCTTCTTTCCCTTACACTGATAGTAACGATCATATAGAGGAGAGGTAATGATGCAAACAAAGCAAATGTTGCGAACCAATATGAAAAGCCGTCTAAAGGAAATGACAAACAAGGAAAAAGTAGAACTTGATGACCGGATCCTCGAAAACCTTTTTACATATGATCCCTATAAAGAAGCAGAGACAATCGGACTAACAGTTGCAATGAAAAATGAAGTGAATACGAAGAAAGTTATTGAACATGCGTGGTCAGTTGGGAAGAAAGTTGCTGTACCGAAATGCCATCCAGAGGATAAGTCGATGACATTCCGCTACTTAAACAGTTGGGATGAATTAGAAACAGTGTATTTTGGTTTGAAAGAGCCTAAACCCGAGCTTACAAAAGCTTGTGAGCCAAAGAACATTCAGCTATTGGTCATACCGGGATTATTGTTTGATGAGAGCGGTTACAGGATTGGATTCGGAGGAGGCTATTATGACAGGTTTTTGCAGCAATATGATAATCAAACCGTGTCATTAGCATATAGCATTCAATTAGTCGAGAAATTACCTGTCGAGCCTTTCGATCTTCCAGTTGAAACACTCATTACAGATAAAAAGATTTTACGCTTCACATGATGCTCCTTTATTTCATCGTTATTCTTTTGACAGGTGTCGTTGGCTTGAAGATGGGAGCATTGACTAGAAAAGGTACTGTTGCCGCTATATTCACCGGAAATGCCATCGCATATGGTTTTGGTTGGAAAGGGTTAGTGTTACTAGGGGTTTTTTTTGGAACTTCTACACTATGGAGTAAGTATAAACAAGATCGAAAGCAAGAAACAGAACGAATCGTTGTAAAGGGTTCAGCGAGAGATGAGTACCAAGTGTTAGCTAACGGAGGAGCAGCAGCATTTGCAGGTGTTATGATGGCAATGTTTCCTTCTCTATGGTGGATTGCTTTTTTTATTTCAGCTCTTGCTGCATCAAATGCAGATACGTGGGCATCAGAGCTCGGCGTACTCGGAAAGAGAGACCCATACCATATCCTCAAGTTACGTACTGTACCTAGAGGCACCTCTGGGGCAGTGAGTATGCCTGGTTTACTAGCATCATTTCTTGCTTCACTACTAGTAGCGGGAGTCGGCTTCTTTCTTTTTGATCTACCATTCACACTTTTTCTTGTGATCACTGGTGCTGGAGTGCTGGGTAGTATGATCGACACCATAATCGGTGCAACCATTCAGGAAGAGTTCTATTGTGAGACATGTTCTCTCAAAACTGAACGCACCGTACACTGTGGGGTTGGCACCACAAAGATAAAAGGAATTAGTGGAATAAATAACGATGTCGTTAACATGGTTTCCTCTCTATGTGGAGGCATAGCTTGTGGAGTGTGGTTCCTATGAAAGCATGTGGTGTATTGTTAGCAGGAGGAGAATCACGAAGGTTTGGTCACGATAAAGCTTTTGTCCAATACCAAGGTTCACCTTTCTATAAGACAATCGTCAATGAGTTAACGAAACATGTGCATAAATGTCTCATCGTTACAAAGCCAGAGCTTATGGCGAGATTCGAATCGGAAGAGCATGCAGATATTATTGTGGATGATCGGAGATTTAAAGGGATGGGCCCACTAGCAGGTCTTATTTCTGCGATGGGTGTAATAAATGCAGACTACTATGTTGTGGTTGCTTGTGACATGCCACTCGTTACTGCAGATCTTTTTTCTAAACTTATACAAGAGGCAAAACACCATCCGGAAGCTGATGCCATTATCCCTATTGCTAATGGTCGTATACAGCCGCTTTGTGCATTGTACAAATACACTTGTAAGGACAGCATCGAAAATGAATTACTACTAGGCGATAAACGAGTGATGGCTGCACTTAAACAGCTTAAAGTACGACATGTGATGATTGAAGATAAATACCTTGAATCCTTTACGAACGTGAATACCATAGAAGAATATATGTTAATCCGAAAGGGGCCGAATCAATGAGTCAGTACCAGCGTTATTCACGTCAGATGTTATTTTCACAAATTGGAGAAGAAGGACAGAAGAAATTTGGGGACACAAGTATTCTCATAGTTGGAATGGGCGCGTTAGGAACTGCTATAGCTAATCATATGGTAAGAGCAGGCATTGGCAAAGTTCGAATCGTTGACCGTGATTATGTAGAGAAGAGCAACTTACAACGTCAGATGTTATTTGACGAGGATGATGTTGAAGCTACTTTGCCAAAAGCTGTTGCAGCGAAACGAAAGCTTGAAAAAATGAACTCTGAGGTGACGATCGAAGCCATTACGGCTGATGTAAACGCGTCAAATATTCTTGAACTAATGGAAGAGATCGATATGGTGATGGATGGAACGGATAATTTCTCTACGCGCTTCTTACTCAATGATGCCGCATTCAAACAAGGAATTCCTTATGTTTATGGAGGTGCTGTTAGTTCTCGTGGAATGACCGCTCTCTTCATACCTGGTGAAACCCCTTGCTTGAGATGCTTTATTCAAGACGCCGGAGGGACTACTGGTGAAACATGCGATACGATTGGTGTTATCTCGCCAATTGTAGATATTATCGCTTCTTATCAAGTGACAGAGGCGATGAAATACATTGTAGGTGCTTATGAGAAATTAAATCGTTGTTTACTGACAGTAGATATATGGAATAATCACACGTATTCCATGAAGTATTCTTCGCCGAAAACAGACTGCCCTGCTTGCCAAAAGAAAGAGTTTCCAGCATTACAACATGGTGCAGCCAGTGAGGTTGCTTCCTTATGTGGTAGAGAAACGATACAGATCAATCTTGAGAAGGCGTTTGATCTGAAAGAGTGGTCTCTTAAACTCGAAAAAGTTGCTAAAGTAAAGAAAACGCCGTTCTTACTCAAAGCAGAGCTAGAAGAAGGTGAGCGGTTGGTCATATTTCCTGATGGGCGAGTGCTCGTTCAAGGAACAAGCGATAGTGGGCGGGCTAAAGCTCTTTATTCTAGGTATATCGGCATGTAACACAGCACCAGTTCTCACTGGTGCTTTTTTATATGTCTTGACAGACTAAAGAATTAGGTATAAAATAACGGTATTACTTAAACGCACAAAAGCATAAAAGTGGAAAAGTTATGAATCAGTCGAGTAGCTTGTGAAATAGCAGCATCAGAGACCCGGTGGAAGGTGTGAATCGGGGCAGTCAGAAAGTGAACTTACAGCTGAGGAACTAGGTAGTAATACCCGGCATTCCAGTCGATATTATGGAGCTTAAGAGGACAGCATATGCTGTTAATTAGGGTGGTACCGCGAGACAATTCGTCCCTTCTTTATAGAGAAGGGATTTTTTTATGGAAAAATAGAGATAGGACAAACTTATTAATAGTCATCTAAGAAAAAGGGAGAGTTAAACTGTGAAAAAATTATCATTTTCATCTGCGCTCATCGTCATTTCATTACTTATGGGCTGGATGCTTTTCAGTATTATCATTATGAAGGTAGAACCACACATGCCTCTTTTAGTTGGAATTGTAGGGACTAGTCTTTTTGGTCTTTTAAGGGGAATCAAGTGGGAATCCATTGAGAAAGGCCTGCTAGAAAGTATTACAACTGGATTAAAACCTGTTTTGATCTTATTTATTGTGGGAATGATGATTGCAATCTGGATGCAAAGCGGGACAGTTCCTGCACTGCTCTATGGAGGACTGAAGTTTATACAACCTGAATGGTTTTTAATTAGTGCTTTATTAATTACAATTATTGTTTCGAGCTTCACGGGTAGTTCATTTACAACAATCGGTACGATAGGTATTGCTATGATGGGAATTGGAACAGCGATGGGAGTCAATCCAGCTCTAGCAGCAGGAGCCGTTATATCTGGTGCTTGTTTTGGAGATAAGATGTCTCCATTATCAGATACGACAAACTTCGCTCCTGCTGTGTCTGGTGTCAATCTATTTACGCATATAAGACATATGATGAATACGACTATTCCTGCCATCATCGTGACGATTATCTTTTTCTTCATCATGAGCAATCAATTTTCCGCTTCTGTTGATCCAGAAGATTTATCGAAATCTCTTTCCGTGCTATCGAGTGAGTTTAACCTTACGTTTTGGACATTATTACCTCCATTGGTAGTTCTCATTCTAGCTCTTAGACGTGTTCCTGTATTATTAACGTTAATTTCTGGTTTGATTGCAGGGATTCTAGTTGCGATTGGAGCACAAGGAGTCTTTTCTGCAACAGCGATCTTGAACACGATGCAAAATGGATTTGTACTTGAAACATCGAGTGAGCTAGTTAATGGAATTATTAACAGAGGTGGCTTACAATCGATGATGTGGAGTGTTTCCTTAATTTTACTTGCTCTTGCACTAGGTGGTGTACTGCAAGTATTAGGAATTATTCAAGCGCTCATGACGGGGCTTACAAAATTATTGAATCGCAAAGGACATTTGATCTCAGCAACTGCTGGTTCTTCTATCGGGGTCAACTTATTAACGGGAGAACAATATTTATCAATCTTGTTACCAGGCCAAACCTTTGAGCCGTTCTTTGATAAGGCTGGTATCGATCGAAAGTACTTATCGAGAACGCTAGAAGATGCTGGAACACTTGTGAACCCCCTCATTCCTTGGGGAGTTTCTGGCGCATTCTTCGCAGAAACACTAGGTGTTTCTGTACTGAGCTATTTACCGTTCGCTATTTTCTTATGGCTCTCTCCGATATTTACGATCGTGTTAGGATACGTAAACGATATGCGCTTTCAAAAGTCTAATACGCTCCAAAATGGATAAAACAACACCCTCCTGTAAACAGTATTAGTAACATACTGTTTACAGGAGGATATACCATGAAACTATCTAGATTGATCTTGTTGCTATCGTTTGTAATCGTTATTTATGAATACCGTTATAGAATAGTAAACAGCTTACTTGGCATTGCGATGGTAAGACGTTTCGTAGTAGGAAACTCTTTGAAGATACCAGGTGTTCGCAAAAAGCTGTTCTCTTCGTTTTTATCTTAAATCTCTGCCATCTGGCGGAGGTTTTTTAGGTGGTGGAAACATGTATTGGACACATATTTATTTTGATTTAGATAATACCCTCTATGATCACGAGAAAGCTTTTCGTAAAACAATACTGCATTGTGCTGATGAAATGCTTACTAGAAAAAACGCATCTGTTTCTCCTGATAAGTGGTTTGATGTTTTTAAACATTACTGTGATGAATATTGGGAGTACTATGAATCTGGACAGTGGACGAGAGAAACGTATCAGATCAATCGCTTCCAAGCTGCTAATAAGACATTCGATATCTCAACATTTAATGAGGAAGCACTCATCTTTCAAGATCAATATGAAGCCAACGTAGCAGCATTCGCAGAATTATTTCCAGGTGCAGAAAGACTTCTAAATGAACTCTCAGATCAACATGTACGCTTAGGTATCATAACGAACGGTTCTAATGAGGTTCAGCGTTCAAAAATCAAAGAGTTACGATTAGATACATGGTTCAAAGATGAAAATATTTATATTTCTGAACAAGTTGGTATTGCAAAACCAGATCTTCAACTCTTCTACTATGCTAAAGAAACGAAAGGAAACTACTTATATATTGGAGACTCCATGAGTCAGGACATCAATCCCGCTATAGAAGCTGGATTTGATGTCATCTACTTTAATTCAAGACAAACGGCTTCAAAATCAATAGACAAAGCTGTACCTGAGGTGATTAGCTTTCAAGAACTTTCAACTGTGATAAAGAAATATTAAGCTAATTCTTATCAGGCTCTCTAATGATAGGTTTATTAAGATATTGTATGAGCTGAACATTTTTACCACTTTTCGTTTGATAAAGCACTAATAAATATGGTGATTCTTTGTGAAGGAGGATATATGGAATCGTACTTCCTATAGGAGTTTCAAATTCACCTTCTTCTGGTTGAATCCCAAGAAAATAGTATTTATATAACCCCTCCCATATTCCTCCGATCGCATCTACCGACTGTGCCTTTGTTAGACCAGGTAGAGGAGAATCTTGATAGTTGTGCAATTTTGTTAATGGAATTATATAATAATCACTTGGATTCACCTGAAACTGATTGAGTAATGATTTAAATACGATCTGTGCCTGTTGTGAAGTGGCGTGATCTAAGAGTTTCTTCCACTCTTCCTCCTCGCTGCTGGTTGGAACTGTGAAGGATTCGAGTGGTGTCATCGGAGAATCAATCACATAGAGTTGATCATAGCTCATCGCTTGTGCGCTTTTAATAACATCATTAGGGTAATGAATCTCACCATAATGGTACGAGATCGCTTCGTAATGACCGCTATCTTCACTCTTAACTTTTTTTCGATTGGTAAGCTTTTTGGCATTTTCTTCCCACTTGGACATCGTTTCTAATAAGCGTCCTTCTTCATACAGTAATGTGATGTCCTGCCTGAGGTATGCTGTTTCACTCAAATTTGATTCTGTTTTCAAGCTTAGCGTGTATTCATCTTCATCTTCCTGCGTTAAGATGGAAAGAGAGGTTTGTGATGACTCAAACGTTGTGTTTGGATCAGGAGGAAAATAAGTGAATGTTTCCCTCACTGGATTACTGTTTGTGTTTACGAGGATGAGTGCAAAAAAACCTATCATACTAAGCATGATGATATAATGTATTTTCTTAATCATCCTGAACCTCCAAAATTAATAAGCTTGTCATCATACTATGATGGAATGTTGATTTTTAGTAGAGTAAAAAGCATGACGATTATTGGGATAGGAAAGGGAGTATTCGAAATGGGTAATCAATTTAATGCAGATGAATTATTGAAAACGACAGAGGAACTAGTCAGTATCCCTAGTCCATCAGGATATACAGATGAAGTGATCAGCTGGGTTGAAGGAAGACTGCAAGAATTAGGGATGTCCTGCAGGAGAAATAATAAAGGTGGCCTTCTCACAACGATTGAAGGAAAAGACACGACGAAACATCGGATGCTAACTGCTCATGTTGATACTTTGGGGGCGATGGTAAAAGATATTAAGAGCGATGGTCGACTCCAATTATCTTTAATCGGAGGTTTTCGTTGGAATGCCATCGAAGGGGAATATTGTGAAATCATTACGTCCTCTGGTAAGAGGTATACTGGAACGATCTTACTTCATCAAACATCTGTCCATGTGTATAAAAATAACGGTGAAATTAAAAGAGACGAGAAAAACATGGAAGTTAGATTGGATGAGCAAGTACACTCTAAAGAGGATGTATTGAATCTCGGAATCAGCGTAGGAGACTTCACATCGTTTGACCCTCGCGTTCAAATAACAGAAAGTGGATTCATTAAATCAAGGCACCTAGATGACAAAGCGAGCGTTGCTTTGCTTCTAGCAACGATTAAGAAGGTTAAAGAAGAAGAGATAACCCTACCTTATACGACACATTTTCTTATCTCTAACAATGAAGAAATAGGCTACGGTGGAAACTCAAACATTCCTCATGAGACGATTGAATACATAGCAGTGGATATGGGGGCTTTGGGTGATGGACAATCGTCAGATGAATATACGGTTTCCATTTGCGCAAAAGATTCAAGCGGTCCCTATCATTATCGCCTTAGAAATCAATTAGTGAATTTAGCAGAGTCTTTCGATATTGACTATAAAGTAGATATCTATCCATATTACGGATCAGACGCATCCGCGGCTATACGTGCAGGAGCAGATATTCGACATGCTCTTATCGGTCCAGGAATCGATGCGTCCCACGCATATGAGCGCACCCACAAATCATCCATGCTTCACACAGCAGAATTAATATATCGATACATCCAGTCTTCGATGATCGATTAAGAAAATCAGCCCTTTCGGCTGATTTTTTTTGTGCCCAATTATTCTCCATGTATGCACAATATGGTATTGGTTAATGATGGATATATGGATATGAGGAGGGGGACGTATGTCTGAGGATAAAATTAAAAACCCAGTAACGAAGTCATTTGCAGATAACGTGAACTATTTACATAAAGAGCTCGGTGTCGGAAAAAGCTTTGATGTTATTCAGCTTGACTTACAATACGCAGGTAGAAGCATGGCGATGTTTTTAATAGATGGCTTTGTGAAGGATGATATTCTACATTACTTGATGAAATTACTTTCGCAGTTAGATCCAGATCAGCTTGAGCCAGATCCACTAGAAAAGTTGATGCAGGTTCACTTACCCTACGTAGAAATTGATAAACAGAATGATCTTGATGCGGTAATCGATCAGGTGTTATCAGGCCCTACTGCTCTAGTAGTAGATGGGATCGATGAAATCATTATGATTGATGCTAGAACTTACCCAATAAGGGGTCCTCAGGAACCAGACTTAGAAAGAGTAACAAGAGGCGCAAGAGATGGGTTTGTTGAAACAATCGTATTCAATACTTCGCTAACAAGAAGAAGAGTGAGAGACAAAACGCTCAGGATGGAGTATATGCAGGTTGGAAGGCGTTCTAAAACAGATGTCTGTATCAGTTATATAGAAGATATCGCGGATCCTTCAATTGTGAAACGAATTAAAGATTCTTTAGAAAAAATTGATACAGATGGCATTCCGATGGCTGAGAAGACCATTGAGGAGTTTATCTGTGGTCGTCCATTGAATCCCTACCCTCTCGTAAGGTATACAGAACGCCCAGACACTGCAGCTGTACATCTTTATGAAGGACATGTTTTGATTTTCGTAGATGGTTCTCCTAGTGTATTGATCACACCAACTACGTTTTGGCATCACCTTCAACACTCGGAGGAATACAGACAAAAGCCGTTAGTGGGTGCGTACCTAAGACTGATTCGCTTTTTTGCTGTTTGGCTAGGTATTTTTATCTTGCCGTTATGGTATTTGTTTGCATCGAACCCTGAATTACTCGGTGAAAACTTGCAGTTTATTGGAACTGAAGATACAGGTACCATACCGATCTTCCTACAATTCTTAATGATTGAGATCGGACTCGATATTTTAAGGATGGCTACGATTCACACCCCTTCTTCACTTGCTACAGCCCTTGGTCTTGTAGCTGCCATCCTTATCGGACAGGTTGCGGTTGAAGTTGGTTTATTTATCAATGAAGTCATTCTATACTTAGCATTAGCTGCGATGGGTACATTCGCTACACCTTCTTATGAATTGAGTCTTGCGAACCGTATCGTCCGAATTGGATTGTTGATTTTGACTGCCGCTTTTGGAGTAGTTGGATTTTCGATTGGAATCACGCTATGGATTCTGCTGCTCATTCGCACAAAATCATTCCATATTCCCTATCTATGGCCGTTCATTCCGTTTTCTTACCGTGCATTTCGAGATGTTATCCTACGTTCTCCAATGCCGATTAAGAACAGAAGACCAACCGTACTGCATCCGAAAGACCCAGATCGGTGATAATTAGGCATTCTCTTAAGAGAGAATGCCTTTTATTTGTGCGGAATCATTTTACTTGAGGGTGTGGATTGCTATAATAAAACTGGTGAGTAAAATGAAAAAAACAGTCTTTGAAGTACAACAGCTCCTAAAAAGGTTCGGAATGTTCGTCTATACTGGGAACAGACTAGGAGATCTTGAACTGATGGAGGAAGAATTACACGAGTTATATGACATGAAAATGATTGATCAAGATTTGTATCTCGAAGCAAGAATGATACTTAAAGCTGAAATGACTAAAGAGAGGGACAAATATGAATCAAACAATTGAAACACTACTAGAACACCGTTCTATCAGAGCATTTGAAAACAAACCTTTAACAGAAGAACAGATCTACACCATTGTACGATCGGCTCAAGCTGCCTCGACTTCTAGCTATATTCAAGCGTATTCAATCATTGGGGTCAAAGATGAGATGAAGAAGAAAAAGCTAGCAGAATTAGCGGGTAATCAGAGTTATGTTGAAAAGAATGGTCATTTCTTTGTCTTCTGTGCTGACTACAATCGCCACCATGAAGCAGCGAATCTTCATAACATAGATGTAACAGAAACAACTGAATCAACCGAGAAATTTATGGTTGGCTTGATCGATGCGTCATTGGCTGCTCAAAATGCCACGATCGCTGCTGAATCTATGGGTCTAGGCATATGCTATATCGGCGGGCTTCGAAATTCACTAAGTGAAGTAAGTGAGCTTCTAAACCTTCCTTCCAAAGTGATTCCTTTATTTGGTCTTTGCGTAGGTTTTCCAGAACAAACACCAGATAAAAAGCCGCGATTGCCCTTGCGAAATGTTTATCACGTTGACGAATACGAACCTAACAAACAAGCGTTCATAAATGGATTGAAGGAATATGATGAAACAATTTCTTCTTATTATGAAGAGAGAACACAGGGGCAGCGTAAGGCTGGGTGGACTTCTCTCATGGCAAATAAGTTAGCAAATCCCGTTCGAACTTATATGAAAGAGTTTCTACAGAAAAAAGGTTTTCCGTTAAAATAAGACAGAGAGAAAAAGGTGGATGATGATGGTGGAAAAGAAATGGTTTATCGGAGTGGACCTTGGAGGCACAACAATAAAATTAGCATTTATTAATTATTATGGGGAAATACAGCATAAATGGGAGATTCCTACTGATAAAAGTGAAGAAGGGCGTCATATAACGACACATATCGCTAGAGCTTTGGATGATAAGATGGAAGAATTGGGCTTACCGAATAGTCATTTTATCGGAATCGGTATGGGAGCCCCTGGCTTTATTGAAATGGAAACTGGATTTATTTATCATGCGGTGAACATCGGCTGGAGAGATTTTCCTTTGAAAGACAAGCTTGAGATGGAAACGGGGCTACCAGTAATCATTGATAATGATGCCAACATAGCTGCTCTTGGTGAAATGTGGCGAGGAGCAGGAGATGGAGCAAGAGATCTCTTATGTGTAACCCTTGGGACTGGGGTAGGTGGAGGAATTATCTCTGGTGGAGAAATTATTCATGGAACGAATGGTATGGCTGGAGAGATTGGTCATATTACATCGATCGTTGATGGTGGCGTTCAGTGTAACTGTGGAAAGAAAGGGTGTCTAGAAACGATTGCATCTGCTACCGGTGTTGTCAGAACAGCGCTCGAAACGATGGATGAACATCCAGAAGGATCCTTACATAAAATAAGCGGAGAAATTACGGCACGTGACGTTTTTGACGCGTATCGAGCAGGTGATGCTCATGCAACAGAAGTCGTAACCTTCACTACATCTCATCTAGGACTGGCGATCGCTAACCTTGCGAATGCTTTAAATCCGTCGAAGATCGTGATAGGCGGAGGCGTGTCTAAAGCAGGAGATACATTGCTTTTACCATTAAAAGAAGAATTCGATAAATTTGCACTTCCACGTGTAAAAGCAGGTGCTGATTTTGCGATCGCAACGTTAGGAAATGATGCTGGCGTCATTGGTGGCGCTTGGTTAGTCAAGACGAAGCTTATGCAAAAGTCCTGATAAAACATGTTTAATCCTTAACATTACCGGGAATTAATGAGGTCTGAACAATAAGACCTCTTTTTTTTATGTAAAATAACCCAAATTGAAACTTTTTATTCGGATGAATCGTTATTATTAGTAGGGAAAAGACAAGTTTTTAAATGAAAACGCAGATTTTGGAGGAAAATAAGGAGAAAAGGTAGTTGAATTATTTCCAAAAACGTACTATCATATCGTTTATGTATGGTTGATAACGAAACAGATGGTAGCTCTTTCCTTATAGCCAACTAAGGAGGTACTAAGTAAATGATGAAAAAGCTACAAAACAAATATTCATTTTTCTTTATTGTAGCAATTATGCTTTGGATTAAAACGTATTTTGTATATGAATTTGCTTTTAACATTGAAACAGAGAATAAAATGGAAGGGATTATCCTCTTTCTGAATCCATTAAGCTCTATTCTATTGTTCCTAGGTTTTGCTTTATTCGCATCTCCTAAGTATAGAAACAGAGTTCTACTAATAATCGATTTCATTGGTTCTTTCATATTATTCGCTAACGTCGTTTATTATCGTGAGTTTACAGACTTCATCACGATCCCATTGTTATTCCAAACAAATAACATGGGTGAACTTGGAAACAGTATTACGGAGCTCGTAAGAGGATATGACTTCTTCCTCTTCCTTGATATCATTGTGTTAGCTGTTTACCTCATGGTACGTAAGACAAAAAAATTTGAAGTGAAGAAGAAAGAAATCGCTATTGTTTTCGCAAGTGCAATTGCGCTTTTCGCAGTCAACGTAGGTCTTGCAGAGACAGAACGTCCACAGCTGTTAACACGTACATTTGACCGTGAAATGCTTATTAAATATATCGGAACATTTAACTACCATGTTTACGATGCTGTTCTCCAGTCTAAAGCAAAAGCGCAGCGTGCTTTTGCAGATGGCAGTGAGATTGTGGATATTGAAAACTATGTCAAAGCCAATCACGTCGAACCAAACCCAGAAATGTTTGGAAAAGCAGAAGGTAAAAACGTTATCCTCGTTTCACTCGAATCTACACAAACCTTCGTTGTTAACGAAGAAGTAGATGGTAAGGAAATCACACCTTTCCTTAATGATCTAATTGAAGATAGCTATTATTTCCCTAACTTTTATCACCAAACAGCACAGGGGAAAACATCTGATTCAGAATTTATTGTTGAAAACTCCTTGTACGGACTTCCAAGTGGAGCGGTTTTCTTTACACATTCTGGAAATGAATACAATGCTAGCCCTGAGGTTTTAAGTGAAGAAGGTTACTACAGTTCAGTGTTCCACGCAAACAACAAGAGTTTCTGGAACCGTGATGTTATGTATGATGCTCTTAAATATGACAAGTTCTATGACATCAATGATTTTTCTGTAACTCCTGAAAACTCGATCGGGTGGGGACTGAAAGATGAGTACTTCTTTGATCAGTCGATTAAATATTTGAAGACAATGCCTGAACCTTACTATGCAAAGTACATCACGCTCACAAACCATTTTCCTTTTACACTTGAAAAAGAAGATGAGTACATTCCAGAGTGGACTTCTGATGATGGAACAGTGAATCGTTTCTTCACGACTGTAAGATATCAGGATGAAGCTCTTAAGAAGTTTTTCGAACGCATGAAAGAAGAAGGGCTATATGAAGACTCAATCTTCGTATTGTATGGAGACCACTATGGAATTTCTCAGAACCACAACAAGGCAATGGGAGAATTCCTTGGTAAAGAAATCACGCCATTTGAGACCACTCAATTACAACGAGTACCATTAGTCGTTCATATTCCTGGTCAAGAAGGGGAAGTGATGGAACAGGTAAGCGGTCAAATTGACCTGAAACCAACTATTATGCACCTTCTCGGAATCGAAACCAAAGATATGATTAAGTTCGGTAACGATTTATTCGCAGAAAAGCAAGATAACTTTACAATTCTTCGTGACGGAAGCTTTATCACCGAAGACCACCTTTATACCAATAACGTTTGTTATGACAAAGAAACTGGAGAGGAAACGGATAAAGCTGCCTGTGAACCATACATGGAGAAAGCTAAAACGGATCTTGCCTATTCCGATAAAATCGTCTACGGCGATCTGCTTCGTTTCTTTGGTGAAAACAACGAACAACCCACTGATGAAAGCGAAAAAACAGAACAGTAAGTAAAGAACCATGCCCACAGGGCATGGTTCTTTTGTTTTGGTTTATTAGCATACTACGATGAGCTCTCTACATAGCATAGTATGAAGGCTTCTAGGGTGGAGGGATTGGATATGAGAGTAAGAGTGAAGAGTGGAGATACAATGTGGAAGTATAGCAGAGTATTTCAAATACCAATGCAGCTTATCATCGATAGCAATGAAAGCGTTGATCCAAATCGGCTAGTCATAGGAGATATGATCAATATACCTGGCTACGTAACGAAAAGCTATACGATACGAAAGGGAGATACGCTCTGGAGTATAGCTTTGTGGTATGACGCGCCTCTGGATGGAATCTTACTCATTAATGATGCCAATCCTTTCGCGTTACAAGTTGGAGAGAAAGTAAACGTCCCCATTCGAATGATTTGGCCTCTTGTGAATCCAGAGCAAAATTATACTTATGAAACGATGGTAAAAGATATACAAAAGCTGTTAGCTGTTTATCCGTTTATAAAACGGTCTGTTATCGGTGAGTCTGTTATGGGGAAGCCTATTCCGGAATTACGAGTAGGCGTGGGTTCCAAGAAAGTCCATATGAATGGGGCCTTTCATGCAAATGAATGGCTGACAACAGCCCTATTGATGAAGTTATTAAACGATTACTTAATGGCACTTACGAACACTCAGGTGCTAAGTGGTGTTTACTTGCCACCTCTTTACGATTCTACGTCCCTTTCAATTGTTCCGATGGTAAACCCTGATGGAGTAAACTTGGTCATTGATGGCTTGCCAGAAGAAGAGCCATATCGCACGTTAGCGAACGATCTAAATAATGGGAGTGGAGACTTTAATCGCTGGAAAGCGAACATACGAGGTGTAGATTTAAATAATCAGTATCCTGCTAAATGGGAAATAGAGGCAGAACGGAAGCCGAAGAAACCATCACCGAGAAATTTTCCTGGTTATGAACCTTTAAGTGAGCCTGAAGCAATTGCAATTGCAGAACTCTCACAACGTAGGAATTTTGACCGAGCACTTGCATTCCATTCTCAAGGAGAGGTCATCTTTTGGGGATATGAAGGTCTTGAGCCGCCTGAATCTGAAGTTTTAGTAACTGAATATTCAAGGTTGAGTGGCTATCGCCCGATTCGCTATGTTGATAGTTTTGCAGGCTATAAAGATTGGTTTATTCAAGATTTTAGAAGACCAGGCTTTACAGTAGAGATAGGAAAGGGAGAAAACCCGCTTCCTATAAGTCAATTTGGTAAGATTTATAACGATACGATAGGGATATTTCTATCCTCTCTCTATATGTAATTTACTTGTCATCATTATGATTGTTTGCCATAATGAAAGAGAACTGAATAGTTGTTGACTAGGGGTGCCTACGTATTCGGGTAGGCTGAGAATAGGAAACCAATACTTTCTATACCCTTGAACCTGATCTGGTTTATACCAGCGTAGGGAAGTCGGTAGAGGTATTTAATATGATAACTGCCCTCATTCCATACGCGGAATGAGGGCTTTTTATATTTTTCTGAGAAAGGAAGGATAAAAATGAAAGATTTTAACCTATATGTTATAACCGGTGAAGAATTTCATCCTGATAGAAGTTTATATGATGTGATGGAGGAGGCAATGTTAGGCGGAGCTGAGATTATCCAACTTCGTGATAAGCACAGTAGCAAGAAGGTGATTTTGGAAAAAGCCAGGATACTCCGTGAATTGACAAGTAAGCACAATGTAACGTTTATCGTTAATGATCATATTGATGTTGCACTGGCTGTAGATGCAGATGGTGTTCATCTAGGACAGGATGATCTACCGATAAGCGTAGCAAGACAAATTATAGGTACGGATAAAATCATAGGAATCTCTACCCACAAGATAGAGGAAGCGCGCCTTGCAGAAAAAGAGGGTGCGGATTATATAGGAGCTGGACCTGTTTATAAAACGAATAGTAAAAGCGATGTGGTCGATCCAGTGACTACAGCTTACATTAAAGCCGTTGCATCAGAAATTACCATACCGTTTGTTGCAATAGGTGGGATCAAGCTCCATAACGTGGAGGAAGTTTTGAGTGCTGGTGCGTCCCGAATATGTGTAATTAGTGAGGTTGTAGGTAGCTCTAACGTTCAAGGTACTAGTGAAGCATTCATTGATAAGATTATTCGTTCAAAGGAGGTGAATCATGAGACTGCATATTAATGGCGAAACGTATGACCTTGAAGTAGCGACTATGGCGGATGTGGTTCATCACTTCCAGTTACAAAAAGGTTTGGTAGCGACTGAATTAGATGGAACGATTATAGACCGTGACCGTTGGGACGATACGGAGCTAAGAGATGGCATGAAAATTGAACTTGTTCAATTTGTGGGAGGTGGATGAATATGAACGATGTACTAACAATCGGTGGAAAACAATTCGACTCTAGATTGTTCCTAGGAACAGGGAGGTATCCAAATCCCTTCGTACAAAATCAGGCAATCGAAGCTTCAGAGGCTGAAGTATTAACCTTTGCAATCAGGAGAGTCAATTTGAACTCTCCTGACGAGGACGCGATTCTTCAGCACTTGGGTGACAAAACGTTTCAATACTTGCCCAATACATCTGGTGCTACATCTGCTGAGGAAGCGGTAAGAATCGCTAAATTAGCTAGATCTTCAGGGTTGAGCAACTGGATAAAGATTGAAGTGAGCAGAAATGATAAGACGCTATTGCCAGATCCAATCGAAACAGTAAAAGCGACAGAGATCTTAGCGAACGATGGATTTGTAGTCTTACCATATACATCGGATGACCCAGCATTGTGCTACAGGTTACAGGAAGCTGGAGCAGCTGCAGTCATGCCCGGCGGGTCTCCCATCGGAACTGGGCTAGGAATATTGAATCCATATAATATCGAACTCATTACAGAGGAGTTGACGGTTCCTGTCATCGTTGATGCGGGACTAGGTAGCGCAGCAGATGTAACAAAGGCGATGGAGCTTGGTGCCGACGGTGTGCTGTTAAACACGGCAATAGCAAAAGCAAGAAATCCGGTCAAGATGGCTGAAGCAGTAAAACACGCGATTAAGGCGGGAAGACTTTCTTATTTATCAGGTCGAATACCTAAGAAAAAGTATGCCACTGCGAGTAGTACGATAGACTATATTTCGAAGTAGAAGGGTGTTGTAACATGGCTAGCGTTTCAATAGTTGGTGGAGGTGTCATCGGCCTGTCGATCGCTTATGAGTGCAGGAAACGAGGATTTGAAGTTACCGTAATTGAATCGGGAGTATGTGGTGGACAAGCATCTGGTGCTGCTGCTGGGATGCTTGCTCCTTATTCCGAGATAACTGAAGACCCTGATGATTTCTTTAAATTATGCCAAAGAAGTCTTAATCTATACCCTGATTGGGTCGAGCATATCATGCAATCATCGAATGAATCATTTGAATTTAGCAATTGTGGAAGCCTTTATGCTATTTTTCATGAAGCCGAACTCCTTTCGCTAGAAGCAAAGAAACGGTGGCAAAGTGAATATGGAATACAATCCTACTTGTTATCAGGAGATGAAGCTAGAGAAAAGGAGCCTTTACTCTCTGACGAAGTATACGCTGCACTTTGGTGCCCTGCTGAAAGTCATATCTATGCACCGGGATATGTAAAAGCATTGATTCAAGCATGCAGAAATGCTGGTGTTAGCATCATAGAACATGCTGGCGAGGCAGAGTTAGTAGATGGTGAGCCTCACCTCGTTAGCACAGATAAAGGTTTGATAAAAGGTGACTTTATTGTGCTTGCAACCGGAGCATGGTCACAGAACTGGGAAAAAGGACTAAATTGCTCATTACCTGTTTTTCCGATCAGAGGACAGATTTGTGCATATGATGGCCCATCATTAAGTCATATCGTGTTTACCAGTCAAGGTTATTTTGTTGGAAAAGAGAACGGAACGCTAATTGCAGGTGCTTCTGAAGATATTGCCGGTTTTGACACTAGTGTTACGGAGCATGGGATAAACCGTTTAGAATCTTGGAGTAAAAAAGTGTTACCTGATCTAAGGGAAGAACGACCGTTTCATAAATGGGCAGGGTTAAGGCCAGCCTCACAGGACGGTTTTCCGATCATAGGAAAGGTTATTGAAAAACCATCAATCCTCATAGCATCAGGACATTACCGTAATGGAATATTACTCAGTCCAGTAACGGCTGAAATCATCGCAAATGAAATCGAAGAAATGCCTCAAGAAATTCCAATCGAGAGCTTTAGACCGGAACGGTTTCAGTTCGTTTAGAAAGGAATGAAAGGAAATGTATAAAGTACTTACGATTGCAGGGTCTGATAGCGGAGGGGGAGCTGGGATTCAGGCTGATCTAAAGACGTTTCAAGAGAGAGATGTCTACGGGATGAGCGTTATAACTGCACTAACTGCCCAAAACTCTCTAGGTGTTCATGGCATCTATCCACAATCTTTAGAAGCGATATCGAAACAAATCGACGCAGTATTATCGGACATCGGAGCGGATGCGATCAAAACAGGGATGCTCTTTTCTGCAGAAATCATCCAAACCATTGCTTTGAAATTGAAAGAGTACAACATAACGAACCTCGTGATCGACCCTGTCATGATTGCAAAAGGAGGTTCGACGCTTTTAGAAAAAGAAGCAGTTGAGTCATTAAAAACAGACCTATTGCCGTTAGCCTCCGTTATTACTCCAAATATTCCTGAAGCTTCGGTGTTACTGAACGGTATGGAAATTCAAACGATCGAAGACATGGAAAAAGCGGCAATGGAACTGACTAACTACGGATGTCAAGGAGTGTTAGTCAAAGGTGGCCATATGAATGGGAAGGATTCTGTAGATGTTCTTTACGTAGATCAAAAATACTATTACTACGAATCTAAAAGGATCGACACGAAACACACTCATGGTACCGGCTGTACCTTTTCGGCTTGTATCGCAGCAGAACTTGCAAAAGGAAAGTCCATTTCTGAGTCTGTATCCGTTGCGAAAGAATTTATTACTTCTGCGATACAGCATTCCCTTCCTCTAGGTAGTGGAATCGGTCCTACTAATCATGCTGCTTATCGAATAAATCAAAGCGTTGATACCCACTCCTATTGAAGTGGGTATTTTTATTGAACCCTTATAACTGGTGAATAGAAACTGGATATGTTATAAACGATAATGATAACTCTATTGAAGAAAGGTCAAGTAATGAAACCAATAATCGCTGCAAAGAATGTGAGAAATGAACGTGTGAAGAATGTTGATTTTGAACTGATGGAAGGAACGTTAACTACGGTTATTGGACCTTCAGGTTCTGGGAAGAGTAGTTTACTCATGCTATTGAATCGCCTAACGGATCCTGAAGAAGGTGAAATTTCCTACAAAGGGAGGCCGATGGCTGACTATCCGATTGACGAATTAAGAAGAAAAGTGGGGATGGTGTTTCAGCAAGCTAACTTATTCGATGGTACCGTTGAGGATAATTTGAAGTTCGGTCCTTCACTAAAAAAGGATTGGGATTCCAAACTTGGCGTTTCTCTATTACAAAAAGTCCATCTACCTGAGGACATGCTAACGAAAGATGTTGAACATCTTTCTGGTGGGGAACAACAAAGAGTAGCGTTAGCTAGGACGCTTGCTAATGATCCTGATGTGCTATTACTCGATGAAGCAACGAGTGCGCTAGATATGAGAACAGTCGAACTAATAGAAGAATTATTAGATTGCCTCGTAACTGAAGAAGGGAAGACAATCGTAATGATCACGCATGATTTGAAACAGGCGAAAAGAATTGGGACGTACACCCTCTTTATGAATGAGGGAAGTCTTGAGGAAAAAGGGAACTCTAAAGAGTTATTTAATAATCCGACTTCTGAAGCTCTTATGAGATTTCTTGAGGGTTAAGGTATGACAGAGATATCAAATTTGTCCCTTCTCACCATGATTATTTTTGTAATGATACCTGTCTCAATGTCATATTATTTCTCGCTCGGAATAAGTAAATCAGCGATATGGTCATCTTTTCGAGGGGTCGTTCAATTATTTCTGATCGGTTATGTTCTTACTTTATTGTTCTCATTAGAAGACTGGCAAGGTGTAGGCTTATGGGTAACCGTCATGCTTGTGATTGCCTCGTTGCAGGCAGCTAAGCGAGGTAAGGGTGTTCCTTTTGCCTTTACGCTATCGTTTGTTTCTCTATTGATTATTGAGGTTTTCGTCCTTTCCGTTTGGATTGTATTCGATATTATCCCATTCAAATCAGAACAGGTTATTCCGATGAGTGGTATGATCATTGGGAACAGTATGGTAGCTACAGGGCTTGCATTTGAGAGAATGAAAAATGAATTCAATGACGGCAGGGGTAAAATCCTCGCAGCATTATCATTAGGAGCTAAGCCAGCAGAGGCGTCCAAAATGATTATACGAAAAACAATCAGAGCATCAATGATTCCGAACGTAGATACACTGAAAACAATCGGGTTGGTTCAGCTCCCCGGAATGATGACTGGACTTATTTTAGGTGGAGCTTCTCCAATAGATGCGATTAGGTATCAAATCGTTGTATCCATAAGTATCTTTTCGTGTGTTTCAATATGTGCAATGATTATATCGCTTGTTACATATAGATTTTTCTTTAACAATGATATGCAATTACAAACTCTTGGAGGAGGAGATTGATGTGGCAATTGTAGATGTAACAGTTATTCCAATTGGAACCAAAGAGCCAAGTGTTAGCAAATATGTGGCTGAGGTCCAAAATATCCTAGATTCTTATACAGATCGGATTAGTTACCGTTTGACACCTATGAGTACACTGATCGAAGGTGAGTTGTCAGATCTATTAGAGGTCATTCAAGCGATCCATGAATCACCATTTCAACAAGGGATCGAAAGAGTAGCAACAAATATTCGAATAGACGATCGAAGAGATAAGAAGGTTAAGATGGAAGATAAACTAGCGTCAGTAAATAGACATAGAAACTAAAAAAAAACAGCCAAATGGCTGTTTTTTTAGTGGCCTCCGCCGCCTCCAGATCCGAAGAGAACATCGATCATTGTAGCAACGGTAAATGCGCCAAAAACTAGAACAGTTAAACCTGCAAAGGCAAGGCCCATAAAGTTTTTTTCACGAAAGGAACGTAATAAGCCCCAAACAGAAAATAACGTGACGAATGCAAAAATAATTGCTAAACCCATCCGGAATACCTCCTTATCCATGCAATCATTATCAGTATACCCTTAATTTAGGATGATATGGCATGGTTAAATCTGAACAAATTTTAACTTTAATGGATATGTACATAAGTCCTTTATTATTTTAACCGTTTTCTTATGATTTGTCGAGGCGTCATTCCTTCAAAAATGTTAGCTCGATTTGGTAAGCCCTTGCGATGCCTTCCATCAACTCTTTTTGCATAACGTCTACATAAAACACATTGTTGTCAGAAGCAATGAGATGTTCTTCAATTTGGAGAAGCGCCATTTCAATTTGTTCTTCATCCCCTCTTTCAATAGAAAATGCTGTTACCATATCTTCGTATAAATAATGCCTGTTGTTTTGAGAAGTAAATCCATAGTCAGGTAGTTGAGGGGTCGTTCTACATGATTCGGATAACCTGATGAGCGTATATGTTTCACCAAATGCATGTTTTGAGTCATAGAATTCTGCTAGCAAGCTAGCTTCTTCTTCATGAGATACAATGACGAGCTTTCCATCACGGTCGATCGCATGAACGAGTTCACCTGTTTTTTTTACAAGCTGAGAAATGAGACCTGGCAAAGCACCAGAAGGAGGGATCAATTCGACTCCATAAACGATAGACATCTCGTACATCTCCTTTTAAATCGAGTTTTTTATAGTGTAGAATAAGTAACATAAACTTTCAATGGAGGCGATTTGAATGAATTGGAAACAGATAGCGGTTGGTCCTGTACAGGCTAACGCAGCAATAGTATGGAACGAAAAGAAAGAAGCTCTCATCATCGACCCAGGAGCAGAAGGGCGTAAGATTTCAGGAGAAATTGAATCTCTAGGACTGAAGCCTATTGCAGTGTTACTCACGCATGCTCATTTCGATCATATCGGAGCAGTTGATTTTATTCGCAACCAATATCGTATTCCGGTCTATTTACACAAAGCGGAAGCGAAGTGGCTTGAAGATCCGAAATTGAATGGTTCTTCACTGTTCCCAATGGTAGAAGATATCGTCGCGAAACCAGCTGACAATCTTATTCAGCAAGAACAATCGTTAACTGTCGGATCGTTTAGTACTGATATATATGAAACACCGGGACATTCTCCAGGGAGTGTATCTTTTCATTTCAAAGAGCTTGGCGTTGTGTTTTCAGGAGACGCACTTTTCCAGGGAAGTATCGGCCGTACGGATCTTCCATTAGGAAACCATGAGCAGTTGATCGAGAGTATACATAGCCGTCTTCTAAAGTTGCCTGAGAGTACGATTGTAGCGTCAGGTCATGGTCCTGCTACGACAATCGAGGACGAAATGATGAATAATCCGTTTTTAAATGGTTTTACCCTATGAGATATGTCAATTTTAACTAAGATTAAGTCAGAAATAGCTAACTCTACTGAAAAAGCAATCTCTTATGAACGGTTTATGGAAATAAGCTTGTACGACGAAGAAGGGTATTATGGAACTAACCGTAAAAAGACTGGTAAAGCAGGAGATTTCTACACTTCTCCTGGGGTACATGAGGTATTTAGTCGTGTTATGGGAAGAGCTCTTGCAACAGCGATTGAAACAGATGTACTACATCCCTCAATCGTTGAGATTGGAGCAGGAGAAGGTGAATTTCTGCTCTCATGCCTTGATGAGATACAATCGTTCGATAAGGAACTGTACAAACGTCTTACGTACTATGTAGTCGAGACAAGTCCATATCATAGAAAAATCATTGAGAATAAAACGAAGAACCTCGATAAAGTTATGGTTTACAGCTCGATCGAAGAGTTAAAGAGCGCACTCAAATCATTCGAAGGCATCATCTTTTCAAATGAGTTACTAGATGCTTTTCCAGTCAGAGTGGTTGAGAAAAAGAACGGGATGTTGTACGAAGTTCTAATTGGGCTATCCGAGATTGATGGAAAGTTAATCGAGGTATACAAACCTTGTACAGATTCAGCTATCTTAATTTGGATAGAAAACTATGGCTTCCTAATGAACGAAGGGCAAAGAATAGAGGTCCCTCTTTATATGATGAGTTGGTTTATCTCCATTGCTAATTGGATGAAGAAAGGGCGAATCTATACGATCGATTACGGCTACACAGATGACGAGTGGAATCATCCAGCAAGAAGCTCAGGGAGCTTAAGAGGTTATTATAAACATCAGCTCGTTCAAAACCCTCTAGAAAATATAGGTGAAATGGATTTAACGACTCACATACCGTTAGATGCTTTGAGGAGGATCGGTGAAGAACATCATTTTAGATGTCTTGAATGTGAGGTACAGGGGCGCTTTCTCGTTAATCATGGCCTGCTGGATTTCGTTGAAGATAACCGAGAGAATGATCCATTTTCCCCTGTACACAAAAAAAATAGAGCTGTAAACTGGCTGTCACAAATGAATCAATTTCAGGTTGTCGTGCAGCAAAAGTAAGCAACGAAAAAGACGATGCACATGCATCGTCTTTTTCGTTGCTTTAATTAATGACCGCCAGAGCCTGGTGTCATCATAAACACTGACCAGTAGGAAAAACCGACCATAAATAACGTTAAGTATACACCGAAAATATAAAGATAAGTACGTTCAGTTAAGTTCAAAAGACTTAACGCAAAAAACATGCCGGCCTGACCAAGGAAAAGCAGTCCGACTACAGGCATACCACCGACAAAACCCATCAGTGAGAAGATACCTGTCCAGAAAGCCAATACTTTGTACATTCTAGGCATAAGAAGTTCCTCCCTTGCTCGTTCATTCCCATACATATCGTATTATATATGAGTTGTTGATAAAAAGTAAATGCTAGCCTCATGGCAAATTTGTGTCGAGTACATCCTACCCTTGTAAAGGGTTCCAATTTATTATCCCAAATCGTTATTAAAATTACAAATCATTTTCTTGTACAATATTTGTTTAATAGTTGTATAATTTGGGTAGAGTTACTTAACGCGAAAAAATGAAAAGGGGAGAAATAAAATGGAAGATAAATTATTATTTTATACGTATCCAAGCTGTACATCATGTAGGAAAACGAAAGCTTGGCTAAAGGAAAATCATGTTGATTTCGAAGAAAGACATTTATTTAAGGATACACCTACTATTGACGAGTTGAAGCAAATTATCACGATGTCAACAGAAGGCATAGAAGAAATCCTAGCAAAAAGAAGCACATCATTCAAAAAGCTCGATATGAACATCGAAGACCTAACTGTGACTGAGATGCTCGAATTGATGCATAATGAACCAAAATTACTAAGAAGACCAATCGTAACAAATGGAAAAAAACTTATTGTTGGATACAATAAATCTGAATTACAGAATTTAAACCAGCGAAAGAAAAGTTTCGCAGTAGTATCATAAAATTGGCTGGGCTAGCTGGATTCGAACCAACGCATGACGGAGTCAAAGTCCGTTGCCTTACCGCTTGGCTATAGCCCAATGCCTGTTTACAAATGTTAGTATGAGCCTATAGTAAAAACTTATACATTTATTTTGGAGTTATTTTAATTACTTGGACCAAAAATAGAAAAAACGGTAATGTCCAACCAGTTTCTTGAATACGATGAAACATAATCTATGTCACAGCGATATGCAGGAAGTTTTTCCGCGTATCGCTTTTTATTGGTTTGTTACATAATTGTGAATTGAGAAGGGTTATTTACCTCCACGATGAAGCTAATATGGTAGAGGGAGGTAATAATAATGGAGTGGGAAATTAAAAACGTTGTGACAGATAGAGGATATTTTGAAGTGTTTGTAAAGGGGAGTGGCTCTCCAATATGTGTGACGCACCTATATTCAGAATTTAATGCGTCAGGGGATTATTTTGCAGATACATTTACAGATCATCACACTGTTTATCTCGTTAACTTAAAAGGTGCCGGAAAATCTTCTGCAGCGGATGAACCTCATGAGTATTTTATGCTCGACACAGTGTTTGATCTAGAATCGATCCGAAAAGAGCTAGGCTACGAAAGCTGGTCATTCGCAGGGCATTCAACGGGAGGAATGCTAGGCTGTGTGTATGGGATCTATGCTACAGAAGGGCTTTCTAAACTAATTCTTGCAGGTGCAGCTGCACGTGAATATGCTTCTTCGTCTAGAAACTGTATCTATCATCGTGAACATCCAGAATATGATGACATGCAGCGTTATATTGAACAATTGAAAAATCCTGCCTTATCTCCAGATGAGCGTCAAACGATCTCAATGAATCGTACAAAACTTTCTCTTTATAACCCAGATCAGTATGAAGAATTATTTTCTAAGGGAATACATAAGGGGCTTTCGGCAGTAAGGATGAATTTTTTTGCTAGAGAAATCATGCACTTCGATGTCACGAGACAGCTCAAGAAGATAACCGCGCCTGCGATGATCCTATGTGGTAAGCATGATGTGCAGTGTCCATTACCTTTTTCACAAGAAATGGCTGACAGTATTCAAAACTCAGAGTTCGTTGTTTTTCATGAAAGTAATCATTATCCATTCCTTGAAGAGCGGAAAAAGTTTCAAAAAGTCATACAAGATTTTCTTGAAAGGTAAGAAGGAATAAAGAATCAGGTAACGAATACTTCTTCTTACGGTTTGAAAAGTGTCGTTTTCTGCCGTCATATCGAAGCGGAAGAAGGTGTATTTTATCTGAACATCGAAGCAAAAGGCCAAGAAATTATCAAACAAGCAGTGGAGGTGGGAGCATCAGACGTTCATTTTCATCCTAAAGAAAAGGGAACGTTGATCCAATTTCGAGTGGATAATAAGCTTTATGATGCAATGTGGCTCTCATCTTCAATAAGTCAAAAGGTGTTATCACATTTTAAATTCCTTAGTGGAATGGATATTGGAGAGAAACGTCGTCCACAAAACGGAGCGATGGACATTGTTCTTTATCCCCATCGTTTTCACCTTCGTTTATCTACAATCCCTACGCCATATCACGAAAGTCTCGTACTCCGCATTCTCCCACAAGATGAAACACATGCCTTTAAAGAACTCTTCTTATTTCCTACAATAGCAAACCGTCTCCTTCAAATTGTCAGCTACAATAGTGGGCTTTTCATGATTACGGGCCCAACAGGCTCTGGAAAAACTACTACGCTTTATTCTCTTCTGCAAACCCTCAGTGTAAAACGCCAGCGTCGTGTATTAACGATCGAGGATCCTATTGAGAAACGAAACCCTGACTTTATACAAATGGAAGTGAATGAAAAAGCAGGGCTGTCTTTCTATGAGGGGTTTAAAGCAGGACTACGACATGATCCAGACATACTAGTCGTTGGTGAAATTAGAGATGAGAAGACAGCGCAGCTTGCGATAAGAGCAAGCATGACAGGGCACTTAGTTGTATCTACCCTCCATACAGGCAGTACGCTTGAGTGCATCCCCCGCCTTCTTGAGTTTGGCATCCCCCTTAGCTATATCGCACAAACCCTTAGAGGAGTAGTGACACAAAGACTCGTCCCTATTAAATGCCCTTTTTGTGAAGTTTGTTCACTTGAATGCTTAAAGAGAAGAAAGCACCGAAAACTCGCGGTCGTTGAAATACTTGCCGGTTTACATCTCCAAAAAGCACTTCATGATCCGACGCTCCTTTCAATACAAGGTCAAACGACGATTAAGGATTATGTTCTCAGAGCGTATGCCCTCGGATTTATCGATAAAGAAACTGTTGAAAGAGAATTGGGGTTATGGAACCGTGTATCGATCCAAATGGAGGCTTGAGCAGAAAGCTGATTTTCTTTGTCGCACAGGTAAGATGCTAAGAGAAGGGTACACATTAGGGAATGCCCTCGAAGTTTATTCGATTTATCAAAAAGATCATATTAAGAAGAACATCCAAACGATGATCATTCGTCTAAAAGAGGGAAACGCATTCCACGATGTACTATCCGAGTTTCAATTTCCAGATGATATCCTCTCTTATCTGTGTATGTCTGAACAGCGTGATTTCGCTAATGGCATTGTTGCTTCAGGAGAATTGATGAAGAAGAGGAGTGAATGGCAGAAGCGACTGAGAAGTACCCTTGCATATCCCATCATCTTATTCTGGATGACAGCTGTTATGCTGTTCATTGTAGGCCACTACTTATTACCGAAGTTCAATGTTCTCTACCAGTCCCTCGATGTTCCTCTTCCTATCGTTTCACGTCTCTTCATGTATCTTATCCAACTAACCCCACTATTTTTAACTTTATTAGTTTGCACGATGATCGTAAGCTATCTTTTTTTCGTCATGAAACAAAGACAGTCGTCTGCTGTTGCAAAAATCCAAATGTATTGTAAGCTCCCATTCGTAAAAACCTTCCTTCCAATATACATCACTCATCATCTTACTCTTCATCTAGGTTTGTTATTGAATAGTGGATTATCAATTTCAGCTGCGTTCGAGCTACTACGAAGACAATCTCACTTCATCCTTTTACAAGAAGAAGCACACCGGATTTCGATTTCACTTTTGAAAGGGGAGAAGCTAGAAGGTTTGTTCGAATGTAAAAGCCTCTATGTTCAAGAAGTAAAAGAAATTTTCATGCATGGACAAGCGAGCGGTAATTTGGGCAAGGAGTTAATACTTTATGGGGAGGTGATGGGGGAAAGGTTTGAAGAGCTTGTAAGAAAAGGATTTTTGGTATTGCAGCCTATTAGTTTTGTTGGAGTAGGTGTAGTAGTTATGCTGATGTTTATGTCGATATTATTACCGATGTTTTATTATTTGCAATCTATCTAGGAGAGGAACATGTGTCGATGAGAATACTTATAAAAAACGAAGCGGGTTTTACACTGATCGAAATGATGATCGTGATCATGATCATTTCGATGCTATTATTAATTGCTGTGCCAAGTTTAACGAAGAATAACGAAGTGGTTGGTGAAAAAAGCTGTGATGCAACAGTCAAAGTGGTTAAGGCTCAAGTTGCAGCCTATAAAGCTGACAACGACAGTTTGCCTACTTCGATCAGTACGTTAACGAGTGAGGGCTATTTAGAAGAAGGAGCAACGGTATGTCCGAGTGGAGAAGCGATTACAATAGATGGTAGTGGGGTTGTATCTGTTGAGAGTACATCGTGATCAGCTGTCTTGTTCTGGTTATACATTAATCGAAATCTTGATCGTTTTATCCGTGTTCTCTATTTTGCTTGGAATGGTGATTTTGCAAATCACACCCACTCAGACAGCCTCTTCCACACGGCAATTCCTCGAAAAATTACAATCTGATATACGGTATACACAGCAATTAGCGTATAGCACAGGTAAACCTCATCGTTTGTCTATCGCTCCATCCTCACACACATATACCATCATCAATAATGCAGCGAACGTAGTGAAATCAGTTAAACTCCCAGAGAATATTACAATTCATCAGGGCACATTAGGACATCAAATCATTTATGTCGGGAGTGGGAATATACAAAAAGCAGGAACACTATTGATCAGTGATGGCAAGGAGGAATATAAACTTGTCGTTCAGCTTGGAGCGGGTCGTTTTTATATTGAGAAAAAATAATGGGTACACACTGATGGATGCGCTGGTTGGTTTGACGATCCTGACCACACTCTCCATAAGTATCTTACCTCTATACACCCTCCTATATGAGAAGCGCATCATTACATCACAACGAGTAGAGAGTCTAACGATTTTGGATGGAGTCTGGACTGACTATGTTCTACTACATTTACCGCCCCCTACTATGATTGAAAAAGAAACAGAAATTTATATGGTTGATTTGGAGCATAATCGGTTGTGCGTTAAGTCGCAAAACGGTAAGGGTGTCTGTCGGAGTTTACCTCATGGTTCGTAGCGAGAAAGGGTTTACTTTGATCGAAGTATTGATCACGCTTATGGTAGTACTTGTTTTGATTGGGCTACTTCCATCCTTGATGGTAGCATCTGTAAGACCAACAGGTTTGGATTATCACCTTGAAGAAGAACAGCTCTTTCATTCGTTGCTATCAAGAGAGGTTAGAGGAGCAACCGCTGTGGTAACGAATGGGAAGCAGCTCACCCTTACTAGCGCAATGGGAGACACCATTTTATATGAACAGTACGGAAATGTAATAAGGCGGCGTGTGAATGGAGCAGGTCACGAAGTTGTACTACAAAAAGTGAAGACGATAAAAGTTTTAGTGCAGGGTCAGCGTGTTATCGTTACCTTCGAATTTTCTAACGGATCTAAAAAGGAGGAAATGTATTATCAAATGGGAGGAGCGTCTTAACGAGAGAGGATACATGACGGCAACCATGATGTTAGTAAGCACGCTACTGATTGGATACATGCTTCACCTTAGTACGATTACAGCAAGTGAACGAGCATTTGTTGAACAAAAGGAATTGCACCTTAACAAGGTAGCCTTGCTAGTTCTTGGTATGAAAGATACAATTTTATATATACAAAAAAGTGGAACGATTTATGGAGAAAAAAGCTTTGCCTATAAAGAAGGTACGTTGATTGCCAAAATTACCTCGATCTCAGATAGTGATCAACAAATTATTTTGA
This sequence comes from Anaerobacillus sp. ABR4_321, assembly GCF_056158505.1. NCBI lineage: Bacteria > Bacillati > Bacillota > Bacilli > Caryophanales > Bacillaceae > Anaerobacillus > Anaerobacillus sp. ABR4_321. The sequence continues at coordinate 2,119,638 of NZ_JBSWTK010000001.1, forward strand.
CTGGCGTAACCGCTTCAGGTCAGCAAACATCCGTAACGTTCTACTATGATCGATTAAATAACAAAGTGTTGAAGTGGGGAGACGAGTTAGGATGAGAGCAGTATACTTAACAGGGTTCATGGGATCTGGTAAAACATCTGTAGCTTATCAGTTGGCAAAAGAACTATCGATGCCTCTTGTTGATACAGATGAAACGATCGTTTCTGAAACGGGGAAAGAGATTTCTTCGATCTTCGAAAATGAAGGTGAGGAAGCCTTTAGGGAGTATGAGACAGCTACCCTTAAAAAATTACCAGTAGAAAATGTCATCGTTAGTACGGGTGGTGGCATCATATTAAAAGAAGAAAATCGGAATCTTATGAAACAAAATGGAAAGGTGATCTATTTACACTGCGAACCGCGCGAAATCGTAAAACGACTTGAAGGTGATTCTTCAAGACCGTTGCTCGATGTTAAGAATCGAAGCGAGCAGATTGAAAAGATTTTTTCTGAGCGGATTTCATTTTACGAAGATGCGCATGAAACGATTGATACAACTAACTTAACAGTAGAGGAAGTCGTTGAACAAATAAAGCGTTTAATCGGTTAAATGTAGCAAGAAGTGGACATCCTAAAGCTAGAATAACGTAAAGGGTGATCCTGATATGTCCTCGAATGATTTAGTGAAATTTATGACGCAGCAAGTTGTTTCTTATATAGATCAGCCAAAAGAAGAAAGAGTAAACCAGAGGGAGAAACGAAAAGCGGCCAAGCAGCCTTTTCTATTTCGATGGTTTGGCGTTATTCCGATGGCGATCGGCATGTTTATAAGAAGGAAGAAATAATGCTCGGACCCATTGTCCGAGCATTTTTATTATGGGGAAAGATAAAAGATACCTCCGTTAATAACCTCCGCTGTAATGACTGGCTCATATTGTTTTCGTAGTGCTTCTTTTTCAACAGCATAGCTTTCAGCATCAACATTATCTTCATAAAATTGATCGAGTAGTATCTGATCTGCAGCCCACCTTTTTTTCGCCTCTTCAGACCATGAATGATCTTCTTTGGCGATTACCATTTCAACAACTTTCTCGAGCCGTGCGATTCCGCTTGCTGGTTTAATGATCGGACTGATTGTGAACGTGTAGTCAGGAATTTTTGGAGTTAAGTTCTTTTCATTAAGTTTGTCATGAAAATCATCTACTACTGTTCCACTAACAAGGTGTAGACCGAGTGACAGGAGACGGTCTTTTTTTCGATCACACCGATAAGAAACTTTAACGTTCAAACATAGCCATGGGTGAAGAGGAGAGTGCTGCTGTGACGTGGATTGAATGTTTTCATAAAGCCGTATGAACGATGCTAGTTTTTTTGTTGATGAAAAGATTTGATGAAGCCTTGGTGCTCCGAAGTGGACGAACTCTCCTTTAATCTCATCCTCATCCTGGTTCGTGATCAACGTTAACGACATTGGATTAGGTGTTCCACCTGTCTTTTCTAGATAATGCCAATAAAAAGGGCGGTTCATCAATTCTTTGTCTAAATCGACCGTCAGTTGAACAGAAAGGACTCCTTGTTTTTCTTGTATGATTGGACAATCGTTCGCAAGAAAGTATGAGCGTAAATAGTTATGAATATTTTCTTGTTGCATCACTTTCCTCCTTGTGATAATTGATCAATTCTTTTATGTTGTCCATTTTAATGCGGATTTCACCCTCACTTTCAGAATGAAGTAAGATATCAGAAATATGTTTTTCGATATCACGCATACCCAAACGGGTCAGGATTTCATCCAATTGTCCTATGACGCTTTCAAATAACTGGATCTTTTCATAAAGAAGTGAAAGGATGTGTTCTTCGACGGTATTTTTCGTAGCAAAATTATAAATATGAACGTCTCCTTCTTGTCCCAATCGGTGAATTCGCCCAATACGTTGTTCGATTCTCATTGGGTTCCAAGGAAGGTCATAGTTAATGATGTGCTGGCAGAACTGTAGGTTTATTCCTTCACCACCTGCTTCTGTCGCAATCAATACTTTGGCGTGATTTTTAAAAAGTTCTTTCATCCAGTCTTTTTTGCTGCGCTTGAACCCTCCTCGAAACGGAACAGATGAAATACCATGCTGTTGAAGAAACCACTGCAGATAAAGCTGAGTAGCACGATACTCTGTAAAGATGATTACTTTCCCATCGATTGATTGAATGATTTCAAGCGCTTTTTCGGCTTTCGAGTTTGAAGGAATCGTTTCGATCTTCTTCATAAGTTCTAAAATGATGGACTCTGTGTTGTCTTCTATCGTCTCTTTTTCAAGCATCTTCTTAAGCGTCATGTAAGCCGCTTCACGGCTAGAACATATTTCACGAAGCAACGTAATGATAGAAAACTGGCTTCTTGTAGCAACTGGATGTTGTTTTAAACTTTCCACAGCTCTATATAGGGATTCTTCTTCATCGCTTAAGTGGATCGGTACAGTTTTTACAATGCGTTCTGGCCAGTCCATCTCAGTATCTTGTCTTCTATTACGAACCATAACCTTTTGGATCAACGTACGTAAGCGTTCTTCGTCCTCGATGCTTTTTTCTTTCCCCTTATAATCCTTCTCAAAATGTTCATAGCTTCCAAGGTGCCCTGGTTTTAATAATGATACGAGGTTAAAAACTTCCTCCAACCGATTTTGAACAGGTGTTGCAGTAAGGAGAAGACAGAATTTCTTTTGTAGGTGTTGGACAAATTCATAGTTTTTAGTACGGCTATTCTTCAGTCGGTGAGCCTCATCGATAATTACCATATCGTAGTCTTGTTCATAGACGATCGAACGGTGTGGTTCTCGTTTTGCCGTATCGATTGATGAAACAACAACATCGCATTGATCCCAAACATAACTTTTTCTTTGAACGACAGCAGGTATGTAAAACTTTTGATTCAATTCCATCGCCCATTGTGAGACAAGTGACGCAGGTACAAGGATGAGTACTTTTTTTACAAGTCCTCTTATCATGTATTCTTTGATGATGAGTCCAGCTTCAATCGTTTTTCCTAACCCTACCTCATCTGCAAGGATTGCTTTGCCGTTCATGTCTTCTACTACTCTTCTTGCGGCTTCAAGTTGATATGGATGAGGCGTCAAATGAGGAAGGTGAGCTGGAGCCTGTAATCCCGTAAATGAGGGGATCGTCGTATGTCTTTCTGCTTCTATCGCTAGTTTAAAAAGTTCCCAGTTTGTCCATGGGCCATCATCTTCTATGTGTTTTAGAAAATCAGATTTCCATTCCTCGTTAAAGGCTAGTTCCATCCTCATTATGAAAACCCTCTCTTAATAATTGTTATTCACGAATCTTAAAAGGAAATGGTTGCTTATTGTTCGTGATTTATCCACTTGTGATAATACTCTTATTCTTAAAAATATTGTTGCCAATGCATTAATGGTAGTGGTAGGATTGAAATCGAAAGCACTATTAGTATGAAACAAACAGTATCATCCAATACCTTAAAACTGAAAATTGGCGAATGAAAGCAAGAGGAGAGACTGTCGCAGGACAGCGCCGAAGGAGCAAGCGATTATGTGAATCTCTCAGGCAAAAAGACTCTTGCTAGACGCACCTCTGGAGAGAGCTATTTTAGCCGCCAAAGATGTAATTCCCTTATCTTGGGAAGAAACTTTCAGGTCAACAGGACAGAGAAACTATGCTGCAAACAGCGGGTTTTTCTGTCTTTTTTTTGTGCTTGGTAAGATGGTTTTATGAAGTCTCTCTTTTGTAGAAAGAAAGCACTGAGGTAAAAATCAAGGAGGGTAATGATGGAAACGTTATTGAAAACACCGTTATATGATACCTATAAAGCTATGGGAGCGAAGACGATTGACTTTGGAGGATGGGCTCTGCCAGTTCAATTCTCGAGTATAAAAGAAGAGCACCATGCTGTAAGAAATAAAGCAGGACTATTCGATGTTTCTCACATGGGTGAAATCGAAGTAAGAGGTGAAGGTGCATTAAGCTACCTTCAGAAAATGATGACCAACGATGTGAGTAAGCTTAAAGTAAACGGTGCTCAATACACAGCGATGTGTTATGAAGATGGTGGAACAGTCGATGATCTCCTTGTATACAAGTTTTCTGATACTCATTACTTATTAGTCGTGAACGCAGCGAATATTGAAAAAGATTATGACTGGTTGAACAAGCATGTCGATGGAAACGTTTCACTTGAAAACAAATCCGAAGAGATGGCTCAGCTTGCGATTCAAGGACCAGAAGCGGAGAAAATTTTACAGCGTTTGACTGAGGCTGATTTAAGTGAAATTGGATTCTTTAAATTTAGGGATGAAGTCGATCTATCAGGTGTAAAGTCTTTAGTTTCGAGAACGGGTTATACAGGAGAAGATGGTTTCGAAATCTATTGTGCTTCTGCAGATGCTCCTAAGCTATGGAACCTAATCCTAAAAGAAGGAGAATCAGAAGGGATCTTACCTTGTGGGCTTGGAGCAAGAGATACGCTTCGTTTCGAAGCGAAGCTCGCCCTGTATGGTCAAGAATTAACGAAGGATATTTCTCCATTAGAAGCTGGAATCGGATTTGCTGTTAAGACGAAGAAAGAAGAGGACTTTATTGGTAAAGAAGCTCTTGTTTCACAGCGTGAGAATGGTCTTGAGCGTAAGCTAATAGGTATAGAAATGATCGATCGAGGTATTCCTCGTACGCATTACAAGGTTTATATTGGTGAGGAGCTTATTGGAGAGGTAACAACAGGTACTCAATCGCCTACGCTACAGAAGAACGTTGGACTAGCATTATTGAAGAAAGAATATACAGAACTTGGTACGGTAGTAGAAGTTGAAGTAAGAAAGAAGCGGTTAAAAGCAAAGGTAGTTTCAACACCATTTTATAAAAGACAGAAATAAATGGGAAACAACGAGGAGGAGAATACATGAAACATCGCTATCTGCCTACAACGGAACAAGACAAAAAAGAGATGCTCGAAACAATCGGTGTGAATTCAATAGAAGAATTATTTGCAGATATTCCTGAATCTGTTCGATTTAAAGGAGATCTACAAGTAGAAAAGCAGCTTTATGAGCCAGAACTGATCCGCTATATGTCTAAGCTCGCTTCAAAAAATGTGAACACGATTGAAAATGCCTCGTTTCTAGGAGCTGGCGTCTATGATCATGCGATCCCTTCCGTGGTAGATCACGTGATCAGGAGATCTGAATTTTATACTGCATATACGCCATATCAACCTGAGATTTCACAGGGTGAACTTCAGGCCATCTTCGAATTCCAAACGATGATCTGTGAACTAACTGGAATGGATGTAGCGAACTCTTCTATGTATGATGGTCCAACTGCGCTTGCTGAAGCTGGATTATTGAGTGCAGGACAAACAAAGAAGAAAAAGATCATCGTATCAAAATCCGTTCATCCAGAAGCTAGAGCTGTTATCGACACTTATTCAAAAGGGCAGCATCTACATGTAGTTGAAGTAGATTCGGTTAATGGAGTAACGGACCTTGAAAAGTTGAAAGAAGAAATGGATGATGAAACGGCATGTGTGATGGTTCAATATCCTAATTTCTTTGGCCAGTTGGAACCTCTTCCAGAACTTGAAAAGATCGTTCACGAGTACAAATCGATGTTCGTGGTATCAAGTAATCCATTGTCGCTCGGGCGTTTGACACCTCCAGGAGAATTAGGTGCCGATATCGTTGTAGGTGACTGTCAGCCATTTGGAATTCCTGCACAATTTGGGGGACCGCACTGCGGGTATTTCGCAGTAACGAAAAAATTGATGAGAAAAGTGCCGGGACGCTTGGTAGGTGAAACAAAGGATGAAGAAGGTCAGCGAGGATTTGTACTAACGTTACAAGCGCGCGAACAGCATATCCGCAGAGATAAAGCTACTTCTAATATTTGTTCCAATCAAGCTTTGAACGCGCTAGCTTCATCTGTAGCAATGAGTGCTCTCGGTAAAGAGGGTGTTCGAAAAATGGCAGAACAAAATATCAAAAAAGCTCATTATGCAAAAACACAGTTAGAAAAAGCAGGAGTTGCTACTGTATTTGATGGTGTTTACTTCAATGAGTTTGTTGTGAAACTGAACGGTTCTGTTAAGGAATTGAACAAAAAATTGCTGACTAAAGGCATCATTGGCGGATACGACTTAGGACGTGATTATCCTGAATACGAGAACCATATGCTTGTAGCGGTTACAGAAAACCGTACGAAAGAAGAAATCGATACGTTTGTAAAAGAAGTGGGGGGAGCGCAATGAATACGAACCAAGACCAATCATTAATATTTGAACTTAGTGAACCTGGGCGAATTTCTTATAGTCTTCCGGAGCTTGATGTCCCTGAATTAGATTTAAACGAGTGGCTACCTGAAGAATTTAACCGTCAAAATGAACCAGAGCTCCCTGAAGTATCTGAACTTCAATTGATGCGTCATTACACTGCACTATCAAAACGCAATCACGGTGTGGATTCTGGTTTTTATCCGCTTGGTTCATGTACGATGAAGTACAACCCAAAAATTAATGAAGACGTAGCAAGATACCCAGGATTTGCGTTCATTCATCCACTTCAAGAGGAGGACACAGTCCAAGGTGCGCTTGAGATGATGTACAATCTCCAGCAAAACTTGGTAGCTGTTACAGGAATGGATGAGGTGACTCTACAGCCAGCTGCAGGTGCTCATGGGGAATGGACTGGTCTGATGATGATCCGTGCGTATCATGAAGCAAACGGAGATTTTAATCGTACGAAGGTAATCGTTCCTGACTCCGCTCATGGAACCAACCCAGCTTCAGCAACAGTTGCTGGATTTGAAGCTGTTACAGTGAAATCGAATGAAAAAGGTATTGTAGACCTTGAAGACCTTAAGCGAGTAGTCGATGAGGATACTGCAGCTTTGATGCTTACAAACCCTAATACTCTTGGATTGTTTGAAGAGGATATCATCGAAATGGCTCAGATTATTCATTCAGCCGGCGGGAAGTTATATTATGATGGTGCGAACATGAATGCCATCATGGGAGCTGCTCGTCCAGGAGATATGGGCTTCGATGTGGTTCATTTAAACCTTCATAAGACGTTTACTGGCCCTCACGGAGGTGGAGGTCCTGGTTCAGGCCCTGTTGGAGTTAAAGCAGACTTAGTTCCTTATCTACCAAAGCCAGTTTTAGTAAAAGAAGAAGATGCGTACAGATTCGATTATGATCGTCCTGATTCGATCGGACGCGTAAAACCGTACTACGGCAATTTCGGAATTAATGTTCGCGCATATACGTATATTCGTACGATGGGTCCTGAAGGATTAAAACAAGTGTCAGAAAATGCTGTTTTGAATGCTAATTATATGATGAGACGCTTACAGGATGCATTCGTGCTCCCTTATACTCAGCATTGTAAGCATGAGTTTGTCATTTCAGGCAAGAAGCAAAAGAAACTCGGGGTTAGAACGTTAGATATGGCGAAGAGGCTGCTAGACTTTGGCTATCATCCTCCGACGATCTATTTCCCAATCAACGTTGAAGAATGTATGATGATTGAGCCAACAGAAACGGAATCGAAAGAAACGTTAGATGAATTCTGTGATCGCCTCCTCCAAATTGCAAAAGAAGCAGAAGAGAATCCAGAAATCGTCCAGGAAGCTCCACATACAACAGTAATCAAAAGGCTCGATGAAACGACTGCAGCAAGAAAACCAATCTTACGCTACCAAAAAGCATAACAAAAAGCAGCTGCACACAAGCAGCTGCTTTTTACTTTTTCTTCTTAACTTTGCCGCCCCATTTTTTGAAGCCGCCTTTTAATTGATAAAGATCACGAATACCGTTTTTCTTAAGCATGCTTGCAGCACGCGCAGTGATGATTCCATTATGATCATACATATAAACAGGTTGATCTTTACGGATTTCTTTCATTCTCATCTTAAGCTGACTAACTGGAATATTTCTTGCACCGAGGATATGACCATTTTCGAAATCTTTTGGTTCCCGAATATCGATTAACTGGGCTTTTCGATAACCTGCCCTAAACTCTTCCTCGGTTAGCGTTTTCAAGTTCTTTTTTTGTAGAAATCTCGAAATGACTACATATACAATGATTGCAACTAGTAACGCGATAATCCATTCCATTATTCCGTACACCCTTTCAACTAAAATCGACAATACTAAGTTTACACGTCTTTTCGTTTTTCCGCAAAAAGAAAATAACAAATTAGGAGGAAAGTTTATTGGTTATCTCGTTATAGCTTTGCTAAACTAAACGAGTATGGTGGAAATATGGAAAGATAAAGGAGTATTTGTATGAGGCAATGGGCATTTATTAATTCAGGAGATCGTTCTCCTGCCTATAATATGGCACTTGATGAAGCATTATTAAAATGGCATAGCGAAGGGTTGATCCCTCCCGTTATCCGGTTTTATGGATGGGACCCAGCTACTCTATCAGTTGGCTATTTCCAGCAAGTAGATCGAGATATTGACCTTACAGCAGTTGAAAGATACAATATGGGTTTTGTAAGAAGACCTACCGGTGGACGTGCTGTACTGCACGATAAAGAAGTTACATATAGTGTAATCGTAAATGAAGATTATCCAAACATGCCAAAAACCGTTACTGAAGCCTATAGGGTGATCTCTGAAGGACTGAGGTTGGGCTTTGTTGAGTTAGGACTAGATGCGTACTTTGCCATTCCACAATCTGAAGAGGAGAAAGCTGAACTCCGCTCGCCAAGGTCTGGCGTTTGCTTCGATTCCCCTTCTTATTATGAACTAGTCGTTGAAGGGAGGAAGGTCGCAGGGAGTGCACAGACGAGGCAAAAGGGTGTTATTCTTCAGCACGGCTCTATCCTACTAGATATTGATGAGGACAAACTATTCGATTGTTTCAAATTTAAAAATGAGCGGATACGTGAAAGAATGCAACGCGGCTTTAGAAAGAAAGCAGTAGCGATAAATGCTTTAAGAAGTGAACCAGTGTCAACAAATGATGCGATCCAGGCATTCTATAATGGATTCGAAGAAGGTCTTGGAATTGAACTCGTGCCGTATGAGCTCTCAGATGAGCAGGAAGCTTATGTGAATAACCTTGCTGAAGAGCGCTATATGAGCGATGAGTGGAATTATAAAAAATGAGCATCCGAACTGGATGCTTTTTCATATTGACTTCATGAGAACAAGTGTTCTATTCTAAAGAAAGGTACATATAACTATTAAAAACACGATGGTAAAAAAAGCAATTAACGAAATTTCTCTTTTTATAGGGTTATGAGCTGTCCTGCTATCATAATCGATTGTTTTCAATGAAAATCGCTCGATTTGAAAGTTGACAAATTTAGTTGAATCATGGCGAATCACTATATATAGTGTTTGATAAATAAATTAAAGTACTATATGTAGTTTAAAATGATTGTCTCGTGAATGGACATGTGCTACTATTAATCCAGATGATACTTAAGAGTTTTTACATCGCTGTTGTAAGAGATAAAAGATTTTGAAACGGAGGGGTTCAATTGACCATTAAGACTGGAGAAAGAAGACGGTCAATCAACATTGAGCAGTTAAACAAAGATATCGAAATGTTTTCCCAAGTTCATCCCGTTACGGATGACATGCACTTAAGTCACGATGGTGTAAGTCGACTGGTGATGTTGGATCGATATGCTTTTAAAGATACAGAGAAAAGAACCCTGAAAAAAGGAGACTTCGTCGTACTAACGATTAAGGAAGACCCGAAGTTTCCTGCACGAGGACTTGGCTTTATCGAAGAAGTCGATCACGCCACAAAGAAAGCACATGTTGCGGTTCACGAAGATTATGTAGCTGTATTAGATTCTGAAGAAGAACGAGAAACAGGAATGATCGTAAGGTCTCTTGATGTTATAGAGAAGCCGCTGGAAGTTTATTATGAGCAGATCGCACGACGAAATGCACGTGGTCTTGCTGAGGTAGAAACAACGAGTGGTGAAAAAGAATATTGGGAAGAGCGGTTTTATAAAGAGCTATCTTCGATGAACTTTGTACCAGCTGGACGAGTTCTTTATGGTGCTGGTGCCGAAACAGAGGTTACCTACTTTAACTGCTACGTAATGCCTTATCCTCAAGATTCACGTGAAGGGATTTCTGAGCACCGAAAACAGGTGATGGAAATTATGAGTAGAGGCGGAGGAGTTGGCACGAACGGCTCAAGTCTACGCCCTCGAAATGCACTTGCAAGAGGTGTGAATGGAAAATCTTCAGGATCTGTTTCCTGGTTAGACGATATTGCAAAATTAACACATCTTGTTGAGCAAGGTGGATCAAGACGCGGCGCGCAAATGATCATGTTAGCAGATTGGCATCCTGACATTATTGAATTCATCATCTCTAAAATGCAAAACCCAAGAATTTTGCGATACCTAGTAGAAAATACAAAAGATGAGCAGATTAAGAAACTCGCAGAGGATAAGTTGAAGTTTACACCTCTGACAGAAACCGAACGTTCCATGTATCAAAGCATTCTAAACTACCGAAGTATTCAAGGTTATGGAGGCTTCGAAGAAAAAGTAATTCAGAATGCACACGAAAAGATCCAAACCGGAGGGACATATTCTGTTCATAATCCAGATTTTCTTACCGGCGCGAACATTTCAGTATGTTTGACAAAAGACTTTATGGATGCGGTTGAAAATGATGACGACTACGCTCTCAAGTTCCCTGACGTAGAAAACTACACAAAAGAGCAGATGGAAATCTATAACCAGAAGTGGCATGAAAGTGGAGATGTACGAGATTGGGAAGCGCAAGGATTTCCTATACGTACTTATCGAAAAGTGAAGGCGAAAGAACTTTGGGATTTGATCAATATTTGTGCAACATATTCAGCAGAACCTGGTATCTTCTTTATCGATAATGCGAATGAAAAAACAAATGCAACTTCTTATGGACAAAAAGTTGTAGCTACAAACCCATGTGGTGAACAGCCTTTAGCTCCATACAGCGTATGTAATCTAGCTGCAGTCAACCTTGCTGAAATGGCAGACAAAGATTCAAAATCAGTTGATTTTGATAAATTGAGAGAAACGGTTGAAGTTGGCGTTCGTATGCAAGATAACGTAATTAATGCAACACCATATTTCTTAGAAGAAAACGAAACACAGGCTTTAGGTGAAAGACGTGTTGGTCTCGGTGTAATGGGATTACATGATCTTCTCATTTATTGTGAGACTGTATATGGATCCGAAGAAGGAAATAAACTGACAGACCAAATCTTTGAGACGATCGCAACCACTGCGTATCGCGCATCCGTTGAGCTTGCTAAAGAAAAAGGAAGTTTTCCTTTCCTAGAAGGCAAAACTGAAAGTGAAACGAATCGCCTTCGTGAAGCGTTTGTGAACACTGGCTACATGCAGCAGATGCCGAATGATATCAGAGATAGCATTCTTGATTATGGAATCAGGAACTCTCATTTACTTACCGTTGCACCAACGGGAAGCACAGGAACGATGGTAGGTGTTTCTACTGGTCTTGAGCCGTATTTCTCCTTCTCATACTACAGAAGTGGACGTCTTGGTAAGTTTATCGAAGTTAAAGCAGATATTGTTGAAGAATACTACTCACGAAATCCTGAAGCTGATCCTGAAAAGTTACCTGAATGGTTTGTATCAGCTATGGAACTGGCTCCTGAAGAACATGCTGATACACAGTGTGTTATTCAGAGATGGGTCGATAGTTCAATCTCTAAAACGGTGAATGCGCCGAAAGGCTATACAGTAAAACAGGTAGAAGAAGTGTACGAGCGCCTATATCATGGTGGAGCGAAAGGCGGAACAGTATACGTAGATGGAAGCCGTGACTCACAAGTTTTAACGTTGAAGGCTGAAGAGAATTCATTTGAGCAGCTTCAATTTGAGGATGGTATGGAAGAGAAGAAACAGGTTGTTTTGGTAGATACCATTACAGATTTAAGATCAACTGACGTTACGATAGGCTCAGAAGTAGGGAACACGTGTCCCGTATGTAGACAAGGTCAAGTTAAAGAAATTGGCGGATGTAACACGTGCGATAATTGTAATGCTCAGCTTAAATGTGGACTTTAATAAAAATCTCGTTACACAAGGAATAGGCGATATGCTTATTCCTTGTTTTTATGAAAACAAGATCGATGAAAGTGTAGACCAATTAAATTGCTCCTCATGAAGAGGAACCTTTCCTTGTCTCAGCCCATACTATGGTGTATGCTTTTATTGATTGGCTTAAATGGAATAAAAGATGGAGGGAATCCAATGGCCACTACTCCAAGTATGGAAGATTATATAGAACGTATTTATTCACTAATTGACGACAAAGGTTATGCACGTGTTTCTGATATTGCAGAAGCTTTAGAGGTACATCCCTCCTCGGTAACCAAAATGATTCAAAAATTAGATAAAGGTAAATATGTGGTTTATGAGAAGTATCGTGGCTTTATGCTAACTCCCAAAGGGAAAAAACTAGGGAAGAGACTAGTGGACCGTCATGCGTTATTAGAACAATTCCTTAGTGTAATCGGCGTGAATGAAGAAAACATATACGAAGATGTAGAAGGTATTGAACATCATCTTAGCTGGGATGCAATCGACAGAATTGGAGATCTTGTTCAATATTTTGAAGAAACAGAAGACCGCGTTGGAGCTTTGCGTGAAGTGCAACGTAAGAATGAAGAAGATGAGCAATCCGAAGTATAATCGGATTGTTCTTTTTTTTGTACTAAATCGTCTCATATAAGATTACGATTTAATAAGGAGAAGGGGTGGTAGTGCGTGTATATCGATGGAGTATTTTCTGGTGGTGGAGTTAAGGGAATTGCTTTAGTTGGTGCTTTGCAAGCTGTTGAAGATAAAGGGCTCCAGTTTAAACGCACTGCAGGAACAAGCGCAGGTGCACTGATTGCGGCTTTGATCATAGCAGGTTACACAGGTGACGAAATAGAAAAAATCCTTCTCGATACAAACTTAAATGCACTACTCGACCGGAAGCAGGGCTTTACCTTTCCGTTAATGAGATGGTTGATGCTGTATTGGAAACTAGGTCTGTATTCAGGAAAAGATCTAGAAAAGTGGGTGCAGGGACTACTTAAAAATAAAGGGATCGAAACGTTCGGGGATATTGAAGAAGGGTCGCTTAAGATAATCGCGTCTGATATCACAAGAGGCAGGTTGATCGTCATTCCTGATGACTTGGAGCAGTATGGGTTCGTACCCGAGCAATTTTCAATTGCGAAAGCGGTACGAATGAGTGCTGGCCTTCCATTCTTTTTTAAACCTCATCCGCTTTATACAATCGATGGAAAAAAACATTTAGTTGTAGATGGGGGAATATTGAGTAACTTTCCGTTATGGGTCTTCAAGCCAGATGAATCGAATAAGCAACTACGTCCTGTGTTAGGTTTCCAGTTGAGTGCTAGCTTTGACAAAATTCCTGGTCATAAAATAAAAAATGCGATTGAGCTGTATCAGGCTTTGTTTGAAACGATGAAAGAGGCACATGACGCACGTTATATCGAAAAGCAAAAAGCTCAAAACATTGTGTTTATACCGGTGAAACAAGGAATAGCGACTGACTTTTCACTAGAGAGACAAGAGCAAAAGAAGCTTATCTCATTCGGGAGGGAGCGTACTGAGCAGTTTTTAAGAAGATGGAGAAAGCTACCGGAATCTTTTAGGACTTAATAACAAAAGCAGGCTGAGAAGTTCTCAGCCTGCTTTACTATGTTTTAAAAGAGTGCGCGGTTTTTCTTTTTACCTTTTCTACCTTCAATCACAGTAAATGGATTAGGTTTTTTATCGTCATTTAATGGACGTTTTTTCGGAACTAACCGTTTGGATGGAATGACACGAAGGTGAGATGCGCTTTTACGAGTTGCCCCTCGTTTCTTCTGCAACTTAGAAGATTGCTTGGCAGCTTTCTGGTATGCAGAATTAACTTTGCCCATCCTTTTAGCCATAACCTTACGGACGATGAATATCACTAGAGCAGCGATAGCAGCTGTGATGAGAAGATACTTTAAGAGACCCATAGGATCAGTAAATAGCCTCCAAATAAATCCGAGAGCGGCAAGACCGATTATTGTATAAATAAGAGGTTGAACAACACGGTGTGACAAATGATTCACCTCCTGTTCGTCATTAAACAACTTGAGTGCTTGTTAAGCCTTCTTCGTGCTTTTTATCACGGGCAAGTAATTCCTTAAATGAACAAATCGCAACTTCAACTTGCTTATCATCTGGGTTCTTTGTAGTTAAGAGTTGAACCCATAATCCTGGATAACCTAACACGCGTAAAACAGGGATATTTCGGAATTTATTCGTTAATTGTAGTACTTCAAAAGAAACACCAAGTACTACTGGAATCAATAATACACGATAGATGAGTCTTACTAGGAGCGGATCAGAGGGAACCATTAAGTAGATGAAAACCCCGATTACAACTGTAAAGAGTATGAAGCTACTACCACAACGAAAATGTAGTCTTGACTGCTTCTGAACATTCTCGATCGTGATTGGAAGTCCAGCTTCATAGGCATTGATCACTTTATGTTCAGCCCCGTGGTATTGAAAGACTCGTTTGACGATAGGTGTTAAGGATATAAAATATATATATCCAAGTAATAATACGAGTTTAATCATACCTTCAATGATATTTTGGATAACGTGACCTGGAAATATAAATTCTAGCGAAGCAGCTGCAAGTGCAGGTAAGATGGTGAAAATCGTTTTCACGAAAGCAAATGAAATGACTCCAAGTGCTGCAGCTCCAAGCAAGAACGTCATTTTAGAAGGTTCTTCTTTTTTTAGAGCTTCTTCATCATCAGCCGGATCAACATCATACCGCTCAGATGAAAAGTTCAGATGCTTCGTACCGTTTCCGCTTGCATCAATAATGGCTACGACTCCTCGTATAAAAGGAACCTTTTTCAGTTTAGTTAAAAGTGGCTTTGGTTTCTTAGGTATCTCAAGATAATCGATCGAATCATCTTTCCGTCGAATTGCAGTTACAGATGTGTGTTTACCTTGAAACATCACACCTTCTACAACCGCTTGCCCACCGTATGCGGGTTTTTTTGTGTCTGACAATGTCTCTCACCAACCTAATTTTGTTTAAGTGGAATGAATTTAATCATCTCACTACCTTGTAAATGTCTTTCTTACATTCTACAAGAAACATGGAAAAACCTCTAGGTAAGCGATGTTAATATTCATTTTCCCCAACAAACTTTTTTTTAATCGCCTCAATAGGTGAATTATAGATAAATAATCCATTCTATTCTGGGATAGACTACTATCGGAGGTGTAGACATGGAAAAAGAGAGCCAAAACGATGAAAAAGAATTAGAACAAGATAAGAAAGAACAGCCTCTCAGTTTTACGGCAAAGGTCCTTAATATAGGGCTAGCTGGAGGGTTAATATGGGGATTGATCGGATACGTGACATATTTATTCAAGTTCACAAAGGTTCCTCCATCTCTTATCCTCTCCCCGTGGGCGCTAGGAGAATGGAAAAACGATCAGCTCGGACAGTGGATTGGAATCATCGCCATTGCAATCGTATCAATAGGCGTCGCTTTTCTTTATCGAGCTACGATGGTGAAAATAAATAACATGCTTGCTGGACTAGCATACGGCATTCTGCTTTGGATCATCGTGTTCTATTTACTTAACCCAATGTTTCCTGACCTTCCATCAGTTATGAAGCTAGATAAGAATACTATTGTTACTACGATATGCCTCTACGTTCTTTATGGTGTATTTATCGGGTATTCCATATCGTTTGAGTATCACGAAAATCAGCAAAACGGCGCGTCCTATTCAAACAAATGAAGCTATGGTAGAATGTTCATGGAACATTCTTCTTTTTTTGCATTCAATTCCGTCAAAGGATACCGAGACTTCTAAATCTCATAGATCGTAAAGGGGCTTAAAATGAATCATTTCTACGTACTAAACGGGCCGAACTTAAATCGATTAGGCAAAAGAGAACCAGGGATTTATGGTAACGAGACATTGGAGACGCTTGAAGTGCGCTTAAATGACTTAGCTCGGAAGCATGGGGTTTCTCTAACTTTTAAGCAATCGAATCACGAAGGGGATTTAATCGATTGGATTCATGAAGCAGAGAATGCTGCAGGTATTATCCTAAACCCAGGAGCTTTTACACACTATAGCTACGCGATTCGAGACGCGATCGCTAGCGTAGATGTACCGGTGGTCGAAGTGCATCTGTCAAATGTACATAAACGTGAACCATTTCGTCACCAGTCTGTTGTTTCACCAGTTTCAGAAGGTCAAATTGTAGGTTTTGGAATGAAGGGCTATGAGCTAGCTTTATTGTCATTTCTGTAAACAAATAAGGAGGACTAAGTAGATGGAACGTATAGCGAAACTAAGAGAGTCATTTAAAGAATATGAAATTGATGCAATGTTGATTACTTCAGCTAGCAACCGAAGATATTTTTCTCATTTCACTGGAAGTTCTGGCGTCGTATTAATCACGGAAAAAGATGCGAAGTTTGTTACAGATTTTCGTTACGTTGATCAAGCTAACGAACAAGCAAAAGGTTATGACATTGTTCAACACAAAGGTCCGATTATTGATGAAGTTGCAAAAGTGGCAAATGAGCTAGGCGTTAAAAAGCTAGGCTTTGAAGAAACACAACTTACATACAACGTATTTAAAGCTTATGAACAAAAGGTAGAGGGAACTCTTGTACCGATCAGTGGCCTTCTTGAGAAGCATCGCATGATCAAAGATGCGAATGAATTACAAGTCTTAAAAGAAGCTACAGAGATTGCAGATGCAGCATTTCAACACATCACAGGATACATTCGTACAGGTATAACAGAACTTGACGTATCTAATGAGTTAGAATTCTTCATGAGAAAAAATGGCGCTACATCTTCTTCTTTTGATATTATCGTTGCGTCAGGAAAGCGTTCAGCGCTCCCTCATGGGGTTGCATCTGACAAGGTGATCCAGAAGAACGAACTTATTACTCTTGATTTCGGGGCATATTACAAAGGGTATTGTTCAGATATAACTCGTACAGTTGCGATTGGGGACCCTGGTGAAGAATTGAAAAATGTTTACCACACAGTCCTTGAAGCGCAGATGAAAGCCATGGACCAAATTAAACCAGGGCTAACTGGTAAAGAAGCAGATGCGATTTCTCGTGACTATATCGCTTCTAAGGGATACGGTGAATTCTTCGGACATTCTCTTGGTCACGGTATTGGCCTTGAAGTTCATGAAGGTCCTGGCCTTTCATTTAAATCAGATGCCGTCCTAGAGCCGGGAATGGTTGTAACGGTTGAACCAGGAATTTATCTCTCGGGCAAAGGTGGCGTACGCATCGAGGATGATACGGTCATCACTGAAAAAGGCAACGAAAAGCTATCTCATTCTACTAAAGAACTATTAATTCTTGGTGAATAATAAACTTGAGGAGGACAAGACATGATTTCGGTAAACGATTTTAAAACAGGTCTTACGATTGAAGTAGATAACGGAATCTGGCAAGTTGTAGATTTCCAACATGTTAAACCAGGTAAAGGAGCTGCCTTCGTACGCTCTAAGCTAAGAAACTTACGTAGTGGCGCAATTCAAGAAAAAACGTTTCGCGCTGGTGAGAAAGTAGCGAAAGCGCACATCGAAAACCGTAAGATGCAGTACTTATATGCAAGTGGCGAAATGCATACGTTCATGGATACAAACTCGTTTGAACAAGTTGAGCTTCCTGCTGATCAAATCAAGTACGAACTAAAGTTCTTGAAAGAAAATATGGAGATCTCAATTCGTATGTATGGTGATGAAACGATTGGAATCGAGCTTCCAAACACCGTTGAATTAGAAGTAACTGAAACTGAGCCTGGTATTAAAGGTGACACAGCATCAGGTGGCACGAAGCCTGCAACCGTTGAAACAGGTCTTACAGTACAAGTACCTTTCTTCGTAAACCAGGGAGATGTGCTTGTTATCGATACAGGAAAAGCAGAATACGTATCTCGCGCGTAACAAATGAACCGCTCTTGAAAGGAGCGGTTTTTTTGTTAATAAAAAATGAGTGATTACTCACTTTAGTTATCGTATAATAAAAGTGAGTAATCACTCATTTTGAGGGGGGAGTTTCGTGACCACTACGATTATCGATGCGAATGTGACAAAGCGTTTTGGGAAGAAGAAAGTACTTGAAGATGTGACGTTAACTCTCACTAACAATGAAATTTTCGGACTTCTTGGTCCATCTGGATCAGGGAAAACGACACTAGTTAAAATTCTATGCGGTATTGATGTGCCTACTGAAGGACATGTATCCGTGTTTGGTAAAAAGATGCCTGATTTAGAATTGATTAAGCGAATTGGATATATGGCCCAGGCTGATGCGCTATATCATGAATTGACAGCAAAGGAGAACTTGGTTTTTTTTGCAAGTATTAGTGGGGTAAAACGTAATAAAAGGACAGAGCGAATTCAACAGGTCATGAAGCTAGTTGATTTAGAAAGTGACCTCAATACTAAAGTAGAGACATTTTCGGGTGGAATGAAAAGGCGACTGTCACTTGCTATTGCCTTGTTGCACGAGCCGGACATTCTCGTTTTAGATGAACCGACTGTTGGAATTGATCCTGCATTACGAAATAAAATTTGGGATACCTTTGAAACATTAAAAGAGAGCGGTGTGTTAATCGTCGTAACGACTCACGTAATGGATGAAGCTGAACGTTGTTCTAGACTTGGAATGGTTCGGGATGGACAGCTTATCGCGATTGGAACACCTGATGAAATAAAGACCGATACCGAAGCATCAACAATCGAACAAGCTTTTTTATCATATGGAGGATGAGTATCATGAGAGTGTTAGCAGTCGTAAATCGCATCCTAAAGCAATTTTTGCATGATAAGCGGACGATGGCATTGATGATCCTAGCTCCCATCCTTGTCCTAACTATGTTATCTCTCGTCTTTAATGGAGAAGAGTTGGAATTAAAGATTGGCTTAATCGATGTCCCAAGCACTGTTTATACTAATATGGAGCAAGAGAATGTCGCATTTGTTAAATTAGATTCTGACACAGATGTTAATGAAATGCTGGAGCAAGAGGGGTATGACGCGATCTTAACTTTTGAACAAGGGGAAAGTAAACTAATACTAGAGGGTAGCGATCCATCTATAAATAATGTGATCATAGATAACATTAAAAATGAGATTAGCCCAAATACAACACCCGTCTCACTATCGGTAGAGCATTTGTATGGCTCTCAGGATCTAACAACCTTTGATAACATTGGACCGGTTTTGGTAGGCTTCTTCATATTCTTTTTTGTATTTTTAATTGCTGGAGTTTCGTTTTTAAGAGAAAGAACGCAAGGAACGTTGGAAAGATTACTTGCTAGTCCTATCAAAAGATGGGAACTGGTGATGGGATATGTCATCGGCTTTGGAATCTTCACGACGATTCAATCGTCCATTATCGCCCTTTATAGCATTTATGTCATCGACTTAATGATGGAAGGTAGCTTTTTCTATGTGTTAATCATTACTGTCATGATTGCATTAAGTGCGCTGACGCTTGGAATACTGTTATCAGCCTTCGCAAAGAATGAACTTCAGATGATTCAATTCATTCCTCTAGTAGTCGTACCTCAATTCTTTTTTGCAGGGTTGTTTAAATTAGAAACGATTTCGGATTACCTGAGTTGGCTAGGTCCGTTAACACCTCTCTATTACGGTGCAGATGCACTTCGAGACGTGATGATTAGAGGACAAGGATTGAATGAAATCTGGACGAACTTAGTAGTGCTAGGAGGTTTTTCAATCGTTTTTATCATAATAAATATATTTGCTCTGAAGAAACACCGTAGCATATAAGGAGAGGGTGTAATGGGTAAGCAAGAAGATATAAATGAATTATTTAAGTCAAGTGAAAGTGATGTCTATGGTGAAGGGTTAACTCCGAAGCAGAAACGTATTCTTGAAGCGGCAATCCAAATGTTTTCTGAGAAAGGGTACTCGTCTTCTTCGACGAGTGAGATTGCGAAGCGAGCAGAAGTAGCAGAGGGAACGATTTTTAGGCATTATAAAACTAAAAAAGAGTTACTGTTAGCAATTGTGACGCCTGTTATGAGTAATCTGCTAGCACCCTTCATTATTAGAGACTTAGATAAGGTTCTTAAGAAAAACTATAAAAGCTATGAAGACTTCCTCATTGCAATCGTGAAAAATCGGAAGGAATTCATTGAAAAGCATATATCTATAGTGAAAATTTTAATTCAAGAGATCCCTTTTCATGATGAACTTCGCAGCCAGTTTATCGACCGAATTGGAAAAGAAGTTTATACGCGATTAGAAGCAATCGTGTCGCATTTTCAAGCTAAAGGCGAGCTGGTTGAAATGCCTACTCAAACAGCGATAAGATTAACCGCCTCATCAATAGGTGGTTTCCTCTTTGCAAGGTACATCCTCCTTCCAGAGCACGATTGGAACGACGAGGAAGAGCTAAAACATACGATCCATTTTATTATGAATGGAATGAAAGCAAGATAACACCTAGCACTTATGCTAGGTGTTTTTCTATTCCATCTATCTTGAGTAAAACAAAGGTTGTTAGTGAAATTAGTACCTTTCAGGTAAGACATAATTCATATAGCACCGGAATACTAGTGTAAGGAGTACATGCTAGGAAAGGGGGACATTTATGGAAGAAGTTCTACGTGTCCTGCCCGAAGGAGTAAAGGAGATTATCAAACAGTATTCAAAACAGGAAAGAGGTGGGATCGAAGAGATTAGATTACGAATTAACCGGCCTCTAGAAGTGATTATTAACGGCAGCCCACAGTTTCCTCGTCTTAATGGTAGAGAGTACTACGTTTCAAGAGAAGATGCTTCTCAAATGACGAATAAATTAAGCCAATATTCTTTGTATGCGTTAGAGGAAGAGTTGAAAAAAGGCTTTGTCACCATTCAGGGTGGCCATAGGGTGGGGCTCGCTGGGAAGGTGATTACATCCAACGGGAGTGTTAAAGCGATTCGAGATATCGCCTCATTCAATGTAAGAATTGCTAAGCAAAAGATCGGGATCGCTACCCCGCTATTATCATACCTATATTCAGATGGTTGGATGAATACAGTTATCCTTGGTCCTCCAAATTCAGGGAAGACAACATTGTTGCGTGATCTTACAAGATTGATGGCTGAAGGAGATAAAGGAAGACGGATCGCCTCTTCAAAAGTGGGCATTATTGATGAACGATCTGAAATTGCAGGGTGTGTAAAAGGCATACCTCAGCATCAATTAGGAAAAAGGGTCGATATTCTTGACGCGTGTCCAAAAGCTGAAGGAATGATGATGATGATTCGCTCGATGAGTCCTGACATTCTGATCGTGGATGAAATAGGTGGACTTAAAGAGAGTGAAGCCATTATCGAAGCCGTTAACGCAGGCATCAGACTTGTTGTGACGGTGCATGGAAATACGATAGAAGATTTATATAGGCGACCGAGCATTCAAGAATTGATAAGATCCGGAATGTTTAAGCGCTTCGTTGAACTTTCGAGAACCAGAGGGCCAGGTACTGTGAAATCGGTGAAAGACCATAAAGGAAATGAAATACGTCGTTCGAAGGTGATCTAGCATGAAGCTACTCGGTGCAATTTTAATTGTATTAGCAAGTACCTGGGCAGGTGTCGAATGGTCTAGGACGGTAAGTGAGCGGTCTAGGCAACTCCGAATGCTAAAGTCAGCCCTTCAGTCTCTAGAAGCTGAAATCGTTTATGGCATGACGCCTTTAAGCGTAGCTTGTAGTCATATTTGTAGACAAGTAGGTCATCCTGTCTCATGGTTTTTCGACTCTTTCAGAAAGAAGCTAGAAGAAGGCCATACGACGGCATATGATGCCTGGATGAAAAGCATGGATGAAGTTTGGAAGTATACTGCTTTCAGACAGGAAGAGAAAGAAATTATGAAACAGCTTGGTGCAACGATCGGCCAACAGGATCGTGAGCATGAGCAAAAGCAGTTGCAGCTTGCTTTGATCCATTTAGAGAGAGAAGAGCAAGAAGCGAGAAATAATCAAATGAAATATGAAAAGATGTTCAAAAGTCTCGGGTTCCTAGGAGGTATTCTTCTCGTCATTCTATTGATTTAGTCACTGGGAGGATAAGCGGATGAATCATGATGTGAACAAAATATTTCAGATTGCTGGGATCGGAATCATCGTAGCGATGCTACACACGATTTTAAAACAGATGGGGAAGGAAGAATACGCTCAGTGGGTCACATTAATAGGTTTTATCGTCGTTTTGTATATGGTGATCACGATAATCGATGACCTATTTCAGAAAATCCGGGGAGTCTTTCTTTTCCAGGGTTAGGGGGTGTCGGCGATTGATATTGTACAAATAGTTGGAATAGGGTTGATCGCAACATTCCTAGCCATTGTCGTTAAAGAACAAAAGCCGGTCTTCGCATTTACAATTACCGTGTTCACAGGAGCAATAATCTTTCTATATCTCATAGGGGAAATCCAGCATATTATTCAGATGTTGGAAGGCCTAGCTTCAAAGGCAAATATAGAGATCATCTACGTAGAAACTGTGTTGAAAATAATAGGGATTGCTTATATTGCTGAGTTTGGTGCACAGATAACGCGAGATGCCGGTCAGGGCGCGATCGCTTCAAAGATTGAACTTGCCGGTAAGTTACTGATTATGGCAATGGCAATTCCTATCCTTAAATTAATCATTGAAACAGTTTTGAGATTGTTACCGACATGAGTGAGAGGAGGAATGGGACATGCCTCTTAAGAAACTGATGCTCTTGCTGTTTTTCCTCTTTATCTTTTATCCTTCTGAGGCTTTAGCTGATGATGGTGAAAGCAAGGAAACGATGACTGATCAATTTGTAGACAAGCAGTTAAATTCGCTCGGCTTACAAGAAATTCAAGCATATTGGAATCAAGTGCTTGATGAGTATGGGGGCTTCTTACCAGAAAGTCAAAAAGGTACGTTTTTGGAGTTTGTAAAAGGAGAAAAGCAGCTATCTTTGAAAGCTTATTTCATAGGATTTGTGAAATTCCTTTTCCATGAACTATTAGTACATGGAAAGTTACTAGGAAGTTTAATTTTGCTTACTATTTTTAGCATATTACTCCAGAACATGCAGAATGCATTTGAACATAAGGCAGTAAGTACAGTTGCCTACTCTATTACCTATATGGTGTTGATCATTCTAGCTTTGAACAGTTTTCATGTAGCGATTCAATATACAGAGACAGCGATTACGAATATGATGAGTTTTCTCCTTGCGCTGATTCCACTCTTGCTAGCTCTCATGGCATCCGTGGGTGGAATAGCATCCGTAGCTTTCTTCCATCCGATCGTTTTGTTTTTAGTGAACACTGGAGGCTTGTTAATTCAGAAGTTTGTTCTACCTTTATTATTTCTATCGGCGGTGTTGGCTATCGTTAGTACGATTAGCGAACATTATAAAGTTACACAGTTATCTAATTTACTTCGAAATATAGCGATCGGAACACTGGGAGTGTTTTTTGCTATATTTCTAGGCGTGATATCTGTTCAAGGAGCAACGACAGCTGTTGCTGACGGAATCACGATTAGGACTGCAAAATTCGTTACAGGAAACTTCATCCCAGTTGTCGGTAGGATGTTTACAGATGCAACAGATACAGTCCTAAGTGCATCGGTTCTATTAAAAAATACTGTTGGACTAGCAGGGGTTGTTATTCTGCTCATGCTTTGTGCTTTTCCGGCATTAAAAGTACTTGCTCTAGCGCTGATCTATAATATCGCTGCAGCAGTCATCCAGCCTTTAGGTGGCGGTCCTATGATTCAATCTCTAAACGTTATTTCAAAAAGTGTACTATTTATTTTTGCAGCACTATCAATTGTATCTCTCATGTTTTTCTTAGCCGTAACGATCATTATTGCTTCAGGAAATATTACTTTAATGGTTCGTTGAGGGGGGATTGGATGGATATTATTACAGGGTGGGTAACAAACATTATCTTGCTTATCCTGATTGCAACTGTTCTTGAACTGCTGTTACCGAATTCTAATATGCAACGGTACGTGAAGATGGTGATTGGACTCATGTTGATGGCAGTTATCCTTTCACCTTTGCTTAAGATATTTACGGAAGACTTTGACGCAATGCTTAGATCGGTTACGATCAGGGATTCAAATACGAGCATCCAGATGGAAAATAGCATCGAAACAAAGAAAAGTGAAATACAAGCTTCAAACTCTGCATATATTGAAGAACAAATGGCTGTCCAATTGAAAAGTCAAGTTGAAAAGGAGTTGAGGGAACAATTTAATTTAGAGATTAGCGATCTTGCGTTAGCTTTAGGGGAAGTTGAAGGCGAGAAAAATATCGATCAAATAGCAGTCAAAGTTAAAGAATACAGTGAAGAGACAGCGGTGAATGATATTGAAGCGGTATCGATATCGTTTTCTGAGAGCGAAGAGGAAGAATTGAATGCAGATGCCAAGAAAGTAGCTTATTTTTTAGCAGATGAATGGCAGCTTTATCCGAATCAAGTTGGAGTTGAGGTGGAGGGGGGTGAGTAGGTGCCATGGAAAGTAAGTCAAGTTGGCTCGATCAATTAAAAAAGCCGAAGAAGAAAAAAGGAATGCCGCTTTTATATCTTGTTATAGCAGTGGGGGTAGGGATACTCTTCATGTTTACCGAAAACTTCTTCGCATCGCCAGGTCCAGCACAGGTGGTTACGTCAGATAAAACTGCTTCGAATGAAAGTGAACCTGCATTTGGTCAGAAAGCTTCAAATCCATCAACGATTGCAGAATATGAAAACCATTATGAAACACAGTTGAAAGAAGCGCTGGATGAGGTGAAAGGAGTATCGAACGCTACTGTAATCGTAAACTTGGATTCCACCGAAGAAAAAATAGTAGAGAAGAATCGCACTTCTACAGATAAATATACTTATGAAACACCGAACGAAGGTGGATCTAGGAAAATCGAGGAACAATCCAGCGAGGAGCAAGTGGTCGTAATACAAAATGATCAGGGTCAAGGTCCTATCGTTGTTTCAACTAGAAAGCCAGTCGTACGTGGTGTGGTCGTTGTGGCTGAAGGTGCAGAAAGTGCTCAAACGAAAAAGATGATTGTAGATGCAGTAACAAGGTTGTTAGATGTGAAGAGTCATAGGGTTATGGTACTTCCGAAAACCGAAAAGGGGGATTCATAATATGGTCTTGAAAAAGCAAACTGTCTGGCTTCTTACAATGCTTAGTTTGATTATCGTTCTATCGGCTTATTATATCATGACACCTAATTCTGAAAACGTGGCTTTTGTAGATGATCAAGAACAGAGCCAGGAGGAATCTAAGAAAGAAGATGCGAAAGAAACAAATGCAGATGAAGATATGGTAACATCGAGCGTCTCAAGCGATGAAACGTTTGCAGCACTTAGGTTAGATATTCAGGAAGAACGAGACGCCGCAATTGAGGAGTATACTGCAGTGATTGCAAGCGAAGCTTCAACGGATTTAAGGAACGAAGCTCATGAACAACGTCAAGAATTACTAGCTTTATCACAAAAAGAATCTGTCCTCGAAAATTTAATAAAATCAGAAGGGTACAGCGATGCGATTGTATATACACTGGCTGATAACAAAGTGAGGGTCATCGTTAAAGCCGAGCAGCTATCGAATGAAGAAGCCAACAACATCATGGTTTTGGCTCAAGAACAGCTAGGAAATCAGCAGCGAATCGCAGTTGAATTCCAGCCAGTAAAGTAACGTGAAAGGTGGAGGAGACTCCACCTTTTTTATTTTGGTTACATTTATATCGTTTTTTAGTTTCCTTAATGAAAACGATTACGTAATTTGTTACGCTAAATAGAAGACTGATTTAGCTAAACTACCATCGACCAATAGGATATGTTATGATAAATGGGCTTATGACCTGCTCATATATAATGGTCTTAAATCATGGGGTGTATTCTTTCTGCTATTAGTAGGAAATACTATTGAGCAGAATATCTATGGTATAATCAGTAGTAAACGAGGCATGGTTCAAAAACGCCTCATTATAAAAAACAATTGTAAATGATAGGGAGTGTAGATTTTGTTAAAAGTTCAAGAAATCCGCGAATTGATCAAATTAATTGATGAGTCGAGTATTGATGAATTTGAATATGAAAATGAAGGTTCTAAGGTAGTTTTAAAGAAGAACGACGTTCAATATGCTCAAGCGCCGCAAGCAGTTCAACAGCCTGTTATGCAGGAAGCACCTGTAGCAGCACCTCAACCAGAAGCGAAAGCTCCTGTTAAAGAGCAAGCAAAAGAAGAATCAGCAGATCAGCAAGTTGACGACTCATTACATAAGATTGAATCTCCGATGGTTGGTACGTTCTATGCTCGTCCTAATCCCGATTCAGATGCGTACGTAAATGTTGGGGAAAAAGTGTCTGAAGAAAGCATCGTATGCATTATTGAAGCTATGAAGCTCTTTAATGAAATCGAAGCAGAAGTTAAAGGGGAAATCGTTGAAGTACTAGTAGAGGACGGACAGCTGGTTGAATACGGACAGCCTCTGTTCCTAGTGAAAGAATAAGGCGGTACGCATATGACTATTAAAAAGATACTCGTTGCTAACCGAGGAGAAATTGCTGTACGAATTATTCGTGCTTGTGAAGAGATGGACATTGAAACAGTAGCAGTATATTCCCAGGCCGATAAGGAAGCATTGCACGTAAGACTTGCTGATGAAGCTTATTGTATTGGACCAACTGCAGCCAAAGATAGCTATTTGAACTTCACGAACATTATGAGCATCGCAACTGTAACAGGTGTAGATGCAATCCATCCAGGATATGGTTTCCTTGCTGAAAATGCAGACTTTGCTGAACTGTGCCGTGAATGCAATATTACGTTCATCGGACCAAGCCCTGAAGCAATCAGTCGTATGGGCACAAAAGATGTTGCACGTACAACGATGAAGGAAGCGGGAGTACCGATCGTTCCTGGTTCTGAAGGTGTCATCAAGGACGCAGATGAAGGTGTCGCTTTGGCTAATGAAATGGGATACCCTGTCATCATCAAAGCTACTGCTGGTGGTGGAGGAAAGGGAATTCGTATCGCGAAAGATGAAAAAGACCTAGTCAAAGGAATCAATATTACGCAACAGGAAGCTTCCACTGCATTTGGAAACCCTGGGGTTTATATTGAAAAATTCATCGAGGACTTTCGCCATGTGGAGATCCAAGTATTAGCAGATAATCATGGAAACGCGATCCACTTAGGTGAGAGAGACTGTTCGATCCAAAGACGTCTTCAAAAGCTAGTAGAAGAAACACCATCTCCAGGTCTCGATAGTAAGATCAGAGAAAAAATGGGGGATGCAGCCGTTAAAGCTGCAAAAGCTGTTAATTATTCTGGAGCTGGAACCGTTGAGTTTATTTTCGAACCAACAGGGAACTTTTACTTCATGGAAATGAATACTAGAATTCAAGTTGAACACCCTGTAACAGAAATGGTTACCGGAGTTGACTTGATTAAAGAACAGATTAAAGTAGCTTCAAACGAAGAATTGAGCTTTAAACAAGAGGATGTTACCTTTAAAGGCTTCTCGATCGAATGTAGAATTAATGCAGAAGATCCTGACAAGAACTTCATGCCTTCTCCTGGTAACGTGCATATGTATTTACCGCCAGGCGGCTTCGGTGTACGCGTTGATTCAGCGGTATATCCGGGCTATGATATTCTGCCGTTTTATGACTCCATGGTTGCTAAACTGATTACGTATGGAGAAACTAGAGAAGAAGCGATCTCGAGAATGAAGCGTGCACTTGGTGAATTTGTGGTAGATGGTGTTAAGACCACGATACCTTTCCATATGCGACTCATGAACCACGAGAAATTTGTAAGCGGCGACTTTAACACAAAGTTTCTCGAGAAATATGATCTAACTGAAAAAACTACTAATTCTAAGTGAGGTGTTCATAAATGAATGAAGTTCAATCTTTTGAAATGGAAGAGCACGATACAGGGCTTGGAAAAGTCGAAATATCTCCGGAAGTCATCGAGGTCATCGGAAGTATCGCCGCATCGGAAGTAGATGGTGTAGCTGAGATGAGAGGGAACTTTGCCTCTGGTGTCGTTGAGCGCTTTGGTAGAAAAGACCATCGCAAAGGAGTAAGAGTTGAGCTTGGCGAAGATGGCATCATTCTTGATGCTTTCGTAGTTGTGAGCTATGGACTCTCAATCCCTGAAGTATGTCAGCAAATTCAAGAAAACATTCGACAAGCTCTTCTTACGATGACTGCTCTAGAAATCAGTGCAGTCAATGTAAGTGTAGTCGGTATCACATTTGATAAAAAAGAAACAGAAGATGAAGAATAAGCAGAGGGGGATCTGATCCCCTCTGCTTTTTTGTTTTTAGAGAGATTCACAATTGGAAAACCTGTATTTGTCTATTACAATATGCTATCATCTATTGGTATAGCAATATTAGCGTAAAAGGGGTATAGCAATGAAAAGAAGACATGCAAGAGAAAAGGCCATACAGGCGTTGTTTCAAATAGATGTGACAGACACCGATCCGAAAGAGGCGCTGGAACACGTATTAAGCGATGGAGAAGGTGACGAGTTTTTATCTGAGCTTGTCTTTGGAACGCTTGAAAACCTAGAGGAAATAGATGAAAAAATAAAAGCCAATCTCGTTAACTGGAACTTTAACAGAATTGGAAACGTGGATCGATCCGTATTAAGGATGGCCTGCTATGAAATGACTGCAAGAGAAGATATTCCAGTTAATGTAAGTCTGAATGAAGCTGTAGAACTTGCTAAGATGTTTGGTGGAGATGAGTCTGGACGATTCGTTAATGGCGTTTTGTCTAAAATGATTCAAAAAGCTTAACAAGTTTGCGGTGGAAGGAGGGGGAAGATTGGTAACAGATCGATATATTACAGTAACTGCTCTAACAAGGCATGTGAAAAGAATGATCGACAATGAGCCTGCACTACAGGATGTATGGCTTAGAGGAGAACTTTCTAATGTGAAGCTGCATAGTAGAGGGCATTTATATTTTACTGTTAAAGATGACAAATCTAGAGTGCAGTCCGTTATGTTCGCTGGCAATAACCGTCATATGAAATTTAAACCTGAGAATGGTATGAAGGTATTGATCAGAGGTGAGATTTCAGTCTTTGAACCATACGGACAGTATCAATTGTATGCTAGGGAGATGCAACCTGATGGCATAGGAAACCTTTATCTAGCTTATGAAGAACTGAAGAAGAAGTTAGAGTTTGAAGGTTTATTCTCAGTTGATCGAAAAAAACCGATACCTCGATATCCTTCTGAAATAGGTGTCATCACTTCTCCTACTGGAGCTGCAATCAGAGATATCTTCACAACGATTAAGCGTCGTTATCCCTCTGCACGAATCACTGTTTTTCCTGTTCTCGTTCAAGGTGTAAATGCCAAAGACTCTATCGTCAGAGCGATAGAGATGGCAAACTCGATGGAAATGATCGACGTATTAATTGTGGGGCGAGGTGGCGGATCGATCGAAGAGCTATGGGCTTTTAATGAAGAAGACGTTGCTAGAAGCATCTCTCTTTCGAAAATCCCTGTTATTTCTGCTGTTGGACATGAAACGGATTACACCATTTCAGATTTTGTTTCAGACTTAAGAGCACCTACTCCTACTGGCGCAGCTGAGCTAGCAGTTCCTAGCATGGTAGAGCTGGAAGAACGTCTGGAACAGAGGGTACATAGACTCATTAGAGTCATGAAAGAAAAGAAGCAAAGTGAACAAGAACGACTTTTACGCCTTCAAAGATCGTATGCCTTTCGCTATCCGAACCAATTGTTAAGTCAAAAAGAGCAGGAGCTTGATTTACAAGTCGAGCGGCTTCGTAAGACGATGAAACGCCAGATCGACTACACGAAAGAGCGTGTTGAACGAAATCATACACAGCTTCTTAAAAAGCACCCAGAGCAATTGGTAAGAGAATCTGCGAAGGGACTTGAAGACCTACGTTCATCGTTATATAAAGAGATGTCTAGGGTTGTTCAAGGCAAGCAAAGGGATTTCGCACATGCAACGGGTAAGCTGGATGCACTCAGCCCGTTGAAAATCATGAAGCGTGGCTATAGCCTTGCATACAAAGAAGACAAGTTAGTGAAGTCAGTTAAGCAAGTTGAGCCTGGTGATGTCATAAAGGTTCAGATGACTGATGGAAAGATAGATGCTCACGTATGGGGATTGGAGGAGAATGATTCACATGGAGAAGAATGAAGAAAAATACGAAAACGTTACGTTTGAAGAAGCGATGCAGAAACTTGAAGAAATCGTTGGCTCTCTTGAAGAAGGGAATGTTCCACTCGAAAAAGCAATTTCACTCTTTCAAGAAGGGATGAACTTATCGAACCTTTGTCATGATAAGTTACAGTCGATCGAAGGGAAAATGGATCAGATCGTTGGTGAGAATGGAGAGATTAAACGCTTCTCGGTTCAGGAGGATGAGGCGTGACGTCAGATCTGACTACTTACATGAAAGAATGTAAGAAATTAATCGATGGAGAGTTGAATGGGTTCATCTCACGACTAGAAATGCCGAGTGAGTTGAAAGAAGCGATGCTATACTCTGTAGATGCAGGAGGGAAGCGGATTCGACCTATTCTTATGTTGGCAACAGCAGAAGCGTTTGGCGCATCCAAAGAAAAAGCATTTCATGCTGCGAGCGCCGTAGAAATGATTCATACGTATTCGCTGATTCATGATGACCTCCCTGCTATGGATGATGATGACTTGAGACGGGGAAAGCCAACGAATCACAAAGTGTTTGGTGAGGCTGTTGCAATCCTTGCAGGAGATGCATTACTTACACAGAGCTTTGAGGTTATTAGCGATTCATTGTTACGAGACGATCAGAAAGTGAAGTTAATAACGCTTATGGCACGTGCTGCTGGTCCTAGCGGGATGGTTGGCGGACAGATAGCCGATCTTTCTGGTGAAGAACAAGAACTCACTCTTGAAGAGCTTGAATACATCCACCATCATAAGACAGGAAAACTGCTTGTATACTCGATTCTTGCGGGTGCGGTAATCGGAGATGCAACTGATGAACAAATGTCTCATTTAAAACAATTTGGAGAACATTTAGGACTCGCTTTTCAAATTAGCGATGACATTTTAGACGTTGAGGGTGACCAGGAAAAGATTGGGAAGTTACCTGGAAGCGATGAAACGAATAAAAAGAGTACATATCCAAAGCTTCTTACTTTGGAAGGTGCAAAAAATAAACTAGCCTCTCACTATGATGAGGCGCTACTGCATTTAGCACAAGTTGGGGTAGGTACAGATCGGTTGCGTTCTCTTGCTAAATTTATTATAGAAAGAGATCATTAGAACAAAATTGAGAATATATAAGTATTGTGGTATAATACAAATAGACTGAGTGGTGCAGTATTCTAGTCAGTCCGGCTATTCTGAAGGCGGGCCTAAAAATCCGCCATAGGGCACATCGATGAAGTTCCTGGTGTTGGCTTGAGTCGCCCAGACTTGGGTCGATGCTGGGAGTTAAGGTCGCAGGGCGATCCACAAAGGCATGTGGGCGTTGACCCTGCTTCCGCGGAGGCCTATTCTTGTAGCTTGCGCGGTTAACGCCGCCAGCTATGAAATGGGGTATGAACCTGTTTCAGTCGCCAGGGATGCGGCTGAACAGCGTAGCCTGCCTTGAGTGGAGCTAGAGGGGATTATGGTTTATTGGAAAGGCGTTGCTAGGCCAGCATGCTTTTTCTACCACCCATATGAAATCTGCTCTGCAAAAGAGGCTAGGAATTGACCAGGACTGTTGAGGAAAACTCCTAGACTGTTCCGAGTGACACTTAAAGGGGATTATAGTGCGGACTAAGTGGTAATCCAGTCTAGCCAATGGTGACACGCTAAGACGGATGTAAAGGGAAACCGCCTGGACGGCGACGTTCGGGTATCCGTTTGGGAAAACCTACTGGACCTAAGCCGCAGTCTTTACTCTTTAAGTGACCACTCTGCGATACATAACGACGAGGTTGTTCACTTGACAGGATGAGGGAATTGAACTTCCTCATGTTTCACCTGTTATGCTGAACACCTCTTTTTATTTCATATTCACAAGGAGTAAAGATGAAAGCTTCGATATCAAAGTCCATAAACTGGAGTTTAGCGATTGCCGTTATCACACTTGTGTTAGCGGCTATTTTTTCAATCATATCAACAGCTGTTTTGAGTGGCGTAACCTGGGCACTCGGAATGGTCGTCGTTTTACTGATCGTTCTTATAGGAATATTTTTTGATACAATAGGAGTAGCTTCCACTGCTGCCAATGAAGTGCCGTTCCATGCGATGGCAGCGGAACGACTGACTGGAGCAAAGCATGCTATCTTCATTACACGAAACGCAGACCGCGTGGCAAGTTTCTGTAATGACGTGATCGGGGACATTTCGGGTATCATAAGTGGTACTGCAGCAGCTGCCGTTGTCGTTCAGTTGACACTTCAACTTGGACATGACGAAGGATCTCTGTTTCAATATATAGTATCAGTAGTATTTACCAGTGTTGTCGCTGCCTTGACTGTAGGGGGAAAAGCCCTCGGTAAAACGTTTGCAATTCATTTTTCTACACAAATCATCTTTCAAGTAGGTCGATTCTTATACTTAATTGAAAAAACGTTCAAAATCAAGATGGTTGCAAAACAGTCCAAGAAGAAAAAGAAGCAAGCGTAAATCGAAATATAGAAGGGGAGGACATTCCCATGGATTTGGAAAAAATCGAGAATCCGAAATTTTTAAAAAAATATAACGTTGAACAAATGACAGAGTTAGCAGAAGATATTAGGGAGTTCTTGATTAACAAACTTTCCGTAACAGGGGGACACTTAGGACCGAATCTTGGTGTCGTAGAGCTCACGATCGTGTTACACAAAATCTTTGATAGTCCGAAAGATAAGTTTCTTTGGGATGTAGGACATCAAGCGTACGTCCATAAGATTTTGACAGGTAGAAGTACGCAATTCGATACTCTCAGAAAATATAAAGGACTCTGTGGGTTTCCAAAACGGAATGAAAGTGAACATGATGTATGGGAAACTGGTCATAGTTCGACTTCTCTCTCTGCAGCTATGGGAATGGCGGCTGCCCGCGATATTAAAGGAACAGACGAAAATGTCGTGGCGATCATCGGTGATGGTGCATTAACGGGTGGAATGGCTCTAGAAGCACTCAACCATATTGGTCACGAACAAAAAGATATGCTCGTCATATTGAATGATAATGAAATGTCCATTGCCCCTAACGTTGGTGCACTCCACAATGTTCTTGGGAAAATGAGGACTGCTGGTAAATATCATAAAGCAAAAGAGGAACTTGAATACTTATTGAAGAGAATTCCCGCGTTCGGTGGCGCATTAGCTTCCACAGCTGAGCGTGTGAAGGATGCAATGAAATACCTTTTAGTTTCTGGAATCTTTTTTGAAGAGCTAGGTTTTACGTATCTCGGTCCGGTGGATGGTCATGACGTGGACGCTCTTATGGAAAATATTAACTATGCCAAGAAAACAAAAGGACCAGTGATCGTTCACGTTCTGACTAAAAAAGGAAAAGGCTATCACCCCGCTGAAAACGATCAAATTGGGACGTGGCACGGTGTGAGTCCATACAAAATCGAAGCTGGAGAGCAAATCAAGCCTAAAGCTGCTGCCCCTGGTTACAGCAAGGTAGTTAGTGAAACGGTTCGAAAACTAGCTGAAAAAGATGATCGGATCTCAGTTATTACCCCTGCTATGACAGTTGGGTCTAAGTGGGAAGCATTCGAGAATCAATTTCCAGACAGATTGTTTGATGTAGGGATCGCAGAGCAGCATGCAACAACAATGGCTGCGGGACTTGCTACTCAAGAATTAAAACCTGTACTGTCTATTTACTCTACGTTTTTACAACGTGCATATGACCAATTAGTTCATGATGTTTGCCGTCAAAACCTGAATGTATTGATCGCTATAGACAGATCTGGCCTAGTCGGTGCTGACGGTGAAACTCATCAAGGTGTATTCGACATCTCATTCCTTCGTCACCTACCAAACATGGTCTTAATGATGGCGAAAGACGAGAATGAGCTACAGAACATGGTCTACACAGGATACAAATATAATAGTGGTCCTATTGCAATTCGCTACCCTCGTGGAAATGGCATCGGGGTTTCAATGGATAAAGAACTAAAAGAAATACCGATCGGTTCTTGGGAAGTGTTAAGAGAAGGATCTGATATTGCACTTCTTTCATTCGGTCCTACCCTACAAGATTTATTAAAAGCAGCCGAGCAATTGGAAAAGGAAGGCATTTCAGCAAGAGTCATCAATGCGCGCTTCATCAAACCGCTTGATGAGAAAATGATGTCAGAGCTTATCCAAGAAGGTATCCCGATGCTTACTGTTGAGGAATCGATTTTGCAAGGTGGTTTCGGAAGTGCTGTTTTAGAGTATGTAAATGACAGTGGGTACCAGCATGGAACGATTGAGAGAATGGGTATTCCTGATACGTATATTGAGCACGGAAGTGTAGGAGAACTGTTGAAAGAAATTGGTTTGACTGCGGAAGATATTGCTGAAAAGGCAAAGAAAATATTACCAGCAAAGCAAAAGAGGGCATAGAGTAACATGGCAAAAAAAGAAAGACTAGATGTGCTCCTTGTTAATCGAGGGCTGATCGATACAAGAGAAAAAGCAAAGAGAGCGATTATGGCGGGTTTGGTGTATTCTGAATCCGAGCGATTAGATAAGCCAGGAGTCAAAGTTAACGATGATATTGTTCTCCATGTCAAAGGCGACACACTCCGTTATGTTGGGCGAGGCGGTCTCAAGTTAGAGAAAGCAATCGAGACATTTGAGCTTGATTTAAGGAATAAGGTCGTCCTTGATATCGGTTCTTCAACAGGCGGTTTTACAGATTGTGCCTTACAAAACGGGGCTTCAACAGTTTATGCACTCGACGTTGGATACAATCAGCTGGCATGGAAACTTCGTGTAGATG
The DNA here is from genome assembly GCF_056158505.1 of Anaerobacillus sp. ABR4_321. Lineage (NCBI taxonomy): Bacteria > Bacillati > Bacillota > Bacilli > Caryophanales > Bacillaceae > Anaerobacillus > Anaerobacillus sp. ABR4_321. The sequence continues at coordinate 2,154,690 of NZ_JBSWTK010000001.1, forward strand.
ACAGAGTGGTAGTCATGGAAAGAACAAACTTTCGATATTGTACGAAAGATGACTTTACAAGTGGATTACCTGAATTTGCTTCCATCGATGTCTCGTTTATTTCTCTTAAAATTATCCTTCCTGTCTTGAAGACGATCTTTGAAACGAGTGGGGAAGTTGTCGCACTTGTCAAACCACAGTTTGAAGCTGGAAGAGACGACGTAGGAAAAAAAGGAATCGTCCGAGACAAAAAAGTACACCAAAGAGTATTAGAAGATATGGTCGAATTTGTGACTGAATCTGGTTATCAAGTCAAAGGGCTTTCGTTCTCTCCTATTACAGGTGGGGAAGGGAATATTGAGTTTCTTTTGCACCTTGGATGGAAACAGGTTCATGAAGGTTTAGAAGAAGTAAATGTAGTTGAAGTAGTCGATCGGGCACACAATCAACTTTGAAGGATACATACGTGTATCCTTTTTTTAATCGATCTGGTTACGAAAATAGCGTGCGTTTCAAATGAATATTTATGTATGCCTATACAAAAAGAGGATAGGGCTATATAATAAGGCTGACGTTACATATGTGTATTTTTTTGGAGGGTTTTAAATGAATAAAGGTCAACGCCATATAAAAATCCGAGAGCTAATAGCCAATCAGGACGTAGAAACTCAGGACGAGCTTGTTTATTGTTTAAAAAGTGCAGGGTTTAATGTTACACAGGCGACTGTTTCAAGAGATATAAAAGAACTCCATCTCGTAAAAGTACCTACGATTGATGGTAGGTATAAGTACAGTCTTCCAGCCGATCAGCGATTTAATCCTCTGCAAAAACTAAAAAGAACGTTAACTGATGCTTTCATTAGTATTGATGATGCTGATCATTTAATCGTTATGAAGACGTTACCAGGAAATGCGAACGCTATAGGAGCATTGATCGACAATTTAGATTGGGAAGAAATAATGGGAAATATCAGTGGGGATGATACAATCTTAATTATTTGTAAGAAGCCTGAACATGCCCCTCTGATTTCTCAACGCTTTATCGATATGTTGTAATATGATGATCTTTGAAGGTGGGAGAATATGTTAGCCGAATTATCTATTCGCAATTTCGCGATCATTGAAGCGGTAACTGTATCGTTTGACCGTGGCCTAACTGTGCTTACTGGAGAAACCGGAGCAGGAAAATCCATTATTATCGATGCGATCGGCTTACTGGTTGGTGGTCGAGGATCTGCTGAATTCGTAAGATATGGCACAAAAAAAGCAGAAATTGAGGGTTTGTTTCATATTGACGAAAACCACCCATCGATACAAAAGCTAGAAGATGTCGGAATCGAAGTATTGGATGATATGGTGGTGTTGAGAAGAGATATATCCAGTGCAGGGAAGAGTATCTGTCGAGTGAATGGCAAGCTCGTTACGCTTGGAATCTTGCGAGAGATTGGTCAATCATTGATCGATATCCATGGTCAACATGAACACCAAGACCTTATGCAACCTGATAAGTATCTTTCTTTGCTTGATAATTTTGGAGAACGTTCGATTGGTCCAGCCTTGGAAGAATATCGAGGGATATACAACCGCTACAAAAAAGTTCGAGAACAGCTGAAGCATTTGACTGAAAACGAACAGCAAATGGCACAGAGACTTGATTTGATTCAATATCAGCTTGAAGAGATTACAAAAGCGGAATTAATCCCGAATGAAGATGAAGATCTCATGGAGGAAAAGCTCCGTTTAGGGAATTTTGAAAAGTTGTTTGGTGCACTTCAGGATGTTTATCATTCACTCCAGGGGGATAACAAAGGTCTAGACTGGTTAGGCTTAGCAATGTCCCAACTCGAAACGGTCTCAGATCTTGATGAAGAGTTAAAAGAGTACCATGAAGAAGTGGCAAATCAATTTTACCTTTTAGAAGAAACGTTAGGCAAAATTAATTCATATAGAGATCAACTCGAATATGACCCGACGAGACTAAATTTCGTTGAAGAACGTTTAAACGAAATACAAGGGTTAAAGAGAAAGTACGGTGAGTCTGTCGAAGAAATCCTAGAGTACGCTGCTTCGATCGAAGATGAAGTCGATAAATTAACTCACAGTGAAGACCGAATTGTAGAGCTTGAAAATGGTTTAGCTGACATAACGGCGGATTTAAGGGTTGAGGCTGATAACTTAACAAAGCTTCGGAAGCAAATTGCCGACAAACTTGTTAGCGCTATTCATGAAGAATTACAAGATCTATATATGGAGAAGACAGAATTTGCTATCAACTTTAATGTGACTGGAAAACAGGAGTTCCACATGTCTGGTAAAGATGACATCGACTTCATGATATCAACGAACCCAGGTGAGCCTTTAAAACAACTTTCGAAGACCGCTTCAGGTGGAGAATTATCGAGGATCATGCTAGCTCTCAAATCGATTTTTTCAAAACATCAGGGAATCACATCCATCATATTTGATGAAGTCGATACTGGTGTAAGTGGACGAGTTGCTCAGGCGATGGCGGAAAAAATCCAACGTCTTTCTTCAGGTTCTCAAGTTTTAGTCATCACGCACCTTCCTCAAGTAGCAGCGATGGCTGATCATCACTTATATATTTCTAAAGAGGAAACAGGAGAAGGTAGAACGAAAACGAGCGTTGGAAAATTAAGCACTGATGAAAAGGTAGAAGAACTTGGAAGAATGATTTCAGGTGCTGAGATGACTGAATTAACGAAGAAGCATGCAAAAGAATTATTATTGCAGGCTGATCAAATAAAAACATAAGATGAAATGCTATCCAACTAAGGATAGCATTTTCATTTTTATCGGTTATAATAACCGTCTGGTAAGGCAAAATTATAAGTACAGCCATGTTGGAGGTGTGGGCAAGAGCGAGGAGAGTGAAGGTTTGAAGACACAGATAATTAGAAAAGTGATTGGTGCAGTTCTCCTTGGTTTAATAATTGCTTTTGGATTTTCAAATCCAGTTCAATTATTTCTTTCGATTCCAGATGAAATCGTTTTGTTTGAAGGAGATCAAACTGACATCTCATCTGTTATGACCACCGCTTCAACTGTAAAAAATCCTGACGTGATTAGTGTTAACAAAAATTCAGATCAGATTACAGTTAAAGGTGTAAGCAGTGGTTCAGATATACTTGATTTTACAGTAGGTACGTTTCCTATCAAGCAAGTAGGTGTTAAAGTCCTTCCTGATTTTAAAGTAATACCTGGTGGACAATCGATAGGTGTGAAGCTGAATACCCGTGGTGTACTCGTTGTAGGGCATCACCTTATTCATACAACTAAAGGAGACCGTTCCCCCGGCGAAGTAGCTGATATTCAAGTGGGAGATATCATTACGAAAATCAATGGTCAATCCGTCCAAAAAATGAGTGACATAGGAACGATTGTAAAAAAAGTTGGACAAGATGGTAATGCTTTAAAAGTAACGATTGTACGTGAAAATAAGGAACTAAACAAAAAATTGGTTCCTGTTAAGGACAAATCGGACTCAAAGTATCGAATCGGACTTTATATTAGAGATTCTGCTGCAGGAGTAGGTACCTTAACGTTCTATCATCCAGACAGTAAGAAATACGGTGCTCTAGGTCATGTAATATCGGACATGGACACAAAGAAACCGATCGTTGTGCATCATGGTGAGATCTATAGCTCTTCAGTTACTTCGATTGAAAAAGGGAGCAATGGGCATCCTGGTGAAAAACTAGCCAGATTTTCAAATACCGATCATAAGTTAGGAACGATAACTCGTAACAGTCCATTCGGTATCTTTGGTGAAATGAACAATCAAGTTAAGAATGGCATGTACGATAGACCGATGCCGATCGCATTATCACATCAGGTGAAAGAAGGACCGGCTAAAATCCTGACTGTTGTGAAAGGTAGCGAAGTAAAAGCATACGATGTTGAAGTGGTTAGCTCTATTCCACAGAAGTTTCCTGCTACTAAAGGAATGGTCATAAAAGTTACTGATCCTGAATTGTTAAAGGAAACCGGTGGCATTGTACAAGGAATGAGTGGAAGCCCGATTATTCAAGACGGGAAAGTTATCGGAGCAGTAACGCACGTGTTTGTAAATGACTCAACATCTGGTTATGGGGTTCACATAGAATGGATGCTTGAAGAAGCAGGCATCAATATTTATAAAGAAGATCGTAATGGTCAGCGAACAGCGAGCTAAAAAAAGCTCAATGTTCGCTTTCTTTCGTTATATAAGCATGATATACTTTGTATGAAGAAAATTCGACAAAAGTAATAGAGTATTCAGAAAATGTAGAATAATGAAGTAAGCTGAAGAATTAAAGAGATAAATGCAGGATTTGTATTAAATTTAAATGTTTTTAGAAATTTTAGAGGAAAATTATGTGGCCCGTTGAATTTCTATATAACGGTAACCAAACTTGGGAAGGAGAGACGGAGCCGTGCAAAAAATTAAAGTTTGCCTAGCAGATGATAATCGGGAATTAGTTAACTTAATTGAGGAATATATGTCTCGACAGGAGGATATTGAAGTTGTAGGGACTGCGTTCAATGGCCAAGAATGTCTTGAGGTACTCGAAGAAGAAGAGCCTGATGTGTTAGTTCTTGATATCATTATGCCCCACCTCGACGGACTAGCTGTTCTTGAACGTTTACGAGAAATGAATTATACGTGCAGCGTAATCATGTTGACGGCATTTGGACAAGAAGATGTAACGAAGAAGGCGGTCGATCTTGGAGCTTCGTATTTTATACTTAAACCGTTCGATATGGATAACCTTGCTAGTCATGTGAGGCAGGTAAGCGGTAAGAAAACGACATTTACGAACAGCACACAATCTTATAAACGTCCAGCTAGAGAAAACAAGCCTAGAAACCTAGATGCGAGCATTACGAGTATCATCCATGAGATTGGGGTACCTGCACATATCAAAGGTTATATGTACTTAAGAGAAGCAATTACGATGGTATACAATGACATTGAATTGCTCGGGTCGATCACAAAAGTTCTATATCCTGATATTGCGAAAAAGTTTAATACGACTTCTTCTAGGGTTGAGCGTGCAATCCGTCACGCGATCGAAGTCGCTTGGAGTAGAGGGAACGTTGAATCGATATCCAACCTGTTTGGTTATACGGTCAGCATGTCAAAGGCAAAACCAACGAACAGTGAATTTATCGCAATGGTTGCAGATAAACTCAGAATCGAACATAATTCGGAAAACTATTCACACACAAGATAATAAGCATAAAAAAACAAAGTCGATCAGGACTTTGTTTTTTTATGTCTATTTGAAGAAAATCGCTGTTGAACTTTATTCCGCTTTCGATCTCGATAGAAGATAAAACCTCCTACGAACGCTAGTCCAGCTAGAAAAAACACTAAACCTAAAATAAATTGTAAAATGAGCGAAGTAAAGGGAGGAATCGTTATCCCGAATACAACATCTCTCATTAATTTAATTCCATAAACCCCAATTAATCCGGGGATCAGCACAATAAGGAGAGCTAATAATCGCATATGGTGCGCATCCTTTCTACAAATACTATTGACATTGTAGCGAAGTAAACAGTTCGTGTCTATGACAGTTGTAAACGCTTTTTGACAAATTTTCGAAACGAACCATGCATGATTTGTCAAAACTGATATTTAGTTGTATGATAAGTATGAAATATATTGCATGTGAGAAATGCAGGTGATGAATAATTGCGCAAATGTATGATCGTTGGAGCTGGGAACGGTGGTAACGCGTTACTAAATATCCTTCGAGAAACAAAGATGATGAATGTCGTAGCGGTTGTGGACCTTAATGAAAACGCACCTGGTATGATTACAGCTAAAGAGGCAGGAATAAAGGTTTATAATGACTGGACGATTCCATTATCCCATTTTGAAATCGATGTCATTATTGAAGCAACAGGGAGAGACAGTGTTTTTAAAGAAATACGTGAAAAACGCAGTAAGAAAACTGTACTCATTCCAGGAGCAGTTGCAAACGTCGTATTGCACCTGATCGAAGAAAAAGAATTGTTGATCGATACGCTCCGGCATCAATCGAAATTACAAGAAATCATACTCGATTCCACACATGATGGAATGATCGCGATAGATAAAGATGAATGTGTGACGCTGTTTAATAGGAGCGCAGAAAAAGTAACCGGTATTAGTAAAGAAGAAGCTATTGGTAAGCCAGTAGGCTCGTTGATGGCGACGAGTCGACTCCCTAGGGTCCTGGCCAGTGGACACTCCGAAGTGAATCAGGAACAGCTTTTACCAAACGGAAAGAAAATTATAACAACAAGGATACCATTATTAGACAGCAATGGGTCTCGTGTTGGAGCGATGGCAGTCTTTCGAGATATGACTGCAATCGAAGAAATGGCTCAAGAAGTTACGAACTTAAAAAGCATTCAGTCTATGTTAAAGGCAATTATCCAATCATCTGATGAAGCGATATCTGTTGTTGATGAAAATGGAAGAGGGTTGATGATCAATCCTGCTTACTCGAGATTGACCGGATTAGATGAAGACGAAGTGATCGGAAAGCCAGCAACAACAGACATATCTGAAGGTGAAAGCATGCACATGCGTGTATTGAGCTCTAGAAAACCTGTCCGTGGCGTTCAAATGAAAGTCGGTCCAAAGAAGCGTGATGTGGTTGTTAATGTTTCCCCAGTAATCGTTGATGGGCGGTTAAAAGGAAGTGTGGGAGTCATCCATGACGTATCTGAACTGCACTCGTTAAACAATCAACTTCAAAGAGCAAGACAAATCATTCGAACCCTTGAAGCGAAATATTCGTTTGAAGACATTATTGGAAGCTCTGAAGAAATGTCGTTCTCTATACAACAAGCAAAGCTCGCCGCCTCAACGCCAGCAACTGTGTTGCTGAGGGGGGAATCTGGGACAGGCAAAGAATTATTCGCGCACGCGATACATAATGCAAGCGATCGAAAGTTCAACAAGTTTGTAAGAGTTAATTGTGCTGCAATCGCTGAATCCTTGCTTGAAAGTGAGCTTTTCGGTTATGAAGATGGTGCTTTTTCAGGAGCAAGACAGGGCGGAAGAAGAGGTCTGTTTGAAGAAGCGAACGGCGGGAGCATTTTTCTCGACGAAATCGGTGAACTATCTCTAAGTACACAAGTAAAACTGTTGCGTGTTCTACAAGAGAAAGAAATCGTTCGAGTAGGTGGTACGAATCCGATATCGATCAATGTCAGAATAATCGCTGCTACGAATGCAAAACTTGAAAAGAGAATAATGGATGGTTCATTTAGGGAAGATTTATATTATCGATTGAATCGCATGCCGATACAAATACCACCACTTAGGCAACGGAAAGAAGATATAGGCTTTCTATCAGACCATTTGATAGCCAAGATTAATCAGGACTACGGGAGAAACGTTGAAGGCATTACTCCTAAAGCGTTAGAGTATCTCAAGCAATATGAATGGCCGGGGAATGTGAGAGAGCTTGAAAATGTATTAGGAAGAGTTGTCATCCATATGGATGCAGCTGAGTCAGTTATCCAACTGTCTCATATCCCATCGTTATTAAGTGAGACGAAAAACGCTGATCTTCTCTCGGTTGAAAGAACTCCTGAGAAGTCTCTGTCACAACTAGTGGATGAGTTTGAAAGGAAAACGATTGACCAAACCCTTCAATATTATGGCGGAAACAAAACGGCTACTGCCAAAGCACTAGGAGTCTCTTTAAGAAACCTCTATTATAAGATGGAGAAACATGGGGTTGAATAAAGTGGCATGCAAGGATTTGCGCACTTTGCAAAAGGTTGCATGGTGATGGTGGGGGAAATGCGCGATCTAATACCTATTTAAACTTGGCATGAAAATTGCATTATATAATGTGGTGCACACGAAGGGAGAGACATCATGAACCTAAACAACTTATTGAAGGAAGCTACTGAGCAAACGAACAAAGTAGTGGCTTTAGCAGCAGCTGCAGATGAAGAAGTGATCGAAGCTGTGAGAATGGCTGTGAATCAAAAGCTGGCTTCGTTTATTCTCTATGGCGATGAAAAACAAATCATGTCCATATTAGAAAAGAAAGATCTCACTCATTCTGAAGATGTACGCGTCGTGCATTCCTCAGATGATAAGGACTCATGCAAATCAGCTGTAACCGCTGTCAGAAATGGTGAAGCCGATGTCCTGATGAAAGGGATGGTTTCGACTTCAACCATTTTAAAAGAAGTGTTAAACAAAGAGTATGGCCTTAGAAAAGGCAAAAGTCTTTCGCATCTTGCGGCGTTTGATGTGCCTGGATATGACAGAATGATTTTTGTTACTGATTCTGGCATGAATATAGCACCTGACCTTCAGCAGAAGGTTGATATCGTAAACAATGCAGTAGAAGTAGCTACTTCGATCGGTATAAAAACACCGAAAGTTGCACCTCTTGCAGCGGTTGAAGTCATTAACCCATCGATGCAAGCAACCCTCGACGCTGCCGCTTTAAGTCAGATGAGCGTTAGAGGTCAAATAAAGAACTGTGTGGTCGATGGCCCACTTGCTTTGGATAATGCTATTTCAGCTAAATCCGCAAGTCATAAAGGGATAAAGAGTGAAGTAGCTGGATTTGCTGATATCTTGCTAGTGCCTTCCATCGAAGTAGGCAATGCACTATATAAATCTCTTGTCTATTTCGCTAATGCGAAGGTCGGGGGTATCATCGCAGGAGCTAAAGCTCCAATCGTATTAACTTCACGATCTGATGATGCAGAAAGTAAAGTTTATAGTATCGCTCTAGCAGTAAGCTCTACCAATAAATAAGAACGATCAGGGAGGAAGATTTAAATGGAACTATTCAAATATATGGAAACTTATGATTATGAGCAGGTTGTTGTGTGTCAGGATAAAGCATCAGGTTTAAAAGCGATTATTGCTATCCATGATACGACTCTTGGACCAGCACTAGGTGGAACAAGAATGTGGACATATGATTCAGAAGCAGATGCTTTTGAAGATGCTCTTCGATTAGCGAAAGGGATGACCTACAAAAACGCAGCAGCAGGTTTGAACTTAGGTGGAGGAAAGACAGTTATCATCGGTGACCCTAGAAAAGATAAGAACGAAGCAATGTTTAGAGCATTCGGACGTTATATCCAAGGCTTGAATGGTCGTTACATCACCGCTGAAGACGTTGGTACAACGGTTCATGACATGGATACGATTCATGAGGAAACGGAATACGTAACAGGAATTTCTCCTGCTTTCGGTTCTTCAGGTAACCCATCTCCTGTAACTGCTTATGGTGTTTATGTTGGTATGAAAGCTGCAGCGAAAGAAGCTTTCGGTACGGATTCACTTGAAGGTAAGACTGTAGCTGTTCAAGGAGTCGGTAACGTAGCTTACAACCTTTGTAAACATCTTCATGAAGAGGGCGCGAAACTCGTTGTTACAGATATCAACAAAGAATCTGTAGATCGTGCAGTTTCTGACTTTGGAGCAAAAGCTGTAGATATTGATGATATTTACACAGTGGATTGCGATATTTTTGCTCCTTGTGCCCTTGGTGCAGTCATTAACGATGATACGATTGGGAAGATTAAAGCAAAAGTAATCGCAGGTGCCGCAAACAACCAGCTTCGTGAAACGACACACGGGGACCAAATCCATGAAATGGGTATCGTATACGCTCCTGACTATGTGATTAATGCAGGTGGAGTTATCAACGTTGCTGATGAATTGTATGGTTATAACCGCGATCGCGCGATGAAGCGTGTTGAAGGAATCTACGACAATATCGCTAAGGTCATCGAAATCTCTAAACGAGACGGTATTCCTACTTATGCAGCAGCAGATCGACTTGCTGAAGAAAGAATCGAAGCAATGAAACAATCAAGAAGCCAATTCTTGATGAACTCTCAACACATTTTAAGTCATCGTAAGTAACGGAGGGTTTCAAGTGACTGATAAAGAATATCGACTACTGGTAATCAACCCAGGTTCAACGTCAACAAAGATTGGTATTTTTGATAATGAGCGAGCAGTGTTTGAGAAAACACTCCGTCATGATGCAGAAGAAATCAATCAATTTGAAACAATCATTGATCAGTATGAATTTAGAAAGAGCACGATTCTAGAAGCACTAGATGAAGAAGCGATAAACATTTCGCGACTTGCTGCCGTGGTAGGTCGCGGAGGCCTTCTTCGTCCGATAGAAGGTGGAACTTATTCTGTTAATGAGCAAATGCTTGAAGATTTAAGAAATGGATTTTCTGGTGAGCATGCTTCCAACCTTGGCGGAATCATCGCCTTTGAGATTGCAGAACAACTTAACATTCCATCATTTATTGTTGATCCTGTTGTGGTTGATGAACTACAGGACGTGGCTAGACTTTCTGGGGTCCCAGAAATCGAGCGTAAAAGTATCTTTCACGCGTTGAACCAAAAAGCAGTAGCTAGAAGGGTTGCTGGACAGCTAGACAAGAAATATGAAGACCTTAATTTGATCGTTACTCATATGGGCGGCGGAATTACTGTTGGCGTTCATAAAAACGGGAAAGTGATCGATGTTAACAATGGTCTACATGGAGAGGGGCCTTTTTCACCTGAACGAGCGGGCACAGTTCCCGTGGGTGATTTAGTTTCAATGTGCTTCTCAGGAGAGTACTACGCTGAAGAAATCATGAAAAAACTAGTAGGACAAGCAGGTTTCGTTGGCTACTTAGGGACAAATGATGCTGTGAAAGTAGAAGAATTAATCGAAGCTGGTGACGAAAAAGCTAAGCTTGTCTACGATGCGATGGCATATCAGATCGGCAAGGAAATCGGTGCTGCAAGTGCGGTTTTATGCGGTGAAGTAGATGCGATCGTGTTAACTGGTGGAATGGCTTATGGCAAACAATTCGTAAAACAGATCACAGACCATGTTAAATGGATTGCAGATGTCATGGTACACCCAGGAGAGAATGAACTTCAAGCTCTCGCAGAAGGTGGCTTGCGCGTACTAAGAAATGAAGAGGATGCGAAAGAGTACCCGAACACAACGGTTAGTACGATGGTTTTAAAATAATTTTTTCGCAAAAGGAGAATTTGGATGGCTGAAGAGTACGATCTCGTCATAATTGGTGGAGGTACGGGCGGTTATGTTGCCGCGATCCGTGCCTCTCAACTCGGTTTAAAAACAGCGATTGTAGAAAAACGCGAGCTTGGAGGTACATGTCTTCATCGCGGGTGTATTCCAAGTAAGGCGTTGCTAAGAAGTGCTGAAGTTTTTGCGACAGCAAAACACGGTGAAAAATTTGGTGTGACGGCAAAAGAAGTTGCGCTTGATTTTGAAAAAGTTCAAGAACGTAAACAAAGCATCGTAGATCAGCTTCATAATGGTGTGAAACATCTCATGAAGCAAGGAAAAATCGACGTTTACGAAGGGTTTGGAAGAATTTTAGGACCATCTATTTTCTCACCGATGCCTGGAACCGTTTCCGTTGAAATGAACAACGGGGAGGAAAACCCAATGTTGATTCCAAAGAACGTCATCGTTGCGACGGGATCAAAGCCTAGAACATTGCCAGGACTTGAAGTGGATGAAGAATATGTCATGACTTCTGATGAAGCACTCCGTATGGAATCTCTTCCTTCATCGATCATCATCGTTGGAGGTGGTGTTATCGGTATCGAGTGGGCTTCCATGCTATCAGACTTCGGTGTTGAAGTAACCGTACTTGAATATGCTGATCGCATCGTACCGACAGAAGATCATGAAGTATCAAAAGAAGCAGCTCGTTTGATGAAGAAAAAGGGCATCAAGCTTTTCACTGGTGCTAAGGTTATGGGCGACACACTTGAAAAAGGCGAAGGTGTTTCCGTACAAGCAGAACACAAAGGTGAAATGAAAACGTTTAACGCTGAAAAAATGCTCGTATCTGTAGGTAGAGAAGCGAACGTAAAGAACATCGGACTTGAAAATACGTCGATTAAAGTTGAAAAAGGCGTTATTGAAACGAATGAGTTTTTCCAAACAGCTGAATCTCACATCTATGCGATCGGTGATGTGATCGGAGGAATGCAGCTAGCACACGTTGCGTCTCACGAAGGAATTACTGCGGTTGAACATTTGGCAGATCAAGATCCTGCACCAATGGATTATTCAAAAGTACCAAGCTGTATCTACAGTAGTCCTGAAATGGCTAGCGTAGGATTAACGGAAGAAGCTGCAAAAGAGCAGGGTCATAACGTTAAAACTGGTAAGTTTCTCTTTAAAGCTATCGGTAAAGCGCTTGTCTTCGGTGAATCAGATGGGTTTGTAAAATTAGTTGCAGATGCAGATAATGATGACCTTCTAGGTGTACATATGATCGGTCCTCATGTTACTGACATGATTTCTGAGGCAGGACTTGCGAAGGTACTAGATGCAACACCTTGGGAGATCGGTCATACGATCCACCCTCACCCAACCCTTTCTGAAGCGATCGGTGAAGCAGCATTAGCAGTTGATGGTAAAGCGATTCATTCTTAATAAAACTCGAATGAGGAGGTAGAAATAATGGCTAACAAGACAGAAAAGCGTCACGAAGCTCTAGGGCTAACTGATGAGCGTGTACTAGAAATGTACGAAACGATGTTATTAGCTCGAAAAATTGATGAACGGATGTGGCTTTTAAACCGCGCAGGAAAGATTCCTTTTGTTATTTCATGTCAAGGACAAGAAGCGGCTCAGGTAGGTACAGCATTTGCAATGGATCCAGAAAAGGATTTTGTAGCACCGTACTACCGTGATATGGGTGTTGTCTTAACATTCGGAATGACTGCAAAAGACCTAATGCTATCAGGTTTTGCTAAAGCAGAGGATCCAAACTCTGGAGGAAAGCAGATGCCAGGACATTTTGGTCAGAAAAAGAACAATATTATTACTGGTTCATCACCTGTAACCACACAGGTCCCACATGCTGTAGGATTTGCACTAGCTGGACGCATGGAAGGAAAAGATTTGGTAACGTTCTGTTCATTTGGTGAAGGTTCATCAAACCAGGGTGATTTCCATGAAGCTGCAAACTTCGCAGGTGTGCACAAGCTTCCAGTACTCTTTGTATGTGAGAACAACAAGTATGCGATTTCTGTTCCTGTTTCAAAACAGTTAGCTTGTGAAAAAGTGTCTGATCGTGCAATAGGCTATGGTATGCCAGGTGTAACAGTTGATGGAAACGATCCATTAGCGGTATATGAAGCTGCAAAAGAAGCTGTTGAAAGAGGTCGTCGTGGAGAAGGACCAACACTTATTGAAACGGTTTCCTATCGTTTGACTCCTCACTCAAGTGATGATGATGATCGCGCTTATCGTACGAGAGAAGAAGTTGAAGAAGCTAAGAAGAAAGACGCTGTTATCACGTTTGCTGCTTATTTGAAGGAGTCTGGTGTTCTAACAGATGAGATTGAAAATGAAATCAACGAACGTGTGAAAAAGGAAGTTGATGAAGCTACGGAATACGCAGAAAATGCGGATTATGCACCTGCTGAAGATGCTATGAAGCATGTATATGCAGAGTAAGGGGGAGTAATAATGCCAGTCATTTCATATATTCAGTCAATCACACAAGCACTAAGAGAAGAAATGCAGCGTGATGAGAAGGTATTTGTACTTGGAGAAGATGTTGGTGTAAGAGGTGGCGTTTTCAGAGCGACAGATGGCCTTTATGATGAGTTTGGAGAGCATCGCGTGATCGATACACCACTAGCAGAATCTGCGATTGCTGGAGTTGGAATCGGTGCAGCGATGTACGGTATGAGACCTGTTGCTGAGATGCAGTTTGCTGACTTTATTATGCCAGCTGTTAACCAAATCGTTTCAGAAGCTGCGAAGATTCGTTACCGTTCCAACAACGATTGGAGCTGCCCGATCACGATAAGAGCTCCTTACGGTGGCGGCGTCCATGGTGCATTGTACCATTCACAATCTGTTGAAGCATTGTTTGCAAATGTTCCAGGATTGAAAATTGTAATGCCTTCTACTCCATATGATGCGAAGGGCTTACTAAAGGCAGCTATCAGAGATGAAGATCCAGTCTTATTCTTTGAACATAAACGTGCTTACCGTTTAATAAAAGGCCAAGTGCCTGAAGAAGATTACACCCTTCCAATCGGTAAAGCAGACGTGAAGCGTGAGGGTGAAGATATTACCGTTATTACATATGGTCTATGTGTTCACTTTGCTTTGCAAGCAGCTGAAAAACTCGAGAAGGACGGCATCTCAGCTCATATTCTCGATCTTCGCACAGTATATCCGTTAGATCGTGAAGCGATCGTTGAAGCAGCTAAGAAAACTGGAAAAGTACTGCTCGTAACAGAAGACAATAAAGAAGGTAGTATCATGAGTGAAGTATCTGCCATCATCGCTGAAGAGTGTCTATTCGATTTAGATTCTCCAATACAGCGCCTTGCAGGTCCAGATGTTCCGGCAATGCCTTATTCACCACCGATGGAGAAGTACTTCATGATCAATCCTGATAAAGTTGAAAAAGCAATGCGAGAGCTTGCTGAATACTAAAAGCGTATTTCGAGGGAGGTTATAGCATGGCAGTTGAGAAAATATTGATGCCTCAGTTGGGAGAAAGTGTCACTGAAGGTACGATAGAAAAATGGCTAGTTGAAGTTGGCGATACTGTTAATAAGTATGATCCAATCGCGGAAGTCAATACAGACAAAGTAAATGCTGAAGTGCCATCTTCTTTTACAGGCAAGATTAAAGAACTTGTAGCTAATGAAGGTGACACGTTAGAAGTCGGTGAACTTGTTTGCTATATTGAAATTGAAGGTGGAGGTTCTGCTGAAGAGACGCAAGAAGACTCTACTGGACAAAAAGCGATAGAGAATATTTCAGAAGATAAGAAAGAACAAGAGCAGGAAGATCAACCGATGAAGAAGCGTTACTCTCCTGCAGTATTACGCATGTCACAAGAGCACGACATCGACCTTGATCAAGTAAGCGGTACAGGTAAAGGTGGACGAATTACTAGAAAAGATCTTCAGAAGATTATAGATTCTGGTGAAATTCCTTCACCTAAAGCCGAGAAGGAAGCGCCGAAGCAAGCAGCACCTCAAGAAGCACCGAGTGCTCCAAAAGCTCCTCAAGCAGCGCCTGAGAAGGAAGCAGCAGAAGTTCCTGTTGGTGAAGGTGATATTGAGATTCCTGTAACCGGTGTTCGTCGTGCGATCGCTAACAATATGCTTCGCAGTAAGCATGAAGCTCCTCATGCGTGGACGATGGTAGAAGTCGATGTGACGAACTTAGTTGAATATAGAAACAGTATTAAAGATGACTTTAAGAAAAAAGAAGGCTATAGCTTAACATTCTTTGCTTTCTTCGTGAAAGCTGTTGTCGAAGCTTTAAAGGAATTCCCTCAAATGAATTCGATGTGGGCTGGTGACAAAATCATTCAGAAGAAAGACATCAACATCTCGATTGCAGTTGGTACTGACGACTCTCTATTTGTTCCGGTTATTAAAAACGCTGATGAAAAATCCATCAAAGGCATTGCTCGTGAAGTAACAGAGCTTGCTAAAAAAGCAAAAACAGGTAAGCTTAAAGGCGATGAAATGCAAGGTGGAACCTTTACGGTAAATAACACAGGATCATTTGGTTCTGTTCAGTCAATGGGGATTATTAACTACCCTCAAGCTGCTATTCTTCAAGTTGAGAGTATCGTTCAGCGTCCAGTTATTATGGATAATGGAATGTTTGGCGCTCGTCACATGGTCAACTTATGTTTATCTTTAGATCACCGTGTGTTGGATGGTATGATCTGTGGTAAATTCCTTGCGCGTGTGAAACAAAACCTCGAGAATATTTCTAAAGAAAATACTTCTGTTTACTAATAAAATCGGCCGTCTCAACGATGAGACGGCCATTTTCTTTAATAATCAAAAAGGTTTCTTGGAATTTTCAACGCATTCGCGATACAATATAATGTAAGATGTACCGAGTTAAGGGAGGAATTATGGAATGTCTATGGATTTTAATCTATTTATGAATGATGTGGTCGCTACAGCAAGAGAAGAGATTAAAGCTGCTGGCTATCAAGAACTAACGACTTCTGAAGAAGTTGAAGAAGTTATGGCGAAAAAAGGAACGACTCTTGTAATGGTCAACTCAGTGTGCGGCTGTGCTGGGGGCGTTGCACGTCCTGCAGCCAAAGTAGCTGTTTCTAACGAGAAAACACCTGATCATCTCGTAACCGTTTTCGCAGGCCAAGATAAAGAAGCTACTGCAAAAGCACGTTCTTACTTTACTGGATTCGCACCATCTTCTCCTTCATTTGCACTTCTCAAAGATGGAGAGATCATCAACATGGTAGAGCGTCACGAGATCGAAGGAAGCGACCCGGAAGAAGTAGTGGGAATGCTTCAATACCTTTTCAATAAATATTGCTAATAACAGAAGGCGGCAGGCTTGGACCTGTTGCCTTTTTTCTGTTATTTTAGAAGGTTTCCGTTTAAGGATGAGACTTTGTAGGATATTAAGGAAGTATAACGAGGTGGAAGGAAGAATAGGAATTGAAACTGAAAATCGGTTATCGAACATTAAAAACCGCAATAGGTACAGGAACAGCGATCACGATCGCACAAATTTTCTCACTAGATAACTATGTTTCAGCGGGAATCCTTACGATACTCTGTATCAAACCTACGACGAAACGGTCGTTTCTTAGTTCGTGGCAAAGGTTTCTTGCCTGTTTGCTTGGAATTTTGTTTAGTGCAGTATTTTTTGAGGGGATCGGGTACAATCCGTTAAGTATATCCCTATTGCTACTTATGTTTATTCCAGCAGTAGTTGCAATAAAAGCGACGGAAGGCGTCATTACAAGTTCAGTTATCATTCTTCATATTTATAATTTTGGTACGATAAGTTGGGATATCGTCTTCAATGAAGTAGCCATTATTGTGATTGGAATAGGGGTGGCGCTGCTATTTAATCTTTATATGCCTAATTTAGAAAAAGATTTGTTGAAGTACAGGGTACAGATTGAAGAAAAGTTTTCGGTGATCTTGATGGAATATGCCGTCTATCTTAGACATGGGGAAAGTTCCTGGGATGGTAAAGAGATGCTTGAAGTTGGAGATGCTCTACAAGAAGCGAAAAGCATTGCGCTCAAAGATATCGAGAACCATATGCTGCGTGATGATGATAAATATTATAAGTACTTTAAAATGCGTGAAAAGCAATTTTTCATACTAGAAAGGTTACTTCCGATCATTTCTTCTCTTGATCAAACCTACATACAAGGACAGAAGATGGCTGAGTTTATGGAGAAATTAAGTCATGCTGTAAAGCCGCAAAATACGGCAAGCGTCTTTCTTGATGAGCTATACGAAATGAGAGAAGAGTTTAGAAATTCAGCGTTACCATCAGATCGATCAGAGTTTGAAACACGTTCTGCCCTTCACCATTTTTTGAACGAGATCGAACAGTATCTATTATTAAAGCGGTACTTAAAGCCAGGAGCTTTTTCAAAGGACGAATGATTTCATTGCAACGATGCATCCTAAGAAGAAAAAGGGGGATTTTTCTTGGGATCGTTCTTTTTCACGATGTTGCTTACGATGTCGGTCATCTTCCCGCTTGGTGACACCATAGTTGGGGATCCATATATTATTGTAAATAAGAAGACAAATCAAGTCGCATTCATTCAACAAGGAAGAATCGAGAAAGTTTTACCTGTAGCTACCGGTAAAAGTAATGAGTTGACCCCAGAAGGCACATTCACCATCGTTGTAAAGGCTGTAAATCCTTATTATCGAAAGAAAAACATTGCCGGCGGTGATAAACAAAACCCGTTAGGAACGAGATGGATCGGTTTTGATGCGGAGGATACAGATGGAAGAATATATGGATTACACGGTACGAATAAACCTTCATCGATCGGTAAGTATGTAACAGCAGGCTGCGTGAGACTGCATAATGAAGAGATTGAAAAGCTGTTCGATGAGGTACCGATCGGAACAAAAGTTTTGATCACAACGAGCCCTGAATCCTTTGAAACGTTAGCAATAAAAGTTGGTGCTCTTTCGAAACAAAAAACAGAAGGTGCTGTCTTACACTAAGACAGCACCTTCTGTTTTTATATTTTTTAAAATAACATCGCTGTAGCTCCAGCAAATAAGCTTAGTAGCATCGAGATGATCATGATGTATACAACGACCTTCGTTGTTTTTCGGGGCATGAAAGTCCCTCCCTCAATTGAACATTCTATCGTTATTTTACATGTATTTGTATGAAGGTACAAGCTTAATAAACGAACAACTTCTGAGCTGATTCTACAATTTTTTCGTATCCAGGAAGGAAAACGCTTTCTTTATGAAGAATAGTATATAAGTTAGACATCTTATTTCGGCATAATGCGACTAGACAGGGAGGAATGGGGATGACAACAGATCAGAAGGATTTTCAAAAGCAATTCGAAGAATGGAAAGCGTTAACTGAGAAGTTATTAAACAAATTTCCTGAGAAGAAGGAAGAGTTTGTTACGAGTTCAGGAATCGAAATAGATCGTCTTGCTCACCCAAATGTGCTAGATGAAACATATATGAAGAAACTTGGTTTTCCTGGTCAGTACCCTTATACACGTGGTATTCAACCGACGATGTACAGAGGGCGAACGTGGACGATGAGGCAGTACGCAGGATTTGGATCTGCTGAAGAAACGAATTCTCGTTTTAGGTATCTACTAGATCAAGGTCAAACCGGCTTATCAGTAGCGTTCGATCTACCAACGCAAATCGGTTATGACTCTGATGATATGATGGCAAAAGGTGAAGTAGGGAAAGTAGGAGTAGCGATCGATTCGCTCGATGACATGGAAGCGCTTTTAAAAGATATACCGTTAGACAAAGTTAGTACTTCCATGACCATCAATGCCCCTGCTGCTGTATTACTTGCTATGTATATTGCTGTAGCTGAAAAGCAGGGTGTTTCTCAAAGCGAAATTTCAGGTACGATACAGAACGATATATTGAAGGAGTATATTGCAAGAGGAACTTACATCTTTCCACCTAAACCATCGATGAGGTTAATCACGGATATATTCGCATATTGTGCAGAACATGTGCCGCGTTGGAACACGATCAGTATTTCTGGCTACCATATTCGTGAAGCGGGTTCTACAGCTTCTCAGGAGCTTGCGTTTACGATTGCGAACGGTATCGCTTATGTAGATGCTGCGATTGAAGCTGGGCTAGCAGTTGATGATTTTGCTCCTCGCCTTGCGTTCTTTTTCAACGGGCATAATCAATTTTTAGAAGAGGTTGCAAAGTTTAGAGCAGCACGAAGAATTTGGTCAAAAATCATGAAGGAACGCTATGGGGCTAAGAAGGCTAAGAGCTTGCAGCTGCGCTTCCATACACAAGTTGCTGGTTCAACGCTGACCGCACAGCAGCCTGATAACAATATAGTAAGGGTTACGATTCAGGCTTTAGCTGCCGTTCTAGGTGGGACGCAGAGCCTTCATACAAATGCCAAGGACGAAGCACTTGCTCTTCCTACTGAGGACTCTGCTCGTATTGCGCTTCGTACTCAGCAGATTATTGCAAATGAGAGTGGCGTGACCGACACAGTTGACCCATTAGGCGGCTCTTATTATATTGAAAAGTTAACAGATGAGCTAGAAGAATATGTATTCAATTATATCGAGAAGATCGATGACATGGGTGGTGCAGTGTCCGCAGTTGAACAGGGCTATATGCAGCGTGAAATACATCAGGCAGCGTATGAAACGCAGAAGAAGATTGAATCTGGGGAAGAAATCGTTGTAGGCATGAACAAATATACATTAGAAGATGAACCGAAGCCTGAATTACACCGTATCGATCCAGAGCTTCAACGAAAACAAATCGAAAAACTAACAGAACTTAGAAGTCGTAGAGATTCTAGTCGAGTGAGCGCTCGGTTAGCAGAATTAAAAGAAGGCGCGAAAGGTGATGCCAATTTAATGCCGCTTATTTTAGAGTGTGTGAAAGATTACTGCACAGTGGGAGAAATTTGTGGCGTACTTAGAGAAGAATTTGGAGAATATACAGGAGTTTAACTGGGGAGTGGGATGCTATGAAAAAAATACGTGTATTGATTGCAAAACCAGGACTAGACGGTCATGACAGAGGAGCACTCGTGGTAGCTCAAGCTCTTCGGGATTATGGGATGGAGGTCATCTATACAGGACTAAGACAAACACCTCAACAAATCGTAGCTGCTGCCATCCAAGAAGACGTAGATGCGATCGGACTTTCTTGTTTATCAGGAGCTCATAATGAGTTGTTTCCTGAAATTGTATCGATGCTTAAAGATCGTGAGGCTGAAGATATAATCGTAGTCGGAGGAGGGGTGATTCCGTGGGAAGATATTCCTTTCCTCGAATCAAAAGGAGTTCAAAAAGTGTTTACCCCAGGAACTCCCACAAAAGAAACGGCTATTTTTATTGAGAAAGCAGTTAGGGAACGAGATGGACTAAGTGAAGAGGTCTATACACCTCCTAAGAAAATCGATCACATAGGTATCGCAGTTTCTTCCCTTGAACAAGCGCTGCCGTTTTACGTTGATTCACTTCATCTTCAGCTTGAAGCCATTGAGGAAGTGCCGTCTGAAAAAGTTAAGATTGCTTTTTTGAAGATTGGTGAATCTAAGATCGAGCTTCTAGAACCGTTAAATGATGAAAGTCCTATCGCTTCCTTTATCGAGAAGCGAGGTGAAGGCATACACCATATCGCACTTTCTTCTGACAACATTGAGGATCGACTCCAGGAACTTTCAGAGCGGGGAATCAAGCTTATTCACGAAAAGCCTGTTAAAGGCGCAGGGGGCGCAAATATTGCCTTTTTGCATCCTAAGTCAGCTGGGGGAGTATTATACGAACTATGTGAGAAGGATACAAAGGAGGCGGAATAATGGATATGTACGATAAAATTAATGAACTGTACGATCGTCGAAGAGAAGTAGAGATGGGTGGGGGAGATGAACGAATAAGGAAGCAACATGATAAAGGAAAATTAACGGCTAGAGAACGAATCGATCTACTCGTTGACAAAGGTTCTTTTGTAGAACTTAATTCATTCATTGAACACCGTTCGTTGGATTTTGGTATGTCTGATCAAAAGGCTCCTGGTGAAGGAGTTGTGACAGGCTACGGAAAAGTTGACGGTCGCCCGATCTATGTATTTGCGCAAGACTTTACAGTATTCGGTGGCGCTCTCGGAGAAATGCATGCCATGAAAATAGCGAACGTAATGGATTTAGCGGCAAGAAACGGAGCCCCCATTATCGGCTTAAACGACTCAGGTGGTGCGAGGATTCAAGAGGGTGTGGTATCATTAGACGGGTATGGACAGATCTTTTACCGTAATTCAATCTATTCCGGTGTTATCCCACAAATTTCAGTAATCATGGGTCCTTGTGCAGGTGGTGCCGTCTATTCTCCTGCTATAACAGATTTCGTATTTATGGTTGAGGATACGAGCCAAATGTTTATTACTGGGCCTAAGGTAATCGAAACAGTGACGAGAGAGAAGATAAGCGCGGAAGATTTAGGTGGTGCAAAAGTCCACAGATCTAAAAGTGGTAATGCTCACTTCACGGGTAAAACCGAAGAAGAAGTTCTTTCAGATGTGCGTCGTTTAATCAGCTACCTTCCTTTAAATAATGAAGAAAAGGCGCCTGTTAAGGTGGAGTCAGAACGAGAGGATTTCTGTGGAGACTTAGCAGATATCGTGCCTTTTGACTCAACGCGACCTTATGATGTTCGTACTGTTATCGAAGAGGTTGTTGATCCTGGTTCATTTTTTGAGGTTCAACAGCATTTCGCTAAGAATATCGTAATTGGATTCGCAAGACTGAAAGGTGAAACAGTCGGTATGATTTGTAACCAGCCTAAAGTGATGGCTGGCGGTCTCGACATTGATTCTTCAGATAAATTATCACGCTTCATACGCTTTTGTGATTCTTTCAATATTCCTCTCATTACATTTGAGGACGTAACGGGCTTTTTCCCAGGAATCAAACAGGAGCACGGCGGGATTATTCGCCACGGAGCGAAGATTCTTTATTCTTATTCAGAAGCAACGGTTCCGAAGATCACTGTGATTCTTAGAAAAGCATATGGTGGAGCGTATGTAGCATTGAATTCTAAATCGATAGGTGCAGACTTAGTTTACGCTTGGCCAAATGCAGAAATTGCAGTCATGGGTCCTGAGGGAGCGGCGAACGTCATCTTCTCAAGGGAAATCAATGAAAGTGATAACCCAGAAGAAACGAGAGCTGCAAAGATTCAAGAGTATCGCGAAAAGTTTGCAAACCCGTACATAGCTGCTTCTCGTGGCATGGTAGACGACGTGATCGACCCTAGAGAAACTCGAATCAAGCTTCTTGAAGCATTGGAATTAATGCGGAATAAAAAAGACGAGCGTCCTAAGAAGAAACATGGAAATATTCCATTATAATCAAGTGATATAGGAGGCATACACCATGATTAATGAGCAACGTTTACTCGATGAGTTTTTAGAACTTGTACAAATTGATTCAGAAACAAAAAAAGAAAAGCGCATCGCAGCCATTTTAAAAGAAAAATTCACTTCTCTAGGTGTCGAAGTAGAAGAAGATGATGCTGCTGAAAAAACAGAACACGAAGCGGGTAACCTTATTTGTACACTGAAGGGTAACGTGGAAGCCGATAGTATATACTTCACTTCTCATATGGATACTGTTGTTCCAGGACAAGGAGTTAAACCAACTGTAGAAGATGGATATGTTCGTACTGATGGAACGACGATCCTAGGAGCGGATGATAAGACGGGATTAGCAGCTATGTTTGAAGCAATCCGTGTTTTAAAAGAGCAAAACATCCAGCACGGGACAATCCAATTCATCATCACTGTAGGAGAAGAATCTGGACTGCAAGGTGCAAAAGTACTTGATCCCGAAAAGCTTATTGCCAAATATGGCTATGCGTTAGACAGTGACGGAGAAGTTGGTAAAATCATTACAGCTGCTCCAACTCAAGCAAAGATCCTAGCAAAAATTCACGGTAAGACTGCGCACGCTGGTGTTGCGCCAGAAAAAGGTGTTTCTGCAATTACGATTGCTTCTAAGTCTGTTGCCAAAATGCCACTTGGTCGACTTGATGATGAAACCACTGCAAATATTGGTCGTTTTGAAGGTGGCTCCCAAACAAACATCGTATGTGACTACGTTGAAGTGTTAGCCGAAGCCCGTTCACTCGTGCCAGAAAAAATGGAAGCTCAAGTGGAGAAAATGAAAAAAGCATTCGAATCAACTGCAGAAGAAATGGGTGGATCGGTGGACCTTGATATCCAAGTCATGTACCCAGGCTTTAAATTTGGTGAGGGAGACCATGTAGTTGAAGTTGCGAAGAGAGCGATGAACGAGATTGGTCGCTCGCCTGAACTATTAACGAGTGGTGGTGGAAGTGACGCGAATATCATTGCGGGTCATGGTATACCTACAGTTAATCTTGCAGTAGGATATGAAGAGATCCACACGACAAATGAGCGTATGCCTGTGAAAGAATTGATAAAAGTCTCTGAAGCAGTTGTTGCGATCATTAAAGAAGTTGCAAAAGGGTAAATTCTTCACAATTTAGTTACGGTTTAAGGTTGTCTAGCTAGTCTAGGCAGCCTTTTTACTATTAAATTGGAAAATGTAAAGTTAAAATATGTTAAACTATATTCGTGATAATTTAACAATATATTGGAAGTGGTGTTAATCATGGACTCTATTCGAACTCACAAACTATTAAACTACATGAGAGGAACATACAAAGTACTCGAAAATGAATGGCAAAAAAACGCAAGAGAAATTGGTCTTACACAGGCAGAACAGCATGTGATGTGGATCGTATTCACCGAAACAGAGGTAACGATAACGAGAATATCTGAAGTAGGGCTTTGGGACGTTTCTACTGTGATGCAAGTTTTAAAACGCTTAAAAAATAAAGGGTTCGTCGCAATAGAAAAGAAAGCTAGCGATCGAAGAATCTCTTATGTTAAATTAACAGAATCAGGCTTAACGAAGATTGACGCAAGTACGAAATACTCGTATTCTGTTGGAGAATACATAGATGAATATCGTAGACGTTCTGCTGAACATGCAGCATTTCTAGATGATCTTTATCAATTTCAGCTTGAATTTAACAAACACTTTCATGGTAGTGAGTTCGTCAATTGGATCGAAAAGCAGAAAGAGCGTGATTTGTAAGACGGGAACTTTTCCTGTCTTTTTTTTGCAGAGGTTTATCGCTCGTGATAGCTTATGGTTTTCAGATCATCCTAAAGAGGAAGGAGGCTGGTGTTAATGAATCAATACAATAAAAGCGGTGGGAGAATTATTTTTCATGTCGATATGAACAGTTTCTATGCTTCTGTTGAAGCGGCTCATAACCCAGACCTTCGAGGAAAGCCGCTTGCTATCGCGGGTAATGTTGAAGAAAGAAAGGGAATCGTTGTAACGAGTAGCTATGAAGCTCGAAAAATGGGGGTCAAGACGACAATGCCACTATGGGAGGCGAGGAAGCACTGCCCAGAGCTTTTAGTAATGCCACCAAACTTTCCGCTATATCGGCAAACTTCCCTGCAAATTTTCGAGCTTCTAGAATCGTATACGCCACTTGTTCAACCCGTCTCGATCGATGAAGGGTATCTAGATATCACAGACGACTGCAAGGGAACCAATCCGGTGTCGATTGCAGAGGAGATTCAAAGACGGATTTTTAAAGAAATTGGCATTCCATGCAGCATCGGCATTGCACCTAATAAATTCTTAGCAAAGATGGCTTCCGATATGAAAAAGCCGCTTGGTATCACTATATTACGTAAAAGACAGATCGACGAAATCCTTTGGCCGCTTGATGTTGGAGAAATGCATGGAGTTGGTAAGAAAACCAAAGAGAAACTTAAAGAATTAAACATCACGACGATAGGGGAGCTCGCGAAAGCAAACCCGGTGCAACTCGAAATCAAGCTCGGGATTAATGGGAAAAGGTTGCACGAGCGCGCAAATGGTATCGACGATCGACCAGTAGACCCCGATGCGATCGACGATTTTAAAAGCGTAGGCAATTCTTCTACTTTCCCAGAAGACTTAGTGGATCGCCAAAGGGTGTTTACTGCGCTCACGAACCTTTCTGACTCAGTCGCAAAACGGATGGAGCAAAAAGGCGTTTTAAGTTTCAATGTGCAGTTAACCATTCGCTATAGTGACAGGACAACGATTACGAGAAGCAGGAAATTACAAAACCCAATCTCGAAATCAGCAGACATCTTAGAGGCAGCAAAATACCTTTTTTCAAAGAACTGGTCTGGTCAACCGATCCGCTTGCTAGGGATAACTGGTCAACAGCTTGTCGACCGTGATGAAGCCACAGTACAGCTTGATTTATTTTCCTTTGAGGAAGACTCTAAACGTGCTGACCTATATGACACGATCGGTTCGATACGAAAGAAATTCGGTGAGAGTTCATTGCTAAAGGGAAATCAGCTTCAGAAAGACGGAAGTCACAAACTACGTGATGAAAAAAGAAGAGGAACAAGTCTAGATCGAGATTTTCTTTGGAAATATAAGAATAAGAAATAATCATGAAGGAGCATACTTAATGTCGATTTCACTAAAGATGGAGCAAGTACAAAATGAGATAAAAAAAGTGCTTGTAGGGAAAGAAGAATTAGTTGAGCTAGTGATGATTTCGCTATTGAATAACGGTAATATCCTTCTAGAAGATGTACCAGGTACAGGGAAAACGCTCTTAGCAAAATCGGTTGCAACGCTGCTCGGAGGCAGCTTTAGAAGAATTCAATTTACTCCTGACGTTCTACCGAGTGATGTTACAGGCATCGAGTTTTTTAATCCTAAAAATCAAGAGTTCGAAATGCGTCCAGGTCCAGTTATGACGAACGTGTTATTAGCAGATGAGATCAACCGTGCGACCCCACGTACTCAATCAAGCTTACTTGAAGTGATGGAAGAAAAACAAGTTACGATAGAAGGAAGAACATTAAAACTTCCACAGCCTTTCATCGTGATCGCAACCCAAAACCAGCTTGAATCTCAAGGCACGTTTCCTTTGCCAGAAGCACAGCTCGATCGTTTTTTTATGCAGATGAAGAGCGGATACCCAACCTTTGATCAAGAGAAAAAAATGCTTACTATGATGAAGAACGGTATTCCAATCGACGATCTTTGTGCTGTTTTTACCACTGAAGAAATGATTGGATTGCAGCAACAGGTAAATGATGTGCATCTAGAAGATGTTTTAGAGAATTATTTATTATCAATCGTTCAAGCAACCCGCACGTCTGAAATGATTGAGGTAGGGATAAGTCCTAGGGCAACGATTGCATTTATGAAAGCCGCAAAAGGAAAAGCATTTATCCAGGGAAGGCGTTTTGTTATACCAGAAGATATTCAATTCGTGGCACCTTTTGTGTTAAGTCACCGCCTCGTATTATCGCTAGAAAGTTCAATGAGGATGACAAAGATGCAGGCTTTAGAAGCGGTTTTAAAAGAAGTCGATGTTCCAGTTGAAGTGAGTTCCAGTGGAATGAATGTTTGATGATGGATGGTAATCACGTGTCGGTATCTAATTCTCTGCAAATTCCTTCAGCTCTAAGTTGGATTGTTCTCTTTGTTGGCCTATACTCGCAAAACACGCCACTTCTATTGATAGCTATTTCATTCATCTTTCTTAATATGTTTACTAATTGGTATTTAAAAAAGGTTACAACTTCTGTAAATGTGAAGAACGAACAAACTACAATTAAACTTTTTCAGGAGGAGAAAACGGAGTTAACCTTTCAAATAGCGAACACTGGGAAGCTCCCTATTTGGAATGGTAAACTTAGATTTTCTTTAGATTCCATCGTAGTAGCCGAATTAAAAACAAACGAAGATTCTGCTACGTTCATTACTTATAGTATTCCACTTTCACTCCCGCCAGGAACAACCAAAACACTTTCTATCCCTATCCATGCAAAACAGAGAGGAACGACGAAAGTGAGACGTGTAGAACTTGTTGTGGAAGATTTGTTTGGTTTTGGTTCAACGAGGTGCAAGTTCAACGATTTCATTGCAAGCGAAATTCTCATTTACCCAAAATTAGGAGAAGTGAAGGGTGGAGAACAATTTTCGATTTTGACAGTCGGTACGACACCAGCTGATTACTCATTATATGAAAATCTAGCAGCTCCCTCTGGAGCAAGAGAGTATGTTAGTTCGGACTCTTTCAACCGTATTCATTGGAAAGCGTCAGCTAAGACGTCAGAATTGAAAACGAAAATTTTTGAGCGTTCGATCGAAATGAAATGGGTGTTTATTTTAGATGTGTCAGTAAAACGGTATAATATCCCTGCACAAGTGACCAAACACCTCGAAAAGTACATAAGTCAGTTAGCATATCTATGTGTGAAAGCAACAAAATTGGGCTACGCTTTTGAAATTCATATTAATTTAGATCCCGGAGGCTCATCTCCTTATATGATGCTCCATTCTGGAGAAGGAAGCGTCCACCTTAATAAGGCATTGGAATTCCTTTCTCGAATCGATAGAGGCATGCCGATTATATCGCAAGTTCGTATGGTAGCCATGCTTAAGAGGAAATTATATAGTAAAGATTCAGTAATCATTAAAGTGGGTGAAAACGGATTAAGTAAAGCTGAGTCTTCTTTTTATAGAGAGCTTGATAAGAAAGGAAGCAGGTGTTTTGAAGTGGAAAGCTCAGAACATGGTGCATTTCTTAGAAAGCTAGCAAAGGGGCGAGTCCTTTGAGAAAACCATTCTCTACAGTGAGATTGTTCCATTATTTATCACTAATCATGCTCGTTTATCTTTTTACCATGTTCGTTTATTTGTTTGACGTTTCGTATCCACCTCTCCTTCCATTCATTACGATGACTTTGATTGGAGGATTGCTCCTCGTCTTTTGGTCTACACAAAAGAAAGTGTACCAATTGTCTGGAGTGAAACTCATTCTAGGTGCGACGCTCCTTTTACTTGATGGATGGATAACTGGTTTGCAACTATGGAAAGCGCTTCTATTAACGATCGGTGTAAGTTTTGCGATTTATTTAAGTTTAAAAGATGATGAACGTACTATGAGCATTTTCTCAGTGTTTTTATGCTTCATAGGAACGATGATCTACTATATGATCGCTCCTGTTAGTGAGTTTAAGCATTTCGTTTTCATCATACCGTTTGTTCAACTTCTTTTCTTATTAGGAAATAGATTAAGTTATCAGTTGAGAAATGAAGGTGAGACGAGAAGGAGTTCGTTTTGGTCTTATAACACGATAACAGTCTTGTTTGTATTAGTTGCTATCGGTGCTGTCATTTCCATTACATTAAGACCTTTCATATTGAGTGTTATTTCGACAGTTTTTGGTGCAATAAGCTATATTTTAGGCCTACCAATATACTGGCTGACATTATTGATTACGTTTAACTCTAGCGAAGAAGATTTAGCTTCTTTTCAAAAGGCAGCGAATGGAGAACCACTAAAAGATAATGAGATTGAACAGCTTAGTAAAACCTCACCTTTTGATTATGAGCCGTTTCTTTATGTGGTAATAGCAGTGATCATCGCCATTTTAATCATTTGGATAGCTAGAAAAAAGGTGGTCCTATCACACTTCACTCCATCAGTTACTTCTACGTTTATAGAGCGGTCCACTAATGAACTCAAAAGGAGCACTCGAATAAAAAGGAAGCCTCCAGAGAATGAGGTTAGGAGATTAACGTATCAGTTAGAATTAAAAGCAATGAAATATGGATATCAAAGAGAAAAGAGTGAGACGTTGTTGGAATGGTACAAACGATTACCTGGATATGCTGATGAACATAAGCAAATCGTTCAAGTGTATGAAAAAGTACGATATTCGAACAAGTCAGTCACAGAAGAAGAGGTTCTTCACTATAAAGCTTGCCTGAAGAACCTCATGCATGAGATGAAACGGTCAAAGAAGAGGAAAGAAAACGAGAAGCATCAAGTCAAATACGAGGTGTGACAAAATCGGAACAGTCATCGTTCTCGTTCGATTATAGAGGTATCCCCAAGTAAAGCCTGCTAGTAGAGCAGCGACTATCAATAAAAACGTGCCTGCATAGATGTGTGCACTCGCATACAGTACAGTAGCCAATAGAATTGAAGAAGTACTTTGAGTTTTATCCATTTTACCTTGTACAAACCCTCGCCAAAATAACTCTTCTCCAGGGATTATGATTAGAATAAGACTTATGTAATGCCACGTTTCTTTTGGTGAAATCAGGTTATACAACGATTGCAAACTTGCGATCATATCAGGGAACAACATGAGCATTATTTGCTTCCCTATATAAAAGGTAAGATAGAGAAGGACACCACTTCCAACACCGATGAGAACGTGATTATATGTGACCTTTTTCCATGATGCAGATCGATATGAGTACAAGATCAATAGGAATAAGGATAAAGTGAAAGCTTGCCAAAAGAACAAGTCAGAAAGCAGGAAGAAACTTGAGAAAAGCAGCAAATGAGCAATGATGATCGAAATAATAACCTTTCTATTTCTAAGCATGAGTGTACTCCTAGGTTTGTAGTATACTAACTAGTTTAAAGGATAAAACATCGATTTGCGACAAAAGGTGTTCGAAAGGAGAGAGTTAAGTGGAGCTTCTATTTCTTGGTACCGGTGCTGGCGTACCATCCACGAAACGAAACGTGAGCTCATCGGCTCTGCGTCTTGAAAGCGGAGAGATATGGCTTTTCGACTGTGGTGAGGCTACACAGCATCAAATATTGACCTCAACTATCACGTTGAGAAAAATTACAAAGATTTTTATTACGCATTTACATGGGGATCACATTTTCGGCTTGCCAGGTCTACTTGGGAGTCGCTCCTTCCAGAGCGGAGAATCCGAACTAACGATCTATGGACCAGCAGGGCTAGAAGAATTTATACAAGCTTCCTTAAAAGTAAGTGGTACATACCTTCGTTACCCTCTTACCGTCATCGAGGTTAATGAGGATACTGAAATTCATATTGACGACTATACAATCCAAGTAGCTCTACTAGAGCACGGCATAACTAGTTTCGGGTATAGAATTCAAGAATCCAACAAACCAGGACGATTAGATGTAAGGAAACTTAAAAAGCTAGGCGTTCAACCAGGGCCATCTTATCGAATATTAAAAGCAGGTGGTCAGATCGAACATGATGGAAAAACGATAACACCAGAAGAGGTTACGGGGCCGCCTATAAGTGGTCGTTGTATCGTCATATGTGGAGATACTCGGTATAGTCAAAAAACGATTACGTTAGCGCGCAGAGCAGATTTACTCGTACATGAAGCAACGTTCTCGAATGAGAAAGAAACACTTGCTTACGATTATTTTCATTCTACTACTGTAGAAGCAGCAAAAATTGCGCGCGATGCAGAAGTTAGTCAGCTCGCACTTACTCACATTAGTTCACGGTATCAAGAAGAAGATCTCGATCGAATGGTAGAGGAAGCGAAAGAAATATTTCCGAACACTCAGATCGTGATGGACCATAGCTCGATAACCATCAAACAGCGTAACAAGTGAGTGGAAGAAGTTTCCTTTTAGTAAAAGACCCTAAATAGCAGGTGAAATCACTGCTTCTTAGGGTCTTTTGTATATCGTTACTGAAATTAATTCCAACCGCGTTCATATTGCTTAGGTGGTTCAAGTTCGGCATTCAGTTCAACTGAAGCTTTTCTTGGCCAGTATGGGTCACGTAGTAGCTCTCTCGCTAAAAACACGAGGTCTGCTCGTCCGTTTTGAATGATTTCTTCAGCTTGAAGCGGGTGAGTGATCAATCCAACTGCGCCAGTAGCGATCTTAGCGCCATGACGAATTTGTTCAGAATGCGTAACTTGGTATCCAGGATACGGATTGATCTTTGCAGGCACGATTCCACCAGTGCTACAGTCGACGAGATCCACGCCTTGCTTCTTCATTTCAGATGCAAAATAAATAAAGTCGTCGATCTTATTTCCTTCTTCGTTATAATCATCTGCAGAAATACGAACAAACAACGGGCCGTCCCACACTTCTTTAACTGAATCGATGGTTCTCTGTAGGAACGTATAACGGTTTTCACGTGAGCCGCCATATTCGTCATTTCGGTTATTCGTAAGAGGGGATAGGAATTCACTTATTAAATAACCGTGAGCGCCGTGTAGCTCAATGACATCGAAGCCAGCTTCTTTCGCACGTCTAGCACCTTCCCTGAAGGCATCGATCGTTTCATTAATCTGCTGCTTGGTCATTTCTTCAGGGGTTTTCATGCCATCGTCGAATGGAATTGCCGATGGAGCAAGAATGGGGCCATCGACCCTCGCTTTTCGTCCTGCATGTGCAATCTGAATACCTACCTTTGCTCCATGTTCTTGTGAGAGGTGAACAATTTTCTTGAGACCTTCGATATGCTCATCGCTCCAGATTCCTAAGTCTTCAGGTGAAATACGCCCTTGCTTCGTAACTGCAGCGGCTTCAGTGAAGATGAGTCCTACTTTCCCCATCGCTCGTGATGTATAATGCGTATAATGAAAATCCGTAGCCTTCCCATCCTGCGCTTCGCAGGAATACATACACATAGGACTCATAACGATTCGGTTTGCAAATGTAACGTTTTTGATCGAATAAGGGGTAAATAGTGCTGCTGTCATTTCATTTTCGCTCCTTTTCATTCCAATAGTTGAAGTATAGCACGGATCAATTAATAAATCTGAGATCTTACCTTATAATGTATTGCCAGAGCACCTTCCACCACTTACGTCTTTCTTGAGGGATATGCTCGTTCTTCATGATTTTTAGTGCAACATCTGGAACGTCTGTAATGATGCCATCCGCTTCCCATTCCAAGAACTGTTTGATGAGCCGTTCATCGTTAATGGTATAGGGTCTTACGTTAATTCCATGAGCCTGTGATGTTTTCGTGAGTGCTCGATTAACAGCACGGAATTGAGGGTGAATTGCTTTTGCTTTTATTTGTTTTGCGTAGTCCCACGGTTCCTCTAAGCTTGCCTTATAGATCGGAGCCGTTTCCACTTTCGACCATAGCTTATGAACATCGACGAGCCGGTTGTGTGCAAAGCTTGATATGACGGTGTTTTTTTCTGAACGATGTTTCTTAATGAGTGGTACGCTTTTTTCTACGAGCTCCGTATTCGTATCACTATAATACTTTAGCTCAATGTTTAACCACAGGTCAGGGAACTCGTTTGCGAAAATCAGTACTTCTTCGAGTGAAGGGATTACTTCTCCTTTGAACGATGGTGAAAACCAGCTTCCAGCATCGTGCTTTCTTAAGTCTGAAAACGATGTTTCGGTAACGATGCTTCGACCGGAAGCTGTACGTTTTAACGTCCTGTCATGGATGACGACAGGCACGTGGTCACTAGAAAGCTGGACGTCAAGTTCAATCCCTCCGGCACCTAGCTCAACAGCTCGTTTAAATGCACTCATCGTATTCTCCGGACACTGTTTACTTGCGCCTCGGTGTGCAAAGATAATCGTCATGTTTTCCTCCATTCTTGCTGGTCTTTTCGAGAGCAGTATGTATAAAATATTATATACAGTTTAAATGTTTTAAAAAGTCTTTCGATTCTCATATAACCTACCAAAAACGGGTTTCATTTGCAAAACGATAGAGAGATGAAGGAGGGCATTCTCATGGGAAAATGGCAAACAAAAGAGACGCTACTTTACTTGTTAACAAGACTAGTTGATCACCAAAGCGTCACAGGATCTTATCCTGAAATAGCACTTGCCGAATATATCCATCTACAGCTGCAAGACCTCCCTTACTTTAAGAAAAATCCCGAGCAGCTTGCTCTTCACCCAACAAGTGATGGCCGTTTTTTTGTAACTGGTCTGGTAAAGAATGGAACATCGAGGAAAACTGTTATCTTGATCAGCCACTTTGATGTTGTCGACGTTGAAGATTATGGACAGTGGAAGAACCTTGCGTTCAGCCCGTATGATCTAACTGAAGAATTTTATAAAAATAGCGATAAGCTGCCACTTGATGTCCAACAAGACCTCAATCATGGAGAATGGTTGTTTGGACGTGGAGTCATGGATATGAAATCTGGTTTAGCTCTACAAATGAGTATGTTAGAAAAAGCCAGCCTTGGAGAATTCGATGGCAATATTCTACTCTTGACTGTACCAGATGAAGAAGCGAATTCGATTGGTATGATCGAAGCTGTTCCTATTCTTGTCGAACTTGCAGAACAATATGATTTGAAGTATACAGCCTGCTTAAACTCAGAGCCGGTGTTCACTAAATATCCGGGCGACCAGAATATGTATGTCTACTCAGGATCGATCGGAAAATTGCTTCCGGGATTCTTCTGTTTTGGGCAAGAAACGCATGTAGGTGAACCATTTTCTGGATTGAATGCAAATTATATGGCTGCAGAAGTTACAAGGGAGCTCGAGCTAAATCAGGATTTTTGTGAAATTGTTGAAGGGGAAGTCACGCCGCCTCCTACAAATTTGATGCAAAAAGATTTGAAGGAAGAGTATTCTGTACAGATTCCCCATGTAGGTGTCACGCTTTTTAATGTGCTTGGAATGGAGAGCAGTATTCAGGAGATAACCGATAAATTATTTAAGTCTGCGGAAAAAGCAGCTAAGCGAATCGAGACCCACTATTTAGATCGAGCTCGTTCATTCTCAAAGCTTCAGTCCTTTCGACCTGAACCATTCCACGTACGCGTCCTCTCCTACCATCAATTGCTTAATAGAGCAGTAGAACTTTTCGGAGAGCCTGAAATTAAAAGGCGACAGGACTATATCATGGCGAACTATAAAGATCTAGGTGACCGAGATTTATCAACGAGAATGGTGTTTGACCTCGCTTCTCTATGCAAGGAGGATGGGCCGATGATCATCCTATTTTACAATCCGCCTTTCTATCCTGCAGTCTCTTCGCGTAATGATACGTTTATCCAAGAAACGATCAAAGAGGTCATCTCATATAGCGCAAACAAGCACAATGTTGTATTGAAGCATCAGAACTATTTCCCGGGACTATCTGATCTTAGCTTCGTTGGCCTTGAAAGGACAAAAGAAACAATTAAACCATTGAGTGATAACATGCCGTTGTTTGGACAATCATATAACCTTCCATTGGAAGCACTCGAGCAATTAAAAGTGCCTGTCATGAACCTTGGACCTAAAGGGAAAGATGCACACAAATGGACTGAAAGGTTAGAATTAACATACTCATTCGAAACACTATTAGATATGCTTCCATTCACGATTAAACAATTGCTGCGGTAATGTCGCACGACTGTCTTATTAACAAACGTATGGGTATACTTTAATGAAAAGGGAGTATCGTTTAAATAAGAGAGGTGTGAAGAGGGTGAAGGAAACGACATTTGTCATTAAGGGAATGACCAGTCATCAATGTAAGTCTTCTATTCGAAGTGCTTTACTCGACTTAACCGGCGTGGTTGCTGTTGAAGTTTACCTTGATGAAGGGAAAGGCGTCGTAGCATATGATGAAAAGGAAGTAAGCGTAAATGAGCTCACTTCTACCATCAAAAAGAGAGGGTACGAAGTGAATTAAAGCTCCAACTCAATAGTGTCGATCGACCAGCTGAGGTTTGGCTGGTTTTTTTGAGACGTCATCTATCTAAGCTGGATGGTTCCGGTTTATTTATAAATGTGGAATACGTCTTAAAATAAACAGGTAATTCATGTAAACTGTAAGATGATGTTTCCAACCGCCTTTCGTTAAGTGGTTGTTCAAAGGAGATACCGTTATGAATATCATATCTATTTTACTTGGAATTCTGTTTGTTCTTAACTTAGTGTTAGCAGCCGTCGTTATTTTTCTTGAGCGAAAAGATGCTGGTGCAACATGGGCCTGGTTGATGGTATTACTTTTTATCCCTCTCCTAGGCTTTATCATGTACTTAATTTTTGGACAAAACTTAAGTAGACGGAGGCTCTTTGATTGGGAGAACATTAAAAAAGTAGGCATCGAAGACCTTATCCAAGAACAGGTCAGTGAGATTAAAGAAGGCATCTACCCTTTTCGCCACGAAGAAATTGCGAGGCACAAGGACATTATCTACATGCACCTTGTTAACGATGATGCTGTGCTTACGCAAGATAACGATATAAAAGTGTTTACGGATGGTGAAGAAAAGTTTGAAG
Organism: Anaerobacillus sp. ABR4_321; assembly: GCF_056158505.1. Taxonomy (NCBI): domain Bacteria; kingdom Bacillati; phylum Bacillota; class Bacilli; order Caryophanales; family Bacillaceae; genus Anaerobacillus; species Anaerobacillus sp. ABR4_321. The sequence goes on from NZ_JBSWTK010000001.1 coordinate 2,189,847, forward strand.
CTGTCTTACATGATATTGAGAATGCGAAAGATCATATCCATTTTCAGTATTATATCTTTCGCAAAGATAATCTTGGAAGAAAAATTGCTCAAAAGCTAACCGAAAAAGCACGAGAAGGTGTTAAAGTCAGGGTTCTTTACGATGAGATGGGCTCAAGAAGAACAAGGAAACGTTTTTTCCGAGAGCTGATTGAGGCTGGCGGAGAAGTCGAAGTGTTCTTCCCTTCACGAATACCATATGTAAACCCACGTTTGAACTATCGCAATCATAGAAAACTTGTTATTATAGATGGCCGTATCGGCTATGTAGGTGGGTTTAACGTTGGTGATGAATACCTTGGCCTTAACAAGAAGTTTGGCTATTGGAGAGACACGCATCTTCGAATGGAAGGAAGTGCAACTCATGCCATGCAGACGAGGTTCCTTCTTGATTGGAACCATGCAGCGCGTAATAAAGTGGGATACGAAGCAAATTACTTTCCTGTTTTACCGACGATTGGAGACGCTGGCGTACAGATCGTAAGCTGTGGTCCAGACTCAGAATGGGAGCAGATCAAAAACGGCTATATCAAATTAATCTCCTCAGCCAAAAGAACAGTTTACATTCAGACACCGTATTTTATTCCTGATGCAAGTTTGCTCGATGCGCTTCGGATTGCGGCTCTAAGTGGAGTTGATGTCAGACTCATGATACCGAATAAGCCTGATCATATGTTTGTTTACTGGGCAACGTATTCTTATGTTGGTGAGCTCTTAAAAGCAGGAGCAAGGATCTACATTTACCAAAACGGATTTATCCATGCAAAGACCATTTCGGTAGATGGTGAAATATCATCCGTAGGGACAGCGAATATCGACGTAAGAAGCTTTAAGCTGAATTTTGAAGTGAACGCCTTTATTTATAATGAACATATCGCCAAGCAGCTAGAAAAAACGTTCTTAGAAGATATGAGTAAAAGTGATGAATTGACAGCGGAAGGATATTACGATCGCTCAACGTGGATAAGGTTTAAAGAATCTATATCAAGATTGCTTTCTCCAATTCTATAGTAAGCCGTATGAGAGGTACCATTTATGGTGCCTCTTTTTTATACAAAAATGTTCATGAAAAATTTAAATAATTCAAACTTTGTAGAACAACATGACAAGATGATGTGTTAAAATGATTGGGAAGATAAGGAAAATATTGAAGGGAGAGGCACGAATTGATAAAGAAAAACATAAAAAAAACACATGTGCCTTTTCGATTAAATATACTATTCCTCTGTGTTTTTCTTTTGTTTTCTGCTCTTGTGTTGCGGTTAGGTGTCATTCAAATCGTACAGGGTGAAGATTTTGAGCGACTGACGGAACAAACAGAGAACGTGACGGCGAAATCATCTGCGCCAAGAGGGAAGATGTTTGATCGTTATGGTAGAGTCCTTGTAGATAATGAACCTACATTTACCCTTACATATATTCGTACTCAGAATACCAAATCGAACGAAAGGTTAGAGGTAGCCAGAAAGCTAGCGAACTTTATTGAAGTAGAAACGGACAACGTTACGGAACGAGACCTGAAAGACTACTGGATTTTAACGCAACCTGACAAAGCGAAGGCAAAGCTCTCTGACAAGGAATGGGGCGAGCTCCAACCAAAAGACGCCTACCAGCTACAAATCGATCGTATCGATGAGAAAGATTTGAAGGAAATAACCGAAGATCCAGAAGAAATGAAGGTTGCTGCGATTAAACGTGAGATGGACACAGGCTATGCGCTGTCTTCTCAATCGATAAAAAAGGGTCTGACTCGGGAAGAAATCGCGACTGTGAGTGAGAATCTAGATATCCTTCCAGGTGTAGACATTCAAGCGGACGCGGAGCGTATTTATCCTTATGGCAACACCCTTGAAACGATGTTCGGAAACCTTGGACAGATTCCTCAAGAAAATATCGATACCTATAAAATGAGAGGTTACGATCATAACGATCTTGTAGGGGTCAGTTACCTTGAAAAAGAATATGAAGAATTATTAAAAGGTCAAAAAGCAAAGAAAAAATATATTACCGACAAATCTGGTAAACCGATTGGCGAACCGGTCGTAACACCTGGTAAGCGAGGAAACGATCTTGTACTAACGGTGGATATTGATTTGCAGAAGGAGCTTGAATCTATTCTTGCAAACGAGCTACGAGGGGCGAGAGCGAGTGGCAATCCTAGCGCTGATCGCGCTTATGCCATAGCGATGGACCCGATGACAGGCGACATCTTAGCATTTGGTGGAACGAAATACGACTCGAGTGAAAATGACTATACCGAGTATTCCTATGGCACGCTTTCAGAAGCGTACGAAATGGGGTCTGCTGTCAAAGGTGCATCTGTTTTAACGGGGTATGAGACTGGAGTTATCGGGCATGGAACGGTTCTATACGATACACCCATCCAAATCCCTATGACACCAACAAAAGCTTCTTACACGAACATGGGATACGTTAACGATTTAACCGCACTTGAACGCTCTTCTAACGTGTACATGTTCCGGATCGCGATGATGATTGCGGGCTACGACTATCAGCCAAATACGGGTGGAATTCCATGGAATCCCAATGCTTATGACACGGTCAGGTACAACTTTAATCAGTTTGGGCTTGGAAAGAAAACAGGAATCGATATGCCGATCGAAACGTCTGGAATCAACGGTGGATATAATGTTCTTGGTAAACTTATGGACTTGATGATTGGACAGTTCGATACGTATACGCCTTTGCAAATGGCTCAATACATTTCCACAATCGCCAATGGTGGAAACCGAATTCAGCCACACTTTCTAAAAGAAGTTCATGAGCCATCAAACGTGAGTGGACTTTCAAACATTGTTGTTGAGCAGTTCGATACGAATGTGTTAAACACCATACAGATGAGCAACAGCGATATCGATAGAGTCCGAAATGGCTTACGGCTTGTAACGAATGGGAACAGAGGAACGGCAAGAAATGAATTTAGTGGTACAAGTTATTCACATGCGGGGAAAACTGGGACTGCACAGGTGAAGGATGATCGCTATAATCTCTCATTTGTTGGTTTTGCGCCATACGATAATCCTGAGATCGCCATCTCTGTCATCGTTCCGAACATGAACGATGATGGTAATCATGTGAATACACGTATCGGAAGACAACTTTTTGACGCATATTTTGATTTGAAAGATAAGCCTAAGCCTTCAGCCCCTGAAAGTAATGCTGAAGAGGAAGAGTGAAATTAACAACCCCTCACCAACGTGGTGAGGGGTTGTTTGTTAAATAAGTCCTAATGCATCAAGCATAACGGCAAGGATTAAGAGTGGCGCACCGAAGCGGATAAGATAATACCACGTTTCGAACAGTCCTTTTTTTAGTCCTCCTCCACGTTTAAGCTCCTCATATAAATCCGTCTTTTTCATTTTTAGTGGAACGAAAATTGCGATCAATAATGAGCCTAGAGGGAGTAAGATGTTGCTGACTGTATAATCAGCAAGGTCAAAAATCGTTTTTCCAAATAGCGTTACATCTCCTAGGACACCGTATGAGAGGGCGGAAGGAACTCCTACAACAAAGATAGCAAGACCGATGATCCACGCCCATTTTTTACGCTTTTCTAAATCTCCTTTTGAAATAACAGATACGATAATTTCAAGCATTGAAAATGCAGATGTCAGTGCTGCAAATAAGAAAAGTACTAAAAACGCAATGAAAAACAGCATGCCGAACGGCAGTTGACTGAAGACAGTCGGTAATACATTGAACAACAGTACGGGACCAGCACCTGGTTCAAGTCCAAACGAAAAGACTGCTGGGAAAATTGCGAGCCCGGCTAGTAGCACGATAAGAATATTCAAAGACACGATCGACATCGCTGAACGTGGTAAACTTTGAGTTTTTGGTAAATAAGAGCTGTACGTCACCATAACAGAGACGCCGACGCTCAGTGTAAAGAACGATTGTCCCATTGCTTCTAGGATGGTTTGAGACGTTACTTTCGTGAAGTCAGGCTGTAGTAAAAATTGTATGCCTTCCATTGCTCCATCGAGTGTGACAGCTCTTAGCACTAAAATGATAAAAAGAATGAAAAGTGCTGGCATCATGATTTTGCTTGCCTTTTCAATCCCTTTCTCTACTCCTCTTGAAACGACGAATATCGTCATCAAAATAAAGAGGAGCTGGACACCAACACTGATAAGTGGATTTGCGATCGTTGATCCAAAAATCTGCATGTATTCATCAGAGGATAGTCCATACATTTGCCCGGTTATCGCCTTATAGAGATAAACGATGATCCATCCGCCAACAACGCTATAGAAAGAAAGCAAAATAAACGAAGTAACCATACCTAGAATACCGACGCGATACCATTTTGACTGAGGGGCGATCGTCTTGTAGGAATCTACCGCATTGCTTTGAGCGGTTCGACCAATCGAGAACTCAGCAAGAAGAAGAGGTAGTCCTAGTATTAAAGTAAATAAAATAAAGATGAGGAAAAATGCGCCTCCTCCGTTTTGTCCAGCTGTATAAGGGAATTTCCAAATTGCGCCGAGGCCGATTGCGGATCCTGCAGCAGCTAAAATAAAGCTCAGTCTTGATGACCATTGTTCTTTCTGACTCATACTTTTCTCCTTTCATTCATGGGTAAAGACTCGCTGCAATAAAAAATCGTCCCTACGGAATCCGTAGGGACGATTGAATATCGCGGTACCACCCTGGTTGTGAGAAAAATCTCACCACTTTGTATGTTTAACGATCTTCACCGTCTTTTGCCGAAGCAAAAGAAGCTCCAGAAATGAAATTCACCGTTCCTTTATGCACCGATTCGCAGCGACCATCGGCTCTCTTTTCCAGGGAAAGGGAGGCTACTAAGTTTCCTTCAAAGCAATTTCATGTGTAGTTGGTTATACAATTTTTATCATGAACAAGATGGAGTGTCAATCATGTTTTTTCTTAAATCTCTTTTATTTCGCTTAATCCTGTTCATCCTTGTTGTGATCTTCTTCCTCGAAATGAGCGTCCACAGGTCCTTTTTGCTTTCTGTCTTTCTTTTTTCTTCTTAGCGTTTGTAATATTTTTTTGTAATTTAATGAATACACTTTTGGCTCATAGTGCTCAGAAGCTCTAATGTCTTGAGAAGATGCTCTCATAAATGACCAGCCGAGCATAATCATGATAAAGAGTAGTGGAAACCCTCCAACGATACTTGCGGTTTGAAGTGTACCGAGGCCGCCTATGAACATTAACGTGAGTGGCATCAAACATAATGCGAATGCCCAGAATAGTCTGTTCCAACGTATCGGCTCATCTTCCACTTCTTTTTGTACTACCGAAGCGAGAATATAGGAACTCGAATCAAATGTTGTCGCAAGAAAGATAATCGCTAGCACCGTAAATACAAAGATCATCAGCCACGGTAATGGGAGCTGTCCAATCGTTTCTAGGATTGCTCTTGGTGCTCCTTCATCGTTCAATACGCTGATCACATCGAATTTACCTGTAAGTTGCATGTGAAGCCCGTAGTTTCCAAGGATACCGAAAAACAACAAGCTTCCGAAAGTTCCGTATGAAATCGTTCCAAGAATCATCTGTTTAATTGAACGTCCTCTAGAGATCTTAGCTACGAAAAGCCCAACAAACGGAGCGTAAACGAGCCACCATGCCCAGTAAAATACTGTCCAGCTTTCAGGGAAACCGGTCTTTTCATATGGACCAAGAGTATTGTACGGCTCTGTCCACGTACTCATATGAAAGAAGTTATCCATCAAGAGACCGATACTATTCGTTGTTGTCTCAACGAGAAATCGTGTTGGTCCGAAGATCAATACGAATAGCAATAGGAATATGGCTAAAACGAGGTTCAAGTCAGAAAGAACTTTTATTCCTTTTCTAAGGCCGGAATAGGCGCTTATTGCAAAGATTAAAGTGACGAGAACGAGTATCATTGTCTTTAAGACCATGTTTACAGGGAGTCCTGTCAACATATTGATTCCTTCAGCAATCATCGGCGTCCCAAGAGCGAGAGTAGTTCCCGCACCACCTAGTAGTCCAAACATGAATAATACATCGATGATTGTACCTAAAGGTCCGTCAGCAAGATTTCCGATTAAAGGTCTCGTCGCCTCGCTTATTTTAAGGACAGGCTTTTTTCTAACGTAATAGAAATACGCGATGGGTAGAGCTGGTAATGTATAGATTGCCCATGCGATCGGTCCCCAGTGAAAGATACCGTATGTACTAGCCCACAGTATGGCGTCCTTCGTACCTGGTTCAAGTCCAAATGGTGGCCCTTGAAAGTAATAAGCCCATTCAATCGTTGCCCAGTAAAGAATACTCGAACCTATACCTGCACAAAAAAGCATCCCCGCCCATGAAAAGTTATTAAATTCCGGGCGTTCACCTTCGTCTCCTAGTCGTACCCGGCCATTCTCACTAAATGCCACATATATCAAGAATAAAAATATTCCGAGTCCAACAAGTAAATAGAGGACACCAAACCTTGTCGTCATAAATGTATTTGCTTTATCAACGACCACTTTACCAGCTTCAGGAAAAAGAACGAGTGGAACAGTTACTAGTAACAACAAGAATAGCGCTCCGAAAAACGTAGGCCAATCGATTAACCGTTTGTTCATCAACTTTAACTCCTTTACGAGAACTTGTGCCGTTTTAGTTTTAGTTAACTTGTGCATTTTATTCGCAGGTGAGTGGGAGAGCGGTGAAATGAAGAGATATTTGTTATGATGGAGAAGAAATCGTTAGGTTAAAGTGAGGGAGCTTTGTGGAAAGGTTTACTGAAAACGCAGTTCGCATTATAAAAGAAATTCCGCTAGGACGTGTGATGACATACGGTCAAATCGCCAGGATAGCGGGGAGTCCGAGAGGTGCAAGACAAGTCGTTCGGATCCTACATTCTATGAGTAAGAAGCATGGGTTACCATGGCATCGAGTGATCAATGCAAAAGGGGAAATCGGTTTACGTGAAGAAGAAGGCGTGTTCATACAACGAGTAGCTTTAGAAGACGAAGGAATAACGTTTTCTGAGAATAATAAGGTGAGCTTGAATAAATACCAGCATCACCCGGATGAAGAAGCACATGAAAAATGACTCCCTTGGTAGGGAGTCATTTCTATTAGCTATTTACTGTTTTCGATACAAGAGATCAATCGGTCTTCAATGTCTAGACCGATGCCTTTAAGTCGATCATCTTCAGTTAGATCGAGCAAGGTGGTTGGTTTCGGCATGCCTATTTTTGTTAAGCCATTATCTTCATAAACGACGATTTTACATGGAAGAAAATACCCTACGGTTTTATTTTCTTTAAGAACACGATCAGCTTCCTTCGGGTTACATACCTCTAATACGCGAAAAGGTGTATTGAATTCCATTCCTTTTTCCTGGAGCTTTGAAGTTAAATCAAAGTCCCAAAGCACCCCGAAACTTTCTTCTTGTAATGAAGCACTTAAATCCTCCACTGCTTTATCAATCGTCTTCGTCGTGTCAATTGTGTAATGAAAACTCACTATGAAATCTCCCTTCTTGTACGTTTTGCATCTACTCGTTCTATACCCTGTAACGTATAGATTAAACGGACAATATTAAAAGAAATGACACGACTACTTAAATGAACTTATTTAGACATTTTAAACGCAGCGTTAAGCTGTCCGCGAATCATCTCATCTCTAATCTTACCTTTATCCTTTTGCTTATCTTTTTTGTACATTTTCTTTATTTCGAACGTTTGCATCCCATCTTCAATTTGGTTTGCGATGTCCATGAGTTTTTCCACATCGTTAAATGAAAACTTTCTCGTGCCTCCGCCTGATCGTTCAGGAAGAATTAATCCTCTTTCTTCGTAATACCGGATTTTGCGGAGTGATAAACCTGTTAATTCACTGACTGATCCGATCGGAAGAACTTTTTTCTCTTTGTAAGACATTATTATTCACTCCCACGCTCTCGTTCATATTGTTGTAATGGTTTCATATACTATAAAATTCATCTATCAAACTAATAATCTTCTATTTAGTATAGCATACACGACAACGATTCGTCAGAAGGGTGTTAGAATATCTAACATATTGTATGAGTTGGTTTGAAAGAGTGTGTCAGAAAAGGTGTCATGCACCTTGAGAAACAGTCACAAAGGTGGGAGAATAAAAGTGTGCAAACGGTTGTACGGATTTTTATTAGGAGGTGGCTAATTGAAGTCTCAACAAACCTTTCTATTAACTGGAAAGATAACGACAGCCTTTTTGATGCATGTGGTAAAGACTGCAAACCTTTTTTCAAGCTACATCGTTGTTGAAATCTCTAATACCACTTTAAATGTTAAGAGCTTATTGAGCATGAGTGCTTTGAATGGTTACAGAGGATCACTAGTTGTTATCGCTGTCGGTACAGATAGTAAAGAGGCATTAGAGACGTTAAGTAATTATTTCTTAGAACTTCAAAAAAGAACGATATAACATGGCAGTCGTGCTTACACTCTCTTTTCTTTAATGAGTGAGTGACCGAGTTCTTCTGAACGTTTTCTAGCACCTGTGATGCTTTCTAGAACGGCTTCGTCGAACTTATAGTTTTTTAAAATCGACAGTCCGGCATGAGTAGTTCCACCAGGGCTGGTCACTTTCTCCCTAAGAAGAGAAGGGGATTGCTTCGTTTGGCTCAACATCATTGCAGCACCTGTCATCGTTTGGATAATTAAGTCACGAGCGGTTTCTTTATCTAATCCATTCAGGTTCGCTGCTCTCTCCATACATTCGACCATGTAGTAAAAATATGCAGGGCCGCTTCCAGATAAACCTGTCACCGTGTCTAGTTGATCTTCTGACACATGAACGATGGTGCCGATCGTTTCGAATAGACTCGCAGCAAAACTCTCCTGTTCAGTGTTGCTATAGTGTCCAGATGAAATAGCTGTAGCAGAAAGGCCGATTGCTGCAGATGTATTTGGCATCGCTCTTATCACTGGTATGTTCGGTCCAATGCACGCTTCAATATAGGTTGTTGTAATCCCGGCAATAACAGATATGATCAGGTGATTTTCCGTAACATAAGGCTTTAAGCTCATAAGTGCATTCTCGGCATCTTTTGGTTTCATAGCCAGAATGATAACGTCCGACTTCGTTACGATTTTTTCATAGTCCTGCGTCGTCTCAACGTTATATTTGACTTGTAAATCTTCAAGTCTTTTGATATCGATGCGGTTTAGCAGTATGATTTGCTCTGGCGTAATGAATGTTTTTGCAATCATACCTTCGATCATCGATTCGGCCATCGATCCGGCTCCGAGAAAACCTATGTGCAGCGAGTTCATGATACCCTTTCCTCTCCTTTCAATCTAAAACGCCCACTCATCCTATAGTTAAAGGACGAATGGGCGTAATCCGTGGTACCACCTTCATTTGATATCTAAGATATCCTCAAAACCCCTATAACGTGGGGGGACGGCCGTGTTTCCACAGCTAGCTCATGGGTAGGTTCAAAGTTTGCAGGTAGTAAGGAATCTTTCAGCCCTTGGATTCCTCTCTCTGAACTATGCTTTTACTTCTACTATTCCCGTTCGTAGCTAAAGGTCGTTTAGTTTTACATAGTATGCTACGAATTAAAAAAATTGTCAATTAGTTTTTATAATTTTCTGACTTAATTATACTGATATAATGACAAAAAGTAGGATGAAGAGTAGAATGGAGTTAGGAAATCAAGGATAGGCGGTGGAGCGATGAATGCGACGATGGCAGATGAAATACTCTCCTTCACAGTACCGACGCCATTTTTAGTCGGCCCTGTGAATTGTTTTTTAATCAAGGGTGATGCGGTAACACTGGTTGATACAGGTCCCAGAACATCACGAGCGAAAGAAGTCCTTGTATCGCAGCTGAAGGACCATGGGTTTTCTTTGGAAGACGTTGATCAAGTGATTTTAACACATCATCACCCTGATCATATCGGGTTAGCGGGATTGATGAGAGAGATGGGTAAGAACGTGCTTGGTCACTGGAAAAATGATCGTTGGCTTGAAATGAAAGATAGCTTTTTGCAAGAGCACGAGATGTTTATGAGAGGCATCTATCAAAGTGCGGGCGTCCATGATCGTTTTTTACATCATGTCCATGATGTAAAAGAATATCTCTCCTTTACAGATCGGGCTACGTGTGATGTCCACCTTACTGAAGGCGATGAGGTTCCTGGCTGTAAGGGATGGAAGGTAATCGAAACTCCTGGTCATGCACAGAGTCATATTTCTCTTCTCCATGAACAGACTGGAACGATGATAGCAGGGGATCACCTCATTAAGAATATCTCATCGAATCCTATACTGGAGCCTCCGTACAACGGGGAGCCAAATCGTCCGAAGCCACTGCTGCAACAGCGCGAATCGTATTACAAAACGCTAGAATTAGCACCGTCTTTTGTTTATACAGGCCACGGTGATCCGATTGAAGATGTCGAGGTGTTAATCAAGGATCGTCTGCGACAGCAGGAAGAACGAGCCAAGAAAGTTGGAGCGTTATTAAAACAAGAGCCGCTAACCGCTTTTCAAGTTTGTCAAAAGCTGTTTCCAGGTATTTATAAGAAGCAGATTGGTCTTACTCTTTCTGAGACCATCGGTCAGTTAGATTACTTACAATCTGAAGGGATGATAACTCAAGTTAAAAGTGGAGAAGTCGATCTCTATATACATCAATAATCGTTGGGAGAGAGTCATGAAGAATATTAAGAACAAAGTTATACTTATAACCGGGGCTTCAAGTGGAATAGGCCGCCAGTTAGCTCTGGATTTAGCTAAAGAAGGCGCAAGACTTATCCTCGTCGCGCGAACCGAGGAAACGTTGCTTAGGTTGAAAGAGCAAATTGAATCGGAAGGTGGCTATCCTCCTGCCGTATGGCCGATGGATGTTGGAGATGGGGAGAGAGTTGATCAACTCCTTCCTCGATTATTAAAAGAAATGCCTCCGATCGACATTCTGATCAATAACGCTGGCTTCGGTAAGTTTGACAATTTCGTCGATGCCGATATGAAAGAAATCGAGACGATGTTCGATGTGAACGTCATAGGATTGATGAGATTTTGCGCGAATGTTTTACCAGGCATGGTAGAAGCGAAAAAAGGCCTAGTCATCAATGTTGCTTCACAAGCTGGAAAAATCGCGACACCTAAATCAGCTGCTTACTCCGCTACAAAGCATGCGGTCCTTGGGTTTTCAAATAGCTTAAGGTTAGAGATGAAGCCTTATGGAATCAACGTAATGACCGTCAATCCTGGGCCGATTAAGACTAATTTCTTTGAAGTGGCTGACAGCAGTGGCAATTATACAAAGAACGTAGAAAAAATGATGCTGACTCCTGAAAAGGTTTCGGGTGAGATCTTATCAGCTATTGAAAAAGGCAAACGAGAAGTGAACCTTCCTGGGTGGATGAATGCCGGAGCGAAGATTTATCACGCAGCCCCTGGTCTAATTGAAAAAGTGGGCGGACGATTTTTTAATCAGAAATAAACAAGAGGCTGGGACAAAACCCAGTAAATTAAAATAAGAGTGGCCCTCGGACAATTTTATTGTCCGAGGGGCCACTCTTTCTATTTTTTCATCTTAATTTAACATTAAAATAAGGACAGCCTCTGATAAAATTAGAGTTACCACACAATAACCATCGGAGGTGCCCTTATGTTTAAAGATTATAACATGAATCAAGTGATTTTGCCCCTGGATTTAGAAATGAAATTACAAGAAAGTGATATCGCCTATGCCGTCCATGAGTTGGTCGAACAGATTCCAGATGAAGCTTTTACTGGATTCTTGCGTGATACAGGATGTCCAGCTTATCATCCTCGCATGATGATGAAAGTCATTTTGTGTGCGTACACGCAATCGGGTTTTTCAGGAAGAAAGATCGAAGGCCTCCTCAAAGATAGTGTTCGGATGATGTGGTTGGCGCAAGGGTATGAACCCAGTTACCGCACAATCAATCGGTTTCGCGTCCACCCTGAAGTCAAAGAACTTCTTCGTCAGGGGTTCGTGCAGTTTCGTTGTCAGCTCGTTCAAAAAGACCTCATTGATAATGAAGCGATCTTTATTGATGGTACAAAAATCGAAGCGAATGCCAATAAGTTTACATTTGTGTGGCGCAAGGCTGTTGAAAGGTACAGCGAGAGTCTGATCGAAAAGTCGAATGAGATGTACGATGAGTTGATCGAAAAACAAGTCATTCCCGAAATCGAACGAGAAAGTCCAGAACAACTTTCCATCAAAGAACTTTCTAAAATAGAAGAAAAGCTAGAAGAAAAAGTCGAAGAATATAACGAAAAGATTGAATCCAGTGCTGATATAACCGAACGAAAAAAGCTTCGTTCAGAGCGAAAAGGCCCAAAGCAATTCCTTAAACAAATGAAGGGTTTCGTATTGCGCAAAACAAAATATGAAAACGATATGACCATCTTCAAAGAACGGAACAGTTATTCAAAAACCGATCACGATGCCACCTTCATGCGCATGAAAGATGATTATATGAAAAATGGGCAACTCAAAGCCGGGTACAATCTCCAGATTGCGACGGAGGGGCAATATACGCTCGCTTACGATATCTTCCCGAATCCAACAGACACGCGCACATTTCTTCCGTTTCTAGATCGTGTGGAAAAGGACTTCTTAGAACTCCCAACATATATCGTCGCGGATGCCGGTTATGGCAGCGAAGAAAACTACATAGATGTCTTGAAAAATCGCAAGCGAACGCCTCTCATCACATATAACACTTATCGAAAAGAGAAAAAGAAAAGCTTTAAGAAGGATGCGTTTCACGTATCCAACTGGGATTACAATGAAAAGGGAGATTTATTCATATGTCCGAACGGAAAACAAGTGCCATTCCGTTTTACCTCCCACCGTACCGATCGCAATGGTTTCACTCGAGAGTTTAAGGTTTATGAATGCGAAGATTGTACGGATTGTCCCTTACGTCAACAATGTACAAAGACTAAAGAAGGCACGAATCGAAGAATCTATTACAATACTAAGTGGGAACAACAAAAGAATAAGGTTAAAAAGCTGCTTTCAGACGAAAAAACAGGTGAAATCTACGGACAAAGAAAAATTGATGTAGAGCCAGTTTTTGGATTTCTGAAGGCTATTTTGGGTTTCAATCGGATGTCTGTAAGAGGTAACAACAAGGTCAAAAATGAAATGGGGTTTGCGCTCATGGCGGTAAACTTAAGAAAGTACACCACCACGAGGGCAGAATGATCAAATAATTTTAGGGAGACCCATACAAAAAAAGGTTCCGTTCATCAAAAAACGATGAACGGAACCTTTTTTCCTTATTTCAGGCTAGTTATGTCCCAGCCTCTTGTTTTGTTTTATCTCATCACACTACCACCAGAGATCTTTAATGACTCTCCAATAATGTTTTCGGATGCGCTCGATAAGAGGTAGATGATGCTGTTTGCTACTTCTTCTGGCTGCGTGATTCGTCCAGAAGGTAATCCTTCTTCAACCGCTTGTAATTCTTCTTCGTAACTTTTACCTTCCCGCTTTCCTTTAGCTTCTATTGCATTTCTTCCCATTTCGGTGTCGACAAATCCAGGGCATACGGCGTTAACGCGAATGCCGTGCTTGATCGCTTCGTGGGCAAATGATTGTGTGAATCCAGTTATTGCGAATTTTGATGCGCTGTATGCTGTGTTTCCGTATGTACCTCTTAATCCTGAAAGTGAAGAGAGGTTCACGATTCCACCTTTTTTACCCTCGTTACGCATGTGGTTATAAACGAGCTGCGTAAGAAGCACTGTAGCAGTGTAGTTCAGCTCCATCACGTTACGTAAATCTTCTTCCTGTAAGTGATCTAGCGTATCTCCACCGCCAATACCTGCTGAATTTACGAGTCCAGTGATCGGTCCGTTTTCCTTTGCAGCTTTCTTGATAAGATGCGAACGATCTTCTGCGTTCGTTAGGTCAGCAACAATACTCGTGACGTTTGCACTCTCCACTAGTTCCTCGCATTCTTTTTGTAATTCTGAAAGCTTTTTTTCATTACGTCCTGTAATCGTTACGGCTGCACCTGTTTGTACCGCTACTTTCGCTGTCACATATCCGATTCCACCGGTAGCTCCAGTGATCAAGATATGTTGGTTATTTAAAGCGTCTTCCTTGAATAGCTGCATGTGTTATCCTCCTTGCAAATAATTTAACGTCATCATTCCCGCTATCTCTTTACTAAAACATGAAAACAGGTAGCTTTAAGAAAAGCTACCTGAAAATGCCTTACTGTACGCCGACAGCGTCGAATGCTTGTTTAACGGATTGTACTTCTGAACTACTTGCACCGTACAAATCTGTAGCAGCTTGTACTGCTGAAGAACGCATATGACTGAAGTCGGAAGAAGCTGTTAAATATTGCGTTAACGTGCGGTAATAGATGTCACCGAGCTTGTCCTTACCGATACCTGATACGGTCACGCCATAAAATGTTCCACCTTCGCTCAGTAGGTAAGCGGCTTTGTTCATGATTCCGCTGTTGATGTGTACACCACCATTATCCTGTGTCCCCGTATAGCGTTCTGAGTAATGAGCTGGATCTCCGAATTGAGTAGGATCTGCCATAGATCGAAGCGCATCACCAGATGTCCCAGGGGTATAAATATCTTCTCCGATTAGCCAATCGGGGTTATTGTTATCATGAAATTCAACAAGCGTTCCGAATACATCAGACATCGATTCGTTCAAAGCTCCAGACTCATTTTGATAGATCAAATCGGCAGTAGTGTCCGTAACCGCGTGAGTTAGTTCGTGCGCCACGACGTCCTCTCCGCCTGATAGAGAAACGAATGTAGAGCCGTCACCGTCTCCATAAACCATCTGACTACCATTCCAGAAAGCGTTATTGTAGTTTCTGCCGTAGTGTACAGTCGATTTTAGCGGTGCGCCGTTACCATCATAACTGTCTCTATTAAAGACTTGTTTGAAATAATCATACGTTGCTCCTGCGTAGTAATGTGCATCTACTGCAGCGGCATCATAGCTCGCATGGTACTGATTATCTGAATCTGACCAAAGGGACCCAGGTAGTTTTGTTCGATTCGATGCATCATAGGTAAAGACGCCTCCACCTCTCGTCGTATCTTTTAAGTAATAGGTTGATGAAGAGAGGAGTGTGTTGAATGACTTCGTATCACCAAGGACTCCAGTGCCTGTCCCGGTTGTTGTCGTGCCAGTGATATCACCACCGCCAGGCTTGCCGACACCTTGTTTTTTGGCTTCGTGAATCGCGTTGAAGCTTGTTAGCACTTCTCCTGTCACAGCATCGATAAGATAATTCCAATTTCCTGGCTCAGGGGATAGGAAGTTAAGTGTTACATGATAGGCGTAACTAGCAGTATGCCCCTGTGGATATACGACAAGGTCTGACTCTGGTTTTTGTTCGTAATCAGGCGTGAAACCAAGAGCTTCCTCCGCTTTTTTAATTGCATCCTGCTTTTTAAATTTAGCTGCTTTCTTTAGTTCTTTCTTTGATTCTAGATCTGAAATGACTTGCCCTGAGACAGCTGTTAATACGCCATCTTTATTTACGTGAACCGTTTGGGTAGAGCCGTAAACTGGCGTCCCCTCATGTAACTGTTGGAGACGAAATACGGTAAACCCGAGATCATCTTTCTCACGCGATAAAATTTCAAAGGATTGCTCGGCTGTCTTTCCGCTGAAGTTGTAGTAATCTTTGTTTTCGTTTAAGTAATCGAACAGCACCTCGTTTGGATTTTTTGCGGAGGCCTTTGTTAACTGGCCTGATACAAACGATGGTGTTTCTTTTTTGTTATGTACGTTAGTTGCTAACGATGAGGGTGGTGCAAGCATGCTTCCTACAAGCCCTGCAGATAATCCTAATGCTAAAAGTTTTTTCTTTCTCATTTGAATCCTCCTTTTATCAGATGAGAAAACCATAGCATATAAAACTAAATATTCAAATAAATTAGATAATTTTGATAATTATTACCTACTTTAAGTTAATTGGTTGTGAATCTATAGACCTAGGCAATGAAGCTTTTAGGACTAATGTATCAGTCCTTGATGTTAGGCAGGGATGATGCGAATCGGAAGAAATCGCTAATTCTCTTGGGTTGGTCACCTCTACATCTTTTGGTTGGAAGAAAGTACTTATTGATATACGAACGTATATTCGGGTAAAATACGGGTATAGATATACAGAACTAGTGTTCTTATTTTCGATTATTTGAAAGGAGTGGTGAAGGTGGATTATTCAACGTTAAAAAAGAAAACCATTTTGTGTGTTGATATGAAAAGTTTTTATGCGAGCTGTTCTGCGGTCGAGATGGGGCTCGATCCCTTAACGTGTCATCTTGCTGTCGTGGGAGATACGGAGCGTCAGGGTAGTGTTGTTTTAGCGGCCTCGCCTGCACTAAAAGAAGATTTTAATATCCGAACAGGAAACAGGCTTTTTGAAATTCCTGATGATCCCCGTATTCATATCGTGAATGCAAGAATGTCATCCTATTTGAAGCAATCGATGGAGATCACAAGGTTATTTCATCGGTATGTTCCAAAAGAGTGTATCCATACGTACAGCGTGGATGAATCTTTTCTTCAAATCGACGGGACTGAGCGTCTTTGGGGAGGACGCTTTGAGACGGCTAATAAAATCAGGAAAGAAATCAGTGAAACGTTCGGTTTACCATGTGCGATCGGTATAGGTCCTAATATGCTGATGGCGAAGCTTTGTCTGGATTTAGAGGCCAAGAAGTATGGCGTTGCTGAATGGACGTATGAGGATATTCCTGAGAAGCTCTGGTCCATTTCGCCTCTAAGTAAGATGTGGGGGATCGGTCCGCGTCTCGAGCACACTTTAAATCGGATGGGAATTATGAATGTTGAGCAGCTCGCAAAATACCCGCTACATCTTCTTGAACAAAAATTCGGAGTGATGGGTAATCAGCTCTATCACCATGCATGGGGAGTAGACCTTTCCGACATTGGAGCTCCGATTATGCAGGGACAGATTAGCTTTGGTAAAAGTCAGATTCTACTGCGGGATTATCACGAACAAAAAGAAATCAAACACGTTATTTTGGAAATGAGTGAAGAAGTAGCGAGGCGTGCGAGGAGAGCCGGGAAAGCGGGGCGTACGATCAGCCTCGGGATCGGCTATAGTAAAGACGAAGGAGGCGGTGGTTTTCACAGGTCGAAAAGCATCGATAGCCCCACTTCCATCACACTTGAAATCTATAACGTGTGCTTGCAGCTTTTTCAGGAATTTTATAGAGGGCAAACGGTTCGGAAAATTTCAATCGCTCTTTCAAATATTTGTGATGACGAGGAAGTGCAGCTCGACCTTTTCAATATGAAACGGCCGAAGCAACGAGACCTTGGATACGTAATGGATTCGATACGGGAGAAATACGGATCCGATTCTCTGCTTCGCGCTGTTTCCTATACGAAAGCCGGTACAGCATTGCATCGAAGTAAGCTTGTCGGAGGTCACAAAGCATAGAAAGGGGTTGATAAGATGATTCGTGACCGAGGAAATATCAAATGGACATCGATGATGTTACCAGAGCATGTTAAAGAGTTAAGAGAATGGAAAGAAGAAGATCGGAGAAGAGAACAGCCTGAGCTTGATGAGCAGAAGATGGAGGAGATGAACGACACCATTTGCGAAGCGATGGCCTTTCACCAGCCGCTTACATTTCACTACTTCAAGAACGGTACGAAGAATGTGTTGACAGGATATGTTCATTATATCGACCAGCTCAATAAAGAATTGCGAATTGTTGACCTAGATGAGAAGAGGCAGAACATTCCGTTTGCAAGCCTCGTGCATATCGGTGAAGGCGACTAAGATGGTAACACTCCCCACAACTGAAGACGTTTTTCCTCGGCGAAAAGGGGTAAAATACGTACAAACTAGTATACGGAGTGAACTGTCAGATGCTATCTGTAGAGAGTCTCAAACATTATAAGGAAAACATAAAAGGAATCGATATTCACTATGAATATCATGAGAACGAAGTGACGTCCGACCGTCCTGTACTAACATTACTGCATGGGTTTTTATCTTCGACTTTTAGTTATCGACGGTTGATTCCCTTGCTTTCAAAGCATTACACGATTGTAGCCGTTGATCTCCCGCCGTTTGGAAGAAGTGAAAAATCGAGTCGGTTTGTTCATTCTTATCAAAACTTTGCGGAAGTCGTGATCGAACTACTCGAGCGGCTAAGTATTGACGAAACCGTTATGATCGGTCATTCGATGGGAGGGCAAGTGGCATTAAGAGCCGCAAGTATCGATGAAGACCTAGTTAAGAAAAACATTTTGCTCAGTAGTTCAGGCTACCTTGAAAAAGCGAGGCAGAGTTTAGTGTATTCCTCTTATTTGCCCTTTTTCTCAATGTATTTAAAGCGCTGGCTTTCGCGAAAAGGAGCAAAAGGGAATTTGGTGAACTGCGTTTACGATCCGAATTTAATCGATGAAGAGATGGTGGATGGGTATGTTCAGCCTTTCTTTCATGAAGGGATTTTCCGTTCTCTCGTACGAATGATTCGAGATCGTGAAGGGGATTTATCACAAGAAGAATTGAGAAGAATTCATACGCCGAGTTTACTGATATGGGGGGAGCATGATCGAGTTGTACCGCTTCAAATTGGAAAACGGTTGGCAGAAGATCTGCCGAATTCAGAGCTGATCGTATACGAAAAGACGGGTCATCTTCTTCCGGAAGAGCAGCCTCGTTCGATTTTAAGAGACATTCAGAAATTTATTCAGGCATAAGTCGAAGAGCGACACGATTCGACTTTTTTCTTGACGAAAAAGAATAATGCGTGATAAACTTCATAACACTAAATCGAATAGTTCTTATCAAGAGAAGTGGAGGGAACTGGCCCTGAGAAGCTTCAGCAACCTCTGATATGTCAGAAAGGTGCTGCTTCCAGCAAGAGAGATCTTGAGAGATAAGAGTGAAAGCCCTCTTCTCTTGAAGTGGGCTTTTTTGATTGCTACAAACTTTACGAACAAGGAGAAACATCATGGACAAAGACATAAAAGGGAACGGCTTTGCGCTGCTTCCACTCGGTATATTTATTTTACTTTTTATTGGAACGGCAGTTGTAACAAAAGATTTTTATAGCATGCCTGTTGTGCTTGCTTCACTGATCGCTGCAGGCGTTGCACTTGCGATGAATAGGAAAGAAAGCTTCATGACAAAGGTCGAGGTGTTTTGTAGAGGAGCAGGGAACTCCAATATCATCTTAATGATTCTTGTTTTTTTATTAGCGGGAGCATTCGCTGAAACAGCCAAGAAGATAGGTGCAGTAGATTCGATTGTTAATCTCGGCATCTCGATATTACCAGCAAGCCTTCTCGTTGTTGGTTTATTTTTAATCGGATGCTTTATTTCGATATCGATGGGGACGTCGATGGGAACGATCGTAGCATTGGCTCCGATTGGAATTGGAATTGCAGAGCAATCAGGGATTCCTGTAGCTTTGACATTGTCAGCGGTCATCGGAGGAGCGATGTTTGGAGATAACCTCTCGATGATTTCGGATACGACGATTGCAGCGGTTCGGACGCAAAACACGAAAATGAAAGATAAGTTCAAAGTGAACTTTTTCATCGTTTTACCGGCTGCAATTATTACTGCCATTATATATGGATTCTTAACGGTAGGGGAAAGCGCGACAGTAAGTGGAGGTAAATCATTTGATTTTATCACAGTACTCCCATACCTTGGCGTATTGATCGCAGCGATTGCAGGCGTGAATGTACTGATCGTACTCGTTAGTGGGACATTGTTCGCAGGTGCTGTGGGCTTATTTAACGGGACGTTTGGTTTAAGTGGGCTCGTTTCTACGGTAACGGATGGCATTAAAGGGATGGAAGATCTCGCCATGATCGCATTGATTATTGGTGGGATGATCGAGGTTATCCGATATAATGGAGGCGTTCAGTACGTTCTCGATAAAATTCTTCATCGAGTGAGATCGAGAAGAGGGGCAGAGTTTGGTATCGCTGGGCTCGCTACGGTTTTAGACTTATCAACGGCAAATAACACGATATCAATCATAATGGGTGGACCACTCGCGAAGAACATATCAGAAGAGTATCAAGTTGATGCTCGAAAGTCCGCAAGTATTCTTGATATATTTTCTGGAAGTGTTCAGGGCATGCTGCCATACGGCGCACAGTTGTTAGCAGCGGCTGGACTAGCTTCGATCTCGCCTTTAGCACTCATACCATATTCAATCTATCCAATTCTTACAGCGGTCGCTGGTATTGTGGCAATTACCATCAATTATCCTTCATTTCGAAAAGAAGAAGCAGTAGAATAACGAAACAACCAGGCCTGTCAAAATGACGGCCTGGTTTTGTTTATTCTTCGATCTGCTTTTGTAGGTTTACAATTTTTTGAGGCAATATATAAAGAAATTCAATCAATGAGTCCAATAAATCAATAATTAAATTAGCTGTTTCTTCACTTGCAGAATTTTCAAGGCATAAAAGGTTGTGGAGGTTACTTCCTTTTCCTAACAGCTGCCCGAGTCGTACGATTGGCTCTTCAAGATCAACTTGTTTGGCCAGGCTTTCGAGCTGTTTTGATAGAGGTTGAGAAAGTTCATTTTCAGCTAAAAAGCTTCTAGTGATGCTCTCTAAAACGCGGTTTGCCATAACGGCAGTAGCAGTCCAGTCTTTCATATTATGTACGTTAACTGCTGAACGATAGACCCGCTCGAGGTCATCTGGCAGCCTCGCAGTGCCAACCAATCTGCCAAGAGGTTCTCTAGTGAAAGAAGTTTGGTGAACAAAGAGCTCTACTTCTTCACCTTGATCGCTTGTAGACGTTTTAATCAATACAAAGAGTATGGATTCTTTACATACCGAACATCTTGAAAAGGTTGAAAAGACCGTTTGGTTGATCTGGTAATCGAATTTCAAATGAAAAGAAGCGGTGTTTCCGCACTCTGGACATTCTGTATTGGCGGACTTTGGTAGTTTTGTTTGTCCGTATTTTACAACAGAATTAATTGTCGTTTGTTGTATTTTTCTCATCTAATACCCCCTGAATCGATTTTGAGCTTAATCTTTGATCTCTTATTGATACGGGTGTTGAGAATAAGGTGGATGTAGTAGTAAGAATATTATAACATTTTATCTTATCAACTTACATTATTCGCCCCGATTGGTAATTTAAGGGGGCGCATTGTGGAGAATAAAAGATTTGTGTTGATTCGAGACAAAAGCCTCTATGTAATCCTGTTTTCTAAAACAAAATTGACAACAAATCAAGCCTGTGAACAAGTATGGTTAAAACACCGAAGAGCAAAAGTACGATTAACATTCGCTTCTTCACATCAACCTGCAATCCCTGCTAATTCAAGAGAAAAACGCTCATACGCTAGAACACTCATTCCTTCTTGTTATACTATCGTTAATGTTATTTTATCTGAATCGCTTCAGATAGAAAATACCCCCAGCAACAAAAGGTTGCTGGGGGTATTTTTATTGACGGATGAAGCCTTCTTCATCAAGGTACTGGATCGCTTCGTTATAAGAAGGGAAAGTGCCATCAAGCATGTCACCGGCATACACATTCCAAAGCTCTAGCTCAGGCTCATACGCGAGGTGCAGCGTTTGATCTTCTTCGTTCATCCAGATTTCTTCTTCAATATCTTCTCCTGGCAAAACAGAAAGAGAGTGAATCGCTTCTCCGATTATTTTTCGAAGATCATTACTTGAGAAGTCACGAATGTTCACCATTCCTCTATCGTCTACTGGGTACTCTTCAAGTAGCTCGCCATAGACAAATCCGTTCCCATTCGGGTGCAGATGATAGACGACGTTCTTTTTATCCATAACACTTTCTTCAAAATGAAAGTTAACTCTTCCCATCGATACATCTTTACGCGTTAATTCAGGGAAAGTAGATTCTATAATGTGTAGCTTTTCTTCAAAAGTTAGCATAGTGCCTCCTGTTAATAACATTTGTATAGTAAGTCTGTGCTTACGACCAAACGTGTATTCAACTCTTCTTCATCTTGTACTATAAGAGTGTATCAAAATGTTAATCAATGTGGAAGGTATGATTCTTCGTCTTCTCAATGTAAAATAAAATAAAAAGCCGAGGGGAAGACCATGAAACGATTAGAGCTTGCCAAACGTGATGCGAAGGAACTTGTAAAGAGTCACTTTCCTCACTGTAATGTAGCACTTTTAGCTGGAAGTATTGTTAGAGGAGAAGGTACGAAAACGTCAGATCTTGATCTTGTTGTTTTCGATCCATCGGTTACGAATTCTTACAGGGAAAACTTATATTACAAAAAGTGGCCGGTAGAATTATACGTACATAATTTTAATACCTATCAATCCTTTTATAATAGCGACTGTGAGCGTGGTAAACCTTCGATGCCTCGAATGGTTGCAGAAGGAATCATTCTGATTGATGAAGGAAGCTGTAAAGAATTAAAAGAAGAAGCGAAGCGAATTTTAGAGGCGGGGCCTAAAAGTTGGGATGAAGATACAATTCGTTTGAAGCGATATTTTTTGACAGATGTGCTAGAAGATTTTATTGGTGCAACAGAGAGGGGAGAAGAATTGTGCTGCGCTCTAGCACTCTTAGAGCAGCTGCATGAGTTTATCCTTAGAATGAATAACCACTGGACAGGTTCTTCGAAATGGATTATGAGAGCGCTCAAACAATTTGATAGTGAGCTAGCTAGTGAATTTGAAGAGGTTTTTGATAATTATTTCAAAATCGGAAGAAAGGGCGATGTGATCAAGTTCGTAGATGATCAGATGGTACCATATGGAGGGCGCTTGTTTGAGGGGTTTTCAATGGGGAAAAATTAATTTTAAAAAAGTGGTTTAGTTTTGATTATAAGGGGGTAACTTTAAACTAGCTTAAAAATTCCCCCTTTTTTCCGTCCGGTTTAACCGGGCGGTTTTTTTTGATCTAAGCGGGTATCAATAGTTAGAAGCAATTAGAATAATTTTGGAAAATTATAAAAAAATTAGCATTTTTGCTTGCTAGTAGACAAGTAAACTATTAAAATTAAATAAAGAACGTTTTCGTTCGCTAAAAAGAAGGAGTGATAAGCATGAAGAGCACAGGTGTCGTTAGAAAAATTGATGAACTGGGCCGTATCGTCATTCCAAAAGAACTGCGCCGCACACTTGATATCCAGGTGAAAGACCCAATGGAGATCTTTACGAGTGAAGATCGAATTGTTTTAAAAAAGTACCAACCGGAGATGGCGTGTATGATTACTGGAGAAGTCTTAAATGAGAATAAGTACTTTGGCAATGGAAACATCATATTGAGTCCAGAGGGAATGGCTATTTTAAGAGAAGAAATAGAGAAGACACTAGAAGTAAAAGCATAGAGTGATGAAGGAGAGAAAAGCATGCCTGGTGCGGCATGCTTTTTTTTCATTTCCTCAGTATCGTAATTTTAACAGGACGTTTTTAATATCCTCATCCTCCATCATTAATGCTCCGAATTTGCGAGTGATTTCAGTCAAAGCTACATCATGATAGAAGAACTCAGTAAAGAACGTCACTAGGGGACGAGAGCTCGTATGAATCGCTTGCCAGCCTGTTTCTTCGTAACCAGCAAATACGAGTTCCTTATTATCAACAATGAGGATGCGGCTTCGCTGCAGCGCTTCATGTTGAACATCAGGTATCAAAGTTGTGATCGTATCTATTTTTGTATCGAGCTCCCCGATCGAATGAAGTTCAACTGAAATTCCATTCATTTGCTTTTCTTCAATAGTTGAAATGTGCTGTGAGAGATCGTCTGACCAACCAGAATAGACGATCGAAGAGGTTGCCTGTTTCAGAAGGTCAGCTACAAGTGAGTCGATCGATTGGTTATCTTTAAGACTCCAAACGCGGTCATCCAAAGGTTTTTTCCTAGCTTCATACGATTTTAATTGGTCGATATTTCGATTAAAATCACGTTGTAATTTTTCGATGGCTGAGTTTAGCGGAAGTGGTCTATATAATCTCTTTTTTTCAACTGTTGATTCCAAAACCATTCCTTTTTCTCCCATTTTATAAAGGACTTCATATACTTTCGAGCGAGGGACGCCAGATTGTTTTACGATCGCAGATGCGTCAAGCGCTTCCTCTGTCGTAATCAACGCTTCATAAATTTGACTTTCATACTGTGTGAATCCAAACTGCTGCAACATCACTATGCTCTCCTTGCTTTTCGCACTTTCCTACATCTTAGCATAACAACTAACGTTCCTGAAATTAACTATTGCCTTTTTGTTGGATGGGAGTTACCCTTTTAGTGGTAACTTAATGAGAAAAGGCGGATTATAATGAATAAAAAAGTATATTTACTGACAATCGTTTCGTTCGTTGTCGGGATGGTAGAACTGATTATCGGAGGTATTCTTGATCTTGTAGCGGAAGATTTAGGTGCTAGTCTAGGGAAGACAGGTCTATTGATCAGCGTATTTTCAATCGTATTTGCACTCGCTGCACCCATTTTATTATCCTTGACAGCAAAAGTAGAGCGAAAGAAACTTACGATACTCTCGCTAATCGTATTTTTGCTTGGGAATGCTTTGGCCGTTCTCAGCAATACTTTCGCAGTTCTAATGGCGGCGAGGGTGATATCAGCAGCTAGTGGATCACTTCTCGTTGTGCTTTGCGTCACGATCGCATCAAACATCGTAGAAAGTAAATACCGAGCTCGCGCGATCGGCGTCGTGTTTATGGGAATAAGTGCGTCACTTGTTCTTGGAGTACCGATAGGTCTTATGCTAGGAAATGCTTTCGGTTGGAAGGCACCATTTGTACTCATCATCGTATTAACGATTTTGTCAATTGCAGGCGTTCACTTTTTCATGGAGAGTATTCAACCGAAGCCCGCGATTCCGATGAGAAAGCAATTGCTGACGCTAAAGAATAGCAAGGTCTTTTCAGCACAGTTGACCTCATTTCTATTTTTAACAGGACACCTTACACTTTATGGATATTTAACTCCGTTTTTGAAATCCTCACTCGGGTTATCAGGAACATGGGTGAGCATTGTATATTTGATCTTTGGAGTCGCTGCTGTAGCAGGAGGGGGATTAGGTGGTGTCGCTTCTGATCGATTCGGAACAAAGCCAACTATAATCTCTATTATCGTTGTTTTTGGAGTTTCGATGTTCCTTATTCCATATACAACGTTTGCCTTTCCGTTATTCCTAGTCGTAATGGTCGTGTGGAGCATGCTTAGCTGGGGGATTACGCCAGCACAACAAAGTTATTTGATTGAAATTGCGCCAGAATCATCTGATATACAGCAAAGTTTAAATAATTCAGCATTGCATCTAGGTATCGCACTTGGCTCAACTGTCGGAGCTTTCGTGATCGAGAAAGGCACAGTTGAAATGAATGCGACGGTTGGAGGGATGTTCATCATTCTCGCTCTCGTTAGTTCTGTCGTTTCGATGAAAGGGAAAGATTCGAGTATTTCTTCTCTATCAAATAGAAAAGCAGGTTAATTGAAGCTCATTCATAAATATGGAATAATGTCCATATTAAACGTGAAAGGAGCATCACAATGCACGTACTAGTTATCGGAGCTAATGGTCAAATCGGTCAAAAAGTTGTGGATTTACTTCATAGTAGTGAAGAACACACGGTGAAAGCGATGGTTCGTAAAGAAGAACAGGCGGAAACTCTAGCGGATAAAGGTGTAAAAGCAGTCGTAGCGAGCTTAGAAGATTCAGTTGATGAAATCGAAAAAGCGATGAGTGGAACGGATGCGGTCATTTTTACTGCGGGATCTGGCGGAAAAACAGGTGCTGATAAAACGCTGTTAGTAGACCTGGACGGAGCTGTCAAATCGGTTGAAGCTGCAGAGCGAAACGGTATCGAACGCTACGTGATGGTAAGTGCGTTCCAAGCTAATAATCGTGAAAACTGGAACGACGCTCTTCTCCCATATTATGCAGCAAAGCATTATGCAGACAAAGCGTTAGAAGCAAGTTCCTTATCTTATACGATTGTAAGACCGGGTGGGCTTCTGAATGAAAATGGAACTGGCAATGTAGCGGTTGGAGAACAACTTGAACGAGGATCTGTGCCTCGTGAAGACGTTGCGCGAGTAGTTGTTGAGGCATTAACGAACCCAAACTTAAAGAAACGTGCGTTTGATTTAACATCTGGAGATACTTCTATTAAAGAGGCGTTGCAAAGTTTATAAACGAGAAGCTTATAAGGAACAGACTGTCGAGATCTATCGACAGTCTTTTTTTGAGGACGGTGAGATAAAAAAGATAGAAAGGATGATTGCTTTTATTGAAGTATGTTTAATGGTAGCCTAATCAAGGTATTCTAAATATGAAATTGATGTTGAGTTTAGGAGTCTACATCTTTACAATATGTAATGTGTACATAAATTCTCTTATTAAAGGAGTCGAACAATGGAAAAAGTATTGATTTTTGGACATAAAAACCCAGATACAGACACGATTACATCTGCGCTCGTTTATGCAGATTTGAAGAGAAAGCTCGGCAAGGATGTTGAACCTGTTCGCCTTGGAGCTGTTAATGCTGAAACACAATATGCATTAGATAAATTCAATGTTGAAGCACCAAGAATGGTCCAAACGGTTGCGAACGAAACGAATCATGTCATCCTCGTTGACCATAACGAACGCCAGCAAAGTGTAGAGGATATTGAAAAGGTACGCGTTCTTGAAGTCATCGACCATCATCGAATCGCAAACTTTGAAACAGCTGATCCTGTTTACTATAGAGCTGAGCCTGTAGGCTGTACAGCTACGATTCTAAAGAAGCTTTATAAAGAAAATAACGTACAGATCGATAAGCCGATAGCTGGCTTGATGTTGTCCGCAATCATTTCTGATTCGTTACTTTTTAAATCTCCGACGTGTACAGAAGAAGATATTGCAGCCGCACGTGAATTAGCAGAGATCGCAGGTGTGGACGCAGAAACATACGGACTTGAAATGCTGAAAGCAGGAGCAGATATGAGTAGCAAGACTCCGTCTGAGCTAATCAGCCTAGATGCCAAGGAATTTGGTATGGGATCATCTAAAGTTGAGGTTGCTCAGGTCAACGTTGTAGATCCGCTTGATGTACTATCTCGTCAGGATACTGTTGAAGAAGAAATCAATAAGACAATAGAAGAGAAAAACCTTGATCTATTCGTACTTGTTGTAACGGACATCTTAAACAACAACTCAACCGTCTTAGCACTAGGTAAGGATGCTGAAAACGTTGAGAAAGCATTTGATGTAGAACTGATCAACAGACTAGCAGTTCTCGAAGGTGTCGTTTCTAGAAAGAAACAAATCGTTCCAGCTTTACAGGAAACGTTCACTTCATAGAGTGACGAACCCGAACCGAATCTTCTATTCGCGTTCGGGTTTTCTATACATAAGAAATGCACGGTAACAATCGATTAGGGACGAGTTTTTCGTTCTTTAATCGGTGGATATTCAGTGAGCTTGCCTTCATATACCAGGTTCAATTTGTCACACGTTCTGAAATCTTCTGGAGTGATTAAGGCGGGGAGTTTATCCCAAAGGGTGATGCCCGAGCGTTCTAACACTTCAGCAACAAATTGAGAACAGAAATAGGAGTTACTGAACTCGACTGGTTCGTTAATCGATACACCAAGTACTCCAAGAATATTATATAGAAACTTTTGTTTATTTCTAATGAAAATCTCCAGCACGCGCTTCATTTTAGTAACCTCTCTTTCCGTTACTTGTAGACCGTAGATGACGCACGTCGTCTGGGGATATTTGCTGTAAGTACCTGTCAACACATCCTCTTTTACAAAGCCTCCATGTAGAGGATTGTTAGGGTTTTTGCGACCAAAGCTATACATATCTCTCAGTTCGATATCAAACGCTAAAGAAGCGTGATTATAAGGAGCTTTGGTGTATCTTTTTATAGATTTAGTAAATAACGTTCCGGTATCAGATAAAAGGATATAGACTGTATGATCCATACTGTCCCCCGATCAACATATAATTTGCGTGTTACAGAAAGGGTGGTTTTCCCTGCAAAACACAATTTGGACCTTATCTATTATACTAGTAATTCTTACCATAACACACTCGCTATTCCTAGTTATTAAAAGAAAGTATCCATACAAGGATTATTCTGTATTGTCAGTGCGGATTAAAACGTGGTGGGGTATGTTTGGAGTGTTTTGCTTCGCGACCTTATTCAATCCAATCGTATCTTTACTCTCATTGATGTTTTTATGCTTCTTTGCTTTAAAGGAGTACTTTTCCATGATGAAGACGAGAAGGGCGGATCGAAGAATCTTCCTATGGGCGTATCTCGTGATACCCATACAATTTTATTGGATATTTATCGAGTGGTACGGTATGTTTATTGTTTTTATACCTGTTTATGTCTTTCTGCTCCTCCCTTTACCTAGAATAATAGGAAAAGGTACTTTAGGCTTTTTAAGATCCGTTAGCTCAACACAATGGGGGTTGATGCTGATGGTGTTCGGTTTGAGTCATCTTGCTTATTTCCAGGTCGCAAGTCCGACGTATGGAGCGAATTTAGTCCTCTTTCTTGTTCTGCTTACTCAAGTGAACGATGTCGCCCAATTTTTAATTTCGGCATATGTGGGTAAAAGAAAGATCGTACCCTCTTCAAACCCATACATTACCGTTGAAGGTGTGCTAGGTGCGCTACTAATAACGGCAGGAACAGCCTTCTTTACGTATTCTTACTTAACGCCATTCGTCTCAACTTTTGGCATATTATCAGGCATCTTAATCAGTGTTGCCGGTGGATTAGGGAGTTTGACTATATCGGTGTTAAAGCGTGATTTGCTTCTTGGAGATGGGGGAGTACAGTATGATCATAATAAAAGCTACCTAAGTCGTGTAGATAGCTTGGCTTATACCTCACCAGTCTACCTCCATGTGATCAGATACTTTTTTGATTTTATGTAAGAAAAAAGACAGCAAGGTTGCTGTCTCAGATTGTAGATAATTCTATGTCATAATTCAGTGCTCCCGATGCCGTAGTCGATGACGATCGCATGCTTTCCGCGGACGAACGTCCAAGCCCGAGGTGAAACCCACACCCCGGTCTCGGCCGCCCGTTCTACCGCAGGAGTCCGCGATCGTCTCTCCTACTTGATGAGAATTAATCCAGAACAACACCGTCCCAATGGATAAACAGACGAAATGAGGGTTATAACCTTTGATCACCCAATAACATAAATTAGAACTGAAATAATAGATTCCTCTTTTTGCAACACCGAGATTTTCTCTACAAGCATAGACAGCAAGGTTGCTGTCTCTTTTTTTGTATTTAATAAGAAGATTGCAGCGTCTGCGTTATTCTCCTAAAAGTGACAGTCCTCCATCGACGATGATCGTTTGACCACGGATCATCTTGGCTGCTGGTGTTGTTAAGAAGTATGTTGTATCTGCCATATCTGTTGGTTCAACGAGTCGTCCTGCAGGGTTTCGCTTTTTAGCAGATTCGAGCAATTCTTCTCGATTTGGAAAATGCTTCAGTGCGTCTGTATCAACAGCTCCACCTGAAACTGCGTTAACAACGATTCCTTTTGGAGATAGTTCGACCGCAAGATAGCGTGTGATTGCTTCTACGGATGCTTTTGAGACACCAACCGCTACATAATTTGGAAGAGCGCGAATAGATCCTAGGCTAGAAAGGGCTACGATAGCACCTCCGCCATTCTTTTCCATAATTTTTGCGGCTTCTTGAGCGGCGAACAAATACGCTTTCGCGTTGATATTCTGAGTCCAATCCCAATGACTTTCTTCGATTTCCATAATAGGTCGTAGAACGCCGGATGCAGCATTGTTTACAAAAACATCTAGCCTGCCAAACTTGTTTTCCGCTTCTTCAAAAAGTGTTGTGATCTGTGCCACTTCACCGACGTTTGCTTTAACGATATGTACGGAGATGCCATATTCATTTTCAAGTTCATTTTTTGTTTCTTCTGCATCGCGTTTTTTACGCATGAAGTTCAAAACAAGGTTGTATCCTTCAGATGCGAATTTCCTAGCGATTGCTTTTCCAATTCCTCGCGTACCGCCAGTAATTAATGCTACTTTTTGAGCCATTGATGTCACCTCTTCTATTCTAATCACTCTTAATCATACATGAACAAAAGGTGTGTGAAAAGTTCTATAGGCATTCCATGAGTGCTAAGGTCGATTGCGGTATCAGTGAAAACAGTATGATATACTAAACGACAGAAAACAAGAAGCTTATTAGACTGACGATGTCAGTCGCTTTTCGTAGAGTGCGTCCTGTTTAATTAAGGGCTCTCTTTCGTTAAAACCATATATTTTCATTGAAAAACACATCCAAATAGGAGAGGTAGACGTTAGCTTGATGTAGACATTCTACTCTTCTGGTGGAGATCACTTGTGAGAATAAAGGAGAATGGTATGAGAGAATTGAGCGATGCTGCCCTTTACGAGAGGGTGCAGGCAAAGGACAAGGAAGCCTTAGAAATCCTTTATGATCGGTATGAAAAATTACTGTATTCATTTTCTTATCGCATCGTAAAGGACGGAGGGCTGTCAGAAGAAGTACTACAAGAAGTGTTCATAAAACTCTGGAAAGGTCGAGCTCAATATAGTGAAGAAAAGGGGAAGTTCTCTTCCTGGATATTGACCATGACACGTCATACTGCTATCGATCATCTTCGTAAACAATCGAGAGAGCCAGATTTTGAACTAGATGAGCGAGATGCTCTTCATAGTGATGAAGCTTCTGTAGAAGACCAAGTCGAGTGGAAAGAAAGAGGCGTCGTACTAAGAGCGGCCGTTTCTAAATTGAAAGAGGAACAAAAAAGGATTATCGAGATGTTTTATTTTAAAGGAATGACGCATAAAAAAATTTCTCAGGAATTTGACCTCCCACTCGGTACTGTAAAAGGCCGGATTCGACTCGCACTCAAACATCTAAAAACTAATCTGGCAGAGAAAGGAGGGGTCTCAGATGAAAAACAATTGTGATCAGCTACTTGACTATTTCAATGGAACATTAACCGATGAAGAAAAGAAAAAGTTCGAGGCTCACCTTGAATCTTGCTCAGACTGTAGAGAGGAGTTGCAAGAGCTGGAAGATTTAACTAGTGACCTTCCTTATCTATCGACACCAGAAGAGCCTCCTTCAGGAATGAAAGAGCGAGTCCTTCAGAATGTTTTTGAAAGTGCGTCTGAGGATATGGGCGAGACAAACACGAAAGAAAAGAGTTCCAATGTAACTCATATGAATGAGACCAAACGATCTCCGAAATGGTTAGCTCCAGCCCTAGCTGCTGCATTATTTTTATCACTTGCTGGAAATGCCTATACGTATATTACAAATGAAGGGACAACCCCTGAAACAGAAGTATCGTCATTGTTAAAAGCAGTTCAGTTAGAACCTTCGGGAGCTTCTGGATCTAAAGGAGCAGCCGCCTTAGTATCTGACAATGGTAAAACGAATCTAGTTGTTCAAGCAGATGATCTTGAAGGTGTAGAGGATGATCAGGTGTATCAAGTTTGGTTGCTAGAAGGTGAAAAGCCGTATAGAGCAGGTTCATTTGTACCAAGTGAAAACGGAAAAGGTGCCGTTTCCTTCGAAGTTAAATACGAAGGAGATCATGATTGGACCGCAGTGGCAATCACTCTAGAACCGAATGCGAAGAGTAAAACTCCTAAAGGTGAAATCGTCATGAGTTCAGGATTGTAAAAGCGATGATAAAAGCAGGGCTACGATAAGAGTTCCCTGCTTTTATTTATGGTGAATTTTAGGAGAATCAGCAGTGGTTTCTAGTCGATAAGAACGGGGTATATTGTACTAAACATAAAAACGGATTTGAATAATTTAAGAAAATTTATTATGATTAGTAACTATGTGGTTACTATTTACTAGATATTTTCGTTAGCTGCATAATAAAATGAGGAGTGGATGGAATGGATAAAGTAACAAAAGTATTCTGGATAGGCCTCGCAATCGCGATCGTCTTCGTAGGATGGGGCGTGATTATGCCTGGGAATCTTGACCAGGTTATGACCACATCGAAAAGTTTCTTTTTAAATCAGTTTGGATGGTTCTATCAATTAGCAGCAACATTTTTCCTGATTTTTGCCATTTATTTGATTTTTAGTAGATTTGGTAATATTAAGCTAGGTAAAGACTCAGACAAGCCTGAGTATAACAGGTTAACTTGGTTTGCAATGCTATTCAGTGCAGGAATGGGAATTGGGCTCTTATTCTTTGGAGTATCAGAACCGATGTCTCACTTTTCTACGCCCCCACTTGGAGGAGAAGGTGGAACTGTTGATGCAGCTCACCAGTCTTTAAGATATACATATCTTCACTGGGGATTTCATGCGTGGGCAATCTACGCTACTATTGCTCTTGCTCTTGCTTACTATAAATTTAGAAAAGGGGCACCAGGTCTTATCAGTGCAACGCTATATCCGTTGCTTGGAGATCGTGTGAAAGGACCGATTGGGATCACTATCGATATCATTGCAGTATTTGCAACGATCTTTGGTGTTGCAGCATCCCTTGGTCTTGGTGCTCAGCAGATTAATGGTGGCTTAGCTTACCTCACGGATATACCTAACAACTTCACGGTGCAGTTGATCATCATCGCTGTCATCACAGTGCTGTTTACAATTTCCGCTGGAACGGGAATTAAAAAAGGTATCAAATATTTAAGTAACACGAATATGATTCTAGCTGTTCTTTTGCTTGGACTATTTATCTTCCTAGGTCCGACGAAATTTATTCTGGACCTATTCGTAACTACTTTTGGTGAATATGTACAAAATATTTTCGGAATGGGGATGCGTCTTGCACCTATGAATCCAGAAAATGAGTCATGGGTTCAAGGTTGGACAATTTTCTATTGGGCTTGGTGGATCGCTTGGTCTCCGTTCGTAGGAACGTTTATCGCCCGAGTTTCTAGGGGGAGAACGATCAGAGAGTTTATGATTGCTGTTACCGTAGTACCTACAGTCGTTTGTGCATTCTGGTTCGGAGTGTTTGGCGGTTCAGCTATTTTCTTCGACTTTAACCAAGGTACAGATATTGCAGGACAGGGACTTGAAACAGCATTGTTTTATCTCTATGAGCAGGTTCCTCTTGGAGGTATCCTAACGGTCGTGACTCTCTTATTAATCTCTACTTTCTTTATTACATCAGCTGACTCTGCTACATTTGTTCTCGGTATGCAAACAACAAACGGTAGCTTAAACCCACCGAACTTCGTTAAGTTCAGCTGGGGCTTTGTGTTGGCTGCATCTGCAGTTGTTCTGATGATTACAGGTGGTCTACAAAGCATGCAGACTGCCATCATCGTGAGTGCGTTCCCACTAACGATCATTCTATTGTTTACATGTTGGGGAATGATTAAGTCTTTCAGTGAGGAAGTGCCTAGAAAACAACGTAGTACAGAGAAGAAGACAAAAGCACCAAAAGATCCAAAAACGGTTTAATAGCTATTCAGCCTTTGAAGATAATAGTCTTCAAAGGCTTTTTATTTCATTAGAAAAACAACACCGGAAGTGCTAAAGAAGGGGAGCGAATCGACGTGTGGAACATACAAGTTAATTTAGCTAAAATAGAATTATGAAAAAAACAATGCATAGGTCGCTTCTTCATTCACTTATTCGCGTAACTCCTGCAGATCCAGGAAGATCGAGATTACACCAGGCTTTACGTATTACGATTAGCGTTCTGTCCTCGTCACTCACTATGCTCATCTTTGCCTTTACATTAGGTGCTTCATTTCCTGCTTCTATATTAGCTGGAGTCGTTAGCTTACTGACATTATTTTTAGTGAATGATGATACAGAGAAAAAGAAGAAATTCTCTACGCTGATTTTAGTTGTTTCAAGTGCAGTTGCGTTAACGGTGAGCACATACTTAAGCATTATTCCATTTGCGATAGATTTCTTATTCTTAATCGTCATTTTTCTAGCATATTATTTACAGCAATTTGGGTTCCGTTATTTCGCAATGTTCACCGTTGCATTTTTATCAACATATTTTTCTACTTTACTACAATTGAAGATAGAAGATATTGGGTGGTATCTTCTTGGTATTGTGATTGGAGGAGGCTATTCATATGTATATCGGTTTTACCTCATAAAAAACCGACCGAAAGTTGAGTTGATTAATAGCGTCCGCTCATTTCACACTCAAACGAATATGACCCTTGATCTGGTGTTAGAGGCGATTGCAAACCCTACTACTAATCAGTCTGTACCTTCTCAGCTTCGAAAAGATATTAAAAAGATCAATTCTTATTCTCAAGTCATTTCAAGCTCTCTTAATAACACAGAGCCTGAGGAAATTTGGCCTGGTATCGATGCTGAGCAATTGAGGTTCTATATATTTGATGCAGAAATGCTAATACAGTCTCTTTATTATGTTGTAGACCGTTTAAAGGATCTGCACGTATTACAACATACGAACATAAGAGTACTGTTGTACAAAGTTGTAGAATCGATACGTGATGCCGAAGTACTGCGTACTCATGACGTGGTTGGTAATCTAAAAAAAACTGAATCGGTTATTAGCGAACTTAGTTCAATGATAAAAGCCATGCAAAAAAATCATGAGGTCGATAAGGACTGGCTTTGGTTAATTAGGAGAATCGAAGCGATATCGAATCACTTAGTAGAGAGCTCCAGGCAATTAGGGAAGCGAAGGGATGTAAATCTGGAATCAGTTAAGAAAGTTCAGGCAGATGAGGTAGCTGACAACACATCAGAAGATGCAAGGCTAGCAAAGAACAAAGCGTTACAAGCAATCGTGGCTGGTAGTGTGGCGATTGTAGTCGGCTATTTCTTATCGCCTGCACATCAATACTGGGTGCTTTTATCAACCTTTATCGTATTGTTAGGAACAGATACGGTTGGTATGACTTTTCAGAAAGCAACCGAGAGATCCATCGGTACAATTTTTGGGGCTATAGCAGGCTTTGGAATTGCGCTTTCCTTATCTGGACAACCGGTATTTGAGTTGATCACATTGTTTTGCTGTGTGTTTCTTGCCTTTTATTTGATGCCTATATCATATGGAATCATGATGTTCTGGATGACTACGCTCATTGCAATTATGTATGACTTCATAATGGGTGGGATAACGGGTGAACTTATTATGTCGCGTGTTATCGATACGTTAGTTGGTGCGGCGATCGGTTCCCTTGCTGCAGCTATAATCTATCCTAGAAAAACAAAAGAAAAAGTAGCTGTCGCAGCAACTGAATTCTTTGTGAAATTAAGAACGTATGTATCGGATTACCTCCATTCTTATACGGAAACGAACTCCCATCACCAGTTTATTAACATGGCGTTTGAGTTAGATGAGAAATACCAGAATGTTCTAAACGATGCGAAGCCCTTAAGAAATAAAGTATCCATCATGCAGAAATCAAACATTGAGCAGTGGATTACAGTTGTTACTGCAATAAATTACTACGCTAAGCACCTCCTTGCTTCTTCAAATCGAAACAAAGCGATACTCTCTGTACCGGAGTTGGAAGAAGAGCTAAAGAAAACTTATCATATTATCAATTACAATATCGAAGCGTTATCGAAGGGCATAAACGGGAATACGAAAACCGTCATGTATAGTTTGGATTCGATTCGTGACAAAGTAGAAAAGTTTGATGCGGGGAAAGATAATAAAGAACTCAAAGGTCGAATCAATGATCTCTATTATGTTTGGAAGATTAACGAGTCTTTGTTGTTACTAAGTAAGAGTTTCGGTATGCGAGAAAAATAGGAGAACCAGGGGACTTCACCCCTGGTTCTTTTTATAATATAGCTAGAAAGAAAATCGTTAGAACTGCGATGAACCCACCTGCCGCAACAGATGTAATTCGATACCTTCCCTCCTTTTCTTTAATATCCATAAATAAGACCAATTGAATGACCACTTGAATCATCGCTAAGAAGATAAGTACATATGGTAGAAATTCATTAGAGATCCATTCACTGTATACGATGTAGAAAGCAATAAGCGTTAGAAGAATCATCGTAACGAACATAACCGAAATTTTTATAAGGTGGTCGTTCTCTTTCTTCATTTCACTCACACCTTTCCGAGTAGATAGACTACTGTAAAGATAAAGACCCAGACTACATCTATAAAGTGCCAGTATAAGCTAGCAATAAACAGCTTTGGTGCAGTTTCTTTAGTGATCCCATACATCATCAATTGAATGAGCAACATAAAGATCCATACGATCCCAAAGAGGACATGTGCTCCATGAGTACCTAAAAGCATATAAAAAGCACCGAGGAAAGGACTACTACTAATTGTTGCGCCTTCCGCGACATAAGCCATAAATTCAATTCCTTCAAGAATGACGAATCCTAATCCCAAACTGATTGTAAGAAGAAACCAAACTAAGGTCATCGTTTTTTTACCAAGTTTTAACGTATAAACACCTAGTGCACATGTAAAGCTACTAGACAACAGCACGATTGTACTTACGATAATCTCAGAAAGGTTGAAGAGTTCCTTTGCTCCTGGTCCGTTGTTGGTTAACTCCTGTACTGATACATAAATACCGAATAAGCAACCAAATACCACTACCTCTGCACCGATCAAGAACCAGAAAGCTAAAATATTCATTTGCGCATGGTGGTCGCTAAATAGGTTTTTTTCAGCTAGAGATGGCATTAGTAACCCACTCCCTTGTCGTTATAGATCACTTTGTTTTTCGGTATGAAATAGCCATTCTTATTCTGGAAAGACCGAATTGTCATAGTAGTGAAGACACCAGCCATACCTAGAATTGCTACAGACCAAATTTCGAAAACAAAGCCAAAGGAAGCGATTAGAAATGCCATTCCCATAAAGAACGGCAATGAACTTGAAGAAGGCATGTGGATCTCATCATAATCGCCTTCGAAATCGATGTTGTGTTTCTGTGCTTCATAGGCAGTCCATAACGGCTCACCGGAAGTTACGACTGGAATTCGTGCGAAGTTATAGGGTGGGGGAGGACTAGGAACCGTCCACTCTAACGTTCGTCCACGCTTCATCCACGGGTCGTGTTGCTGAACAAATTTTCCGTACCGAGTCGTGAGATAGATGTTTAGCATAAAAAACAATACGCCTATTCCCATTAAAAATGCACCGCAAGTACTCACAAAATTAAGCCAACCAAGTCCTTCTCCTTCTGGATATGTAAAGACTCGCCTCGGCATCCCCATCAATCCTAAAATATGCATCGGAAAGAAAGTGAAATGAAATCCGATCACAAACGTCCAAAAATTCCATTTACCAAGTTTTTCGTTTAACATCTTACCGAACATCTTTGGCCACCAATAATAAACCCCTGATAGCACTCCGAAAATCGTCGCGCCTATAATGACATAGTGGAGGTGTGCAACAACAAAATAGCTGTCATGATATTGATAATCTGCTGGAACTGAGCCAAGCATGACGCCAGTAACACCGCCCATTACGAACGTTACGATAAAGCCGAGAGCATAAAGCATAGGGGTATCGAATCTTATTCGTCCACCACGCATCGTAAACAACCAATTGAAGATTTTGATACCAGTAGGGATCGCGATCAACATTGTAGTCAAGGCGAAGAAAACGTTGATATTTGCACTTAGTCCAACTGTAAACATGTGGTGGACCCAAACCATAAACCCTAAGAATCCGATCAAAATGATTGCAAACACCATTGAAGTATACCCGAATAATTTCTTCTTCGAAAAAGTACTGATAACATCTGAGAATATCCCAAAAGCAGGTAGCGCGATGATATACACTTCAGGGTGACCGAAAATCCAGAACAAATGTTGCCAGATCAGTGGATTTCCTTCAGATCCTGATAAGATGATTGTTCCGAAAAGTCGTTCGAACGTTAATAACAGCAAAGCTACCGCAAGAGCGGAAAATGCATACACGATGAGTACCGAAGTAATGAGCATCGACCAAGTTGATAGCGGCATCCTCATAAACTTCATCCCAGGTGCCCTCATTTTTATAATCGTTACGATAAAGTTGATTGCACCCATAATTGTTCCGAGTCCTGCGACTTGTAGTCCGATCGGATAATAGCTGTTCGAAGGTCCCGGGGTAAATTCGTTGAGTGATAGAGGAGCGTATGTAGTCCAGCCAGCATTTGGTGAACCTCCAGCTATAAAGCTGACGTTTATTAAGATTCCCCCTGAAATAAACAGCCAGAGGCTCAATGAGTTCATGAATGGAAAAGCAACGTCTCTTGCACCGATTTGCAATGGTACGATCACATTCATCAATCCGATTAATAGCGGCGTAGCAACAAGAAAGATCATGACTGTTCCGTGTGTACTTGTAAGTTGGTTGAATCGTTCTCCTTGAAATACCCAGAATTCATTTTCAGGAAAAGCAAGTTGCATTCGGATCAATAAAGCTTCTAACCCTGCTCTAAGAAAAAATAAGAAAGATACAACCAAATACATGATGCCAATCTTCTTATGATCTGTTGACGTGATCCAACTCCAGAGCCACTTCCATTTATGGTATCTCGTAAGTAAGAAGGTCGTTGCGATGATGATGATCACAAAAGATATGTCAGCTAAAATGATGTCTGATGGTAATGTACGAAAATAATGATAGATGCTATTCATCAGTTGTTCTCACCGTCCTTCATTTTCTCTATCCAAGTTGAAAAGTCATCTTTGTCTAAAACGATCGTATCAAACGTCATCAAAGCATGCTCCGCTCCACAGAGTTCAGCACACTTCCCGCTATATGTACCTGTTTCGATGGCGGTCATCCGTAAAGTGTTTTCCTTTCCAGGAAGAGCATCCCTTTTTCCGCCTAGTTGCGGAATCCAAAATGAATGGATAACATCTTTTGATGAGAGCTTGAATGTAATGGGGCGATCTACAGGGATGCGTAATTCGTCTCTTGAGGTAATGTTATATTCAGGATAGTAAAACGACCACTGAAACTGTTCTCCTGTCACTTTAATCGTTAAAGGATCTTGATCATTGTTAAAAGGCTCATCAAGCTGATAAGTTGTTGCAAAAGTAGGTACAGCAAGAACGATGATGATAATAAAAGGGATGACGATCCAACTTATTTCGAGCTTTTTATTGCCAGCTTTTTGAGTTGGGAAGTCATCTTCCTGTCCAGGCTTTTCGCGGTACTTTACTAAAAATCTCACAAAAAGAGTAAAAACAACTGCTAGTACGATACTCATCAGTAAAAGACTTAATAAGAGAAGGTCCAATTGCTTTTCGCCCGCTGTTCCTTTTGGATTTAATACAGCGATGGAAGAACAACCTGACAGAAAGAAAGCGGTACCGATAATGTATAAACTTCTCATGAAGGCTCTCCTCTCTATATAAGTGACTAACAATCTCCATTACCCAATACCCATTTATTTGAAACAGCGCACTCAAAAAGCCACACGAATTGGATTCGCGTGGCTTTACTCGACATTATTAGCTTTAGTCATGTGCACTTCTTAAACAGAAAATGTTACTTGCTGCTAAATGCAATTTGGATACCGATAATCCCAAGCAAGACACCTTTGATTACATTTATTTTCCCAAGGACCGCTGAATTTTTTAGAAGAAGTCCTTTGATACTGCTAGCGAACAAGCTGATTGAGGTGAAGATAAGAAAAGCTTGAACGATAAATATCATTCCTAACAACACCATTTGTAAAGAAGCATATCCTGAATGTTGATTAACAAACTGAGGAAGAAGAGCCAGGAAAAATAAGGAAACCTTGGGGTTAAGTATATTCATAATAATCCCTTTTCGATAAAGAGCCATATAAGATTGGTTTCGTTGGTTTTTTAGGAGTGTAGATTGCTTCCTTTCGCGAAATGCTTGAAATGCAAGGTATAGTAAGTAAGCGGCTCCCAAATATTTTACGATTGAAAAGGCAAGTGATGATTGGTACAGAATTGCAGATATTCCAATTGCGGCAGCACTTATATGTACAACAAGTCCTGAGCATAAACCGAGAGAAGTAGCGATACCAGCCCGCTTATCCTGAGAAATGCTCTGAGCAAGCACGAACAAGTTGTCAGGGCCAGGCATGAGGGTTAATACTACCGCAGCAAATAAGAATGATAGTAATACGGATAGATCCATGAGATTCTTTCCTTTCTAGTATGGTATTGTTTAAGTATATAAGAGAAACCGTCTTTCAAAAAGGGATTCTGGGAGGAGTTTCAAATTTACACAGATCTATTTAAAGGTGCGGCACCATTTTATGCAGCGTATAGGCTACGTTATCCTTCCGAAGTCATTCGGTTAGTAGTGGACCGTTTTCATCTGTCGTCTCAAGATCGAGTGTTGGATGTAGGTTGTGGACCAGGTCAGCTTGCGATCAGGTTAGCAGATTGGTCAAAACATATCGTAGGTGTAGATGTTGATGAAGGAATGTTACAGGAAGCAAGTCAAATGGCAAACCTATTAAAAATTTCGAATATCGAGTGGAAGTTAGCAGATGTGGAAAAATTTATTAACCTTCAACATCATGAATCATTTAAGTTAGTAACAATGGGGAAGTCTTTTCACTGGCTGAATCGTTCCCATTTTTTAGAAAAGCTTTATCCTACAATCCAGAAAGCTGGGGGAATAGCGGTTATTGACGATTATCAACCAGATAACGTTTTAGAGGATTGGCAGATTGCATTCTCTAAGGTTGCTAAGAAGTGGTATGGCGAGGAGCGTCGAGCAGGTAGCGGTACATATTCCCATCCTACATTAAGTCATGAAGAAGTGATTGAGAAGTCTCCATTTTCTATAGAAAAAGTAGAATGTGAACCTTATGAGCATTATTGGACAATCGAAACGTTATTAGGTCATCATTATTCCACTTCATACGGATTGAAGAGCTACCTGGGAAGTAATGTTGATGATTTTGAAGCTGAAGTAAAACGTGAGTTATTAAGTATTCATTCAGAAGGCAAATTTAAAGAAGAGATCAGAGTGAAAGTGTTGCTGGGCTATAAATGACAAATCATTTGGTTTAGTGGTATAATTCTGACATTTATAACGTTTTGGAGGCTGCTAAATGAAACCGATTTTAATAGATTTTCCTCACGAGATTCATACTGAACGGTTGTATATACGATGTCCTCTCCCTGGAGATGGCCTTGTCGTGCATGAATCGATTCAAGCATCAAGAGCTGAATTAAAGCTATGGATGCCCTTTGCGAAAAACGACCAATCTAAGGAAGAGGTAGAAGAAAACGTAAGAGAAGCTCATGCCGCCTTCCTTAAAAGAGAAGATTTAAGGTTACACATCTATCATAAAGATACTGGGGATTTTATAGGGTCATCCGGCTTACATAGAATTGATTGGAACGTTAGAAAATTTGAAGTAGGGTATTGGATTGACACTCGACATTCTGGTAATGGATATATGACTGAAGCTGTTCGAGCAATAACAGAATTTGCGTTCAAGGAATTACATGCGAGAAGAGTGGAAGTAAGGTGTGACACGAAAAATAATCGTAGTATGAGAATCATAGAGCGACTAGGATTTTCACTAGAAGGAATTTTACAGAATGAAGACGTTTCGATAGATGGAGAACAATTGAGGGACACATCAATCTATGCAAAGGTAAGGCAGTGAGGTAAAGTTACCCAATTCGATAAACTAGCAGGAACAAAGCTTCATTATAAAGAAATACCATAAAAGAACTGCAAGGAGGGGACATAGTTGATTGAACGTGCAAGTGCCGAAGAAAAAGAATACATCTTATCGAATTCAATTCAGTCGGTAAATGAGGGGACGACAAACCCTGGAATTATAAAAGAAGACAAAGCGATCGAAATCGTTACTTCAATCCTTGAACGCGGGGGATATCATCTTGTATATCGAGATGGCGATCAAATCGCGGGTTGGGTATTGATTGGAGAAAACACGGATTACTTTACGGGTATCAAACACGGATTCATCTATGATGTATTTGTATTTCCAGAGTTTCGAGGAAAAGGCTATTCAAAAAAATTAGTACAAGCAAGTATTCGTGATCTTAAAGAACAAGGTTTTGAGGAAATACGTTTAAATGTTTACTCATCTAATTTTGCGAAATATATCTATAAAGATATTGGATTCAAAGAAATGCAAACCATTATGGTCTACAAATAATCAGAACTGAAAGGCCCCTTTGCTTGAGTAGCATAAGGGGTCTTTTTTATTTTACGACTAATTACCCCAAATTCTATAACCGTTCTAAATCCATTATTATCAAGGGTTCTAGAGGATTATCACGAGTGTTTTTAAAAAAAATCATAAAAAAGATGATCCAACTTCTAATCCATTCCGTTAGCTAGATGTATAAAAATTTAAGGGGAGTGGATGTAACATGAATACGGAAAATAATTTGAAGAAAAGAGTAATCGACTGGAAGAAAGGACTCATGATCGTCCCACTAAGTTTTTCTCTATTGATGCCGACAGGCGCATTTGCAGATGATCACGGTAACCATGCGGACAAGCCTACAGTTGAAACGCCGGCTGCAGATCTTAGAGCTACACTAGGACATCTACTTAGTGAGCACGCATATCTTGCAGTTGAAACGATGAGAAAAGGAGCAGAAGGTGCGGATGATTTTGAAGCATCAGCTGGAGCACTTAGCGAAAATACAGAAGCGCTAACGGGAGCGATTTCTTCAGTATACGGTGAAGAAGCTGGGAATCAGTTCAACCAAATCTGGAGTGACCACATCGGATTCTTCGTAGATTATGTTAAAGCAACAGGAAGTGAAGATGAAGAAGCAAAGCAAGAAGCGCTTAACAATCTTGAAGGTTATAAAGAAGAGTTTTCAAAATTCCTTGAAACAGCAACTGGTGAACGTCTAGAAGCAGAATCTTTAACAAAAGGTCTTCAGATGCACATCGACCAGTTAATCGGTTCATTCGATAGCTATGTTGCAGGAGATTACGAGAAAGCTTATGCACAAGAACGTGAAGCGATTGCTCACATGCATGGAGTAGCAAAAGGTTTCTCAAGTGCGATTACCGATCAATTCCCTGAGAAGTTCGATGAGACTAAAGCCGTAACACCTGCATCAGACCTCCGTGCAACTCTTGGTCACCTGCTTTCAGAGCATGCTGGTTTGGCAATGATGACGATGCAGAACGGTATCGATGGTTCAGACGACTTTGAAGCGTCAGCGCAAGCTCTAAATAAAAATACAGAAGCTCTCACTGCAGCAATTTCATCAGTTTACGGTGAAGAGGCTGGCATGAAGTTTAATGAAATGTGGTCTGGTCATATCGGTAACTTCGTAGAATATGTACAAGCAACAGGTGCGGAAGACGAAGCAGCGAAGGAAAAAGCATTAGAGGCTCTAGATAACTACCGTGCTGACTTCTCTAGCTTCTTAGAAACAGCGACAGAAGGCCGTCTCAAGTCGGATGCATTAGCTGAAGGTCTCCAAATGCACGTGAACCAATTAGTCGGAGCATTTGATAGCTACACAAACGAAGATTATGATGCTGCTTATGATTCTGTAAGAGAAGCTTATGCTCATATGTACAAGCCTGCTAAAGGACTTTCAGGAGCGTTTACTGACCAGTTCCCAGACAAGTTTGCAATGAGTATGCCAACGGACATGCCAAAAACAGGTATGGGAGGTACTGCTGAACAGCAGATGCCGATCGAGTGGATATTGGCAGCTGTTCTAGCTACGATGGCAGCGACAGGTGTAGTGGTTAGAAGAAAATTGCAAAAAGATAGCTAATACAGCTAATACTCTTCATCGAACAGCAATAGCCCACGCGCTATTGCTGTTTTTTTATCTAAAAACATACTCTGTAAGGTGTATTACAACAAAATTTGTTTGAACAAGATATAATTAAGATAGGAGTTTATTTTTATAAACATAAAGTAATTATGGTAAACTTGTGCGCGCACTTTCACGAAATGGAGGTTTTAGAATGAAATGGAAATTATTTATCTTTATAGCCGGTTTGATTATGTTGACAGCTTGTGGCAATAGTACAGAAGGCGAGGCTAGTAACGAAGAAGTACTTTCAAAAGATTGGACGGAAATTGAAAAAGATGCAGAAGGAACAGAAGTTAATCTGTTCATGTGGGGAGGAGATG
Source organism: Anaerobacillus sp. ABR4_321 (assembly GCF_056158505.1). Lineage (NCBI taxonomy): Bacteria > Bacillati > Bacillota > Bacilli > Caryophanales > Bacillaceae > Anaerobacillus > Anaerobacillus sp. ABR4_321. The sequence goes on from NZ_JBSWTK010000001.1 coordinate 2,233,932, forward strand.
AAGGGATCAATCGATACATCGATGATTGGGCTGCTCCTGAGCTAAAAGAGAAACATAATATTACATTGAACAGACAACCGATGAATACAGAAGAGTTCATGCAAAAGCTATTAACAGAAAAGAAAGCAGGTAAGAATAAAGGAACGATCGATATTATTTGGATCAACGGTGCAAATTTTAAGAATGCAAAAAACGCTAATTTGCTTCTAGGCTCTTTTACAAATAAATTGCCTAACTTCAAGAAATATATCGGAAATGATGATCCATCAGCAGCTTTTGATCAAGGAACGAAAGTAGATGGTTTAGAAGCACCATGGGGGAGCGTTCAATTTGTATTTAATTATGACTCGAATAAAATTGAAACACCACCTAAAACGTTGGATGAATTGAAAGCTTGGATTTCTGAGAACCCAGGGAAATTCACTTATCCTAACGTTTCTGATTTCACTGGGAACACGTTCGTAAAGCATCTGCTGGTAGCTAGTGCGCCAGATCGTGTTGATACGATGGCAAAAGAGTTTGATCAAGATTTAGTTGAGAAGAACGGAGAGTATGTGTGGTCATACCTAAATGAAATTAAACCAAACCTATGGCGAAATGGCGAAACGTATCCTGAGTCATTGACGAAGTTAGATACGTTGTACAGCCAAGGGGAAGTCTGGATGACGATGGGTTTCAATGAAGCGAGAGCGGAAAGTTTAATTAAAGATGGTACGTTCCCTAAAAGCACAAAATCGTTTGTTCTTGAATCACCTGGCTCTATTTCTAACAATCATTATTTAAGCATCCCATTTAATAGCCCTAACCCCTCCGGAGCGATGACGGTCATTAACTTCTTAGAGTCTCCTAAAGCTCAAATTGCTAAGATGGATCCAAAGATGTGGGGAGAAGGGATGGTACTAAACTATGATAAGCTCGAGGAAGAAGAAAAGAATAAAGTTGACTCACTAAATCGCGGTGAAAGTGTAATTTCTTCCGAAAGGTTGAATACGTACAAGCTTCCAGATTTAGATACAGGTTATACGGAGTGGATTATGAATGATTGGGGAAACAAGGTTTTTGAAGAATAAGCATAAAGCATGGTTTTACTTAACGCCTGCAGTGATCATCATCTTATTCCTAGTAGGTTATGGGATGTGGTCTGCTGTAATTCAAAGCATGCAAACAATAGGGGGAAAGTGGACGTTTGAGTTTTACGAGGAACTTTTTAGAAGCGATTCCTTTTTAAGATCCTTAAAGTTTACATTTTGGATTACCCTCATCTCTACCATTCTCTCGCTAGTTATTGGCCTTGTGCTGACTAGAATACTGTATCGTTTATTTCAGCACTCTTTTGTAAAGGGACTCGTATGGATTCCAATCTTGATTCCTCACTTTGTAGCAGGATATCTCGTTTTCCTATTTCTTTCACAGAGCGGATTACTTTCTTCCTTGCTTTTTCAAATTGGATTAATAAACGACAGATCGATGTTTCCGATACTCGTCCAGGATACACGAGGAGTGGGAATCATCCTCACATATGTCTGGAAAGAAGTTCCGTTTGTTATTCTTATGCTTCTCCCAGTTTATTACGAAATCGATCATCGTTATTCAGAGGTGGTTAGAACGTTAGGGGGGAGCAAATGGGATGAGTTTAAAACTGTTGAATGGCCATGGCTTCTCCCGATATTATTAGAAGTTGCCATCATTTTGATCGCTTTTGTTTCGACTGCTTTTGAGGTTCCCTATTTGTTAGGAGTAACAAGGCCTGAAATGTTGCCTGTTCATGCATTCGATTGGTTCTATAGCGGAGATTGGAGCAATCGTCCTTTAGCTTTTGCAGCAATGATCATACCTGGGGGCGTTTCACTCCTCTTAGCGGGAATCTCATTCAAACTTATACAAAAGCATAGGCTACGCTTAATTAAAGGGAGAGTGCGATGAGGTTAAATGAAATTATTTCAGGGAAGAGAAGAAAGGTGATCGTTCTTATCACGTTGTTTGTTTTTATGATGTTGTTCATTCTTCCTCTCATTACGATCGTAGTAAAAAGTTTTGCTTCTGATTGGAAGTGGCCGATTCTGTTCCCAAGAGAACTTGGCCTTGATGGGTGGGAGGTTATTTTTAGTGATCCCGCACTGGTAGATTCTCTCATTACAACGTTAAAACTGGGAATAATGGTAGTACTGTTAAATTTAATCATAGCGATGCCGGCAGCAAGAGCATTAGCGATGTATTCGTTTAAAGGAAAGTTCCTTATCGAGGCATTCCTATTGTCACCTATTTTGATTCCAGGCATCTTATTAGCAATGGGCTTACAGTATACCTTGATTCAGTTTGGATTGGCAGATCGTCTAAGCGGGGTATTACTCGTTCATTTAATACCAACCTTGCCGTACTCGATTCGTATCATGAGGGCAGGGTATGAACGACTTGGAAAAGGCTTGATTGAACAAGCGGCAGTGCTCGGTTCAGGGGCAGTCGCACGTTTTTTTACAGTTTCTCTACCTTTACTGATTCCAAGCATTAGAAGCTTAATGCTATTAACATTTGTGATATCTCTTGGGCAATATGCCCTAACAGCAATTATCGGTGGAGGGGTTGTAACAACACTGCCTTTGCTATACTATCCTTATTTTTCAAGCTCCAATGAAGCAGTTATCGCTGGATTCTCATTATTATTTGCTTTACTTCCACTCCTATTTGTAGGAGTTGCAGAAATAGCATTAAGAGCGGTCATTCGGGTAGTCAATCGAATTTGAAAGGAAGTTTATAGGTATGAATGACCTTATTCAATGTAACCAGTTAACCAAAAACTATTCGGGAGAGCCGATCTTAAAAGGTGTATCTTTTTCTCTGAAAAAGGGAGAACATGCAACGATTGTTGGACCTTCAGGATGTGGAAAATCAACGTTACTACGCTGCCTAGCAGGACTTGAGTCGATCGACAGTGGAGATATTATGCTCAATGGAAAGTCGGTGAAAAAAACCAAACCTGAAAAACGTTCGATCGTTCTGATGTTCCAAGATTCCTTATTATTTCCCCATCTATCCGTGCTCGAGAACATCACGTATGGATTGAAAAGGAAAAAGGTTCCTAAAAAAGAGCGGATCTCAGAAGCACTAGACATGATACAAAAGGTTAAGCTTTCACCTTGGAAGGATGCCTATCCGCATGAACTTTCTGGTGGCCAGAAGCAGCGGGTTTCTCTAGCAAGAGCACTTGTGTTAAAGCCAGATTTACTATTACTTGACGAACCATTCAGTTCTTTAGACGCTTCGCTTCGAGAATCTTTAAGGGGTGAAGTAAAGGAAATATTACGGGAGGAAAACATTACATCTTTATTTATTACGCACGACAGGGATGAAGCGATCGAGTTGGCAGACATGCTTGCGGTCATGAATGAGGGTCGATTGATACAACAGGGGACTCCTTATGATGTTGTAACGTACCCTTCCTCTACAGAAAGTGCAAGAATCATAGGGGAAGGTCTTCCTTTAGAAAAAGGATTTGTGCCTCAACATCATATAACTGCTATAGATCCACATAATAGAGTTCAAAATGATCAGGAGCTGGTTTCTATTCCTGGAAAGGTAACCGCGCTTACAGTGAAGAACAATTCAGTTTGTTACCGTGTATCTTGGGAGGGTGGAACCATTCTCGTTCCTTCTGAAGACAAATTAGAACCTGGTCAAGATGTTGTGTTAAAAGCAGCGCACGTATACCCGTATGATCGAAACGGACGTGAATGGAGCAATACCCCATGACGATTAGAGCGCTAGTAAAAGGGATCGTTGTGATATGTCTTGTGATAGGCATTTACTTGCTAAATGAGAATGTGTTCAACCTGCGCCCTTCCCAAATTCGTTCGTGGATTTCGTCTTTTGGACTTTATGCGCCTGTGATCTTCCTTATAGCTTGTATAGGCAGGCCGTTCATTTTATTTCCAACATCGGTACTTTCTATAGCGGGTGGCTTGGTTTTTGGTCCGTATATTGGAACGCTCTTAGCTGTAGTAGGGGGATCGACTGGAGCACTTCTTTTCTTTCTTGCTGCTCGAAAACTAGGCTTCAAGGCTCTACCAGAAGCTTTGCGCAAGCGAGGAGAGAAATTAGAAAAAGGGCTCTCAGAGCAAGGATTCGCATACGTGTTGCTATTAAGGTTGGTCCCCTTTCTGCATTTTGACCTCGTCAGTTACGTGTGCGGTGTTTCTAATGTTGATAAGAAGAAATATTATTTTGCAACGTTAGTAGGTATGCTTCCTGGTGCGCTTGTTCTGAACTTTTTAGGTGCGAGTTTTTTATCAAACAATATCAAATCGGTTGCAATTGTATCGGTTATTTTATTGGTTCTCCTATTAATCACGTTGTATATACGTAAAAAGGCATTCGGATCAGAATTAGAAGAAGAAATTTAATCGAAGGATGGTGTACTGTGCTCGATACTCATGGCAGGAAATATGTACAGCCTGTTATGGATAGAACCGCAGGCTGGTTACTTAAGATAGGTCTTAGTGCGAACCAGGTAACGATCATATCGTTTATTATCGGGGTCACATCCGGGTTGTTTATTTATCTAGATCATCCTGTTCTAGCGATCATTGTATTATGGGTTTCTGGATATTTAGATGCTGTGGATGGGACGATGGCAAGGAAAACGAAGCCCTCAGCATTTGGAACAGTATTAGACGTAAGTTTTGATCGAGTTGTAGAGATAAGTGTGATTTTAGGACTTGCCTTTGCATTCCCTGAATCGATGTGGGCATTGTTATTATTGAGTACCTCGATCATATTCGCAATGACGATCTTCTTAACGGTAGGAGCTGTTTCAGAAAAACAAGGAATCAAATCATTTTATTACCAAGCAGGTGCAGCTGAACGGACAGAAGGTTTTTTATTGTTTACTGCTATGATTCTCTTTCCTGGGTACTTAACGCTACTTACCCTATTGTTCTTAGCAATCGAACTATTTACAAGCATACAAAGACTTACTGAAGCAAAAAGAATACTCGGATAGAGAGGTGTTTAGATTGGAAAAATATGATCTGATCGTAATAGGAGGAGGTTCAGGAGGGTTAACTGCTGCAGCAGGTGCCGCTAACATGGGTGCGAGTGTAGCGTTGATTGATGACCAGCCAGGACTTGGCGGAGATTGTTTGCATTTTGGATGCGTACCTTCAAAAGCCTTTATTACTGCAGCAAAAGAGGTTCATGCTGTCTATAAAGGTGCTAAAGAATTTGGCTTAACAGTAAATGGAGAGGTTCGATTCCAACGCGCGATCGAACGCGTTCATGAAGCGATCGAAGAAATACAAGAAGTAGATAGCGATGAACGTTTTGAGGAACTAGGCGTAACAATCTATCGGGGAAAAGGATCTTTTGTCGATGAACATACTGTGTCGATTGATGGACAAACCTCCATTTCAGGTAAGCGGATCGTCATTTCAACAGGGTCCAGCCCGAACGTTCCTCCTCTTGAAGGAGTAGATAACGTCTCTTTCTTAACGAATGAATCCATCTTCAATTTAGATCACCTACCTGAGAGTATTGTATTTATAGGTGGGGGAGTCGTTGGTCTCGAACTTGCTCAATCATTAGCAAGGTTTGGATCGAATGTTACTGTCATCGAAACGTCAGATACTATCTTAAAAAAAGAAGATAGTGACATTATTCCAGTAGCTCGAGAGATTCTAGAAAAAGAACTGTCCTTTATCTATAATGCAGAGGTAACAGGAGTATTCACACGTGAAGGAAGAAAAGTTGTCACATATAAAGTTGATGGCAAAGAAGAAGAGCTCGTCGTTCATGAGATTATGATGTCGACAGGACGAAAGCCTAATACCGACAAGTTAAACCTTGAAGCGGCTGGTGTGGAATCCAACAAAGGCTACATTACAGTAAATGAGCAGCTTCAAACATCGAAGTCTCATATTTATGCGATCGGTGACGTCAATGGAGCTTTTCCATTCACGCATGGAGCCGGAATGGAAGGGAAATTGATCGTACAAAATGCTGTGTTCGGTTTAAGAAGAAAAGTGAAGTATGATAATGTACCATGGGTGACGTACACTGATCCTGAAATCTTTCATCTTGGATTAACTGAGAGCGAGGCAAGAGAAAAACACGGTGAGGATGTGCGTATATTTAAAGTTGATATTAGCGATGTCGACCGTTTTATAGCAGAACGTAAGAAAGACGGTCTTGTGAAGGTAATCACTGATTCGAAAGGGAAAGTGTTAGGGGCCCATGCCGTAGGCGAAGATGCTTCGAGCTGGATGCAGGAAATCGTGTTTGCAAAAGAACATGGACATAAGCTAGGAGATCTATCGACGGTTATACATCCGTACCCGACCAAAGGAGCAATTCTGAATCAAGCTTCAGATTTATATTGGCGTGAAAAACTCTTCGATGGTGTCATTCCAAAGGTTGCTGAAAAGTACATTAAGTGGGTTCGGTAAGAGAAAAGGATGATTTGATTGAAAAAGAAATTATTGTTGATCGGTGGAGGTCATGCTCACCTTTATGTGATAAAAAAACTACAAGAAGAAGCAATAGATGCCGAGGTATCAGTCATTTCACCGTCTGAGCACCAGTATTATTCAGGAATGTTTTCAGGATTTATGGAGGGGTTATATGAATTCGAAAAGATTCGTATTCACATACCGACCCTCGCTAAAAAAGCAAATGTCACTTTTATTAAAGGCGCAGCATTGTCGATCGATGCAGAAGCGAAAGTGGTGCTGACTGAAAAGGGTGATATTGTTCCTTACGATGTTTTATCAATTGATATCGGATCCTACACGGGTGGGATCGATGTGCCTGGTGTAAGGCAACATGCGTTACGAATTAAACCTACTTATCGAATTGAAGAAGTAGTAAGTAAGTTGTGGGACGCAGATGAGCCGGTTGTTGTAGGTGGAGGTGCAGCAGGAATCGAAATGGCGCTCTCTTTACATGCAAAAAGACGTTCGGAAGATGCTCCAGTAACGTTAGTAACCCAATCTACGCTTTTAGCAGGAGAAACTGAAAAGGCAACGTCTAAGATTCAAGAGATTGCAAAGGAAAAAGGGTTAAAAGTATATGAACATGAAAAAGTATCGAACGTTACTTCCTCCCATGTTGTCACTGCCGGAGGTAAGCAAATCGCTTATGATGAACTATTATGGTTGACGGGTCCTAAAGCGCCTGGCATTTTTCAAACGTCAAAATTGCCAGTTGATCCTCAAGGTTATTTGCTAGTCGAAGATACACTACAAGTAAGGGAATACCCTGCTATTTTTGCTGCGGGAGATTGCGCTTCAATAAAAGGGTTTCCGAAACTTCCAAAGTCAGGAGTCATCGCTGTTAGGCAGTCAAAAGTGCTTTGGGATAACATTAAAGCCTTTATAAAAGGAGAAGACGGAACCCGTTTTCAACCGAAGCAAAGTTATCTCTCTATCCTTTCCACGGGAAACCGTGAAGGTCTATTATTATATAGTAACTTAAGTTTTCACCACCATCTTTCATGGAAGTTAAAAAATAAAATCGATCGGAAGTTTGTTGAAATTTACAAATAAACCTAAGAAAGCAGGCTGCGAAGCCTGCTTTCTTAGGTTCACTTCATCACAGGATGTGCAATTTCATGGCGTTCGCGTTTATAATAGAAGTGAAAGCTTAGTAGCTAAATTGAGGCTTGAACAATTTAGTTAAGCGATATATCTTAAGCCAAGCGTATTAAGTGAGTTTCGTGAGGTTAATTTTTGCCTTGCGATTGTGAGGAGAAAAGGAGTGAAAAGATGAATTTAAATTTTACAGATAGAGCGATTGAAAGACTAGAAAAAGAACAAAACGGTTTTCTTAAATTGAACTATGATATTGAGGATTGTGGATGTGTCGTCAACGGTGTAACACAACTAGTATTAGATTCAGAGGTTGGGGATTATGATCTAGAGCTAGAAACGAATTTCAGACCTGTTCTTGTGCAGAAACAATATAAGGTGTTTTTTGATGAAAACATGAAGCTGGACTATTTACCAAAATACCATTGTTTCATGCTTAAAAGCGACAATGAGATATTGAACCCAAGAATGCGATACATCAATCGCATTTCATAATTTAGGAGGCATGTAACGTGTCATTTTTTATGTATTTTCTTATGTTTTTTGTTGTTTATATGATTGTGAAAGGAATCTCAAATTTTATTAAAGAAAAGAAAATGGATCGGATTTCATTCATTGGAGGAATTATTTTAGCTTTAATCTATAGCACGATCCTTACGATTTTCAAAGGATAAAAGGAGCACAAAAAAGTGCTCCTTTTTAATTTACCAAAATCGTAATATGTTAGTTTAGTTCAGCAGACGCTTCTTTTTGATGGAGAGAGCGGTATGGTGTGTGAATGGAACGAGAGAGGTGCGGTTCGATTTCATCGATCGCTTTCATAAGTTTTTCTAAGTCGATACCAGTTTCGACCCCCATTCGTTCTAGCATATAAACGACACTCTCTGTTGCGACATTACCCGTTGCTCCTTTCGCAAAAGGACACCCGCCTAGCCCGCCTGCTGACGTGTCAAACCTTGATATGCCTGCAGTAAGGCAAGCGTAAATGTTTGCAAGCGCCATTCCTCTCGTATCATGAAAATGTGCTGTTAAAAGAGTGTTTGGAAATTCACTTTTTAGTGTATGAAAGAGGTTGTAGGACTCCTCTGGGGTTGCCATGCCAATCGTATCTGCTACACTAAGCTCGTCGACCCCTGCTTCAACGAATGTTCTACAAACACCTAACGTATCCTTTAAGGTCATCTTTCCCTCATACGGGCAGTAGAAAGCTGTTGAGATACAGGCTCGGACAAAGAAACCGTCACGCTTTAGTTCATCTACTAACGCAACCAATTCTTCTAATAATTGAACCGTCTCTTTGTTGCTGTTCTTTTTATTGAATGAATTACTTACACCTGCGAACAGCGCAACGGCTGAAACAGAAGTTTCTTTTACTCGTTCAATTCCTTTTCTATTTGGGGCAAGCACAAAATTTCTTGACTCATCTAGACATGAGTTGACAATTTCTTTTGCATCTTTCATTTGTGGAACCCATTTTGGGGAAACAAAAGAAGTAAGCTCCATCTCACGCACGCCCGAATCTTTCAATGCTTTTATGAATGATATTTTATTTTCTGTAGGAACGTAATTTGCTTCATTTTGAAGTCCATCTCTTGGACCTACTTCGATTATCGTAGCTTGATTTGGTATCATTACGATCAGCCCCTTTATTTGTAAGCGTTATCTTTTTCATTAAAACAGAGCTTATTGACAGTTGCAAGGAAATCGTTAGAATAATGGGAATTCTTTTTGTTTGAAGGAGTTTTCTGATTAAATTAAGAATTATGTAGAAGAGAGTCACTTTAAGGAGGAAAATGACATGAATCAAGATGTAGTAATTGTAAGCGCTGTCAGAACGCCGATCGGATCTTTTAATGGTGCCCTAAAGAGTGTTTCAGCACCAGAGCTTGGGGCACTAGCGATTCAAGAATCGATACGACGAGCCGGCATAACGCCTGATCAAATACAAGAAGTCATCATGGGAAATGTACTTCAAGCAGGGCTAGGTCAAAATCCAGCTAGACAAGCAGCTATAAAAGCTGAGATTCCAGTCACTACTCCTGCGATGACGATTAATAAAGTGTGCGGCTCAGGCTTGAAAACTGTTCACCTTGGTGCGCAATCGATCATGCTTGGTGAACAGGACATCGTCGTTGCTGGTGGAATGGAAAACATGAGCCAGGCACCTTATCTCTTGAATGGAGCTAGGGACGGCTTAAGAATGGGTGATCAAAAGATGATCGACAGCATGGTTCATGATGGCCTATGGTGTGCGTTCAATGATTACCATATGGGTGTAACAGCAGAAAATTTATGTGACCATTACAACCTCAGCCGAGAAGAAATGGATGAATTCGCAGCTCAAAGTCAGCAAAAAGCACAGGCTGCAATTGAAGCAGGACGTTTTACAGACGAGATCATACCCGTTTCGATTCCAAAGCGAAAAGGTGATCCAGTAGTCTTTGATACAGATGAATATGTAAAACCGGGTACAACTGCTGAAAAGCTTGGGAAATTAAAACCAGCTTTTAGAAAAGACGGACGCGTAACAGCAGGTAATGCCTCAGGAATAAATGATGGAGCAGCAGCTGTTGTTTTGATGAGTCGTAAGAAAGCAGAAGAACTAGGTGTTGAATATCTGGCGATTATAAAAGCGAACGCGAGTGGTGGAGTAGATCCTAGTGTAATGGGACTTGGTCCTGTTCCTGCAACGAAGAAAGTTCTTGAGAGAGCAAATCTATCCATGAGCGATATGGACTTAGTAGAAGCAAACGAGGCATTTGCTGCACAGTCGCTCGCTGTCGGAAGAGATTTAGACTTTAATCGTGAGATTCTTAATGTAAATGGTGGTGCGATCGCACTTGGACACCCAATCGGAGCAAGTGGAACGAGGGTCTTCGTAACACTACTTCACGAAATGAAGCGAAGAAACAATCGCTATGGACTTGCTACCCTCTGTATTGGAGGCGGACAAGGAGTAGCGACAATCGTAGAAAGACCGTAAAAATGAAGGAGGCATATTCGATATGAAACCGATACTTAACTCATTCGACGAAGCAGTGAAGGATATTCAAGATGGTGCAACGCTCTTAGTAGGTGGATTTGGTCTTGTTGGTATTCCTGAAAATTTAATTATGGCTATCCGAGACAAAGGTGTGAAAGATCTGACCGTCATATCAAACAATTGTGGTGTAGACGACTGGGGTCTTGGTCTTTTGTTGAAGAATAAGCAGATTAAGAAGATGGTAGGTTCCTACGTAGGTGAAAACAAAGAGTTTGAAAGGCAAGTTCTATCAGGTGAATTAGAAGTAGAATTGATTCCTCAAGGTACACTAGCTGAACGAATTCGTGCTGGAGGAGCCGGTATTCCAGCATTCTATACACCAGCAGGAGTAGGCACTCCGATTGCTGAAGGAAAAGAGGTAAGGAGTTTTGATGGAAAGGAATACTTGCTTGAACCTGCGATTAAAGCAGACTTTTCACTCGTTCGAGCTGCCAAAGCAGACTTGATGGGAAACCTTATCTACAACAAAACGGCTAGAAACTTTAACCCTATGATTGCAGCAGCAGGTGAGGTGACGATTGCAGAAGTTGAAGAGCTCGTTGAAAACGGAGCGCTTGAGCCTGATCAAATTCATACCCCTAGTATCTATGTTCAAAAAGTGATTGTTGGTGAACAAGAAAAGAGAATCGAAAGACTAACGACTAGGTAAGGAGGCTAACTATGACAAAAGTGGATAAAGCAGCAGTTAGAGAGAAAATTGCGAGACGTGCAGAAAAAGAAATCAGCGATGGCTTTTATGTGAATCTAGGAATCGGAATGCCAACGATGGTTGCGAACCATATCCCTGATGGCAAAAAGATCGTACTTCAATCCGAAAACGGTCTTCTAGGTATTGGACCTTATCCATCGGAAGGTGAAGTGGATCCAGACTTGATCAACGCTGGTAAGGAAACGGTAACAGCGATGCAAGGAGCAGCTTACTTTGATAGTGCTGAATCGTTCGCTATGATTCGTGGAGGTCATATAGACGTTGCAATTCTTGGAGGTATGGAAGTTTCGAAGAATGGTGACCTTGCGAATTGGATGATTCCAGGTAAGATGATTAAAGGTATGGGCGGTGCAATGGATTTAGTACATGGTGCTAAACGTATCGTCGTAATCATGGATCACGTTAATAAGAGCGGTGATCCGAAAATACTAAATGAATGTTCATTACCTTTAACTGGGAAAGGTGTGGTCAATCGAATCATCACAGACCGAGCTGTATTCGATGTAGCCGATGAAGGGTTGGTCCTCAGGGAAGTTGCTGAAGGATATACTGTTGATGAAATTAAAGCCTCTACTGAGCCAGAAATTATTGTGAAAGACGTCATAATGGACGCATATTAATAGAGAAACGCAGTCTCCGTGAGACTGCGTTTTTACTTACCGGTGCTTATCATAAGTATTGGCTGTTGAGATCGATCGTATCTCGTTAATCTCATTTTGGGTTAATTCAGGCGCATTTTGCGCTGTGAGGTTAGAAAGCAGCTGTTCGCTCTTACTTGCTCCAGGTATTGCAGTTGCTACTGCTGGATGAGCAAGGGTATATCGTAAAGCAGTTTGCGTCATATTCCGTTCGTTTCCTTGCATATCGGATAGTTTTCTCGCTATTTCAAGTACGTCATCTTTAGAATGCGTTAGAAATCCGTCGTCTTTTACTTTATGTTCGAATCGGTCTGTTAGCATGCCTTTAGCGAGTGGTCCTCTTGCAATCACACTGATGTTATTCTTGTGTAGCAAATCTAGTATTTCTTCTTCAGGGCGGCGATCAAGAATGCTGTACTGCATCATGACGGATGCAATAGATGAGCGATTAACATACTCTCGAATCACATTCGGGCGAATACTCGAGATTCCATATTCACGGATGAGACCTTCTTGTTTTAATTCTTCAAAAGCCTCGATCGTCTCATCAATCGGGTCGTCAATCGTACCACCATGCAGTTGGTAAAGATCGATATAGTCGGTCTTCAACCGTTTTAAACTTTGCTTACATGCATTTTTGATATGTTCTTTTGAAGGGTCCCAATACCAACCTTCTTTTCCTTCCTCCCAGTGATTTCCACCTTTTGTCGAGAGGATGACGGATTCTCTTCTGCCTTGAAGTGCTTCCCCAACAATTTCTTCGTTCAACCCAAAATCATAAAGATCGGCAGTATCAATAAAGTTAACGCCGTTATCGATCGCTTCACGAATGAGTGAGATCCCTTTTTCGCGATCCGTGCCGATAGACATCGTGCCGAATCCGATTTCACTCACTTGAAGGTTGGATTTGCCTAATTGATTCTTCTTCATCTTATACCTACCTCCCATTAAAATAACTACCACTAGTGTATCGTGACAAGAGCACTTAACGCTAATGATATGAGTGTCTTGTCACTTGTCAAATCGACTGGTATAGTTAATGGTTGAGGAGGCGTTTTGATGGGGAAAGAAGCTCTTTTAATAATCGATATGAGTAATGATTTTATTCACGACAAAGGGAATTTAACAGTAGGATTAAAGGGTCAAGAAATCGTACCTCATATCCTCTCGATTGCTAGCTCGTTTATAGCAGAAGGGAATGAAGTGATCATCTGTATGGACGCACATAGTGAACAAGATTCACATTTTGAACTATGGCCTGTCCATAATGTTATAGGATCTTGGGGACAAGAATTGTATGGAGAGCTCCAAGACTGGTATGAGGAGCATCAAGACCATAGGTGTGTAGAGTATGTACCAAAGCCAGAATATGATGCTTTCTACAACACGAACCTCGAAGAGCTATTGCGGTCAAAAGGAGTAGAAACTGTTCATTTAACAGGTGTTTGTACAGACATATGTGATTTTCTTACCGCTTATGGCGCTTATGCAAGAGGCTTCAAAACCGTTGCACACAAACGTGCGATGGCCACATTCACAGATCATCATGACGTTTTTCTCGAACAGATGAAAACCATCTTTCATACAGAAATAAGGGATTGATAAACTCGTTAGACGCAATGGCTATTTATTTCAAACAACGACTAAAGAAGCTGCCCTATATCGGGCAGCTTTTTATTGAATCAATTTTAAATGTGATTTTGATTTTGATGGAGGTGCTTGGATCCACTCTTCAATCGTGTCGTAGTGTTTCATATAGTGCTTGATCATTAATTGGATCTGCTTCGGTTTCCCTACCATTGTAACTCCGTTAGATTGTATATAAATTTTCACTCGTTTACCCTCCTACTTGATCGATACATAATCATCTGATCTGCCCCTATTATCTGTCTGTTGTGATAGACTTTATGTATCGGATAGAAATTTTAGAACCAGGAGATGAGAGGACATGGATCATCTATATGAAAAGACCCTTCGTTCAGAAACACTCTATGAGGGTCGAATAATCAATTTAAGAGTTGAAGATGTAGAACTCCCGAACGGAAAGAAGAGTAAGCGAGAACTCATCGACCATCCTGGAGCTGTTGCAGTTATCGCAATAACGCCTGATAATAAAATTCTTGCTGTAAGGCAATATAGGAAGGCGCTAGGCAAATCGATCGTTGAAATTCCAGCAGGAAAATTAGAAGTTGGAGAAGAGCCTGAAATTACTGCTGTTAGAGAGCTTGAAGAAGAAACGGGCTATACATGTCAATCGTTAAAAGAAGTCATATCATTTTATACTTCCCCTGGATTTGCGAACGAATTAGTTCATCTTTATGTTGCAGAGGGGCTAGTGAAAAAGGGAGAACAGTCTGCCGATGAAGATGAGTTCCTTGATGTCCTTTATCTATCGTTAGATGAATTAGAAGAAATGGTCAACACAAAAGAAGTGCATGATGCAAAAACGGCTTATGCTTTGCTTTATTTGAAAATGAACCAAAGGTGACGTTGCGCTATGATTGATTGTTATGCAGATTTTCACATACATATTGGAAGAACTTCTTCTTATAAACCGGTGAAAATCACTGCATCTGACTCTCTAACACTTTCTTCGATCTTAGATGAAGCTTCAAATCGTAAAGGATTGGACATGATCGGTATAATTGATTGTCATGTTCCTGAAGTGATCGCTGATTTAGAAAATGAGGTCAGAGTAGGGAATGGTTATGAATTGGATGACGGTGGTATTAGGTTTGGAGATCTTACGTTAATTCTAGGTAGTGAGATCGAGATCTATGACGAAAATTGCAAAGGTCCTATTCACGTATTAGTTTATTTGCCTGATTTGATTACTATGAAACATTTTTCAGAGTGGTTGATAGGCCGGATGACTAATATTCATTTGAGCTCGCAACGAATTTATGAAGATGCACAAACGTTGCAGCGTAAAGTTAAAGAACTCGGCGGATTGTTTATCCCCGCTCATATTTTTACTCCTTTTAAAAGTTTGTTTGGTAGAGGCGTTTCATACTCGTTAAAAGAAGTGTTCGATATCAGTTTAATCGATGCTGTAGAATTGGGATTATCATCGAACACAATGATGGCAGATGAGATAGCAGAACTCCATGCTTTACCATTTCTTACGAATTCTGATGCCCATTCGACGCCAAAAATCGCACGAGAGTATCAGCAATTGAAGGTGAAAACTCCTAGTTTTCAGGAATGGAAGAAAGCATTAATGAACGTGGACGAGAGACACATTGTTAGAAACTATGGGTTAGACCCTGAACTAGGTAAGTATTTCGAAACAGTTTGTGCAAAGTGTGAAACAAGCGTTCACGGGAGAGAATGTCAAACCTGTAAGGGCACGAAATTGATCAAGGGTGTCTCGAATCGAATTAAAGAATTACGTTCTACAACTACTAAGCCCATGGGGCCAGAATATATCCATCATGTTCCTCTTGAATATATACCTGGTATCGGACCAAAGACGTTAAGTCGACTGTTAGATCATTTTGGAAATGAAATGAATATTTTACACCGAGCTAAGGAAAAGGAACTTGCGACAGTAGTGTCTTCTAAGATAGCGAGACTTATTAACCTTGCAAGAAACGGAGAACTCACGATCGAAAAAGGTGGGGGAGGAAAATACGGCAAAGTAAGAACAGAAGAGTGACAATCTAGCAACTGTCATACGCCTAGTATTCGATTCATAGACTTTACCAAGAGCAGTTTGGAGGGGGAGTTCTTATGAATCGGAGTCGACAGTTGAAGCAGATCATTTCGACACATATTACTGACCATCTTTCGATTTATACATTCATCGCTGTGTTATTTCTCATGGGGATCGTTTTCGGGGCAGTCATTGTTAACAGCTTAAGTCTAACCCAAAAAGAAGACCTCGCTCTCTATTTAAGCCGATTTTTTGGACAAGTGTCAGAGGGACAGTTTGCGACTTCCTCAGAGATGTTTCAGCAAAGCTTTACACATTATGTGAAATATATCGGATTGATGTGGCTACTAGGATTGACAGTGATCGGTCTACCGATTATTTTAGTAATGTTGTTTTTAAAGGGGATCGTAGTCGGTTTCACAGTAGGTTTTCTAGTGAATCAAATGAGTTGGAAAGGTTTTCTATTGGCGTTTGTATCCGTTTTTCCTCAGAATGTATTGGCAGTTCCTGTATTTATCGTGATCGGAACAGCTTCTCTAACATTTTCTCTTCGACTTGTTAGACAGCTGTTCATGAAACGGAAAACAGAGTTGATCTTTCCCCCATTCATTCGGTTTTCTTTATTAGTTCTCGGTTCCCTGTGCGTGCTTTTTCTAGCATCATGGTTTGAAGCTTACTTATCCCCTTCATTAATTAAAGCTGTAGTTGATATTCAGTAATTATTATATAATAATGATTATAAAGTGCTATTGATAATTATTTTAGTTTGACACCTTTTTTTCTACTGCTTATAATGAAATTGGCATCGATCGAGGGAGGGAATAAGGGATATGGAAAGCAGAATCGATCGAATTAAGAAACAGCTTCATTCTCAAAGCTATAAGCTGACACCTCAACGTGAAGCAACCGTTAGAGTACTTCTTGAGAATGAGGAAGATCATTTGAGTGCTGAAGACGTTTACCTTCTCGTTAAAGAAAAGTCTCCAGAAATTGGACTGGCTACAGTATACAGAACGCTAGAGTTACTGGCAGAATTGAAAATCGTTGACAAAATTAATTTCGGTGATGGCGTATCCAGATTTGATCTAAGACAAGAAGGCGCTGCCCATTTTCATCATCACCTCGTATGTATTGAGTGTGGAGCAGTAGACGAAATACAAGAAGATCTACTTGGAGACGTAGAAGAAGTTGTCGAGAAAGATTGGAACTTCAAAATCAAAGATCATCGTTTAACATTTCATGGGATTTGCTACCGCTGTCAAAGCCAAGAACAAGCTGAGCAGCCTGAAGAGGAAACAGCGAATCGTTCCTAACAATTATAATGAACGCAAAAGAGCCCCTTATCAAACATGCTATGTATAAAAATCTCCTTATCTGGCATATCTTTTACTAGAGATGGAGGTGCATATGATGGTTAGGGGTCTATTGCTTGTTTTAGATACTATGAAGGTATTCTTGTTATTCACAGGCTGCACGCTGCTGTTTTACTTTGGAATTCTCTGGGTAAATCAAGAGTATCAAAATTACCACCGGTATGATGAGCCAGAGGGAAAGGCAGTCAAAGTGGTGCAGATGGAGTCAGTACCTCAGCAGATTTTCCTTGAGAGGCTCGGTTTGTTTTTCCAAACTGGTGAATAAGGGAGTTTTCGCTTATGGAGGACCAGGTACAGGATTTTTTACATTATTTAATCGTTGAGCGGAGCCTATCAAAAAATACTCTCGATGCTTATAGGCGAGATCTGGCTCAATATACAAAGCACTTAACAGAACAAGAATCACTTACTTCATTGCAGGATGTAAGGCGTGTGCACATCGTCAATTACTTATACGAATTAAAGGATAACGGTAGAGCCTCAACGACCATAGCGCGTAACATTGCTTCGATACGATCCTTTCATCAATTTCTCTTAAGAGAAAAAGAGACCGATCAAGATCCTTCCGTACATATTGAAACGCCGAAAGCTGAAAGAAAATTACCGAAAATCCTTTCTACATCAGAAGTCGAACAGCTGCTTGAAGCACCTGATCATTCAACTCCGTTCGGTAAACGGGACCGTGCGATGCTTGAAGTACTCTACGCTACAGGACTTCGTGTTTCTGAGTTAGTGGATTTAAACTTGGAGGATATCCACTTAACGATGGGATTTATACGCACGATAGGCAAAGGCAATAAGGAGAGGATCGTTCCTTTAGGTAAGATGGCACGTGATGCATTGCAGCTCTATTTAGATGAGGGAAGAAGTGCGCTATTAAAACGAAAAAAATCAGATGCGCTTTTCCTCAATCATCATGGTGAGAGACTTTCTAGGCAAGGATTCTGGAAAATCCTCAAAAAGCTTGCGCTGCATTCGAATATTGTAAAGCCTCTTACTCCGCATACACTAAGGCATTCTTTCGCTACACATCTACTTGAAAACGGAGCAGATTTAAGAGCGGTTCAGGAATTGTTAGGTCATGCTGATATTTCGACAACACAGATATACACACATGTAACGAAGGCCAGGTTGAAAGATATTTACTCAACATACCACCCAAGAGCTTAATTCGCTTTTCCAGAGATCAATCTGGTCGTTGACCAGGTTTCTTTTTTGTTTTATTGGACCGATTGTACATAAGTGTGTTTTTATATTTTCTGAAGGGAATAGTAAAATATGAGTGTTATTCATACAAGGAGGACTAGGAATGTCAAATAAATTTAAACGAGTATTTTTAGTAGTAATGGACTCTGTTGGTATCGGTGAAGCTCCTGATGCTGAGCAATTTAATGATAAAGGTGCAGATACGCTTGGACATATTGCTGAACACATGGGTGGACTAAAGATGCCAAACATGGAAAAGTTAGGTCTCGGTAACATTAGAGAAGTCAAAGGCATTTCCAAAGTGGAGAAACCGATGGCGCACTTCACAAAAATGCAGGAAGCATCAAATGGAAAAGATACGATGACTGGCCATTGGGAAATAATGGGCCTTCATATCGAACAGCCTTTCCGTACATTCCCTGATGGATTTCCTGATAAGCTATTGAATGAATTAGAAGAAAGAACAGGTCGAAAAATCATCGGTAACAAGCCAGCTTCTGGAACAGAGATCATTAAAGAGCTCGGGCAAGAACATGTGGAAACAGGTGCTTTGATCGTCTATACATCTGCAGATTCCGTACTGCAAATTGCAGCTCATGAAGAAGTAGTACCACTCGATGAGCTATATCATATTTGTGAAATCGCAAGAGAGATGACGAAAGCAGAAGAGTACATGGTAGGAAGAGTTATCGCTCGACCATTTGTTGGTAAAGAAGGCGAATTCAAACGCACTTCCAATCGTCACGACTACGCTTTAAAACCATTCGGCCATACCGTGATGAACGAGCTTCAGGATAATGGAAAAGATGTCATCGCTATCGGGAAAATTTCCGACATCTATGATGAAGAAGGTGTCACAGAATCTCTAAGAACGAAATCGAACATGGATGGTATGGACAAGCTTATCGATACCCAAAAAATGGAATTCGAAGGGTTGAGCTTCCTGAATCTTGTTGATTTCGACGCACTCTTTGGACACAGAAGAGATCCACAAGGGTACGGAGAAGCCCTTGAGGAATACGATGCACGTCTGAGTGAATTTTTAGAAGGTATGCAAGAGGATGATCTCCTCCTAATTACTGCAGACCATGGTAACGACCCAGTACATCATGGAACGGATCACACTCGTGAGTATGTGCCGTTGCTTGCTTATCATAAAGGAATTGAAAAAGGTGAAGACCTTGGAATCCGCAAAACATTTGCAGATATTGGTGCTACTGTAGCGGATAATTTTGAGGTAAACTTGCCTAAGTACGGAACAAGCTTTCTTGAGAAGCTTTAAAGATAAGAGGAGGAACAGATAATGACAGTAATCAAACAAGAAATTCAAGATGCAGCATCATACATTACAGAAAACGCTGGAGAAGTGAAGCCTGAAATAGGTCTTATCTTAGGATCTGGACTTGGCGTACTAGCAGAAGAAATCGAAAACCCTGTGAAAATCGCATATAGTGATATTCCTAACTTTCCTGTCTCAACAGTGTCAGGCCATGCAGGTCAATTCGTATTTGGAAAGCTTAACGGCAAGAACGTAGCAGCGATGCAAGGTCGCTTTCATTACTATGAAGGGTATGAGATGGATAAGGTAACGTTCCCAGTACGAGTAATGAAAGAGCTAGGCATCGAAAAAATCATCGTAACAAACGCTGCTGGAGGCGTTAATGAGGAGTTTGAACCTGGTGATTTGATGGTGATCTCAGATCACATCAATAACTTTGGCGCAAACCCGTTAATCGGCCCGAATAGCGAAGAGTTTGGTCCGCGCTTCCCTGATATGTCTACGGCATATAGCCAAGACTTACAAAAGCTTGCTCATGATACTGCAACAGAACTTGGCATGAAGCTTCAGTCTGGTGTGTATGTAGGGAACACGGGTCCAACATATGAAACACCAGCAGAAGTACGTATGCTACGTACAGTTGGTGGAGATGCAGTCGGCATGTCAACGGTTCCTGAAGTAATCGTTGCAAGACACGCTGGAATGGAAGTACTAGGAATATCTTGTATCTCAAACATGGCTGCAGGAATCCTTGATCAGCCACTTCACCATGGTGAGGTAATCGAAACAACTGAAAAAGTAAAAGCAAACTTCTTGCTTTTAGTTAAAAATATTGTAGAGAAGATGGCGTAGGAAGGGAGATTCATCACATGAGAATGGTCGATGTTATTCAAAAGAAACGTAACGGTAAAACGTTAACTAAAGAAGAAATAGAATTTTTTATTAATGGCTACACAGCAGGTGATATCCCCGACTATCAAGCTTCTGCACTTATGATGGCTGTTTACTTTAACGGAATGGAATCAAACGAAACAGCAATGCTAACGCAAGCGATGGTTGATTCAGGAGAAACGATCGACCTATCTGCTATTGAAGGGCACAAAGTTGATAAGCATTCTACAGGTGGAGTCGGCGATAAAACAACGTTCATCGTTGGACCTCTTGTTGCTTCTGTTGGAGTTCCTGTTGCAAAAATGTCTGGTCGTGGACTAGGGCATACGGGTGGAACTCTAGATAAGCTTGAATCGATCGAAGGCTTTAACATTGAGATGACGAAAGAGAAGTTCATCAACAACGTAAACACTCACAAGCTTGCAGTGGCTGGTCAAACAGGAAATCTAGCTCCGGCTGATAAGAAGCTATATGCTCTTAGAGATGTTACGGCTACTGTTGACTCCATTCCTTTGATTGCTGGCTCAATCATGAGTAAGAAATTAGCATCTGGTGCTGACAGCATTGTTCTTGATGTTAAGACGGGCACTGGAGCTTTCATGAAAGATCTAGAAGATTCTAAAGCTCTAGCAAGAGAAATGGTGAACATCGGTAATAATCTTGGACGTAACACTGTTGCAGTAATCAGTGATATGAACCAACCTCTAGGGTTTGAAGTTGGAAATGCGAACGAAGTACGTGAAGCTTGTGAAGTTCTTCAAGGTAAAAAAGTAGAAGACCTTCGTCTATTATCATTAGAATTAGCTTCACATATGACTGTTCTTGCAGGAGTATTTAATGACTTTGATTCCGCATATAAAACGCTTGAAGAAAACCTTGAAAACGGTAAAGCGTTTGAAGCGTTCCGTTCTCTTGTTTCTGCTCAAGGTGGAGACGTAAGCGTAATCGACGATCTTTCTAAACTTCCGCAATCGAAGTATCATATTGAAGTAACTGCTGAACAAGACGGTTACGTAACTGCGATCGATGCAGAATCAGTCGGTGTTGCTGCTATGTACCTTGGAGCGGGTAGAGCAACGAAAGATGATCAGATCAATCACGGTGTAGGGATCACGTTAAACAAAAAAGTAGGCGATGCCGTGAAGAAAGGCGAAGCATTGGTTACACTTCATAGTGATGATGAGAATCCACAAGATTCAATCAAAAAGATCAATGAAGCATACACACTTTCTGAGGAATCTCCAGGTAAACACAAGCTTATTTATGATGTGATCAACTAAATATAAACGAAAGCCCCCATTTTGGGGGCTTTTTTTTATTGGTATCCGTTCTCATTCAATCGTAATGAAAGAAAGGTATACTTTACCAATAAGATGGGCATCCTTCTATTACTAAGAATGGAGGGATCCAGATGAAAGTTTCGGCAGCTTTACTCGCCATGCTACTCGTAGTAGCAACATTCGTTCCAACATTTGCAAGCGCTAATGAAATAAAATCAGATATTGTAGAAGAATCATCGTCTGCAATACTCATTGAACGAGATACAGGGGCAGTTTTATATGAAAAAGACAGTGATAAAAAGCTTCCTCCAGCAAGTATGACAAAGATCATGACGATGGTTTTGATTATGGAAGCGATCGAAAGTGGAAAAGTGAAGCTTGATGACAAAATCCGCACGAGTGACTACGCAGCATCTATGGGAGGATCTCAAATCTTCCTAGAAGCAGGGGAAGAGATGACGGCCGACGATATGCTGAAGGGCATCGCGATTGCTTCAGGTAATGATGCATCGGTTGCGATGGCAGAGGCGATTGCTGGTTCAGAAAAAGCTTTTGTTCAAATGATGAATGATAAAGCAAAAGAAATGGGCCTAAAAGATACGAACTTCGTGAATCCTACAGGCCTTCCAGCGAAGGATCACTATTCAACTTCACATGATATGGCTATGATGGCGAGAGAATTATTAAAATATGACTTGATTACGAAATACACAGGAAAGTACGAAGATTACTTAAGAGAAGATACTGATAAAAAATTCTGGTTAGTGAATACGAATAAATTAGTGAAATTTTACCAAGGTGTAGACGGGTTGAAGACTGGTTTTACGAATGAAGCAAAATATTGTCTAACCGCTACTGCGAAACGCGATGATATGAGAGTAGTCGCTGTTGTAATGGGCGCACCATCACCCAAAAAGCGGAATGCTGAGGTAACGAAGCTATTCGATTATGCCTTCTCTCAATATACGACAAACAAATTATTCGATAGAAATCACGTGGTAAAAGAAGTCGAAATTAACAAAGGTGACCGAGCAACGATGGAAGTTGTAACTTCTGAGCAAGTATCTGTGCTCATGAAAAAAGGCAGTAAAGACGAGAAGATAACGACCTCGATCAAAATGAATGAAAATCTTCAGACCCCGATTAAAGAGGGTGATCCTGTAGGTGTTCTTACTGTTAAGGTAGATGGCAAAGTAACAGCAACGTCGCCTGTATTGTCATCACAATCGATCGATCAAGCATCATGGTGGCAGTTGATGAAGAGGACGGTAGGGCAATTCGCCAAAGCGTCAGATGGTGTCAAGTAAGCAACCCTTTCATCGAACAATCACTAGTTTTGTCACGAAGAAGGAATTAAGGTAATAAACAGAGAAAAAACTCACAAGCAAACCATGAGGAGGAGTGCGTTGTGAGTCTTACGATTAACCTTGAAGTTAAGCATCCAGTTTTATTAATACGTTTAGAAGGCGAACTAGATCATCATACCGCTGAAGAGTTACGGGAGAGAGTCGATCAACTTCTTGAGGAGAGAAAAATCGAGCATATCGTTCTAAGTTTGGAAGGTCTGTCATTTATGGATAGCTCTGGGCTTGGTGTGATTCTTGGCCGGTACAACAAGGTGAAAAGCTTTGGTGGAGAGATGGTTGTATGCTCGATATCTCCAGCTGTGAAACGCCTTTTTGAGATGTCAGGTCTATTTAAGATCGTGAGACTCGAAGATGATGAGCAACATGCTCTTGCGACACTGGGGGTGGCTTAATGAGAAATCGTATGGATATTGAATTTTCAGCTCTCAGTCAGAATGAATCCTTTGCTCGAGTTACAGTTGCAGCATTTATAGCGCAATTAGACCCAACAGTCGATGAGCTAACCGAAATTAAAACAGTTGTCTCTGAAGCAGTGACAAATGCAATCATTCATGGGTATGAACAGAATGGAGATGGAAAAGTCTATATATCTGTTGAGCTCAATGATGATACGGTTCACCTCACTATTCGCGATAATGGAATCGGAATCGATGATTTGGATGAAGCTAGACAACCTCTGTTTACGACGAAGCCAGAATTAGAAAGATCTGGGATGGGCTTTACAATCATGGAGAACTTTATGGATGAAGTAAAGGTTGAATCTGCTAAGAACCAGGGTACTTCGATTCATGTTGTAAAGTACCTATCAAAAAATAAAGCGTTATGTAATTAAGGGGACCTGCGTATGGACGTGGAGGTAAAAAAAGGTAAACATACTCAGCTTAAGCATGAAGAAGTCAAGGAATTAATCAAACAGAGCCAAAATGGCGATCAGCAGGCAAGAGATCAAATTGTACAAAAAAACATGAGACTTGTTTGGTCTGTGGTACAACGCTTTCTTAATAGAGGCTATGAAGCCGACGATTTATTCCAAATAGGGTGTATTGGTCTGTTAAAATCCGTTGACAAGTTCGATTTAAGTTATGATGTTAAATTCTCCACTTACGCTGTCCCAATGATTATCGGAGAAATCCAGCGCTTTATTCGAGATGATGGTACGGTAAAGGTTAGCAGATCTCTTAAAGAAACAGGAAACAAAGTGCGTAAAGCAAGAGATGAGTTGTCAAAAACGTTAGGTCGAACACCAACGATCAATGAAATTGCTGAGCTTATCGACGTCACTCCAGAAGAAGTGGTAATGGCTCAGGAAGCTGTTCGGGCACCGAGTTCGATCCATGAAACGGTTTACGAAAATGACGGTGATCCAATTACGCTATTGGATCAAATTGCAGATCATTCAGATACATCGTGGTTCGATAAGATTGCCTTACAAGATGCTCTACAGCAGTTAGATTCAAGGGAAAGGTTAATCGTATATCTGAGGTATTACAAAGACCAAACACAATCAGAAGTAGCTGAACGGTTAGGGATTTCCCAAGTACAGGTCTCAAGGCTGGAAAAGAAAATATTAAAGGAAATAAAAGAGCAGCTGAACAAATAGTTCAGCTGTTTTTTTGTTGGATATTTTCTTAATTTGAACCATGTTTTTCTACGAGGGAATTAATGGAACATGGGTGCAGTTCGAATGAGAGCGATATACCAGAAACATACTATTACCTATATAAGGTACCTCTCGAATAAGGAGGTGGAGAGCTGTGACAGCTGATATGATTTACCTTCGATTGAAACAAAAGATTAGAGTGAGGCCCGGAGCACATCTGACGATCGGTGATATCGCTCAGCTGATTGGAGAAGACGAGATATGTAGAAAACTTGAGACCACCATCATTCATCGCATTAGGAAAGAAGATAAGAATCTCGTTGTAATCGATGTGATGAAAGTGATAAGAGCGATTCAACGTACAAACTCTCTTGAAGTGCAAATTATCGGACCGACACAAACCATTATCGAAGTGCAAATCTCAAAGAAAAAATTAGCACCTGTCTATTTTGTGTTCATTTGGCTTCTTCTATTTATTGGGGCTGCACTAGCAATTATGAACTTCCATGAAGACGTAAGTATGCGTGAAGTACACCAACAAATTTACAAAATCGTTACTGGGATTGATAATCCTAAACCTCTTCTCCTCCAGATTCCGTATTCATTCGGGCTTGGGATTGGAATGATCCTATTCTTTAACCACTTGTTTAAGAAAAGATTTAATGAAGAACCTAGTCCACTTGAAGTAGAGATGTTCAATTATCAACAAGACCTCGATCGATATGTCATCGTTCATGAAAATGAAGACAATGGAAAGAACGAATGATGAATGCGCAGATCATTTTGGTAATGATCATCGGTTTTGCTGAAGGAATTGCTGTAGGAGCTGGTTTAGTTGCATTTTTATCTGTTCTAGGGATTATCCCTCGTTTAACTCAAATAACAAAAACAAGGCATCTGATCAAGTTCTATGAGTGGGCAATCATCGTTGGGGCTGTTACAGCGAGCTGGCTATCATTAAGAAATCCAATCTTAGGGTTACCTAAGATCCTCATGGTGCCGGTTGGGCTTCTCGCAGGAATTTTTATAGGAATGCTTGCGGCAGCTCTAACAGAAGTCCTAAACGTGCTTCCAATTCTTACGAAACGAATTGGATTTATCGATAAAATCCTTTTATTATTGATGGCTATCGTATTAGGAAAGATCTTCGGTTCACTATTTCATTGGACAGTCTTTGTAGATGGAGGGTTTTAAATGTCGTTACACGACCAGGAACAATATTCGAAAAATATTAAGAATTATCATCCTAAAACACCTTATGTTTGGAATTCATTAAAAGCTTTTTTGGTGGGAGGCGCAATTTGTGCATTTGGTCAAGGGATTCAGAATTTCTACATGAGTGTATTCGATTTTTCTGAAAAAAATGCAGGAAACCCAACAGTTGCTACGCTTATCCTTATCTCAGCTTTACTTACTGGTTTTGGTGTATACGATAAGATAGGACAGTTTGCGGGTGCGGGTTCAGCTGTTCCTGTAACAGGTTTTGCGAATTCGATCACAAGTGCTGCTCTCGAACATAAAAGTGAAGGGATCGTTTTAGGGGTCGCAACGAACATGTTTAAGCTCGCTGGGTCTGTCATCGTTTTCGGGGTTGTTGCAGCTTATTTGGTAGGAATTGTCCGGCTAATTTTCAGAGCGTTGTTGTAAGTAAGGAGAGAGTCGAATGAAAATTGGAAAACAAACGTGGAAGTTCTCTAACGTATATGTACAATCTGTTGGCACAGCAGTTGGTCCTAAGGAGGCTGAAGGTCCTTTAGGTGAATGTTTCGATGTGACCTATGACAATCTTCATTGTAATGAGGAGAATTGGGAGTTAGCCGAAAGAAAGCTTCTGGAAGACTCGATTACGAACTGTTTAAGCAAAAAAGGTTTTTCTAAAGAAGATGTAGACATTTATGTGTCTGGAGATCTTTTAAATCAGATCGTAAGTGCGACCTATTCTGCAAGGGCACTACAAATTCCCTTCCTAGGTGTATTCGGGGCATGCTCGACCTCAATGGAATCCCTTGCAGTAGCATCCTCTTTAGTAGAGGGAGGTTTTGCGACATCTGCTGTAGCTGGGGTTAGTAGTCATAATGCGACTGCTGAAAGGCAGTTTCGGTACCCTACTGAATATGGAGGCCAAAAGCCAGGAACTGCAACCGCGACAGTAACAGGTGCAGGTGCCGTTTTAATCAGTACTGATGCTTCTGATATCAGAATTACTGCAGCGACAGTTGGAAGAGTGGTGGATTGGGGGGTGAAAGACCCATTCGATATGGGATCTGCGATGGCGCCTGCTGCAGCCGATACGATCGCTACACACTTTAAAGATCTTGATATTGAGCCGACTGAATACGATTTGATCGCTACTGGTGACTTATCAGCTGTCGGGTCACCAATCGTCAGAGACCTGCTGTTAGAAGATGGATATGACATCACCAATAACCACAATGACTGTGGATTGATGGTCTATCGCCCAGATCAAGAAGAAGTGTTTGCAGGAGGCAGTGGATGTGCGTGTTCTGCTGTTGTAACGTATGGGCATCTTATGGATCTATTGAAAAAAGGGCGCTACAACAAGATTTTAGTCGTTGCAACAGGGTGCCTTCATAGTCCCGTGATGGTTCAACAGAAAGAAAGCATGCCAGCCATTGCACATGCTGTAGTTTTTGAAAGAATAGGAAGTGGTCAATAATGGAATATTTCCTTGCATTTGCTGTCGGAGGAGCTATCTGTGTGATAGGTCAACTTTTATTAGACATTTTTAAATTAACACCTGCACACGTTATGTCGTCCTTCGTCGTCTCCGGTGCGATATTAGACGGATTTGGAATTTATGATAAGCTGATCGAATTTGCGGGGGCAGGAGCAACCGTTCCGATCACAAGCTTTGGTCATTCTTTGCTCCATGGAGCCATGCAAAAAGGTGAAGAACACGGCTTTATCGGCATTGGGATGGGGATTTTTCAATTAACTTCAGCTGGTATTTCGTCAGCGATCGTATTCGGTTTTATCGTTGCCATACTGTTTAAACCAAAGGGGTGAAGATATGAATACAAAGCGGAGGGTTATTTTTGTTACTGACGGTGATCTATATGCGCAACAGGCTATTGAAACAGTAGCCTCAGAACTTGGCGGAAGATGTATCAGTCAATCGGCTGGTAACCCTACCCCGCTTGCTGGATACGAAATCGTATCACTCATTTCTGAAACCCCTCATGACCCAGTGTTTGTCATGTTTGATGACAGTGGCTACCAAGGTGAAGGATACGGCGAACTTGCGATGCAGTATGTAGCTTCTGATGCGGATATCGAGGTTTTAGGAGCGATCGCTGTGGCATCGAGAACCCATTTTTCTGAATGGACGAAAGTGGATGTTTCCATCGACCGGTTTGGGGAGCTTACCCATTTTGGCGTCGATAAAAACGGGCTTCCTGATATGGAAATCGGGAGGATCGATGGAGACACGGTATCTATCCTTGATAAATTGGACCTTCCAATTGTTGTGGGAGTTGGTGATATTGGTAAGATGTCAGGTTATGATGATCCGTCAAAAGGGTCACCGATTACGAGGAAAGCGGTCCAAATTCTTCTAGAAAGGAGTGGAATAGATGAGTTCAACAACGAAGGATAAACAAAAAATCTTTAAAAAGATAAAAGAAAATGAAAAGTTCATGGAAAAGTCGATTGGTATTGGGAAGAGTTTCGACGTAGGCGTTCGGAAAATAAGAATATTAAACAAAGAAGTGTACTTTTACTACTGTACAGGACTTTGTGATACATCTATCATAGTAGAAATCATGCGTGAATTGATGTATACAGACGAACATCATCGTCTGACTGCGCAGTTTGAAAAAGTGATTCATAATCACTTGCCACATCAGCAAGTGTCGACAGTAACTACCTTTGATGAAGTCGTAGATCAAGTTCTCTCAGGGTTAATCGCTGTTTTTATGGAAGGCGAAGAACAGGCATACATTATTGACGTTCGTAAGTATCCTGGCAGAACACCACAAGAGCCCGATACAGAAAAGGTCATCCGCGGTTCGAGAGATGGGTACACAGAGAATATCATTGAAAATACAGCGTTAACACGTCGTAGAATACGTGATGGAAAACTTAGGAATGTGATCATGCAAGTTGGAGAACGTTCTAAAACAGATATTTGCATAACGTATATAGAGGATGTGGCAAATCCTAACCTAGTCGAAATCGTAACGAAAAAGTTAAAAGAGATCAATATCGATGGTCTACCGATGGCTGATAAAGCGATAGAAGAATTTTTGGTGCATCAAGCAGGGAATCCATTCCCTCTGGTGAGGTATACGGAAAGACCCGACGTTGCAGCGTCTCATTTATTAGAAGGTCATGTGCTGATCATCGTAGATACTTCACCGAGTGTCATCATCACGCCTACGACATTTTTCCATCACGTTCAGCATGCGGAAGAATACAGAGAAGCACCTCTAGCGGGAGCGTTTCTTAGATGGGTACGATTTGGTGGTATGCTTGCTGCATTGCTTCTTTTGCCACTATGGCTACTATTCGTATATGAACCGGAACTACTTCCAAAAACGATCGATTTCATCGGACCGAATGAGAAAACCAATGTTCCGATATTCGTTCAAATCGTACTAGCCGAACTCGGTATAGAGACTTTGAGGATGGCCGCCATCCATACTCCTACGCCACTTTCAACAGCTATGGGCTTAATCGCAGCGGTTCTAATTGGACAAATCGCCATCGACGTTGGTCTATTCGTACCAGAGGTCATTCTTTATGTGTCGATCGCGGCAATCGGTTCTTATGCGACCCCAAGCTATGAGCTTGCAATCGCAAACAAATTGATCAGGCTCTTATTATTGTTTCTCGTCTATTTCTTCCGAGTCCCAGGCTACATGATCGGCGTTACTTTGACGATATTGTTTTTAATAAGTTTACGCCCGCTCAATACACCGTATTTGTGGCCGTTCGTCCCATTTAACGCAAAGGCGTTCTTACAGATTCTAATCAGAGTCTCAGTGCCATTGACGAAGCTTAGACCGAGTATTACACAGCCTCAAAATAAAAAGAAGCAAGAGGACGAACCACTTGCTGAATCTTAAAAAGTGTGATAATTTAATTTTTAATAGAATAGACCTCATTGAATGTAATGGGGATAGAGGCGCAATGAGAATGAGTACGATATCTGAGCATATAATGGGTTGCGATGATGGTATCTGAAAGGTCGAATTGCCGAAGTGGAAGAAGGTCCATCCTTTTTCTGCTGGGCTGTAGTTGAATAAGCTGCAGACTGTCACTGTTATCTATACTGCAGTGGTGAGCTAATCCAACTCGTGGGGATACGGAGCAAAACAGCCAATGTATCTATAAGTTGGCTGTTTGTTTTTTTATGTAGTGGGAGCTCGCTTACTGAATAAAGCGAGAGGGGAGAATATCGTGCACTTATTTGGCACAGCAGAAATTTCAGAAAACGGTCACTATACAATCGGAGGGGTCGATACGTTTGAACTAGCGAAAACGTACGGCACAGCATTGTACGTCTATGATGTAGCACTGATTCGAGAGAAAGCAAGAGCCTTTAAAGAGGCTTTCGAGAAAAAGCAATTAAACTATCAGGTTGCGTATGCGAGTAAAGCATTCTCTTGTATTGCGATGATTCAACTAGCGGAAGAAGAAGGGTTGAGTCTTGATGTTGTCTCTGGAGGAGAATTATATACGGCTTTACAAGCAGGGTTTCCAGTCGACCGGATTCACTTTCATGGTAACAATAAAAGCGAAAGAGAAATAAGGATGGCTCTAAAAGCTGGGATTGGTTGTTTTGTGGTCGATAACTTTTATGAGCTTTCGTTACTCGAACAGCTAGCAGCAGAAGAAGAGGTTTCAACGAATGTGCTCTTAAGAATAACGCCTGGGATCGAAGCACACACACATGACTATATTCTTACGGGTCAAGAAGATTCAAAGTTTGGATTCGATTTACAGAGTGGTCAAGTAGAGCAAGCGATCGATACGGCGTTAAAAATGAGTAACATTCACCTGCTTGGCCTTCATTGCCATATCGGATCTCAAATATTTGAAACGACAGGATTTGTGATGGCGATCGACAAGATCTATAGTTACCTCCATCGCTGGAATGAAGCGTTTGGGTATGAGCCCCGGGTGCTGAATTTAGGTGGCGGGTTTGGTATTCGATACAACCACGAAGATCAACCGATCTCTCCTCAGAACTACATCGATGCCATGACGGATGCTGTAAAAAAGCAAATCGAGCATAGCAACATGTCGATGCCAGAAATCTGGATTGAACCTGGCCGCTCTCTTGTCGGTGAAGCTGGGTCTACATTGTACACCGTTGGCTCTCATAAAAATGTTCCGGAACTAAGGAATTACCTTGCTGTTGATGGGGGGATGAGTGACAATCTTCGTCCTGCTTTATATAACGCAAAGTATGAGGCATCGATCGTAAATCGAATGAATGAACCGAAAGATCACCTGTATTCAATCGCAGGAAAGTGCTGCGAATCCGGTGATATGTTGATTTGGGACTGTCAGCTTCAGCGCGCGATCGCAGGGGACGTGATGATTGTCTTTTCCACCGGAGCATATGGGTATTCGATGGCGAATAATTACAATCGACTACCAAAGCCAGCTGTTGTTTTTGTAGAAGATGGAGAATCAAGCCTTGTAGTTGAAAGAGAATCATATGAAGATTTAATTCAATATGACAGACCTTTAAAAAAAATGGTTATATCAAAATAGTTTCCTAAAGTTAATTCATATGGTAAATGCATCTCTTATGCTATAATGAAAGAGCTTTTAAGCAAATTGTTTACGCAGGAGGATATTTTTAATGAAAAAAGGTTCAATCGCATTTGAAAATGGCGAAGTAATTCAAATTGAATTCTTCCCAGAAGAAGCGCCAAACACTGTAGCTAACTTTGAAAAACTAGCAAATGAAGGCTTCTATAACGGTGTTAACTTCCACCGTGTCATTCCTGGATTCGTTGCACAAGGTGGAGACCCAACAGGCACTGGTATGGGCGGCCCTGGCTATACAATCGATTGTGAAACAGAAGGTAATCCTCATAAACATGTAGCTGGATCCCTTTCTATGGCTCATGCTGGTAAGAACACTGGCGGTAGTCAGTTCTTCCTAGTACATGAACCACAGCCTCACCTTGATGGTGTTCATACAGTATTCGGTCAAGTAACAGAAGGAATGGATACTGTTCTTCGCATCAAGCAAGGTGATGTTATGAAAGAAGTGAAAGTCTGGGAAGAGTAAGTTACAGACTTTAAGGTTGTTGTAAGGAGATTAACCACTTTCCTTAAAGCAATCACATTGACAATTGTATAGAACTTTCCTTCGGGGTAGGGTGAGATTCCCAACCGGCGGTAATGCTTGATCACTCTATTGAGTAATCAACTAAGTCCGTGACCCGTTTGCTTTTTGTAAACGGTGGATCTGGTGAAAGACCAGGACCGACAGTATAGTCTGGATGGGAGAAGGAGTAAAAGTTTGCCGATCCTTTTGAAGAAGTACGTTCAAAAGGCTTATTTGGTATACTCTTTTTAAAGCCTCCCTATCTAATCGGGAGGCTTTTTTTATCTCTTAACCCCAATTGATTCGTTAGGAGATGATACATGTGAATAATAAAGATTATATGAAGATGGCGATTGAACTCGCGAGAAATACGGTGGGTCAAACAGCTCCAAATCCAGCTGTTGGGGCTGTTATCGTCAGTGAAGGAAGAATAGTTGGAATGGGTGCCCATTTAAAAGCAGGTGAGCCACATGCTGAGGTTTATGCACTTAGAATGGCAGGCGAAAAAGCAAAGGGAGCAACTGCTTATGTGACGTTAGAACCTTGTAGTCACCATGGAAAAACCCCTCCGTGTGCTAATGCATTAATAGATGCTGGTATCACAGAGGTGCATGTAGCAATGCAAGATCCAAATCCTCTCGTAGGAGGAAGAGGGATAGAGCGGTTGAAGGACGCTGGTATAACAGTTCATGTAGGCTTACTTGAAGAAGAAGCGTACTCTCTAAATGACGTGTTCTTTCACTACATAGAGACGAACCGTCCTTATGTGACACTAAAATCGGCCGTTTCATTAGATGGTAAAGTAGCCACTAAAACAGGAGAAAGCAAATGGATTACTGGAAGCGAAGCCAGGCAAGATGTTCATGCAGAACGTCATCAACACGATGCGATACTCGTAGGTGTCGGAACCGTGGAGAAGGACGATCCCTCTCTTACAACAAGGTATGGTGAAGGGATAAGTCCTATAAGAGTTATTCTCGATCGAACGTTAAGGCTTCCTTCTGATGCTGTTGTTTTACAAGATGACTCTGTGGAAACTTGGATTATTACGACTAAAAAGGCTAAAAATGAAACAAAAAGAATGTTCTCTCAGCACGTAACTGTTCTTGCAGTGGAAGGTGACTCTATTTCAATTGATGATGTATTGCATATGCTAGGTGATCGTGGAGTCACTTCTGTTTTTGTAGAAGGTGGACCTACGATCAACGGTAGTTTTTTGGAAGCGGGAGCTTTTCAAAAAGTGATCACGTACGTAGCCCCTAAGCTGATCGGTGGTACAGGTGCACCGACATCGTTTGAAGGAAATGGAATTGCCACAATGCAAGATACACTGGAACTTACGATCGAGAGCGTTGAACAAATAGGGGACGACATTAAGATCATATCGAAGCGGAGGTGCAGTGATGTTTACAGGTATCGTTGAAGAAATAGGTAAAGTACAAAGTGTACATCAATCGGGTGAGTCGATCGTAATGGACATTCGCGCTTCAAAAGTTCTCGAAGACGTTCATTTGGGTGACAGCATATCGATAAATGGCGTATGTTTGACCGTTACTACCTTCACAAATTCTTTCTTTTCTGTAGACATTATGCCTGAAACGTTTCGTGCAACAGGATTAAGAGAACTTCGTCCAAACGACGATGTGAATTTAGAACGAGCGATGGCTGCAAACGGAAGGTTTGGAGGTCACTTTGTGTCGGGTCATGTAGATGGTATTGGAGAAATCGTGAAGATCGAACAAGTTGATAATGCGTTGTACTATGAAATAAAGCTTTCTGCAGACCTTATGAACTATTTTGTTGAAAAGGGTTCTGTTTCCGTAGATGGGACAAGTTTAACTGTGTTTAAACTAACGGATGATACATTAACGATCTCTCTTATTCCCCATACTGTAGATGCTACCGTATTAGGCAATAAGCGTGTCGGCGATACGGTCAATATTGAATGCGATATGCTTGGGAAATATATACTCAAGTACCTTAATAAAAGTCAAGATAAAAACGAACACAACACGCTTAATCATGATTTCTTCAAAGATCACGGATTTAAGTAGACGGAAGTGGGAGAGATTGGTATGTTTCATACGATTGAAGAAGCGATTTATGATCTAATGCAAGGAAAAATGGTAATCGTTTGTGATGATGAGGACCGTGAAAACGAAGGGGATTTTATCGCTTTAGCAGATAAGGTCACACCTGAAACGATTAATTTTATGATTACAGTTGGACGAGGGCTTGTTTGTACACCCATCACAGAAGATAGGGCAAAAAAGCTACAGCTGAATCCGATGGTGGATCATAATACAGACTCTCATGGCACTGCATTTACAGTAAGCGTTGATCATGTAAGTACAACGACTGGTATTTCTGCATCGGAAAGAGCTGCAACTATAAAAGCGTTAATTGATGATCAATCTAAACCTTCAGACTTTAATCGACCTGGTCATATTTTCCCATTAGTGGCAAAGGATGGCGGGGTATTAAGACGTGCAGGGCATACTGAAGCGGCGATCGACCTTGCAAAGTTAGCAGGATCAGAACCTGCAGGGGTGATTTGCGAAATCATTAAAGAGAATGGTGAGATGGCACGTGTGCCGGATTTAGCCAAGTTATCAAAAGAACACGATATGAAAATGATTACGATCAAAGATCTCATTCACTATCGAAATCGTAAAGATAACCTCATCAAGCGAGAAGTTGAGATAGAAATGCCTACTGAATACGGCTCATTTAGAGCAATCGGCTATTCCAATATTTTGGACCAAAAAGAACATGTTGCACTTGTAAAAGGCGAGATTCTTCCTGATGAAGCTACCTTAGTAAGAGTGCACTCGGAATGTTTAACAGGTGACGTGTTCGGCTCATTTCGTTGTGATTGCGGTCCGCAATTACATGCTGCGCTCTCTCAGATCGAGAAAGAAGGGCATGGCGTGTTACTCTATATGCGCCAAGAGGGAAGAGGAATAGGACTTCTCAATAAAATGAAGGCGTACAAGCTTCAAGAAGAAGGGTATGACACCGTAGAAGCCAATGAGAAGCTCGGCTTCAAACCAGACTTGAGAGATTATGGGATCGGTGCTCAGATACTTCGTGATTTAGGGATCTCTAACATGAAGCTACTAACGAACAATCCGCGAAAAATCGCAGGCTTAAAAGGATATGGTCTCGAAGTCCAAGATCGTGTTCCACTTCAGATGGCATCGAGGATGGAGAACGAACGATATTTGAAAACAAAGCATAGTAAGCTTGGACATATGCTGCACTTCTAAAACAAAAAAAAACCAAACAGGGAGGATATTAATGATGGGTCATTTATATGAAGGTAATTTAGTTGCATCTGGTTTAAAAGTAGGTATTGTAGTAGGAAGATTTAACGAATTTATTACGAGCAAGTTGCTTGGTGGAGCTGAGGATGCCTTAAAAAGGCACGGCATTTCAGAAAATGATATCGATGTAGCGTGGGTTCCCGGAGCATTTGAAATACCATTTGCTGCTAAGAAGATGGTCGATACAGGTCGGTATGATGCTGTGATCACCCTTGGAACGGTGATCAGAGGTGCAACGCCTCACTTCGACTATGTTTGTAGTGAAGTTGCAAAAGGCGTTTCAAATTTAACGCTTCAGAGCGGCGTGCCAGTCATCTTTGGAGTGTTGACTACCAACACGATCGAACAAGCTGTAGAGCGTGCAGGAACGAAAGCTGGTAACAAGGGTTGGGAAGCTGCTGCAGCTGCGATTGAGATGGCGAATTTATCAAAATCATTTGAAAGTTGATTAATAGGAGATTTTTGGCTATGATTGTGGTGATGTTTAACAATCCGACAAGGGAGTCATGCAAGTGAAGGGTAAAAAACAAGAGAAGTGGCTGATCCGTATGTGTGTACTGATCGCTGTAATCATGCTCTTTGCGCTTGTGCGAAGACTTGTATGAACACTTCATCGTATGATTGAATATGGTAATAAACAGAACGCCAAGAATTTCTTTAATGAGGGATAATGATGTTAATTCGATATAAAAAAGCTCATGAAAAGATCGCAATGGGACTTTTGAGCTTTATGCCAAATGAAAAAGAAATAAAGAAGCTTCAGCAGTCCATCAAAGATTATGAAGATATGGACTCAAGACAGCTCTATCTGTGGAAAGATGAAGATATCATCGGACTATTGGGTATTGAGTGGATCAGTGATACCGAAGTTGAACTGAAAGACATTAGTGTCAACCCTTCTCACCGTCACCAGGGAATCGGTAAACAAATGGTTGAGGCTCTATGTGAGATCCTAACTGATGATGTTGATATTAAAGGGAATGAGTTTACAGGAACATTCTTTGAGAGATGTCATCTTGAGGGAAATATCAATATATCTAATTAAAAAAGGAACGGCGGAGCCGTTCCTTTTAGAGTGGCGAAAAAGTCTCGGTATTGCGATGAAAGTAGTCAGGCTCCTGATGTTGAGAAAGTGTTGGTCAGAAGCTCCAAATTCGACTGTTAAACCATTGGGACGGACTGTTCGTTTTGGATTTATTCTTATCAAGTAGGAGAGACGTTCGCGGACTCCTGCGGTCGTACGGGCGGCCGAGACCGGGGTGTGGGCTTCACCTCGGGCTTGGACGTTCGTCCCCGGAAAGCGTGCAATCGACTACGGCATCGGGAGCACCGATTAAGGACATAGGTTTCTCCACAAGCTAAAAAGGAACGGCTCAGCCGTTCCTTTTTTCTTTACGAATTTGGATTTGTTGATCTCGTTCTTCGAGTACCTCTGTTCGATCTCGTTTCGTGTGTTTATGGACGATATATTCGTTCGTTAAATCACTTGGAGATCCATATACACAGCCTACTTCCGTACAGCGTGCATCACAAAGCTCGAGAAGTTTTGGACTTGTTATCGGGAGGTCTATACTTTCGTATGGTGCGTTTTTTTCAATGAGTTCGATCTGTTTTGTCAGCTTAACGATAAGGGCATCTACTTCTAGTGAAAGCTGTTCGAGAGCTTTTCTTTCCTCTAAAGCAATTTTCTTTGCATTTGTGAGCATGCGTTTAGCTCCGGCAACGTTTCCCCTTCGATGATGATATAAACCGACCGCAATTTGAATAAGACCGACCCAGTGGGGTTTTCGCTCACCACGAGGATCTTCTTTCCAGTGTTCTTCTAATATTTCGTGGCATTCAAAATAATCTCGCAAACCGTGAAAATGCACTAAATAATCAATATAAGCTTTTGGATACATGTCATTTCCTCCAATTCCCTTGTAGTTTAGCACATGATGAAAGCACTTTAAAAGTGAATGGGATACCTGGACATGTAGCATAATAAGACCGGTTCATCTTATTGAACTAAAACGAAATCGGGAGTGGCCATTATGGGCAAGAGAAGCAATATGATGCCTTTATTAACAGCGGTTAGTGTTGGGGCTGCATTGTACAGTGTGTACCAAAATCGCCAGCCCAAAAAAGGAAATACAGAGGATGTTTCAACGATGATCAGCTCAGTCCTCGGTCAACAAAAGCAATGATAGATCGGGCATTCGCCCGGTCTTTATTTGTATTTTCCTAAGCCGGTACACGGATTCAGTGTGATATAATCGGTTTATTAGATGGTATATAAAAGGAAGATGAATTTATGAAACACTATAATGTTAAGGTGGATGCTTTCGAAGGTCCCTTAGATTTATTGTTACATTTGATCAATAAGTATGAAGTAGATATTTATGACATACCCGTTTCAGAAATCACTGATCAATATTTAACATATATACATACGATGCAAGAACTAGAGCTCGACATTGCGAGTGAATATCTTGTAATGGCCGCAACTCTTCTCGCTATTAAAAGCAAAATGCTTTTACCCCAACGAGAAGAAGAGCTTTTTGAAGAAGATGCAGAACTTGATGAAGATCCCCGTGATGAGCTGGTTCAGCGACTTGTCGAATACCGGAAATATAAAGAAGCTGCAGATGAGTTAAAGAAAAAAGAGAGCAGTCGAAGCTTATTATATACTCGTCCACCAGCTGATATGACTGAATATAGCCGCGAAGATTCAAACACATCGATCGGAGATGTTACGCTTTATGATATGCTTGCAGCTTTTCAAAAAATGTCGCGAAGAGTGAAAGAGAAAAAGCCTAAAAGAACGACGATTAAAACCGAAGAGATCCCAATAGAGGACCGAATGAGCGAGATCAAGGAG
Organism: Anaerobacillus sp. ABR4_321; assembly: GCF_056158505.1. Classification (NCBI taxonomy): domain Bacteria; kingdom Bacillati; phylum Bacillota; class Bacilli; order Caryophanales; family Bacillaceae; genus Anaerobacillus; species Anaerobacillus sp. ABR4_321. Next base: position 2,272,045 of record NZ_JBSWTK010000001.1, read on the forward strand.
CAGCTGAAAGGTGGAAAACGAAAGCGATTTACGGATCTATTTACCGAACAGGAAAAGGGTCCTATGATCGTTACGTTTCTAGCTATATTAGAACTTATGAAAACAAGGTATGTGAGCTGTGAACAAGAAGGAAACTTCGGTGAAATTATGATTTTTGAGTGTGAAAGGAAGGCAATGTAGTGTCGAACGAAGAAATAAAAAGTATCATCGAAAGTCTCCTGTTTGTAGTAGGAGACGAAGGAATCGATCTGAAGAGCTTATCTGAAACGATTTCGATCGATGAAAAGAATGTGTTAGAAGCAATAAACGAATTGCAGGAAGAATATATTGAGAAGGAAAGAGGTTTTCAAATCGTTTTTCTTGGAGGAAGCTATCAGCTAACTACGAACTCAAAGAATGCTTCTTACATTGAAAAAATGGTTGAGGATCCTAAGAACCAATCCATATCGCAAGCAGCACTTGAAACGCTAGCTATCATCGCATATAAGCAGCCGATCACAAGAGTAGAGGTAGAGGAAATACGGGGGGTAAAGACCGATAAGCCTCTTCAAACGTTAATGAGTAAACTTCTGATTAAAGAAGTTGGCCGAGCTGAAAAGACAGGTAGGGCAATTCTTTATGGGACGACAAGAGAGTTTCTGTTTCATTTTGGTTTGAGCGCGATTGAAGACCTTCCACCATTACCAGATGGGGAAGATCAGGGAGAAGATGATGAAGCAGATTTATTTTTCGAGAAGTTTCAAGAAATTCCTGACTGACCATACGAATCGGAGGGGGTATCTATGCAAATTAAACAAATTGTAGGTGGAGAGTTAGAGAAGGAACGTTCAAATTCACCAGAGGATGCTTTTTCGAGGATGACGGTTACATATGAATCAAATGGAGCTGAAAAGAATTTCTCAGTCTTGTACCCAACTGTATTTGAGAGTAAAGTGATCGAAGAAGAAATTTTAGGAGGAGAATCCTTTTTAAAAGAAAAGATCGCACTTTGCTTTTTTGAGCGATACCCAGAACGAAAGCGACTTTATATTAGTGATGCCGATGAGTTCATCGATGTCATAAAAAGTAGTGATTTAGAAGGGATACAATCTTCGCTAAATCGTATAAAACAGAACTGATAAGACGAATGAGGTGCTCAATGATGAGTACCTCATTTTTGTGTAACTTTTTAGAATAATAACTACCAATAAATCTCAAAATAAACGAAAAGATCGTTGAAGGAGTCGGTATGATGATTCTATCGATAGGAAGACACCTTCCTCCCAATCGTTTAGGTCAAGATGAAGCAATAACATTTGCAAGAGATCAGTTTGGTAGTCATTTTAAAGATATAGACAGGCTCTTACCTGCTTTTCAAAGCGCGGAGATCGACTCGAGGTATTTTGCGATGCCTGTGGAGTGGTATAAGGGAGGGCCTACTTTTGAGGAGAAGAATGAAAAGTATATCACCCTTTCTGTTGATTATGCCTCTAAGGCGATCCTAGACTGTTTAGAAAACTCGTATTACCTTGAATCGAAGGTGGACTGTAGTGAGGTAGATGCTATTTTCTTCATTTCTACCACTGGGATTTCGACTCCAAGTATTGAAGCTAGATTGATGAACGTTCTTCCTTTTTCTTCTCATACAAAACGAATACCGATATGGGGGTTGGGATGTGCAGGTGGTGCTGCGGGATTATCAAGAGCGCATGATTACTGTCTAGCTCACCCAGAAGAGACCGTCATCGTCGTGAACGTGGAACTTTGTAGTTTAACGTTTCAGCATGGTGACTATTCAAAAAGTAACTTGATTGGAACAGCCCTTTTTGCAGACGGTACCTCATGTGTACTTCTATGTGGGAATAACTCTCCACTTCTAAAAAGATCGAAATTAGCTTGTCTACCAGTCATCCGTACAACATACTCTACATTGATGAAAGACTCTGAAGACGTGATGGGGTGGGACGTGAGTAATCAAGGATTGCACGTCGTTTTTTCAAAATCGATCCCATCTATCGTTTCTAAGTGGCTTGAGCCGAACGTGAAAGAGTTCCTTACATTAAACAATGTTGAAAACATCGATTATTTTATCGCGCATCCAGGAGGAACGAAAGTTTTAGCTGCTTATGAAGAGGCCTTAGGCATGGACCGGTCCAAAACAGCTAATTCAAGGTCCGTATTAAGAGAATTTGGAAACATGAGCTCAGTAACCGTCATCTTCGTATTAGATTTGTTTTTACGTGAAGAATGTACAGTTGGAGCGACAGGGTTGATGGCAGCATTGGGGCCAGGCTTTTGTTCTGAATTACTACTATTGGAGTGGGAGGAAGTGCGTTCGGCATGACGATTGTGTTTACTGTTTTCTTTCTATTGATTGTTGGGCAGCGGCTTGCAGAGCTGATGGTTGCAAAGAGGAATGAAAGATGGATGAAAGATAAGGGAGCCTTCGAAGCTGGGAAGGAGCACTACAAATTCATCGTTATGCTTCATGTTGCTTTTCTAGCGGCGTTTTTTGTTGAGGGAGCGATAAGAGGGTTTCAGCTTTCTTCTGTGTGGACAGTCATGCTCACGATCTTTATCATCACTCAATTACTTAGAGTTTGGACGATAAAAAGTCTAGGGAGATTTTGGAATACTAAGATCATTGTACTTCCAGACGCAAATGTTGTTACAAAGGGGCCATACAAGTTTATTAGACATCCAAATTATCTTATTGTTGTGATTGAAATCATCGCATTGCCCCTTATCTTTTCATCCTATATAACAGCGTTGTTATTCACAGTTTTAAATGCCTTCTTACTCCTTAAAATAAGGATACCAGCTGAGGAATTTGCATTAAAGAAAGCCACGGATTTCGGACGTTCAAATAATAAATGATAATCATATCCACGTTCTGTCGTTCATAGACTTGTACAAATACGGAGTCAGGGGACGTGGAAGTCATGAACAAGTTGTTACGTTCGAAAGTAAGCATCGTTATACTAATCATCACCTTATTGTTCCTTTTGATCCCTGAGAATGTTTTTGCAAAAGGCGTGAGCGTGTCAGCGCGTAGTGCAATATTAATGGAACAAGATACAGGACGGATATTATACGAGAAAGATGCCTATACACAGAGAAGGATTGCAAGTATCACCAAGATTATGACTGCGATATTAGCGATAGAGTCTGGAAAGATGAATGAGAACGTAGAGGTTAGTTCCCGTGCATCAGGCACAGAAGGGTCTTCACTTTATTTAAAACCTGGAGAGAAAATATCCCTCGAGAACCTTGTATATGGATTGATGCTGCGTTCTGGAAACGATGCAGCTGTGGCGATTGCTGAGGAAGTGGGAGGGAGCCTTGAAGGGTTTGTGCGATTGATGAATTACAAGGCAGAAGAAATCGGAATGACGAAGACAGTCTTTGCCAATCCGCATGGCCTTGATGACCATGAAGAGCACTATTCAACTGCTTATGATATGGCGCTTCTTACCCAATATGCCATGAACAATGAAATGTATCGAATCATATCGAGTACAGAAGTTCATAGAGCACCGAATGAAAATGAAAGCTGGGATTACGTTTGGAGAAACAAAAATAAGTTAGTAACGGGTCTCTATAGCGACTCGACCGGAGGGAAGACGGGGTATACGAAAAGAGCGAAACGGACGCTCGTTTCCACGGCTGAGCGCGATGGTATGTCGTTAATAGCGGTTACGCTCGATGCACCATCCGATTGGAACGATCATATCGGAATGTTTAACTGGGGTTATCAGAATTATGAACTCACTACATTAGCAGAAAAAGGTTTCCTTGATGAAGTGAAAAAGGAACCGTATAAAGGAAAGGTTAAATTACACCGTGATCTAGTTTATCCATTGACTAAGAACGAGAGGAAAGAAATCGAATCAAGTATCCTACTGGCAAAACCACCAGAGAAGAAATCTTGGGATGACCCTGAATCATTTCAAGATCCAGTTGGTATTTATAAAATAAGCTTAGATGACAAAGTAATCGTCAAAGCACCTCTAACATACGAAAGTGAAACGGAAAGCAAAGGGTTTTGGGGTTTCTTTAAAAAGCTGTTTTCACTAGATATTAAGCGTGATCTATATGGTTAACTTGATATGGGTGGGCCTTTTCGTGCTTAGTATTCTTTATGCGATGTTTAACGGCACTATGGAAGAAGTGAACAAAGCCATTTTTAGCGGTGCGGAAGAAGCTGTAGCTGTTTGTATCGGATTGTTAAGCGTCCTGGTTTTCTGGCTCGGGCTAATGAGGATCGCACAAAACGCTGGCCTCTTAGTGAGTTTATCGAACGTTTTCAAACCGATCGTTTCGAAGCTATTTCCGGAAGTTCCTCCAGATCACCCAGCTATGGGCTATATCTTATCGAATATGATCGCAAACATGTTCGGACTTGGAAATGCTGCAACACCTATGGGCATCAAAGCGATGGAAGAGCTTAAGAAATTAAATCACATGAGAGATAGCGCTTCTCGATCGATGGTAACGTTACTAGCCTTAAATACTTCTAGTCTTACATTGATTCCTACTAGTGTAATAGCGATTCGAATGAAGTATGGCTCCATATCACCTGCCGAAATAATAGGAACGACAATTGCGGCTACCGTTTGTTCAACGATAGGCGCAATTATCATCGATCGCATGTTCAATAGGAGATAAGGGGGAGATGATCTGAATATCTCGATCTGGATTATCCCTATATTAATTGCGTTTGTTCTTGTTTATGGAACGTTAAAAAGAGTCCCTACTTACGAATCATTTGTAGAAGGTGGGAAAGAAGGGCTTTCGATTGCGATCTCCATCGTCCCTTATCTAATCGGAATGATGGTTGCAATCTCAGTTTTTAGAGCGTCTGGCGCCATGGCGTTTGTGAGCGACATGTTAAAAGCTCCCCTCGATATGATCGGTGTTCCAACAGAAATCGTCCCTCTAGCTCTCATTCGCCCGATTTCTGGGACAGGTGCTCTAGCGATGACGACAGACATCATAAGAACATACGGACCAGATTCATTTATTGGAAGGTTAGCGTCGACGATGCAAGGAAGTACTGATACAACCCTATACATCCTTACCGTTTACTTTGGTGCAGTAGGTATAAAACGAATGGGGAATGCCTTAAAAGTAGGATTGCTTGCAGACTTAGTCGGAATCATCGCAGCAATCGTTTTCGTCACGATCGTCTTTGGTTAAGAGTCTCTTAAATAAAACATACCTTTAGGATATTGTGGATCCTAAACGCAATGGAACACATCTTGCTTTCCTGTGGACGAACGTCAGGGTCTCCTGCAAAATAGTCCGAGCTTCCAGCGCACGTTAGAACATGGGAGAGATGTCACTCCTACTAGTTTACATTTATATCAACTAGTACTTTCCAATCTTATATGCCATTATTTATTGGTGTGGTGTCACATCAGGTTATTTTTTCTATGAATTTGAACATCCTTACGTGGATTGGAGCGGAAGGATGCTCGACTCCTGCGGGATCAGCGGGACAGGTGAGATCCCACAGGAGCGTAAGCGACGAGGAAGCTCACCGCCCGCCCCGCGGAAAGCGAGCATCCTGTAGCGGAAATCTCACAATATTCATGGTAAATAGCTCTTAAAGCTTTCTCGACAGTTTGTGAGTCTCTTTCATCAAGAGACTCTTTTTGCATTTTAAATGGTTGGTTAAGATGCGAATTGCCTATAATGAATGATAGAATGAATCTGTACTTGAGGTTTCGTTAACACAAGAGTATGATGTTTTAGTGAGGTGAATGATATGGAACGTTTACAGAAGGTAATCGCACAAGCTGGAGTTACATCTAGACGAAAAGCAGAAACATTGATTGAAGAAGGCAGAGTGAAGGTGAACGGAAAGCTTGTTACAGAGCTAGGAACGAAAGTAAAAGACAGTGACAAAATAGAAGTGGACGGAATTCCGGTGTATCGTGAACAGCCGGTTTATTTTTTGTTTTATAAACCAACTGGAGTCATTTCTACAGTAGAAGACGACAAAGGAAGAAAAGCCGTTACGGATTATTTTCATCATATCGAGCAGCGTGTTTTCCCTGTTGGCAGGTTGGATTATGACACTTCAGGTGCGCTACTCTTAACAAATGATGGAGACTTTGCAAATAAGCTTATGCATCCAAGTTACAAAATCGACAAAGTCTACGTGGTAAAAGTGAAAGGAATCGTCACAAAAGAGGTTATTCAAAAGCTACAGAACGGTGTACATCTTGAAGATGGGAAAACCTCTAAATCACAAGCGAGAATTCTATCGATCGATAAGCAAAAACAAAAATCAATCGTAGAAATCACGATTCATGAAGGTAAAAATCGCCAGGTGAGAAGAATGTTTGAAGCGTTAGGATTCCCTGTTCAGAAGCTAAAGCGCGAAAGATATGGCTTTTTAGAATTAACTGGGCTTAATTCTGGGGAATACCGTGAGCTTAAACCATACGAGGTCAAGCAGCTTCGTAACGAGGCTGTCACACAAAAGTCAAAAAAATAGTCATTCGTATTCCAGACAGCACGTTATAGTAAAAGTAGTATTGTTTTGTTTGATTGGAGTTGGTGTGAAATGAAGAAAAAAAACCGGCTCGTTGTCCGAACGGTGATTCTGGCTGCTGTATTACTAGCAGTCGGATATACGTTCTATACGAACTTTTTCGCGAATGATAGCGGTGTCGTTCAAGCGGGCGATCAAGCTCCTAACTTTATTCTTTCTGATTTAGAAGGAAATGAAGTGGAGTTGAAGGATTATAGAGGAAAAGGGGTTTTCCTGAATTTCTGGGCAACGTACTGTGAGCCATGTAAAGATGAAATGCCAGCGATGGACAAGAAGTATAAAGAATACAAGGAAAAAGGAGTAGAAATTCTGGCAGTGAATGTTTCAGAACCGAAGCTTACTGCAAAGAGTTTTGTTGATCGCTATAAGCTTAGTTTTCCAGTACTTCTTGATAAAGGAAACGACGTAACAAATCATTATGGGGTTGGACCAATTCCGGTTACATTCTTAATCGATAAAGACGGTAAAGTGATACAGAAGACAGAAGCCAGTTTATCTGAAGAAGTGATCGATGAGTATATGAAGCGAATCCAACCGTAACGGGGTGTTCGAATGAGTAACAAAACGATTACCTGTGAATGCGGACACGTGAACCCTTATGGAACTGAAATATGTGAGGCATGTGGGAAGCCGCTTCAAGGAGACTTAGAATCAAAGAAACTTCTAAATATGAGATATGAAGGAAGTGCGAGAAGATCTCAAACCTATAAAACAACCATTGTCGACAAGGTTTGGAACTTCTTTTCTTCTGTTAAGGTAGGGATATGGATCATCGTGCTGCTGTTAGTTGCTTCAGCGCTTGGAACGATATTCCCTCAAGAAATGTACATACCTCCTCTTTCTGACCCATCTGAGTACTATCGAGACCAATACGGCATCCCAGGTCAATTGTTTTATGATTTAGGCTTTCATAATCTTTATGGTTCCTGGTGGTATATGCTCCTCATTGCTGCTTTAGGTCTATCGTTGATCGTTGCAAGTCTTGACCGTTTCGTCCCTTTGTATCGCTCGTTGAGAAAACAACGGACGATCCGTCACGAAAGCTTTATGAAGCGTCAGAAGTACTTTGGTATTACCAACATAGAAGGTGATAAGCCGAGTCTTTCTAAGGTGAAGGAAGTGCTTCAGAACAAGAGGTACAATGTTAGAGAAGAAGATGGTCACCTTTTTGCAGAGAAAAATAGATTCTCTCGATGGGGTCCTTATGTAAATCACATCGGGTTAATCATCTTTCTCATCGGAGGAATGCTTCGATTCTTCCCTGGTATGTACGTGGATGAAGTTCTATGGATTAAAGAAGACGAAACGAGAAAAATCAAAGGTACAGAAGAAGCTTATTATTTAAAGAGCGACGGCTTCATACTAGAAACCTATGATAATAATGACGAGAAGTTTAAAGATGCGATCGAACAGTCTGGTCAGGAAGTTGTAGCTAAAAACTATCAAACAGATGCAGTTCTTTATAAGCAGGTTGGAGATAGAATTGCTGGAACAGAGCCAGAACTAGAGAAGATAAAGGAACATCCAATTCAAGTAAACAGGCCACTGAAGTTTGATGACTATGCAATCTATCAAGTTGACTATAAGCTTAACGAACTGCAAAGCATGACCTTTACGTTAGATAAAAAAGAAACGGGTGAATCATTCGGCGAACTAACCATCGATTTATACAACCCTGAAGATGAGTATGCACTCGATGAGGGATATCGAGTCGAAGTAATGGATTATTTTCCAGACTTTGAATTTAACGATAAAGGTGAGCCGACTACAAAATCAAAAATCCCTAATAACCCAGCATTCATTCTTCGGATGATCTCTCCAGAACATCCAGATGGTGAGGTTGCGTTTGTCGCGATCCGTCAAAACTTAGAGCCATTAGGTGAGAATGAATATAAGATGTCTTTCCAGAATGTTGATACGAAGAATGTATCTGGTCTCGTTGTCCGAAAAGACAACACGCTCTGGATTCTTGGTATCGGTGGAGCAATCTTTATGATCGGTGTTGTACAAGGAATGTACTGGAATCACCGCAGGATTTGGGTGCGTAGAAAAGATGATGAACTGTGGATTGCGTCTCATACGAATAAGAATTGGTATGGGCTAAGACGCGAACTTGAATCAATTACAGAACAAACGGGGATTGAGATGCCTCAAGATCAATCTGAACAAAAATAGCACCTCTATTACGAAGGGAGGCATGATGAGATGGCACAACTCAGCAGTAACTTGCTTTATATATCTTTCTTTATTTATTTTGCAGCAAGTCTTGTTTTCGCCATTTCACTGCTTGGAAAGAAATGGAGAAAGTCAGATGAAGAGACCCACGCTAAGAAGTGGGGACGTGGAGGATTCATCCTTTCGACCGTCGGCTTTCTATTTCAACTAGGATATTTTATTACAAGGTGGATTGCGGCAGGTCACGCGCCAGTCAGCAACCTCTTTGAGTTTACGACATTCTTTGGGATGACGATGGTATTTGCCTTCCTAATGATCTATGTCATTTATAAAAGTAACGTCATCGGTGTGTTCGCCATGCCGGTCGCTCTTATCATCATTGCTTACGCGAGTGTATTTCCTTCTGAAATTCAGCCGCTCATACCTGCTTTACAAAGTAACTGGCTAAAGATTCATGTTACGACTGCAGCACTTGGGGAAGGAATTCTTGCGATCAGTTTTGCTGCAGGGCTCGTTTACCTGGTAAAAAAGGTGAACCAAGAAAAAGCAAGTAAATCGACCTTTTGGCTTGAAGCAGTGATGTACACGCTGATCAGTACAATTGCATTCGTTATCATATCACTTAGTTTTGAAGCAGCGGGTTATTCATCTACTTATGATTTTGTAGATAACAACGATCAACCAGCTACCGTAGAGTACACCATTCCAACTCTTATTGGTCCAACAGATGCCACATATGTTAGTGGAAATGAATTCGGACCACTCGTTGATGCTCCTTCTTGGATGAAGGGTGAAAAAGCTGCTCAAAAACTCAATACATTAGTTTGGTCGATGCTTGGTGGTTTCGTTTTATATTGGATCATCCGTCTAATTCTAAGAAAACGGATCGGAGCCGCTTTACAGCCTGCAGTTAAAAATGTAAACGAAGAACTTGTGGACGAAATTCAATATCGTGCAGTGGCGATTGGGTTCCCTGTTTTCACATTAGGAGCGCTCATCTTTGCAATGATCTGGGCACAAGTCGCATGGACGCGTTTCTGGGGCTGGGACCCTAAAGAAGTATGGGCACTCATTACATGGCTTTTTTATGCAGCATATCTACATCTTCGGCTCTCAAGAGGCTGGCAAGGAGAGAAGTCAGCCTGGCTTGCAGTAGTAGGATTTATCATCATTATGCTTAACCTAGTCGTTGTTAACCTTGTCATCTCAGGTCTTCATTCTTATGCATAATCTGAAAGCCTTCACAGAATGTGAAGGTTTTCTTTCATTAAATTAGGAATAATGATTAGTATGAGAAGGCAAAGAATGAAGCACAATGGCTGAAGGGTTGTATGCGGTTTCTTGATTAGTGGTCTCTAAAGCTGTGTGCGTGATAAAATAAGATAGAGTAGTACAAGTAGGAGGGAATCTTCTTGGAAAAAGACGCAAAAATATTAGTTGTAGATGATGAAGACCGTATTAGAAAACTGTTACGAATGTACTTAGAAAGAGAAAACTATGAAATTGAAGAAGCAGAGAACGGAGAGGCTGCTTTAGAGATAGCAACAGAAGACGATTTTGACCTTATTCTGCTGGATCTTATGCTACCAGGAATAGATGGAATTGAAGTTTGTGAACAGCTGCGTGAACATAAGGCTACGCCAGTGATCATGTTAACCGCAAAAGGTGAGGAAGCCAATCGTGTGCAAGGATTTGAAGTGGGTGCTGATGATTATATCACAAAACCTTTTAGTCCAAGAGAAGTTGTCTTACGTGTGAAGGCCCTTTTACGAAGGTCTTCAACAACGAAATTTTTACAAACTGAAACAACAACAAAAAACGTAATCGTCTTTCCGTATTTAACGATCGACCATGATGCACACCGTGTCTTAGCTGAAGATCAAATCATTAATCTTACACCAAAAGAATATGAGCTATTATATTTTCTAGCAAAAGCACCTGATAAAGTCTTTTCACGAGAAGATTTATTAAAAGATGTATGGAACTATGAATTCTTTGGTGATCTAAGAACGGTAGACACACATGTGAAACGTTTGAGAGAGAAATTAAACAAGGTATCCCCTAATGCAGCTGGAATGATTTCGACCGTTTGGGGAGTGGGTTACAAGTTCGAGGCAGCTAAAGACTAATGATCTGGAGAAGTGTTGTAGGGAAGCTATGGTTGACCATCATCCTTCTTGTGGCTTCCGTTTTATTTATCTTGACCATTCTATTGCTTCAGTTTTTCGAAGATTTTCATGTTGAAAAAGAAGCAGAAGAGATGGAAAGACTTGCGACGAAAGTGTCTTCCGTAATCGAAAATTACGATGATAGAAAAAAAGCTATGGATACGGCATGGGAAATTACAGATTTCTACCCAACTGGAGTAATGGTGATTGAAGATATAGAGGATCGCTCTACCATTCAATATTCACCTAATAGTCACGGACTACCAAACTTTCCACTACGTGTGTTCAAAGACGATCCAGTCCTTGAGGATGTATTTACAAACCAACGTACCGTCGTGAAACAAGGAGAGTTGGCAGCTGACTCTGTTTCAAGAAATGATTTGTTGATCGTCGGCGTTCCGATGCAAGTTGGAAGTGAAAACGGAGCGGTATTTCTTTATCAGTCTCTAGATGTTATAGCAGAAACAACGAGACAAGCTAGAAACTTGATCTACATCTCAGCAGGTATCGCTATTGTTCTCACAACCATATTTGCCTTTTTCTTATCGACCCGTATTACAGCACCCCTTAGGAAGATGAGAGAAGCCGCAACGCAGGTTGCAAAGGGGAAGTTCGATACGAAAGTTCCAATGGTTACTCACGATGAAATAGGAGAACTGTCAGTTGCCTTTAACCGTATGGGGAGGCAATTGAACAACTATGTAACGGCCTTAAATCAAGAAAAAGAACAGCTGTCTAGTATACTGAGTAGTATGGCTGACGGTGTTATTACATTCGATAAAACAGGAGCGATCTTAAGTACCAATCCTCCTGCAGAGAGGTTCTTGAAGGCGTGGTATTATGAGCAGGGTATGCAAGAGGAGCCTGGAAAAGAAGTCCCTGAAGATATCAATGAATTATTTAGTCTCGTGGTGATGCAAGAACGAGAACAGCTCACCGAAGTAGAGTTACAGGGGCGTAACTGGGTGATCGTGATGACACCACTCTATAATAAATCTGCAATCCGAGGCGCTGTGGCTGTCCTTCGAGATATGACAGAAGAGCGTCGTTTGGATAAGCTTAGAAAGGATTTTATCGCGAACGTTTCTCATGAATTAAGAACACCTATCGCGATGCTTCAAGGATACAGTGAAGCGATTGTCGATGACATCGCAAGCAGTGATGAGGAAAAGAAGGAAGTTGCTCAAATCATCTATGATGAATCGTTAAGGATGGGGCGTCTTGTTAATGAGCTTCTTGACCTTGCTAGAATGGAAGCTGGCCATACTGAGCTTCATTATAGTGAGATCAACCTTTACGATTTTGGTCAGCGGATTTTGAGGAAGTTCCAAGGTCCAGCCCGAGAGAGAGAGGTTGGCTTGCATTATTATGTATCAGACCACGATCATACACTTTCAATTGACGCGGACCGAATCGAACAAGTCTTAACCAATTTACTAGATAATGCAGTGAGACATACACCGAAAGAGGGAGAAGTTAGCTTGATCATTACGGTTCAACGTAACGGTGTACAGTTCGATGTGAAAGATACAGGATCAGGTATTCCTGAAGTGGACCTTCCATTTGTGTTCGAAAGATTTTACAAAGCAGATAAAGCTAGAACGAGAGGACGCTCAGGAACCGGGCTCGGCCTTGCGATCGCACGCAATATTGTAGAAGCCCACCAAGGTCAAATTTCTGTCCATAGTAAAGATGGTGAGGGAACGACATTCTCTTTCTTTTTACCTTAAGTAGTCTAGAGTCTTCATTTTGGAGGCTCTTTTTCTATTCTACTTCCCTTTTAACCTGTCCCACGTATAATCCTATCGTGAATGCTACACAATAGTTAAGTAGGATAAACAGTTGGACAGGAGGAAACGACATTGAAAAAAAGTATGAAAGTATTAATGGGTCCCTTAGGGTTTTTGTCTGTAATCGTGCTGATCCTATCAGTCTCTAAAAGAGCAAGGAAAGCTACGAGTAATACGATTAAAAAAGGGTACAGCAGCTTAAGTGCTCAGTCATCCGGTTCAAGTGAAAAGAAAGTGCGGGAAGGTGGGCACGCTGAACAAGCGAACTATCCTTCATATATCGGCTATGGAAAGAGTAGTGTTAACCAGAAGGTTCGTAAAATAAACCCAACACGCTTTAAAAATGCTCAAAATGTGTTTAACGATGAAAAGATGCCCTCGAAAATGGCTGAAATTGCAGAGGAATTTGATCTAAATGATCACCAATAGTGTTAGGATGTGCCCCTAATCCAAGAATAAGTGAGACATTTCAATTTTCTGCATTTGCTATCCTGTTAAGCTTTTGTACGTTACAATGATAGTGGAAATGTCAAACTAGTTCGATAAAGGGGATGAAGGCATGTATACTGACTATCATAACCATTTGGAAAAAGGGACGCTAACACTAGATTACTTAAAAAAATTCGTAGAAGAAGCCAGAAAGAAGAATATTGAACACTTTGGTATATCAGAACATGCATATCATTTTTATGAAACAGAAGATATTCTTAAAAATCCTTGGGTGAATGAACGTAGATGGTACAGTATGAAGGATTATGTGCGTTTATTTAATGAGGCACAGGACAATGGAATGGATGTGAAAATGTCCATTGAAATGGATTACACGCCTGGAAAACATGCCGAGATGAAGAAATTCATTTCGTCTTACCAATTTGATTATGTGATAGGCTCGATTCATTGGGTCGATGACTTCGGTATCGATCTTGCGGAATATCGACATTTGTGGGATGAAAGAGATGTTGTCGATACGTACAGAAAATACTTCGATCAGGTCGTCACACTTGCAGAATCGAACTTATTCGATATCGTTGGGCATTTAGATCTCGTCAAGATCTTCAAGTATAAACCAGATGATAAAGACTTTCTTTTAGAGCAGTATGATCGAGCGACGAATGCCCTTGCGAATTCAAAGACGTGTGTGGAAATAAGTACTGCTGGCTTAAGAAAGCCTGTTGGTGAGCTTTATCCTGATTATGATCTATTGAAGATGTGCTATGAAAAAGACATTCCAATCGTACTCTCTTCTGATGCTCATGTACCTGAAGATGTAGGTGCAGACTATGATCAGGCGCTAACACTCGCTAAGTCTGTCGGTTATTCACAGCTTATGACCTTTAATAAGGGAGAGCGTAAGTCTATCAAGATTTAGTAACAGCTTCATGTGTATTCACCCCGGATATCCTTTACACAATTAAGACCAAGAGCAGCTGCTCTTGGTCTTTTTTATTACACGCCTTTAATTTGCTCCACCTTAACAATGTCTTGTACGCTACTGATCGTTGATTCGATATGGGAAGGGAGTGCTTCATCAAATGATAACATCATGATTGCTTCCCCACCTGCCACTTTTCTTCCTACTTGCATCGTAGCGATGTTTACTTCATGTTCCCCTAACACTTTTCCTACGTTACCGATAACGCCTGGTCTGTCATTATGCTGAATATATAATAAGTGTCCTTGTGGATGAAAGTCGATGTCGAATCCGTTTAATTGGGTGATCCTCTCGCCGTATTCTTTGATGTACGTTCCTTGTAAGGAAAAAGAACCTTTGTCTCCTTCGACCGTCACTGATATTAGATTGGAGTATCCGTGAGTCTCAGATGTATGTTTTTCTCCGTATGTGATTCCGCGTTCTTTTGCAATTGAAGGAGCATTCACTTCGTTTACTGTCGTATCTAGTCTATATCGTAAGAATGAAGCCATTAAACTTCTTGTTAAGATCGCTGTATCTAATTCTGTTAACGTTCCAGCGTAGGTGACATCTACGACGTTAACTGCTGTTTTCATGCATTGTGAAAGAATGCTTCCCATCTTACGAGTTAATTCGTAGTATGGTTTAATCTTTTCATATTCTTCGTTTGAGAAAGCAGGTAGATTGATTGTATTTCGAATTGGTTTGCCGCTCAAATACAGTTGTACTTCATCCGCAACTTGTGCGGCTACATTCAGTTGAGCTTCTTTCGTAGAAGCACCTAGATGAGGGGTAACAATCACTTGGTCATATTTAAGAAGAGGGTGATCCTCACGTGGAGGTTCGGATTCAAATACGTCTAGTGCGACGCCGCCGATATGTCCAGAGTCAAGATAAGGGATGAGTGAATCCTCATCAATGATTCCACCTCTTGCGCAGTTGATTAGAAAAACACCTTTTTTTGTTTTCGCTAGTGTTTCCCCATTGATCAATCCTCGTGTGTTTTCGGTAAGAGGCGTATGAACAGTAATGAAGTCAGACTGTTCGAGTAGCTCATCGATATCAACTGAAGCCACATCTAACTTATCCGCACGATCATTTGTTAAAAAAGGATCGAATACCATTACCTGCATTCCGAATGCTCTCGCTCTCCTTGATAACTCTGTACCGATTCTTCCTAATCCAATAATACCGAGTGTTTTACGATTTAATTCTGTACCGACGTATTGTTTCCTCATCCACTTTCCGTTTTTTAAACTATTTGTTCCTTGAGGAATGTTTCTGGCAAGAGAAGCCATCATAGCAAAAGTATGCTCTGTTGTTGAGATTGTATTACCATCTGGAGCGTTTACAACAATAACGCCTCGCTTCGTTGCTTCTTCTATATCGATGTTGTCGATCCCAACTCCAGCTCTAGCGACGATCTTTAAATTAGGCATCTTGTCGAGGAGGTCTGATGTTACTTTAGTAGCGCTCCTAACTAAAAGCGCTTCGTACTTTGAAAGGTGTTCCTCATAATTTTGAATCGAACCTATATCACATTGAATCGAATCGTCATTTAGTAATGGTAGTAAGCCATCCTCTTGAATAGAATCAGTAACTAGCACATGTGCCAACAATCTCCACTCCTTTTTTCTCTTCTTTGTTATAATATTTAGAAAAGATAATACATTACTTTTTACCACGAAAGCACTAAAGTGTCAATTTGATATCCTGAAAAATCACCATAAAAAAATCTCCGATAATCATATCGGAGATTCGTAGTACTATTCGAATTTCAATGGATCGCCATCAAAAGACTCTTCAGCAATTTTGATGGAATCAGTAGGGCAACCTTCAAACGCGTCCATCATGTCTTCGTGTAACACCTCAGGGATTTCTACGATACCTTCATTATCATCGAGCGTTACAAAAGCGATTCCTTCATCATCATAATCGTAAATATCTGGTGCAGCTGCGCCGCATGCACCGCAAGCAATACAAGTATCTTTATCTACAATAGTATACTTAGCCATGTATTAACCTCCTATTCAATACTTCTATATGTCTGTCATCACTACAATATTCATCAAATGAATGTTTTGATAACTTTATTGTAAAGGTGATGCCTTGACTTTTCAATAGCTAAATCCTTCACTATGCTTACTAAAAGGTTACCCGATTTGAAATTCACTAAACAGGACAAAAATTTTGATACAATAGAAGTAGAAAGAAACAGGGTGATGCAATGATAAGATATTTAGACGGACTTCTCTTATTCGTCTTACATCAGATGAAAGGTGAAAGGACGATCTCAGGTGCCTACCACTTGTTGAAAGGGAAGAAGTCATCTCAAACGATTCAGGATGCGAAATTATTCGGTTTATCTTTTTTATTTGGTATGCAAAAGAATTTAGCTCGTGGTCAAATTGAGGAAACCGTTTCAACGCTCTATGATGACGGCTTACTTGAACAAATCGATCGACATACATACAAGGTCAATGAAAAAGGACAAGACGTTCTTAACGAATTTCTTAAAGAACATTCTTTTCCTCAGTATTTGAATGGGTGGAAGTACCACCAGGTTTCAGACGACTTTTGGAACCGTATTAGTTTGTACATGCAGGCTCTATCACATTCTGTAAATAGTTCAATGAATTTTTACCCAGTAATACGTGAAGAACAAGCACAGAAGTGGGTTAGAACGCATTTTCCAGCAAGTCTTGATAAAAGGAAAAGAACAGCTCAGCAGCTTTATCGAGAGCTTCGACAAGTGTTAGAAGCATTGCCTGAGAATCATGCGCGTTTCTTTGTCCTTCGATTGAGCGGATTTCATAGGACTGGATTAACAGTAGAACAAAGCTGTGCATCACTTGATCTTTCATTTGAAGAAGGGATAATCGTCTTTTATGGGGTGATTCATGCATGTATTACGCATGCTCGAAATGATGCAAAATCTTATCCGATCATAACTTCTTTTATAGAAAATAAAACATTGCCAGTCCCTTTAACTGCTTCTACTCGTACTACGTACACTATGTTGCAGAAGGGATTGTCCTTTCAACAGATTATGGAGATCAGAAGACTAAAGAAAAGTACGATAGAAGACCACATTGTCGAGATCGCAATCAATGTTGAAGCATTTTCGATCGACCCTTTCGTCTCTAAACGAGCGCAGGAGGACATTTTGAGGGCAAGCAGATCGACCAACAGTCATCGGCTAAAAACAATACGTGATCACCTAGAGAATCGATATGGATATTTCGAAATTAGGTTAACACTGTGTAAAGTAGGGGTTTAATGAATTTAACGAGGACGTTAATTGATAAATTTGGTTATGAAGAATTTCGAATGGGGCAAGAGGAAATCATTCGGGATGTTTTGGAAGGTAAAGATGTCTTTGCGATGCTCCCTACAGGTGCAGGGAAATCACTTTGTTATCAGCTCCCTGCATACTTAGGTCATTCCCCAGTCCTAATTGTCTCTCCACTAGTTTCCCTCATGGAGGATCAGGTTCAGCAATTAAAAACGAAAGGGGAGAAACGCGTTCTTGCGTTGAATAGTTTTCTCGATTTCGAAAAAAGGTTGACCGCTCTGCAAAATTTATCGTCATACACCTTTATCTTTGCATCACCAGAGATATTACAAAACAATAATGTAAAACGAACGTTAAAAAAGGTTCGGTTTTCTTTGATGGTAGTAGACGAGGCACATTGCATTTCCCAATGGGGGCATGATTTTAGAACCGATTACTTAAAGCTAGGTGATGTTAGAGCAGAGCTCGGTCAACCGCCTCTTCTAGCATTAACGGCTACCGCTACAGATGATGTTCGAAAAGATATTATCGCTCAATTAAATATGGTCGATCCTACGCTACATATCAATTCGGTCGATCGTCCAAATATTGCGATTAAATTAGAAAGACATGCGACTCTTGATTCTAAGATGAATTCGGTCTTAGAATATGGAAAAACACTTCAAGGACCAGGCATTATTTATTTTTCTAGTCGTGCGATAGCTGAACAGGTCAGTATCAAACTGTCAGAATCAGGTGTTCAGGGTGTCGCTGCATACCATGCTGGTCTTGACTCAGAATCTCGTCTGCTTATTCAGCAGCAGTTTATTAATGATGAACTATCACTAATTTGCAGTACAAATGCATTTGGTATGGGAATCAATAAGAGCAACGTGAGATACGTCGTTCATTTTCATCCACCTTCGAACACTGAAAGCTACTTACAAGAAATTGGTCGGGCTGGTAGAGATCAAGAACCTGCGATCGCTATTCAACTTTTTACTGAAGCTGATGAGCGGTTACCGATTTCGTTTATTGAAACAGAATTACCTGAGCGTCAGCAAATCAGTATGATACTAGAAGAATTGCGTGTACGAGCTGGCGAGCACATCTCACTCGACTATGAAAAAGAAGGCATTCGGTACAAGCTATCTGAAACAGCATGGCGCTTCATTATTCATCACCTGCATCAAAAAGGGATCTTATTGAACGGTATCGTTAATACATTCCACTATCAAAGCCTTTTGGAAGACCTTTCAAATGAGGTAGAAAGGTTAAGAAAACGAAAACTGTTAAAGTGGATCGACTTTAAAAAATGGCTTTATGATAACCAGTGTCGGCGCAAAGGGCTTTTAGAGCGTTTCGATGAAAATGTTCCTAAAATCGATCAATGCTGTGACCACTGTGGCCTAATCGAAGAGGTTTATATGAAGCAGGGAGACTCTACTCTAAAAGAAGTGACCGCTATAGATTGGGATAAAGAGTTACAATTTATGCTGAGGGTGGAGGAGAAGGGTGAGGAATAAACAAGCAGAAGTTGTCAAAGCCCTCTCTGATCGAGAATTACTTTTAAATGTTTATTTAACGCAGCTTTCCTTATTACTTATCTCTTGGATAGTAGGTTATTTTTTGTTTCGAGAAGGGTGGTTTCTCGATCGAATAGTCGAGCTAGTATGGGCAGATATGGTTTTGTACGGCGGCGGGGTTGCGTTAGTTGTCATCTTGATCGATATTGCTCTTATGAGGCTGTTACCAGAGTCTGCATTCGATGATGGAGGCATTAATGAGCGCATCTTTAAGAACAGATCGATCTTCCATATTTTCATACTTTCGTTATTAATTTCGATTAGCGAGGAAGTAATGTTCCGTGGTGTGATTCAAACGCATTTCGGCTTGGTGATTGCAAGTCTATTGTTTGCAATCATCCATGTGAGATACTTGACTAAGCCGGTGTTATTTAGTCTTGTTGTGGGGATAAGTTTTCTATTAGGAATCATATATGAGATAACAGGTAACATAGCTGTTACGATTACTGCGCACTTCTTAATCGATTTCATTATGGGGTGTTTAATTAAATATCGAACCCCAAAATGATCACATCTTGAAAGGTGAGTTTAATGAAAAAAGAGAACCCTTTACCATCTAGAAAGGAATATCATAAGCATAAAGCCAAGAAGAAAGGGAGATCAAATAAAAAAAGAGAAGAAACAACGCCTTCTCTTACGCTCGTTCGTATTTTAGCACTGCTTTTTATATCGATGGTTGCGATTTTTCTCCTGTATTCGATTTATTCTTAAACCATCATTTTAAGTTGGAGCATCGATGGTATTATGTTCTCAGTTTCAAGCATAAACTAGTTTCAAAAAAGGAGGACAACCATGGATGCTCTAAAGCAGTGGAATCTCCCACAACCTCAATCTGATGTGACGCTTGTGTTATTGAGTGAACTGGTCGATAGAAAAAGAGAAGAGAGGCAGTATAAAGCTAAATCAGAGTTTTATAGCTATGCACTCATGATTTTATTGGTTGTGAGTGGTGGGTTCTTAGTATACCAGCTACAGGTGAGTAGTTCGATTCTTTGGGAGGCTTTTTCGTTGTCCAAAGCACCTTTCATCGTTTTAATGTTTCTCCTTACCGGGTTCGTCTATTATCAGTTAAAAAGAGTGACCAAGAAGTTAAAGAAAGCGGAAGATGAGCTTGATTCGTTGCGGCTAGAGGTAATCGATCGTAGTGAGGAGCTATGGAAAAGTGAAGCTCAATGGGAGAAGCGTCATGATGTCTTCTCTTACATGAAAGAAGAATACGATATTAATTTATTCTACAAGTAACTCTTATCGATGTTCGGGGCAGCCAAAAAATAAATACTGTTCGATTTGAAAACAGTTTCCGTTGATAAGTAACGCGCTTTCATCGAACATTTCGATTTTGCCAAATGCCACAGTATCCTTGATCTTTGGACAGAACACTTCGACAGGCATCCCGAGTCGACGGTTGAAATCAAGGTCATCGTTACCCAACAAAGATTGTGTTTTCAGTTTGTTTATCATAGGTCCATCATCTCCGTTAGTTTGATATACGTCCTTTAGAAGTCTACTTTGATAATATCTTACCTTAAAAAGACTGAATTTTCAAGAAACGATATCGCCCATTTTTACGAGTGTACAACCCATTTTTGAATTAATGGTAGATAAGGAGGACATTGTATTGGTAGTATGGTATTAATTATATGGGGGAAGTAACTTATAGAAGAGGTGATAGTCGTGTTTGTAAGAAGTGCTATGAAATCGCTAAGAGAAACAATTTCTGTGAATTATGACACGAGTCTTGAAGAAACACTGGAGCGACTCAAGAAGAGTCAGATCGATGGCGTACCAGTCATTCAAGACGGAAGGTATGAAGGGATCGTAACCTTTAACAGAATTTATAAATCGTTTTTTAAAAGCGATATGACTGATAAAATTCAGTTTTTAAAAGAAACAAAAGCAGGAGATATCGCTTATCAAAAAGATGTAACGGTAGATAAAGAGGCAGTTTTCGAGACGACGCTATTGCTCGTAAACGATGCTCCTTTGGTTGCTGTCGTGGATGAAAAAGAGCAGTGCATCGGGATTATCACAAGAGCAGATATATTGGATCAATTCCAAAGTGCCTTCGGGATGAGAAAGACCGGTGTTAGGATTGCATTCGCTTCTTCTGAAACGGAAGGTAGGATTGCAAGACTTGCTAAAATCGCGAAAAGCTTTCATGAGAACATTATTTCTTTATCGACGTTTGATGAAACAAATCAGAACGTTAGACGAATCGTGATGAAGATTGAGAAGAATGAAAATATCGATCAGTTCATTGCAAAACTTGAGCAAAACGGATTTAAAGTATTAGATATTAAAGAAATGTAAGATAAAATTTATAATACCTCCTTCTCTATCATAGATATAGAGGGGGAGGTTTTTTCTATGCTGCTTTCTTTTTTGCGTTTACTATCATCATTTGGTTTACTGTATATTGCAGAAGAAACGCTTGTATTTAAGTCCATTACGTTTACAGACTTAATGTTGAATAGTTTTCGTTATGGTGCTGGTGCGCTTTGTTTCTTATTCGGTTTCTTAGCAGTTGCAAGTATCATTCGAAATCAACTTGAAAACGTAATTTCTCAGGGTATTAAGGCACGAATAGGAGCAGTTCTTTTGGAATTTGGTTTATTGTCAGCAATGTACTGGGTATTGTTTGAAAAAAACGTTTGGTTATCAATTGCTTCTCTTATCATGGCTACAATGTACGGTGTATTATCTGCCAACATTGAAGCAGCAAGGGCAGCTAAGAAATTTAGGAGGGGCGTTGAAATATGATGGTGGTCTTATTCTTTGCAGCAGCCTCTGTGCTGCTGTTGATCTATATGTGGATCGAAGCACATTTAAATAGGGTTGTGAGAAAAGAACTTTTCCTTGAAGGGCTGCCTGATGAGTTCGAGTCCTTCACCATCTTCTTCATATCAGATTTACATAACCGCAGGATTTCGGAAAGCATCATCGATGAGGTTAAGGGAGTAGTAGATATTGTTGTCATCGGAGGAGATGTGATGGAAAAGGGCGTCTCTTTTGAAAAGGTACAGGAAAATTTAGAAGATCTAAGGAAGGTTGCTCCATGTTATTTCGTTTGGGGGAACAATGATTACGAAGAAGATCCAGATCGTCTAGAACGGATACTTGTTAAAAGTAATATTACGATTTTAAAAAACACATCTGAAACCATCACGAAAAATGAAGATGAAATAAGTCTAGTAGGCATCGACGACCTCTCGACACACAACCACTCTCTTCAAGAAGCTTGTTCAAAAGCGAAAGCACCGATGAAGATATTAATCAGTCATAACCCTGATATCAAACATGAGCTTACAAATGATTCAGATATTAAGCTTTTACTTTCAGGTCATACGCATGGTGGTCAGATTAGACTTTTAGGATGGGGATTACGTGAAAAAGGCGGAATAAAACAAGTTGGAGAAACGACTGTTGTGATCAGTAACGGATACGGTACCACCACACTTCCGTTAAGACTGATGGCACCTGCTGAGTCACATGTTTTTACATTAAAGAGGAAATAACTTATACAAAGTTTACACAAACATCATCCATCCCTTATACTGAGTATGATGAATGAATAGTAGAGGAGTAGAGGGCTATGTCGGATGGTAAATATAATATTAAAGCAGTCTCTAAAAAACTAGGTATACAACCTGGAACGTTAAGAGCATGGGAGAGACGGTACAATATTATTTCTCCTATAAGAAATGATGCTGGTCATCGCCTCTATTCAGATGAGCATTTATCGGTTTTGAAATGGTTAGTCCAAAAGACAGAACAAGGCTTTACGATCAGTCAAGCAGTAGAATTGCTTGAGGATGGAAATACAGAGCCACACTCGGATGCTTCAGAGTTAAGTCGAGATCGTGCTCACGTGTTGTCAGATGATATTTTGGAAGCCTTGCTTGCATTTGAAGAAAACAAAGCACAGGAATTGTTAAATCAAGCCTTTTCACTTTTTAGTATTGATAAAGTTGTACAAGATATCCTAGGGCAGCTTCAAGTTCGAGTAGGAGAACTATGGGAAAGTGAAAAGATCACAGTTGCACATGAACATTTCGCTACTGCATTTTTACGATCGAGAATAGGCATGATTTTTCATACCTTGCCGATCGATGGATACCTTCCTAAGGTTATGGCGGTATGTTCAACAGATGAGTACCATGAATTAGGACTTTTAATCTTCACGTTATACCTTAGAAGGAAAGGCTTTGAAGTGATTTACTTAGGTCCTAGCATTCCTGAAAAAGACATTGAAATCGTAGTGGAAGACACTGCACCTAGTATATTGTTCTTATCCTGCACCCTCATGTCAAATCTACCTAAATGTTTGAACTTGATCGATCGGCTCGATAATAAGTTCCCGGATTTAACAATCGGTGTTGGAGGAGGAGCACTTCTACATCTACATGGAGAAAAGAGACAAGCTTATGATCACTATTTCGTTGGAAAGAATAAAGATGAATGGGATGTATGGATAAAACACAAGCTTCATAAACTTTCAATTTAGTATAGGAAGTACAGGACTTGTCTAACATTCCCAATACGGTGTAAACTATAAGAATATCGTCAAGCAAGAACCATCTATGTAATATCACATATATTATGTTAAAGGATATGCTGGTGACAGACGGTAGGGGGGAATTAGATGCGTCTTGAACGTTTAACATACGACAAAATTAAGATATTTCTCACTTATGACGATTTGAACGAGCGAGGAATAACGAAAGAAGAATTATGGCAGGACGTGCCAAAGGTCCATAAGTTATTCAGAGAAATGATTATGGAAGCAGACGATGAACTAGGCTTTAAAGTAGATGGCCCTATCGCAGTTGAAGTGTTTTCATTGCCTGCTCAAGGTATGGTCGTAATCGTTACAAAAGGCTCGAAAGAAACCGATTTTGAAGATGATTACAACGATGAATACATCGAAATGCAGGTTACGCTTGATGAAAGCGATGAAGTATTTTATGAATTTAATACGTTCGAAGATGTGATCGGTCTTTCGAAACGTTTACTTGATGTAGGTGTTGAAGGTGGAATTCTTTATTCGTACCAACAACAATTCTATTTGAAGATTAACGAAGAGGAAATCGGTGACATGGAGTTAGATACGCTCATCGCGCTATTAGCTGAATTCGGTAATCCATCTACAATCACAAGTTATCGTGTTATTGAATATGGAAAAACACTGATGCACTCTGAAGCTGTAAAACAATTGAATCACTACTTTCAATAAAAATAAGCCTTCCGGAGAAAACGCGCGGAAGGCTATTCTTATGAACTATGAAAGAATGGGATCTGTCTTTGAGTCGCTCTCCCATGCTCTTATGAAGTATTCTTTGTTTTCAAATTTAGTAAATCCACTCTGATTGTGGATAGATGGAAATACTCGCTCCACTGATAGGTGCTGAGTTTTATGTGCAAGGAGAGCAAGCTGTACGTTCTTCATATGTTCCTCTGTGAAGGATTTCATTAGCGTGATGTTTTCATCAGGATCAGCAAACGCTGGGTTTCCTGTTTTAGTTGCGAGTGATTGTGGTAGCGTAGCATAGTATAGTTCTTTTACGCTGTTTGGTGATTCTTGAACAGCTTCTAAACATGCTTCCTGTATCGCTGTATGGTCGCTGTGCCCAGATAGCCCGTGTGGCGGGAACGTAACGACGGCGTCAGGCTGATAATTGTCTAGTAGGGTGATGATTCTGTTTTTTAGTGTATGAGGTGCAAGTTCACTTAACTTTCCATCCGGATAGTCATCGATAACGAGTTCATCGATCCCTAGATGAGCAGCCGCCTCTTGTAGTTCATTTCTACGAACGTTTGCGAGGTCGTCACGCGTGCACAAAGGAGGTTCACCACACTTCCCTGCATCACCTGCAGTAGCACTATATAGAATTGTTTTGGTATCCTTCTGCTTAGAAAGCTCAAGTATTGTACCCCCACATGTGAATGATTCATCATCAGGATGGGCGAATGCAAATAGAATTGTCTTTGACATAGTGGTAGATCCTTTCTTATTGAAGATAGTGCAAGTATACGGAACAGGTGGCGTGATTTCCAATTCTTTGTTCGAGGTGATGAATTACCAGCCACACATTACAAGAAAACATGGTATGATGAGAGAAGTTTTTAACTGTTCCAATTAGGTGAATAACGAATATAATGATGTACATAAATGTAGCCCAGGAGGTATTTGATCATGAAAGTTGCAGTACTATATGGTGGAACATCTGCCGAAAGAGAAGTATCCCTATCGAGCGGGAAAGGAATCATAGCCGCACTCGAACATAATGGTCATGAAGTAATCGGAATTGATTTTCATCCAGATAAAATTAGCGAAATTTTAAAATTAGATGTCGATATGGTTTTCATCGGCCTTCATGGTAGATTTGGTGAAGATGGAAGAATTCAAGGGTTACTCGATATGCTAGAGATCCCATATGTTGGTTCTGGTGTACTCGGTTCAGCTGTAGCCATGGATAAAGCAAAAAGTAAAAAAGTACTAAACGATACGAGTATTCGACTTGCTAAAGACCTTGTGTTGGAGAGAGGCGACAGCTATGAAAACCTCGACCTTCCATTTGATTTTCCTGTTGTTGTAAAGCCTAACAGTGAAGGGTCTACAATAGGGTTAACGATCGCTCATTCAGAAGATGAGTTGGTAAGAGGAATCGATGAAGCCTTCCGTTTTGATACAAAGGTTATCCTTGAGGAGTTCATTTCTGGGACAGAGGTCACTGTTGCTGTTTTAGGTGAGAAAGGTAATGTGCGAGCATTGCCTGTCGTTGAGATCGTACCTCGTAACGCATATTATGATTATGAATCGAAATACGCAGAGGGTGGCAGTGAACATATCGTTCCTGCACGTATTACAGAAGAGTATACAACGATGATTCAGGAGGAGTCTGTTCTTGCACATGAATTGCTAGGTTGTGAAACATACTCAAGGGTGGATTACATTATCCCTAAAGATGGCTCTAAGCCCGTTTTTCTTGAAGTAAATACATTGCCAGGCATGACACCTACGAGTCTTTACCCTGATGCGGCTAAGGAAATTGGCTATTCGTATGAAGAGATGATCGAACAGCTGCTTCAACTCGGGTTGAAAAAGTAAATTGCTATATAAAACCTCACACATCACTGTGAGGTTTTTTTCGAATAGCAATATGGGCCCACCTAGTAAGCGTTTGCAAATTTGTGAAACAAATTGCATAAAATGTGGACGGAATACCTTCTCATAGGATACCTAAACGTGTATACTATGTTTTGAAAGCAAGACATTAGAGTATTCTAGATATTAATGAAACCAAAAAACTGAACAATGTTAGATGTAAATGGGTCAAAGGTCACCTAATCGGATCTTTTATGAAGACACCACAGTAAGGGCATAGTTATGGGAGGTTAAGTAATGGTCGACAAAAACGAAACAGATAACGGACAAGGTAACAAAAAGAAAAGGGATGTATTAGAGTCGACGCAATCGGTCATAAATGAAGCACTTGATAAGTTGGGCTATCCAAAAGAGGTTTTTGAACTTCTAAAAGAACCTATGAGGTTGATGACAGTCCGTATCCCTGTGCGAATGGATGACGGATCTATAAAAATCTTTACTGGATATCGTGCTCAGCACAACGATTCGGTTGGTCCTACTAAAGGTGGGGTTCGCTTTCATCCGGATGTAACGGAAACTGAAGTGAAAGCACTTTCTGTTTGGATGAGCCTTAAAGCTGGAATTGTTGATTTACCATATGGTGGAGGAAAAGGCGGAATCATCTGCGACCCTCGAGAAATGTCTTTCAGAGAGCTTGAAAGGTTAAGTCGCGGCTACGTAAGAGCAATCAGCCAAATCGTTGGCCCTACTAAAGATATTCCAGCTCCAGACGTGTTTACAAATTCACAGATCATGGCCTGGATGATGGATGAGTACAGCCGTATTCGTGAGTTTGATTCTCCTGGCTTTATCACAGGTAAACCGCTTGTGCTCGGTGGTTCGCATGGGCGTGAATCAGCAACAGCAAAAGGTGTAACGATCTGCATACGCGAAGCAGCTAAGAAGAAAGGCATTAAGATCGAAGGAGCTCGCGTCGTCATTCAAGGATTTGGTAACGCAGGTAGTTTCCTTGCGAAGTTTATGCATGATGCTGGCGCAAAAATCGTTGGTATTTCAGATGCATATGGAGCGCTTCACGATCCAGAAGGCCTTGATATCGATTACTTATTAGATCGTCGCGACAGCTTTGGAACAGTAACGAAACTCTTCAAAGAAACGATTAGTAATAAAGAGCTTCTAGAACTTGACTGTGATATTCTAGTTCCTGCAGCGATTGAAAATCAGATCACAGAAGAGAATGCCCATCAGATCAAAGCGAGCATCGTCGTTGAGGCTGCAAATGGACCGACAACGATTGAGGCGACTAAGATCTTAACCGAAAGGGACATCTTACTAGTACCAGATGTTCTTGCTAGTTCTGGTGGAGTAACGGTATCTTACTTCGAATGGGTACAGAATAACCAGGGTTACTATTGGACCGAAGAAGAAGTTGAGGCAAAGCTTGAAAAGGTCATGGTAAACGCATTCAACTCGATCTATAGAACTTCTGAAACTAGACGTGTAAACATGAGGCTTTCAGCATATATGGTCGGTGTTCGAAAAATGGCTGAAGCGTCTCGCTTCCGTGGTTGGATTTAAATAGTTGATATTGCGACAGAAATTCCCTATCATTCAGGTAGGGAATTTTTTGGTTGTAATGAGTACAATAAAAAAGAAATAAACCGTTTATATGGATTGTTGCAGGAGTGAGGGAATATGAGAGAAGAGCAGGTAATCATTATTGGAGCTGGTCCGTGTGGTATGTCAGCAGCGATTGAACTTCAAAACAAAGGGTTTGATCCATTGATCATAGAAAAAGGGAATATCGTAAATGCGATCTATCATTATCCCACACACCAGACGTTTTTCAGCTCAAGTGAAAAGCTTGAAATAGGTGAAGTACCGTTCATTATTGAAGAGAGAAAACCGAAGCGTAACCAGGCGCTCGCATATTATAGAGATGTTGCGAAAAGAAAAAACCTTCGAATCCATTCATATGAAAAGGTTAATAAGATCGAAACAGAAAATGATGGATTTGTCATTGAGTCTGAGAAGCTACATGAATCGAAGGAGATCACTTATCGAGCAAAACATGTGGTCATCGCGACTGGGTATTATGATAGCCCAAACTATATGGGTATTCCTGGAGAAGATCTTGATAAAGTGATGCATTATTTTAAAGAGCCACATCCTTACTTCAATAAAGATGTTGTTGTCGTTGGTGGTAAAAACTCCGCTGTTGATGCTGCATTGGAGCTTGAAAAAGCTGGAGCGCGCGTGACCGTTCTCTATCGACAGGGAGAGTATTCGAAAAGCATTAAACCATGGATCTTACCTGAGTTTGAAGCATTAGTGCGAAATGGAAAAGTGCAGATGGCGTTTAATGCTGAGTTAGTTGAAGTTCGTGAAAAAGAAGTTGTGATTACTGTGAATGGAGAAAAACAAACGATCGCGAATGATTTTGTTTTTGCCATGACAGGTTATCATCCAGATCATTCGTTCTTAACGAAGATTGGCATCGACATCGATGAAGCATCTGGCAGACCTGCGTTTGACCCTGAAACGATGGAAACGAATGTAGAAGGGTGCTACATTGCTGGTGTTATCGCTGCAGGAAACAACGCGAATGAAATATTTATTGAGAATGGCCGACACCACGGCGCACAAATAGCGAACGATATTATCGACAAAGCAAGAAAGCCTATCTAAAAAGATAGGCTTTTAGCTTGTAGAACCGGGGTTATTCTACAAGCTGACACTCATCCACGTAGGATGAGTGTTTTTTAGAGGGTACTTGGTGTTGCAAAAAGAGAAGTTGATTCTTTCCTTTCAAATAACGTTGATGGATAAAAGGAAGGTCAGAATTGCCATATTCGACTGTTAAATTATTGGGACGGAGTGTTGATTTTGGATTTATTCCTTCCAGTAGGAGAGACGATCGCAGACTCCTGCGGTAGAACCGGCGGCCGAGACTGGGGTGTGGGTTTCAACTCGGTGTTGGACGTTCGTCCGCAGAAAGCGAGCAATCGACTACGGCATAGGGAGCCCTGAATAATGACATAGGTTTCTCCACAAGCTGAAAGCCTATCTAAAAAGATAGGCTCAGAGTGTAGAGAAACTCTTAAAAGTAGATGATTCTTTCCAATTTAATTAATGTTGATGGATAGTGAAATAGTTTTCTGTTTAACCATTGGACGGAACGTTTGTTGTGGATAAATTCTCATCAAGTAGGAGAGACGATCGCGGACTCCTGCGGTCGTACGGGCGGCCGAGACCGGGGTGTGGATTTCACCTCGGGCTTGGACGTTCGTCCGCGGAAAGCATGCGATCGTCATCGACTACGGTATCGGGAGCACCGAATAATAAAATGGGTCTCTTTAACGTATGAGATCGAATTCCTCTTGATTTCTTTTTAATTATCTTAAGAATAGTTGCTGTAACTCATTTAAATCTTCAGTGGCTTCTAGGGCTACTAAGAGCTTCAACCTTGCTTTTTGTCCATTGAGTCCATTTGAGAAAACAACTCCGAGTTCCTTCAAATGCTTCCCTCCACCTTCATATCCATAGACGTCCTGCACGATGCCATTGAAACATCTCGAAACCATCACAACAGCGATCCCTTTTTTTCGTAATTGCTTTATCCCGTCGACTGTCTGTGGGGGAAGATTTCCTTGACCCAATGCTTCGATGACGATGCCGTTGATTCCAAGCTCTCCAGCAGCTTGAAGGAGTTGAGAGTCCATTCCTGCATACGCTTTTAGAAGCATGACTGTTTTGCTTAGTTTCGAAATATGATAGCGATCACGGTTCGTCAAAGTATGATGGAAATGGACACGCTGCTTTGTGACGATTCCGATCGGGCCGTATTGTGGACTTTGAAATGTTGAAACGTTGCTCGTGTGCGTTTTCGTAACGTTTTTTGCCGTATGTATTTCATCGTTCAACACAACGAGTACGCCTTTTCCTTTCGCTTCCTGACAGGATGCAACCTTCAAAGAGGAAATCAGATTATACGGGCCATCAGACCCAATTTCATTGCTAGACCTCATCGCTCCAGTCATCACGACTGGTAGGTCAGTTTGTAAGATAAGATCAAGTAAATAAGCAGTTTCTTCTAGAGTATCGGTTCCATGAGTGACGACTACTCCGCTAATATGTTCTTTTTTTATTTTGTTTTCAATGCGTTCAGCAATCTGAAACATCAGCTCAGGGTTCATATGTGGGGAAGGAATGTTAATAAAGTCATCGACGATAAGATCCACATCGTGGATGAGGTCACCTAATGTTGCGTTTAAAGGATTTCTTTCTCCTGGACTGACAGCTCCAGATTCTCCATTTTCCTCCATCGCGATTGTTCCACCAGTGTGTAGCACAAGTATTTTGCTCAAAAATCTCACCTCAGGCCAAATTTTATTTAGTTTCCATAAATAAAGTAACATGGTACGATAAGAAAAGTATAGGTATGATAAAGTTGCTTTTTCATCATCTACCGTGTAGAAATGGGGAAAGCCTATGTTAGCGGCTATAACTGCTGGAATCGCTCCAGGTATTGCGCTTCTTTGTTTTTTTTATTTAAAACACCATCAGTATGAGTCTGAGCCCATCAGACCAGTAGTCAGGAGCTTTGTATTCGGTGCTATGCTCGTATTTCCAGTGATGGTTATCCAGCATGGTTTTAAAGTTGAACAATTCCTGCAATCTCCTTTTAGTCAATCTTATATCATGTCAGGATTGCTTGAGGAGTTTCTAAAATGGTTTATCTTTTATTTTACCGTGTACATACATCTTGAATTCAGTGACTTTTATGACGGGATCGTTTACGGTGTCGCGATATCGCTAGGCTTTGCATCAGTAGAGAATGTTTTCTTTCTATTCGCTTATGGCATTCAAGAAGCCTGGTGGCGTGCTCTGTTGCCTGTTTCTAGTCACGCTTTGTTTGGGGTCATCATGGGATCTTATTTAGGTAGAGGAAAGTTTTCGCTGCAAAACAAAGTATTGAAGTGGATCATCTTGTCTCTTCTTATACCTGTTTTGTTCCACGGGACGTATAATTACCTCATTCTTCAGTTCAATACCAACATGATCTATATCATGATACCTTTCATGCTAGTATTATGGTCGATCGGACTTAGAAAAATAAAAGTGGCAGATATTAATCAGGCCAAGTTGATGCAGACGAAAGAAGATGCAAGTATATAAGTTTTGATAAAAGGTGCCTTAAAGGCATCTTTTTTTGTTTATCTTAAAAAGAAGGTTTGTATAAAATACCTTTTGATACAAAAACTACAACCATGAATACACATTGATCAGGAGGTCCAAATGATGAGGAAGCTATTTAATATATTTAAAATCCCTCTGATAATCGGTTTATTATGCGTGCCGCTTATGACGGTGCTTGACCATAATCACGAAGCAGACGCATTTTCAAATCAAGTTATTCAAAAAGGGGCAACAGGTGATGATGTGATCGAGCTACAAGCACGGTTACAGTACATCGGGTTTTACAAAGGAAAGATCGATGGTGTTTTTGGTTGGGGTACGTATTGGGCAGTTCGAAACTTCCAACATGAATTTGGCTTGACCGTCGATGGACTAGTAGGTTCTGAGATGAAGGCTAAATTAAACAAAGCGACGAAATATGATCCTTCGATAAAGCAAAAAGTGAATAAGGGAGAAAGTCCTAAGAACTACGGAGGAACCTCTGGTGGCGACGGAGGCACGAAGGCAACGCAAGGTAAGAATACACCTGCTGGATATTCACAAAATGACATTAAGCTTATGGCGAACGCTGTTTATGGAGAAGCAAGAGGTGAGCCGTACGAAGGACAAGTGGCGGTAGCTGCAGTTATTTTAAACCGAGTGCAAAGCTCTTCTTTTCCGAATACGGTATCGGGCGTTATCTTCGAACCACGTGCTTTCACTGCAGTATCAGATGGACAGATATGGCTGACTCCTAACGATAGGGCGAAAGAAGCAGTATTAGATGCAGTTAATGGCTGGGATCCTTCGGGTGAAGCACTTTACTACTTCAACCCTAACACGGCAACATCAGGTTGGATTTGGACCCGTCCTCAGATCAAACGAATCGGAAAACATATTTTCTGTGAATAGTGGAGGTGATTGAATAATGATTAGGTCGATATTGATTGGAGCACTCGCCATTGGCGTCGTGTCGACAAGTTATTGGGGATATAAAGAACACCAGGAGAAAAATGCAGTGTTGATCAATGCCGAAAACAACTATCAACGAGCGTTTCATGAGCTGAATTTTCATGTTGATGCTCTTGAAGAGAAGATCGGGTCGACTCTTGCGATGAGTTCTCGAGCTAGGTTATCACCAGCACTTGCAGAAGTGTGGAGATTGACCTCAGAAGCTCAGAATGATGTTGGTCAGCTTCCGTTGACCCTGATGCCTTTTAATAAGACTGAGGAGTTTCTTTCAAATATAGGGCAGTTTAGCTATCGCGTAGCGGTTAGAGACCTTGATGAAAAGCCTTTGTCTGATGATGAATATGACACGCTTAAAAAGCTGCATAAACACGCTACTGAAATTAAAAACGAACTAAGAAAAGTACAGGCCATGGTGATCAATCATAACTTACGTTGGATGGATGTCGAGTTAGCGCTCGCTTCAGAAAAGCAGGCGCAAGATAACACGATCATCGACGGATTCAAAACAGTTGATAAACAAGTAGAAGGATATAGTGATGTGAATTGGGGGCCGGAAGTCACCCAGTTGAATGAGAAGAAAGAAAACCTTTCGAATAACGTACTAGGTGAGAAGGTTACTGAAGATGAAGCAAAGAAAGCTGTGATCGACTACTTGGATATCGAGAGTGATGCGAAGATCGATATCACCTCTACGGGAGAGAAAGCAGGGTATCAGGCATATAGCCTTTCGATCGAGAATTCGAAGAATAAATCTAGTGTAAATCTTGATGTAACGAAAAAAGGAGCTCATCCGATCTGGATCTTAATGGACCGTAAGATCGGGAAACAAAAAATCAGTTTGAACGAAGCTGCTTCAAAAGCGGAGGCATTTCTAAAAGAACATGACATCACGAATATGGTGATCTCTGAAAGCAGTCAGTATGATAAGATGGGCGTCTTCACATTCGTATATCAACAGGATGACATCAACATCTATCCTGACGCTGTTCATGTTAAAGTAGCGCTCGATAATGGAGATATTGCTGGATATGAATCGATCGAATATTTAACCAATCACCAAAAAAGAGAATTACCGAAGCCTGCAATGTCAAGAGAAGAAGCTTTAGCACAAATCAACGAGAGTGTTCAGATCATGGAGGAAGGGTTAGGCGTTATCCGAAATGATCTTAACGAAGAAGTATTGTGTTATGAATTTATGGGTACGATTGATAATGAAACGTATCGCATTTTCATAAACGCAGAAAACTTACGAGAAGAAAAGGTTGAAAAGATGGATGGCACAGAAACAAATTATGATGAGCTATAGTGAGGTGAGGAAATGGGGAAAGTCGAGCGTTTGTTGATCAAGTTAGTTGTGATACAGTTCGCGTTTCTCCTCATTGCTCAAACACTTCTTACTCATGAACCCTTTCGTATCTATTTGAGCAAAACATTGTATTATGAAGGGGTCGTGAACGGCGAACAGATGCCTTCTAAACGGCAATAGTTAATAGACCGTCTACTTTGATTGTGTTATGATTAACTTGAAACGTAGTGTACAAAAAAAGCAGGAATCCCTGCTTTTTTTGTACGTTGTAGAACGTATTTGGTGACCAATGAACGATGGGGGAAAGATGTTTATGAGAAGAAATATTAATATTGCAATAGATGGACCAGCAGGTGCCGGAAAAAGTACCGTAGCAAGAAGAGTAGCTGATAAGCTCTCTTTCCTATATATAGATACTGGTGCGATGTATCGAGCTCTAACTTATAAAGCAATCGAGAATAATGCGGACCTTGAAGATGGTCCTGTTCTTAAGAAGCTCCTAGATAAAACTGACATAGATCTTCAACTCGGTGAGAAGGACCAACATGTTTTGATCGATAGCATCGATGTAACAGAAGACATCCGCTCTCTAGAAGTTACGAACAACGTTTCTTTCGTTGCGAGACAAAGTGAAGTAAGAGGCGAAATGGTGAAACGTCAGCAGCTATTAGCTGAAAAAGGCGGTGTGGTGATGGATGGACGTGATATTGGTACTCACGTGCTTCCTAAAGCGGAACTAAAGGTGTTCTTAAGTGCATCTGTAGAAGAAAGAGCTGCCCGTCGTTACAAAGAGCTCGTTGATAATGGAGTACAAGCTAACTACGATCAGATCAAAGAAGAAATTGCACTTCGAGATAAACGTGATTCAGAACGTGAGGTAGCACCACTTGTAAAAGCAAAAGATGCGATTGAAATCGATACAACGTCCATGACGATTTCTGAAGTGGTACATCATATTCTACTATTAGCGAAAGAGAGGGCTTGAACCAGTGAGCTTATATGATGTGGGAAGAGGATTGTTCAGAGTCTATTTTAAACTTTTTAACAGAGTAACCGTTGTAGGAGAAGAAAACATCCCTTCTGATAAGGGGATACTACTCTGTTCAAATCATATTAACAACCTTGATCCACCGCTAGTTGGAGCGATGTGCCCACGACAGGTACGTTTTATGGCGAAGTCGGAACTATTTACGATCCCTGTGCTAGGTAAGTTGATCGATAAGGTTGGCGCTTTTCCGGTGAAAAGAGGGATGAGTGATAAACAAGCTCTCCGAAGTGGAATTGGCATCTTAAAAGATGGCGGAGTAGTAGGTTTGTTTCCTGAAGGAACAAGAAGCAAAACTGGTCAGCTTGGAGAAGGGTTATCTGGTGCTGGTTTTTTCGCACTTCGCCCAGAGGTTAGAGTAGTACCTTGTGCAATCATGGGGTCTTACAAGCCGTTTGGGAAATTAAAGATCATCTATGGAAAACCTGTTGATCTATCACCTCTCCGTGAAGAACAGGGTGCAGCGAAGAAGGCTACACAGGCGATCATGAAAGAAATTCAACAACTAATCGATGCTAACCGTTAACATTTCATTATTTTCAAAAAAAATAAATAAATGTTGCAGGACACTTGACAAATTGACTGATTTTAGTGAAAGTTAAAGGAAAGGGTGATTAACTTTTCATAAAATTCTTTCGCTGATGGTAAGTGGAAGGCTTTTATAAATATTATTGAAAAGTTCTATTTCTTTTGGATTGAAGGAGGAGTTTGTCAATGGTTGAAGAGATGAATCAGGAAATGACTGAGTTCAAATCATTCGAAGTTGGAGATGTGGTGACTGGAAAGATCTCCAAAGTCGAAGAGAAACACGCATCGGTGGATGTGGGTTTTAAAATTGATGGAGTGCTGCCTATCAGCGAACTGTCAAGCCTTCACGTCGAAAAAGTCAGCGACGCACTCTCAGAAGGCGATGAAATAGAAGTGAAAGTGATTAAATTATCTGAGGACGAGCTAGTGCTTTCAAAGAAAGCAGTAGAAGCTGACAAAGCTTGGGATGAGCTCGAAGCAAAATATCAAAACAGCGAGGCTTTCGAAGTAGAGATTGCTGACGTTGTTAAAGGTGGACTAGTCGTTGACCTTGGAGTGCGTGGATTTATTCCTGCATCCCTTGTCGAGCGCCACTATGTTGAAGATTTTGCAGATTATAAGGGCAAGACCTTAAGTGTAAAGATCGTTGAATTTGATCCTGAAAAATCAAAAGTCATTCTTTCACACCGCGCTGTGCTAGAACAAGAAGCGGATGTGAAGAAGCAGGAAACGCTGGCTTCTCTTCAAGCAGGACAGATCGTTGAAGGTACTGTTCAACGTCTTACTGATTTTGGTGCTTTTGTAGACATCGGTGGAGTAGATGGACTTGTGCATATCTCTCAGATGGCACATCACCGTGTTGAAACCCCGTCCGAAGTTGTTGCAGAAGGACAAAAGGTAAACGTTAAAATTCTATCAGTGGATAGAGATAATGAACGTATCTCGCTATCCATTAAAGAAACGCTGCCTGGACCTTGGGAAGAAATCGAAGGTACGGTTAAACGTCTTGTAAGCTTCGGTGCATTTGTAGAAGTTGCACCTGGAGTAGAAGGACTCGTTCACATTTCTGAGATTTCAAACAAACACATTGGTACCCCTCATGAAGCACTATCAGAAGGGGAACAAGTTCGAGTTAAAGTACTAGATGTAAATCTAAATGAGAAGCGCATCTCACTTAGTATTAAAGTACTAGAAGCAGAACAGGTGACGAGCCAGGTTGAAGAATATCAAAAAGATGGAGATGGAAATTCCCCGTTTTCTCTTGGAGATATGATCGGTGATCAACTGAAAAAGTATAAATAATGATAAAGCTCTCTGCTGCAGCAGAGAGCTTTTTTTTTGTGTTGAACATTATTTTTGTCCGTTTCTTCTTCTTGCGTGATCAGGGCCTTCCATTGTAGAAGCTCCTTTATATTCTAATGATTGATCACGATCAGACTCTACACGCTTCGATTTCTTTAGTTTTTTCTCCTGCCTATCTCTTCCCAAGATCATCCCTCCTTTGCTTTATTATCATGAAATAAAAGGGAAAACGTTATACATTTTTTAATTATTGGTCTAATCACGCAGAATTTTTCCCATACTGAGCATAATAAGGAGTGATTGCTTTGGATGGGGCACTATTTATTTGGTTAAGTTGGATCGCTATCATCGTTCTTGTCTTCTTTGTTAAACCATCACAAACGACCCAAAATATCGTCGTTTTATGTTTGATCATGATTTGTGCAGCAAATGTGGAGATTTCGGTCGTGGTTTTTAACATGAACGGCGCATTGATTCTATGCTGGTTAATCGGCTATTTTATGTTAATGAAAACACTACATAGTAAGAAGTTTTACGCTGCTCTAGTCGTATTGATGCTTATGGCAGCTTACGCATCGATCGAACTCTTTTCTCTATATGATCCAGTGTTTAGCTATCTATACACATCATGGTCCATCGCTCTAGCACTGTTTGTTATCGTCCATTTGACGGTACAAGGGGCAGGACAAAGGTGCGCGCTTTTGATGCTTGCGATCGTACAAGGAGAACTTATTATGGCGGTAATCTATTATCAGATGGGCATTCAAACTGTGATTGGTAGGTATAGCTCTTTAGACATCATGGCGATATCTGTTACGGGCATCTTCATATGGGAAGGGTTTGTCCAGCTTACGAGCCACCTAGAGAACGTTATGAAAAAACATCAAGAAAGACGTGGTTATTCATGAATGAATTTACGGTTCCGATCTTGTTTAGTGTAATCATCGGTACGTTATCTCGAATCTATATGTTTCGTACAGATTATCGTCAGTATCCTACTTATCCTCATGGGATGATCATTCATCTTGCATTAGGGTTTATTGCAGCTGCACTAGGGGCATTAGTAGTGCCTTCAATCATGTCAGAAGAATTTACAGCGGTCACTTTCTTGACGCTCGCGGCTTCGCAATTTAGAGAAGTAAGGAATATGGAAAGAAAAACGTTAACAGAAATGGATACGTTAGAGTTGGTACCAAGAGGAGCATCATATATCGAAGGAATTGCCGTTACATTTGAAGGTAGGAATTATTTAGTGATCTTCATTTCTTTTGTAACGTCGCTCGCTTATTTATCTTTAAACGTGTGGGCCTCTCTTGTAGCGGCGGTACTTTCATTTCTAGTAGCAAGAAAATATATGACTGGAAGTAAACTAGGAAAAATCGCATATATCGAACATTCTACACTTTCTTTTGAAGGCGCAGGGTTATATGTAGACAATATTTATATTATGAACATTGGGATACCTGAAAGACAGGAAGAAATTTTGAAACATGGACTAGGATTTGTAATTAGTCCTAAAAACTTTGACGCTAGGATGACGATCGGAAATCTTGGACAGAGACAAGCCATTCTTCACGATCTAGCAATTTCTCTAGGAGTTTATCGTGACTCAGGTACGCCAGCACTTGTTCCATTAATAAAACGTGACCTTGATGATGGGCGGATTGGCGTATTCATCCTTCCTCAGAATAATAATGTGGAACTTGCAAAAAAAATCATTTCGCAAGTTCCTACCCTTGAAAACGCTATTCGTATGCCTACTGAAACGAAAGAGAAGGGAAGTGATCAGTCGTGATCTTGGAAAAAGCGATACTGGCTGCTATTACGGATTCTGTACATAAAGTTCCGGTAGGTGCGAATGTGTTCGTTTGCGACACGAAAGCTGAAATGGATAAAGTTGCCGCGGAATTGGAAGCGATCCTGGACGGAATTGCCCATAAGTTGAGCAATGATGTGTATATTATCGTCAAACATTAGATAGATACTCTGTTGTTCATTGGTTGCTTTTTTGATAAGATATAAAAGCTATCAAGAGACTACACCCTTCTTAGTCAAGGAGGGTTTTTTACAATGAGCTACTGGAAAGTTTGTCCACGGCTTTCTAGAGGTAAGCTTAAGATAGATACTTATTTTGAAAGGGCGTGTACATATTGGCCAAGCCAGTTGTCGCAATTGTCGGTCGTCCAAACGTTGGTAAATCGACTATATTTAATCGTATTGTAGGAGAAAGAATTTCAATTGTCGAAGATACACCAGGAGTAACAAGAGATCGTATTTATAGTTCAGCAGAATGGTTGAACCGTGATTTTCATATTATTGATACAGGCGGTATTGAAATTGGAGATGCTCCATTTCTTTCACAAATTCGATATCAAGCTGAAATCGCGATCGATGAAGCTGATGTGATCATCTTTATGGTAAATGGTAGAGATGGCATCTCGAATGCGGATGAGGAAGTAGCAAAAATCCTCTACCGCTCAAAGAAACCCGTCGTGCTAGCAGTCAATAAAATTGACAACCCTGAACAACAAGCGTTGATTCATGATTTTTATTCACTAGGAGTAGGTGCTCCATTCCCGATTTCAGGATCCCACGGACTAGGACTTGGGGACTTACTAGATGAAGTATTTAAATTCTTCCCTGACGAAGGTGAAGTTGAATATGATGAGAACACCATCAAGTTTTCTGTTATCGGTCGTCCAAACGTTGGTAAATCGTCACTTGTTAACGCCATTTTGGGTGAAGAAAGGGTCATCGTTAGTAATGTAGCTGGTACAACTAGGGATGCAATCGATTCTTCCTTTACAAGAGAAGGACAGGATTACGTCATCATCGATACAGCCGGTATGCGAAAGCGTGGAAAAATTTACGAAAATACAGAAAAATACAGTGTGCTACGCGCAATGAGAGGAATTGAACGTTCAGACGTTGTTCTCGTTGTCATCGATGGAGAAGAAGGAATCATCGAACAGGATAAGAAAGTAGCAGGCTATGCACATGAAGCAGGTAAAGCTGTCGTAATCGTAGTGAACAAATGGGATGCTGTTGAAAAAGACGATAAAACGATGCGTAACTTTGAACAAAAAATTCGAGATCACTTCTTGTATTTAAGCTATGCACCGATCGTTTTCCTTTCTGCAAAAACGAAGCAGCGCCTTCATACATTACTACCTGTTATCAATACCGTTGCAGAGAATCACACGCTTCGAGTAAAAACAAACGTGTTGAACGAATTGATCATGGATTCTGTAGCGATGAACCCAACGCCAACAGATAAGGGGAGAAGGCTAAAGATCAACTACGCAACTCAAGTTGCGGTAAAGCCACCTACCATCGTACTGTTCGTAAATGATCCTGAATTGCTTCATTTCTCATATCGACGCTTTTTAGAAAATAGAATCCGAGAGACGTTTGGCTTCCAGGGAACTCCGCTTCGCATTCTTGCGAGAAAGAAGAGTGAATAAGGTTTAAGCATCTCATTTGAGGGGGGAATTCGATGATCGCAATTCTGATTTGCGTAGCTGCTTATCTTCTCGGATCAGTTAGCTTCAGCTATTTAATCGCTCGAATTGTGAAGAAGATAGACATTAGAGAACATGGAAGCGGGAACGCAGGCGCTACCAACACTCTCAGAGTTTTGGGCACTGTACCTGCGGTCGTGGTTCTATTACTCGATGTACTAAAAGGCGTTATCGCTGTTTGGTTAGGCTATTGGTTTTCAGCGGAACCCATCGTGCCTTTCCTAGCTGGTATCGCTGCGATTATCGGTCATAATTGGCCGGTATTCTTCGGGTTTAGAGGTGGTAAAGGAGTTGCGACTACGATTGGAGTATTCGCTACGATCGCCTTTTTACCAGCACTGTATGCAGGTATCCTTGCAATCATAGCTATTTTTATTACGAGATATGTGTCACTTGGATCACTTATTTTTGTTGTATTAACACCGGCATTTATCTTCTTACTCGGTGGTAATCCTGCATCGTATGTACTTCTAGGGTTTTTTGTAGCGATCTTATCACTATTTAGACATCGTACAAACGTGAAGAGACTTCTATCAGGAAATGAGAGTAAGATTGGACAAAAAGTAGAGCAGTGAGGAGTGAGATAGAATGGCGACGATTTCAGTAATAGGTGCAGGAAGCTGGGGGACAGCGCTTGCGATCGTTCTTGCAGATAACAACCACAACGTAAAAATGTGGGCTAGACGAGAGGATTTAGCAAAAGAGATTAATGAAAATCATACGAATGAAAAATATTTGCCTGGTATCACTTTACCTGCATCTCTACACGCTACTACGTCCCTTGCTGATTGTGTAGAAGGCGCGGAAGCAATATTACTCGTTACGCCTACGAAGGCATTAAGAGACGTGTTACCTGAGTTAAAGGGGTTAATCGCAGATCCTGTTTCGATTATCCATGCGAGTAAAGGTATTGAACCAGGGTCACTCATGCGTATATCACAAGTAATCGAAGAAGAAATTCCAGAGAATCTCAGAAAATCGGTCGTAGTGCTATCTGGACCAAGTCATGCTGAAGAAGTTAGTCTTCGTCATCCGACGACCGTTACGGTTTCTTCTAAGGATATCAAGGAAGCTGAATATGCGCAGGACCTCTTTATTAATTCGAATTTTCGTGTTTACACGAATGATGACATCATTGGTGTTGAACTAGGAGGAGCTCTTAAGAATATTATCGCTTTAGGTGCTGGGTTATCTGATGGACTCGGTTATGGTGACAATGCGAAAGCTGCTCTTATTACAAGAGGTTTAGCAGAAATTGCGAGACTTGGAGCTTCGATGGGCGCGAACCCACTTACATTTATGGGTCTTACAGGAATCGGCGACCTTGTGGTGACATGTACGAGTGCCCACAGTAGGAACTGGCGTGCAGGAAATTTATTAGGTAAAGGCAATAGCCTCGATGAAGTTCTTGAGAACATGGGGATGGTCGTAGAAGGGGTTCGAACGACTAAGGCTGCTTATCATCTTGCAAAGGAACAGCAGGTAGAGATGCCGATCACATCCGTCTTATATGAAGTGCTC
This sequence comes from Anaerobacillus sp. ABR4_321, assembly GCF_056158505.1. Lineage (NCBI taxonomy): Bacteria > Bacillati > Bacillota > Bacilli > Caryophanales > Bacillaceae > Anaerobacillus > Anaerobacillus sp. ABR4_321. The sequence continues at coordinate 2,313,468 of NZ_JBSWTK010000001.1, forward strand.
TTCAATAATATTGAACCAAAAGATGGCGTAGATCAGCTTATGGGCAGATTAAGAACTCATGAAACAGAGGATCTCACATCGTTACTGGCTGATAAATTCGAATTGAATCGTAAACAATAGCTTTCAATTAATTTAGATAGGGAAAGCACGAAGTATTCCTCCTTGCATACACTATGTTGAACCATAATGGTAAGGAGGAAACAGTGTGAGCGATTTGTTTGATAATATTGAAAAGAAAACCAATGTAAAAAAAGAAGACATATTTAAATTGGCTGACTCGGTCCAAGGCGCAGACTTTTCAGATGAACGAACTGTGCGAAGGCTAATTGCAAACGTTGCTCGTGTAGCCAACGTGCAGGTATCTAAAGAAAAGGAAGACCGGATCGTAAAGGCCATCGTGAATAAAAACATACCTTTGGATTTCGCTTCCATTGCAAAGTTATTCAGCCAAAAATAGGAAAAGTAAACGAAATTTAGGCGTTTAAACGATACCGGATGGATGAAACATCATATACTGATACAGAACGATTATTGAGCAGAAGCACACTTCAATGAAATTCATATAGTCAAAGCTGAGGAAAAGCCCCTTTCTTCAGCTTTTTATTTGTGGGTACATAAAGAGTTCACTATTTTATCGAAAGGGGTTAGGACTGATCGGTTAAATTTTGATATAATGGTGGGCAGCAGTTAGATTAGACTGGAGGAACGTATATGTCACCGGCATTAATAAAAATGTGGGTAGCGCTATCATCAATGGGGTTGATGTTCGTCGCTGTACTCGCGATCATGTTCAGTAGAGCTAAATTAAATGGAGTATTAAAAGTACTCGTGTCAACCTTCGCTTATTTATGCATGTTCACTTCGGGTGTTCTCATGCTCCTCGTTGTTTTTACAGGTCCAACAGACTGAGGAGTTCTCGAAATATTACGTTGAAGGACTGAAAAAAATGAAAAAACTTGGACTAAATCTTCTTTTATGGACAAGCCTTTTACTTATTCTTTCTGGGTGTTTGTATCCAGAAAGTAGAAAAGGCGAAAATAGGATACCCTATACGGATCAAATCGAGTCGGTTCAGACGGCTGTCAAGCAATATCAAGATAATAAGTCCGTGCTTCCTATCAAAACGAGGGAACAAGGTACGCCTATCTATCAAAAATATCCGATCGACTTTAAAAAGCTAGTACCAGCTTATTTACAAGAGCCACCAGGAAACTCTTTTGAAAATGGGGGCGTCTTTCAATACGTACTGATAAATGTAGAAGAAGATCCGATGGTTCGAATATTGGATTTGATTATCGTTGAAGAAGTAAAAGACTTACAAATGAGAATCAACGATTATCGAAGAAACCATAAGTACCCACCGTTCAAAGACATCTTGGCAAAAGATCGATACTCTATCGATTACGAAAAGCTAGGATTGGACACCGAACCAACGATTAAAAGCCCTTTCACTAACGATGACCTTCCTTTTTTCCTCGATGAGAAAGGAAACGTTCACGTGGATTATCGGAGCGATCTAAACAAGGCGATTACGAATAATCCCGATCATTCCTTTGAAGAAGGAGATGATATTAGGGACTTATTAGCTTTTAATTCTTTCTACGTTCCAGTTTCGTCCGTACCCTATACAATTGAAAATGGTAAAGCTGTTTTTTTAGCAAAATAGGTATTTTCCCTTCTCTTTAGCAATACAACTATTAAAAAGAGGAGGGACTTTTTTATGTGGAGGATTTATAGAGGAGGCAAGGTGTTTCTCGTAAATCAAATGCTTTTACTGTGATTTGTCATATTTATTGGACAACATCATAGAATGATAGTGTCCAAGTAAGTCTGCGGTCAGTATTGAATTATTCCATCCAATGAGGTGGAATTCAGGAGGCGATCACGTGGAGAGAGTGGATATCTTCAAAGATATCGCAGAGCGTACAGGAGGAGATATATACCTGGGGGTCGTAGGTTCTGTTAGAACAGGCAAATCAACATTCATCAAAAAGTTTATGGAGTTAATTGTACTGCCGAATATGGAAAGTGACTCCGATCGTGCAAGAGCACAGGATGAACTCCCACAAAGTGCTGCAGGACGCACGATTATGACCACTGAACCAAAATTTGTACCTAACCATGCGATTCAAATTCATGTCGAGGATGGACTAGATGTTAATGTAAGGCTTGTAGACTGTGTAGGGTATGCTGTTCCAGGGGCAAAGGGATATGAAGATGATGATGGACCAAGAATGATCAATACACCTTGGTACGAAGAACCGATCCCATTCCAAGAAGCAGCTGAGATCGGTACACGTAAAGTCATCCAGGAGCATTCCACTCTCGGTGTAGTGATTACAACAGATGGTTCTATCGGTGAAATTCCTCGTCATGATTATCTTGAGTCAGAAGAAAGAGTGGTTGAAGAATTAAAAGAAGTTGGAAAGCCGTTTATTATGATCGTCAATTCGGCTCATCCGCACCATCCTCAGACAGAAGCATTAAGAGGAGATTTATCCAATAAATACGATATTCCTGTTATCTCACTCAGCGTTGAGAGCATGACAGAGCATGATATCAACAACGTGATGAGAGAAGTTCTTTATGAATTCCCAGTTTTAGAAGTGAATGTGAACTTACCGAGCTGGGTGATGGTGCTCCATCAAGATCACTGGCTAAGGCAGAACTACGAAGAATCCGTTAGAGAAACCGTTAAAGACATCAAAAGATTACGGGATGTTGATCGAGTAGTAGGCAATTTTGAAGAGTTTGAGTTCATTCAAAATGCTCGGTTAGCAGGAATTGAAATGGGTCAGGGAATTGCAGAAATCGACCTCTATGCCCCTGAAGACTTATATGACCAAATATTAAAAGAAGTTGTTGGGGTTGAGATAAGAGGGAAAGATCATTTACTTCAGTTGATGCAAGAATTTGCATTTGCGAAAGCTGAATATGACCAGGTTTCAGATGCCCTTCGAATGGTGAGACAAACTGGTTACGGAATTGCAGCGCCATCCATTGAAGATATGAGCCTCGATGAGCCTGAAATCATCCGTCAAGGATCAAGGTTTGGGGTAAGGCTAAAAGCTGTTGCGCCATCGATCCATATGATAAAAGTTGATGTGGAGTCAGAGTTTGCTCCAATTATCGGGACAGAGAAACAAAGTGAGGAGCTCGTAAGGTATTTGATGCAAGATTTTGAAGAAGATCCATTATCGATCTGGAATTCTGATATATTTGGAAGGTCTTTGAACTCAATCGTAAGAGAAGGCATCCAAGCAAAGCTTGGTCTTATGCCTGAAAATGCGCGATATAAGCTAAAAGAAACCTTAGAGCGAATTATCAACGAAGGTTCAGGCGGATTAATTGCGATCATACTATAATTGAACCGACTCCAATAGCTGGAGTCGGTTTTTCGCATGGTAACGAAACGATTGCAAAATGATCTTCATTACTTCCCAAAAGATTGATATAAAGCGTTTACAATTAGATGAAATAGCGGATAATAGAGAAAAAATCCCCTAAAAATGGCTCAAATCGGGACAAACATATTGAATTCTTCAGCGTCTTCGTATATTATAGGGCTTGCAAACGTACTAAACGTGCATTGCTCCGTATAAATATCGGATATTTTGTGAATGAATGTATGTATGCATCTCTCTTGAGAGGAGGTGAACGGAATGAACAAGACAGATCTTATCAATTCTGTTGCAGAATCTGCAGAGCTTTCTAAGAAAGAAGCTACAAAAGCTGTTGATGCAGTTTTTGATAACATTATGCAGTCCTTGCAAGAAGGTGACAAAGTTCAACTAATTGGTTTTGGTAACTTTGAAGTCCGTGAGCGTTCTGCTCGTAAAGGGCGCAACCCTCAAACTGGCGAAGAGATTGAAATCGCTGCAAGCAAGGTACCTGCTTTTAAACCTGGTAAAGCCCTTAAGGATGCAGTTAAGTAAATACATAGGGCAAAAGAAGAGTCGCACCTTATGCGACTCTTCTTTTTTGCTAACTGATCCTCCGTGTGCTAAAATTTTCATATGTATTGTAAGGTCCTGAATGGAGGAGTAAAGAACAATGTTTGAAGTTAATCATGGAAAAATACAAGAAGCAGTTAAAATGATCCTAGAAGCGATCGGCGAGGATCCTGAGCGCGAAGGCTTACAAGATACGCCAAAGCGTGTTGCAAGAATGTATGAAGAGATTTTCCAAGGACTTAATCAAGATCCAAAAGAACATTTCCAAACGATATTTGGAGAGGATCATGAAGAATTAGTCCTTGTTAAAGATATTCCATTCTATTCAACGTGTGAGCATCACCTAGTTCCTTTCTTTGGGAAAGCTCACGTTGCATATATACCAAAAGGCGGAAAGGTTACTGGTCTGAGTAAGCTTGCTAGAGCGGTAGAAGCTGTTACGAAACGTCCACAGCTTCAAGAACGTATCACATCAACTATTGCGAATACGATGGTCGACACACTAGAACCTCATGGGGTGATGGTCGTTGTAGAAGCTGAGCATATGTGTATGACGATGAGAGGCGTGAAGAAGCCAGGCTCTTCAACAGTTACTTCTGCAGTAAGAGGAATCTTTGAGACTGATACTGCTGCAAGAGCAGAAGTACTTGGTTTAATTAAAGGTTAATCCTGATTCAGGAGGGATATCATGAAATTAGAGAACAATGATTTCTTTGTTATTAAAGCTCTTGAGAATGGTGTGAACGTTATCGGATTAACACGTGGGTCTGATACGAGATTCCATCATTCTGAGAAGCTCGATAAAGGTGAGGTCATGATCGCGCAGTTTACCGAGCATACTTCTGCAGTGAAAATTAGAGGGAAGGCCGTTATTCAAACTAGCCATGGTGAGATTAACAACGATGAGTAAAGCAGGGTATTAAAGCCTGCTTTTCTTCATTTGGCACCGCTTCAGTTCCGTTTTAGCACAAGCCTTCTTGTGCTATACTAAGTATAAATACATACTCTACTGGAAGATACGTTAGGGGTAAGGGATATGAAGAATTCTATGGATCATAAACATCAACAACTAAACGTCGTACGGGAGATGTTGCATGCTCGTTTGGCACATTCTTACTTGCTTCGTTTCATCGATATACCAGTTATCGATGAGGAGAAGCTGTATCTGTTCCACGAGATGCTAGAGCAGACCTCTTTAGAGAAGGAAAGAAAGCAGGATACATTGCTCTCCATCATGCTTGTTCAGATAGCATTAGACACTCACGAACGTATCTCACTGAAAGATATTCAAAATGAAGGTGAGCGTAAGACGAGACAGCTGACTGTCTTAGCGGGGGACTATTTCAGTAGCATGTATTACCATATCCTATCTAAATGGCAAGACAACGATTTGATTCGTACGTTATCTGGAGCGATCCAAGAAATCAATGAATCAAAGATGGCTTTTTACCATGCGGATGATCAGTCTGTTGATCATCTATTTAAAAACTTGAAGGATATAGAATCCATCTTGATACGAAAGGTTGCAGAACATTTCGATCTTGATGAATGGAAGTCGTTCGGTACCCAATATTTTTATTTGAATCGCCTGCTTTTTGAAAGAAAACAAGAGTTAATTCAGACAGGGACCAACCTTCTTCACAAAATCGCCTTCACGTTTCTTTCAGTTAAAGGATCTACATTGACGACCGAACAAACGGCAAAGGCAAGGTCAGTTCTAGATTCGTACGTTGAACATGCTAAGAAAGACATCGATTTTCTATTTCAACAGTATTCTGATTTTCATCGCTGGTTTTATAATAGGCATGAGTTTTACTGGGGAATGAACGGTGTACATGAGAAGAAAATGGCGGAAGAGGGATAAATAGATGGCTACCACCAAAGAAGAACGCGTTCATCAAGTGTTTCAATCCATTTCAAAACGATACGACGTGATGAATTCTGTCATCAGCTTTCAGCGTCACAAAGCTTGGCGCAAAGATACGATGAGACGAATGGAAGTAAAAGAAGGAGCAAGAGCGCTTGATGTATGTTGCGGTACAGCGGATTGGACGCTTGCAATGGCAGAAGCAGTAGGTGAAAGTGGAGAGGCAATCGGGCTAGACTTTAGTGAAAATATGCTCGAAGTCGGTAAAGAAAAAGTAAAGAATCAAGAAAAGTCGAATGTGACGCTCATCCACGGAAACGCGATGGAGCTTCCTTTTGATAATAATTCTTTTGATTACGTCACGATTGGATTTGGACTGCGAAACGTACCGGATTACGATCAAGTGATTAAAGAAATGTATAGAGTTGTGAAACCAGGAGGTCGTGTCGTTTGTCTTGAAACCTCTCAACCGACGTTACCTGTTTTCCGACAAGTGTATTATGGGTATTTTAAGTTTGTCATGCCTTTACTCGGCAAGATGTTTGCTAAAAGCTATAACGAGTACTCCTGGTTACAGGAATCAGCCAGTTCTTTCCCGGGTGCGGAAGAATTAAGAAAGCTTTTTCTTTCGAATGGCTTCGAGCGGGTAGATGTGAAGCCATACTCTGGCGGAGCTGCTGCAATGCATATGGGCTTTAAACCAGAAAAAATCAACCATTAAAGATATTTGTGAAAATCAGTTAGGTGGATCTCATGAAACTAACAACGATATATGCCTCATTAAAAAAAGATTTAACTTTCATAGAGTCAGAACTCGAACAGACGGTGAATGCTCACCACCCAGTCTTGCGAGATGCATCTAACCACCTTCTTAAAGCAGGGGGGAAAAGGATACGTCCCGTCTTTGTACTGCTTTCCGGGAAGTTCGGAGATTATGACCTTTTAAAAATGAAGAATGTTGCGGTTGCATTAGAGCTGATCCATATGGCCTCACTCGTTCATGACGATGTGATCGATGATGCTGAAATGAGAAGAGGAGCCAAAACCATTAAAGCCCAGTGGGACAACCGTGTAGCGATGTATACGGGGGACTACATCTTCGCCAGAGCCCTTGAATTAGTTACGGAACTAGAAGATCCTGAAGCAAACAGCATTCTGTCGAATGCAATCCTAGAAATGTGTATCGGTGAAATAGAGCAAATAAGAGATCAGTTTAATTGGAATCAGAATTTAAGAGATTACTTTAGAAGGATCAAACGGAAAACCGCGCTTCTGATTTCGATTTCATGTGAACTTGGAGCCGTTGCTGCAGGGGCATCTAAAGCTGAACAATGGCACCTCAAGCAATTCGGTTATTTCGTAGGGATGGCCTACCAGATCACAGATGATATTTTAGATTACACAGGTACTGTAAGGGAACTAGGGAAGCCAGCTGGTGGAGATCTTCTTCAAGGGAACATCACGTTACCCGTTCTCTATGCGATGCATCAGGGGAATGCAAAACACGACATCATGAACGTATTCTCCGATGGAAAACCAGTATCACAACGTGAAGTGGATCAGGTTCTCTCTATCGTAAAGTCTTCTGGGGGAATAGAATTCGCTCGAGAGATTAGTGATCGCTACCTTCAAAAAGCATTTCAAGCGCTAGAGCATCTGCCATCAACTTCTTCGAGAACCTCACTCAAGCAAATCGCAGAATACATAGGGAAAAGAAAACATTAAAAGTAATGTTGTTATTTTTTCGAAAATTTGATAGAATTTGGAGGGCAGAAAACGCTTTCTGCCCAATACATATAACTTGTTGAAAGTGAGGAGATTTACATGGAGAAAACGTTTTTGATGGTAAAGCCTGACGGCGTTCAAAGAAACCTTATCGGTGAAATCGTATCTCGTTTCGAGAAAAAAGGTTTTAATTTGGTGGGAGCTAAATTGATGACGGTTTCAAAAGAGCTAGCAGAAAACCATTATGGTGAACATAAAGAGCGTCCTTTCTTTGGAGAACTCGTTGATTTCATTACTTCTGGACCTGTCTTTGCAATGGTATGGGAAGGTGAGAACGTAATCTCAACAGCTCGTACGATGATGGGTGCAACAAACCCGAAGGATGCTGCTCCAGGTACAATTCGTGGGGACTACGGTGTTCAGGTTAGCATGAACGTTATCCATGGTTCAGATTCTCCTGAAAGTGCTGAGCGTGAAGTATCATTGTTCTTCAACGAAAATGAAGTGAATGAGTATTCAAAGACCATTTCTAAATGGGTTTAATTTTTTAAGTTTTATGAAAGCGCTTATATACAACCGACCGGACAATTTGTCCGGTCGGTTGTTTTTTTATAGGCTAGGTGAACTGGTGCCGTTTGCAGTTTCGATTACGTTTGCAATGCGAAGAAGGATTGAGTCATTAAATTTACTTGCTGAAGCTTGTAATCCAACGGGCAAACCACCTGAAAACCCTGCTGGGATCGAGGCAGCTGGATGTCCTGTACAATTGTAGAGCTGTGTCATCATCCAGTCAGAGATGGGCGCTGCATCCTTACCGTTTATTCGGTCAGGGCCTTCGATATCGTATGGGAAAGCGGTAACGCCTAGGACAGGGGATAGTAATGCATCATATTCGCTGTAAATATGCTGTAACTTATTCCAAATAACAGTTCGCAGTTCCTCCGTTCTACGAAGTTCGACTGCACTGATCGATCTTCCCTCAGCGATCATAGTTGCTACTGAAGAACCAAATGATGCGGGGTTTCGGTCATAGAGATCGCCGTACGCTGTAGCAAGACCCGCATACCACATTCTATTAAAGAAAGATATTAATTCTCTGAGATCTAACCCAAAGTCAATTGGTACCTCTACTATTTTTGCGCCGTACTCTTCCAAAATAGGTAGAACGCTCTCAATGACACTGCTTACCTCAGAATCACACTCATATAATCCAAAATTTTTCGTGTAAGCAAACGTCATCCCTTTTATTCCTTTAAGCGCTTCTTCATTTAAATTTTCTTTTACAAGAGGGACTGAATAAGGGTCGTTGGGCTCATATCCTTCAAGTATTGATAGAAGGAGAGCGGAATCTTCTACCCTTCTACTCAAAGGTCCAAAATGAACGTATGGCTGCGTCGTACCAAATCGATTAATAGGTGAACTATCGAATGGAACTCGACCGAAAGTAGGCTTTAACCCGAAAATTCCGTTAAAGCTCGCTGGAATACGTATTGAACCGCCTCCGTCGCTTCCTTCTGCTAGCGGGACACATTTGCTTGCAACGGCAGCCCCTGAACCACCGCTCGACCCACCTGCAGTCATAGAGGGGTTCCAGGGATTTTTAGTAGGGCCTACAATTTCGTTATCCGTTGTACCTTTATGTCCAAATTCAGGTGTGTTCGTTTTTCCAACGATGATCGCTCCTGAATGTTTAATACGTTTGACGATTGTTGGTTCATGTGTAGCAATATGGTCTTTAAAGAGCTGTGAGCCAAACGTTGTACGTCTTCCTCGAACGGGTGTAAGGTCTTTTAGTGCGATCGGAACGCCGTGAAGTGGACCGAGGCTTTCTCCTCCCATCAATCGGTCTTCTGCTGATTTTGCTTCTTGTAATGCTTCGTTTCTAAAGACAGAAACAAACATATTCAGTTTCCCATTAAGCTTGTCGATTCGATCTAAGTGTGCTGAAACAACATCGACTGGGGAGATCTCTTTATGAGCGATCAGCCTCGCCATTTCTATGGCACTCAAGTCTATAATGTTCAATGTATCACTTCCTAAAATGGTCTATGAGTTTAACTTTAGCGAAAAAAAAGGCGGCGAGCAATTCTTAGACAGAAAAGCGAACTTGTAAAAATATACTTCGTGTTCCTATTCGATCATTTTGGTTAACATGAAGGCACACCAACTGCAATAACAAAGACGTCTACGGTGTTTTTTAAATTTTAATAGGAATTCGTAATGTCAGAATCGAAAAAATCATTACACGGATGTTTTTCATTATGATATAGTAGTACGTAAAAGCGCCAAAGTGTATTGGAGGAGGAAGTAGGATGAGATACTTAACAGCAGGAGAATCGCATGGACCACAATTAACAACAATTTTAGAAGGGGTACCTGCAGGACTAGAACTTCTTGCAGAAGACATAGATACAGAATTAGCCAGAAGGCAGCTAGGATATGGACGCGGACGAAGAATGCAAATTGAAAAAGACCGAGTTCAGATTATGAGTGGGGTTCGCCATGGAAAAACCACAGGTGCTCCTATTACGCTTGTTGTTGAAAACAAGGACTGGACACATTGGAAAAACTACATGGGAGCTGAGCCTCTTACAGAATCGCAAGAGAAGAATATGAAACGTCAGATCTCTCGCCCAAGGCCAGGACATGCGGATCTTAATGGGGCGATAAAATACGGCCATCGTGATATGAGAAATGTTCTTGAACGATCTTCTGCACGTGAAACGACAGTTCGAGTCGCTGCAGGAGCGGTAGCAAAAAAGCTATTAAAGACGCTTGGAATCAACGTCGCAGGACACGTTCGTATGATCGGTGGTATCGAGAGCAATTATAGCGGAGAGATGTCGCTAGAGGAGATGCAGCGTGTTTCAGAAGAATCACCTGTTCGGAGCCTTGATGAAGTAGCTGGTGAAAAGATGATGAAAGCGATCGACGATGCAAAGAGTAATGGAGATTCGATCGGAGGCATCGTTGAAGTAGTCGTAGAAGGAGTACCGATCGGGTTAGGGAGTCACGTTCAATTTGATCGAAAGCTCGATTCAAAAATAGCTGCCGCCATCGTTAGCATCAATGCGTTTAAAGGTGTTGAATTTGGAATTGGCTTTGAAGCTGCTAGACTTCCAGGCAGTGAAGTGCATGATGAAATACAATGGTCGAATGATGAAGGGTACACGCGAAAAACGAATCGTCTTGGTGGTTTTGAAGGTGGCATGACGACTGGGATGCCTATCGTTGTGAAAGGTGTTATGAAGCCGATCCCAACTTTGTACAAGCCGCTACAGAGTGTCGATATCGATTCGAAAGAACCGTTCAATGCAAGCATCGAACGATCGGATAGCTGCGCCGTACCGGCAGCTAGTGTGGTAGCAGAGAATGTTGTCGCGTGGGAGATCGCATCTTCATTACTCGAAAAGTTTGGGCATGATCGTATTGAAGAGATCGCAAGCAACCTCAGTCAATACAAAACTTACAGTCAGGAGTTTTAAGTCATGGAATCAATGGTGATCGATACGACTAACAGAAGCTACCCCGTTTATATCGGGGTAGGGATAAGTAGGAATTGGCGGAAACTTATCGATCAGCTTCACCCTTATTCCAAGTACTTCTTAATTACTGATGAAACGGTATCTGAACAGTACCTTTCTTCTTTTTTAGACGAAGATAAAGATATTACTGTGCATGTTATCCCTTCTGGCGAGACGTCCAAATCGATGGAACAATATGCAGCGTGCTTAACGGCGATGTTAGAAGCAGGTCTCGATAGGAAGTCCTGTGTCATCGCGCTAGGTGGTGGCGTCGTAGGGGATTTAGCTGGCTTTGCAGCTGCAACGTATATGAGGGGCATCGACTTTGTTCAGGTACCGACTACCCTTCTCGCACATGATTCTAGCGTGGGTGGAAAAACAGGTATCAATCATGCTTATGGAAAAAACGTGATCGGAGCGTTTCATCAGCCTGCTGCTGTTATCTATGATGTGAATTTTCTCCGTACGTTACCGATCAAAGAGTGGCGATCTGGTTTTAGTGAAGTGATCAAACACGCCTTTATACAAGATGAAGCCTTTCTAGATTGGCTTATGAGTCGTGGGAAACGAGTAGAGTCTTATACGGACGAAGAATTAGAATATATCATCAAAAAAGGGATTAGTATCAAAGGGAAGATCGTAAAAGAAGATGAACGAGAAAAGGGCGTGAGGGCTCACCTTAATTTTGGTCATACACTTGGTCATGCGATAGAGGCTGAGCTTGGTTATGGCGTTATCACGCATGGTGAAGCTGTTGCGATCGGTATGATCTACGCACTAAAGCTGAGCGAATCATATTATTCAGTCGATCTTCGTATTCATGATATAGAGAAGTGGTTTTCACAAATGGAGCTTCCGACCGCCGTCCCTAAATCATTAAACGCTAATCGACTAGTGAAACGGATGAAAAAAGACAAAAAAGCAGAAAATCAGAACTTGTCATTTGTTCTTTTGAAGAAAATCGGTGAGCCACAAAGGGTAACGATCGATGACAACGCCGCTTTGAAGCTGCTTGAAACAAGTTTTGAAGGGGGAGAGTAAAGGTTGCTTAGAGGAGTTAGAGGTGCGACTACTGTTGAACAAAACGATAAAGATGAGATACTCGAGGCAACAGAAAGGTTATTACAAGAGGTGATCGACCAAAACAACGTCGTACCGGATCGTGTAGCATCGATTCAGTTTACGATGACGAACGATCTAAATGCTGTTTTTCCTGCAGAGGCTGTTCGCGCTCTTGATGGGTGGATGCATGTTCCTTTACTCTGTTCTTCTGAAATACCAGTTGATGGAGCTCTATCATCATGTATTCGCATTTTGATGATGATTAATACTGATATGAATCAAGATGAAATCCAGCATGTTTATTTAGAGAAAGCGGTCGCGTTACGTCCTGATCTTGTAAGTTGACAAATAAACACGACCATACTAGTATGTATTTAAGTTTAGAAGAGATGAAAGAATTAGAACGAATTAGATTTTGAGCTGAGATAGTAGAGAATAGGATAGTTGAGTTGAGGAGAGCTTAGAGGGATACGTCTATATATACCCCCTGAGACAATCAGGGGGATTTTTATACCCTTTTTAGGTATGTGAGTATTCAGACAATTTGTCTGTTATTTGGTATACCTCCATAATAAATCCTCATCAATACTCAGCTTTTCCATTCTCCATTTCAACCGATGGAGGAGTGAGAAAGTTGACCACAGAATTTTCTTCTTTTAAAAAGGATGCCGAGAATTACAGGACCATCCCATTAATGAGGTCGTATTTCATGGATACGACGACCCCAATCCAAATTTTTCAAAACCTTGGTGACCGCGCAAGTTTCTTGTTAGAGAGTAGTGACCAGGAATCGAAGTGGTCCAGATATTCCTTTATTGGATCAGATCCGATCTACTCATTGGTCGAGCTGCAAGGGAAATTCTCTGTAATCGATCATAATGGAGCGACCGTCCTGACAAGTCATTCTTTTCAATCAGGCGTAGACGCATTGTTTCAGTTGATGAAGCCTAAAACGATTGATACTGATTTCCCTTTCTATGGTGGTGCTGTAGGCTATATCGGATATGATTCTATCAGTCAATTCGATAAAGTGCCTGAACATCCAAAGAGAGACAAGGGTGTACCACTTTACCATTTACATGTGTGTGAGAATCTCTTGATATATGATCATCATTTGAAACGACTAACCGTTAGCCATAATGCAAGGGTTGATGAAAGAGAGCAAATCGATAACGTGTATGAACACGGTCTTCAAGTGATCGACGAACTAACAACGCTTGCTGCTTTACCAGTTCATACGAACGCAATAAATATTCCTAATAATATAGAGGATGAGGTTGATTTTTCTCAAGTAACCTCAAATTATCCAAAAGATAAGTTTTTGGCGGATGTTGAAAAAATAAAGCAATATATCCTTGAAGGAGACGTGTTTCAAGCGGTTCTTTCTCAACGTTTTGAAAAAGAAATCATGGTGGAAGGGTTAGACCTTTACCGCGTATTACGAGTTATTAACCCTTCGCCTTATATGTTTTATCTAAAAATGGACGATGTTGAGATCATCGGAAGCTCGCCAGAAAAACTTGTTCAAGTGAGAAATGGAACGGTTGAAATCGATCCTATCGCTGGAACACGAAAAAGAGGGAGAACAGAAGAGGAAGACGTTGCCCTTGAACAGGAACTCCTTCGAGATGAGAAAGAACGAGCCGAGCATTACATGCTTGTCGATCTTGCGAGAAATGATGTCGGCAGGGTTTCTGAATATGGAAGTATTTCTATCCCTCAATTGATGGAGATCGGCAGGTTTTCACATGTGATGCATATCGTCTCAAGGGTCACCGGGATATTGGCTCCAACCGTTACAAGCCTCGATGCTGTCATCGCATCTTTTCCCGCTGGAACGGTTTCAGGCGCACCCAAGATACGAGCGATGCAAATCTTAAGGGAACTTGAACCAACACCTCGCTCCATCTATTCTGGTGCGATCGGATACATTGGATTCGATGGCAATATCGATTCCTGTATCGCAATCCGGACGATGGTTTTAAAAGGTGGAAAAGCCTATATCCAAGCAGGAGCGGGTGTGGTAGCAGATTCGATCCCGGAGAATGAATGGGAAGAGACGCGTAATAAAGCGAGTGCTTTAATCAAAGCGATCCAGGTAGCGGAATCCATTTTTGGTAAAAGGGGAGAAGAGCTCAATGTTTAAACAGCAATTAAAAGAGATGTTAAATGGCGGTACATTATCTGAAATACAGGCGGAAAAGATGATGGATTCTATTATGGAAGGGCAAGTAGAGGATGCACAGATCGCAAGCTTTTTAACGTTATTAGAAGTAAGAGGTGAGACCGTAGATGAACTAACCGGCTTTGTAAGGTCACTGCGTAATCATGTACTACAGCTGGATCACGGAGGATTACCATTGATCGATACGTGCGGAACCGGTGGAGATGGTCATTCAACGTTCAACATTTCGACTGCTGCAGCAATTTTGGTATCGAGCCAAGGAGTGAAAGTCGCGAAGCATGGAAATCGAGCAGTTTCATCTAAGAGTGGAAGTGCGGACGTATTAGATGAACTTGGCATTCCGACACAATCTTCAAGAGAGATGGCCGTCGAAGTGTTAAAAGACCGAAACATGTGTTTTCTTTATGCCCCAAACTACCACGTAGCTATGAAACACGCTGTGAATGCTAGAAAAGCGATCGGATTTCGAACGGTGTTCAATAGCCTTGGTCCATTAGCGAATCCTGCTGGAAGCCAATCCCAGCTGATCGGTGTATACTCACATGAGAAGGCGCTGAAGATGGCCGAATCATTAAAACGATTAGGTACGAAGAGAGCGCTTCTCGTCACGGGAGGAGAAGGGATGGATGAATGCTCCATCAGCACATATACCGACTTTGTTGAATTAAGAGAAGGCGAGATAACGACGTATCGATTAACTCCTGAAGACGTCGGCTTAGAATCACAGCATTCAAGTGAGCTTCGTGTGGAAACAGCGAAGGAGAGTGCTCAAGTCATATCAGACATCTTTGAGAATAAAGCAAACAAAGCACGTAGAGGTGTCGTTCTGTTTAATGCAGGTGCTGCATTTTACCTTGCAGGAGTAAGTGAGTCCATTGCCGAAGGCGTGCATATTGCGAGAAAAGCGATCGAAAATGGAGAAGCTAGTAAACAGCTAACTTTGCTTAACGGAAGGGAGTTAAATGTACATGCTTGATAAGATTGTCGAAGTGAAGAAAGAAGAGTTAAAGAACTTTACCTTGCCAGAAAGAGTGGAAGTGAATCACGTATCCCTTAAAGACAGCATTATAAATGCTAATCATACGATCGGATTGATTGCTGAAGTTAAGAAAGCTTCACCTTCAAAAGGAATGATCAATGAAAATTTTGATCCGGTAGAAGTAGCGAAGGCCTATGAACGAGCTGGAGCGGATGCCATTTCTGTCTTGACTGATGAGACGTTTTTTAAAGGAAGTAACACATTCCTAACTGATGTTAAGAAGCATGTTAATCTTCCTGTTCTACGTAAGGATTTTATCATCGATAAAAGACAAATTGAAGAAAGTAAGCTGATCGGTGCTGATGCGATATTACTGATCGTTAAAGTACTTGGAGCTAAGAAAACAAAAGAATTTTATGACTTGGCTAAGGAATACAACTTAGAATGCCTTGTGGAAGTGCATTC
Organism: Anaerobacillus sp. ABR4_321; assembly: GCF_056158505.1. NCBI lineage: Bacteria > Bacillati > Bacillota > Bacilli > Caryophanales > Bacillaceae > Anaerobacillus > Anaerobacillus sp. ABR4_321. Next base: position 2,329,228 of record NZ_JBSWTK010000001.1, read on the forward strand.
AAGTGAAGAGATACAAGCACTTACGAACGAATTCGAACCAGACATCATCGGAATTAACAACAGAAACTTAGACACCTTTGAAACGTCTACGAAACATACGAGAGACATGAGTACGTTCGTACCTTCTAAATCATTGATGATCAGTGAGAGTGGCATTTCAAATCATCATGACATTCAAGATGTAATCAAGGCAGGTGCATCAGGCGTGCTCGTTGGTGAAGCTCTCATGAGAGGCGGAAGGTTTGAGGAAAGGATAAGCGATCTGTTTAGGAGCACTGTCTATGAAAGCTAAATTAAAACTATGCGGAAACAGATCACTTGAAGATTGGAAGCTTGTAAGAGAAAGTCACGCGACTCATGCAGGATTTATCTTTGCAAACAGTCCAAGACGGGTTGAAGGAGAGACGGTGGGAAAATGGTTAAAGGACTTCCCACCGAATGGTAAGAAAATCGTAGCGGTTTTTGTTAACCCTGATTTAGAGGAGATCGCTGATATCGTGCGATCAGTCCCGGTCAACATCGTCCAACTACATGGAAGTGAAAATGCTTCGTTCGCTACGAAGATCAAGCAGATGACAGGGAAAGAGATTTGGAAAGTAATCCATCATAGACAATCAGCGATAGAAGACATGGAGCTTTTTGCAGGGATAGCGGATGGTTATGTTATCGATACGAAATTACCTGGACAGTGGGGTGGAACTGGGAAGAAGTTTGATTGGGAATCAATTCCTTCCTACAAAAAAGAAGCACATAAACAAGGTGTTCCTTTGTTTGTTGCTGGTGGCATCAATGAGAGCAACGTCACTGAACTTCTTTCGTATCAGCCTGATGGAATTGATTTATCGAGCGGAATAGAGCATAACGATGGAAAAGATCGCAATAAGATTGAAAAACTTCAGGGAAGGCTGTGTTAATCATGTCAACGATCGTACCAGATCAACGTGGAAGATACGGACAATTCGGAGGGAAATTTGTTCCGGAAACGGTAATGTATGCGCTAGAAGAATTAGAAGGTTCCTTGAACGAAGCGATGAGTTCTAAGGAATTTATCGAACACTATCACGAAGAATTAAAAAAATATTCTGGTAGACCAACACCGATTACTCATGCTGAGAATTTATCTAAACGGCTTGGAGGAGCACAAATTTATTTGAAACGTGAGGACCTAAATCATACTGGTGCTCATAAATTGAATAATGCGATCGGACAAGCATTACTCGCTGTAAGAATGGGCAAACAAAAGATCGTAGCAGAAACAGGCGCTGGTCAGCATGGGGTAGCTGCTGCAACGGTAGCAGCTAGGTATGGCCTTGAATGCAAAGTCTTCATGGGTGAGGAGGACATTAGACGGCAGGAATTGAATGTATTCAGAATGAAACTATTAGGGGCAGAAGTCGTCCCTGTGTCCTCTGGGAGTAAAACATTAAAAGATGCGACGAACGAAGCGATTCGATACTGGGTGTCTAATGTAGAGGATACCTTTTATCTCATCGGTTCCGTAGTTGGGCCGCATCCTTATCCGAAGATGGTTCGAGATTTTCAACGTGTCATAGGCGATGAATCACGTGTTCAACTAGAGAAAACTCCGGACAAGATCATTGCTTGTGTTGGTGGCGGAAGTAATGCGATGGGAATGTTCTATCCTTATTTAGAAGAACAAGTTGATTTAATTGGGGTGGAAGCCTCAGGAAAAGGGATTCACACTGGAAAACACGCCGCGACTTTATCAGAAGGAAGGCTTGGGGTGATCCACGGTTCGATTACGTATCTTCTTCAAAATGAAACGGGGCAAATCCAAGAACCATACTCGATTTCAGCTGGACTAGATTATCCTGGAATAGGACCAGAACATGCATATTTATCTGAAACAGGACGTGTCACGTATAAAGGTATTACAGATCAGGAAGCATTAGATGCTTTGAAGATTCTTTCTGAAGAAGAAGGGATCATCCCTGCGATCGAGAGCGCTCACGCACTTGCTGAAGCGATTAAACAAGCGCCAGAATTAACAGCATCTCAAGAAATCCTTGTTTGTTTATCAGGGAGAGGAGATAAAGACGTTCATACGATCATGGAGCACCTTGGAGGTGATGTAGATGAATAAACGATTCAAAGAGCATGTTGAGAATAAAAACGATCTGTTTATCCCATTCATTACAGCGGGAGATCCTGAACCCGAGACGACGATCGAACTAGCACTCATGTTACAAGAAGAAGGAGCTAATGCCATTGAGCTCGGAATACCATATTCTGACCCACTTGCTGATGGACCAGTGATTCAACGTGCATCAGAAAGAGCGTTGAAAAATGGAATGAGCCTCGAAAAAGCGATGGACTTGGTTCCGAAAATGCGTGAAAAAGGACTTGAAATCCCTGTAATTATATTTACTTATTATAATCTTTTGTTACAATTAGGAGAAGATCGCTTCTTCGCTTTAGTGCGTAAAAATGATGTCGATGGACTTTTAGTTCCAGACCTTCCGTTTGAGGAAAGTGGAGAATGGAAAGAGAGCTGTCTTAAAAATGAAACGGCTCTTATTTCTCTTGTAGCTCCTACTACTTCAGAGGAACGCCTAAAGAAAATTGCTGATGAAGCCACTGGCTTCCTATACTGTGTATCCTCACTCGGTGTAACAGGAACTCGCTCTCATTTTCAGAGCTCAGTCTTTACTTTCGTCGAGAGGGTGAAAAAACAAAGTAAGGTGCCGGTAGCAGTTGGATTTGGTGTTTCTCGACCGGAACATGTAAAGGAGCTAAAAGATTATTGCGACGGTGTCATCGTTGGAAGTGCGATTATTAGGCAAGTAGAATCACAAGTAGAAGCTTTACAGAATCCAGAGACACAAAAGGAAGCAATCGATCAGATCAGAGCATATGTGAGGGATTTGGTGGCTCCTTTTGAGAAAACGACAATACATTCGTGAGGTGCAGTTATGATTCCAAAACGTCAACTTAAGGGGCTAACTCCCTACAAGCCAGGGAAGCCAATTGAAGAAGTGAAGAAAGAGCTTGGTTTAAAAGAAGTGGTAAAGCTAGCTTCAAATGAGAATCCGTATGGTTCTTCCCAATCTGTAAAAGATGCTATACAGAAAGAGCTATCTCAACTTCATATCTACCCAGATGGATACGCAGCTTCACTACGGGATGCTGTTGCAGCTTTTCTTGATGTTGATCAGAATCAGTTAGTATTTGGGAATGGATCTGATGAAGTCGTTCAAATGATCTGTAGAACGTACCTTGAAAAAGGAACAAATACTGTCATGGCATCAACAACGTTTCCTCAATATCGTCATAATGCCGTTATTGAAGATGCGGAGATACGAGAAGTTCCGTTAAAATCTGGTAAGCATCAGTTAGGAAAAATGCTTGAGGCAATCGATAACGAAACACGTATCGTTTGGGTGTGCTCCCCGAATAACCCGACTGGAGAACACGTTACTGAAATGGAACTCATCGAATTTTTAGATCGCGTTCCTGAGCATGTGCTCGTCGTTTTAGACGAAGCGTATAAAGAGTATGTAACAGCGGATGATTTTCACGATTCGCTAGCTGCACTCCCAAGCTACAAGAATCTTGTTATCTTGAGGACTTTCTCAAAGGCATATGGAATCGCAGCTTTACGAGTTGGATATGGTGTTGCAAACCCTGAAGTCATTCAGACCATCGAACCATCGAGAGAGCCATTCAATACATCGAGAGTCGCTCAAGCAGCTGCAATTGCTGCACTTCAGGATCAAGAGTTTATCGATCGCTGCCGAGAAGAAAATGAAAAAGGTAGAGAACGTTACTATGAGTTTTGCCGCAAGTTCGGACTCACCGTTTATCCATCACAAGGCAATTTCGTGTTGATCGATTTTGAAGTACCTTCTGATGAGGTTTTTGAACACCTGCTTAAAAAAGGCTATATCGTCCGTTCAGGTAGTGCCCTTGGATTGCCTACTTCTCTTCGCATTACGGTTGGATCCGACGAACAAAATAAAGAAATCATTTCACATTTAACTCAGTTTGTAGAAGATCGGAGAAACTTGAACTCATGAATAAAGAAGTAGCAATTATTGGACTTGGTTTAATAGGTGGTTCAATCGCACTAGCGATCAAGCAGGCACATAAAAACGTAATGATTAAAGGATTCGATGTTAACGAAAATCAGCTCCAGCTTGCGAAAGCATTACGAGTCGTTGATGAAACAGCTTCTTCACTTGAAGGAGCTGTTGAATCAGCTGATGTCATCATCATTTCTACCCCAGTTGTTCAAACGGAAATGATACTCGATCAGTTGAGCAAACTCCAACTAAATCAAAACGTAATCGTAACAGATGTTGGAAGCACGAAGCAGTCGATCGTTGAACATGCAAAACAAACGCTGCCTTCGAACGTAACCTTTATTGGCGGCCATCCTATGGCAGGTTCTCATAAAACGGGTGTTTCAGCAGCTAAGTCACATCTGTTCGAAAATGCGTTCTATATCTTAACACCAGAAGTTGGTTTGGATACAGATAAACTACGAGAATTGAAGGAACTGTTAAAGGGCGCGAATGCTACTTTTGTAGAACTAGATGCACAGGAGCATGATTACCTTGTTGGTTTAATCAGTCATTTTCCGCATATTTTAGCAGCCAGTCTTGTGAACTATGTGAGCTCTAGCAATAATGATGAACGCATCAATGTTGCAAGGTTCGCGGCAGGAGGGTTTCGGGATATAACAAGGATTGCATCGGCAAGTCCAGTGATGTGGCGTGATATATTACTAAGGAATAAGCGCGTCCTGCTTCAGATGATCGATGATCTAAAAGAAGAACTAGGTCGTATTCACTCACATATCGAGCATGAGGACGGAGATGAAATTTACCGTTATTTTTCTGATGCAAAGGATTTTAGAGACGGACTTCCCGTTCGATCTAGAGGAGCGATCCCTGCCTTTTATGATTTGTTCTTAGATGTGGAAGACGAGCCAGGTGTTATCGCTGCTGTGACACAAAACCTCGCAAAAGAGGCTATATCGATCACGAACATACGTATTATCGAAACACGTGAAGATATCATGGGCGTATTGAGAGTTAGCTTCAGGTCTGAAGGCGATCGTGACCGGGCTAAACAGGTTCTCGATACATATTTTACGACGTATATAGATGACTGAGTAAGGAGATGCAGAACGATATGGAAACCATCATGAAAGCTACACGTTTACAAGGAAGTATTACGATTCCAGGAGATAAATCGATTTCACATCGAGCGGTCATGTTCGGGGCGATGGCAAAGGGTACGAGTCGAATATCAAACTTTTTACCTGGAGAGGACTGTTTGAGCACAATCTCTTGTTTTGAACAAATGGGTGTTTCTATTGAACATGAGGGCACATCCGTTGTCGTGCATGGTAGGGGAATCGAAGCGTTACAAGAACCAAATGAACTATTGAATGTTGGAAACTCAGGGACAACGTTCCGATTGATGATGGGGGTTCTCGCAGGAAGACCGTTTTATTCAGTCCTTGCGGGAGATGACTCGATAGCGAAGCGACCGATGAATAGAGTTTCCGTCCCGTTGAAGGAGATGGGAGCAACGATCGATGGTCGTGATGATGGTACATATGCGCCGATCTCGATTCGTGGTGGTCAATTAATAGGAATGAACTATTCCTCCCCTGTTGCCAGTGCGCAGGTGAAATCTGCGATCCTACTAGCAGGTCTTCAAGCTAAAGGAACAACTTCTGTCACTGAAACGCACCGTTCGAGAAATCATACTGAAAATATGCTCGAAAGCTTTGGTGTGAAAGTGAACAGAGATGGATTAACAGTAGGCGTTGAAGGAGGACAGGAGCTTAAGGCAACCGATGTAGAAGTGCCTGGTGACATTTCCTCTGCTGCCTTCTTCCTTGTGGCCGGAGCAATCGTCCCGCACAGTACGGTAACCCTTTTAAATGTTGGAATCAATCATACTCGTTCTGGAATCATAGACGTACTAGAGCAGATGGGTGCAGATTTAACGATTCAGAATAGAAGAGTAATCAACCAAGAAGAAGTGGCTGATTTAACGATCAAAACGAGTGACCTTACTGGGATTACGATCGAAGGCGAAATGATCCCGCGTCTGATCGATGAAATACCTATTATTGCTCTGTTAGCTACAAAAGCGAAGGGGAAAACCGTTATCAAAGACGCAGAAGAGCTGAAAGTTAAAGAAACGAACCGCATCGATGCTGTTGTCGATGCACTGAGTGCGTTAGGAGCTGCAATAAAAGGAACTGAGGATGGAATGATCATTGAAGGTACTGATCGATTAAAAGGCGCTACTCTCTCAAGCCTAGGCGACCATCGGATCGGTATGATGTTAGCTGTTGCAGGTTGTATCACTGAAAGTGAGCTCACTTTAGAGAAGCCAGAAGCGATCAAAGTATCTTACCCAGGATTCTTTGACCACATGAAACAATTGAGAGTAAATTCTTAGGAATTTACTCTTTTATTAATGACTTTTAAAAATATTACTAATTTTTCTAAATTATCTGTTGATTTAATAGAAATCCCTGTTATACTAAGGATAGTAATGGTTTCTCTCCACTCCTATCCATATTTAACTTTGTCCCTGTGTTTTGAAAGCGCTATCAAACGCTTTCTGCGCAGGGAATTTTTTTATTGAGTGGGTTATCATATTCAAGACGTGTGCCACATAGCCTGTCATTATAAGAATGGCAGGGGAGGATTCCTTTTGAAGCAGCTATACAGTAAGGTTTCCATTGATGGCATGCGTGATGAGTATAAAATCGTTGCTGGAGAGAAAATAACATTTAAGACGAATACCGGCAGACTAGAAAAAGGGATTTGCTGTTCACTGAATGGATATAGGATGGAGCCAGGAAAAGTAGGTTTTGATGAAGAGATGTATCACTTTTCAAAAGATGAGATTCTAACTCAAATAGAACGATACGTTTATCAGGGGATTACGACGATTATGTCGTGTGTACCGATCGCTTCAGAAAGAACCTTAGAAGAAGAATTGCAGAGTGCCCTACGCACTTTTGAAGACTCCCCTATCGATTATGTACTAGGAATACGAATGGCTGCAGAACGAGTTACGCCAGAGGTGATGAGAAAGTGCGGTCGTTACCGCTTACCTTTTATCATAATCGAATTTGAGCATGAATCATCTTGGAATAACTTCGTGTTCGAATGGATTCATCAAGCTAATTTTCCATATCGTGCAGCAATGATGGTTGATTTCACATTTTTGTCAGAAATTCCTGAGTCAAAACGCATGCGAGAGAAAAAGGTGTGTTACGACCTTCTTAGTGATAAGGGAATCGAACCATATGAGTATGATATCATTGAACCTCATCACGTATCGACTTCCTTTTTAATGCGTACAGGTCTCTTCCCATTAAAAGGGTCATTGACCCAAGGGTCGCACTTTGATTATAACCTTTATTCTAATCATGAAAGCACTCGAGTTGATGAAGAGCAAATTCTTGATTATCATGGAGAAGAGCCAGCTATTATTGGGCTACGTGGTGAAATCCTTAAAGTGGAAAAGAAGTTACACTTGAAGCGAGGATTTGGAGAGCGGTTGGACATAAGAAAACCGGGATTCTTCACCGCAAGTCATGGAAATAAAATAAGTAGAGTAAGAAGGAGTTTTGGGTCGTGGAGCGTCTTAAACAAGCTATCTCCCTCATTGAGGCAGGTAATTTCGAAGAAGGATTAAAAGAATTAACGAAAGTTCGTGAAACAGCGGATCATGAAGGGTTGTACGACTTATCTAACATTTATTACAACCTTGGACTAATAGAAGATGCTCGAGATGTTGTTGAAGAACTTTTGATGCATTATCCAAATGAAGGTGAGCTACTTGTACAAGCAGCAGAGTGCTATGTTGATCTTGAACAAGAACAAGAAGCGATCGCTGCACTCAGTAAAATAGATGAAAATGACGCTGCCTATCCGCCAGCATTACTGCTATTAGCAGACCTTTACCAAACGGAAGGTCTTGAAGAAGTAGCAGAACAAAAGCTACTAGAAGCGAAGCGTATATCTCCTGATGAACCGATCATCGACTTTGGTCTAGGTGAATTCTATTTAACTCAAGGTCATCACCTAAAGGCGGTTCCTTATTATGAAGCAGTCATCAATACGAAGAGTGAGCTTGCCAACGAAAATATAGAACTTAGACTTGCTGAAGCTCTCAGTGGAAGTGGACAGTTCGAAGAAGCACTAACGTATTACGAAAAAGGTCTTGAAAACGCACGGGAGATCAATGCATTGTTCGGTTATGGATTTACCGCTATTCAAATTAATGAGTATAAAAAAGCCATCCATGCATTCAAAGAGCTTAAAGATTTGGATCCACAGTATAGTACACTGTATCCATATCTAGCTAAAGCGTATGAAGAAGAAGGTGCCGTTACTGAGGCTATCGAAACATTAGCGCAAGGCATTAAGGTCGATGAGTTTAATGAAGAACTCTATCTTCAAGCAAGTCGACTAAGTTTTAAATCGCATGACGAAGAAAGTGGAGAGAGATATTTGAGAGAGCTTCTTGCGATCAATCCTTCACATATCGAAGCGGCTAAAACACTTGCGACTTTCTTTAGAACAGAAGAGCGTTATGACGACATCCTCGATCTTCTTCAAAATATTGAAGAAGGAGAACAAAGCGATCCTTATCTAGATTGGTCAGCAGCAACAGCTCTTCAACACGAAGAGAAATATAAAGAGGCAATAAATCGTTATGAAAATGCATATACTTATTTCAAAAACGATCCGTTGTTCCTTGAAGAATATGGATTATTCTTAATTGAAGAAGGCCGTAGAAAAGAAGCGATCGAGTTATTTAAACATGCATTGAAACAGGATCCTACATTGACTCACCTCGAAGAAGACATCATGCGATTCGAGGAAGAAAGAATTGAAGAGGATTAATCCTGGATTGGAAGGATATTCTTCTTCAATGACGAATTCTTAATTTAGGAAAATCTCAGGGAGGAATCGCTATGAGCAGCTCCGTTTCAGTCGTTGAAAAAAAGGACTTTCTTAAATGGTTCCTGAAAAATTATCAGGTGAAGAAGCGTGAATGTGTCTGGCTTTTGAATTATCTAATCAGCGACGAAGTGCTTATGGGAAATGTTCATTTTGTAGAGAATGCAGAATTTTGCCCGAAGGCTCTCGTTATTTCTACGCACTGTGTGGAAAACGCTCCTTTCAGATTTTACAAGCACAATATCATCACAACGGATCCTGAGAAGTCGTTTCACGATATTAGGTTGAATCAGGACGAGCCTATTTATATTCAGCTTAACTTCAAAAGTAAGAATGTGTCTCCACACTATGTAGCAGTGCTAGAAGAAAATCCTTTTCTGCCCGAAAATATGGCAGCAGATAAGAAGTATTCCTTCCTTGCTGAGATGGTACTGGACGAATCGTTTACACGATTTAAGCGTGAGTCGATTTTAAAAGAGATAGACGATGCTCTTGATCAAAAAGACATGGATCGTTTTCAGTATTTAAGCAAACAGTTGAATAACCTTTAACCCTTGAAACTTTTCAAGGGTTTTTTTATACTTTTAAAAGGTTTACATGGTGAAAATGTGGAGGTTCAAAGGTGATCAGATACTTAACATATTCAGATTATGGTCAACTAAAGGGAATGAAGACGAATATACAAGATGATTATATCGTTCGCATTTTTCCAAGACTTGTAGAAAATGACTCATTGGTAGGATACTTTGAAGACGACCGTTTAGTAGGGATAGCAGGGCTAACAACATTTGAGAATGAGATTGGCATTCTCGGCAGGTTACGTACAGATGTTGATTTCAGAGGGAGGGGAATCGCATCCTCGCTTATGAAAACGCTTATGGAAAGTGCTTATTCATCTTCATCGATCAAATGGATCGGCTATGCAACGGAGAAAAGCAATCTCCCTGCTAATCAGCTCTCAAAGAAACTGAATATGATGTTGACTTCGACTGTTGTTTCAGCGCGTATAAAAGCGGGAGTGATCAGAGGAAAGGTCGATTCAATAAGCTTCAATAAATCTCAAGACCCTATTACTAAAAGAAGTGCACTCTCTAACAGTTTTCAAGACAGTCGTTTTTCTTTCTTTCCATATGAAATTTACTATCCACTTCCCTACATTCCAGTTTTAAGTGATGTATACATTGAGAAAATAGAGTTGTATAGTAGTGAAGCTGGGGACTTTTTTCTCTCAAGGGAAGAAAAAGGTGATTCATATCTTCACTTGAAGCTATTTAACCCTAAGCTTCTTAATAGCAAAGCAATGTGGACGATCGTGAATAATATTGCGAGTGAAGAAGATCGAAGAATCTGGATCGACTTACCTTTAGAACATGATCATCTTTTAAACAAAAAATTTGAAAAAACATTATGGCATTTAATTGGACAAGGAAGGGAGACGAGAACATGAAATGGACTGAATCGGATATAGGGGTTTATGTAAAAGAAAAAGAATACGTGGATACTGCTGTTATACCTTTGATCCCAATTTCTCTTACATCAAATGTAAAGAGCACCGTTTCGATGGGAGAGTATATTTCTATTATCGCAAATGAGCTCGAAAGGCAGTTGAAAGGACGCCTTTTGCTTGTTCCTGCATTCACGTACCTCCAGACAGAAGATGAGGCATCTCGTACTGCTAGACTGAAACAAGTAGAAGCTGAACTGATGGAGGGTGGGATGAAGCATATCATTACCCTTACTTCTGACGTTGATTGGAAGCAGTCAGAAAATCAGCTCTCAAGCGGGTTATTATGGATGCCTGCGATCCCACTCGAACACATGGATGAGCAGTATAAAGTTGAAACGGTTTCAGCACAAATCAAACAAGTACTTCAATTTGTAACAAATAAGTGGCAAAGTAGTATAAAAGGCTGATTTGAGGCAAGCTAAAGACTAATCAGAATATTGACAGCGTAAGAGTGACTACGCTATCATAGGAATGTCCTAGTTATATGTGTGTATTATACGTCCGGCTGGACTGACTTCATAGGATAGGGGGGAAACCAATGGCGAAGAAGAAGGAAGTAACAAGACGCCAATTTCTAAACTACAGCCTGACTGGTGTAGGTGGTTTTATGGCAGCTGGAATGCTTATGCCGATGGTTCGATTTGCGATCGACCCATTGTTAAAGGAAAAATCGACGCAGGACTTCGTTCCTGTTATGGAAACAAGTGAGATTACAAGTGAGCCAGTACGTAAAGAATTCAAAATCGACCAGGTTGATGGTTGGTACGAATCAGAAGTAACGCAATCCGCTTGGGTTTACAAAGATGAAAAAGATGAAATAGTCGCTCTTTCACCTGTATGTAAACACCTTGGATGTACTGTTGACTGGGCTTCAAATCCTGCATATCCTGATCAGTTTTTCTGCCCATGCCATGCAGGTCGTTACACGAAAGACGGCGTGAACGTTCCGGGCACACCGCCTCTTGCACCACTTGATGTTTACAACAAGAAAGTCGAAGATGGAAAACTTTACCTCGGAAAACCTGAACCACGTTAGGGGGCGTAATCTATGTTAAACAAGATCTATGATTGGGTAGATGAACGCTTAGATATTACGCCTATGTGGCGCGATATTGCGGATCACGAAGTGCCTGAGCACGTTAACCCTGCTCACCACTTTTCAGCGTTTGTTTATTGCTTTGGAGGATTAACGTTTTTTATTACAGTAATCCAAATTTTATCTGGGATGTTCCTTACAATGTATTATGTACCGGACATTGTGAACGCCTGGGAGTCCGTATACTACCTTCAGAACGAAGTAGCATTTGGACAAATTGTTCGAGGAATGCACCACTGGGGAGCTAGTTTAGTTATCGTTATGATGTTTCTACATACCCTACGAGTGTTCTTTACAGGTTCATATAAGAAGCCTCGTGAACTTAACTGGGTTGTCGGTGTACTAATTTTCTTCGTAATGCTTGGTCTAGGATTTACAGGATACCTTCTTCCTTGGGATATGAAAGCACTTTTCGCAACAAAAGTTGGTCTGGAAATTGCGGTTACAATCCCAGTAGTCGGTGAGTGGGCGAAAACGCTACTCGCAGGGGGAGAAATCATCGGGGCTCAAACACTTGCTCGTTTCTTTGCGATTCATGTGTTCTTCCTTCCAGCAGCGCTGCTTGGATTGCTTGGTGCCCACTTTATCATGATTCGAAAGCAGGGTATTTCTGGACCGTTGTAAGATACGGCTGATCGACTTGTAAATACCATATAATTTTTTTACGAAGGAGGGGGACAGATGCATCGCGGAAAAGGAATGAAGTTTGTGGGCGACTCGCGTATCCCTGCGCAGAGAAAGCCTAACATTCCAAAAGATTATTCAGAGTACCCCGGCAAAACAGAAGCGTTTTGGCCGAACTTTCTATTAAAAGAATGGATGGTTGGTGCTGTATTCCTTATCGGTTACCTAGCACTAACGATTGCTCATCCGTCTCCGCTCGAACGTGTAGCGGATCCAACGGATGCAACTTATACACCACTTCCAGACTGGTATTTCTTATTCTTGTATCAGCTCTTGAAGTATAAATATGCGGCAGGAGATTATACGCTTGTAGGTACGATCATCATGCCAGGTCTTGCTTTCGGTGCTCTATTGTTAGCGCCTTGGCTAGACCGTGGTCCTGAGAGACGCCCTGCGAAGCGTCCTGTAGCCACTGCTCTTATGTTGCTTGGTCTTATCTCGACTGTTTACTTAACTTGGGAATCTGTTGTTACTCATGACTGGGAAAAACAAGCTAAGCAAGGTGAAATTGTTGAGGCAACTGTAGACAAAGAGTCAGAAGGTTATCAGATTTATTCTTCTCAAAGCTGTATCGGATGTCACGGTGACAGCTTACAAGGTGGCTCAGGTCCATCACTTCTTGAGACCGGTTTGAAAGAAGAACAAATTAAAGACATCGCTGTAAATGGAATTGGCGGAATGCCAGCTAACGCATTTAAAGGTTCTGATGAAGAGCTTGATAAATTAGCTACCTTTATCGTTGAAACTGTTGAAGCGAATAAATAATTAGAAAAAAGCTGACTGTAACGGTCAGCTTTTTTTCAATCATTTAGAGGAGAAGTCAGATGATATACGAACTTTTCTATATACTTAGGTCGAAACCGTTCCTTTGGAGCATGTTGATCATCAATGTATTAGGCACAGCTTACGGGTATTACTGGTATGGCTGGCAGCTTGAAGATACTGAACCTATCTTCTTGTTATTTGTACCGGATAGTCCAACAGCTAGCTTGTTTTTTTGTTTTGTATTGATCGCATTTTTACTCGGCAAAAATTGGCCTTTACTTGAGGCGTTAGCTGCTGTAACGCTTTTCAAATATGGAATATGGGCCGTCGTTATGAACGTGATGGTGATGCAAGTGACGGGCGTTCTATCTCCGATTGCAATCATGCTGATCATCTCCCATTTTGGGATGGCGGTCGAAGGGCTGCTTTACTCTCCTTTCTATAGAATAAAAAGCTGGCATTTGATTGTCGTTGCGATTTGGACGCTACATAATGATGTGATCGATTACGTGTTTGGGCAGATGCCTAGGTATTCGATGCTTCATGAATACACATCTCAAATCGGTTATTTTACGTTTTGGCTATCGTTAGCTTCTATTCTCCTTGTTTACTTGTTAACGATTCGGAATTCACGATTCAAGTTAGATCTTCGCTAGAGTTAATGGTCTACTCTTGTCCCTTTTATCATACATTGAATTAGGATGAAGGAGGGACAGGTATGGTTAGAGGATTACTCCTGCTTTTATTGCTTTTCATTCTTCCTATTAACGCTTTTGCAGCTGAATCGGATACGAGACAAGCATGGGATGATTTCGCATCGAAAGTTCTAGAGTTTGGTAAGCAAGAAGAGTTTGAAAGGGCAAAAGTAATGCTCGAGAAGTTTGAAGAAGTGTTTCCAGGCGAAGAGAATACAGAATTGACGATCACTGAGATGCGCATTGTCTTGAACACTCACAATAGAGCTCTCCATTCAGTCACAGCCACCGATCAGGAAACGGAACAACGGATGAAGGCACTTACAGAATTTCGTCTCGCTGTAGATGCACTTGTTACAGAAGAACAGCCTATTTGGCGTCAAACGGACGATAAGATGCTCGGCTTGATCGATGAAATGAAAGCAGCCGTAGCGCATAGGGATTATAAGGTTTATGAAAGAGATCTCCAGCAGTTTTTAGGATCTTATAGCGTGATTCGACCAGCACTTGGCATCGATCTCTCGACAGAAATGCAGCAAAGACTCGATTCACACATTGCATTCTTTGAAAATTACGGATCTTCTCATAAAAAAGACCTGTCTAAACAGCTTGAAACGATGAAGTCAGACTTCAAAGAAGTCTATGAAGGTCATGTTGAGAAAAACGAGTCATCGATCGTGTGGATGATAATTTCTATAGGTGGGATAATAACGGTCACGTTGCTATACGTTCTTTACCGAAAGTACCGTGGAGAAAAGACGGATGTGAAGAAATATAAACAATTTGAGAAAGATTAAACCTTGGTATGACAGTAAAATGATTGACTTTTACTAGTTATTTGACTAAAATTGACGTTAAGATAGATAGAGATATACTACTATGGAGGAATGGAAATGGCTAGTATTCTAATTTATTTTGCTCTTCTTCTAATCATCCCACTTTGGGCTCAGAGTCGTGTGAAGAGCGCATACAAAAAATATTCAAAAGTTCCTAACTCATCTGGAATGACGGGTGCTGAAGTTGCTCGAAAAATTCTTGATGAAAATGGTTTATACTCTGTAGGAGTAGAAGAAGTTCGCGGTCATTTATCAGATCATTATGACCCGCGATCTAAAACGGTAAGATTGTCATCTGGTAATTTCCACGGACATTCTGTAGCTGGAGCAGCAATTGCAGCTCACGAAGTAGGACACGCTATTCAGGACCAAGAGGATTATGCTCCATTACGCTTCAGACATTCATTGGTGCCTGTAGCTAACCTAGGTTCTAACTTCAGTTATTTCGTTATCCTAGCAGGTATTTTGATGTCTTCATCAAACTTTATCTTGCTTGGTATCATCTTCATGAGTGCTGCCGTTCTATTCCAATTAGTCACGCTGCCGGTTGAGTTTAACGCTTCTAGTCGTGCGATGGAACAAGTTGTTTCATCAGGAGTCATCCGAAATGACGAAGAACGTGAAACGAAGAAAGTATTGAATGCCGCAGCCCTCACGTATGTAGCAGCTGCTGTCGTTGCACTACTTGAACTTGTACGCTTCGTGTTCATCTTTCTCGGCATGAACGAAGATTAATAAATAAACCTCGCCATTGTTGGCGAGGTTTTTAATTTATAAAGAAATCTGATTAATTTGTTCGATTTGTCATAGGAGTCTGAATCCTACTTGATTTCGTGTGGACGAACGTCCGTTGGAGTTGGACAAAGGAAGAGGTATTCAATCCGTTACACTCAAAATCACTACCATATTCGAGTCTTTAAGACTGTTTCGAAATTACAAAAACCTCGCCCTTTATGCGAGGTTTATTTCAATTAATCTTCAATTGGATTTTTGTTTTCGTCTAACGTAAATCCTTCACCAAGCACATCGTGCACGTCATTAACAGCAACGAAAGCGTGCGGGTCGACCTGGCGAATGATGCTCTTCAGTCTTGAGAGTTCGTTTCTTGCTACTACGCAATAGAGCACTTCTTTCTGCAGCCCCGAAAAACTTCCTTTTCCGTTTAAAACGGTAGCGCCGCGATCCATCTCTTTCATGATGGTATCAGCAATCTCTTTGTAATTTTCTGATATAATCATGGCAGCTTTTGCGGAATAAGCGCCTTGTTGGATAAAGTCGATCACACGTGCTGCTATAAATACTGCGACGAGTGTATACATTGCTTCTTTGTAGTTTAAGTAGACGAGGGAAATCGCGATCACACAAAAATCGAATACGAACATCGTCCTGCCCATGCTCCAGCCCGCATATTTAAAACCAAGTCTTGCGATGATGTCTACGCCCCCGGTTGTTCCTCCATATCTAAAGATAATACCTAAACCTAAACCGATAAATACACCTGCGAAAAGTGCAGCGAGCGTCATGTCGTCTCTTAGAGGAATCGAAAGAGCTGAATAACGTTGAAATATCCATAGAAATACCGAGAGCGCTACAGTTCCTAGTAAAGTATAGATAAATGATTTCCTGCCAAGTAAACGCCATCCAATAAAGAATAACGGTATGTTTAATACTAGGTTTGAAATGGCTGGATCGATATCAAAGAGAAAATAGAGTAGAAGGGTTATACCTGTAAAACCACCTTCAGCTAAGTTGTTCTCCATATTAAAATGAACGAGTCCAAAAGCAAAAATTGCAGAACCTAATAAAATGAAGATCACATTCTTCATGCGAATTCCTTCCATATGCATACATCCTTTCCGTCCTATACAGCCAACAGCATTCATTATAATCAAATATTGAGCGAACAGCAATTTGATTTTGGTATACTTTCTACAGAGCGGTGCGATGGTTAAATATTTGTCAAACACATGTCTTTTAGCTAACATAGTAGCAGATGAGAAAGGTGGGAGCACTCGTGTCTGAAAAGACGATTAAAGATATGCAAGAAGAAGTGGATCAATACATAGGTCAATTCAAGGAAGGGTATTTCAGCCCCCTTTCGATGTTAGCAAGAATGACGGAAGAACTAGGTGAGCTTGCTAGAGAAGTTAACCATTATTATGGTGAGAAGCCAAAGAAAAGTGAAGAAACACAAAGGTCGATGGAAGAAGAAATGGGTGACCTTCTGTTTGTGTTAACATGCTTTGCAAATTCACTTAATATCGATTTAGATGAAGCGTTCGATCGAGTGATGACAAAGTTTAATACAAGAGATAAAGACCGTTGGACGAAGAAAGAAGAGGAGAGTGAATCATAATATGGATACGGTAAAAATCGTTATTGCAGGACCAAGAGGAAAGATGGGGAGCGAAGCAGTTAAGCTTGTGGCTCGTACAGACCACTTTTCGTTATCAGCTGTAGTGGATTCAAGACAATCTGGAGAGACTGTTAAAGACATTCCGGATCTTCCGTCGTTAGACTCCCCGGTATACACCGATCTTGACGTGTGTCTATCTGAGGTTGAGTGTGATGTGTTAATCGATTTAACGACCCCAGAGTACGGAAAAAAGCATATGGAGATCGCGTTTCAACATAATGTAAGACCTGTAGTAGGTACGACCGGATTTTCGAACGAAGATGTTGAAAGACTATCGGAGTTAGCAGAGCAGAAAGGGATCGGCGCGATCATCGCTCCTAACTTTGCGATCGGTGCAGTATTAATGATGAAGTTTGCTTCGATGGCAGCGAAGTATTTTCCTGATGTTGAGATTATTGAGCAACATCATGATCGAAAGCTCGATGCGCCATCCGGAACAGCTGTTAAAACTGCCAAGATGATTTCTGAGGTTCGTGAACCTAAAGTTCAGGGTCATGAAGATGAAAGCGAAGAGCTCCAAGGGGCTAGAGGTGCCGATTACGAAGGTATGAGAATTCATAGCGTAAGGCTTCCAGGTCTCGTCGCTCATCAGGAAGTATTATTTGGCGGTGAGGGACAAACTCTGAAGATACGTCATGATTCCATGCACAGAGGTTCGTTTATGCCTGGCGTGCAGCTTGCCGTTGAAACCGTCTTAAAGATCGATCAGTTGGTTTATGGACTTGAGAATATAATGGAATAGGGGATGGTATCATGAATATCGCCTTGATTGCTCACGATAAAAAGAAAGATGATCTCGTTCGATTTGCTTTAGCCTATAAACAAATATTAGATCCACACACGCTTTATGCAACTGGAACGACCGGAAAACGCATTATCGATGAAACAGGGCTGACGATTCATCGCTTTCAGTCTGGTCCTTTAGGTGGCGATCAACAGATCGGTGCGATGATCGCTGACAATGCGATGGATGCCATCATCTTCTTCCGTGATCCATTGACAGCGCAGCCTCACGAGCCAGATGTAACAGCATTGATCAGATTGTGTGATGTGTATAACATCCCGCTCGCAACAAACATGGGAAGCGCTGAAATCCTTGTACACGCGTTGGGTCGAGGAGAACTAGATTGGAGAGAAATTGTACATGGAAGAAACACAGAAACTTGATGTATTAGCATTTGGTGCACATGCAGATGATGTAGAAATCGGTATGGCTGGTACATTAAAGAAGCTTGCAGAGGACGGTAAGCGAACTGGTATTTGTGATTTAACTGAAGCAGAACTATCATCGAATGGGACAGTAGCACAAAGAAAAGTAGAAGCAAAAGCAGCAGCAGACATTCTTACAGTTTCAAATCGCTATAACCTCGGTCTTCCTGACCGGGGACTTAGTGTTAATGAAGGCTCGATGGAAAAGTGCGTTGAACTTATTCGAGCGGTAAAGCCGTCTGCTGTCTTTATGCCATACTTTGATGATCGTCATCCTGATCATGGACATGCTGCAACATTGGTCGAAGAAGCCGTCTTTTCAGCAGGGATACGAAACTACAAACCTGAGCTTGGGAAGGCGCACAAAGTAACGCACGTTTACTATTATTTTATAAACGGTTTTCATAAACCACAGTTCACAATTGATGTTTCAGAACAAATCGATGCAAAGAAACAAGCGTTAGAAGCTTATGAAAGTCAATTTGTTCTAGGGGAAGATAGTGTGGAAACACCATTAACAAACGGGTATGTTCAAAAAGTCATTCATCGAGAATACCTTTATGGAAAAGAGTCTGGCGTTGACTATGCAGAAGGATTTATTTCTAAGAACATGCTTTGTCTGAAAGAGATACCGTTAGAATAGGAGAAAGAGAATGAAGTTAAAAATCGGCATCACATGTTATCCGACGGTTGGTGGTTCGGGAGTAATCGCGACTGAGCTCGGAAAAATGCTAGCTGAAAAGGGGCACGAGGTACATTTTATTACGAGCAGCGTCCCGTTTAGGCTCGATACATTTCATCCAAACATATTCTTTCATGAGGTAGAAGTTAATCAATACGCCGTATTCCGTTACCCACCTTATGATCTGACACTAGCAAGTAAAATGGCAGAAGTCATCCAACGTGAGAACCTAGACCTCCTACACGTTCATTATGCTGTTCCACATGCGGTGTGTGCGTTTCTTGCAAAAGAAATGGTCGGGGGCGATGTTAAGATTGTGACAACGCTTCACGGAACAGACATAACAGTGCTTGGCTACGATCCTTCTCTTACACAGCTGATTCGCTTTGGAATCGAGAAATCGGATAGTGTTACGGCGGTTTCTGATGATCTAGTTAGACAAACGCAAGAACTGCTCGAGACAAGTAAACCGATTGAAACCGTTTATAACTTTGTTGATGAAAGAGTTTACTATCCTAAGCGACGCGAAGATTTACGAAAAGGGTATGGTATTAAAGAGGAAGAGAAAGTTATCGTTCACATTTCGAACTTTAGAGGTGTGAAGCGAGTACCAGACGTCATAAAAGTTTTCGATCGTGTTCAAAAGCAGTTACCAGCTAAACTTCTGCTGATAGGCGATGGTCCTGAAATACAAGTTGCCTGTCGCCTAGTAAGTGAACTTGGATTGAATGATAAAGTGAAATTTCTTGGGAAGCAGGAAAACGTTGCTGAAATCCTTTCAATCAGTGATTTAAAGTTACTCCTCTCTGAGAAAGAAAGCTTCGGCTTGGTTGCTTTAGAAGCGATGGCTTGTGGAGTTCCTGCAATCGGAACAAACATAGGGGGAATTCCTGAAGTCATTGATCATGAAGTAAATGGATACATTGCTGAGGTAGGGAATATAGACGAAATTGCATCTTATGCTCTCCGACTACTATCGGATCGTGAACTACATCAGAAGTTTAGCGAAGCGTCTCTTAAAGCCGTTCAAAGAAAATTTGCATCGGAGTTAATCTTAGAGCAATACGAGTCGCTTTACTATAAAACCATTCAGGAGGAGCTAGTTTGATCCAATTCGAAGGTGATACTGCTAAGAAGTCTCTTAAAGTGATGCGGACATTGAAGAACGCAGGATATGACGCTTATATCGTAGGTGGAGCAGTCCGAGATCTTTTATTAGGTTTGCGTGTTTCAGATTTCGATATTGCTTCTTCTGCTCATCCAAACGAGGTGATGAAGCTTTTTGAAAAAGTTATTCCAACTGGCGTTCAACATGGAACGGTAACGGTCGTCCTTGAAGGTGAACCTTTTGAAGTAACAACGTTCCGATCAGAGGATAACTACAATGATTTCCGCCATCCTTCAGAAGTCACTTTTTTGAATCGTATTGATGAAGACCTTGCGAGAAGAGACTTCACGATGAACAGTATGGCGATCGGAGAAAATGGTGAAGTTGTGGATCCGTTCGGTGGAAGAGAAGACTTAAAACGCGGAGTGATCCGTACAGTAGGTGATCCAGATGAGCGGTTTTCAGAAGATCCTTTGAGAATGTTACGAGCATTACGATTCTTGAGCGTGTTCTCATTTCGCTTTGAAGAAGAAACCTTAGAGGCTATTAAGAAGAATGCTCCTTTGTTATCACATATCGCGGTCGAAAGAATGACAGTAGAATTCAACAAGCTTCTCGCGGGACCTGCAGTCGTCAAAGCCCTAAAATTAATCGTAGATACCGGAGTATACGCTTTTTTGCCGGGATTGGCAGATCGGAAAGCGTACTTAGAAAAGGGAATGGATGTAAGTATTTTAGAGTCTAAAGAAGAAAGACTCGCATGGCTTGCAAATGATCATGATGATCCAACTACGTTTTTGAAAGGGTGGCGGCACTCGAACGACGTTCTAAAGAAGGTTAATAAAATTCTTAGTACCATAGAGAAAGTGAAGATCGAAGGATGGAATCGCGAGACCGTATATTTTGCCATTCCATACGAGAAAGAAAGTGAACGTGTCTTAGCTTGTGTGCAAAATCGTGTTCCTACATATGAAAACATCGATCAGATCGCATTAGATCTTCCTATCACTTCTTCTAATGAGCTAGCGGTAACAGGCGAAGATCTTTTATCATGGACCGGACAAAAACCAGGTCCATGGGTAGGGGAAACCCTTGAACGAATTGAGAAAGGGGTACTTAAAGAAGAAATTAAGAATGAGAAAACTAGCATTAAAAGGTGGCTTGAATATTGGCAGACTCAATAAGACAGCGATTGTTGCAAATGCTTGAAGACCATACCGACACATATGTATCAGGACAGATGATCAGTGATTCGTTAAACGTTTCACGAACAGCGATATGGAAACATGTTGCTGAACTAAGAAAGAATGGGTATGAAGTTGAAGCTGTTCAAAAGAAAGGATATCGTATCGTAACGCGTCCGAATTCGCTCTCTAAGGAAGAAATCAGCCTGAAACTCTCTACCGACTTTATCGGTAGAGAGATCCATGCCTATTCTTCTGTTGAAACGACGCAGTTTATTGCCCATAACTTAGCACATAGCGGGATACAAGATGGAGCGATCGTCGTTGCTGACGAGCAAACAAAAGGCAAAGGAAGATTAGGAAGATCATGGCATTCCCCAAAAGGCAGTGGCATTTGGACAAGCATCATCTTGCGACCGAAGTTACCGCCTCAGCGCGCACCTCAATTTACTTTGATTGCTGCGGTAAGTGTTGTTCAAGCAATCAAGAAACAAACCGGCTTGGAAGCTGAAATAAAGTGGCCGAACGATATATTGATAAATGGCAAGAAAATCGTTGGTATTCTAACAGAACTCCAGGCAGAAGCGGATCAAATCAAGTCGGTGATCATTGGAATGGGAATCAATGTAAATGCAGATGAAACAGATTTTCCAACAGATTTGACAACAGCAACTTCGTTGAAAATCGAAAGCGGAGAAGATGTTAATCGTGCAGCACTACTCGCAGCGATTTTGAATGAACTTGAAGTACTTTATACCGAGTATATGGAAAATGGCTTCCGTATGATCAAGCTTTTATGGGAAAGCTATGCGATCAGTCTTGGAAGAAAAATCAAAGCAAGAACGTTAAACGGGGTTATCGAAGGATTAGCGAAAGGGATTACAGAAGAAGGCGTTTTGTTGTTAGAATCGAGTGACGGCAAGACGCACCACATCTATTCAGCTGATATTGAAATCTGCTGATTCCTTTCCACAAACGTAAGATAATCTGCTATACTACAGGTGTAAGGGCGGTATCTTCTTTAAGAACCGCACCGTTTTATGAGTGAACAAAAAATATTCTGCCTTGATCCGTAGCGGACTGGGACAGAGGGATGAAACCGATATGTAACCTCCTGGATATTGGAGTGTTGCGGTATGCCTGTGTGCATTCTCAGGCCGATTAGGGTACCCCTGTCAACCGTTAACCTCTTCCAGGAGTTTTTTTGTACGGTTTTAGTTTCCTCTAGAAAAGGAGGAGAAAGAATTGAAAACAACGAGTGATTTCAAAAAGATGAAGCAAAACAATGACCCGATCGCCATGCTGACTGCGTATGATTATCCTTCAGCAAAACTTGCAGAGGAAGCTGGAATCGACCTTTTATTAGTAGGAGACTCCGTTGGTATGGTAGTCCTTGGCTATGATTCTACTGTTCCTGTAACGATGGATGATATGGTTCTCCATACAAAGGCCGTTAATAGAGGCGCCCGTCATACGTTTATTGTAAGCGATTTACCGTTTCTCACGTACCATAGTTCGCCTAGTGAAACGTTAGCTCATGCAGGAAGATTGATGCAAGAAGCAGGAGCGCATGCCGTAAAGCTCGAAGGCGCTGGAGATGTTATCACGCATATCGAGAAACTTACCACAGCAGGTGTACCGGTAATGGGTCATCTTGGACTAACGCCGCAATCTGTTGGCGTATTAGGTGGTTATAAAGTACAGGCGCGAGGAAGCGAGGAAGCAGCCAAGCTGCTCGATGATGCAAAGGCGATCGAACGTGCTGGTGCATTTGCACTCGTCCTTGAATGCGTACCACAGCAATTAACAGAAATCGTGAAGACAGAGCTTACGATTCCGGTAATAGGAATAGGAGCAGGTGTCAAAGCAGACGGTCAAGTGCTCGTGTACCATGATTTAGTCGGTTACGGAAGTGGGCACGTGCCTAAGTTTGTGAAACAGTACGCCGAGATAGGTGAGACCGTATCGCATTCGATCACGTCCTATATAGATGATGTTAAAAAGCAATCATTTCCAGAACAAAAGCACTCATTTAACATGAAGGAAGAACAGCTCGCTGCGATGTATGGAGGTGAGAAGTCGTGAAGATCATATCCTCAATAAAAGACATGCAAGTAGAAGCGAAAAAACAAATGAAGCGCGGCAATACGATCGGGTTTGTCCCTACGATGGGGTTTCTTCATGAAGGTCACACGAGTTTAGTTAAAAGAGCTAGAGAAGAGGACGACATCGTCGTGATGAGCGTATTTGTTAATCCACTTCAATTTGGACCAAACGAAGACTTCGACAGGTATCCAAGGGACATTAAACGAGATGAAGAGCTAGCAAGAGAAGCTGGCGTGGACATATTATTTTATCCGCATGTTCGTGAGATGTACCCTGAGGACCGGACGACAACGTTAACTGTGAATAAACGAGTTGATACTCTCTGCGGTGAATCAAGACCAGGACATTTTGATGGTGTAGCAACAGTCGTACTAAAGTTATTCCAAATCGTTTTACCAGATCGTGCTTATTTTGGATTAAAAGATGCACAGCAAGTCGCTGTTATCAAAGGATTAGTAGAAGACTTCAATGTACCTGTTGAAATCGTCCCTTGTCCCATCGTAAGAGAAGTGGATGGTCTTGCAAAAAGTTCACGGAACGTCTATTTAACACCATCAGAGCGAACGGATGCATCCGAGCTCTCAAATAGTTTAGTAAGAGCGAAAGAAGCGATCAGGAGTGGTGAAACTAGCGCAAGTAAAATCAAACGATTAGTTGAGGAGATGCTTCAACAGACCGTTGGAGAGATCGATTATGTAGAAGTGCTTTCTTATCCAGGTTTAAAGCCGATCGAAGCGATCGATGAAGATATCATCGTAGCTGTAGCTGTTCAGTTTTCTGCAGCAAGACTGATCGATAATGTGATCGTAACTAGAAGTGAAATCCCGATAGGAGTGTAATCAGCATGTTTTTGACGATGATGAAGGGCAAGATTCACAGAGCCCGCGTAACGGAAGCCAACCTAAATTATGTTGGGAGTATAACGATCGATGAGGATATCATCGATGCTGTGGGGATGTACTCGAATGAAAAGGTTCAAATTGTAAATAATAACAATGGTGCAAGGCTCGAAACGTACATTATCCCAGGGGAAAGAGGTTCTGGCGTCGTATGCCTTAATGGAGCGGCAGCACGACTCGTGCAACCTGGTGATGTTATCATTATCGTTGCCTATGCGATGATGAGTGAAGAAGAAGTTAAACAGTTCACACCTCGTGTAGCGATCATGAACGATCGAAATGAAATCGTAGATATGATCGGTGCGGAACCTGCTTCAACCATCCTATAGGTAAAAAAGCTCTGGTAAACGTTCCAGAGCTTTTCTTTTTCAAAATTATTTTCCGTTCGACTTAAAAAGTGATAAAGTTATACAGGTGAGAGTAAGGTTTGAAGCAACTGGAGTGAAAAGAATGAACCGCTATACAGTTATTGATTTTGAAACTACGGGAAATTCTCCGAAAAATGGAGATCGAATCATACAGATCGGGTTGGTTGTTATTGAAGATGGCACCATCGTGGACCGATATTCGTCCTATGTGAACCCAGAACAGCCTCTTCCATCATTTATACAGCAGTTGACTGGGATTTCTGACGAAGATGTTAAAGACGCTCCACTTTTTGATGAAGTAGCTCCTGAGCTGCTAAAACGACTTGATGGGGCTTATTTTGTTGCGCACAATGTTAGATTTGATTTGAACTTTATGAACGCAGAGCTTGATGAAAGTGGATACGAGCCTTTTGATGGTCCGATTCTGGATACTGTAGAGCTCGCAAGAATCTTCCTTCCGCAAGCAGAAGCTTATAAATTGTCGTGGTTAGCCGACCACCTTGAAATCGTTCACGACAACCCGCATCAGGCGGATAGTGATGCAGAGGTGACGGGAGAACTTCTGAAGTACTTATTTCATAAACTCGAATCTCTTCCAGTCGTCACGTTAAAACAGCTAGCTGAACTTAGTCCAAGACTTTTAAGTGACATGGAAACCATTCTTCAGGAATTAATAGAAACGAAAGAGAAAGCGATTGAGCCTGAAGGGGAGTTTGAAATCTTTCGCGATATTGCGTTAAAGAGACAAGTAGAGGTTCAAGAAGCCGAACCATTAAAAGAACCGATCCCATTTGATGAGATTCAACAAAATCTAGCTACGACCATGGCAACGATCATACCTGGTTATGAAACACGTGATGGCCAGAACGACATGATGAGAAGTGTAGCAGATGCTTTTGATACAAATCACCATGTACTAATCGAAGCAGGAACGGGTATCGGCAAATCGCTTGGCTACCTTTTGCCAGGTGTGTCTCATGCGAAAAACACGAATAAACCAGTCGTCGTAAGTACGCATACGATTCAACTTCAGGAGCAATTGCTTCAAAGAGATATCCCGTTCTTAAGAGAAATCTTACCGTTTGATTTTAAAGCAACGGTTTTAAAGGGCAGAAGCAACTATCTTGATATGACGAGGTTTGAACAACAGCTTTTTCAATTCGAAGAGAATAACTATGACACCATCTTAACGAAAGCTCAAATACTTGTCTGGCTGCTTGAGACGGACTATGGAGATGTAGAGGAACTAAACCTTTCGAGCGGTGGAAAGTTATTTTGGCAACAAATAAGGAGCGATGCAACTGTATCAGCAAATCACCGTTCACCATGGTTTTCAAGAGACTTTTATCACCGCAGAAAACGGTTAGCCATGAATGCTGATCTTATCATCACGAACCACGCTCTTCTCTTCAGTGATTTGATCAATGATCATCAGCTCTTACCAGCGTATCAACAAGCCATCATCGATGAAGCTCATCATCTTGAGGATATCGCTACAGAGTTCTTTGGAGTGAAAACCGATTACTTTTCGATTCTACAAGGCTTCGTAAGAATGGGTCTGAAAGACGGAGATGGTCTTTATGGAAAAACGGTGAGTATCCTTAAAGACATCGGTGTTGAACTTGATGAGATCACATCAGATATTGATGCATACGTTAAAACGATACTGTCTGATTTAGATGAGCTCTTTAGAATGCTGCATCGGTATGTGCAGAAGAATATCAACCGTTCGAATGAAATCGGTCGCTTAAGTTATAGACTTACTGATGAAAAGGGCTCAGCCTGGGATGCGATCCAGGAAGCAGCACATCGGCTCGTCTTTTACTTAAAAGACCTCGATAAATTGTTAGTGAAGATCGAAAAAGAATTAGATCTTAATGAAGACGACTTAACGCGAGAGCAAATCAATGCTGCTGCAGATTTCAAAGGCCTGCACGCTTCCGTATTAGAAGAGCTTGCGAAGATCGATTATTTATTGCTACAAGATCAGTCGAATGACGTTAAATGGGTAGAGATCGATCCGAAAGGTGCGATCAACTCAGCTTTTCTATTCAGTCGGCCTGTCGAGGTAGGCGAACTGTTATCACAAGAATACTTTGGGAAAAAGAAGAGTATTCTTCTTACTTCTGCAACGCTAACCGTTCGAAATTCATTCGACTTTATCATTAAGAGGCTTGGACTGGATGAGTATGGACCTAAAACGTATCGTTACGAATCACCGTTCGATTATTCTGAGCAAGCAAGGTTGATGATTCCAACGAACCTTCCAATGATTAAAGATGTCTCTGACTATGAATTCGTGGATCACATTACAGCCGCGATTTTAAAAATAGCAAGAGTCACTAGAGGAAGGATGCTTGTGCTATTCACCTCATACGACATGCTCAGAAAAGCTCACCTAAGGATGAAAGAGCTTATGCAGCATGACGACTTAACGTTGATCAGTCAAGGCGTAGATAGCGGTAGTCGCGTTCGATTAACGAAGAACTTTAAAGAAAGTGACGATGCGATTCTTTTTGGAACGAGCAGCTTCTGGGAAGGTGTCGATATTCCTGGTGAAGATCTAAGTTGCCTGATCATCGTTCGGTTGCCGTTTTCGCCTCCAGACAATCCTGTATTTCAGGCAAGGTCTGAGAAACTAAAACATTCTGGAGGAAATCCTTTCATGGAACTTTCCTTACCTGAAGCAATCATACGATTTAAGCAGGGTTTCGGTCGTCTAGTGCGGTCTCAAAAGGATAGAGGAGCGGTTTTTGTTTTCGATAAGAGGATCGTCTCAACAAGATATGGCCGCTTGTTCGTAAAATCTTTACCTGACGTACCGATGATAAAGGGGAGTGTAGAAGAGCTTGTGAACGAACTCGACCTCTGGTTATAAATCATGATTTTTTCACACACTACTTTCAGGGGGTAGTGTGATGAAAAGATCAATGATGTTTCTCTTTTTATTCTTGGTTCTATCTGTAAATACAGCTGGTTCAAATGCACCGATCCAATCAGTAGATTTGAATTTAGAAAACCAGGAAATCGCTGTGACGTTCTTTGATTTAACTGTAGGTGAAGCAATCCTCGTTCAGGATCCGATCGGAGGGACCGTCCTGATCAATACAGGAAGTTCTGCTTCAGAAGAAGAGCTGATCGACCGTCTTCAAATGTATCAAGTGAAGGAAATAGAAGAGATCTGGTTAACGAATGCGGACGAAGCCTATTCTGGCAATATCAATTCCTTACTTAGGTATTTTAATGTAAAGAAAATCATTGCTCCTGAACGCCTCGTCGATTCATTGATTCAAGAAATTCCTTCTCAAACGAAGGTAGGTAACTTGAATGTGGAGGAAAAGGTAGAAATCGTAGAAGGTGCATCAATCGATATCATCGATATATCTAAGGCAGGAGTTACTACATTTATGCTATCCTTAGGTAGTCAAGACTTATTGTTTATGGGTGAAACCAATCGCGAGCTTGAGGAAGAGATCGTAGCTTCTGGAAGAACTGCAGAAGTATTAAAAGTGGCGAATTTTGGAAGTGATATCGGAACGACCTCTCAGTTTCTAGATGCGATCAACCCACAGATGGCTGTTATTTTTCGTCATAAAAAAATCGACATCAGTGAAGCCATTCTCGAACGACTCAGTGAAAATTGGACAGAAGTGTATTATCCATATCGCATTGGGAGTGTGACCATTCGGATGCAGCTCGATGGTTATGATGTGATCACCATTCCTACGAAGACGACTCCACAGAGCCATTGAAGAATAAGTATTGCAAAAATCATCAACTTATTTAAAAATAAGGTTAGGTTGTTTGTAAAACGTAAAAGCCTGCGTTAAAACGCAGGCAATCGTTGGATAGTGGGGCGTGTATTACGGTTTGCACCGTTCCCGCTTTTGCGGTACTTTTAGTTTGTCACGAAGAATCTAAACTATAAGTAGCAAATATTTGCGTTGATGGAATATCCAAACTATATAGGGAGATGACACGAGTGGAGAGTAATATCGAAGTATTATCGACAGTAAAAGTAACAAAGTCTCTTGATATTTATAAAATCGTCGATGCGTTGAATCGCACATTAAAAGAGAGAGATCTAATGTTCGGACTGGCACTCGACGAAGAGGATCAGGAAAAGATGGTATTTACAATATATCGTACATAAATAGGGTGTTCGTATGCGAATTTTGGGGATTATATTAGTTTTAGTTCTAGGTTTAGTGATCTGGCAAGGGGTGTCTTTTTATCAATCGATTTTGGAAAGTCCTAATAAGCTTGAAGAAAAAGCCAAAGGTGCTGTAGGGTTAAGCGAAGTGGACGAAACGATCCATTATCATGGAACGAACGGCGCGTACGTTGTTTTTAAAGGCAAGAATGAAGACGGTGAGGCTGTCTATACATGGGTACCTGAGAAAAAGGGATCCCCTGTCACAAAGAAAGAAGATGAAGGTGTTGCTTCAAACGTTGTAAAATCGAATCTGAACGATCGATTTTCACCGACTGAGATAATAAGTATCAAACCTGGAATCGAAGTGAACCAGGATGGTCAAGAAGTGCTTGTTTGGGAAGCGACGTTTGTTGACGATCAGGATCGCTATACGTTTGCATACTACTATTTCAGTAACGGTGAATACTGGCGCTCGAGGAGCATCAGACAAAGTTAATGAACCTGAAGGAGGAAGAGTGAGATGAAACTATCTAACAGAGTGGCGGCATTGACGCCTTCTGCCACACTAGAGATTACCGCGAAAGCGAAAGCATTGAAAGAAGAAGGTCATGATGTGATTGGCCTTGGAGCTGGTGAGCCTGATTTTAATACACCAGAACATATTCTATCTGCTGCTGAGAAAGCAATGAATGATGGACTTACAAAGTATACGCCCTCAGGTGGAATTCTTCCCCTTAAGAAAAGCATTATAAGTAAATTTAAAAAAGATCAGGACATATCGTACACACCAGAAGAAGTCATCGTCTGTACAGGTGCAAAGCACGCTTTGTATACATTGTTTCAAGTTATTCTAGATGAAGGGGATGAAGTGATCATTCCGACCCCATATTGGGTAAGCTACCCTGAGCAAGTGAAACTTGCTGGTGGGAAGCCGGTTTATGTAAAAGGAAAAGAAGAGAACGAATTCAAGGTGTCGGTTGAACAGCTACAAGAAGTCGTGACTTCAAATACGCAGGCAATCGTAATCAATTCGCCATCAAACCCGACTGGATCCATCTATTCACGAGAAGAGCTAGAGGCGATCGGTGCATTCTGCCTTGAACATGATATTCTTATCATCTCTGATGAGATTTATGAAAAGCTTGTATATGAAGGTGCGAAACATACATCTATTGCTCAGCTTTCAGACGAGTTAAAAGAGCAAACGGTCGTGATCAACGGTGTTTCGAAATCTCATTCGATGACAGGTTGGAGAATTGGATATGCAACAGGAAACAAACAGATTATCAAAGCGATGACGAACCTTGCTAGTCACTCTACTTCTAATCCAACGTCTATTTCTCAGTATGCAGCTCTTGCCGCTTATGAAGGAACGCAAGAACCTGTTGAGACGATGAACAAAGCATTCGAAGAGCGACTCAATATCGTCCATGAACGGTTGAGTGACATCCCAGGGTTCACATGTGTCAAACCAAAAGGTGCATTTTATCTTTTCCCGAATGCAAAGGAAGCTGCTAGAATGACTGGATTCGATTCAGTCGATGCATTTGTTAAAGGGTTATTGGAAGAAGAAAAAGTAGCGCTCGTTCCTGGGTCTGGGTTCGGATCACCAGATAATGTGCGTCTTTCGTACGCAACGTCATTGGATGTTATCCTCGAAGCGATCACGCGTATCGAACGCTTCGTGAAGTCAAAACAAACGTCTGCTGTCTAATGTTGTTCCACACGCTTAGGACAGGTATAATACAAAGTGATGATGAAAAAGAGGCTATGGAATAACAAAGTGTTTAGCCCGCACGTTTTTATATAAGTTGGAGGGAAATAAGTAGTGAAAACGACGATTTCAAACGTAAGTAAAAAAGTCGAACAAACAGTTACGATCGGAGCTTGGCTACATAACAAGCGTTCTAGTGGAAAGATTCAGTTTTTACAGCTTCGAGATGGAACTGGATTTATTCAAGGCGTTATGGTAAAGAAAGAAGTCTCAGAAGAAGCGTGGGAAGCTGCTAAAGGACTTACGCAAGAATCTTCTGTATGGGTTACTGGAATCGTTAGAGAAGACGATCGTTCACAATCCGGGTATGAATTAACAGTAACGGATATCGAACTGATTCATGAAGCTGTCGATTATCCGATCACACCGAAAGAGCATGGAACAGAATTCCTAATGGACAACCGTCATCTTTGGATTCGTTCACAGCGTCAGAATGCGATTCTTCGTATTCGTAACGAAATCATTCGAGCAACTTACCAATTTTACAATGAGAATGGGTTTGTGAAAATCGATCCTCCAATTCTTACAGGTAGCTCAGCTGAAGGGACAACAGATCTCTTCCACACAAAATATTTTGAAGAGGATGCGTATCTTTCGCAAAGCGGTCAGCTCTACATGGAAGCAGCTGCGATGGCGTTCGGCCGAGTTTTCTCATTCGGACCTACGTTCCGTGCAGAAAAATCAAAAACACGTCGCCATTTGATCGAGTTCTGGATGATTGAACCTGAGATGGCATTTATGGACCACGAAGAAAGTCTTGAAGTACAGGAACAGTATGTGAGCTTCCTCGTGAAGTCTGTTCTAGAAAACTGTCAGATCGAGCTAAAGACACTTGGTCGTGATGTATCCAAGCTAGAAGCGATTCAAGCGCCATTCCCTCGTATTTCTTATGACGATGCGATTTCTCTATTGAAGGAAAAAGGATTTACAGATATCGAGTGGGGAGAAGACTTCGGTGCACCACACGAGACAGCAATCGCAGAAAGCTTTGAAAAACCTGTGTTCATAACGAACTATCCAAAGGATATCAAAGCATTCTATATGAAACCTGATCCAGAACGCGAAGAAGTTGTGCTTTGTGCTGACTTGATCGCTCCTGAAGGGTATGGAGAAATTATTGGTGGAAGTCAGCGAATCGATGACCTTGCTCTTATGGAGAAGCGTTATGAAGAGCATGGCTTAACTGACGATGCTTACAAATGGTATTTAGAACTACGTAAATATGGATCTGTTCCACATTCAGGCTTTGGACTAGGTCTTGAGCGAACAGTAGCTTGGCTCTCAGGCGTCGAGCATGTTCGTGAGACGATTCCATTCCCTAGACTTTTAAACAGATTGTATCCATGATAAACTAGCAAAGGGACGCTTCTTTCATATTTGAAAGGAGCGTCTTTATATGAAGTGGTTGCCGAATTTTTTCAACGTTTTAAGGGAACGAAACCAAGGGTTTTCACCCCATCACAAAATGCCGGCATGCTATAATGAAAGGTAGAGGTGGATGGGATGAAGAAAGAACACATTATTGAATTGTTAAACGGGGGACATGTATCCATACCGAGGCTCTTATTAACTCATTATTCAACTGTAGGACTTCATGAAGAAGACTGCTTCTTTTTGATCAAGTTACATGCCTTTATCGAACATGGTAATTCATTTCCTACCCCTGAAGAACTTTCAGCAGAAATGACGTATACGCCACAAACGTGTATGGATAAGATTCAACAACTCATGCAAAAAGGTGTTTTAACAATCGATGAACATCGAGATAAAGAAAAAGGCTATTATTCTGAAGCCTATTCGCTGCTCCCATTATGGGAACGAATTTTTACGAAATTAGAGCAACAAGAAGCGGAATCGAAAGCTGAAAAAAATGCTCAAAACGAAGAAAGTTTGTATACTCTTTTTGAACGTGAGTTTGCGAGGCCTCTATCACCTATCGAATGTGAAACACTTTCGATGTGGATTGATGGAGATAAGCATGATCCTGAACTCATAAAAGCTGCTCTAAAAGAATCCGTTCTTGCTGGAAAATTAAACTTCAGATACATCGATCGCATTTTGTTCGAATGGAAACGGAATAACATTCAAACGATCGATCAGGCAAGGGCCTACGGAGAGAAGTTCAGAAAGCATCAATACGATAAGAAAACACCATCACCGAAATCTGACAATAGATCGAATACAAGTGCTCCGATATATAATTGGCTCGGAAAATAAAGATAAGGTGGGGAAACGGGAGCGAACCTCCCGTTTTTTTATATGAATGGAAGGATGGATATCGTTGTTAACAAAGCCACAGATTCGTACTGTATTAGATTCCATGGGAGAAATGTTTCCAGATGCACACTGTGAGCTTCATCATACGACACCGTTTGAGCTTGCGATTGCGGTCGTACTATCGGCACAGTGTACGGATGCTTTAGTAAATAAAGTAACGCCAGGCCTTTTTGAGAAATACAAAGAGCCTGAGGATTACGTGAATGTCGAGTTAGAGGAATTAGAAAGTGATATTCGGAGAATAGGGCTTTTTAGGAACAAAGCAAAAAATATCAAAAAGCTGGCTCGAATGGTGATAGAGGAATATGGTGGACAGCTTCCACAAGATCGAGATGAACTAATGTTGCTACCAGGAGTAGGCAGGAAAACGGCAAATGTCATCGCTTCAGTTGCCTTTGACCTGCCAGCGATAGCGGTTGATACTCATGTTGAGAGAGTTAGTAAGCGTCTTGGGATTTGTCGCTGGAAAGATTCCGTTCTTGAAGTGGAAAAGACGTTGATGAGAAAAATACCAATAGATGAATGGTCCGTCTCTCATCACCGTTTCATTTTCTTCGGAAGATATCACTGTAGAGCTCAATCACCTAAATGTGAAATTTGTCCCTTACTAGATTTATGTAGAGAAGGGCAAAAACGAATGAAAAAGGTTGCACGGAATGGAAAGTAAAGGTCTTCCTAAAGCCATTCATCACCCTTTATTCTTTGCTGATTCTGACTGGCATGAAGAGATAAAACATACCACCAAACGAAACCCTTTCTTTTATGAAGTGCAGGAGTTTATCAAACAGAAAGACGAGCGACCATGGGATTCCCCTACATCGCATCTCAAGGAGTATTTCGAGCAATGGAAAGACGTTGAAGAAACGATAAGAGCTTTCTTCTCAAGCAGAAAGAAAAAAGAAGCGAGCATCGAGATGGTTTTTCAAATCGGCTACTTGATGGAAGCTTTATTTTGGCTGAATGGAAGAAGAGCGTTGGCAGGGGAGTGGCAAGCAACGATTCGTTCCCTTGAAATCTCACCGCTCAATGGGGCAGAACGCTTAAAATATGTGATCGATCACTATGATCATTACACGGCTTTTGTACAATTACGAGAGCTTATTCATGACCTTCATAAAAAGTGGATGAAAAATGAAGCCATAAAGAAAAGCCAATCGGATTAAAAACCGATTGGCTTCTTTTTTAGTTATTTCCAGGTATGAGGTCAGAAAGGGAAGATGAATCGTCTTCAGGCTTTCGGCTCTCACTATCATCTGATTGACCATTTCCTTGGCCACCATTGTTTCCGCTGCCGTTACCTCCGCCATTTCCGCCTTGGTTCCCATTACCTTGTTCGTTACCGGAACCTTCGTTGGATCCTTCATTGGAACCTTCATTACCTTCGCTGCCAGAGTCATTTCCAGAGCCATTGCCTTCGTTGCCCTGGCCTTCACCGTCTCCATCGCCATCGCCTTCGCCTTCGTTTTCACCTTCACCTTCGCCGTTTTCTTCATTTTCTTCTTCTTCAGGTTCAGGCTCTTCCTGAGCAGGAACAGTGACTGACGTTTGTGCAGGCTTAGACGTGACACCTGTATCAGAAACGATTGCCGTTACTTTAAACGTAAATTCGCTTCCAGCTGATACGTTGTCGATTGAAACGGCCGTATTGCTCGACTCTGAAATCGTTGCATACTCTCCGCCATCGACGCTCATTTCTACTTTGTACGTGTAGTTTTTATCGCCGCCAGGTTTCCAAGAAACTGAAATGCTGTTCGATGCTTCATCGTATTGAGCAGATAAGTCTTTTACACCTTCAGGCTGTTGATATTTATCAGACGTTTTCTCTGGTGTATTACCTTTTACGAATAGTTCATAAACGATCTGGTCTTTTGGTGTGTAATCACTAGGGAGTAATCCCGTTTCTTTTTCTACACCAACTTCGACAACAGAATCAGGTTTTTTAAAGTCAGCAGTCTCGACACCTTGAGAAACTCGTTGCATGATTTCTCTAAAGAGAATTTTGGACGTATCGTCTTCTCCTTTGCCAGAATCGAGGTAATGGCTATTAGGAGAGTTAAACCCAGTCCAAACGGCCATCGAGTACTCTGTTGTATATCCTGCAAACCATGCGTCCCTTGTAATTCCTGAAGTCGGGAACCCTTTTGATTCGACAACGTCTTGAGGATGGTTCGTCGTACCGGTTTTTCCTGCTAAAGGTAAACCGGAAATGTTTGCATCCGTACCCGTTCCGCTTTTCACAACTGTTTTCAGCATATCTGTGATCATATATGCCGTGTAATCATTCATCGCTTTAACGGATTCTGGCTCGAGGTTAATTTCTCGACCGTCTGGGAACACAACTTTTCTTACTGTGTGCGGTTTGTTGTAATTACCGTTGTTTCCAAATGCAGCATAAGCTCCTGCCATTTCGAGTGGGGAGGAACCGAATGTTCCAATCGCTGCAGTTGGAACCATGTCAGATTCTTTAAGGCCTAGCCCAAGTTTATTAGCGAACTCTAGAGAAGGACCTTCGCCAACTTCAGTAAACGTGTTGACTGCAGGGACGTTGTAAGACCACTGCAACGCTTTTCTCATCGATACTTGACCGCGATATTTACGGTCCCAGTTTCGAATGTTTGCGCCATTAATTTCTAGCTTCTCATCCTTAATCGATCGACCAGTCGACCATTGCATGTTGTCGATTGCAGGACCGTAAGAAATGATCGGTTTCGCTGTAGATCCTGTTTGCAGATTGTCTGTCGTCGCGTAAGGAATGACGCTCTCGTCTTTACGCGTTTCGCCGATCGCACGAACAGAGCCTGACTTCGTATCGAGCAGAACAAGACCTGATCTCATGTTTTCGTTCGTATAGTTGTAGTTTTCGATCACATCATTCGTAATTTCTTGCGCATTCGTGTCTAGCGTAGTATGAATCGTTAAACCGCCAGAATAAATATCTTTCTCAGATATATCTTCTCTTTCTTGCAATTCTTTCACGACACGATCGATGAACACTTTATACTGCTCAGTGGATTTGTCGTTGTTACTTTGAACGACCATGTCACTTACTTTCATCGCACTATATTTCTTAGCTTCTTCTGCTGTGATCACACCTTGCTTTTTCATCAAGCTAAGCACAGTGTTACGACGTTCTTCTGCGACTTCAGGGTGATCGAACGGGTCGTAAGCTGTCGGACGCTGAGGTAGTCCAGCAAGTAGTGCTGCTTCTCCTGGAGTCAGCTCATCTTGAGTGATGTTCT
Source organism: Anaerobacillus sp. ABR4_321 (assembly GCF_056158505.1). Taxonomy (NCBI): domain Bacteria; kingdom Bacillati; phylum Bacillota; class Bacilli; order Caryophanales; family Bacillaceae; genus Anaerobacillus; species Anaerobacillus sp. ABR4_321. Next base: position 2,365,195 of record NZ_JBSWTK010000001.1, read on the forward strand.
TATCAAAATAAGTTTCTGCTGCATCAACAACGCCCCATGCGCCATTCCCAAAGTAGATTTTGTTCAAATACATTTCAAGAATTTGATCTTTCGTATACTGTTGTTCCAACTTGATGGATAAGTAAGCTTCTTGAACTTTTCGTTCCAATGATTTCTCTGAAGTTAAAAGGGAGTTTTTGATCACTTGCTGTGTGATCGTACTCGCACCCTCTGCACCAAATCCGTCTTTAACGTTTGCGAGAACTGCTCCCCCGATACGACGAGGATCGATACCAAAGTGGTCATAAAAACGCGTATCTTCAACAGAAACAAATGCGTTTTTTAGAATATCAGGAATTTCATCTATCTTCGCCACTTCACGAGATTTGCTTCCAGCGAGCGTTTGCACTTCTTCATCATTACGGTCTAGAATCACAGAAGATTGTGGGTTGGCTAACGCTTCTGGATCCAATTCCGGTGCATTGTTGATGTATGCGACCGCTGTGATTCCTCCTATGGTTATCCCGATGAGAAGTAACACAACGAGTGATAGAAGTACTTTTTTGAACGTTCCTTTTTTTCCTTTTTTCTTTTTACTTTCTTTTGGGTTTTTCATTTTACGTCTTTCTTGACGAGAGTTATATTCACTCATGCATATTCCTGCCTTTCAAACCAATACTCTTTATAGGATTCGATACAATCCCGTATTTTATGAATGCGCTAAATTCTAGCTTTGATTGAAATACATTTTATCAATAATCTTCATATAGTCAATGCGTGGTTGGAACGTATAGGGGATCTTGATCCCGTCCTTCTCAATGTCTTCTTTTTTAATCGATTTTCTACCGCCATTTTTCATTTCGGTCCAGTGTTGAAACAAATGTGTGGCATCATAGAAGAATACCTCATCAGATGTTGAGAAACGCAAAATAATGAAACAGATTCCTGATTGTTCGATCACCTGTTTCATGTGTGAAATTTGATGCTCGTGAAAGTTATTCAATGGGAAAGAGGTTTTATTCTTCGTTTCTTTCGCTTCAAAGTCGATATACCTTCCTTTGTAGACACCATTATAATCCGTCGTGGAAGCCTGCTTAAAATAGGCTTCTTTGATAACTGCAGCACTCCGTTTTGGATAATCAACGTTTACAATTTGCACAGGAGTCGGCTTTTTATGAATAACTGCCTTACCGACCGAGAGATAATAAGTATTGCTCTTGTTAATGTCTTCTTCAAGGGTCATTCCTCGATTGCTGTAAGACTTTTGTTTCTGACTCGCAAGCTGATTCTGAGCCGAAGGGACATACGGCTTTCCGTTCGGATATCGAATCGGCAACATAACCATCCTTTCTGTAGAAGCTACTTCAACTATTCTACTCTAATTATAACGTCTTGCACGACTAAAATGTTTCAAGCAGGTGAAAAAAAGATTGAAAGCAAAGAGGGAGTTAAACGAAAAAGAAATCTTAGAAATTAAGAAACTTGTAGCGGAAGGAAATACGGATAATATTTCACGTACTGTATTTTACGAGAGATTTTTTAGAAGTCATCCCGAGATAAAGTGGGCTTTCTTGGCGTCGATGGTGTCTAGAAATGCAGGGTGGAGCATGGCTGATCTTAAAGGCGAATGGTTTCAGAAAATCATCTCACAGGAAAAGATAGCAGCTCTTTTGCTTACATATGAACGAGCGAACTGGACGATCTTCGAGGACGCTTTTCCACAGTTAGTTTTATATGCATTGAGCAAGCAGTATCGATGCTCAATGATGTCATATTTAAATGAATTTCATGTTTCGCGTTTTATGCAACAAGAGTGGGAGACGTTTTTTACAACTAGAGACGAAGAACGCTTGATGAGAGCTTTGATCATCAACGAGCAGCATGTTATAGAGAAACCGGTTCTTTTGCATCACTCTCTTCAGAAAAAGGTGTTTCATTCGTTTCTATTCAACGTCCAGGAATGGTTCCACTACAGTACAGTTCTTTTTCCCACTAGAAGAGGTCAATTATACGGGCTGACTGTTAAGGGTTTTCGACATACGAAAAATAGAGTGGAACTAGGCAAGAAATTAGCGAAACTGTTGTTCCATCCTGATTATTTTCACCTGTTCTATGACTTTTCGACACACACCCCTCCAACAGGTAATCGCTATGATTATGAGAAATACATGGGAAAAGAGAAAGAAGGGCGCATGCTGAGAGAAGTTTTACCGATCATCACACATCACCAGCGGGAAAAAGTCGAATGGTTTACAAGTAGAAGAACCGTCGCGAAGATGTTGAGAAAAGAAGTAGAGCTTAACCCATTCGATCTTACGGATTGGTATGAAAAGAAAAGAAGTCAGATCAAAATCGTGGTAGAGCTTGAAAATGTCATAAAACCTAGGGGATGATCCCCTAGGTTTTAAGTTGAAGGACGGTTGGGTCCTTCTAATTTTTTGTTGCCATATCCAGGTCTTGTTTCCTCTTGTGAAGGCTGTGCGTTTCTTGCAGGTTTTTGCAACTTGCGTTTTTTTGTCATGTCACTACACCTCCTGTCATTTAGTTTGAGCAGAAGTTACAAAATCATTCTGCAGAGTGTCGAAAAAGTTCCGCTTTATCAGTAAAACACTACCTTTGCCGAAACGCTTCTAGTTTTGTCATTGAAGAAGGCGTTTTCAAGTATAGGACGAATTATACAATTACAAAACAGGCGGAAGCCTTCATTAACAGAAGGGATGGGATTTCATGTTGTTAAAAACAAAGCAGGTTTCTGATCAACTTGGTGTGAATCCTACTACTGTTCAAAGATGGGTTAAGTACTTTGATTTAGAGTGTGATAAAAACGAGCTAGGTCACTTTTTATTTAGCGAGGAGACGATTGAAAAGCTGAAGCATATTCAGGAGGAGCTGCGCAGCGGACAATCGATGGAAGGGATCAAAATGACAGATACAGAAGATGGTGCGAAGAAGTCTGCTCCTAAAATGGTATCTCAGGAAAAGTTTGAGCAACGGCTCGATCGATTCTCCGTACGCCTTGAACAACTTGAAAGGCAGTTAGAAGAAAAAGCAAACGAAGTGATCACCGTACAAGTTCTTCAGCACCGCGCAGAGTTAGATGAACTACTTAAGAAAGTGACTCGTATCGAAGAGAAGTTGATGGAACTTGAAGAACATACGTCTATTCAGGAAGCAGTAGGCCAGTCGACAGGAAAAGTGAAGCGTCCCTGGATCATGAGTTTATTTAGTTTCTAATAAGGAGCTAAATCAATATGCTGGCCTTATGTCCATCTTGGATATAAGGTTTTTTGTTTGTGATTGAAAGCGGCTTTGTGTGTTAGGATAGATAAGATGGGAGTGACTGTCATGAATCAGAATTTAATTTCTCTAACAAAACAATTGATGGAAATAACTGAAGAAGCGAGGCTGCAATACGTCAATCGGACTCAACTTGAAACGTATGAAGTGGATTTTTATGGAGAAGTAAAGCCATTCGCTGACCGTGCCTTAGCTATATTGAAAGAGTGGGAACCACTAGCAAGGGAATGGGTAATGGAAAATAAGCCAAAATACCTCTATCCGATTCAAATAAAAAATACGTATGAAAACCTCGAAATGGTTTCTGTCATTGCCTGGCAAAAAGATACAGGTCCTAAGAAGTTTAATGAGAGAGTACAATCGATCGAATATGTTCTTGAGAAACTGATCGAACAAGCAGATGAGTAACTTCATCTGTATGTTATAAAAATTTCACGTACTGTTCTAATTGTATATTATTCCTAATTTCATGGATACTAATGAAAAAGGGAGTGACAGCATGACAGCTTACTTATGTCCGAGATGTAAAACGAATCGTTCGAGGTTTAACAAACTAGAGCAAAAGGTGACGTCAGTCAAGATGGACCCAGAAACGGGAGAAGTAGTATCTGTAATGGAAGAAGGAGCTATGGACCCTTTTCACATGGAATATAAAGGACCCGAGTATCGTATTCAGTGTGCAACGTGTGGTGAAATTGGAGACGAAGAAACATTTGTTCAATTTGCGCGATCGCACCCAAGAGGGTAATTGAGATACGCCTCCCAAAATCATGGTATAGTAGGTAGACTGGGAGGTTAGGATATGTTCGATCCAACAATTTATGAAAACGTAAAAGTTGTCCTTGAAGGTGAGTTATACGATCGAGATTTAGACGGTGAAATCACGATAACGAATCGTAGTGACCTTGTCGATCTCGCAACTCTATCAAGGACTTATATCGTAAGCTTCGAAGAAAACTCAACTGTTTTGAGTACGATCAATCTTCATGCGAGCCTTGAAAGTTTTAGTGCAGAGCAGCTTGAGCTCGATCATATCATGCCTGGGTGTGAATTGAAGCTATGTTTTGATCTAACGATGAGTAAAGAATCTAAGTGTGATGAGATTTACAAGATAATCAAAGAAATATGGGGAGATCGTCCATATGTTAATCAAACGCTATCTTATAAATATCGTCAGGAAGCAACGATTACGAACCGAGTTGAATTAGAATTCAATCGAAAAATAAACGAAGATCAAATAAGTGATCTCACTACCATTGTCGATTATACCATTCGAACTGCAGCAGAGTTATCGACTATAAAGTGAAAAAGGCGGATAGCATCCGCCTTTTTCTATCCATACTTTTCAGTTGATGTTAGTACTTTCCGCCGCCAAGCTGTTGTTCAGCCATTTGGACAAGACGCTTTGTGATTTCTCCTCCAACAGAACCGTTAGAACGAGAAGTGGAGTCAGGACCAAGCTGTACGCCAAATTCTCTTGCAATTTCATACTTCATTGAATCTAAAGCTTGTTGTACACCAGGGACTACCAAGTTATTTGAGCTATTGTTATTTGCCATGTTGTACACCTCCTTGCACCTTATCATGTACTTAGCGGCCTGAGGTTATCCAAAAATAGAAATGGTAGATAATGGTGTAACAAGAATAATATTTTGAATATTCAAAGGATTTTAACGAATTGGAGTCGAATAGTACATACTAGCTTGGTAACAGCATATTGGAGGGAAAAACATGGATCGGTTCATTCGAAAATCAGGTATTTATCAAAACCTTGAAAAACGAAGGTGGGAATATTGGCTCGTATTGACTGAAGAAAATAAGATTCTCGTTTCCTGGCTATGTTGGACAGCTCCTCAAGAGATCTATGAGCAGTGGAAGCTATCGAATGTATCTTGAAAGGGTAAAACTGATTTTAATTTAAAAATTTTAACACAATGATTGTTGTTCGCGTTCAAGTGTTTCTTTTATAATGGTATAGGTGAGTCTATTGTACTAGACAGTGGATGAGTCGAGTGTACGAACTCTTTTTAATACCATTTTAAAGAAAGAGGAGCTCCTATGATCGCAAAACAATGGTGGTTAATACTATTTTCCTTAACATTACTATTTAGTGTTTTTCCACAAACTACCTTAGCAGAAGAACCAAACATAACAAGTGAGACAGCAATACTTATCGATGGAAAAACAGGTCAAATTTTATATGAGAAAAACAGCGGTCAAGTCATGTACCCAGCTAGTATCACTAAGATCGTGACAGCGATCCTTGCTATCGAGTCTGGAAACTTAAATGATTCTGTAGAAGTTAGCAGCGAGGCTCGGCAAGTTGATGGAACGAGAGTGTACCTAGCTGAGGGAGAAACGGTTCCTTTAGAAAAGCTCGTTAAAGGGATGATGGTCAACTCAGGTAACGATGCTGCTGTGGCGATTGCGGAGCATTTAAGTGGCAGTGTCGATGCATTTGCTGAAGAAATGAATGCATTCGTTAAGGATGAGTTAAACCTTCAAGATACGAATTTTACGAATCCACATGGACTATTCAATGAAGAGCACGTAACGACAGCAAAAGATATGGCAAGAATTACTCAATATGCGATGCAGAACGATGAGTACCGTTCGATCGCCTCCTTAAAAGAGATGGAATGGAGTGGCGAAGAATGGGATACGACGCTTATCAATCACCATCGCTTGCTGTTAGATCATGATTACGTTACAGGTGGAAAAAATGGCTATGTCTCAAAGTCTGGATTCACACTCGTAACGAGTGCTGAACAAGATGAACGTGAATTGATCGCTGTAACGATGAAAGCGAATAGTAGCAATACAGCCTACCAAGATACACTTAAGCTGCTCAACTACGGATTCAATGCATTTACTCCAGTGGTGTATGAAGAAGGAAAGAAAATCGGAACGATCGGCGATACAGATTACATGCTATCGAAAGAATTAACACTTTTGAGAAACAACGATGAAGAAGTCGAATTAACGATTACGGACGATGGTGTCATGGAATCTAGTATAGGTTCGATCACCTCGTTATTAGATTCATCGCTCTTATCGGCGAAGTCTCTTAACGATTCCTCAACGCCTGTTGCTGATGTCGAGACTTCAGTCAATAAAACGAGTGGTGAGGATTCAACAAGTAATGAGTGGCTGAACCTTGCCATACTAGTCATCGGAATCGGGATGTTTATGGTTATCTTACTTGCTTTGATCGTGAGCAAGAAATCTTCTCACCGTAGAAGATCGCGATCGTTTCCTTAATCGCATCGAATAAGCCTGCAGTGTTACCTGCAGGCTTTTTCATATCGTTCACGTTGTACTTTCTAAATAAAGAGATAAGCTTTTTACAGCGGTCATGCCCTGACCTGTAGCAGACGATATACTCGACAATAGAGGTCGTGTACAAACATCGCCTACCGCATAAACGAAAGGTAACGATGTCTGACCCGTCTTATCGCACACAAGATAGCCTTCTTCATCTGATTCTAAACTGTCTAAGAAAAGGTGTGTGTTTGGTTCTACACCAATTCTAATAAAAACACCGTCTACTTGACTCTCATACGATCGTTCCTTCCTGTCATAGAACAATTGCTTATTCGAGCTATCGATCTTTGTCACCACCGCATCTGTTAAGACGTCGATCGAAGGGTGTGCTAATACCGGATCCCGAAATTCATTTCTAGCCCTAAACGTAGTGGAGCGATGAATCAATTGAACAGTCGCACCTGCTTCTGCAAGAAGAAGAGCACCTTCAAAAGCTCGATCGCCACCTCCGATGACTGCTACTTTCTTTCCCTTAAAGCGATCTCGGTCTCTCGTCGCAGAATACACTTCATTTCTGTCGATCATTTCCTGCTCGCCAGGTATGCTGAGTTTCTTTGGAGATGAACCAGTCGCGATAACTAATGATTGAAAGGCGTATGTGTGAGAAGTTGTGTGCAATAATTTGTTGATAAAATCAATCTTTTCGATCGCCACATCCGTACTTAGCTCGCAGCCTAGAGTTTTTACATGGTCGACTAATTGTTCTTGTAGTGCAACACCACTTTCCAACATGACAGCTGGATAATCAATGATTTTATTGTTGATCGAAAGGAGCTGCCCTCCTAGTTCCTTATTGGATTCTAACAACACATGATCCAGTCCTAAGCGCTTTGCCCATATAGCTGCAGAAATGCCTGCAGGTCCTCCTCCGATTATGATGAGATCTTTTTTTTGGAGCAACTTTTTTTCCTCACTTTCTAACAGAAAGCCAATTCTCGAATTCAAGCCAACTTTTTACACGCGGAACGTCAACATCTTTGTTGTACGGGTAATCCATGGCGATCGCCGTTCTACCAGTGTTTCGAAATGCTTCAAGGTTGTGGGGGGCATCGTCTAGTAGCAAGTCTCCGCGAATCATCTCTTTACGATGTGTAAAGATTAGGTTTCTCTTACCGATAAAGGGAAGGTGCTTTTCAACCCATAATTCTTTTTCAGTGTATGCGTATGTACGGCTACTTGTAACGATCAAGAGCTCATAACGTGAAGATAACCTCTCAAGCACTTCGATTGCGTTCGGGAGAGGAGTCAAAGAAAGAAACAAGCCTGGCTCGTCCAGATAATCATATATCTTTACACCACATTCTTCTTTAACGTAATCCTCTGATCTCCAGCATTTTAGTTTTTCAACATTTAAATTATCTTGGTAGTCACGGTTGTAGCGTTTATGCCATTCAGTCATTAAATCGCATATAACTGAATCCATATCGATCAATAACGTATTCAAACTTTTCACTTCCTTATACCTCGTTCTCATTTATCATATCAGTCCTTTGTATACCTTACAATTTATATAAAAAAGACAGGAAGTAATCCTGTCTTCCAGATCGTTGAAAGCTTAAAAAGTTGCGCTCCCTATAACGTAGGAGTTTGAATCCCTCTTGCTTTCCTGTGGACGAACGCTTGAGCCTCAAATCGGACAAGAACGGTCCGCTCTGAGTCTCAAACGCCCGTTGGACCACTGGAGTCAAGAGGGATTCACTCCTACTAGAATTCATTCTTACAAACGTTAAACTTTCCGACCAATTATGCTATGACATGTTTCTACTGTCATTTTGAGTCAGTTCATTCTTTGATTTACAAGTGGATAAATTATTTATGCGGAAAGAGAGCGTCTTGGAGCGTTTAACGAATTTCTCTTAAGACTTTCGCTACACTCTAAGAAGACAGGAGCGAATCCTGTCTTCTTCCTTAATATTTCACAAAAGCTGCGCCAACGATGATGAGTAAGATAAACAGTACGACGATTAAGGCAAAGCCGCTACCGTTGTTACAACAATAGTAAGGCATACTTGCTCCTGCCACCTGGTTGTATGGCTCATTTGGATATGGTGCATTTCCATAATTCATAGTTGTGATCCCCCTTAGTATCTCTTGCCCTATCACTATATGTATCCGTCTATAAATGATGTGGGCAAGAGCGGAGGGAAGAGGCAGTTTTTAGAAAAGTACCCAACTAGCCACTGAACGTATTGTCCTTACTACGTTGCTGTAAGAAGTTGTTTCGGTAGTCATCTGTAAGTTCTTTCACTTCCTTACTGAGGAATAAGATGGCGATGACGTTAGGGATAACAAAGAGTGCTAACGTGAGATCAACTAGCTCCCATACGAACTGAAGGCCACCGATTGCTCCGACAAATACGGCACAAATATAAACCACCCTCATCACCTTAGAAGCTTTAGACCCGTATAGGTATTCTGCTTGTTTCTCTCCATAGAAGATCAGGACACCGATGGTACTAATGACAAAGATGAGAAGAAGGGAGGATACGAAAATTGGGCCCCACGTTTCTCCCATCAAGCCAGCAAATGCGTCAGAGACCATATCCGATGCATTCGAAGGTTTCACATCCTTCCACGCTCCAGATAAGAGAACGGTGAAAGCTGTAATTGTGCAAAGAACGATCGTATCAATGAAGACACTAAATATTCCCCAAAGACCTTGTCGGCTAGGATGTGGCGTGTGAGCAGCGGAGTGTGCGATCGAAGCAGTTCCCATTCCAGCTTCGTTTGAATATAGTCCTCTCGCAAGACCCCAGCGGACTGCTGCAGCAAACCCAGCACCTGCAAAGCCACCTGCTGCAGAGATCGGTTGGAATGCATGGACAAAAATCAGTTTCATCACTTCAGGAAACTGGTCGATGTTGATCACCATCACACCGATAGCGCCTCCGATGTAGGTTAGGATCATAAATGGTACGATTTTCTCTGCAACAGATCCTATTCTTTTAATTCCTCCAAACACTACGATTGAAATAAGAATCATCAGAATGATACCCGTCAACCAGGTAGGGAGACCGAATGATCCTTCGGTTAAGGTAGAGATCGAGTTTGTTTGAACCATGACACCCGGTATAATTTCAATCATCAGACCGAATGCAAAGAGCCATGATGCGAATTTCCAGTTAAGTCCTTTACGTATGTAATACATTGGCCCACCAACATAAACCCCATCTTTGTTTTTTTCTCGATACTTGATACCCAACACGATCTCAGAGTATTTCGTCGACATACCGATGATGGCAACGACCCACATCCAAAAGATCGCGCCTGGTCCACCGAACGCAATCGCAACCGGTACGCCAACAATGTTTGTAGCTCCCGCAGTAGATGCTAGAGCAGATGTGAAAGCCTGAAATGGTGAGATTGTTCCATCGCCTTTGTTTTTTTCGAAAATTTTACCGATCGTATGTTTCAAGGTGTGGGGGAAGAAAATAATTTGAAAAAAGCCGAGTCGGATGGTTAAAAAAAGCCCTCCTCCTAAGAGTAAAATCATCATCGGATAGCCCCATATGAATCCCGAGAACTCCGAGATCGCATTAAGAATCGTTTCCATTCTAATCGCTCCCTACGAATATAGTGTATAACTTTAATATCCAAAAATAGGGAATGTGAAACTTAGTCTAAGGAACAATAAAAAAACAGCCGGTTTGACCCGGCTGTTTATTATTGAGGCTGTTGGCCGTTAAGCTGATTCTTAACGTGCTGTACTTCTTGCATCTGCGCAGGTGCTGCTGGCTGATAGTACCCTTTTTGTTTTGCGTAGTGATAAAGGTTATATTGTCTTTGTTCATCAGTATTTCTTATTTGTTGAAGCGTCTGACGCAGTTGCTCGTTATCACATTGTGAAATAACACTACCATAGTTGATCAGGCTTCCATTTAGAGCTGACAAGTAATCGTTGACCATATCCTTCTCATTCATTACTTTCTCCTCCTTAACCTAAAAAAGACATAAGCTGTTGTTTTGTATTTCTTGCATCTTGCGCATCTTTTTGCAGCATTTGCTTTAGTTCAGGACAAGTACAAGTTTGGGCATACGTATCAAGTTTATTTGCCAGCGTGTCGTGACCACCGATCATGTGGCGAAGGTTTTGCAACTCCAATTCATTCAACTGTTCCATAAAAGTCCCTCCTTCTATTGAATCAATCTTAATATTGAATGTTGAGGGACTTTTTATACGCGTTTACGCGATGATGTTTCGATTGTTTGTGAATTGCTCATACTCTTTAGTAGCCATGATTTCTTCTAATATATGTACAACGTTCCACACATCTTCAAACGACGTATATAACGAGATCGGTGCAAGACGAATGACGTTTGGAGCTCGAAAGTCAGGAATTACGCCTTTGTTTTTTAACGCTTTGCAAATTCTAGCAGCTTCGTTATGTTCTAAACAAACATGGCCACCACGGCGATGGTCCTCTGCAGGGTTTGCTATAGTGAAGCCAAAGCGATTCAGTTTTAAAGCCGTTAACTCCATTAAGTACTTCGTGAGCTTTAACGATTTTTCTCGAATTTGTTCAATGCCGGCTTCAGAAAAAATTTCTAACGAACCAATCAATGAAGCCATGCTGAAAATATGAGGTGTCCCGATTTGAAATGCTCCAGCGGTTTGTGCATGATCAAGGTCATGACTCATATCGAATTGAACGTCTTTCTTCGAGCTGAACCAACCTGCAAGGCCTGGTTTCTTTCCTAGGTGTTTTTCATGGACATAAAGACCGCCGACACCACCAGGGCCACTGTTTAAGTATTTGTACGTGCACCACACCGCGAAGTCAACGCCCCATTCGTGTAAGTGATGAGGGATGACACCGACGGAATGTGCAAGGTCGAACCCTATTATGATGTCTTTATCATTTGCTGCTCGCGTTATTTTTTTGATGTCGAGTAATTGACCGCTACGATACAAGACAGAAGGGAGGAGGACTAGTGCGACTTCGCTTGTCATCTCCTTAATAATGTCGTCTTCATAAATCGTACGACCATCTGAACTTTGTACCTGAATGAGATGTTCGTCTGGTGATAATCCGTGAAGCTCTAGCTGTGCTTTTATTGCATAGATATCTGAAGGGAAAGTGAGTGAATCAGCGATGATCTTCGTTTTCTTATCATTTGGCTTGTAAAAAGTTGTTAGCATTTGATGGAGGTTAGTGGTGATCGAACCTGTTGTGATTGTTTCGTCTTCTTTTGCTCCGATAAGGGGCGCAGTCATCTTGCCAAGCATTTCTGCCATATAAAACCATGGTTGCTCCGCGTCTGTCCAACCATTGATTCCATGCGTTTTCCAATCGTCAATCGATTGGAGTAGAGAAGCTTCAGCTCGTTTTGAGAGAAGGCCAAGTGAATTGCCATCCATGTAAATGGAATGGTCCGGAGTATAAAACTCATTTTTGAAGTGGCGTAGAGGGTCTTTTTCGTCTAGCTCTTTTGCATAATAAATGGACTGTGGTACACTCAATTTACTCAGCTCCTTTAGTATCATAATCGTATGGTAAAGAATGAGAAGCTGTCAACGCTTACATAGCCCGATATGAAAAAACTAAATGTTTTTTTGAAATAATGATTGACGTGTTTTGGCTTAGGGTGTTATTATATTAATTGTCGCTGAAACGGAACAAACCACATGCGGGTGTGGCGGAATTGGCAGACGCGCTAGACTTAGGATCTAGTGTCTTACGACGTGGGGGTTCGAGTCCCTTCACCCGCACCAGAATAGATGCGCCCGTAGCTCAATTGGATAGAGCGTCTGACTACGGATCAGAAGGTTAGGGGTTCGACTCCTCTCGGGCGCGCCATTACATAACATAGCGATGAAATCGGGAAGTAGCTCAGCTTGGCAGAGCACTTGGTTTGGGACCAAGGGGTCGCAGGTTCAAATCCTGTCTTCCCGACCATCACATAGCGTGGCGGTGTAGCTCAGCTGGCTAGAGCGTACGGTTCATACCCGTGAGGTCGGGGGTTCGATCCCCTCCGCCGCTACCATATAATTAAATAGTGGAGGGGTAGCGAAGTGGCTAAACGCGGCGGACTGTAAATCCGCTCCCTCAGGGTTCGGCGGTTCGAATCCGTCCCCCTCCACCATTTTGGGCTATAGCCAAGCGGTAAGGCAACGGATTTTGATTCCGTCATGCGCTGGTTCGAATCCAGCTAGCCCAGCCATTTTGCGGGTGTAGTTTAGTGGTAAAACCTCAGCCTTCCAAGCTGATGTCGTGGGTTCGATTCCCATCACCCGCTCCATTACATAATTTTAATTAAGACTTTTCCAAGAATGGAAAACGTGGTATACTAACTTTCAGTTATCGTATCACACATACTACCATGCGCCTTTAGCTCAGCTGGATAGAGCAACAGCCTTCTAAGCTGTGGGTCAGAGGTTCGAATCCTCTAAGGCGCGTATCTCAAAACCTCTGAGTGGTTACACCACTCGGAGGTTTTATTTTGTGAGTGAAGATAATGACGAGGAGTTCAAAAAGGCGAACATTCACGTAAAAAATGAACTTATTATTAATTTTTACGTATATTCGCACTCGTATCTCTTGATTTTCCAGCTTAATGTGCTACTATATCCGTAGAAACCTTATTGCAGTAACTGACGACAAATGTGGAAGTAACCACAAGGGAGCTGTAATGGATAAAGCCGGTCGTCTGGGCGAAGAAATAGTGATATTTCTTAACACTGTCTAGGAGGAATCAGTTCATGTCAGAATCCAAATTATTAGATGGAAAAGCAGTTGCAAATCGTGTGAAAGAACAGCTTAAAGAAAGAGTGGAAGCACTTAAAACACAAGGTGTTACGCCCAGCCTCGCAACGATTCTTGTTGGAGATGATCCTTCCTCTGAAACGTACGTGCGTATGAAGGGAAATGCATGTGAACGTATAGGGATCGTATCAAAGAAGATTCATCTGCCAGAGGAAACAACCACCGAAACGTTGCTTGAAACCATAGAAGGACTGAACCGCGATGATGCTGTCCATGGTATTTTGCTTCAGCATCCTGTGCCGTCTCAAATCGACGAACGCCTTGCATTTGAGACGATCGCCATCGAGAAAGACGTCGATGGGGTGACAAGTGAAGGGTACGGACAGACTGCTCTAGGGTTTGGTACATACCCATCTTGTACACCTGCAGCAATTATGAAGATTATGGAAGACTATGACATTAATCCTGAAGGTAAGCATGCGGTCGTTGTAGGAAGAAGTCCTATTCTTGGAAAGCCCGTTGGTGCACTTCTTTTAAATGAAAATGCTACAGTCACGACTTGTCATTCGAGAACTGTTAACTTGGCAAAACATGTTAGTCAAGCTGACATCGTAGTTGCCGCTGTAGGAAAGCCAGAGTTCATCAAGGGTGAATGGATCAAAGAAGGAGCGATCGTCCTCGATGCTGGTTACAACAAAGGCAATATCGGTGATGTCGAATACGAAACAGCAAAAGATAGGGCGTCAGCAATTACTCCTGTTCCAGGAGGCGTTGGACCTGTTACGATCGCGATGTTATTAAAACATACGGTAGATGCTGCAGAAAAATCTGTAATTAGCTAACGAAAAACTCGGGTATGATCCCGAGTTTTTTTATGTAGGAAAGCACATTTCATGAGCATTTTACTAATTGGTTTGGGAATACTGTGTTAGTCTCGTAATGAAAGATCATTAGTGAAGGGAGCATGAATAATGAAACTAGAAGGTAAAGTTGTACTCGTTACAGGCGCAAGCAGCGGAATAGGTGAAGCAATCGCACGCCATATAGCTGATGAAGGAGCTAACGTGGTACTTGCTGCACGTCGAGAAGAGAAGTTAACTGATCTCGCTCAGTCTTTAAATGATCAATCGAACGGCAAAGCGCTCGTAGTGAAAACGGATGTAACCAAAAAAGAAGACATGGAAAACTTGGTTAAAGAGGCGAAAGATACATACGGCAAAGTTGATATGATCATTAACAATGCTGGTGTTATGCTACTTTCGTTCATGAAAAATGATGAAGTGGATCAGTGGACTCAGATGGTAGACGTAAACATTAACGGTGTTCTTCACGGTGTTCACGCAGTCTTACCAGACATGCTGAAGCAGGAGAGCGGCCACATCGTCAATGTTTCAAGTGTTGCTGGACACGAAGTATTTCCTTCTAGCAGCGTCTATAGTGCAACGAAATACGCTGTTCGTGCATTATCGATGGGACTCGAAAAAGAACTTTCGAAAACAGGAGTCCGCGTAACAAACATCTCTCCAGGTGCAGTGGAATCTGAACTTACAAACCATATAACTGACGACGAAGTGCTAGAAATGTTTAAAGATCGAGCAGCTACGATGAAGAAGCTTCAAGCTGATGATATCGCACGTGCTGTCGTTTATGCACTAACACAGCCTGATTACGTTAACGTTAATGAAGTGGTTGTTCGACCTATGCAATAGGAAAGGTTGCGCTACCACACAAAAAAAGCCAGCAAATGCTGGCTTTTAAGATTCATTCTCACTCTTTTTATAGATTCGCTCCACGACTTCCTGAAGCGAATCGGGCTTATGAAACTCGATTGGAGAGAAGCCTTTTTCAAACGTAATTGAATCGGCTTCGATCGCAAGTACGTATTTTCCGTTCACTTTCGCTAAGTGAATACTTTCTCCAAAGTCGGACAGCATCGCCTTAACAGATACATGATCGAGCTTAAGCTTCCATTCTACGTCAGGAGATTGTTCCACGATCTGCGAAGTAGCTTCCACTACTTGCTCTGTGGTAAAGTGCTCTTGTAACTCTCTCTTAGGACTCGCCGCCCATTCTTCCATCACCTGTTCGAACTGTTCTTTTTCTTCGCTTTCTGGTTGGAACGTTTCTTGAATGTGGTCCTGAACGATATCCATGGTTTGTGTTTTCACGATTTCAGGCATCGATTTTTCATATTCGACCCACTTCAAGAAGTCTTCGAAGTATCTTGCGTGTGAGGACTGGTGAACTTTAACTTCGGCGCTATCGATCATGCCCTCTTCTGGCATGTAAGGGTATTGGACGGATTTCATGTTTTTTGTTGTAATGGCCATCTCGATATTTTCTATTAGCGTATCTTCGTTAGTAATTGTTGCCACTTTCGGTTCGAAGTCACATTTCATTATAAAAAGGAACGGGTCGTCGAATAGTTTAGTGAGCTTAGCGGATGCGACGATCAACACGCCGCCTCGAATCGCGCTCGTATCAAGATACATTTGTACGATTTGATCTGCTTCTGATTCAAAATCATCAGCCGTTTCAGAGTATCTTGCTCTGTGGAATAAATTAAAATTCGGATTAGATGTCAACTCATGACCAGGTTCAACCATAAAACGACCGATCTTAGTAGGAGCTCCTTCAGATTTTGCGTGACGATCAACTTTTCTTTTTGTGATTTTCGCAAGCTCTCCATCTAAAAAAGATTTAAGGGGGCTATCGGTATATGTAACTTCATCTAGTGTTTGAAAATGTTTATACTGTGCTTCTTCATTTTCCTTCGGACCTTCTACGAGGTAAAAGGATAAATAGTTCATTGAAAATTCCATTTTATCACCTGTTTTCTTAATACGTTAATCAAGTATAGGCAAGGAAAATACATACGTCAATTGCTGAATCCAGTAATTTCTTGATATAGGCTGCTCGTCAGTTGTAAACCATAAGCATAAGAATGTTTAACCCTATAAGGAATAGGGGAAATAACGTTTAAATATGCAATATAAAATTTTATTTTTAAAAGCAATATTTGACAGAAATGTGAGGCTACATGATGAATATACAATTTGACCTAATCAACGCTCGGATAAAAACCGTATATGGACCAAGCACTCAGAACATACAAAAACTTACTTTTCATTCGAAAAATGCGACTGAATCTTCTTTGTTCTTTGCGATAAAAGGAGAAAATCATGACGGTCACTTGTATATTGAAGATGCAATAAAAAGTGGAGCAGTTGCTGTAGTAGGGAGCGATTCATCTCTTTTAAAAAGGTTTACGGAGGAATATCCTGAAATAACGTTTGTTGATGTTGAAGATGTGCGCATCGCCATGGCTTATTTTTCAAAACACTTTCATAACAGTCCAGATGAACTGTTGAAGACAGTTGGCATTACAGGAACAAACGGCAAGACGACAGTTGCTGCATACGTAAGGTCGCTGCTAACTCTTCTAGGTATGCCATCGGGTTCGATCGGTACGTCAGGTATTTATACTTCCAAACATAAAATCCCTTACAAGAAGAGTACCCCGACTACCCCAGAGTCAGTCGATCTTCATCAGATCTTCCATGATCTGCTCGACGCGAATGATTCTGCGGTTGCGATGGAAGTTACATCGATCGGTTTGGATCAGAAGAGAGTTGCAGGCGTTTATTTCGATGTAGCAATTCATACGAACTTATCTGTAGAGCATCTCGAATATCATAAAACCTTTGAGAACTATAAGGAATGTAAACTTCAGCTGTTTCGTCAAGCGCATTCAGCAGTCATCAATGTGGATGATGAAGGCATGGGACAAGATCTCTTAGATTTGTTTAACGGTCCTACCGTGACATATTCGTTGATGCCTGAAACAGAAGCAGATTTAAAAGCGGTTGATATCAAGCATAGCGATGCAGGTACGACCTTCACACTGCAGGTCAATCAAAAGGCGTACGAGGTTTATGTACCCGTGTTTGGAGAATATAACGTCGCTAACGTATTGTCAGCGATCGGAACTGCAATGTTGTTAGGCTATAATATACCTCGGATTCTTCATGTGCTGACAAAGCTTGAAAGCCCTGAAGGAAGGTTTCAAATTATCGAAGTACCACCGAATCAAAAAGTCATTTTAGATTACGCTCATACTCCTGTTGCATTAACGAGGCTCGTGGAAGAAGTTCGTAAGTTAAAGCACAGCCGATTAATCGTAATGATTGCAGGGATCGGAATCAGAGACTTTGAAAAGATGCCTAAGATGGCAAAAGCAATCGATGGGAAAGCGGATGAGATCATCGTGACGGTCGATCATCCAGGACACCATGACCCTTCGATAATCGTTGATAAAGTGATGACGGGTTTTAGTGACCCTAGAGCAACTCATATTCACCGCACAAACACAAGAAGAGAAGGCGTACTCAAATCACTGGAACTCGGTGGTGAAGGAGACATTATTCTACTTACAAGCGGTTGTATCAATGGAGCTCAAATCGTGAAAGGGAAGGAAATCCCCCATTCTGATGAAGACATTATTCACTCGTACTCATACATGACATCGTAACCCTCCTACGTGAGGGTTTTTGTGTGAAAAAAATGTAGTTGAAATAATCATGAAGGTAACGTACAATTTTATCTTTGAGATTGGTTAGAAGGGACGTAATGGAGTGACCTGGGAAATACTAAACATTATTGGAACAATAGCATTTGCGGCGAGTGGCGCCCTTGTAGCACTAGAAGAAGAATTTGATTTTCTTGGTGTGATCGTACTTGGTCTTGCGACTGCATTCGGTGGAGGAATCATCCGTAACTTATTGATCGGCGTTCCCGTCCCATTGATATGGGAGCAGGATAGGCTCATCATAGTAGCCATCGCAACGATTCTCATCTTATTCATTCTTCCTGCTTCTTGGATTAATTATTATTGGGAAAAATGGGGAAGTTTCTTTGATGCGATCGGCTTAGCTGCATTTGCCATTCAAGGTGCACTCTATGCAGAAAGCATGGGCTTACCATTCATAGCGGCTATGGTTGCAGCTGCAATGACAGGAACTGGTGGAGGAATCATCCGTGACTTACTTGCGAGAAGAAAACCAACTGTCCTCCAAAAGGAAGTATATGCCGTTTGGGCTATGATGGCAGGGCTCTTGATCGGCCTTGGCTATCCACAAGGTTTAACACCTCTCATGATTTTGTTCGGCATGATTGTATTCTTACGAATGCTTTCTTTAAGACTCGGTTGGAAGTTACCTTACCGAACGCTTTCGTAACGATAAGTTAGCTTGTATACGGAAAGTGAGCTAGAACTACAGAGCTCGTATATAGAAAAGAGCGCCGATTCGATTCGGCGCTCTTTTTTGGTGTTTAGCAGAAGTAGGATATTTAACATGAATGAAAAAACAGTGATTTTTAAAAGTTTGTATAGTACAGAGGAACGTTTCAGGGGTGAAATATATGGTAAAATGTAGAAGTCGATCTTCAGTTAAAGGGCAGGATTGTGGAGTAAGAATTCCTATATTTAATCCATAAAAGGTCAGAGCTTTCAGCAACTGATATAGTCGTAGTAGCCCCTTCCTGTGCAGTTATTGCTTTCAATATTTAGTGAGTTTCTTAAGTGTGTACTTAAGCTATCAGAGTTTATGAAGAATATCTCTTAAAAAGTGATAGAAAATAGGAAGGTTTGGAGCGGTAACAATTTTATTAATAGACATTCTGAATATATCTTTGGGATAAGATTCCTTTAGTATTTTTATAGAGGAGGGTTTCAATTTTGACAGTTGAACACGAAGCATTCAAAAATATGAAATTCGATTATAACCATTGCTTTCTTTGTGGAATAGAATTGACAAAAGATAATAAAACAGATGAACATGTTATACCTACATGGTTGCAACATAGGCATGATCTTTGGAACCAAAGGCTTACATTGCTAAACAGAACTACTATTCCATATAGACAATTAAAAATCCCCTGCTGCCAAGAGTGTAATAATGTAGCCCTCG
Organism: Anaerobacillus sp. ABR4_321; assembly: GCF_056158505.1. NCBI lineage: Bacteria > Bacillati > Bacillota > Bacilli > Caryophanales > Bacillaceae > Anaerobacillus > Anaerobacillus sp. ABR4_321. The sequence continues at coordinate 2,384,468 of NZ_JBSWTK010000001.1, forward strand.
GTAACATAGAGAAAGAAATTGAAAAGGGAGCAGTTTCTTATGAGGAATTTATTAAATTAGACAAGTGGACCGTTTTTATCTGGTTAGTAAAATTATATTATGGATTACTTTTTAAAAACCTCTCTTTAGTAGTTGATTTTAAGGACCGAGAAAAAGGTACTATAGTAACTCCTAAGCAATTATCAAAGTTTAAAATGTTACATGAGTTTCTACAATCAACTAGGGTTAATACTATATTTTCAGGTGAAGTATTTTCGTTATTCATCTTTAAACTCCACTTACACCCAAATAATGATAAAAAATTGGATTTCTTTTTTACAGACGACCATATGAGAAGTCAACTGGCTATACAAATTGGAGAAATCGGGATTATCTGTTGCATAGGGGAAGACGGAATAATTGCTCAGTCTTTAAATGATTATATAAACCCTTTCAGAGAACATAAATTACATTCAATTCAATTTAATGAACTAATAGCGAAGATTTTTTATCAACGAGTACTGCTTCAACTTGCTCCTACCTACATGCTTGTCAATGGCAAAAATGAATTCCACATAGTATCAAATATTAATTCTTTTACCGGAGAATACTTTAGGGAAACAAATTTTAAAGAATTCAGTTATGTGCTTGCTTGGCAACTTCATCGTTTTAACATAGGTATAGAGCAACTTTACTATCCAGATATTGATGCAGTATCAAGTTTTCTAATGAAAGACAATGGCAATATTCATTTATTAGACAACATGGGAGTTCCAATACCTGGTATTGGAATTAAACATCCTAAATATAAAGGACAGCTATTTCCAGCAAGGAAATAGCTAACTTAATATTTATAACTTTCCTGGCTGCGCCTATAAAATTGTATTGTCGAGCAAGCAGAATAGGGGGATAAGTTATTGTTAATACCAATGTATTAGAAGAAAAAGTCGGTTATGAAAGATGGGTTCTTAGAGAGTGTGTGATTGCTGTTGAAAACACTTTGGGGGACAAAAGTGGATAGCTAACTGGTATTCCTTAAAAGCGCGCAATATAACAAGTACCCCTAAAAAAATCGGGCTATTCCAGTATCTCGGAGCTATAGTGACTTAATAGGCTGTCTAAAAACCTTAATATGACGGGATTTTTAGAACGACTGTTTTTTTGGGAGATGTCATGTTTGACTTTTAAATTCATATCTATGAGTAGTATAATATGGATGGAGATGATTAAATTGAATGAAAACCTTCCAATAGCAAAAAAAGGCGATAAAATTCGAGTTACAAAATTTTATTCACAAGGCTGGGGGAAAACGATTTACAACGTGGGAAGTATTTGGATTGTTAAAGAAGTGAAATTAAAACCATTTGGAGTTACTTATTGTGAAGGTGCTAATGGAGTTATTCTAAATGATCATTATGAACTGTTAAAAGATGAGTAAAAATACCTCCCATATAATTATTGGAAGGTATTTTTTATTACCATGGTAATCCATCAGAGTTAGCTTCTCTATAAGATAATCCTAAGGATTGTATTTTCTTTTTTAATTCTATATTAGGATCTATATCTATAACATACACCTTAGTTCTTCTTTCTAATTTGCTTAATAATTCATCTATTTCTGGCCTGTCCACATCCCAGTAGGAACATCCTACTATTACTAGTGCATCAATATCTTTAGCCATTTGCGAGTAAAGGTGATACATTCTTGTAATCCAAGATAAATGTAGTTGAATATTATGTAAGGATGGAGAAATTATATCAGCTTCAATTCTAGGAGTTAACCATTTAGATTCAGGTATTATGTGTACACTTTGAGCATCGTTTAATGATGCAGATATACTCCAAGGATTATCAGTTACAATTATATTAGATGGTAAATCAAAATCAATTGATCCATGTGGTTTTATTAATGGAACTCTACTTAGAAGCTCGTTCGTTCCAACTCTGAAAAAGGGAGTTTCTGCTAGTATCAAAGATTTCTCAAGTATTAAATCATAGTTAAGGGAGATTCCAATAGTTAGATTTTTTCTATTTTCCTTCAACCATTTGAACCATTTCCACTCAGTCATATCATATTTATTGACCTCAAGCTGTAGGACGGAATAAGCCATAGCCAAAAATCGTCTAAGTTGTACATGCTTATCCGTAGCTATTTGGTATTTAGGATCTCTAATTTCACTATATCTTCCCAGCTTAGATAAGACTTTATTTTCTTCTTCTATATCTTTAAATGAGTCAACATATTCTTTAATAGCAAAAAAATCGGGTAAATCACTATTTAATAGATTATCTTTGATATACGGAAGGTGATCCATAAATTCGTTATTGTATTTAATGTTGAGTGAATTAAAATTTCTTAGTGGAAACGATGAATGTAATCCTAATTGTTCTATAAAATCAAGAGTAAATCCATTACCAGTTAGAAAAGCAAACTTTTTCAAAATAACACCCCTTGGATTATCAGTATTTTCCAATTATACCTTGATTTTTAGAAATATTAAACTCTAAATCTCAATGTCTTGCGGGGTGCTTTTTGGTTACAGGTGCGTTATTCATAGAAACACTTAAAAATATCTCTATATCGAATCTTCCACAATCTCGGAGCAATACAGAGTTGAAGGAAAAGCTAAAAAGATATATAGAAAGAGGAAATAAATTACATGAAATAATTAATTTGGAAAAATGTTATTACCTCCAAATTGAAGAGAGAGGGTATACATATGGCAAATAAACTAAAAAAGAAGCATATTGACTTAACCTCACTAATTGATCTAACTTTAAAAGTGCCGACTGTAAAAGTTAACAGAAAAGAATTTTTAACGAAAAAATTTGCAAATGGAGTATCTGAGGATCAGTTGAATCAAATTTTAGCAGTAGGACCATACAAAGCTGGGATTAATAGGTCTGAGCTCGATAATGTTGCAAAAGCTGTAATTCATAAAAGATCATTAAAAAGTGCTGGGCTTGGATTTGCTGCAGGTGTTCCAGGTGGATTAGCAATGGCGGGGACAATTCCGGCAGACTTATATCAGTTTTTCGGAAATTCGGTGGTTTTAGCCCAAGAATTGGCTTATTTATATGGGCATGATGACTTATGGCTTGATGAACATACCGATATGGAAGAAGCTCGTAATGAAATAATCATGTTTTTAGGAGTTATGTTTAGCGTTGCAGGAACAGCAAATGCCTTAAAGTTTATTTCAAATGGATTATCAAAACAATTGCTAAAAAAGTTACCGCAAAAAGCTCTTACAAAAACGCTTTACTACCCTATAATTAAGAAAACGCTTTTATACATTGGGATAAAAGTGAATAAAGATGTATTTGCTAAGGGCGTCGCAAAAGCGGTACCAATACTAGGAGGAGCAGTTGGTGGAACCTTAACCTATATAAGTATGCGCCCAATGGGCAACAGGCTGTATAAAGCATTATCTGAAGCATTAGTGCTATCCGAAGAAGGCTTATACGATGAATATAAGGCTATGAAAGAGTACTTCCCGGATATTATTGATATAGATTTTACGGACATAGATAATGATGATGATCCTGAAGGGGTAGCGTCAGGAAAATAAGAATTTACAACGCTAAGTATCAACTTCCTTTACTCGTGTTTTCTCAGGTAAGTAAAAGTACAGTTTTAGATACTCATTAATTTTATATATGGATTTTAGTGTTCTAACACCATCATTTATTTACTTTATCTCGAAATTGAGTCTTCATGAATAGGGAGCGTTGATCTAGAAAGGATTACGATCCTTATTGTTTAAGTTAATAACACTGCAGGTGAATGGAAGAAGCGAGGATAAGATATATGAAAACAAATGAGTTACCGAACGTGCAGATTCGAGATTTAACTCTTGATGATGTTGAAGATCGTTATTCTTGGTGTTTTGATAAAGAAGTTACAAAGCACCTAAATATGCCCGAAAAATATCCGCCATTTAGTAAAGAAGAGACTCGAAATTGGATTCAAATGTGTATTAACAAAGCAAATGGTTATGAACAAAAAGCTATTGTCACCGAAGAAGGAATACATATTGGTTGGATTGATCTGAAAAACATCGATAAGCTCAACAAACACGCTGAATTAGGCGTAGCGATAGGTAACAAAAACTACTGGGGAAAAGGCTACGGGTTATCTGCAATGTACGAAATGCTTTTGTGGGGCTTTAATGAATTAGACCTCAACAAGATTTGGCTTAGGGTTGAAATTGATAACGAAAAGGCAATCAAGTCTTATAAGAGAATGGGTTATGTCGAAGAAGGGATTTTAAGGCAAGATCGACTAAGGAATGGTGAATTCGTTGATCGTTTGAGAATGAGCATTCTCAAAAATGAGTTTTTCAATTAAAGGGAGCAAGAACTAAAAATCGCACTCGATAAGTAATTTTATTCAATGAGTTAATCAATGGTGGGTTTATTAAGGGAAGAGGTTATTTTGATGAAGGTTGGTAAAGCTCTAATTATTCTATTAGTTGCATTTTTAGTTAGTTGTAGTAATGAGGACCTTATTTCAATGGAGAAACTACTGAAGGGAGAATTCGCATCACTTTCAATGAAGAAATCTGGAACGTCAATGAATAGCAATAAAGTATTAAACGATGAGAGTAAGATTAAAAACTTTCAGTCTTTAATAAGTGCAATCCCTTTAGACAAAATTGCCCAAAATGACTTTAGAAGTATAGATGAAAAAATACGAAATTCTGGAGCTACTTCTATATCCTGGGATCTTCTTACCTCAGAAAAACCTGGGATGAACGGACTAACTTTTACTCTCTTAGAAAGTGGACAGCTAATGGTCATTGAAATTGAGGAGAATATAGGAGTTGGCTTTTACAAAACTTCTGAACCCTCTCCAGAATTATTTAAAACCATCCAAGATTTTTATGATAGTAACGTTCATAATAAGGAAATTGAAAAGGTAGACTTCTAAAATCCCATTCTTCAACTATAGTGAGCTTGATAGCTGCACTGTTGCTAAAGCTTATTGTGCTAACGGATCAGGGTTGTTCAAGTAGGAAATTGTATGCAAACCGGAATAATTTAACACTATTGGACATCTTCTTCTTATAGGGGGTGGTTAAGATCATGAAACTCTATTTTATAGGATTAGGTTTATTGTTATCTTGCGTAATTATTGGTTCAATTACATTATTAATTAATTCATCTAATGATGAAGGAAAAGTAACTGCCAACGGTAAACAGTTGGAAGAAGGTAATTTAGGACAGATGGCTGAAGGGTTAGCCGACTTTATTACAGATAATTTAAAGGAGAAAGATATAAATGGTAGACTGACCCTTATTCAAAATGATATAGACAATTTTCCAAAGTTATTGATTTATATTGACACTGTGGCTAATACCCAGAAAGAGCGCGATATTGTTGAAAGAGAGGTTAATGACATTGTTCTGTTAGCAAAAGATAAATCGATACTACAAGAAAATTTTGCTTTTGAAATCATTGTAAAAGAGCAAGGTAAGAAAAGCTAAAACAAAAGGATTTTTTAACCATCCGGTGCGTTATAGTTTCAATTGAAGATTTCTCCATACCGAGTCTTCAACAAAAGGGAGCGATAATCACCAAAAGCAATAACCTAACTTAAAATTAAAAGCTTGGATCATCATACTTGCTTCCAAGTTTTTCAAACTCTACTTTTTATTCATAATAGTGACGCCTGCTAATATGATTAGCATCGCAATCCAGTCGCTGATCAAAATGAATTCATTTACGAGGAGCGCACCTATGAGTAGTGATACAACTGGTGGTATATAGGTGACAGTAGATGCTATAACAGCTCCTAGTTGATTTACAATAACGTAATAGATTATATAAGCAAGTCCCGTTCCAATCACGCCAAGCCCTATGAGAGTTCCCGTCAAAGCGATAGAATCGGATAGAATAGCACTTATTCCTTCAAGGTCTCCAAAGATCCAAAGAATGATGATAGCGATTAGAATTTGATAGCTCGTTATCGCAGCGGGAGCGATGTTTGTTCCTGATAAAAATTTTTTGGCGTAAACGAAAGATGCTCCAACACTAAGCGATCCAATCAGCATATATATCACCCCTGATACGTCGAGTGCACTAGCTCCGCTTTCCCATGGTCTCGCGATGATGAACACACCAACCACCCCAACGATTACGCCAAGGACGCTTTTCACAGTCACCCGTTCATCTTTTAAGGCAAAGAAGGTCAAGATGGTAGAAAAGATTGGAATGGCTCCACTTAGTGCGCCTGCAATCCCAGAATTTAAAAGAGCAGTTCCTTTGGCGAAGCAATAAAAGTATACAATCGTCGCAAGAAATGACATCGCAAAGAAATGATGAACATGGGAGAAGTGACTGAATTTCAACTGTTTCTTTACGAGGGCATAGAGAAACACAGGGATGAACCCAGCTACTACTCTTAAAAACACGATTTGCAATGGACTAATATGAACGGCAGCCCATTTCATGAATAGAAAATTGGTTCCCCAGATGATTCCTAAGGACAAGTATGCTAAGTAAAAGATATTGAATGTTTTGGCTTTTTGTCCGCTCACAATGGTTGCACTCCTTTTGCCAAGTATTACAATATACAATATACTAAATCCAACAATCAGAAAAACAGATTATTTCGATAGATTCAATCGATATATCCGATTATAAGGGGTGGAAGATGGATACGAAGCAACTTGTGACATTCGTAACTGCAGCTGAAACGCTTAACTTTACAAAAGCAGCCAACATGCTAAATTTTGCTCAGTCTAGTGTAACGGCGCAAATTAAATCACTGGAAGAAGAGCTAGAGCGTCCTTTGTTTGAACGGTTAGGAAAGCGACTAACGCTAACAGCGGCAGGAAAGGAGTTTAAAGTTTATGCAGAAAGACTCATTCTGTTGAGGGAGGAAGCGAAGAATGCAATCAGTGGAAATAATGAGTCGTCTGGAACACTCGTGATTGGAGCGCAAGAAAGTCAATGTACGTATCGATTGCCGCCTATCTTAAAGGAATTTAAAGACCTTTATCCGGATGTTAAACTCACCTTTAAACCTGCTAATTCAGATGAGTCAGCTCGAGAAGAATTAATGAACGGACTACTTGATGTTGCATTCATAATGGATGTTACAAAACCTGAAGAGTCACTTCGAATACAGCCTCTGATACAAGAAGAGATCAAATTAGTGGCAGCACCCAATCATCCGTTGGCGAAAAGGAAAGAGATTGATCCTAAAGATATTGAAGGTGAAACGTTACTGCTTACAGAAATGGGATGCTCTTATCGGACACTTTTAGAAAATTCGTGTTCGGCTGCCAACATCTATCCATTGAATAAGTTTGAATTCGTAAGTATTGAGGCCATCAAGCAATGTGTTATGGCAGGATTAGGTATCACAGCACTCCCAACGATGGTTGTAGAAAAAGACATTGAAGCAGGAAGAATGGTAGAGTTGAGCTGGAATCATGCCATTCCACCAATTTTTACCCACATTGCATGGCATAAGGATAAATGGATGACCCCACCACTGAAAGCTTTTATCAAATTAACTCAGAATCATTTTACTAAGGTTTAATTAGGATGAAGTGTTATTCCGCAAAAGGGAGCGAACGTTAAGTAAGGTTTCCTTGCAGCTATTTCATTATTTAAGAGCAACCCAGGAATAAAGGGAGGTTATCATTGAAAATGGAAGTTGCAAAAAAGAAGAAAAACCAAAAAATAGCTGGTGCAATACTACTTGTGATAGTAATAGTTTTGTCCCCATTTTTGCATGATCATTTTAAAGCATTAACTTTATTAATAACTACGATTATTATATATGCTATTGTCATGTTCATTGTTGGGCTATTATCAAAAGAAGAAAAGTCTTAACCTTAAGACAGAAGGATTGTTTTTTACCAACGTCCAGTATCTCGGAGCGATTCTAACTTTTCTACGAAATAAATTGTTAGGAGGTCTTAATGAATAAATGGTATACACCGCTTATTTTAGGAATTGTAATCTTCTTTTTAGGATATTTATCTAGTGGATTTTCAATAGGTATATCAATGGGGCTAGGTGCACTTACAATTTCTGTAGTTATTTATGTTGTGTATAAATTTAAAAAACGGTCGAATTCACATAACGATACCGATTGAACTTCAAGTAAAGGGAGCGATAGTTATAAAAAACGGGAACCCCAGCAACGGGCGGGGTTCCCATTTTTAGTTAATTTATCAACAATAACCTTTGACATAGCTAAAACAAAAATACAAAGCTCTTATCGAGTTTTATTTTACATATTATTAAAAATGAATGTTTCTTTCATAGGTCTACCGTTTTTCTCTTTTGTCCAAATAACCTCTATTTCTAGTTCAGATGCTTTTTCTGCTAATGGGAAATGATATGTATAAGGTTTTCCTTTTTTCATCTGATTTGCTAAAGAAATCGCTCTATTATGATTTATTTTGTTACAATCGTTGTCATCAGGACACCAATAAAGTGAGTATTTAACAGTAGAATTAGGTTCATCTCTATACATATTAATTTTGACTGTATGTAGGTCATCCCCAACGCTTTCAACTTTTAAGGAATAAGCATTATATTCCCCTGTTTTGGGTTTAGTCGGTCCTTTTTCTCCTAGCAGATCTTCTTCTATTTTTACAGACCAATTCTTTGATGTTTGTTTTATAGGCAGTTCATCAAAGGTTAAAGCTTTCGTTTCGGTATTTGTTGAAAGATTACTGAAAAGAAATATTGTCATTGTGGTAAGTATGATCTTCTTAATCACGTCCACCCCCAAGATTTAGATACAGGTATTATTCTCTAAAACGAGGGATGTATGTAGAACTTGTTAGCGGATTAAAGATAATTAAAGCGTTAGTTCTGAAATTATTTACTTAAAGATTGTTGCTTTTTAATATAACGAGATTTTCAGCATAGGGAGCGCTACATTAAAAAGTTGGGTCCTTTTTTTAGGTAGCATCTTACAGTTACTTCAGGACATCCTAATAAAAGGGAGGGATGTTCAGTGGTATTCAAAATTATGTTATCTTTATTATTTTTATTTCATATTACATCAATCGCTTCTGCTGAAACGCCAATCAAAGCAGCTTTTATAAGGGACCATCAATTATGGATAAAAGAGGGAAATGAAGAATCACAGCTTACAACAAATCAGCATATATACACTCCAAAGTGGTCATATGATGGCAGATTTATTGCTTATTTAGTTGGTGATGCTCTTGGTGAGAATACTAATTTGTTTATTTACGATTCAAAGACAGAAGAAAGTTATCAGCCGTACCAGACCATTGAAACTAGAAATTTTCAATGGTCTCCTGTATCAAATCAATTAGCCTACATCTCTGTTGGTGTGCTTAACGTAACAAAAATCAGGAATGGACGGCCATATGGATTTGAGAATGTCTCGCTAGGCGTTAGTGATTTTGCTTGGTTTCCGAATGAAAACGAGTTTATCGTCTCTTCGCAATCAAATTTATTGCCTACAGGGTGGGAGCCTGTTCAATTATTTAAAATACCAGTAGATGCTAATCTTAATTCCGACAAAATAAAACCGTTTTATACTATTCCAACAAATACACCTGACTTGTTTGCCATCAATGCTGAGTATTTTAAGTGGAGCACAGATGGAAAATGGGTTAGTTTTCTTGCAACTCCAACTGCTTCCTGGGCGAATGACAGCAATACTCTATGTGTACTTTCTTCTAAAGGAGAACAATTTCAGAATGTAGGAAAGATGCTTTGGTATAAAGACTGGATAAAGTGGGCTCCAAATAAAAATATACTAGCATACATCTCGGGAGAGGGTAGGTTTTTTGTTAAGAATAAAAACACTGCCGTTGCCGATATTCCAATTTTGAACGAACAGATGGAGTATACACCAAGAGGATATGTTGATCTTGATTTAGATTGGTTTTCCTCAGACACTATTATTGTTGCTCGAGCAAAAGAGAATAAGGAGTGGAAGCAAGGTCCGGTTCCAACAATGTTTACGAGTCTATACGCTTTAAATATAAAGTCGAATGTGCAAAAGCAAATTTCCTATCCAAAAGAAAATGAACTAGACCTCAAACCTCAAGCTGTAAAGACAAAGATTATTTGGTTTAGAAAAAGTATAAATAATAATCAGGGAAATGTATGGATTAAATACAAATTAAATGGTCCAGAACATATATGGATTCGGAATGTTGACTCCGCTCCTGTTCTTTTCTCATAAGAATAAGGTTAATATAGACTGATTCTTTATTATTCTTTGGTAACGGAGCAAGGTTATTTAAGTAAGAAATTGTGTACACATAAGAATAATTTAACATTCTTGGACATCTTCTTTATATAGAGGTGGTGTAAGATGAAGAGATTCTACTTTATAGGGGTGGGTTTATTATTATCCTTCGTATTTATTGATTCATTTACATTATTAGATGACGCATCCAGTAATGAAGGAAAAGTAATTGCCAACGTTATAAAGTCGAACGAAGGTAATTTAGGAATAATAACTGAAGAGTTAGCAGAATTTATTGCAGACAGTTTAAAGGAGAAAGGTATAAATGGAAGACTGGTCCTTATTCAAAATGATATAGAGGTTTCTCCAAAGTTCCTGATTTATATTGACTCTGTGGCTTATACTCAGGAAGAGCGCGCAATTGTTGAAACAGAGGTTAATGACATTGTTCAGATAGCAAAAGATACATCGATACTACCAGAAAATTTTGCTTTTGAAATTATTGTAAAAGCACAAGGTAAGATAAGCTAAGAAGAAGCAAACGGGTGGGTAGTTATAGATTTAATGGGAGAAACCAGTCTTCAAGAATCGGGAGCAAGATTCTGTAACAAGAATTGTGCTTTTTCTTAATGTAAGGACCGACGATTACCCACTTGGGATCGCTCATTTTTATGCCATTTCATTAATTAAGGAATAGTTGATAAATTAGTGACTAATATTAAATCCCAAAAGGAAAAGTGGAGATCTTATGAAATATCAATTTTGTGTTTTTCTATTCATAATAATATTTTTTGTTGTGGGCACTCCCAGTGCCAACGCTGAGTTTACAGGTTTATTCGGACGACCAAACTCTGTAACTTTTCAAGGAGAAAATTCAAATTGGACAGTTATGTATCGTATGTATCTTACAGGAACTGAAACTGATTATGACATCAAAATAATATACAAAGGGAATAACGATAATATCAATAATTCGTCTAATATACACTATTCAATTGAGGATGGACAGAGTACTTTAGCAGGAGTGTTTTCTTTGAACGATTCAAATGTGTTTAAAAAAAAGAGAAGTAATTGTGAAGGATGTATATATTTAGATAAAGAAAATGAAATAAAAATCATTATAGGTGAATGGACAGATTATAAAGAAAGTCTTATCTTGAAAAGACTTAAGCCTAATTGAAATTTTCTAGCTAATCTTCAACAATAGGGAGCGTTTACTTAAAAAAAGTAGGGGTTCTATGTAGATTTAGGAAATTTTATTGAATAATCATTTGAGTATTATAAGAAATAAACCTTGTGGGAACACTACTCTGACAGTATTGTGAAAAGAGGTAGTGTGAATGAAGAATTTTTTGCGTTTATTAATGGTATTAACTTTACTTATATTATTTCCATTTGGGTCATTGGGGATTCAGGCTAAAGAAATCAATAAGAATATTAAAATTGCAGAACTCACTAATAAGGTTGATTTTGAAGTTTTCTCTCCTGACAAAATCCTCAAGGATAGTACATTGGAGATTAAAACTTACTCTAAATCGGATATTAATAATGTCACTCAAGTCAGATTACATTATATAAACAAAGCTGATCAGGTTTTATTATTTGGAATTGAACAAAGTAAGATATCAAATATGTCTTTAAATTATTCATTTTATAATGGAGAAAAGGTTGATATAAATGGGGAAAAAGGTTATTTCAAGCCATTTATTAATGCCTCAGGAGGTATACTTTCCTGGGTTCAAGATGGAACTTATATAGAGATGGATAGCAGCAGGAAGTCTAAAGAAGAAATGATGATAATTGCAAGGTCAATGAAAGCTGTTAAGCAAAATTCTATTCACCCTAGCACTAAAAAGTTGGGATTGCTTGTGCTAAGTAATGATATTCAAGGTTATAAGTAGCTTCTTCAGGAAACGGGAGCGTTGACCTAAAAAGGATTACGCATCTTTACCTTAAATACATAACAGTTTTCTTGGATTAGGAGTGAATCAATTTGTTGCGCTTTATCACCATCGATATAAATAAACATAGTGAAGTTGCAATTGGTTTTCGTAAAGACTCCTTTGCAGCTAGTTTTGGGAATGCATCGGGTTTTGGAGATGAAAAGAAATACTTGAATTGGTTAGAGATAATGGTAAAAGACTTTCCAAATGGGTTCGTTATGGTAGAAAAGGATAATAGACTAATTGGACAACTAGAATTAACTATAAAAGAATACAAAGATAGAAAAATCGGTTATGTAAATCTTTATTACTTAGTTCCAGAGATCCGCGGAAATGGTATAGGAAAGGAACTACACAAATACGCATGCAGCTTTTTTAGAAGTCAAAACCTTAATGAGTTTCATTTAAGAGTGTCACCTACTAATACCTCTGCTTTGAAGTTTTATCAAAAACTAGGTATGGAAGAGATAGGACAAGAGTTGGATGGTAAAGTAATTAGAATGAAGGGGTTTTTATAACCCTCTTACTCAATAAAAGGGAGCTTATCTAAAATAAGATAGGCTCCTTTTAAATGCAAGAGGAACTTAAGTATTTACTTTAACTGGTTAATCTAGTCGTGTAAAATCACTTTGAGAGAGCTATAAATAGAAATGTTGGAGGTATTGATGGTTTTAGAAACAAAAACAAGTGCTTTACATATTTTGAAAGGTAATTGGATGAAGGTAGTGAGTTTGGTTTTAATTACTTATCTCCTTATCTCACTAACAGGAGCAGACTTCTCTAGATTGTCATTTCAAAAAGGTGGGTTAAGTTTTAGTCCACTTAGCTTTTCAAGTTCAGTAAACATAGTGGGTATTGTTTTAGGATCACTTTTGGGGAGTATACTCTTCTTTGCAATGGTAGATATGATTTACCATCTAAAACACAATAGGAAGAAGAGTTACGTTAAATTTTTTTCATATGGTTTTAAGAATAAAACTCTTATTATTAAAGGGTTCATATTCATAGTTGTCAATCGAACCTTACAACTAATCGTAGCAATATGTATTGGTGGTACTCTCTTAAACTTGACGTTGATGGTCGATCCTATCAGGGCAGGAGTATTACTGTTAATATCGTTAGTGTCTGGTTGGTTGTACTTAGGGTTATCACAATGTATGTTTATTCTTTATAACAACCCAACTGTAAGATTTTCGAAGTGTCTTTTTATGAGCATAAGTATGATGAGAAGGAATAAATTTAAGCTTATAGTCTTATACATAAGTTTCATTGGCTGGTTTTCATTAGGTTTAATAGTTTTCATTGTGGGAGTATTGTGGAGCATTGCCTATTTTAAAGTTTCTAGGTTTGAATTTTATGAAGCAATAAAATCATAAAGAACTTTCATTAAAGGGAGCTTACCCTTAATAAGGTAAGCTCCCATAGTTACTGTAATGGATTGCGTTCTAAATCTTGAAATAATCCGATACGATTACCATATGGATCTCTAAAAGAGCACCAAGCTGCTGGTACGCCATCACGCGTATTTACTTCTTCTATTTCAACCTTCAATAAATTTATTAATCGTTTGCGTTCTTTGTGTATGTTTTCAACACCTAGCCTCAGAGGTCCATTACCCTCCGTTGGTTCACCTTTCGCTAATTGTAGCCAAGTTCCTTTTACCATTTCCCATTCAGCAAAATCCTCGTGAGGAATGAAATCTGGCTTACGTTTAAATAATGTTTCATACCATTGAATCCCCTTTTCATAACTACTTACACGTACCTGAAACGTAACGCCTGTCAAAACTGTCATTACACCATCTCCTAATAATATTAAAGTGATTTCTAATTTCTAACGCTGTTTCCTGTCTATCGTACTGAACACCTAGAAGCTTGTATTGTAAAAATCGGACATTGTTATAGTGGAAGGGTTCTTGCCAAGGCGTTTTTTAAAATCCTTAATTAAATGAGATTGATCATAATACTCTAAAGTTCCTTCGGTTGAGCATTTATATAGTATATCTGCTAATACTTTTTGGAAGCGAATCACCTGACTAAATTTTTTCGGACTTAAACCAATTCGTTCTTCAAAAAGGCGATTCATTTTCCTTTTTCCAACTACCTCTAGTGTGCTAAGTTCTTCAACTGTTACTGTTCCACTACTAGCAGTGATTTGATGGAGAAGGTTATTAAGTAGGTGGTCTTGAGCGTGTACTTCATTGTTCAATAACACTTTTGAAAAAATTTCATTTGATGACCTGATCAAATCACTAATTCCGTGTGTATGTTGGTGTTTGTCTCGAAGAGGATTGATTATAGAGGAATGCATTTGCCCCAATTCCAATATTTTTCCCGCTGTATCTTTTGCCTTTTCAAGCACAAAATATGCAGAAGCCCCCGGATAAAAACGAATTCCAAAAGTTTGTATCGTTGTGTTAAAGTGTTCGGTGATTTTAAATCGATTCTCAAATATCCCATAGTACCTCATAGAGCTTGTTTTGCTTAAGGAATCGTACTCAATAACAATATCCGTGCATCCATCTGGAATGATTTCATATGTATATTCAGTTACCTGCAAATCAAACGGGGTTGCACTCCAATAACAACAAATAAATGGGCGTAGCAACGGGCTTGGTTTGTATTCTTGATAGTGCGTATATGGGCTAGGCATAATTGTAGGTTGGTACAAATCGTATCGTGAAATTTAGTTCACCTTCTCTCAACAATTTCTCTACTCATATTAATTCAAGTAATAGAAACCATTTCCTTCGTAAATTCGATTAGCAACAATATGCTATGATAATATTTCGTTTTTCAGAAACGGGAGCGATGATCTAAAAAGGATTGCTCTTCCTTTTGTTTAATTAACTTACTAGGCATTACATTTTAAAAGCAAGGGTTGATAAAATGAGGAAGATCTTATTCCTATTATTATTTTCATTACTACTTGGGGGTTGCAATTACACACCTTCTGATAGTGATATAGTTGTTGGTTTGGGGAGTGAAATCACTAACCTCACTACCTTTGAATTATTCCTGGACAATGTTAAAGAAGGTAACGAAGATAAGATAAGAATTGTAAGTTATACAGACGAAGGAGATCCAATAATTAAAGATGTTAGTTATGACGGTAGCTCCATTTATGCTGAGACAGATACAACAAGGGATAAGTTCGGAACAAGTAGAGTTGAGAGGATATCCTGTAATTCAATTGACTCAAAAGTAACTGTAACTCCTGAAAAGAGTGAGGAATATTTTTTAAATGAGTGCGAACCATCTCAACCCGGTGGGAACTTATGGTCACATCTCCTAACAGTTTATGAAGTATCTAATTAAGCAATCGGGAGCGAATCCATAATAAATATCTTTCCCTTTTTATATCTCTTTAAATAAGGAGTAAAACAATCAAAGAAACTAAAGAGCGCGCGTATTGGATAAGAAGCGAGCGCTCTATTTATAATTTTGATAGGCTATAACAAAAGGGGGTGAAAAAACATAAACAATACATTCTATCCCAGCAAATGG
Source organism: Anaerobacillus sp. ABR4_321 (assembly GCF_056158505.1). Classification (NCBI taxonomy): domain Bacteria; kingdom Bacillati; phylum Bacillota; class Bacilli; order Caryophanales; family Bacillaceae; genus Anaerobacillus; species Anaerobacillus sp. ABR4_321. The sequence goes on from NZ_JBSWTK010000001.1 coordinate 2,400,098, forward strand.
GTTGGGCTTATCCCCTGTATGATAGGGTTGCTTTTTTTAGGGTTGATGCTAACAATGACAGACTCTGAAACGACTCTCTTTGGGTGGTTTTCATTTGGAGTGTCAATTATATCTTTCCTGTTAATAGGGATTTTCCATTTGAGAGGGAAAATGCAAAAAATAATATTTACTAGTGAAATCTTTAAAATAAGAAATCTACTAGATAAAGATTTGCAATATAAATGGGGAGAAATAACTTATATCACCTATACCCGAAAGTACCTGAAATTGATACCTGTGTGGATCATCATAGGAGAAACAGTATATAGTTATAAGCAAACTACTTTGGTCGGCTACAATAATAAGAAATTTATTTCTGCACTTATTACATATGCTTCAAATGCAAGAATAAACGAAAGTGTAAATAAAAGAATAAAGAAATTCAAGAAGTAAGATAAAGGTCATATGTAATTAAAGGGAGTAAGCGCGGGATAGCTAGTGCAAGCTTCTCGAACAAGTAGTAAGGGGCTGACAAAATGAAGAGCTTCATTCCTTTGTTTTTGGTTATTACTATCATACTAGCCTCTTGTAGCAAAGATCCGTTAATTACAAAGCAATATACTGAAGCTAAGGTAGTTAACATTAATTCGGGTGAGGTTTTGTATGAAACTAACAATCAAAATCGAGTTGAAGAAATAATTCGCCAGATAAATACTTCTAAGAGAACAGACACCTGGGATGCCATAGGTTCAAGTTATATGCTGGTTTTGAAAAATGGGGAAGATACTCTAGAAGCCACATACTATAATGGCACTAAACGGGTTGGTGAAGTATCAGTAAATGGTTACCACGTTAATACTAGGTTTAGGTTAATGGATGAATTCTAATCGTTAAACAATCGGGAGCGATAATCACCAAAAGCAATAACCTAACTTAAAATTAAAAGCTTGGATCACCATACCTGCTTCCAAGTTTTTTAAACTCTACTTTTTATTCATAATAGTGACGCCTGCTAATATGATTAGCATCGCAATCCAGTCGCTGATCAAAATGAGTTCATTTACGAGGAGCGCGCCTATGAGTAGTGATACAACTGGTGGTATATAGGTGACAGTAGATGCTATAACAGCTCCTAGTTGATTTACAATAACGTAATAGATTATATAAGCAAGTCCCGTTCCAATCACGCCAAGCCCTATGAGAATTCCCGTCAACGCGATAGAATCGGATTGAATCGCGCTTATTCCTTCAAGGTCTCCAAAGATCCAAAGAATGATGATAGCGATTAGAATTTGATAGCTCGTTATCGCAGCGGGAGCGATGTTTGTTCCTGATAAAAATTTTTTGGCGTAAACGAAAGATGCTCCAACACTAAGCGATCCAATCAGCATATATATCACCCCTGATACGTCGAGTGCACTAGCTCCGCTTTCCCATGGTCTCGCGATGATGAACACACCAACCACCCCAACGATTACGCCAAGGACGCTTTTCACAGTCACCCGTTCATCTTTTAAGGCAAAGAAGGTCAAGATGGTAGAAAAGATTGGAATGGCTCCACTTAGTGCGCCTGCAATCCCAGAATTTAAAAGAGCAGTTCCTTTGGCGAAGCAATAAAAGTATACAATCGTCGCAAGAAATGACATCGCAAAGAAATGATGAACATGGGAGAAGTGACTGAATTTCAACTGTTTCTTTACGAGGGCATAGAGAAACACAGGGATGAACCCAGCTACTACTCTTAAAAACACGATTTGCAATGGACTAATATGAACGGCAGCCCATTTCATGAATAGAAAATTGGTTCCCCAGATGATTCCTAGGGACAAGTATGCTAAGTAAAAGATATTGAATGTTTTGGCTTTTTGTCCGCTCACAATGGTTGCACTCCTTTTGCCAAGTATTACAATATACAATATACTAAATCCAACAATCAGAAAAACAGATTATTTCGATAGATTCAATCGATATATCCGATTATAAGGGGTGGAAGATGGATACGAAGCAACTTGTGACATTCGTAACTGCAGCTGAAACGCTTAACTTTACAAAAGCAGCCAACATGCTAAATTTTGCTCAGTCTAGTGTAACGGCGCAAATTAAATCACTGGAAGAAGAGCTAGAGCGTCCTTTGTTTGAACGGTTAGGAAAGCGACTAACGCTAACAGCGGCAGGAAAGGAGTTTAAAGTTTATGCAGAAAGACTCATTCTGTTGAGGGAGGAAGCGAAGAATGCAATCAGTGGAAATAATGAGTCGTCTGGAACACTCGTGATTGGAGCTCAAGAAAGTCAATGTACGTATCGATTGCCGCCTATCTTAAAGGAATTTAAAGACCTTTATCCCGATGTTAAACTCACCTTTAAACCTGCTAATTCAGATGAATTAGCTCGAGAAGAATTAATGAACGGACTACTAGATGTTGCATTCATAATGGATGTTACAAAACCTGAAGAGTCACTTCGAATACAGCCTCTGATACAAGAAGAGATCAAATTAGTGGCAGCACCCAATCATCCGTTGGCGAAAAGGAAAGAGATTGATCCTAAAGATATTGAAGGTGAAACGTTACTGCTTACAGAAATGGGATGCTCTTATCGGACACTTTTAGAAAATTCGTGTTCGGCTGCCAACATCTATCCATTGAATAAGTTTGAATTCGTAAGTATTGAGGCCATCAAGCAATGTGTTATGGCAGGATTAGGAATCACAGCACTCCCAACGATGGTTGTAGAAAAAGACATTGAAGCAGGAAGAATGGTAGAGTTGAGCTGGAACCATGCCATTCCACCAATTTTTACTCACATTGCATGGCATAAGGATAAATGGATGACCCCACCACTGAAAGCTTTTATCAAATTAACTCAGAATCATTTTACTAAGGTTTAATTAGGATGAAGTGTTATTCCGCTAAAGGGAGCGGTTCTTCAATAAAAGTCGTTATAATTTTTTTATTGGTACTTGATAGAAAATTCAGTAATACAACACAGTAATGGAGTGGTTATTGATTCTTAATTTAGATGGAACAGAAGAAGAATACTTAAAATATCGGCATGGTTATCCACCTGAATTATTAGAAAAATTGAAGCGATACAATGTAGGTATAGAAGGTCAGCATGTACTTGACATTGGAACCGCTAATGGTTTGTTTGCTAGAGACATAGCAAGGCAAGGGTGCAGGGTAACTGGTATTGATATATCTTCTGAATTAATCAATCAGGCGCAGCAAATCAACGTAAAGGATCGACTTCCTATTGAGTATCATGAAGGAGACGTGGAAAATATTCCGCAGGAAAATTCATCCTTTAAGGTTGTCACGGCTGTTTACTGTTGGCATTGGTTTAATAAATTTAAAGTTGCAAAAGAAGTTCATCGTGTACTTGAAAAAGAGGGGCGTTTAGCCATTATTAATTACGAATGGGTTCCTTCGAGACATGAAATATCCAGAGAAACTCAAGCCCTAATAGAAGAGTTTAATCCTCAAACGTATAAAACAAACGAGACTAAAATGTTTCCGGAATGGGTTGAAGACTTATACGATGCAGGTTTTTCAGAGGTTGAGACCTTCTCTTTCGACACTTGTGTACCTTATTCTATAAAAAGTTGGATAGGACGTATTCAAGCTAGCCCTGAGATAGGAGGGGAGCTTAGCACGGAAAAAGTTGATGTATTTAGTACCAAACTTGAAAATCTTTTAAGAAGCCGTGCAAGCAAAACTTTCAAAATCCCATATAGGGCTTTTGCTATCGTGGGAAGAAAGTAAAGAAAGTTAAGAAAGTCTAGACTGATTAATACGGTAAGGACTTAGAGGCGTGGTACATATTGTTATAAGTGTTAAATTTTGGCGTTTTGCCATTATTCTAGATGAAGAAGAAATTGGTTATTTATGGTTTTAATTAAAGGGAGCAAAGCTGTAGTATTTGAGGAGAAGAAATTCATATGGAGGGTTTTAATTGGTTCAGATTAATGGGAAGAAAGTTCTTTTACTGAAAGCAGAAGGTACAGATATTGATAAATTATATTTCTGGAAGTATGAGGAAAAGGAACAAGAAGCTAAAAAGTGGAATGGTCCATACATAACAGAAGAAAAAGTATCTAAAGATGAATACAGAAATGAGTGGGCACAAGAAATATACCCGGGTATGCCTGCTTCTCTAGCTATAGTAGTAGATGGCAAAACGATTGGCTATGTTGGTTCTTATTGGGTAGATAAAAATACGGATTGGTTAGAAACAGGTATCGTGATTTATGATAAGGATTATTGGAATGGTGGATATGGTAGTGAAGCCTATAAGCTTTGGATTGATTATCTTTTTCAAAATACGAAATTACACCGCCTGGGTATGTCTACTTGGTCGGGGAATGTAAGAATGATTAAAGTTGCTGAAAAGTTAGGAATGAAAGAAGAAGCAAGAATTAGAGAAGCAAGGAGAGTAAATGCCAAATATTTTGATGCAGTAAAGATGGGGGTTTTACGTAAAGAGTGGAATCGGTTGAGGGCAGACAATCTCATTAGGATTTAGAGAACTATTAACAATCTTTAAATTATCTAGATATCGAGTCTTCAACTATCGGGAGCGATTACCACATACTTAGGTAATCGCTCTTTCAAGTAAATTATTTATTAGACAATTAGAGGAGATTTAGAGATGAAGCGAGTAGATGTGGTTTATGCTTTTATTTTTGATCCATTAAAACAAAAAGTATTAATGGTGAACAATGCGCATTCAACTTGGTCTTTGCCAGGTGGAGCAGTTGAATTAGGAGAAACATTAGAACAAGGAGTTATTCGTGAAACAAAAGAGGAGACTGGTTTAGAAATTGAAGCAGGACCAATTCTAGCAGTTAATGAAGCGTTATTCACAAAGCAGCAACATCACGGTTTAATGTTTACATTTCAAGCTACTGTTATTGATGGAGAGGTTCAAATTGAAGATAAGAATGAGATTTCTGAGATACAGTGGGTCATTAATACTGCTAACGAGTTATTGCCCTACCATAAAAATGGAGTAGAAGAATTAATGAAATCTTCTTCAACTTACACTTTTCAGGGGAGTGTTAACTAGCAAGCTAGGGAATAAAAGGATTAACTCTCTTTTCTAAATGGCAGGATTGTGAACAAACAATATAGGTCGGTTTGTAGTTAATGGCTATTATCCGATAAACTGGGTTTATTCTAATAGTTTAAGGTGGGTATAATTTATGAAGAACAGCTTATTATTAGCTATCATTACTTTATTTACAATCTGTTTAGTCTTGATGTTAGGCTCAATAAATGTTCGATTGGATGAAGTTGCGGACGGTGGCATAGATCACGGGGGTTATCTAAGCCAAATTCCCTTATTAGTTTATTTATTTTTGATTATACAGGTGGCTATTACTGTTTATACTTTAAGGAATAGCGAGATATCAGATGATTGATAAACAATCGGGAGCGATCATTGTACATCAAGACGGGTACAGCTAAAGCCAATGCTATTCAATGAATTTATAAAAGAAGGTGAGTAGATATGACAACAAATAAAGTAGCTTGGAAACAAGATAGGATACTAGCTGCAAACTCAGGTGATAACCCAATGGTCTTAGCTAAAATGAAGAGTGGATTCGCAGTAATGGGTGATACTCAATTTTTACCTGGATACTGTGTTCTGTTGCCTTCAATTGAAGTTAATACACTAAATGATCTAGATATAAAACAAAGAAGTGAGTACCTACTGGATATGAGTATAATAGGTGACGCAATAAGCGTTGTATGCGATCCAAAGAGGGTTAATTATTCGATTTATGGAAATACCGATGCCTACTTACACGCACATATTTTCCCTAGATACGAATGGGAACCCGCCGAAAATCTCCCTAAACCAGTTTGGGAATACCCTAAAGAGAAATGGACTAATAGTAGATACCTGTACTCTGATGTCGAACATTTGTCCTTAAAAGAAAACCTAATAGAAAAGTTAGATGAACTAACCAAACAATTATACTAGTGCTCAATCGGGAGCGCATACGGCAAAAATATACAGGAATATTCTTTAGAATGAAAGGTGATTATGAATGGATAATAGAGTAACAGGTTTATTACTCATAGGTTTTTCTTTATTAACAGCAGTTATTGCATATGGTTTCGATCAAATGTCAAATGCAGTTAAAGAATCTGCGGGTTTTATTAAAGCTGGGGGCACCCTTGGTTCAAGTGATCCAAGCGTCCCTCTAATTTCAATAATATTAATCTTAATAACCGTTCTTATAGGTGTATACATAATCAAAAAAAAATAAGTTTATTAAACAATCGGGAGCTTATCCAAAATTATGGATGAGCTTCCTTTTCAATGAAATAAAGATTGAGTTAGTCATATTGGTTTGAAATAATTGGTATAAGGTTTTTGAAATTATGATTGTAACGACTAAGGTGGGTGAGTTGAAATCGACAAAGTTTTGAAGAAACTAAATGAAATAGAAATAGGAGATGTTGGAATAGAAATATATTCTACCAAAGAAGAGATACATAAACTTTCATTTAATAGTAATCTTATCGTACCGCTTGCATCTGTAGCAAAAGTTGCTATAGGCTTTTGTGTGGCAAAATGGATAAAAGATGGAGGAATTGCGTGGGATGACAGCGTCAAAGACATTTCCTTTAATCCGAATGAAAATAGTACAGAACTATATCCTCACTTTCAATCAAGAAGAACTCTACCTTTAAGGGAAGCTGTTGAAGTTATGATTGCTTGTCACGATAGTTTTGTGGCTGCGAGCATTGTGGAATTTTGTGGTGGCTGGGAAAAAGTGAACAACCAATTACAATCCTATTATCCATCGATAAATGTTACTGAGGATCCAAGGGATGCTCAAAACCAGGTCCAACTAGGCCAAATGTTTGATTTAATGCTCAACGTTTTTCAAGAGTACAAGAGGTATCCTCTGTTATGGACACCAATCATTAATGGTTTAATAAGACAAAAGGAAGATATAGAGGGCATACCCCCACATCATCTAAACCATATGACAGGTGGATTAGAAAATGTTGCTGTGAATATTGGGATAATAGGTGATTTCAATAATTATCCCTACGTATTTGTTTTAGGTGCTACTAATTTACCTAATCGGAATAGTAATCAGGTTGCCGATAACAAGATCATTGAAGCAATAAATTTAATTTATGATGCATACAAGGCAGCACAATAAGTCTTTGTTCCGATAAAATAGGGAGATTAAGAGGAAGAGCTGCATAATACTAACTATGGTAATAAAAGTGCGTTTTTAAATTAATTAGACAAAAAACAGTGATAAAGAATTAACAATGGGGGTTATTATGATAAGTTTCAAAGATTCCACAAAGAAGGTTACCGAGAGTGGAACAGATACGGCAATTTTATCTGTAGGTGCAACAGAACAATTTGGACCATTTCTACCTATGCACTTAGATACTCTAATTGCCGAAAAATATGCTGTTTCTTTTGGTGAAATTTTAAATGCTTACGTGTTACCTACGATTCCATTTAACACTTCAGAAGAACATGCAAATTGTAAGGGTACCGTTACGGTGAGCCCTAATGTTCTAACATCAATGATAGAAGAGATTATTGTAAATCTAACTAGACAAGGGTTTAAAAAGTTTGTTCTATGTAACGGACATGGCGGCGCATATTGGGAGTCTTCATTTGTTAAGCATATGAATTTCAAATATCCAGATATAATCTTAATTACTACATATCATCATCTAGCCTGGGAAGGTGCTTTGAAAGAGGCTGGTATTGAAGGATTAAAAGAAAGACATGCGGGCTTTTTATCTGTATGTACTGCAATGTGGTTATGTCCTGAATTAGTAACGATAGAGCCTATGGGGTCTGATGTTCCTATAGAAAATAACAAATTTGCTGATTACGTCTTTTGGGACAAACTCACAAAGGATGGATGTTGGGGTGAATTTAAAAAAGATGAATACTCTCTTGATCAACTTGCAAGCATAGGTGAAACTTTTTGGACTTCTTTTATTTCAAAAAGAGGTGAGAATTTAAAGGGAACTCTCGAAGAAGCTTATCGTTTAAAGAAATCTTAAAAAATTACTTTCTTCCACAATCGGGAGCACTTATTGAAAGAATAGAACAGGAAAGGAACTAGTGAATGAAAGAGATAGTATTTGTTACTACCAACAAAGGGAAGATTGCTTCTGCACAGAAAGATTTAAGGAATATAAAAGTTCTTCCTATTGATGCAGAATTAATTGAACCAAGAAGTGAAGATATTAGGGAGATTGCAAAACATAAGGTATTACAAGCGTATAAGATTGTGCAAAGACCATGCATAGCCTTAGATTCTGGTTTTTTTATCTCAGAGTTAAACGGATTCCCAAAAGCCTATGTGAATCACATGCTTGAGACCATTGGTATTAAGGATGTCTTAAAATTATTGGGAAATGAGGAGAACCGACAAAGTGAGTTTAGGGCATGTTTAGCTTATTACGATGGTGAAGAAATGAAATTCTTTGAAAGTAAATCTCCTGGTACCATTTCAACTCATGTTAAAGGCACAGACAATGAAAAGAAATGGTCGGATCTTTGGTACATATTTATTCCAGAGCACTTTGAGAAAACATTAGCTGAATTTGATGATGAAGATTTTATTAAGTATAACAACATTAAAGAAGACAGTAGTATCATCAAATTCGGAAAGTGGTATAATAATAGGTTTTAAAAGAGGATAGGTTATTAAACAATAGGGAGCTTATTCAAAATCAAGGATAAGCTCTTTTCTTATGTAAAATACGATTGAGTTAGTCATAGGGGTTTGTAATAATTAGGGTTGAGTTGTGGTTAGCTGAGGATGAAAGTTAGAAATAAGGGGATCGGAGGGAGTCGACCTTGTATACTTTAATTGAACATACACCATTTTATATTTGGGGAATTTTAATGCTAATTGGCACCTTTTATTTAATATATTTCGTTCGAAAAAAAGTCAAAGGGATTCTAATTTTTAAGGTTGTAACGATATTACTTTTTTTAAGTTTATCAGTTATGGCTTTACTAATAGAAATATTCCCTGATGTAGTATACTTTATGTTTAAATATATTCTTCCTCTACTAGGAATAATGTATATTCTTTTGGGGATTTATAACAAAATTCTGCTTAGGAGAGAGAAAGAGAATACTATATGGTAAAAAAACGAAGAAGTTGGGTAGTTTTAGAAGTCTTGTTCCAATAACGGGAGCGTGTCAGTAATAGATAAATGTCAAAAAGAGAAAAATAAGGTGGGAGTTATGCACCAATTAATTAATACAGCACTCCAATCTTTCTTCCCAGAGTATAACGATCTGATAGTTGAAGGCGAGCTGCACATTGGAAGTTGGAATAAAGATCTGCACTATAAAATTAGTGTGAATAACAAATATTATTCTATAAGGTTTATTGGTAATAATCGCTCCTTTAATAATGTGTTTGGAGAAATAACCGATGAAATTCTAACTGAGCAGATAAGATACACCGATTATCTAAATCAACAGGGAATACCTTTTATGGAAAATATCATTTCTATAGCTGGAGATCGATTTGTTTCCGTTGAATGGAAAGGTAGTATTTATCGCGTAGTGTTATTCAAGTGGGTTGAAGGCAAACATATAACCGCATGTACAAATAGTTTTACTAAACTTGTAGGCAATACAGTCAGAAATATTCATACTGTTTCCCGGAATTTTAGCAGTTCTGTCTTTGTACAGGAATCACATTTAACGGGTTATACCAAGTTTATATCTCAAATTAAACACAAACGTGATACTACAAAACTCTCCCCTGATATAGCCAGAATACTAAATTCTTATCTACATATAGCTGAAAACCATATCATTACATCGAAACCAGAGTTGGATTTCATTGTTCAGTCGGATTTAAATCCTTTAAATATGCTATGGGACAATAAAAACGAACTAGCAGGTATTGTTGATTTTGAATCAATAGGCTACACAGATCGGATTGAAGGGTTAGCTTGGTTAATCAAGTGGTACTCCCGGATCGATGGAATAGGATCAACTCAAATGTCACCAGATTTAGCTAAAACATTGTTTGATTCCTATATGTTTGAAAAAGCCTTTTCTTTCAAAGAAAAGGATCGCTTACATTCTCTTTTGTGGTTGTCTGGCTGCATGAATTGGAACTTTGTGAAAAAAACAATAGAAATCATAGATTTACAAGATGAGACTACCTTAAAACAACATATTAGTTTCTATATAAAGCGTGGAGAGAAGTTAAAGTCATTACTTTCTCAAATGTAGAGCAAATGAACCATAAATCCATCTGCAACAAAAGGGAGCGATTCCTTGAAATAACTATTGGATCTAATACAAGGGGGCTAATTATTAATTCAATAAGGCATTCATATTTAGTAGTAATTGTAGTAGCAACCCTCTACATTAGCCTACCTATAAAAGTATTTTGGGATTCAGAATACAAATGGCTAACAGTATTTCCGAATTGGATTATTGTATTATTAGTTGCTTTATGGATAAGCTCAAAAATCAGCCGAGATAATGTTATGAAATACTTGGTGCTTGGTATATTTACTCTTTATCTATTCGTCTTGTATCAGTATGTTGCGTACATTAATATTGGATGGTTTATAACAACAGATTACATTGGAAATCATAATCTCTCTACGCATATTAGTTTGATTCCATTTCACACAATAATAGAAGCTTTAACCGCACCATATTTCATTCCATCTTATTACATACAAATAATAGGTAATTTACTTTTGTTGACTCCTTTAGCGTTTTCACTAAGGTTTTTGAAGGTTTTGAAAAATAATAAGGAGACTATTATAGCAGTGTTCTTTACTTCTCTAGGCATAGAAATTGTTCAATTGATCCAAACGTATTTTTCAACTGGATTTATTAACTCACAAGGAAGAGCCACTGATATAGACGATCTAATCTTAAATACCTTGAGTGGAGTAATAGGCATTGAGGTTTATAAGTTGATTACTCGATTTTTCGGTTCAACTGAGAGTGAACCTAATATACTCCATTAAAAGGGAGCGTTGATTTAAAAGGGGTGGTGGAAGAACTAGGAGGGCATTTAATGAATAATAATCTATTGATTATGATGCTACTTTTAATAGCTCTATGCGCCTGTTCAACTAACGAATTAGAAAATGTTGAAACAGTAAAAGCGAGCTATTGGACTGGAAATGAAAAATCTCCAGGAGAAGTAGAGTTTGATAAGAACCAAGAGGTAGGAATATTCATTGATGCTACCACTAATGCAAAACAATTGGATGAACAAAAGTTTATTAAAACCCCTCCGTTATTAACCTATGATCTTATTGGTGAAGGAAGCAATAACAAATCATTTCATCTATGGATTACTGAAGATGGAGAAGGGTTCATACAAAGTCTTGTTCCAAAAGAAAGTCAAACTTACCGATTGGAAGAAGATACGATAAAAGATCTAACAAACATTTTAGAAAAGCATGAGAACGCTCCCCTTCTAACAAAAATCGAGTTCGAGGATTAATTTAATTTGAAGTATTCCTTTAAAGGGAGCATATCCGAATTTAGGATATGCTCCAATTTTGTGAAATAAAGATTGAGATACTCATTCTGTTTTGAAATAATTGGTATCAAGTTATTCGATAGGGTTTGGAATCATTAAAATTATCAAGTAAGCAGAAAGTCATTACCTGGAGGAGATAAGTTTGCAGCATGTGTTAGAGAAGTTGCCGAAATTAGAGACGGAGCATTTAATTCTTAGGAAAATAAATAAGGATGACATAAAGGATATTTTCTATTATGGTTCTAACCCCACAGTATCTCAAAAGGTAAGCTGGGAGACGCACAATACTGAAGCAGATACTGAACAATTTATTGAGTATGTACTAGAGGGCTATAGTCAAAATAATAAAGCTCTTTGGGGAATGGAATTGAAGTCTACCGGGACCATTATCGGAACTATTGACTTTGTAACTATTAATCCCAAACATAAGAGTGCTGAAGTTGGATATGTACTATCAGAGGACTTTTGGGGTAATGGGTTTACCACAGAAGCTACAAAGAGAATCATTGAATATGGATTTACAGAACTAGGCTTAATCCGTATTCAAGCTAGATGTTTTGTTGAAAATATAGGATCTCAAAGAGTAATGGAGAAGGCCTGTATGACGTTTGAAGGTATTATTAGAAAAGGAATGTTTGCTAAAGGAAAATATCAAGATTTAAAGCTTTATTCAATCCTGGCAGAAGAATATCAAGCATTACATATTAATGACTAGCATATTTGTCAAAAAGAATTTCTGTGAGCATCGTTGAAAAAATAATAATGAAATATTTGAATTTTCAAGGCTAGTAAATAAATTCAGGAGTGGTTGATGGAGTATGGAAGTTTTGAATTCTGACGATAAAGCAATAAATGCAATAGAACTTATAGAACTATATAGGCATGAAGGCTGGTGGGAAGAGAGAAAAGAGCACGACATAAAAGAGCACGACATAAAAGAGCACGACATAAAAGAGATGCTAAAGCAGACTATCTCAGTTGGAGCATGGGATAAGGACCGCCTTATAGGATTTGCACGAGCTGTAACAGATAATAATTTCAGAGCCTATGTAGAAGATGTGGTTGTTCTTAAAGACTATCGAAAATCACAAGTTGGAACTGAGCTTGTATCTCAATTGTTAATGGACCTTTCGCACATTGACGTTGTGAGCTTATTTTGTGGAAAAGAGTTAATACCATTTTATGAAAATAATCACTTCAAGTTTAGTGAATCTCAATATGTAATGCACAAGAAGTAAATCAGTTAGTATTCAACAATAGGGAGCGATATAGTAAAAGCAACAAACAATAATGAATAAGGGGGAAGCGGATGTTTACTAGTGATAGAATTCAATTAAGAAAAGTCACAAAGAATGATGCAGCTATTTACCATAGATGGCGGAGTAATGACAAGGTAATGGAAAGTACAAGCTTAGAATTGGATGCTTACACAATGGAAGATACAGAAAGGTTCATACAAAACATTACTAATTCAGATGCTTCAAAAAGCTATATTATCCAACACAGAGAAGACAATGAGCCTATAGGGATCGTATTATTAGTCAATATAGACCTTAAAAATAGAAATGCTGAATGTATCATAGATATCGGTAATGAGGATTACTGGGGTCTGGGATATGGTACCGAGGCTATGAAATTGTTACTGGGTTATTGCTTTTTGGAATTGAATTTTCATAAAGTCTTTTTAAGAGTGATCTCATTTAATGATAGAGCTATTAAATTATATGAACGTTTAGGTTTTGAGAAAGAAGGAGAGCAAAAAGAACAATTATTTAGGAATGGCAAGTGGTACGGAATAATTTTGATGGCAGTGTTTCAAAAAGACTATATTAATTGATCTTCTAAAAAAGGGAGTGATTACCTAATCCACAGGACAACTTTAAACAGTTCAAAGCAGTTTAATGGAATATGGTTTATATAGAATGAGGTGAATAATGAACAACCGTTGGAATGAATTGATATATAAAATATGGTCTCCTTTTTATGATAAGTTTTTTAACACCGGACAATTTCTCAACGCACGGAAAGAGATTTTTAGAGAAGCTAATTTTGTTAAGAAGCAAAAGATACTTCTTGTTGGGGTTGGAACTGGGGCAGATTTAGAATTCATTGAGCATAAAGAATTAGAGATCACAGCAATAGACTACTCCGATGATATGCTTAAAATAGCAAGGGCAAAATTCAATGGTTCATCAATACAATTTTTAAGAATGGACGCTCAAGATATGAATTTTAGTGATAGACATTTTGATGTAGTGATAGGGAGTCTTGTATTATCAGTTGTTCCAGATGCTGACAAGTGTCTTAAAGAGATGTTGAGAGTTTTAAAGCCTAACGGGGAAATAATCATCTTTGATAAATTCGCACCAAAAGACAAAGGACTGTCTCTGTTTAAAAAAGCAATAAGACCGATAATAAAGATATTAGGTACTGATATAGGAGTAGATTTTGAAAAGTTGTATAGGACAAATAAAGATGAACTTAATGTTAAAGAAGACAATCCAATAATGTTTAATGGTATGTACAGAAAGATTATCATCAGCAAATTGAATGCTAATTGTCTTCTGTTATAGGGAGCTTATCCAACATTGTGGATTAGCTCCTTTTTAGATGAAATAAAGATTGAGTTAGTTATAAGATTTTGAAATAATTGGTATAATTTAATTGGAAATATAGTTGTAGAGACTAAGGAGGGTGAATGGAAATCGAAACGGTTTTGAAGAAGCTAAATGAAATACAAATTGGTGACATTGGGATACAAGTATATTCTACCAAGGAAGAGATACATAAACTTTCATATAATAGTGACCATATCGTACCGCTTGCATCAGCGGCAAAAGTTGCAATAGGATTTTGTGTTGCAAAGTGGATAGAAAATGGGTTAATCGAGTGGGATGATTGCATCGAAGACATTTCCTTTAACCCAAATGAAGACAGCAAAGAACTATATCCTCACTTTCAATTAAGAAGAACTCTACCCTTAAGGGAAGCTGTTGAAGTTATGATTGCTTGTCACGATAGTTTTGTTGCTAAGAATATTGTGGATTTTTGTGGTGGTTGGGAAAAGATAAACAACCAAATACAATCCTATTATCCATCGATAACTGTTACTGAGGATCCAAGGAATACCGAAAACCAGGCCCAACTCGACCAATTGTTTGATTTAATACTTAACGTTTTTCAAGAGTACAAGACGTCCCCTCTGTTATGGACACCAATTATTAATGGTTTAATTAGACAAAAGGGAGATATAGAGGGCATACCTACACATCATCTAAACCATATGACAGGTGGATTAGATAATGTTGCTGTGGATATAGGGATAATAGGTGATTTCAATAATTATCCTTACGTATTTGTTTTAGGAGCAACTAATTTACCTAATAGGAATAGTAATCAGGTTGCCGATATCAAAATCATTGAAGCAATAAATTTAATTTATGATGAATATAAGACAGCACAATAATCCTTGTACCGTTATAGGGAGCTTATCATATGTTTGATAAGTTCCTATTTATATGAAATAAAGATTGAGTTAGTAATCAGGGTTTGAAATAATTGTTTCGTAAGTTAGAGGTTTGGAGAAGAAAGTTAAACACTAAAGCTGTGGAGGAGATTGAGTTTGTATACTGTAATTGAACATACACCATTTTATGTTTACGGAATAGTGACATTATTCGGGACAATTTATTTGCCATTTGCAATGAAAGGGATGCTATCATTTAAAATTGTTACCAGTTTGATGTTTTTTTCCTTATCAATAACATTCTTTTTAATTGAGCCTTTTAACAATATAGCATTGTTTATTATGAAGTATATTTGGACTTCTCTAGGTCTCATCTTTATAGTTTTAGGTATATATAACAAAATTAAACTTAGGATCGAAAGTGATAAAACTATATGGTAACTAAAGAATAAGAGATTTTCCCATTAGTTAGGAGGAGTGCTTTCTTGGATTTTATGATCTTTGGCTCAGTGGCTATTATTGGCGGAATTATTGTTGTTATTTGCACTTTAATCATTTTAGGTAGAAGGTTTATTCAACCGAATAAGGAATTAAAGGAAAAAGTCCAAAACCTTGAAAGAGAACTTAAAAGTTTGAAAGATAATAAGTAGTGTTCCGTCTTCAATAAAAGGGAGCAGGAGTTAAATAAGAGTAGTTTTCTAAATTGGAGGAAGAAATGACAGAGGAAGACTTTAGAGAATTTCAAGAACGGATTAATTTGGGTGAAGAATTCAACTTTTATTATAAAAATGAAGAATATTGGATAAGTCGAAATCTTAATGAGTGTTATCTAACAAAAGCTAAAGGGTCTATAACTCAAATCTTCGAAACACCAGAAGAACTTTTTTTATAAGTAAGAGGAGGAGAGTTGCAAAATGAGCAAAAGAATTAAAGATCGTATTATCTCTGCACTAGCTTATGCAGTCACTTCTATTCTCTTCCTATACTTCATATACGGGGAAATAAAATGGTCTATTGTATTAGGATTAACGATAAGTGGTTTTATTCTTCCAGTAACAGGAAAGTTAGAGCGTAAAGACAAATCGTAAAAACCTTTCGTTTTCGTTTAGTAGTATCTCAACTTTGAGTTTTAAACAAAAGGGAGCTTAACCTATGTTTGATAAGCTCCTTTTTCTATGTAATAAAGATTGAGTTATTAATTAGAGTTTGAAATAATTTTTACGTAAGTAGTGGTTTGGAGAAGAAAGTTTAACACTAAAGCAGTTAAGGAGATTGAATTTGTATACTGTAATTGAACATACACCACTTTATGTCTTAGGAATCATATCTCTTATTACTACCATCTATTTAACATATTTATTTCGAACAAAAGTCAAAGGAATTCTAATTTTTAAAGTTGTAACGATATTACTTTTCTTAAGTGTGTCATTAATGGCTGTTTTAGTAGAAATATTCCCTGATGAAGTATTCTTTATGTTTAAACATATATTCCCTCTACTAGGTACAATGTTTATTCTTCTTGGGATATATAACAAAATTTTGCTTAGGAGAGACAAAGAGAATACTAAATGGTAACAAAGATGAAAGTGTTGAGTATTGTAAAAATGTTGTTCCACTAACAGGGAGCGTTAATCTAGAAAGGGTTAGGATCCTTATAATTTAATAAAGGTTCAGTTTTATCAATAGGTGATACTATCTTATTTTGGATAGGAGAAAAAATAGATGAAATACTTAAGTTCTATGCTGCTTCTTTTTCTACTATTAATGTTGGGTGGATGCATCGGTTCAGAGCCTAAAGTTTCAGAGGAAAAAGCAAAATCAATTGTTATGGACCACGGCTCTGGAGACATAGGCAGAGTCGAAATAATATCAGTAATACACCAAAAAGGTACGTATATTATAGAATACGAAAATGTGGAAAATTGTGAGAGAGGTACTCTACATATAAATGATCAAAGTGGAAAAATAAAAAAAGGTGAAGTCTCAATATGTTGATGGGTTTTGTCGCTAACAGTTAATCCATTTAAGGGAGCACTTGCTAAATAAGGTTAAGTCAGAGAAAAGGTATTTCATAAAAGTAAATTCCGCTAAGATGAGGGTTGATAAGCTTGAATGAAAAGGAGTTTATATCAGTCAACAAACAATCTACAAATGTAAGATACGAGTATTTTATAAAAAAAGTTGTGGATTTCGAGGAAGTTTGGGGATTGTATAGCGATGGCTGGGCAACATCTCAAGATGAGGAAAAGAAAATTCTATTACCATTATTCCCAAAAAGAATTTGCTGAAAGCTGTGCTAGAAAAGAATGGGCGGGTTATAGTGCTAGGTCAATACCATTAGAAGAATTTATAGACAAATGGCTTACTGGAATGGAGAACGATGAAATACGACCTTCAATCTTTCCTTATGAAAAAGATACAGCGGTCGTAAGAATTGAAGTTCTTAGGAAAGATCTAGAGAGAGAACTGGAGAATTATTAGAAAGATACATCAACATATACATTCAATTATAGGGAGCTATCAATAAGTGTGTATTATGCTCTCTTTATTATAATTAGTTAACCTAA
Organism: Anaerobacillus sp. ABR4_321; assembly: GCF_056158505.1. NCBI lineage: Bacteria > Bacillati > Bacillota > Bacilli > Caryophanales > Bacillaceae > Anaerobacillus > Anaerobacillus sp. ABR4_321. Next base: position 2,417,652 of record NZ_JBSWTK010000001.1, read on the forward strand.
GAAGGGTTTTTCTTTTCGGCTATCGAACCATGCTAAATAGAGATATTTTCAGTGAAAGGAATTTACATATGAAGAAAATATTTAATAAGGTATAAACATCATTATTAAGAAGTGAGAGATATCATTCACGAGATCCTCCTTAAGATGGAACAACCAACTAATTTAAACTATTACATCTATGGAGGGAAAATAAATGAGAAGTGAACAAGAAATGATGGACCTCATAATCAATAGAGGTAAGGAAGATCAAAGAGTTCGTGCTGTATATATGAATGGTTCCAGGACAAATCCGAACGTGTCAAAAGATATCTTTCAAGATTACGATATTGTATATGTAGTAAAAGAAACCTTGCCATTTATCAAGAGTGAAGATTGGATACATGGATTTGGAAATATACTTATGTTCCAAGAACCAGATAAAAATAGTCAGGAAAGCGGAATGGAAACGAATTTTAGTGAATCTTATGGGTATTTAATGCTCTTCGACGATGGCAATCGGATTGATCTTCATATTGAAACGAAAGAGCATATGAGGGAGCATTATTTAAAAGACAAACTAACGGTTCCTTTGTTAGATAAAGATAATTGTTTACCTAGTATCCCAGAGCCGTCCGATAGTGACTACCATGTAAAAAAACCTACTGAGTCTATGTATTTAAGCTGCTGTAATAACTTCTGGTGGTGCCAACAAAACATTGCTAAAAGCATGTGGCGAGATGAGTTACCCTATGCAAAATTCATGATGGAACGTGTGGTTAGACAGGAGTTAAATAAGATGGTTGAATGGTGGATTGGGATTGCCACTAATTTCGAAGTATCAACTGGAAAAGTAGGAAACTATTTTAGAAAACAGCTTCCGGACTCTCACTGGAATAAGTACAAAGCTACTTACTCTGATGACAACTACGAGAACATATGGAATTCGTTGATCATTTGTGGGGAGTTATTTAGAGAATTAGGCAAAGATATTGCATATTATCTGTCGTTTAACTACCCATCCCATGAGGATGAAAATATGACTATGTATTTAAAGCAAGTACGGGTATTACCGAAAGATGCTAAAGAAGTTTTAAAATGAATTAAATAACCCTGCTGAATTGGCAGGGTTATTGTCTTGGTTTGAAGTCTTCAAGAATTGGGGCGAGTATTGTGAAAATAGACATTTGAAACACCTATCTATTATCTACGTATTAATAATATAAATTTTTAGTGTTATTTTTTGAGGGATAACACTCTAACTAACCGACCTCCTATAATAGGAGCAAGGATCATTATTATACTTAGTAGATATAGGCGGATTTCGAATTTGGATGAAGATAAGAATAACAAAATAGGGTAACAAGTCCAAAAAAGAATATAGAAAATGATAAACAAAAATTTAACTCTTTGAAGAAATTGCTGAAACCTCTATTCTTTGCTTCAATAAGGTATAAAAATTCTATTGATTCTCTAAGCGTTGATAGCTTCCTAAATTTATGTAGGAGTAAACTTACCATTATGCTAATTGGGATAAGGGTTATTATTAGTATTTTCATATTCTACTCCTAACTTTAGCAATTACATATTTACCTTATCATAACTTAATTGTTCTTACTTGGTTAATCATACAATTGAACTCTTCAATTAAAAGGGACTAATACAGAGTTAATAGCTACACATATAGGTAAAGGAAATAAAGGGATAAAAAATGAAGATTATATCTAACGTATAAAAGGGTGTTTTCAAATGATGCAACAGTCATTAGTACTTGTAGGAAAAAGAAAACTAGAATGGGAACGAAAGGCATTAAATCCTATTGAAGAAGATGAATTATTAATTCAATCAATCGCAGGCGCAATAAGTATAGGTGCCGAACTCCCTCAGTACAATGAATCCGATGTTACGGATCTCGATCCTAAATACCCCAGAGAAACAGGTTATGAGAGTTATGGAAAAGTGATAGCAGCTGGAAAACATGTATTAGACATCGAAGTGGGAGATTACGTTCTAGCTTTTTATGGACATAAAGACTATGGGGTAGTAAAAGCTGAAAAGGTTGTTAAAGTCCCTGAAACGATTGATTATACATATGCTTTACTCAATACTCTCTCTTGCGACTCTGCGAAAGGTGTTATGAAGCTCGGACCTAACAAATGGGATCATGTCTTAGTAGCAGGGGCAGGAACAATAGGGCTGCTGACACTTCATTTTTTGAAAGAGTACATAAACGTTGAGAAAGTCGATGTATTGGAACCTAATAAAGCAAGAGGTAAACTAGCCAAAACGTTCGGAGCTAATAATGTTTATATATCAGAAGATGAAGTTCCCAGAGAGCATTATAAGTATGGGTTTGAGTGCTCTTCAAGTAAGAATGCATTTCACGCAATACTAAAAGCGTTGAATCATAATGGGGAAGTTTGTGTGTTGTCAGACGGAAACAAGGACCTTTTCTTTTTAAATGAAGACTTCTATCAGAAGGAACTTAAAATCGTGGGATCAAGTGATGGATGGGACTATCGACAACATAGTCAGTGGTTTTTCGAGAATATTAAGAAATCAGAATATGTAAATACTATTTTTGAAAGCCATATACATTCAAATGAATTAATTGATTACTTCGCGTATCTTAGTGAAACTAGTGAAAGTCCTATAAAAGTGTTGGTTACTTATCAAGTTTAATAACATTAGTATCCAATTAAAGGGAGCATTTCTTTAGAAAGTAGAAGAATACTTTTTTGTGAAATAAGTGTTCATAATAAAGATTACTGCTGTAAAATAAGGTATATTAATAAATAGATTCTCTTGTAATTGAAGAAAAGTGGTGAACAAAGTGGGAAGATACCAATTAGATAACAAAGGTAAGGTAGCTGTGACAAAATTTCATGAAAAACAGACGACTACCAAATTTGATAGAAAGAATCATCTTGAAAAAATGCGTGCAGAGTATTTAAAAAAGAAGCAACAACAGACAGATAAATAATATGATGGATAACATAGGAAGATTAAGTTCTTCCTATGTTTTATTATGAAATGTTTTATATCAATATCTTTTGCAATCGGGAGCAAATGATCAAGAAGCCAATAAATCTGCTTTGGCTAAGAGTGCCTGTCCCGCTGCTATATAACTGTGAAAAATTAGGGATCAGGGGCCGATATTGTGAAAAGTGAGTTAATAACCGAATTAATAAGAGAGTCCACCCTATGAAGGGATTGGGCTCTTTTTTGGCAGTAATTAGGCGGATTGACCTTGCATTACGGTGTAAGTACTTAAAAATGTAATTACTATTTTTGGAAGTAACGCAATTGACAGAGAGTTGACGAAAGGGAGCATTTATATCATGTTGCTTTCAATCCCGGCGCAAGCGCATTTCGCTTGTGATTTACAATACAGAAAATTAACCAAGAATCACTGAAATCTTCAGAAAAAAATCATTGAATATGAATCATTTGAAAGACCTGTTTGAGGGGGATGTTCTCCTATAATGGCGCTTGAAATCCACGGCAAAATCCCTGTAAAAGATTGTGGGTCAGGCACCTTCCTCAGTTCCTCTAAACCTGAATATACCTCCTTTGTATTTTTTCGTAATAATAGGAATTTTATATATTCTTGAGAACGTCTTCATTTGTATCGAGTTTGCTTTATACTAAAAACGACAGCAATAGACAAAAACGGCTACGGTATGAATATTCATTGCTGTTTTACAACAAGAGAGGAGGAAATTCTATTGTTTAAAAAAAGTAAAGGAATGTTTCAAAAAGGATTGGATGGTATTGAGTATGTAGGGAATAAGCTGCCCCATCCAATTACACTATTTGCTATATTAGCCCTACTGGTTGTCCTACTGTCTGCTATCGTTTCTAGTTTTGGGCTGAGTGTAGAGCACCCTGGGGAAGAAGGAAAAATTGTTGAAGTAAACAACCTCCTTAGTGCAGAAGGTATTGAGTATATTTTCTCCAGTATGACCGATAACTTTATTGGATTTGCTCCTTTAGGGGTCGTCCTAGTGACAATGCTTGGGATTGGAGTAGCTGAAAGAACCGGACTGATTAGTGCATGCTTACGTGGTTTTGTGCTGTCTGTTCCAAAATCATTGATCACTTATGGACTTGTATTTGCAGGGGTCATGTCCAGTGTTGCTTCAGACGCTGGTTATGTAGTATTACCTCCACTAGGGGCTGTCATTTTTGCAGCACTTGGCCGTCACCCATTAGCGGGGCTTGCTGGTGCATTTGCGGGTGTTTCTGCAGGCTTCAGCGCTAACTTGTTTTTATCAGCGACGGACCCCTTATTAGGAGAGTTAACGATTGATGCTGCTGCTATCATTGATCCTGCCTATGCGGCGAATATGAACATAGCGATGAACTACTATTTCATCGTTGTTTCTGTATTCTTGCTAACATTTGTAGGGGGATGGGTCACAGAAAAGATTGTCGAACCCCGTTTGGGACAATACAAAGGCGAGTTCCGTGAAGATTTAAAGGGATTGGATGCTACAGAAAAGAAAGGTTTGAAATGGGCAGGTATTTCTGTCGCTGTAGCAACCGTGCTTGTTGCTCTTTTGATTCTGCCAGCTGGAGCGCCTTTAAGAGGAGAAGATGGAGGGATCATACAATCTCCGTTTATGAGTTCCCTTGTGCCAATTATCACCATTCTATTCTTTATTCCTGGGTTGTTTTATGGCATCGCCGTCAAAAGTATTAAAAATGACAAAGATGTGGCAAACCAGCTTTCTGAGACGATGGCTTCCATGGGGATGTTCATTGTACTTGCTTTTACTGCCGGACAATTTGTAGCTTACTTCTCAGAAACAAATATGGGACTGGTCATCGGTGTTTATGGCGCGGAATTCTTAGAATCGGCCAACCTATCAGGGATCCCATTAATCTTAGGTTTTATTTTAGTGGCCGCTAGCATTAACTTGTTTATTGGCAGTGCTTCTGCAAAATGGGCAATGATGGCTCCGGTATTTGTACCGATCATGATGCAGCTGGGTTATTCACCTGAATTAACACAGATGGCTTACCGTGTGGCAGATTCTACAACAAATATCATTACGCCTCTAATGACTTACTTTGCTATCATTATTGCATTCGCTCAAAAATACGATAAAAACATGGGAATTGGGACTCTAATTTCTGTTATGTTCCCATATACGATCTTTTTCCTTGTGTCTTGGACAATCATGTTAATTATCTGGATGATGACTGGTATTAATTTGGGACCAGGCTCTCCTATCCACTATTAATGAGTCAACCGAATACTAATCAACGATCATTCGGTCTATGCTAATTCATTTGCTTAACAAAATGTAAGCATCTGAACTCATTCTTTTAGCATTTTATAAGTTTGAAGCCAGGCATCATTTTTTAAGGAATTAGTGTGGAATATTTGCAATAACTAAGAGAAATTATGAAAGAGAGCTAAAATGTTTAGCTCTCTTTTTTTAATTTGGAAAACAATGTGAAGCTTTTCCTTGAGTAATAAAATGTCCTCTTCATCAAGCATCTTCATATGACAATTAGACCATAGAGTCGCTATATTTGCGTGGTGTATTGAGGAGTAGGTAGGGGGACGGTTCAAGCGCTTCTGACAAAGATAATAGAAGGCTAGGATTATCTTGAAATTGAGTCTTATAGAAAAGGGAGAGTTGGTTTAAAAAACCGATAATGACAGAGAGGAATTCCATATTTGGAACTCCTCTTTTTTCTATAACTATCAACATTAAACGTTAACAAAGCGTAGTGATAGACTTGGGGATGTTCTAGTAAAGAAATTTAATAATGAAAAAGATAAAATTGATAATTACATAACGTTTATACATTTATTTGAAGGGTAGTTACTGACTGTACTTACAAAAATTGGAGTTGGTGTTTTTTTAATTGAGTCAAAAATCGTATCTAAAGTGGTTGTCCCTGTATTGAGCTCATAGTTGTTCTTTGGTTGTGTTACTCCGACTTTGGGACTCGAAACAGAAATTTGGATGCTTTCCGAGATTACTGCGGCTCTGGTTCTCTCTGAGCTTAATTATCCGCAAAAAATATTAAGATTGAGTATGTAATGGGAGCTAATGGGTCTGATTTCGAAATCACATCAAATGAATAAACTTTCGAGGAGGTTTAGAAATGTCTTTCGGGAAAAGGTTTCTTATTACATGTTTAATCTTAATGGTTGTAATGGGTATTGAATATATATTCTTGCCGGATAATTTAATAATTAAGGCAGTGGCATTAAGTTCGACTACTATGATCGTTACCGCGGTAATCAATAAGAAATACCCTCTTAAAAAGAAAGCAAATTCCTAGCCTAATCTTAATGTATTTAATGAGTACATCATATTAGAAACTAATAGAAATTAGGTCGTACATTTGTCTGATTTTATGTAAGGCGATAGTGATGGAAAAAGAGTCAAAAAGGTAAGTAGTTCAGTTTTGGAGTATAGAAACACAAATTGTACCCTTGATTGAACTGCTTTTTGCTTAAGAAAATGCTTATTAATCTGAACCCTAATTTGCAAGGTGAATAGCGGCCAGTAGAACAAGGAGCTATTCGTGAAACAAAAGAGGAGACTGGTTTAGAAATTAAAGCAGGACCAATTCTAGCAGTTAATGAAGCGTTTTTCACAAAGCAGCAACATCACGGTTTAATGTTTATATTTCAAGCTACTGTTATTGATGAAGAGGTTCAAATGGAAGATAAGAATGAGATTTCTGAGATACAGTGGGTAGACATTAATACTGCTAACGAATTAATGCCCTACCATAAAAATGGAGTAGAAGAATTAATGAAATCTTCTGCAATTTACACTTTTCAGGGGAGTGTTAACTAGCAAGCTAGGCAATAAACGAAAGCCATCATTCAATAAAAGGGAGCTTTTTCCTGATAGGAGTATTAATTAATGAAGAAAAAGAAGAAACTCATTAATTCTGAATGGAGATTGAGTGTATTAGCTCTAGCGGTATTCATCGGTGGAAGTATTGGAAGTCAATTTGTATTTCTCCCTCATGTGCCCCATCTACCTTCTATATATGGGTATCTAACAGGTTCTTTGTTATTGATTGTTGCTAATGCGGTTATGTGCTCTATAAAAGAAAGAAAAACAACGGTGGGAAAAACGAGAAACAAGAACAAGGTTAGGCAGCAACAATCAGAAAGAAAATGCCATTGGATTTCAGATAGATTTGCTATGGTTATCTCGATCTTAATTATTAGAGAATAGGGAGCTTATTCGTAAATAGGGTAAGTATCTTTTTTGTGAATTAAAGTTTGAGTTAGTCATGTAATTAGAAATAATTGGTATAATGATGTTGGGCAAGTTAAAGGAAGACTAAATTCCTCATACCTTATTGTGAGAATGATAGTCAAATAACTATTTGGAGGGCTATTCTTTGCAACTGAAAATTACAGGTCATGAATTAAGCACAGTACACGACATGAAAAAACTACCGATTTTTTTAGCACAGTGTCTTGTGGAAGAAATGCAAGAGGGAGTTGAAGAGAAAAGAAAGATCCAAATCACTACATCAAATGCCTTGATAATTGCAGACAAACTCAATACCGAAGAGCCAAATGAGAGTAAGATGACATTACTTGATAAGGCGATATTAAAATCTGAAGATACTATGTTCCCTCTAATCAATGAGGGCAGTGTAACAAACTTTTACGGGATGCTAGTTCTGAGTAATGTTAAGATTGTCCCATTTGCTAATCCTGACAACGTCATAGAGTATGAAAGTTATGCTCTTTATACTGATCATATTATGGGATTCGGTTTAACCGAGTAGTGGAAAAAGGAGTTTTTTAAAACTTCGGAGCTTATCTTATTTAAGATAAGCTCTTTAATCTATTACTTATTTTGATTTAGATAAAGGGACGCTCTCGTACCACTTTAACCACATTTTAAGTAGTAAAAGAAAATGATAATATATTAAGGAACAGAATAAAGTGATTAAGAAGACTGATGGTATGTTTACAGTTGCAAAGTCGCCAGTAATCCCAAAAGTAATGACTACGATACAGCTCATTGTTATACCTGATAAACCGTAAAAAGAGAGTTTTATAAGATATATTCTCTTCACTCTTCGTTGATTACTATACCAATCAACGAAGAGTGAAACTGGTATTGCAAGTAGAAGAAAAAAGGGTAAAAAAATAAAAATGCCCGTTAAAAGATTGCCTATAAAATACACCCCAACAATAATAGAAGAAATAAAAGCTGCTATCATTCTTAATATAATATCAATATTAATTATCCTCTCTGAAATCAGTTAACTATTGTGATTTTATTCTATCAAATTTTAGAACTGATGAGGTTCTTAATTAAACTAAGCCATCTTCAGCCATAGGGAGCAAACTTGGACAAATGGTTTGTTCCTTTTTTATAGTTTGTGCCAGACTAAATATAACTAGAATTTTCGATCGTTATTTAATGGGAGTATGATGTATGTTTCAAAATGTGCTTCAAGTGTCTCAACTTGTTATTTTACGTTTAATGACAAGATTATTATTGAAAAGAAAAATGTATAAAGAACCCAACAACATAATGAGGACATTTCATTCTCGCTTTGTCGACAAAGGATTCTTGAATGATGACTTATCGAAAGGTGCAAATTCTTCACACCAATCTATCATTCAAGATTTAGTGCATTCATTTGTATCAATGCGTCATTATAGGAACCAAGAGGGCTTTTATATTCAAGTTGCAAAAGACTGGGTTCAAGATTTACACAGGACTAATCACAGGTTTTCATTTTTTCTTGTTATCGCCTACTTATTGTTGTTATCGAGTGCTTTCTTTAATCAATATTTTGAGGTCATACCAGGTGGACTGTGGCTGTATGGAATTTTCTTATTACCCATATTTGGTTTTGTCATTGCCCTTGGAGGAAGAGGGGAGAAAAGGTGGACCCTATTACTCGCTCACTTATTACTGTTAACTTTTTCAATAGCTATTGTCTCTTAGTTTGAAAGAAGTTTACAAGTTTCGGTATTATTCACGTTACATACGATATCAAGTCTTCAACAATCGGGAGCGTTGGTCTAAAAAGGATTACGCTTCTTTTTGTGTAATAAGTTTAAGGAGCAGTAATGTTGAAGGAGAGAGGAAATAATGGCACAATCACTAATCTTTGATATGGATGGAACACTATTTCAAACAGATAAAATACTTGAATTATCACTGGATGATGCTTTTAGCCGTTTACGGTCATTAGATAAATGGGATAAGGAAACGCCTATTGATAAATACCGTGAAATTATGGGGATTCCTTTACCAAAAGTATGGGAGACTTTGTTACCTGATCATTCCGTTAAGGAAAAAGAACAAATGGATACTTATTTCCTAGATAGACTAATTGAAAATATAATTAGGGGTAAAGGTGCTTTATATCCTAACGTAAAAGAAGTTTTTAGTTACTTAAAAGGGAATGATTTTTCTATATACATTGCAAGCAATGGTTTAACGGAATATTTAAAAGCGATTGTCAGTTATTATCATTTGGATAAATGGGTTACGGAAACATTCAGTATCCAACAAATTGAATCGTTGAATAAATCGGACTTAGTCCAAAGTATTATAAAAGAATACGGTATCACTAATGGAGCAGTAGTTGGAGACCGACTTTCAGATATAAATGCAGCCAAAGATAATGGTTTAGTTTCAATTGGATGCAACTTTGACTTTGCACGAGAAGATGAACTTTCTCAGGCTGATATGGTCATTGACGATTTAACAGAGCTGCAAACAATATTAACTAAATTAAACAAATAGCTTATTGAACTAAAGTGTGCTTTGTTTAGTTATATATCTATTACAAGGTATCTTGAAATCGAGTCTTATACTAACGGGAGCATATCTGTCATCAGATACGCTCTTGTTTTTTAAATTATGATTGAAAAATTTCCTTCATTTTGAAATGATTGGTGTTGAACAGTGTTGTAGGGAGCTAGGTGTAATGAAATGAATATTACGAAATTAGTAATGGTGTTAATGATGAGTTTAACTATTTTAGGTGGATGCGAGAACGGAGCCGAGACCATTAAAATTGAGGGGGATTATAGATTTCTCCTCATACAAGGTGTAAATAGTAAGGAGATTGCCAGTAATGAAACCAAAAAAGAGGTAGAGGATATTGAGAAGATTAGTACTTTGATACAAAAGTTAGAAAGTGTCGAAGTGACTAAACAAAAACCAGAAAAACTTAATGAGAAGAATAAGTTATTAAATGAAACTAGTAACTACATAATTGCTTTATCAGAAAATGAAAAATTGCAGGGGAAAACCTATTTTATTAATATGTTTGAAGATGGTTCTTTCATTTACCAAGATCCTTCTGGTAACAAGCTTAAATATGTTTCGACTGAAAACCATCCTAAGTTGTATGAAGAGGTTAAAGAGCTACTGATGATTTCATTTTAGTAATAATTAATAGTCTATGTTCAATTATCGGGAGAACTTACTGAATAATGATTAAGTGCTCTTCCCTGTGGTTAAGTTACTGAGTCAGATGGAACATTTTATAGAACTAAACGTATATAAACTAAGTTAATTCAAGTTAGAAAGGGGTTTGTATGAAAAAAAATCTTCTCATCACAATGCTTGTAGTGATCGCTTTAATTGGATGCAAAAGTGATCAGAATAATGATGGGGCTAACAAAGACAATATTAATGTTTCAGTGAATCAACCTAAGTTAAAAGAGTACATAGAAGATGGTTACGGCACAATGCCTGATATCCAATTGAATGATGGAGATAGATCTGCCGAAACGAAGTGGACTACTGAAGAGAGAAATGAAATTATAAGATACTCAAACAACGTGTTATCTAACTTAAAAGTAATAAAAGAAGTAGAGGATTATGAGAGACATTTAAAAGATGGGAACATCAGCGTTAAATATAGATCGGGATTTCAATATTTTTTATTAACTGATGATAAAGAGCCGCACAAAGCTATATACATCGGTACAAAGGACCATAAAGCATATAAATTAGAATCTGATGAAGCGAATGTGAATAATCTGATTAGTTGGATGGAAAATCACTAATCATGTATTTGGTTATTCTAGATGGTTAGGTTGAAATAAGTGGAATAGGTTGTTCAGTATAGGTGAGGCGAGTAATGGGGTGTAAAAAGCAATGACTAAGAGAAAAATGGCAGCAATAATAGTTGTTCTTATCTTTGTGGTTTCCTTTTACTTCTATCAAACAAAAGATCTGTATGGAAATGATAAGGCTTCCATTGTTAAGGTAATTAACTCTATTGATAACTATAAGAAGAAAGAAATTAAGGTCTTAGGGATAAGAGACTTTAATGACTTAAGAATTGTAGGATTCTTATCCAATAATAATCCATCTTATATCGAGTTCGAAAAAAATCGGAAGGGAAATTACGAGTGGAGGCACATCGAATCAAGAGAGGGTCCGTTTAGTATGTTCTTACTCCAGATGGAGAATTCAAAAATGATGTTTGTGACGAATTACGATAATAGAATCGCTAAAATGCAGGTAGATATAAATGGGGAGACATTAGAACAAAACTTTACTCCTCGTGAAGCTACTGTCTCTTTGGTTGATTTGCCTAATACCAAGGCTAAGAATTATGAGTATCAAAATTATCGATATTACGATGAAGAGGGAAGTTTAATTGAAGAATATTAGTTTTTTAACTAAAGGGGGCTTGTCAGTAATTAGGATAAGCTCCGTTTGTATGATAAAAGAGATTGAGATCCACCTTATATTTTGAAATAATTGGTATTAATAATTCCTAGTAAACGATTTTCTGTAAGTTCAATGCAAGATAAGTTGAGGAGAGGGGTACATTAGCCAAATGGACTCGAAAATATTATCTTTGAACTCTGATAACTATTTTGACATTGTACTTGAACAAAGCGAGGAGTTACCAGATATAGAAACCCTTAAAATGTATGAAGAGAAATCTACAGAGGATACTCTTTTAGAATGTAAAGGAGTAATAACTCCAAAAGGTAAATTAGTAGGGTTTGGAATGTATGTTGCTGGTACTTGGGATCCTATTTTACTGCCTGGCTATTCAGAGTTTATATAAAAGTTTTTGATGCTTCGCGTTCAACTGGCAGTTTCACTAGATTTTCTGTACCATTAATATCTTGCTGTTAACTAAAAAAGACGGAGAAGAATTCTAGGGTTCTTCTCCGTACCGAATTAGGTTTTCAATTGGATTATCTATCTCTTAGTATTCCTAGTTCTTTCCTTTACTACCTATTAGAGATTTCTTGGTCACTTCGTAAGCGGCTACCGTTCCACTTACTTCATTCCCGGTCAATAGGATAGGTAGTTTTGTCGGACTTTTCTCGGCTGGGATGAATTTCAGTCCCTCCGGAGCAACATCTCCACTGGGAACTTCTCCTGAGAAATCACAGCTATAAATGTATTCCACAAACTCAGGCTGTTCAGGATTATCAATATTATAGATCATGATCCCGCTCATTCTTTCTAAACCGATGAAAGCATAATCACTGCCAGCTATTTCTCCAGTGACTACAGCTTCCGGCTCAGGACCTTTGTCGTCACTTCGGGAGTCAAATTTATTTTCATCATTAGTGGTATTAAAATAATCAGGTAATTGATCTGCGATAATTTGCTCAAAATCGCTGCCACTATCATAAACTAGGGACATATCTTCGGCCTTCCAAATGGAGAAAGAGCGTGCTCCATATCCATAGATCGCTTCGTATTTGCCTTCATTATTTACAGGCATAGCTGTAGTCGTTTTTAGACGTCCAAGGTTTTCTTCCTTGAATAAACCATTGGCAACCAGCTTATCCAATTGGTCCTGGGTGTACCCTTGGTAATTTTCTGCATTTAGATCATACTGATTCTTCAAATCTTCAACACGAACCTCTTCGCTGAATTCATCATAATCCATAGCATCTCCTTCATTCGGAGTCAAAATATAATTCTTCCCATCCTTATTGTAATAAGCGATTCCATCAGGCATGTACATTCCGAGCACCGGCCAATTAGCAAGATTGATTTCTCCATCTTTATCAGAAGCATCGAATGAATTATTCAGCAAGGAATGATCTTTGAAACCAAGACCGTGGACATGAGTGAACCTATCTGTTTCAAGGTTGAGCTTAGCAATCGCGTTAGCTTCTTGAAGGGCTACATACGCCCATTTGTTATCTTTGGAAACTGATATATACTCTGGTTCAAAATCTTCTGCCTTGGTGGCATTCGGTTTGACCACGCGGACGTTTTCGTCGATTTGAACTTGATCAGTGAAAGCAGCAGTCGTAAGTGACTCTTGGTCTATATCTTTCACATTTTTAGTGACATCGATAATAGAAACCGAACCTTCAGGATCTATGGTAACATCCTCGTTTGGCTCTCCCTCGTTTGCAACTAGAAGTTTGTTCCCATCATGAGTGAATGTCACCATATCAGGGAGTGAACCTACTTTCACTTGATTCAAGTAGTTCCCATCCACATCCAAGAATACAATATGTCCAGCTTCTGTTTTGGGTTTTGCAACTACAGCCACTGCGAGATAATTACCATTTGGGCTTACAGCTACGCTTGTCAGTCCATCAACGGTCCCTATATCTCGTGCTATGTCTGCTAATGAAACTTCCTTGTAAAGCGGCATTTTCTGCACCTTTTTTCCATTACCTTTATGTAATTTAGACATGTCCAGAATATCCAGAGCATTTGCCGCACTATTTATAGAATAAGCACGCTGCACTCCTTCATGGTAAGCTACAATTTCAGCGCCTCCCTCATCGAGTCCTGCCCCGCTGTCATACTTCCCCAGTAAATGCATCTCTAAATCTTCTGTTGATCCTTTAGCAAGAGCTGGGTTTACAATTGACAGCGTTGCAAATGTGGTCACTGCCACCGCACCTGCAGCTAACGTTTTTCTAAATGTAAACATCTTTATTCCTCCCATTTGTTCTTCATTCTACTAAAATTCTATAGGGTTCTTATTTAGTCAATATTAAAAGGAGGTAATAATGTCGTAAATATCAGAATAGTTCTGATGGCATATGGAGTGATAGAAAATGTAGAGGGGTTGGGATAATGTAATAGAAAGTTAAAGAACCTCTATTTTGGGAAGTTCCATGTCTTTCAGTTCCTTTTACTTATAATGGATCTACTCACTTTTATGTAATACACACTTTTGTTCCAAAGATGAAGGGTGAGCTTAAAGGTTTGGGAAGTAGTTTGAAATCAGCTCACCTTTACCAAAGTTATTTTTATCCAAAATCCAGGATGTTTTTTTAGTCTAATGATCCTTCATCGATTTTCCTGAGTATTGGATAGTTGAAACCTTTAGGCATATGATCTAAAAAACAATCATATCTCCAAAGTATTTGGCATCTCACTTTGAAGGCAGTCAGAAAAGAATTAAGGTTATATCTCGAAATAGAGTAATGCACAAACGGGGGCTTATCTAAAATTAGGATAAGCTCCCTTATCTATGAAATAAAGATTGAGTTAGTTATTGTGATTTGAAATAATTGGTATTAAGATGGCGACAGTTTAATCGAATATTTTGAGGAGAGAGAAGGTATGAAAACAAATGAATTACCTAAAGTCTATATAAGAGAATTGACTCTAAATGACGTTGAAGACCGTTATCAATGGTGTTTTGATAAAGAAGTGACTAAACACTTGAATATGCCAGAGAAATATCCTCCATTTAGTAAAGAAGAGACTAAAAATTGGATTCAAATGTGTATTAACAAAACAAATGGATATGAACAAAAAGCTATTGTCTCCGAAGAAGGTATACATATTGGTTGGATTGATTTGAAAAACATCGATAAACTCAACAAACATGCTGAATTAGGCTTAGCAATAGGTAACAAAAACTACTGGGGAAAAGGATATGGTTTATCTGCAATGAACCAAATGCTCTTGTGGGGATTTAACGAATTAAGTCTTAACAAGATTTGGCTTAGAGTTGAAGTTGATAATGAAAAGGCAATTAAGTCTTATAAGAGAATGGGTTATGTTGAAGAAGGTATCTTAAGACAAGATCGATTAAGAAATGGTAAGTTTATTGATCGTTTGAGAATGAGCATTTTGAAAAATGAGTTCTTAAATTAACAGGAGCAATTGTTTTATTTGAGATTGAAAATAACTTGATTTAAAAGAGTATTTAGGGGGAGAGATATGAGTGATGGTCATAAGATAAATGTTGAAGGAACTGAGCTTTACTTCGAGTATGATGATATGTCTGAATGCAGCCCAACGATCGTTTTTGAGTCAGGTTATGGGTGGTCTTTAGACAATTGGCAATCCATTAGAAAAGAAGTATCGAAATTTGCAAAGGTGTTTTTTTATGATAGAGAAGGCATAGGGAAAAGTGGTAATAGTTATAAACCCAAACATAGTATGCAAATTGTAGAGAATCTTAGAAACCTACTTAGAACTGCAAACATCAAGCCTCCTTACATATTAGTAGGACACTCATTTGGTGGAGCTAATGTCCGACTTTTCGCTAGCAAGTACCCTGATGAGGTGTCAGGATTAATTCTGATAGATTCAGTTCACGAAGATCAAAATGATGAAATGGTACCTTTATTTTCTAAGGAAGTAAAGAACGAATATTTAGGACAATTTTCTGTGGAATCATCTCTAAGTGAATTTGAAGAAAGCCTAGAACAAGTTCGTGGAACAAAACTCAAAAACATACCTCTTATAGTGATTACCGGAGGAACGCAACCCCATCATACGAGGGAATCCTTGGCTGCTTGGATGAGATTCCAAAAGGACCTTTCCAATTTAACTAAAAAAAGTAAACACATTGTCGTTAAAGAGGCTGGACACGCAGTACATATCGACAGACCGATACCTGTAATAAATGGCATTGAACAAATGATTAATACGCTTACTCATAAACAATAAGTTCTTACTAGAATTCTTGAATACATGTATTAATTACAATAAAGGAGAAGTTCTATTTGACCCATTTAGAAGAAAGAATTATAGAAAAAGGGTGGAAGCTACTATGTAGTGAAGTTATTCATGGTGCTCATGCAGGTAAAATATATAAAATTGATGTTTTAAATCATAAAGAACAAAAAGGGTCGTATATCTATAAACAATTTGTAGCTGAAAGAAATAATGAGATAGATATATATGAGAAGCTAACAAACCCTATACAGAAGTTTAGCAAAATAGTAGAAGTTTGGGACACTTCTCCCAAGGCTATTCTTATGCATGATATGGTGAAACCTTTAAAGGAAACCTATCACAATTTATCTTTGAAAGATAGAAAGAAATTACTATTAGACATTCTACAGAGGTTATCAGACATACATTCCACAAGGTTGAACCTAAGAACCACTGAGTTTCCAACTCATCAAGTAAACTCTGAATGGCGCAATTGTGTTTAGAAGAACTACATAAATTGAGTGCTCGCCATCATTGGGTAAGAACTGAATGGATACAAGCAATTGATTATACATATAAACAATTATCTTTAATTGACTATAAAGTGAGAAGCCCTTTAGTTTTAACTCACGGAGATCCTCATTTAGAAAATATATTTAATTACAAAGAGGAGATATGGTTTATTGATTGGGAATGGGCAGCAATGGGCTCACCTCTGAGAAATATAATGATTTTACTGCAAGATATTTACGACTCAGAATTAATTAATTTCGTTTATGATTTATACAGCGAGATCTTAAAAAAGAAACTTAGAATTAAAGACGTAGATTATAGGAAAGACTTTAACATCCTTTATATTGACCATACAGCGATGATGCTAGCTTGGGAGATCCACAAGTATTTTAAAGGATTTGGAGACGAAGATAATCTCAAAGAAATTATTGAATTTAAAATTGGAGAAATTAAAAGAATAGCCAACGAGGAGAAAGGTTTATTCAATTAAAGGGAGCGATGATCTAAAAGGCAAGAAATGAGAAATAGTAAAGAACGTAAGGGGGAGTTTATGGAGAAGTTAAGTTATCAAGAAGTATGGAATTTGGATAAGATTTTTAGTGGTGGCAGTAAATCGAGTCAGCTTTTAGAACATATTGTGCATTTAGAAGCACTTATCCATGATTTAGAAGGTGTTATTAACTCTTTCACTGATCATAAAACAACAAATAAATTAGTTGAATTAGTAGGAAAAATGGGGAACACTCGCTTGAATCATACTCAAGCTAATTCATATATCACTTGTCTTCTTGCGCAAAACCCAAAGGATTATGACGCTGCTAGCTTAAGAGCAAAAATTGGTCAAATAGAAGCTCGGTTTGAAAAAGTATTATCTAAAGTGAAAAAGATACTATCAAATATCGATGAAGAGCGATGGAGAGAAATGCTAGATACGAAAGAGTTAGAAGGGTATAAATTTATTCTCGACGAATGGAGAGAAAACGCAGATTCGCACTTATCAGAAGGTGAAGCAAGTTTAATTTCTGACTTAATGGTTGATGGGTACCATGCTTGGGGCGATTTTTATAAAGGTTTAATAAGCAATATTATCGTAAAGATAAGGATTGATGGAATAGTAGAGAACCTATCAGTTGGACAAGCCATTAATTTGCGTTCACATCATTGTGAAGAAGTTCGAAAGGAAGCTCATTATGCACTGGAATCAATATGGAAAGAGAAGGAAGAACTGTTTGCTAAAGTATTAAATCACATTACTGGCTTTCGTATACAAGTACATAAAAAGCGCGAGACGAAAAATGCTCTAGAAAGTCCTTTGAAGAAGAACAGAATAAAAGAAGAAACGTTGAATACAATGTGGTCAGTTATTAATACATATAAACAATCTTTCTCCAAGTACTTAGATCGAAAAGCTGAAATGATGGGCGATTCTAGTATGAAGTCTTATAACTTTTGGGCACCTGTTACAAACGTTAAGCAAGAAGTACACTTTGGTGAAGCAGTGACATTCATCACGGACCATTTTAGTCAGTTTGGTTCGGAATTAGGAAATTTTGTTAAAGAAGCCTTTGATCAAGGTTGGATAGAAGCTGAAGATCGTCCTAACAAAGCGCCTATTCCCTTCTGTGCTAGTTTTCCAGCTACTGGTGAATCTAGAATCTTCATGACGTATAGTGGTTCTTTTATGGATATGTTAACTCTTGGACATGAACTAGGACATGGTTTTCATAATTACGCCATGAAGTCTGTTGATGGCTTGAATAAGAGCTATCCCATGAGTATTGCTGAAAGTGCTTCAACTTTCTGTGAAATGATTATACTTGATGCGTCAATGAGAAAGGCAAATAATAAGGAAGAAAAAATTGCTATACTAGACGAGAAATTGAAACGTAGTATTATGAACTTCATGAATATTCATTCGAGGTTCTTATTTGAACAGCGATTCTATAAGGAACGTAAAGCGGGTATGATTTCACCCAAACGTTTAAATCAATTAATGGAAGAATCTATAACTGAAGCGTACGGGGGATCTTTAGATCAACCATCTATCTATTCATGGGTTTGGACACCTCACTATTATATTACTCAATCCGCTTTCTACAATTTCCCTTATACTTTTGGGTATCTATTTGCCTTAGGTTTTTATGCGAAGGCAAGAGAAAAAGGACTAGAGTTTGAAGAAGATTATCTGAACTTGCTTCGTGATTCTGGACGGATGTCTATGGAAGATTTAGTTATGAAACATCTAGGAGAAGACATTACTTCAAAGGAATTCTGGGAAAAAGGAATGGAGCTATGCGTGAAAGATGTAGAGGAGTTTTTAGACTTAACTTCTAGTTAAATAGAGTGAGCCTTAAATACTGTGAACTACAGTAAATCAAAAGTCTAGAGTTATAGTATTCCGTTAAATGGAGCGTTGATCTAAAAAAGGATTAACGCTCTTTTTGTTTAATATCTAACTGATGAGAAGGATTGTGAGAGACTCACTTTTTTACATATCTAATATTGATGCATTGTTCTTCTCAAAGCTTGTTGGCGTACTAGGATTTAAGGAACTTTTACCAGTACCTTTTTAGTAAATGTCATAAAGTAGTTCAGGATTAGACCACTTAAGCAAACGATTAATAAAGTTCCAATGCCGATTGGTCCTTTAAAAATCATGGCCAGTATTAAAAATAATAGGTAAATAATTGATCTAGAAAAAGTTATATTTGTTCTAGTTAATTCATGTATGATTAACGTTAATCGGTCAATCGGAATTGGTGCAAAATTTGTGTGTAGATATATGGCAGTACCCAACCCTATAACAATTAAGCCGAGTCCAAAGTAAACAACTTTGCTGTACAATAGCTCAGGTGTGTGCAAAGTTTCTAATAAAAAGAGCCACATATCGATACTAATCCCCGTTATAAATGCTGTTAACAACCCTAAAACTTCAGGTTTTTGTCTTTTTAAAAGCGAATTGCATCCTATTAATATCAAAGCAATGATTATTTCCCAGGTCCCTACGGTAAAACCCACGTGGATAGACAGTCCTACCAATAGGGCGTCAAAAGGGGAAGTACCAAGGTCAGATTGTATTGTGAAAGAAATGCCGAGAGTTAATAGCAAGATTCCTAATACATAAAAGAACAGTTTCAAATTAATCTACCTCTTCATCATTATTTTTTTGTTGCAAATACAACAAAAATAAGTTAGATTAAGTATACGATGATAAATATTGCATTTGCAACAAAAATTTCTAGGGGGTTAATATGAAGGAAATCCTACGTGAAATTGGAATGATAGCCAGGGCGTTAGATTCTATAAGTAATATAGAATTTAAAGAGTATGACCTCACCAGAGGACAGTATCTTTATCTTGTTAGAATCTGTGAAAGTCCGGGCATCATTCAAGAGAAAGTAGCTGAGTTAATAAAAGTAGATCGTACCACAGCAGCCCGCTCGATTAAGAAACTTGAAATGAATGGCTTTATTGTAAAGAAAGAAGACGAACATAACAAAAAAATTAAAAAGCTTTATCCAACTGAGAAAGGAAAAAAGATTTTTCCTTTTATTAAAAGAGAAAATGACCATTCCAATACCGTTGCCTTAGAGGGATTATCCGAAGAAGACATAGAAAACCTTTTCGACCTTCTTCAAAGAGTAAGGAGAAATGTAGAAAAAGACTGGGAATTTGTTAAAAAAGGAAACAAGAGAAGTTATTGAATATAGAAAGGAGAGAAAGATTCAAATGAATGTTAAGGTGATCAGATGTTCAAAAGGAGATTCACGAAAACTTCAGGAAATTGGTTATCAAACATTTAAGGAGACGTTTGAGGATCAGAATTCTTTAGAAAATATGAAGGCTTATTTGGAAGTAGCTTTTAACATAAAGCAAGTAGAAAACGAGTTATCTAATCCTTCATCGCATTTCTATTTTGTTTCGATAAATGATGAGATCGCTGGATATTTAAAGGTTAATACAGAGGATGCCCAGTCTGAAGAGATGGATGATGACTCCCTAGAGATCGAGCGGATTTATATTATTAATAAATTTCAAAAGAATGGACTTGGTAAGTACCTGTTCAATAAAGCTAACGATGTTGCTTTAGAACAGAATAAAAAGAAAATTTGGCTTGGCGTATGGGAAAAAAACGAAAATGCCATTTCTTTCTATAAGAAATTAGGTTTTGTTCAAACGGGAGAGCACTCTTTTTATATGGGGGACGAAGAACAAACGGACTTAATAATGGTTAAAAGACTCCAATATTAATTAAAGAGGTGAAGGAGCATGTATATTCCAAAGCATTTTAAAGTAACAGACTTCGTTGAAATCAAAGACTTCATTCAGAGAAACTCTTTTGGAACGATCGTAACGACAGAAGAAGGAAAACCTATTGCAACTCATTTACCTTTGGAGTTACATAAACAAGGGGATGACTACTATCTCACTGGACATTTCGCTTCTGCTAATCCACAGTGGAAAACTTTCGGGAATGATCCTGTTCTTGTGATGTTTCAAGGCCCTCATGCTTATATTTCATCCTCTTGGTACAAGGATGAAAATGTGCCCACATGGAATTATCAGGCAGTCCATGTATATGGAACGGCTAGTATTATGACTGAACAAGAATTGCAGGAAAACCTGAAGGCTCTATTGCAAAAGTATGAAAAACACCGTGAAAGTGGAGCGTTATGGGAGAAGCTCTCTCAAAAAACCAAAAACCAAATTAAAGGTATTGTTGGATTTAAAGTAAAAGTGCTAGAAGTTCAAGCAGCCTATAAATTGAGTCAAAACCGAAGTGAAGAAGACCATGATAACATTATTGATAAACTAGATAAGGAAAACGATTTAAACTCTCAACAATTAGCTGAAGTGATGAACGATAGAAAAAGAAAGTGATCCATTCTCTATATATCCTTTATGAAAGATGTTTTTATCTTGAATTCCAGTCTTCAACTAACGGGAGTGTTGATCTAAAAGGATTACGCTCCTTTTTGTTTAAGTTAATAACAGGGCAGGTTACTTAGAAGAAAGCCAAATAATCGATGTACGAAAGGCTGAATAAATCATGGCAAAAAAGAAGCACCTAAAATTCAAACAGAACGATTGGTTTTACGTCCGAGAGAGGAAAAAGACATTCCCAATATGCTTAAAATGTTTAACAATGATGAAGTAAGAGAATTTCTTGGAATTAATCCTCCTCGTGATGAACAGTCAATGGTAGAAATGGTTAGGAATCGTACTGAAACAAAATGGACAGTCGCATTAAAAGATACTGATGAATTCATCGGTGATGTAATGATTCCAGAAATAGCAGAAGGTTATCTTGGCGAAATTGGTTATCGCTTCATGAGGGAGCATTGGGGAGGCGGTTTTGCGTATGAAGCGGTTTCCGCGGTCATTGAGCATAGTAAAAGCACATTAAACCTTAAACGCCTATCTGCTACTATAGATAATAAAAATACTAAGTCAAGAAAGTTAATTGAAAAACTCGGATTTACTTTGGTAGTGGTGTTGCCTGAATCGAATTTACTCGGCAGAGTTACCGATGTAGCTTACTATTCTCGTATAATATAAGCATCCTTAAGTGATTGAACAACTAATAATAGATGGTGAATTTGAAAGAGTAGCTAGTCGTTGTGAATAATAGGCTTATTCCACTGACGGGAGCAATATCTCTAAATAGATATGTTCCTTTTTTTGTATAGAAATTAGATTATTACTGAACTATTTTGAAATTTGCAGATCATGAATTAAACCCAGGACACGATATGAAGAAGTTATCGATAGCGATATTACAATTAGAAAATACAATATTTTCAATAAGGAAAAACGGTATTGTAACAAATATGTTTGGCAAGATTGTTTTGAGCAGTATGAAAATTATCCCATTTGCTAACCCCGACAGTGTAATTAAGTATTCTTCAACAATATGGAGTTTTACTAAGTAGATATAATCAAATAGCTAAGGGAACCCCACTTTTGACGAGGGTTTCCTTTTTTTAGCTTAACATATTGAATTACAATACCACTACATGACTTTGTGATGGTTTCAAATAATTTTAAATAGTTTGATTTTTCTAGTTACTCGTAGTATCCTGTCTTCATGAATCCGTTTACAAAGAGAGTGAAGGAGGTACAGAATATGAAAGCATTGAAAAACAGATGGTTAATTGCTTTATCAGCTATTTCCATCCACCTTTCCATCGGAGGTGCCTATGCGTATAGCGTATATACCACCCCCGTAAGTGAACAAATGGGTTGGACTCCAACTCAAGTAACGATTGCATTTACCATTATGATGGCACTGGCTGGGTCATCTGCAGCATTGTTTGGAAAATTTGTTGAAAAAAATGGACCAAGAAAATCAGCAGCTCTGGCTGGTGTTTTGTTTGGATTAGGACAAGCAGGTTCGGGGATTGCGATCGCGATTGAGTCACTTCCACTTTTCCTAATGGCCTATGGGGTAGCAAGTGGACTTGGACTTGGTATTGGCTATATTTCCCCCGTATCAACTCTAGTGAAATGGTTCCCTGACCGAAGAGGGTTAGCAACCGGATTAGCGGTACTTGGTTTCGGAACAGGAGCACTCATTACAGCACCGGTTGCAGCTAACTTAATAACTTTAATTGGAATATCTAATACATTTTACATATTGGGTGCAGCTTACTTTGTATTTATTCTATTAGGTGCTTCTTACATAGCCCCACCCCCTGAAGGCTGGATGCCAGCTTCTATGAAACAAAATATGGCCTCTGGGAAAAAAGTTTATAAAAAGGACTTACAACAATTGACTTCAAAAGAAGCGGTTAAAACAAAGCGTTTTTGGCTGCTTTGGACAATGATGCTTATTAATACTACCGCAGGAATTATGATGATTTCAGTTGCTTCACCAATGGCCCAAGAAGTTGTAGGGTTATCAGCCGCTGCAGCTGCCACGATGGTCGGAATTATGGGTGTATTTAATGGCGGAGGTCGTCTTGGCTGGGCAACAGCTTCAGACTATATTGGCCGCCCCAATGTTTTTCTGATCTTTTTCTTAATACAAACTGTTGCTTTTTTCATGCTTCCAATTACATCAAACATCATCATATTCCAACTCTTAATTTTCCTCGTTGTTACTTGTTACGGCGGAGGATTTTCTAATCTCCCTGCGTTTATTGGTGATTTGTTTGGAACGAAACAACTCGGTGCCATTCATGGGTATTTGTTGACAACATGGTCCCTAGGTGGCGTATTTGGACCTATGATTGTCTCTCAAATTCGGGCTAAAACCGATAGTTACACTCCTGTATTTTACGTTTTTCTTGCTTTAATATTATTAGCGCTTGTTGTGTCCATTCTTATGAAGTTAGACATTAAAAAGACTGAGAAGGATTTAAAACACCAACAAGAAGAAGCTGTTAATTATTAATTAGCAAACCAAAGCATTTGCATTGTTAAGTTGGATCGCGTCTTACCGACGAGGTTCAACTTTTTTCTTAGGAATGGGATTCTCGATTGAATCTTAATCTAGTCACTGCCCTTAGGCGTCTTCCAGATCGCATCCAATCAATGTAATAAGAGAAAGATGAACAAGGTGGAATGTAGAATTACAGCTGAAAGAAGATGAATACTCAAATGATAATCTAGAATAGGAATCTCCGCAACGTTTTCGACATTTCCCAGAGGAAAAGTGCCTCTTTATATTTACCACTAATTAACTGTATTCTTATCTATTAATTATTGATAAACTTATCTCTGTAATAATTCTGTAATAAAAGAAAAGAGAGAGGGAAATAGTGTCAAAATGACTAAATTATATAAAACGGGGAAAAAGAGTTTATTTTTAATAATTATTTTAATGGTATTCATAACTTCAGGATTTATTGGTGCAGTGCCGGTAAAAGCTTCAACCGTTTCTACTGCTTATTTTTCTGTAGATGGTGAACTAATTAAGTCGAACTACTATATGCAAAATGGTCATGTCATGGTACCAGATCTATTCTTTAAACACACCGGAGCAACTGTTGAAAAAAATACAAAATACAATTCTATTGCTGTTGTAAGAAATAATTTTGTAGCACTTCCGTTAGAGAAGTCCTATATGGACTATTACGTGAAAGATAAAAACAAATGGGTTCGTGAGTACCTTGCTACCACGACAACTGTTATCAATAATCGTCCCTATATTCCTTTAGTGGTTACAGCAAAAAAATTAGGGATGAACGTTACCTACGACTCTAAAATTAGAAGGACCTTTATTCAAACAAACACACCAGAAAAACCAATTGCGTACGAAAAGGCTAATATTACAGAAAAGAAGATCGCTTTAACTTTTGATGATGGTCCAGACAAATTGATTACACCTCAACTGCTTGATATCCTCAAAGAGAAAGAGGTTCCTGCTACATTTTTTGTTGTGGGAGAGCAAGTTTCCTATTTTCCACAGTTATCTAAAAGAATGGTAGAGGAAGGGCATACCATTGCAAATCATACATGGGATCATCCTCAATTATCCAAGCTCTATACGGATGATGTTGTCCAACAGATAAAGTCAACAAATGAAATTATTGAAAAAGTAACTGGAGTAAAAGCTACGTTATTTAGACCCCCTTACGGTGATTATACTTTAGCAGATGCTATTGTATTTGATAGACTTGGATTTAAAAACATCATGTGGTCAGTCGATACAATCGATTGGAGTGGTAATTCAGCGGAAGAAATCCTTTCCATTGTTCACAGAGATAAATCTCCAGGAGGAATTGTCCTTCAACACAATTTCCAAAATAGCAAATTACAAGGAACCGTCGATGCGCTGCCACAAATGATTGATCAATTAAGAGCTGAAGGCTATGAGTTTGTAACAATTGACGGATTATTAAAATAAAAAATGTGATTGTAAATAATTGCATTATGAGTACAGACCCTCGTTGACTAAGTAGTTACGAGGGTTTTTTTACGCATCTTTCCAAGGATAAGATAGGTGTCAGGCCTTCTAGTTGCTCCAATTATGGTAGTAATCTTACTCCAGCTTACGGTTAATACGATAATTTCCTCTATACATACATACATTTAAAGCTTTAAATCTATTAAATATAATAATTGTGGAAAGGGATGGTACTTAGCGGATCAAATAAGATAAAATATGTATTATAGAATCATTCTAGATAAAAGGGAGCGTAGATCTAAAAAGGATTATGCTCCTTTTTGTTTAAATTAATAAGAGGGAAGTTATATTATAAAAATTTATTCATTTTGAAAGAGTAAAGGGGAAAAGTATGATTAGATTAGAAAAAATGAAAGCAAGTGAGTTTCAAAGTTATCTCAAAAAAGCTATTAAAAACTATGCAGGTGAACACGTAAAGGCTGGGAATTGGAGTGAAGAAGAAGCAATAGATAAGGCAACCAAGGAATATGAAAGGCTTTTACCAGAAGGTGAAGAAACGGTAAATAATCACCTATTTACAATACATGATGAAGAGAAAGAAGTAGGGATGATCTGGCTTGCTCAGCGCACAACAGAAAAAGGATTTATTTTCGACATAAACATTCGGGAAGGGTATCAAGGACGTGGTTATGGGAAGAAAGCAATGAAAGAAATAGAAATTGAAGCAAAAAAATTAGGATTGAAAATTGTAAAACTTCATGTCTTTGGTCACAATCAAATTGCTCGAGGTTTGTACGAAAAATTAGGTTATGTAGAAACAGATATCGTTATGGAGAAAAAGATATAAAACCTATATTCTATTTCATTAACAGGAGCTCATCCATAAAACGAAAGGCTCCTGTTATATGAAAATTGAGTTAAAATTTTTATTTTGAAATATTTGGTATATGCAGTTATCCGAAAATGTAATAACGGTTCATAGGGGGATACGATGTCATTTAAGAAAGAAATTATTCTTGTTGGAACTTTTCACTTTGAACAACATGCAGAACAACTAAAGCATAAAGAAAGTGAAATTGAAGAGTTGGTTAGTTATTTATTTGACTTTTCGCCAACGAAAATAGCATTAGAGTGGGACGGGTCACAAGATAAAACACTTAACGAAGAATACTATAACTCAGAAAGTAGTTACCAAATAGATGAAGTACAACAACTAGGATTTAGGTTAGCTAAAAAGATGCAACACAATAGAGTTTATGGAGTTAATTGGGATGGTCATCTTACAAAAGAGGATATGGCGAACTTTAACCATGTAGTTCAAAGCTCTTATCCTGAAATTTATAAAAATATAACTTCACTGACTGAAAATACTCCAGTAATTACGTCTGAACTTAGTTTAATTAGCTCTTATGAAAAATTAAATGAAAGTGAATATATTAGAAATCTAGAAAAGATGTATCTGTCATTTGTAGAAGTTCAAAGTGATCAAGGTGAAATGGTTGGTTTTAACATCTTAAACAAATGGTTTGAACGAGAATTGATGATATTTAAAAATTTAGTGAATATTACCTCAGAAGACACGAATGAACGGATTGTGCTAGTAATTGGGAGTGATCACCTTTGGATGCTAAGGAAATTGTTCGAAGGGAAAGGATGGGAAGTAATAAATCCTTTTCATGGTCAAGAATTTAAGCAATAGTTTCTGCTAATCAACAATAGTGATCATTCTTCTAAGAGAATATATTCATCGGCAAAACTAGAGTTTATGAGAGGGGGGGCTTTTCATGAAAACAACAAACTACTCTACTATTGCTGCTAACTATGATAATAATCAATTTAGAATCGACGAATTAAAACTAGATTACGACTTAATGGACTATGTTGAACAGCATACTCAAAACAACATTGAAATGCTCGATCTTTCTTGTGGAACAGGCCTATATCTTGAGAAGCAAATTCAACTTTTCAAAGGGAAGAATATTAATTGGTATGGCCTTGATGCATCAAAAGAGATGTTAAATAAAGCCAAGGAAAAGGTTGAAGATGTTAATCTCGTACACGGTTATGTTGAAAAGCTGCCTTATAATTCTGGTGTCTTTGACTTTATTTCTAATAACTATGCTTTTCATCATTATGAAGATAAGGAAAAGGCATTAGATGAAATAACTAGGGTACTTAAGGTAAACGGTATATATAAATTACATAATATTGCTATTCATGACATGCCGAAATGGTGGGTTTATTATTACTTCCCTTCTGCCTATGAAGAAGATATAAAGCGGTTTTGGAAAAAGGAATTGGTCTACCAAAAACTCATTGAAAGAGGGTTTAAAGTTAATCTAAAAATGGAGTATAGAATGGAAGAGATAGCAGTAAAGGATTATTTTCATCACGCTGAAAATAGAGATATTTCTGTTCTTACTTTAATTAGCGATAAAGATTATGAAGATGGATTAATGAGAATGAAACGTGACTTGCAATTAGACCCTTCCAAGAAAATCACGAATGATTTTGCAGAGGTGTTTTGTGTTTCAAAGAAAGTGTAGTGCAGTTTTTTTACCATATTGTAAAGTATTACAATGGTTAGCCCAAAAAATCTCTTATCGTTATATCAACAGGTCCGCTCTCAATGATTAAGTAAAGGAGTTAGTCGTGGATGATACTAACGTGAGCTTAACCGAACGAGGAGCATCAACAGCTCGACTTCAGGGTGTCAGCCCTGTTCTCCAATCATTCTTATAATGGATAAACATCAAGCATACCGTTTAATAAAGGAGGAGAGGAAATGCAGGTAGGATTAAATAAAGAGGAATTCCATAAACATATGGCCGTCTCACTATTTAACTCAACATGGGATTTCTTAGATAAACAAGAAAGAACGGATCGTGAAAGCGAGACGATGATACATATGGCACATGCTTCTCGTTATCACTGGGAAATTATTGGGGAGCCAATTAATTTGGCTAGAGGAGATTGGCAAATATCTCGAGTTTATGCTGTATTAGGTCGGTTCGAACCAGCTCTTCATCATGCTCAACAAAGTTTGGATGTTTGCTTACAAGAAGAAATAAAAGGTTTTGATCTTGCATTCGCTTACGAAGCTTTAGCACGGGCATACAAGGTTGTGGACCAAGAAGAAGAAAGTAACAAATATAAAGAACTCGCTTATCAAGCTTGTGATGAAATAGCTAAAGAAGACGATCGAAAAGTTGTAATAGAGGATATAGCATCTATTTAATGAAAGAAGACTTGCCTCAAAGTGCAAGACTTTTTAAGTTTTACTTTTTTGATTAGTTTTAAAAGAAGTGCTTACTGAACTAACAGTAAGCACTCTAGAACGAAGTATTAAGCCTTAACAATTTTCTTCACCTTTGCGACAACAGTACCAATATCTTCTTCACAGATCCCATTGTTCGTGACGAAGCGGATCGTGTTAGGACCAAATGCACCTGTTAAAATATCGTGATTCTTTAATTGATGAACGAACGCCTCCGTGCTTAATCCACAATCAGAGATGTCTACTAAAATAATGTTTGTATCCACACTATTTTTAATAGTTAAACCTTCAATTGCTTGAAGCCCTTCGGCAAGGTGTTTTGCGTTCGCGTGATCATTCTGAAGACGCACTATATTTTCTTCGAGTGCGATGATACCGGGTGCAGCGAGTACGCCAACTTGCCTTAGTCCGCCGCCTAAGCGTTTACGCCATTTTCGAGCATGGGAAATGAAGTCAGAGGAGCCGGCAATAATAGAGCCAACAGGTGCACCTAACCCTTTTGATAAGCAAAACTGCACAGAATCAGTATACTTTGCGAACTCTTTTATAGGCGTCGTAGAAGCAACTGAAGCGTTGAATAACCGTGCACCGTCTAAGTGAACAGGAATATCGTTTTGTTTCGCGACTTGATAAATTGCCTCCATGTTTTCAAGAGGCACAACAGCACCACCTGCTTTATTGTGCGTATTTTCAATGCAGATCAGCCCGGTTTCAGGCTGGTGGATATCTTCTCCACGAACAGCAGCTTCGACCTCTGCTGGATTCATTGCCCCATTTTCACCATCGATCGTCTTAATTTGAACTCCCGAAAACGCTGATAGAGCAGCAGCTTCATAGAGAAAGATGTGCGCCTGAGATTCCATGATAACTTCCTGTCCTGGAAGGCAGTGTACCAATCCGGCAATCTGATTTCCCTGCGTACCACTCGTTACAAATAGGGCATCTTCTTTGCCAAGTAAAGCCGCTGCCATTTCTTCAAGTTTATTTACTGTTGGATCTTCTCCGTACACATCATCCCCAACTTCAGCTTCATACATTGCTTTTCTCATTCTCTCATCTGGTTTCGTGACCGTGTCACTGCGCAAATCTATCACAATTCGTCCTCCTCAGTTACAATAAGTATAAGTGTATAATGGATTGCACGAAAAGTATAAGGGTAATTTTCAAGGTGATCAAGTTGAAAAAGGGGAAGTGAGGTCGTGACAAAGTTTGGACGTATCGTACTCCATCGGGACCTATTAGTACAAGTTGATTTCCGTTTTTACATAATGCTTCATAATACGAGTATTGGCCATGCCCGTTTAGCTAATTAAGTAGTTAGTACAACTACACGAGCGTGGTAGAGTTAGAAAAAAGTAGCAAATGAAAAGCTTTAGTGTAGTAAGGATGTTTGAAATGGAGAACGGAAAACAAGGATACTCAAAGAATAAGAAGGGGCTACTAATCACGCTCTATATTATGGGTGGTATCTTCGCAATAGGCGCAATACAATTTACTTTTGATGCCGACCACACAAATGACATGACAGGAAGTTATTTTACGTTAGGAATCGTGGCCGTTGGAATAGTTAGTCAAATGCTTAAAGAACTTTTGGGCTGGTAGGAAGAAAGGTGCAATGATGGAATTACTGTTCGCGTTTGTTGTTGGAGCGGTTGTAGTATGGACACTCTTTGTAAGATAAAGGAATAATAAATGTGCTTGATAAGATGATTTTGATTGATAAAAAACGTTACTTATTGGAGGCGAAACGACTATGAGAATTATCGTTACAAGTATATTTGTGCAGGATCAAGAAAGAGCCTTAAAGTTCTATACTGATACACTCGGATTTGTGAAAAAGGAAGATAAGCCGGTTGGTGAATATAGATGGATTACTGTTGTTTCTGACGAAAATCGAGTAGGTACTGAACTAGTACTTGAACCTAATATTCACTCCGCCGCCAAAGAGTATCAAGAGAAGATATACGCTGATGGTATCCCAGCAACAATGTTTGGTGTGGAAGATGTTCAAAAAGAGTATGAGGAATTAAAGAAACGCGGTGTTCAATTTACGATGGAACCAACAAATATAGGTGAGGTTACAATTGCTGTTTTCGACGATACGTGCGGTAACCTTATTCAGATTGCTCAAATGCATTAAACCTAAAATGAAAGGTTCATTTACTTTAGGGAGCAAATGATTGAAGCGAAAGGAGAATGTATTTGAGTAATGACAAGAATGATATTGGACAAATTCATTGGCGAGACTTAACGGTCGGGAATGCTGAGGAAATTAAAGATTTTTATACTAAAGTTGTTGGGTGGAAAGCCAGTGAACATGATATGGGAACGTATCATGATTTCGATATTAAAACGCCAGCCGGTGAGACAGTTACAGGAATTTGCCATGCGAAAGGAACCAATGCCTCGCTCCCTCCTCAATGGCTTATGTATGTAAAGGTTGAAAGTGTCAAAGAAAGTGCCGATAATTGTATCGAACACGGTGGGCAGATACTTGATGGTCCTAGGTACATGGGTGAGATGTTCTTCTGTGTTATTAAAGATCCCGCTGGTGCAGTGCTAGCTATTTTTGAGTAATACGACTTTTTAGGGGGCGTTACATAAGATGTCGATCGTAGATAAACTTAAGTTAACAAAATACGAAAATATGGCTGTTCTTCATAACCCAGGAGGATATGAGTTCTTTGAGGAATACTCGAAGTCTTTGTCTGGGAAGCACGATGCTATATTTATATTCGTCAAAACGATAGAAGAGATGACTCAGAACCTCAATGTTATCATCGCTAATGACGAAGTGCTTTTGCCAAAGGGATATGTGTTCTTTGCATATCCGAAGAAAGGTAACAAAAAATACGATTCATACATTCATAGAGATGACATGTTTCCAGCGTTGAATGTAGGAGAAGATGGCTATGTCGATAATAGCGATATAAAGTTCTCACGCATGGTCAGCATGGATGATGTATTTACTGTGGTAGGAATGAAAAAAGAAAAGAGAAAAGTTCCGAAAACGGCTCCTGCCAGTCAATGTGTTGCGGATTATGAAGATAAAATTAGCAATGTAGAAACTCTTTTGGGAGAACATCCATCAGAGCTTGCATTCTTCCGTGATTTAACTCCCGGGTACCAAAGGGACTGGGCGAGGCAAATTTTCTCGGCCAAGCAGCAAGCCACTAGAGATAAACGAACAAAGCAAATGGTTGAGGTTTTATCAGAGGGGTATAAAACGCTTGATCTTTATAGGAGAAAAAAGAGATAAGGATTAGTTTTCTAAACAAACCAAATAGTTATGGAGAATTTTGATTAGCTAAGGGGACTTCTTTATGGGTGAGGTTCCCTTATTAAGTTTTGCAACGGGGGTATTTATGAAAACTCACTATTATTTAGGGTGGTTTAACAATTTCTTTCCAGAGAGGCTGGGAAGGCTGTTACAAGAAGATATAACTGATAGAAAATCGATTGCCATGATTAGCTCGAATCCATCTAAACTTGAAGATGATGGTGCTACTGAACGCTCCTGGCTTGATCAGGCTGGTATTTTGTTTGATGACTATCATTTGATTAATTTTCGCGTACATAAGGAAGAAGCACAAACGATAATACAAAATGCTTCAGTTATTTTTTTGTTGGGTGGAGATCCACTAACACAAAATGGTTTTTTAAGAGAATATGAGTTAATGGATTCCATTAAAAAAAGCAGCGCTATTGTGTTGGGTGCAAGTGCTGGTGCATTCAACATGTCTACTAAATGGTTATGCTCGAAAAACCTTGGATTTAACGTTGAAAAGAACTCTGTTTACAAAGGAATCGGTCTAGATAATTTCTCCGTTTTATCTCATTTTGATCTTGAAAATAATTTTGAAAGGGTTCAGAGCGAACTCTCTCCCTTATCGGAAGAAATAACTATTTACGCTTCGAACAAAGATTGCGCTGTACGCGTAAAGGGAGACAGGATCGACGTTTTTGGAACTGTTTTCTTAATTTCCAATTCGAAGATACAGAGATTGAAAGAGACGCTCTAATTTGAATGACTTACGATCGCTCAATATGTAAAAGAGCAGGTAATATCAAGTGTTTAAAAACATTGGAGATGGTTGGTAAGGTGATAAGTGATGATTGGAATAAGTATAGCGACTA
Organism: Anaerobacillus sp. ABR4_321; assembly: GCF_056158505.1. Lineage (NCBI taxonomy): Bacteria > Bacillati > Bacillota > Bacilli > Caryophanales > Bacillaceae > Anaerobacillus > Anaerobacillus sp. ABR4_321. Next base: position 2,450,284 of record NZ_JBSWTK010000001.1, read on the forward strand.
AATGGGAATATGAGGCGACCGTGGAATACTACGGTATAAAAGATGACGAACGCTTCGGGTATCCTTATGGCGAATATTTTAAACGGAAAATCAATAATACTGAACTGGTTTTTTATAGTACCGGCGTAAGAAAAGTGAATGGTGTTGGTGGTAATCAGTATATGATCTCTCGTTTTAATTTAACTAAAGTAATCGTTGCCGGTACATGTGCAGGGATAGATGATACGTTCAGTAATTTAGATGTTTTTGTACCCAATAAAGCAGTTCAATATGATTGTACAGTAAAAGAAATAGAGCCCCTTATTAAGCAATCTTTCGTAGTTGAACTAAATCTATCGAAGTATGGTAGCGATTTTCATACTGGAACAATTGGCACTGCCGATAAAGCGGTAGTGATGTGGAAGGACTATTTAACTCTTAAAGAAAACGAAATAACAATAGCCGATACAGAAGCGGGGGCAATTGCTTATATCTGTAAGAAGAATAATGTTGAGTGCATTATAATAAAAGGGATTTCTAATTTTCCAACAGATGAAAGAAACTCAGATAAATACAAATCGAACAATGATCAAATCACTGCTTATTTGGAGAACACACCCAAAGTGATGAATAAAATATTTGATGAGTATTTAGAAAGGTTTATTTAAATTAAACGCGGTTGATTATTACCTTATTGCAAATTGTTTAATAGATGTAAAAGAAGTTCGTTACAAGTATGCAATTATTGAAGAAACTGTACACTATAATTTTTGTGTTTTGGGAGCGTTAATTTAGAAAGGATCACGTCCACATTATTTAAGTGAATTTAATAAAAGGCAGTTTCTATTTTTACTTGATGATGAGTATCGTTTTATCTTAGTCATACATATCAAATCATGAAAAAGTAGGTTTATAGTAGACCTTAACTCCTACTTCAATAGGAAGCTTTCAAAGAGTTAGACGATGTATTAGAGATACAGGAGCCGCAATATATGGTCTCCTGTTTTTTTGTATTAGGTTATTAAGGAATCTTTTTAGCCATAGGTAACTGCGAGTGTTCACATCTGGGTGCTGGAACTACTATGGTAAAATATAGATGTATCATTTATTTGTAATTTTCCTCATAGTTTGCACAATCTATCATTCATAAAAATAAAAAGCTAGACTTGTTTCTAGCCCATTTCTGATTTGTTTAGCATTTCTTCTGTATCATTAATCCCGACTTATCCATTAATCAATTCTCCAATAAACAATTAGTCCCCACAATTAGAGGGCTTCTCATAAGGAGAGGTTAAATGAAACAATCCCGTTTTAAATTAAGTACGATCATCATTATCTTCGTGCTTCTAGTTGTTTTCTTATCATTAGTCATTACTGATCTTTTGATTACCACGAGTACGAGTGAGGATATTCGAAATCAGCTTGAAGAGAAGGCGTTGATCGTTTCCCGTTCGGTGTCAGAATCATTTGTTGTACAGAAAGAACTACAACTTAAGACGAACAATCAAACCGTTCAGGACTACGCTATGAGTATTCAAGAAGCGTCAGACGTTTTATTTGTTGTAGTTATGAATATGGAAGGAATTCGTCGATCCCATCCCAATCCTGATTTGATTGGTAAGGAATTTGTCGGTGGTGACGAGGAGAGAGTGTTGAACGGAGAAGAGTACATATCGATATCTGAAGGAACGTTAGGTCAATCTGTACGAGCCTTTACTCCTGTAATTGCTGAAAATGGGGAACAGGTTGGCGCTGTTTCTGTTGGAATTTCCTTAGATGCAGTTGAAGCGTCGTTGAGAAGCAACCATGTTAATGTTTTAATAGGTTCTATTGTCGGTGTACTTGTAGGTGTCATTGGAGCATTCTTGTTAGCACGATTTATTAAGAAAAGCTTATTTGGTTTAGAACCAGCAGCGATTGCTCGCATACATGAGGAACGAAACGGTATGCTGCAATCAGTTCATGAAGGAATCATTGCTGTAGATGCCGAATCTCGAATTACGCTCGTCAATAAATCAGCAAGAACTATTTTTCATAAAGCAGGTATTGAGGAAGAAGATCCTATAGGTCTTCCGATTACTGAATACATTCCTCATTCAATGCTTGGTAGAGTACTTATGACAGGAGAGGCAGAGCTTGATGAAGAGCAGCTAATCAATGGCTCGTCCATAATCGTAAACCGTGTCCCACTTATTGTGAACAATGAAGTGGTCGGAGCGATATCAACGTTTCGGGATAAAACCGAGGTGAATCAGCTGGCCGAACAGCTGACAGGTGTGCGTTTGTATGCAGAGTCGCTTCGTGCCCAGTCTCATGAATTTAAAAACAAACTCCATGTTTTGCTAGGTATGATTGAGCTGAAATCTTTCAAAGACATGAAGGCGTATATTAAACAGCTCGTCGATCATCAAGTTTATGAAGCAGATATCATAACCAATAAAATAAAAGATCCTGTATTAGCAGGATTTATGATTGGAAAATTAAGCTATGCTCGAGAACAAAATATCCAATTGAGCGTAGTATGTGAAACCGATATTGCAGCAGCAAAAGATGAAGGAGTTACCCATGAAATCGTAACGATTATTGGAAATTTGCTCGACAACTCTATCGAAAGTCTTAACGGAAGAAGCGAGAAAGTGATGTCTCTCACCCTATCATATGTTGATGAATTGATCGAAATTGAAGTACGAGACACTGGACCAGGAATTAAAGAAGAACACCATCAAGAGATATTTCAAAAGGGTGTTTCGACAAAAGGAAATAACAGGGGATACGGCCTACACCTTGTACAAGAAAGTGTAAGAGCACTGGATGGATCTATTGAGTTTGATTCGATCGTAAACCAAGGCACAGTATTCACAGTGATCATTCCTTATGAAGCGGAGGTGGACAACGCATGATTCAGGTGATGATTGTAGAAGATGATCCGATGGTCGCCAACTTAAATAAACAGTACATAGAGCAGGTTGGAGGGTATCAAGTAGCGGCCGAAGCTTCTAATGTAGTAGAAGCTTTACGCTCATTAAGTGAGTGTCGAATAGACTTGATTCTCCTCGATGTATACATGCCTGGAAGAGACGGATTGCAGTTTCTAAAAGAACTCAGAGCAAAAGATGAGCAAGTAGATGTCATACTGATTACGGCTGCTTCAGAGAGAGAGCAAATTCAACAATCGCTTCGTCTTGGTGCGGTTGATTACTTAATTAAACCGTTTGATTTTCATCGTCTAAAAAGAGCTTTAAACAAATATAAAGAAAACCACTTTCCTTTAAAAGATAAGCCGAAAGTAAGCCAGGACGAGATCGACAACATTTTTATAAAGAAGGAACATCATTTTGAAGATAGACGTATCCAAGTGCCGAAAGGGCTGACTAAAACGACGCTAGAGCATATTATCGGTATCATCCACACGAAGCAGAACGAAACCTTTTCAACAGATGAGGTTGCACGAGAAGCAGATATTTCAAGGGTCTCCATCAGAAAATATTTAAAGTTTTTAAAGGAAATTGACTTTCTTGAAGAAACCTTGATCTATGGGATCGGGAGGCCTGTTTATCAGTATCAAATAAAAACTGAATATAATATGAGTCTTGAATTCTACCATTAAAAAAGCAGCCGAATTGGCTGCTTTTTTTAATTACAATAAGTTATTTATTTTCAAATGGTAGGAAAATAAAGCGTTTGCACGTAAGATAAAACTCACAAAAGACGTGGTTGCAAGATGGTTGAACGGTAAGTCCGAAGGGGTGAATGACGTATTAGGACAACCATTTTGTAAGGTACACGAGAAATTATTTAGAAAAGGAGAGGTACTATGTCAAGCTCAGCTGAAAGAGTGCAAACGAATCAACCGTCAACGCAAGGTGTGACTTTATTAAACCAAAATAAGAAAGCGGTTACATTGTTTGGTCTTCCACTTACTTGGTTTTTCGTGATTACTGCCCTTACTCTTGTCATCATGTACACTGGGAACTTACCAGGAGGCATGATTGGAAGCCTACTCATTATGATGGTTCTTGGTGAACTTTTTGGATGGATTGGCGATCATACACCAATCTTAAAAACCTACTTAGGCGGAGGCGCAATATTAGCTATCTTTGGTGCTGCTTATATGGTATATGCTGGTTTAATTCCAGATGGTACAGCAACATTGATTAATGACTTTATGAAAGATGGAGGTTTCTTAAATTTTTATATTGCTGCTTTAATTACAGGTAGTATATTGGGTATGAATAAGAGCATTTTAATTAAAGTTGGTCTTCGCTATTTTCTCCCTATTTTCGGAGCCGTAGTAGGTGCTATGGCGGTAGGTGGGTTGCTTGGGGCAATGGTTGGTTTTACATTAAGAGATGCAGTACTCGTTATTACAATGCCTATTATGGGAGGTGGAATGGGTGCAGGTGCCGTTCCTATGAGTCAAATATATAGTGAATTGATGGGGAACGATCCAAGTTACTATATATCGATGCTCGTTCCTGCTTTAGCTTTAGGTAACGTATTTGCCATTATTATTGCTAGTATGCTGAATATGCTTGGGAAGAAAATGCCTTCTTTGTCTGGGAAAGGGCAGTTATTAAAAGGGTTTGAATACAAAGAAGAAAAACCCTCGTTTGATATACAAAAGATGGGAATCGGACTAATGGCTGCAGTATTGTTCTTTTCTGTAGGATCATTATTAGCTGGTTTCATCCCAATTCACGCATATGCAATTATGATTATTGTTGTCGCGATAACGAAGGTTGCTGGAATCATCCCAGAAAGCATTTTGAATGGAGCAAATCAATGGTATAAGTTTGTTGCAAAAAACTGGACGTTTGCGCTCTTGTTTGGGATTGGTATCGCTTATACCGATTTAGGTACTGTGCTTGAAGCATTAACGATCCAATACATTGTTACTGTGCTCGGGGTTGTTGTTGGTGCGGTGATCGGAGCAGGTCTTTTAGGTAAGCTCGTTGGCTTCTACCCGATTGAATCAGCCATTACAGCAGGACTTTGTATGGCAAATATGGGAGGGACAGGAGATGTAGCAGTCCTTTCATCTTCAAAACGAATGGAGCTCATGCCATTTGCACAAATTTCGTCTCGTTTAGGTGGAGCGATCATTCTGTTGTTAGCTGGTTTGATCATCCCATTTCTTGTATGAAAAAAGGTCCGCTCTCTTATAAGAGAGTGGACCTTTTGTATGCCATCAACACACAGCAGTGGTTACATAAGAATAAAAACGATTGTAATGCTATTAAGTTAGAACAGTGCTCTATTCGTTTCCAACCATGAATAAAGATAAACAACCATCATAAAAAGTTGAAGGAAAAGGTTAAAAACGTGTGAATGTAGAGGGGGAGATTATTGTTGATTCAAACAAATGAGTCATCATTTGTTTCTGAATTAGTGTCATCCGCGGTATCAAAGAAGCACATATATGGAGCTTTAATGTGTGTTGAAAATGGGGATGATTCTCTGTCGCTCTTAAAAGGTGCTGGAAATCTAACGATCGATAGGCCATATTTTATTGCAAGCGTAACGAAATTATATGTTACTGCAGTCTTACTAAACTTACGATCAAAAAATAGTCTAAACCTCCATGATAAAATCTCAGACTACTTGAAAGATGAAACGATGCATGAACTCCACATTTTTAAAGGAAAAGACTACTCTAGAGAAATAACAATCAAACAGTTAATGTCAAACACATCTGGAATTCCTGATTATTTCTCAACTGGTGCGGTTAGGGAATTAACAACGGGAAAAGACCAAACTTGGGGTTTTGAGAGAACACTAGCGAGTGCAAAACAAAAGGAACCGAAATTTACTCCCGGTAAAAAGGCTCAATACTCGGATACAAATTATCAGCTCTTAGGAAAAATTATTGAAACGATTACCAAGAAAGATATCAACACGGTCTTTAAGGAAGTTATTTTTGATGAACTGGAGTTAAAAGAAACGTATTTATTTGAAGATGTGAATGATCATCGACCTGCACCTTTTTATTTCAAAGATAAGGAACTTCATCTACCCAATTATATGTCATCGATAGGACCAGAAGGGGGTATTGTTTCAACCGCTAAGGAATCTATGATCTTCTTAAAGGCCTTTTTCAATGGGCAGTTCTTTCCAAAAGAAGATTTGAACGAGCTTAAAGACTGGAAACTCCTTTTCAGTCCAGGTGTGTTCTTTTATGGAGTTGGAATTGCAAGTCAGCCACTATTTCTAAAAGAGATTAAAGATGGAATGCTCGGACATTGGGGACAGACAGGAGCTTTTTCGTTTTACCATCCAAGAAGTGACCTGTACTTTACAGGAACAACCAATCAATTTTACGGCCAGAATGTCGCAGCAAGGATGATGATGAAAATCATCAAATCGTTAAAATAACTGCGTATTGTTAAATGAATGGGGAAATCTGAGGTTTTAAAGTAGTGAAAGATGATACTTAAAGAAAAGGAGCGATCATCCATAGAGGATTACGCTCCTTTTTGTGTAAATTAATTACAGGAGGCGTTTTACTTAAAGATAAATAAAATGCAAGGAAGGAGGGTTTTAAATCAACAAAAAAAAGACATTATTTTATTTATTGTCAGCAGCTCTATTTTTCGCAGGTATCATTCTTACTTCGATTAAAATGTTTGTATTTGGTCTTATTCCACTCACATGCTTGCTTCTATTATACTTTCGAAACAAGGATTATCGTTCTTCAGTTTCTTTGTTTATATTCTTTTTGTTAGGGTTACTCATCTATCAGGTTGGAAGCACCTTTGTTCAAAAGCTAACTATTTCTCAAGAAATGAAAGTTTTAATAAATAGAAGTTTCCTATTGTTTATTCTAATAAGCACCATTATTTCACTAAAGGTATCCAGACAGAAACTGCTCCTGTACTTACGTTTACCGAATTGGAAAGATCACATTATGATGCCATTCCATCAGATAAAGGTAGGATACTTCTTGCTTTTTGGATTGATTGGTTCGAGCATGATATTTTTACCTGTTCTCTTTCAGGAGATGAGCTATATTCGATCACTACTCCTATTTGGGGTTTTGTTTGCCCTTATAAACGCTACTTTGGAAGAAGTTATTTGGAGAGGTGTGATGTTATCAAGCTTAAAGAGGAGTGTTTCGACCTTATATGCTATTTTGATAACAAGTGTTGGTTTTGGTCTCTTACATATATCAATCGGAATACCTGTAATAATGAGTATCCTATTCTCTTTTGGCGGGCTTTTTTATGCGATTGTTGTCATAAAATCAAGAAGTATTTACCCATCTATCGTGTTTCATATGCTTATTAATTTAGGTATGGTTTTTAATGGCTGGATTGTTTAATGCTTGTTTATTAAGGAGGCAACTGAATTAGCAAGTCTATGTATTGCCCCCTTAATAAATGGCTTTTTTCTCGGTAAGAGCAAACGGAATTTAATTTTTTGAAGAGAAATAAGAAGGCTTCGTTAGGGAACATGAAGGCGATGGAATGGATGGAGCATATTGGCTAAGGTGGACTAGGAAATAACAGCTTTCGGGAAAATGATGTTCAAGAAATCTCAAATTCGTGTTGTTTAGAACTTCATCAACTTGGTAAAGAGACATTACCTCTTCCACAAGTGCGTTTAAAGCTTGTATCGAATGAGCGACCTCATCTGCAAATCGTTGTTGTGCTCGAAAGCCAGAGGGGGTGAATCGAAGAAACCCTCGCATTGCTCTGTTTTTCGAAATATACACTTGAAATTGGTTCTGAATACTCTGTGCTTTCCTTATAAACTCAACTTCAATTGGATCAAGAATATCGATTAAGAGCGCGGCATGACCCACTTGATCCGTTAACCATAGGTCCATTAAGTCTAAAAGCGAAAGAGGGGGAGGAACCTTCCCTTCAATATAGAAAGTAAGCTGACGCAAGTATTCCTGATTCTCATCTAACGTTCCATTAAAGTAAGAGGGACTAAGGTTAATGTTAATTTCATTTCGAATTCTACGCCTCTGAACCTTCCCTTCAAAATTAAAGTAAGCTCTTGCTAATTTATATGCTTTTTGAGAGAAGGTTATCATAGCATCTGAGCTTGCGGATTCATCCGGTTTAATAGAAGTAAGCTGGGTCTGAAGCTCATCGAATGCTGCTGCAAACTGATTTGCTTCATTCACATAGGTGTGTTCACTAGGAGATAAGTAATCACGTACAAAGACTGCGTGATCAGAAAGAATTTCAATCCAGAAATGATGTTCCTGCCAAGGGGTAAGGAGTGTCTGGTTCATGTGATGTTCCTCCTTTAGCCATAGTCTTTTAATTAAAACTATGAAGCGTAGCTCAGGTTATACCAATTAACAAGGAAGTGAAGAAATGCAAGGCTATAATGTTCTAATGATTTATAACAAAGAGATGGACAAATTATTGATGTGTGAAAGGTTGAAAGATCCTTATAAAGGATTAAGTAATTTAGTAGGTGGAAAAATTGAAAGTGGTGAAAGGGGGATAGAAGCTGCATATAGAGAGCTTCACGAAGAAACAAGTATATCCAATGAAGATATTACGCTTCATCATCTAATGGATTTTACCTACTATCATCAAGATTGTTACGTTGAAGTGTACGTTGGCAGATTAGAAAGGGATGTAGCGGTCTCAGGAGATGAAAACGTTCTTTATTGGTCTGGTTTAGATCAAAACTTTTTTGATATGTCCTTATATGCAGGAGAAGGCAATATAGGTCATATGATACAGCAAGTGAACGGTGTAAAAGAAAAGCTGTTTTCAGCAGAAGATTCACTTAAATAGTTTCAATAGATGCACCACTTAAACATGTTTGGAGGATCAAATACATGAATCAATTGGGAACGCTATACTTTTTTTGTGGAAAAATGGGCGCAGGAAAATCAACAAAATCCAAACAACTAGCAAGAGATAAACGAGCGGTTTTGATATCTGAAGATGAATGGCTATCTTCTCTTTATCCCAATCAGATCACATCATTTGAGGATTATGTGAAATTCTCAGCGCAGATCAAGCCATTGTTGAAAAAGCATGTCCAAAACTTGTTACATGTCGGTACAGAGGTAGTAATGGATTTCGCAGCAAACACCCGAAAACAAAGGAAGTGGTTTTTGGATATAGCGTCAGAGGTCGATACAAGCCATCAACTGATCTTCCTTAACGTAAACAACGATCAATGTTTACGTCAAATCGCACAAAGGCGTAACGAACAACCCGAAAGAGCAGCTTTTGATACGGAAGAGGTGTTTCATCATGTTACTACATTTTTTGAAGCGCCAGAAGCATCAGAGGGGTTGAATATCGTAGAAGTGAGTAGCTAGTAAGCAGTCCATCAAGTGCAAATAGGAGCGTTAATCTATAGAGGACTTTGTCAGACAGATGGAGGTATATAATGAAATCTTTAGAGGGGAAAATTGCAATCGTCGCAGGTGGAACGAGAGGAGCTGGAAGGGGGATTTCAGTTAAGTTAGGTGAAGCGGGAGCTACAGTTTATGTAACAGGAAGAACAACTTCAAAGAGTCAATCCCCTATGAAGCGTAAGGAGACAATTGAAGAAACAGCTGAAATGGTTACAAAATCTGGTGGATTAGGGATACCTGTCAGAGTCGATCATACCGTTGAATCTGAAGTCGTTGAATTGATGAATCTAGTAAAAAGAGAAAGTGGACGACTTGATATTTTAGTCAACGATGTATGGGGTGGGGATCCGTTAACAGAGTGGGGGAAGCCGATAGGCGAACATAGCTTATCAAAAGGACTCCAAATGCAAAAGCAGGCTGTAGAATCTCATATTATTACAGCTCATCATAGTATTCCGTTGTTTAAAGAAAATAATGGAGGATTAATAATAGAGATTACCGATGGGGTTGATTATAAGCCACGGGGAAATTTTTATTACAGTTTAGCAAAAGTATCAACTATACATATGGCTCAGGCAATGGCAGATGACTTAATAGATGATGAAATCACCTCCATCGCTGTAACACCAGGATTTTTAAGGTCAGAAGCGATGCTTGAATTGATGGGAGTTACGGAAGGAAATTGGAAAGAAGGAGTGAAAGTAGATCAACATTTTATTGCATCTGAGTCGCCTTATTACATTGGTGAAGCAATTAAATGTTTAGCTTCTGATCCTGAAATAGCTAAGAAAACTGGAGGAGTATATAGTACATGGGAGCTTTCAGAGCAATATGGCTTTAAAGACATTGACGGAACACAACCCCATTGGGGGAATTATTTCAGAGATCATGTAAAAGATTAATATTTTTCATAAGGCGTGAGCGTTACCTGAAGGGGTCACGCTCATTTTTTTCTCATCCTTCTGAAGGGTGATTTATGATAAAATCAGAATAGTTTTGAAATAGAGATGGTAGAAAACTTAAATATTAAGAAACAGATAGTTTTATAGAATGGAGAGAACCCATGATTAAATTCAGTAAACTTGATGAAGTAGAATTTAAAAGGTATATGGATTTCATGATCCCTGATCATGCGGATGAAATCACAAGAAACTTCAACTTAACAAAGGAACAAGCTTTAGAGGAATCAGAGATGATGATCACTGACATGTTTAAGGATGGATTAGCCACTGAGGGACAATATTTGTACAATGTTGTGGAAGCGCATTCAAATGAAAAAGTGGGAGTTCTTTGGTATAGCATTATTCCAGAGATTAATTCAGCATACTTATACCATATTTTAATAGACGAACAACATAGAGGAAAAGGGTTCGGAACTAAGACTATCGAAAAGCTTCAGGGTCAGCTAAGAGAATGCGGTGTGAAGTCAATCGGATTAAGTGTGTTTGGGAAAAATGATGGAGCTTATCGCTTATATAAGAAACTAGGGTACTCGAATACAAGGATATCAATGGAGAAAGTGCTGTAAGGAATCCATGAATTAAGAAAGAACTTTACAGGCCAAGGACTTATAGAGTTATGAATTAATCATTCCTAAAAGTCTATTAGGAGGTTGTAAATGTTAGGTCTTAACAAAGGAGAAGTTGTCTTAGTAAATCATTCAGATGAGTGGAAGCAGTTATTCGATGAGGAAAGATCTCTGTTACACTCAGTTATTGGTACACATATAATTGATATTCAACAGATTGGGAGTACAGCAATCGAAGGCATAGAGGCAAAGCCTATTATGGATATAATGGTCGGATTAAACTCTTTAGAAGATATTGATAAGTTTAATATGGAAAAATTAAAAGAAGTCGGCTACTATCATTTACCAAAAGTACGAATTGAAGGAAAAACCGTTTTTGCTAAGTTCACTGATCTTGAGAATCTAACGAAAACACATGTTGTTCATGTAGTTGAGTACCGAGGGGATTGGTGGGAAGAACATCTGTTTTTTAGAAACTACTTAAAAGAAAACCGAACGGCTGCTAAAGAATATGAGCAGCTCAAGAAACTTTTAGCAGAAAAGTACCCAAATGATGAGCGCTCCTATACGAATGAAAAGAAAAAGTTTGTAGAATCTATTTTAAAGATGAAAAAGCATGGATCATAATCGATCCATGCTTTTCTACTACTCTATTATTTTGTCGCTTCAAGAACGTCGATCACACCGTTCCCATAATAGAAAGAATCACCAAGAGGTTTCGCTGTGTCGTTAAGCTTTTGACGAACTTCAGCATTTGTTAAGCTAGGGTTGCCTGCAAGGATAAGTGCAGCTGCTCCAGCCACGTGAGGAGAAGCCATTGACGTTCCATTGAAGCTGTCGTAGCCATTACCAGGTACAGAGCTTAAAATGTTAACGCCTGGTGCCATTACTTCAAGCTCTGAGCCTACACTTGAGAACGATGCGCGTTTATTGTTAGAATCTACTGCGCCGACAGCCATTGCAGAAGAATATTTCGCCGGATATCCAATTGTGTTAAAGCCGAAGAACGTTCCACTGTTACCAGCTGCCGCAACAACTAACACACCTGAGTTGTAAGCATTGTCAGTCGCATTTTTAAGTGCAGTTGAACCAGAGCTGCCACCCAAACTCATGTTGATGACATCCATATTATTGTCCACTGCCCACTCAATTCCTTGAATGATGCCGCTGTAAGTACCGCTACCAGAGCTATCTAGTACTTTTACAGCATAGAGACTAGCAGAGGGTGCTACACCAAGTACGCCAACACTATTATTTAGTCCAGCAACTGTACCTGCCACATGAGTACCATGTCCATTGCCGTCTGTAGTTGCGTCTGGTTCCTCAGCAACGAAACTTGCACCGCCGCTCACGTTCAGATCTTCGTGGCTAGCGTCAATTCCTGTATCTAGTATAGCAACTTTAACTCCAGAGCCAGTGTTTCCAGTCGCTTGAACTTGATCTGCTTTAATATGAGGGATGCCCCAAGGTGTTGTTTGACCAATCGCATGTGCTACTTGATCTTCTTCAACATATGACACGTTAGGGTTCTTTTTAAGAGCTTTTGCCGCTGGCTCAGGCAATGATACAAGCATCGTATCCATATGTTTAAACTTATGCTTAACCTGTCCGCCTAATTTCTGTATGTTTTTTATTTGAGCTTGATTAACGTTTGTTTTAAAACCAACGAGGAAGTTTTTAGGTCCTTTGTCAGCCGGTGCAGCTGATGCTGAAGGTGAAGAGAAACCGACCAATAAGGATAGAACAAGAGCCACGCTGAGAATGATGCTTAGTCTTCTTAATGTAACTTTCATTTCATTTCCTCCTATCGTGATTTTAGATGCGATAACAATCAAACTAAGTGCTCGTGATGGACAAATCCCGGGCCCGGATATGTATGTCAGAAAAGTTCGACTATTACGAATACTATCGTATCATGAGTTAGAAAATAATAGTATTGGGAAATATACGGTCGCTAAGAGAGGTTTAATAGGTTGTTAACCAATTCATTTCCCAACCTACATTCCGCAGAATAACGTTATATCAAAAATTTTAAGTTGAATTTCAAATGACGTGCATAAAAAGACCATCATCAAAGTAGAAAAATGAATTACATGAAATTAATAGGTATGAAGAGATCATTAATTGAAGGCATTTTACTATAATTAATTTTAAAAGTAGGCAGTTAAACTGAAATTGAGATTGAGAGAGGTGAGTAAATTGTAAGTAAGAATATAAGGAGATTAGAGAGGAAAAGAACAAGAATATGCATGCTTAAACATATGTTTGTGGAAGTGTAAGGAATAAGATAAAAAATGCACGGATCGTAATGATCCATGCATTCCTGCTAATGTATTATCTGGTAGCTTCGTACACATCGATTACGCCGTTCCCATAATAGAACGAATCTCCAAGAGGGATAGCTGTATCAACAAGCTTCTGACGAACCTGTACGTTTGATAATCCAGTGTTGCCTGCCATAATAAGTGCTGCTGCTCCCGCAACGTGTGGAGAAGCCATCGACGTTCCATTATAGCTGTCATAGCTGTTTCCTGGAACAGAGCTTAATATGTTAACACCAGGAGCCATCACTTCTAGTTCAGAGCCTACGCTTGAAAAAGATGCACGGTTGTTGCTTGAATCTACTGCTCCTACTGCCATTACAGAAGCATATTTCGCAGGATAGCCGATCGTGTTCTTTTTGCCTCTTGTTCCTTCGTTTCCAGCTGCTGCAATCACTAATACACCTGAGTTGTATGCATTGTCATTAGCATCTTGAAGAGCAGTTGAACCAGAACTTCCGCCCAAACTCATGTTGATAACATCCATATTGTTATCGACTGCCCACTCAATTCCTTGAATGATGCCGCTATAGGTCCCACTTCCAGAGCTGTCTAGCACTTTTACTGCATAGAGACTAGCTGAATGCGCTACTCCAAGGACGCCTACTGTATTATTAAGTCCAGCAACCGTACCTGCAACGTGCGTTCCATGACCATTGCCATCTGTAAAGGCATTAGGCTCACTTGAAACGAAGCTTGCGCCGCCGCTCACGTTCAGATCTTCGTGGCTAGCGTCAATACCTGTATCTAAGACAGCAACTTTAACTCCAGAACCAGTGTTTCCAGTCGAATGAACTTGATCTGCTTTGATATGAGGGATGCCCCAAGGTGTTGTTTGTCCAATTGCATACGCCATTTGGTCTTCTTCAACATAAGATACATTTGGATTTTTCTTAAGGGCTTCAGCTGCTTTATCTGGCAACGAAACTAGCATCGTATCCATAAATTTATACTGATGCTTCACCTGTCCGCCTAATTTCTTAATGTTGTTAATCTGAGCTGTCTGAATGTTTGATTTAAAACCAACGAGGAAGTCTTTAGGCCCTTTGTCCACCGATGCAGCGGATGCTGAGGGGGTTGTAAAGTGTAAGTTACCAACCAGTAAAGACAGAACGAGAACCAGGCTAAATACAGCGCTTAATGCTCTTAATGTAACTTTCATTTCTTTTCCTCCGATCATGATTTTATTACAAATAACAATCAAACCATGTGCTCGTGATGTTAACGTCCCGGGCCCGGATATGTATGTCAGAAAAGTTCGACTATTACAAATACTATGGTAACATGTGCCAAAGGATAATAATATTGGGAAATATGTGGCTGTTAAATGACTATTAAGAGGTTATTAAACAATTGTTTTCCCAATCTACAAACTAACTAAAAAGTGTTATGATAAAAGTTTTAAATGAAATTGACAATGAGCTTGAAAAGCAGGTTTGAATCAATTTGACTGGATCATCTATTTAAAACTTTTTTAATGATTTAATTTGGAGGAAAAGCAGATCTAAAAGAGTTTGAGGATTTGATACTGTCAACTCATGTAGGTAAGTGAGAGTAGTAATATGTCATAGCTAAATGTTTTGAAACAGCCACTCTAAAACTAGAGTGGCTGTTTCATAATTAAAATAAAATTGAATATTCTGTTCTATAAATATAGAATGGTAGTGGGAGGGATAATATGGAATTGTTTTCTGTAAGCACGAAATTATCAAATGGAAAGTATAGTATCCAACTGGAAAGCTCTCTATTATGGGAATCTGCTTTAGGTATCGCTGCGATAACAAACGACTCTTTGGTTGATACCTTGGATATTTCTAAACAAAAACGAAAAGCAATCGAACAATCTCTATCCACAAGAATGCTTGAACAGCTTCGATTTGTAAAAAAACATAATACGTGGAAAACGCTTCTCCAGATTCTTCATCAGAAAGAGTTTGATCATCTTGACTCTTTTACAAATTATGTGGAGAGGCTATCAGCGCATCAGCTGAAGACCATTTCAATTCCGTATTTAGGTCAAGAGTATTACGATTTGATCAATGAACTTTTGAATGGATCAGAAGACGCACTTCGTGAATTGCGGATGATCACGAAGCATCACCCTTTTCTTCCAAGCTATTTAGAATTTATAAATCAAGTTTCTGCTGAAAAGCTGAAAAAACATCTAATTGAAGTTATGACCGGGTGGTATGAAACGGTTATTGAACCTGATAAAAACAAGTTGAATGAGATTCTTCTAAAGGACAAGGTTTCAAAAGAAAACATGCTAAATCGTCTAGATCCTGAGGAGTTTATTACGTGGGCTACTGACGGTGTTACTTACTTAAAGGAAC
Source organism: Anaerobacillus sp. ABR4_321 (assembly GCF_056158505.1). Taxonomy (NCBI): domain Bacteria; kingdom Bacillati; phylum Bacillota; class Bacilli; order Caryophanales; family Bacillaceae; genus Anaerobacillus; species Anaerobacillus sp. ABR4_321. Next base: position 2,465,779 of record NZ_JBSWTK010000001.1, read on the forward strand.
CAGGTGTACAAAAAGTTCTTCTTATTCCACACTATTTTTACCGACCTTGGAACGTTGAAGCAGACCTTGAAGGAGTCAAAGTATTTTATTATGCGGTAGCCAATGAAAGTATCTCAGATGAGAAATATATACCTAATAAACAATTGGTACAACGCTATAAAGCGTTAGGAGATGAAACACGTTTACGAATACTGAAAATGATAAAAGATGACCACTTATCTTTACAAGAGTTAACGCACGAGCTGAAGCTAGGTAAGACAACCGTTCATCATCATTTGAAGATCTTGAAATCAGCAAAGCTAGTATCTCAGGTTTCAAACCATAAATACGACATTAATCAAAGTGCCATTGACTTCTTACCTGCCGATTTAAGTCTGTATCTGGATAGTAAATAAGAAGGGGATGCCTATGAATAATTCTATTGTACGAATGGGATCAGAGGATAAAATTCCTGAGTTCAAAAAGAATTTCCAAGTATTTCGGTTTATCGGTGGTAACTTAGTATCCTTCTTCGGAGATCAAATCTATTTGATAGCGCTGCCGTTGATTGTACTAGCAATTACCGGCTCACCGCTTAGCATGGGAATCGTAGCTGCTCTCGAAAGGCTACCAATCCTTATCCAGCCCTTTACTGGCGTATTGGCTGATAATTTTAATCGCAGAAGGATACTCTTGTTTTGTGATTTAGGACGGTTTTTAACTGTAGGCTTTTTAGGTTTTTTATACATATTAAACTCCTTAACGATTTGGGAGATATACGGTGGGGCGTTGATTGTTGGTTTGTTGACCCAGGTGTATAATACGTGTCAATTTGCTTCTGTTCCAAAGCTCGTCAAAAAGAAAGACCTTCAACTAGTCAACTCAATAAATACAGGTGTTTTCCAAGCAGCTGTGTTTGTTGCTCCTGGCTTAGGTGGAATCATCATTAGTATTTTTAATCCTGGTATAGGATTAATCATCAACAGCTTATCTTTTTTAGTGGGTTTTATCGTGACGTTAAGTCTAAGTATTGATAGTAATATACAGAAAGAGAAAGTGACGACAACAACAATCATTTCAGAAATTAAGGAAGGGTTTCGATTTGTTATTGATGTAAAACCAATTTTATACTCAAACTTAGCGATGCTCTTTTCAATCTTTGGAACCACTCTTTTCTTAACGATGCTTGTCATCCATCTAAAATCAACAGCACGGTTTGATGCAATTGAAATTGGTTTTCTTTTATCGATTGGTGGTGTGGCGGCTATTGTTGGTGCATTAACGACGAATTGGTTAAAGAAACATTTCAGTTACAGATCGATCCTTTTCATAGCAGGAGCTTTAGGTGGATTATCAATTATCGGTTTTGTAATGTATGATTCTTTCCTTTGGTTAGCAATCATGAATGCAGTTGGCACAGTATCTGCGGCAATTATGACACCTTGTATCGTCACGATACGTCAACATCTAAGCCCAGACAATCTCTTAGGACGAGTTCAAGCTTCTAGTCGTTTTATGACTTGGTTACTAATGCAGGTAGCGGCTTTAGTTGCAGGGCTAATAGCTGAGCAATACAGTACTACCCTAACGATATTAATTGGTGGAGTCGTTGCTACTGCTTCTTCCTTTCTTTATTTACATCCATCTTTAAAAAAAGCATAGGTTAGTCGTGTCTACTATCTATAAGTAAAAGGAGCGTTATTCTAACAAGAATGACGCTTTTTTTTATGCCTTTTTTGAAACTTTTTCCAATTATAATCGTATTGATTAACAAGGTGTAGGAGATTTCTACACTATTATTAAACTAAATAGTATCCATCGAAGTCATTCAGCAATAAATTTGATCAAACAACTATAATAGAAAGGAGTCATCGCTTTGATTTATAAATTTGCTTTCGGTTTGGTGTTTCTATTTAGTACACTTGCAATTGCATTTTTACTAAGTAAAATATCTTCCACATTCAGTAAGGTTTTAGAAAATACGCTGAGTAGTAAGGTTAAGTATATCTTTCTTGTATTCGTAACAATTTCGTTCGACATTGCTTTAGTTTTTCTTTTTTCTTGGAAAACTCAATGGAATTTCTTAGATTCCTGGTTCACATGTAGCGTACTATTAATAGCGATCGTATGGCTTCCGGGCTACTTTAGACCATTCCATGAGAACGCTAGTAGAACTGTTGGTAATTTTAGTTCAAGATATCAATCAAATAATGTCTTAATCTTTAAGTTATCACAGCACCCATTTGTGATAGGAACCTTAATCGTTGGAATAACCGGGATCCTCTCATCCGTCATTTTATATCTTCCATACTTCCTTTGAGAGGGAAAAAGTATAGGTTAACAGCTTTCTCTTGTTTCTAACTTTCGTGATTGGACGGTGAATATACAATGTTTAAGTCATCGCAAATGAATAGTTTAATCCGAATAGTAGGTTTATGGCTCATTTATCTTTACATAATTTACAACAATCAACACATTCCGGATGGTGTAGGGACTACAATTTTGTTCTCTTTGATTTCGGTATTTGTCGTGTTCATAACTGTATTGGACATCAAGCGAATTATGAAAAAAGGGTGAATACCCCCTTCAAGTGGGGGAGCTTTCTGACCTCTTTTATAAATCCTTCATTTTAAAATAGAGATCGTATCTTCAAATAGTTTGAGTAATAACTTTGTTTAACCGCTGGCAGGTAGTTATGTTACATTATATGTGAAATGTTTCACAGAATCATAATAAGTAAGGTTTAAAAGGGGGGAGAATATGAGGATAAAATCAAAATTAATTTCAGCTCTATTTTCCACATCGTTGACATGTGTTTACTGGTTGATAGAGGGCTTTCTAAGTACTAATGCCCTGTTTATAATCACTGGGTCTCTTTTCATTATGTTTGTGATCTTGTTTGCAGGAATTGGTAATGTAATCTACGGAATTCCAGTGTCTTTTTTATCTGACTGGCTATCATCTAAAGTGCCAACATTTCGGTTCATTACAGCAGCGTCCATTCACGTTTCGCTAGCTTATGCGACAATTATTGTCATTGAAGAGGAGTATGTTCACTACGCTATTGTAGCATCCATCTTTTTCTTTATAGTAGAGGAATTACAGCACATGAATCAGAGAACGATTCAATTAAAATCGATGATCATGAATACGATGATTATCCTAACTGTAGTCATTGGGGTGCTTGTTTATGATTCTTACGTATCAATAGAGAAGAAGGCGAATGGAGATGAAGCAAAAACAAACATAACTCATCTTATCCCAGAGGGTTATGAAGGCCCTATATTACTTTTATACAACCTCGATGGAAGTTCAATAGTTAAAGAGGAAAGTAACCAAAGGGTTATCACAGTTTATATAGAAGAGGTGGTTTATACATATGTTGGTGACAAGCTACAATACGGCGAAGCAAAGACTTCGTTTGCAATGCCACATGGTTTGATCGAGGATACGTATTTTTATCAACATGATGATGGTGAGCGTACGGTTATTAATAAAGATTGTATCTATAGAGGAAATGCAGGAAGTGTTCATTTGTATGGAGAAGGTGAAGTAAACTATGAAACCATCCAAGTCACAAATAGCGGTTGTGGGCTTGATTTTAAGAGAAACGGAAGTTATCACTACCATGAGCGGATTGATCAAGTTTTAAACGAGTTAGTCAACCGAAACAAATAGTGTAAGAAAATCTTTATCATTGATAGCGGAAACGTATAAAAGGCGTACTGCTATAAATTTCCTTTTTGGTATAATGATAGTTGCTGCTATTCCGATACGTGCTAGTCGATTTATTAGTCCAGAGGTCAATAATAAGGTGAGGGGGTGGCCGTCATTCAATTCCAACTATTAGGAGACAAATCAAAGATTGCAATTGAAGTATTGGGAAGAAAATATCCTGACTCTACCGATTATTGGGACGGTAATTGGATTGACTCTTACGTTTTACTAAAAATCCCTGGATACTCAGCTAAATTCCGTGCGAATGTAAGAACGAATGAATTATTGTCTTTTTTGGAAGAACTGAAAACGATGAATGAAACGTTAAAAGGAAAGGCAGTGCTCGAGAATATGGAAGACTTCATTCTACTCGAGGGGAGAATGGATGCATTAGGTAACGTGATGTGGTCTGGAGAAACCTGTTATCCAATGGGGACTGGGGCTATATTGAACTTTACATTTGAATCGGATCAATCATATTTAACGAAGTTGATAGAAGAATTGATTGTTGTAGTAGATAAGTTTCCAGTTATCGGGAAGCCGTGAAACCCATGGGTGAAGAGATTTTAAATTGATTTCAGGGGGAGAAGTAATGCAAATGTTGCAGGGAACTTATATGGATCATCTCCATACACTATCGACAGAGATAGGATGCCGTCCAGTCGGATCAGAGGCAAATCACGAGGCGTCCCATTATATTGAAGAAGTTTTAAGAAATGCTGAAATCAACGTAGACATTCAAGAATTTGAAGTACCAAACTGGCGGCTTAATGAAGCTTTTATTGAGGTTGATGGGTATCGTTTAGAGGCTATAGCTAATGGTTTTTCTGAGTCAGTCGAGGTTTCGGGATCAATCGTCTCTTTTTGCACAATTGAAGAACTCTCTGCATCACAAAACCTTCAAGGGAAGATCGCGTTATTATACGGTGAATTATCAAAAGAAAACTATGTTCCTAAAGGGTTTACAATTTATAATCCTGAACATCATCAAAGAGTGATTCAACTACTTGAAGAGAAAAATCCTTCAGCCATCTTATTTGTAAGAATGGAAAAAGAAATAAATCAACCGTTAATCAACGATTGGGACTTTTTCATTCCATCTTTAACGGTTTCCCCAGAAGTAGGTTTAACCATAAAAAATAGCCCTTCAACCTCCTCAGTAAAATGCGTGATAAAGAGTAGAAGAAAAGAAGGTAAAACGAAGAATATCATTGGGAAAATAAATGGGTATGGGACTGAAAAAATCATTCTTACTGCTCACTATGATACGGTGTTTAATACTGACGGAGCTTTCGACAATGCTTCAGGAGTGGCAGTTGTCCTCTCGTTAGCTGAAGAGCTTTCTAAGAGAAGTGATTGGCACACTAGTTTCGAGTTCATCTTTTTTAGTTCAGAAGAATTTCTCGGTCTAGGAGACGAGGTTTATTTGAAGGCATACCTAAACGACCTTCCTCAAGCACTAGTCGCCATGAACTTTGATGGTATCGGTCAATCGCTTGGCACGAATAATGTTACACTCATGTCTGGATCAAATGAATTTGAAAGTTATGTAAAAGCGATCAAGGGAAAGTTTCCAGCTGTCCAATGGACAGCACCATGGTATGAGAGTAACCATTATACCTTTTTCTCAAATGGTGTGCCTAGTATACCGTTCAGTAACTGTGGCGTTTCAAATCTATTACATACAGTAGACGATACGATTAAGTGGATCAGTAAAGATAAATTGACAGAAGTATTCTCACTTGCAAATGAGATTATAAAAAGTTTGCAAGGAAAAACGAGGGGATGGACATCAAAACCCCAATAAAAGGAATGCTTGGCAGACATACGGAGAACGGTCAGAGGGTATCAACCACTGACCGTTTTTATATGCCGAAACGTTTAAAGATTACAGGATTAAAGCTGTTTTCTCTTGCCATGATGCTGATTAGAATCCAATAAAATCAGGTTATGATTGTTCTGGATAATCACAGTACTCAATAATCGTACCTTCTGTATCGGCAGGGTTTAAATAGATCAACCTTCTTCCATGCTTGTTGATTCGTAGCGTATCCTCTAAGGTTCGTATGTTTTGTTTCTTTAGTTCTTCTAACGCCTCATCTAGGTTATCAACGCGATATGCGATATGGTGGACGCCTTTTCCTTTTTGTTTCATAAATCTTGCGATTGGAGAAGTCGTGTTATTCGTAGGCATCAAGAGTTCAACGCGGCTATCGTCAATATCGATCACTGCGATCTCGCTCTCCACCCCTTGTGCCTCACTCCGGTAGTGATCGACAAGCGTACCGCCTAAAACGTTTGTGTAAAACGTGATGCTTTCATCGATGCGTCGAACGGCTATTCCTATATGATCAAGCTGTTTGTTCATTGTGAATGACTCCTTTATTGGTAATGGCACAATTTTAACATAAGGTTGTTAAAGGAGTGCATTGCCAGCGTTTGATTGTGAGCGGCGTCTTCATTATGTACAATAGCTAATGAAACTAAATTTATTCGAAAAGGTGTTCATAAATGAAATCATATGTTGTTATTGGTGCTGGAATTCTAGGAGCATCTACTGCCTATCATCTAGCGAAAGAAGGTGCCGACGTTACGATTGTCGATCGAGCCGATTCGGGTCAGGCAACAGATGCTGCAGCCGGCATCGTGTGTCCTTGGCTATCGCAACGACGCAATAAAGTATGGTACAGGCTTGCAAAGGGCGGGGCGAAATATTACTCAGATTTAATCGAACAATTAACAGCGGAAGGGGAAACAGAAACAGGCTACAAAAAAGTTGGAGCGATCAGCCTACACACTGATGAGAAAAAGCTCGATAAGATGATCGAGCGCGCTCTGAAGAGACGTGAAGATGCGCCAGAAATTGGTGAGATAAGAAAGTTGACCACAGAAGAAACGAAAGCAATGTTTCCGCCGATTTCAGAGGATTACCAGTCTGTGTATGTGAGCGGTGCAGCAAGAATTAATGGTGCAGCCCTTAGGAAGGCTCTTTTACGTGTTGCTAAAAAGTTCGGCGCAACTATGGTAGAAGGAAACGCAGAACTACTGCATACAGCGGGTAATGTGACTGGTGTTAAGGTTTCGGATCGTGAGATAAAAGCAGATAACGTGATCGTTACTGCTGGAGCATGGGCGAACGAGCTGTTCGAACCACTCGGTTTATCATTTCAGGTAACATCGCAAAAAGCTCAGATCGTGCATCTTGATGTGCAGGAAGACACTGATGAGTGGCCGGTCGTAATGCCTCCGAACGATCAATACTTGCTGAGCTTTGATGATGGTCGAGTGGTTGTCGGTGCAACGCACGAAAACGATGTAGGATTTGATAAACGAGTGACAGCAGGTGGGTTACATGAAATCTTTAGTAAAGCACTACAAGTAGCTCCTGGTCTTAGCGATAGTACGATGGTCGAGGCGAAAGTAGGGTTTCGTCCATTTACACCAGGGTTTCTCCCTGTGTTTGGTCATGTTCCAGAAACAAGTGGCCTACTAGCTGCTAACGGACTAGGAGCATCAGGATTGACGGTTGGACCATACTTAGGTCTAGAGCTTGCGAGAATGGCGATGGGAAAAGAAACGGAATTATCTCCACTCGATTATGATCTTTCAGAAGCCATAACACGGTTGGATTAGTGTAGCACAGGAAGGTTTCTCAACTCGTGTATAGAAGAGTTAAGGAATTAGCCCTTGTGAGTAAAGGAGTGGTCAAGATTAGATGGTTTGCGTTACTAACGCTGCTTATGGTAACCGCATGCGCTTCATCAGATGAGCAGACAACTGCGCCAGATGAAGGAGCTGCCGACGTCATCGTTGAAAACCTGCAGATTCCATGGGAAATCGTGAAGTCAGGTGAAACATTCTATATGACTGAAAGAGAAGGAACGATCGCGAAGTATGAAGCCGGCAAGCTAGAACGTGAGGAGATTGAGCTCGATAAGCCTTTACTAACGAAAGGAGAAGGTGGCTTGCTTGGTATAGAGCTCTATCCGGATTTTTCTGAATCAGGGAAAGCGTTCGTCTACCATACGTATGAAGAGGATGGGCAAACGGTAAATAGAGTGATAGAGGTGACCAAAAGTGATAGCGGATGGAAAGAAACGAAGGAATTGATAAGCGGGATACCTGGGTCTTTATATCATAACGGAGGTAGAATCAAGATTGGTCCAGATGAGAAGGTATATATCACGACTGGCGATGCTACGAACCCTGATCTAGCTCAAGATAAAACGAGCCTTGCTGGAAAAATCCTTAGAATGAATCAAGATGGTTCGATACCAGATGATAATCCCTTTGCAAATTCCTACGTCTATTCATATGGTCATCGTAACCCACAAGGTTTAGCGTGGGATGATGGTGGCCAGCTGTATTCTTCAGAACACGGAGATTCAGCTCATGATGAAATCAACAAGATCGCACCAGGAGAGAATTACGGGTGGCCGGTTATTGAAGGAGACGAAGAACAAGAGGGGATGACCTCTCCAATGTATCACTCTGGTAAGGATACTTGGGCCCCTTCAGGAATCGTAATAAAGGATCAAACGCTCTATGCTGCAACGTTAAGGGGGAATGAAGTCCGCTCCTTTGCTCTTGATGAAAACAACAGTGAAACGGTTATTTCTGGTTTTGGAAGACTTCGGTCATTGTATTATGATGATTCCCTCTATGCAGTCACGAACAATACAGACGGCAGAGGGAATGCGTCCGAGAAAGATGATCGGTTCATTGAGATCCAACTAAATAAGTAATGCCATATATCGTCATCTCAATTCGTTTGAGATGACGATTTTTTATGTAGTTTGTTGAAAAGAGAACATCAGGCTTCATGTTGGATCTAAAAAGTTACATAATCCGTGTTGATATGGAGCATCGTTGGCAGATTTGATAAACTCTGACTGTTTTTAAGAACCTTTGTCATCATGCAGGAAATTCCATATGAAGGCATTGAATAGAACTGTAATACATTTGGGGAGGACTGGCAGTAATGAATAATCATCTGATGATTTCTGGTGTTGCTGACCTGTTTAAAGTGACCAAACATACATTGAAGCAGTGGGAGAATCAATTCTCTGCATTCCTTGAAATTCCACGTGATGAAAACAATTCTCGTACTTATACGGATAGAGATCTAGAAATCCTTTACTTGATCACCAACATGAAAGCGAGTAACACAGATGATGATGCGATTTCGTTAGCACTCGAACAGCACATTATCGAACTCCAAGAACAAAAAGCAATCGATGAATTTAATCAAGCTGCAGAGCTCAAGCAACAGGAGATCGAAAGGGAAAAAGAGCTGCAAGCACAGGTTGAAGAAGTAGAGAAAGTTGAAGAATCGGTAGTTTACTCAACGTATGAAGACCAAGAAGAAATAAAAGAATCATTATCAAAAATCGTTTCGTTTGTTGAATCGGAAGAAGTCAAGCAATTGCTGAAGATGGATAAGACGGTTAAGAAGATGGAAAAAGATATCGTTCATCAGATTCATGAAATCGTCCATGAAGAAATTGCGACTGCTTCAGATGCTCATGCGTCTATGAATCAACTAGAACTTAACGCGATTGGCAAAAAGATCGATGATCTAACGGATGTTTCTGCGGAGGAGAGGGCGTTCTACCAGGAAGAAGTTGAAAAGGAACGGAAAGTAGCTGCTGCACACATGTCGGAGCGAGAAGAGCGTTTGATGGCCATCGTTCAAAATCGTTTTCGAACTGAAGAAACGCCTGTAAAGAGGAATGAAGCTGATTCGAAATGGGGTGTAGGTAAGATTAAGCACATCTTGGGCTTTGTGAGGTAGAGAGAAGTAGAAACTTGATAGGGGGAAAATCGATGGAACATGCTAAAGTCATGTTTTCCATTCTTAGTCTTCTCATCGCTGCCACGTTCGCTGCCCTATATATTTATATATTTTCACTTCATACAGAAATGGAAGGGTCGAAGGCAAGTGCAACAGAGGTGTCTTCCGCATCATTTCCTACTGAATATCAGTTTGTAGAAGATTTTGTTTCAGATTTTCATGCTTTTTATAATAGAACGACAGGGTATGGGATGATCGAGAGAGTCGAAATGGAAGATCAAGAGAAACATGCTGAGGCGGTTACTGCCTACATCAATATCTTCCTTGAAAATGGTGTGGAGCATCATGATCTAAAAGTAGATTTACAAGCGATCAAAATGATCGCAAGCAGTGACCTGGATGAAGCAGACGTGAGGCTCCTTCACCGATATTTTCATGATCTTGATAAAGCAATGAACGGATACGATCATCCTGATACGTTCGGTGTGACGGAAACGTTCGGTGGAGAGTACAACCATGAATGAAGTAATAGGTATGGCGACGTAGAAGCGATGTTTTATGAAGTAATAAAACATCGCTTTTCGAATTGTCTGTCAACACCTTGTGCGATTTCCTTTTGTTGGATAAACTAGTTAAAAAGGCACATGAGAGGGGAATCTATGAAAACAAAAACGGTGGTTGTCTGGCTTGGCGTAGCATCGATTCTGACGCTTGCGTTAACAGCATATTATATTTTTTCCTTGGATAAGGAAGTGAAGTCAACGCAAGGTAGTTTTGTAGCGACCCCTAATGAAGCGGTGGCGCAAGATGAGAGGTTATCGACTGAAGAGCTAAGAGAATTAGAAGCTAAAGTGATTTCTGAACCACAGTTTGATAACATTAAAGAGTTTATTTCTCTTACGCACGGGTTTTATAACGAAACAGCTGGATACGGTGGTATAAAAGATTTAGATGATAACGTACAAAGTGAAAAAGCAATCAACGTCATCATTCATGCAAACCATTACATAGAGACAGAATCAGAAAACAAAGATCTCGTAAAAGATTTAAAAGAGATTAAAACGTACGCACTTCGTTATCTTGAAAAACCTGGTGCAAACCACATTAAGAAACTCCATCGTTATTTTCATGATTTAGATATCGCCCTAAATCAGTACAACGGTCATGACAAGGTGTGGGGCGTGACAGAGCTTTACGGGAAAGGAAGATAAAAAAAGTCACCATCATGGTGACTTTTTTCTATTAATCTTCGTCTTTCATATCTTCATCGTCTTCACCTAGGTACTCTTCGTCAGTTTCAAAGAGCAACCCGGTTTGACATGATTGACAATCTCTAACACATTGATTAAAGCTGAATGGAAATAACCTACGACAGACAGATGAACAGAATCTTGAACAGTCCCCTCTCGATTCTCCACCTGTATTCGAGCTATAAGAACGGTCGCTCGCAAGGCGAGGACGCTGAGGCAGTCTCTTAAAATAAGGTTTGCTATGCTTCACAAAATCCACCTCCTTACGTTACTAGAGTATGCAAGAGGAAGAGGACATGCTAATACTCTTAATGAAAAAGTTGACAAGTCAGGCTTTATCATCCATTCGTTTTATTGATACACTTAGTATAAAAATGTGAGAGGTGAAGGTATGAGTGAAGATGGAAAGAATCAATTCGTTAATAAGCTGATCGATGAAAAGTCGCCGTATTTACTTCAGCACGCACACAATCCCGTCGATTGGTATCCATGGGGAGAGGAAGCGTTCGAAAAAGCGAAGCGTGAGAATAAGCCAGTGTTGGTGTCGATCGGTTATTCGACGTGTCATTGGTGTCATGTGATGGAGCGGGAAAGTTTTGAAGATGTTGAAACAGCGAAACTCTTAAACGAGCGGTTCGTAGCGATCAAAGTTGATCGGGAAGAACGCCCAGATATCGATTCGATCTATATGAAAGTTTGTCAGGGATTAACCGGTCAGGGAGGCTGGCCGCTCAATGTATTCGTAACTCCAGATCAAAAGCCATTTTATGCAGGAACATATTTCCCTAAAGAAAGCCGCTATAACATTCCTGGTTTTAAGGATGCGATCATGCAGCTCTCTGAACAGTACAAGTCGAATCCAGAGAAGATTACGAGAATCGGTGATCAAATCACGCAGTCTCTTCAAGAACGAATGAAGTCAGAAGGATCTTCTCTTTCTGAAGAACCGCTTCATAAAGCCTTTGACCAGATGCAAAATATGTTTGATACAATTTTTGGTGGGTTTGGGACGACGCCTAAATTCCCTTCTCCACACATGCTGATGTACTTGTTGCGCTATGCGCGTACATTTGATAACGAATTGGCTACGACGATGGTAACGAGGACGCTCGATGGGATGGCGAACGGCGGCATTTATGACCACATTGGGTATGGTTTTGCTCGCTATGCCGTCGATCAAGAATGGCTTGTGCCACACTTTGAGAAGATGCTCTATGACAATGCGATGCTCGCGATGACCTATACGGAAGGGTATCAAGCGACTGGAAACGAACGTTATAAGGAAATTGCGCAACAAGTTCTCGAGTATGTAAAAAGGGATATGACGTCAAACGAAGGTGCATTCTACTCTGCAGAAGATGCCGACTCCGAAGGTGAAGAGGGGAAATTTTACGTTTGGACAAAAGAAGAAGTCATAAAAGTTCTTGGAGAGGAAGTAGGAGAATTCGTTGCTTCTACTTACGATGTGACTGAAAAAGGGAATTTTGAAGGTAAAAACATACCGAACTTGATAAAAACTACGATAACAAAGCAGGCTGAGACACACGGCTATTCAGAAGAGGAGTTTCTCTCGATTTTAAGTGAAGCTAGGAAGAAGCTGTATACTGAACGAGAGAAGCGTGTTCATCCCTATAAGGATGATAAGATCTTAACAAGTTGGAACATGCTGATGATCGCTGCATTCGCAAAAGCTGGTAAAGTTTTTGATAACGATGATTACAAAGAATATGCTGCACGAGCCTATTCGTTCATTGAAAAAAAACTTGTTGTTGAAGGCCGCCTTATGGCTAGATATCGAGATGGGGAAATTAAACATAAGGCTTTCCATGATGATTATGCGTATGGACTTTGGGCTCTTAATGAACTTTATGAAGCAAGCTTCGAAACGACGTATCTAGTAAAAGCGAAGCACATGGCAGATGAGATGAACCGTTTATTCTGGGATGAAGAAGTAGGCGGCTTCTATCTTTACGGCCATGACGCAGATGAATTAATTGCAAGGCCAAAAGACGTCCATGATGGGGCGTTGCCGTCTGGAAACAGCGTTGCGGCTCTTCAACTCCTACGACTCTCAAAGCTAACAGGTGAAACGAAGTATGAAGAATGGGGAAATAAAATGTTCACAGCATTCGCAGGAGATGTATCCTCGTATCCAAGTGGACATGCCTATTTCTTAATGAGTAAGCTGCTCACAGTTTCTTCTCCGAAGGAAGCAGTTGTGATCGGTGAACAAGAGGATGAGAAGACAAGGAAAGTACAGACATTTTTCCAACGTGAATTCTTACCTGAACTTACGGTTCTTGTAACTGATAATCCTACTAAATTACGAGAAGCGGCAACATTCGCTTCTGAGTTTGAAAAGCAGAGAGAAACAGTGGTTTATCTCTGTGAGAACTTTACGTGCAGTATGCCGACATCAGAAATTGATCACATTATAAATAAGCTAAAATAGAGTAAAGCTATCGGGTTATCGCTCGGTAGCTTTTCTTAAGGTGGGCTATGTATGAATCGTATTAGAGAAGCGCTCGCTTTAATTGAAAAAGAGAACAACGTGCACATTTTGTTTGCATGTGCAGCGGGAAGTCGCGCGTGGGGATATGATAGGGCAGAGAGCGATTATGATGTAAGGTTCATATATGTACATGAGATAGAATGGTATCTCACTCTTTTTCAAAAAAGTGATGTGATTGAAAAGGCGGCTGATGAAGTAGAGTTGCACGGTTGGGATATAAAGAAAGCGCTAGGTCTTTTAACGAAATCGAATCCAACATTATTGGAGTGGCTTCAATCGCCGATCATCTATCGAGAAAGTGATTCGTTTCACCGTGTACGCGAACTTGCGGGTGAGATGATTCAGCTAAAGCCGGTCATGTTTCATTACACGAAGATGGGGAAGAAAAACCTTACAAATTACCGTGAGTCAGGAAAACAAAAACACCTGCTATATGCGCTTAAGTCCGTCCTGTTTACGGAATGGATCTATGACCGTAAACGTATACCGGATAAAAAAGTTCAAGAGCTCTTACAATGGTCGACGATACCAAATCGAATGAAGGTTACATGTACAGATCTTCTCGATCGAAAAGTGATTCAACATGATAATCTGGTTTCAGACTTTCTGGAACAACAGCTAAACGTTTATGAGGAGAAAGCAAATGAACTACCGATGCATGAGATCAATAGAGAAAAAGTGGATCATCTGTATCGAGAACTCATCGAAAACGACTAAAAAGGTTTTACATCTGTTCAAAGCGAATTGGAAGTGTAATAAAGAGGCGTTCTGCCTCTTTTTCTATTGCTTATAGGTAGAATTGCAAACAGACATTCGCTACAATAGGCATAGAACATTGAGGTGAAAGCGATGAATAGAAAACAAACGTTAGAAACATTAATACATGATTTAAAGCAAGATGAAAACATCGCTCATTGGCATGAGATCGAACCGGAACCTGCCAAGATGAGAGAGATGCCTGAGTCACTTGATCATCGAATACAAAGTGCCCTTCGTGAGAGGGGAATCGAACAGCTTTATACTCACCAGTATGATGCTTACAATGAAGTTCAAAATGGAAATAGTATAGTAGCCGTTACGCCAACTGCATCTGGTAAGACGCTTTGTTATAACCTTCCCGTGCTCCAATCGATCGCTGAAGATGAAAATAGCCGTGCGCTATATTTGTTTCCAACGAAAGCTCTTGCGCAAGATCAGCGCAGTGAGCTTACGGAGATAATCGATGATATGGGAATCGATATTAAGAGCTACACGTACGACGGTGATACGTCCCCGAATATAAGGCAGGTTGTGAGGAAAGCGGGTCATATCGTGATCACGAACCCAGATATGCTGCATTCTGCAATTCTTCCTCACCACACAAAGTGGGTGTCTCTATTTGAGAACCTAAAGTACATTGTGATCGATGAACTTCACACGTATAAAGGCGTTTTCGGAAGTCACGTCGCAAACGTAATTAGACGCTTAAAACGTATTTGCAACTTCTATGGCAGTGACCCGATTTTCGTTTGCACGTCCGCAACGATTGCTAATCCAAAAGAGCTTGCAGAACAATTGACAGAGAAACCGATGTCTCTTATAGAAAACAACGGTGCACCTCGCGGCAGGAAACACTTTGTTTTTTATAATCCGCCGATTGTGAACCAGCCACTCAATATTAGAAAGAGCGCTACCGTCGAAGTAAATCGTATCGCAAAAGACTTCTTGAAAAATAAGATTCAAACGATCGTCTTCGCAAAAAGTCGTGTTAGAGTTGAAATTATTTTAAGTCATCTACAGGAGCTAGTTAAAAAAGACATCGGACCTAAGTCGATAAGAGGTTATCGAGGCGGGTATCTTCCTAAACAAAGGAGAGAGATCGAGCGTGGTCTTCGTAGCGGCGATATCATGGGAGTCGTAAGTACGAATGCACTAGAATTAGGTGTTGATATCGGGCAGCTGCAAGTCTGCGTGATGACAGGGTACCCAGGAAGTGTTGCGAGCACATGGCAGCAAGCGGGTAGAGCCGGAAGAAGACAAGAAGAGTCGTTGATCATCATGGTCGCTGGGTCAACGCCAATCGATCAGTACATTGTTCAGCACCCAGAGTACTTTTTTGAACGGCCGCCAGAATCGGCAAGGATCAATCCCGACAACTTAGTCATTCTTGTCGACCATGTGAAATGTGCAGCTTACGAACTACCGTTTAAACAAGACGACCGTTTTGGATCGATGGAAATAGAAGATATACTTGAATACCTCGCTGAAGAGAACTTGTTGCATCATAAAGGAGAGAAGTATTACTGGATGAATGACTCGTTCCCAGCACACAACATCAGCCTTAGGTCTGCTTCACAAGAAAACGTCGTGATCATCGATCAGTCGAACGTAGCGGATCATATCGTCATCGGTGAAATGGATCGGTTCAGCGCTATGACGCTTCTTCATGATGAAGCCATCTATTTGCACCAGGGTATACAGTATCAAGTGGAAGAGTTGGACTGGGATGAGAAGAAAGCTTATGTGCGCCAAGTAGATGTGGAATATTTTACAGATGCGAACCTTGCAGTTAGCTTAAAAGTATTAGAAGAAGACAAACTTTCTGAGCACGATTCCACTACTGTTGGGTTCGGGGATGTTACAGTGAATGCGATGCCTACCATATTTAAGAAAATCAAGTTAAGTACGTTTGAGAATATCGGTTCAGGGCCAATACATTTGCCAGAGGAAGAGCTGCACACGACATCGACATGGGTTAGCTTAAAAGAAGATAAAGATCAGCTCGGTACAAAAACGATGGAACAGATCCTCTCAGGCATTTCGAACGTGATTAAACACGTTGTTCCAGTACTCGTGATGTGTGATCAAAACGATGTCCACGTTGTTCCTCAGATCAAGGCAACACACAACAATTTGCCAACAATCTTCCTGTACGATCGTTATCCTGGTGGAATCGGCCTCTCGGATGAACTATATAAGCGATTTGAGGAACTCGTCACTTCAGCTGAGAACCTTATTCGAAACTGTCCATGCGAGGACGGTTGTCCTGCATGTATCGGAACAGAACATGAGGCGAGCAATGCGAAAGAATTGAGTATGAGACTACTTAGAAGACTGATGGAGGAGCGATGATCCTCCATCACAAGAGGGGCGCGAGTAGGTTAGCGCCTCTTGCTTCTAAATTTGTAAGAGGTGAACGTTTATGTCACTTAAAGCAAAATTAAATAGAATGAAAAAGCATATCAACACCGATGAAAAGAAAGAAGAAGTGAAAGCGGTGGAACCTACACTCACTGTGCCTCACCTTGAGAAATGGACGAGCCTTGATTCTGAGCCGTTCTTTTTTGACGATGAGTATGCGATCGTGAGAAAGAAGACTTATCCGAAGGACCATCAGCATGGTCGTTATGTATTCAATGAGCTTGAACGTGTGATCGAGAGGTGGAACAATTTTCACAGAGCTCATCCACTTTCATCAAAAAACCTTAATCCAAGTGATCTTTTATTTTTCGATACTGAAACGACAGGCCTTGGTGGCGGAGTTGGAAATACGATTTTTCTTCTAGGGTACTGTCAGTATACGAATGAAGGAATTTCAATGAATCAATACTTTCTACCAGGTCCAGGTAGAGAAGTGCCGATGTATAAGGCCTTTCTCGATGATGTTCAACATTTGAAAAACCTTGTCACGTATAACGGGAAAGCATTCGATTGGCCGCAGGTGAAAACAAGGCATACACTTATCCGTGAACAAGTTCCGAAGCTTCCACAGTTCGGACACTTTGATCTTCTTCACGGAGCACGAAGATTTTGGAAGAACGAAATGGAATCCGTGAGGCTATCGAACGTGGAGCAGCAGAAGCTCGACTTCATTCGTAAGGAAGATACACCTGGATATTTAGCTCCTATGCTTTACTTTGAGTTCGTAAAGGATCCTGATCCAGACTTAATTTCGAGCGTGATGAAACACAATGAGGAAGACATTCTCTCATTGATTACACTCTATATTCATATGTCCAACTTATTATTGGACAATAGAGGACATCATTTATCTGCAATGGAGCAGTTTCAATCTGCAAGATGGTGGGAAGCTGTAGGTGAAGACGATCATGCAGCATCACTTTATCAGCTTTCGATCGACGGGAAATATGATCGAGATGCAAAGAAAGCTCTTGCAAAAATTCATAAAAAGCAAGGCGACCTAGCAAAGTCACTTCCAATTTGGATCGAGTTATCGGAAGACACGAACGATGAAGAAAGTGACATCGAGCTTGCCAAATATTATGAGCATAAAGAGAAAGACTATGAACAGGCGCTTCATCATGCTTTATTAGGCTACCAAAAGTGGAAGAGTAAGAAACGAATACTAAAAGATAAAGCTGAGGCTGAACGAATACAGTACATGAAACGAATCGAACGATTAGAGCAGAAAGAAGCACGTAGACGGTAGGAGGTTATTATGCAGGACTTTTATGACGTATTAAAGAAAAAGGAACCATTTCACTCACTTAGCGACGCAGAAGTTGAGGAATTGATCGCATCAGCTCGCTTCTCCACCTACCATAAAGGGCAATTTCTGTACCATGAAGATGAGGATGCAGATGCGCTTTATTTATTAGTATCAGGTATTGCAAAGAACATCGTTCATAAGTCGAACGGCCAACAAGCCACGATGCGCTTCTATTATCCAGGAGACTTAATCGGGCTCATGATTATGCTGACAGATGAAACGATGACGTTCTCTGTACAAGCCAATGATGATTGTGAAGTCATCCGCATTAAGAAGGAAGTTATGCTGAAGATCATGACGGAGAATCCTACTTTCTCACACAATGTTCTCGACACGATCGGTGAGCGGATGAGAAGCCTGTATGATGAGATCAAGCAGGAGCGGGACCGTGAGACAGAAGGGGAAAACATTGCTCTCTACCGTACAAGAGTGAGCTCGATCATGGATTCGAAAGTGACGATCCCACCTACCTACAGCGTTCTAGAAACCGCTGAATTATTTAGAACGAAGAATTATGATGGCGTGATCGTGAGCGAAGATGGAGAAAGTGTAATGGGGACGGTTACGCCTCTCGAGTTATTTAACGCGTTCACACGTGGGGATTTTCAAGATCCCATTCATAAGTGGATGTATCAAAACCCCAACCTTGTTGAGGAAGATGCATTTAGTTATGAGGCTCTCGCATATTTAAAATTTCACAAAGTATCTCTTCTACCTGTTGTAAAGCGAGATAAGCTCGTTGGGATGGTATCTGCAAAATCGTTCCTAGGCATTCAAGAATCGGCGTATCTTGACCTATCCTATCGCTTATCACGTGCGAAAGAACTCCAGGAAATCGTGGATCTTTCACCGCCAAATCACAAGGAATTTCATTCATTCATCGAAGAGCTGCTCGAAGCAAACACACTGGGGTACGAAATCTGCGAGATGATGTCCAATTACAATGATGAGATCCATAGAAGAGTGATTCTTCTCGCTGAAAAAGAAATGATCAAGGAAGGGTATGGACGACCTCCCGTCAATTACTGCTTTATCGTCATGGGAAGCGAAGGGAGAAAAGAACAGGCGTTCAGCACCGATCAAGATAATGGCATGATCATTGACGATTATGAGCACCTTGCTCATAGAAAAGAAATTGACTCTTACTTTAGCAAGTTATCTGCAAAGATCAATAGAAAATTAACAGAATGTGGATTACCAGAGTGTTCTGGCGGGATAATGGCACAAAATGAGAAATGGAGAAGATCGCTGACGAATTGGAAAAAAGAGGTAAATGGATGGATCACGGAAACTGATGCAGAAGAAATTCGTAACTTTACAATCTTTATGGACTTCAGACCGGTATATGGTGATTTTGATTTATCAAGAAGTTTACGGCATGCGATAACGAGCAAGATCAAACGTGCCCAAACTCTTCAAATGCTTCTGATGAAAGATACGATTCGGTTCCGTGTACCGTTGAATCCGATTGGGAAGCTTCAGCTTCGTGGAAAGGAAAAGACGCTCGATCTGAAAAAATCAGCGATTATGCAGATCGTAAACGGAATTCGAATCTTTGCCATGAAGTATGGTGTTGAAGAAGTGAATACCATCAAACGATTACACGCATTGAAGAAAAAGGAAATCTTTCACCATCGGGATGTAATCAACATCGAAACAGCACTTCATTATCTCTATAGTTTCAGGATCAGGCAAAACCTCCACCAGTTAAGTAGAGGCATCGAGATCACAAACAGCGTAAAGCCCATGGAATGGGATAAGGAAGAAAGAAGGAAAATGAGGGAAGCGCTCCTAGTTGCAAAGCGTATGCAGCAAGTAAGTGAACTGAGCTTCCGTAGGAATCGGAGTATTTAGTTATGCCTTCAATAGGATACAAGTTAATAAAATATTTATTGTTCAACCGACGAAAATGGAAAAAGAAGATGCGAAAGGAAATCGACTCGCCCGTCTATAAACGGCTTGAAGAAAAGCTGCCTGAATATCAGCAGGAGAGCGTGAGGTATTTTACAGTATTCGACTTAGAGACAACGGGGTTCTATCCTGCGATCGGTGATGAAGTTATTTCCATTGGAGCTGTAAAAATTGATCTTGTAGAAGGTCGGATATTAGAGGAATCGTTTTATCGACTCGTCCGACCGTTTAATAAAGTGCCGAGGTTCGTTAGACAACTAACAGGGTTATCCATCGGAGAGATAAGAGCTGGTTGGTCATTTTTAGAAGCTCTTGAAGAATTCATTTCCTTTAGTGAAGGCACAACGCTCATCGCGCACCCCGTAAAGTTCGATGTGTATGTTCTGCAAGCGCTCGTTCAAAAGTGGAATTTACCAGATTATTTACCACCTTATTTAGACTCTGAAGCACTAGCGAAGGAAGTATTTCCATCAGGAAATCCTCAGCTTGATTCGTTGATCCGCAAGTTAAATATCGAACGGCATGAACGACATCATGCGTTGAACGATGCAAAGATGACTGCGGAGTTGTGTTTGAAGCTATTCTCAAAGCTTCATGTCGAGAAAACACTAGATGAGGAAATAAAGGCTCGAATACAGCGAGAAAATCTGGTATTTGGCAGGAAATAACCATTCTTACTAATCATTTCCCGGGTAAGCGCATAATATTGTGCAATTCGACGAAATCTAAGTAAAAACTTGTCATTTCTGCGTTTACATTTGTCGTAACTTGTTGTAACTTTGAATAGGAAAAAACATTTTGTTTAGCATTAACGTAATGGAGAGATGGAAAGTGAAACAGGTCATAATGGTTTTGTTTTTTGTAGTGATTGCATTAACGGTAGTAGTTATGAGTGAAATCAGCGAGTCTGCTCAATTATACGATGATTCTGAAATCGTCCAACAAAAATAGGCGGTTTCCGAGCGTTTCAAACGGCAAATAAGGACAAACACACAGTACATGTACGCATGTGGTTACATAAATTAGTAGGGAAATCTATATTCTAGAAGGGGGAACCTACTAAATGTTTAGACGTAATGATCACATGGGTCCAAACGGTAACATGCCTAATCAGGTAAGTCCTAGTATGCATGGTCCGAACGCAAACATGCCAAACCAGGTCATGCCTGCTATGCAAGGTCCGAATGCAAATATGCCGAATCAAGTGAGCCCGGCGATGCAGGGGCCAAATGCAAATATGCCACATCAAGTTAGTCCCGCTATGAAAGGTGGAAATGGGCAAGTAAGTCCAGCCAATCAAGGTCCTTGTCCAACAGGTCCATTTGTCTATCCGACAAAGCAATGTGTAAAGAACTACTGCTACAAGCATCAAGTAGAACACATTCATCCTACACACATTAAGAACGTTCATCATCATATGTATGAGCACAACCATGTGTACCCACTAACTCAGTCTGACGAAGTATTGGCTTCGCATACGAACAATTATCCACCACCAAGACCTACAGGTGCTATGCCAGCTGGAATGGGGCAAGACCCATCACAAGTGGCTGGAGCAATGCAAGGTCCAGGCGGCCCGGCTCAAAAGAGAAGAAGATAATTACAACAAAACGAACTGGATCCCAGTTCGTTTTTTAATAGGAGTGGAAACGATGGCTAACGTATTGCTCGTTACAGGGTATAAAGCTCACGAGATAGGCATTTTTAATGACGATCATCCCGGATTACATATCATCAAGGAAGCTTTACGGATCAGGATCTCTCAGCTGATCGAAGACATGGAGTTTGAATGGATACTCATCAGTGGCCAGACTGGCGTCGAGCTATGGGCGGGGGAAGTAGCGCTCGATTTACGAGAAGAATATCCAGACCTTAAATTAGCTGTATTAACTCCGTTTCTTGATCAGGAAACGAAATGGAAAGAATCAACTCAGGAGTATTATCAAATGATAATGTCAGAGGCTGATTTCGTTGAGTCGATCACGAATCGACCTTATGAAAATCCTGGCCAACTGAAGGCAAAGAACGAATTTTTGGTTAAAAAAAGCGATGCTATGCTCATTCTTTATGATGAAGATACGCCAGGATCACCGGATTTTTATTTAAAAGAAGCGGACAACAGAAAGAAACAGCAAAGTGAATACGAAGTTTATACGATAACCCCTATCGATCTTGATTTGCTGCAGCAGGACTTGCAGGAGAGCGACCCAGATTTTTACAGTCAGTAAACATTCCAATTGACAAGTTGAAAGACTTTTGGAAGAATAAAATAAAGACAAAAAACAGTGTACATACTGAGGTGATATTATGGCAGAACAGCAATCGTTACAATTAACAGCTAAAGATATTCTTGAAAAAGACTTTAAGAGTGGTTTTCGTGGGTATGACCAAGATGATGTAGACAAGTTTTTAGATGTTGTGATCAAAGACTACGAGAATTTCGAGAATGAAATCGATCATCTTCGCCAAGAAAACACGCGTTTAAGAAGAGAAATGGACCGCATGTCTGAGCAACAAAAACGCCAACAAACGCGTTCTCAAACTCAACCAGGCAATACTAACTATGATATTTTGAAACGTTTATCTAACTTGGAGAAGCACGTATTTGGAAGCAAACTATACGAATAAACCGCCAAAACAGGTGGTTTTTTTTCTTAGAAGTAGATAAATTTCAATTACCGTACTTTACGTATAAAAACATTAGTCCAAAACAAGATAGTAAGGTATTCTTGCAAAATCCATCGAATTAAGCTATAATGAAGTTTGTTGTCCTAATAAAGATAACGTTCGGGTAATCGCTGCATAGGAGTCTTATCTCTTATGTAGAGGAAAGTCCATGCTCGCACGATCTGAGATGATCGTAGTGTTCGTGCCTGATGAAACAATAAGTCAGGGTAGTCCATTCGGGCTAACGGCGGGGAAAAGGCCTAAGTCTTTCGAGATACGGCCTGAATACTCTGAAAGTGCCACAGTGACGAAGTCTTAATGGAAACATTAAGAGTGGAACGAGGTAAACCCCACGAGCGAGAAACCCAAATTATGGTAGGGGAGCTTTCTTGAAGGAATTTAACGGATAGAAAGCCAGACGGAGGACGCGTCTGGAGATAGATGATTACCACCTGAGTGCGAGGGGAGACCCGTTTGCAGTACAATGGAACAGAACATGGCTTACAGAACGTTATCTACTTTGAAAAGCCCCGCAAAGGGCTTTTTTGCATGTTTAGAGGAATTCCTGTATGATTAAGTCGAAAAAATGTACGGGGTACATCTTAGAAAGATGCAGTCATACGATCGGAGTTGAATAGAATGGCAAAATATGAACTGATTGCAACGGCTACAATGGGTCTTGAATCTCTTGTAGGTCGAGAAGTAAAAGATTTAGGTTTTGAAAACGTACGTGTCGATAATGGAAAAGTTACATATGAAAGCGATGAGCTCGGTATTTGCAGATCAAACTATTGGCTAAGAACAGCCGATCGCGTCAAGTTGAAGGTCGGGGAATTTAAAGTAACAACCTTTGATGAACTATTTGAGGCAACAAAAGCTTTACCATGGGGCGATCTCTTGCCAGAAAATGCGGAGTTCCCTGTTTCGGGTAAATCGGTTAAATCAACGTTATATAGTGTGCCGGATTGCCAGGCTATCGTAAAAAAAGCGATCGTAGAGAGTATGAAAGAGAAATACAACGTTTCATGGTTTGATGAAGACGGTCCGCTCTTTAAGATAGAGGTTGCTATTCATAAAGATACTGCAACCCTTACAATCGATACGAGTGGTAAAGGTTTACATCGAAGGGGATACCGTTATCATCACAGTGCAGCTCCGTTGAAAGAGACGATGGCAGCAGCGATGATCATGCTCACAAACTGGAATGCTGACAAGCCCTTCATGGATCCTTTTTGTGGATCAGGTACGCTTCCAATCGAAGCGGCGATGATCGGGCAGAATATCGCCCCAGGCTTTAACAGAGAGTTTGCTTCAGAAGATTGGGCGTGGATCGGGAAAAAGCGATGGGAAGAAGCGATGATTGAAACAGAAGACCTTGCTAAATATGATCAGCCGCTTCATATCTTTGGAAGTGACCTTGATCCGAAGATGGTCGAACTCTCAAAGAACAATGCATTAGAAGCTGGTTTCGGTGATATGCTTCAGTTCAAGCAGATGCAGGTTTCTGACGTGAGTTCTAAGATGGAATACGGTTGTTTGATCGGTAACCCTCCATACGGTGAGAGACTTGGAGATCGAGAAGAAGTCGAACAAATGTACAAAGACATGGGACGAGCGTTCCGCGATCGTCTCGACACGTGGTCGATCTATATCTTAACATCTCATCCAAAATTTGAAGAGTTATACGGCAAGAAGTCTACAAAGAACCGTAAGCTTTATAACGGTGATATTAAAACCCACTATTATCAGTTCTTTGGACCTAGACCGCCTAAGAAGTAATGAAGAAACCCCCAGCATGTGCTGGGGGTTTTGTTTATACTTTTTCTACGATATACGCTCGTTTATCTCGGAAATACTTTTCCCCGTCATCAGAGGAATGTTCAAAAAAACCTTCCAATTCATTCACTACTTTATATTCTCTTTCAGGATCTGAAAAAAGTTGGGAAGCATTACTTGCTAGTAGTACAACGTCCTTGGTCGATACGAAGCTATCAAGTTCTTTTGCGGTATAATGTTCTCCAGGTTTAAGTGTGTTGATTCGGTGTTGTCTCATGATTAACTCCTCCTATCTAATTGCGTTATAGTATCCTCTACCCGGGAACAACCTGCATGTAAACAACCGAATACGTATAAATTTAGTATTGAGAATTATTTGGGGGAGGGAAGGTATGAAGAAAACGGGGTTTTATCTTTTTGTTTTTATTGTGCTAGGGTTGTTCTTGGTGAATCCTCAGTCTGAAGATTATGTGCAGTGGGCGGCTGATGAATTGAAAAAGGATCAAAATAAATTAGTGGAGATCGGGGTAGATCTTGCGGTAGTTCCGTATCTTACTGCAAACACTGCTCGGACAGATTGGTTTGTTTTCTCGATTTACAAAACGAAACATATAGATGGAACTGTCATTACAACGGTGGGCGTGGTGAATAACTTTATCGTTATTTCTAAAAAATGATTGATGGACGTGTACGTTATTTTCATGTATCGTTTTTAGTGGACTCAATAGAAAGGGGGATATGGAAATGGAGTTAAGCATTTTTAGTTTTCTAGTTCCGATTATTGTTGCTGTGTATCTTGCTATCGATGCACCTAAACATGGCAAAAACCCATGGCTTTGGGGGATATTAGGATTTTTATTTACACTTCTACCATTAGGGATCTACTTGATTAAGACGGATCGCAAAGTAGCGGGTTGGATTTTCGTTGTACTATCGATTCTTTCGATCATCGGTACAATCGCACTCATAGGCATGGTGATCGCTATTTTCTCTAGCGGAAGCGCAGGTATGTAATCTAGCTGTTTTGAAATTCGTAAAATAGGGAAGAAGAACCTCATTGGATATATGGAGGAATGGATATGAAGTATTGTATACAATGTTGTTCTTTGTTGAAGCGGTCAGAAAAGGAGTGCCCCGAGTGCTTGAATGACCGGTTTACTACTCTCGAAATTACATTACAGCATTAAAAAAAGACATAGGATTTATCCTATGTCTTTTTTCATATTCTTAGTTAATCGTATACCAGGTTATGGTAGGATAGTTACATAGAGGGATTAAGTTGTTCTCAGTTCTTTCTCAGAGAAATATTCGGGCTTTTTAGCACCTTGTGAATGTAATTCCTTAAAGCAGCATTGATACTCATGCAGTGACATGTTGCCATTTAAGTAATTCACCTGAGCGAAATCGAGTAACTCGTCCGCAGTAGATGGCTCTTTACCTTTAACTTGTTCGAATGTTTTGATCAGACTATTGATAGACAATCTAGACCCCTCCTTGAACTAGTTTTCCTTACAAAAAGGATAACATGAGATTTTTAAAATCCATTGTTTTTGAATTTTTTAACTTCCGACAAAACGTTACATGTTTTAACGAGCGTTGTCGAATGCGTCATGCCGTTACATAACAAACACTTATACGAAAGGGAGCGAGAAATATGCAAGTCGATTTGAATAAAATTGAACAAGATTTTTTGAACTATACGAAGAAGATGACAGGCTTTAATGAAGCGATCGGGCTGATGTACTGGGATTTAAGAACGGGTGCGCCGAAAAAAGGAGCTGAGCAACGTTCTGAGGTCATCGGTATGATGTCATCTGAGGTGTTTAATATGTCCGTCTCGGACGAAATGAAAAACTATCTCTCTAACCTATCAGATGCAAAAGACCATTTAGATGAGAAGACAGTTAAGGCTGTCGAAGAATGTCAAAAAGAATATGACCGAAACATTAAAATTCCTGCAGAGGAATATTCAGAGTACGTTATTTTAAGTTCTAAAGCTGAAAGCGTGTGGGAAGAAGCGAAAGATAAGAATGACTTTGAATTATTCCGACCATATCTTGAGAAGTTGGTAGTTTTTAATCAAAAGTTCGTGGAGTATTGGGGCTATGAAGACAATAAGTATAATACGCTGCTAGATTTATACGAACCTGGGGTTACTGTGGATATGATCGACCGCGTGTTTGGACAACTGCGTGACCATATCGTTCCACTCGTTAAAAAGGTAGTTGAATCGAGTGACAAACCTCATACTGATTTCTTATTCGAACATTTTCCTAAAGAGAAGCAGCAAGATTTCAGTTTAGAAATACTTAAGAAGATGGGGTATGACTTTGATGCCGGACGACTTGACACGACTGTACATCCTTTTGCTACTGGCTTAAATCCTGGGGATGTTCGTGTTACAACGAAGTATGATGAAGGTGATTTCCGCACAGCTGTATTTGGAACCATCCATGAAGGTGGGCATGCGCTGTACGAGCAAAATATCTCTACGGATTTAATTGGGACACCACTATGTTCGGGCACTTCTATGGGAATCCATGAGTCTCAATCTTTATTCTGGGAAAACTTCGTCGGTCGTCATAAATCATTCTGGAAAAATAATTATGAGACGTTAAAAGCGTATTCTTCAGGACAGTTCGACGACGTGAGTTTAGACGATTACTACCGTGCGATCAACGTTGCAGGACCATCTCTCATTAGAATTGAAGCAGATGAAATGACGTATGCCCTTCATATCATGGTTCGATATGAAATTGAAAAAGGGTTGATCAACGGGGAGATCGAAGTAAAGGACCTTCCGTCTATTTGGAATGAAAAGATGGAAGAATACCTAGGAATCACTCCTGACAATGATGCGAATGGTGTCCTGCAAGATGTTCACTGGTCAGGCGGTGCGTTTGGGTACTTCCCTTCCTATGCACTAGGTTATATCTACGCAGCACAAATAAAGCATGCGATCTTGAAAGACCTTCCTAATTTTGATGAACTCTTAGAATCAGGCGATCTTCTTCCGATAAAAGAGTGGCTCACTGAGCATATTCATCAATACGGAAAGATGAAAAAGCCTGTTGAGATCATTAAAGATATTACTGGTGAAGGACTAAACGCTGCTTATTTAATCGAGTACCTAGAAAATAAGTACAGTGAAGTCTATCACATAAATGCTTAATTGAAGCTTTTAGCTATCACAAGAGTCGTCCAATAAAACACCAAATACATCTCTGCCTGCACAGAGATGTATTTGTGTTTCCATCGTGCATGAACGCCTGTGACTAGCTACCTCTCACAGTTCATCTTGGTGTAACTACTCTTAAAGAAGGGTACATCCATTAGTGTTGAAAATGTAAGCAGATTAGAGGAGGGACGTTTTATGGAGAAGATCCGTTGGGGTATCATCGGATGCGGTGATGTGACAGAAAAGAAAAGTGGGCCAGCTTTTCAAAAGATTGAACATAGTTCACTTGAAGCCGTGATGAGAAGAAATGGAGAAAAAGCAAGAGATTATGCAGAACGGCATGGCGTCCCTAAGTGGTATGATGATGCAGAAGATCTGATACATGACGAAGATGTGGATGCTGTCTATATAGCCACTCCACCTTCTACACATAAACATTATACCTTGATGGTTGCTGAAGCTGGAAAGCCTGTATACGTGGAAAAACCGATGGCGAGTCGTTCGGAAGACTGCCTAGAAATGGTCCGTGCATGTGAAAAACACGAAGTACCATTGTTTGTTGCCTATTACAGAAGGTCGCTACCTAGATTTTTGAAAGTGAAAGAACTAATCGAACAAGGCGCAATTGGAGAAGTGCGATTCGTCTCGGTGCAGCAGATGCAACAACTCGTTAAAAGAGATGAAGAAGGGAATTGGCCGTGGAGAGTGAAGCCTGAAACGAGTGGTGCTGGATTGTTTTATGATGTTGGTTCCCATACATTAGACTTGTTGGATTATTTACTTGGTCCTATTTCAGATATCAAAGGTTCAGCTTATAACCTTGCTGGTTCCTATCCAGCAGAAGATACTGTGAATGGTGCCTGGAGGTTTGAGAGTGGTGCTGTTGGGACTGGCGTTTGGAATTTCTCTTCTTATAAAAACGAAGATGATAACCGTATTGTTGGGACACGTGGAGAAATACAATTTTCTACGTTTGATGATAAACCCATTCTGTTAAAAACGGATTCAGTTGAAGAATCTTTTCGTATTGAGCATCCTCATCATATTCAACAGCCACATATTCAATCGATCGTCGATGAATTACTCGGGAATGGGAAATGTCCAAGCACTGGGAACACAGCTTTAAGGACAAACAAAGCAATGGATATGCTTGTGGAAGAGTATTATCTGGGCATCGAAAAATAAAGGTCAAGGATACATTGAAAGAGCTTGGATCAGCAGCGTGCTTTCCCAAGCTCTTTTTTAATCTTCTAATGCCATAACCGTCAGTCAATCGGCCGACATCACATTCGTATGATGTTCTTTTACCCCTGCAAACCCTCTTATAATAATATCTGAAAATAACTTCGACCTCTCTTTCAAATCGTCAACCGAGTAAAGGCCAGAGAAATATTGGATGACTAAGCCGTCGATCATAGCAACGAAAGCACTGACCCCTTCTCTGTAATGAAGTGCCCAATACTCTTTTTGAGGATCTAGTTCTATGAATTTGTCTCTTAAGTAGAGGAGCATTTCATCAAAAGCACGTTTAAATTCTTTAGGTTCTTTGTTTTGTGCTTGTTTACTCATCTCAGCTTGTATCTTATCGAAGTTATCCTTGTTGTAGTCCATAGAACCATAAATGAAGTTTTCAATGAATTCTGGGACGGTTTCACCTTCACAGCAATCGATAGCATTTTCATAATCAAGCATTAGTCTAGATAAGTTTTCATTCATAAGATCGACTCCTTTTAAAAATGTAAACTCCTAATTCCCCGATAATAAAAAATAAAACCGTTTAAATATATTGAAAATTACAAACGTTTACATGTAAGATTAACATGTAGCTCTTTATTATCGTTGAAAAATGTTCTACATAAAAAAGGAGTGATCTAGGATGGAAAAGGTAACGTATGAAATTGTAGAAAGAACGGCAATCGTCACGATCAATAACCCGCCTCTTAATGTATTAAGTAAAGAAGTGATCAACCGCATTTATGACATCTTTCAAGAACTTGAAACGAATGACGAAGCTGTATCGGTCATCTTAACGGGTGCTGGAGACAAAGCTTTTGTGGCAGGTGCTGATATTAAGGAATTCCCTGAATGGATGGGACAAGCCAATTTCAAGGAAATCGTCATGGATACCCATCGAATGTTTAACTACATTGATGATTTTCCTAAACCGACGATCGCTCTCTTAAATGGACTAACATTCGGCGGAGGCTGTGAACTAGCCATGACTTGTGATATCCGTGTCGCTGAAGATCAGGCGCAGCTAGGTTTGCCAGAGATTAAACTAGGATTGTTTCCAGGTGGAGGAGGTACTCAGAGGTTACCTCGCTTAGTGGGAGAAGCGAGAGCAAAAGAAATCATGTTTACTGGTGAACCGATCACTGCGCACGAAGCAGAACAATACGGACTTGTGAATCACGTTGTGCCAACTGGACAAGGCATGACATACGCACAGAGTCTAGCGTCTAAGATATCTGATAAATCTCTTCAGTCTTTATCCAGAATAAAACAAGCGGTTAATAAAGGAACTGAACTGCAGTTGGAAAAAGGGATTGAACTTGAAGCAGATCTGTTCGACCAAGTTTTTCAGACTGAAGATATTAAAGAAGGTGTCAATGCCTTTTTTGAAAAAAGAAAACCACAGTTTACACACAGGTGATAGGGAAGAGGGAATGAGATGAGCCACGAAATGAACGTAAAGGTTAGATTTTGTGAAACAGATGCCCTTGGGCACGTGAATAATACGAGCTATTTCATTTACATGGAAGAAGCAAGGGTTGAGTTTTTGAATCAGCATAGAGGAAGTTCGGGTACTGATGACTGGAAATTCATCTTAGTATCTACAAATTGTGATTTCCATGCCCAACTGTACTTCGGTGAAACGCTTACGGTTGAAACGGATATCAAGAAGATTGGAACGAAGAGTTTCGTCATGCGTCACCGTATGACGAATGCAGAGAACGGTAAGCTTGTTGCTGAAGGTGAATCCGTGATTGTTTACTTTAATTTTAAAGAACAAAAAAGTGAGCCGATTCCTGAAGCGCTTCGAAAAGCGCTCGAGGAAAGTTTTCAAGTAAGTTAAAGGGCTGCAGAGCGAGCGTGGGTAAACCTCGCTCTTTCTTTTTTATGAGAAAAATGATTCGAAAA
Organism: Anaerobacillus sp. ABR4_321; assembly: GCF_056158505.1. NCBI lineage: Bacteria > Bacillati > Bacillota > Bacilli > Caryophanales > Bacillaceae > Anaerobacillus > Anaerobacillus sp. ABR4_321. The sequence continues at coordinate 2,496,193 of NZ_JBSWTK010000001.1, forward strand.
AGAGATTTATGGATATTGTGTAATGTATAGACCTAACGAAAGGACTGATTCTGATGAAAAAACTATCGAAGCAACAGTATGATAAAGCCTGCTCATACATAGAGAACGAGGCGAGAGGAATCGATCGAGCATATTTTCATTTTTGGAATGGATCAGGAAGTAAAGAGGAAGTTTTAGAACAGCTAGAACAGTACCGAAATGATGATGGCGGGTTTGGTCATAGTATAGAACCAGATTTCAGACTAAAAGAATCATCACCGATGGCTACCACTGTAGCTTTTCAATCTTTAATTAAGCTCGGATTATCTAAAGACCATCCGTTTATTCAAGAGGGAATACGTTACTTTCAATCTACATGTAAGGAGGAAGGCTGGAACGCTGTGCCAGAGGCAGTCAACCATGTTCCTCATGCACCATGGTGGAGTGTTCAGGAGGGAGAGCAGAAATACTCGGCAAACCCTGATGCCGAAATCGTCGGTTACCTGATGGCGTATAGTGATGATAAGGAACCTAAATCTGCAATGCTTATGAAAGTGATGGATCATTTAAGTGATTTGAACGAATATGAAATCCACGAAGTTCAATGTTACTTGAGGCTAGCTGATTTAGCTCAAGGAGATATTCAAAATGTCATACTAGAGAAAGTGCAAAAGCAGCTACCATATATCGTAGATCGTCCCGAGAAATGGGATTCGTATGGCGTTCAACCCGTTGTTCTCGTCGATTCAGAAGAGTCACCATTTGTAGATGAATTGAATCAGGAGGTTCATGTTAATCTTGACTACATAATAGAGAAACAGCAGGAAGATGGTAGCTGGGCACCTACTTGGGAGTGGGGGCAGTACCAGGATGATTGGGAAAAAGCAAAGAAAGAATGGAGTGGGCATCTTACAGTTCAGCAATTGATTACACTTTGCAAGTTTGATCGAATCGAACGTGAACAGTGATGAAGGAGGCTAATTAATGAAAGCTGTAGTGATCGAAGCCTATGGTGGACGAGAGCAATTGAAAGAAGTTGAACTTGATTCGCTAACGCCAAATGACGACCAGGTCGTTGTTGAAAGCTATGCAACTTCAGTAAACCCTATCGATTGGAAAGTAAGAGAGGGTTACTTGAAAGAGAAGCTTCCTTTTAATTTTCCAATCACACTTGGCTGGGACATTGCGGGTATCGTAAAGGAAAAAGGTAGCAACGTAACAGACTTTGAAGTTGGAGACAGGGTTTTTGCAAGACCAGCAACGACAGCTCAAGGTACTTACGCTGAAGAAGTTGTCGTGGATTCTCATTTACTCACTCATATCCCAGATAATATAACATATGAAGAAGCCGCCTCGATCCCGTTAGTCGGTCTTACCGCATGGCAGTGCTTGATTAATTTTGCAGATGTTAGAAGAGAGGATAAGGTTCTGATTCATGGCGGTTCTGGTGGAGTTGGGAGCTTTGCGATTCAACTTGCTAAGGAGAATGGTGCTTATGTAGCAACAACGTGTAGTGGGAAAAACAAGGAGTACGTTGAAGCGTTAGGCGCAGATCGTGTTATCGATTATGTAGAAGAAGACTTTTCTAATGTTGTGGAAGAATACGATGTTGTAATCGATACGATCGGAGGAGAAGTATTGGATAAAAGCTTCCTCGTATTAAATGGGGGAGGAAGGATTGTGTCGATCGTCGATATCCCAGATAAAGAAAAGGCGAAGGATAAAGGAGTTCGCTCAGGAACAGTATGGTTAGAACCCAATGGTGAACAGCTAAATCAGATCGGTGAACTTTTAAGAGAGGGGCGTATCAAAGCCACTATCGGGCATCGGTTTCCGTTTAGTGAAGAAGGTATCAGAGAGGCGCATAGAGTGAGTGAATCGCACCATGCTAGAGGCAAAATCGTCATTCTTTTTGATAAATAAAGGCAGCTTCGGCTGTCTTCTTTTTATGTGTGTGTAAAATTTCACGCACCGTATTATAGATAAAAATTTTAAAAACAATACATCAAGAACTCAATACCAAAATAAAAAGCCAGGATATACAATCCTGGCAAAAAATTAAAAGATAATATGCGCCATAATCACGATCACTGGTAGTGAAATCAGTGTACGTTCTAAGAAAATGATAACAAGATCAAAGAAACGAACAGGTACTTTTGATCCAAGTAACAATCCACCTACTTCTGACATGTAGATCAACTGGGAAACAGATAGACAAGCGATGACGAAGCGAGTTAATTCACTTTCAATGCTTGAACCTATGATAGCTGGTAGAAACATATCTGCAAATCCGATCACCATCGTTTGAGCAGCTTCTGCGGCTTCAGGCACTTGCATCAAATTGAGTAACGGAACGAATGGTGCTCCCAAATAGCTGAATAGAGGGGTGTTCTCAGCAATAATCAATGCGATTGTTCCGATTGCCATAACGATTGGAATAACGGCCATCCACATATCTAAAACGTTTTGGACGCCGCCTTTTGCGATGGATGAAATCTTGTTTTTACTTGCAGTTTCAGTCGCTTTGACGATTCCGAATCGAAATGGTGTATAGCCGTCTGGAATTGCATCACTACGCTTATCGGATACATTTTCATGTGTTTCATCAGGTTTTCTAGATAAAGGCGGTATTCTAGGCATGATGATTGCTGCAATGACACCAGCTAGTGCGATCGTTAGATAGTAAGGTATGAAATATGCTTGAAGTCTCATTTCAGCTAACACTACGATACTGAACGTAATGGATACAACAGAGAAGGTAGTTCCGATTACCGCGGCTTCTCTTTTTGTATAATATCCTTCTTCATACTGTTTACTTGTAAGTAGAACACCGATCGTGCCATCACCCATCCAAGATGCGAGACAATCGATTGATGAACGACCAGGAAGCGTAAAGAGCGGCCTCATGAACCTAGTAAGAAGCGCGCCACACAGTTCTAGTAAACCAAAGTTTAATAATAGCGGTAAGAAGAGACCAGCAAATAAAAATACAGAGAATAGTATAGGTATAAGGCTATTTAGCAGCAAACCACCCGTTGCATCTGACCAAATCCATTCTGGACCTATTTGGTATAAAGTCAGAATAGCAAAAATCATACCAAGTGTACGAGCGATGAGCCAGACCGGTGAAACTTGCAATAAGTTTACAAGGAATGGGGAATTTGTTACCCATTTTGGCTTTGCAACCACTGCAATGAAGCTGAGTATCACTGTGATCGAAATGATAAGTGTCATTACCTGGGGAAGCGTTACTGGAACTGATTCAGCAAAAAATACTTGAAGCCAATCAGCTAGTTTCGCTATTGGTATCGTGATTCCTTCCTTTGCGGGTATGGGAATCATGAATAAGAATATCCCGATCAATGATGGTATAGCGAATTTCATGATACTGGAAGCTGTTACGTTTTCTTGATGATTACTACTTTGCATCGACTGTCACCTCTGTTATGTATAATAATTTTATGAATAACTGTATCTTTATAAAAACAATGTTATAAATATAACACAAAGCTGTTAAAGTAACAGCAATAAAATGAAGTTCAAGAATATAGACATTGTTCTGAAAACAGAAACTATTATTTATTATACCGATAAAAGACAGGTATTTAAAGGTTTTTGTGACAAAGTGTCCATCTAACTTGGAAGATAACGTCCTAGAGAAGAGGGCAATTATACATAAATAAAGGCAAGGAACTCATTTGTTGAGTCCTTGCCTACGTAAAAGCTATATATGTTTAGCATGTCTAGTTTGCCGATTATATTCAAGATGATTTTCAAATGTAGAACCGAAAAAACAGGAAGAACATTTTTGGTATCCTTTTTGCTCCGTCAATACCTCAAGTTCTGTGTCAAGATTAACCTCAGACCGATCTTTAAGTGGTGTTTCAGGCAAGTGGCACTCATCACCAGCATAGGCTGTCCTATGGACAATTCGGTTTTGGTGGTCAATCATGTATTTTCCCATATCGTTATATCAATTCCCATCTATAAGAAGATTACTCTTAGTGTAACACATGGGTACTTATATTGATACAGCATAAATTATTTATTATACCCTATTTTGTTAAGAAATATTACTATTTATGCGCTATTTTCTAAAAAAATTCACAAACTTGAAACCTTAAGGGGTGTTTTACGTAATAAAAGTAAAACAAATGAGGAGGAATATCATGAGTGGAATCGAATTGTTTTTTCTAATCGTAATGACTAGCATTATTTCCCTCGCATTTTACTCCGATCATAACCGTAAAAAGAGGAGAGTAAGTTCGAATGCAAAACCTTCTTTCGAGTCCCGCTCAGCTGCAAGTATGTTTGTTATCGCATCGATTGAAGAGCGAGTAGACATTTCCTTAGAAGAACGAAGCGAACTAGAACAACTTGACGTAGAAGGTATCCTTGCATTTGCTGTTGCTAGAGAGTGGTTATCTAGTCATGATGAATCATCGATTAAAGACCAACTTCACTCAACAAAAAGTGAGCCTTCATTCGATTCAAGTTATGTTGAAACGGACCATACGTATGGTGGCTCAGGAGGGTACGATAGCGGCGGCGGATTCGATGGAGGTGGGGGAGGTGAATAACTTAATGAATGAAAATGTGTTTATCCAGTCTGGATCGTTAGCAATAAGGAGTCTCGAGCCAGGTGATGAAGACCTCTTATTAAAGTTGCTGACCAATGATCATGTTTTGAAATATTACGAAGGAAGAGATCGTCCCTATACGTTAAATCGTATCAAGGATGACTATTTTGATCGAAATGATGTCGTCGGTTGTATCGTGTCCTATGATAAAGCTCCAATTGGTTATATTCAGTTCTACCGCTCCTATTCTATTGCGTGGGTATCCCTTCCAGATGGGACATACGGTATGGACCAGTTTATCGGTGAGCCTTCATACTGGAATAAAGGCATAGGTACTGCCCTTGTCAAAATGGTTGTTGAGTTTCTTGTTAAAGAAAAAGAAGCAGCGTTGATCGTTATGGATCCGCAGGTATGGAACGATCGAGCAATTGCTTGTTATGAAAAAGTTGGGTTTAAAAAGAAATGTATTCTAAAACAACACGAGTGGCATGAAGGCGCGATGAGAGATTGTCAGGTAATGATGTATGAACCTTATCTCCACCTGAATTCTGTACAAGATCAAGATAGATCGTACATAAACGACATTTTCAAAAAGAGCTGGGGAAGTGACATGATGGTGGTTTCTTCAGGTGTTTATCATAGCAACGACTTAGACGGCTTTTATATGAAGCATGAGGGTAAGGTCGAAGGATTAATCACTTATGTTTTCCGTGGTGAGACGTGTGAAATCATATCGCTCGATAGCTTTAATGAAGGGGCTGGCATAGGGAGTAAGCTATTACTTGAAGTCGAGCTTGCTGCTTATCGAAAAGGTATCCATAAGGTAGAACTTCTAACTACGAATGACAATATGGACGCACTCCGTTTTTATCAAAAGAGAGGCTATCGTATTACGAGCGTAATCCGTGGTGCAGTTGAGGAGGCACGTAAGGTGAAGAAAGAAATACCAAAAACAGGGTATTACAATATTCCGCTGCATGATGAACTGCTCTTAACGAAAAACTTAAAATAAAAAATAAGAGCCCGGTGAGTGATCACCGGGCTCTTATGAATTTACAATTTATGCTTTTGTTACGTTAGCAGCTTGAGGTCCACGGTTACCTTCAACGATTTCGAAGCTAACTTCTTGGCCTTCGTCTAGAGTTTTGAAACCTTCGCCGTTGATTGCAGAGAAGTGTACGAATACGTCGTCTGCTCCTTCAACTTCGATGAAACCGAAACCTTTTTCAGCGTTGAACCATTTTACTTTACCGTTTTGCATAAAAAATTGCCTCCTAATGTACCACATCGTACATAATTTAAAATTCACCATTTCACTAAGTAATACGTTTACATTAAAAAACTGTAACTTCAGTAGCGAGGATTTAACTTTGTTACCCCCTCGAGAAGTTACAGCTAATTTAAATCCTAAATATATTAAAAGTAAAAATGGTTTAATTACATAATAGCACTCACATATTCGGAATGCAAACCTTTATTGGAATTCTTTTGGGATTTTAACGGTGAGTCTTATTCGTCGTTTTTGAATCGGTATGATTGAGCCAAATAGTGCGATTATTGAAGCGCCGATTAAGATCCCGGATACGCCTTCTCCAGCAAACAGTAAGAGTGATAAAAAGACGATTAGATCAAATATTGAATCTAAGATAGATAATAATGAAATCGTCGTAGCCCTCACATGCGAAGGAATGATATCGTTACTGAGCTGAGAATAGATCGGATAACGAATCGTACCGATCCACCTTAAGAAAAGGATGACACCAAGAATCAACCAAAGCGTATCTTGAAACAGTGCTGCTACAAGAAGCCCGCCTGCACTCAGAAAGCCTGAAGCATACATCAAGGTTATTCTTGAAATTCTTTTTGTAAGAAATGTAATACTTCTTGATGAAAAGAATGCGAGAAGTGCTCCAATTGCATAAACAGGTCCGATTAAAAATACAGGTAACCCCGCTTCGGTCATCAGGGGTTGATCAAACCTCTCGAACACAGCCACTGTGGGGATGAAAACGAGTGTAAGGTTCAGAAACATCAATAAAAGCTGCGGGGCTCGTTTGATCACACGTAATCCTTCTACAACTTTATTCATCGACGTATCGGATACAGTCATCTCAACGGCTGGTTCATGAATGAAGAATAGTAGAATGAATTCAATCAGATAGACGCCAAGGCTTAATAGTATTAACAGCTGGAATTGCTGCTGATTTAAATCGTTTGCAAGAAAAGCCCCTATCAATACGGCAAGAATCATCGAGATAAAACCTGCGGATTGAATTTTTCCCATCGCTTCATCCATCTTGCTCTGCTTTTTATCGACTTTTAACGATTCGTAGATTAATGCTTCATCCGCTCCAGAGAAAAAGGTAACAGAAAAGCCATTTAGAAAACTAAATAGCATAAATAACCACAGATCGTTTGAAAGCAATAGTACGATGATGCTCAGTAGTTTAATTAAGGAACCGATTAAGAATGAGAGTTTCGGACCAAACCGGTCAGCAAAGACCCCAGCAGGTATTTCTCCAATCAATACGGCACCGCTCCAGCACATCAATACGACTAAAATCGTTGCTTCCGTTAAGCCATTACTTAAATAAAACAGTGTTAGAACAGGCTGCAAGAAGCTAATTGACCCAAAAAAATTCACCCAAAATAAAACAGAAATGTTCCTTTCAGAAATCGAGTACATTGTCCTCCAACTTTCTTAAAAATGTTCCGACAAATCGAAAGCAGGAGGGGTAATGATTAGTTCGTTTCACCTCTCCTGCTTGTAAAAGTTGAATGTAGAATTTTTGACATATGATTTCCTCCTCAATTGTTATGAGAAAATTATAGCAAATTTTTCAGATAAGATATATTGCACATTCAATTGTTTCGTTCTTGATAAAAAGAAGGAAAGTGTATTACTACGTTAACGAAAAGGAGAGATTGTGATGAAGCAAGCAGAAGAACGATTAGAATCCTATCGTACAGGGATCGAGCAGCTTACCGAATCATTACCTGAAGCTATAAAACAGTACAATAGGTTTACCGCAGAATGTTTTGAAGAAGGCGACATCCAAAAGAGTACGAAGCATTTAATGGCTTTAGCTATCAGCACGAAAGATGGGGATAAAGAGAGTATGACTTATCATATGGATCAATGTGTTGAACTTGGATGTAGTGACAAAGAAATCTATGAAACGATGTTGGTCTCCGCTGCATACGGTGGTGGATCAGCCATGAGTCAAGGAGTAACGAAGGGTTTAGAGATTCTTAAAGAGATTAGACAAAGATAACAAAAACTGTGTTACCATGAATTGGATAATGGGGGGGATTAGATGGAAACGTCTCTTACTACCACATCACATGGTATCAAGGAGTATTACTATAGGAGAGGAACTGGAAAGACGATCGTTTTGTTAACAGGAATGGGCGGATCACTTTATGAGTGGAACGAACTAATGGATTCTGACTTTTCATTTCTAGCTTATAACCGAACCGGATATGGAAGGTCAGAGCCTGTATTGAACCACACGTTAGCAACCCCTCACGAAGAGCTTTATTCTTTATTAGAAGCGCTCTCTATCGACGAAGCAGTTATGCTTGCAGGTTTTTCGTACGGTGGATTGATCGCTCAAGGATTTGCGATGCATTATCCAGAGAAAGTAGCAGGGGTGTTATTGATCGATTCAACATCGATTAACATGCACCGCTTAGATGAAGTGAAGTCAAGTGATGAAACCAACACTGATGAGTATTGGCTCAAGATGTGCTCGAGGTTGTCTGCATTAACTCCTACAGAGCTAGAGCTCGAACAACCACCTGAACTCCATCCAAAACAAAAAGAATGGAACAACACTATTCAACAGGCATTATATGATCACGATCTCAACCCAAGTTTATATCAAACAGTTGGGAAAGAACTCTCACTTTGGAAGGAGTATGCTGCATCGCTACATAATCGATCGTTTCCACAAGTTCCACTCGTAATCATAGCGAGAGATAAAAAACATAGTATCCGGGAGCAAATCGATGCTGGAACTGTAAAAGATGAAGCGGAAGAGATGGAAACGGTTTGGAGTGAGTTGATTCAAGAGCAAAGGCTCTTAGCTTCTAATAGTACTTACCGTGTTGCAAAAGGATCAGGCCATCATGTTCCTCTGAATCGCCCTGACCTTATTCTACACTCTCTTAAGGAATTACTTAATCGTTGAGCGTTTTAATAGGGCTTGATTGAGGAAAACTTTATAATAGTGGTAACTAAGAAAAAGGGGTGTATGAAATGGCGATTGAAAACCCATCTCGAGAAGAGATTAAGAAAATCTTAAAGGACAATAAACGGATTGCCGTTGTAGGACTTTCGAATAACCCTTCTCGTACGTCGTATATGGTATCACAGGCGATGCAAGATGCCGGTTATGAAATCATACCCGTTAATCCGACGATCGACGAGACGCTTGGCAAGAAAGCAGTTGACTCATTAAAAGATATCGAAGGACACGTTGATATCGTAAACGTATTTAGACGGAGTGAGTTTCTACCTGACATTATGAAAGATGCTGTGGACATTGGTGCTGATGTGTTTTGGTCACAGCTTGGAGTCGCCAATGAGGAAGCCTATCGATATGGCAAAGAGCACAACATGACGATGGTTATGGATCGCTGCATCAAAGTTGAGCATGCGATGACGAAATAAGTAAAGACGTCCAACAGTGGACGTCTTTATTTGTTTAGAAGATAAATGAGCGTGATATCTGCCGTAATTGCAATTTGGCCAGGTTGGATAGGGGTTGCAGATGAGTAAGCGATATTTCTAGGAGTAATCGTCTCTGGAACGCCTGCTTCAATCACTTTGTGTGGTGATGAGGGGAGTGAAAGTCCAAGCGCTTCTGAGATGTTTTCTGCTTTTGCTTTTGCCTGGCGTATGGCGAGTCTTTGAGCTTTTTCGTAATACGGCTCTTTATTACGCACATCGAACGTAATGCTAGAGATGGTCGTGGCACCAGCCGACACTGCTGTATCGACCACTCTCCCGGTTAATGCAACGTCATCGATCACCACTTTTAATAAATGTGTGACCTTGTAACCGAGGAAAATCTTCTTATTATCCTCATACTTATATTCTTCTTCTATTTTGTAGACAGCCGTTCCGATGTTATGTGGCGGTATTCCCATTCCTCTTAACGAAGCAACGATATTAGTTGTTGTAGAGGCATTTTCTTGTTGTGCTTCGGTGATTGAAGCAGACAGCGTTTCGACCCCAAGAACAGCGATTCCACGGTCTGGTGTGACGTCGATCGTGCCCGTCCCCATCACCGTTATCGTATGATCGCATTGGCACTCTTCATGGCCTTTTCTTTCTTCCGTCATAGTAGCACCTCTTTCTGGTTATTACTCAGCAGGACAATTCCGATTACTTTTGTTAAACTTAAATTGTCAAACAAGGAGGAATGTACATGTCAAAACAAGAAACGCTTCAAAAATATGCAGAGCTTGCGCTTAAACGAGGAGTTAACCTACAAGAAAATCAAATGTTAGTTGTGAATGCGCCAGTTGAAAGCGCTGACTTCGCAAGGATGGTAGCAAAGAACGCTTATGAAATCGGAGCGAAAACCGTACATATTAATTGGACAGATGATACTCTTGATCGTTTATGGTATGAAAATGCAGCCCAGGATGTGCTAGAAAACGTCCCTGAATGGCGTGTGAAGATGTTCGATCATTTTGCTGAAGAGAGCGCTGCACTACTCTCGATTCGTTCTACAAACCCGGATCTACTTAAAGGAATCGACTCATCCCGCATCTCAGCTTCTAACAAAGCAGCTGGAGAAGCGATGAAGAACTTCCGTAAATATACGATGAACGACAAGATCACATGGTCAATCGTCGCTGTTCCCAATGAAGAATGGGCGAAAAAAGTGTTTCCTGAGTCAGACGGTGAGGAAGCGGTCGAAAAGCTATGGGAGCAAATCTTTAAGATTACTCGTGTAGATAAGGATAATCCGATCGAAGCGTGGAATGACCATAACGCTACCCTTGCTAAAGCAAGAGATGTATTAAACGATCGCCAGTTTAAAAAGCTCATTTACAAAGCACCGGGTACAGATCTTGAGATCGAATTGCCAAAAGGACACATCTGGAAAGGCGGTTCATCTCTTTCTGAGAAAGGGATCGAATTCAATGCGAATATGCCTACGGAAGAAGTGTTCACACTTCCAGACAAATATGGCGTGAACGGTACGGTTTCGAGTACAAAACCTCTTAGTTACGGTGGTAACTTAATCAATAACTTCTCTCTCACGTTTAAGGATGGTGAAGTGGTTGATTATTCAGCAGAAGAAGGAATCGAGACGCTTAAGAGCTTGTTGAACATGGATGAGGGTGCGAAAAGACTAGGGGAGATTGCAATCGTTCCACACGAATCGCCTATTTCTCAATCAGGTCTCATTTTCTTTAACACCCTGTACGATGAGAATGCTTCTTGTCACCTCGCGCTTGGTAAAGCATACCCAAGCAGCATTAAAGGCGGAGCAGATATGGATGATGAAGCACTAGATCAGAATGGCGTGAACAATAGTATCACGCACGTTGATTTTATGATGGGATCTGGTGAACTTGATATCGATGGCGTTCAAGAAGATGGGACGACAGAAGCCATTTTCCGAAATGGAAACTGGGCGATCGATGTAAACTAATATTTAGAGCTCTGGCTAATAGCCAGAGCTCTTTTTGTTTTGCAGCACCTGTTATAATGAAAGGTAGTAAATACATAGATCAGGTGATGATATGCACGAATCAATAAAGGTTTCCGTTCGACCGCTCGTTCAATATGCATTTCGAAGTGGAAGCATAGACGCACGCTTTCGAACGGCGACTACGATGCATGAAGGGACAAAGCTACATCAATACGTTCAAAAACAGTATGGTGAACAGGATCAAAAAGAAGTTCCATTTGAGATGGAGTTTGAATACGACGACCTCCTTTTTTATATTGAAGGCCGATGTGATGGTCTATTAAAGAGAAATGATTCGTACGTTGTCGATGAAATTAAATCAACTTCACTTCCACTTGAGGAAATAAACGAAAACTCTTATCCCGTTCATTGGGCTCAAGCCAAGTGCTATGCCTACATGGCGATGATGAAGTATGACCAGGCTACTATTTCCGTTCAGTTGACATACATCCAATCGGCAACGAAGGAAGTCCGAACGTTTACCAATTCATACTCACTTGAAGACCTTTCGCACTTTATAAGTGAAGTCATACAGCGCTATACGCCTTTCGCAAGATGGAAAGTTGACCATCATCATCGGTTGATAGACAGTAGTCGTTCATTGACGTTTCCGTTTGAAACCTATCGAGAAGGACAACGAAAGTTTGCTGGATCTGTTTATAAAACCGTCCAAGAAGGTGCTACACTCTTTGCTTCCGCTCCTACAGGAATCGGAAAAACGATGAGCACGCTTTTTCCGACGATAAAAGCAATCGGTGAAGGACATGGACAGAAGATCTTCTACTTAACCGCTAAGACAATCACACGCGAAACTGCACAAGAAGCGTTTAAAATGATGGAAGATAAAGGTCTCATTGCTACATCCGTTACCATTACAGCGAAGGATAAAGTTTGTTTTAAAGAGAAAACGATTTGCCAAAAGGATTATTGTGAATATGCAGATGGGTATTATGATCGTATTAATGAGGGGCTATTAGACCTCTTGAGGAACGAAACGAGAATTACGAGAGAGGTCCTTGAAGGCTATGCACATAAGCATCGACTCTGTCCTTTTGAACTTTCCCTAGATGCTGCCTACGTTGCAGATGCCGTGATATGTGATTATAACTACATATTCGATCCGCGCGTATCGTTGAAACGGTTGATTGAAGAGCAAAAGAAACAAACAACGGTGCTGATCGATGAAGCGCATAACCTTGTTGATCGAGCAAGGGGGATGTTCTCTGCAGAATTGCATAAATCTGCGTTCCTACAACTAAAACGATCCTATCGATCGACTAATCAAGAAATTTCGAATGCCGCTTCCTCTATCAACAAATTATTTATCGATTATAAAAAATCCGCTCAGAGCGGTTATGTTGTTCAAACTGATGTTGATGAAGAATTACTCGTTCACCTCGATACGTTTGTTTCAGTGTGCGAGAAGGAGTTGTTACTTCAGGGGAATGATGAAGAACTGTTAGATGTGTATTTTACATGTCAAAATTTCATAAGGATTGCGAAACTATACGACCATCATTTTTTCACTCTCGTTCAAGCGGGGAAATCTGAAGCTAGCATGAAATTATTCTGTTTTGACCCTTCAAATCAACTTTCTAGAATGCGAAACGGTTTCAGGTCGACCGTCTTCTTTTCAGCTACCTTCTCACCACTGTCCTACTATCAAAACATGCTTGGTTGGGAGGATGATGACTATCAAGTAACGGTCCCTTCTCCCTTTCCGGAAGAGAATATGAGTGTTTATATCGCCCCGTTGTCTACGAAATACCGAGATCGCGAGGAAACTTTGGAGCCACTCATCGATCTACTTGAAAATGTTGTGACAAAAAGAAAAGGCAACTACTTGTTCTTCTTTTCTTCCTACGGGTATATGGAACGCGTTTATGAAGCGTATAAAGATAGAAGAATTGACACCGACACGATTCTTCAGCATCAAAACATGACTGAAGAAGAGCGGGAACAGTATTTAGAAACATTCACATCTGGACGTTCTAAAAGCCTCGCTGGTTTTGCTGTACTCGGGGGGATCTTTTCTGAAGGAATCGACCTTAAAGGAGATCGACTGACTGGCGTAGTCGTTGTAGGAGTTGGATTACCAAACTTTGATACTGAGCGCAAATTGATGAAAGAACGGTTTGACCTTGACGGGAAGAATGGATTTGAATATACGTACGTTTATCCAGGAATGAATCGAGTTCAGCAAGCAGGCGGACGATTGATTCGTTCTGAAACGGATAAAGGAATTCTAGTGCTGATCGACAGCCGTTACGTAGAAAAGCGATATCAACAGTTGTTACCTTATGAATGGAGGAACTTCGAACTGCTTACTCCTGAAAAAAAGATACAGTGAACAAAACCCGCTACGATGCGGGTTTTGTTGTGTCTCTCCTTCTCCTTCATAATATCCTCTATTCTAAGTTTAACTCCTAACGGAACAGGTAATAGATTAAGATGAATGAAACTTGAAGGAGACCCACACACAATGAACTTATTCCTTGTCTTTGTCTTATTTATCATTGCAGCAATCGCGACATACTTTGTAGCGACTCGGCTCGCTATGTACGGCGATGCCCTTAGTGAGAAAACAAAAACCTCATCAGCGTTTATGGGGATCATCATAGGTGCTGCTATATCTTTGCCAGAACTGACTTCAAGTGTGACGGCTATTGCGATCGATAGCCCTGACCTTGCTATCGGAAATCTGTTAGGAAGCAATTTATTTAACCTTTTAGCGCTTGCAGTACTTGATATTGTGTACCGGAAAGAGCAGATCATGGGTAAAACGGATATTGGTAGTAAACTCTATATCTACTTAGTGATCGTGATGACATTGATTGTAGTAGCTGGTCTATCTCTTACGCTACCTGCATCAGTGTTCCATATTGGATATAGCTCTGTCATCCTTGTCTTCGTGTATCTTGTAGGAATCAAGTTGATCAACAAAAAAACGGAAGAAAAAGTGAAGCGAAAGAGCAGGAAAAATGAACAGTACAATGATTTTACGTACAAAAAGGTCCTGACGAGATTTATCCTTTCAGCAGTAGGGATCATGATCGTGGGAACAGTCCTGACGTTAACGGCTGATCGAATCGCAACCGAAACGGGTCTTGGGGCTTCGTTTGTCGGCTCGTTCTTAGTAGGTGCTAGCACGTCGCTTCCTGATGCTGTGAGTGTTGCGACCGCGCTGAAATTGAGAAACTATAACATGGGAGTAAGCTCATTACTAGGAAGCAACGCGTTCAATATCATGCTGCTTTCTTTTACGGATGTGTTGTATCTCGAGACGAATATTTTTAGACACGCTAGTATGTCGAACATTATTACGACTGTCTCGTCAGTCGTTGTCATCCTTGTGATTTTATATAGTATTACGAGAAGGAATCACAGAACGACGTTTTACTACGTGCTCCCACCACTCACCATCGTCATCATCTACTTCATCGCTACGTTTACAGTCTACCAAATGAGATAAATGATAGAGGCGGAATGCCTCTGTCATTTTTTTTTTTTTTTTTTGATTCGAAAATTTGGGCATGGCAGGAATGAGAGCGTTTTACAAGAATGTAATAAATTTTCAAACACGTTTACGCGTGTGTAGACGGTGGAATCCCCCGGTTAGAATACATCTTGGAGGTTACACACATGTCAAAAGGAAATAGCATTCACGCTCTCATCATCCTATTATTTACACAGTTTATTTCAGGAGGAGTAACGAATACAAAAGGAATTGTTCTGAACCAGGTAGAAACCGACATAGGGCTCGATATGAGTCAATTTGGACTGGTGGTCTTTATCTTCCAGCTAGGTTTTACCTTTGCGAGTTTACTCTTTGGTTATTTAACGGATAAAAAAGGACTTCGCATAATGGTGATCTTTGCAACAGCTTTAATGGGGCTTGGATTCCTTGGTACGGGGTTCGCACCAAACATCACGTTCTTTCTAGGATTCTATATGCTGATCGGCTTTGGGCTTGGAGCTCTAGGTGTTGCATCGAATGCGATCGTTCCTGCTGCATACCCGAATAAACAAAATCAGATGTTTAACCTTGCTATGGGGATCTATGGACTCGGAATGGTCTTATTCCCTCAAGTCTTAAATTTCTTATTCCAGTTTGGGTCATGGCGATACTTTTATGTAGGAATCGCCGCTCTTAACGTGATCGTGATCTTCTATGTCACATCCGTTGCGTTTCCAGAAGGGAAGCCTCAAAAAGTTAACTTAAAAGCATTTATCCCAATGATAAAAGACGCTCAGATGGTCTTTCTCATGTTCTTTCTTATCTTTGAAGTCTCTGCAGAGGTTTCGTTTACGAATTTCTTTCCAACATATTTGAAGTCGTTAGATCTCGGTGGTCTCTCGCAAGAAGCGAAGTCTGATATGGTCGCAACGATTCTATCGCTCTTCTCAGTGTTCTTTATGATTGGAAGACTAGGGGTCGCGTATCTCGCGAACAAAATAAATGAAAGATTGATCATGATCACATTTTCACTCGGTTCAGTGCTGATCGTTGGCATTAGCTTTCTGTTCGCAAACCAAATGCCTTATCTATTTGCAGGGGCAGGTTTGTTTTTCTCAGCGCTATTTCCAACCGCAACAGCATTCGGAACGAGCATTTCGAAAAACCCAGGCTCTGCGCTTGGCCTAATCTATGTAGCAGCTGGAATCGGTGGAGGACTTGCAGGGTATTTGATCGGAATTGTGTCAGAGATATTCGGCAACAAAGGAGGATTTAGCTTAATCATCGTGTTCCTAGGACTTATGTTTGTTTCTTCTTTACTACTGAACACGAAAAAATCGAGCCAGACACAGAGTGGGTAAGCATGAAAGGATATCCGAAATCACACCTATCTACTGGTGTGATTTTTTTGCTTCTAATGACCGCATACTAGTTCTTGAGAAGGTTTTCTACCTATCAGTTGAACGATCGTGTAGATTGAGAGATATGGAACGTTTTCGTATATTGGCTTCTAATTCGATAAAATAATAAAATAACGTTGACCTTGTGGTGTACCCCACAGTTTATGATATAGGTGGGAGTGAGAGAATGTACAAGATTAGTGATTTTTCCGAGATGACGGGATTAAGTAAAGAAACATTACGTTACTACGCAGAAGTAAAGTTACTCGAACCCGCTTACATTGATCCAGTTAACAAGTATCGGTACTACGATGACGGTAGCTACTTCTTAGCAATCCTCCTAGTGAAGTTAAGAAGGTTAGGTTTTTCAATAAAAGAAATGATCGGTGTGATGGAGGACGAGTCTTTTGCTAACTTAGAACAATTATTACTTCAAAAAAGAAACAAGATTACTATGCAGATAGAAGATCTTTATCTTCAGCTTGAGGAGATTGATGAGTTTCTTGCATCTGGAAAGGAGAACGATGAATGATTCAATGGAAAGAAGAAATGATTATTGAGAAGAACATAGAGAACGTATGGAGATTGTTTTTAGATGAAAACATCAAACGGATCATGCCGAAAGTAGAGGAACATATTTTGATCGAAAAGAAGGAGGATGAGGCAGGGGCAAAGCATAAGCAAACGTATCGTGAAGGAAAGCGGCTTGAAACCTACATTGTCGAAACACTAGCATATGAAGATGTCCCGGACAAAAAACACAAAGAACAAAGTTTTATATTGGGAAAAGCGTTTGAGATCACACTTTCGTTTACGTTACTTAAACTTGATGAGACTACCACTAAATTTATATATGAAGGTCAAAACAAAGGTGTTAACTTTGTTGGAAGGGCTATGTTGAAGTTAGGTAGTGAGAAAAGTAACAATAAAGTGGTACACGAGTTTATGGAAAGAGTTAAGACCGAAGCGTTAAAAGGGTAATACAGCATCAAAAAGAGAGCTTATCAGCGGGATAAGCTCTCTTTGTCATTATACTATGCGACTCTACGCTCAGAACGCTGAGAAGATTTATTCACTGCTTTGTAGATGCGTGGTGCCATAACAGCAGCGACGATTGACATGATGATATCTTTGGGTAGCGGAGCGAGCATCCACATCCAAGCCATACCATACGTGAATCCTTCAGGCGCCATCGCCCAGAATTTATAAGCAAAATACATATAGTTTGTTCCTAGAACGTAGTTAAGAATAAATGCTGTGAAACTAGCGATCATAAATGTTCGTAAAGTAGGCTTTGCTTTTGATTCTATGATCTTTCCTGCGATATAAGCGACTAAAATATACGATAAGATAAATCCAAATGTCGGTTTGAACAGAATACCAGGACCTCCTGTAAACTGAGCGAAGACCGGTGCACCTACGAAACCAACTAACGCGTAGACAGTCATTGAAATTGCGCCTAGTCGGCTACCTAGTAATAGCCCTGCTAATATAGCAAAGAATGTTTGTAGCGTAATCGGCACGCCACCTACGACTAAAAATTGTGCGATATTTGCTCCGACTGCCATCAAGGCAGCAAACATTCCAGCGAATACTAAATCAATCGTTCTCATTTTTTTCATAGTTAGCCCTCTCTTTCGGTTTCTATAAAGAATCGTAAAAGATTTCCGTCATAGTGTCAACTTAATTTTTGTGTAAGTTAACAAATAAAAAAGAGGTTAACAGCACTTCGATGTCAGGAACATTTATTAAAATTGTATATGATTTATGTTAGCGTGAAACCCAATAGGCGTAGAAGGAATTGTAGGACGTTGCCTTGAAAACTACTACTTAAATCCACAATGTATGGTAAACTTATTACGAAAGTACGTTGAGAGGAGCCTCTGTATGAACTTACTGAGGGGAACCATTCTAGTCGTTTTATCCCTTTGCATCGTCCTTGCAATAGGAACTGCCTTTGCAAATGAGCAAAAGGATGAACTTGTTTTTGTTACTGGTGAAGTACAAAAGAAAATGGTGCGATATGAAGAACCCCAACTAACTGAAAAGACAAATGACAAGAGCGGGAACGATGAAGAGACGATCGATGCGGTCGAAAAACCTTATTTTTATCTTATTGTAAACAAAACTCCCTATTTAGCCGATGAATCAAAATGGAACAAGGTCGATGAAGGAGATCACGTCACGATCGGGTATGAACCTGGAAATGTACATAGATTAAAAACAATTGATGAAGAATAGACAATAAGGTACAATACGGTTCGATGTTTTTCTCTCCTGCCACTGTGCAGGATTTTTTATATACAGCAACCTTATTGAAACGGTAATCCGTCGATAATCGGTCGACAACTTATAAAAACAGCCTCTATCTGGCAATGCTGAACAAAATGAGAGAAAAAGAGATAGAAACACATGTTCTCATATGGTAGGCTATTCTATACAGAGTTTTGAAAGGGGAAAAACATGGCAACGAAACAAAAACAAGCAAACGAATATAGTGATGATTCGATTCAGGTGCTTGAAGGTCTTGAAGCGGTTAGGAAACGTCCTGGTATGTATATTGGGAGCACGGATTCAAGAGGTCTTCATCACCTTGTATATGAAATTGTAGATAACTCAGTAGATGAAGTCCTTGCTGGACATGGTGATGAAATCAAAGTAACGATCTATGAAGATAACAGTGTGAGCATTCAGGATAACGGCCGTGGGATGCCCGTTGGGATGCATAAGCTCGGTAAACCAACTCCTGAAATCATCTTAACGGTCCTTCATGCAGGTGGTAAGTTCGGTCAGGGCGGATACAAAACGAGTGGAGGCTTGCATGGTGTTGGTGCTTCTGTCGTAAATGCCTTATCTGAATGGCTCGAAGTGACGATCCACCGTGACGGCTTTACGTTCGTGCAGCGTTTTGAAAACGGCGGTAAACCGGTAACAACCCTTGAAAACAAAGGAAAAACACGTAAGACGGGTACATTGATTCATTTTAAGCCAGACACAACGATGTTTAGCACATTGAATTATAACTACGACACGTTGAGTGAGAGACTTCGCGAAGCCGCTTTTCTTCTTAAAGGATTGAAGATTACGCTAGAAGACCAACGTCATGATCGTAGCGAGCAATTTTACTTTGAAACAGGGATCGAAGCGTTCATCGATTATTTAAACGAAGACAAAGAAACGCTACATCCCGTCGTAACGTTCGAAGGTGAGAACAACGGAATCGAGCTCGACTTCTCGTTTCAATATAACGACGGTTTTTCTGAAAACGTTCTTTCGTTCGTTAACAACGTTCGAACAAAAGATGGCGGTACGCATGAATCAGGTATGAAGACTGCAATCACGCGTGTGATCAATGATTATGCTAGAAAAGTGAACTTATTGAAAGAAAAAGACAAAAACCTCGAAGGAAACGATATTCGAGAAGGGTTTACTGCGATCGTATCGGTCCGTATTCCAGAGCACTTACTTCAATTCGAAGGACAAACTAAAAGCAAACTCGGTACAAGTGAAGCGCGTTCCGCAGTTGATGCTGTTGTTTCTGGACAATTTTCTTACTTCTTAGAAGAAAATCCATCGACGAGTGAGATGCTTATTAAGAAATCGATAAAAGCGGCTCAAGCAAGAGAAGCAGCAAGGAAAGCACGTGAAGATGCGCGATCTGGGAAAAAAGGAAAACGTAAAGAAACGATCTTGAGCGGGAAGCTAACCCCAGCGACCTCTCGTAACCCTAAGAAGAATGAACTGTATCTTGTTGAGGGTGACTCAGCCGGAGGTTCGGCTAAACAAGGGCGAGACCGTCGTTTTCAGGCTGTTCTACCGTTACGAGGTAAGGTCATCAATACGGAGAAAGCCAAGCTTCAAGACATCTTTAAAAATGAAGAGATCAATACCATCATTCATGCGATTGGTGCAGGGGTAGGTCCTGACTTTGACATCGAAGATACGAACTATGACAAAGTCGTAATCATGACAGACGCTGACACGGACGGTGCTCACATTCAAGTTCTTCTACTAACGTTTTTCTATCGCTATATGAAGCAGCTTGTCGAACATGGCAAAGTCTTTATTGCTCTTCCTCCACTTTATAAAGTAAGTAAAGGAAAAGGGAAGAAAGAAGTCGTAGAATATGCCTGGGACGAAGAAGGCATGAAAGAAGCGATGAAAAAAGTCGGGAAAGGCTATACGATCCAACGTTACAAAGGTCTAGGTGAAATGAACGCCGATCAATTATGGGAAACGACGATGAACCCAGAAAGCCGCACGTTGATCCGTGTGAAGATCGAAGACATTGCAAGAGCTGAACGACGCGTTTCGGTTCTCATGGGGGACAAAGTTGAACCCCGAAGACAATGGATCGAATCAAATGTGGCCTTTGGATTAAATGAAGATACCAACATCATCGAAAACGAGAATATTTCCATCATTGAGGAGGCGTAACATTGGCTAACGCAGAGAAATTCTTAGATTTACCACTAGAAGACGTCCTTGGTGATGCATTTGGTAAGTATAGTAAATACATTATTCAAGATCGAGCACTTCCTGATGCTAGAGACGGACTTAAACCCGTGCAGCGACGTATTCTTTACGCGATGCATCATGAAGGAAACATCGCAGATAAACCGTTCCGTAAATCTGCTAAAACAGTCGGTAACGTTATAGGTAACTATCACCCGCACGGTGATACATCCGTCTATGACGCGATGGTACGTATGAGTCAAGATTGGAAAGTGCGAAACGTATTAGTTGAAATGCATGGAAACAACGGTAGTGTGGATGGAGATCCACCTGCCGCGATGCGTTATACGGAAGCACGTCTTGCAGCGATTTCTTCAGAACTATTACGAGATATCGAAAAAGATACAGTTGAATTTGCACCAAACTTTGATGATACGCAGGAGGAACCGATTGTTCTTCCTGCTCGTTTTCCGAATCTACTCGTAAATGGCTCAACGGGAATCTCTTCTGGTTATGCGACGGATATTCCACCACATAATCTTGGAGAAGTCGTTGATGCTGCTGTTATGCAGATGGAAAACCCGGATGTCACTGTAGAAGAGTTGATGACGGTCATCAAAGGGCCAGATTTCCCTACTGGCGGAATAGCGCAAGGAACGGAAGGAATTAAGAAAGCTTTTGAAACTGGTAAAGGAAAATTCATCCTTAGAGGAAAAGCCGAAATAGAAGATTTACGAGGTGGCCGCCAGCAAATCGTCGTAACAGAGATTCCATACGAAGTAAACAAAGCGAATCTTGTAAAGAAAATCGACGAACTACGGGTCGACCGTAAAGTTGAAGGCATTTCTGAAGTACGTGACGAAACGGATCGGACGGGACTTCGCTTCGTTATTGAACTGAAGAAAGAGGCAGATGCATCAGGCATCCTTAAATTCTTGTATAAAGCGACTGACCTACAGATCACGTATAACTACAATATGGTCGCCATTTATAATAAAACACCGAAGCAAATGGGATTGAAACGAATCCTGAAAGCATACATCGAACACCAAAAAGAAGTCGTAACCCGCCGTTCTGAACACGACCTTCGAAAAGCAAAGGCTCGTCAACATGTTGTGGAAGGGTTAATACGCGCCGTTTCGATTTTAGATGAAGTGATCGCTACGATCCGCTCTTCAAAAGATAAGCGTGACGCTAAAAACAACTTGATTAGTGAATATGATTTTACAGAGGCTCAAGCGGAAGCCATCGTAACGTTGCAGCTTTATCGTTTAACGAATACAGATATCACGACGCTTGAAAAAGAGTCCAATGATCTGGATAAGTTGATTAAAAAACTCGAGTCGATTCTCGGGAGTGAGAAGAAACTCGTTTCGGTTATTAAGAAAGAACTTCTTGAAATCCGTAAGAAATATGCAGATGCGCGTATGACTCGAATCGAAGAAGAAATCGAAGAAATCAAAGTGAACCTTGAAGTGATGGTCCCTTCAGAGGATGTGATCGTTACTGTCACAGAAGATGGATACGTTAAGCGTACGAGTCCAAGGTCTTATGCTGCTTCGAACGGAAAAGACTTCGGAATGAAGGAAACAGACTTCTTACTGCGCCAATTTGATAGCAATACAACCAATACCATTCTGCTCTTTACGAATAAAGGAAGCTACATCTATTTACCTGTTCACGCACTACCAGATATCAGGTGGAAAGATCTAGGTCAGCATGTTGCGAATCTATGTCCGATCGATTCAGACGAGCGGATCATTGAAGCGATGGAGATCAATGAATTTGAAGATGAACGGTTCCTCGTATTCGTAACGAAGCAAGGGATGATTAAGAAAACGGAACTATCTCAATACAAAGCTCAGCGGTATTCTAAACCGTTGATGGCACTCAAGCTTAAAAAAGATGATGAACTAGTAGATGTGTATGTGACGAATGGTAAGAACGAAGTGTTTATTGCAACTCATTTTGGTTATGGATTACGATTTAAAGAAGAAGAAGTAAATGTCGTTGGTCAGCGTGCAAGTGGTGTGAAAGGAATTAACTTAAAAGACGATGACTTTGTTGTGAGCGGAATCTTGTTTGATACAACAACGAAGTTTGACTTATTCCTCTTGACTCATCGGGGAGCGGTTAAGAAAATGCCGTTAAGTGAATTCGATCTAGCCTCCCGTGCAAAACGAGGCGTCGTCATGCTAAGAGAGTTGAAATCGAACCCGCATCGAGTGGTAGGCGTTAAAACCGTGACAAAAGGTGATACTGTTATAGTTCGGACTGAAAAAGGAGAACCAGTACAAATTGACCCTTCAAGCTACCGACCGAATGACAGGTATAGCAACGGATCGTTTATCGTTGATGTTGCTGACACCGGCAATGCATGTGAATTAAAGAAAGAATCAAATACTGATTAAAACGAATGTGAACCTGTTCAGTTAGTGAACAGGTTCTTTTTATGGAAAAAAGTATGCTATACTAAAGGATGCGAACGTATGATTGCCCCTCCGGAAAAATCGCACCATAATCATCTAAGAATAAAACAACTAGGGAGTTGAGAAGAATGGAAGGAAAAACCCACTTGATGGGTGGTCTTTGTATGGGGGCAGCGGCTCACAGCTATTACATAACGGAAGTCTTACCGGTTCCAGAGCTCATCGTATTTTACGGTAGCTGCTTGTTCGGAGCTTTGTTACCCGATATCTGTCACCCGGGCTCGTGGACAGGTAGAAAAGCGAAAATATTATCTAAAAACATAAGTCGGTTCTTTGGTCATCGAACGATCACACATAGTCTATTATTTCTAATCTTAGTTTATTGGCTCACATCTACGTTTACATTTATGTACTACGAGACTGTTCAAATCGGCTTGCTCGTCGGTATTATCAGTCACATAGTTCTAGATGCACTAACGGTGAGAGGAATACAGTTATTTTATCCAATTCCGCTCAGAGTTCGCTTTCCACTCTACTTAAAAACCGCTTCTAAAGGGGAATCAGTCATATCGAGTAGCTTGATGCTCCTAACATTATTTTTTGTATACAAACAAATGTTCTCGTAGCGTAAAATCGGCACTTCTTTTCTTGTAAGCCTAATTACATTCAATCAACGTTACAGTATAGTAAGGTAGAGTAGAGGCTAAAGTAGAAAGGATGGAACTATGAAAAAACCAAGTAACTGGTTAAAGTGGGGCGGCATCATCTTAGTAGTAATTGGACTCATCTGGTTTAGCCGTACCTACTTAGATTTCCGAGTGAACGATATACGAGATTGGATTTTATCATTCGGAGTGTTAGCTCCCATTGTATATATCGTGATCTATACGATTCGTCCGCTCATTTTCTTCCCAGCATCCGTTTTATCGATCGCTGGAGGACTCGCTTTCGGGTCTTTATTTGGAACAATTTATACGGTCTTAGGTGCAACCTCAGGTGCCGTCTTATCATTCGTCGTGGCGAGAACGCTAGGAAAATCGATCGCAAATAAAGACTGGCAAGGGAAAGGACGTAAATTACAAGAGCAGCTTGAGAAGAATGGCTTTTTCTATGTTCTATTTTTCCGTTTTGTACCTTTGTTTAATTTTGATCTGATTAGCTATTCAGCTGGATTATCAAAAGTTAAGTTTTCATCATTCCTATTCGGTACGTTGATCGGAATAATCCCAGGCACGTTTGCTTATAACTTTCTAGGTAGTAGTCTTGTATCAGGAGATCCGCTTGTGATTGCTAGTGCAGTGATCGTCTTCTTGATCTTGTCTGTTATCCCAATATTGATACGAAATAAATACGCTAAGAAAGACCCAACTCTACAGAAGAAATAAACAAAAAGGATCCTACCGCGATGGCAGGATCTTTTTTATAGTTCAAGTTTTTCATCGCTTAAACGCTTTTTAGCTTTCTTTGTATTGCGCCTCTCAATCACGAGATAGATAATGGTGGAGACTAGTAAGATAGAGTGCGTCACACCAAATTCAGTGCCGTAGTAATCCGAATGCCAATAGGAAACAATACCAGGAATAACACGATCACTAATTGGATAAAAAATTGGAACAGCGTCATTCATATGTGTTAAAAAGTCAACGAACACATGGAGGAACCATCCCCAAATAAAGCCAGAGAGTGGCGTTAGTTTGAACCCTTTATGCAATAACATAAGGACAATAAACCCGATGAACCAAATTACGAAGGAATGTCCGAGTTTCCTCAAGACATCTACGACAGGGTGGTCAAATAAGACATGAACGAAACCATGCATCGAAAACGCCTCTTGTGAACCAAATAATCTTTGGACTCCGTATTCAGCTAATAAGTATAGGAACATGACATAATAGATGATATCAGGAGCGATTCCACCGATCACGATCGACTTGACCGTTTTCCGTTGCTTCTTCCGAAAGAAGAAGTAGCTCCAAAACGCATGATGCAATGTATTCATGTTAATTACCTCGCTTAATCCTAACATTGACTCCTATTTTATCATTACATTGTAATGTTTTGCTCATAAATACGCCTATCTACTTTTCATAAGCGTTATTTCAGACACGTTCAGCTCGTTTTGATAAAGTTAGTGATGACGACTACCTTACGGAGGGATCTTATGAATTCATTTAATGAAGAAATAGATAGACACAATACTCATTCAGTAAAATGGGATCATACAGATGACATTTTTCAGAAAGAAGCTCTGCTTCCTATGTGGGTGGCGGATATGGATTTTAAAGCTCCTGAGAAAGTGATAGAAGTGCTTATGGAGCGGGTGAAGCATGGGATTTTTGGCTATTCGATGCCGACACAGAATACGAGAAACGTGGTGAAAGACTGGTTAGAGCGAAGGCATGATTGGTCGATCGATAACGATTGGATCGTTTTTACGTCTGGTGTTGTCCCTGCGATCGCTGCAGCAATCAATACGTATACCTCAAAAGATGATAAAGTTCTAATCCAATCACCGGTTTATTATCCATTTCGGGATATGATTGAGAAGAATGATCGAATCGTCGTGGACAATCCGCTTGTTCTAGAGTCAGGTACATATAAGATGGACTTTGAGGACTTAGAACAAAAGGTAAAAGACCCAGCGGTTAAAATGCTACTACTTTGTAATCCTCATAATCCGGTAGGTCGCGTATGGACGCGTGATGAATTAACAACTCTAGCGAATTTATGTGTTCAGCATGACGTGTTGATCGTATCGGATGATATACACTTTGATTTAATCTTTAAAGGGTACAAACACACCCTTATTTCAACGCTTTCATCGGACATTGCTGAACATACCATTACGTGTATATCACCGAGTAAGACGTTTAACATTGCAGGTTTACAAGCATCGACGATCGTTATACCGGACGAAAAGAAGCGGGAGCAGTACGAAGATTATATGAAAAAGCTGGGATTGTTTGCTCCAAACGCGCTTGGAATTCTAGGGATAGAAGCGGCTTACACGCATGGTGAAAAGTGGTTAGATGAACTCCTTATTTATCTAGAAGATAACTTATCCTATCTAACGTCATTCATTAAAGAAAACTTGCCTGAAATTCGTGTGATTCAGCCTGAAGGAACGTACCTGGTCTGGTTGGACTTTCGATCTCTTCAACTAAATCATGAAGAATTAGAGGCGTTTATACAAAACGAGGCAAAGTTAGCACTTGATGAAGGATATATATTTGGAGAAGGAGGGAAGGGGTTTGAGCGAATTAACATCGCCTGTCCTCGCTCCACGCTTGAAAAAGGTCTTAAACAATTAGAAAACGCGTTTAGAAAATAGAAATTGGAGGCAGGGCGCTATACAACTGGCGCCTTTTTCTGCGATTAGTGTAGTACCTAATGAGGAAATTTTGTAACAAAACAATGTCATTTATAGAAGTTCTTACATAATCACGCGAAGAATCAGAATTTTTGTTATGATAGAAGAGGTTGGATTTATACAGTAGTCGCTAGATAAGGAAAGCGGGTGATGATTGTGAAAAAAGCCACAAAAGGACTCTTAACCATCCTACTTTTCTCTGTTCTTGCATTTAGTTATCTAAAACTTGCTGAAATTTATGTAGACTATAAGAACGATAAATATAAAAACACTGCGAGTGCAATTAGTCTCGATATCAGTTTGCACCAGAAAATCGAAGAACAGAACATTTATGAAATCCACTTACATAGTAAAACAACGAATGCTAACGAAGTGGTCACATCGAAAGAAAATGAAGAAACGTTAATCAAGTGGATCAACAGCTTCGGCAAAAGCAAAATAACAGAAGTTCCAACACACCGAGTAAGCGTTGATAAAGCTGATCTGATTGTTTACTTTAAAACTGGAAAAGAAATGCGTATCAACTTAGATGATGATTCAATTGTCATTTCGAGAAATGACAATGAGAACAAGAAGTTTAAAAACTATTTGATAAGTGATAATAAATTAACGGAAGACGTCAGAAGCTTATTAGGTAAATAATTTTTAATTCCGTCTCACTATCTTAAGTTTACTTAACGATTGAGACGGAATTTCATTATTTACTATGACTTCCTATAATATATATTATGTTAACTAAGATAAAATTAGAAAGACATGTAGATCTTCTTAAGCTCTCTCACTTCTGCTTCATCGTCATACTTTACGTTTACGATCGTTCATTAATTGTCATGTTCGTAGCTACCAAATAAATTCTAGATCGCTCTTTATAAATCTCGCTAAAAAACTATAGACTACTCGTGTTTACACGAATAGTCTATCAGCTTTGCATAATTAGTTTATTTGTATTATATGGAATCACTCATCGTTTTAATTTAGAATCAACGTCGGTTCATATCCAACATTTTCTCCACCGTAAAATTCAATTACGTTAGCATTGAATCCTGCTGTTGTCGTCGCTTTTAACCTGAACTGTGTAAGTCCATTCGAGTTAATACTAGATAAGCTGCTAGCTGGCAGTTCTATATCGATATAATCACCACTCGGAGGTGCAAAACTTGTTATTGTGGATTGAGTTGGTGCACTTCCGTAATCTGCTTGTTCAATTGAAGAATTGCTACCAAACGTTCCTTTTTTTACATCTAGTTGCAGGTTTGCTATGTTCCCTTGTTTTGATTTTACGTATAATCGGATTTTTGCGGATTGGATTGTCTCTGCAATCCCACTTGTATCGAACGAAAGCAGCCCACGATACGTATCAGTGTTATACATCCCTTTGTCGCCGACCTTTACTGAACTAGTTCCTTTTCCATCAGCTGTATATTGGCCAACAAACCCATCTTCATTCCCAATTGATACAATCGTAGTCGGATCATTAGGAATACTGGTTTCAATGAGATAATTTTCTGTTTTCACCTTTTCAGTGTTTCCATTCGAATCAACACTAAAGAATTTCAGTGTCGTATCTTTCGTAATCTTAATCGGACTGCTATAGACTTGTGATGATTGGGTTGGAATCGTTCCATCAATCGTATAGTATGTCGTTACTAGTTCATTAGAGCTTAGTTCAACGCTCACTGAATCTTGATAAGTTCCTCCACTTGGAGAAGCAGTTGTAACAGGCGCATTTGGATCAGATGGATCAGTCGGTTCGTTAGCATTAAAGAACTCCCACATCATCCTGCTCGCATTTGGTCCTTGAGGGTCTGTGTAGCTTCCCTGTGAGCTCCCACCAGACCATGCATGCCCCATGCTTTCCACGATAACTTTTTTCATCCACACTTTACCATCTTGTCCATGATAATCATTTAAGGTGTAACTTCTTCCGCCTGGAACCTGCAAGTTTTCCGTGTTTTCAGGCACATCATCAATCCATTCGTCTTCGGTACCTGTAGCTGATAAATCATTTGTTACTGCCCATTGTGAAATTACTTGATCACCGTTCACCGGTCTAACCGTGTAGTCAGACGTCCCATGAAAGACGATGACAGGTAACAGTTTTGTGTGACTACCCATGGCGCTATATGCTGCACGACCTTGTAACGTTGGGTCAGGTCCTCCACTAGACATTGCACTAAAAGCAGAAGATGAAGTTGTAGCTGCTTTGTATTCTAGGCCAGCACCAACCCCAATTCCTGAGAATATATCGGGATAAGTAGCGCCCATGATCACACTCATCGCCGCACCAGCTGATAGCCCTGCTACGTAAACTTGATTTTGTTGGATCGTATAATTTGTTTGGATTTCCTGAACCATTCCAGCGATGACTCTCGGTTCTCCACTACCTCGAGACTGATGACTTGGCTCAAACCAGTTCCAGCATTTACTTGAGTTTGCACTCGAGTTTTGCTCAGGATATAAAACAAGAAATCCCTTTTCGTCAGCCAGCGTATTCATTTGTGTACCAGTTGCAAATTGATTCGCATCTTGCGTGCATCCGTGAAGCATAACGTACAATGGGTAAGATTGATTTTGGTCATATTGTTCAGGAATATACAGCTTATATGTTTTTCCTCCGTAGGATCCTGAAGTGAACTGTCCTGCTGCTAATGTGGAAGAAGGTGACAAGACTGAAGAGCATACTAACAAAAGAATTACACCAATAACCCAACTCATTTTCAATCGCATATAACAACATCCCCTTTCCATTGTGTGTGCTTCGCTATGATAAGGGGCTCGAGTTACACCGTGGTTACAGAAGGATTATTAAATGAAACTAATCTCCTATTATGATTAGGAAACTTACTTCGAGCACAGGTTATCTTTCAGTACAAAAGGATTAACTTTGGATGTTTCAAAACGTTACTCCTAATCATTCTGTTTAATACTATCTCAGGATTCAAAGACATTGAAACCATCTCAAAGGTTCAAAATTCGGAAACAGAACAAACGTTCTCTACTCGATAAAACCTTAACCCATAAAGAAAAAATGGGAAATGCAAAGCAACTCCCATAAATGTGACCTATAGTTGATCGTTTAGATTACTTCCCTTTAAATTGTGGAGCGCGCTTTTCCTTAAAAGCAGCTGCCCCCTCTTTATGATCTTCCGTCGTTACCATCATCGCCTGCGTAATTCGTTCCTGCTCTAAAACGTCTGGAAGCGATGCGGTTAGGGATGCATCTGCAATTTTCTTTATAAAACCAAACGCTTTACTAGGCCCTTTAGCAAGCTTTTCAGCATAAGCGATCGCTTCATCTTGTAACTGAGATAATGGGTACGTTTGGTTGACGATCCTTAATTCTTTTGCCTCTTTTGCAGATATCGGCTGTGCTGAGAAGAATAATTCTTTCGCTTTGTATGGACCGATTAAACGCGGAAGGAACGATAGTCCTCCACCATCTGAGATCAATCCTACTTGAGTAAAGCTTAAGACGAAGCTGCTGTCTTCTGCTGCTAGGATGATATCACTTGCGAGCGCTAGGTTGAAACCAGCACCTGCTGCAAATCCGTGGACGACGGAAACAATCGGCTTCTCAAGATCTTTCATCGCAAGTATAAGTTCATTCAATTTCCCAATATGCTCATAAACTTCGGTTGAGGAAGTGTCGCCCATCGTCTTCACGTCTCCACCAGCACTGAAGGATCTACCCGCTCCAGAAAGGATCACAACACGAACCTCATCGTTCTCCTTTGCATCCTGAATGGCTTTTGTAAGTCCTAAGATCATCTCTTTACTAAATGCGTTCAAGGCTTCAGGACGGTTTAACGTAAGGTGAAGTACTGCTCCCTCTAGATTTACGTTTAAATGATCTGTTTTTACTGTAGTTTCCATTCTAATCTCTCCTTTTATTGTTCGATGAGCGAATCATCGTGAATGTTTATAATAAGAAAGCGATTGCAGTTTTTGATAGAGCTAGCATCGGATCCTTCCCGCTTTTCACACCTCGTACTTCTGTTTCTTGTAACTATGTTTAGCAATTTTTCTATTCCGTTCAATCGAACTTCCAAAATCGTAAGGTGAAAGTTCGTTGAAAACGAGTTGAACAGCTTGATGTTTTTCTTCTTTCGGTAAAAGACTCATAAGCAGCATCCTAGCAGTTGACTCAGTAGTTTGAAGCGCTTCTTCTAAATACGTTCTCGCAAGCATGAGTTTTATATCACTCTGATGTTTCACTGCTCGAAGAACAGCGGACTCTGCAGCGTATAACGTAATCGCGATATTTGAAAGCTTCATCACTGTTTCTTGATGTTCCATCAACCGCTGACCGTGTTTCTCATATGCGCTTCCTACACAGTACAGAAAGATGTTTCGGATGCTCTGGATAGCCGATTCTTCATTTAGAGATTCATGACGATTGTCTTCTAAATCTCGTCTTGCTTTCTCGACTAGCTCTTCAATCGGAATGGCACCCTTCATTGCTTTCTTAAAGAGCGTTCCGATGATCAACAGTCGATTCACCTCATTCGTACCTTCAAAGATACGGTTAATCCTTGAATCACGGTACATCTGCTCGATCTGGTACTCTTGTATGAAACCGGCTCCTCCATGTAATTGAAGAGATTCATCGACGACTTCATCTAGCGTTTCTGAACTGAAGACTTTACAAATTGCACACTCGACTGCGTACTGCATCATTTGTTTGCCGATAATCGTATGTTCCGTTTCGTCATAAAGTCCTTTCATGGCTCCCTCTAACAAAGATGCTGTTCGATATTGAAGAGACTCGGAAGCATAGATTGTAGCCATCATACGCGTTACTTTATCTTGAGTAGCCGTAAATTCAGCGATGGTTCGTCCAAACTGTTTCCGTTCATTTGTATGTTGAAGAGCTAACTTGAAGGCGTGCTTTGCTCCACCAGTACATGCTGACCCGAGGTTGAAACGACCTAAGTTCAGTACGTTTAGGGCAATCACGTGCCCTTTCCCTGCCTCTCCGAGAAGGTTCTCCACTGGCACCATGCAATCTTCGAAAATCACCGATCGAGTCGATGAGCCTTTAATCCCCATCTTCTTTTCCTCAGGTCCGAGTGATAGACCCCGAAAATCCTTTTCTACAATAAATGCTGAAAACTGTTCGCCATTGATCTTGGCATATACGATAAACGTATCTGAAAATACCGCATTCGTAATATATAGTTTTGTTCCATTCAAGAGGTAGTGCGTTCCTTCTTTATTCAGTACAGCCGTCGTTTGGGATGCTAGCGCATCGGATCCAGCATTCGGCTCTGTTAAACAATACGCACCGATAAATTCACCTGAAGCAAGCTTGGGTAAATACTTCTTCTTTTGCTCCTCGGAACCAAAGTGAGTGATCGGTAACGTAGCGATGCATGTATGGTTGGAGTGAGCAACACCATAACCGCTCGTTTCTCCAATCACCTCTCCAACGATCCCTTTAGCGATTTTATCAAGCCCAAGTCCTCCGTATTTTTCTGGAATGCTGTGAGCAAGTAACCCAAGCTGGCCAGCTTTCCTCAATAGCGAAACAACTCGATCGAAATCCTGATGTTCAATCGCCTCTCTATGTAGATTCACTTCCCTCTCTACAAACTGACGAGCTGTCTTTGCAATCATACGGTGTTCATCTGTAAATTCTTCAGGAGTAAATACGTCGTCTGCTCTTTGAAAAAGAAACTCAGAGCCAGCGGGATTTGCCTTTGTATCTGCCATGTGAGACCTCCTTAAAGGTGAAGCTTTTTTACCGTTTTACACTCACATTGTTCCGCGCGTGAGCGATTAGGCTTGCAACGAAGTGATTGAGGTGGCGGAAACGTTCATCTGATGTTTGTCCCTTTTTAAAGCGAAAGTAGATTTGCTGACAAATAACAGCGAGTTTGAAATAAGCAAATGTTAAATAGAAGTTCATCTGAGAAACGTCTCTACCGGATTTACGTGCATAAGACTCGATAAATTCCTCTCTCGACATAAAGCCTTTCATCACTGTAACGGGTGGTTTTCCCATTCCTTTTTTAAGCGGTTCTGGGTCATCTTCTTGCAGCCAGTACCCCATTGCCGCTCCAAGATCTGCGAGAGGATCACCAACGGTTGTCATCTCCCAATCAAACAAACCAACTAGTTTGCTTAGGTCATCATGAGCAAACATCGCGTTATTCAGTTTGAAATCATAATGAATAACTGTAGGATGTTGAGAGTGTGGAATATTGTCTGCTAACCAATGCGTTAGCTCTTCAACACCTTTGATGTCATCTGTCTTCGAACGGTTATAACGTTTGATCCATCCGTGAACTTGTCGTTCCATAAATCCGTCAGGACGACTAATTTCTTTCAATCTAGTTGTTTCATAGTCAATGCTATGAAGCGCTACGAGTGTGTCTACCATCGACTCAGACATGCTTCTGCATAACGCTTCCGATGGTTGAAACCCATCAGGAAATGATGTGTCGACCACTACACCTCTCTTTCTTTCCATCAAAAAGAATGGAGCTCCTAGCAAGTTTTCATGATAGAGATACGGCTTAGGAGCTAAAGGAAAAATCGGATGTAGTTCCTTCAAAATCGTAAACTCCCGCTCCATATCATGAGCCTTCGGTGCTACAGGTCCAAGGGGAGGTCTTCTGAGAACGGCTTCCCACTCACCCATCGATAGCTCATACGTTAAATTGGAACTACCGGTACCAAATTGACGAATTGTAAGCGAATCATCAGGCAAATCCTCGATGTTTTCTCTTAAAAAGTTTTCAAGCTTTCGTTGATTGAGCTCTTCTCCTTCTCGAACAGAAATCGTATCGTGTGAATAAGACATCGTTCACCTCCTGAATAGTAGCTTGCTAGTTCTTCACTTGTTTTTTTGAATAGTCATAAAAGCCTTTACCGGTTTTACGGCCAAGTGTCCCTGCCTTAACCTTTTCCTCAATGAACTTAGGAGGTTTATCCTCAGGATTACCAGTTTCATTGTAACGCTGCTGCATTACATAGTAGCCGACATCGATTCCTGATAGATCCATCAATTCAAATGGACCAATCGGGTGCTTGAGTGCTTTTCTACAGATTAGATCGATATCTTCAAAGTCTGCGATTCCTTCTTCGTATAAGTTCATCGCTTCTTTTTGTAATGCGCCTAGGATACGGTTTGCAACGAATCCTGAAATTTCTTTTCTTAGTAAGACACCTGTGCGATTGATTCGTTCACAGAGTTCCATTGTGACACGAGCGGTCTCTTCTGAGGTCTCCTCACTCATAACAACTTCGACACAGTCCATTACGAGCGGCGGGAAGAAGAAATGCATGTTCACGACTTTATCCTTCCGATTCGTAACTGAAGCGAGGAGGGAATTAACAATCGTTGAACTGTTTGTTGCAAGAATGACATCAGGAGATGCGTATTCATCGATCTTTTGAAACACTGCACGTTTTGCGTCTAGTTTCTCGACGATGGCTTCGATGATGAAGTCTGCTTGAACAGCCGCTTCTTCTAAGCTTGTAGTAAAATGCAATCTACCCAATGCAGCTTGTACATTTTCTTCTGTAATCTTTCCTTTTTTAACCCAGTTTGTCATGATGTCTTCAAGCTTCTCTCGTGCACCCTTTAGAGCTTCTTCGTTAATATCTTGAATGGTTGTGCTATAACCTCCGAGTGCACAGAGCATGCCGATTTGATGCCCCATCGATCCTGCTCCAAGGACTGTGATGTTCCTAATATCTGAATGCTTCATTTTCGTTCCTCCCTAAGAATACTGAAGATTTAATTGCTTTCCTCAATGCCATTTAACACCATGTCAACGAATATCTTTGCCACTTCTTTATCAGGCAAAGGTCCATCTGGCTGGTACCATTGGTAAGTCCAATTTGACATGCCGAGAATACCAAAAGTGACGATTCCGATATTAAGATTGCTTCGGAATTCTCCATTTTCAACGCCTTGTTTTAACAGGTCTTCAAAGTGAAAGCGGATTTGGTCCCGCTTCGGTAAAATCTCTGATAAATTTCCTTCATTCAAATTCTTTATTTCACGAAAGAAGACGCGCGCACTTTTTCCTTCGAGCTCAATGTTATGAATGAGCATGTAGACCATGTCATAGAGCTTTGTTCGACAATTCTTTGAGCCGTCTTCTAAAATCTCTTTTTGCTGATGAATCATGCTGTCGATGTAAGAAGAATGAATGTCCATCAACAGTGCTTCTTTACTTTTAAAATAGTAGTAGAAGGTTCCTTTCGTCACACCGACGGCGTCTACGATATCTTGTATCGATGTTTCACTGAATCCTTTTTTCTCAAATAGCTCGATGCTTTTCAATGTTAGTTTGTGTTTCATAGTAGGTTCCTCTCTATCTATCGCGTATCATCGTATTCTAGTCTTATGAAGCTTAATCTGAAATCCCCTTAGTGACTGACGTAACTCCTAATCACATGGCGTGCTGTCCACCATCTACGACGAGAATATCTCCTGTTACATAGTTGGATGCATTTGAAGCTAAAAACAATGCTGCACCCTTTAGATCGTCGTCAGAACCAAATCGATTTAAAGGCGTCGAATCTAGTATTTTGTCACCACCAGCTTCAATTAGTCCCTTTGACATTTTTGTTGGAAAGAAACCAGGAGCGATCGCATTAACGTTGATGTTGTGTTCTCCCCACTTCACAGCTAAATCTTTTGTAAATGTGATGACTGCTCCTTTACTAGTGTTGTAGCCGATCGCATTCATGAAACGAGGATCAGCACCACCGAGTCCTGCAACAGATGCGATGTTGATGATTTTACCGCTTTTTTGCTTGATCATTTCTTTCCCTACTGTCTGTGAAAAAAGGAATGTGCCGGTTACGTTCACCTCCATCACTTTATGCCACGCTTGAAGAGGCATATCGATAACAGACTCTCCCCACGTTGCGCCACTGTTATTAACTAGAATATCGATTCTCCCAAACTGTTTCATCGTTTCATCGACGACTCTTTGGATGTGTTCCTGATTCGTTACGTCACACTGGAATGCAAGGGATTTAACGCCGATTTTTTCTAATTCATCTCGAACTTCTTCACATGCTTCCAATTTCCTTGAACAAACAACGACGTTTGCACCAGCTTCTGCGAATCCTTCTGCGATTTGTTTTCCAAGTCCTCTTCCGCCACCAGTCACGATGGCTGTTTTTCCTGATAAGCTAAATAACTCCATCACATTCATGCTGTGTTCCTCCCTTTTTAGCGATACTTATTCAGTTCATGTTTCGCGACAGCATTTCGATGAACTTCATCCGGCCCATCAGCAAGTCGTAATGTCCTAGCATTCGCCCAATGTGCTGCAAGCGTATAATCATCGCTTACTCCAGCGCCACCGCATGCTTGAATGGCTCTGTCGATCACGTTTAGAGCCATATTAGGAGCAACGACTTTAATCATCGCAATTTCTGCTTTTGCTTCTTTATTTCCTACGGTATCCATCATGTGGGCAGCCTTCAATGTGAGAAGTCTCGCTTGCTCGATTTCAATTCTAGAGTCAGCGATCCATTCCCTTACAACCCCTTGTTCTGAAAGTTTCTTGCCGAATGCTTCACGGTTATGTACACGCTTACATAAATCCTCAAGCGCACGCTCAGCTGTTCCGATTAACCGCATGCAGTGATGGATTCGACCAGGTCCAAGTCTCCCTTGTGCGATCGGAAATCCTTTTCCTTCATCCCAAACGATGTTAGATGCGGGTACCCGAACATTTCTATAATCAATTTCTGCATGACCATGCGGAGCATGATCATAACCGAAGACGGGAAGCATTCGTTTGATCGTGACACCTTCTGTAGCAAGAGGTACTAAAATCATCGATTGCTGTTCATGTTTCGCAGCAGTAGGATCACTTTTTCCCATCACGATTGCGATTTTGCATCGAGGATCTCCTGCACCAGAAGACCACCATTTCGTCCCATTGATGACATATTCATCACCATCTCGCTCAATATGAGCTTGGATGTTCGTTGCATCTGAAGAAGCGACATCAGGCTCCGTCATTGAGAAGCACGAACGAATATCACCTGAAAGTAACGGTTCGAGCCACTGTTTTTTCTGTTCATCAGTGCCGTACCTGACGAGAACTTCCATGTTCCCAGTGTCCGGTGCTGCACAGTTGAACACCTCAGGTCCAATCATGGAGCGTCCCATCACTTCGCATATCGGAGCATAATCAGTGTTAGATAGCCCTTTTCCATATTCGCTGTCGGGTAAGAAGAGGTTCCACAGTCCTTCTTCCTTCGCCTTCTTCTTTAACTCTTCCATAATTGGAGGAACATCTGACCAGCGTGATTCTTGTTTTGAAAGCTGGTCTTCATAGACGCTTTCGTTCGGATAAACGTATGTATCCATAAATGCTGATACTCGTTCGAGGTAAGATTGACACACCTCGGAATAGGTAAAGTTCATCGTTATTCATCTCCTCATAATACTAACTAACCGGTTGGTATGTTTATGATATTAGTATAAGATGTAATTTCAGAATATTCAACACAATAATAAAAAAGCGGGTGATTCACCCGCTTCCTTTCTTACCTTTATATGTAGCTTCCTTATCTTCCTTTTTAAAAATGACTCTAGACATATTCGTAAAAAGTAGAGTTCGATTCCTTAGTCGATCCTTTTCCGTGAAGAATCTCACGATAAGCATCAAACAA
This sequence comes from Anaerobacillus sp. ABR4_321, assembly GCF_056158505.1. Lineage (NCBI taxonomy): Bacteria > Bacillati > Bacillota > Bacilli > Caryophanales > Bacillaceae > Anaerobacillus > Anaerobacillus sp. ABR4_321. The sequence goes on from NZ_JBSWTK010000001.1 coordinate 2,533,229, forward strand.
ATCGTCGACAGCTTTCTTTGCTGCTTGGCTATTCCCGATCATATTGATAAAGCTATGTAGAAGTGACTTATAGTGAACGTGCTTAATAAGTGTACCTGCGTGATGTAATCGACTCGCGAACGCTTCTCCTTCACTACGGAGTGGATCTTTTTCAACTGTCACGATGAATGCAGGAGCAACGTCATCCAACTTTTCTGCGCGTAAAGGTGAAACAAGCGGATCACTCGCGCTGTCTTTGTCTTTTAAATAGTGATTCCAAAACCAGTCCATTTTTTCACTCGTTAAGTTATACGTGTGATTTTCAAGATATGATGCTGTTGAAAGGTTGTAATCCAATACTGGTGTGATCAACAGTTGAGAGCTCAGCTCACGCTTCCAAACGAGACTCGCAGCTGCTGCGAGGTTTGCTCCTGAAGATTCTCCTGAAATGGAAATGTTTGATGAATCACCGCCAAATTGTTCGCCGTTTTCTTTCAACCACTTAAGTGTGTCGAGTACATCAATAAGTGCAGCAGGGTATGGGTGCTCTGGTGATAACCGGTAGCCAACGGATACAATCATGCATCCAAGTGATTGACACATATATCTGCAAAAGCTATCACTGCTTTCAATCGAGCCGAATACCCATCCACCTCCATGGCAATACATGACGATTGGTAAGGGATTTGAGTGTGGAGGCGTATATATGTTAACTGGTATATTGTGCTCACCAATCTCAGTATGATAAACCGTAAGCTCATCAATTTTTATCGGCGTAAAGAATGCTCTTGCTTCCTCATAGTAGTATCGGGATTGTTCAGGAGAAAGAACGCTTAAATCCGGATGCTCAAGTTCCTTCATTCGCTCTCCAATGCGAGAAATGAGGGTTAATGTTGCTGCATCAATGTGAGTCATTCGTTATGGTCCCCTCACACAACTTCTTTGCATCCCCAATGTTCAACGTTGCGCTAGTGTTAAATTCGGAAGAGTAGTTTAGTAACGTTTTTTGCTCCATTGCAACTAACTTTGCTTTCTTGTTCGGAAGTTCGATCTCCTTTAGTATGTTTGCGCCGAATCGCTTGATGATTGGAAGGATGATACGGTTCCTTACATCAGGTTCACCTATGATCCGTTTGGCACCATATTTATTGAAGAGGTAGTATCCCATCGCAAGAATGATCGCTTCTCCATCAGTTGGGTTTAAGTATTCACGAGGACCAATTAATAGGTGCATGCCAAGATCGCCTGGCTCTGGATCGTAATAGTTCTTGATTGCATCTTCTTTTATGTCGTACGCAATTAAATAACATACTTGTTCGTCATCGACGTACCCCATATAGACGTCTTTATGACTTGCTTGAGTTGAATTCGTTAACCAAGTGTGAAGGTCTTCCATTGGAAGATCGAGCTTCCAGAAGGGTTTGATATGCTTTTGGTGCATCCAGTTGTGTAGAATTGGTAAATCGCTTTCAACTTCGATAGGACGGAACGAAATGGTTCTTCCTAAGTGAGTAAATTGACATTCTGTTTTCATCATCTCTCTTTTCATCTTATCCCCCTTATAAAAAGGCGGGGAGATCCCCGCCATGTTAAGCCTGTTTGGTTGTAGCGAACTGATGTAAAGCGTTTTTTACCTTACCAAATTCAGATGCGTGTGGACGGTCATCACCGTCACCATAGCCGTAGTCCACCATACGGTTTCGGTTCAGTGTAAGCTTTGTAAGCTCTGGTTTGAAGAAATCAAACAGCTTGAATCGTTCTGACAGTTCCGGGCACCTGTTTTGATAGGATTCAATGCTTTCAGCTAACTTACTCCAGAATGACGTTTCATCCATAAGATCTGAGCGTTCTAAAACAGACGACATGTAGCGCATGTGACAGATAAATAGACCTGTGAAGATGAACTGCGTGAGACCTTCAGGCGGTTCACTCCTTAAGACTTTCTTTAAGTCATCTGTTAGCACACTTAACTCCTCAAACGGCTGGTCACTAATGTTGACGTCATCGACGAAATCTTTTACCGCTAGTCGATGAGGCTTGTAATCTTTCAGAACAAGAATCGTATTTTGGCCGTGTGGTGAAAATACGACGCCATATCGGTACAAGTAATGAAGAAGTGGCTTCAAGGTCACATCCATGAATGCTGTAATCCACTCGTCTGGACTTAACCCTGACTTTTCAATTAAGCTTTTCACAAATGGCTTTCCATCATGGTCTTCGTAATGAAGAGCTGCAAGAGTGATCGCTTCCTCTCCATCTTCAAGATACGTGTAGATGCTCTCACGGTAAATGACCCCTAGCATTTCAAGGTATTGATAAGGCGCGTTCGGTAGATCGAGATAATGCTTTTGATCAACGTTTAAACTCGCGATCTCACCCGGTAGGATCACACGGCATTCGTTTTTTAAAAAGTCATCATTCTCATAGATACCTTTAATAAAGCTTGTGATCGTCGGAGCGATCAACGTTCGCTCTGCTGGCAGCCCTCGATACACGAGCGTGTTTAAAATACTCATGGGTAGCTTAACGTGATGCTTTTTTTTATCTGTCATATTAACAAATGTACGAATCGATTGTTGGGGTAAATAGCGATCAGACGATTCTCCGAGCGGAATGATCACTTTGTTCGCGATCTCACCAGGGAAGTTTTGAATAATCGTGTTTTTCCACTGCCATTCATGAATCGGCATGAAGTAGTAATCTTCGACCGTCACATTTTTGTCTATCATCTCTTGAGAAAAACGCTTGCGATCTTCCTCTGATAATACGTCGTTGATCAGGTGGTCGTATGACTCCCCTTCAACCGCTTGAAACGAACTGCTGTCTTTATGAACTGCGATCCATGATAATGAAAGTTCGTTTTGCTGTTCAGGAGCAAAGGAAAGGTAATCGTCATACCCGAATCCGATTCGTCCTTTGTTGTATGTAATCCAAGGGTGACCAGTCATATACCCTTCAAGGAGAGCATAATCCATGTCGACGAGATCATCTGAAGAAACATGATTCGTTAAAAGGTGAAGGTCTGCTAAAAGGGTCTGATTCAATTCCTTAATGAGATGGCCTGCCGTTTCACTGGACATGCCGATGATCGGTTGAATATCAAGGAGAAAATCGATAGCGCTCGCTGCTTCTACCGTGTTTTCTAATTGTTGAATGATGATGGATCCAGGATCAACATAGAAGCTATCGAATAAACGACGCTTTGAACGATATATGTATCGCTTTGTATCATTGATGATCAACTGACATGTTAACCACCCGTTCCCATCCTCTGAAACTTCAGGTTTAATCATGCCTTCATACATATACTCAGACATCATCTTAGCGAGAAGCGCTTTATTTACAGTAATCCAGTTATCTTCTGTTAAAACGTTCATGAGTTCGTTTTTGTGTAGCATATTATTCCGCCTCCTTTATGTAGTAGCAAGAACTTTTGATCCGAATGATTGAAACACATTTTCATTTTGAAGTTGATAGACATCATAGCCCATAATTTTATTTAAGATAACAGCATTACGGTGTGCGCCTAAACCGAGGTCTGGAGCACCGACACCGTGTGTATGCAGCTCGCCATTCTGTACGAACAGGCTACCGTGGTTCCCACCTATTGTTTTGATTCGATAGTCTTCTGAAATTTGCAGTCGTCCTTGTTCATCTTTCATCACAACCGCATCTGGCAAGAATGAGGGTGTTGATTGTTGATAGCCCGTACAAAAGATCACATGGTCTGCATCGATGAGCACGTCTTCATCCGTGATGGTTTGTTTACCAGAGAGCTTCCAACGTCTACCGTCACGAACAATTTTGTTGACGCTTGTCATTGCTTGGAGATGAATATCAGGTTCAACACCACCAACAGACTTTTCATAGAGAAGATTATAAATGTCTGAGATTGTGTCAGCACTGATGCCTTTATAGAGCAGCCCTTGATCTTTTAGCAGTTCATCCTTCTTTTCCTGATCGAGTTGATAGAAGAACTTTGTGTAATCAGGTGAGAAATACTCTAAGCCAAGCTTTGAATACTCCATTGGGAAGAAGCCGTTAGAGCGTGTATACCAGCTTAGTGAATAGTCCTTTTCTTCTTGTTCTGACGCTAAGTCATAAAAGATTTCTGCAGCACTTTGTCCACTTCCGATCACAGCGATCGATTGGTTCGGTTTGATGAATTTTTTATGATCCAAATACTGTGATGAATGAAAGACAGAGTCACCAAGTGCATGTTGAAACGGTTCGGGTATGCTAGGGACAGAGCCGATGCCAAGTACCACGTTCTTTGCATACACTACTTTTGTTTCGGAAGTTTGGACGTGTTGAACAATGACCTCATAACACGTCTCTTCGTGTGACAGGTTAATGGGTTCTACCGATTGGACGCGATGCCCGAAATGGCACGATGAAAGCTCTTCACTCACCCATTTGCAGTAATGGTTGTATTCTTTTCTTGGAATATGAAATTTTTCTAAGAAATAAAAATGGTACATTCTGTTATGTTGTTCAAGGTAATGCAAGAAACTGTACTTGCTTCTGACGTCAGCCATCGTAACGAGATCAGCAAAGAACGGAACTTGCAGTGTTGTACCATCGATCATCATACCGGGATGCCAATCGAACGATTCTTTCTGATCGAATAGCGCGACCTCAAGATCAAGCGGTTCCGCTAACGCAGCTAGTCCTAAGTTGAATGGCCCGATCCCGACTCCTACGACATCGTAAAACTCATTAGGCATTTCCCCACATCCTTTCAAATCGTTCCCGCTCACAAAACATCAATAGTCCAGTTTTGTCTGGAAGGTTGATTGGATAAGCAGGTTCAAACCCACATTGTTTAAATACATGGATCATTTTTTTGTTTCGAATATCAGGCTCAGCGATGACCCGTTTTGTTTGTTTTTCTTTAAATTGCTTCTTAACCATTTCACGGAGAAGTGGAAGAGCAAGTCCTCTCCCAAGGTGATCTTTTTCACCTATAAGGAGGTGAACGCCTTGGTCGAATGGTTCGTTTTCATAGGTCCCTTCTGTTACATCTCCTTTAACCCAATAAGTCTCCCAATAGCTGATCGGTTTTCCTCCGTACAACCCTAGATAAAGAGAATGGTGGGAGTCGGCTAGCGCTTTTTTGAGATGGTCTTTGTAGGATTCGAATGAGACGTTCAGATTCCAAAATGGATGAACATGGTCCTCATTCATCCATTTATGGAGTAATTCCACATCTCGATCAAACGCCACCCGTTGAAAGGAGATCTTTTCTAATGAATTAGTTTTCATGAGCTACCTTTACTTCCTTTGCGATAGGGTTCTGGACCATCGTGTAAACAGATTGCGTTGCAAGTGAACCAACTAGTTCGTCCATGTCATATAAACGAGTGAGTAGATTCGCTTTGCATGAAATGACAGGGTCGTTAAGTAAACTCTTGATTAATGGTGAAGAATCACTGTGTTCATTGTTTGCTAGTCTTGAACGAACCATATCGATTAAGTCAGTTTCTCGAATTAATCCACTACTTCCGAAGCCGTTGATCAGGCCGAAAAGGTGGTTGAAAAAGAGATAGTATGTGAAGCGCTCTACTGCTACTTCATCTGAACAAATCGTATCACTTCGGTCATTTAATGAAGGAAGATGGGCTTTTAACGCATGTGCCTTTGACTCACTGAAATAGTACCCTTGATTATCGCGATAGTAGAAATGCTTCGGATAGCCATCTTCTAACACTACGACAGAGTTTTGCTGGTGTGCTTCTAGAGACAGTCCATACTCATGATGGAGCCAAAGCATCGGTTCAAGTGAAAGATCAAGATACTTCTTAAACCAATCACTGCTCACAGAATCGAGTGAGCGCTTTTCCCTACGCGCAATCCCATGAATGATAGTAGAAAGTCTTGATTTTTCGCCAAAAGCGTTATCTTGGCATAGTGCAGCGATGCATGTTGCCTGCCTACTCACTTCTTTGAAAGGATTCTCTCTTATGACTGTCTCGAACCCTTTTACACCCTCAATGTTGATGTAGGCCGGGTCTTGCATAATATCGAAGGAGGGAAAATGAGTGTTTAATTCTTTTCCAAACGCAGTCGAGAGCAAACGAGACACTTCGACACCACGATCTAGCTCTTTTTGTTGATTGATGCGAAGAGAGTTTGTGATCTTAACCGGTACTGAAAACTTGTACATAAACTCGGAATCTTTGTTGTACACCGTCCGGAACGAAGATGTTGCGGAAAATGGTTTTCCAGCAGGACCGATATACTGAAGGTCTCCACGTAACAGAAGGTTTTGGACATCTTCTTGTTCGAGTAGCTTCATCGCTTGTAGCGGGTGAACTGGAATCAATACCAGGTGGTCAAATTGCTCCAACCATTCTTGATCAGCGCTAAGTTCCTCTTTAATCAATTCACTTGCGCCACGATCTAGAGCAGAATCCTCTATGACGATTGACGGATGAGCGCTAAAGTAATGAAGTTGAAAGCTTCCTTTCCATTCAGGCGAGTAGGTTTCATTGTCTCGCTCGCTTAGCCCCTGTTTACTTTTCGGCGTAGGATGTAAGAGATGACCAAGTAACAACGATTGTTCCGTCTCAATAAATTCAAATTCTTCTTCACTTAATTCTTCTCGTTCCTCATAGCGCTGGTTTAACGTTGATTCGATGGACTGCTTGCTTAACAATACGCGCATAACAAGTTCATCTTCTGAGCCAGATTTGTTTTGATCGAGAAGAATTTCTTTTATGATCAGACTCGTTAACGTCACATAATCAAGCGGTAGTAACGGACTATCTGCGACTTTGTAATACATCGGAAAATGGAACAAATGCCTTCCTGTCAAAGACCAGTAGTTAATTGGGATTAAAAGCTCGATCCCTTGACTTGAAAGTGGGCACGAGATGACATGATCGTATGTGCTCAATGCGTCATAAAACTCGTCCACTTTATAGAAATGCGACGTTTCTCTTAGATAGCAATTTAAAAAACTCTGCATTGTTGCGCGTTCAGCGAAATCTTTTGCGTGCTTCAAACGTGTTTCCTCCAATTCTCACCAAGAACTCGAATGCGATTTAGTATTTCTACAACATCAGGAAGTGTCGTCCTCGGGTTTAGCATCGTGAATTTCAAATATTGTTTTTCATCAATCGTCGTTTTAGCAATCGCTGCATACGAATGATAAAGTTCCTGTTGTATTTTTCGGTTGAGCGGATTAAGCTTTTTTTCTTCTCCCCTCACATACCGGAATACAACCGTGTTTAATTCAGGTTCCGTATTTAGGAGCTCGAAGTCCTCTTGCTCACGAAGATAGTCTGCTACATCTATTGCGAGCTCGAATGTAGAATCGATCATGTCTGCAAAGAGGTCCAACCCGATTGTTTTGAGAGAAAGATACAGCTTTAATGAGTCAAAGCGCCTCGTTGTTTGGGTGGATTTTGCAACAAGATTCATTATTCCTTCTTCATCATCTTCTTCTGGATTAAGGTAATCTGCTACATGATTCATGAGATTGAAGTGTTCGCCATTCTTTAATAGAAAAGCCCCGCATGAGATAGGTTGGTAAAACTGTTTGTGAAAATCAACGGTAATCGAATCGGCTTGTTCAATCCCATTAAGTTTCCATTGGTAAGTATCCGAAAGAATAAGAGCACCACCAAACGCTGCGTCAACGTGAAGCCACATCTTCTCTTCTGTTGCAATGGCAGCAAGGTCTTCTAACGGATCGATGCTTCCAAAATCGGTCGTTCCACACGTTCCTACGATGAGGAACGGAAACAACCCTTGCATCTTCATCTCTTCGATCAACGAACGGAGATAATCCGTACACATGCGGTGGGACTCATCGGTTCTGACCGATATGACTGCATTTTCACCAAGGCCTAGCTGCCCTGCTGATTTTTTCACTGTAAAATGAGCACTCTCCGAACAAAGAATTCTCATGCGATTGAATTGTTGTGGTAAACCATCTCGTTTTACATCATGATTCCATTTCTTATTGCAATAGTTGTCTCGTGCTAAGAGCAACGACATATAGTTGGACTGGGTACCACCACTTGTAAAAACACCATCGGAACCTTCGTCGTACCCGAATTGACTCGTTAGCCAATGAATCATTTCTTGATCCATGAACGTAGCAGAAGGACTTTGGTCCCAAGAGTCTAACGATTGATTCATCGCTCCGATAATGAGCTCACCCACAACGGCTGGGATGACCGGTGGGCAGTGTAAGTGAGCAATGCTTTTCTCATGAGAGACAAACAAACTGTTAGAGAGTACGGTTTTATGTAGGTCATTTACGATGTCTGAAAATGAATGATTACCATGGAAAGAAATGAGCTCCCGAATTTCTTTCTTTACATCTTCAGGCGACTTTCCTTGATAAGGACGTTCAGCTTGTTGCAGGGAATGAATCAGTGTTTCCGTCGCTTGTTGAACCTGGTGCTGAAGTTCTTTTGCACCAGGTCCCTTATTTACTATCGCCGTATCAAACGGATGCGTTCCTAAAAGAGTATTCATCCTAGTTTTCCTACTGCAGATTGAACGGCATCTTGTAGGATTGTAATAACTTCCTCTACTTGTTCTTCCGTGATAATAAGCGGAGGAAGAATACGGATGACGCTGCCGTGGCGTCCGCCAACTTCTAAGATTAATCCTCTATTGAAGCATTCTCGCTGAACGAGACTTGCCAAAGCTGGATTGGCAGGTAGGCCGCCAGTTTTTGTTGCTGGTTTGGATGGGTCGACCATTTCAACGCCAAGCATTAACCCTCTTCCTCTTACATCTCCGATTTCTGGAACGTCTTCTTTGAAAGTAGATAGTGCGGAAAGGAATTTTTCACCCATTCTATTCGCATGCTCATGAAGACGGTTTTCTTTAATGTATTTAAGAGAAGCTGTTCCAGCTGCCATCGCCATTTGATTTCCACGGAACGTTCCAATATGTGCGCCAGGGTTCCACTTATCGAGTTCTTTATCATAAATCACGACTGAAAGAGGGAGACTTCCACCAATCGCTTTTGATAGAACGACTACATCAGGTGTAATGCCCGCATGTTCAAATGCAAACAGTTTACCAGTTCGACCGATCCCTGTTTGAATCTCGTCAATGATCAACGGAATGCCTCGTTCTTTTGTAATCCGGCGCATTTCTTGCAGCCATTCGATCGGAGCTGGTACAGATCCACCTTCACCCTGTACAACTTCTAGAATCATTGCTGCAGGAGGAAGAATGCCGCTTTCTGGGTCATCTAAAAGATTTTCAATATAGGTGCTTGAAAGTTTATGTCCTTCTTCACCTACACCATAAGGGCAACGGTATGCGTAAGGATAAGGTAGAAAATGCGTATCCGGCATAAGACCAGGAACGCGTTCTTTCGGTGCAAGGTTCCCGCTGATCGACATCGTTCCGTGTGTGGAGCCGTGATACCCTCCCTGGAATGTTAAGATCGTGCTTCTACCAGTAGCGGTTTTTACTAGTTTGAGAGCGGCTTCAATTCCATCTCCACCAGTAGGTCCACAGAATTGAATCTTGGCATTGTCAGCCATATTTTCAGGTAAGCTTGAGAATACTTCGCTTACAAAGTCTTCTTTTACTGGAGTTGTAATATCTAATGTATGTAAAGGTCGTTTATCGTTTATAACCTGTTTCATCGCTTCAACTGAAACAGGATGATTATGTCCAAGCGCGAGTGTACCTGCACCTGCCAGGCAATCCAAATAGCGCTTCCCATCCATGTCTGTTACAAAGATACCTTCTGCATGATCAATTGCGATAGGAATACGTCTCGGATAAGATCTCGCGTTAGACTCTCGATTCTCCTGTTGTTGTAACAGTGTATTGTTGGTGGTTTTTTCCTTGGTAATCATAATCAAAACTCCTTTTTCAATTGATAATCATTTTCAATAACTTCTACAGCACTAAGCATAAATGATAATGATTATCATAGTCAACAGTACTTGAGAACTATTATCAATTATCTTTATTTAGTTCCCCATGGGTACATATAACCTGAATTCTTGCTATTATTTACAAATTGATAGTGTATGTTCAGTTGTTGACGGAAGTTTATCCATAAAACGGTGAAGATTGAAGGAATCATTATGGTGGGTAAGCTCTTTTCTTTTGTTGTGAAAGAAGGGTTTTTAACGAATAATCTGTAATAATTTATTTATGGATCAGCTCAACAAGTTTATGAAGTTCAGGACATATCATTATAGAAGCTGAAGACGACATGAAAGGTGGGTTATCATGCATTCTAAATTAATCCCAACAGGCTATCTTGTCGGACTATCGTTACTGATCAGTAGTATCATCTATTTCTTCGCTTCTAACTGGCAGCTATTTGAGCGAACGGAAAAAGTTCTTCTAGCAGGTATCCTTATGTTGTTTTTCTTTATCCTTTCGTTTGTTTTATCGAATTTTCAAACTGCATATTCGTTCTTAGAAGAGTGGATATGGCTAGCGGGAGCAATTGCGTTCGGGGTGAGTGTGGCAGTGATCGGTCAAACATACAATTCACACGCTGACTCTTACATGCTCTATCTCGTTTGGTTCATTCCTGTCATTGCCTTCTCGTTTTTGACGAGGTATCAACCGCTGTTTGTGCTGAGTTTTCTGTTATCAGTTGCGATCTATTTCTTTTACATCTTCCCTACTTCTTATGACCCTGGTTGGACAGACGGTCAGGAGTTCTTTTTTCTGCTGCTGTTCCTCCTGTTTTGCCATATGTGGTTCTTTTTTTCACGTTCATCCTATCTAACTTCGAGATGGATTGAATATGGAAGTTTTGGGATCATGCATGTCATATTTTTAACTCAGAGCTTTGGATCCGGTTTTCACACTGGAGTCACTGCCTGGATGTACATTGGGTATATGCTCGTTAGTTTGTACTTATGGAAAAAAACTGAAAATCGAGTGTGGTTCATTGTAAGTGGATTAGGTCTTTCTTTGTTTCTATTCTTTAAAGGCGTGTCTGTCGTATATGATGTGATTGGCATCGGAGTATACTTCATATTTCTTGCCTTAATTATTGTGATCATCGTGTTCACGCTCATCTATTTAAACCGCTTAGAACTTTCTAGCAAAGTGTCTGATCCGTGGAAACAACGAATGAAGTCCTCTTTATCTGTTATTGTTACGGTCTTCTGTACTCTTATGCTGATCAGTTCCTTTACTGGGTTACTAGCACTTTGGACATCTTCCTTTCTCACTGTGTTTCTAGCTTCGGTCGGACTACTCATACTTCCATCGATGTTGGTTAAAAAAGGCGTCCCACTCCTTTCTCACGTCCTCCTTTTGGCTGGAATCACCATCATGTTTGGAAGTTCAATGATTCACTATTTCACTTATGTATTTAGTAGTGATGGTACACAAGTCCCTTATTACACAATCGTCACAATAGGTGCTATTATGCTTTTCATAAAAGTATTCAATCATCGATGGATTGACCTGTATCTCTATTTATTATTGAATGCGTCTCTCCTTCTCTCCCTCTTTGTATTTAGTGAGAATCGTGGATTATTCGATCGCATTGAAATCGATCATTATTTCCTGTTGATGGCACTAATCAATATAGGTCTCTTTTTTCTCATTAAAAGAAATTGGCTTCGCTCTAATACAATTGTTTATACGATATCCCTGTTGTTTGCACTTACATTTATGAATAAAGACGAATGGGAATATTGGTTTTACAACTGCTTGTTTCTTGTCATCGTGTTTACGATGATTTTCTATAGAACGAATCGTCATCTTTTTTCCTATTGGGTAGGGATCACCTTTCTATTTGCGTTTCTAGTCTACAAATATTATGACTTTGCATGGGCACTTTTTCATAAATCGATCACCCTATTGATCGCTTCGTTCATCATGTTTGGGGTTACGTGGTACTTATCGAAAAAGGATAAACGGGAGGTTAAAGTCTCTCCTTCATTCGTTAAGACGAAATGGAAACCCCTTCTTCTCATCGTGATCGTCATGACAGCATTCATCTTTTATCAAGGGTTTCAAAATGAAATGATCGTACGGAATGGTACTGAAATGAAGCTTAAGTTAGCCCCAATCGATCCAAGGTCGATGCTTCAGGGTGATTATGTCCATCTTAACTATGAGATTTCTACTTTAAACAATGTAAAAATCGATAGGCAGAAAAAAATAACAGTTGTTTTGGAGAAGAATGATGAAGGATATCACGAGTATTCAGGGATCTATGGAGTCGAAGGGAACTGGAACGACGCGTATACACCATCTAGTTCTGATGTGATCATCAATGGCGTGTTAAATGGAAACGGCTCTGTTCACTATGGAATCGAAAGCTTTTTTATACAAGAAGGGACAGGAGCAAAATACGAAGAGATGGAATATGCAATCGTAAAGGTTGGCTCTAACGGAAATGCGATTCTGACGGAGCTGGGTAAATAAACAAAAAAGCGCCGTATCGGCGCTTTTTTCATTGTACGACTCCATGTTCAATGATCTCAACGGTTGTTTTTACATTGAAATCAGCTTCAGAAAATTCTTCAGGCCACTTATCCTCGAATGTTTTCCATTTATCGTATTCGAAGGCTCGCACATATTTCCCTAACCCAAACGGTTCGATTTTCTCTTCTTGTACTTTTTTCACAAGAGCAATTGTTTTTTTGTCGATTTCTTCTTCTATGATTCGTTTTATCTTTTTCTGATCCTTTTCGAGATCGATTGTAGATGTGTTTTCTGTGATAGCTACCTTTAATTTAAATTTCACGTCAAACGTGAGCTGATCATTTTTATAGGCTACATCAATATTACTTTTGATACGCGTAACCCCTACACTCAAAACTTTATTAGGATCTTCTACAACGAAAGAAATCGGTATTGGTTCCTGTACATCTTTTTTTAACATTTGAAGGATCGAACTATCTAAATGCCCGATTGAAAAGATGTATTTGCCATTATTGTCTAATAAAGCTGTGCCTTGTACCTGAATTTCTTCACCTAACAATTTAATTTCCGTTACAGCAGGCGTTATGCCTTTTTCGAAATTTGCATAGTGATATTCTTGTAACGTTGTTAGTACGGCGTTTTCTCTCAAGTGGGTGGTGTCGATTAAGTCTGATAAGTAAACGGCTATACGTGGCTTATCACTAGGTTTAAAATTCATAATTTCTTTAACAGATCCATCTACCAAAGCAATCCTTGCATTGGGTGAATTTTTTGGATCACGATAAAAGACATCTAACTCGTCGAATATTGGTTGATCTGTCATCAGCTCTTTTCCTAACAACAATACTTGGAGTTTTCCTCCAACGACAGTCCCTGCACTTTGAGAGTCTAAGTTATCTCTAGCTTGCCTAAGAGAATGGGCGATTGTCTCAAGAGTTGCTACGGTATCTTTCGCTTCTCTACTGAATACTGGACTCGTTTGATAGATCTCCATGTCCCCTTCTTCATCACTTTTATCAATTCCCACGACTAATGCAATCGAGGTTCTCTCTAGTGAAAGTTGATCAGATCGGCATCCAACTAACAAAATGAGTGGTACTAATACAACGATCGTTATGTATTTTCTATACTTCACGGTTTATGCCTCCTGACCTTTCGAAATAACCATCCATACACCACTAACAATAGCGGCATGAAGAATGCGATGCCAAGGCCGATTTTATTAAAAATGCCTCCGAGTTTATCTAAATTTGTTAATGAGTTCGTGAAGAAATAGAAGCAAATATAAAGCAGTGGAAGTGTGAGAAACAGAATGATCTGATGATCTTTACGTCCTAAGAGCTGTGCGATACTAAATGAGGAAGCAAAATAATATGGAATCCCAGTAGTAGCCAATATTAGTAAATAAAATGATAAAAAGATAATCTCGAAACGTTCTAGAAATGGAAACTCGATCGGCTTTACTAAGTTTAGCGTTGGCCAAACATATTCAAGTACTTCATATGGTCCATAGAAGATGAAAGAACTGAACGTCACGACCAAATAACTCAATAATGTTATACCGTTGGCAATTAATACTCCTTTTATCGCTTTCGTTTTATCTTCTAAAAATGGATAAAAGATAAATAACAGCTCTAACCCTAAAAACGAAAATGTAATACTAGGCACGGACTTTATAATTGGCATGAACCCATCTTTTATGATCGGTAATAAATTTAGTAAATCACCAGTAAACATTGGGCTCATAAATAAAAAGGCCATCCAAGACGTGAAAAAGAATACGAGAACACTAAAGCGAGAAATAATCCTTAACCCATTTCTAGCTAAATAAAAGCTAGGGATCGTAATGATCAATAGAATGAGATAAGGAGCGGTTTTTGGCAGCACCCATGTATTGATGATGAAGACGGAAGTAGCTGTAATGAGAAACATCCCTAATGCTGTATAGGCGATCCAACAAATTGAGAACACAGAACCTAGCCATTTACCAAAGAAACGTCTAAATAGCTGTATGATCGTATCTTCAGGATATTTTTTCATAACTTGAATGATGATGATCGACGCAACCACACTTAACGCATACCCAAGAAATAGCGCGATCCAACTGCTTGTGTCACCAATTTCGGCTAAGTCTCTAGGCAATGATAAAATCCCAATCCCAGATTGAGTCCCGTATATTAGTAAGGAGAACTGGGTCAAGGTTAACGTATTATTTTTAAAATTTGGCACGCTCACCAACTCCGTTTAATGTGCATCTAATTGCGACGTGATACTCTCACTTTATTAATTGTCCATAGTGGAAAACGGATGATTGAATCTTTTAAGTCTTTCCACTTTAGTGGTCCATATGGAACGCCATATGGTGTACCGACAGATTCGAGACTGACTAAGTGCATCACGATCGTCATAAAACCAATGACGATTCCAACCATTCCAAAGAATGATGCAACAAGCATCATTGGAAAGCGAATGAACCGTATGCCGAATGCCATTTCAGGGTTAGGCATAACGAAAGATGCGATCGCAGTCATTGCAACGACGATAACCATGATGTTGCTCACGATCCCTGCTTCAACCGCGGATTGTCCAATGATAATACCTCCAACGATACCAACCGTTTGCCCGATTGACTTTGGCAGTCGTAACCCAGCCTCTCGTAACATCTCAAGGATAAATTCCATCAGAAATGCTTCGATTATAGGTGGAAAGGGTACCTCTCTTCTTGATTGTCCAATGGACAAGAGCAGCTCAAGAGGTAGAATTTCATAATGAAATGAAATAATCGCGATATAAATCGAAGGCAAAAAGATTGCGATGACAAAACTGACAAACCGTAGGATCCTAATAAATGAAGATGAGATCCACCTCGAACTATAATCATCGATACTTTGAAAAAATGAGTTGAAATTAATCGGTGCTACGATGACACTCGGAGATCGATCGACGATGATTGCATATCTTCCTTGTAATAAATCAGCTGCTACACTATCTGGTCTCTCAGAGGAAAGGGACTGAGGAAAAATTGAATAAGGATTATCCTCGATCATCTGCTCTAATTCACCGGAATCTAATATCGTTTTATAGTTTACCTTTTCGATTCGATCCATTAATTCTTCGAGAACTTCAGGGTTTGCAAGGTTTTCCAGGTATAAAATGCCGATCTTGGTCTTGTTTTCACTTCCCACATACGTGTATTTGATCCTTAATTGATCACTTGTTAAAAATTGTCTAAGCATAGCAATGTTATCTTCTAATGGTTCCACAAAACCAATGTGCGACCCTCGGATCGTTCGCTCATTTGCTGGCTCGTCAGGCTTTCTCTTTTGTAAACTCTGAGCATTGATATGCAATGCGTCGTTCTCACCTTCAATGAAGAGAATACAACAGCCGTGCAGTAGATTCGTTATAATATCAGTCCATTTACGCACTGTTTTCAAGTTTGGGACGGGAATAACATCTTTTACAGATTTTTGAGGTGAATGATCACCAAACAATGGACTGAGCACATTTTGGCTTATGTAAGCTGTGTCGGATAGATGATCAATGTACGTTAGAAGTGCACTCCGTCCATCAAAAATCGTAATTTCCCTAATCGATAGTCCTGGCAGGCTCGGTGAATGAATCAGAAACTCCTTGTTTTCAGCAAGGTATGACGAAATCACTTCCTCTTTTGATAAAGAAAGTTGTTTCGTTGGTTCTTTAATTTTTCTCCTTTTTCTTCTCATTCTCGTCACCTCACAAATCTTGCGCATTTTTACTATGTACATCCCACCATTCCTCTATTCACATCGCCTTTCCGTTGTCATCGTTCATAGTATGAATATTAGTAAGTTTTTTTGAGAAACTATCTTACAAAGAGTCGTAGAGGAGTTTTTACGATGAAAGTGAGACGGCAAAGACGTTCGAAGGGTGAACAACAAAATCAGTCTTCATCCGAGTCCCCATTATCAAGAAATCTAGATGAAAATGAGACGTCCATCAAAGAAATTTTTAAGGATTGTGAAGATATTACCTATAACACGTACCAGTATAGTAGTTATTTCAATGAAAAAGCGCTGGTGCTACTTTGTGAAACCATCGTTCAAAATGAAAAAGCGAATCTTCTGAAAGAAGTCATGCAAGATCTTATTCCACATGAAGTTGGTAATGCCACGGAGGTTGAGTTAAAGGATGTAAAGGAGTTTTTTATTGAACGAGGTGTTTCATCTCGAGCAGTTAAGGTGATCGATAAGGTTCAACAAGTAAGTGAGAAGGTATTGGACGGGTATATCGTTGTGCTCTTCGAAGGTTGGAACAAGGCATTAGCATATGAAGCATTTGCAGTGGAAAAACGCTCTGTTGGTGAGCCACAGAACGAAGTGTCGGTAATCGGCCCACGAGAAGGCACGATCGAAAACTTAACGAAGAACTTAGGATTGATTCGTTCTCGATTAAAATCAGATAAGTTAAAAATAAAAATCCAGAAAAAAGGTGAAAAAACGAGGTCAAAGGTTGCATATGCCTTCCTGGATGGAACGGTCCCTGAAGATACGTTAAAAGAGTTCGAAAAACGTTTCGACGAACTTAAAGACGAAGAAATACTGGAGACGTCTTATTTTGCTGAGTTATTAGAGGATTCCACGTATTCTCCATTTCCACAGTTTAAAACAACGGAGCGGCCAGACGTTGCAGTCTCTGCTCTTTTGGGAGGTAAAATCATTGCGCTGGTCGATGGAACTCCGACAATACTCATTTGTCCAGGATTATTCGTAGAGTTTTTTCAATCTCCTTCCGATTATTATCAGCGAACATTGTTTTCTTCCTTAATCAGAATGCTTAGGATTACAGGGTATATCATAAGCTTGTGTTTACCGAGTATCTATATCGCCCTCTCCACTTTTCATACTGAATTAATTCCATCTGTGTTACTACTTGCGATACTAGATACGCGAGAAGGCATGCCCTTTCCCGCTCTAGTTGAAGCACTTATCATGCTGTTCTTCTTTGAACTTTTACAAGAAGCTAGTTTGCGGCTTCCACGTCCAATCGGTTCTGCAGTAAGTATTGTAGGAGCGCTCGTTATTGGTGATGCCTCTATCAATGCGGGTATTGCATCTCCTATGATGGTTGTAGTTGTCGCTTTAACAGGGATCGCTTCATTCTCGATTCCTCAATATGAATTTGGAACTTCTTCCCGTATCTTAAGAGTTCCTCTTATGATAGGAGCAGCAATCCTTGGAGGGTTTGGTCTAATGGTTGGTTTTCTACTCATTTACCTTCATCTGATCAGTTTACGCTCGCTAGGTCAGCCGTACTTTGCACCACTAGGACCGATACGAAATGGGATACTCTATGACTTCATTTTCCGTTCTCCTCTTTCTAAACAATTAAGAAGACATAGGCAAAGTCAAGTCCTCCCTGAAGCAAACGATAAAGGAGGAGGCTGAGATGATAAGAAAGAAAGTAATCGTGCTCGTTTGTTTTGTAACAACCTCCCTTCTATTAACAGGGTGTTGGGATCATGAAGAGTTACCAGAATTTGGATTTGTTCAAGCAGTAGCGATTGATTTGGCTGAAGATGAAGAAAATAAAATCGACCTTACAACACAGTTCATTAAGCCGTCCCCTAAGATTGGTAGTGCAGCTGGCGGTGGAGATAAAGCTTTTTTTAATATTGAGACGACTGGAGATAGCGTGTTCGAAGCGATTCGAGATATTGCGACTCACCTTGGTCGTAAGGCGCAGTGGAGTCATACAAGAATCATATTGATTAGTGAAGAATTAGCAAAAGAGCGGAATGTTGGTGAAATATTAGAGTTTTTCTACCGCGATCACGAACCGCGATTACTGATCAGTATTGCGATAATGGAAGGAAAAGCGAAAGATTATTTAGAGGATAAACCTTTTATTGAGAATACGATCAGTCAGCAATTAAAGGAACTTGAATACTCGTCTTATATGTATAACGGCAAAACAGTCGATATGAACTTGCTAGTCTTTGGTAGAGAGCTTAAGAGTGAAACAGGGATTGCAAAGCTTCCTTATTATAAATTTGCATCAACTGGTGAACCCATCGTATCAGGCATTTCTTACCTTCAAGATGGCAAGTTAAAAGGAAATCTATCTGCGAGCAAAACAGAGTCTTTACTTAAGTTAATGAATGAAACAGAGTCGGGTATTATCGAAGTTCCTTGCGAGGGTTCAAAAACAAATTTAAACGAGTCTATTGAAATTAGTCATGTAGAAACGGCGATCAAACCGACATTAAAAAAAGATAATTCCGTAGATGTCACTGTCGACATGGACATGTTTGGTGATATTGGTGAGTTGAAGTGTACAAATATCGATACAACTGAAAAAATCAACAAATATAACAAAAAGGTAGCGGGTGTTGTAAAAAAAGCTGTTGAATCAACCCTTACCAAATTGCAAAAAGAAAAGGTTGATTTAGTTGGGATAGGAAATGAAATTTATCGTACTCATCCAAAGAGGTGGAAAGCGATAAAAGCTGAGTGGCCTGAGATTTATAGCGAGGCTACATTTAATGTAAATGTCGAAATGGATATCGGTAATTCAGGGTCAGACGTTGGGAGAGCATTCTTTGAGTGAGGACGTGTCGTATGAACGAAAGAATAATCGTGACCATCATTGTCTATCTACT
Source organism: Anaerobacillus sp. ABR4_321 (assembly GCF_056158505.1). Classification (NCBI taxonomy): domain Bacteria; kingdom Bacillati; phylum Bacillota; class Bacilli; order Caryophanales; family Bacillaceae; genus Anaerobacillus; species Anaerobacillus sp. ABR4_321. Next base: position 2,552,238 of record NZ_JBSWTK010000001.1, read on the forward strand.
GCTAGCTTATACATGGTTTCTTGATCGAGATAAAAAAAGTCGAAAAGATTTTCTCTTCTATATGGGTCTAGTTGGTATTTCAGGCTACTTAAGCTTCATCTTTATAAGTGGAAAAGCCATGTTTAATTTAGACGATCTATTAGACATTCCGTTTGAACGTCCTGCTCGCATGATTTTCACCTACTTTACTTCCTAGAAAGGGCGTGAATGAATGAAACAAGTAGAAACGATCGATAAACTACAAATGGTACTATTGTTTCAGGCTTTTATCACAGGGTCTACCATCATCAACATTCAGGGCCCTTTCATTGGGATTGCAGAAAACGGAGCATGGATCTCTATTCTACTCGCCAATGGATTTGGAGCACTCGTGATGGTTGTTGTCCTTTACATGTACGAAAAGTACCCAACCTTATCGTATATTCAATATACGAAAGTCTTGATGTGGAAGCCGGTCGCTTACTTGTTTGGTATTTCTCTTGCATTGATTGTTATTCTTTTTACAGCTAACATCACGTATGGAATGGGACAATTTTTAACCACTTCAATGATGAAGGAAACTCCTTTATACATCTTTCATTTCTTAATCATTATGGTAGCTTCCTTAACCGTTCGACAAGGGATCGAAGTCATGGCTCGGATGTTCCATGGCATTCTCTACTTTCTTTTTTTCATCATCTTTTCTATTTTAGTACTTAATGTTACTCAGTATCACCCAGAATTTCTTAATCCGGTCCTCTCAATAGGGTGGAAACCTGTTTTTCACGCGGCATATGTAGGTATCGGATTTCCTTACATAGACATCATGTATTTTGCCATGATCCTTCCTTATCTTAAGAGGGATGATAAGCCTTTTAAGCGCTGGATGTACGGAGGTCTTCTCCTTAATGGCATCATACTAGCTGTAACCATCATTGCATCGATTATGGTTTTCGGTCCAATGGTTACCTATGAAAAATTTCCGATCTTCCAGCTTGCAAGAATTATTGAAATAGGAGAAATCATTCAACGTGTGGAATCGGTTTTCGGAATCGCACTCATCATTGGGTCTTATATGAAAATAACCTTAATGCTATTTATCATCGTTGAGATCGTAACACAGCTATTCGACTTATCGAATAAACGGGCATTCGTCTTTCCGTTGGGGCTGCTCGTGTATCTCTTTTCCACTACGAGCTTCAACAACGAAATTGAACTTGGAGAAAGCGGTTTGATCATGGAAACGATTCTTGCTTTTTCTCTTGGTTTTCTACCTTTATTGATTGTGGCTGCGCGAGCTCTCATCAAACGTTAGTTTCGTTTGTGAGCGAATTGAAGCTTGCCTCTTGCGCCGACAACTAATTTTTTCATAGCATCTCTGTCACTTGTTATATATCGCGCATATACTCTTTCTTTTTCCTCAACAATTTCAATGAACTCGCCAGCTGGGAAAAGATCATCTATGTCTTCTGAAGAATAGCTTGCTGTTCGTTCTTTCTCTTTGTTGTATACATCTAACCTGTTAAATTGACCATCATCCATAACGACATGAATATGATGATAGCCTGACATTACTCCAATATCATCATGGTCACTGACATATGGTGGCGTGTTGATGTGATGCTGTTTGATCATTCCTGTAAAAACAAGTGCTACGATGAGCACTCCTGTCATGATTAACCCTTTCACTTGCTTCCCCTCATCATTCGTTTTATACAGGGTATTCATCCTAAGGAGAACTGTGAAAAAAGCAGTTTCACATCACAAAAAAGCACACCTATCAAAAGGTGTGCTTAAACTTACTTCCCGGTTTTTTCTAACTTTTTCACTTGTTTACTTCTTAGCTGACCACATGCAGCATCGATATCTGTTCCGTTCTCATGACGGATTACACAGTTGATGCCGTGCTTCTTAAGTGTATCGTAGAATCCAAGGATCGATTCTTTTTCACTACGCTGATAAGAATGATCATCGACTGGATTATAAGGGATCAAGTTCACATAGGAAAGTTTGCGCTTATCTTTCAACAGCTGAGCGAGCTGCACGGCTTCTTCCTTATGGTCATTCACATCTCGTAGCATAATATACTCAAACGTTATGCGTCGGTTGGTTTTCTCAAGGTAATAATCGATCGCTGGCATTAGTTTACTTAGTGGATAAGCTTTATTGATCTTCATGATTCTTGTACGCAACTCATCGTTTGGAGCATGAAGAGAGATCGCAAGGTTAACTTGCAAGTCCTCATTTGCGAAATCATAAATCTGATCAGCAAGTCCACTAGTAGAAACCGTAATATGTCTCGCACCGATCGAAAGTCCTTTTTGAGAGTTAACGACGTGAAGGAAGTCCATCATGTTTTGATAGTTATCGAAAGGCTCTCCGATACCCATTATAACGATATGACTAACACGTTCGTCTTGTCCTTTATCATCTAACGCGTGTTGTACGTTCATGATTTGCTCAACGATTTCGCCACTTGTTAGATCACGACTTTTCTTTAGTAGTCCACTCGCACAGAATGAACAGCCGATATTACAGCCTACCTGAGTTGTTACACATACTGACAAGCCATAATGGAATCTCATGAGTACTGTTTCAATAACGTTCCCATCTTGCAATTTAAACAAGAACTTAATCGTACCATCAGAAGATTCCTGTTTTATTTCTTGCTCTAACGTTTGGATAACAAAGTTTTCTTTCAGTAGTTGGATACACTCTTTATTTACGTTGTTCATTTCAGAAAAGTCTTTTACGCGCTTTTTATATAACCAATCCCACACTTGTGAAGCACGGAATTTCTTATGACCATGTTCCATCAGCCAATCAGTTAACTGATCAAAAGTCAGTCCGTATATAGATTGTTTCATTTGTAACCCTCTTTTCAATTCTTAGCCATTCATTCCTATACTACTAGAAGTATGCCCAACAAGCAATGGGTTAAGACGAGTTTCCAAACCTTAATAAAGAGTCGTTCGTCCTGATAACTTATTTACTTTGTGATTTGCATCTTTCTTTTATCGCTGCTAGAGCACTTTCTTTGTCGGTTTCATCAACTTCATGCCATCGAATTTTTCTGCCGAATTCATCCGCTTTTGCATAAGCATAAATTTTATCATCAAATTCCGCTACGCTAATCTCCCAAAAGTAGGAAACTTCTGCACCTGTTGGTTGTGTCACATCAACCTTATACAAGTAATAATCAACTTTGTTTAACATCATGTTCGTCCTCCCCTTCGTTAAAAATTTCATGATATCTGAGTATAGTTTACACTATTAAAAAAACAGCTGCTAACCAGCTGTCTCGATTCATCCTAAGTTTTCAACATCCCAAGTGCGTATCGCGTAATAGCCGCTATTTATTTTGTCTTTTTCAGAAATTAATGTGGCTTGAAGATCTTCTGGTAGTTTCGTAAATGACTCATGTCCTGAGTCGATTCCATCATAACTACTATAGATCGGTACCGTGACGATTTGTTTTTCAATCGTATCGAAACAATGCAGGCATAAGAAGCCGACACTTCTCATTCGATATGAAAACATAATCCTGAATCGTTCGTTCATGTCATTCCCCTCCTCGTGTTTATAGCACAAGTATTGACGAACGTTCGTTCGTTTAAACGAATTTTGCAAAAATAATAATAAAAGCACCTGTCGAAACAGGTGCTTTCCCTTATTTTGCAGACTTATATGGAGGTGAGTTGATTTCTAGTGTTGACGTGCGAGATCGATTTGAAGCAATAATGTAAAATGCTCCTGCTGCAATGACGGTTACAATAATCGTACCGAGGTTAAAGATCCCTTTCTCTGCCGTCCAAACGATTGAATAGCCAAGTGCGCCTGCAAGTGTCGCATAGTAAATGAATGGGATGAGTGTTTTACGAATGACATCCCCTTCTTTTCCAACTAGCCCTACTACTGCAGAAGCTGCAACAACGTTATGAACACAGATCATATTACCTGCAGCACCACCAACAGCTTGCAGAGATACGATCCAAGAAGGATCTACTCCGATTTTCGAACCTACATCGTATTGGAATAGTGAGAACATCATATTACTAACTGTATTACTTCCAGCGATAAATGCTCCGAGCCCTCCTATGAAGGAGGAGAAAAGCGGCCAGAAGTCACCTGTTAAGGATGCGACGCCATCCGCAAGGACGATCGGCATTTTTTCAAAACCAGATGCGCCTCCTCCTGAATTCAAAAATACCTGGACCATTGGAACAGTAAAAACAAGAGCCGTCGATGCAGCGATCATAGTTTTACCAGAATGTGCCCATGCACGTTTATAAGAATTCAAGTTCATTTGATGGATGAAGAATGTAATCAGGGATACCACGATAAAGATCGTTCCAGGCAAATAAAGCGGTTGAAAACTTGACGAAATTTCCGTCCCAAATAGATTGGAGAAACTAACATTCCATGATTTTACCCATTCGAGAAACGGAAGCGTTTTCAATCTTGTGAGAACTAAGAGTAACCCTACAAGAATATACGGGGTCCATGCCCTTACCATCGACATGCTGCCGCTTTTATGAGCGATATCTTTGATTTCGATACTACCTGTCCAGCTCGGATCCCAGTTTTCTTTCTTATCGAAATCCCAGCATTCCTCTTTACTAGGCATTAAAAAGCCTTTTTTAGCTGCGGTGACAACGATTGCTAGTCCAACGAGCCCTCCAATCATAGATGGGAACTCTGGACCTAGAAGGTTCGCTACGATTACATAAGGAATAGTCATAGCAAACGCTGCAAAGAGCGCAAACTTCCAAATCTTTATTCCTTCGCTAAACGATTTGTTTTTCCCAAAAAATCGTGTCATTAGAGCAACTACGAAGAGCGGGACGAGCGTCCCTATAATCGCATGCAAGATCGCGACACGTCCACCGACCATCGTTACTAACGCAAGAAAGTTATCGGCAATGCTCGCATCAGCTGCTAATCCTGTTTGGACACCAACCAGGATTGGAGTACCGACTGCTCCAAACGATACGGGTGTACTCTGAATAATCATGCCTGCAACAACAGCAGCCATTGCAGGAAAACCAAGTCCAACTAAGAGTGGAACCGCAACTGCAGCAGGTGTACCGAACCCTGCTGATCCTTCGATGAAGGAACCGAAAAGCCAAGCAATAATAATGACCTGGACACGTCTATCTGGTGAAATGCCGATAAACCCTTCACGGATTGTTTTGATTCCACCACTTTCTTGTAGTGTGTTTAATAGAAGTATTGCTCCAAAAATAATATAGAGAAGTGTAGCAGCAACAACTAATCCATTGACTGATGCACCCGCAACAGTAGCCCCTGGTACCTTCCAAACAAATAACGCAAGAACAACCGCGACAATGTAAGAGACTGGCATCGCTTTACTTGCAGGCCACCGCAGACCAACAAGAAAGATTCCCACCGCCGCAATAGGTAGTAGCGAGAGAATGGCTAGTAAGCCTGTACTCATTCTTTTTCCTCCATTTCTAAATGAATGGTAATCCAATGTTAGAATGATTATTCTCAGATGTTATCGCTTCACTAACTTGCTGGGGCTTTACTGGGGAATTTCGACCTTAGAGCTTGCGATGCTATTGGTTAAGTCTCCAATTTCATTGATCGTACACTTGACGACATCTCCGTGTTTTACAAAATGTGCACCTAGTGGGCTACCTGTTAAAATGACATCACCCGTATGTAAGGTCATGACTTTAGAAAGATACGATATCATTTCTTTTAATGGTACGATCATGCATTCAGTTGGACTGTTTTGTTTCTGCTCTCCATTTACTTCAGCTTTAACAAACACTTTTGACGGATCAAGGTCGGTTTCAATCACTGGACCAAGTGGTGTAAAGGTGTCAAAAGCTTTACCAAGCGTCCAATGGCCGTCTGAATGGAAGAATTGTGGTGCAGTAACATCATTACCGATTGTATATCCAAAAATGTGGTCAAGAACATCTTCTTTTTCTATATTTTTCGCTTCTTTTCCAATAACGACAGCAAGCTCTGATTCGAACTTAACTTCATCTAGCCCTTCTGGTATGGAGACTGGTGCTTCAGGTCCAATGATTGAAGAAGTAGGCTTTAAGAAAAAGACTGGTATTTCAGGAAGTTCTTCAGGAAGAGCTTCTTTCTTTTCTACATAGTTCGCTCCTATTCCGATGACCTTTTGAGGGGTAACTGGAGAAAGCAGTTCAGCATGATCTAGTGGAACTTGTTCGCCCGAATAATTCCAATCAGAAAATGGGTTACCATCAATCACTTTAAGGGTATTTCTTTCTACAACTCCAAACGACGTTTTGTTTTGATACGAAAATCTAGCAAATTTCATCGTAACACTCCTTCATCAAATTATTGTGCTGCGGCAGTTTCTTTGATTACTTTCTTGATATCCATACAGCGACTCGGTGTTGGGAACAACTTCCCTTTATTTAATAAATCATTTGGATTAAATACTTCACGAATCGCTATTTGGGCTTCGAGTTCATCATCTGTAAAAATAAATCGCATTTCTTCCTTTTTTTCTATTCCAACACCATGTTCACCTGTAATAGATCCTCCAACATCAGCACATGCTTTTAAGCACGCGGTCCCTGCTTTTAGTGCTTTCTCGGTTTCGCCCTCAATTCTAGAATCAAATAGAATTAATGGGTGAAGGTTACCATCTCCAGCATGAAAGATGTTTGCAATTCTAAGGTTATATTCATTGCTGATTTCCTTAATGTTGTTCAGGACTTTCGGTAACGTACTTCGAGGAATCACGCCATCCTGCACTAAGTAGTCAGGAGAAATCGCTCCCATCGCACCAAATCCAGTTTTCCGATTCGCCCACCAACGCCCGCGTTCTTCTTCGTCTCTCGCTACTTTCACATCGCGTACATTGTGGTTGCGACAAACAGATAAGATCTGGTCGATTTGTTCATCGATTCCTTCTATAATACCGTCAACTTCAATTAATAGCAGAGCTTCGATACCTTTTGGGTGTCCCACTGGAAATGCCCCGGCTTCTACGCCTTCAATCGCTGTATGGTCCATCATTTCAAGTGCGGCAGGCACAATCCCAGCCGAAATAATATCCGATACCGCATGGCTTCCGTCTTCCACACGATCGAAATAGGCTAGCACTGTTTTCTTACCTTCTGGATTTTTCAAAATGCGAACTGTGATTTTCGTAACGATTCCTAACGTACCTTCTGACCCTGTTAAGATTCCAAGTAGATCATAACCTGGCATATCAGGAACACCGTTTTCGCTAATCTCTACAATTTCACCATTTGGGAGAACGAGTTCTAGTCCCAGAATGTGATTCGTTGTCACGCCGTATTTAAGGCAGTGTGCGCCACCAGCATTTTCAGCTACATTACCACCGATCGTGCATACGTATTGACTCGAAGGATCGGGTGCATAATAATATCCTTTTGCAGAGATGGAGTTTGTTAGTTTCAAATTTACGTATCCAGGTTGAACGACAGCTTGTCTGTTCTCGTAATCGACACTTAGTAAGTTCTTCATTTTTACTAAGCTAATAACGACCTCTTCATGTAAGGGAATGGCACCACCGCTCAGTCCTGTACCGGCTCCACGTGCTAAAAACGGAATGTTATGTGTTGAACAGTATGTAACTGCTGCAGCTACTTCTTCTGTATTTTTTGGAAAAATGACTGCTTTCGGTAGTGATTTATGAATCGTAAAGCCGTCGCAATCGTATGATAGCAAGTCTTCTTTATGGTGCAGAATTGATTTTTGCCCGACGATTTTAGCAAGGTTCTTCAGGTGCTCATCCTCGATGTCTTTTTTCTTCTTCTTAAACAACAAGCTGTTTCACTCCTTTCTTGCATCCGTTGTTTGTGGCTGCTTTTTTTGATCTTTTTGATATGCCCAGTCAAGAAGTTGAACAGTGTGCACGATTTCACCACTACGACCATATTTCTGTACACCCATTGCCATTTGAAGCATACAGCCTGGATTTCCCATAGAAATCATATCTACATCGTCCGGCACGTTTTCCATCTTTCGTTCAAGGACGGCAGTGGCCATTTCAGGGTTTGTGATGTTATAAATCCCAGCACTTCCGCAGCACGTATCTGCATTGGGCTGTTCGATAAAGGTAACGCCTGGAATATCCTTCAGTAGTTGCCTTGGTTCATGTCGAACACCTTGCCCGTGGGCCAAGTGACAAGCATCATGATACGTAATTCGCTTGTTAATAGAGCTTGTTGGCTTTTCATAACCTGTATCATAGAGATACTTAGAAATATCTTCTACTTTCTCAGAAAACGCCTCGGCTCTTTCTTTCCATTCAGGTTCGTTTCTCAGTAGTTCTGGGTACTCTTTAAGTGCACAGCCGCAACCTGCTGCGTTAACTACGACCTTATCGGATTTTTCAAATGCTTCGATGTTTTGCTTCGCAAGCTTTTTACCTGTTTCCCGATCACCTGCATGCACGTGAAGAGCACCGCAGCACGTCTGGTTTTTAGGTAGTTCAACATCGTTTCCATTGTGAGTCAGAACGTTGATTGTAGACTGATTGATGTCACCAAACATCACATCCATGATGCAGCCTTTTAGCATCGCAACCTGTGCCTTTGGTGTCCCTTTCGCAGGGATAACCTCTACGTCTTTATATTTTTTACGAACGGAAGTTGTGATCTCCGGCATAATCGCTTCCATTTCTGCTAAGTGCTTTGGCATTACGCGAAGGGCTCCAGTAGAACGGACTGCTTTTTGAAGGCCGCTTTTTTGGTAAAACTTTAATAAACCGCCGGCCGCTTGCAATCTGTTCGGATGTGGAAACAAGCCTTTTAAGAAAAAGGTACTAATGGCCCCTTTCATTCCGGTTAGTGGCATCGCTTGTCTCACTTGTCCACGAGCTTCTTCAATCAATCCGCCTACATCTACATCTGCTGGGCAAGCAGTTGTGCAGGCGCGGCAGTCTAAGCATTGAAAGACAGGGTCCATAAATTGCTCATTCACTTCAAGCTTTCCTTCTGCCACAGACTTGATGAGATGAACTCGACCACGTGGGGAATGCTGTTCCTGTCCTGTTTCTAGATAAGTGGGACATGATTCGAGACACATGCCACAATGGACACAATCTGCCCATTTGTTTTCATCAGGGTGATCTTCCCATAGGTAGTTGCTTAACTTATTCGTGGCACATGGCGGAGATTCATTCGACAATTCCTTTTCTGTTACAGTCACTCTATATCCCTCCTATGTACCGCTTTTCGTTCAATATGTTCTTCGGATCATGTTTATGTTTAATTCCTTCAAATATCTTAAAGTAACTAGGTTCGTCTCCCCATACATTCACGCTTTGTCTTAAGGAGAACGGTAGATGCTTAACTACTCCATATCCTTTAAGAGTGTGTGCATAGTGTTGAAGGTGATTAATCGTGTTGACAATAGCTGCGTCATCACCTTCTAGGAAAACTGTACTTAGTCCGTGACCTGCTCCTCCATGAGCTTCAATGGTCACCTTTCCTTCATGGTGAATACGAGCACACTCAGAGAGAATTGAGAATACGTCCAAGTTTTTTGTACCTACCTTTAATAAAGCTTGCGTTGCTTTACTGTCAGTGAGGGAGTTCGGATGAATTTCTGAAAAGGCATTCCAGAACTCCTTAACATTTGAAATGGTCGTGTAGTTGACGCCCGCAGGCTTATGTTGTTCAACCCAATTTGTTTGAAAATCCACAGATTTCTCTACATCTTCAAAAGCAATTAATAGAGAATACCCTTCATCATGAAATAATCTCTGAGATAAAGAGGGAGTAACAAGTTCAAGTGATACTGGTTCTAACATCGAATCTTGTATCTGCTTTGTATAGCCCTTTAATTCATCCAATGCTTCCTCTCGAACGGATAAACGGATAAGGTTTTCACTCTTTGGAACCGGTCTAAGCTTAAGCGTGATTTCAGTAATGATGCCAAGAGTGCCCATTGAACCAACGAGCAGCTTATTCATATCGTATCCTGCCACGTTTTTTACAACTTTTCCTCCGGTTCGAATCACTTTACCATCTGGATAAACGACCCTCATCCCTATAACGTGATCTCGTGCTGATCCATACTTCAAACGCTTAGGACCACTGTCATTAGAGGCAACAATTCCTCCGATCGTTGCTTGTTCAGGCCATGAAGGATCAAGAGCGACCATTTGGTTATGGTTTTGTAAATAATCTTGAAGCTCCTTCATCGTCGTTCCGGGTTTTACTGTGACGGTCATGTCACCCACCGTATGTTCGACAATTCCTTTCAAGTCTTTAAGGGAAAGAGTAAGATCATACTCTGACTTCACTCCTCCATATCCAAGTTTTGTTCCACCGCTAACGAGGCTAACGTGTTGACCCTTTTCATAAGCAGAACGAATGATTTCAACCACTTCTACTTCCGTTGATGGAGATCGAACGTTCTTGCTCCAGTTATTGAAAGTAACGGCAGACTCCTCGATCGAAAGCAGCTTTCGATCAAGCAAAGGCTTGTCCAAACTTAATTCCTCCTATCGTATCATTGAAAGAGTATTCTGAAATCTATGGGTAAAAAAGTTGCAAAAGCAGCTACGTTAGCCGCTTTTGCACAGACTTTTTAGTTATTTACACGAATCTTTGCTTTCGCTTCTTGTCTTCTTTTGTGCAAGATTGGTTCGGTATACCCGTTAGGCTGATCGATTCCCTTAAATACAAGGTCACATGCAGCTTGGAATGCAATAGAGTTCTCGTAATCGCTAGCCATCGGTCGATATTCTGGATCGTCTGCATTTTGTTGGTCCACTACTTTAGCCATTCGTTTCATCGTTTCCATAACCTGTTCTTCCGTACATACACCCTGGTGTAACCAGTTGGCCATGTGCTGGCTAGAAATTCGTAGTGTTGCACGATCTTCCATCAAGTCGATATTGTGAATGTCTGGTACTTTTGAGCAACCAACGCCATGCTCTACCCAGCGTACAACGTAACCTAAAATACCTTGTGAATTGTTATCAAGCTCTTCTTGGATTTCTTTTTCAGTCCAATTTGCTTCTGTAACAGGAATTTGAAGAATATCATCTTGATAATTCGAAGTGCTTTTTGCTAGTTCCGTTTGGACAGTTGGTACGTTTACTTCATGATAATGAAGAGCATGCAAGGTTGCTGCAGTAGGAGATGGAACCCAGGCTGTATTTGCCCCAGCCTTCAGTTGACCTCCTTTTTGCGCTAGCATATCTGCCATCATATCAGGCATTGCCCACATTCCTTTACCAATCTGCGCTACACCCGTGAATCCTGTTTTTAGTCCTTGCTGAACGTTAGACTTTTCGTAGCTTTGTAGCCATACAGAATTCTTCATATCTTGTTTGCGGATCACTGGACCTGCTTCCATCGATGTGTGGATTTCATCCCCAGTTCGATCTAGGAACCCTGTATTGATAAAGACGATACGCTCACTAACCTCTTTTATACAGTTGCGAAGGTTTAATGTCGTTCTACGCTCTTCATCCATCACTCCAATTTTCATCGTATTGCGTTCTAATCCTAGAACATCTTCCGTTCTGTTAAACAGTTCATTAGCAAAAGCTACTTCTTTTGAACCGTGCATTTTTGGTTTTACAATATAGATCGAGCCTTTTTTAGAATTTTGGTATTTGCCATTACGTAACACATCATGTTTTGCGATCAGACCGGTAATAACCGTATCTAATATACCTTCAGGGATTTCATTCCCATCTTTATCAAGTACTGCACTGGTCGTCATAAGGTGACCTACATTTCGTGCAAACATGAGGGAGCGGCCTGGTAAGGAGAACTGTTTTCCATCTGGACTTACATAATCTCTGTCAGCATTCAACGTTCTCGAAACTTCTTTCGTTCCTTTCTTAAAGGAAGCAACGATATCGCCTTTAATTAATCCAAGATAGTTCTTGTATACAACAACCTTGTCTTCTGCATCTACAGCTGCGACAGAGTCTTCAAAGTCCATGATTGTTGTAAGAGCGGATTCTACAAATACGTCTTTCACACCAGCTTGATCGCTAGAGCCAATCGGATGCTCGCGATCAATTTGGATCTCAAGGTGAATGCCGTTGTTCTGAAGTAGAATGGTAGTAGGGTTCGGTTCATCCCCCTGGTAACCTACGAATTGATCGGAATTAGATAAAACGCTTTCATTTTTCTCATTCAAACGAGCCTTCAATTGACCGTTCGCTACATAATAGCTCGTCACGTCACGGTGACTACTGCCTTCTAATGGAACAGTTCTATCAAGAACATCCTTCGCATAATCAATCACTTTTTCGCCTCGGCGAGGATTGTATGCTCCTTTACGTTCAGCACCATTTTCTTCACTAATCACATCAGTTCCGTATAATGCATCATAAAGGCTTCCCCATCGAGCATTGGCTGCATTGATCGCGTACCTTCCGTTATTTACAGGTACGACTAACTGAGGCCCAGCTTGCCTAGCGATCTCGTCATCAACATTTTGAGTTGTGATTTGAAAATCATTTACTTCCTCTTCTAGATAGTTTAGCTCTTTTAAATATGATTTGTACGTATCAAGATCATAGGTTTTGTTCGTTTGATGCCAGCTATCTAAACGCTCTTGAATCTCGTCACGCGTTTTAAGAAGCGCCTTGTTTTTTGGAGCAAGATCTTGGATGATCTCTCCTAAGCCGGTCCAGAATTGTTCTTTTGAAACACCGCTTTCAGGAAGTACGTCTGAATTAATAAATTCATAGAGTTCATTCGCAACCTGTAGATATTCTTCTTGAACATAATCTTTCATACGCTATTCTCCTCCAATGGTTTAGCAGTTCAATAGAACTGTCTTATCGTTATGTAATATCTTATAATAGAAACGAACGATGATATAATACATATTTGGAATATGGACTATTCTTTCTAGTTATAACGCACCCTCTATAATTCTCATATCACAGGAGTGATTCGATGGAAATTCGTCACCTTGAACACTTTACAGAAGTTGCGAAACAGCTAAGCTTTACAAAGGCAGCGGCCTCGCTGCACGTATCACAACCTTCAATTAGTAAATCGATTAAGCAGATTGAAGATGAGCTTGGTGTGCCGCTTTTTTATAGATCGAAGCAGTTAGAATTAACGGATGCTGGTGAAGCTGTACTGGTAAATGCGAAAAAAGTCCTTCTTGCCTTTGATGCGATGACAGCAGAGCTATCAGATCTCACTGCGATTAAGAAAGGCCAGATTAAGATTGGAATTCCACCTATCATTGGAGCTGCTTTCTTCTCTAGTCTGGTTAGTCGATTTAAGGAAACTTGTCCGAGCGTCACGATTCTATTAACAGAGGTTGGATCGAAACGAATTAAACAAGGTGTCGAAGATGGTTCTTTAGATGTAGGGATGGTTTGTAATCTACCTCTTCAAAAAGAAAAGTTTGAGACCCTTCCTGTGATAAAAGATCCGTTAATGTTAATTGTACCCACTGATCATCCCTTTAACGGAATGGACAATGTGACGATTGCAGATTTAGAAAAGGAACCATTTATCATGTATCGGGATGATTTCACACTCTATGATCGAATCGTTGAAGCTTTTGAAAAGCGAGGTTTTTATCCTAATATCGTTTGCCAAAGCTCCCAAAAAGATTTCATGATCGAGATGGTTGAAGCAAAGCTTGGCATCGCTTTGCTACCCGATAAGATTGCCCTCAACATCCAGAACCCTTCTATCACCGCCCTTCGTATTGTTGACTCTGAAGTAAACCTTGAACTCGGACTGATTTGGAAGAAAGATAAGTACTTATCCTTCGCAGTAAGAGAATTTATTAAACTTGCTAGGTGCTAAGCGAGCAACCGTTCAGATCCGCTTTAATAGAGCGGATCTGAATTGTTATCAGGTCATCAGATGACCTGGTTTCTATTACCCATTATAAGGAGATGTTTTGCATAACTCAACCTTATTTTTAAAATTTTCTGAAAAAAAGGTATTACGTCTTAGGCATATTTAAGGAGAACACTTTCTACGGTGTTCAAGTGATCAAGCATCGCATGTTGAGCTTCCGAAGCATTTTGGCTTTTGATCGCCAAGAAAATGCGGTGATGCTCATCAAACAGTTTTTCTAACATGGTGGTCTCAGAATAAAAGGATATTTTCCTCGTTTCTCGAATCGAATCATACATTAACTGAGAGACATGATTCATTAGCTCTAAAAGTATGTTATTGTGAGATGCTGAAGTGATTGCCATGTGAAATTTCAAGTCAGCCTGCTCACCAAGTTCATGATTTAACGCTGCTTTTTCCATTTCGTTTAGTGCTTCTTGCATATTCATTAAATCCTGATCAGTCCGTTTTGCAGCAGCACTTGCTGCACATCCAGTCTCAATCACTTTTCTAACTTCTAATAACTCAACGATATCTTCTTTCTTCATTAACATCCCATTGACCGACAGGGATTGGCTGATACTTGAAGGGTCAAATTGTTTTACGTACGTACCTTCTCCTTGCTTCATTTCGATCAGCCCCATCGCTCGAAGTGCGCTTAATGCCTCTCTAACAGCTGATCTCCCCACATTAAATTGTTCTGCTAACAAATGGACAGAATCTAGCTTTTCCCCTGGAGACAGCTCTCCGCTTTTAATTCTATCTAATAGTTGATCGGCAATTTCTTCATATATTTTTCGACGTCTGATTTGTTCATAAGCCATATTTTACACCTCTTCCCTTTCATCTTACTGTTCATTTTAACAGATTTCCTAAAGGCATATAGAAAACCGATGAGTTTTCTCTCATCGGTTTGGGTGCGTTATTCCTCTGTTATCTCCCACTTGTGTTCAAACTCCACACACCCTTTTAGGGTTTGGGCGACAGGACAACCTCGTTCAAACACTGCTAACGCTCGCTCGGCAGCATCTCTCTTCCCTTCTGGAATCACAAGGTTATACGTACACTTGATTTTTGTAATCTTTAAGACGCCGTCTGGTGCTTCGATAAGCCCTTCAAATTGTCCAGACAGTTTATTAGGATAAGTTGGTATTTGGCGCGCTTCCAGCGCACCTGATAGGGTACCGGTTAGTCAGCCACCAGCTGCAGCAACGATATGGTCTAGTGTGGATGGGTGTTCTTCTTCAACAGAAACACCGTAAAAATCTTTGACGCCTCCGTGAACACCAAATTCGATCGGTTCTTGGAAATCTGCGATGTAAGCGCGTCGCTTCTTCCCTTTGTCTTGTTCGATTCGTATATTCGATATTTCGATCGGTTTACTCAAACAATCCCTCCTATATTCTTCGTTATTAATCATTTTCCACTGCAACTATTTCGTTAAACAATGTATTGAATCCTTCTGCCGATATTAAGAGAAGGGATAACGAGAAAATGATAGAATAAAGTATCAAAAGGGGGAATAATAAATGCCTAAAACGTGGGATCAATCGATCGAAATACATGCACCCATAGAGGTAGTGTGGGGGTATTTAGATGGTTCATTAGAAAATATGCAGAAAATCATGCCTAATGTAGTGGAAAATACACCAGTTAAAGTGACTGATGAGGGCGTTGGGAGTATAGCCAGGCAGAAGTATCGTGAAGGAAAACGTGTGATGGAATATGATGTACATACGCTAGAGTATATGAGTAAAGAAGAAGAGAAAAAGCTAACGATCGCCTTTAATCTTGGTGAAATGTTTGATATTCAAGGAACATATGAGCTATTTAAGCTTTCTGAGGATACGACGAAGCTTCGATATACGGGCTTTAATAAACCGTTGAAATGGTACATCAAACCGTTCGTGCTCTTTTCCAGTGATAAAGTGGTTAACGAATTTTTAGATAGAGTGAAGCGTGTATCTGAAAATCGAGAATAGAAGCCAGATGAAGTCTGGCTTTTTCATATATCTTTTCGACTGTTCACTTCAAAAGCAGCTCTGACACCTGACTCTATTGCCCCTTCGATCCAGCCATGGAATGACGAAGTATGTTCGCCAGCAAAGTGCACTCGACCTTCAGGTTGAGTGATAACCTTTTCAAATTCTGTTATCTGGTTTGGCTTATAAAGAGTGAAGCATCCACCAGAAAATTCATTTTGACTCCAACTAAATGAAGCCCCATTCAAATAATCATCAAATACCCGCTTTCCATGAACCTTCGCAAGATCTTCAAGCGACTGAGTGATTTGTTGTTCTAGCGATAAACTATTCCATAACATTGCATTATCTTCCCAGCTATAACTGGCGAGTAACACCCCGCTAGTTGACTCATCGACGGTTCGACTAGGTGTATATGTATACCGGTTTGGAAAATCCGATATCAGGTTCGCACCGCCAAGTCCTTCCTCCTCCCAAAAATTCTTTTTAAATTGAATGCCGATCTTCATAGACGCCACGTAATGAAGCTCTCGAATTGCTTTCCACTTTTCAAAAGAAAACGAATGATAAGGGTACACTTCAATAAATTGAAACACAGAAAATGGGACGGTCATGATGACAACATCACTTTTAAACGTGTTGATTTCTCCTGTTTGTTGATTCCTACTTTGAACCACGATATTCCTCGGTCTTTGTACCAACCTGTGTACTTTTTCGCTATAGAGAATGTTTTCTTCTAGATCTTTAAGAAAGGACTTTGGCAAGCGGTCATTTCCGCCAGTTATCTCATTAAATTCTAACTCCGCATTAAACACTGTATTAACGATATCCGTTAAAATATCAACGAAGGATAGTTCTGAGAACCCCTCGATTCCTAATAACACCTTGATCATACGAACGGCATTTGGTGAGAGAGATGGTCCGATGGGGTTGTATCTCAAAAAATTTTCCATGGAATAGCGATCGAACTTTCTTCTTAAGAAATCTTTTTGGCTTTGATCCCCCTTCTCATATAGCGTATAAAAGGGTTGTACCGCACTTAAAAATAATTCGACAGCTGTTTTTCCCTTTTCTTCTGGTCTTACTGGGAAGTTAAGGATATCTGGGTTTCGTTCATACTCTTCCCTACTTACCTGAATGCCATTGGCATATAGGATATCTTTCGGTGAGCTGTTAATAAATTTATTTATTGGTAGGTTTAAACGTGAGATATATTCATATGTTAATTTATGGGTAACAGGAATCCTCATAGCACCGACATCAAGGTATTTACCATCAGTAAAAGGCTCTCTCATCGTATAGATTCTTCCACCAATACGCGTGTTTCCTTCAAGAATCGTTACGTTATGCCCCGCACTTTTTAGAAGGGATGCTGATACAAGCCCAGACATTCCTGCACCGATAATCATAACATTCAAAGTTCGATCTGGTTTAGGTAGACCATTTCGTATGATTGTAAGCATATCATCTGGATAACTCAGTGAGTGATCAATCGGTTGACTCATCGTTTCCCTCCTTTTTTATCACCCTATGTAGAGGAAGGAATTTATATGTTTATACTTGCAACACCATCTTATAGTTGACCATAGTGACTCCATTCTTTTTGACCTGCTGCTTTTTCACTTCCTGAAACCCTTGACGTTCAAAGAATGGTTTCGCGGTGATGCTTGCTTCAGTAGTCATTTGTTGTAAACCGAGCTGTTTCGCTTTTGTTAAGAGCTTGTTAACAAGCGCGGTAGCGACACCTTGACGCTGATAATCTTTATGAACATAAAGAAGGTCTAAAACTCCCTCTCCTGTTAAATCAGAAAATCCAATAATAATACCATCCTCGAGAGCGACGTATGTATCATGATCACGAAGCGATTTTAGCCATTCAATCTTTCTTTGTTCTCTTTCGTGAGGATTAGCCCAAGCATCTATTTGTTCATACGAATAATCTCGAGAGTTAATCGAATGGACAGTATCATAAAATAAATCGATGATGGGTTGGATATCTTCATCATGGAACTTTCTAATCATCATATGAATCCCTCCTATTACTACTTGCTAACCATGCGTTGAAATTTGAAAGACAGTGCAAAAGTGCACTGTCTTTCAAGGGTCACCTCATGTTTTCAACGAGCATGGCCATGCCCTGACCTCCACCTACGCACAGCGTTGCGATTCCATAACGTTCATTTCTTCTCTTCATTTCATACATCAATGACGTTAATATTCTAGCGCCTGTAGCTCCGAGCGGGTGCCCGAGCGCGATGGCACCTCCATTAACATTTACTTTACTAACGTCAAGGTTTAGTTCTCTTATAACAGCGAGTGCCTGCGCGGCGAAGGCTTCGTTAAGTTCGATCAAGCCGATTTCTTGAAGGGACATATTCGTTTTCTCTAGTAACTTTTTTACAGCAGGCACTGGACCAACTCCCATGATCTCTGGGGACACTCCTGAAGTAGTCCAATCCACAACACGAGCGAGGGGTTCTACGTTCAATGCTTTTGCTTTTTCTTCGCTCATGATAAGCATGGCTACTGCACCATCATTTCTTCCACATGCATTCCCGGCTGTTACGGTCCCATTCTCTTTAAAAACGGGATTCAGTTTTGAAAGCTTTTCAAATGTTGTGCCAGGTCTCGGGTGTTCATCTGTATCAAATAAATAAGAATCTCGTTTCGATTTAATCTCTACCGGCGTGATTTCTTCATTGAAGGTTCCTTTTTCAATAGCAACAGCTGCTCTCCTTTGGCTTTCAGCTGCAAAGCGGTCCTGATCTTCTCTTGAAATATCATACCGATCAGCAACATTTTCGGCAGTTATCCCCATTCCAAGGTTTGAACCGAAAAGTTCGATTGGCTGCTGTCCAGCTTCTGTGTTGGAATCCACCAATTGTGTCCTATCACCTCCGAATCGACTGTTACGTAAATAGATGGGAGCATTACTTAAGCTTTCGGTCCCGCCTGCAACGACGACTTCTGCTTGGCCAGATTGTACTTGTTGTACAGCAGATGCAACTGCCTGCATTCCAGATGCACAAAGTCTATTAATCGTAAAGCCTGGCGCCGTTTCTGAGATACCAGCGCGTAATCCTGCTACCCTCGCTACGTTTGACGATTCTGTCGTCTGTCTTACTTCTCCTAAGATGACTTCATCAACGGATTCTGGTGAGATTCCTGCCCGCTTAACCGATTCTTTTATAGCGATCGCGGCAAGCTCTCCAGAATTAATGCTCTTCAATGCTCCTCCATATCTTCCTACTGGCGTACGTACTGCTTCAACGATTACGATCCGTTCTTTCATCTTGCTTCCCCCCTATGTTCTCAGCTTCGCTATGAATATGTATAGAACCCTTTTCCGCTCTTCTTGCCAAGATGCCCTGCTTTAACGTACTTCGTCAATATCGGGCAAGGTCTATATTTCTCCCCAAGCGTTTCGTATAGATACTGCATGTTACGGAGTCTTGTATCTAGTCCAACTAAATCTGCAAGTTCAAGCGGTCCCATGGGATGGTTTAACCCTAACTTCATCGCCTTATCGATGTCTTCAGGGGACGCCACACCTTCCATCACCATATTCATCGCTTCATTTCCTATCAAACAGTTCATTCGACTTACAGCAAAACCTGGAAATTCATTGATCTTTACACACTCTTTTCCAATCGATTCTCCAAATGCAATTGCTTTTTGGATCGTGTCATCTGACGTCTCAAGTCCGCAAATAACTTCAATTAGCTTCATTCTAGGGACAGGGTTAAAAAAGTGAAGGGCAATGCATTTCTCTGGACGGCTAGTTTGTGCAGCAATTTCTGTTGGTGACATCGTTGATGTATTTGTTGCAAGAATTGTATGATCAGGTGTCATTTCATCAAGCTGTTTAAAGATGCTCGTCTTTAATTCCATAATCTCTAACACAGCTTCGATCACAAGATCTCGATCGTTCACTGCTGCATTCAACTCAGTCGTGTACTCGATCGAACCCAAGGACGAATCTGCTTCTTCCCTCGTTAGGATTTCTTTCGCAACTGCACGTTCAAACTCTTTTTCATGGTAAGCTTTGGCCTTTTCTAATGAGGATTCGTTTATATCTTGAAGAACAACGGATAAGCCTGATATAGCTACGGAATACGCAATGCCTCGTCCCATCGTCCCTGATCCGATCACTGCTACTTTCTTAATCGTCATTAAGAACCACCTCTCGTTTGATAACGCTTTCAATCTGTATTAAGGACATGCTATTCTCTAGTGAAAATTACTTTTCCTTTTCCATAAACTTACCTGTTAGTCGATCTCAAAGATCTTTCCAGGGTTCATGATTCCATTTGGATCGAGTGAATGTTTTATTCCTCGCATCACTTCGAATGCTGGGCCATGTTCCATCTGCTGGTATTTCATTTTCCCTGTACCAACACCGTGTTCTCCAGTGCATGTCCCGCCTTTTTCGAGTGCATAGTGCACGAGGTGCTGATTTAGTTTAGTTGCTTTATCGAGTTCTGTCGGGTCATTAGGGTCTAACATGACGATCGCATGATAATTACCATCCCCAACATGGCCAAGCAATGCGCCGTCTAACCCGTACGCTTCTATCGCTTTTCTTGCATCAATAATCGCGCCTGCTAATTCAGATATCGGAACGCAAACGTCGGTAACCATCATTTTCTTACCAGGAGAGGCATGGCTAAATGAATAGGCAAGGTTATGACGGGCTTCCCATAGTTGAGCTCGTTTTTTTGAATCATGTTCAAAAATAAATTCATCGCAGTTATTATCTTCCGCAATGCTTTCAGCAAATGCAACGTCTTGTTTTAACCCTGCTTCGTTACCGTGAAACTCAATAAAGACGGTAGGTTTTTCTAAATAATCCGTTTCATTTGTTTTGTTTACTTGTTGAATCGATCTCGCATCAACAAGTTCCATCCTCGCTACAGGTATGCCAGCATGAAGAATGTTCGTGACAGTCGATACCGCATTTTCTATTTCTGGAAAAACGATACGTCCAGCTAGAATTGTTTCTGGTATCCCGTAAACTTTTAATGTAAGTTCTGAAAAAGTACCAAGTGTACCTTCCGATCCTACAAAAAGACTGTTGAGGTGATAACCTGAGGATGATTTAGCAGTTAAGCTCCCTGTATGTATGATGCGTCCATCAGCAAGCACTACTTCCATATCTCGCACGACATCTCTCATCACACCGTAGCGAACGGATGTTGTGCCACTTGCATTTGTAGAAGCCATCCCACCGATCGTCGCATCTGCACCTGGGTCTACGGTGAAAAATAGGCCGTATTTTTTAAGTTCTTTATTCAATTGTGAACGTGTTACACCAGGCTGTACGCGAACTAAAAAATCATCGGGACGGACTTCGATAATTTTGTTCATAAGTTGAAAATCGATCGAAATTCCGCCTTGGTAAGGAATCACATGTCCTTCAAGGCTTGATCCAAGACCGAACGGTACGATTGGTATTCCATGTTTATTTGCTGCAGATATGACGTTACGAATGTCATCTGCATTCTTTGGAAACACGACGACATCTGGATTATGAGGAGTATGATATGACTCATCCCTACTATGTTGATCGATGATCGTTTCGTTCGTACTGATTTGGTCTGGTTCAAGTAGAGCTGAGAGGATCTCAAGGATATTATTCAAGATGAATACACCTTCCAATCTTTTGTGTAAAATTATAATTATTCTGACAAATATCGTCACTCTTATTATGAACCAAAAGTCGTCAAAGGACAATGGTCGTGCACGACATATAAAAAACCAGGTACATATTATGTACCTGGCGATTCACATTATTTTCCGATGAACATTTGCGTCCAGTAATGACCATCTTGAGCGAGTCCGACACCAATATGGGTGAAATTACCGTTCATGATGTTCTTGCGGTGCCCTTCACTTTTCATCCAGGCATCTACAACAGCTTCTGGTGTTTGTTGTCCTTGGGCGATGTTCTCACCTGCAGTCTTAAAGTCAACACCAAAATCTCTCATCATATCAAATGGTGATCCATACGTTGGACTTGTGTGTGAGAAGTAATTGTTCTTCTGCATATCTCGTGATTTTTCTTGAGCTACATCACTTAATTTCGTGAATGCTTTTAGATCAGAAAGTCCTTGCTTTCTTCTCTCTTTGTTCGTTAGATCGATTACTTGCTGTACTTCTTTGCTGATTTCTCCAGATGGTTCTGCTTGCTTTTCGTCATTCCCTTGAGCAGGTTGCTGATTATTCTGTCCCTGGTTGTTGTCGTTGTTGTTTTGACCATCTCTAGCACGTTGCTTTGCCTGCTCATCTCCCCCACCTATTCCATACTGCTCAGGGAATCCTTCAGGTAGGTACTCTCTAGGATCAATACCAGGAATCGCTTCTTTGAACTCAAACTGCCCTTTTTTCACAATTTCTCCATGTGGGAATTTGCTACTAGGTGTTTCGGTGCTGTAAGAGTTCGGATCGATTGTAATCTGACCCGAATTGATTCGCTGAATGCCTTCGGTTGGAGCTGTTGTATTCATATTCATTGCTTCGTTTTTATCGTTATCACCGTTTGCGTTACATGCTCCGAGTAGGATTAACCCGGGAAGTAATAACGGCATTAATTTTTTGTACATGCTTTGCCCTCCTTGTGTAATTTTTCTTACATCCTTAGTTTTTCATCAAAAGGGCAAAGTATTTGTGGTAAAAACCGTGAATTCATCCATGAAAATAAGCCTCTCTGCATTTGTTGCAGAGAGGCTTTGTGTTATCAGCCAGTATTACGTAATCCGGCAGCTATTCCATTAATAGTGAGTAAAATTTCTTTTAACAATTCATCATCAGAGCTATTGTCGGCTCTGTATTTTGAAATTAACTCTACTTGAAGTGAGCTTAATGGATCTACGTAAGGATTTCTTAGGCGGATGGAATCTTTAATGTTCGGTGTTCCATCCAATAGTTCTTCTTGACCTGTAATCGTAAGGATCACATTTTTCGTCAGATGATATTCTTCTACGATCATGTTGAAAATGCGTGCTGCTACATTTTCGTCTTTAATCAACGCCATATACTTTTCAGCAGTTGGTAAATCTGCTTTCATTAGCCCCATCTGCAAGTTATCGATTAATGAAGCAAAAAACGGCCATTTTTCATACATCTGCTTAAGTTCGTTCAAGCCTTCTGAAGTCGATGCGTACTGATTGAGTCCAGTTCCAGATGCGTACCACGCCGGCATAAGCTGGCGACTTTGTGTCCAAGCAAACACCCATGGAATAGCACGGAGATCATCAAAGCTATTCGTACCTTTTCTACTCATCGGACGAGAACCGATGTTTAGTGCACCTAATTCAGGTAAAGGCGTCCCGTTTGTGAAGTAAGTTAAAAATCCTTCATCTCTGAACACAAGAGACTGATACTTCTCAAGTGAAAGCTCTGACATCTTTTCCATCGCTTCCTGCCATTTTTTTTGATCTGGATCTTTTTCTATCCCCGTTACAGCTGCTGAAAGTAATGTAGTAGTTGCTTGTTCAAGGCTTCTGTACGCAATATCGTAGAGAAGGTAGCGAGAAGATAGTACCTCTCCTTGTTCAGTGATTTTCACACCTGCTTTATACGTTTCTGGTGGCTGAGAAAGTAAACTTCTTCTCAATGGTCCGCCGCCACGTCCAAGTGCTCCGCCTCTACCGTGGAAAAATTTAAGCTTAAGGTTTCGTTCTTGTGCAATCTGGCTAATCTCTTGCTGGGCTTGGTAAAGCTTCCAGTTTGCAGTAAGGGTTCCGCCATCTTTACTGCCGTCAGAATAGCCTAGCATGATTTCTTGACGGTTCCCAAGTTGGTTAAGGTGCTTTTGATAGACGTCTAGGTCAAAGAGCACTTTCATCGTATTCCCACCAGCTTTTAAATCATCGATCGTCTCAAGGAGAGGTGCTACGTTAAGATTACTTTCGATACTTCCATCGGAGTGCAAGCGGTAGATCCCTGCCTCTTTTGCAAGTACTAAAACCTCTAGAAGATCACTTGCTGTTTGGGTCATACTGATTAAGTAAACTGAGATCGACTCGTTCCCAAACTCATTGTGTGCTTTCTTGATCATCGTGAAGATATCGAGAATTTCTTGAGTCTCGCTCGTATAATCTTCGTATGTCGACAATACCGGTCGAGGATCTTCTAGGACTTCTGTAAGTAGATTAACCTTTTCACTTTCGGATAATGAGGAATAATCATCAGAAAGTTTGACGCGCTGCAATAATTCATGGATCGCACCTTCGTGTTTCCCACTGTGGTTTCGAATATCTAGTGTTGCTAAGTGGAAGCGGAAAAGTGTAACCTGGCGGATAAGCTTGTGAAGGTCATCAAAATGGAAGCCTTCTGGATAATGTTGACGAAGGCTATTTTCGATTAGCCTTAAATCATCAATGAACTCATCCGCATCTTGGTATCCCATATTTGTACCGATCTTATTTAGTTTCTCAAGAACATAAGATAGCTTCACACGGTAAGATTCATGTGGCACTCCCCACCGTTTAACATGTGGAAGCGTCTCTTCATCCTGTTCAATCGATGCGATAAGTTCACCGCAAATCGGAACGCGATTAGAAGACTGGCTTAATTTTTTCATGAGCTCTTTTACGGATTGCTTATATTTAGAAATAACGACTTCACGCTGTTTTTCTAGCGTCTTCCAAGTTACTTCAGGCGTAACAAATGGATTGCCATCTCGGTCTCCACCAATCCACGAACCAAAGTTGAGGATGTTTGGGATGTTCCATGAGACTTCTGGATAATGTTCTTTTAAGCATTCATCAAGTTCCTCATGGATTTCTGGAAGCACATCAAACAACGTCTCTTCAAAATAAAATAACCCTAAATTCACTTCATCCATAACGGTAGGTTTCTTATGACGGAGCTCGTCTGTTTGCCAAAGTGTTGTAATTTCGTTATAGATTGAGTCCTTGATACTCTTTTTCTCTCTAGAAGTTAGTAATGGGCTGTCCATTTCTCGAAGAGCATTAGCGATTCGCTTATGAATTTCAAGCACTGATCTACGAGTCGACTCAGTTGGGTGAGCTGTCAGAATCAATTCCAATGAAAGGGATTTGAGTGTTTCTTCAATCAACTCTCCAGGCACATTGTTTTGTTTAAGCGTTGATATTGCATGTGGAATAGAGCCAGGCTGTGATTGGTCTTCTTCAAGCATTTGATAATCTCTTCTTCTTCTAATTCTGTGATTTTGTTCAGCAATGTTTACAAGATGAAAATATAATGCAAAAGCACGAATAACCTGTTTCCGTAATGGAGATTGTAGGTTTTGTATCGTCTCTTCTAACTCCTTCGTCATTTCATCCGTTGCATCTTGTCTGATCGACTTCGTCTTTTCACGAATCGACTCCACTTTTTCTAGAAGTTCAGGTCCGCCATGCTGCACTAAAACGTCACCGAGTAAGTTACCTAACATATTGATGTCACGCCTTAGTGCAACGTGGTGGTTTTGTTGTGATGTTGTTGCTGTATCGAGTTTTGCCATCTGCGACCATCCTTTCTTGATTTTAAATTCGAAAATTAAAATTATTTCAATATTTCTATTATATACAAGAAATTTTATTTTTGTCACGTAATAAGAAAGCGTTTGTAGATAGATGAATTCCCTATAGTAACTAGTGAGAAAGGGATGGAAGCGGATACATTATTTTTAAATTTTTCTCTGAAACCATTGAAAAACCCGCAATATTTGCGGGTTTCTAAACGACTTTTTATAAGTGGAACTTTTTCCTGAACTGCTCGATCTTTTTGTTTTCCCCTACGATAAGAATCACATCATTACTTTGAAATGCGACTTCTGCATACCGACTTAGAATCGGTGAATCATCCCTCAAGATCAGAGAAACGTTAAGATCATACTTTCTTGAGAAGTCTAATTCTAGAAGTGTTTTTCCGACGAGTTCTTCAGGTACTTTTAATTCGACTGCTGAAACGTTTTTTGTGATTTCGATGTATTCGATCACATTAGGCATCGTAATCTGTCTTGCTACTTTCATTCCAGCTTCTTCCTCTGGATAAATCACTCGATCTGCACCTAAATTTGATAGGATTTCTCCGATTTCTTTACTTGTAGCCTTTACGATAATTTCCTTTGCATTACGTTCTCTTAGCCTGTTCGTAATAAGAATGGCAGAGTATGAATCTGTCCCGATCGCAACGAATACTGCATCGAATTGGTCGACATTCAAATCGTCCATCACACCATTCTCTCGAAGATCCCCTACGATCGAATGGGTGGCGTATTTTTCAACATCCTCGAGAGGACCTTCGTCTTTGTCACAAACGATCACATCGCATTTTTGTTCATACAGTTCTTGTATGATTCCCTTTGCGAATCTTCCTGCACCTAATACTAGAAATTGTTTTCTCACATGATCAAACCCCTTCTTATCCCACTGCTAGGTCTTCTTTTAAGTATCGAGTTTTTGATTTTTCAATTTTAAAAACAATATAAATAAAGCTAAAAATACCTATTCTTCCGATGATCATCAAAATGCATAACAGGAGCTTAGAGAAGGTTGCTAGTTCTCCTGTAATCCCCATCGACAGTCCAGTGTTCGTTAGGGCTGAGAGTACTTCAAAAGCGATCAATTCAATTTCCTGCAATTCGAAAAGTGAAAGTGCAACAGTCGATAACCCAAACAGAAATACAAAGCTTACAAAGATTAGAAAAGCTTTATTGATCGAGTCTTGGGAAATCGTCTTTTTCATTAGTGTTGTATGTTCTTGAGATTTTGCAACAGATACCATCTTAGCCATTAAAACGGAGAAAGTTGTTAAGCGTAAGCCTCCACCTGTACTAGACGAAGCGCCACCAATGAACATAAGAATCATAAGAATTAGGACTGTCGTGATGTGAAGTGTAGATATGTCGATCGTCGTTAATCCACCGTTCCGAGTTGTTGCAGATAGAAAGAACACATTGAACAATTTATCTGTAAACGAAAGGTGATGGAACGCTCCATTATGTTCAAGTGTATAATAAATTACTGCTGCTAAAAGAAATAATGACGTATGGAGCCGTATGTTGATTCGTGAGAATAAACTCCTTTTACGGCGAAACGGATTTATGTATTCTACGATCGTGGGAAACCCAAGACTTCCGATGAAAATCATCACCATGGTCGTTAATAAAAACAAACGACTTTCTTGAAATGACATAAGGCTATCGCCAAAGAGGTCGAATCCAGCGTTTGTAAAGCTCGCGACACTGTGAAATACCGTTACGAAGATCGCTTCTTTCAAAGAAGCAAATTCGTCTCGTATTCCATTGAACATTAATGCAAATCCTATTGCTTCCACGATAAGCGCGATCACAAGGACTGATATACTTAACGATTTAATTGTTTTTAGTTTGGATTGATTCTGATCTTTTGAAAGGAGAAGCATACTCGACATGGTAAGCTTCTTACCCATCATCATGAATAGGTAACTGATTAGGACGAGTATTCCTACTCCACCAAGCTGCATTTCAATGATGAGGATTGCTTGACCAATCCTCGTTAGCTTTGTAGAAACATCGATAACCGATAATCCAGTCACACTAAGGGCACTGGTTGATACAAACAAAGCATCAACAAATGGCAGGCCTCCGACATTTGCAAAAGGTAGGACATAGAATAGGCTAAACAGTAAAATAGTCCCCACGTACATCATGAATATATAACGAAAAGATTGAATGGTTGATTTGTTTTTATACATAACATCTCTCCAACTAGTGGGTGTCTTCACATTTATTTACAGCATATACACTATATCATAC
The DNA here is from genome assembly GCF_056158505.1 of Anaerobacillus sp. ABR4_321. Lineage (NCBI taxonomy): Bacteria > Bacillati > Bacillota > Bacilli > Caryophanales > Bacillaceae > Anaerobacillus > Anaerobacillus sp. ABR4_321. Next base: position 2,579,792 of record NZ_JBSWTK010000001.1, read on the forward strand.
ATTAAAAACAGGCCATGAAAAAACTCCTTATTATTAAGGAGTTTTTGCTTGCTGTTTTATTATATAGTCGTATAATCCCATAGCACATACAGATAAGTCTAGCTCTATGTAGCGATAGATGTGATGGTCGTTTGCGATTCCTTGATTACTGAGTGTTGTTTGCACTTTTGTAAATAAGTCATCCGCAATCAGTTTACTAACATATTCAGGTGCACCCTCGTTAACATCATTTACGATTGTTTCAGCTGAACGAATGAATTCAGGTAACCAATACGTTAATTGTTCGGTTACGTGTTCAGGTGCATCCGATTTCCCGTAGTGTCCAAAATAAATCGCATCAGGGTTGAAAGCCATGATCTTCTCAAGCGAATCAAGCATATCATGGGGGTTGAACTGATTAGGAGATGTTGATGGTAGGTAAAGCTCAACATCTGATAGAGGATAATAAACCCCTATCGTATCACCTACAAAAACACCGTTTGTTTTAGAGTCATGGATTGAAAAGTGATGCTTCGCATGGCCAGGAGTATCGATGAATGTAAGAACTCGATCCTCTCCAACCGACAACTTTTCTCCATCTTCCATCGTGAGTAAACGATCGGATGGAATCGGAATGATCGGATCAAAAAGTTCATCAAATTTCTCACCGTATACAGCTTTTGCTCCTTGAATTAAGCGTGAAGGATTCTCAAGGTGTCGGTAGCCTTTTTGATGGACGATCACTCTAGCATTAGGACATTTTTCAAGGAAGAGTCCAGTCCCTCCAGCGTGGTCAAGATGAATATGTGTCACGATGATGTTACGTACTTTCTTTAAGTCGATGCTCCGTTCTTCAAGACCGTTTAGTAAATGAGGAATCGATGGACTTGCACTCGTTTCAATAATCGTGATTTCTTCTTCTGCTAGGATATAGCTACCAGTTCTTTTTTCTAGGTTTAGATCATTTAGATCGACAAGGTATAAATCTTCACCAATTTTTTCAGGTTGGGTCATTTTGATCTTCCTTTCATCCAAACTTTTTCTTTTTACCATGAAAGGCTTCTCCAAGACGGCCACAAACTCCTCTAAATCTAGGGAATTGCTAGTATGGTTGCAGTGTATTTTCAATCAATCGAGTAATGTCCTTAAACCTGTTCTTCCCGCCAAATGGACTATCGAGAAGACTACACAATGCTACGAGATCAGCTAGCTTCGCTAATTGCCTCCAGTTGGGCGATAATACAATACTGTTGTTCTTTAAACCAGTTAGGAGCCCCTCTTCAAACGACTCCATATTCGGAAAGTGATCGTAGCGAATCATGTTACCAATATCTAAATAAATGCTCCCCGAAAAAGCGAATTCCCAGTCTAATACAGCACTCACTTCAGTTCCTTCAATCAAGAGGTTAAGTCCGTTAAAGTCACCGTGAACGAGCCTAGCTTCACTTTCGTCTTCTAAGAAAAGTGCAGCATGTTTTTTTGCATATGCAAGGATTCGGTGCGTTAAAGACCGTGAGATTCTTGAGGTCATCGGTCCGTTTTGAACAAACGATTCAATTATTCCAATAAAGGACTTTGGAGTAAGACGGAATGGTTCTTTTACTGTTACATTTGCATCTAAGAAGCCTTGTGAATCAAACGATAGCTTTCGTAACGAAGCGAGTTGTTCACCAACGGAATAACCGATCGCATACATTTCGTTAGGTGAAGAAGTTAACCGATCTCTTAATAATTTACCTTCCTTCCATTCAACGAGCGCAACACTAAATTCTGGTCGATGAGAGAGGTGTAGGAATTTAGGGGTTCTGACTTCTTTAGGTAGAATTTGATTAAGATTCTGTTCAAGGGTGAGTGTTTTCTTGTTCGTAGTGAACCTGGCAACAAGAGATGATCCATCTTGGAAATCCAGTTTGTAATTGGAGTGGCTCAATCCACCTTTTAATAAGTGAATGTTCGTGATGGATGATTCAGGTCGATAGCTTTCTACGATAGCAGAAAAAGTCTTTTCGTCTGGTTCGATGATCGGCTTATTCCGTTCCCAGTTCGTTTTCATCTAGCACCTCCTACTGTTGTTTCTAAAAAAAGAGCTCTTTCGTTTTTAGAAAGAGCTCTTTGATTAATTCCAACTTATTGGTAATGGCAGAACATCCTGGATGTTTTTTTCATAGCTTGTTCTCTCGTTTTCTTTCATCCAAATACTTACTGACCCCTTATCTTGACTCGTTCGAATCAATCGCCCCACGCCCTGGCGGAGTCTAAGAAGCATGTAAGGTAGGTCCACATCCCCTTCAGGATTCCCCGCATGCTTGCGCTTTGCTTGGAAAACAGGGTCGTTCGGTGGCATTGGAAGAGATGAAATGATGACGTGTGAGAGTGACTCACCGGGGACATCTAAACCTTCCCATAGGTGATACGAACACAATACTGCAGAAGGATCATCTTGAAATTCTTTAACCGTTTCACTTATTTCACGATCGCCTTCGTAAATCATTTTAAATGACCAGTCTTTCCTGCCTGCCCATGTTTTAAAACGGTTCATTTCTTCTGATGATGAGAATAGGATCAATGAATGACCATTATTCTTCGTAAGTGAATCTCCGATATCGCTCCACTTTTCTTCTTCATCACCTTCAATATTCCCTTTTAACTCCATCTGCTCTTCGTAGTCAAACGGTGAGTTCACAGAAAATGAAGCGTGTTTTTCAATCCCTAAACTGTTAGAGATATAAGAAAAATCCCCTGCTTGTGATAACGTTGCTGAAGAGAAAATGAATGGAATTTTCTGAGAGAAAACTTCTTTTCTTAATATATCTTCAACGAGTCTTGGCATGATGACGAGGCTCGTATCAGTAGTTGTTTCTTCTAGCCAATGAATTCCCTCACCATCTTTAAGGAAGGTTCTTAACCCATAAGCGAAGAACTCTAGATATTCTTCCATGATCTTTACATGATAATCATCCATCACATATAGCTCTGAATCGAATACAAGTTGTTCTAGTAGTGCATCTACTTTATGAACGATGGTCTCAGCTATCGAAACGATCGAATCAGTTCTTGAAACATCTTTTCGTACGGACCCTTCAACGGATTTCGCGTTTTGACTTAACTGTGCGAACCACTCATCGTGAAGTTCAAGGATATCCTCTACAAGCGTGAGTGATTCTTCTCTGACGTCCTGATCCATATATCCTGTAAGGACATTCGAGAGTGTTTCAGAATGAAAACGATAAGTTAGCCCTTTTTGTGCCGAAAACTCAAGTAAATGGCCTTCGTCAAATACAACAGTACTTGCTTCAGGTAAAAGAGGTAGCTGTCCTTCTCTTTTACGTGATTCTTTCGTCCAAATATGTTCCATATAAAAGTCATGTGAGCAAATGATAAGATCGCTTGCTTGACGATAATGCTTACGGTTCAGCGTTTGCCCACAGCGGTGACGCCAATCACAAGTAGAACATTGCTGCAGTGGATCCCATGCGATTTTTTCCCATTTTTCATTAGGAACCCAAGGGTATTCCTTTCGATCACCGTATCGATAAAAGGATTGCATAGAAGCAGCTGGTTCATAGACAAATTCAGGGATTTCGTCATGAACACTTAAGATATCTTCGTCATCTGTGCGATGGGAAAGATAGTCTAGTTTTTTCACACATACATATTGTTCTCTTGCTTTTGCTAGTCGCACATCTACAGTTAACCCAAGTGCCTTCTCAAGCTTTTCGATGTCTCCACCTTTTTTAACAAGCTGTTCGATCAGCGTTTCATCTGCACAGGAAATGATCGCTGGCTTTCTCGAGTATCTCGCATAACAGATGGCATAAAGCAGGTAGACGAATGTCTTCCCGGTTCCTACTCCAGCTTCAGCAAATACAACGCTTTTATTCTTAAAAGCCTGTTCGATTTGAAAGGCCATAAAGATTTGTTCATCTCGGAGCTCATAACCGTGCTCGGGAAGAATGTCATAAAAGACATCACCAATGTAGTCTCCAAGCACATCATAAAATGAATCTTCTTTTGTTATTTCAAATGGTAATGGTTGAGTCATGTACGGTCTCCTCTTCTAGATTGGTACGTCCTCTTTTTCAAGAAAACCAACCCTTATCATAACAGATATCCTAGGAAAAGTGGTGATTAACTCTCGTTGGTATGCCGTAATTTTCTGGTAGATAAGAATCGAAACGATTGTTACCAGAAAAAAACGCCTGACTAGGCGTTTTAAATCAAAAGGTTAAACAAATCCTGATCTTTATTGATCTCAATATAAGAGAAACCGCTCATCTCCATTCGTTCAATTAAAGGGTGATAATCTTCCACTTTGTTCAATTCGATACCGACTAGAACGGGACCTTTATCTCTATTATTTTTCTTTGTGTATTCAAAACGTGTGATATCATCGGTAGGTCCGAGTACATCCGCCATGAATTCTTTTAGAGCTCCAGCACGCTGAGGGAAATGAACAATAAAATAATGCTTTAATCCTTCATAGATCAATGAGCGTTCCTGGATTTCTTGCATACGATTGATATCATTATTCCCTCCGCTAATGATACAAACAACATTCTTACCTTTAATTTGATCTTTATAAAACTCCAAAGCAGCGATCGAGAGTGCTCCAGCTGGCTCAGCGACAATCGCATTTTGATTGTACAACTCAAGGATGGTCGTGCATATTTTCCCCTCTGGTACAAGGATGACGTCATCTAAAAGCTGTTTGCAAATCTCAAGTGTCAGTTTCCCTACTTGTTTCACTGCAGCACCATCGACGAATTTGTTGATGTATTCAAGAGGAACCATTTCATTACGATCGATGGAACTCTTCATTCCAGGAGCTCCTTCTGGTTCAACACCGATCACTTTCGTCTCTGGGTTAATACTCTTTACGAATGAGCCGACACCAGATGCAAGTCCTCCTCCACCGATAGGAGCCATCACAACATCAACATGGTCAAGATCGTTCATGATTTCAAGTCCAACTGTTCCTTGACCTGCAATCGTATGATAATCATCGAATGGATGGATGAAGGTCTTCTCTTCATGATTGCAGAAATCAATCGCTGTTGTGAACGAATCATCGAACGTATCTCCAGTTAGGATGACCTCAACTGAAGAGCCACCGAATAGTTCAACTTGTGATACCTTTTGTCTAGGAGTCGTAGCCGGCATAAAAATATGCCCTTGAATGCCAAGTGTTTTACATGAATACGCCACTCCTTGAGCATGGTTTCCTGCACTCGCGCATACGATACCGCGTGCTTTTTCCTCGTTGCTTAGTCCATGAATGCGGTTATAAGCACCTCGAATCTTAAATGACCTAACGTTTTGTAGGTCTTCCCTTTTTAAGTATATGTTGCATTGATAACGCTCTGATAGGATTTCATTGCGTTGAAGTGGTGTTCTTTCTGCTACGTCCTTCAACACCTGATTTGCGATAATGATATCTTCTACTTGTACTTTGCTAATTGTTTTACTCATTCTCGCTCTCCCTTTATTTAATAAGAATAATCTAACTTTTTAGAAATCATTTTAACATAGTTTAGCACAGTTTTACGTTATTGAATAAAAGAGTTTTATTTCTTTTCATCCTCATGTCGTGCTACAATTCGTTCAAGAGAAACTGAGGTACGTTAGGGAGGGAACGAGAATGGCTAAATGGGCGTTTGTATCAGATTTTGATGGTACCATTTCAAAAAAAGATTTTTACTGGTTCATAATAGAAAACTATTTTCCTGAAGGAAGAGCACTATATAAAGAGTGGAAATCTGAGAAGTTACGAGATATTGAATTTCTTAGCAAAGTCTTCAAATCAATAAACAAAGAAGAAGCACAGATTATCGAGGACATCAAAGCGCTGCCGATCGATCCTCATGTCCCAGACTTTATTAAGGCCGTTCAGCAAAATGGTGGTGACTTCTTTATCCTAAGCGCAGGAACGGATTACTACATCAATCACTTGCTTCGTCACTATGGGATAAGTGATGTTGAGGTCTTCTCAAACACGGGCTACTTTAAGGATAATAATGTCCACCTTTCAATCGATTCCACTCATCGACACTTCTCAAAAAGATATGGCATCGATAAATCACTCGTGATTAAAGAATTGAAAGAACGCTATGAAGTCGTGTATTTTGCTGGTGATAGTGAGCCTGATTCACATGGTGCTAAGGAAGCAGACTTAACGTTTGCTAAAGATGTTCTTCAAGACATCCTGAAAGATTTTAATGTTGCATACATTCCTGTGGATTCATTCATCGACATTGAAGATGAGCTGAAAAGCAGAAGTGTATTAAAATGAACGTCGCTTCACCCTTCTGAAATGTATAAAAAGACTGTCGGAAATGTTTCCGACAGTCTTTCTTCTACCTTGTTTAGTTAACATAATAAAATTATATTAAATCTCTGTACGGATATCCCACAGTTCTGGAAAAAATCGGTGATCGAGAACTTTTTTTAAGTATCCAACTCCCGAAGAGCCTCCGGTTCCTTTTTTAAACCCTATTATTCTTTCAACAGTTTTCATATGTCTAAACCGCCATTGTTGCAGCCAATCTTCAATATCTACTAGTTTTTCAGCAAGTTCGTAGAGATCCCAATATTGATCAGTATTCTTATAAACAGTGAGCCACGCGTTTTTGACAGATTCATTGCCTTCGTATGTGTTTGTTACGTCTCTCTCAAGCACTTCTTTGTCGATCGTAATTCCTGCACGATCAAGTGCTCGAATAGCAGCATCATAAATGCTTCTTTCACTGAATGCTTCCTTTAATTTTTTGTGGAGCGATTGATCTTTTTCATAAATTTTCAGAACGTGAGGTGTTTTGTACCCAAGTGCAAATTCGATCATCCGATACTGGTAGGATTGAAAACCCGATGCTTGCCCTAATGAATCTCGAAATTCCATATATTCTGATGGAGTGAGTGTAGACAACACATCCCACGCTTGTATGATCTGTGTTTGGGTTTTTGACACTCTAGCAAGCATTTTAAAAGCTGTAGATAGTTCGTCAGTTTCTATGGCTTTGATAGCCCCTTTTAACTCATGCAAAATCAGCTTCATCCACAGTTCGCTCACCTGATGTATCACGATGAACAACATCTCATCATGGTGATCCGAAAGACGATTTTGACCGGAGAGTATTTTATCAAGGCTTAAATACTCACCGTAGGTCATGTTTTCTGTGAAATCAGTGTGGACCGAAGACTCTGTAGGATCAATGTGTTTTTTATCCAAGTAATAACCTCCTGACTGAATTTGAAAGCGTATTCAATTGTAAGCAAGTTTAGATGCAGCCCTCTTGCAAAATTATATCATTCTACCCTTTAATGTGAATCCGGATTTACCAAAGAAAATGAAAAAGCATCAGGTTTCACTGATGCCCTTAGCTTTTGTTCCTTGATGAAAAAATAATTGCCATGCTCCCCTGCTCTGTTTCCAAATTGAGCTTCTTAGGCTTCTAGATTCACTCTCTTTTCTTGTCAATGTGTACGTAATCAGGATAACGTCATCTGATAATTTCACTACGTTTGAGTGCGTCATAATTAATTCCGATGGTTGCTCTTCTACTAACCCTTTTAGAATATCAGCCTTACTCAATCTTACTCCAGAACTACCAAACTCTTCAAATTCATCTGCGATCAGTTTGTCTAAGGCTTTCTTGGACTTTCTGATTTGTGGCAGTAACAATTTATTCTCAAGTTCAGTAATTAAAACTTCTATTTTTTTCTCTGTTTTCATTGATTTTTCAACCACCTTATGGGTTTTTAAATAACTTGTAACTTTATATTTTATTATCAATACGGTAATTGAAATTTTAGAATAATGCATTAATTTTAAAGGGAGGTTATCCCTCCCCCTTTATTATGATAAAACGTTACTAACGTCTTTCCACCGTGTATCGTATGCTTGTACAACAAAGTCATTTTTCTTTGCGTATTCTCTAATCACGTCTTTTATCTCATCGGGTTGATACGTGAAATTCCGGTTATTAGCTAATGCGGGATAACCTGATCCTCTCAATAAGTAATCGGATGAAGCTATGCTATACCATCTTTCTTCGTCTATTGGCTCTCCGTTAATTGTAATCGAATTGACCTCTGTACCATCATATTGGATTTCTGCCCCGGAAACATGCAACCTTCCAACATATTTACCTCTGAATCCTGGTCCCCTTCCGTCAGCCATACAAACGGAACTGTCGAGAGAATGCTCAAAAGCTTCTTTCAAATACTTCCCCTGTATTTCGAAATAAGTAGGGTTTAAAGGAGATGGACAGATTTCAATCAACTTCTTCTCAGAAACAAATTGAATGATTCCTGCATTCGCTATTCCGCTGTTGATTAAACCGATCTCACATTTAAATCGATCTCTTAATCCATCCGCAATCAAATTAGATAGTGGGTTCTCTTCCAAGATATCATGCCAGAGCGGCTTTTCCACTGTGTACAGAGGTGTGCTTAAATTCTTAACAGCCTCTTCTTTACTACTTTCTAAAATACGTACGATTTCTTCATCTTGTTGTGCTTTGGAGGTAGAGATTGTTGAAGAAGCTAATAGTTCGATGCCTTCTTCAGCTATTTCTAATTCTACAATCCCAATATATTCACCATAGTTACCTGCTGAATTAATAATCGTACCATTCACAACTCTTGCCTGGTCATATAAAACGTGATCATGAGCGGATAGAATAAGGTCGATCCCATCGATGGCTTCAGCGAGTTCAATATCCGCTTCAGTTCCAACATGATTTAAAACGATGCATAGATCATACTTTCCCTGATGTTTGTTCATCTCATCTTTAATCGCCTGCTTGAAGTCTGAAATTGTAAAACCCATCAGTTCATTAAATTCTTGAAGATCAGGGGAAGCACCCGTTATTAAAATGTTAATCTCATTATGTTGTATAATTACGCTACTTCTAACACCTTGGATCGGTTCTCCGGTGACTTTACGTAAATTGCAGCTAATAAAAGGGAGAGAACTGTTTGTTGCCATATGTTCAAGTGTTTCGATTCCGTTGAACAATTCATTATTACCGATCGTGATAGCGGAATATCCTACACTTTCGAGTAGCTTGACCGCTGCTAAACCTCTTGTTCCCTGTAGTTCTATACTTTTAAAATCAGCAAAGTCTCCACCATCCAGTAATATGGTGTTTTCATCCATGTAATGTCGAATCAATGAAGCCGCTTTAACGAAATTTTCAAAATGGCTATGTACATCGTTTGTGTGTATAATGTTTACCTTCATGAATGCCTCCAATAGTATGTAAAAAACACTTATTTTCTTCCAATAGTACGTATTCTTAACTAACGGATAAAGTCCTGCTCTTACTTACAATTTTCTTATTATAGGATAAAGAAAAAACCCCGCATAAAATGCGAGGTTTTATTTCATCTGTACTGCTTCATGTTGATGATGTGATGCTTGGCGCTTCACGTATACCACATAAATAACCATCGCAATTGCAACAGACGTAGCAGATGCTAAGTAAATATCTGAATAACTAAACGTAGAAGCGATTAAGCCGAATAATATTGCTCCTAAACCAACACCTAGGTCAAAAAATGAAAAGAACGTAGCGTTTGCCATCCCTTTTCTATTTAATGGAGCTTCTTGAACAGCCCATGCTTGAAGAGCTGGTAACACCGTGCCAAAACCTGTTCCAAACAATACTGCTGCAAGTAAGAGCATAAACTCATTACTTAACAAGGTCAAATCAATCATTGCAATAAAAACCAGCATTGTCCCAGGAAGGAATACCGCTTTATGTCCTTTACGATCATATATTTTTCCAGCGAATGTTCTGACGATCATTAGTGAAAAGGCAAATACAACAAAATACAGTTCGATGCCTTCTATGTTTAAGCTTGTTGTATACAATGGTAAGAACGTAGCGATTCCACCGAATACCATTGTTATGAAAAACAAGAGAATCGAAGGCATAAGAGCTGTTTTTTCAAAGAGATCCCACTTTTTCCTCTTAACGAGTGTTTTTTCTCTAGGCTTGTAGTGGATGATTGCAGCAATGAGAAATGCAGTTAATCCACCGCATGCTGCTATCATAAACAAACCAGAAAAGTCTATAAAAGGGATAAGAAAAAGTCCGAGAGCAGGACCAAATGCCATCGCTAAGTTACCTGCAAGTCCAAAATACCCCATTCCTTCTCCTCTTCGCTTAGGTGGGATTAAATCTGTAGCGATTGTTCCAACTGCTGTAGTAGACATTCCCCAGCCTAATCCTTGGACGATACGCATCAAAAACAGTATGGCTAGACTTCCAGTGAAAGCATAGGAACCAACAGAAACGACAAAAACAAAAAGACCGATTAAGTAAACAAATCTTCTCCCTAAAGACTCTAACATATGACCACTCCATGGCCTTATGAGAAGTGCAGAGAGTGTAAAGACACCGACTACGAGTCCTATAAGCTGATCACTTCCTCCTAGATCATTTACAAAAAGAGGAAGTGTTGGTAGGGTCATTTGAAAACCAGCAAAAATAAAGAAATTAGAAAAACATATAAAGATAAAGTCTTTTGTCCATATCTTCTCTTCTGCGTGCGGCCGACTCATCAAATTCCTTCTTTCTCAATTCATTCTTGGCTACATCATACCTCATTAAAAGCTTCGACTCCCGAAATATGCTCATAAAAAAAGTGTAGCTCTATGAGCGTGAGCTATCACTTAACAAAACTTGATTAAGAAACTCTCGTATGACTTTTGGAGATTCTAACTTAACCGCTACGGCTGGTGGGAGCGTTCTTCTCATCCCTTCAAAAGGCGTACCGATCCACATTCTTTCACGGTCGATTACCACAAACGGGAAGGACACAGTACAATTTATGTACTCTTTGTCTTCTACTCCTTCTATCTTTGAAGTTGAGATGATTGTGACGTTATCTTCTAGTTGGTTGATTACTCGTTTCCACTCTTCGTTTAGTTTCGTACCATACGGAATGGAGATGTGAACTTCACCTGCTGATTTCATTTCTTTAAATAATTGCTCTGTTTTAATCGCGTGGAACCACGTTAATTTAGGGTGTGGATGTTTGATCCAACTACCAATCTGAGATGGACTCACTAATTCTCCTCGATCGATTTGGTGAAAAACAAGTTTTCGAAGTGTTTTTGTTGACGATAGCTTCTTTTGAATAAAATCAACATTTGAGACGTGAATAAACTTACCTTTTGTTCTCGTCATCGCAACATTTATGAGCCTTTCACTATTCGCACCTGTAATTAACATACCAGCTCGATCTTCAGGTTCACCGTCAACCGTATCGAATACCATCATATCTTTTTCGCTTCCTTGAAAACGATGCACAGTTGCTGCTAACAAATCTAGGTTATCTACTTCTAATAAATCTTCTATTAAAAAGTTCATTAAATTTGCCTGAGCTCTGTATGGGGTGACGTAACCGATCGATGTCATTCCGTCTTTGATTGCTTCATAGATTGCTTGAAACGATAACAATAGCTGCCAAATGTTCATTCTTGATTTCGATGAATGACCAATAAAACAAAACTGACCTGTATTGCTTGTATCGAGTAGAACAGAGGGTTGGTCTTTAAAAGGGTGCTTCCTAGCAATCTCTGCTCTCGACGAACGTGTGGAGGGATGGTCCTTTACAAGGGAATGGTAGATGTGATGATTTGTAAAGGATGATATCGCTGGATGGGTTCGTCGTTGTTCATTCAACAGGAATAAGTTTGGGTGGATGCTAGATTCATCGACGCCTCTAACAATTCCTGAACAATAAAAGATGTCTTCACGTAACCACTTTGTTATCAAAGAACTTCTTCCTGAAGCAATTGGGGGAAGTTGTTTAAAATCACCGCAAATAATTACTTTTTTACCAAGAGAAGCGGCAAATGCCGCCTGTGGCACATAAGCCATGCTTGCCTCATCAACAATCACTAGGTCAAAGCGTTTCCTATAGATCGTTTCATCAATGGCAGCTCTCGAAAGTGTTGTACCAACAACTGCTGCCTCTTTTACAAATTTTGCTTCTTTTACACGTATCTTTTCGAGTACGTTTGCGAGTTTTGATTCGAGCCTTACTAACTCCTCTGAATCACGTCGACTGAAAGATTTCGATAAATCCTGCTTTAAGTTCTTACGCTCTTCAACTAGTCGTTCTTTTTCTCCTGCTAAACCAGGGTGTTTCTCCAGTAAGAGTTGGTCCGTAAATATGGGAAGATGAGAGCTGATATTTCGTTGCGATCCATACCTCATAATTTTGCCTTCTTCAAACTTGTCCTTAGTATCTGTGAACTGAACCGTTTCTTTCATAAGAACATCTACAGCTTGATTACTATGTGACAGAATAAGAACCCTTGCCCCTTTAAAATAATGGTTAGCTGCGGTTCTGGCTAATTTATGCGTTTTTCCTGTACCAGGTGGTCCCCACACATACGTCACAGGATTGTATTTGGAGCGTAAAATCAGCTCGTGTAGGCTGTTCTTTATTTTGTTCTCTGGGTGTTTAGTAGTTTTAGAAGGGTTCATTAACCTCTTCACTCGTTCTGTTCTTACTTTACTCTCTTTGATTTCATCCAACCTTAGGATCAATTCCTCTAACAACTCCCAAGGGTCGTGGAACAACCTTGCTTCTTTAATGACGGTTCCAAAGCCGCCCTCTAGTTTTACGATCACGTTACTGCCTTCTGAAGACAAGATCCGTCCTTCTCTTTTAATATCTTTTATTTCTAACCGAACTTTAGAACCCGTTGGTATTTGAACGCTACTAGTCGTCTCAAAATAATATCTGTATTCTCCATTATTACTCGATAACAGTTGCCCATTAATGATCCGGTGTGGTTTACTTCCAAATTTCTTTAAATAGAGTATCTCTGATTGCAGTGCTTTCTGCCATTCTTCAAGTATCTGTTTCATCTTACATCTCTTCCTTTTCAAAAGCCTTAATGGCCTTTAACACTATATCACGGACTGTTCATTCTCTCTACCACTAGTTCGTGTGATTTTTTACACGTTGGAGAAAAACTTCTAGCGCTTTTGTTTGGAATGGTGATCTCATGACGATTGAGAACATTCGTTTATATAGAAAACCTGGCAGTTCCACCACCGCTAATGTCCCAAGTTTTAGTTCTTTTCGTATCGCCCATCTCGAAAGAAAGCTTATGCCGATGCCTGCTTCAACAGACTCCTTTATTAGCTGAGTACTTCCGAATTCCATTTTGTTTGAAGGAGATAGATCTAACTGATGCCACATGTTTTCAGTCGCTTCTCTTGTACCAGATCCACTTTCACGCACAATCCATGTTTCTGATGATAAGGTGTTTAATTCCCCTGTTACTAGGGAATGATTTGGCTCAGAGACGATGACCATTTCATCTTCCGTAAAATTTGTTACCGAGAGTTCTTTTAACGGATGATCTCCCTCAATAATGCCTACATCCAACTGATGTGAGTAAACTAAATCTCCTATCTCTTTCGAATTTCCAATCGTTACGGTTGGAGATATTAAAGGGTATTTTTGATGAATATGTGCTAACACGTGAGGAAGTACATATTCCCCGTACGTATAACTCGCTCCGATACTGATTTTCCCACTTGTTTGATTCGTAAGTTCATCGATTAGATCAGTCATTTTAGAATATACGTTCAATAATTCCTTCGCATGATGATAGACGATTTCACCAGCTCTGTTTAACGACATCGTTCGATTATCCCGTTCAAGTAGCCTCGTGCCAAGCTTCTGTTCAAGATTCTTTATGTATTGACTAACTGCAGGTTGCGTCATATGTAAATCGTTTGCAGCTTTAGAGAAATTTTTGTTCTCTACGACCGAAACAAACACTTTTAATTGCTGATCCATTTTTATACCCCCATTATAAGTAATAACTTATATACATCATTATAATTATTTATTTCACTTATAACAAATGACGTTATAAAATGGAAGAGGAATGGAGAGTGCGGTTATGAACATAAATACAATGAAACATGAGGCACAGCTGTCACATAGAACACGCTGGTTTGCCGGAATACTATTTACTTTTGTTATTGCGACGCTAGGGTATTTTCTAGCAAAATTACCAGGGTTCCAACTAACCGGTCAGCTTGCATCTGCAATATTTATCGCCATTGTTTATCGACAAGTAGCAGGCTATCCAGAACTAGTTCGTGAAGGCATAACGTTTTCATCAAAAAAGATTCTGCGATTTGCCATCGTTCTTTATGGCATCAAACTTAACGTGGGTTTTATTGTACATGATGGCTTATCGATCATCTTGATGGGAGTAGGAGTTATTCTGTTTTCATTTATAGCAAGCCACTGGCTATCAAAGCTATTGAAAGCGGATCGTTCGATAACAACATTGCTCGCTGCTGGAACTGGTATATGTGGAGCAGCTGCGATTGCAGCTGTTGCACCGATATTCCGATCAAAGGATGAAGATACCGCAATTGGTGTAGGAATCATCGCTTTGTTCGGAACGATCTTCTCGGTGGGATATACAGTGATTCGTCCTTTACTTTCGTTTAGCCCGAGTGAATATGGTGTATGGGCAGGTATTTCTCTTCATGAGGTAGCGCATGTTGCTCTTGCCGCTGCCCCTGCTGGAGAAGAAGCTTTAGCGATGGCACTTCTCGCAAAGTTGGGCCGTGTATTCTTACTGGTCCCCGTCTGCTTGATCCTTATCTATTTGATCAGTAGAAAACGAGATAAGGGAGAGTCAAGTACGATTCCTTTTCCATGGTTTTTAGTTGGGTTTGTGGTGATGAGCCTCGTGGGTACGTATGTATTAGGTCCAGTCGTTCCATTTACTGAAGATGCCATGCAGATGGTAAACACGGTAACAACCTGGTGTCTAACAGCTGCGATGGTTGGTCTGGGGTTAAATGTAAGCTTGAAAGATTTAAAAACAAAAGCATTAAGACCGGTCTTCGTCCTTTTGATCGTGTCGACTAGTTTATCAACACTCACATATGTACTTGTAAAGGTCATTTATTAATTCGACCATATTGAAAAGAGGCAACGTCATAGACGATGCCTCTTCTTGTTTACTGGAAATCATACTCTGCGAGCGCAATTGCAATTTGATTTTCGATATCTTCAATTTTGTCTTCATCTAAAAATTGATTGATGATGATTGAGAAAACAAGCGGCTCATTCTTCATCACATAACCCGATAAAGAAGATACACCTTGTAATGTACCTGTTTTAGCGATTACGATGTTTTCAGCTGCTGTGTCATTCATACGGTTTCTCAGCGTTCCACCAACTAATCTGCCATTCGCTCCAGCGATCGGTAATGACTTTAAATAATAGTCAAACCATTCCTTAGCCTGTAGCTTGTAGAGTAATAGACTAAGCTGATTCGGCTGCACCAACGTAACGTGAGATATTCCTGATCCATCACGAAGTAACATCTCTTCGGGGTTTAGACCTTCTTCAGTGAGGTATTCATTCACAACCTCTAGTCCTGCTTCCCAACTTCCCTCGTGTTTCGTTAACTTACCCATCTCTTTGACTAAAATCTCCCCATGCCCATTGTTGCTTAGTTTCATAAAAGGAATGAGTAATTCATGAAGGGGCATCGATTTTTTTTCGATCAAACCATTCATTTCTTTAGGCGCCTTCCTGACGCTTATGTCTCCCTCAATCCCTATACCAACATCCTTTAGCGATCGTTCAAACAAGTGAAGTGCATAGGCTGCAGGGTTTGAAACAGAGATCCAACTTTTTTCTAATGAGTCGTTCAGTGAAATGACACCTTCGATGGTAATAATATTCGTGCCATGTTTACGGTTTATCGTTAAATCCGTTTCTACATCTTGGCTAGTTGTCGTTGCCGTATTTTGAACCAATACGTAATCGGTATCAGGAGAAGTACGTACTATAGCTCGCTCCCCTTCCTTACTACCCGGATAAACTTCTATAATAATCGTACCTGCGTCATAATCGGTATTCGGAGATAAGGTTAACGCAGAAACTTGTGAACCATAATACTCACTTTCATCCGTCCAAATCATATCTTCAGAAAGCTTTATGGAATCATACCAGGATTCGTCTCCAATAAGGTTTCCTTCGATACTCTTAATTCCCTTTTCTCTTATCGTTCTCGCAAAATGTTGATAATCTTCTAGTAGTAATGTTGGGTCTCCCTTTCCGATAAGAAAAAGGTCACCCTTTAACGTATTCCCTTTTATCGTTCCATTCGTAGCGATTTCTGTCGAAAATTGATAATCATGACCAAGTGTTTCTAGCGATGCTGCTGCTGTAATCAATTTCATGTTCGAAGCAGGAGTTAGCCTCGTGTCTCCATGATGATCGAAAAGTAATTCTCCTGAATTCGCTGATCGCACGCTTATGCCTGCAATCGATCCTTTGAGCCCTTCACTTGAAAGAATCGTATTGAGGCTTGTTGATAAATCTTGTTCCTTTTCTGCTTCAGATTGATTTCCTTTGCCGAATGATAGATTAGAGAGTAACAGTATTGCACTAAGCATGATGCCAACGCCCACCTTAATCGAAAATTTCAATAATTGATCTCTCCCCTATATTCTTTGTTAATTTTCAGATTACCTTCTTATGATGGAAAATAAAAAATGGAGTCATAGCGATTATATTCACGTCGCATGACTCCATTACAAATTATATATAGTTAGAATGAACGTTATCATTTAGTATGTTTCAGCTCCTGTTCTGGTTTCATTCGTGACACTTTTTCTTCTTTCTTATACTCTTCTTGCATCTGAAGTCCCCAGCCGTCAGGAAAAAGCAAGCTTCCGCTCAGCGATACGGTCCTTCTTTCACGCATTTTCTCATCTCCTTTTCGATTATTTGTATAGTATTTCGTCAACCGAATGTTTTTTTCCTCTTTATAAGTCAAAAATATATCTTTTTACCTAAAACCTTGTCTAAAGTACTATACCGCTGGTGAAGTTTGACTATTTATCAATAAAAAAGCCAGGAACCATTAAGGCTCCTGGGGATCTTCCAATGCTTTCTTTGCTAGTAGGGAAATGACGGCATCATCCATCGGTGGATTGTGAAGCCCTGCCCGAACATCGCGATAATAACGTTGCATCGGGTTATCATTAAATAAACCTCTAGCTCCTACGATTCTCATTGCAAGATCCACAACATTAGCCGCTCCGTTTGTTGCGACATGTTTAACTGCTGCAAGCTCTTCACCCATGTTCTTTCGCTTTTCTGGCTCAGTCACCCATCTAAAAGCTATACTATACATCATCTCTCTCGCTCTTAAGAGTTCTAACTCCATTTCCCCTATTTTACGTTGTACTTCAGCGACATCTTTTATTGGACCAGGTAAGCTGTTAGGACTGTAAACAGTCGCGAATTTCACCGCATAATTTCTTGCAGCGATTGCAACCCCTAGATAGCATGCGGGTATATGGAGTAACCACGCTTTTGGTAGCTTCATTCCCTTAGAGTTTAGCGAATCTTCGATGAGTGCATCGTTAGGTAATTGAACGTTTGTTAACACAAGATCATCGCTTCTTGTCCCTCTCATCGACATGGTATTCCATTTTTCTTCAATGGTAATTCCGTTTGACTTCATGTTTACTAGAAAGAAACCTTTATTCCCGGAATCATTGATCTCAGCGGATACTAGAGCGTAATCAAGAGCTGGTGCCATCGAAGTGAAGCTTTTTCTTCCACTAATGGTCCATCCGTTTTCATGTTCGATGGCTTTCGTTTCGGGCATTCCCCCTCGTGTAGGACTACCGCTCGCAGGCTCTGTAGCCGCTCTATTCAACAACGCTTGTTCATTGACCACCAAATTAGCCATACGTTCAAACAACTCGTCAGACCATTCTTGGTCATCAACCATCTCGAGCATGATACCAAGATGCCAACCGACCGATAAAGCGGTGGAAGCATCTCCTGATGCAATTCTTTCTTGTAACATGACAAACTCATATAGATCGATCCCTTTTCCCCCGAACTTTTCCGGGACGGTAAGAGAAGTATATCCTTTTTCTTTCATGGCCTTAAAATTCTCAAAAGGAAAGCGACCTTCTTCGTCTATATCATTCGCATTTTCCGAAAACGTATCAGCTAGATCGTCTGCGAGTTCTAACAGGTTTCGTTGACGCTGGTTTTTTACATATGGGTCATATAAATGCATGTCACTGCCTTCCTTTCCAATCCGTTCTTCCCATCATCATACAACAACGAAGAACATAATCTCTAGTAAATTGATCGGAAATAGAAAGCCTTACTTGTTCTGAAAGCGATACACAAGATTTTTATAATAAAATTCAGGAGATACGATGAGATCCATCTCTTTTACATCTTTTTCAATAGCATAGATCAGAATCATTTTAACGTGCCCTTCAGATTCCAGCCTGAACTTATTCCACCCTTTCTTATCAACAACAACAAAGTCCACAGGCTCTACTTGTTCACCTTGTACTTTCAATTTAGTATAGTAGCCTTTAAAAGCCTTTCCATATTCTTCGAAATTTTCTACGAACAGTTCAAAAAAGGCATACTCTTTGTTTGCAGGAAGTTCATTCAATTCAGCATCTTCAGGTGGCTCTTGTAGCCTTGTTACTTGTAACGTTAGTAATTTATTATCATCCATATCTTCTTCAACAAAGCTTTCGCCGTCTTCATATATTTTTTCTTCTTTTACAATCGGCTCTTCTTCAACAACTTTACTAGCTGCTTCAGGATCTCTGATCATGGTATACCAGGCTCCTGTAAAAAAAGCTGTAATCAAAAGTGCCATCGTGATTCCAACTAAGATCACTCTCATCAAATATTCCCCCTCTACCCTTATAGACGAATGCACGTTAGAAAAGTTGCAATTAAAAAAACAGCCTTTTCAATAAGGCTGTCTTCTTTAAAACTTGACTTCTTCATTTGTATTTTCTCCAACCAGATCACGTACAGTTTGACTCTTATCGACTTCTTTACCATCCTTATGTGTACCAAAAAGCATATCGATAAACGGATTAGAGACACCATACCAATAATTTTCATTTTTATAGTGATGTAACAAATGAGTTTGTTTCAACCACTTTCCAAATTTGGTTTTAGGAGTAAGAGGCTGATGTGCAACAAAGTGTTTCCACTCATACACGAGAAGCATCGTCATCAAGCCTGAAGCAAACGCAATCGTATTCACGATAGAAGGAAATAAAAGGTAGTATACGAAAGAAATAACAAGCATTTGAGGGATACTATACCATACTGGTAAAAACATTAAATGTAGGTCGTTGGGATCTTTGTGATGGTCATAATGCAGTCTTTTTAATAGTTTAAGTGCAAAGAGGTTTTTTGGTGGCTTCAAATGAAAAAGAAATCTGTGGGTGATATATTCATTAAAGATAAAGAGAATCAACCCAGCAATAAATGAAAGGGCAATGAAATGTGATCGTCCATTAACGAATAGGTAGATTAGGCATATGGAAAGTAACGCCAATATGAGCATAATATCCTTTATCCTAATAAACTTTTGAAATCCTGTTTTTTTCAATAGAATTCCTCTTCCCCTATTTTTTGATGAAACATACGACATAGTGAAATAATATTTATTAGGGTTATTCTCGATTCATGATTAAAAACCTTCAAAAAAAACCACCCAAAAAGGATGGTTAAATTTTCGTAGGTTTTTGTTTAAGCTTTGACTTGCGATTTTGGTGAGCGGCTGGTGAAGTTTTTACCCTTTCCTTCTCCGTCTTCGCGTCCTGTTCAAATGCTGCCATACCTTTCCCAAATAAAAGGCTCATAGGTGAATCCTCCTTAAAATAACATTACACACCAATTTCCGATTTATCGACGGTTAAAACTTAAATTTGGAAATTTCTTATAGGAAATTTATTAATGCTCTTCAAGCTTGCTTTCTGTTTCACTACAGTAGGTTTGTACAGCCTGCAACTGACTTAAAGATTCTTCAATTCGTTGCTTGTTATGCTCTTTTTCAACAGTTTGTAATGCTTGTTGTAAACTCGCTTCGGCTGCTTTTAAATCTCTGCATGTATCCTGTACGTACCCTCTTGCATTCTTTTCCATCGTCCCACCCCTTTAATAGTAGTATGGAGATAACGTTATTTTTTCATTCAAAAAAAGACAGGCTATGTGCATGTCTTCAAGATCCGTCTACTTGATCTTTGAGATCTTCAAGTTCTTTTAGGAGTGTTAGAACCATTTCGTCACTTTGCTTTAACTCTTCATTCAACAAGGTGATCGTATCTTCTTTCCAGGTGAACGGTTCACCGTCGTCAGGGATTTTCTTTACCTGCTCGTACTTTTCTCCTTCTTCAATTCCAGGTACAAAAGCGATTAACACTTCACAGCCTGCGTCGCCGAGCGCAATTCTTTTCCTTAAACTAACTTCGCCGTAGTCAAAGTGTCTAGCTGCTATACCACCAAATACGCTTGACGTCATCGTACAAAGGTGTGGGGCGTCCTTTACAAACTCACCAAAAGGGCACGAATGTGCTTTAACAATGACATAGTGAGGTGTAACTTCCGAGATATAAAATTCTCCTCCGATGGAATTTTTAATATCTACGATGACGTCCGCATAGTGATCAGGAGTCCAATCATGTATTTGATAGTAAGATTCAAACCACTCTCCTGTGCGGATACCTAACTGTTTGATGTATTCTTGAGCTTTAGACCCAATTGTTCGATGATGGATATGAGCATACTGAGTAATCAGCTTACAGAGAAATTTTTTTGCTGACAGAGACTGGTTAACAGTCATACTCACCACCTGTCCTTTATGCTGTTTCTTTCATCATAATGCATAACCGACAAAAATAATAGAATTTTTAGAAAATTAACTGTTAAGTTCAAATTTTTGAAAGATATTATCTTCTAAAGGTGGATAGATTTCTTTACCTGCAATTTGATTTATTATAATTTTATTTCGGTTAACTGAAAGGCCCAGATTCGTAGAACCAACACCATGAGTATGTTGCATGCCGCTATGCACAAATATTTCTCCAGTGGTATCCTCGTTTAACATCAACTTGTAATCCTTTGAGACATTGTATCTTCCTAAGTCATCCCACTGAATCAAGTTACTCAATCCGCTAATGCAGTTCGGTACGAACGGACGGTATCCTGTTGCAGCGACAACCACTTCGCTTTCAATGAGAAATGACTCGCCCTTTTCCCATTGTCGACATTTCAGTTCATATCCACTTTTCGCTTCCTTTTCAGATATGCCATTCACTTCAGTCAATGGCATTAAGGTCACATCCATTTCTTTACCGCCAACAGTTTGTTCATATAAAAGATTATAGATATCTGTAATCGTATGAGGACTTATTCCCTTATACAGAAGCTGTTGGTTACTGAAGATCTCATCTTTTTGTTCCTGAGGCAGTTCATAAAAGTAATCGATATACTCAGGTGAGAAATGTTCAAGACTTAACTTTGTTTCTTCCATCGGGAAAAACCCTTTTGACCTCGTTATCCAATTGATCGAATATCCATGTTCTGTTCTCTCTTTCAAAAGCTCCCTGAAAATTTCAGCAGCACTTTGCCCTGAACCAATAACCGTTATACTTTTCGCTTTCTTGCAACGATCTTCATGTTGTAGATACGTTGAAGAATGGAAGACATCTTCTTCAGACATTCCTCGTAGTGATTTAGGTAAAGAAGGAATCGTTCCTACACCTAATATCAGGTTTTTCGTAAGGTATGAATGTGTCTCTCCAGTTTTCGTATTTTCGATTTCAACTTCATAGCGGTCGATCGGCGTTCCTAAAGGCGTTACCGAGGTAACTTTACTACTGAACTGACAGCTCTTCAATCGTTCAGACGCCCATTGACAGTAATGATTGTATTCATTTCTAGGCATTTCAAGCCTTTGAAGGAAGTAAAAGTTGTATAATCTGTTTTGGTGTTTTAGATAATTTAAATAGCTAAATTCATTTGTAGGGTCAGCCATCGTTACAAGATCCGCCATAAATGGAACTTGTAGCCGCGTCCCTTCAATAAGCATCCCAGGATGCCAATCAAATTCTTCTTTTTGTTCAAAAAACAGTGAATCGATCTCCTTGATAGGGTCTAATAAAGCAGCAAGTCCTAGATTAAATGGTCCAATTCCGATACCGATGACATCATATACTTTCTCTCTCATATAATCCTATCCTTTCTATCTTCTCTCTAAGAATAAGTATAGCAGAAATGTGCCTGATTTATTTTTCAAACAAAAAAAGACAGCCCTCTTAGACTGTCTTACATAGAATGTTGCGTTCTTTTATATTGATATTTTTTCCACTGAAAACGTACGAAGCATCCAATGCAAAATCCGAGGATCGCAATAAATGAGGCGAGGGCTACCATGATAGAAGCAGTGATGGCTAACCAGTTGACGCTTGAAAGAACAGCGAGTAATGCTATTGTGAGTAAACTAACAGCGATTTTTTGGTTGAACGCTTGTTGATCTTTGTCTTCTAAAATATAAGGAGGTTTACCTATAAACAATTTACCAACGGACATGATCGGATTGAAACCAAACAACAAACTCGAAATACCAATCAATAATGGGATGACTAAAAATATATAGTGAAGTGTGAAAATGAATGCAGTAGCAAATAAAAAGATAAACCATTGATTAATTCGAACTAAAGGGCGTGGAATACCAGACATTTAAATCCAACCTTTCTTATAGGAATATACTTCTTTTATTTTAAACGTTTGCTCAAGAATTGTATAGTTATTTGCCCATAAAAAAACCCGCATTAAGCGGGTAAATTAATCGGTGGTTATCGGAACTAGATGCTCCATCTCAACATTTTTTAAGAAAGGATCCATCAACGATACAAACTCATTGAACCGATCTGACTTCATAAAGCCTTCGGTGTGGGCAGCGAGAGAGTCCCACTCCACAAAAATTACGTATTTGCTTTCAGTTTCGATAGACTTTGTTAATTGATGGCTTATAAAACCTGGAGAAGCTGATATGTACTGAACTGCCTTCATGAATGTTTCTTCAAAGTCTTTCTCCATTCCTTCATTTACGATAAAAGCTGCTTTTTCAATGACCACGAACGTTCCCACTTTCTTTAATAAGGTTTTTCTTGATAAAAATAATTTGGAGATACAATCGTATTCTTATACGGTTTATGGAAAATATGAGTTGTTGCTGGAGAAATCGGTGGAATTAACCACGTCCAATTTCCTGTTACTTTCCGCTCAGCTCGCGCTTCATTTGTCTCAAACTTATGAAACTGTCGAGCAGCTGTATGATGGTCTACGATACTAACGTTATCTTCTTGAAATGAGTATAATACAGCTCTGTTAAGCTCGATCAAGGCCCTATCTTTCCATAACGAGGCATTTGAAGAAGTGTCTAAATTCATGATCTCAGCCATTTCTGGAATTAAATTGTAGCGCGTTTCGTCCGCTAAGTTTCGTGCACCGATCTCTGTTCCCATATACCACCCATTAAATGGAGCTGCAACGTAATCGATACCGCCAATTTCAAGCTTCATGTCAGATATGATCGGTACCGCATACCAACGAGCATGTAAGGAAGAGATATCAATTTCCGGGTGTCTAAGCTCCACTTGAAGAACGATTTCAGGTGGTATGGTAATGACGGTAGGCTCCTTATCATCTAGTTGGAAAATAATTGGTAACACATCATGTGGCGTACCCTTTCCTCTCCATCCGAGTTTAAGAGCTTGCTTAGTTATTTCTATCGAATCAGGATCACCGATCGTCCCGTTTTCTAACTCATAACCAGCATAGCGAATGAGTTGGTGATTCCATATTCTAATTCTTCCAGGCTGGAAAATCGTAATTGTTGGTCGAATTCTTCCATTGTTTGTAGCTGAGTGAATATGATGGAGTAAAGCGTCCGCTATCTCTTCAACTGTTGTTGCAGAGCGCTTGTCAATTACGGTTAGAGTATTCCAAAACAGCCTTCCGATACATTTATTACTATTACGCCATGCCATCTTTGCTCCGTGCTGTAACTCTTCAAATGTATGCTCATACACACCTGTTTTTTCAATTTGGTCTTTAACCTCTTGTTTGCGTTCTTTTAAACGTTCAGGTGTATGATTTAATTCGTAATATGCTTGCTCTAAAAAAGAGTAAGCTTCTTCTAGCAATGTAGCATTGTTCACGTTCATGTCCCTCCTGCAGCTAGAGACGGTCTTATCGCCTGTTTAATTGCTCTTATGTAAGAGTCCAAGAGTATCATACCACAATGTTCGTTGATCCTATAATAAATACGTTTCACGAGAGGAAAAGGTATGGATCTACAACAGAAACGTCCAGGTCATCGTGACCTGGACGTTTACATTATTTTACTTCCTCGAAGTACTCCTTGTAGAAACCTCCGACCTTACCTGTGTTATCAACTACAAATAAGAATTCTTCAGTTTCATTTTTAACTTCGTAGGTTTTCCCTTCAGTCAACACACGGTTCACCATGTATTTTTTTGCGTCAGTGTGCACGCATTTTACTTCTCTTAGAGTTGGGCCATCTTTCCAATTTTCATGAATCATAACGTTCACTCCCTTTCCATTTCTTATTCTACTACAAGTTAGATTCAATCCTCAAACGAATACACGATCGAATCTCCTACAGGTTTATATCCCATCTTCATATAGATCGAATTAGAAGTTGGGTTTGAAAGATCTGTATATAGACAGCAATAACGGTTCCCTTTATCTAATAAATATTGGCTAAAAGCTGCTACGCATGCAGAGGCATACCCTTTCCGTTCATGCTCAGGAGGTGTAAAAACAAAGTTAACCGTTGTTCCTCTCATGGTCGGTCTAGATTCATTTGCCATCGAAACCACTTCTCCATCAACCTCCCAGAGTACGGCTGATTTTTCATCGATAAATTGTTGCGCTCTTTCATGACTATCTTCGTCAGAGAATGGTTCACCCATCGCACATGAAAAAAGATAAACCCATTCTTTCAACAGAGTAAAATCCTCATTTCTGATTTTTCTTAATTTTCCACCTACACGTTTAGGAGGAATGACGGTATCTAATCGATAGATACGCTGGTTCATTTTTAGATTCCGCTTACAGCTCGTAAGCTCGCAGTACCTCTTTGAAAAATATTCTACAATTGTTTTCTCACCTAGAACACCTGGAAACAAATAATCTTGATGAAGTTTTTTAACTGCAAAATCTAATGTTTCGTGTGATACTTGTTCACCTGCAAGTATAAGATTATGAGGCGGTGTTTGAATAAAGCAAAGTGTAATACGCCCTGCCTCTTCTATTGTACCGAGGAGAACCTTCTCTAGTTCTTCACCATTTTTTTGATTTTTTACAAGTCTAACCAGAAGCCCTAAAGGGAGACTATGTAATGCTTCGTTTTGCTCAAGAAAATCCTGGACATAACCTAGATACTCACTTGGATCAGTAAATGTACGTAATTCCACTTAAATTCCCCCTGGTTACAAATCAACTATTATTAAAAGAGAACCTGAATCATTATGATTCAGGTTCTCGATTATTACCCTTCTAAAAGCAATTGTTCTGGATCTTCAAGAAGATCTTTAATCTTCGCTAGGAAGCTAACGGCTTCACTACCATCTACAATTCGATGATCGTAAGAAAGCGCAATATACATCATAGGACGATTTTCCATTCGATCTTGGTCAATCGCTACAGGGCGCCACTGGATTTTATGCATTCCAAGAATTCCAACTTGCGGAGCGTTTAGAATTGGCGTGGAAAGCATAGAACCAAATATACCGCCATTTGTTATTGTAAAGGATCCGCCTTGAAGTTGATCTAGTGAAAGCTTGTTATCGCGAGCTTTCTTAGCTAGCTCACTAATCTCGCTCTCGATTCCTGCAAATGATAGTTTGTCTGCGTCACGCACAACAGGAACGACTAGTCCTTCCTCAGATCCTACTGCAATACCGATGTCGTAGAATTTCTTAAGAACCATTTCTTTGTCCTGAATTTCTGCGTTTAGACGAGGATATTTCTTCAATGCCCCAACTACCGCTTTTGTAAAGAAGGACATAAATCCAAGTTTTACATCATTATCTTCTAGGAATTTGTCTTTACGACGCTTACGCAAGTCCATGATCGCAGTCATGTCTACTTCATTAAACGTTGTTAACATAGCAGCAGTGTGTTGCACCTCTACTAAGCGTTTTGCAATCGTTTGACGACGACGAGACATCTTCACTCTTTCTACTGGTTTACCGTTAAATTCGTCCTTAGCCTGCGCAGCTTTTTCAGGTTGCTTCTCTTGCTTTTTCTCTTGCTTTGGAGCTTCTTTTTCTTTCTTACTAGAGTCAGCATGAGCTTTTACATCGTCTGGACGAACGCGGCCGTAAGGATCTTGAGTTTGAACTTTATCTAGATCGACACCTAGTTCACGAGCAAGCTTTCTTGCAGAAGGAGATGCTACTGTACGTCCGTTACCTGACTTTTCTTCTGAAGCTTCAGGTGCAGCGTGTGCAGAAGCTTCCTCGTCAGACTTAGATTCTTCAGGCGTTTCGTTTTGCTGTTTTTTCGCTTCAGCCTTCTCTTCTTTATTGTCAGAAGAAGGTTGTTCAGAGGAAGAGTCTTCCTCGCTTGCGTCACCAAGGTAAGCAATGATTTCTCCAACTTCTACGTTGTCACCAGGCTCTTTCAATAATTCCTTGATTACTCCGTTGTTTTCAGCGCTTACTTCGATATTTACTTTATCAGTTTCAAGTTCAACAAGGTTATCACCTTTTTCAACTTTGTCGCCTACTTTAATTAACCATTCGGAGATTGTGCCTTCTGTAATAGATTCTGCTAGTTCAGGTACTTTAACTTCGATCACGACGATTTACCTCCTTGGTGGGATACTGTTTTAGATGGCTCTAAGACTTCTTGAATGATACGTTCTTGGTCTCTCTTATGGATATTAGGCTCTCCACCTGCTGGACTAGATCGATCAGGACGACCGATATAATCGATCGAAACTCCCTCAGGAGCAATTTCACGAATTCGTGGAGAAATGTAATTCCATGATCCCATATTTTTTGGTTCTTCTTGTAACCAAACGATTTCTTTTACGTTAGAATAGCGTTCGAAAATCTTCTTAATTTCTTCTTCAGGGAATGGGTACAGCTGCTCTACACGTAGAACATGTAGCCAGTCCATGTCTTTATCTGAAGATTCGATTTCTGCTGCTAGATCTACAGCGACTTTACCAGTTGAAAGAACGATACGCTCAACTTTATCTTTCTTTTCACCGAGTCCTTGTTGTTCAATCACACTTAAGAATTGTCCTTGGCTGAACTCAAAACCTGGTGAAGAAGTACGTTGATTACGCAGTAAGCTCTTTGGAGTCATGATAACGAGTGGTCTAACCTCTTGCTCTCCAAGTATAGCCGCTTGTCTTCTTAAAATATGGAAGTATTGCGCTGCGCTCGTCAAGTTCGCAACTGTCCAGTTGTTCTCAGCAGCAAGTGTTAAGAAACGCTCAACTCTTCCGCTGGAGTGCTCAGGACCCTGTCCTTCATAACCGTGTGGAAGCAAGAGTACCATTCCAGATTTTTGACCCCATTTCGCTCTTCCTGCGGATACAAACTGATCAAAGATGACCTGTGCAGCATTCGCAAAGTCACCGTACTGAGCTTCCCAAATCACGAGGGATTCTGGTGCGAATACATTGTATCCATATTCGAAACCGACAACGGAAGCTTCAGATAAAGGACTGTTATGAATAGCAAAGGAAGCTTTAGCCTCTGGTAATTCGTGTAACGGACAGAACGTTTCTCCTGTTTCCTTGTCGTGTAAAACAAGATGACGCTGCGCGAAGGTTCCTCGCTGTGAATCTTGCCCTGTTATACGGATAGGTGTACCTTCGCTCAAAATAGTAGCGAATGAAAGCGTCTCACCTAATGCCCAATCAACTTTTCCGCCTTCTTCTAACATATCTAATCTACGCTTAAGAATTCTTTCAAGTTTAGGGTAAACGTTGAAATTATCCGGACGTGTAAGTAGATTGTTATTAATTTCTTTTAATGTATCTAGCGGCACGGATGTATCGATCGAAGGTATTCCTTTAACGATTTCTTTCGGTGGCTGTATTTCCTGAACATCTCCACCATCTTCATTATCCTTAGCCACTTTGTTATAATCCTCTGAAAGCTCATTCAATACTTCTTCATCTAGCTTTTCACCGTATCCAGATTCAAGAATTCCTTGCTCTTCTAGGTAGCTAGCATAACGTGCTCGCACTGTAGGATGGTTTTTGATTTTCTCGTAAAGATGTGGCTGCGTTACAGCAGGATCGTCCATTTCGTTATGTCCGAATCTTCTGTAGCCAATTAGATCGATAAGAAAATCTTTATTGAACTTCATTCTATACTGATAAGCAAGGTTCATTGCTGATAAGCATGCTTCAGGATCATCTGCGTTAACGTGAACAATCGGTATTTCATATCCTTTTGCTAGGTCACTCGCATATCTCGTTGACCGTGAATCAGTGCTCTCAGTCGTGAAGCCAAGCTGGTTGTTAGCGATGATGTGGATCGTACCACCTGTATGGTAACCACGTAGTTGGCTAAGGTTTAACGTTTCCGCTACAACACCTTCACCAGGAAAAGCAGCATCCCCATGAATAAGGATCGCAAATGACTTTCTTATATCCTGGATCGGTTCACCTTTTTGGTCCCTTGTTTCCTGTGCCGCTCTTGCATAGCCCTCAACGACTGGATCTACGAACTCCAAGTGACTTGGATTATTTGCTAAGGTGATCGTGGCTTCTGCAGTTTCAGAACCTTCAAACTTACGATCAGCACCCATATGGTACTTCACATCGCCTGTCCAACCGTAGTTGATTCCCATTGAACCTTCTGATGGAACAAGCTCCTTATTCGGTGCATGATGAAACTCAGAGAAGATCTTTTCATAAGGTTTATTCAAAACATGTGCAAGAACATTTAAACGACCTCTGTGTGCCATTCCGATCATGACATTTCGAGCACCGTCGCTTGCACCATCTCGAATGACTTCATCAAGCATCGGCACCATCGAATCAACGCCTTCGATCGAGAAACGTTTTTGCCCTACAAACGTTTTATGAAGGAATTTTTCGAACCCCTCAACCTCTGTCAGCCTTCTTAGAAGTGCCTCTTGTTTTTCTTTGTCTAAAGAACTAGTTACTGATCCACCCTCTACCATCTGATCGAGCCAGTTACGTTCTTCACTGTTGTGAACATGACTGAACTCATAAGATAGAGATCTTGTATAGAGATCCTGCAAACGCTGAATCGCTTCATACCCATCATTGATATCAGAAGGGGCATTGTTCCAGATCACTTCTGCAGGAATCGCTTTCAAGTCTTCTTTTGTAAGATCATACTTTTCAGGATTCATAAAATCATGATTCGATTTTTCTTCTTTAAGTGGGTTGATAGCTGCAGCTAAATGACCATATGTACGAATGTCATCAGCTAGCTTGACCGCTGCAATGACTTTCTTAAGATTTCCGGGTTGAACGTTTGATTCAACAGCGTCATTAGAACTTGGTGGCGGCCCCCACTGTTCAAATTTTTCACGTAGATCAGGATCTACTGATTCGGGGTCTTCCTGAAATTTCTCATATAGTTCAATGGCATAGCCAAGGTTTGGTCCATAGAATTCCTGCCAAGGATGTTCCATTCTGGACTGTTTGGTATTCAAAGCTCGCTACCTCCCTACTGGGAATGTTCTAATACGTTTGTATGATAAATTGTATTAGCTCCCATATTACCGCTCGATAAAAAGTTCTGCGGTTTCATTATTAGTCCTTTTCACTCTTTTACAAGTTTAAAAACCTCATTTGTAAAAAAACGCTTACATGGATAGTTTAGCACAGTGTATATATAGTCACAAAGCACTTAACCAACTTTTCGAAAAAAATTTCAAAAATGATGGTATAAGAGGAAATATTTTTCGAATATTTACACAGCGCAATACTAAATTACCATAAAGTATTCCCATAGTGAATACATATATCGATAATAAACTGGTATTGTTTGCAAAAATAAAAAGTACGCCGATTTGGCGCACTTTAAAGCTGATGTATCCCCTCCACAATTGTTTGAATAAGAAGGTTGAGGTCGTCTTCTTCAATCGATAGGGGTGGCGACATGGTAAGGACGTTATTATAGCCAGCAACAGTGTCTCCATTTTTACCGATCAACACGTGACGGGACTTACAGTATCCGATCACTTTGTTGAGAGATGCGACGTCTAGTGGTTTCTTCGTGTGACGATCTTCAACGAGTTCAATTCCTACAAGCAATCCTAAACCTCTAACATCCCCTACATATGGATGGTTCGATAACCTGCTTTGAAGCTCGGTCCTTAGCTTTTCTCCTAGGTCCTTAGATCGATCGAACAACTTTTCCTTCTCCATAATCTCTAGATTCTTTAAAGCGACGGCACAAGATGCTGGGTTTCCTCCAAACGTGTTGATGTGTCGGAAGTGATCATATTGATTATTCCGTTTAAATTCCTCATAGATCTCTTCTTTAACCGCTGTAGCTGATAGAGGTAGATAGCCGCTAGTCAGTCCCTTTGCCATCGTTACGATATCTGGTTTAACTCCATAATTCATAAATCCAAATGGTTTACCAGTTCTACCGAAACCACAGATTACTTCGTCACAGATGAGAAGTGCACCGTGCTTTTCACACACTTCTTTAACTTGTTTCATGTAATGATCTTGTGGTATTAAGATACCTCCACCAGTAATGATCGGTTCCATGATCATCCCTGCGATCGTTTCACTCAGTTCCCAGGTCATCATGTTGTCGACCGCTGTAACGGATGGGAGAGTATGTTCCTCATTCACCACATCTCGATATGAATCTGGCGGTTGTACGTGAAGAAATCCCTGTCCTAACGGTTCATACTTATATTTTCTTTGTGCCTGGCCGGTAGCGGCTAATGCGCCCATCGTATTTCCGTGATATGCTCTGTACCTAGAAACGAACTTGTGTCGATGAGTGTCTCCTTTTTGCTCGTGGTACTGCCTCGCAATCTTAAAGGCCGTCTCATTCGCTTCAGAACCACTATTAGAGAAAAAGATCACATATCCTCCACCAAGCATGTTGTTTAGCTTTTCAGCAAGTCGAACTGCTGGTGAGTGTGTATGCGTGAGTGGATAATAAGAAAGTTCTTTTAGCTGAGTATATGCAGCCTCAGCAAGCTCCTGTCTTCCGTATCCTACATTTACACACCATAGTCCAGCCATGCCATCTAAATACTTATTCCCCTCATAGTCTGTAACCCAGGCACCATTCGCTTTTTCGATCACCATCGTCGATTTTGGATCAAATGGTCGCATGGCATGCCAAACGTACTTTTCGTCTTTACCTGCAAGGTTTTCGTGTGCTGTATGCATTCTCCACTCCCCCTTACTAATAGTCAAAACGGGTCGTAATCATTTTACGCCGCGTATAGAAATTTACGCCATCTTTCCCATTTGCATGTAAGTCACCGTAGAATGAATCCTTCCAACCTGAAAACGGAAAGAATGCCATCGGTGCTGGTACACCGACATTTACTCCAAGCATTCCTGCATCTGCTTCTTCACGAAATTTACGAACGGCAGCAGCGTCTTTTGTATAGATCGTTGCTCCATTCCCATATCTTGATTTTTCGATAATGCCTAGTGCATCTGATAACGTATCAGCATGCAGTAAACTTAAAACGGGTGCAAAAATCTCCTCTTTTGCAATCGTCATATCTGGCGTTACCTCATCAAAAATAGTTGGACCGAGAAAATTCCCGTTCTCTTGTTCTTCCATTTCTTTTCTTCCATCACGAATTAAGCTAGCACCTTCTTGCAATCCTTTTTGAATATATCCTAAAACCTTCTCTCGATGTGATTTACGAATCACTGGTGTAAGTAAAACATCTTCATCTAATCCATTTCCTAACTTCAACTCATCTGCTTTTAGTTTTAAAGATGTTTTAAACTTTTCCCCATCTCCAACGACTACAACGGCACTACATGCCATACATCGCTGGCCAGCACTTCCGAACGTAGAGCTTAAGACTTGTTGTACGGCTTTTTCAATGTCAGCATCAGGCATGATGATGTGATGGTTTTTCGCGCCAGAAAGTGCTTGAACTCGCTTACCATTCAAAGCGGCTTTTTCATACACATATTTTGCAACTGGCTGTGATCCAACGAAAGAAATCGCTTTCACATCTTCATCTGTGAGCATCCCGTTCACCACATCATGGGCACCGTGAACGATATTGAAGACTCCTTTTGGAAGTCCTGCTTCTGTTAAAAGTTCAGCAAGTCGGTTTGCTAAGATGGGAGTGCGTTCAGAAGGCTTCAATACGAATGTGTTACCACAAGCGATCGCAAGTGGGAACATCCAAAGTGGAACCATCATAGGGAAGTTAAACGGTGTGATACCTCCAACGACGCCCACTGGATACCGATACATCTCAGAGTCGATATCTTCAGCGATTGTAGAAAGGTTATCACCCATCATAAGGGTAGGAGCTCCTGCAGCAAATTCTACGCATTCGATCCCTCGCTGCACTTCCCCATAAGCCTCTTTATAACTCTTACCGTTCTCTTTCACCACAAGTTCTGCTAGTTCTTCATGGTGGTGAACTAGCAATGAATGAAAGGTGAACAGCACCCTAGCACGCTTCGGGACAGGAACATTTCTCCAAGTTTTAAATGCCTCTTTAGCAGAACGAACAGCAAGACTTACATCTTCCTTGGATGAAAGAGGTACACAAGCTAATCTCTCTTCAGTTGCAGGGTTTTCAACATCTAGTGTATCGATACTCCTTGCACTGACCCATTCACCGTTCACGAAATTCTTCAAAACTACCGTATCGTTTTTAATAACTGCCATGAAATGCCCTCCTTTAGTCTAACTCCTACAATTATTGTAGGTTATTAGTGATTAAAGGGTCATTAGACAAAACGTAACATGGTTTCTGTAGTTGTTTTACACGGTGCTTTATGTCTGCAGGTAATCATATGCGTGAAGAGAAAACTCGATCGCTTGTCGTTTCGGAGAACTCATAAAATCTTTGCCTAATAATTCTTCAAGTTTTTCAAGGCGATGATAAAGCGTTTGTCTTACAACATAGAGTTGTTCAGCCGTTTCCTTTTTAGAACCATTGCAACACATATATACTTTAAGTGTATTTAGTAGGTTACTATTATTCTTTTCATCATAATGAATCACTGGAGATAAATAGTCGAACATAAATTCCTGCAATTCTTTGTTTTTTGTAAGCTGGAAAATCATACGATAAATGTGGAAGTCTTGATGATAGATGACTTTAGAACTTTTGTTACAGAGCTTATCATTGATCGTCAAAGCTTCTAATGACGATTCATAACTCTTGTGCATTTCTTTCAATAACCGTACATGTTTCCCGATACTAATCCGGTCAATCTCAGGAACTGTCCGATTTTTCAGTGTATCGTTTGCCATCAATCGATCGAAAGCAGTCCTTAGTCTTTGAATGACATCCGATTCTTCACGTCGATTTAGTAATATAATGACTAGTTTATTTCTTGTGGTTAATGAAAGAACGAAAAAGCCTTCTTGCTCAAAGAGCGATCTAACGAGAAGCATGAAGTAAGTGATCTGCGACGATGTCTCGTTTTTCTTATTAACAAAACGGCATGTGCACACTAATAGCCCTTTTGGAATCAATGTTGCATCGATATCTACTAGGTAAGATAAGATTCTCTCTTCTGTGTGTTTGCCTTCTAGCCAATCATATAACCATTCTGTTTCCTTGACGCGCTTTTTCTCTTCGATATATAATTCGCGAAGTAAAAATTGAGCGATGGCAGTTGCGCTTCGATCTAATAAGAGCATGTCGTAATCCGATACAGAAGTATGCGGAGCTGGAACTAGGATTAACTTAGCAAATAAATAATCCATCGCCTGGACGTTTTGAAGTACGAGGCCCTTACCCGTAGGCTGCAATGTAATGAAATGAAGAAAGGTTTCTTTTTTTTCGTTAGACACGTCGGGTACAAATTGTGCTTGACCATCTTTTGGTTGGTAGATCACTTGCATACCTGTTTTATTAGAAAGATGTGCTAGAATGTTTTGAAGACATTGAGGCTGGAGCAGTAAACTATTCAATTCTTGTGAAAACTGTTCAAGATCCGAAATCAATTGATAATGATGCGCGATAAGGAGAGAGTGTAAATCTTGGGTAATATCGACAAACCTTACTTCCTGATTGAAGATGATGATGGGGAACTTGGATTCATCTGCAAGCTGTATAATCTCTTCAGGGATTGAGTCCATATATGTACCGATTTCTATACAGAGCCCTGCAGCATTGCTCTGGATCAACTGCTTGACAATCGATAGAAAAACATCGAGGTTATCTTTCCATACGAATCCTGTTGATAAAATCAGTTCGTCCCCATTAAGCAATTGTCTAACTGATGTTACTTCCATAACATGCACCCATTTTATTCTACGGTTCAATCCTTCACGTCCAGCAATCACGGTTGCATTTTGAAATTGTTCTCGTTCAAGGACTTCCTGTACCGTTAAGCTCGTCATCCGAAGCATTCTTTCTCCCCCTGTCATTCAATCGTCTAATGAGAAAGGTATTGTTAGGAGATACGCTTTTATCTTTTTAGTCTATTAAATATAGTTATACTTCTTTGTTTTGAATTCCTTCAAAATATTCAAAATAGTACGGTAATTGAAATTTTTATATGAGAAACAAAAATACCGGACTATTGTCCGGTATCTGCACGAGACTCCATTTCCTCCAAAACCTCTAGTAAGTAATGATATTGTTTTCTACTTCTGAAATCTTCCTCTTTCCAATTTCCT
Source organism: Anaerobacillus sp. ABR4_321 (assembly GCF_056158505.1). NCBI lineage: Bacteria > Bacillati > Bacillota > Bacilli > Caryophanales > Bacillaceae > Anaerobacillus > Anaerobacillus sp. ABR4_321. Next base: position 2,614,537 of record NZ_JBSWTK010000001.1, read on the forward strand.
CTAATCCAGGTTGTTAAGTCTTCAACAGAATTAAACACTTCTCCACTCGTGTCAGCTTTCCGAATCATATAGCGACCATTCTCATCGTCGATTGTAACTTCACAAGGATAAGCGCTGTCCTTAGAATACAGATTGTATTCCATCCCCATCCTCCTTTAGGATACAGATTGAATTTGCTTTAATAAAAGTGCAGAAAAGTACTTTCTCCCATTAGCAGTTTTGATTTGGAGAGTCTCTTTAGAGTCTTCTTTATTATCTGTATTCATGCTAAATTCTATAAATGCGCCTTCCAAATTTTCTAACACACCGCTGATCTTATAGCCTCTATCAATAAAGTAGTCGATCTTTTCACGTTCGATTATATACGCCTCATGTTCACTCATTGCACTTCCTCCTTTATTCGATTGAACTACCGACCTCTTTCACTGACTCCTTTTCGGTCTCAGTATCAATGATCCAATCTCTTCCTACGGTTATCCCTAAGTATTTCTCGTCACTAGGCTCAAGGATCTCTGCTTGAGAGTACTTCTTAAACCACCAAAACTTTGCAAGTAGATAGTAAGAGATAGCACCAACAAGAAAACCAACTAAGAAAGAATAAGTAGATAGATAGTACGCTGCTACTCCTCCAATAATCCAGGCGATCAAACCAGCGAGATTAACCCCATAAGCGTAGCGGAATTGTCCATGATCTTCATAAAGGTCTGGCACATTCACCCTTCTTTTTCTCAATACGTAATAGTCACAATACAAAATGCCGATAATCGCTGATAAAATACCGCCGACTACAAGTAAGATCGGTATAAGAATATTGAACAAGCTCCACGGCTGTACGACGGACCCTACGATACCAGCGATGAATACACCTGCCCAAAAAGGAACTTTTGGTCCTCCTACGTTTGAGAAAATCGTAGCTGCTGGCACAAGGTTAGCAGATACATTTGTCGACCATTGTGCTAATACGATCATCAATAGTAAGATGCCTAAGATAAGTCCCGTGGCAGCTTCTTGCAATGCAACGACTGGGTCATAGTTTGAAACGGCTATATAAGAAACTCCTCCGATGATTACCATGAACGTTTGTGTTAGAGGCAATGCGATTACACTCCCGATCAACGTTCCTTTATTCCGTTTAAGCCAGCTCCTTTCAAACTGAGGAGCTTTAATAAATCGAGAGATAGAAGGAATATCTGCTGAAATCGTCGCCCAAAACCCCATGTTGCTAAAGATCACGACTAAAAATGCTGAGACAGCTGCTCCTCCGGTTACGGGACTCTCAATCCAGCTCCAAACTTCTCTACCTTGTGCAAGAGCTTGATCAGAGAGTGAGATATACATCCAAACAGAAATAAGGATGATTACTGGAGCAGCAAGATCTGCGAACCTTTCGACAGCTTTAATGCCAAGAGATGTATTCACTAATTGAACTGTCGCAAATAGAAGGAAACATACGAACCAGTTATCAAAACCGAACAAAACATTTAAGATGGCATTCATGGCAGTTGAACCAAAATACGTGTTGATTCCGAACCAGAACGAAGCAGCTAGTCCCCTTACAATCGAAGGGATATGTGTGCCAAGGGTGCCAAACGGTGCTCTCATGTATACTGGAAATGACAGACCGTGTTCGATGCCGATATCTCCGATTATCGTAATAAATAACCCGATCGCAACGGAACCGATCAATGTTGCGATCACAACCCACGTAAGGGAAAGTGATTGTACACCAGCCCCGCCGATCGCAAACGCTGCTAACACCACTGCCATACCGACCCACATCATCGCAAAACCAGTCGTTCCGATTTTCTTATCCTTATGAGCAATTGGCAATAAGTCAGGTGATTTCAAATAGCTTACATCTTTTTTCATTCAGCTATCTCCTTTAACACTGCTTATTGTATTGTGATGGTTTTGTCTGTCTTTTGGCTAAACTGTCCGTACTTTGCACGCTTTATATAGTGTCCAGATCCCGGTGTGCCTACGAATTGTTTATTCTTGATGACATAATCTCCTCTTACAAGAACAGAAATAGGCTCGCCCGTTACTTCCATTCCTTCGAAAGCATTATAATCAACCGCCATATGGTGTGTTGATGCTGATAACGTTCGCTTTATTTCAGGATCGAATATTACGATATCTGCATCTGCTCCTACGGCAATCGAACCCTTATTTGGAAATAGTCCAAAGAGCTTAGCAGACCGTGTAGACGTAACATCAACGAAATGATTTAAAGAGATTCGTCCTTTTACAACACCTTCAGAGAATAAGATACTAAATCGATCCTCGATCATCGGTCCGCCATTCGGGATTTTTGTAAAGTCATCTCGACCTAAATCTTTTTGTCCCCTAAAATCAAATGAGCATTGGTCGGATCCAATCGTCTGAAGTTCACCTATTCTTAACGCATTCCATAACGCGTCTTGATTCCACTTTTCTCTAAGTGGCGGACTCCATACATACTTCGCACCTTCAAAATTAGGTTTCTCTAGATATGATTGATCAAGAACTAAATATTGTGGACATGTTTCACCATAGATATCATAGCCTTTCTTTCTTGCTTCTGCGATTTTGTCAGCGGCTTCTTTACAGCTCACGTGAACCACATATAGCTGAGAGTTTGCGAGTCCTGTTAGTTGTGCCGCACGACCGGTGGCTTCCCCTTCGACTTCAGGAGGTCTTGTAAGTGCATGGTAGATCGGTTCAGTCTTGCCTTTAGAAAGGGCATCTTTCGTTAAATATTCGATGACGTCACCGTTTTCAGCGTGCACCATAACTAGAGCTCCAAGCTCTTTAGCAGCTAGAAGCGTTCGATAGAGGGTTTCATCGTCTGATTGAAACACATTTTTATAGGCCATGAAGACTTTAAAAGATGTAATGCCTTCATTTTTTATAATTTCAGGCAGTTCCTTCAGTACTGAATCATTGATCTCACTGATCATCAAATGGAAGCTATAATCGATCACAGATTTATCTTTTGATTTGGCATGCCATGTTTTTACGGCGTCTGCTAACGGTTTACCTTTTTCAGTCAAACAGAAATCGATAATAGAGGTTGTCCCACCAAAAGCTGCTGCGATCGTTCCTGTTTCAAAGTCATCTTTTGTAACAGTTCCGCCAAACGGCATTTCGAGGTGTGTATGAGGGTCTATCCCACCAGGAAATACGTAGCAACCTTTGGCATCGATTTCCTCTGCTCCATCCTCATTCAATGAGCTGCCTATCATCGCAATTTTACCGTCTTTGATGAGTAGATCCGCCTGGTAGGTTTCACTTGCAGTAACGATCGTGCCATTTCGAATTATTTTGTTCATGATAAATCCCCTTTACTTTGTAATTTTACTGTCTTTTAACGCACCTAAAAGCGACTGCCGATCGTTCCATGTCATCACAGGTAGTTCATGGGGGACTTCGATCATATCGATCGCACCATCCACTGGACAAACGATCGAACATAGATTACACCCAACACAATCTTCTTCTCTTACACGGAGGATAGGGTTTCCACCCTCATCCTGTAATCGATCGATGCATTGATGAGAAGTATCCTCACAAGCAATATGACACTTATTACAATTGATACACACATCATTATTGATCCGAGCTACCACATTATAATTTAGATCAAGATTTCCCCAATCTGAATAGGTGGGTACTGACTTTCCAATAATGTCTTGAATCGATAAGATTCCTCTATCATCGAGGTAGTTTGATAATCCTTCAACAAGGTCTTCGATAATACGAAAGCCGTGATGCATAGCGGCCGTGCAAATTTGTACGTTACTTGCTCCCATCAACATAAATTCTACGGCGTTCTGCCAGTTAGAAACGCCACCCATCCCAGAGATTGGCACGTTGATACGGCTGCTTCTCGCACACTCACTTACCATATTTAAAGCGATCGGCTTAACAGCAGGTCCACAATATCCACCGTGAGCTCCTTTCCCACTTACATTGGGAATCGGAAGCCATGTATCGATATCAACTCCTGCTAAACTATTGATCGTGTTTATCATACTTACGGCGTCTGCTCCACCTCTTACCGCTGCTTCTGCAGTTGCAGTGATATCTGTTATGTTCGGCGTTAACTTAACGATAACCGGTGTTCCTGCGGCTTCTTTCGCCCAGGCCGTTTGCTTTTCTACAAGGTCTGGAACTTGACCTGATGCTGAGCCCATGCCACGTTCAGCCATACCATGAGGACATCCAAAGTTTAACTCTAGACCGTCTACTCCTACAGCTTCAACTTTCTTTACGATTTCATGCCATGCTTCCTGTTTCGGTTCTACCATTAACGATGCGACTACAGCATGTTCAGGGAAGCGTTTTTTCGTTTCATAGATTTCTTTTAAATTCACTTCAAGAGGCCGGTCCGTAATCAGTTCGATGTTATTAAACCCAGCTACTCTCTGACCATTAAAGGAAACTGCTGCATATCTTGATGAAACGTTTAGAATAGGGTCACCGAGCGTTTTCCATACGGCTCCTCCCCATCCTGCCTCAAATGCACGCTGCACTTGATATCCTGAATTTGTGGGTGGAGCTGAAGCTAACCAAAACGGATTTGGTGATGTTATTCCAGCAAGGTTTGTTCTTAAATCTGCCATATACATTCTCCTTTCTACGCGGAATACATTTCTTTTAAACTTTCGTGTACATGGTACGCAGCTGTTTTTCCTTGCTGAGCAGCTGATACGACCATCGCTTCTCCTTGTCCCTTGCCGAAAATCACGTCACCGCAAGCGTAAACCCGTGAATTTGACGTTTGCATGGAATCTTTATTGATCAAAATGACACCATCATGATGAGCTAAGCCTAACTTTTCAATAAAATCAGTGTGACGCTTTTGTCCAATCGCTTTAACCACAGCATCACATTCGATGATAAACTCAGAATCTGGCACTGGCTCTGGTCTTTTCCTACCGTCACTTGATGCCTCGCCTAACTGCATCTTGACGCATTTTAACCCTTTAACGTTACCATCAGCGTCACCTACTATTTCGATCGGCTGTGTTAGCCAACGAAATTCTACGCCGTCTTGTTTTGCAAACTCATATTCAAAGTCGTATGCAGTCATCTCTTTCTCTGTACGTCTGTAGATGATCTTCACATTTTCTGCACCAAGCCGTACAGAGCATGTTGCACCATCGATCGCGGTATTACCTGCACCGATCACGACGACCTTCTTGCCTTCTAGATGAGTGGGAAATGGAGAAGACTTTGTACTTCTCACAAGTTCGATCGCATCATGAACTCCATTAAATGTTTCACCAGGTACGTTAAGATTCGGTACATTCCCCATACCGATCGCAAGAATAACTCTTTCATTTGTTTTAAGAAGTTCATCAAATTCGATATCTTTCCCTACTCTAACTCCTGTGTTTATCGTGACGCCGAGCTGTTCGACCTGCTCTACTTCCCATAGAGAGATCTTCTTAGGAAGCCTGAAAGAAACGATTCCGAATGTGTCTAAACCACCAGCTTCTTTTTCCGCTTCATAAACAGTTACATCATAACCAAGTAATGCTAGCTCTCTCGCAGCAGATAGGCCGCCGGGGCCACCTCCTACAATACCTACTTTTTTGCCGTTAGGTTCCCCTTTCTTAAATAACACTTGATCGTTTTTAATTGCCCAGTCTGTCGCATACCGCTGTAAATTACCTATCAAGATCGGTTTCGTAGAGTGATTTAATACACAAGCCCCTTCACAAAGCTCTTCAGTAGGACAGACCCTCGAACAACTAGCTCCTACAGGGTTCGCTGTCATAATTGTTGTAGCAGAACCCTTCATGTTACCTGATGCGATTTTCTTAATAAACGATGGAATATCGATTCCTGTTGGACAAGCGTTTATACAGGGAGCATCATAGCAATAAAGACACCTGTTTGCTTCATTTAATGCCTCTTGATTAGAGAGTGGCAACTCAACTTCTTTGAAATTAGCTGTAAACTTGTCAGGTAAAGGCGATTCAACAGTACTCATGAACGTGTCCCCCTTCATTAAAATAAAAAGCAGGTGTATTTCATGCCTACACCTGCTGCTCATTATTACGGTAACAATGACGTCATTTCATTATAGGTTTCCGGTCTTCGATCACGGTAAAACTGCCATAAATCACGAACTTCACGAATCAACTTCTTATCCACTACTCCGATGATGACTTCGTCTTGATCACGTGATCCTGTCGCAACAAAGTTCCCCCTAGGATCAACGAGGTACGATTGACCATAGAACTCCCCCATGTTCCATGGTCCTTCCATACCTACCCGATTGATTGCTCCGAGGTAATAGCCGTTTGCAACAGCATGTGCAGGCTGCTCGAGCTTCCACAAATACTCCGATAATCCTGCAACTGTAGCAGAAGGATTGAATACGATCTCAGCACCATTCAATCCTAGCAGTCGTGCGCCTTCAGGAAAGTGCCTGTCATAACAAATATAAACCCCTACTTTCCCAAATGCGGTATCAAATACGGGATAACCAAGGTTTCCTGGTTTAAAATAGTACTTCTCCCAAAAACCGTGTCCGTTATCACCAACCGCTACCTGAGGTATGTGCTGTTTACGATATTTACCGAGATATGAACCATCTGCATCAATTACTGCTGCTGTATTGTAGTAGGTTGAAATGCCCTCTCGTTCATAAATAGGAAGAACAATAACGATTCCTAGATCTCGTGCAACAGCCTGAAATCGCTTCGTAGTCGGTCCATCTGGAATTTCTTCTGCAGCGTCATACCACTTTTTGTTTTGTTCAGCACAAAAGTAAGGTCCATAGAAGATCTCCTGTAAACAGACGATCTGTGCGCCACGTTCACTTGCTTCCTGCACCAACTTTAAGTGTTTTTCTATCGCTACCTCTTTATGCTTTTCTACTTCTTCATTTCCATCAACATCGTTTTTAGCCTGAATTAAGCCTATTTTTACTGAATCAGACATATGTACGATCCTCCTTTGACCGTCCTTGTAATTGACTGAATTTTCTTTCTATAAAAAGTGTAGAAGATTGTTGTAGATGAAGCACTATACATAATGTAAAATCGTTTCTTCAAAAAACGTTCAAAGTGTCGTAAAAAAAAAGACTCACATGATGTGAGCCTAACCTATAAACCTGTCATTGTATTTCTTACTTGGAAGCATGCATGAATCTCTTTTACCGAACAATGCATATCTTTTTTTCGCGATCACATCGTACATTTTATCTCTAATGAAGACAGGAAGAATACGAATGATTCTAATGAAGTTAAAAACGCCCCCTAGTCTTTTACATATGTAGAGAACAGCTCTAGATTTATAATAAACGCGTCCATCAGCAATGACGATGATACTATCTGGTATCTCTTCTACATCAGCATTCTTCAACAATTCGGCAGCAACTTCTGATTGAAGCGATGCGAATTTGAAAACACTTTGCTTGTCATGCTTCAACATAAACTGAACGAGTCCATTACATAGATTACATACACCATCGAATAAGATGATGGGATTATTACGATCAGTCATCAAAACCCTCCTTACATGTTCAATACTTCACATTCTTATCATACCATTTCTTTCTAGTTCTTCTCTATAGATATGCTATAATTTTTCTGGTAACGAAACTATACAGTTAGGATGTTCTCATATGTACCCTACTCAATCACTCAGAGACAAACTAAAATTATTAGTAACCGTGTTATATCCAATCCTCATCACACAACTCGGACTATACTCGATGAATTTTTTCGACACACTTATGAGTGGTAGAGCTGGTGCCGGTGATCTCGCTGGTGTAGCGATCGGATCAAGTTTATGGGTGCCTGTATTCACTGGATTGAGTGGGATTTTGCTTGCTATTACCCCTATCGTTTCTCACTATATAGGAGCAAATCAAGAAGATCGCGTCTCATTTTCAGTCTTACAAGGGATCTATTTATCGATCGCCTTATCAGTACTCATCTTAATAGGTGGAGGAATTGCTCTAAATCCTCTTCTATCGCTAATGGACTTAAATGACCACGTGCAATATGTTGCGAAAGGGTATCTAATTGGTTTATCTTTCGGGATTCTTCCCCTTTTTATTTATTCAGTCCTAAGAAGTTTTATCGATGCACTCGGTCAAACAAGAACAACGATGATCATTACACTCTTGTCACTTCCTATCAACATATTCTTCAATTATGTATTGATTTTCGGTAAGTTTGGCTTTCCAAAACTCGGTGGGATCGGTGCAGGGTATGCTTCTGCGATCACCTATTGGTTCATTTTAATAATCAGCTTATTCTTTATCTTAAAAGTACGCCCATTTCGAACGTTCGACTTGTTTAAACGCTGGTATGGTGTATCACTATCCACTTGGATCGAACAACTGAAAATAGGAGTTCCAATAGGGTTTTCAATCTTCTTTGAAGTTAGTATTTTTGCAGCAGTTACGTTATTGATGAGTGCATACTCTACAGAGACGATAGCAGCTCACCAGGCTGCTATCAACTTTGCTTCGCTTTTATATATGATTCCATTAAGTATTTCGATGGCATTAACCATCGCTGTTGGTTTTGAAGTTGGCGGAAAACGGTTTCGTGATGCTAAAGTGTATGGGTATCTAGGTATTGGATTTGCTGTTGGGATGGCATTGTTATCAGCGTTCATACTCTTTTTCTTCAATGATGCCATAGCGGGTTGGTATACGAGTGACAGGGAAGTTTTCGAATTGATCAAGGTGTTCCTGATCTATGCTGTATTCTTCCAACTTTCAGATGCGATTGCTGCTCCTATACAGGGGGCATTACGCGGTTACAAAGACGTGAACATCACGCTTCTCATGAGCCTCATCTCATACTGGATCGTCGGACTTCCTTCAGGGTATGTTCTGGCTAAATTCACTTCATTCGGACCTTATGGGTATTGGATCGGATTAAGCTCGGGCCTCCTTGTTGCTGCGATCACATTGTTTTTACGATTACGCTTCTTACAAAATAGAATGTCCCAAAAGGCATACACATAAAAAAATGCGTCCCGAATTCGGGACGCATTTCTGTTTTAATTATACATTTTCTCAGCTTTAGCTTGTAACGCTTCATCTTCTAGGTATTCATCGTAAGTTGATTCTTTATCGATGACACCATTTGGAGTAATTTCGATTACTCTGTTCGCAATCGTTTGGACGAACTGATGGTCATGACTCGTAAAGATAAGAGAGCCTTTAAAGTTGATGAGACCATTGTTCAGTGCCGTGATCGATTCTAGATCAAGGTGGTTCGTCGGATCGTCAAGTAGAAGGACGTTTGAACCACTAAGCATCATTTTAGAAAGCATACAACGTACCTTCTCTCCTCCGGAAAGGACGCTTGCCTTCTTGTGAACTTCCTCACCTGAGAATAGCATTCTTCCTAAGAAACCACGAAGGAAACTCTCTGTTTGATCTTCAGGAGAATACTGTCTCAACCATTCTACAAGGTTCAGATCCTGTCCTTCAAAGTAATCGGAATTATCTTTCGGGAAGTATGCTTGAGACGTCGTGATTCCCCACTTATACGTACCGCTATCTGCTTCCATTTCACCCATCAAAATCTTCATTAGTACTGTGTTCGCAATCTCGTTTCTACCAACAAGTGCCACTTTGTCATCCTTGTTAAGACGGAAGCTAACATTATCTAGTACTTTCACACCGTCGATCGTCTTCGTTAACCCGTCTACAACAAGAAGGTCGTTTCCGATCTCACGGTTTGGTGTAAACGCGACGTAAGGATACTTACGAGAAGAAGGTTTAATGTCATCAAGCGTGATCTTATCAAGCAACTTCTTACGAGATGTTGCTTGCTTTGATTTAGAAGCGTTCGCACTAAACCTTGCAACGAAGGCTTGAAGTTCTTTAATCTTTTCTTCCTTCTTCTTGTTTTGGTCCTCTTTCATCTTACGAGCAAGCTGACTAGACTCATACCAGAAATCATAGTTACCTACGTAAATCTGGATTTTACCGAAGTCAAGGTCTGCCATATGCGTACAAACTTTGTTTAAGAAGTGACGGTCGTGGGAAACGACGATAACCGTGTTTTCAAAGTTGATCAAGAACTCTTCAAGCCACTGAATCGCTTTAAGATCAAGGTTGTTCGTCGGCTCATCAAGTAAAAGGATGTCAGGAGAACCGAACAGCGCTTGAGCAAGCAAAACTTTTACCTTTTCAGAACCAGGTAAGTCTGCGAGCTTCTTATGGTGAAGGTCTTCTGAAATTCCAAGTCCAGTTAGCAATACTGCTGCGTCAGATTCTGCTTCCCAACCGTTAAGTTCAGCAAATTCTCCTTCAAGCTCAGCAGCTTTCATGCCATCTTCATCAGAGAAATCTTCTTTCATATAGATCTCATTTTTTTCCTTCATGACTTCATATAAACGAGCATGACCCATAATAACCGCATCAAGCACTTCATACTCTTCGTACTCAAAGTGGTTCTGCTTTAAGACTGCAAGACGCTCGTCTTTCCCCATACTTACGTCTCCAGTTTGAGGTTCAACTTCACCGGAAAGAATTTTAAGGAAAGTTGATTTACCAGCACCGTTCGCTCCGATCAAACCATAGCAGTTGCCCGGAGTGAATTTAATATTTACATCTTCAAAAAGCTTACGATCACCATACCGTAAGCTAACATCAGTAACGTTAATCATTTAGGTCGTATTCCTCCATCTATAATTAATATACAGGGTATTATAACATGTTCGAGCTCGAATAGATATGAACCTCAACAGATTATGTGATCGGATAGATCCAGAACGATTCTTGCTTAATGAACTTTAACATCTCAGAATTGAGATCGAGCGTGCCATCCTTAAGCCTCGGTACCATCGCTTCCGTTTGCGATCTGTGTGCTTCGATGGTTTTTATTTTCGTTTCCATAACATCAGTTACATCGAATACGCGATCGGGTTTCCCTAGTACCTCTTCTCTTTCAGGAGTGATGGGTAAACCATAAATCGTTGGTCGCTTTTCATGTGGTATACGTTTGACAGCCTCCACAACAGCATGCCCGCATGCATCGTGATCCGGATGGATGCCATGCCCTGGGTAAAATGTGATGATTAATGAAGGTTGTAGTTCGTCGATCAACCTTCCTATCGACGAGACAAGAAGTTCTGGATCTTCAAATTCTAGCGTCTTGTCTCTAAAACCAAGCATACGAAGGTCTTTCACACCCATCGCTTTACAAGCATTTAGAAGCTCTTCCTTTCTTACTTCGGGAAGCGTTTCTCTTGTTGCGAAAAATGGATTCCCCATGTTCCTACCCATTTCTCCAAGTGTGGCACATGCATAGGTTACAGGTACACCATCTTGAACAAATTTCGTCATAACCCCGGCTGTCCCAAATGCTTCATCATCTGGATGAGGAAATATCACTAATACTTGCTTTTCCATTTTTTCTCCCCCCTTATTCGAACGGTGTATGGCTGAGTTGAACAGCAATAGCTAATCGTCCGCTATCATCGTGACCAGCCATCAGAAGTCTTCCTTTATTATCGAGTTGATAGTCTGTTAACCCTTCAGCATACATCCATCCTTCATCTAATTTAAAACCGATTCTGTAAGGACCTGCTCCTGCGATCTTAACGTTTGTAAATCGAACAGAACCGTTCCTTATATATGCACCGACAGATAGTTTTTCTTTATTTTGTGCTGCATAGGCACCACTCGTCGTTTCAAGGTGCAGATATACTTGTTGATTCTCAAATTTTTCAAGTAGTTCTTGTACATGTTCTATTTGTATTGCCTTCATGACATTTGCTCCTTTTTTAAGGCAGATTAACTAAAACTAGTATAGCTCATCTCTTCTTTACGGTAAAACGATACACAATCGACAGTTTGCAAAAAGGTGTTATTAGACAAGATAGGTTTTATTCCGTTATAGTTAACTGTTGAATGTATGCGAAATTGATTTATGCGGAGGGAACAGCAATGAATATCAATGAAGAATATAACATCCCGAATGAAATAAAAGAAAGAATTGAAAAACGACAAAAAGAAGCGAGCGATACCGACTCCTATTTAATAGGTTCAAAAGGCTATACAGCCCCTGACTCATCAATCGTAAAGGACGCAGTAACAGCATTGATTCTAGGAAAAAATGTTCTATTAAAAGGTCCGACTGGTGCTGGTAAAACAAAACTCGCAGAGCTCATCAGCTACATGTTCAACCAACCGATGTATTCGATCAACTGTTCAGTTGATTTAGATGCTGAAGCACTCCTAGGATATAAGACATTGTCTTATGACGATCAGAACAATGCTCATATTACGTTTGTGCCTGGACCTGTTGAAAACGCGATGAAGAAAGGACAGCTACTCTATATCGATGAAATAAATACAGCTAAAGCGGAAACACTACCGATTCTGAACGGAGTACTCGATTATAGACGAATGGTATTGAATCCTTTCACAGGAGAAACGGTTAGAGCAAAAGAAAACTTTGGCGTTATCGCTGCGATCAACGAAGGTTACATCGGAACCGCACCACTAAATGAAGCTTTGAAAAACCGTTTCATCGTCATCGAGGTTCCATACTTAGAAGGTAAAGCCCTTAAAGAGATGCTACAAGATCAATCGTTACTTTCTGAATCAACCCTACTCGATCACTTCGTTACGCTATCTTCTGATCTTCAATCGAAAGTAATCGATGGTCAGATTTCAGAAGAAGCAGCTTCTACCCGTTCTTTACTAGATGCTTGTGATCTTACGACTTACATGGAACCAAGAAGAGCCATCAAACGGGCGATTACAGATAAACTTGAGGATGAACGGGAAAAAGCAGCAGTTGAAAACATTGCAGAAACGATTTTTGGTCGCTATCAGGAGACAATATAAATGAAGTTTTTAAATTTTGCTGAGAATCAGACGGATCCTTTTCTGCATCTTTCACTATCTGACCTAGCAGAAACCTTGAGTAACAGCGAAATTGATGTGCAATTTGCCTTTCATTCTTACTATAGGCCTGAAGAAAGCTTAGTGACAGTGAGCCATTACTGGAACGATATTTTTGATGGTTCGCAGTTTGATGGAATGAAGAGCGATGTATACTTACGCTCACTCGGTAATGTACACAATACCGATTATGTGGAAGTCGACAAGTATCTTTTCAACCTACACAATCGATCATATCCGCTATTTCGTAAGCAATTGTTTTCTCTTCTAGAAGATATACGTCTAGAAGCGATTTGTATTAATAGAAGACCTGGAACGGCTTACGCTTTTGAAACGAGAAAACGTTTATTTCAGAAGCGATTTAGAGGAAGAATGGAAGTCCACGTTCGACAGCAGCAGCATCTTGATGCGCTTTTCTGTGCAATCTACCTTCAAGCAATCGGCAAACCAGTCGCATTGAACGACCACTTATCGCCTTATAAACCTTATATCAGGCATATGATTACTGAAATAAACAAAGCAGGGAGTACTGCGGATGTGGCTAAACTCGCTGAACTGTTTTCTGATGAATTGAGCGGAGATTTGAAGGATATGACAACCGAGTACCTCACGATGTATGGAAAGTCTTCTAAACCTGAAATTGTCACGGAAGAGCAAGCTCCAGAGCTCAAAAATGAGGACACACTAGAAACGAGCGATAATGAAGACAAAGAGTCTCATGATGAAGAGTTGAATACTTGGCATGAAGAACAAGAGCAAGAAGGTTCTAATTTTCTTCAGTTCGATCTAGAAGAAGGTGCGAAATCAGATCTCATCGGTGAAGGTGAGCGTAAAGAAGAGTCTGGAGATCAAGCCTTTGTTAGTGTACAAGGTGCTTCTAAACAGTCTGAAGGAAGTCAGTTTGATGAGGAAGAGATTTTGAAAAACAATAATACCGCCTCATCTTCAAAAGAAGCACCGCTTGGAGAAGCAAACAAATTCGTCAAAGAAAAACAACGAGAATCAGAAAAACCTACTGAAGATGAAAAGGCAGCGTATCGTACTGCTAAAGGTGAAATCCAGTATGCTGAGAAATCACTAAGAAGTGCTATTCAAAAAACGATCGAACAGAAACAGATCGCTCCACGAAGTGATCTACACTTTGGGCGATTGAACAGAAAACTCCTTAGACTAGTCACAGATAAGAACCCAAGATTATTCTATAAGAAGAATGCACCTAGCACGAAGCTTGATGTGACTTTCTCTCTCCTAGTCGATTGTTCTGCTTCTATGTATGACAAAATGGAAGAAACACGGCTTGGCATCACGCTGTTTCACGAGACGCTGAAGGGGCTTGATATCAAACACTCGATTACGGGATTTTATGAAGATGCGTTTGAAGCAGATGATGAACAGCAGCCGAACACTCTTTTTAACGTGATCGACTACAACCGCTCTACTCTTCCTAATGTAGGTCCTGCTATTATGCAGCTCGAACCAGAGGAAGATAATCGTGATGGCTATGCGATTCGTAAAGCCGCTCAGGAACTACAGAGCCGTCATGAAAAGCATAAGATTCTCATCGTCTTCACAGATGGCGAGCCTTCTGCTTATGATTATAGTGAAAATGGAATTATCGACACGCATGAAGCAGTTAACAACACTAGGAAGCAAGGGATTGAAGTGATCGGTGTCTTTCTTTCAAATGGTGAACCACAGGAGAAAGAAAAAAACACGATGAAGAACATCTATGGAACGCAAAGCCTTGTCATTCCTTCTGCTCAAGATATTCCTGCTTACCTCACACCACTGTTAAAACGCTTGTTATTACGATTTGTATAGTTATCAAAAACGCGTCCGATTTGGACGCGTTATTTCTTTAGCTGCTTATAAATATCAACGAGTTCTTCAAGACTCATCCTGACGAGACCACTTGTTGAAGGAGCGACGAAATCTCTTGTGCCTTCAACCTGATTATGCTGTTGAAACCCCCAACTCACTTTTTTAATTCCTGAAAACTTTTGGTATACACCTTTGCCAACGAAACAATTTATTCTTGGTCGATACAGCTTAATTTTTTTGAGGAGCTGTTTTCTGCCTCGGTTGTAGTCCTCAGTCGTTAATTCTTTAACACCTCTTGTCGGCCGATCAACAATGTTTGTCAAACCATATCCGTATCGAAGCAATCGACCGTCTTCTTCTGGCTTTAGCTGCCGGTCTGTTAATCCTGAACGGTATAATACTGAGTAAAACCGATTCGTAGGGTTTGCATAATGATGCCCTACTTCTTCTGATTTAAGCCCAGGGTTAAAACCTATGAAAATGATTTGTAAGTTCATATCAAGGTGATCGGGAAGCATAGCACCCCTCCTATAGTTCTATAATTCCGTAATGAAACTTTGAAGTTTTTCGGATTTGCTGGTCAAACCCTAGTTGATCGAATCGGTCGCTTTTCCAGAAATCTTTAAGTACGATCCTTTTCCTTGCTACGCGTTTCGCTTCTTTTACCATCTCAATCGTTAAATCATCGTATATCGCTACGTTTCGAATGCCTTGTACACCGTCAGACTGAAGGATCGTCTCTTCAAACATAGGGTCAAAGTAAACCACGTCATAGGCGTTATCTGGAATGGTAGGCAATACTTCTTCATATCTTTTTAACGTTATCGATACTCTGCTCATCGCCGCGTCTATTTGTTCGTTACCCGTCTTCCACTTCTTCAACCCTTCTTGGAGTAAAATTCCAAGTAATGAACCCTCGCATGCATCTACCATGCCACTCGAGCCCGTTGCTAAGCTCCCTACGATACTATCTGAAGCTAGTCCTGCTGTGCAGTCCAGTAAGCTCATTCCTTCTCTTAATCCACAAGCTTCAACAAATGGATCGCTATTTCCTTTCATAAGGGACTTGCAGCGGAACATAGCGGAGTTTGGGTGAAAGAAGATCGGCTCTCTGCTATCTACATATAAAACTAACTTGTTATTTCCAACTACGAGGATTGGTTGTTGAGTCTCGTTTAAAAGTTCGTTTACGGAACGTTTTCTTCTATTTATGTAATGACCATTATAAGTATGTGCTAATCGTTTTGCTTCTTCTATGGAGGAAGAGGTAGGTCTTCCTGCTGTAGTATAGATCATGTTCTAACCTCTTTTCTATCTAACTATCATACAATAAAATGTCTAAATAGAAGAGGACAAAAAGAGGTAAAAGTAGTTAGTTAAAAAAAGCAGTCGGCAGACTGCTTTTTTTAGAATTTAGAATTATACCATCGAGCCGCTTCCTCGACCTCTTGTTTTGTCAGCTGGTGGCCCATTCTCTCCCAGTGAACGGTTACGTCTGCTCCTGCCTCTGTAAGAATGTTCTTCAATTCGACCGTTTCTTCTGATGAACAAATTGGATCATTTTCTCCTGCACCGATAAAGATCGGTGTATTGGTTAAATCGGATGTCAAACCACGAATCGGAACCATAGGGTGATGTAAGATCGCTGCTCTTAGAGAATTGCTATCATGAAGTAGTAAGCTTCCGGCAATATTCGCTCCGTTTGAATATCCGATCGCGATCACGTTATCTCGATCAAAACCGTATTTCTTTGAAGCATCGGTAATAAAATCGTTTAATTCTTTTGTACGCTCTACTAAGTCTTTTTCGTCAAAAACGCCTTCAGCTAGTCTTTTGAAAAACCTTGGCATCCCGTTCTCAGACACGTTTCCTCTTACACTTAAATAGGAGTTCTCTGGTGCTATGAGGTTTGCGAGTGGTACAAGATCTTCTTCTGTACCACCTGTTCCATGTAGGAGCAGCAGTGTTGGCTTCGTTGAGTCACCTTGTTTAAAGATGTGTTTCATACTTCATCACCTTCCAGTACTCTAGCTTCAGCTGGTTCTAATACACGTTCAATCTGCGTCCTTTTCTCTTCTAACCATGGAGGCAAGAGAAGGTTTTTCCCCATTTCTGTTGGGTCTTCATCTCTTGCAAAACCTGGAGGGTCAGTAGCGATTTCAAATAGTATGCCGCCTTCCTCTCTAAAGTAAATCGCATTGAAATATTGTCGATCGATTACAGGCGTAGGTTTGTATCCTTTCTCTTCGATATGTGTTCTCCAAGATTCATGATCTTCAAAATCATTTGCTCGCCAAGCAATATGATGAACTGTACCAGAACCGAGTGACCCTGCTTGGAGCCTTGTTTTCTTTACATCTACGGTGTTTCCTATCGTGCCGCTCGATTTAAATCTAACAAAGTCTCCTTCTTCAGCCACTCGTTTAAACCCGAGTACTTCTTCCAATACCTTATTTGTAGCTTCAGGGTGACCTGAAAGAAGTGTGGCACCTCCAAATCCTTTTATTGCATGTGAAGAATCGACACCTCCAAAGCTCCATGTGTTCCGTTCACCTTCTTCTCGTTCAACGAGTTCAAGATGTAACCCATGTGGATCATCAAACTCTAATACACGCTCACCAAATCTAATTCGTTCACTGTTTGTGACATTAAATTTATCTAATCGCTGTTTCCAGAAAGCTAAGCTTCCTTCTGGAATGACAAAACTCGTAACACCTACTTGCCCGGACCCTATCCTGCCTTGGTGCGCATTTGACCACGGGAAGAATGTCATGATCGTGCCAGGTGCTCCTTCCTCATTACCAAAATACAAGTGATAAGTACCAGGATCATCGAAGTTTACAGTTTTTTTAACTAAACGTAAACCTAATACGCCGCTATAGAAATCAACATTTTCTTGAGGGTTTCCTACAATAGCCGTTATATGATGTATTCCAGTTGTATGCTTCATAGTAAACATTCTCCTTTACTAGTTATGGTTGCAATGATTCCCTTTATTTGAATCAATTAATCTTCAAATTATCTTTAATTCGAGATATTCGACTTAAGTGTATTAAACTTTATCACTACTGTCAAATGTTTTGGATTCCGTGTATAGGACAACCCTCTATTACACCATGCTAGATGTAAAGGAGTGATGTTATGCTAAGTATATATGAGGCTTTAACCATCATGATCAGTTTTTCGGCCCTGGTACTCGCCATCGTTCACTCTAAAGATCGATCGTCCTAAGAAAACAGAAAACCACTCCTAACAAGGAGTGGTTTTCAAACTGTTACGGTAACACTGTTTTATTCATAAGGTAGCGATCGACTTCTCTAGCGGCTCCTCGGCCTTCATTGATCGCCCAAACGATCAAGCTTTGTCCTCTTCGAACATCCCCGGCTGCAAAGACGCCATCGATATTTGTTCGATAATCGTCAAACTCAGCTTTTGCGAGTTTTCTATCGTCCTGTTCGATCTCGAAATGTTCAAGCACCCCTTCTTCGGGTCCAGTAAATCCGATTGCGATCAACACAAGGTCGACTGGCCATACTTTTTCAGTACCAGGTAACTCTTTCATAAACACGTTACCGCGCTTATCGACGTGTTTTTCAATCGTAACGGTATGAAGTTCTTTTACATTACCATTTTCATCTCCAACAAATTTCTTCGTCATGATCGAATATTGTCTAGGATCATCCCCGTGGTTTGCTGCAGCTTCCTCGTACGCATAGTCAAGCGTGAAAATCTTAGGAAATTCAGGCCATGGATTATCGATCATTCGATCAGCAGTAAGCTGAGGGTGCTTACCGAATTGGTGGACACTCTTACAGCCGTGTCGTAAAGAAGTCGCAACACAGTCTGCACCAGTATCTCCCCCACCGATTACGATGACATGCTTATCTTCAGCTGAAACGTACTGCTTATCTTCTAGCTTTGAGTCTAGTAAGCTCTTTGTATTTTTCTTTAAGTAATCCATCGCATAGTGAATGCCACCAAGCTTTCGTCCTTGTATTGGCAAATCGCGATGTTTTTGAGCGCCTGTACATAGAATGACAGCATCATGCTGTTTCTTAAGCTCTTCTCGAGAAATATCTTCACCGATTTCAGTATTTGTAACAAAACGCACGCCTTCTTCAGCGAGGAGCTTCACTCTACGTTCGACTAATTCTTTGTCTAGTTTCATATTTGGAATTCCATACATTAGCAAACCACCGATACGATCATCACGTTCATAAATGGTTACTGAGTGTCCTGCTTTGTTCAATTGGTCTGCAGCTGCTAAACCAGCTGGTCCTGATCCAACTACTGCAATTTTCTTCCCTGTTCTCTTCTTAGGTGGTTTCGGAACCATCCACCCTTCCTTGAACCCACGATCGATGATTTCTTTTTCAATACTTTTGATCGCAACTGCATCACTAGGGATAGCTGCTACACAGGCACCTTCACAAGGAGCGGGACACACTCTACCTGTAAACTCAGGAAAGTTATTCGTTTTTAAAAGACGATCAAGCGCCTCTTTCCACTTTCCTTCGTAAACAAGGTGGTTCCACTCTGGGATAAGGTTATAGAGCGGGCATCCAGAGGCATTGCCGTTTAATTCGATACCAGAGTGGCAGAACGGAGTGCCGCAGTCCATGCAGCGAGCACCCTGTTCTTTCAGTTTTTCTTCAGATTGAGGTAGCTGGTACTCTCCCCAGTCTTTCAATCTAGTCAATGGATCTCGTTCACTAATCTTTTCTCTCGGATAGTCTATGAATCCTGTTGGTTTACCCAAACAAATACCTCCTTATACCGGTTCCAGATCGCTTACTTTTGTCGGCTTCACATTACCGTTCTTAGCCTGCTGGAACACTTCCAGTGCTGCATCATCATCTTTGTATCCTTGTTCTTTTAACTCTTCTAGTGAAGCTGTAATCTTCTTAAATTCTTTCGGAATCACTTTAACAAATTGACCTACGAATTCATTCCAGTTCTGTAAGATCCGAATTGCTTTTGGACTATCAGTATTATAGGCATGTTCCTGTACTAGCTTTTTCACTTCAAGAATCTCTTCATAATTCGTTAAGGATTCCATATGCACTAATTCAGGATTAACATTTTCGAGAAATGCGTCTTTGTTGTCACTCAGTACATACGCGACTCCACCTGACATTCCAGCTGCAAAGTTCTTACCAGTTGATCCGAGTACTACGACACGGCCGCCGGTCATGTATTCACAACCGTTGTCGCCAATGCCCTCAACAACAGCTTTCACGCCACTATTTCGTACACAGAATCGTTCGCCGGCAAGACCACTGATATATGCTTCACCAGATGTTGCACCATAAAAGGCAACGTTTCCGATAATTGTATTTTGATCTCGTTCAAATGTAGAGAGCTTTGAAGGATGGATGATCAGTTTACCACCTGATAGTCCTTTACCAACGTAGTCGTTCGCGTCTCCTTCGAGTCTCATCGTTACGCCATTTGGAACAAAAGCTCCAAAGCTTTGACCAGCTGATCCATTGAAATTCAACTTAATCGTTTCTTCAGGTAACCCCTCTTCACCATAGCGTTTTGTGATTTCATGACCAAGCATTGCTCCCGCTACGCGATTCGTATTGTGTATACTGAACGTTCCTTCGAAGGACTTCTTCTCTTCAATCGCTCCTAAACAAGCTGGAATAATAGAAGTACGGTCGAGTGCTGCATCAAGGTTATGATCTTGGTTTCGTTGATGGAACGTACCAACTTCATCAGACATGTGAGGGCGATATAGCAATGGTTCTAGGTTTAAAAAGCCTGCTTTCCAGTGTTCCTTTGTTCGACGACTCACTTCGAGTACATTCGTCTTTCCAATCATTTCTTCTATTGATCTGAATCCAAGTTCAGCCATAATCTCACGAACTTCTTCAGCTATGAATGTTAAATAGTTAACGACATGATCAGGGCTTCCCATGAATTTCTTACGTAATTCTGGGTTTTGTGTAGCGACTCCTACAGGACAGGTGTCGAGGTGACACGCTCTCATTAAAATACAACCAAGAACAACGAGAGGTGCAGTAGAAAAACCGAACTCTTCCGCGCCAAGTAGCGCCGCCATGACAACGTCTCGACCAGTCATCATCTTACCGTCTGCTTCTAAAACGACGCGATCACGTAGGTCATTCAGCACTAGCGTTTGGTGTGTTTCAGCTAATCCTAATTCCCATGGTAATCCTGCGTGCCTAATACTTGTTCGAGGAGAAGCACCGGAACCACCTTCATAGCCACTTATAAGAATGCAATCTGCCAATCCTTTAGCAACTCCAGCGGCAATCGTACCAACGCCCGCTTTCGCAACGAGTTTTACACTGATGCGAGCTGAAGGGTTTGCATTCTTCAAATCATGAATTAACTGTGCTAAGTCTTCAATCGAATAGATGTCATGGTGAGGAGGTGGAGAGATCAATCCTACACCCGGAGTCGATCCACGTACTTCAGCGATCCATGGATATACCTTCTTACCTGGTAGTTGACCACCTTCACCAGGTTTAGCACCTTGTGCCATCTTGATTTGAATTTCATCCGCATTTGTTAAATAGTGACTAGAAACGCCGAATCGACCAGAAGCAACCTGTTTGATCGCACTTCTACGAAGATCACCATTTTCATCTGCTTTGAAACGGGATGGATGTTCTCCACCCTCACCACTATTACTTTTCCCTCCGATACGGTTCATCGCGATCGCAAGCGCTTCATGTGCTTCTTCGCTAAGTGCACCATAGCTCATCGCGCCCGTTTTGAAACGTCTAGTGATCGATTCAACACTTTCAACTTCCTCGATCGGAACAGAGCCATTCGATTGAAAATCAAAAGCTTGCCTTAAATATGTTAAGTTTTCTTCATGTGCCATCGACGAGAACGTTTTGTAGAGCTCATAATTATTGCTTCTTGCTGCATGTTGAAGGGTGTGAATCGTTTTTGGATTGAAAGAATGGTGCTCTCCTCCCCTTCTCCACTGCATGTCACTTCCTGTTTCAAGCGTCACATCCTCATACTCTGAGTCGTGATATGCGAAATGATGTCTTAGTAAAGTTTCCTTAGCAATAACATCGATCGGGATCCCATCGATTTGAGATGCTGTGCCAGCAAAGTAGCGGTCGATGACTTCATTACTAATTCCGATCGCTTCGAAGATTTGAGCACCTCTATAGCTTTGAATCGTGGATATACCCATTTTAGACATCACTTTAACGATTCCTGACGTGGCAGCATCAATATAGTTATCGATCGCATCTTTAAATGAGAATCCTTGAATCGTGCCGTCACTCAGCATATGAGCGATGGATTCGTATGCTAGATAAGGATAAATCGCATCAGCACCATAACCGATCAACATAGCGAATTGGTGAACATCCCTTGCTTCGCCTGTTTCGATAATAATACTCACTTTTGTTCTAGTTTCTTTCTTGATCAAGTGATGGTGTAGCCCACTTATTGCCAATAACGAAGGGATTGCCGTCATATCTTGACCTACGCCACTATCAGATAAGACGAGAATGCTCTTTCCATTTTGTATCGCACGATCAGCCTTTTTAAAAAGTGCTAAAAGTGCATGCTCCATTTCCGTTTCTCCACGTGATGGATCAAACAATAAGTTAAGTGTTTCAGCCTGCATACTATCATCATGAAGGTTCTGGACTGCATCAAATTTACCCTTTGTCAGAATTGGTGTTTCGAGGCGAATTCTTCTGCAGCTTTCTTTATCTGTATCAAGTAAGTTCCCTTCTGGTCCTAATAGCGTCATCGTTGACGTGACGGATTCCTCACGAATAGAATCGATCGGTGGATTTGTTACTTGTGCAAACAGTTGCTTGAAATAGTTAAATAATAGCTGTGGACGATCCGACAACACTGCAAGTGGAACGTCATTCCCCATCGAACCGATCGGATCTTTCTTTTCCGTAACCATCGGTGCAATATTCTTCGTTAATTCTTCATACGTGAATCCAAATGCTCGTTGTATCTGAACAAGTTCTTTTTCGTTCCTTAACTCTAGATCAACTTCCTCAGAAGTGAGACTCATCAAATTATTAGTCAGCCAATCACGGTACGGGTATTCAGTTGCGATTTCTTCTTTGATTTCCTCATCGTAGACTAATCTCTTTTGTTCAAAATCCACCATCAGCATTTTTCCTGGGCTTAGGCGGCCTTTCTCAATGATTTTTTCTTCGTCTATTTCGATGACGCCAACTTCTGACGAAAGAATGAACGTATTATCATCAGTAACGACATATCGAGCAGGACGTAATCCGTTTCGATCCAGCATCGCTCCAATCTGACGACCATTCGTGAACGCAATTGCTGTAGGACCATCCCATGGTTCCATCAAACAACTATGGTATTCATAAAATGCCTTCTTCGGATCTTGCATCGTCGTGTCTTTATCCCAAGGCTCAGGAATCATCATCATCGCTGCGTGTGGAAGTGATCTTCCTGATAAAGTTAAAAACTCCAAGCAGTTATCAAGTGAGGAAGAGTCACTTCCATTTTGACGAATAATCGGTGCGATCTCTTTCATGTCGTCTCCGAACACATTTGATTTCAATGCGCCTTCACGCGCTCTCATCCAATTTACATTACCTCGAAGCGTATTTATTTCACCGTTGTGAATCAAATAGCGGTTTGGATGCGCACGATCCCAGCTAGGAAACGTATTTGTACTAAAACGTGAATGCACCATAGAAAAAGAAGATGTAAAATTCGGATTTTTCAAGTCGAGATAAAACTGATCAAGCTGTTCTGGTGTTAACATTCCTTTATAAACGATTGTATCTTTTGAAAAACTAGCCGCATAATATTTCGTTTTCGCTAACTGTGGATCACGTGAAATTTCTTTTTCTGCTTTTTTGCGAATGACATAAAGCTTTCGTTCGAACGCTTCTTCAGAAATATTACCTTTTTTAATAAATACCTGTCTGATGACTGGTTGAGCAATCCGTGCTGCTTCACCAATCGTTGATTCATCGATTGGAACTTCTCTCCAACCCATTAACTCTTGGCCTGCATCTTTTATCTCATTCTCAAGAATCTTTATAGCTCGTTGGCGAAGATGATTATCTACTGGCAAGAACATCATGCCTACACCGTAAGCGCCTTTTTCCGGTAAATCAAAATCCGTTTCACTTGCAAAAAATTCATGAGGAATTCCTAGCATGATACCTGCACCGTCACCCGTGTCAGGATCGCTTCCCTGCCCTCCGCGGTGATCTAGCTGGCGTAGCATATAAATTCCTTTTTCGATGATGCTGTGCGCCGGCTCATTATTCATATCTGCAATGAGTCCGATACCACATGCGTCATGTTCATGAATCGGATCGTACAATCCTTGCTTTTCCGGAAAGTTACTTCTAACCATAATCCCACTCCTCGCTCTTATCACAAATCGCCATGGTTTATCTCTTTACCGCCATAACGTCTTAATTGTTTAAATATTCTACATTTATTGTACGTTGCATGGACTCATGCTTTCAATATATAATTTAGATATAATCAATCTAATAATGATATGAATTAAAGAAAGGGTTGCATAATATGGAGTTACGGCAGCTATATTACTTTATGGAAGTGGCTAGACGAGAACATGTAACAGAAGCTGCTACCTCACTTCATGTTGCACAGTCAGCTGTAAGTAGACAGATTTCAAACCTAGAATCAGAACTTGGTGTTCAGCTGTTCTTTCGTGAAGGAAGAAACGTAAAGTTGACGCAAGTAGGACACATTTTTAAAGATCATGCTGAGACTGCTATTGCAGAAATTGAAAGAGCGACACAAGCTGTTCATGAATATTTAAACCCCGAAACTGGAACCATTCGTGTGGGATTTCCAAACAGTCTTGCAGCAAAAACCCTCCCCACTGTAATTTCTGCATTTAGGAATGAGCATCCAAGCGTTGGGTTTCAACTTCGTCAAGGTTCCTTACAAGAATTAACTGAGGCAGTCAGTAAAGGCGAAATCGATCTAGCTTTCGTCTCTCCTGTCCCGAAAGATCGTACAGATGTAGAAGGTCATATATTCTTTACAGAGAAGCTTCTCGCCCTCCTTCCGTTTAATCATCCGTTAGCTGACAATCCAATGGTCAGGCTCGGCCAACTGAAGAACGATCCTTTTGTACTGTTTCGTTCTGGATATGCGTTACATCATCTCGTTACTTCAGCATGTCAGCAAGTGGGCTTTAAACCACGTATCGCGTTTGAAGGGGAAGACATCGATACGATTAAAGGCCTTGTTGCGGCAGGTCTCGGAGTGAGCTTGCTGCCTGAAATCACGCTTTCTGAACAATTACCCCCGGAAACGGTCAAGATTGAACTATCCGAGCCCAATGTAACGAGAACAGTTGGGGTAATTATTCCAGTCGGAAGAGATCTCGCTCCATCCGAAAGGAAGTTTTTTGAATTTCTTACCCATTTTTATGAAGTTCTTAACCGCTTTGGCCAATAAATAGGACATCGGATACATATTGCACCATCAAATAGAAAAAGGATGAGACCATGTAGTCTCATCCTTTGGTAATCGAGAAACCTATGACAATAATCGGTGTGCTCCCTATGCCGTAGTCGATTGCACGCTTTCAGCGGACGAACGTCCAAGCCCGAGGTGAAACCCACACCCCGGTCTCGGCCGCCCGTACGACCGCTGGAGTCCGCGATCGTCTCTCTTACTTGATGAGATTTAATTCACTACGAATATCCCGACCAATGGTTTAACAGACGAATATGGGGATTCTTATCTTCCATTTATCCTTCACCTACAATTGAAACGGAGATGATCGTCTATTCTTATCACAATACCGAGGCTTTCTCTACACTAAAAGGATGAGACTTGAGGTCTCATCCCTTTTTATCTATTAGCAATCAAATTACAGATTTTTATCTTACAACACCTTTATATTGATTTTAATACTCTCTAGTCTTAGACGGTAACGTTAAGAAAAACGCTAGTATCATTCCAAGCAGAAATATTACTACGCTTGCTAGGTACATTCTCTCATACCCGGCTAGTACTATACTTTTTTCTATGGAAACAATCGTTTTATCACTTGCTGAAACTGCAATGAACCCTGCTAATATCACTGGACCAAGCGATGTTCCGATCGAACGGAACAAACTAACGAGAGATTGACTTGCACCTGCTTCTTTCTCTGACGTGAGCTCAAACATAATGTAGTTAAGAGGAGTACCCATTGTAAATCCTATGCCGACCCCAGAAAAAATCATACCTATGATAAGCATTAGCCATCCGTTTGCTAGGAAACTAAAAATGAGTGCCCCTATTAAACTCAAACTAAAGCCAGTGAGCACAACTTGTTTCGCTCCCCATTTATCGAGTAAAACACCTCCGATCGGTGCAGCGAATCCAGAAGCAAGAGCTAGGATAACCATGACATACCCCCCTCTTCCGGTTGAAAGCCCCAAAAGCAGCTCTGAAAAAGAAGGGATAAAGATCATGCTTATGATCCCTATTCCGGTAATCGTTGAGATTAACAACGCTAAGACAATATTTCGATTACGGAAATATGAAATGTTGATGATTGGATCACTATGCGAAGCTTCTATCGTTAAGAAAGGATAAACTAAAACAATACTAAAGAGTAATAACGGCCATACTGTTAACGTTGTAAAAGATCCGATAAGGTTATTCGTATCCAAATTTGTCAATCCGAGTAATAACGAAACAATAATGACGGATAGGAAAAGAGCTCCTTTCCAATCAAGCCTCGAACGGTACCCCTTTTGTTCTTCTAACGGCAGCTTTAATGCCATAAGAAAGATGATGAAAGCAATGGGGATATTCATGAAGAAAATCCATCGCCAGCTTACGTGAGCCACTAAAAATCCTCCTACAGCAGGTCCGAGAATAGAAGCGATTCCGAACATGGCTCCTATCAATCCAAGCGCCATTCCTCTCTTCTCTTTAGGAAAACTACTCCCGATAACAGCGTTTGCAATAGGAATAATACCTCCAGCTCCTGCTGCTTGAATCGCTCTTCCTGTTAAAAGCTGTAGAAGTGACCCACTTATACCTGCAATAAGAGAACCGAGAGCTAACAGGAATATCCCAACAAGGAATATTCGCTTCCTACCATAAAGATCTGCCAGTTTACCGATAATCGGCATACTGACTGCGTAAACAAGGGTGTAGATCGTAACGACCCATACAGTAAATTTCAAATCGATATCGAGTTCTTTAACCAATGTGGTTAAAGCAGGGGAAATCACACCTGAGTCTAATGCGCCTAAGAATACTCCTAGGAGGAATGTTAGAAGGAGAAAACGTTGTTGCTTACCCATCATGGTCCACTCCCTTGAGAACAATATTTGGTCTACTTAGACCACAATAATTGCTTGAGTTGTTTGTAATCTTCTACATAAAAGTCTGCTCCATCTGCAGTATTTTGAAATAAACATGTTTTCATCCCAACTTCTTTCGCTGGAATGATATCTAATAAACGGTCACCCACTGCTAAATCTATTTCATGCTTGTTATGTAAATAACGATAAGAAGCTGCGTCTGGTTTTCTTGGATATCCATCATCGCCTGCTACAAGATCGGCAAAAAGATGCTCCATATTAAAATGCTGAAGAATGGTGATGACTTCTTCCCTTGGTTTGTGAGTCATGATGACATTAAGGTCTGATTTGTTCAGAATTTCCGTAACACCTTCAAAAGGAGGCTTCTTATCAGGAGAAAGGGCGTTATCTAACACTCTGAATTCTTCAACTTGTTCCATTGTTAATCCAAATACATTTGTTGCATGCCGAAATGAAACTTTTAACTCTTTCAATATCTCTTCATTTGAAACATGTTCAGGAACAAACCGTTTCATAATACTAACAAAAGCTGGATACGTATCGAATAACGTGCCATCAAAATCCCATAAAATCTTCACGACTTCACTCCTTTACGTTAATCCTAAAGAAAAGCCGCTCGATCGAGCGGCTCTTTCATTAAAACTGAGTTTTTTCCTCTAAAAAGTTCTTTAGTTCAGAGATTGGCATTCTTTGTTGTTCCATTGTATCTCGGTCTCGTACAGTTACTTGCTTATCTTCAAGGGAATCAAAATCGAACGTAATCGCAAATGGTGTACCTACTTCATCGTGTCTGCGGTAACGTTTACCGATCGATCCAGCTTCATCGTAATCCACCATGAAATACTTCGCAAGTTCAGCGTGAACTTCCCTAGCTTCATCCGATAATTTCTTTGAAAGTGGCAATACTGCTGCTTTAAACGGTGCTAAAGCAGGATGAAAATGCATGACACTACGAGACGTGCCATCTTCTAATTCTTGCTCTTCGTACGCTTCGATTAAGAATGCTAGTGTAACGCGGTCTGCCCCTAATGATGGTTCGATGCAATAAGGAACATAGCGCTCGCCTGTTTGCTGATCGTGGTACGTAAAGTCTTCGTTCGAATGTTCCATGTGCTTTTTCAAATCATAATCTGTTCTTGAAGCAACTCCCCATAGTTCACCCCAACCGAATGGGAATTTGTACTCGATATCTGTAGTTGCATTACTATAATGAGAGAGCTCATCTTCAGCGTGCTCACGAAGGCGGATATTATCTTGATCAACGCCAAGATTCAATAGCCAGTTCTTACAGAAATCTTTCCAATACTGGTGCCATTCTAGTTCATCTCCAGGTTTACAGAAGAATTCTAACTCCATTTGCTCAAATTCACGCGTACGGAATGTAAAGTTACCAGGTGTAATCTCATTTCTAAAGCTTTTTCCGACTTGTGCAATTCCGAATGGCACTTTCTTTCTCATCGAACGCTGCACGTTTTTAAAGTTCACGAAAATACCTTGTGCTGTTTCAGGGCGAAGATAAATGTCGCTTGTACTTGAAGTCGTTACCCCTTGCTGTGTTTTAAACATGAGGTCAAATTGACGAATCTCTGTAAAGTCTTGACTGTCACACTCTGGGCACTTAATGTTATGATTTTCAATCAACCGCTCCATCTCTTCAAACGATAATCCGTCAGCAATCATTTCGTTGCCTTCTTCAGAAAGTGCATCTTCAATCAGCTTATCTGCACGATGACGTGTTTTACAGCTCTTACAATCAATCAATGGGTCGTTGAAATTTCCTAGGTGACCAGATGCAACCCAAGTTTTAGGGTTCATCAAGATTGCCGCATCCAGTCCGCTATTGTGAGGAGACTCCTGTACGAACTTCTTCCACCACGCTGCTTTGATGTTGTTCTTAAGTTCTACACCTAATGGACCGTAATCCCAAGTGTTCGCTAAACCTCCGTAAATATCGGAACCAGCGAAAATAAATCCTCTGTGCTTTGAAATGGCAACGATTTGTTCCATCGAAATACTCATCTAAATCTCTCCTTTTTATCATTGTCTAACAACATAAAAAGCTCCCGTCCTCGGACAAAAATTTGTCCGGGGACGAGAGCGTATGCACCCGCGGTTCCACCCCAGTTGATGTGAAAGAACACATCCACTTTACGGTATCAACTCCAGACCGCCGTTTCACTAGACCTTTTTCGGGCTTCCACCGTCCCCGAATCTCTATAAAAAGGGTTACCTAGCTACTATCTGTCCTTCACAGTTGTTAGCTTATATATGTAATTGATATCACATATGATACAAAAAAGTTTCACTTAAAGTCAAGCGCAATCTACTCAGTATTCATAGACTACCCACTTGCCTAACTGTTTACACACATCAGATTCTTTACTTCTAAAAAAAGAGCTATCAATCGATAGCCCTCCGTTTTTGTATACGCACAGGTGTTGGATCTTTTTTGCGGTCGAGAAATGCTCGGATTTCATCTTTTTTCAACCCGATTTCTCGTGCAACTTTCATCAGCATTACCCACTCTTGATCAAGTGCTTGTTCTGGCCTGGTTTTAATCATGGCCACCCTCTCCTCCTTTGATATTTCCAGGAGGACCAGCCGTCATCGTTGAATGTTCTCAACATTAGACCTGTGTCTTTGCGTCCCATTCTTTAGAATGGTTTGCCTTTTTCTGGAGAGTTAGAACAGACACGCACTACAATGTAACGGCAGTGCTAAATCAATAGTAAAAGGGACTAAAAAATGAGAAAGTTTAATAGTTTATACAATTATACTATATTTTAGCAATAATTCAATATATTTTGTATCGATTCTAACACTTTATCTTCTGCATCATAAACTAATCATGTATGATCTTGCTAAAGCTTGATCAGGGAGGGAATCGAATGGAACGAAATCAGATTGGAACCGCATGGCAAGGCACTCACGTCGTTTTACTAAGGTGTACTCCCTTAAACAAAGTTGTAGGATTTTATCCTAGTCTCCATGCACCTACAGAACCTGTAAGTCATCTTTGCAGTGAAGCATTATCGACATACCTCAGCATCGGTTATGTCATATCACATGTACATTCATTACAGGACGGAACGGTCGAGTATATCTTGACAAAAAATTAAAACAGCCCGTCGAGATTGCCTCGACAGGCTGTTTATTAAAAGTCAGATAAGTAATCTTTTACTTGATCTGGATTCTTTGTGTTGGCACTATGAAGATGCCCAACTTTTTTTCCATCTTTATAAACGAGGAGACTTGGAATACCCATCACTTCATTTTCCTCTGTTATTTCAGGGAATTGCTCAATATCAATTTGTGCCCATTGTTTATCGCTATGTTCTTTGATGATATCGTCGATAAATAAGTCAAGGCGTTTACAGTCCGGGCACCAATTCGCTTCGTATTTTAATATCGTCACTTTAGAATCATTGATTAGATTATCATAAGATTGTTTTGATTCGATTTGTTGCATGTAAATCTTCTCCTTTACTCGTTACTATAGGCTAGTATAACTTACAATAAGATCATTTGTCTGTAATTGTGATTACAGTTTTCTATAAAGAGATACCAGTGTTAACGAGTGCTCCAGAAATAACCATGTGGCCACATTCATTAGGGTGTATGCCATCAAAGGACAAAAGCCGTTCTTCATTGCCCTCAAACAAACGATAAGCATCTGCCACTTTTACATCATTATTCTTTGTACATGTTACTAGATTTTGATTAAATCGATTGACCCAATCTTTTGCGAATGAAAGATGAGGATAAGGATTATACAAATTAACGATTCGAATCATAGCAGGCTTCTTTACTGTCATCGATAGGTGGCTTACAATCCAATTCATGTTTGTACAGCATTCTTCGAGCGCTTTCTGGAAAACAGCTTCTTCCTTATTTATAGCAAACTCTTCAGCTGCATCGATCAAATCATTTCCACCGGCCGTAATCGTAATAACATTGGCATGTTCGATCGGTAACGATTGCTCTAGCCAGTCTCTAACGTCGCGAGTAGTTGCTCCATTTCTTGCATATTTTGTTAGGAGAACATTTTCTTCTAACTTATCAAAGATAGCCGAACGATAGTAATCTGGAAAAGTCGGTGAAAAAAGGATTGTGCCTGTACCTAATGTAATAGAATCTCCAATAGCCGAATAAAGAAGATGCGACAAACCATCACCTCTTTCCAAAGATGATTTACTATATTCATCGCACCTATAAAAAGTTCATCTCAACATTCGAGTGATTCTGTATTAAAGTGAACTCAGAGCAGACTTTATTGTTATAGACAAGCAGCGGTACAAGGAATTCTCCGGCCAATTGATAGAGATCTTCTTGTCTTTCTGGCTGTTCAAGGACATTCACTTCATCAAAGGAAATACCTGACTGCTTAAGGAGTCTTTTTGTTTTCTCACATTCAATGCAACTTGTTATCGTGTATAATCGAATATGTTCCATGTTAGACAAGTACCCTCCTAACAATTAGAGTATAACGGTATACGATTTATGATAATGTAAGCTATCTTACTCGTGAAAATGACTTGATTTAAGAACTGAAGGTGATCTTATGGATAAATTGACGATGCTTTCCCAGATAAACTTATTTGATGAAATGGAAATGAATGATTTAGTACAGATCGATCGTGTTAGCGATATGAAGCCAGTTAAAAAAGGAACCATCATCGTAGGACCTACAAAGCCGATGAAAGCGTTATTTTTATTGAAACAAGGAAATGTACGTTTGTATCGCTCCAATGATAGCGGAAAACAATTAACGGTCGATATTCTTGGAGATGGCAACATTTTTGGAGAAACCTCTAGTTTCTCACTAAGTGATGATTCTGTTTATGTTGAAGCGATGACAGACGTTTATTTATGTATTATCGGAAAAGAACAATTTGAAACTTTGCTCTCAGAAAACCCCAAGCTCGCCATAAAATTCATTGAAATACTGTCTTCACGCTTAAAAGAAATTTATGAAATGAGTGAAAACATTGCACTCAGAAGTGTAAAATATCGGGTGTTGTCTTTACTATTAAAACTTAGTGAGAAATTTGGAAAGCGTAAGAACGAATGGCAAACGATCGAGATCAAGCTTACACATTACGACATGGCTACGATGATCGGTTCTACTAGAGAAACTGTCAGTGCCACAATAGGAGACTTGAAAAAAGCTGGATACATAAAGAAGAACCCGTTAACTTTCGCCATACATGCTGAAAAAGCTAACAATTATTTAAGTGAAAATGGAGAGTAAAGATCAGAAATCTACAAACTTAAGCTGCCGAGGAATCCTCGACAGCTTTTTTAGTCATAATGATACTCTATAAAATACAAATCGAATCATTATGATTGCGTTTTTCCATCCGTTCCTTTTTGATTATCTTTTGTTCCTTCTAATTTATCCCATTTAATCGGTCTGTTTAAATTAAGTTTCTTTTTCAAATTCAATAAGCAGTTAAAATGACCAACATACCACTTATCGAATTTCACCATATGAATGGTCTCCCAGTCTCTCATCTCCTTTGTACATCCATCACAATGTATTTCCATTAAAGGCACTTCCTCTTAAGTAGATTTGTTTATTTATATTCAAACTACCAGGAATGTGATTGGTCATTTGTACGTAAAAAAGCGCATCCGTAGATGCGCTTCCTTATCTTACTTTAAATTTTCAGGATTTAATCCATTGAGATAGTCTGGTACAAACTTACCATCTTTTCTTATCAATTCATCATCAAACCAAATTTCTCCTCCACCATATTCAGGTCTTTGAATCAGCACCATGTCCCAGTGAACTGCTGAATCATTTCCGTTTGGTGCTTCGTCATAAGATTGCCCTGGAGTAAAGTGGAACGATCCGTCGATCTTTTCATCGAACAAGATATCTTTCATCGGCTCGCGAATATACGGGTTAACTCCGATTGCGAATTCACCGATATACCTAGCACCTTCATCAGTATCGAGTATGCTGTTCAATCGTTCTGTATCGTTCGCTGTCGCATCGATAATCTTTCCATTTTCAAACGTTAGCTGAACATTTTCGAAAACGAACCCATTGTATGGAGATGGTGTATTGTACGTGATCACGCCATTAACACTATCCACGACAGGGGCGGTAAATACTTCTCCATCAGGGATATTCAGTTGCCCTGCACATTTAATTGCTGGTATATCTTTGATGGAAAAGCTTAAATTCGTATCAGGTGAAACGATTCTTACAGAATCTGCACGATTCATTCGGTCCACAAGTGCATCCATCGCTTCATTCATCTTCGCGTAATCCATCGTACAAACATTAAAATAATAATCTTCAAATGCTTCTGTACTCATACTAGAGAGCTGAGCCATAGATGGGTTAGGATATCTCATTACGACCCACTTCGTATGTTTGACTCGTTGATTACTATGAACCTTTGTTTTATATACCTGATTAAACAATGCCATTTTTGCTTCAGGTACATCAGCAAACTCATTGATGTTGTCCGCGCCGCGAATACCGATATAAGCATCCATGCCTTCCATCTGGCGAAGATCATGTGTAGTCCAAGCTTCGATTTGCTCCTCGGTCGCTTCTAATAATAGTTCACGAATAATCTGATTGTCTCGAAGGTTCACATGTGGAAAGCCGCCTGCTTTATGTACCTCTTTTACTAAGCTCCGAACAAGTGAATTATCGATATTAAATGCTTCGATTAAAACATGCTCACCTTTTTCAATTCTTGTAGAATAGTGAACAAGATTTTCTGCTAATTTCTTAATACGAGAATCGATCATATTCTCCCTCTTTTCATTAATGACTTTACACCTATATTATAAGCGCTCTGTTATCTATCCTTCAAATGATTCGTTAATAACAAAAAACCGGAGAAAGTCTCCGGTCTTCTGTTATTTCGTATTTGGATCGTATTCCATGTAAATCACATGCGTTTTAAGGTACTCGTTTAGACCATGTTTTCCATCCGCACCACCGATTCCAGATTGCCCCATGCCTGCGTGGAACCCTTGAACAGCTTCAAAGTTTTCACGATTAACGTACGTTTCACCATACTTAAGCTCATTAGAAGCTCTCATCACTTCATGAATATTATCACTGAAGATAGAAGATGAAAGACCGTAACGTGTATCGTTAGCCGCTTCAAGAACATGATCGAAATCGCTGTAGATTACGATTGGTAGGACAGGACCGAAAATTTCCTCTTGAATGATCTCCATATCTTGAGAAACGTCCGTTAACACGGTTGGTTCAAAATAATAGCCTTTCTCTCGGTCTATTCTCTTTCCACCCGTTTTCACTACTGCACCTGCTTCAACAGCATTGTTCACCATTTTCTCAACTGATTCAAGCTGTTCTTTGTTAACCAATGGACCGATATCGCATCCTTCTTCATCCAAAGAGTTGCCTACCTTTGTATCTTTAAAGGACTGAGTGATTTTTTCAATAAATTCATCTGCAACGTCTTCGTGGACATATACCCGTTCAGCATTCGTACAAGCCTGGCCGTTATTCGTAATTCTAGAAGTCGTGATTTTCTCAACTGCTAAATCGATATTCGCATGCTTTGTAACGATTGCAGGAGCTTTTCCTCCGAGTTCCAGGTTGACTTTCGTGATATTTTTAGCTGCTGCCTCCATCACTTTTGATCCTGCTGGATAACTCCCGGTTAAACTGATCATCGCAACATCAGGTGAAGATGCGAGCGGATTTCCAATATCAGATCCTTTACCAGTCACGAGGTTGAAGACTCCTTTTGGTAAACCGACTTCATGGATGATTGAAGTGAGTTCACATGCAGTGTTTGGAGTATACTGACTAGGTTTAATAATGATCGGGCACCCGGTTACAAAAGCTGGAGCTACTTTTCTAGCGAAGATGAACATCGGAAAATTCCATGGTACGATTCCCCCAACAACGCCAATTGGCTTTTTGAAGACCATGATGTTCTCATTCGGGCGGTCGCTAGGAAGTACTTCTCCTTCATATCTTCTCGCCCATCCTGCCATGTATCTAAAATAATCGATCGTAAGCTCTACTTCAGCTTTCGAAGCGTCTACCGTCTTTCCGTTTTCTTCAGTGAGCATCGTGATAAACGAATCTTTAGCTTCTTCTATTTTATCTGCAATTTTATATAAGTAATCGGCTCGTTCAATCGAGGTTTTCGCTTCCCACTCTTTTTGAGATGCTTTTGCAGCCGAAATGGCACGTTCGATATCCTTTTCATCCCCAAGCTGAATTTGTGAAATGGTTTCTTCCGTCGCTGGGTTGATGACATCGATCGTTTCTTCACTGTTACTATTCGTAAATTCTCCGTTTATATATAGCTGATACCGTTTCAATTGCAATACCTCCTACGTCTTGATGGAGGATACATTCCCAGGAATAAACATTTCAAAACCTTAAGGACGTCTTGAGTATGCTTAGATACTAGTAATTCCAGCGTGTAATGGTCTAGCGATCCATTTTTGAAGTGCTGCATGATGCTGTTTCGCATCTTCATATCCTTGATCATACAGAAGGGATAACCTTTCTTTTGAACGTTCGATACGATCCACTGCTAACGGTGTAGATGGTTGGATGACATAATAGTGTTCGGGATTTGACTCAATATGCTCGAGTGTTCGATTGTATCGTTCATACCTAGAATTGATGGCTGAGGCGAGCTGCGGATTTCTTTTATACAGTCGTTTGATGACCCACGAGAACTTGGACCGTTTCTTTCGATACCCGGCATTCCGTGTTAGTACGACGACATTCAAATGATTACCGTCACGTTCAGATTTAAAGATCGGGATTGGATCTGCAATTCCACCGTCCAACAATAGTTTATCCTGCACTCTCACTGGAGGAGCCATAAAAGGTAATGAACTAGAAGCTCTTAAAATCGATAGGAGCTGATCAGGTGCTTTTTCATTTTGAAAATAAACGGGTTCACCAGTGTATGTATCGGTCGTACCAACTATAAATTTCTCAGTAGTGGATGCGAAGGTGTCGAAATCAAACGGTACATGTTCAGTTGGTATGTCATTAAAAATCAAATCCATTCCAAAAAGCTGTTTCTTTCTTATTAAATTTTTATAAGACAGATATTCAGGGTGATTCACATAGTCGATGGTGACCTTTCTATTCCTCCCTGGCTGCCTTGAGAGATAAGATGCTGCGTTACAAGCTCCGGCAGAAACACCGATCACATAAGGAAAATAAAGCTCGTTCTCCATGAAGTATTCGAGTACGCCAGCAGTATATACACCCCTCATACCGCCGCCTTCTAATACTAAACCGATCGATTCCAAAGATAATCCCCCTTTTACATTTTTTTCTTATAATAAGTGTAAGGGATTACTCCGTTTAGCTCAACACGAAAAAAACCCCTGCAAGGGCAGGGATTATTCTTCACGCTCTTCATTTTTAACCGTTTTGTGACCGGTAGAGGCTTCATTAGGAAATGCTGTTTCATCTGCGTGCTGAGGACGTTTTCGCTGCATGCCTTTCTTCTTATGGTCGAATGCTTTCCCTCTTCCCAAAAGAAATCTCCTCCTTTCCAACTTTCATGAATAGTATCTCTCGCGCACCTTACTCTATTCTGAAATAAAATTAAAAAAGTTGAAATGGATTGTATATAAAACCAACAATGTGTGCATCATATATTTTGAAGAGGGAAGTTAAAAGTGCAAAAGGAATTACGGCTAACTTATCTAGGGAGATGGTCGCGTTGAACAACTCTGTTGGGAAAACAAGGCTCTAACTACTTTCATTAGAAAGAGGTGTCTCCAAAAGACAATTACCGTTTTACCCCATCGCTTTATTAGCAAAAGCTAACCTTCCTTCTTCAAGAGGGTCTTATCCATAAGGGTAGGGCCCTTTCTTTATGTGATGGGTTCTTCAACACTTAGGTGTTTTTTTGCTAAGCCCAGCTGCTGAACGATTTGCTCTGGAGATGTACCACCATAGCTTTTTCTTGCACTCATCACGTTATATGGTTTTAAGACTTCAAAAACATCTTCACTAAATAAGTCTGTAAACTCTTTGTACTCATCAAGACTAAGATCCAGCAGGTACTTGTTTTGTTGAATACAATGGAGAACGATTTTTCCGATCATTTCATGTGACTCTCTAAATGTCATCCCTTTGTTAACAAGGTAATCGGCAATATCGGTTGCATTCGAATAATCTTCATTAACTGCTTGTTTCATGTTTTCTTTCTTCACTGTCATGGTCGCGATCATCGGTGCGAGAAGCTGAAGTGCGCCATCTAGCGTTTTCGCTGTATCAAACATTCCTTCTTTGTCTTCTTGCATGTCTTTGTTATAAGCAAGCGGCAGTCCTTTTAAGACGGTAAGAAGACTGAATAGATTTCCGTAGACGCGACCTGTCTTTGCTCTTAGCAATTCCGGAACATCCGGATTTTTCTTTTGCGGCATGATGCTCGACCCAGTACAGAAAGAATCATCGAGTTCGATGAACTGAAATTCCTGGCTGCTCCAAATCACCAATTCTTCTGATAAGCGAGACATGTGCATCATAAGCATGGAGGCATTCGATAAGAATTCCAGAATAAAGTCGCGATCACTGACAGCATCCATACTGTTTGGATAAACAGCATCGAAACCGAGAAGCTCAGCGGAACGCTGTCGATCGATTGGAAAAGTCGTTCCAGCAAGAGCTCCAGCTCCGAGCGGCAGCATATTCGCACGCTTCAAGCTATCCTGAAATCGTTCTTTATCCCGTTCGAACATCCAAAAGTACGCGAGAATGTGATGAGCAAATGAAACCGGCTGTGCACGCTGCAGGTGCGTATACCCCGGCAATACGGTTTCCACATGCTCTTCAGCCTGGGTGATGATGGCTTCTTGAACAAGCTCAATATGCTTAATAAACTGCTTCACTTTTTTCACAAGATACATATGCATATCTGTTGCAACTTGATCATTTCTGCTTCTACCCGTATGAAGTTTCCCACCTACAGGTCCAATCTCATCGATTAAAGCTTTCTCGATATTCATATGAATATCTTCATGAGAAACATCATATTCAAATTGGCCAGACTGAATTTTTTCGAGGACGATCGATAAACCGCGCTTGATCTCTTTCATATCGCCCTCTGTAATCACACCGCACTCTGAAAGCATTTGAACATGGGCTAGGCTGCCTTCGATATCTTCTTCTGCTAGTTCCTTATCAAATTGAATGGAAGCTGTATATTCTTCAACGAGTTTATTGGTTTGTTTGGTAAAGCGTCCTCCCCATAACTTAGACACACTAACATCTCCTTATTGATGGACTTTTTGCTTTTGCTTTTTGTGAACTTCAGCGTTTACTTTCGTTGGTAAGCCCCACAACTTAATAAATCCTACCGCTGCTTCATGATCGAACATGTCTCCCTTAAGATAAGTAGCTAACTGTTCGTTGTAAAGGGAGTTCTCTGATTTA
Source organism: Anaerobacillus sp. ABR4_321 (assembly GCF_056158505.1). Taxonomy (NCBI): domain Bacteria; kingdom Bacillati; phylum Bacillota; class Bacilli; order Caryophanales; family Bacillaceae; genus Anaerobacillus; species Anaerobacillus sp. ABR4_321. Next base: position 2,652,977 of record NZ_JBSWTK010000001.1, read on the forward strand.
CGTCCAACGACTGTATTCGTTCCTTTGTGTAGTTTGATACGTATTTTCCCACTCACTACTTTTTGCGTTTCGTTAATGAACCCTTCTAGCGCTTGACGAAGCGGTGAATACCATAAACCGTCGTAAATCAGCTTCGACATTTGTTGATCGATCGTTGTTTTGAACTGAGATACTTCACGTGTGTGTGTTAAGAACTCTAGCTCTTTATGAGCGTTGATCAAGATCAATGCACCTGGGTTTTCGTACACCTCTCTTGATTTGATCCCAACAAGACGATTTTCGATGTGATCGATACGGCCGATTCCATGCTTTCCACCGATGATGTTTAGTTTTTCGATCAAGTCGACGAACCCTAATTTCTCACCATTCAATGCGACTGGGCGGCCTTCTTCAAAGTCGATTTCGATGTATTCAGGTTTATCAGGCGTCATTTCGAGTGGTGCCGTCCAATCAAATGCTGCTTCAGGTGCTTCCGCCCAAGGATCTTCAAGTACTCCAGCCTCACATGCACGACCCCAGATATTCGCATCGATTGAAAACGGGTTATCTAGCTTTACAGGAACCGGAATCCCTTTTTCTTCTGCATAGGCAATCTGTTCATCACGTGTCATGCCCCATTCACGAACTGGAGCAATCACTTTTAGGTTCGGGTTCAGCGCTTGAATGGAAACTTCGAAACGCACCTGGTCATTTCCTTTTCCAGTACATCCGTGTGCGACGGCTGTTGCGCCTTCTTTTTCTGCTACTTCTACAAGAAGTTTCGAAATTAAAGGACGTGAAAGAGCGGAAGACAGCGGGTATTTCCCTTCATATAGTGCGTTTGCTTTTAGTGCTGGTAGCAGATATTCTTCTGCAAGTAATTCTTTACCTTCGATCATATATGCTTTCGAAGCGCCAACGTTCAGCGCTTTTTCTCTAATGGTTTCTAGATCTTTACCTTCACCAACATCAAGTCCAAGAGCAATCACTTCATAGTCGTATTTCTCTTGAAGCCATTTGATTGAAATTGAGGTATCTAGCCCTCCGGAATAAGCAAGAATCAGTTTCTCTTTACTCATGTGATCCACTCCCTATCTCTGTATTAATATATATACTAACGTATATTTATTCAAATTGCATCAAAAAAAATCAATTTTTTAATAAAATTTTTAAAAGTGCTTTTTGGGCATGCAGACGATTTTCTGCTTCCTGGTATACAACGGAATGTGGACCGTCTATAACGCCTGTTGTAACCTCTTCTCCGCGGTGTGCTGGAAGACAGTGCATAAAGATGTAATTTTCATTCGCTTTTATACATAGCTCTTCATTCACTTGATAAGGTTCGAACACACCTTCACGTTCTTCTTGTTCAGATTCTTGCCCCATACTCGCCCATACATCGGTTATGATCACATCAGCATTTTGGATCGCGACTTCTGGATCTGTCGTCACTTCAATAATAGAACCTGTTTCTTGTGCAGTTTCTTTCGCTTGCGACAAGATCGTTTCATCTGGTTCATATCCCTCTGGACATGCGATTGTAAAATGCATTCCTACTTTTGCTGCTCCTTCAATTAAAGAGTGTGCAACGTTGTTTCCATCTCCAAAATAAGCTGCTTTTAGGCCTTTTAAGTACCCTTTCTTCTCTACGATCGTAAGAAGGTCTGCTAGGATTTGGGCTGGATGATGGAGGTCTGTGAGTCCGTTAATTACCGGAATCTCGGATGCTTCTGCGAACTGTTCAACCGTATCGTGTGCATACGTTCGAATCATCACGCCATCGAGATAGCCAGCTAACACATTCGCTGTATCAACAACTGACTCCCCTCGCCCTAGCTGAATATCTTTTGAACTTAGAAAGAGGGCGTGCCCTCCTAGTTGCAGCATCGCTACCTCAAATGAGACGCGAGTTCTCGTTGAAGACTTTTCGAAAATCATCCCAAGGACCTTTCCTTTTAGCTCTTCATGTGGAATGCCTTGTTTTTGTAAGTCTTTTAATTCTTCTGCGACTTTTAGGATATATAATAGTTCTTCAGTTGATAACTCATTGATCGTTAAGAAATCTTTTCCTTTTAAGCTTTCTTCAATTTTCTGTTCATATGTTTGAATCATATTCTCATCCTTCCTATTGTGTAACTTGCTTAAGATCGTGCCATTCTTGAATAGATGTAACGCTTGTTTTCTGTTGTTCGCCTAACGTAATCAATTGAAGCGTGTCTAAGTGTGTGAAGCATGGAATCTTGTAACGTGTACCTAACGCTCTGATTTGGAAACCTAAGCGATTTTTCTCACGACCGATAGTTGGAATCGAAATAATTGCTTCAACCTCCTTGCTGATCAGTTGTTCAATCGCTGTTAGATTCTTCTCAACTTCTATAGACTGAACGCCTTCGCTCACTAGAAAGTTATGTGTACCAGGAGTTGCATATAATGTGACGCCTTTTTTTGTGAGCTCATCAAGTAGCAGAAGAGCGGCGTCTTTCGTTTCGTTATTGATTGAACATAGAACTGCTTTTGGAAGGCTAGATTTAACTGTAGGGATAATCGCCTTACTCAGTGCTTCCGTAACCGTTGAAGCGACAGAGAGCACTTCTCCAGTTGATTTCATCTCAGGCCCTAGCACATGATCCACGTTTTTTAACTTACCGTTTGAGAATATTGGAAACTTAACGGTGTAATACGGTTGTTCTTTCAATAATCCTTGTTCAGGAAGCTTACTTCCGTTGCTTAACTGCGCTTCGATCGCCCATTCAACGATTGGAACATTCGTCACTTTGCTCATTAACGGCACCGTTCTCGAAGCTCGTGGATTGATTTCCAACACGTAGATAGTATCTTCGCTAATGACAAATTGAATGTTCATAAGTCCACTGCATTGAAGTGCCTTCGATAGCTTTTCTGAATAGGTGGTGATTACTTGTTTTTGTTCATACGTTAACGAGATTGGTGGATAGATAGCGGTACTATCTCCAGAGTGAACGCCGGCACGTTCAAGGTGCTCCATAATACCTGGAATCGCGATCTCTTCGCCATTACAAATGACGTCTACTTCACACTCCGTGCCTTCAACGAATCGATCTAATAGAAACGGCCACATTTTCTTTGAACTTGAGCCAAGGTTTTTCGTATATCGCTTCAGTTCATCCATCGTTCTAAAAATAAACATATTCTGTCCACCGATTACGTAGGAAGGTCTAACGATGATTGGGAACGTTAAATCAGCTGCTAACTGTTCCATTTCTTCAGGGTCATATGCCATTTTCCCTTCAACATAAGGAATGGTTAAGGAATCCAAAAGCTTATAAAACTGATCTCTGTCTTCCACTTTATTAATGTTCTCAACAGGCGTACCGAGGACTGGAATACCTCTTTCATGCAGTTCCTCCGCAAGGTTGACTGCTGTTTGACCGCCGAACTGAACAGCTACTCCCACAATGTTTTCTTTCTCAATAACAGCTAGCACATCTTCGATTGCAAGTGGTTCAAAGTATAAACGATCAGCAATAGAGTAATCTGTGCTCACAGTTTCTGGGTTGTTGTTCATAACGACAGCGCGGTAACCGAATTTTTTTACTGCGAGAGTGGCATGCACAGAGCAATAATCGAATTCGACTCCTTGACCGATTCGGATTGGACCTGACCCAAGAATAAGAATGGATGCATCAGGCTGATTCTCCGCTTCATCTTTTCCAAGGTACGTTGAGTAGAAATACGGTGTGACGGCTTCAAACTCACCTGCACAAGTATCCACCTGCTTCATTCCTCGCTCGATTCCTACTTTTTTACACTGAGTACGCACGATATCGATTGTTTTACCGATCGCCTCAGCAATAAACTCATCGCTAATATTTAGCTTCTTCGATTGAACAAGCAGCTCTGTATACGGTTCAGTCGTTTGTTTCAATTTCAATTCTGTATCGACGACCTTTTTAATTTTTACGAGGAACCATGTGTCGATCGACGTGTGGTTTCTTACCTCTTCAATGCTCAGCCCTCTTTTGAACGCTTCTCCAATAAGGAATAATCTTTCATCTGTAGGCGTTGTTAAGCTCTTTAGTAATTCTTCATTCTGTAAGTTTTGATAGTGTTCACCAGTTAAGGCATAACGTCCGATCTCTAGTGAGCGGATCGCTTTATTGAGCGCCCCTTCAAAGTTACGATCAATTGCCATCACTTCGCCTGTTGCTTTCATTTGTGTACCTAACACGCGATCTCCTTCAGGAAACTTATCGAATGGAAATCTTGGTAGCTTGACGACAAGATAATCTAGAGCGGGTTCGAATGCTGCGAACGTGTTCCCTGTTATTGGATTTGGCAATTCATCTAAGGTGTAACCGATCGCACATTTTGCTGCCATACGGGCGATGGGATACCCTGTTGCTTTTGATGCAAGTGCTGAGGAACGACTCACCCGAGGGTTAACCTCAATAATGTGGTAATCGTTCGATTCTGGATGTAAACCGATTTGAATATTACAACCGCCGATCACGTCCAGTGCTCGAATGACTTTTAACGAAACGTCTCTTAGCATTTGATACTGATAATCGTTTAGCGTCTGTGAAGGTGCGACGACAATTGAATCACCGGTATGAATTCCGACCGGATCCATGTTTTCCATGTTACAGACAATCATGCACGTATCATTTTTATCTCTCATCACTTCATATTCGATTTCTTTCCATCCAAGCATACTTTTCTCGATCAACACTTGATGTATTGGGCTAAGGGATAGGCCTCTCTCCACGATTTCTTCTAATTCCTGATCATTCGCAGCAAAACCGCCCCCTTCACCGCCAAGTGTATAGGCTGGTCGCACCATAATCGGGTAACCGATTTCCGATGCGAACGTTAACGCGTCTTCTTTTGAAAGAGCGATCTTTGATTCAGGAACCGGCTCCCCGATGTCGATCATCATCTGTCTGAATCTTTCGCGATCCTCACCATTTTGAATCGACTCGACTGAAGTTCCAAGCAGCTCGACATTGTGTTTTTCTAATATTCCTTTTTCATATAAGTTAACGGCAAGGTTAAGCCCTGTTTGGCCGCCTAGTGTTCCGATTAGTCCATCGGGTTGTTCCTTCATCAATACTTCTTCTACATATTCAAGTGTCATTGGCTCCATATAAACGCGATCTGCAATTGAAGAATCGGTCATGATGGTTGCTGGATTATTGTTGATAAGAATAACTTCGATTCCTTCTTCTTTAAGTGCCAGACACGCCTGTGTGCCAGCGTAATCAAATTCTGCAGCTTGACCGATCACGATTGGACCAGATCCTATAATAACGACTTTTTTCAGTTCTTTACGTAAAGGCATAGTGATGTTCTCCTGTTTGTGAAATTTGCTGTAAAAATGAGTTGAACAGAAACGCGGTATCAGAAGGTCCAGCATGTGCTTCGGGGTGGAATTGAACCGATTGGATGCTGAGCTTGTTGTGTTTTAACCCTTCTACGGTTTCATCATTTATATTAGTGAACGATACGGTGAAATTGGTTTTTTCAAGGCTTTCACTCACCACTTCATAGCCGTGGTTTTGAGAAGTGATATAAACTTTCCCTGTCTCTGTATGCTTAACAGGGTGATTTGAACCTCTGTGTCCAAAAAGAAGCTTTCTCGTTTGTGCACCATGTGAAAGCGCGAGAAGTTGATGACCAAGACAGATCCCGAATGTTGGGTATTGTTCACTAATCTTTTTAATGATTTGGAACTGATCTGATAAGTCTTTCGGATCACCTGGTCCGTTACTTAACACAATGCCATCTGGTTTTAGAGCAGTGATGGATTCGTAACTAGTGTTATATGGGATAACCGTTACACAACATCCTAGATCAAGTAAGGACGTTAAGATCGATTTCTTATATCCATAGTCCATCAAAATCACGTGAGGACCATCAGCAGGATAATGCTTTGTCTCTTTAGAGGAAACGAACGGGACAAACACATTGTCATAGGTCCAATCTTCTTCGATCTCATTGGGAGCTTGTGATGTGATCTTCCCCTTCATCGTCCCATGTCCTCGAAGCAGCTTTACTATAGCTCTCGTATCAACACCGGTAAGGGAAGGAATCTTTTTTTCCTCGAGTCCATTTGAAAATGAGTTCTTAGATAAGTAATGACTAGGGATATCACACTGTTCACCTGTGACGACTCCGTGTAAGTAGAGCCCCTCACTTTCACTATCCAGCTCATTTAATCCATAGTTTCCGATCTGCGGATAGCAAAAAACAATGATCTGTCCTGCATAGGAAGGATCAGAAACAATTTCTTGATAACCAGTCATACTCGTATTAAAAACTACTTCTCCAAAAGCCTCTCCTTCATCATTCGTTAGTTCGCCTTCGAACACAGCACCGTTTTCTAGAACGAGATATCCTTTCTTCATTTGTGATCCTCTCCTTGCAGTTCAAATACTTGCTTCAATACGAATATAAATTCATTTATTTCTTCGTAGCTTACATTTAATGGAGGTAAAATTCTGATTACATTCGGCCCAGCTGGTAAAACAAGTACGCCTTTTTCTCGAAGTGCCTTGATGAATGAAGCTGCATGATCTACTTCGATTCCAAGAAGCAGCCCTTTCCCTCTTACCTCATGTACAGCCGGGTATTTCGTGAATGGTTGTAATTCACTCATAAGAGTTTCTGAAACGCTTTTCACTTTTTCCAAAAGGTCGATCACTTCAATCACTGTCGCAACCCCAGCCGCGCTTGCTAATGGATTGCCACCAAATGTGCTTCCGTGAGTTCCTGGGCCAAAGGCCGTCGCGATTTCCGATTTTGATAACATAGCTCCGATCGGAAATCCAGATCCTAGACCTTTTGCAAGTGTGATAATGTCCGGATCAAACCCATACTGTTCATGTGCAAATAGCGTCCCCGTCCTACCGATACCAGTTTGGACTTCATCCACAACGAGAAGGATATGATGCTTTTTACAAGTAGCAACGAGCTGATCGATCCAATCTTTGTTTGCTGGTCTAACGCCTCCTTCACCTTGAACGAGTTCAAACATCACAGCGGCGGGCTTTAGTTCTTCGATCATTGTGAGGCTTTCATAATCATTGAATGGTAGATAATGAAACCCTTCAAGCATGGATCCGAATCCTTGCTGAAGCTTCGGTTGTGCAGTCGCCGATAACGATCCTAACGTTCGACCATGAAAGGAATTTGAAAAGGTCACGATTGCTTCTTTTCCGCTCCACTTTCTTACAAGTTTGATCGCTGCTTCATTTGCTTCTGTTCCACTATTACAGAAGAACGCTTCGTCAAAACAGCTATTCTGAGTAAGAAGATTTGCGAGCTCTTCTTGTTTTGGGATGTTGTAGAGATTTGAACAATGCCACAGCATATTAAGCTGCTCCTCTATCGCTTTCTTTACGAATGAAGGCTGATGGCCAAGATTACAAGAGGCAATACCCGATGTGAAATCAAGATACTTCTTCCCCTCCGTATCGTAAAGGTAGCTTCCGAACCCTTTTTCTACGGTTAATGGAAGGCGATTGTATGTTTTCATAAGGCTTTCTGTAACTTTAGTTTGATGCGACATCCTCTAGCTCCTTCCGTACGATTCGGGTGCCAATCGAGCGATTCTCGACGGCTTTTTGTAACGCTTGCTCTTCTTTTCCATTTAAAATAATGACAGAACTGACTTCCTCAGATAACGCTGCTAATGCGCTTTTTACTTTAGGAATCATCCCTCCGAAAATAACGCCACTTTCGATCAATTCCATAATTTTTTCTTCATCTAGACACGGATAAACAACGTTCTCTCCGTTCACTGTTTCATAAATTCCTGGTATATCGCTGACAAGGCAAATAGGGGCTCGTAATGCTTTGGCTACGGCAGATGCTGCTTCATCGCCATTGATATTTAGTGTTTCTCCGCCTTGGTCCATACTGATTGGTGAAACGATCGGAATATAGCCACCTTCAGAAAGCTGGGTTATCAGTGTCCTATCTACCTTATTGACTTTCCCAACCCGACCGAGTGCTCGGTCGATGATCTCACATTGAAACAATGCTCCGTCCACTCCGCTTATTCCTACTGCCTTCCCTCCAGCTTGGTAAATCTTTTTAACTAGTAACTTATTTACTTTTCCACTTAGGACCATTTCAACGATATCCACCATCTCTTCAGAAGTTACTCTCATTCCATCTACGAACTGTGTCTCGATCGAGGCTTGCTCGAGCATCAATGAGATCTCTGGACCGCCTCCATGGACGATGACTGGATGAACACCATAGATTTCTTTTAATTTTACGATGTCATGATAAAAGCTTTCTGGTAGTTCACTTAGAACACTGCCTCCACATTTAATGACAAAATAGCTTTTCTCACGTTCGGTATGATGCATTGATTCTGACGTAGTCATAAGAAAGGTCACACCCCCAAGCAACGGCTTTTTCGTTCCCATTATGAAGATCGACATGAATCTCAATCGTTTCACTTTCTAAGTATTCCTTTGCTTTCTCTTCACTGAAAGCTGTTGTGATTCCGTGATCGACGACGTTGATCGGTCCGATCGATATGGATAGTGATTCTTCCTCAACTGTTTCACCGCTATAACCGATCGCACATACGATTCTTCCCCAGTTTGCATCGGCACCATGAATTGCAGTCTTGACGAGGTTAGATCCTACGATCGATTTTGCGATCGCTGTGGCGCCTTCTTTTGTTTCGGCCCCACTCACATGAACTTCAACTAACTTAGTCGCTCCCTCTCCGTCTTTCGCGATCATTTTTGCTAGCTGCTGGCTGACATATTCTAGAGCGGTAACAAATGTTGACCAATCTGAATGGTTTTTATTTAACGGCACGTTAGCTGCTTTTCCGTTCGCCATTAAGAGCACCATGTCGTTCGTACTCGTTTCGCCGTCCACTGTGATCATATTATAGGTTCGATTCGTTATGTCATTTAGAGCAGATTGTAAAGCCTTCTGTTCCACAGCTGCATCTGTCGTAACAAATGCCAGCATGGTCGCCATATTGGGTTTGATCATTCCAGAGCCTTTGGCTGCTCCTCCGATCGTGACCTCTTTTCCATCGATCTCACATGTTACCGCTACTTCTTTCGTAACTTTATCAGTCGTAACGATCGCCTCAGCAAACTGGTTACCATTCGTTGAATTTTTATAGTCTGGTATTCTATTAATTCCATTAAGAATGGCATCCATCGGCAAATATTCACCGATAACACCAGTAGAAGTAACGGCTGTTTCTGTTTCCTTCAAATTCATGATGTTCGCAAACTGTTTTCTCATTTCGTATGCGTCTTCTAAGCCTTTCTTACCTGTAAATGCGTTCGCGTTCCCTGAATTGACCACGATCCCTTGTAAGGTTCCACCAACTAGACTTTCTTGAGTAACCTTAAGCGGAGGGGCTTGAAAGGTATTCATCGTGAATACACCTGCAGCGACTGCTGGAACGTGCGAGGTAATCCATCCTAGGTCTTTACGTTTTCGCTTAAATCCTGCATGAAACCCTCCTGCTTCATATCCTTTTGGTGAAGTCACTGTACCGTTTTCTAAAATAGTAAACTGCCCTTCTTCTTTAACTGCTATCGTCACATCTTTCAATCCTTTCAATTTAGAATCATGGGAATACAGGTGTAAGTTCTAAGCCTGCTTTTTCAGGTAATCCGAAGCGTAGATTCATATTTTGTACTGCCTGCCCTGCTGCACCTTTCATCAAGTTATCGATTACTGAAATGACAGTTAAGCGATTTGTTCTAGGGTCTACTGAAAATCCAATATCGCAATAGTTCGATCCAGATACTCCTTTTGGTGTTGGCCACTTTCCTTCAGGCATAATTCGGATAAAAGGATGATCGTCATAGTAAGAGCGATATAGTTCAATGATGTCACTTGTTGTTTTCGATTCACTTAAATCAATATACATACTGCACATCATCCCCCTCGTTAATGGGATTAGATGAGTTGAGAAAGAAACACGACTATCCATTTCAATTTGATCTGACAGAATTTGTTCAATCTCTGGGATGTGCTGATGTTTCCCTAGTTTATAAGCCGATATGTTCTCGTTAACTTCAGAATAATGTGTTGTTTGGCTAATCTTTCGTCCTGCACCAGATAACCCTGATTTGCCATCTATGATTAACGTAGCCGGGTTACCCCACTTTCGTTTTAGGACTGGCAGAATACCAAGTAAGGTCGCAGTCGGATAACAGCCTGGGTTCGCAATTAAAGCTGCTGTGGAAATGTCTTCACGATAGAATTCCGGCAAACCGTACACGGCTTTATTTAACACCTCTTTTGGTGGTGATGTATGTTTATACCACTCTTCGTATGTTCCTTCACCCTTCAATCTGAAATCTCCAGATAAATCGATACACGGAACACCTAATTTGAGCAACGTTGGGATAGACTCAGAGCTAACACCGGCAGGAGTAGCAAAAAAGACGACGTCTACCTTACTGGCAAGCTCCTCACATTGAAGGGAATCGAACTCCTCTATGACAAGATCTTTAAGATGTGGAAACACTTCTTCTACTCTCATTTCTGTATTCGATGGAGATACGATCGTATCAATTTTTATGTGCGGATGTTGAAGCAATATTCGTATCAATTCTAGTCCGCTATATCCACTTGCACCTACAATACCTGCTTTCACTACTTCAACTCCCTTAAATCTTTGTTATTGAATGATTATACATACACAAGAATATATATACAATAGGTTTTTAGATATTTTAAAAATTATTTTATAAACAATAAAAAAGCACGCCCCTCGATGAGGAGCGTGCTTCAATTTGTAGAAAACCTGACGTATGATGATCCCAATGACGTAGGAGCAAGAATACCTCATGCTTTCCTATGGACGAATGCCCGAGCATCAAAGGGGACAAAAACCGTCCCCTGCGTGTCTAGAACGCCCGTTGGACCACGGGAGTTATGAGGTATTCGCTCCTACTAAAAAACATTCAAACCATATATACTTTCCGAACGATTATTCTTACAAAACATATCAATTCAATTAACTTCTTAATTTGGATAATTAACCTTGCGAGAACGAGGTGCGGAAGACTTCTCGATTCAAGCGAGACGAGTGTGAGGTTGCTCACCGTCCATTGGAAAGGGGCGTTCGCAATTCACTCCTATTCCTTTAGACATACCTCTATAGAATTTATCAATAGCCTGAAGCACCCCCCCTCGAAAAGGAGCGTGCTCATGTTATTTTCTATCAAACTCGAAAGTTAGTTTCTTATCAGCCGCATTCCATACCAATGCAGCGTCAAAAGATCCTTTCTTGCCTTTTAACCCTTTTATTATATTCGATTTACCATCTTTAAGTATTTTCTTGGCATTTGTTTGTGAAACTTGTTTTCCAAGGATTCGTTTTGATAACGTAAATGGGCATTTGTTCTTGGAATAACCGCTACATCCATATAATTTCCCTTTATCAATAACATCCGCGCCACATAGTGGACACCTTCCAACCTTTTTTCCAAGAGCTTTCTTTGAAGTTGTCGAGGGTTCGATTGTAATTCCTTTTGTATCCCATGACTCTGAAGATCGAATCGCATCTTCTGTTAATTTTGCAGCTAGCTTCTTAACTGATTCCATGAAAGCTTGAGGTGAAGCGTGTCCACTTCCGATCTCTTTTAACCTCTGCTCCCATTTTGCAGTCATTTCTGGACTTGCAAGTACTGCTTCCCCGATCGAGTCGATGAGTAATATTCCTTTTTCCGTTGCTGAAACCTGGTTTTTGACGACTTCGATATATTTTCGATCTTTCAGCATCGTTATTATGCCCGCACGGGTGGCTTCCGTTCCAAGCCCTTCTGTGTCTTTAAGCACTTTTTCTAACGATTCATCTTCAAGATGTTTTCCTGCTGTTTTCATCATCGTAATGAGCTGACCCTCTGTAAATCGTTTTGGAGGCTGCGTTTTGCCCTCTACTACATCCATAGATAATACAATCCCAGCCTGCCCTTTGTCGATTTGAGGTAGAACTTCGTCTTTTTGCGTTGAGTTTATGACCTTATGCCATCCTTCTTGAACTTTCACTTGTCCCTTAGATACAAATTCTGCACGATCATCTACTAAAGTCGTTAATGTCGTATAATCGACGATTGCGACATCTTCATGTGCAGCGAGTAAGCTTCTTGCGATAAGGTCATAGATTTTTGACTCCTCACCAGATAGCTTTTCTAGTTTAGGAACCTGCTCCGTTGGAATGATCGCGTAGTGATCACTCACTTTTGAGGCATTCACATATCGCTTATCGTTCATGATGGATTGTTTTGCTAATGGAAAAAACTCTTTATATGCGTCTTGCTTCTGGAGTTTAGAGAGAATTGACGGAAATTCTGCAGCTTCCTCTGTCGTTACAAAACTCGAATCACTTCGCGGGTACGATATCATCCCTTTTGTGTAAAGTTTCTGTGCGATATCGAGTGTTTTTTTCGGTGAGAACTTATACTTCTTGTTCGCTGCAGATTGGAGTGACGATAACTGAAATAGATAAGGAGGTTTATATTGTTTCCTTTCTTTTTTTACATCACTGGCCCGGCATGGTTTATTGAGACAAAAAGAGGCGATCGCATTAGCCATCTCCGGAGTATCGATTCTCGTCTTATCTTCTTTTATCCACTTTCCGACTACCTTTTGACCATTGTAATTGAATGTCCCTTTAACTTCCCAAAACGGTTCAGATTTGAAGTTTGCGATCTCTTTTTCACGCTTAACAACTAAAGCTAAAGTTGGCGTTTGAACTCTTCCAGCTGAAAAGACATCCTGGATTCCTTTCTGTTTAAATAAAAGTGTGTATGCCCTCGATGCGTTGATTCCAACGACCCAGTCTGCGCAAGAACGTGCATAAGCTTCGAAATACAAGTTCCGTGTATCACTTTCACTCCGTAAAGTTCTAAACCCTTCTTTAACAGCTTTTTCCGTTAAAGATGATATCCATAGTCGCTTCATCGGTTTTTTGCTGCGAACCTGATTCAAGATCGTCCTCACGATCAACTCACCTTCGCGACCGGCATCACCTGCATGAATAATGGATCCTACGTCTTTCCTATGTACGATGTCTTTTATGACATTGAATTGCTTCCATTTACTTTTTGTAACTTGATATTGAAATTGCTCTGGAATCATCGGTAAAGTCTGTAACGACCATTGCTTCCATTCTGACTTATAGGTTTCAGGAGGGACTAATTCGCAGAGATGTCCTACTGCCCACGTTACATAAGCACCACCCGGAAAATCAGGTGTAGGTTTAATGTAGATGTATCCTTGTTTTTTTTCAGAGGGATAAGGAGCGGCTAATCTTGAGCCTTGGTCTGGCTTTTCCGCAATAATACATACTGCTTCCAATCTAAACATCCCTTCTTCTTCATGAAATCTTTCCTTATCTCAGTATAGCTTACCACGTAATCGTTGTGGGCATAAAAAAACTGCTGGAACGCCAGCAGCATTTTTAACACCAGCCTAAATCACAATCGAACACGAATTGTTTAATGTCTTCTGGTTCTTTTTCTAAAACATAGATGCGGTGATCTTCAACAACATATGAAGCATCTACTTGATAAACAGCTGTTTTGATATTGAGTTCACCAATTTTCACTTTATTTCTATAAAGATCGATGTTACCTTTATTAAGTTTTCCTGTAACAAAACTTGTGACCTCAATTCTTTTCATCCCATATCCCTCTTTTCTAATAAATATGACCTTAAACAAAAGTCGTCTTTGATATAATGAAGAAATGATACGAGAAAGGGAGGGTAACGTTGGAACAACAGCATGACTTCGAAAGACGCAGCACGGTACATAACAAACGAAATAAAATAGGAGTTTTTCTTTCTAAATTAAAAGTTCATATCAACACCTTTATTAGTCGAACGTGGAAAGGAGCATCCTACGGTGCATTGTTCATGACGATGTTCCTCATCTTTTCGATAGGTTTTGATTTCCATACTGGACTCGGTAAAGGAATCGATATACTCATCTTCTCCCTCCTTAGTGTTTTAGGTACGTTTGCCACTTTCTTTATCGTGAGACTCATAATGAGGTTTATCATCAAACTACCGGTGTTCTTTATATCCGCTGCAATCGTTTCGGTTGGAGTGATCATTTATACTCTCGATCAATTTAAAGCTTTTGAAAATATCCTTCCACTTGCTTATTTTCTTGCTGGTGCTGGCCTACTCATCGGTGGATTATTTGGTTATCCACTGGTCCATGGATTTAAGAGACCTTCTTCTATTTTTATGCTCGCGCTCGGCACCCTAATAACTGGAATGGTCTTCTACTGGCTTTTCACTCCAGGAATTGTTGAAGAACGGTTAGATGTTCAGCAGGAATCTTTTTCACCAGTAAGTGAAAATCCGTCTCTAACAGGACCTTACAATATTAAGACGTTTACATATGGAAGCGGAACTGATAAACACAGAGATGTGTTTAGAGAGAACGTCGATATTGAAACATCCTCTGTTAATGGGTCAGCACTAATTGGAGAATGGTCTTCAATACGTGAATGGTTTTGGGGGTTTTCTGATACGAACCTTCCACTAAACGGCAGAGTATGGATGCCTGACGATAAAGGGAAATTCCCTCTCGTCTTAATCGTCCATGGCAATCATAAAATGGAAGAATTCTCAGATGAAGGGTATAGCTATTTAGGAGAACTGCTTGCAAGTAGAGGGTTCATAACTGTCTCTGTAGACGAGAATTTTTTGAATTCATCATGGTCAGGTGGATTAGGGGGCGATATTAACGGAAGAGCATGGCTTCTCCTCGAACATCTAAAAGAAATTGAGAAGCTTTCTGAAGAAGAGGGAACGCCATTTTATAAGAAAGTGGACTTTGAAAGAATTGCATTGACTGGTCATTCAAGAGGAGGTCAGGCTGCAATTTTAGCTGCGAAGTTCAATCGCTTAGATCGCTATCCAAATAACGCCTACAAGTCGTTTGACTATCAATACAATATACAAAGCGTTATTGCGATCGCTCCGACTGACTATCATACGTTAGCTGATCGAAAAATTGAATTGAACGATGTAAATTACTTAATTCTGCATGGATCATATGATAGTGACCTGTCTGAATTTGAGGGAGATCGACAATTCAATGGCATCGAGTTAACAGGTAGTGAAGATGTGATCAAGTCTGCACTCTACATCGACCGAGCTAACCATGGTCAGTTTAATACAACTTGGGGTGATAACGATACTTACTTTCCATTCACTCTTTTATTGAACAAACAGCCTTTGATCAGCGGAGAGGAACAGATGCAGATTGCAAAAACATACGTTTCTGGATTTTTAGAAGCTACCTTGAATAACGACAACTCCTACCGACCTATGCTGGAAGATTACCGCTATGCGTTAGATTGGCTCCCTTCAACAACGTACATTAGTAAATATGAAGATACTTCTTATCATATTTTTAGTACATTCGAAGAGGATGTTGATGTCAATACAGCTTCGACCCCTTATATTGAATTGCAAGGAAACGGCCTATTGCAATGGTATGAAGGTGAATTAGACTATAGAAGAAATAAAGTGAGAGATAATCACGGCGTTTACCTTAAATGGAATCACGACTACTCTAGGAATGGTTCATACAAGCTTTCGTTTACCAAAGCGTTAGAAGATCCTTACGCGTTTAAGAAAGATAGCTCCTTAACGTTTGCAGCGGCGAATGTATCTGAAGTAGAAGAAGAAGTTTTTGTGGATTTCACAATAACAGCCACATCTGAAAACGGTGAATCTGCTAGTGTCAAATTGAGCGATGTGATGAGTATGCATCCTGTGCTACCGATTCAGCACACAAAAACGAAGTTCTATGAAGAAGCGCGATTCGGAGCCCTTACCGAACCGGTCCTTCAAACGTTCAACATACCGATGAGTACATTTATTGAACAAAACAACACGTTTGAACCAGATACCCTTACCTCCATAACATTTCAATTTGATCAATCAGAAAGAGGAAAAATATTCTTAGATCACATTGGCGTTAACCGATAATAAAATATAAGAGGCTTCCCACAAAGGGAAAGCCTCTTTTTTAAATTATGAAATTTTACAAGAAGACTGTCCACGCTTTGCTAAGTAGCTCTGATGGTACTCCTCTGCTTTATAAAAATTCGTTGCAGGAACAATTTGAGTTACGATTGGCTTCTTAAAACGTTTTGCTTCAGTAAGCTCGTTCAGTGCAAGTTCTGCTGAAGTCTTTTGCGAATCTGAGTTATAAAAAATAGCGGAACGATACCTAGTACCCACATCTTCACCCTGACGGTTCAAAGATGTGGGATTATGATTATCAAAGAAAACTTGGAGCAGTTCCTCATACGTAATAATCGCTGGATTATATTCGATAAGCACCGCTTCAGCATGACCAGTAAGTTCTTTATATACTTCTTCATAAGAAGGATCGATCGTACTTCCACCTGTAAATCCTACTGAAGTAGACACGACACCATTCAGCTGCTGAAATAGTGCTTCTACTCCCCAAAAACATCCTGCTGCAAATACCGCTTTTTCCATTCTTTCCACTCCATTTCTCCAAGTGTTGTTGCTATTTTGAACAGCTTTCTCTGTATATACCTTCTCGAGCTCACTCAGAGTTAACATGTAAAGCTGTTTGCCTTGTTCCTTATAGATACCTTTTCCTAGAAGATGGTTGATTATCATTTGTTTTTTGTCTGACGTTTTCTGCAATTCCTTTCACTCCTTGAAGTAGTTTGTATGATGAGGAGTGCATATAAAAAACCCTCATCTGCCCGAACAGAAGAGGGTTTGGATTTACCGATCGCCTCTTCTTATTTTCCGACTTTCGCCGCAGGAATTGGCACGGTGCTCCCGTATAACATTTATAGGAATCCGTTGCCGAGGTATCAAAGGGCCAGTCCCTCCACCTCTCTGAATAAGAAGATCCTTGAAAAGGATTATTAAGTTAATGACAATATTAAAGGTTGTAACAGTAGGTGTCAATAGAAAAGCTTGCATTAGTGTGCTAAACGAACAAAGAAATTAAAAAATATCCGATTGCTGATACGCTAGCACCGATCAGTGCAGGTTTTAGCTTAAAGGAAGCATAAGCCATCGTGTTCAACTTAAGTATCTTGGCTATTGTATTCGTATTATCGCTAAGTGGTGACGAAAAAGCACCGAACGTTCCACTAGCAAACACAGCACCGATCACGAGTGGCAATGAAGTTCCTGTGGTAGCACCGAGAGAGACTCCTAAAGGCATAAGAATTCCCCAAGTCCCCCATGAAGAGCCAATGAAGTATGAAATGAATGCCCCCACCAGGAATAACACCGGTGGCACGAATAATGCAGGAATCCAGTTTAAGTTCTTCGTTACAAACTGAGAAAATCCTAATGCTTCAGCAGAAGAAGCAAGTCCCCAAACAATCGTTAGTAATACGATGACAGACATCATATCATTACCGCCTTCAATAAAGAACGTGACAAGGTTTTTTAATGAGAACCTCTGAAATAAATAAAATAGAAACGTTAACAAAACGGTTGTCATTAGAGCGAAGACCATCGCATCTAATACATCTGCTTCGATGAATGCCTGTACTGGGCTTTTGAACCCTTTCTCATACCCACTCCAATATGTGATTAAAAGCGTTAGGAAAATTACTCCTCCTAGTGGCAGCAAAAGGTTCATAGGTTTTGCCGGAAGATCTTTTGAAACAACAGGATGACAATCTTCCCATTTGTCATCGATTTCTTTCTCCATATTCCCAGCATCAGTAGCCGGGATCTTCGTATGATGAAAGAAACTTAAATAAAATCCGATGATAAGAATCGATATTGAGAAAAAATTGTACGGAATGCTTTGCAAAAACAATCTGTAGCCATCTCCCTCAAGACCCTGTCCTCTTAAAGAAAGGTCGACAACAGAGGACATATATCCAACGAACGCAGTCGCAATCGGCATTAGAACAATTACTGGAGTTGCTGTGGTTTCAATCACAAAGCCAAGTTCCTGAGGGGTCATCTTCACTTTTTTCAAGAGTGCTTTCATAATCGGGGCAACCGTAACGATGCGAAAGCTCGGAGCACTAAACGTCCCGAGCGTTGATAACCATGTTAAAAATAACGCTCCCTTTTTCGAAGTGATTTTTCCAGAAGCGAATCGAACGAAGCCTTTTATTCCACCAGTATATTTCATCATTCCGATGAGACCAGTAAACATGTATAAAAAGATGATGATTTTAATGTTGCTCTCATCTTTTAAACCACTCATAATAAATTGATAAAACTGCTCGAGTCCTTCTATAGGTTGAGGCTTATGTATGAATGAAGCTGTTAGCAACCCTGCTGTTAACCCAGGTATAACGAGTTTCGTCTTCATCGCTACGAGAATCATGACCAAGAACGGTACGATCGAAAGCCAATCCATTTTTCACTCCCCCTTTCCGGTTAGTTTGTGCTCGGAAAAGGGTGCTATACTAAAAACCGGAGTAAATTCTCCGGCTACGACTGACGAAGCAAATTTGTTTTTTTGAGTTGCGCAATTGAAGACGCGCCAATTCCAAACATAGCAGTTTGTAGTTCGAACTGAATTCGTCTCAGCTGGTCTAATAACGCTTCTTCACTGTCGTCTACTGCGCTATGAAGAAGTGCTCGGCCAAACCCTGCAAGATCAGCCCCCAAGGCAATACTTTTGGCGGCATCAACACCGTTTTTAAGACCGCCACTTGCAATGATCGGCGCGTGTGGGAGTTCATTTCGAACTTCGATCAAACAT
The DNA here is from genome assembly GCF_056158505.1 of Anaerobacillus sp. ABR4_321. NCBI lineage: Bacteria > Bacillati > Bacillota > Bacilli > Caryophanales > Bacillaceae > Anaerobacillus > Anaerobacillus sp. ABR4_321. The sequence goes on from NZ_JBSWTK010000001.1 coordinate 2,671,686, forward strand.
TCAGCGGTAGCGTTCCCCCAACTTTGAAACGCTTCAGCTGCTTGTTCTCTCATACTCTGATGTGAACGATAGCTCTCGACCTTAATCCATGATGTTCCACCTGCACCAGCTACATCAATAAAGCCTACTCCGCTTTCTACCAACCGCCTTGCAGTATCTCCATCGATTCCCATTCCTACTTCTTTAATCCCTACGGGAACATCGAGTGCCTTCGCGACACTTTCAATTTTAGGCAATAGTTCTTTAAAATTGGTATCTCCTTCAGGCTGAAACACTTCTTGAAGCGGATTTACGTGAAGAATAAGACCATCTGCATCAACAAGCTCGATTGCTTTCTTACATTCATCAATAGTGAATCCATAGTTTAACTGAACAGCTCCAATATTTGCGAAGATGGGGATCGTAGGAGCGTATTTCCTTACTTCGAAAGAATAAGCTGATCGGTCTTCTTGAATCGCTGCCCGCATTGATCCTACACCGAGAGCCCATCCTTCTCTTTCAGCTGATTTCGCGAGCCGCTTGTTGATCTCCCATGCCCTTTTCGTACCACCAGTCATCGAACTGATCAAAAAAGGCGAAGATACTTTTTTACCTAGAAATGAAGTTGAGAGATCGATCTCATCAAATGCAATCTCAGGCAGAGCTTGGTGTTTAAATCTAAACTTCTCGAGTCCGGTTGTAATTCCTTGGCCTTCTACTTCTTCAGTAAGACATATATCGATATGTTCATTCTTTCGTTTTTCTGTAAGATCATGTTCCATAGGTTTCAACGGTAGACCTCCTACGTTGTTCTTTTTTCTTTAATTTAGGTAAAAGTAGTTCAAGTCTGTTCCGATTGTACCGTTGAATCATGATGAAAGGGATATTTACAACGAGTGCATACCCGACCATAATCCAACCTACTAGAGGCGGGTTCCAGAAGAAAAATGATAGTGAAGGCGGTATTAGAATCCAGTGATTGATTTCCGCTCGTTTCGTTTCAACAATGAACTTGCTAACGTACGCAACCGTAAGCGCTTTAAGTTCTTTTTTTCTAAAGCCCCCTCTGAAAACGCCACCACCATCCGGTAAAATCGTTTTCCAATACTTGATTTTCAAACTTTCATATAAACTAGCTTCAAAGCTTTTTATACGATTCCTTACTATGAAGGACTCATAGAAGGAATCAGGGACTCTCAAACAGAAATAAGAGATACAAACATGTATGGCAAGCCACGCAAAAACGTTAGTTACGATCAAACCGGCAATCGATAGATGAAATACTTGCATGGGCTACCCAACTTTCATTATTTGTTTACAGTCTTTCATTTAAGGTAATAGTTCAGTCATACGTTTTAGAGCAGAGAACACACCAAGACTGTCATCTTACTTTCACAAAGGTTATACTTACACTATACAGCCGCATGTGAAAAAAGTCGACGTATAGACCTTATTTACACTGAGGAGGAGAAAAGTATGGGAAAAAAAGCAATTGTAATCGGTGCAGGACTAGGTGGATTATCTGCAGCCATTCGCTTAGCCGCAGATGGTCATGATGTAACGGTACTCGAAAGAAATGAACGACCAGGCGGGAAACTTAACAAACGTTCTGGAAAAGGCTTTTCCTTCGATACAGGACCTTCCATTCTCACGATGCCATGGGTTTTAGAAAGACTGTTTAAAAGTGCTGATCGAAATGTAAGTGATTATATGAAGATTACACGTATTGAGCCTCAGTGGAGAACGTTTTTTGAGGATGGTGCTGAGATCGATGTAACGAGTGATTTAGCAGTTATGCTTTCAGAGGTACATAAACAATCAGAGAAAGATTATTCGAACTTCCTATCTTATTTAGATTATTGCAAATCGATGTTTGACCTGAGCTTAAAAAGCTTTTATAGCAAGAGCCTTTCTGGAATACAAGATATGCAAAAGCTTCACTCGTTTAAGGACTTGCTCGCAATGGATCCAATGAAATCGATGAATCAGGCAACAGAAAAGTATTTAAAAGACAAGCATCTTCGTCAACTGTTCAACTTCTTTGTCATGTACATCGGGTCATCTCCATACCATTCTCCTGCAATTTTATCACAGCTAGTCTATGTGCAACTTGGGCTCGGAATCTATTACGTCGAGGGTGGCATGTATAACATTGCCAAAGGGATGTTGAAACTCCTAGAAGAGTTAGATGTTGATGTTGAAGTGAACACAGAAGTTACTCAAATCATGACAAAGGATAAGAAAGCGGTTGGCGTGAGATTATCTAGTGGTCATGTGATGGAAGCAGATTTGATCGTTAGTAACCTTGAGGGCATTCCAGCTCACGATACTTTATTGAAGCAAGAACCTGGTGCTGACAAAGTGAAGCAAGAACTGAAGAAGTACACTCCTACTGTATCAGGTCTCGTCCTACTACTTGGTGTCAATAAGACGTTCGATCAGCTTCAACACCATAACTTCTTCTTCTCAGAAGATCCTAAGCGTGAGTTTCAGCAAATTTTCGACGAGGGTGTTCCGGCTGATGATCCAACAGTATACATTGGTATTTCTTCTAAATCGGATCCTTCGCAAGCACCTGATGGGAAAGAAAATCTTTTCGTGTTGACTCATGTTCCTCCACTTCAAGCCGGAGAGAGTTTTGAAGAATACCGAGGGAGATACCGAGAAACTGTTCTCGACAAACTAGAACGTATGGGAATGGAAGGTCTCAGGGAATCGATCGAATTTGAATATCAATTTATTCCTGATGACATCCGTGAATTATATGGTTCAAACGGTGGTTCGATCTACGGGGTTGCGACTGATCGCAAAGTCAACGGCGGCTTCAAGATTCCTTCTAGAAGCTCCCTTGTAGAGAACCTCTACTTTGTCGGTGGATCGACTCACCCTGGTGGAGGCGTACCGATGGTAACATTATCAGGTCAGCTAACAGCTGATTTAATCGCTGAAGACCTTAAACTATCTGAAGAACAAACTGGCTAAGAAGGGATCTTCATTACATGCTCAAACTAGATAAAATCGTCTTTAATTTATTTCTATTTTGGTATGGATGTGGAATCTTCCTCGTTGGATTCGACATCCTACCCCCATTTCTTGAATGGGCAAATGCTTTCTTCCTCATTCTTTGTGGCGTGTTAGCTACATTTTATTTTATTCGAACGTTCGGTAAGACTCTAGGAACGTCGATCAGCATCTTCATATTTATCATGAGCATGGCAGCGGAATCACTTGGTGTTCATTACGGATGGATCTTTGGTCAATACAACTATTCAGGAGACTTTGGCTATAAAATCGCTGAGGTTCCGATCGGAATTGGATTTGCATGGGTGATGGTCGTAGCTGTTACCCATGTTCTTTCTGCTCAGTTTTTGAAGAAGATGAATGACTCACTACTAAAATGGTTTGCATATTCCCTAATAGGAGCAGTTATTGCAGTTCTGATCGATTTGATAATCGATCCTGTTGCATACCTTGTGAAGGGTTACTGGGGTTGGGAAGGAGACAGTTTTTATTATCAAGTTCCGTTACAAAATTTTTCGGGATGGTTTTTTGTTTCTTTCTTCTTTCATGTCCTGCTATATCCCGTTTATATCAGGATTTCTCCACAATCTCAAGAAAGTTTCTTATTTTGGAAGCATCGTATGGTCGCCCTATTTGGAATGGTGATGGGCTTCTTTATTTTCTTAGGCATTCTAGATCAGCTCTGGTTAGCTGTAACGATTACTGGTATACCTACTTATGCTTTCTTGTATGCATATCGAAAAAGTATAAAAAACTTTGAGCTGTCTTCTTCTGAAAAGGTGATCGTCTAATGTTGATTAGTTATATTCTCATACTAGCGAGCTTCCTTCTATGGACTATCATAAATTCACTGTTCATGCCAAGTCTGCGTAACGAAAAAGCAACCAGGGATAAGGAGGAACTCGTTTCCGTCCTTATCCCTCTTCGTAATGAAGAAGAGAATGTAGTCGATCTTATCACGAATTTAAAAGCGCTCACTTATCCCAACATTGAAGTACTAGTATTAAATGATAACTCTGAGGATCATACGTTACCTCTACTCACCGAACATACAAAACGTGATGATCGGTTCACGATACTTGAGGGTGAAGAACTGCCTCCTTCCTGGAATGGTAAAGTGTTTGCATGTCACCAACTAAGTGAACGAGCTAAAGGGAGCTACCTACTTTTTATCGATGCTGATATGCGTCTACATAAGGACACGATTCAAGCATCGCTCGAAATGCTTAGGAGAACGAAGGCATCTATGCTATCTGGATTTCCCGCTTTTCCAGTATCATTATTATTAGAGAAATTACTCGTACCCCTTCAGCATTTCGTCGTTAACTTCCATCTGCCCCTTTTACCAGCAAACCATACAACAAGACCAGCATTTACTGCTGCTCATGGGGCATTTATCTTAGTCGATCATAAGGCTTACAAGCGTATCGGTGGACATCGCTCCATCCAAAACAGTTTAATCGACGACGTTCACCTATCACGTACATTTAAGGTAAATGGATATCGCTCGATTTTAGCGAACGTTACCAAATTTACAACATGCTATATGTATCGTTCTAACAAAGATGTGTGGGAAGGGTTTACAAAAAACTTGTTTCCAGGACTCGGTCGGTCTCGTTTGCTTGTTAGTATTCTATTTCTCTTTTACGGCTGTTTTTACTTCTTGCCTGCCGTACTGCTGATCATAGGGGTTGTAAGCTATACGATAGGTGAGCCAATGTACTCTCTTTTCATTCCTTACATATTGATCACGCTCCAAAAAGCCTGGGTCGATTGGAAAACCAATCAGTCCATTCTACTCTCATTCATGATGCCGATTAGTTCACTAGCATTTATGTGTCTTCTGATCAATTCGATGATGAAAGGGATAAAACAAAAAGGATATGTTTGGAAAGGAAGAACCTACTCATGAAACAAATTGCAATCGTAGGTGCAGGACTGGCAGGACTTGCTGCATCGATTAAATTAGCAAGTGAAGGATACAAAGTCGATGTGTATGAAAAAAACGGATACGCTGGCGGCAAGATGATGCCGGTATCGTTAGGAACATACCATTTTGATTTCGGTCCCAATACGATGACGATGCCTGAAGTCTTTGATTCCGTATTTGAAGAAGCCGGTGTTGACCCAAGGAATTACTTTGAATGGATAAAAATTGAACGGCACACTAGAAACATTGATCATGATGGCAGTTCATTCATGATGAGTACAGATCCACAAGATATGGTCGACCAGTTTGAAAAGCTAGATTCATATGCAGCTAAAAACTATCAAACATATCTTAAGGAAGTCGATCGATTATACCGACTATCAAAATCGTCATTTTTCCCGAGGATGTTTCTTTCTTGGAAGGACTACTTGTCCCCTTCCCTTTTTCAATCCATGCTAAAGGTAAGACCTTTAGAGAAAATGAATCATTTTCATGAACGATATTTTAAACACCCTCTAATCTTAAAAGCGTTCAATCGCTATGCAACCTATATAGGTTCATCACCTTTTTTATCACCCGCAACGTTTGCGATGATTGGATATTTAGAAATGGTACAAGGCGTATATTATGTGAAAGGTGGAAACACCTCACTTGCACGCGGGATGGAAAAACTAGCATCAGAACTAGGGGTTACAATTCATTTGGAAACCCCAGTGAAGACAGTACATGTTAGTAATGGTCGAGCAGAAATGATTGAAACGGTTGACGGTAAGGTGCAAAAGACAGAAGAAGTCATCATCAACGGTGATCTATTAGAAGTTTACCCTTCTCTCGTCAAAGAGTCTGAGCGACCATCATTTCGAGACTCAAGAATTCAAAGCGTATCCCCTTCTATTTCCGCTTTTGTCATAATGGTAGGGCTGTCTTCAAGACTTGATTTAGTACACCACCAAGTGTATTTCTCAGAAGACTACCAAAAAGAATTCAAAGAGTTGTTTAACGGAATATGGCCTGAAGATCCTACAGTTTATATTTCAAATTCTTCTCATTCAGATCCTGATGTTTCGCCTGATGGTGATAACCTCTTCATTCTAGTTAATGCACCGCCTCTTTCTAATCATAATGAGATGCCTGAAGAAGCGTACAAAGAACGGATCTATGACAAACTTGAAAAACATGGGCTTCCTATTCGAAAACTAAAAGTAGTTGAGAAAGTTATCGGTCCATCTCAAATCAAGGACCGCTTTAATGCTTATCGAGGAGCTTTATATGGTATATCCTCCAACACTCTCCGAAATAGCTTTTTACGTCCTTCAAACCGTTCAAAAGACATAAAGAACGTCTATTTCGCAGGTGGAAGCACTCATCCTGGTGGTGGATCACCTATGGTCGTCATCAGCGGAAATAATGTTGCGAATCATATCATATCGAAACACGAAAAAAAAGACTCTAGAGTGTCTTACAACTAAAAAAGCATGGAGGCGCCGACGCTTCCATGCTTTTTTATTATTATGTAATAAGGTTAAAGGGTGTTTTTAAATTTTTCTGGGTTCTTTACATAGCTTTCTATTATAAAACCACAATCCGTACATAATAGATGTTCAATCTCCGACCCTAAACTCAGTTTTCTTCTCATCGGAGTCATGACGGCATACCCTGAATGCTTTCCTTTTCCAAGATCTGTTCCACCACATTTTGGGCACGTTGTCGTAGGTAATTTAGTCATTAAGATCCCCTCCTTATCATCCCATTTTACCTCATCATACAACCAATTTTATCACTGATCTAATAATAGGTACATATCAAAACATGTTATTGACTAAGTAGTCAATGAGGTGTATTCTGAAATTGACTTCAGAGTCAACTATGGTTTACGGGGAGGAGAAGATATCATGGAAGCGGTAGAATTAAAGAATCTTTCAAAATTTTACAAGAAAAGCCGTGGAATTGAGAATGTATCACTTACGATTCATGAAGGAGAAATCTTTGGATTTATCGGTCCGAACGGGGCGGGTAAAAGTACAACGATACGTACGCTATTGAATTTACTACAGCCGACAGGTGGAACTGCGACAATTTTCGGTAAAGATATCGTGTCTGACTCAAAGGAAATTAAGAAGATTGTTGGTTATCTTCCTTCAGAAGTTCATTATTACGATGATATGAAAGCAATCGATTTGCTGCAGTATTCTGCTAAATTTCATCAATACAAAAATACGAATCGAATCTATGAACTTGCTGAAAAGCTTCAGTTGGATTTAAACAAGAAGATGGAGGATCTTTCTTTTGGTAATCGCAAAAAAGTTGGAATCATTCAAGCGATCCTCCATGAACCTAAACTTCTCATTCTTGACGAACCTACCGGTGGCCTTGATCCACTGATGCAAAACACATTCTTTGAATTGATTTCTAAAGAAAGGGAAAAAGGAGCAACGATCTTCTTTTCATCTCACATTCTGAGTGAAGTTCAAAAAATGTGCGATCGCGTAGCCATCATTAAAGATGGCAAGTTAGTTACTGTGGAGAAAGTTGAAACCTTAATCAAAAATAGTCTTAAGAAAATTAGTCTCACCATAGAGAATGGTGAAGACGTTCAATTCCCTTTTGAAGGTGTCAAAGATAAACAAACTCATGATAAGAACACAACGTTCCTTTATCGTGGAGACATGAACGTGCTCTTAAACCATCTAGCAACTCTCGACATTTTGGATGTGCTCATCCAAGAACCTTCTCTTGATGAAGTATTCATGCACTATTACGAATGAAAGGTGAGTGAACCAAATGATGATCTATAACCGTGAGATGAAGAAAAATATGAAGTCACTTTTGATTTGGTCCATCATTTTAGCTGGAATCATCTTGATGACGCTCAGTATCTATCCTCAGTTTACCCAAGATCAACAGACAATGAATGATTTGTTAAGTGCTTACCCGGATTCATTTAAGCAAGCTTTTGGAATGGATCGACTAAATATTGGCTCACTACTCGGCTTCTACGGGATGCAAATTCATTTCATGACAACATTGTTTGGTAGTATTTTTGCAGTCATGCTTGCGTCGAATATGATTGCAAAAGAAGAAAATGAGAAAACGGTTGAATTTTTACTATCAAAACCAATTACAAGAACTCGAGTAATCGCAGAAAAGCTTCTAGCTGTCTTGACGAATATTGTGATTCTCAATGTCGTTATTATGCTAGTTTGTTTAGTCGGGTTTCAATTTGCAGATGAAGATGTTCCTTTAAAAACATTCGGGCTATTGATCATTGGAACACTACTCATGCACATCACGTTCGCAGCTATAGCCTTTTTATTATCCGCAACCATGAAGAAAGCGAGAACAATAACTTCTGTTTCCCTTGGTCTTGTATTAATTTCGTATTTTCTTAGTGTGGTGTCAGGTATAACGGATGGTTTGGAATTCCTAACGTATTTTAGCCTATTCAAATACATTGACCCAGCAGATATTATTTCTAACGAATCGCTGAATTCCTTATACGTTGGCATTATGTTAATCGTTATCGTTTTAAGCATTTGGGGTACATTTAGCTATTATCGTAAGAAAGATATCGCCGTATAGGAAAGGAGGAATCTGTATGTATTCAAATTTCGAAAAACTGGCAGATGAAAAGAAAAAGCGAATTCTCACCATTTGTATAGAAGAGTTTGCCGATACTGGATATGAAAAAACGTCGACGGATACAATCACGGCACGTGCAGGAATTTCGAAAGGAATCTTGTATCATTATTTTAAAAACAAGAAAAACCTTTTCATCTATGTTGTCGACTATTGCCGAAAGCTGATTGGGGACAACATTATGGCCGAATTACAACATGTCGAGTCACAGGATTTCTTTAACCGAGTAAAAGAAGTTGTCTTAATTAAAAAGCGAGTTCAATTTCATTATTTAAAAGAAACTGAGCTTGTCACACAAACACTTCTTAACCCTCCTCAAGGTATGGAGGAAGAAATTCAATCCATGCTTCAGAAGAACATCGACGTGTATAGTGACCAATACCTTGAAAAGCTTATTGACCGAAGTCTTCTTAAGGAAAATGCAACTCCAGATAAAGTGATCAATCTCACGATGACTATTCTAGACCAAATCGCTCAAAAAAACCTAAAAGCATATCAAGAAAAAGCAATGAGCTTTTCAGAAATACTTGAAAAAATCGAACCCGAGTTAGATGAATATATCGATATCATTAAATACGGAGCGTTGAAAAGAGTCTAAAATAAAAATCGCGCGAGGCGCAATTTTTATTTAGCTTCTTTGGGATTTACTATACGATAAAGCGGCCGTCGCCATAACTTTAGCTGCGACTAACATCGCCCTTTCATCAAATGAAAAACGAGGATGGTGATGAGGGTATACTTGTTCTGCATCTTGGTTTAAAGCACCTGTAAAGAAAAAGGTACCAGGCACATGCTGCAAATAATAAGAGAAGTCTTCTCCACCCATTTGAGCTTCGTGTTCAGTTACTTCTTTTACATCAGGAACTAGCTCTGCATAGTTCTTCAATAGCTCTGTTTCAGTTTTATGATTGACTAGTGCAGGATAGCCATGAACATAGTTAAGCTTATAGTCGACATCCGCCGCTAAACATGTCCCTCTAACCACCCTTTCGATCTCTTTTTCCATTAACTCTTTTACGTTCTTTTTGAATGTCCTCACCGTCCCTACTAGTTGAACATTATTAGCGATGACATTGAATGCGTTCCGTGCATCAAATGTTCCAACTGATAGTACAGCAGAATCCAGGGGGTTCACTCTTCTGGATACTAACTGCTGTAAGTTGACTACTAATTGTGAAGCGATCACGATACTGTCCTTTGTTAAATGTGGCTGTGCACCGTGACCACCTCGTCCGATGATTTCAATCTCGAACCGGTCAGCGGCAGCCATAAACGGACCTTCTTTATACATGATCTTTCCCATTTCCTCTGTAGCCCTCAGGTGTGTTCCGAACACGACATCTACTCCTTCTAAGCAACCATCTTCAATCATTGCGATCGCACCACCAGGCTGATATTCCTCTGCATGCTGATGGATAAAGACGATGGTCCCTTCTAACTCATTCTGTATCGCATTTAGCGCTTTTGCTAAACAAAGTAATATAGCCGTATGTCCATCATGACCGCAAGCGTGCATCACACCATCCACCTTGGATTTATATGGAACCTCATTTTCTTCCTGGATTGGCAGCGCATCAAAATCGGCTCTCAAAGCAACGGTTTTACCAGGCTTCGTTCCTTTTAACGTTGCAACTACTCCTCTACCACCAACGTGCTCTCTGACATCATGACCTAACTCTCGATGATAGTTCGCTATAAGTTTGGGAGTTTCAACTTCTTCAAATGAAAGCTCAGGATATTGATGAAAATGTCTTCTCAGTTCTACCATCTCACTATATAAATCTTCAAGCTTATTAAATAGTTGATTCATAGCCTTCTCCCTTCAGAATGAAATGATCTGGTATCTTAATAAACTAAAGTTTACCACCTTCAGAATAATAAGAATATAACAAGCAAAAAACCCTCACGTCTTCAGTGAGGGTTCTACCATCTAACTTCCACTTATTGCAGATAATAGTTCTTCTTTTTCGTCATCTGTCACATATGCGCGATGATCAAATACATTGTACTCTTTTTTTCGAATCGATTTCAGAATCGCTCGGTATAAAAGTGCTGAACTTTTAACTGGGAGACGGGCGTCGAGAGGGTAAAGGTCGATCGTAGCAAAAGCATTCTCATAGTGATATTCCGCTCGAGCAGCTAGCTTCTCCCACAATTCAATGAATTCTGGCGTTACCTTTCGATTAAAAAGATCTGCCGATGATACACCGCTAGCGTTCATTTCATCAGTCGGAATATAAATACGATCTCGATCAAGATCTTCAGAAATGTCTCTTAATATATTTGTAATCTGCATCCCGATGCCTAAAGAAACCGCGCCATCTGAAAGTGACTCAACCTTTTTCGGTGCTAAAATCGGTAGAAGCATCAATCCAACGGTACTGGCAACGTGATACGAATAATGTTCAAGTTCACTCAACGATTTGTATCTAGATTTATAGAGATCCATCTCCTGTCCTACAATCATATCTTGAAAAGGTTGATGGTCCATCTTGAATTTTTGAAAAACATCGTGGAGAGCAATCCACATAGGGTCATTCACCAATCTTTCACCGTTCAAAAACCGAGCGAATTGAGATCTGAACTCAGTCAATTCTCTCTCTGGATCAGTGCCTTCATCTACAATATCATCGACTCTCCTACAAAAACTATAAACGGCCCAGACTGCTTTCTTTTTGTTTGAGGGTAACAAGGAAAAAGCTTTATAAAATGTTTTTGAATGATGTTTTATAATCGATTCACAATGTTTATATGATTGCTCCAGCATTTTCACTCACACCCTTTCTATTTCTTTTACTAAGAGATCGGCACCTTGCATCACGATCGGTATTCCACCGCCTGGGTGTACAGATGCTCCTACAGCATATAGGTTTTTGTAATTTAATGGTTTAACCTGAGGACGAAATGCACCAGACTGTGTTAACGTTGGTGCTATTCCAAAACTGCCCCCTTCAAATAATCCTTCCACTTCTGCATCAAGTGGGGTCCGAATTTCCATCCATTCGATTGCTTCCTTCAAATGTGGGAAGCCTCTTTCTTCTAGTACTCCGATGATTTCATTTGCTAATGAATCTTTTTCTTCCCAGTTAGTAGCAGTACCTGAAGGCACCGGGATTAGTGCATAGAGGACACCTTTACCTGGAGGGGCAAGAGAATGGTCTATTTTTGAAGGGTGGAACGTGTAGATCGCTGGATCCTTTGAAATCGATCGGTTTTTGAAGACGTCTTTCATATGAGCTTTAAACTCATCCGTCATGAAAAATTGATGGACATCGACTTCTTCATAAATTCGGTCGAGTCCAAGATAAAGGAGCAAGCAACCTGATGATGGTGTATACTTTTTCTTCGGTGGCTTCTCGGCTTTAATCAAATTATGAATCATTGGAAAATCTCCGTTAAAAACTACCTTATCATAATAAAATTCACCATCTAAGGCTCGGAATCCTTTACAATCGTTCTGATTTATTATCAACTCTTCAACTGCAGAGCCAAAGTTAACGGTAATCCCTTCTTTTTGAATATGTTTTTCTAATAGGGATATGAGGCTGGCATACCCGCCTTTGATATACCAGATACCATGCTCGTACTCACTAAAAGGTACTAGTGAATAGAGCGCTGGAGATCCAGAAGGATCGCCACCAATGTATAGCGTTTGTAGTGAGAAGGCATCCTGTAAACGCTCGTCTTTGAAATATTGGGAAGCCTGTGAGCGAACGTTTTGATGAGCTTTTAGTTCTAAGAGGAGCTTCATATTTTTAAAAGTAAAAAATTCTCTCTTATGAATAAAAGACTTTTCTAGAAAAGCTTTTTTTCCTTTATTAAATCTTACTCTCATATCATCTAGGTAGCGTAAAAACCCTTCTTCCTCTCCAGGAAACATCGATCTAATTTCATCTACCTGATTTTGAATATCACTCGTTTTGGTGAATGAAGAACCATCAGGGTAAATCATTCGATAAAGTGGATCGCAGCGGATCATTTCCACTTCTTCTCTATCAACTCCCGCTTTATTTAGAAACTCATAGATCATTTCTGGCAATAGTACGATCGTTGGTCCTTTGTCGATCTTGAAACCTTCCCTTTCGACAAATGCGAGTCTACCACCGAGAACGTTAGCTTTTTCGTGTATCGTAACGTTGTGTCCTTTTCTAGCAAGCATGAGAGCAGACAACATGCCACCGATTCCGCCACCAATAATTCCTATGTTCATGTGCCGCTCCTTTCTTGCTGGATGTTTTCTTGATGTAGAAGATTCGTAGTGATCCTTGCCGATTCCATAATCGTAGGAAGACCACTTCCTGGGTGTGTTCCACCACCTACAAGCCAACAGTGTTCGAATTCTTTAAACTGGTTTGGAGGTCTGAAGAACATCATCTGAGGGAGGTTATGAGCAAGATTAAACGTCGCACCTTTGTAAACGTTCATGTCGTACTCCCAATCAGTAGGTGTGTACATTTCTTCTACCTCAATATGATCTTCAAGATCGTTAAAGCCTGTTTTTTCTTTTATTTGGTTTAATACTAACCTTCTGAAATTATCTTTATGTTTCTCCCAATCTATTAAACTAAAGTTGTTCGGGACTGGAGCTAGAATATAGATAGAAGATTTCCCTTCAGGTGCCAACGTTTTATCCGTTACGCTAGCATTCTGAATATAAATAGAAGGATCTTCTGAAAGCATTTTTTGTTTAGTGATTTCCTCGACATTTTTCTTATAATCACCAGAAAATACAACTGTATGGTGTGATAAATCATAAGATTTGTTAACACCTAGGTAAAGCATGAATGCTGAACAAGAATATTTCTTCCGTTCCATCTTTTTAGGGGAGTATCTTTTTCCTTTTCCTTCTGGAAATAAGTGATTTACGGCGTGTGCAAAATCAGCATTAACGATAACCTCGTCAGCATATTCCTTTCTTCCATCTGCAAGTTCAACACCTTGTACACTTGATCCATCGATAAGAATGCCTTTAACTGCTGTTCCGGTATGGATGGAACCTCCTTCTTCTTCGATGACTCTTGCCATCGCTTTGCATATTTGGTTCACGCCTCCGATCGGGTGAAAAATGCCATATTCATGCTCCATATACGATAAAATGGTAAACGCTCCAGGGCACTCCCATGGTGACATACCAAGATATTTCGCTTGGAACGTAAACGAGAGGCGAAGACGCTCATCATCAAAATATGTGGACAGGCGTTCATAAACGCTATCCGTTACAGTAAGCTTAGGTAACGCTTTTAAAAACCGCCACCTTCCATAATCAAATAACGAATCGTGCTTGTTTTGTAAAATTGGCATAAGAGCCTCGAACTTCTCTTTTTCTTCTTTCATAAACCTTCTATACCCTTCACCGTTACCAGGGAATAAGTTTTCAATTTGTTCGACCATTTCTTCCCTCTTACGTGTTGGAAAAAATGACATATGACCAAATTTCAACTCATACATAGGATCAACTTCAACTAAATCTATATAGTCATGAACATTACGACCTGATTGCTCAAAAACTTCTTCTAGTATATGCGGCATATTAAGAAAGGTTGGACCCCTATCGAATACGTAACCCTGACGCTCGAACGAGGATGTACGTCCTCCTACAAATGATTGTTTCTCATATATCGTCACTGCATATCCTTTACTGGCTAATAACATAGCTGCAGTCAGTCCGCCTGGCCCAGCACCTATTACAATGACTCTTTTGTTTTTACTCATGAAAACTTCCCCTTCCAGCTCATCCGCAAAAAGTCGTACAATTGTTATACAAACATTATACAGTTGCATGGAGATTTGTTCAATTATTTCGATGCTTCCGATTCGCTTTCATCAAAAAATACATGCTCAAGTGTGAAACACCCATCTTCTGATAACTCTAGTTTTCCAAAAGAATACTTTGGTTGTCTTCGCTTATAGGTTGGGGAGCCAGGATTAAAAACGATTTTCCCATCATATTCTTTATGAACAGGGATATGCGAATGACCAAAGATGACGATATCTACCCCATCACCTTCAAATAATTCCACGGCACGTTTTTCAGTTGTTTTACGACGTCCGTGTCCATGAGTAATCCCGATTCGCAATGATCCTATCTCAACGATGTTTTTCAAATCGAACTTTTCTTTAATCTGGTTATCATCGACGTTCCCATATACTCCTGAAGTTGGCGCATGGTGTATTAATTCTTCGTATACATCGATTGTTTGCCAGTCACCCGCGTGGATGATGAAGTCAGCATCTTCAAGCTCATTCACAAGTTTAAAAGGCAAGCTTTTCTTTTTCTTTGGTAGATGAGTGTCTGCGATAATTACGATATTCAATACATTCGCTCCTTTGTCGACTATTCCTACAAGAGGTGAATTATCTTGAAGCACACTGTTCGTCCTGGTGAAACTCTAACAAGCATCTCGGGAGATTACCGCGTCCCCCTTTGGGAAATGTTACAAGTGAATACTTTGCCTAATCCTAACCTTATCTATCCAGGTCAAATCATCTTGATTCCTGGGTATCCTGATCCTTCTACTATTCCCTATACGATTTATGTATCACTCTCTACCCGTAAACTATCACTATACAAAAATGGTGCCATTGTTAAGGTATACCCTGTTGGTGTCGGTCGTATGCTTCATGAAACCCCAAAAGGTTTGTACATCATCATCAATAAAGCGCCTAATCCAGGTGGGCCATATGGTACGATGTGGATGAGCATTTCAAAAAAACACTATGGTATACATGGTACCAACGACCCTTCATCAATAGGTAACTATGTATCTAGAGGATGTATCCGAATGTATAATGAAGACGTTGAAGAGCTTTCTAGAACGGTTCCTATTGGAACACGAGTAGAAATAGGTACTTAAACGAAGAGACACCGTCGATATGACGGTGTCTCTTCGTTTATTATACTTTTTCACTATAGTAATCGTATAGCAATCTGCCTGCATTTGCGATCGCGTCTCTTCCATATCGATTTTCTATCAGTCCAGCTGTTAAAAACGCGTAGAAAACAGGGCCATGCTGAGTGAATAATATTCCTACATCATGCTCGATTCCTTCTAATTCGCCTGTTTTATGAGCGAGTTCCCCTTCTGAAAGATGAGAAATCTTTGAAGGAAACTTATCTTGAAATTGTTGTTTTGTTAATACTGATAATGCCCATTCTTTAGACTCATTTGATAGCATGTTACCAGAATGAATTGCGTGTAACAATGTCACTGTGTCGCTAGCACACATCAAATTGTCTTTTCCTAATTTCAGAGATTCATGATCCATCATCTTTCTCATCAATGTAGAATGGTAACACCCTAATTTTCTCATCGTACTGTTGATAGAGGAAATCCCTAGTAGATCGATCAACTGATTTGTTGCTGTATTATCAGAGGAGATGATCATCAATATGATAAGATCCGAAACCTTCCATCCATCCTGTATAGAAAGGTGAGATAGCACCCCTGATCCCTGAACACAATTATGGTTCTCTACCATGATCGTATCGTCTAAATGAATCCGTCCATTTTCTGCTTGATATAATGCTTCAATCATAATAGGGATTTTTATTATGCTAGCAGATGATACAGGCTGTTCGGATTGTAATGTGATATCACCATCTGGACCTTTGATAAGAATTGAATGATTACCTTCAAGACCAATGAAACAGTCTTTTACTTTGTTTGAGATCATACTGAAATCTAACATCAATTTCCCCAATATCTCCTAACACCACAGAGCTCCTCTTCGTAGATCGTTCCCTTTAATGGTGTTATTTCGATTATGCGGCCTGTACTTGGAGAGTGAATCATCTTTCCATCACCATAATACATCCCGACATGGTGAACGCTCCCTTTTCCTTTCTCATAAGCGAAGAATAATAAGTCTCCCACATCCCAATTTCCATCCTGTACGTGCTCACCTGACTTCATCTGATCATGAGCGTCTCTTGGGATGGTGCAACCGATCGAACGTGCCATGTTATAACTAAAACCTGAACAATCATAGCCATAAGAGGACATCCCTCCCCAGAGATAAAGAAGTCCAATAAATTTTTCTGCGTTTTTTACTAGCTCATCTCCATTTCCAACATCACCATTTACTTCAACTAATTCTGAGTGCTCCTTTTTGATCAACCTATCGCCATGTGGTGTCCAAACTCTATATTCATCAATAGTGTGATCAATTAGAGGAAGTCTTGTTTGATAGCTTAGATGCAACGTATCATCACCTTGATTGGTTACCGCAGCACCATGTTTTATTATTGATACATATACTCCATCGCCATCATAAATTTCTTCTGATAGTTGCTCTGTAGGAATCCAGCCTGGGTAGCCTCTTGGATCCTTCGATGATGGCTGAGAAGGAACGATAACATGAGACCAGTCATTTTTTTCTTCTAAAATCAATACCTCATCCCCATAAAGGACCTGAGATTGAACTCGGTTTTCATCGCATAGTGCAAGGCTCGATGAATAGGAAAGTTGATCTAACCATCCTTCTAGATTTACTGGGTTATGTATCGCTTTTTCATCCACGTTTCTAGCGCTTTCCGGATTAGACCACAAAGTGGCTACTGTAACACTTACTGTTTTTCTAGTTAATTCCAATTTGTAAACCCCCTTGTTTAACTGAATGTATACCTAATCCTGTGTATGAGTTAAATGTTATCATACTTTTGTTGTACGCTACCCCTCCATCAACATTCTCTTCCTTAAACATTAGGGGGGCATCAAAATCGAAACGCGTAATATTTTTCTGACTTGCAGCAAAGTGAGCCGCTGCAGTAATTCCTAGTTTTGATTCGATCATACTTCCAACCATACACTCTATCCCAGCGCTCTCCGCTATGGCATTTATCTTTAAAGCTTGATGGATTCCACCTGCTTTCATTAGCTTAATATTAATCAAGTCAGCTGCACGGATCGAAACTACCTGTAACGCATCTCGCGCTGAAAAAACGCTCTCATCAGCCATGATTGGAGTATTCACAGAATCCGTCACTCTTTTAAGCCCTTCGATGTCATGGGCAGGAACAGGTTGTTCAACAAGATCGAGATTAATTCCTTCTTGCTCTAATTTCGTTATCGCGTAAATCGCTTCTTTAGCTGTCCAGCCTTGATTGGCGTCTAATCTGATACTTGCCTTATTACCTGTGCGATTTTGTACCTCTTTAATCCTCTCTAAGTCACGTTCGATCGTATCCTTGCCTACTTTTACTTTTAATATGTTAAAACCCTCACTCACATATTGAGAGGCATCATCTCCCATCTCTTCAGGAGAATTCACGCTTACTGTGTAGTCTGTTTCAAGCAAATCTCGAAACCCGCCTAGATATTGATAGAGAGGTAGATTGGACTGTTTCGCAAGAAGGTCATAAATAGCCATATCAACAGCAGCCTTTGCACTTGTATTTCTTACTAAAGAAGTGTGCAAGACTTTAAAGATGGTCTCGTAAGAAGATAACTCTAATCCAATCAATTTAGGTGAAATATGATTGTTGATCGATGAAATCACACTTTCCTTACTTTCACCTGTGATCGCAACGGTAGGTGGTGCTTCTCCCCAGCCAATTACATCTTCTGCCGTAACTTTCACAATGACAGATTCTGCTGTAGTAACCGTTCGAAGTGCTGTTTTAAAAGGTTTTTTTAATTGTGCACGCACAGCAAATGTTTCGATATTAGTTATTTTCATCACGATTCTCTCCTTGCATATGATTGTCTGCAACTTCATAAGAAAGAGCCTGGGCGCAAACGCACCCGGCTCTTTAAACTATTTGATATCTGCCGTTTTAAGCTCCATATAACCAACAGGGTGTCTAACGATTCCTGTTACATCTTCACTTTGTAAATAAACATGATTGTAGAAGTGAATTGGGAAAATTGGCATTTCATCGAATAAAATCGATTCTGCTTCGTGCATCAATTCAAATCGCTTTTCTTCATCTGTTTCATTCTTTGCTTGTTCGATCAAGCTATCAAACTCGTCATTGCTCCACCCAGTTCGATTCATAGAATGCCCAGTTTGGAAGCTTTCTAAGAAGTTAATTGGATCAGCGTAGTCAGCAAGGAACGAACTACGAGAGAATTGCAGCTTTAATGCTTTTTGCTCTGTTGAGAAGACGTTCCATTCCTGGTTCGCAAGCTCCACATCGACTCCTAGCGATTCTTTATACATTTGTTGAAGTGTTTCAGCAATCTTCTTATGAGAATCACTCGTATTATAAGTAAGTGTTACAGCAGGAAGTGTGTCATACCCTTCTTCTTCCATTCCTTTTTCAAGCAGTTCTTTCGCTTTTGCTGCATCGGTAGAAACCAGATCTCCTCCGACTTCTCTAAAGTCTCCTCCTGATGGGTCTTCAAATCCGTATGCAACAAATCCTTTAGCTGGTTTTTCTTGTCCTTTTGTTACGAATTCTACAATTTGCTGCTGATCGACAGCCATTGCGAATGCTTTACGAATGTTTGCATTTTGGAACGGTTCCATTTCAGTATTAAAGCGATAGAAGTACGTTCCAGACTGGTCTTCTACTTGTGCTTTTCCTTCGTCGAATAACTGTTCACTCAAGTCTGCAGGTACGTCAGATGTATGAAGATCTCCTGTCTTATACATTTGATACTCTGTATTTGTATCATCGACCATCGCCCAGTGAACTTCGTCAAGGTTTACACTTTCTGCGTCCCAATATTCTTCGTTCTTTTCGAAAACAAACTTCGTTTCATGAGTCCATGTTGAAAGTTTGAATGGACCATTACTTACATAGCTATCTGCTTCTGTATGCCATTCAGGGTTTTGTTCTACTGTTTCTTTATGAACAGGGAAGAAAGCAGGGTTTGAAATTAAAGTTGGAAAGAACCCAACAGGGCTAGTAAGTTGTACTTCAAGTGTTTTTTCATCAACGGCTGTTACCATCATATCTTCAGCGGAACCTTCGCCAGTATTGTAAGCTTCTGCTCCTTCAATAAAGTAAGCAAGAAAAGCAGCTGGTGATGCTGTATCTGGGTTAGCAAGTCGTTTCCACGCAAACTCGAAATCTTGTGCAGTTACAGGCTCCCCATTCGACCAACTTGCGTCTTCTCTAATGTTGAACGTATAGGTTTTTCCATCTTCTGAAACGTCCCACTCTTTTGCAGTAGCCGGTTGTGGCTCATCATTATCGTCGAGCCTCGTCATACCCTCCATCAAGTTATTCAATGCATTCCATGATACACTATCAAACCCGATCGGTGGATCAAATGACGTAGGCTCTGCTCCATTGTTTAATTTAAGAATTTTTGAGCTTTGTTCTTGGCTATCTCCTTCACTTCCACTATTCGAATTACTAGAGCTGTCTTGCGTTGTTGTACAGCCTACAATTCCAATAAGAAGAAGAAGCGAAAGAAACATGGTGACTATTTTTTTCATTTCGTTTCCCCCTAAACTAGTTTATAGAAAAGTCGCTCATAATGAGCACTCTACTATCCTATTATTTTCTAAGCTTTGGATCTAATGCATCCTGTAATCCATCTCCTAAAACGTTAAAAGCAAACATCGTTAATGAAATGAAAAATGCAGGAAAGAATAATCTCCACCAATGTCCTGACAGTATGGCAGATAGTCCGTCATTCGCCATGACTCCCCAGCTAGCGATTGGAGCTTGAACGCCAAGCCCAAGAAAACTCAGGAAGGCTTCGGCAAATATTGCTGTAGGAACAGTTAAGGTCATTTGAACTATGATCGGTCCCATAGTGTTTGGAAGCAGGTTCTTCCTGATAACACGACCTGCACTAGCTCCAAACGTTCGAGATGCTAGAACATGTTCAGAGTTTTTTAACTGCAATACTTGTCCTCGAACGATCCTCGCCATTCCGACCCATCCTGTAACGGTCAAAGCCACGATAATAGTAAATAATCCTGGTCCCATCACGACCATCAGTAGAATAACCATCAAGAGATATGGAAGACCATAAAGGATTTCGATGATTCTCATCATAAAATTATCTACGCGTCCACCTTTGTATCCTGAAAAGCCACCGTAAGCTACACCTATAATGAAATCGATGAATGCAGCCATAAACCCTACAAACAACGATATTCTTGCACCATTCCATGTTCGTGTGAACATGTCCCTGCCAAGGTTGTCTGTGCCAAACCAATGTTCAGAAGATGGTGCCTGGTTCCCATTCGTAAGTACTTGATGGTCATACGAATATGGTGAGATGATCGGTCCAAATACGGCCATCAAGATTAATAGGATCAATACGATTAATCCTGCCATCGATAACTTATTTTGTCTTAAGCGAATCCATGCATCCTTCCAATAAGAGACAGACGGCTTCGCAATATGATCGACATCATATGAAGAGTTTTCAAGAGGCACGAACAAGTCGTCAGGTGTATAGGGCGTACCTTTGTTTGTTTTTTCTGGTAACGACATCTCTAATTCCCCCTCTTGTGAAGCTTAATTCTAGGATCGAGAATGCCGTAAGCGATATCTACGATAAATAACATCATGATTAAAAACGCACTATAAAACACCGTTGTTCCCATGATAACTGGGTAATCTCGATCATTAATCCCATTGATAAAGTATTTACCCATACCTGGAATTGCAAAAATTTTCTCGATAACAAAGCTTCCTGTCAGTACACCTGCGACTAGCGTACCTAAAATCGTGATGACAGGTAGTAGTGCATTCCTCATCGCATGCTTGATTACGATCTGATACGTTGACATTCCTTTTGCTTTTGCTGTCAGTATATAATCTTGATTCAAAACCTCTATCATGCTCGACCGGGTTAAACGAGCAATGATCGCCATAGGACCTGTAGCAAGCGCAACTGCAGGAAGCACCATATGCATTGGTGAAGACCAAGTGGCCACAGGGAAGATCTCCCAGTTTACAGCTAACTGTTGAATGAGTAATGTAGCCATTATAAAGTTTGGAACGGATATCCCTATAACTGCAAACGTCATTGCTATGTAATCGATCGTGCCATTATGCTTTAAAGCAGCAAATATCCCGAGGATCACTCCCGAAATAACTGCAATCGCTAATGACAGCATTCCTAACTCCGCTGAAACAGGGAATCCCCTACCAATCATCTCATTTACAGAAGTTGATGATTGTTTGATAGAAGGTCCAAAGTCTAACGTTGCAAGTGATTTTAAATAGATAAAGTATTGAACGAATACTGGTTCATTCAAATGGTAGTGTGCTTCAAGATTTCGCTGAACAGCTTCGCTAGTATTACGTTCCTGGTTAAATGGTGATCCAGGAATGGCATGCATTAAAAAGAATGTAATCGTCACGATAATCCACAGTGTAATTAGCATGGCGAATAATCGATTTGCAACGTATTTCGCCAATAAAATCCCTACTTTCTAACTAAATGTCGTTCTTGATGCTAGTTCTGTCATGACAAGCATAGCTTGGTAGGCTTCTAGCATATCTTTTGCCTGAAACTTTACTGTTGTACCAGTTTCAATCTCAGCTCCTGGCATGATACTCGCCCATTCGGCCTGTCCATAATTCGTAAATTCGATACGGAAGATCGGTTTCTTTGGAGGAACTAAAGGATCTACTCGATGACGACTTTCGATGGCAGCAGTCGTTTGCTCCCTTAGTAGTTTGCCAGTTTTGTTGGGTGATGGAACTAATCCGGATGAACGCGAAATCGATTCTTTTACTGTAACAGTGGTAACGTTTGGAATAAGCGCTTCTGCTTCTGCTGTCGCTCTGTCATCTCCAGCTACTAATAAAACAGGAACGCCGTAGTACCCAGCTACGAACGCATTCAACCCTAGTTCTCCAACGGTTATGTCATCAATATAGAAATTTTTTACTGCATGTATCATTGAATGAGACATGATTCCTTTTAATGATGCCCGAGCATGGTAGCCTATGAATCCTGCCCCGTCATATGTATGGTCTAATCCTTCAACCATGGAAAACGGTTTTACATCTCCAGAAATAAGTTTTGCATCTTCATGTAGCTTTTCTACTAAAAGGTTGTTCATCTTGGAATGACTGTCGTTTACAATCACGTCTTCCACTCTACTTGCTAGAGCAGCCTCAATTACGTGGTTTGTTTCTTGCGTCATCAACTCTTGGCCGCGACGATAATTGTGTTTAGATGAATCCACAAACGTATCATCTACGATCCCAGAAATCCCTTCCATATCGACTGATAAATATAGCTTCACTCTTTCCCTCCTTCCACTCAATTCTTAACTTTCTGAATAATTATATCACGAATTCTCAAAATTTACTAAAAAGAAAAAACCACCTGTTTGATATTATCCCCTTTAAGTAGACATTCAAAAAAACCTCCATGATATGGTGGAGGAAAGGATGATACTTGGAGGGGATTTTTCTATGGCTAAAAAAGGACAAACGTTTCAACAGTATACAGACGATTTTAAACATAATGCCGTGATGAAATACATTAACGGTTCCCAAAGTTATAAAGCTCTAGCGGAAGAATTGGGAATAAAGAATTGTACACAACTTAAAGTGTGGGTCAAGAAGTGGAAGAATGGTGAGCCGTTTGATATTCGAAGTCGCAGTGGAGAAAATCCTATGTATGGTAGGCCGCGTACAAACTTTAACACAATTGAAGAAGAGAGAGATTACCTGAAAGCGCAGGTGGATTACTTAAAAAAGCAGTATCAAAATCTCGAAAAGGAGGAAAAATCACGCAAAAAATAAAGTATGAAACCGTGGAAGGCTTAAGGGGCAAAGCACCTGTCACTTGGTTATTAGAGATTGCTTCCCTCCAACCATCAAGTTATTACAAATGGAGAGCCAGTCAAGCAAAGCGAGATGAAAAGGCCAATCAAGATCATGACATCCAAATGCATATGATGGGGATTCATTTTCTTCACCCGGAAACAGGTTATCCTACCATGACACGTTTATTAAAAGAAAGTGGTTACCACATTAACCACAAAAAAGTGTATCGCTTGATGACAGAAATGGGCATTCAATCGGTAATCCGTAAAAAAAGAAAAAGGCATGGATACACCCCGTCTGTCGTCTATCCAAATAGGTTAAAACGCAACTTTAAAGCCAAGGGAACGAATCAGAAAATGGTGACGGACATTACTTATGTGTCAGATGGTAAACGATTCTATTACTTATCGGTGATCCAAGATTTATTCAACAATGAGATCGTAAGTTGGCAGCTTTCTAAACGAAACGATTTAAAACTTGTATTAGATACAGTAGCCCAATGGACAAAGAAAAAAGACGTAACTGAAGCCGTTCTCCATTCGGATCAAGGCTTTCAGTATACGTCTAAGGCATACAACATACGAATAGAAGAATATGGCGTTAAGGGCAGCCACTCTCGCAAAGGAAACTGCCTAGATAACGCCTGTATTGAGTCCTTCTTTTCGCATCTCAAAACAGAGAAGTTGTATATCGAACAGTGTAAAACAGAAAATGAGATCAGACAAGCAATCGAGGATTACATCTACCACTATAACTACAGACGTTTCCAAAAGAAATTAAAACAACGCGCGCCGATTGAATATCGACACGCGTTGGCAGCGTAGTTTTTTTATACTGTCTACTTGACAGGGGTAAAACCAGTTTCCAGGTGGTTCTCTTTACTCGATCTTTTCAGATAGTTCCGACCAGCGTTCAATTTTTTCTTCTAGCTCCATCGTTAAGGCTTGCTCTTCTTTGTATAATGTATCTACTTTCTCAAAGTCGCTGCCGGATTTTGTGATCTCTTCCTTTACGTTCTCAATCTTCAATTCGATTTCTTCAATCGTTTGTTGAATGGTCTCCCACTCTTTCTTTTCGTTATAGGACATCTTATTTTTCTTCGGTTTGTCCTCTTTCTCTACTACTTTGGTGGTTGCAACCTTCTTTTCTTCAGCTTCAAGCTCTTTTTCTCTTTTCTTCACATCTAAAAAGTCAGTGTATGAACCATAATAGTGATCGATCACACCGTTTCCTTCAAATACAAAAAGCTGTTCTGCAACTTTATCTAAAAAGTATCGATCGTGTGAAACCGTAATAACCGCGCCAGGAAAATCGGACAAATAATCCTCTAAAACTGAAAGTGTTTGTACATCGAGGTCATTTGTTGGCTCATCTAAGAAAAGAACGTTAGGCTCTTCCATCAAGATTCGAAGCAAGTAGAGTCTTCTTTTCTCTCCACCAGAAAGCCTGGATACATACGTCCACTGCAGCTCTGGTGAGAAAAGGAAGCGTTCTAGCATTTGTGAGGCAGTAATACTCCCACCTTTTTGAAGGCGTATTTGTTCGCCCCCTTCTCGAATGTATTCAATCACTCTTAAAGATTCATCTAGTCCTTCGTTTTGCTGAGTGTAAAAACCGATCTTCACAGTTGTTCCAATATCGATTGTGCCGCTATCTGGTTTTATCCGTCCCGCTAGCATGTTTAACAATGTTGTTTTACCAGACCCATTGGCGCCAATGATTCCGATGCGATCTTGAGGAAGAACAAGGTAGCTAAAATCGTTTGTAATATAATGATCGTTGAACATTTTAGTAACATCTTCTGCTTCGATAACTTTCTTCCCTAGTCGGCTAGAACCAATCGCCATTTCAACGTTACCGTCAGTCTTATGTTCTGGTGCTTCCTGCATGGTCTCAATTCGCTGCTTTCTCGCTTTTTGTTTCGTGGTTCTAGCTTTTGCCCCGCGTTTTAACCATTCTAATTCGCTTTGTAGCAATTTGTTTTGTTTATGAGCTTCTTTTTGTTCTCTTGCTTCTCGTAAAGCTTTTTGTTCTAAGAATGTTTCGTAATTCCCTCCATATTCAAACAAACGTCCCTTATCAAGCTCAAAAATACGGTTCGTAACACGATTTAGAAAATATCGATCATGTGTTACCAACAACAGGGTTCCTGAATATGTAGAAAGGTATTGTTCTAACCACTCGACCGTATCGTGGTCGATATGGTTTGTTGGTTCATCTAAAATCAATAAATCTGCTGGTTGAATAAAAGCTTTTGCTAAAGCCACTCGTTTTTGTTGCCCACCAGATAGTGTATTCACATTAGATTCAAATTTCGTTAATCCAAGCTTTGTAAGGATCGTCTTCGCTTTCGTACTAAAATCCCATGCATCCAATCGATCCATTTCCTCTTGAGCCGTAAGAAGACGCTCTTGGTAACCTGTATTTTCTGGATTATCAGTTACGTTTTGAAGTGCTACTTCATAGTTCCTAACTGCATTAAACAATGGTATATCACTGTCAAAAACCGTTTCAAGAATCGTTTTTTCTTCATGAAAAACTGGATCTTGTGGAAGATATTCCACCTGAAATGAATTTGCATGAAATAAACTCCCACTGTCTGCTGATTCGAGCCCAGCTAAGATTTTAAGAAGCGATGATTTTCCCGTTCCATTTACGCCTATTAAACCAATCCTCTGTCGTTCTTCTAATGAAAAAGATATTTCATCGAAAAGAGTTTTTTCTCCATAAGATTTGGTAATATTCTCAGCCTGAAGCAAGCTCATGACACTCATCCTTTTCTCTCTATAGTCTGCTTTCTATTTTACCCTTTTTGTCTTTAGAAAGGAACTAATTCACAACAATCACTGGATGAAGTGTGAGTTGCTCATCACTCTCTCGTACTGTGAATTGAAAGTCACGGTCTGTCATATTGCATAGCGAAAGGCTCTCGAGATTCTCTCGACAGCCTTCTTTTAGTATTGCTTACGCGTTCTTTTTTTGCTTCTTGTTTTTTTTATGTTTTTTGTTGTTGTTTTGGTCAGCAGAAAGTTCACTTGCAAACTCAGTTTCGTGCTTATGAGCTTGTTTTGGATTTTTCATTCGTCTTCACCTCCACTAGTAATAAGGTGTTCTGAATGTTATGTTCTTATACTTAGTACGGTATGTGAAATTTAAAATAAGAAACCCTCAAACACGGTCGTCTTCCTTCGATCGTTCTAGCAACGATACCTGAGGGTTAAGCGTCACGTTTTCCTGTCCTTCTTTCCAATAAAGCTCCACCTCTTCACCGTTTAAAACAGCTGGGAATGCAATCAAACCATTTTCGATATCGATGATCTTCACTCCCAAACTGAGTAAGTTTCTAATAAACGTTTGAGCCTCTAATTCCATAAATTCCATTCTAGACTCTTTTTTGAATAGAATATCTTCATCTACTTTTGTTTTGTGACGATATAACAAGGTTTTCTTATGCTGCTCTAGCTGTTCATACTGTTCACCAAAAGATTGAGTCACGCTCTTAAGACCTGCCAGCTCTCGCTTTACTTTAGGAATCGTCTCATTCGCTTCGTGCTCTGTAAAATATCTCTTGTTCATGTGAGTTCTCCTCCATCCGATTATTCAATAGTATGTATTTACCCTTACTTGACATCTTTAAGCATAATTCGACGTATTTTTGCTTTTTGTTGTAAACCCTATAAATAGCTCTATAAATCCGCTATGATGGATAGTGAGGGGAACATTATAAAATAAGGAGGAATTTCTCTTGGCAAAAGTTACTGTACCAGATTATGGAACATTTGATGTAGAGGAAGGAACGAAGCTAACACTTGCGCTTGAAGACAACGATGTACATATTCTTCATCGATGTGGTGGTAAAGCTAAATGCACAACGTGTCGCGTTGAAGTGCTAGATGGCGATTTTGGAGAACTTACTGATATCGAAAAAGAAGCTTTTAAAAGAAAGGGTGTAGAAGAGAACCTACGCCTCTCATGTCAAGTCCGAGTAAACGGTGACTGTGAAGTTAAGCCAGCTATGACGATCGAAAGCTCGGGTCTTGATGACCCTGGTCCTCGCCCAGAGAAATAAAGAGTAAAACGCCGGTTCGTAGGAACCGGCGTTTCGCTTTTTATCTTCTTTCATAAATAACAAAATCATAATCGTAAGGATTCTTCTCATCCTTCTTATTTATATCTCTAGATTTCTCAACCCAATCCTCACTCTTTAAATCAGTGAAGTATGCATCGCCTTGAAATTCATTATGAATTTCTGTGATGTAAAGCCGATCGGCGTAAGGCAAGAGCTGACGGTAAATCTCAGCACCTCCGATTACAAACCATTCCTTTTCGTTATCTTCTTCAGCCATTTTTAAAAATTCTTCGATAGAATGTAGAATTGTTACGTTTTTGATGGAAAGCTCACGCCTTGTAATCACGTAACTTTCTCTTCCTGGTAGAGGCTTCCCAATGGATTCAAACGTTTTCCTACCCATTACGATTGATTTTTGCAGCGTCATTTTTTTAAAGTATGCAAGATCAGCTGGGAGATGCCACGGCAAATCATTGTTCTTACCGATCAAATGATTTTCATCCATTGCAAGTAAAAAAGAAATCATACAGATACCTCTCCCTTTATGTGTGGATGCGGATCATATTCTGTAAGTTCAAAGTCTTCAAATGAAAAATCGAATAATGATTTAACTTCAGGGTTAATTTTCATTTTAGGTAATGGACGTGGATCTCTTGTTAACTGTAATTCAACCTGCTCAAGGTGATTATTGTAAATGTGTGCATCTCCAAGAGTATGAATGAATTCTCCAGGCTCTAAATCACATACCTGCGCCATCATCATCGTGAGTAAGGCGTAGGATGCGATGTTGAATGGTACGCCAAGAAAGACATCTGCTGAGCGCTGATAGAGCTGACATGAAAGTTTTCCATCAGCTACATAAAATTGAAAGAGACAATGACATGGAGGAAGCGCCATCTCATCCACTTGTGAAGGATTCCATGCCGTAACGATCATTCGTCTAGAATTAGGATTCGTTTTAATTTGATCGATTACGTTTTGAAGTTGATCTACCGTTTCACCATCAGCTCCAGTCCAAGACCTCCACTGGTGACCGTATACAGGTCCTAGTTCTCCATTTTCATCCGCCCATTCGTTCCAAATGCGGACGCCATTATCTTGAAGATATTTTACATTGGTATCTCCATTAATGAACCACAGTAATTCATGGATAATCGATCGTAAATGAAGCTTTTTCGTAGTTAACGCAGGAAAGCCTTCTTGCAAATCGAATCTCATCTGGTGACCAAAAACGCTAATAGTACCAGTACCCGTTCGATCAGACTTCTTTGTACCGTTATGTAGTATTTCTTCGCATAATTGTAAGTATGTTTTCATCTATGCTTCCCTCCCAAACATTTGCTAATAGTTATTGTACCACTGGAACGTTCTCATTCACACATCATATGTTATATGAGAAATTAAGGAAAGGATGAATATGTGATGGGAAAAGGAGACAAACTTCCAAAGATTCTTCAGGATCCTAATCTTCAAAATTGGTTGAATACGTTCGATGATTTTTTTAAGGATCCATTTTCTAATTTACTTCCACACCAGGCATTTCGTGTCGACCTATATGAAACGAATTCTGCTTTTATCGTTGAAGCTGAACTTCCTGGCGTATCAAAAGAACAAATTAAAGTAGAGCCATTAGGAGATAGCATCCGTATTTCCATTGAATCAGACAGCTTTCAAGAAGAACGGAATGATAAACAAAAGTACTATAAACAGGAAAGAGCGTATTCGAGTACTAGCAGATTGATCAAACTGCCCTATTCCTTTTCAATGAAGAATGTGAAGGGGAAATATGAGAACGGTATCCTCGAAGTCATGATACCTAAGACAGATCGAATAAAAGATACCATAAACTATTTAGATATCGAATAAAAAAACGGAGGGGGGATCCCTCCGTTTCTTTATTACATGCTCCAATCGATGAAAGCATTTCCTTCAAGGAATCTTTCACAATCCATCGCTGCCATACACCCGGTGCCTGCTGCTGTAATTGCCTGCCTATAAGTAAAATCTTGCACGTCTCCACAAGCAAAAACACCTGGAAGGTTCGTACGGGTAGTTCCTGGTTCAACATTGATGTAACCTTTGTCATCCATGTCTATTTTTCCTTCAAGAAAATCAGTGTTTGGCTTATGACCGATCGCTACAAAGATTCCATCCGTCTCGATCGTTTCTTCATTACCTGAATCACTTTCTCTTACTTTGATTCCGCTTACTTTCTTTCCATCTGAAACAACTTCAACAGGTGAGTAGTTAAGCTTCCATGAGATCTTTTCATTATTACGCGCTCTTTCTTGCATGATTTTTGATGCTCTGAGTTCGTTCCTTCGATGAAGAATCGTAACTTCCGAAGCGAACTTAGTAAGGAAAGTGGCTTCCTCCATCGCAGAGTCTCCTCCGCCAACAACGACGATCTTCTTATTTCTAAAGAAGAACCCATCACACGTCGCGCAAGTGCTTACACCTCTACCCATATTCTCGGATTCTCCTGGTATTCCTAATAACTTTGCCGAAGCACCAGTCGAAATCAATACCGCATCTGCTTCTACATCACCAAGCGTATCGGTTTTTAAAGTATAAGGTCTTTTTGAAAAATCGATATCCTTAACCCAGCCTCTTTCAATTCGAGCACCGAAGCGTAATGCTTGTTTCTTCATGTTTTCCATTAACTCTGGGCCAAGTATTCCATCAGCAAACCCAGGAAAGTTTTCTACATCTGTCGTCAAGGTTAATTGACCACCCGGCTCTGGACCCTCGATAACGAGAGGCTCCATATTTGCTCTTGCTAAATAAATTGCAGCGGTTAAACCTGCTGGTCCCGTTCCTACGATAACTGGTTTATTCATAATGACCCTCCTCTATAAGCTTCATTATTTTATTTTTCCTTATTTTAAAGAAATAAACCCTCTATACGCATTTAGTATATCGTATTTACTGAATATTGCTTATTATTCTGCTCAATTGCAAAAGGTTGTTCATTACCATTCCTTCTTGATAAAATGAACAAGTGTAGAACTTGCAATCAGCATTGAGGTGATAATAGCATGAATCCTATCGTAGAGTTTTGTATGAGCAACCTATCAAGCGGTTCACATAAAGCGATGGAAATACTTGAAAAAGACCATGATCTAGATGTATTAGAATATTCTTGTCTAGGGCATTGTACGTTATGTAGTCAGAAGATGTATTGTCTCGTTAACGGAGAGCGCGTTACTGCTACATCTTCAGATGAACTCGTACGTAACGTATATCAATTTATTGAAGAAAATCCTATGTTTTAATTTGAGTTTGGTCTGGGCATAGTATTGAGTGACACCTAAAAGGAGGATTGCTCAATGAAAAGTCGCAATGGCTACGATCCCAAAACAGGGGCTCAGGGTACTAAAAGCGGTGAGGATGCTCTCCAAATGAATAAAAAAAGAGGCCCGCAACAAGCGCGCCCTAAAAAGAAGTAATACGACGCTGCTCAATTGAGCAGCGTTTACTTATGCGATTCTAAAACGATACAAAAACCAGAAATCCTCTATTGGTGACTCACCACTAGCAATGATATGATGCTCCCCTTCGTCATCAACTGTTATCCAGTTCTCGTGATCATCCTGATAGGCTGGATAAAAATTTCCTTTTTTAAATAATTTCCTTTCATTTTCAGTACCTGTTAAAGGATCTTCTTCAAATACATCCCTTATACATTGAACGAGTTCCATTTCTATTCATTCCCCTTCCAATCAAACAGAAACACCCCGCATGCCTCATTATGAGAGCCATTTTGGCGGAGTGTTTTTATCCCAATAAATTTTCCCAACTTCATGATGCTCACTAAAGTTATCTTTTTCGTCATGATAATGAAAGTTAAACCAGTACCCATCCTGAGGTGGATGGTCTCTTCTCACATGAAACCTCATCAAGTCATTCCCTGTTTTCTCGTTGTACACGTGCATGATACGTTCACCATAACCACCAGATGGTTTATCAGTCAAACGAAGTGAACGAACGAAATCAACATCTAGTTCTTCGACTTTAGATGTAATGACCTCGCTTACTTTCGGAACGATCAAATTTATGTATTCGGACCCAACACGGTTAGCAATCGTGTCGCCAAACTTTCTTATTCCTAATTCTTCAGTTTGTAGTGAAGCATATGTAATGAATTCTTCTACTACCTCAGATGATGAAGAGCGTTCTGCAATCTCAGGCCATCGTAGGGGTTCACTCTCGACTTCTTCATATGATAGTTGAGGAGGCTCGTCCGTTTCAACAACGTGTGAAACGTCTTTTTGGTAGTTAGCTTCAGTCTTTTGTGCAGGTTTAAGATCTTGTAAATATTCTGTTGGTATAACTGTACCAAGCGTGATTACAGCAATGAATGCTACAAAAAGCTTTCTTGACCATAACGGAAAGCGCAATCGTCTACACCTGACTTTCTCAAATAAAAGATTTCTTACATTGTCCCATGAAGACGACGAAAATGCCAGATAATTTTTTAACTATTCTGTTATATATTTTGAGCGCTTCGTTAAAAGCGCTCATCCACTTAACAAGTAAACATTTCAATTCGATTAAGATCAATGCCTGTATATACCCATCTTCTTCCAGTCCATCGAAATCCAGATACAGATCTTCTGCCAACAAAAACTGGCCAGAACCAGAAGCGATTTCCACCTTTCATCCATATATACGTGTAGCGGTATAAACACCCTCTGATCGCAAACGGGTCTACTGCCTGCGTTCCTGCTTGTGCTGACATAGGCATTTGTGGTGTTGTTGATGGTGGACTAGAAGGTGGCTGCATCACTGGTTGTTGTTGACGAGGAGCCTCATAGGTATGAATGTGGTATGCGATGTGCTCATGTTCTTCACTGTACATCATTTCCATCCCTTCTCACTTGATATAGACACTGTATGCCCTTCTTAGGTGAGAGGTTCATTTGGACAACAAAAAAAGCACCTCTTTGAGTGTGCTGTCGCTTCATAATCAAATAAAATTATTATAAGAAATGGAGACCCGTATGGGTTTCCGACGCGTTAGCTAGTCCTGCTGATTTCTCTTCTTCGAGAGAACTTCTGCAGGGGAACCCTTGGGTGAGAAGCCCGTAAGCTTCTTTGAAATGGTGACCCGTACGGGATTCGAACCCGTGTTACCGCCGTGAAAGGGCGGTGTCTTAACCGCTTGACCAACGGGCCACTAAATTGGAGCGGGTGATGGGAATCGAACCCACGACATCAGCTTGGAAGGCTGAGGTTTTACCACTAAACTACACCCGCAAATGGCGGAGGAAGAGGGATTCGAACCCCCGCGGGCCGTTAAGCCCCTGTCGGTTTTCAAGACCGATCCCTTCAGCCAGACTTGGGTATTCCTCCAATATGGTGGAGCCTAGCGGGATCGAACCGCTGACCTCCTGCGTGCAAGGCAGGCGCTCTCCCAGCTGAGCTAAGGCCCCAAGTATGTATGGCGCGCCCGAGAGGAGTCGAACCCCTAACCTTCTGATCCGTAGTCAGACGCTCTATCCAATTGAGCTACGGGCGCATACCTATGTGATTCTAATGGTGCGGGTGAAGGGACTCGAACCCCCACGTCGTAAGACACTAGATCCTAAGTCTAGCGCGTCTGCCAATTCCGCCACACCCGCGTATGTGGTGCCGGCCAGAGGACTTGAACCCCCAACCTACTGATTACAAGTCAGTTGCTCTACCAATTGAGCTAGACCGGCGAAGTATTTTTATAGAGAAAGAATGGTGGAGGATGACGGGCTCGAACCGCCGACCCTCTGCTTGTAAGGCAGATGCTCTCCCAGCTGAGCTAATCCTCCAAATAAACAGCGACCTCTATATTATATAACTA
Organism: Anaerobacillus sp. ABR4_321; assembly: GCF_056158505.1. Lineage (NCBI taxonomy): Bacteria > Bacillati > Bacillota > Bacilli > Caryophanales > Bacillaceae > Anaerobacillus > Anaerobacillus sp. ABR4_321. Next base: position 2,704,855 of record NZ_JBSWTK010000001.1, read on the forward strand.
CTTGTCCATTCACGTCAACACTTTTTTTCAAGACATTGTGTCGAAAAACGTTGTTTATGAGGACAAGATTTATATTATCAATAATCTTACTAGATTGCAATAGTTTTTCACATAAAAAAAGCAAGGGATTTAATCCCCTGCTTATACTGATGATTGAACAAGAGTTTTATTTTTCTTTGGAGGCGCACTGCGTTCAGGATATTTCTTGGCTACCACTTCAACATCTACCTTACGATACTCTCGAATATTAGAGGCTTCCCTTAGTAGCTGATCTTCAACATAGTGACGCTTTCGTTTCAATAAAACCCCTCCTCATACTTAGTAACCCCTAGTTACCCTCTTTAGACCAATCATAAACCTGGTCTTTATTACCATATTTAAGCTGGTAATGATAGGTAGGATATAATGTATTCCTCTAGAGCACGTATTATGAACGGTCGATTGAAAAATGAAACTTGTTTATTTTTTCACCGGTAGCTTTTTCTAGAAACGTCACTTCTCCTTCGTTAGAGACCATAACGATCGTTTGTGCTCTGGTGCCATACTTTTCAGATTTAATATAGATGGGCGACAAAAGTCTTTCCCATTCTAGCGGGATACCTGTGTTTGGAAGATCTTTATCTGGCGCTGGTTCAGCATGATCAAGTAATTTGAACAGCTGATCAGAGTCAATCTCTTTAGTTTGGTCAAGATAATCTGATAGTTCTCTCTTGATTCGATCCACTTTGGGCCAGCTTGTATTCAACAGGTGATTACTTACAGCATGAATGCCCGACTCAACTTTCCTAACCTCGTTCTCGCGGTTTGAATAGTAAAAGAACTCATTTACATTACCCACAAACAAGTTGAAACCATTGTAGTGATCCTTTTGTTCCTGCAAACTCTTTAAATAATCGTATGGATGAATAGACTGCGTGAGGTAATTGACAGGCAGCTCCCCTCTTGACCGCTCCTTACGATCTTCATTAGGCTCTCGAAAATTTGTTAATGCAGCAATGTTACCCTCAGTCGTAATTCCAAGCCATGTACCTTTTGCTCTTAGGTCTCTTCCAGCTAAAAGGTTAGTATAATCAGTCCAATAATGAGCCCTTTCAGTGGGTCGTTCGTAGAATTCATCTCGATTAGCAATTAAAATGAATGGGTATTTTCGGTTAACATCGATTGCAACTGCGATTAAACACATACGATTTGCCGCCTTCCGATAAGCAGAGGAGCACAGTGTTAACCACTGTGCTCCTTCAACCCTTTATTGTATCAACTTAACCAGCACAAGATGATGAACAGTAACGTTGTTGTGAGTCCAAGCACTCATTACAAACGATGTGTAGTTTATCACACTCTACATTTGCGCAGTTAATGTAAGTGTCTGCATGTGTGCCGCAATGATAGCATGTTCCAACTACCTTTGCTTCATCCGTTTGATTGACATCAACAGCTAAGCGATCGTCAAACACAAAACACTTACCATCAAAATATTTCCCTTGTACTTCTGGGTCTTTGCCATATGTTACGATCCCACCATGAAGCTGAGATACATCATTAAAACCTTTCTTCTTCAAATAACCAGAAAACTTTTCGCAACGAATTCCACCTGTACAATACGTGAGTACTTTTTTGTCCTTTTGATCTGATAAGTTCTCTTCAATCCATTCCGGTAATTCACGAAACGCTTTTATATTCGGTCGAATTGCATTTCTGAAGTGACCGATATCATATTCATAGTCATTTCTCGCATCAATAACGATAACATCATCTCGTTCAAGTGCATTCATAAACTCTTTTGGCTCAAGATAATTTCCCGTAAGCTCATTTGGATCGATATCCTCATCAAGACGGAGTGATACGATCTCATTTCTAGCTCGAACGTGCATTTTTTTAAATGTGTGAGCTTCCGCTTCATCGATCTTAAATTCAATATCAGAAAAACGAGGATCGTTCCTTAACTCTTGAATGTATTGCTCAGTGTATTCTTTTGGTCCTGAGACGGTACCATTTATGCCTTCTTTACCTACGAGTATTCTACCTTTTAAGTCTAGAGACTTACAGAATTTCAAATGCTTTCTAGCAAAGTACTCGGGATCTTCTATTTCTACATACTTATAATATAACAGCACTTGATATGCTGAAGCTTCTGATTGCAAGTCAAAAACCACCTTCTGCGTATTCTAAAATCAGTATTAAATCTTACCTGATTTCTGATGTGATGTAAAGATGATTCTCACGATGTAAAGTATTCATCCTTAAGCTTTTCCAACTCGATTAAAGAAGCCTCTGCCCATCTTCCACCTTCGTGTTTTAGTTCGTTGACTTGTGTGTCCACCGCTTCCTTTAACGACTCGAGGTAATCTGGAATTTCTTCATCATAGTGGTTGATGGCGGAAATAGGGACAAGCGCTTTTTCGTATTGTGATAGCGCCTTACGCTGGTGAAATAATGGCACGTCGAGCTGCTTCGGGTTGTGCAGGTCCCCTTGTGTTGGGTGCTTAATGACTGCAAGAACCTTAACGACTGCTTTGGGAGATTTCACATCGACGATTTCTCCAATGTATCTCCCTGTTTTATAACCTGCTGTAACGATTTCACCTTGTTCAAATGACTTTTTATCTGCCATGATGTCTTCACTCCTTCACCAATGCTTTTACAACCTGATGATATCACAAAATCCTCCAGGGTCTGGAGGATTTCATCTTGTAAATACATGTTTTCCAATTGTCTTAATGACATGTCTGCTTCGAATCCAATCATCAGTGGCTGTTTTTGGATTATAGTAAAACAATGCCCCGGAGCTTGGATCTTCACCTTTTAATGCTTCATATGCTGCAAGGTAAGCCTTTTTTCCAGGTTTCTTGCTATATTGACCGTCAGATACTGCTGTATATGCTCCACTCTGAAAGATAACCTCTTTGATCGAATTTGGGAACTTTGATGAACGAACACGGTTTAGCGTAACAGCCGCAACTGCCACTTTCCCTTCGAACGATTCTCCTCTAGCTTCACCATTGATCAATCGAGCTAGCATTTCAACTTCTTTTACAGAGTATTTTTTAACTGATAATTGGTGACCTTTTACTTCTTTTACATCATTCATATTATTAATAGGTAGGTTCATTCGTAATGCTACCTGGTGCTTTGTTTCTGGATCAGGTTTTGTTTCTTTAGGAGTATCTAATTCTCGTGTAGGCAGTTTCGTTTCTGCTTTAACCGAAGTAACTGCTTCAACCTGATGTGATTGATAAGAGATCAGATTTATGAAAAGAGTCATAATCATTAACAATGATACATGTTTTTTCACTTAGCCTCACCCTTCCTATCTCTCAAAATCGTCACAGTTAGAAAGGTTAGAGCATATTCATCATCATTTCAATAGGAAATCGAAGGCCGTATTTCCAGAAAACCGTACAACATGAAACTTATTCCACCTTATTTAAATTCACTATTTGCTAAAACTTGCAACGTCAATTCGTCACTAGGTGGGTTATGGAGTCCTGCTCGTACGTCTCTATATAAACGTTCAATCTTGTTCTTTTTCATTAAACTTCTACCACCGATTATCCTCATAGAAAGGTCGACTACGTCGATCGCCGCGTTTACTGCTTGATGTTTCGCAGCGAATAGCTGTGACTGCATCTGCATTCGCTCTTCAGGATACTTATCCCATTGATCGGCAACAGAATATAGAAAATGGCGTGCACTCAATAGTTTTAATGAAATCTGTCCAATCTTATCTTGAATATGAGGCACTTCACTCAATGGTTTATCCAAACTGTTCGGCTGATACGTATTTACGAATTCGATCGCTTCCTGCTTAGCTGCTTCAGCAATTCCAAGGTAAACCGCAGGTATATGCAACAGCCATCCAGGTGGTATAGCTTTCGTTTTCCGCTCTTTGTCATACACTTCTAATAATCGTTCAGCAGGGACATGGACACCATTAAGAACAAGATCATCACTCCTCGTACCCCGCATGCCAATTACATCCCAAGTTTCTTCAATAGAAACTCCTTCATCTTTCATAGAAATGAGGAAATCGCAAGCTTCCTCACTGTCTTCCAAAGTCGCTTTCACAATCACCTGATCGAGATGAGTACTAAGAGTTGTAAACGTCTTTCTACCTGTCAAACGATATCCTGAATCAACTCTCTTAGCAATCGTTACAGGTAGCCCACCTCTCGTAGGGTCCCCTGTCTTTTCCTCTGTTTGAGCACGATTAATGATCGTTCCTTCTACAACATCTCTAGAAAGTCTCCCGAATGTAATGTCGTTCCACGGTCGTCGATCGTTTAGATCTTTCAAAATACCAAGATGCCAGCCGATCGAAAGCGCAGTAGCCCCCTCTCCTTTACCTAGCTCTTCTTGAATTAAAACAAGCTCATATAAAGAAAGGTCTTCTCCACCATATTGCTTTGGAACAGGTAGCGCTGAGTAACCAGATGTTCTGAACCGATCTAGAATCGATGTTGGAATACTCGCTTCTTCATCGATTTTCGATGCGAATTCCTGTAACTCTTCACTTAAATCCTGCGCTAAATGATGAAGTTTTTCTTCACGCTCATTACGAATAAATTTTTCTATCAAATAAGTCACCTTCCTTTAGTTGACTACTTATCACCGTTCAATTACGATAAAAGCAAATTAAGTTCTTATATTTAACAGTTCATCGATTCGGTCTTGCTTGAAGCCGATAATTACTTCTTCATCGATCACGATCGTAGGCGTAGACATCGATTTATGAGTATTGATCAATTCATCACGAGCTCTTGCATCTTCTTTAATATTAAGCAGCTCATATTCTATCCCATTCACATCGAAATATTGTTTAACAAACTCACACGGCGGACAAGCAGGCTGCGTGTAAACTTTTACATTCTTCATAAACGTCACTTCCCTAATAGAATCTTTTCCGTATAAAACATATCACCAGCGTTTCATACTTGCAACACATCTGTTCTTTAAAACGTTTGTTCCCGATCGATGAAGGGAATTATGCCGACAAGTAGTTGAAACTTTTTTTGAAGATAGAACGTATAAGGTATTACATGGTACTCAACTTTTCATTCTTTTGAAGGAGTGACATATATGAACAACTTATCTGAACAAAATGATAAACAGCGAGAAAAAGCGGAAGAAATTATCCAGAGCTTTTATAATGAAGATGACTCTGATAAAATCCTACAATCTTTATCAGGATTAGGAGAAGATGCTCAGAGGAACGCAGGGCAATCTTTAGAAGCGTTAAAACGTCCTGTAAAAGGAATGATCGATCAACCAGATAATGATCTTCCTGAAAACCTCCACAAGCTAAGGGAGCATGTATCTGAACTAGAACCGACTTATTTAAAGAAAACTAAGTTCAACAAGCTAATGAACAAAGTTCTTGGACGTAATGAAATCGAACAGTATGCAAAAAAGTATAAGACCGTGGAATCTCAAGTAGAGGTTATTGTTGAGTCATTATTAACAGGCAGAGACAAACTTCAAGAAGACAACTTGATGTTGAGAGAACTCAAAGATGTTGCACGTGAAAGGATCGGCGGATTAGAAGAGCAAATGGAACTTGGACAGATGTTGATGACGATGCTTGATGAAGAAGCTGCGAAAGATGAATGGAAGGAAAATCCTCTACCCATTCAAAAAGCTCAACAAAAAGTGGTCAGCCGCGTTAAAAATATGTCACAAGCTGTAATGGTATTGAGGCAATCGATGGCTTCCGTTGATCTAATCATAGAAAATAACGAAAAGCTAGAAGAAGCGATTTTCAATGCTGTTACGATGACGAAAAACATCATCACAGTTACCGCTTCCATCCAACTTGCACTTGGTAATCAGCAAAAAGTTATCACAGCTGTTCAAAATGTGAATGAAGCAACGGAATCAATGCTGCTTCGAAATGCAGAAATGCTCAAACAGAACACTGAGGAAACGATTAAAACTCTTGAAAAACCTGCAATTGCGATCGAATCTTTCCGCAAAGCTTATAACGACGTATTCGAAGCGATCGATCTTACAGAAAAATCGAACGCTAGAATCATCGATAGTGGAAAACTATTTATTACTGAGATGGAACAACTCAACAATGAAATGAAGCTTAAGCTTGACGGATCAACTGTAAAGCAAAAGCAGCTTTCTGAAGCTGCAGACCGTCTATAAGACTGGAGGTTATGAACGTGGGGCTACTAAACTCTCCTGAATATCAATGGGTGGAGAAATTTTTGCCTCCCAGATTTAAAACTGTGGAATCATCGTTATTACAAGACGTAGGTTCCTATGAATTTTTAAATTTTGCAGAGCAACTATTAGATGAATTTATTCATAAAATCTCAAACGATTCTCACAAACAAGAAAAATGGAAGCGAACAGAAAAAGGATTTACTATTTTCTTAAAGATCAAACGGAATCTCATTCTTTTTTCAGGGTATGACAGCCAAAAAACTCGCTCTTCTACCCCAAAAAAATTCTTTATACAATGGCAAAGACAAGTTAAGTCTTCGAGTGAACATGGGAAATGTAAACAGGGGTTGATCTTAATCAATGATCGCGGACGAATCATCAAGCGAAGTGTGAAACGGTCCCCTTATTTTTCTGGCATCTTTCATCGAATTAAACAATTAGATCGAGCTCTATTAGGTCCAAAATACGTAGCCCATGCGCCTCAAATTGATGCTACTTTACAAGAAAATGTACAGTTGGTCGAACAGCTTTTGAAAGACCCATCTATCAAAGGGGTTATTTATTCAAGAGCAAACCGACTGTTAAATCTCATCAGTACGATGTTACCTGAACTAGACCTTCTTGATATCGAGGAAAGACACACAGTGAAACGGATGCTATCCACTGAAATCCCTGACCTTTTAGGAGGATATATCGGTTTATCTAAGGATAATAAAGAATTAAGACACGGTGACCTGTTTCAGGCGTTATGTAAAATGGAACTAACGCTTCACCAACTGTTGGAAAAGTTAGAGCAACTAAGATTATCTAAAGTTGACCATCTCTTAAAAGTTAACAAGATGAGATACGATAACGAATAAAAGCTAGCTGTCAAAAAAGACAGCTAGCTTTTATTATACTTCTTGCTCTATATTTTCTTTCATGATCGCTTGAATGCGTTCTGTTACTTCTTCTTCTGATAGTCCGTGTTCTTCCACATAGCGATTACGTGGAGATACTCGGCATTCATGAGAACACCCTCGCAAGTATTTATGCTCATTCTCTTCAGAAGTAATGATTTGCTTATTACAATCTGGATTTGCGCAGTTGACGTATCTCTCACAAGGCTCACCAGTGAAATGGTCTTTACCAACGATCACGTGCTCTTTTTGATTGATCGGAACAGAAATCCGCTCATCGAATACGTAACACTGACCGTTCCAGTATTCACCTTTCGTTTCCTCGTCTTTACCGTACGTAACGATGCCACCATCAAGCTGGTTCACATCTTCAAAGCCCTGATTGATCATCCAGCCAGTGAATTTTTCACAACGAATACCACCAGTACAATAAGTTAAGATCTTCTTGTCTTTTTTATCAGCAAGATTTTCCTGCACCCACTCTGGTAAATCTCGGAAGTTCTTGATATCTGGATTTATCGCACCTTTGAAATGACCAAGCTCATACTCATAGTCATTACGAGTATCTAAAATGATGACGTCCTCATCCTGCATCGCTTCACGCCATTCTTTAGGGGATAAGTGCTTTCCACCTACTTTGGTAGGATTGTGGTTATCCTCTAATCGAAGAGTTACCAATTCAGGCCGTTCACGAACGTGCATCTTTTTAAACGCATGCTCATCTGCTTCGTCTATCTTAAAGAAAAGATCAGAAAAACGTTCGTCAGCATGCATCATATCCATATAAGCTTGAGTTTGCTCAACTGTTCCAGAAAGCGTTCCATTGATGCCTTCTTCAGCAACAAGGATTCTGCCCTTTAATTCATGTTCGTTACAAAACTCCTGGTGTTTCTCCACAAACTCTCCAGGATTATCGATTTGTACATATTTATAATACAATAATACGCGATAGTCTTTATTGCTCATAATCGTATCTCCTTTATTTCACTGTTTCCATAACAGGCTCAACCGCTCCAAAATATTATTATAATAAATTCTCGCTAGAATGCAAATAGATGGTTTTGAATTACCATATGGTTTCAGGGATGAGCACAGTAAGGAAGCTAAACGATTTCAATTGATGGTTTTACAAATACCTTCACATTTCCTTTGATGGCACGTGTGATCATGCACCCATCTTCTGCTCGTTCTGCAATGTCCATGATCTGTTGTCTCAGTGATTCATCAGGAGATTCCTTCAAATAGACAACTGGGAAATGGTGAATCGATTCAACATGTATTCTTCCTTCTTCACTCACAATTAATTTAGATGAGATTTGAATATCGTCAAAAGGAATCTTTTTTGCTTCAAGATAAAGTCCAAGCGTCATAAAATAACAAGCTGCAGAAGAGCTAAGCAATAGTTCATCAGGGTTGGTGCCTTCATCTAAGCCCCCCATTGACGTTGGGATCGTTACACTTGCTGAAAGATTTTCAGAATGAATTTCACCTTTCCCAGTTCTCCCGCCTTTGTAGCTTCCCTTTAGCTCAAATACATGTTCCATCCTACATACCTCCATCTAATTTTTCTTATAAGAAAACTCCACTCTTGGAACAGAGTGGAGGTTGATTTAACAATATTGCTCGAAAGCTCCTGTCAAGTTTTCCACGATGTCTTCAACTTCGTGATCTTCAATTTCTTCACGAGGAATGAAATGGAGAACCTGTCCATCTTTCATCAATGCCATGGAAGGAGAAGAAGGTTCGTATCCTTCTAGATACTCTCTCATTTGGGCAGTTGCTTCACGATCTTGTCCGGCAAACACTGTCACAATATGATCTGGTTTCTTTTCATGTTCAATTGCTTCACGAGCTGCTGGTCGCGCTAAACCTGCCGCACAGCCGCAGACAGAATTGATCACAACTAGTGTTGTACCTTTCGTGCCAGTTACAAATTCTGCAACATCTTCAGCAGTGGTGAGTTCTTTAAAACCTGCAGAAGTTAATTCGTCTCGCATTGGCTGAGCCATTTGTTTCATATATTCTTCATATGGATTCATTATGAGAACCTCCTCTTATTTCGATTTCCGTGCTTGCGTCATTTGATGCCATACTGAGCCTTTTGCTTCTTCGCCACCCTTAATACGCTCGAGTGCCATCCTTGCTTGCATCTTTACTTCGAACTCTGGATCTTCTGTTGCCTGTTCTAAAGCAGGTACTGCTGATTCATCGCCTACCTCGTATAAGAACATGGCAGCCCTCCAACGAACAAGCTTGTTTTTATCAGATAGGGCTTCCACCATTTCAGGAATTGCTTCTACATAACCTAAATCAGACAAACAGTCTCCCGCAGTACGTCTCACAGTCACTGACTTATCTTTCAACGCTTTATATAGTAGAGGCAAGACGTCTTTTGATTCAATCATCCCAAGATAAACAGCAGCTAGTCTACGTATAGAAGCCTTTTCATCTTGTAGCGCTTTTTCTAGTAAAGGAAGGTCGGTGATTTCTGGATCTAATCGATCTAGAGCAGCATATCTTTCCTTCCATTCTGGATGGTCGAGCATCTCAAGCGTAACATGCTTCTTTTCTTGTTTTCTTGAATCAGGCTGTCCTGGGTTAAAAGCATCTTTCACAAGTGCCCCAAGTCTTTTTTCATCATAAGTTGCAGATACTTCCTCAGTGACTTCAACGCCAACTTCTTCCGGAGAACCATAGCGAGGATTTTGCTCTTTCCACTCTCGTTCCATTACCATATTGTCAGAAGCTGAAGAAGCATCCATCGCCGCTTTCATAAATCGATCAGGTAGACCGAAACGATGTTCTTCTTCACCATCGAGCAGCTTTACCTGCATAGGAATACCCCTAAACATTTGAATGAACACTTTTACTTCGCCGAAATCATCGTCAACGGCATCCTTCGAATTGCTCGTTTCATTCGTTTCTTGTCCAAATGCTGCCCTTGCGCCAGGTAAGATATCTTCCCAGGCAAATCTTGCATTACGTTCTAAAGCAATAAAGTCCATTACATGATAGATTTCTTTTACACCAGGAACTTCCATTAGCTGTTGAATATAATCCGGCGCGTCAGCAAGGTCACTCCCCTGCTTATACTGGCGCGTATCCCCTGCGGCTAACGATTCGTTCAGGTTGATTTTCATCGAATTTGGACTCGGTGTTGGTTCGATCGATACGATCTTCATAGAACCTCCCCCTTCTTCAAGTGATTTTATCATAAGTGATTAACATGTACCATTAAGACCCATCACTCATTAAGTGTAACAACCGTCGCATTTTCTTTGTACTCATAATAATAACTTAATACATCATCCACATATTCATCACTATGGTTGTAAGCATACAGAGCGGTTTCTAACTTACCTTCACTCGCTCCGTTAGCTGATAGATAACTTGCGGCTGTGAATGCTGCATCAGTAATATTGTATGGGTCTGCTTTGCCATCCCCGTTTCCGTCTTTTCCATAGCCGCCGTATTTATTAATCAAGGCAGGATCAGTGATATCGATATCGTCACCCTCATTTAATTTTCCTAAGGCACTACCTTCATATTGCCAACCAAGCCATGTACGAGGCATGAAGTAGAGTAAGAACCCAGCGCCTTATCATGTCTCCATGACAGGTTTCCGTGAACTCCTCCCCGAACCGTACGTACACCTCTCGATGTATACGGCTCTCCACTTATCAATCTAGTTTACCGTTATGCAAATCGACGTGGCAGGTCGTGCATAATGCCATGGTTTTGCGGTTTCTTTCAATCATTCGCTTTTCCCATCGCTTCCTGCCTTTTAGGTCTTTTAGCTTTTTTATGTGATGTATTTCGAGAGGGATATTTTTGGTACCGCACCACTCACATTCACTTGCTAATAACCTTTCGATTAGACTCGTCCTGCTGTAAATATTATTTCGTTCCGTAGGGATGATATCAATTTCACTCCGCTTATTGAGGGAATGGCTTTTCTTGAAACCATCTTTGTAGAAAAATGATACTTTAGAACCTTTAGAGGTGTTGTACCTTACTCCAAAATGACCATTTACCTTGTATTTTCGCAATATCTTTCTAACGCTAGATTTATATTTGTTAGCGAAAGTTTTGTACATGCTATATTCCATGATGTTTTTAAAACCATCGAGTTTGTAGACGTTATTTGCTAACTTGTAATAATTATATAAACCTCTTATTTCTGCGTTGTATGTTGTTAAAATTTCAAGGTCATCATTTTGGAGAAGATGAGCGCGGTGCGTCGATTTCCATTCTCCGGTATGTGGGTCTATTTTTAACGCCTTGTAGTCTAATAGTTTGTTACGCCAAACATCATGCGGTAGAAGAAGCTCACAGCTCATCGTTCTAGTTCTTTGCTTATGTCCACTAGCCGTAACTTTTGTAGTTAAATCATCATGACTGATTTTAACATCATATCCGAGAAACCTAGCTCGGTCTCCTGAGTGAGTAATTAATGTCTTTTCTTGAGATAACTCGATTTTTAATTCACTCATTAGAAAATCCGTCAAATCATCTTTAACCTGTCTACAATCTTCTTTACTACCGATAATTCCAATCAAAAAATCATCCGCATATCTTGTGTATTGTATCCTTTTATAGGATTCATCCATCGGGTCCTTGTATGGAAGTTCCATCATGTGTTTCTTAAGGGATTTTATTTCTTCCCTGGCTTCGTTCTTTTCCCTTACAGTCATCTCAGTCCATTTTTCTTTGTACCTCTTTTTGGCTTTATAGAGTCTATTTTCCCTTGCTCTGTACTCCTTATTTCTGTGTCGAGACTCTCCTTTATCAAAATGTTTTTTGTATTTTAATACATAGTTGTCAAATTCATTAAGATAAATATTGGAAAGAATAGGACTGATGATGCCTCCCTGTGGTGTACCACTAAAAGTTGTATGATACTTCCAATCTTCCATATAGCCAGCTTTTAAAAATTTCCACATGAGATTAATAAAAGCTTCATCCTCAATTTTACGCTTCAAAATATTGATTAGTATATGATGGTCTATATTATCGAAGAAACCTTTAATGTCACCTTCAATAAACCATTTAGCACCTGTGAAGCGTTCTTTGATTTGAAAAAGGGCTGTATGACAACTTTTTTGAGGTCGAAAACCATGGGACACATTGGAAAATGTGTTCTCATAAATTCCTTCAAGGATGAGCCTTACAACTTCCTGTAAGAGTTTATCTTCAAATGATGGAATCCCTAACGGACGTTTTTTTCCATTTTTCTTAGGGATATAGACCCTTTTTGATGGTTGCGGTTGATAGCTTTGATCTTTCAGACGTTCTATTAAATTTTCAATACGTTTTAGACTCATACCATCTATGGTTTTACCGTCAACACCCTGTGTCATATTGCCTTCCTTGGCATATATTTTTGAGTATGCTAGAAGGTAAAATTCTACATTATACAGGTTTCTATAGATTCTACGGAATTTATAGTCTTGACGAGTTGTCTGTTTCGCTAGATTGTCTAACACTATTTTTGGACTTCTCATAGAGCCTCACGCTCCTTTCCAATTTGATGTCAGACGAGATAAGCTGTTCTCCTTCGCCATGTGGCAAGCTTTCCTTACCTCGGACTACTACGAGAACTCCGTTACCTTATTGGATATTCAAGCACCTCGTGCTATAGCTTTATAGCTTTCCAACTTAGGTAATCACCATTTAGTTACATATAAGAACTGGCATGTTGTAATGTCGGATACGACTTTCGTCCTTTTTCCCTTATTGGGAACGGTCAGCCTTTAGACCACCTGAATACTATCTACCAATTATATAGTACTCAATAAGAATAAGTATGCAATTACCTTACCCTCTTTAGCTGTATAGCGTTAATAATTACCTTCCGCTATAGATGGGCCATTAATCCCCTTGGACTATCGTTCAAGCAGTTTAGCTTTTATCCTTATTTACAACTATTCACCTTGCCATTCAGTCGTATCGCGGTAATTCGATAACTTATGGCTTTCTCAACATGCTACACTCCCCGATATTGGTTTCCCTCACGGATAAGTTGAGTGGTGACAAGCGATTGTGGTCTGGCTTGCTCCCTTGCCAAAGAGAGATTTCTTATATGACCTTATGGTCGCACCTGGTAATGGCCGATGGCCCCTTTTGGACTTTCTAGAGATGCCATCGTTGAAAATTTGGTCTCTACGCGATGCACCGCAGCAAGTAATTCCCACTGTATGTCATACTCTTCAGCAGCTTTTTTATACGTATCGACGTATTCTTCCGGAATATGAGACTTCGATAATTGAAAACGGAACGGTTCACTGTTCCCTTGCAGGAAAAGTGCGATTATGACACTTGCTATAATCGTAGTTATTATCAATCGTGCAGGTCGTTTCAACGTTGCCCTCTTCCTTCCTATTTTCGTTCGTTGATGTCTGTAAATTCTTCGCTTGGAAGATGGATCCATTTTCCTAAATAACCGTGATCGAATAGCGCCTTAATTAGAATTAATAAAATTGGCGAGAGAATGACCCCAGCAATCCCGAACAGTGATAGAGAAATGATCATAAAGGAGAGAATTGTAAACGCAGACACACCTAAAGAGTCACCAGTGATTTTCGGCTCCATAATCTGTCTAACAAGCATGACGACTCCTAATAAACCGATTAACCAGAATGCTAGTGTAGTCTGACCCACAATGAACAAATAAATCGCCCATGGTAAGAAGATTGCAGATACGCCTAGCAATGGAAGAATATCAAAAAACGCTGCTAACAATGCGATCGTAAAAGCATTATCTACTCTTAATATCCATAGCCCGCAAAGAACAAGAACAAACGTAATCATGATTAGTTTTAGCTGAGCTTTAACATAAGCACCAATCCCACTAAGAACGTTTTCTTTTAAGAAATAATATGCTTTCTTAAATGTGTTAGGCGTGCGTTTGTTCGCGATTCGTTTCCACATTTCGATTTCTACACTCAAAAAATACGCAAGAACGATGCCGATCACAAAATTGATAATTAACGTAGGGATCGATGTCACAAAAGAAAAGATGCCATTAAGAAATCCAGTCAATATAAACGAAGCTTTCTCAACAACGGTAACGGAGTATTCTTGTGCTTTAAGTAAGACATCAGGTGGTAATGCATTCATCTGGAGCTGAGCCCACTCAACATAATTCAACACCTGCTCTTGAAAGATGTCTACATAGCCAGGAATCAAAGATATTAGGTTTTGTAATTGCACGACAAAAATGGCACCAGCAAGAAAGACTACACTTAATACGACTAAAACAAACAGCAGGGTCGAAATCGTTGTTGCTACTGTTTTTCCCAAACCTTTTCTATGTAAAAACCTAGCGAACGGTTCGATGATCAAGAAAATAACATATCCAACAAAGATAGGAGCTGCAATATCAAACAAAAAGCTAAAAACAAACATGATTAAAAATACTGTTAAGACAATCAAACCAATATCGAAAGCAGTACGAGCATATTGCCTATAAAACGTTAACATTTCTTCACCTCTTGTCACTCTTATGACGTAAGCATATCTTTTTTACGCTCTCTTTTCCATAAAAAAAGGGCTTAGATCCCTATTTTTTATGTGTGCAGATGAAACAATGGCTTTTCAGAAGGTTTGCCAAAATAATAGCCTTGGCCTAGTGAGATTCCAATATCGTTACAGAAGTCAGCTTCTTCTTTCCGTTCGATCCCCTCAGCTAATAGTTGGATTCCTTCTTCATTTGCGAGTTTCGCAATTTCGCGCAATGCATCCTGTTTACTCCTATCCCTATAACATTGATCGATAAATTGTCGATCGATCTTTGCGTAATCAGGTTTTAAGGCTAGTAGAATTTCCTTTGTTGCATACCCAGTCCCTAAATCATCGAGAGCGACTTTCATGCCTTCTTGTTTATAAGAAGTAAAGATTTTCTTCAAATGGTCGATGCGTTGAATCTGCTCCGTTTCCACCACTTCAAACACCAGATCACCAGGATTTACGTTATAGTCTTCAACTGCTCGAAATGTCGTCTTCAAGCAATGAGCAGGGTCATAAATAGAAGAAGGTAAAAAGTTAATAAATCTCTTGATTCCATTCGGAAGGAACTTTGAACTGATTTCAATCGCTTTGGTTCGAGCTGCGCTATCTAAAAAGGATTGTAAACCAGAGTTTTGAGCCATTTCAAAAAGTTTGAAGGGCTGAAATGAGTAATGATCATTAGTAGGTCTCAATAGAAATTCATATGCAACGGTTTCGTTTCTTTCAAGTGATAAGATCGGCTGCATGTGTGCAGTAAACAGACCTTCTTGCATTATGGTGATATAGTTCAGATTCTGCAACCGAACATAAAAATGCGGAAAAGCTATCGCAGGCTTCTTATCATCGCGTAAAGTTAAAGTAGCACAGCTAAATGTTTTTGAAGCGTTTGAACTAAAATGATCGTCAATCCGACTACATATGTCTGTCAAATCAGTAAGGTTGTCATACGGGATTAAAAAGCTTTCTCCTGAAAGGTTAAATAAAGCGTTTAAACTTTCTAACAATATCGGGGAAGGCGTCGTAATTTCGAAGATACCATTCGGCAAGACTTTTGGAATAAATCCACAATTATTACAGAGCAAGTTTATCATCATCTCCTTATCATAAGAAAAGACAGGGGAATGCCCCCTGTCTTCCTACACTATAACTCTATTTTAAGAGGTTTTCATATAGGTCTGAATAAGTTTCAGCAGACTTTTCCCAAGAGTAATTCAATCGCATCGCACGTTCAACGAGCTTTCTCCATGTAAGACTTTCGTGATGGTAGTAGTGTAATGCGAGTCGAATCGTACTTAGCATATCGTGAGCATTATAATCAGCAAAACTGAAGCCATGCCCTTCACCCGTATACTTATTGTAAGGTTGTACCGTGTCCTTCAGTCCACCTGTTTCTCGAACGATCGGTAAACTTCCATATCGTAGTGCTATGAGCTGACTGATCCCACATGGTTCAAATTGAGAAGGCATTAGAAATAGATCGGAGGCTGCATAAAGCTGTCTTGCAAAGTCATCATTAAAATAAATGTTAGCCGAAAATCTACCTGGGTATCGATGCTCAGCCTCTCTAAGCATGTGCTCGTAGTGCTCATCTCCAGTTCCAAGAACGACAACCTGTACTTTTTCTTCCATGATCTCTGGAAGTACTCTGAAGAATAAGTCCATTCCCTTTTGCTCAACAAGCCGAGTGATCATAGATATCATTGGAATACCTTCACCTTTTTGAAGACCAAGCTTTTCCTGAAGATCGACTTTGTTTTTTTCTTTTAGAAGAAATGATGCATGGTACGTATATTTTAACGCAGCATCTGTTGATGGATCATAAAGCTCGCTATCGATTCCGTTAATGATTCCTTTGAAATCAGCTTCTCTCTTCCTTAGGATCCCATCTAGATATTCTCCAAAATAAGGCTGCTTGATTTCATCAGCATAAGAAGGGCTTACAGTCGTAATATAGTCCGAGTATGTAAGTCCGCCTTTCATAAAACTTACGTTACCGTGAAATTCTACACCCTCATTCGTGAAATGTAATTCACTCAAGTCCAGAAGGTCATGAAGGATGTCTTTTGGAAATATCCCTTGATAGCGTAAATTATGAATCGTGTACACGGTCTTGATGCTATCGTAGTGAGGATGATTACGGTAATGCGCTTTTTTCAATACCGGTACCATCCCAGTTTGCCAATCATGACAGTGGAGGATATCTGGTCGTTCATCCAAGTAAGGAATGGCTTCTAAGACCGCTCTACAGAAGAAAGAAAACCTCTCTCCGTCATCGTAATATCCATAGCTACCACTTCTTTTAAAGTAGTATTCATTGTCGATAAAGTAATACGTAATACCATTGTACCGAAGTGTTTCGATACCACAATATTGATGTCTCCATCCAACTGGTACCGTGATTGCTTCTTTTAGCTCAAGTTTTTCTTTAAACGATTCATTCATATCCTCATATTTCGGGAGGATGACAGATACGTTGATCCCTTGCTTTTGTAGTTCCTTCGGTAAAGCACCGATCACATCACCAAGGCCTCCCGTTTTAATGAACGGGTGGCCTTCGGATGCGGCAAACAATACATTCATGAATTGTTCCCTCCTGCTAAATAACTGTAGACTTTGCAATTACTCTCGGTTCATCTTCAGATGTCACTTTTTCATGTGGTGAGACGGATACATCCTTATCAAGGATAACGTTCTCAATAACAGCGCCCTCACCGATTTCACACTTCTGCATGATGATACTGTTACGAATAATCGCACCTTTTCCTACTCTGATTCCTCTAAATAAAATACTATTTTCGACTGTCCCTGAAATCTTGCAGCCATTGGCAATCAAGGAATTAGCAACGGTTGAAGACTCATCATACTTAGCAGGTGCCTCATGCTTAACCTTCGTATAGATCGGACCTTTGTTGTAAAAGAGTTCCTGAGTTACATTTGGGTCAAGTAGTTCCATGCTATAGCGGTAATAGCTCTCAACGTTATCGATAAATGTCACGTAGCCGCCGAAATGACAGCCGTGAACATTGTAACGCTCTAAGTTACTCGCTATTGCCTCATTAACTGACTTGTATTTACCCGTCTCCATGCTCTCTTCAACGATTGAAATAAGAAGGGATGACTTCATCACAAAGGTATTCAGGTACACGTCGTCCCCAGGCAGTGGCTCTACATCAAGATTTAGCTTTTCAACACGATTTTCTTCATTCGTATAAAGAACATTGTACGTATTGCCACTTACATAAGGATCATCACATGGTTTATATACTAACGTAATATCCGCACCGTTTTCTTCGTGTTCATCGATTACGCTGTTAAAATCTACATTCCATACTAACTTTCCATTCGTTACGACAACATAGTTTGAAAGACTACGCTTAAAGTATGATAGATTCTCATAAAATGAACGGATATCACCATTTTCGATTCGTTCCTCACTTGCTGGAGGCTGGAAGAACAATCCGCCTTGATGTCTATCTAAATCCCATTCTTTCCCTGACCCTAGATGATCTAGTAAAGAACGGTATTTCTCTCTTGTGAAAACAGCAACCGTATTAATACCTGCATTCGTCATGCTTGACAGTGAAAAATCGATCAATCGATATCGCCCTGCAAAAGGAACAGAGGCAAAGCTCCGATGACTTGTTAATTCGCTAAGATCATTCTTTTCATCGATTAAGTTAATGACACCTACTACTTTTCTCATCGTTCATCCTCCTGTTCTATTTTGGTACAGAGACTATTTCGCCGTCAGCAATCAAGGAGATAGATCCGTCTTTATTTCCAAGCTCCATGCCATCTTCAATCACTGTACCACTCTCAATGATCGCATTCTCGATCTTAACATTCGCACCAATCTTCACATCAGGCATAATGATTGAGTTCTTGATCGTTGTACCAAGGCCAACGTGCACCCCGTAAAATAGTACTGAACGATACACATCGCCATACACTACGCATCCTTCGTTCACGAGTGAACGGCTCACGTTCGCCTTTGGAGCGATGTATTGTGGTGGCTGGTTTGGATTTACAGAATAAATTCTCCAAGATGGGTCATTTAGGATTAAATCTGGATCGTCATCTAACAGATCCATGTTAGCTTCCCAGAGACTTTGAAGCGTTCCAACGTCTTTCCAGTAACCGCTAAACGAATAGGCATATAGATCCTTTTGGTCTTCGATCATCGCAGGAATGATGTCTTTTCCAAAGTCGTTTGAGGAATTCGGATTTTGCTCATCTTCAGTCAAATACTTTTCTAAAGCTTTCCAACTGAAGATGTAAACGCCCATAGATGCTAGATTCGTTTTCGGTTCTGCTGGCTTTTCTTGAAACTCTACAATTCGATCATCGTCGTCTGTATTCATGATCCCAAAGCGATTCGCTTCGTTCCAAGGCACTTCAAGCACCGCGATCGTAGCGTCTGCTCCTTTTTCTTCGTGATAATCTAGCATTTCAGAATAATCCATTCGGTAGATATGGTCACCTGAAATAACAAGAACGTATTCAGGATCATATTGACGAAGGTAATACATGTTCTGATAAATCGCGTTCGCTGTTCCTTTGTACCATTCTCCACCTTTTTGGCCTAGGAATGGCGGCAATACCGATACGCCTCCGTTCTTTCTATCAAGATCCCATGCACTTCCGATACCGATGTAAGAGTTGAGTATGTAAGGCTGATACTGTGTTAATACGCCAACGGTATCAATCCCTGAATTACTACAGTTACTTAACGTGAAATCAATGATTCTGTACTTACCACCAAACGGGACAGCAGGTTTAGCGAGGCGCGTTGTTAACTTGCCGAGTCTCGTCCCCTGTCCTCCAGCTAATAGCATCGCTACACAACGTTTTTTAGACATATCGATTTCTCCTTTCAAGGTTGCTTTTATTTTTTTTGCCGAGAACCACGATACCTAATGGTGGAATTTTGAGCTGAAGACTATATGGCTGATTGTGATACGGTTGTTTTTCACTAAGCAACTTGTCTGCATTCACCTGCCCGGATCCCCCATATTTTTTCTGATCGCTATTAAACATTTCTACATAGTGTCCAGATGAAGGAACGCCAATTCGATAATCGTAGTAGACATTTGCAGAAAAATTGCAAATAATGATGTCGCAATCACCCTTCGCCTTTCCTTTTCTCATGAAAGAGAGTACAGATTGCGAACTGTCATTCGCATCGATCCATTCAAACCCTTCTGGCTCATGGTCGATTCGCCATAATGCCCTTGATTCCAAGTAAAATCGGTTTAAGTCTTTCACATAACCATTCATTTTGTTATGAAGATCATAGTCAAACAACATCCAATCGAGTTCACTTAAATCTTTCCATTCATCAAACTGCCCGAACTCTCCTCCCATAAACAGTAGTTTTTTGCCTGGGTGTGACATCATATACCCGTAAAGCGTGCGAAGATTAGCAAATTTCTGCCAATAGTCGCCTGGCATTTTGTTCAGGAGTGATTTCTTTCCATGTACCACCTCATCATGAGATAGCGGCAGGAGATAGTTTTCAGAGAACGCATAGAAGAATGAAAATGTGAGTAGATTATGATGATGTTGTCGATCATCCATATGAAGTTCCATGTACTTTAAGGTATCGTTCATCCAGCCCATATTCCATTTATAATTAAACCCAAGACCACCTTCATGGACCGGGGCACTTACGAGTGGATAGTCTGTCGACTCCTCAGCCATCATTAAAACATTTGGGAAGTGTTCAAAAATCGTTTTGTTTAATTTCTGGATGAATTCTTTAGCTGCATGATTTTCTCCTACCCCGCCAGCTCCCTCATGATGATATAAAATCATTTGAGAAACAGCATCTATTCTTAAACCATCGATATGATATAAATCAAACCAAAAAAATGCATTAGAAATTAGAAAGCTAACGATTTCGGGTTTACTATAATCAAAGTTATATGTTCCCCAATTCTTTCTCTCAGCAAGCTCTGGATCTGATGGTTCGAAAACCGGACCACCATCGAACTGCCCGAGACCATGAGCATCTTTACAGAAATGAGCAGGAACCCAGTCTAAAATAACCCCGATATCCTCTTGATGGCACCGATCAATGAATGCCTTCAAGTCGTCTGGATCACCAAATCGACTCGTTACAGAGTAATAACCTGTGATCTGATATCCCCACGAACGGTCGAACGGATGCTCCATCACCGGCATGAGTTCAATATGAGTATACCCATGCTCTTTCACATAAGGAATCAATTCCCTTGTCAGGTCATCGTAAGAGTAATAAGAGCCATCCTGTTTTTTTCGCCATGAACCTGGATGTACCTCGTAGATCGATATTGGAAGGTCATACGGCGGTGTTTTCTTCCTTTTATTCATCCATCTACTATCTCGCCAATCGTACTCATCGACTTTTTTTACGATCGATGCAGTTTTGGGCTTATGCTCTGAATAAAAAGCATACGGGTCAGATTTCATTAAAAGTGAGCCATCTTGTGAAGTAACGCCGTACTTATAAAGTTCACCTTCACGAAGACCTTCAATAAACGAAGACCACAAGCCAGATTCTTCAATCTTGGTCATTTCGTTCCTTGTTGCATCCCACTCGTTGAAATTTCCAACAACAGCTACTGCTTTTGCGTGCGGCGCCCAAACGGTGAAACGTACCCCAATCTTGCCATCCTCTTCTGCTTGATGAGCACCCATCGATCGGTAAGCTTGAAATAAGTTCCCTTGATGAAATAAATACCGATCGTAATCTGTCGGCATCGAAACTGTCATTGCGACACCTCTCTCTCATGCTAATGGTAGCGATTTACTTATGTACTCCGCTACTGTGTTATCATTCGACAGCGTCATTCCAATTCCTTTTCAATCCCTGTATTTTCATGAAAAAAAAGTTGAAAATACTGCTGATTAGTCGAAATGTTTTTTCAATGTAAAGAAACCGCGGGTAAACCCACGGTTTCTTTACAATTACGATACATTTTCTTGTGATTGAGCCATTCTTTCTAATAGTTGGTAGGTCATCGAAACTGACCATGCTAATGGAGTATTTTTGTTTGGTACATCCGTTCCACCAATATATAGCTCAGGTATTTTCCCGCTTTCTGGCGTGATCGTCATCGTTTTTTCAAAGTATTCATTCATTTTATCTACTTGACCGATTTGACCATAACAGAGACCTAGCCATGGGAATCCAAAACACCATTCTGCTTCACTGCCTTCGTTATAGTATTGATCACCTTCGTAACGGAGGACTCCACGTTCCCTTTCAAGTCGTTCAGTAATGCGTTCTAAGATTTTTATGGCTGTTGATCTAGAAACGACTCTCAGCGGATAGATCAACGATAAAAGTGAGAGGTCGACTTCCTTTGTGGCACTTTCTGCTGGAAGAAGACGATCAAGGGTTCTCTCTCCTTTTTGAATGAGCTCTTGCGGCACTTCGACTAACGTTCTTACTGCTTTTAATCCAGCTACACACGCTCCAACGCTTGAAGCATGAATTTCTACATTTTCTTCCCACATACCATTATCAGGGTTTTTCCAATACTCGAGACATTCGAGATAATTCACTAGCTTTTGAACGATGCGATAGTCGACTTTATCACGTAATATTGGTTTTCCTACTTGTATTCCTTGGCCTATTCCAAACAGCAGGATGCCGATCGCATCGTTTTGAGCATGACCCCATTCGACAGGAATCTCCTCTAGGTCTTTTGAATATCTAGAGTGAATGTATTCATGTAAATATACTGGCTTCTGTTTTGTGTGGATATCTAGCTTCCATTCGTATTTTCTAAGTAATGAAAGAAGGGAATGATAGGCCTTCTCGTACCTTGTACATTTCGATGTTAAATAGGGCATCACAGTATAACAGACGTCTCGGATCCATATATAATTATAATCATCAGAAGTACTCGCAACGTAAGCTCCATTCGGTAACCTCATGCTTTCGAGTACGTTATGCAATTTATATTGGTTCATCCCACTCACCTGCTCCTTATTTTTTACTATAATTGTTACCCTATTCGACATTTTTTTAATCACAAAAAGACCGACCCTTTTTTTAGGGTCAGTCGATTGTACTAGTGATCGCTGTGATTTCTTCATCAACAGGCTCTAGTCGATAAACATAATCGATGTATGTGAGCAGGTTGTCACGTGCTTCTTTTACTTTAACGAATTCTGTTTCGCGTATGAATGCATGTACGAACTTTTCAATTCGTTTTGCAAGGATATCGTCATCAGTTTTCATCATCAGAACGCTTAGATCGATACAAGCGCAGTGATGAGTGTAATAAAGAGCTTTGTCATAGTCGGTAATATCCAATGACTTGCCCCCTTTCTAGGAGCTTACCTATAGTATTTGCAGGGGGACTCCACATACACGAAGAAAAAGATAACAATGATTTCTTAAAGGACGAAGGTATAACCGTCCTTCTGCTCAACTTTCTTTTCTTTTAAAAGCTTACCCATCGCACGTTTGAAAGCAGCTTTACTTATGTTGAACTCACGCTTGATCGCTTCTGGATCGCTCTTATCTGTAAAAGGCATCTTCCCACCGCGATCAACCATATATTGATAAAGTTTGTCTGCATCTTCAAGTCGTGCTTCTTTCACCAAAGGACGAGTCGAGACATTGATCCTGCCGTCTTCTCTTACGAATGTAACCCGGACCTGAACCCTTTCTCCAAGCCGCACGTTTTGCTTCATTTCATCATTGTGAAGAAATGCAAGGTAACCATCATCTGTGAAAACTGAAGCTCCTTCATCAGAAAAACGGTAAACGACGCCTTCCGTTTCTTTATTTTTCAAATCCTCGCTTGCTTCGGTAGAAAGTTCTTTGATTTCTTCAAAGTTGCTTAAATCTGCAAACAGCCGATTCTTCTTATCGAGCTTAAGTCCGCAGTATAACTCGTCTCCTACATCTGGCCACCTCGTGCGGTCTGTTGGCAAGTCGTCTTTTGAAAGGAGCATGTCCTTTTGAATGCCAATGTCTACAAAAACACCTAGTCGAGGTTGCACACCGACCACTTTAAGGATTGAAAAAGAATCGAGCGTAACGACTGGCATCGTCTCAGTTGCAGAAAGCCTGCCTTCATGATCATGATAAAGAAAAACTTCTACTTCATTTCCTTCGTCATGTTGCTCTACCGCCTCATTCTTGTGCAGCAAGACATCTTCGTTCCCGTTCGTTAAAAAATATCCATATTCTTGTTTACGAGCTACTTTTAGCTTCGTTATTTCTCCAGCGTATAATTGTGTTGCCAACTCATTTCACAGCCTTTCATAATCCTTTACTTAGTATATCACTACACCAATATGTATTCTCTATTTATCATAAATCTTTTCATCCTGTAAATACTAACATGGACTTCAATCAAAGGAGAGGTGCACCATGTCAACTTACCGAAAACTTGAAGAAATGCTTAAAAATGCCGATGAGCTCGTTGAATATGCAGGTGAGCAGCTTGAAAAAGCTACTCAAGTCGCGCCAGGAATTACGGATAAAGAATACACTGAAACTCAACAGCTTCTTGAGCAAATGGCGATCGATATCGATAAAATGATCCATAGTGCCACACCAGAACAACGAGATGCGTTAACACGAGCAAGACAGCAAGTACAAGATCGTCAAAATGACTTCATCTTAGGCTTCGATACGTAAAGGTCTGCATTTCTGCAGACCTTTTACTTTTACTATCCTGAATACCCGAAGGAACCGAACTCACTTGCTAATTTCTCAGAATGTTTGCGACGTGCCTTTCTAGCTTTCATTCTCTCTTCTCCACCATCGTAAACAAATTTTTCTTCCTTCGTTTCTGGCAATGCTTCAGGTACCATCGTTGGTTTCCCTTCTTCGTTTAACGCTACAAACGTTAAAAACGATGTCGCACAAACTTTCTTCGCACCTGTAATGACGTTCTCAGCAAATATTTTCACTAATACTTCCATCGAGGTGTTGTGTGTCCAGCTGACATAAGACTCAAGACTAACGACTTCTCCCTCGCGGATAGGCTGAAGAAAATCGATCGAGTCCGCTGAAGCCGTCACTACAGCTGACCTAGCGTGTTTTGACGCAGAGATCGCTGCGATGTCATCGATGTATGACATGAGTCTGCCACCAAAAAGAGTTCCGTGTGTATTTGTATCTGAAGGAAGAACAAAGCTTGATTTTGTTGTTCTAGAAACGCGTATTAATTTTTTTGTTAATTGAGTATCTGACATAACGACATTCACCTTTTCTAAAACAGACCGACTGCTTGACCGTCTTCTGTTACATCCATATTTAACGCCGCAGGCTTCTTTGGAAGTCCTGGCATCGTCATTACATTCCCTGTCAGTGCTACGATAAAGCCAGCGCCGATCGATGGTCTAAATTCCCTCACATTAATGGAAAAACCTGTCGGTCGTCCGAGTAAAGCGGCATTATCAGATAATGAATACTGAGTCTTCGCCATACATACCGGTAAGTGAGACCATCCGTTTGCTTCAAACTCTTTTAGTTGCTTGAGAGCCTTAGGACCGAATTGTACCCCATCGGCACCATAAATTTCTTGTGCAATCGTTGTAATTTTATCTTCAATAGATGCATCCAGATCATAAAGTGGAGAGAAGTTGTTTTCGGAATGCTCGATTTGATCAATGACTGTTTTAGCAAGGACTTCTCCACCTTTACCACCCTCTGCCCAAACATCAGTGAGAGCAACTGGCACATCATTTTCATTACACCAATCGAGAAGCGCGTTCACTTCTAAATCAGTATCTGTCATGAAACGGTTGATCGCAACGACGAAAGGTACGCCGAATTTTCTAATGGAAGAAATATGCTGCTGTAAATTCGCTAAACCTTCCTGTAGTGCTGCAACGTTTTCTTCTTTAAGGTTATCTTTTGGAATTCCTCCGTGCATTTTCAACGCGCGAATTGTAGCAACGATTACGGTAGCTGCAGGATCGATATCGCCAGCTCTTGTTTTGATATCAAAAAACTTTTCTGCGCCTAAATCCGCCCCGAACCCTGCTTCCGTCACGACATAGTCAGAAAGCTTTTGAGCCATTTTTGTCGCTGCTACACTGTTACAGCCATGAGCAATATTCGCAAAAGGGCCACCGTGTATTAATGCAGGTGTGTTTTCTAAAGTCTGAACGAGGTTCGGATTCATAGCATTCTTAAGGAGGAGTGTTAGTGCACCCTGCACCCCAAGGTCAGCTACTGTAATCGGAAGTTTGGAACGGTTGTAGCCGATAACGATTCGTCCAATTCTCTGCTTAAGATCCGTTAAATCTGATGCTAAACAAAGGATCGCCATCAGTTCAGATGCCACTGTGATATCGAACCCATCTTCTCTTGGAACACCTTGGGTTGGACCACCTAGCCCGATCGTCACTTGTCTTAAAGCTCTGTCATTAAGATCCAAAACCCTTTTCCATGTTATTCGTCTTGTATCAAAATCGAGTTCATTACCTTGATGGATATGATTATCGATCATCGCTGACAATGCATTATGAGATGATGTGATCGCGTGTATGTCTCCTGTAAAGTGAAGGTTGATATCCTCCATAGGCATTACTTGTGAATAACCTCCACCAGCAGCCCCTCCTTTAATTCCCATACTCGGTCCAAGAGAAGGCTCCCTCATTGCAACGATTGCTTTCTCACCGATTCGATTAAGCGCCTGAGCAAGTCCAACTGTAACCGTGCTTTTCCCCTCACCAGCCGGTGTAGGATTGATAGCCGTTACAAGGATCACTTTCCCAGATGGATTCTTACTCAGCCTCTTCATGCTTGAAAGTGAGATTTTTGCTTTGTAATGCCCATAAGGCTCCCATTCATCCTCCGTTAAGCCTAAGCCGCTTGCTATTTCGTTTATTCGTTTCATTTTTGCATCTTGTGCAATCTCAATATCACTCTTCATTCGAACTTCCGACTTCATCAAATCCCTCCATACCCTATACTATTTCCATATATATCTTAACTAAGTTTATTAATTACGTTAAGAATAATCAACTGGAGTCTTTGAAAGCTTGACACTTCTCTTAAAATACAGTATATTTTAAACAACCGTTTATATTGCTGATTATTTATTGAATTTAGTCAGACCTTCTCGACTGTGCATTACGTACATAAAGATTGTTGCTTGATTCACAAACAAACAATATGAATGGGGAAAATTAAGTTGCACGAAGAACGTGCTAAGTTTTTAGGAGGAACAAACATGCAAAACGGAAAAGTAAAATGGTTTAACGCTGAAAAAGGTTTTGGATTTATCGAAGTTGAAGGTGCTGACGATGTATTCGTACACTTCTCCGCTATCGAAGGCGAAGGCTTCAAAACTCTAGAAGAAGGTCAAGAAGTTTCTTTTGAAATCGTTGAAGGAAACCGCGGACCTCAAGCTGCTAACGTAAACAAGCTTTAATTAATATACGTTTGGAAGAGACTGATGCATGCATCAGTCTCTTTTTATGTTGAAACGATTAACGGATATTCTTTTGGGTCATACTATTCCAGAACAATACGTAAAGGTGGGATAGTATGTCAGAACCGTACTCTGATCTTCAACAGATCGAAATGTCGATTAAGTCGGCTCAACACCTCGTTGGACAAGCTACTAAAAGCATGAACGACAATCAGTTGAAGGCCGCACAAGATGCGTTGAATCAAGCTAAACAACAATTTCAACAAGCAGTAGCACATAAAACTGGCGTAAATGAAAATTTCTTTGAGTTTTCCAGTGAACTCATTGAAAAATGCGATACGCAGCTTAGGGAAGCACAAGAATAAAAGCAGCCAGTCGGCTGCTTTTTCTGTGTTTAGTTATCATCAAGTTCGATCACACTGTCGATTTCAGTTCCCTTTAAAGCTTGTACAGCGAGTCTATGCGATTCTTTATTTTCATTTCGTGAAACGTGCTCATAAATTGGCTGCAGTCTTAATTCCTTCAAGGTAGCATCAATACGATCCATCCATTTTGTTAGAAGCGGCTCATATACTGCCCATTCTCCTGAGAGCTGGCTGATCACTACTTTTGAATCTCCTTTGATCATGACCTCGGTATCATCGACTTTAATGTTCTTTAGCTCCTGTAAGCCAGTCCAAAGCGCTGCGTATTCAGCTTCATTATTATTTTCAAGATAGCTAAGAGCCTTATTCACACGAATCCTTTTTTTCTTTCTTCCTTCAAAAAAATAAATCACAGCGCCACAGCCAGACTCTTTAGATTCCTTATCAAAACTTCCATCAAAAAAAATCTCGACGGAAGAAAGGCTTTCTTCCTTTTTTGATGTGAATTTTTCAAATTCTTTCAGTGACCATTTCGTCCCCCGGTTATCAAGAAAATAAAGGTCGATGGAGCGTCCGGTTTTTTCAATATCTTTTGCCATTAAAATCGCTTGATGTGCAGGTATCTCATCAGATGTCATCCATGCTTGAATTCCTCGAGGCGTCTTGTATTTCCACTTTACAATCACGTTCATCATCTAAACTCCTTATTCATGTAAGGTGCTTTCCGAGCTGCTTTAATTCTTCACCTACAGAACATTCCGTAATACAAAAACGCTGGGCGTGGCACTTGCCATAGTCATGTTGATTCACTCTTTTTAACAAACACCCATCACAGTATGTATCTAGAATTAGACCCACTTCCATCATAACTTCTTTTTTCTTCATTTCTTTCACTCCTACACTCGTCCCCTTCTATATCAAGTTTCTCCATTTACCTTAAATGTATGTCTTCCAGTGCTGTTGATGTATATGATAGAATACAAAAAGACTTGATCAGGGGGGGAGGAAACAAAAGTGATTGAAGTTTATATAGATGGAGCAAGTGCTGGTAACCCAGGACCATCAGGTGCTGGAATCTTTATAAAAGGGGATGGAGAAGTCATTCGCTCTTCGGTTCCTCTTGGCACACTTTCCAATCATGAAGCAGAGTTTCAGGCTTTGATTGAAGCACTACGCATTTGCCTTGAAAAGAAACATCGAATCATCTCGATTCGAACGGACTCTCAGCTTGTGAGTGATGCGATCGATCGAAGACAGACGAAAAAGCGAACGTATGAAACTTACCTCTCCAGTGCCCTCGCATTGGTAGATGAATTTGATCTTTGTTTTATTAAATGGATTCCTAGTTCTAAGAATAAAGTAGCAGATGAGCTTGCTAGAAAAGCCATCCAATTAAACACAGCAGGATAACCTATATTCTTATCCTTAATCCCAATGCATCTAGCTCCGTTTGTAACTTCTCATAATCCAGAGTCAGCTTAATATCTTCAAACGAATGTTCAGCAAGGTCTGGTATTTGTTTTTCGATTTTTACGAGTTGAAGACTCAACATAGCTGATTCTTCTCCCTCTATTAACTTCTTTCGATATCTGTTATATTTTGCATCTAATGTTTCGATGCTCGTATATACTCCTTCTACAGAGCCGTATTGTTGGACAAGTGGCAATGCTGCTTTGTCTCCTACCCCAGCAACCCCTGGGATATTATCACTTTTATCTCCTAATAATGCTTTCACATCGATCCACTGATCTGGCGTAATTCCATATTCCGTCCTAAAATGATCTTCCGTGTACACCTTGTCTCCTTCTTTACGAATCGCAATAATTTGTGAGACGTTCTTATTCAGAAGCTGCAACAAGTCTCTATCATTGCTATAAATAAAACAGTCTCCCATTTCATCGAGACTCCATCGATGTGAAAGAGTTCCCATCACATCGTCCGCCTCAAACCCTTCTACAGTTAATTGAGGAATTCCTGTTGCATCAAAGAAATTCACTGCAGTTTGGTATTGCTGAATCAATGGTGGTGGAAGCTCACCTCGAGTACCCTTATATTCTTTGAAAAGCTCCCTACGCTTTGATTCATCTCGTTTGACGTCCCATGCAACTGCAAAATGAGTTGGGTTATAATCATTAATCAACGACATGATTTTTTGAAATTTCACCCTTAGCGCATTCGTATAAAGTCCTTCTGGTGTTTGGGTTAACTGATCTTCAGATTTCCCGTAAGCAGTCGCAAAATATCCTCTACTAAGTAAATTAAATCCATCTATTAGAATTAATCGGTTCATGAATTTGGTCATCCTTTCATTACATACCTTCCTTTATGGTAACATAAACCGTCTGCATGAACTTTTCCAATTTTTTAGTGGACTTCATCTTAAACAAAGAAACAGACTGCCGATTAACGGCAGTCTGCGTTGGACTTATTGTTGAGGATTCTTTAATTTCTTAGCTTCAATCTCTGCATATGACGGGATGTTCTGTTCCTTCTTCGCATTGTTGTTACGCTGAGCATTTGCATTTCCTTTTTTCTGACGACCCATGATGACACTCCTTTATCTTTCGTTACGATTAGTGTGTCAGAGTCGACCATTTCTATTCAAGAATTAATGAAGCGCCTGCTTGTAGGAACGAAGAAACGTGACGTATTGTTCTGATGCTTCCTGAAATGCTTTTTCGTCTCGACGATCAAGGGCTAAGTTGATCGTGTCTTGATAACGGTTTTTCTGGAAGGTAAAGACAGCTTCATCAAGGATTAATTGGGCGTACAATTCCAACTCAAACGTTTCTTGATCTTTCTTCTTTTTCATCGCTTTTTCTTTCATGTTGTCTCTATACGATTTATGATGGTTGTTCATGTTGCTCTCCCCCCTTAGAAGCTCTTTTTATTATTATACGAGGGAATCGTCAAAATATCAATATTTTTCAGAATATTCCGATTAAATTTCGTTTTTATTTGGTCAACCTCTTCTAAGGCATGCTATTTAAGCGGATAACGATCGATGTCAAAGTAATTCTTTTTTAAAAGCCTCGGTTGATCCATCAATTCCTTAAAGGTAAACGAGGAAGAAAGCTTGGAAGTATCGATCAACATCATTTGTTCTTCAACATCCCCAACAAGTTCATCAGTTTGGTAACACATCCCGCAATCGATACATTGAACAGAAGGTAGCTCCTTTATTTCAACTGCTCGTGTACCATCAGGAAGTTCCCAGTATCCAGTGCCTAGAGTCTCGAAAGCTCCTTCTGTTTCACACCATTTACACCTCATGAACTTTCCTCCTCCACATCATCCTTTTTATTGTATTTGGCTTGCTCAGCTTTAAACTTCTTTTCTTTCATTAAATCTCGCTTCTCTCTTTGATCTTTTAAAGAAGCATGATCTGGATCTTCCCCATACTTACTTCTTCGATTCAACCTTTGTAGTCCTTCTGGCACAAGGTTAAATCGTTCATCCGTCATAAGTGAACTTATCCCGATCGCTGGTTTCTTCTCCGTCTGATAGATACTATTAAAATACGTATCGGCCGTTCCAGGGGTGTAATTTTCTGGTTCTGGATAAGACGTGATCACACCTTCGAAATTACGCAGGATAACCTTATTCGCACTTTGGGAAATCATGTAGTTCGGTTGAAGGGCGATCTTCCCTCCTCCACCTGGTGCATCCACTACGAACGTAGGTACCGCGTAACCTGATGTGTGTCCCCTTAATCCCTCGATGATTTCGAGTCCTTTTGATACTGGCGCTCTGAAATGTCCGATGCCTTCTGATAAATCACATTGATAAATATAATATGGGCGAACTCTTATCTTAACAAGATCATGCATCAGCTTCTTCATAATCGCCACGCTATCGTTGATACCTGCGAGGATAACAGCCTGATTTCCAACAGGCACTCCAGCATTTACGAGCATCTCACACGCTTTCTTTGATTCCTCGGTTATCTCAATGCTCGTGTTGAAGTGAGTATTCAACCAGACAGGGTGGTATTTCTTTAAAATGTTACAAAGGTCCTCCGTTATTCTTTGCGGAAAAACAACTGGTGCTCTCGTACCGATTCGAATGATCTCAACGTGTGGAATTGCACGTAAATTTTTTAAGATGTATTCAAGGATTTTGTCATTGATCAACAGTCCATCTCCACCTGAGATAAGAACGTCTCTTACTTCAGGCGTTTTAGAAATGTAATTGATCGCTGCATCTAATTGTTTCTTCGGAACTCCCATACCGATTTGTCCTGAAAAACGTCTTCTCGTACAATACCTACAGTACATTGAGCACTGGTTCGTAACAAGAAAAAGTACACGATCTGGATAACGATGAGTTAAGCCTGGAACTGGAGAGTCTTCATCTTCATGAAGTGGATCTTCAAGGTCATATTTTGTTTTGTGCATTTCTTTAGAAATAGGGATCGACTGCATTCTCACTGGACACCTAGGGTCATCTGGATTCATCAAAGATGCGTAATAAGGTGTGATATTCAACGGAATTGTTTTCGTTGCAATTCTAACTCCTTCTTCTTCATCTGGAGTAAGGTTAACGACTTTACGAAGGTCGTCGAGCGTTCGAATCGTATTAGTAAGCTGCCAGATCCAATCGTTCCATTGATCTTCTGTAACATCTTTCCAAAGTTCGATATCCTTCCAATGTCGTGCTGGCTTATAGAGTTGCATAAGCATCGTACATTCCCCCTTCTTGGAATCTACTGATATACTATGCAAGTTTGATGCCAGCTCCATTATTTCTTTAAAACTCTTTTAAGTATACATTTATTACTGACCTTTTCTTTCGCATAAATAATTTATGCTCAATTTTCGGCACCTTCGTATTTCGAGAGTTTGTATTGCAATGTTTGCCTAGGAATCTGAAGCTGCTTGGCTGCTTTCTGAATGTTTCCTCCTGCGCTTTCCATAGCCTTCTCGATTAACCGAACTTCTGTATGGCGTAGCACGTCGCGAAGTGATCCAGACGACTGCATTGGAGTCTCGCTTATTTGTATAGCAGGGAAATCCTCTATTAACAATTTGTCGGTCTCTGAGAAGTTCATCGCTGATTGGATAACATGCTCAAGCTCTCGAACGTTACCTTGCCACTTCCGATCACACAGTAGCGATAAAGCATCTTTCTCAATGCTTTGAACATTTTTGTTTAATACAGTATTATACTTTTGGATGAAATGATGGATTAGGTCAGGTATATCCCCACGCCTTTCTCTCAAAGGCGGAATCTTCAAATACACGACATTCAATCTGTAAAACAAGTCTTCTCGTAACCTTTTTTCTTTTAGTGCTAATTCAGGCTCTTCGTTTAACGCTGCGATGATCCGAACATCGACACGACGTGTTTTGACTGCTCCCACTCTCCTAATAACACCATCTTCAAGAACACGTAGCAATTTTGCTTGTATTTCTATTGGCATCGAATTGATCTCATCGAGAAACAACGTTCCTTTATCAGCTAACTCAAACAAACCAGGTCGTTCTTCAGCACCTGTAAACGTCCCTTTAGATGTACCGAACAAAATAGATTCTAGAATGCTTGAAGGCAACGCTGCACAATTTTGAGCGATAAATGCTCCTTTTCTTCCTGAAGCATTATGGATCGATTGAATAATTAGCTCTTTACCTGTACCTGTTTCCCCATACACGAGAACAGGGGATACTTGTTGCGCGGCCATCCGTGCCCATTTCTTCACTTTCAGAAACGTTTCATCTGATGTGATGATGTCTGTAAACGTGTATGACGTGCCATTATCGAATTCCTTTGAAGTATTGTTCGTCAACTTAGCTTGGAGTTCCATCACTTTATCAGAAAGTTTCTTTATTCTACTGATATCCCGCGCAATTTCAACAGCACCTACTAGCTCATCGTTCACGATGATCGGAAGAGTGGTATTTATGGTAGAGACAAGACTTCCTCTTACATTTCTATATGTTTGATCTTTATTAAAGATCGGCTTCTTTGTTGAAAGAACATATGAAAGTGTGCTCGTTTCTTTAGAAAGTGAAGGGAATGCTTCAAGATAGTGTTTTCCTAAGACATCTTCGACATTCAATCCATCATGCTTCGCGGCGATTTCGTTATAATAGATCGTCAAACCCTCACTATTAACAGCATGGATTCCTTCATCGATGCTTTCTAATATTGCTTGAAACATCCCATCCGTCATGGCGCTTTGTTTGACCATAAGCTACCCTCCCGCCCATTTTCCGTCTGCATCGCCAATTATTCGGCACTAACACCAAGAGATTTACTCCATAGATTCATATCTTCCCAATCGGAATAAATTTTCACATTATTAGTGAGCCTTCCACCGTATTCATATCCAAGTTGGCAAAAGACTGCGTTCATCCCAAACGATAAGCTCCTCGCGATCGAGTAGGCGTAGTAGATTTCTTCCTCTAATAGGGTGGATTCAAGAGCGTGAATCAGATGTCTCATCGTACCACCTTTTCGACTATCAGGTAACGTTGCACAATCTGTAATCTCGGCATTCTGGAACGTTCTGTTTACTTCTGCAGATGCGGCGCTCGTAATTTTTTTATCATCTTCAACCAAATAAAAGATCGTGCCTTCCTTCATTACTTTTCGTATATACTCCGGTTGGTCCATCGGAGTTGGGTATACGTCGAATACCTCTTTATACAAGGTTGATAGCTTTTCTGCATCCTTCTCAGACGCTCGTCTCATGTTTGGTTTTTCAGAGAGAGGTGAAGGTGTTTTCGCAAATACCCCATCGATGATTTTTTCTTCTTCTTCCCAGCGTTTCGCATTACGGCGCCAGCTTTGTTTATACTTCGTCATCACATGCATATCGACACCAGAAAAGTAGCGATTAATTGTTCCTTCATATGAAAATCCCATGCTGATAAATGTTGAAAAATCTCCTTCTTTCACTTTGACGATACATTTTGAATAATCGTCTGTAAAAAGACGAAGCACATGAGCGATCACATGCTTTATATTTCCTGAGTAGTGTTCAATTCTAATACGTTCATTAAAAAGATCGTGATTACATTGAAATGCATAGTCAGTCCCTTTATAGTGCTGGTCCATCGCTAATTCTCTATGCTCTTCCATTCCTTCCCCCACCTTTATTTCCTTTTTAGGTTTTTTCGCTTTTTTCTTACTGAATTCCTCCACAATAAAAAGAATAAGAACGGTTTCCCGTTCTTATCAAGCTTAAAAAAATGTCTAATGACGTGTTCTAATTATTAGATGCTTACGCTAATCACCTTCATCAGTTAAACTGAAAGAATTGCTAACTATATTTTCTTATGCTTGGCCACACCATTCTATAATGGTATGAACGTAAATTTCTGCAACGAGCATCATTTTATCAATGTCTACATATTCATTCGAATAATGAGCAAGAGCTGTTTCTCCAGGACCAAAGATTAAAGAAGGGGTATCTGCCAATTCAGTAAGTAGGCCTCCATCAGTCCCCCAAGGAGATGCTTCGATTTGTATTTCTTCACCAGCGCTCTTCTTATAATTACGCTGTAAGATAGCTAGCAATGGATGTTCGACAGGTACTTCTCCTGGGAGCCACCTAGCTCCAAACCACTCGAGTTCGACGGGATGCTTCTTTAACCATTCATCATCAATCGCGTTAAGCGCGCTCGCCATCTCTTCCTTGGCATCCTCTAAAGTCTCCCCTGGAATAACACCCATCCTGCCTTCGATCGTAATTTGATCAGGAACAGAAGACGGCCAGTCGCCTCCTTTTATTGTTCCTAAATTGATCGGAACTGGAATAGGAATTTCTTTATAGAGTGGGTCGTTTATATTTTGGTTGCGATTTCTTTCGAGAGCTTGAATCGCGTTGATTACAATCAAACTCTTCTCTAACGCTGAAACTCCCTCATACCGTGTTCCCCCGTGAGCAGATTGACCGTTGATCCGTAATCGAAACCACATGGAACCCTGTTGCTTCGGAAACACTTTCAAATTAGTCGGTTCAGGAATGAGTGCAGCGTCTGCTTTATAATTTCTCTGAATGGTTGAAAGCGTACCTGTCCCACCGCTTTCCTCTTCTACGACGCTTTCAAAGATCAGGTCTCCTTTTAGAGAAACACCTAGTTCTTTCAAGCATTTAAGAGCGAGTAACATAGAGGTGTTGCCGCCCTTCATATCTGTCGAACCTCTTCCATAAAGCTTTCCGTCTTTTACCTCACCACTGTATGGATCACTAGTCCAGTCCTCTCTCTTACCAGGGGGCACAACATCAACGTGACCATTTAATATCAGTGAACGTCCTCCACCCGTACCTCTTCTTACACCTACGACGTTCGGGCTATCTGAGAAGTCAGTACGGTTGGCACAGAAGAAAGGGTGAGATGTCGTTTCCTCACCCGGAACAAACCGATCGACTTGTAACTCTAACTGCTTAAGTTCTGCTTCAACGATATCTTGTACATACGCTTCGTTCCCTTGCACACTGTCACATGTAACGAGCTTTTGTAAAAGTTCTATTCCATATTCTTTGTTTCTCTCCATCCATTCCTTTACGTTTTTTTCCATGCTTCAATTCCTCCTGACGAGCTCGATTTCAATTTCCGCTTCAGTTGAATTAAGGACGTCTTCAACGGTGTATCCTGGCATAATTTCAATCAGCTTCAGACCACCACTCTCGATCTTAAGTACAGCCCTCTCTGTTATGATCATGTTTGCTCCTTCCTTTACAGTAAGAGGAAGCGAACAGGTTGTAAGTATTTTGGGCTTGCCATCCTTTGTGGTATGACTCATCAGAACGATCACCTTTTTTGCTTTTTGAGCGAGGTCGATCGCTCCTCCCATACCTGGCACCCGTTTTCCTGGGACGATCCAGTTTGCAATATCACCTTTACCACTTACTTCTAATGCGCCAAGAATCGTAATATCGAGATGGCCCCTTCGAACCATCCCAAACGCTTCAGCGCTATCGAAAAATGAAGCTCCTTTGATGATCGATACGGGATAGCCTCCCGCATTAGAAAGATTTCCATCTTCGTGTCCTCGTTCAGGACTTCCTCCCATTCCTAATATCCCGTTTTCCGTGTGGAGCATGACCCCTAAAGAATCCGGAATATAATCAGCTACGAGAGTAGGAATACCGATTCCAAGGTTAACCATCATCCCGAACTCAATCTCCTCTGCTGCTCGTTTAGCGATCAACTTTCTTGTTTCAGCTCCCATACCCATTTCCAATCAACCCCCTTACTTTGTACGACATGATCAACGAAAACACCCTGTGTGATGATCTCTTCAGGATGCAGCTGTCCAATATCCACAACTTCATCAGCTTCTGCTATCGTAATATTCCCTGCTGAAGCGACGAGGGGGTTGGTATTTCTCGCACTTTGATCATAAATGAGGTTCCCATACCCATCGGCTTTTCTACACGAAATTATCGCTAAATCTGCTTGTAATGCAGGTTCAATCATATATTCTCTTCCATTAACGGTAACTTTCTCTTTTCCTTCTTCGATCGACGTTCCTAGTCCAACGTCCACCAAGATTCCTCCGAGTCCCATGCCGCCTGCTCGAATTTTCTCAGCAAGGGTTCCTTGAGGGTAAAACGTTACCTCAAGGTCTCCGCTATGCATCTGCTTCCCAGCCTCTGGATTCGAACCTATATGCGAAGCGATCAACCTTTTCACACGCTTCTCAGTGACGAGCTTTCCTGGTCCGATCCAGGGAAACCCTGCATCGTTAGAAATCAACGTAATACCCTTTATGCCAGAATCCAATATCCAATCGATCAAGGTTGGTGGAGAACCAACGCCTCCAAAACCACCGCACATGATCGTCATTCCATCTTTCAAAAGGTCAAGATCATCTAGATGGCAGAGTTTACTCTTTCTCATTTTCTTCCTCCCCTTTATCAACTGATCGATCTTGCTTCATATAGTCCCTGATCCATCAATTCTTTCATTAAACTCGTGAATCCTTTATAAAGTTTATCGAGTACCAAGTCTATTTCTTTTTCGTTTATGATGAGGGGTGGTGCAACGAGAATTGCATCGCCTGCTGATCCGTTTAGTCCTCCTGCAGCAGTGTAGACGAGTAACCCAGCATCGTAGCAATGACTGATCAACCTATTGGTTATTTGATGTTCAAGTGGGAACGGTTCTTTTGATATCGTATCTTTCACAAGTTCTATGCCTGTGAGTAGACCCTTTCCTCTTACATCTCCTATGATTGGAAAAAAGGATTTGAGCTTCACTAAACCTTTCATAAGATGGTTACCTTGTTGTTCAACATTTTTGATGACGTTGTTACGTTCTAAATAGTCAAAGACCGCTAGACAAACTGCCGATGATAAGGGATTCGCGCTAAACGTATGACCACTCAGGACAATCTTCGACCCATTATAGATCGTTTCGATGATTCGGTCTGATACTAACGTTCCTGCCATAGGTGTAAATCCGGCACTCATTCCCTTCCCTAATGCGATGATGTCAGGTTGAACGCCCCAGTGTTCCATCGCATACATCTTTCCTGTTCTCCCAAGTCCAGTCATTACTTCATCAGCGATAAATAAAATATCATAGCGATCACAAACTTTTTTCATCGCTTTAAAATAGTGATCAGGCGGCACAACGGCTCCTCCGGCTGCGCCGATCACTGGCTCACAAACAAATGCTGCGATCGTATCAGCACCGAGTCTCTGAATTGTTTGTTCAAATTCTGCCGCATAAAGTTCCGAGCAGTTCGGGCACTTCCCCTCAAACGTACATCGATAGCAATAAGGCGGAGAGAGAGATGGGTAATGTTCTAGCATGGAAGAAAAGCGACTTCTACGTATCACATGTCCTGACATCGATAATGCGCCCATCGTAATCCCATGGTAGCTCATCCATCTTGATATTACTCTGTTCTTTGTAGGCCTCCCTTGCTCCTGCCAAAATTGAACAGCGATTTTCAGTGCTGTTTCCATCGCTTCAGAACCACTATTTACAAAGAAGATATAATTTAAATCCCCAGGTGCTGAGTTGCATAATTTTTCGGCTAATTCTTCAGCGGGACGACTAGTGAACTGTGAACGGTAAACAAACGATACTTTCTCAGCTTGCTTGGTCATCGCTTCATTGATTTCCTTAACGCCATGACCTAAGTTCGCAGTTATGGCACCAGAAGAACCGTCTATAAACGTATTGCCATCTTCGTCATACAAGTAAATTCCCTGACCGTGAGAAATGACCCCATAGTCCAATCCGAGAAGTGGTTTGATTAAATGAGTTCTATTCATAAAATCACTTCCCCTTTTTCTTTTTATTATTAGCCTATGATGAAATACAGGAATTTTCTATCTACTTTTTATACAAAAAATTCTGACTTTATTGTACGATTTGGATAAGAGAAGGGGGGGACATCCATGTCGATCACAGTATATGAAGCGCTTCAATTACCAGAGATGAAAGAAATAAAATTGATCGCAGGAAAACAGGGGCTTCACAATAACATTAAATGGATCACGATTGTAGAAGTGATGGAGGATGTTTCACGCTTACATGAAGGTGAGTTTTTAATTACAACAGCGTATGGTTGGCATGAAGCAGAAGGATTTTATTCAGATTTAATCGATACGCTAGCGAGCAGGAAACTATCAGCACTCGCCATTCATACTGGCTTCTATCTCGATGTGATTCCAACTAGTATGATCGAAGCTGCTAATCGTTCGGGGCTACCTTTACTCGAGATACCTAGAACGATGAACTTTTCAACTGTGACGAGGAGTATCCTCGAACAGCTCGTTAACAAACAGCTTTCTATGCTCGCATATACGCAGCGAATACAAGAAGATTTAACTTCACTCGTTTTAAAAAACGTGGGACTTTCTGTCATTTCACGATCTCTATCGAAGCTTATCAACGGAAATGTGTTCTTATATGATAAAGATCAAAACCTATTAGCAAGTTCATCACTCGTTCATAGAAAAATTCACGTAGAGGAGACGTATCAGATAAGAGGAGATGGACGGGTCATCGGTAAGATGGTGATTCAAAAAGAAGGTGACATCTCACCTTTAGACCGCCTAGCGTTAGAGCAAGCTATCCCGATCTTTGCAATCGAATTTCAAAAACTACAAATTATTCATGATACGAAAGTTCAAATTCAAGCTGATTTCTTAGATATATTGCTTACAAAGAACTATGAAAGTGAAGAAGCCATCCTAAAGAAAAGCAATGAATTAGGATTTGATTTCGAAGGAAAGAATCGAATCGTCATCATCTCCTCAAATAACCTCGAACACCTAGAAAAGTTCGTTCACGAACGGCTTATAACCAAGACAAAAGGCATTGCAAAAAGGAAAATCGATCACCTTATACTTTTACTCACAGGAGATTTCACTGACATCGATGCATTTCAAACTCAGAGCTCTTCTTCTGGCATCAGCTCCTACGTCGTCGGAATTCATGATCTCGACAAGGCACTCAAAGAAGCTTATGCCGCTCATTTATTCTCAAAGTATAAAGGTAATCCAATCGTAATGTATGAAGAACTTGGCGCGTATCAAATGTTTATACAGCTAAAAGACAATGGCGTAGACCTCAAAACGTACTACGAACCTCTTTTGCTTCCAATTATCCATTATGATGAAAAACATCAGTCAGAACTTCTTAAAACACTTGAGACGTTTCTTGAAAACAATCTCGTCATCAATCGAACCGCAGAAAAACTTTTTGTTCATCGCCACACATTAAACTATCGAATCAAACAGCTTGAGAAATTAACCGGAATCAACATTTATTCCTACGAGCTTCGCATTCACATTCAAATCGCACTGTTAGCTTATCTAACCGACCGTATTCTTTCAAATTAAAGTCCGCACGCATTTGAGCGTGCGGACTTTTTATATCGTCAGAAAATTGGTTATCCACAGAATTCTGTGGGTAATTACTCACCGACCATGATACCCCCTAAACTTTCAAAAATACCTCTACAGGGTATATGGTTTCACCTGTTGATAAGTGTCAGAAAGCTTATCATACTAAGGATTCCTGCATTTATCAACAGGTGAGAAAAAAGGGGATTGTGGAAAAAAGGATCGATTCAGTCCATTTCGACGATACCAATAAAACTATGCTACAATTATGTTTATATTGTTCTCTGAAAGGAAGACGCGACTATGGAACACCTCCTCAACCCAAAAGTAAAATCAATTGAAATATCAGGTATAAGACAATTCTTTAATATGGTTGCTGATTACAAAGACATGATTTCACTCACGATCGGTCAGCCAGACTTTCATACTCCAGAGCACATTAAAGATGCTGCGAAAGTTGCAATCGATAACAATAAAACTACGTATACACACAATGCTGGTATGATCGAGTTACGGAAAGCAATTGGACATTTTGTCCAATCAAAATATGGCTTATCTTATGATCCAAATCATGAGATCATTACAACTTCAGGAGCGAGCCAAGCTATAGACATAACGTTACGTACGATTCTAACGGAAGGCTCAGAAGTTCTATTGCCTGGACCTGTGTACCCAGGGTATGAGCCGATCATTACACTCTGTGGAGCAACACCTGTTCATATCGATACAAGACAGAATGACTTTAAGCTTACACGTGACTTAATTGAAAAATCTTTGACTCCAAAAACAACATGCATCATTCTTCCTTCGCCTTCAAATCCGACAGGCGTAGCTCTTTCTGAGCAAGAATTAGCTGATCTATCCGAGTTACTGAAAGATAAGGAGATCTTTGTTTTATCTGATGAAATTTATTCAGAGTTAGCATTTTCCGGAAAGCATACCTCGATCGCACAATTTGAAGGGATGCGAGATAAGACGATCGTCATCAACGGATTATCTAAATCACACTCAATGACCGGGTGGCGAATCGGTTTCCTATTCGCCCCAGCGAATATCGCAAAGCATATTTTAAAGGTTCATCAGTACAACGTTTCGTGTGCTTCTTCCGTATCACAGCATGCTGCATTAGAAGCTCTCGAACATGGGGCAAATGATTCCATTCCAATGAGGACAGAATATGAAAACCGAATGAACTATGTGTTTAACAGACTTGTAGACATGGGCCTCTCTCCTGTTAAGCCTGATGGCGCTTTTTATATCCTCCCATCGATCGAACAATTTGGCATGTCTTCCTTTGACTTCGCGATGAAGCTTGCAAATGAAGGAAACGTTGCTGTAGTCCCAGGAAGCGCGTTTTCAGCATATGGTGAAGGCTATGTGAGGATTTCGTTCGCATACGATATGGAAATTCTAAAAGAAGGCATGGATCGTCTCGAGTCATTCCTCTCTAAGTTATAAAATAAAAAACGAGTCCTGATTGTTGAATCAGGACTCGCTTTTTTTTACGGTTCGATAGGATTGTCTTCATAGCTAATCCAGTCACTAAAACTGCCGGGATAAAGCTTTGCGTCAATTCCTGCATCGTGATAGGCCAGTAGGTTCACACAAGCGGTTACACCTGAGCCACAGTAGATGATGGGGGCATTATTTTCTTTCGTTACCCCTCCCCTACTCTCTTTGTCTTTC
This sequence comes from Anaerobacillus sp. ABR4_321, assembly GCF_056158505.1. Classification (NCBI taxonomy): domain Bacteria; kingdom Bacillati; phylum Bacillota; class Bacilli; order Caryophanales; family Bacillaceae; genus Anaerobacillus; species Anaerobacillus sp. ABR4_321. Next base: position 2,746,688 of record NZ_JBSWTK010000001.1, read on the forward strand.
CACGTATGATCTGAATTTAAGTGGTTTTTCCAAAACAGGTTCGTCGCAGTTGGGATATGGCCAGCTCGATTATCGATCGGTTCATTTTGTCCTAAATACCTTTCTTCCGCTCTTGAATCGATGATTTTTTCTCCTCGTTTGATTGCGTCTCTTACCTCTTCCATCGTAACGATCATTTCCTCATTAAGTGTAATAGGGTATGCGGTACGCTTCACTTCTACTTCTTCCGATTCAAGTCTATACCCAGCATCTTCCCATGCTTTAATTCCACCATCGAGAACTGCTCGATTCGTATGACCAGCGTAGCCAAGTAGCCACCATAACCTTGAAGCCATAGCGCCCATCTGTCTGTCATATGCAATTACATTTGAGTTCTCGTTGATTCCAAGCTTTTCTAATGCAGCCTGTAGCTTGTCCCTGTTCGGGAGGGGGTGCCTACCGCCATGCTTTTTTTCTGGTCCTGATAGATCCTTCTCTAGATCTGCATAACGAGCACCAGGGATATGTCCATTAAGGTATGCGTTGTACCCACTTTCTTTGTCAGATAAATCATATTGGCAGTCTACTACTATAGTATCTTCATCACCGAGGTGTTTCTTTAACCAGTCAACTGATACAATATTGTTCATCTGTCTCCCTCCTCTACATTGCTAGGTACTTAAGTTCGTTGATCTTACTTGCAAGCTGCTTTTTCTCAATAGAGCTCATTTTCATTTCGATTTGAGACTCTACAAACTGATCTACACTCTTCTCGATGTTTTTTCTTACATTGATCACTTGCTGATCATAAAAGCGATGAGCCTTGCTCTCTAAACTTTCTTTAATACGTTCCACATATCGTTTCACCGGCTCCTCTAGAAGAGCTGAGAGTTTTGTTTGCAGGTTTGCACTACCTTGTTGTTCAAAGAACTGCTTTGAACTTTTATATTCTGACCGAGCAGTCTTCACTAGTTCTTCACTAGAAATCCATTTTTTTAAAGAAGCTGTAAATTCTGGAGTTTCCATCTCCTCAATTTTATCCATTTCACTTAAGAAATCTGGCAACTCTTTGTTGATCAAATTGAATAATTCTCGATGATTTGATTTCAATTCATGTTGAATAAAATAGTCCATCCTTAGTGAAGCTGCTCTCATTTCTTGAATCAAATCTTTTTCTAAGTCCCCTATAAGGTCGTTTATCGCTTTACCTAACCCCTCTTTTCTAGTAAGCATGGACGGGTTAAATGCTTCCTTGTAAAAATCACCAAACCGATAAAAAAGACGTTGAGGAATATAATGAATTAGCTCTTCAATTTCTTGTTTGATCTTACTTTCTGTAGACTTAACAGAAAACTCATTTATCTTCTTGACCGCATTCGACTTCGCTGTTTTTAACCGCTCGATATCCTCTTCCTTCTCAACACTATTACTATCAAAATTCGTTAACCATGATTCAAGCATCACAATCATTCGGTTAAGCTCACTCCAGTTCGACTGGATTGCCATTTTCGATAGATCAGACTCAATGAACGTATAGAAACGATCTTCAAACCGTTTCACACCGCCCTTTTCTTGCAATACGTCTGGAAGTGTTGAAACGCCAGCTTCATCGGTCATGGCAACTAAACTCGATACTGGAAATAACGTAGGCTGTCGTATCCCGTATTGACCAAGTTGGTCCTCAACATGTTCTTCAACAATCGAAAGTTCCTCACTATCTTTTGCAAGGTCTGCCGCATTCAACAAGAAGAACATCTTATCCATTTCAAAAACGTCTTTAACTCTACCGAGCTGGATGAGAAACTCTCTGTCAGCCTTTGAAAATGCGTGATTATAATAGGTAACGTAGAGAATCGCATCTGCTTCCTTGATGTATTGAAAAGCAACCCCTGTATGCCTCGCATTGATCGAGTCAGCCCCTGGCGTATCGACTAGAGTAATTCCTTTTCTAGTAAGAGCGTTGTCATGATATAAGGAGATGGAAGCGATAAAACAAGCTCTAGATTCGTTAACAACTAAATCTTTGTACTCTTCTATCGCAACAGTACGACGTTTTCCTAAATAGTCAAGCTGTGATTTACCTTCTAAAACCGCTCTTAAAAACAATGCGTGTGGTTTTGTATCTGAGGATTCTCTTGCGAATATTTTTCCACTCTCAATTAAGCGTAAACTATCTTCAATCGAGAAAGTTTTCTCACCGAAGAACGCAAGTGAATGCTGAATATCTTTTAGCAGTTCTTCCTCAGTTTTATAAAACACATCAGCTGTTTCGTGCACGTGATCAGGGCTTACGGGACATACTCTGTTTAGAGTTGCCGTCGTAGGATTTGGAGATGAAGGAAGAACTCTTTCACCGATCAGCGCATTAGCAAATGAAGATTTACCAGCGCTAAACGCCCCAAAGAGAGCAACTGTGTACGATTTGTGCTCAAGCTTATCCGCTCTTGACAGCAGTGAACGACGACTTTGAGTAAGTCCAGGAACGTCTTGGATTATCTCGGCAGCCTTATTCAATGCTGTAACGGTTTCTTTTCGAGACGGTAGATCATCATGAGAGCTGGTATCGGCAATTGTTTTTTTTCTCTCTACATGCGTTCTTTTTATAGATTCAGTCGAGTGATCAGGTTCTACATAAATAACCTCTTTTTTAGGAAGCTCAAGAAGCTCTTCCATATCGATTCCTTTAGCTTCTGAATCGCGTTTCCCTGTTAATAGATCTTCCAATCCTTCCTGCGTTTTGGACGCTTCATTCACTAACTTGAAATATTCCTTCGCTCGTTCTTTACCTACTGCATTAGAGAATTTCTCTTTCTCTTCTTCTTGAAAATTTTGCAATTCTTTCTCTAACTTCTCTATAAGAGCGTCTTTTTTACGTTCTGATTGTCCTTTGACCTGAGACTTCAACCTGTTTGATATATTCTCTGTGAAGTGTAAAACAGCCTCGCCAGTTGCTCCTGTACCTTTTTCAGCTTCATGCTTCACAATCGCGTAATCAACCGAAACGGCATAGTCAGCTAATTCATTCTTCTGAACCATTCCTGCCTCTTCTTCTAGTGAAAGTAGCAACTGTTGAAAATGCCATTCTAATTGAGACTTGACCTGTTCTTTTAGTTTCTCTACGAAAACGTCGTGCCGCTGTTCTCTTTCTTGCTCCGTTTTTTTATCGCGAAAAATCAATCCAACTTTAAAGCCCGGCTGTATGGATTCGAGGTATGCCCTTCCTGCCTCTCTTACCTCATAAGGCATCAACATAGCACCCTTCGTAATGTTTGTTGCCTCAGAATCGAACGTTGCCTGCATTTGAGCAATTCTTTCTTTTTGTGATGCGATTGCTTTTGACATAGCAGACACAGCGTCGCTCACTTCATCATCTTCTGGATGAACCGTCGTCACTTCGTTAATCAATGATTGGGCAGACTCGTATACGCTCAGAACCTTGTCTTCTTTTGATTTTTTTGCAAGTCCTTCAATATACACCTTCAGTTGCTCAAACTGGTTATGTGGGTGAGAACGGTCCCTGAGTGAGATGAAGAAGAAGGACTCTAACGTCATGCCCCAAGCTTGAAAAGAAGAAGCTACAGACTTCTTAAACGCGCTAAAGGATAACTCTGATTCTTTGTGTTTATCGATTTGATTGACGATTAAAATAATTTTCTTTTTCTGACGATGGAGCTCACGAATGAATTGATAGTTCACTTCAGATTGAACATGGTTGTAATCCATTACATAAAACACAACATCAGCTACATACATTGAATTCTCAGTCGCTAATCGGTGCGCCTCATCCGTTGAATCGATTCCTGGCGTATCGATAAGAATGACGTCCTCTTCAAGAAAAGACGACGGAGCACTCAACTCGACTTGAGCCACTTCATCACCGTTCAGACAGTAGTTTTTTACTGTGTCAATATTGTATGGTGCTTGAAACACCATTCTTTTGCCATTAAAGAAATCTACGGCTGCACCCTCTTCTCCACTTCTCACCCTTACTGTGTTTGCACTAGCAGGTATCGGACTCGATGGTAGTAGATCTCGATCGAATAATGAGTTGATTAAAGTAGACTTTCCAGCAGAGAAATGACCAGAAAATAAAAAGTGCTGCTCTCCACTCTCAAGCTTCGCAATTAGCTGTTCGATTTTAGAAACTTCTTTAGAATCCAACTCGTTTTTGATTAGTGCTAGCCTCTTTATCAGTAATTCTGTATTTTTTAGTTGTACTGTCTGCTGACTGTTTTTCATATCGTTCCGCTGCCTTTCAAAGTAGTGTCTCTATAAGGATAACGTTTTCAAAGGGTTTTTCCCAGTATTTATATATGAAAAAAAGCCGGGAAAGGCCCCGGCTATGATAATTAAGAATTTTTCTTTTTGTCGTTAAACTTACGGCGCTTTGCACCAGAACTACGGTCTTGACGGTAGTTTCCTTTACGTCCACCGCGGTCGTTGCGGTTACGACGGTCGCGGCCGCCACCACCACCTCGGCCATGGCTTTTCTTCGCACGTAGAGGTGCGATGTCTGTAATTTTAACTGGCGTTGTATCTGGTTCTCTAGTTAGAAGCTTAAGAGCTGCAGATACGAGCGTTACTGGATCGTGATCGTCTAGAAGCTGCTCAGCTGAAGAACGATATCCGCTGTGATCCTGTTCTTCGATCGTGCTTTGAAGCTGTTGGATAGCAGACTGCTGCTGCCCTTCCATCGCTTCAGCAAAGCTTGGAATCGAACGCTTTTGCATCGAACGCTTCGTGATCTTTTCGATCGTCTTAAGGTGATCGTATTCACGATGCGTGATAAATGTTGAAGCGAGACCGGACTTACCAGCACGTCCTGTTCTACCGATACGGTGAACATAGCTTTCTGGGTCTTGAGGAATATCGAAGTTATAAACGTGTGTAACTCCGCTGATATCAAGACCACGAGCAGCTACGTCTGTCGCTACCATGATATCGATGGTACCGTCTTTAAACTGTTTAATCACCTGGTCACGTTTGCCTTGAGGAAGATCACCATGGATGCCTTCTGCCATATAGCCACGTTTCTTAAGGCCTTCCGCTACTTCATCAACACGTTTTTTCGTTCTACCGAAAACGATTGCTAGCTCAGGAGCCTGAATATCAAGAAGACGACAAAGTAGATCGAATTTCTTCGGTTCACGTACATCGTAGTAATGCTGATCGATTTGAGGAACAGTCATTTCCTTTGATTTCGTTCTAACCGTCTCAGGGTTCGTCATGAACTTCTCTGCAAGGATCGCGATACGCTTAGGCATCGTCGCTGAGAATAGAAGCGTTTGACGCTGTTCAGGAACACCTTTAAGAATTTTTTCGATATCTTCGATGAAGCCCATGTTAAGCATTTCATCTGCTTCGTCAAGGACAACGAAGGAAACTTCTTGAAGACGGATCGTCTTACGTTCCATATGATCGATTAGGCGTCCTGGTGTTGCTACAACGAGTTGAGGGCGCTTTTTAAGGGCTTTGATCTGATGACCGATACTCTGACCACCGTAGATCGGAAGCGCACGGACACCCTTTGCTTGGCCGATACGATTCAATTCTTCAGCTACCTGTACAGCAAGCTCACGAGTAGGTGCAAGAACGATTCCCTGTACATGTGATAGAGATGTATCGATTTTCTCGATCATCGGAATACCAAACGCTGCAGTTTTACCCGTACCCGTTTGAGCCTGTCCGATTACATCTTTATTCTGTAGTCCTAGAGGAATCGTACCAGCTTGAATTGGTGTCGTTTCTTCGAAGCCCATCTGATTTAAAGCTTCGAGTATTGTATTACTTAATCCAAGGTCTTGAAATTTTTTCAACGTATAAAAACTCCTTTTTACATTTAAATGCTATAAACTGGAGAATGCTCTCCACATCATTTTTAAAAAGAGCATTTTCCTTATGTTGGAAAATGCTCTAAACAAGCAATTCTTCATTCACATATAGCGCTAATTAACAGTACCACTATCGCATTAAAAATTCAACTGCGAGAAAAAAATATTTTACATTTATGAATCGGCATTCGGAAGTCGTTTTTTGAATTCCTTTTGCAGGAGAGCGGTTACATCCCCCATGGTTCCTGATCCGATTTGATTACCACTAACTTCGATAATAGGTCTAACTTCCTGTGTTGTACTCGAGATAAAAACTTCATCGCTTTCAAGTAGTTGTGACTTACTGAACGCTTTTTCAACAGTGGTGATCCCAGAATCCTCTGCAGCACGTAAGATTGCTCTTCTCGTAATGCCATCAAGGATGAATTGATTAGCAGGGTGCGTGTAAAGAACGCTATCCTTCACCATGAATACATTCGTAGAACTTCCCTCTGTCACGATTTCTCCTCTATGGAAGATCGCCTCATCAAACCCTTGTTTTTTGGACTCTTCTTTTGCTAGTACATTCCCTAGCAAGTTTAAGCTTTTAATATCACAGCGCAGCCATCTAATATCTTCTGTGAACATGGCCTTCCCAGGTGGAGGTGTTTCATTATTTTCATATTCTTTGGTATATGCTACTACCACAGGTTCAGCTTTTGAAGGGAATGGATGATTACGAGGTGCGACGCCTCGAGAAACTTGCATATAGAGGTGTCCATTCGAAACGTTATTCCGTTCGACTAGCTCATTCACTTTCTTAGTGAACGTTGCTTGATCGAAAGGCAGATCAATATGAATTTCCTTGGCACTTCTTACTAATCGCTCAAAATGACCTTCTAATTCAAAGAAGCGGCCATCATAGATTCGTACCACTTCATAGACACCGTCACCGAATTGATATCCTCTATCTTCTATATTAATAGAAGCGTTTTCTTTTGATATTATTTCATCATTTAATAGAATCATGTTAATCCACTCCCGTCTAACATATATACCATTTCACCTTAACATATTCTTTGTGTCAAAAGTATAAACACACTTTTTAATTTTAATACAAATTATCTATTTACAAATTGTGGCTATTAGACTAGTATTTGTATCTGTAGAGAACATTCTAACATTTCAGGAGGTTACACGGATGAAAAAGGTTTTATCTCTAACTATGCTTCTGGTTTTAGTATTCGCAGCAGCTTGTAGCAATGGTAATAGCGCTAACGAAAATGCTTCTGAGAATAACGGCCAGAACAACGAGCAAGCTAGCTCTGAAGAAAATGGTGATCAAACTGATGTTAAAGGTGCATTACTTGATTTCCAAATGAACCTTACAGGTATGATCAATGAAAAGGATGCACCGATCGCCGCTTTTGAAGCTGCTAAAGCGCAAGAAGAAAAGCCATCTGAAGAAGAGCTTGCAACGATGAAAGAAGAAGCAAAAACTGCTGCAAACACGATCGCTGAAGATATTCGTGGCATGGAAATTCCTGCAGAACTTGAAGCTCACAAGAGTGACCTTGAAGCCGCTCTAGAAGATCTTGCAAAAGCATATGAAACAAAAGCATCAAACCTATCTGATGAAGCTGGTTATGTTTATGAAGAATCAGATAACCTATTCGCTTCAGCTGAAGAAAAGTTAGCAACAGTTTACGAAGACGCTGGACTTACAGCTCCAAGCATCTCTGCAGAAGTAGCTGACTAATATAAAAAACCGTTACTCTGTAACGGTTTTTTATATTGACTTCATATAGATCAAAATCCATAGATCGTCATGCCGCCATCTACAAATAGTGTTTGCCCCGTCATATAGTCCGACGCTTCAGAGGACAAAAACACGGCAGCTCCGACGAGATCCTTCAACTCTCCTACTCTATTCATCGGTGTTCTTGATAAGATATCTTCAAGATATTCCTTATTCTCAAGCAATTGATCCGTTAGTGGTGTTCTGAAATACCAAGGACCGATCGCATTTACTGAAATACGATCTTCTGCCCACTCTAGCGCTAAATTCTTCGTCATTTGTATCATGCCCGCTTTCGTTGCAGCATACACAACACCCGTACGAAGAGCTACATGTCCTGCAACTGAGGAAACATTGATTATCTTACCTCCCCCATGTTCCCTCATGATGGCTGCGCATGCTTGCGACATAAAAAACGCCCCCTGAAGGTTCGTTTGGAAAATCTTATTCCATTCATTTTCCGTTACGTCTGAAGCTTTCGATCGGATATTCATGCCAGCGTTATTAATCAATACATTGATCTTCCCAGCTTCTTGATAAACCTGCGACACCGCTTCTTCAATTTCTTGTTTGCTCGTTATATCTGTTTGAATCGGATAAGCCTTTCTCCCCTTATCTCTGATCAAACCTGCCGTTTCTTGAATATCAGAAGAAGTTCTAGCAAGGATTGCAACATCTGCACCTGCTTCAGCCGCACCGATCGCAACGGCTCTTCCAATCCCTTTTCCTCCTCCTGTTACTACTACTACTTGATCTGTCAATTCGAATGAAGGTAAATAATTCACCAAAGCCCACCCCTTGTAAAAATTGTGTCACATGAATTCCTTCTAGATATCGGGCGAACTTCCTGCAACTATTTAATTAACATAATGTTGTTATGGTAATCAAAACAAAAAGATTATGTATGGATAATATTTCCTTGTGATATAATCAAACTAAAAGGGGGATAGCAGATGCGACAGGATACACTCGGAACTTACTTACGTGAACTTCGAATGTACCTTGGGCTATCGCAGGCTGATTTAGCAGATGGCATCTGTACTCAAGCATTGATCAGTCAGATTGAAAACAGTGACGTTTCACCGTCAGCAGAACTTCTCTATCACCTAGCATCTAGACTAGGAGTAGACATCAACTACTTTTTTAATATGATAGAAACGCCTCGCCTGGATTATGTGAACGAAGTATGTCGTCAGGTAAGGCGACACATTAAGAACCGTGAGTATCATACCGTCGCTGAAATCCTCTCTGATGAACAAAACAACCCTCTCTTTTCTACGATTAAAAATCGTCAGTTTTTGTTGTGGCATAAGGCGATCTGCCACTATTATATCGAGCATGATCCTCACAGTTCATTCCAGTTACTTAAGGACGCCCTTCTATTAACTGCAACCACCTCGAAAAATTTTTCTGAGCGAGAAATAGAAATATTAATCAGTATGGCGATTTTACACTGTGAAGAAAAAGAATGGGATCAAGCGCTTCCTTTGTATAAGAAAGCATTCTATCATGTTCGCTTTTACCCTATCATCAACGATGAGACGATTGAGATCAGACTATACTATAATTATTCTAAAGCTCTTTCCTCTACCGGTGATTACGAAAAATCGCTCTCAATTGCGAAAGATGGCGTGCAAATTTGTCGAGAGAAACAGCGGTTTTATTTATTTGGTGAGCTCACCTTTCAATGTGGAAAGCTACATCACCTTCTTGGGAACAAGGATCTTGCACAAACATACTTGTCCACCTCATCCACCATTTTTCAATTAGAAGAAAATACACCCTATAAAGAACACGTCGAGACGTTTGTTAAAAAGATTGGGTGCTAACCCTATTTATGCTTCGTTTTTTCTATTAAAATCACAATAAAGTTAAACAATGATACAAAGAATAAACCAGCAGTGATGAATAACATTAGCTCTTCCATCATGCTACCTCCTTTCGTATGAGGCTATGGACTATTCATTTTTCTACGATCGTATTTCATTTTTGCACACACGTGAAAGACCCCTTTTCATTAATTAGTGACAGTATGGTAGATCGTCTTCATCGAGTTGAACCATAACCCCTTGAGCCATTTCATTCGATTCTACTGGAGCAATCGCATAGCCACCTAATAAAACGATGGAAACGAGTAGCATTAATGACCATCTTTTCATCACTTCACCCCCCTTTGTTACACTTATATTACAGGTTTGGGAAAAATTATGCGTTTGTCCTATTCTATGCTTGGACATAACTAAAAAGCCTTATCCTTCTTAGGATAAGGCTTATGGATCATTTCAATAAACTTACTTATACTTTATGACGATTTAATGCTTCGATCACCTGTGAAACAGGCTCTTGATAGCGCTCTCGACTCCATGAATTATAAGATGGATGTGGTACATCTTCGATAACCGTCCAATTTTCGCTAGAAACGTTTGCGAGACGGAAGAACTTTTGCGCGAATCTCCCGCACGGTACTAATGTCACTTCTTTATCTAATAAAGCAGCAAGACGCTCCCTAAACTTATGAAGTATGAACGATTGAACGATATTGAGCTCTTCTTCTTTAAAAGTATCCTTATGGTTATATTTTCGAATTGTTTCTAATCGTTCTAATAAATCCGCAGCAGATTCGATGTCATTTTGATGATAGGGACGCTTCTGCATCGGGATGTTGCATACGTTCAACAATCCGATCGTATCTAGTGAAGGCCGATCGACGTCATCCTCTTCATGCTTTTTTAACAATAATCCTAGCGGCTTGTTGTATTCCTGACCGAATAGCTTTTTTGCCATCGTAGCACCTGAAGCTCCAGCTACAGGAACCCCATTCTTAACCTCCGCAACATGAGGTGATTCTAGAATGAAAATCAACCTAGATTTAGGTGTGATGAATGGCTCAACACAATAACGCTCAGCTAATCGATTATATTCTTCTTCATATTGTTTATCCAAGTTAACCACTGCCTTTGTTCATATCTTATAGGTGCTCTTCATTCGATCGGGATATCATCCATGATGTCACTTTGATTTAAGTGATATTGAATTTGTCGTGCCATCAATTCATAGCCATCGTCGTTTGGATGGAACTGATCCTCAAAGAACAGATTTTCATCAACTGAATTGAAAAGTTCATAAACAGGCACAAACGTTGTGTTCTCATCTTTTTCTACAGTGGTCTGTGTTATGCCATTCCACCTTTGAACGATTTGATCGATCTCAGTTATTGATTGGAAACTCTCTAATAAGGGATTATAAAGTCCGATGAAAATAATCGGTGCATCGCTATTCAAAGAACGAATGCGATTCATGATCTTATCAAGACGATCGACATAGGAAGACTGCTCTCTTTGAAAATCTGCCATCTGTAAGTCTAAGAAATGTTCTCTCACGACTTTCATCAAATCGTTCCCGCCAATACTCATCAAAATAACATCAGCGTCGCTCACTGCATTCTCAACTTCTTCTTCGAAAAGAATTTTGTATAATTTTGGTGTTCGTCTACCATGTACTGCGTAATTTTGGACTGAAACGCGTGTATCCGTGTCACTCTCTATATTCGTCGATAGACGCCCGATATAGCCTTGACCAGTGGAATCACCGCTTCCTTTTGTAAGGGAATCCCCTAGTCCAACCATTCTTATATCAGCATCTTCTATCTCTTCAGGTTCGTTCTCGTTTTGGGCAGCCTTCGTTTTTTCTTGTGAATCAGCTTCCTCTTCCTCTTCTAATTCGTTTCTTTCAGCGATAGAAGAGATGACGGTTTCATTCGGTACTTCATTCACGACCATCATCGAAGCTGCTTGTTTTAGTTCATTCAGCCGCTGACTCCTATGCTCCATGATTGGCTTGATACTCAATAGGATGACACCGGCGAAGGTGAGGAAAACGATCAGCCAAATATTTTTCTTACTCAAGTTAAAGCCCTCCTCAGTTCAATACCTTCTATACCCTTATTATATCTTCTTATAACTACTAATTCTAACAGATGCATTCCTTTGCAAGATAACATTACATCTTTATAATAGATATGTAACGTAGTGTAGTGTCAGGAGGAATAATTATGATGATAACGATTACCCAGCCAGCATTGAACTGGTTCAAGCGTGAAATGGCATTAGAAAAAGGTGATTCGCTCCGCTTTTTTGTACGCGTAGGAGGATGCAGCACCGTTCAAGATGGTTTCTCACTCGGAATGACCGTTGAGGCCCCAACTGAACCAGCTTTATCGACCGAAGAAGAAGGCATTACGTTTTTCGTTGAAGAAAAAGACATTTGGTTTTTCGAAGAACTTGACTTCACTGTTAAATACAGCAGAAAAAAAGACGAAATCGTTTTTCAACATGGGAAGCAGTGATCAAAAAAACGCGAAAGCAATGAAGCTTTCGCGTTTTCAAATCAGCTTAAACCTTTCTAGATGGCTGATGAGTCCTTCGCTCTTAAGCACTCTCACTTGCTCATTCCCTAATAAGTCAAAATGCGGATACCCTTCTCGATCATGGATCCATTCGCCTTTAAAATTGTATTTCTTCCCCCACTCCACTAACTTAGCTATATCTCTACAGCCAGCCTTTGTAACAGTTTTGTATTGAGGAAATCGAGGGTCATACCAATAATGAGTTAGAAACGCAACTTCTCCATTCGCAACGTTTCGTTTCCATTCTTTTAATTCTTCTTTTGAAAGTCCAAATGCCATCGTTTTATAATTCCTTACTCAACGGTTTTTTCACTTTTTCATACTCTTCATGCCACTTCGGAAAACGTTTCTTGATCGAGATCGGTCGAAAAGATTCCTTCTTCACACAAGTATGTACCGATTTTCCTGTCACACAAATCGTTTCGTCTTCTTTCGTCACTTCATACCCATAAACGACTCTAATTCCGTCGTAGTGTTCAACCCAGGTCTTGACTCGTACTTCGTCTCCGTAACGCACAGGGCGTTTATAGCTCGCTTCAATGTCAACAACAGGAGATAAGATCCCTTCTTCTTCCATATCAGCGTATTTAAATCCGAGATCATTTATTAGAGTGGTTCGTCCGAGCTCAAACCAGATCAAGTAGTTGGCATGATAAACAACGCCCATCTGATCCGTTTCAGCATAGCGGACAGTGATTGGTGTAGTTGATATAAACACTGGATATCCTCCTTACTTATAGCTAACCATCTCTAGTTTATCATAATTGCACGTTACGTAATGAAAAAAGCCGAATGGAAATCGCCATTCAGCTCCAATCGGTTACCGATTATTTATGTTCCTCGTCTTTAATTTCTTCTCTCATCGCATCGATGCTATCCGCACGACGTTCGTTTTTGGCTTGAATTTGCTGTTTTTGTTGATCGCTATCCGTAAATTCAATCGATGCTTCAGCATCATGGATGTTTTCGATCGTATCCTGTACCATTCTCTTCAACTTTTCAGCATTATCTCGTCTATCATCAGGTTTTGCTTTCATTATGTTGCCCTCCCTATTCATACAGTCCTGCAACTCAGTTGCCCTACTAGTATGTGTGAGAAAGGGTGGTCCTATCCTTTTATCCTTTAGTTTTGCAAGCTTTTTGGAAGGGTTCCATAGAGGGCATTTTCGTAAGCAAGCATGTCTTTCCGCATTTCTGCACTGCATCCGTTTGAAAGCAAAATGTTTTCCGCTGCCTCAAATACTTGCCTTAACAATCGCATCGCCATTCGGTAGTCAACGACTACGTTCTTTTTTATGTCTTTCTCATACTGTGAGAGTTCAAGCATAAGACGATACGTACATTCTAAAAGCCTCATCGGTACATCGTTTAACGTTTTAGCACTGCCATTCTCTAAGAACTCTTCGAATTGCACATCATCTTCATCACAAAGTAAGAAGTATGTTCTAGGTACATCTTCAAGGTCATGCTCGATTCCTGAGATCGTTAACGTCATGACCGCTAGTCTTGAGGCAAATCCTCCAGTCAGTGCGGCTGTTCCACAACCATACGGAGGACCTGAAGCTTCAAACATTTTAAAGATTTCACTGCCTAGTAAATCTTTTCTTTCCATGATCATCACCCACCTTACGGACCCTTTACCCTTTTTTTATTGGAAAAAATCGTCTAAACGGCTTCTTCAAAGATAATAGGGCTCATAAAGTCGATACTTTTCTGAGTGATGTCGATGAAGTTTCGCCAATATTCCTTTACGTTCTCATCGTATTTTCCTTGATCAAAACTAATTTGTAACCATGACAATTCTTCAAGCAGCCTTATCGATGATCCTACCCAAATTTTTTGTCCTTCGATTTGGAGTGTGAACGGTTCTTCAAATCGAAAAGGAAGATAAATGCCTGTATGGTTTGGATGAAGAATTAGATTTTGAAAAATTGTACCTTTAAAAAGCTTCGCATACGTTAATAACACACGGTCATTCTTCGCTGCTGCTTTTTTCAAGCTATGCAACGTTTTACTTTCCCCTAGTTCTAGGCTGGCGATCGCCTTCTCCCAATTTAACTCTTCACGGTAAGGAACTAGGTAACCCATCTGTTGCATCTTTATTTCTAACTCCTTGATTAGGAGTCCAGTTTCTGGTGCCTCTTTGGAACTGAAATTTGAAATTGGTTCTATTCTTGCTGTAATCGTCATAAAGATCCCCCCGAAAAACATATCTATTGTAATCATTCGCTTTTCTTATTACCTTTAAGACGTTTTTACAAACTTTGTTATAAATTGTTATAAATGAAATAAACCAGAAAGATCACTCCTTCTGGTCTAGGAAGCATTATTTCCCTTTAGGGGGAGCATAGTCTGGCTTTGGATTCCCTTTCGTTTGCATCTGCTTCCCTTTGTTTCCTTCTGCTTCTGGGTGAAGGGAAGATAAATGGTTAGGAGCAAAAGATTTCGGAAATCGCTTTGGATTACTCATAAAGATCTCCTCCTTTACAGTTATACTGTGCAATAAGAGGAGAATTATCAGGTTTTCGTGTTAATTTTTTGCGTGTTTCTTTTCAAACTTGTCTTCAATACGCTCGATTGCTTCTTTGTCGTTCATGAGTTCCTGCTTATACTGAGAGACCAGTTCTTTGAAAGTAATCTTTTGTGTTTTTCTCATCATGTTCTCCTTTCGTAACGCGTCGCTTTATTGCAAGTATTCCCGAATTCAGAATATTTAATACAAAAAACGCAATTTTTTTGTGAAATGATACAAAAAAGACCGTCGAGTTTTACTCGACGGTCTAGAACTTTTATTAATTTGCTTGTAACTTGTCACGAAGAACCATTTGTAGAATTCCACCGTGACGATAGTAATCGATCTCTACTTCGCTATCGAAACGAGCGACTACATTAAACGTCTTCTCATCACCTTCTGGAGAAATAGCCGTTACTTTAATTTCTTCACGAGGCTTAACATTTTCAGTAATTTCTACTGCGAATGTTTCTTTCCCAGTTAGGCCAAGAGAGTCAGCAGAATCTCCCTCTTTGAATTGAAGTGGTAATACACCCATCAATACGAGGTTACTTCTGTGGATTCTTTCGTAGCTCTCTGCGATGACTGTTTTAATACCAAGAAGGTTAGTTCCTTTTGCTGCCCAGTCACGCGAGCTTCCCATACCGTAATCTTTACCTGCAAGAACAATCAGGTCAGTTCCGTCTTCTTTATACTTCATCGCTGCATCATAGATTGGCATAACATCTTCTGTTTTCCAATACGTCGTCCAGCCACCCTCAGTGTCCGGTGCGATTTGGTTACGAATACGAATGTTTCCGAACGTTCCTCTCATCATGACTTCATGGTTTCCTCGGCGAGAACCATAGGAGTTAAAGTCGATCGGACGAACACCTTTGTCTTGAAGATATTGACCTGCTGGCATATCCTTCGCGATGGCACCTGCTGGAGAAATGTGGTCCGTCGTTACTGAATCGCCAAACTTCGCGATGGCTCTCATGTTTTTGAGCTCATGAATCGCTTCTGGATCTTTTGAAAGGTTTTCGAAGAAAGGAGGGTTTTGAATATAAGTTGACTCTTCATCCCAGTTGTAAAGATCGCCTTCACTCGTGCTCAACTGGTTCCAACGCTCGTTTTCTTCAAAAACAGTTTTGTATTGACGCTTAAACATTTCAGGAGTAACCGTTTCTGCTACAGCTTCTTTTACTTCTTCAGGAGATGGCCAGAGGTCTTTCAAATACACGTCATTGCCATCTTTGTCTTTACCGAATGATTCATTGTGAAGGTCAAAGTTTACACTTCCTGCAAGTGCGTAAGCAACGACTAGTGGTGGTGAAGCAAGATAGTTTGCTTTTACTAATGGATGAATACGACCTTCAAAGTTACGGTTACCAGAAAGAACAGATGTTACTGTTAGATCGCTCTTTGCTACCGCGTCTTCGATCTCTTCTTTAAGTGGACCTGAGTTACCGATACATGTTGTACAACCATAACCTACAAGGTGGAATCCAAGATCTTTAAGATATGGCATTAGTCCAGACTTCTCGAGGTAATCCGTTACAACTTTAGATCCTGGAGCAAGACTTGTTTTAACATATTCAGGTACTTGAAGTCCTTTTTCGACTGCTTTCTTCGCAAGAAGTGCAGCACCAAGCATTACGGAAGGGTTCGATGTGTTCGTACAGCTTGTGATCGCAGCGATTGCAACCGCACCTGTTTTCATCGTTACCTCTTTACCATCATGGAACTTTACAGTTGTTTCTTTCTTGATTTCATCCTTATCCATGCCTAGCCCCTGGTTACCTTGAGGAGCAACAAGCGCTTTATTGAACTCTTCTTTCATGCTAGAAAGAGGGATCAAATCTTGTGGACGTTTAGGTCCAGCTAAACTTGGCTCAACTGTTGAAAGATCAAGTTCTACGACGCTAGAGAACTCAGGATCCTCTGATTCTGGCGTATAGTAGAGACCATTTGCTTTACAGTACTCACGCACAAGGTTGATGTGCTCTTCTGAGCGTCCAGTTAAGCGCATATACTCAAGAGCTTCTTCGTCTACAGGGAAAAAGCTACATGTAGACCCTTGTTCAGGAGCCATGTTTGAAATCGTCGCACGGTCTGCAAGCGGCATGCTAGATAGACCAGGACCGAAGAATTCAACAAACTTACCTACTACTTTCTTTTCACGAAGTAGCTGCGTAACTTTTAGCGCAAGGTCAGTTGCAGTCGTTCCACTTGCAAGTTCACCCGTTAGCTTCACACCGATAACTTCTGGTACTGGGAAATAGGAAGGCTGACCAAGCATTCCAGCTTCAGCTTCAATTCCACCTACACCCCAACCAAGAACACCTAGACCGTTGATCATCGTTGTATGTGAATCTGTTCCAAACAAAGTATCTGGATAAGCGACATTTTCACCGTCAAAGCTGTTTTCTTGTACAACATTTGCTACGTACTCCAAGTTAACTTGGTGAACGATTCCAGTTGCTGGTGGAACAGCGCGGTAGTTATCGAAAGAATCTTGCGCCCATTTAAGGAATTTATAACGCTCAAGGTTACGTTCGAATTCTTTATTCATGTTAAATTCTAATGCATCTTCAGAAGCATATTTATCAACTTGAACCGAGTGGTCAATAACAAGGTCAACCGGAATTTCAGGGTTGATCTTATCAGGATCTCCGCCCATATCAGCCATCGCTTTACGAAGTGACGCAAGGTCAACAACTGCTGGTACTCCAGTAAAATCCTGTAGGATAACGCGAGAAGGTTTAAACGGTACGTCGATATCAGTCTTTTGCTCGCTAGTTCCCCATTTAGCGAGGTTTTCAATGTGCTCCTCTTTAATTACCTTACCGTCGTACTGACGCAGCACGGATTCAAGTAAGATCTTAATCGTGTAAGGGAGCTTGCTAACATTTGCGATGCCTGCTTCTTCTAGCGCTTGTAAGCGGTAGAATGAATATGTTTTACCATTAGCATCGAACGTTGATTTTGAATTATAAAGTTCATGATTTGCCATATGTAGTTCCCTCCTTCAAATTGCATAACAAAGCGGTAGTTGCAAAAACGCTTTCAACTTCCCTTTATCCATATTAGTAGTTTTTCAAACATAAGTAAATAACAAGATTGTTATTATACTTCATAAGTTTACCTTATCACTACATATTTTGACGGCCTGAGGACAAAGTAACATCGTGGAGGTGAAAGCTGATGGGTAAGCGTAAAGCGAATGGCGTACGTCCTGGAATGAACGATGCTGATGCACAGGGGAACGGAGCGGGATCTGATAATGAATATGCTCACGAGCATCTGTCCGCAGAACAGCGTGCGTTCAACAAAAAAACGAAGAAACGTCAATAGATGAAATACCAAACCCGTCATCAGAAAATGACGGGTTTTCCGTTTAAACGTCTTTGTTCATTTCAGCTTGTATGGATTGTAAATCTTTCTGAAACTGAAGCAGTTGTTCACGCTGATGTTCTGAGGCGTTCACTAGTGCTCCTTCAATTTGTGACATCGCTTCCCCTACTTCTTGTTGGAGATGTTTCAGGTCTTTTCCGTAATCACTGCTCGTATCGACGACTTCCTTACTCGCGTCTATCGCCTGATCATATCCTTGTTGAGCTGCTTGAAATGCCTGCTGTTTGTCTTTGTTATATGGCATCGCTCGGCCTCCTTATCCAATGGTTTCACCATAGTTTTATCCAAAATAAGGCTTGCTATTCCAGTCGTATAAGATGAACCTCCATGCAAATACTAACCGTAAAGGAGGGATAAACCATGACAGAAAGCAACACGTTTAAAGACATGCGTAAAAATGCCCCCAAAGGTCAAACTGGCCAACAAGAGCCAATGAAAGGCTCACATAAAGTTAAGAAACGTAATCAGACGAGACAAAAAAATGGTGAAGGGTTTTAATTATTTTATTCTATAAAAAAAGGCGACCTATTCGTCGCCTTTTTTTGATGAGATCGAGCGTAACGCGTCGATTATATGCATTTCTTCATCCTTACTTACCGTTCTGAGGTCCAGTAGGATTCGATCTTCTTTTAGCCTTGCAATCACCGGAACTTCAAATTCCCTCAAGCCTTTCTCAAGCTCATTACTTGTAAGCTGGTCAGAGGTAATAGCGATTACGAACGTATCGAGGTTAACTTCAGGCATGGTACCACCGCCTACTTGAGAAACATCTTCTAGAATTTCAGTATGGTACCCCATTGTTTTTTCATGTAAGGTTTCGATAAAGTCACGCGATCTTACGTTTATTTCCTCTTTTGATAGTAAGATATCCCTCACGACAGGAATGTTCGTTTCTTCATTCATCAAGTGCTGCTGTAACGTACTTTCTAAAGCAGTTAAAGTAAATTTGTCCACTCGTAATACTCTTGCTAACTGATGCTTTTTCAGCTGATCGATGAGCGCTTTTTTACCAGCGATAATCCCTGCCTGTGGTCCACCAAGCAGCTTATCGCCACTAAACGAGACAATGTCTGCACCTTCTTTTAACACAGTCGGTACGGTAGGTTCCTCACCGATCCCATATTTATGATAATCAAAGATTGCACCGCTTCCTAAATCTTCGTAATAGATAACCTGATTACTTCTTGCAAAACTTGATAATGTTTTCCGCTCCACTTCTTCAGTAAACCCAACAATAGAGAAATTACTACGATGTACTTTCATAATCATGGACGTATTTTCAGAAACGGCCTCTTCATAATCATAAAGATGTGTTTTATTTGTTGTACCAACTTCTTTTAATAATGCTCCACTCTCCCTCATGATTGAAGAAACACGAAACGATCCTCCGATTTCAACGAGCTCGCCTCTTGAAACGATCACTTCTTGTTCATTCGCTAAAGCACGTAGCACTAAGTATACTGCCGCAGCATTGTTATTAACGACCATGGCTGCTTCAGCTCCAGTAGCTTCACAAATCAAGCTTTCAGCAATATCGTGCCTAGAACCTCTCTTCCCTGTAGAAAGGTTATACTCCAGAGTCGAGTAGCTACGTGCAACGTCTGTTAGACCTGTTAGCGCTCGTTCACTAAGTCGAGCACGGCCTAGATTCGTATGTAATACCACTCCTGTTGCATTGATCACAGGACGAAGATTTGGAGTAAGTTTTGCTATCGCGCTCTGTTCCAATTTCTCGATTATCTCTTTTTGAAATTCCTCTCTTGTCCTTGAACTACCAGAATAATTCTCATTAAGTAAACTACTACGAAGTTCATTAACCTCTTCCTGGATTAGGTGGGTTAGCCTTTCTTCTGGATAGACTCCGGCAAGGTCACTTCGTCTAAATGCATGCTGTATTTGATGAATGGGAGGAAGCTCCCTAACTAGTGTTTTCAACGGTATCAACTCCTAATAATGAAGGAAAGACACCCTTCCTGGGGTGTCTACCTACTCCTTCATCTGTTCCATCTCTTTAATAAAGCGATCTAATTTCGGATATTCTCCTGTTTCATGCTTGGAATGAAGCTTGTTACCATTCACGGTAACCTCAAAAGCGCCTTTAAATCCTGGTTTCATTTCTAGAGTAGTAATGTCATGGCGGAAATGATTGAAAAGTTCCTCCGCGAAACTCGCGGCTTTAGGTGCATAGTTTCACTGCATGCAGAATTCGATCGAAACAGTATACTTCAACTTTGTTCCTCCTTTTTTTATTATGTTGCCCATACTATATCATTTCAAAAATCGAAACAAAAGAATTATACTTATGTGAGGAGGTGGTACGATGTCGAGTGAAGAAAAAATTCGTCTTACGTCTCTCTCAACAAAAGGTGGTTGAGGATGTAAGCTTGGTCCTGAGGACCTGGCGCAAGTTTTGCGTCACTTACCTAATAAAAAGACAGATCCAAATTTACTAGTTGGAGTCGAAACCTCCGATGATGCAGGCGTGTATCGATTGACCGATGAAATCGCCATGATCCAAACTGTCGACTTTTTCACACCGATCGTTGATGATCCATATATGTTTGGTCAGATCGCAGCTGCGAACTCATTAAGTGACGTGTATGCGATGGGCGGTGTTCCGAAAACAGTTTTAAACATTGTTGGCTTTCCAATTAAAAAACTCGCTCCTGAGATACTATCTTCTATCTTAAAAGGAGCTAGCGATAAAGTAGAAGAAGCAGGGGCAGTGATTGCAGGAGGCCATTCGATCGATGATCAAGAACCTAAGTTTGGGTTGTCGGTGACTGGTATTGTTCATCCAGACAAGTTCTATGCGAATGTTGGTGCGAAACCAGGTGATGCGATTGTTTTAACAAAACCGATTGGAGTTGGCATCCATACGACAGCAATCAAGCCACAAAAACTATCAAGCAAAAGGCTTGATATCGTCTCAGACACGATGGCAGAGCTGAATAAAGTTGCATCTGAAGAACTCGGCTATTTCGAACCGAATGCTGTGACAGATGTTACAGGATTTGGCTTACTCGGACATTGCTATGAAATGGCAACAGGAAGTAACGTCAGTATCGAAGTTGATTTTGAAAAAGTACCAGTTCTTGAAGGTACACACGAGTTAGCCGAACAAGGCTTCATTCCTGGAGGCTCGAAAGCGAATCATCGCTGGATCTCTCAATCTGTTCAGTATACGAACCTAAGCGAACTAGAAGAGCTTATCTTATGTGACGCAGTTACGTCGGGCGGCCTTCTGATCAGTATGCCTGAAAGCCAAGCACACGCATATGTAGAGCGGATGAAAAACAAAGGAAAAAAGGCAGACGTCATTGGGAATGTTACAGAAAAACAATCATCATTCATCCATGCATATCGGTAAAAAAAAGCCGTAGGAATTCAATCCTACGGCTTTTTATCGTTCATACAAGTCGTTCTCTATTTCCTCTGTGAATTTCTCAGGCACATCATCAAAGACAACCCTGCCATCCTTTAATGCTACGATCCGAGTCGCATACCGAAGGGCAAGCTTTACACTATGGACATTCACGATCGTTAGCAGCTTTTGTTTTTCATGGATTTGCTTGATCAAAAGGAAAATCCGATCTGCAGTACCAGGATCTAAGCTAGCCACAGGTTCGTCCCCTAAAAACACGTATGGAGACTGCACAAGAGCTCTCGCAATACCGACTCGTTGTTTTTGTCCACCACTCAGCTGATCAGCGCGCTGGTTTTGAAACGGTAACAGTTCGACCTGTTCAAGTACCTCTTGTGCTTTCAATTTTTCTTCTTTAGAAAACAAACCGAGTACGTTTTGAAATGTGGAGTGATAACCGAATAAACCGGTATAAACGTTTTGCAAGACAGATAGCCGGGGGATCAATTGATGTTGTTGGAAGATCATGCCCATATTTCTTCGAATCCTACGTAACCCTTCATCATCTAGTCGATCGTATGACTGGTTTTGATAAGAAACCGTACCTTTTGAAAGAGTCTCGAGCCCATTCAGTGTACGGATTAAGGTAGACTTCCCTGCCCCTGTTTTGCCTAAAACACAAACAAACTCTCCTCTAGAAAAAGTTAAAGACACACCCTCAATCGCGGCGGATTCTGTTCGACCATACGTCACTGTACCGTCCGTGATTGTTATCAGTTCATCCTTACATAACATCTTGCCTCACCCGACTTCCTAAAAAATCAACTGCAATCACGATCACCATGATGATAAGAACATCAACGGCTACAGTCGAGTACTGAAAGGTTTTAAAATGAACAAATAACTGCTGCCCGATGCCTGCTCCGCCGACAAGGCCAAGAATTAATGATGTTCGAACCGCAACTTCAAATCGATAAAAGTAATGTGAAAGAACGTTCGGCCATATTTGCGGAAAGATCCCAAATAAAGCACGCGTAATTGTGGGAGCACCAACAGCTTTCATAGCTTCTTGTTGCCCCTTATCCGCCGCCTCGATCAATTCTCCAATCAACTTACTCAATACACTAGCGTTATGAAAGATGATCGCAAGTGTTGCAGCAAACGGTCCGGGGCCAACAACTGTAAGGAACATTAAGCCTAATACGATTTCAGGAATCGACCGAAAGAAGCTTAATAGTATCCGAGTACCTTTATAGAATCGCCCCGCAGTGTTTTTCGCAGCGAGTAGACTAAGCGGGAGAGCTATTAATAGCCCAAGAAAACTTCCTAAGAAAGCCATCCCCAGTGTCACTAAACTCGCTTCTAACATTCGAGGGACTACCTCTAAATTGAGAGGAAACCAGTTTGAAAGGAAATCCACCATGTTGGTCAATGCGCGAAGTTTACTTAAATCGAAATTAGTGATCCTAATACTCCAAATCGTGGTGGCTAGGATCAGTAGTGCACCGGCTACGTGCTTCCAATTGAACCAAATCATGATTATTCCTTAATAAGACCCTGCTTCACAGCGGCATCTCGTATACTTTCATAGTCTTGATTACGAGCTTCAGTAAATCCAGAAGCACCGAACGCATTTAAAATCGTCTCATTCTCGATCGATAAAAAGACCTCTTGCAATTTCTTTTTCGTTTCATCATCTGTACCCTTCCGAACAGCCCATGGGTACTGAAATAGCTTGTCTGACTCCCAGATCACCTTTAGTTTTTCTTCATCTATTTTACCTGACTCGATCAGTTGATGGTAGATTGCGCTGTCAATTGCGCCCGCATCTACTTGCTTATTCTGAACGGCTAGTGCTGTGGCGTCGTGCGATCCTGTGTACGTAACCGAACGAAATGAATGATTATCTTGATCTTGGAATACTTCTCTGTCTTGCAGTTCAATCGAAGGGATCAATGAACCAGACGTCGAGTTAGGATCACCAAACGCAAAGCTTTGTTCATTACTTCTTTCTAAAAAGTTTTCTAGTGAGGTCCAGCTGTTCGAACTGTGCGTGATCACGTAAGAGTGATAAAACGGTTCGCCATCGATCAGCTGGGTGACAATCGCTTCTGCCCCACTCTTTTCATGTGCGATCACATAAGTTAGTGGGCCAAAGAACGCCATATCGATCTGTTCATAATTCATTGCTTCTACGACACCATTATAGTCTGGAAATGTTGTAATCTCCACGTCTTGATCTAGCTCATCTGTAAGTACATCTTGTAATTCATCCATCGCTTTATCGATTTCACCTTCTGTTTGAGCTGGAATAACTCCAATCGTGAATGAGTCGCTACCTTCTTTTTCATTCTCTTGATCGCTGCATCCAGCGAGAACACTAGCTAGCAATAATATACTCAATAGTCGTTTCATACTGCTATCACTCCGATTTCTCTTGTTTACGTCGATCGAGCCATCTTCTTTCTTGTCCATCTCGTACGGTATAGCCTTTTTCATCTAGGCTTTCGAGAAAAGGAACGAGAAACTTCCGGCTCACACCTAGAACTTCCTTTGCAGACTGCAGTGTGAAAGAGGTTGACGTTTCATTCTTCAACAAATCCTTTGATTTCTCCCACGCTGAGCGATGGATCATCAAATCTTTCGTTAGCTCCATCGCTACCGATTCCTCTACTAAATATTGCTTTAACTCGACCTTTTCCTCTGATGGAATGCCTTCTTTATCAATAAGCACATCGATCGGTGAAGCGTTCATTCCCTGATCTCTCAGAGCAACTACGACATTCTCCATTCTTGTTTTCCAGGCTTTTGAAAAGGATGGGATAAAACTCTCAATCGAAAAATATGGTCCCTTTCGTATGACATTCTCCGTTTCATCTAACGTTCGTTCGATCAGCTTACCAGGGTACTTTGCCTTTAGTTCCTGAATCAATTCTGCCTTCGGAATGCCGGGTCTCATCGGATATTTATCATGATAATCCTGTAACCGCTCATCGATTTCAGAGCTAACGCTATTGAGAATAACTCGTGTTGTAACATCATCCTCAACAAAAACAAACTCAGGCGTCTTCTCTAGCTCTAAAAGAGTTTGATCGTCCATACCAAGTGTTTGTTGAATCTCTTCTTTCGTAAGTAGCAGCTCTTTATCAAGCAGCTGCTGAAGCTGTTCTGATGGTGTCCCCATACTCATTCTTTCAAGCATTTCGACAGTCTCTTTGCCAAATTTATATTTCTGTCCCATTACGTTTACAATCGATCCACCACCGATCGTTTCAACAGGTGATGGCCTTCGAATGATCACTCTGTCACTCTTCTTCGCTAAGATGGGAGTTTGAAGACGTAGTTGACATAAGACCTTTTCGTCCTCTTCGTACTCTAAAACATTCCGATCAAAAAATACGATTGTTCCCCTCACTTCAGCAGTTCCAATATGAACGGTAACGGTTGATCGTTGCTTTAATTCATAAGACATCGTTTTAGCCATCTTCAAACTAATGTCTACTGTAGACGTAGTATGATAATAATCGCTCGCTACAACAACTTGACCTCTATCAATATTATCGCGGTCAACGCCAGCAAGATTGATCGCAACCCTCTGCCCAGCATATGCCTTGCTTACTTTTTCATTATGAGACTGGATTTGTCTGACCCTCGCTTCGATCCCCTTTGGAACGATCGATACGGGTTGTCCATCTTGTAACTCTCCGTCAAAAATCGTCCCTCTCACAACAGTTCCATGTCCTTGAAGAGTAAAAACTTGATCGATCGGCATACGAAACGGTCCAACTTTATTTCTTGAAGGCACGTCCAATAGATAAGCATGGATGCTATGTTTTAACGCCTCGATGCCTCTTCTAGACTTACTGTCTACTACATGAAAAGTAGCGTCCTCAAAGGCAGACCCAGATATGTATTCGATAATATCTTCTTTTACAAGTTCAATCATCTCTTCGTCAACAGCATCTGCTTTCGTAATAACGATGATTGATCGTTCAATGCCAAGAAGCGATAAGATTTCTAAATGTTCTTTCGTTTGAGGCATCACACCCTCATCCGCTGCAATAACTGGTATTACTATATCGATACCTGCTACACCAGCGATCATTTGCCTGACAAATCGTTCATGACCAGGTACATCGATAATCGATACTTTCATATCATCTGATAATTCGAAAGGTGCAAATCCTGGCTCAATCGAAACATTCCGCTCTTTTTCTTCCTTGAGACGGTCTGTATCAACTCCTGTCAGCGCTCCAGTTAACGTCGTTTTTCCATGATCGATATGTCCGGCAAGACCTATCGTGTAATAATTCATTCTTCTCACCTGCCTAAATGAAGTCATCCTTCATTAACATTAATGAAATAATGTTCCCTACGCAACTGAAAGCCCTTCGACTTTAAAACCTTGTATATGCATCGATGTATGTTTATTCAACCGTGTATACGAAAAAAGTTATTCACATTTATCCACACCAGCATCTGTTATACTGTTTATTTCACGCTGTACCACCCCTCATCCTGTTATAGTTCTCAATGAAGAACTGTACCAGTCACTCCGAATGTCGAACAATGTCAGATGATGGATTTCATCGAGGTTTGTCGTAATTTCTGGTTTCTGAAATGAATCAATAATTAATCGTTCTGTTTCTTGCTAATTCGACATAACCTCACAAAATATACAACTAAACGCAATCAAATCGTTCAAATTAGTTGATTCTATGAAACGTATGCTTTATCATTCTAATAGCAATGGGGCTGGTTGTACGTCTGGTGAGTGCCACGGTCTTCAAAACCGCTTGTGACCTGCGTGCCAGGTCAGCTGGGTTCGATTCCCAGACGGTCCCGCCAATTTTTATCACCTGAGTCCTCTAATGACGTTTCATTAGAGTTTTTTTATGCAATTTATCTCGTTTTTTCAACTACCGAATGAAATTGTACGGATTGTTTAGCCTATTTATTAAATACGTGCTAGAGGTGAATAAAGTTATTATGAAATCTTCTCATACACTACTCTTCCTCGTAGTCCTATTTAGTTTTCTAGGCCTACCCTACAATAAAACTCATGCCATCCAACAGCCACATTCAGCTACACTAAGTTTTATGAAATCAGAAACAAATAAAGACGAGAAATTAGAAGAAGCTTTCAGTAAAATCTTTCAATTACAGCCCGGTGATGTTAAGTACTATTACAACCGTATCGATTTAAATGAGGATGGCACCCCTGAAACGTTCGTCTATTTGTCAGGACCTTTAGTTTGTGGAACTGGAGGCTGCAGCGCACTCATCTTCCAAAAGATCAATGAAGAATACAAAATGCTTTCGCGATTCAGTCTAGTTAGAACTCCAATTATCATTAGTGAAACATCCACTAACGGCTGGAAGGATCTCATTATGTATGTATCAGGTGGTGGTATAGAGCCCAGTTATAAGAAGCTAACTTTTGCCGAAGGAACGTACCCTCTAAATCCATCCATACAACAAGATGTAGAAATCGATGAAGTGAAAGGCGTTGGAATAATAAGTGACAACATGTCAGAGGATACAGGAATCACCTATTAAGCTTTATTACTCTAGGAAAATGAAAGAAGTAAGAATGTTTCCCTACAATTCCTTTCAGAGGTCCTAAATTGTAGCCCCCACTCCCCTACTCCACTTGATTTATGCGTGTTTTGAGCGTATAATGTGACCGAGTTCAAAAGCATGAGAGGTGAATGCGATGGCAGGTTGGTTTCAGTATTTTATCGTCGGTTGGACAGTCGTGTTGATCTCGCTAATGGCGATCGGCGGTTTCTTCATGTTCCGAAAATTCTTAAAGCGTCTCCCTAAAGAAGATGGAAAATCCATACTGGATTGGGAAGACTATTACATCCAACAAACGAAACACATGTGGAACAATGATCAAAAAAAGCTTTTAGAAGAATTGGTATCTCCTGTTCCAGAACTATTCCGTGATATTGCTAGAAATAAAATCGCTGGGAAGATCGGTGAACTTGCGTTGAAAGAGAACAGCAAGGAAATGACGCAAGATCTCATTATTAGAGGATATATCATCGCAACTCCAAAAAGAGATCATAAATGGCTTATCAAAAAATTACACGATAAACGGATCGATGTTACACCTTATCAGCATTTATTCCATTAAAAAACTCGTTTAGCATGATGCTAAACGAGTTTTTTATAAAGTACTTTGATGTAATTCAGGGTTATGGCTTCTCTCTGTTTTACGAAACTGATAATACATAGCGACGCGCCATGGCACAATCATTCCAAAAGCAAGTATAAAAAACAGTGAGCTCGTTTGGAGGACAGGTATCGACTGACCGATTATGGTTTTAAAAGCGATCCTTACAACGAGTAATCCGAGCAAGATAAATACAAACGCTTTCGAACGTGTTAAATAAATCTTATTGTTTTTAATTTCAAATTTAGAAGTACGAATCAGTAGTAACGAAAATGCCCCACCAACAAGCAGTGCCTCCATCGCTTCATATAATGGTACTCTAGCTTCTGGTAATACAAACATAAAAAAGCCTGTCGCCATAAAAAAAGGCGGTAGGATAATTTTCTTTATCGTTGCAGGTTTTTTCGAAGCCTTTAACCTGATCATAATAACACCTAGAGCCATCAATGCTCCTACTACTGTACTGAAAATCAGCATATTTTCATCCCTCACCTATCAGGTTACTGCTTATCATTTCCATTGTATGTGTAAGAACAGAAAAAAACAAGCGCACATAAAAGAACAGGACAAGCGTCCTGTTCTTATCATTGCGTATTTTGTTTAGAAAGCTCCTCTTCACCTTCATCTGCAGCAATGTTCAAAATAATCGTCATCGTAACACCAACTACTGTAAAATACACCCCTAAATCAAACAAAATCGCCGTAGCCAAGTGAGTGTGCCCTAGGATTGGAAGCTCAAAGTAAGCATCCGTATGGCTTAAAAAGGGCTGGCCGAAGAAAAACGAGCCGATTCCAGTTAAAACCGCTATCAACAATCCGATCGGAATAAAGTTTTTGAAGTCAAACCGAATGACCCGTTCCATCGTTTTAAATCCATAGGAGATATAAAGCAGCACAAGCGCTCCCGAAGTCATTAATCCACCGATAAATCCACCACCTGGCGCATTATGACCAGCGAAAAAGAGATAGATCGAGAACCCCATGATGATAAAGACGATGATCGTCGTTGTTGTTTTTAAAATAAGATCGTTGCTACGTTGCATCGAGTCGCATCCTTTCTAGTTAGAATCCTTGAAAACCGTTAAAGAGATTGTTAACAAGGAATGAAGTGAACATCGTCATGAAATTAAAGTATAGCAATACTCCCATAACGATCATTAAATATCCGCCTGCTTTCATAATGACTGTGCTGTTCTTCTTAATCCACTGTAACTTTCCGATAAAGAATGATAACAGGAAGAACGGAATGGAAAACCCTAGCGTATATGCAACCATATAGAAGAGACCAGCTCCCGGGTTTGAAACACCAAGTGCGATAACTGCTGCTAAAATCGGACCAGTACATGGAGTCCAACCAGCAGCAAAGCCCATTCCGATCAACACAGATCCAATGAAGCCTGATGGACGATTCCGAATCGTTAACCGTCGATCTTTCAAAAGGAAAGAAGGTTTCCAAAACCCTACGACAACGAGTCCGAAAACTACAATTAAGATCGCCCCTACTTGTCTCAATAAGTCTTTATATTGAACAAACAAGTTTCCAATAAGTGAAGCAGACATCCCTAGAACGAGAAAAATAATCGAAAAGCCTAATAAGAAGAATACTGTATGTAGAATTGCTCTCCGCTGCATCATTCCCCGTTCTTCTTTTAAGTCATTTACTGATACCCCTGTAATGTATGAAATAAACGCCGGATAAAGCGGCAATACACAAGGAGAGATAAAGGACAGGAATCCCGCTCCAAAAGCTAAAAAAATATTTAAATCAGCCATAACCTAACTCCCGTTCTATGCACGCACTTAGCATGCGCATTCTGAAATCGTTTCAACCCCATTGTACCGGTTTTCACATTAAATTGTGTGAACATTACGTAACGATTTACTTTGCAAAGAATTCTTCAAGAGTTATTCCAGCTTCATGAATTTCTTTGGCAGCTTCTTTTCCTACATACCGAACATGCCAAGGCTCATATTGATAGCCAGTAATGTCTTCTTTTCCTTTAAGGTACCTCACAACAAACCCGTATTTGTATGCATTTTCAGCTACCCATTCACCTTCAGGGGTACTGCCGAACTTCTCAGTTAACGCACCATTCAGTGAAGGTGTACTAATATCCATTGTTAATCCAGTCTGATGTTCACTCTGCCCTGCATGTGCACTCACCTGATTTGCTTTTTCAGCACCATATCTTTCTGCGTTGTAAGCAAAAATCGCTTCCTGCCTTTCATAAGAACGGTAACCAGAGACAGCTTTGATTTGCATATCAGCTTCTTCTGCAGCCGCAAACATTTCTTCAAGCGCCTTTGCTGCTTCGTCTACCATCAGTCTCTTCGGATCACCTTCATTTGCATAAAAAGGGACGTTAGGTTCTACAAGGTTTTTCGGAACAAAATCAGCCGGCAAATTTCTGTTTTTGTTAGCCACAACATAGATACTATCAGGATTTGTTACGATTTTTTTGCCGTTTTCTTCCGTCACCGTTTCACCCATAGCTGGATAAGCATTTTGTTGTGACTCATCAGGTTCGTTATTCGCACCATTTTGATTCGTATCTTCATTTGAAGAGCTATTTTCTTCGTTCGCTTCACTATTGGTCTTGTTATCTTCGTTTTTTTCTTCTTTATCAGGCTCAGTCTGCTCCGACTTTTCATCATTCATCGTCTGATCACTCTGCTCATTCGATGAACAACCTGCCACAAGAGCGAGCGATAGCCCTGATACAAATACTAGCTTTCTTACCGTCATCTCAACACTTCCTAATAAAATATAGTCTATCTTATCATATCATCATCTAGAATATGCCCGTCAACCAAAACCTCTCCATATAAAAAGCACTCTGTTCCCAGAGTGCCAGTACATTATTTGTTATTATCCATTTGACTATTCATAGCCTTCATCATCTGATTAATCTTCTTCTGAGAAGGTTTTTGCCCCATTTGCATCATCATTACGCGAAGCATATTTTCATTGATAGGGGGATTTTTCTTTAGATAATCCATCATATATTTGCGGGCAATAAAAAAGCCAAGCGCAGCCCCAGCAATTAATGCTAGAACGCCCACAAGCGTATACATCCACCACATGCTGTATTTCCTCCTTATTCTTTCTCTTCCATTAGTGTACTACAACCCTTCCTGATTATACAATAACGTCTACTAAAATAGTAGGGTTTGTTTAAACTAGCTTTTGTTTTTTGAGCGGGTTGAGCCATCCATATCGATTCGATTGATGATCGATGGCAAAGAAAGTAGGAGTGAGCTTTCTTAGCACCTCAAAGAAGATCGTCTCTGCTTCATATGTACCGTTCGAATATACGTTGATTTTCTTTTGGTTTACAAACAGAGAGCCGTCACTTTTCGATTGTAAAATCGTTAAACAATGCCCTCCATTTCGATATTCATAATTCCGGAATCCACCTAATTCTGAAACAAGATATCGATTCACATCTATTACAGGGATAGACTCTGAAATAAATTCAATTTGTTTATCTAGCAATTCTTTTGCTTCTTTCTGAAGCGTACGTTTTCTTTCATTAAATAGTTGATATAACAGGAGTTCTTTTCCACCATATTGAACGGCTATTTCTTGCTTGATCAAGTGCATCTCATAATGCCTCATAACGATTCCTCCTGTCTACCTTGTATAATAAACATAAGTATAAAGGAAATTCATTAAGATGATTGTCTATACCTGTAGTTCAGTTTCCACTAGTTTTGTCGAAACTAAAAAACCTGTACTATAACATCTATGTTATAGTACAGGTTTATGTTATGCCATGCTCGGTAGGTCGCAAAGAACGCCACCGCACTTCGCATCATAATCTAGTTTCATTCGATCAACGAACCATTCATCTCCCGGCTTCACGAAGTAAGTGATTCCCCCAACTTCTTTTTTGAAATCGTCTGTAGCAGGCTTATCAGACATTACTCCTAGTGAAAATCCACCGCTATCTCCACTCCCAGCGTACCTTACAAAAAGTCTTAAACAATCCCCATTATTAAGCTCCATTTCATTCTTGTAAAACTCAGCCGCTGAATCCGTTACAACAAACATCCTATCCATCCTCTCTCTTTGTAATATAACACCTTGTTATAGTACAGTATAACGAATTTTCTAAAAATTGCAACCAAAAAAATAGCCTAATTTTGCGAAATGCAAAATTAGGCTATTTTTACTGAATCGGACCTCTATTTTTTTTACTCTCTTTTAGCTTGTCAGGTGTAACGTCATCGCCCGTCTCATCCACTACCTTAATGGAATGAAGTTGGTTTTCAAAGGAAGAACGAAGACTTTGAAGATATTCTTGACGAAGATCTTTTTGTTCTTTTTTCTCTTGATCTGTTAGTTGAGACTCTTTTGATTTTCTTGAGAGCTCATTAATTCGCTTTATTTTATCCTGTGATAACATACAGAAATAACTCCTTTATAACATCTAATTACTTTTAT
This sequence comes from Anaerobacillus sp. ABR4_321, assembly GCF_056158505.1. NCBI lineage: Bacteria > Bacillati > Bacillota > Bacilli > Caryophanales > Bacillaceae > Anaerobacillus > Anaerobacillus sp. ABR4_321. Next base: position 2,778,580 of record NZ_JBSWTK010000001.1, read on the forward strand.
CCTAACGTAAGTCGTTACCACAGGCAAGTTTATAGCTTCTTCTCCAATTCGTCAACATGCTCCTTGTAGCGCCTATGAACCGTTGCTTTTGATGCTTCATAACCAAACCCTTTTAACGTAGCGGCAATCTCGTGGAACGTTAACCCTCTATCACGTAAATTCACTATTTCTTCGATCGGAACAATCTTTCGTTCCCTTCCACCGTGCCGTTGGTCACTTAAATTCCGCTGAGGCTTATACCCCTCTCGTACCGCTTTCTCCATTCCTCGCTTTATTTTAAGGTTATGTAGTTTTCTTTGAAACTCCTCAACGATACTTACGATTTCAAGGACCATCGAATCAGCTTCAGATAGCTGTAGCTCACCGTTCTGGTTTACTGTATAAATCGTTCCGCCATACTTATGGACTGCATGAAGCAGGGCGATCTTAGCATTTCCTCTTCCTAATCTTGTTTCATCTTGAATAAGAAGAACGTCTGCTGAGCCTTCTTTCAACAAATCTAAAACTTCTAAGATGCCATTTCGATCAATGTCATATCCACTGTGCTTTTCCTCGATCACTTTATGTACTGTAAAACCAGATTGAGCTGCAAATCTTTGCAGCTCTTCTTTTTGCCTGGCAAGTGATGATTCCTGTGTTTCTTTCTTTGTACTTACCCGACAGTATATGATTGCATTCATTACTTTTCCTTTACCCCCAGCGCTGTTGCATTTGCCTCAACAGGAATGATAAGTGTATCTCCTGCTACTATTCGATCTGCATCTATTTTGTTCGCTTCTTCCACCCAGCTGATAAAATTACGGTCAGACAGCTCATGTGCATCACGATATTCTTCTGCGATTTCAAGAACAGTATCTCCCCGCTCTAATTCAATTTCAGTATAACGATCATACCCTTCAGCAGCTGCTGCTCTCAATGATACAAACACGAATATTAATACGGCCACAAAAGATATAATGACAAGAAAATCAATTCCAGACAAGCCTCTAGCTTGTTTTCTCATCCCAATCACCCCGAATACGAATATTTGTTCTGGTTTCAGTATAAACAGAACCTCTGTTCGTGTCAACTGAATTTTCGAACTTATGTTTGTATGCGAACAAAAATTCTGGTATACTACTAACAAATAGATAGATTGGAACGAGGTGCCAGAGATATGAAACTATCAAACCGTCAGCAGGATATTCTGGACTTTATTAAAGTCGAAGTGAAACAAAAGGGTTATCCACCCTCCGTTAGAGAAATTGGTGAAGCTGTAGGACTCGCTTCAAGCTCAACTGTCCACGGACACCTTGCAAGACTTGAGAAGAAAGGTTACATCCGACGCGACCCAACGAAACCAAGAGCAATCGAAGTACTCGGACTAGATGAAACGATCGATATTCCTCGTCCAGAAACGGTGAACATTCCGGTCATTGGTAAAGTAACTGCCGGCCAACCGATAACGGCGATCGAAAATGTTGAAGAGTATTTTCCTCTACCAGAACACTTTGTACAAGATGACGAGCACACGTTCATGCTAATCATCGAAGGTGACAGTATGATCGAAGCTGGCATTTATAACGGTGACATGGTAATTGTGAAACAACAGCCTACTGCGAACAACGGAGATATTGTTGTTGCGATGACGGAAGATAGCGAAGCTACGGTTAAGCGATTCTTTAAAGAAAGCAACTACTTCCGCCTACAACCAGAGAATTCATCGATGGAGCCGATCATCCTTGATTCAGTTTCCATTCTAGGTAAAGTCATCGGTGTATTTCGTTCAATCCACTAGAAGCGCAAATTGCGCTTCTTATTTTTTATTCTAAAAACACGAATCCTTTCTTTATCTCTTATCGTATAATCAGGAAACAGCTAATTATGAAAGGTGGAAAATCATGTTTAAGAAGTTTCTAGCAAGTGTCGGAGTAGGTGCTGCAAAGGTTGATACGCAGTTAGAGAAGGATTATTTCGTTCCGGGGGAAACCGTTAATGGTAAAGTAGTCATAAAGGGTGGTGAAATCGAGCAATCGATCGATGCGATTCATATCTTCCTTATGACAGAAGCTATCCGTGAAGTAGATGATAAAAAAGTAAGAGAAAAAGTGGCGCTAAAGAAATATAAGGTTGCTGATCAGGAGAAGATCTCAGAAGGTGAAACGAAAGAAATTCCGTTTTCCATTCAACTGCCATACGACACGCCAGCTTCACTCGGAAGGCTTCCAGTATGGTTTGAGACAGGCCTAGACATCCCGATGGCGCTTGATCCAAAAGATAGAGACCTTATTCAAGTTTCTCCACATCCACATGTAAAAAAAGTAATCGAAGCATTAGAAAGCTACCTGGGCTTCCATGTGAAAAAGGTGGAAATGGAGCAGTCTCGCTACGGCTATGTTCAAGAGTTTGAATTCACGCCTAGCGGGAAATATCGCGCTTACTTAGATGAACTCGAAGTGATCTTCTTTTTACACGATAACCATTTAGATGTCATGCTTGAAGTCGATCGCCGCGCTCGCGGACTCGGAGGATTGTTTGCAGAAGCTTTGGAAATGGACGAAAGCATTGCAAAAGTGACGTTAACAAACCAAGAGCTGAACGATTCATCTGACGTTATCGCAAGAAAATTACAGCTAAAAATTGATCAATATAAAAAGTAATCTTATAGATTCACAAAAAACTGTCTCGATTGTTTATCGAGACAGTTTTTTGATTACGGAGAGTTCACGTTATTTTAATGGTATTACTACCTTTGTAATATTCCCGACTCTTTCATCGATACCATTATACAATTCCTTAAGCACTTCCAATGCTCTTTCGTTCGATTCAAACGTTCCTAACGTCTTTTTCCATTCGATGAAGAATCTTCTCTCTATGACCCCTTCGATCATGTTATCTTTTACAGTTATTTCTTTCACATTCACGAAGCTTTCAAGATTTTGAGTCATAACCCATATCATTCTCTTCTACCGCCTTCACATTTCGATGCTTACACTACACCTTTTAAAGAACCGAAACTTTTCTCATATTTAGTACGTACTACAGTTACAAAGCTTTGGAGGTGCCTAGTGAAAAATACTGCTAAACTGATTTTAGTCGTAATAGCGAGCTTAGCTTTATGGGATGGAATTAAGTACATCTTCAAATCTTTTACTTAACAGAAAAACAGCTTCTTGTAGCTGTTTTCCTTCCAAATAAACATTTTCTATCAAGAATCACTACTCTTTTAATGGCTTTTTATAGATTATAGGAGCATCAAAGCCTTCTTCATCTACCAATTCAATAAGTGCAATTTCTTCAACTCTTCCTTCAATCGTTTGAATTCGTTTCATACAATAGTTGAATGCTTCAGAGAGTTTATCGGATGATAAGTTATTTGCCAACGTACAATGCGGTATCCATTGATCAGGTTCATAGTATGGATTGGCATTCGTACTTAACTCACTAAAAAAATCATGGTGATTTGAATGCAGCTCTAATAGTTTTTTTGTATGTGTAGGTGATAGAAATAGGGTTTGATAATTTAAAAAGGATCCAATCGTATTAAATGTAATTTCGAAGCAACCTTTTGCTTCATAAAATGTTTTCATACCTTCAATGAATGCCTCTTTATCTAACTCGTAATAATGTCCCAATGTGAGATGAGGCCTCGCATCTTTCACTTCTTCTGAGTAGAAAGAAATCGAGTTTTGCTTTAGCTCTTCCCATATCGCTTTGATTTCTTGTTCTGTATTCTTATCAAATAACGCTACAACCCAAAACATGAAATTAGCCACCTTTAACAACGTTTATCGTTCACTAAGTCTTCACGCTTTCTTTATGTTCAATAATCAACTCATAATACGTTAAGGTTTGATCACTAAGCTCAAACTCATCTTTACCCCACGTGTCTCGTAAAAAAAGTTCCGCTATCGCACGCTTTCTCATCCCGCCTGCCGCGGCATCTCTTAACGAAATCACACTTTCATAGATAGACGTCATTAAGTTAGTAATCCGTTTACAGTGGAGAGTCTGTCGTGCTTCATCCATCTTCTCCAATTGCGCCAATTTCTTCTCTAGTACTGAAATACCACCGTAAACAAGTTCTTTCCTACCTGCTTCCTGTGGAATTTTCTCTAACTCATGCTTCATTTTATCAATAAAGATCAGATGGACTTTGTGCTTTTTGATCAGCCTAAGCACCTCTAAACCAAGAATATTCGCTGTTCCTTCCCAAACCGTTAATACTTGAGCGTCTCGTAATAGTCTTGGTGTGACGAAGTCTTCTATGTACCCATTCCCACCGTGCATTTCAATCGCTTCATGCGCGAATCGAACTGCTTGCTCTGCGGATTCTTTTTTCACAAGAGCGATGAGCAACCGATTTAAGGCTTCGTCCTCTGTCGTCACATGTGATTGTTTATCCATCACACCGTCAAATAGCGAGATTGCAGAAAAAACGCTGCTGAGTTCAACCTCTTGTTTCACCTTTAACTTTACTAAACTTTCTTTTATCATCGGAAAATCTTTTAACTGCTTTCTAAACGCTTCACGCCTGTACGAATACTCCTTTGCTTCAAGAAAAGACCGCTGCATGATTCCTACTGAGGCGATCGCATTGCAAAGCCTTGAGAGGTTCAACGCTTCCATCATATAATAGAATCCCCTGCTCGCATCTCCAACTAGAAAGCCTTTCGACCCTTCAAATACTACTTCAGCTGAAGGGACTGCTCTCACGCCTAGCTTATCTTTCAGCCGCCTTATACATAAGTCATTCACTTTACCATCTTCTTTTCTCCACGGAACAAGAAAGAGGCTTAATCCCTTCGTTCCCTCTGGGGCACCTTCGAGTCTAGCAAGTACCATCGCTACACCACACGTACCTGCATTACTAGCAAAGTATTTTTCTCCGTAGAGCCTATAATCACCTCCTTCATTAATGGCTTTCGTTTCGTTCGCTCCTACATCAGATCCTCCCTGTCGTTCAGTTAAAAATGTCGCTCCTTCATAAAGCTCGACCTCGCCAGTAGATAGGACATGTGGAAGGTATTTCTTCTTGAGCGCTTCATCTCCGTAGTGATCGAGAAGATACGCAGTCGCCATCGTTAATGTGACCGGACAATAAAACCCTGGTTCTGACTGTGACAAAAGGTAGCCTTGCGCGAACGAATAAAGATAGTTCCCTTTCGTACCGAGGTCTGGAATCTCTTTATGTACGTAGGCTACGATGCCACGATTATACGTCTCACTAACCGTTTTCTTGTACCCTTCGTTCACCCATACTTCAGATATATCGTTGCCCATCTTATCGTACTTAATGAGCCTTGGCTGGCCTTCTCGATCTGTATGTACTGCACGTTCATCAATCTCTGTCCCACAACGTTCTCCAAACTCGTATAACTCTTTCTCAGCCCATTTATAAAAGTTGGGTTCTAAGTACTGCTCCAATACAGATGATAAGTTTGGATCTTCTAGATAAAAATTCATAGCTAGCCCCCTTTTTAATTTTAAATTTTCAGATAGTTTAATTCTACACTAACCTCTAGTTAAGTTCCATAAAATGTTAAGTATAATAAAAAGCTACAGGAGGTCCTGTAGCTTTTTATTTCACTTCATAATGTAGCTGTGCAAACTGACCATATTGCTTAACGGATGTTAATAACAAATCTTGCTCGATGTCAGATTCCTTGAACAGTGGTATCCCTTTTCCAATAAGAGAAGGAGCGATGGAAATAATAAACCCATCCACTAGTTTTTCTCGCATCAAAGTATGGATAATCTCTCCACCACCGACTAGCCAAATCGTCTTGCCTTCTTGTTTTTTCAGCTCAAGTGTGAATGTTGAAATATCTTCGTTAATAAACGATACATGCTCCGTATTTTCCTGCGCTCTCTTTGTAAATACATAACTTTCAATGCCCTTGTAAGGATAGTTCCCTTTTTCCTGATCCATCACCCAGTCATACGTTCTTCTACCGATCAATACGGTATCCACACTCTCAAGGAACTCAGAATAGCCAGCATCTCCTTCAATCTCTCCTCGAAACAGCCAGTCTAACGAATCATCGTTCGTTGCAATGTATCCATCTAGACTCGTTGCTATGTACACGACTACTTTTCTCACTCTCTTTCCCTCCTTTAAATTCAATGTCCATTTACTAGTTTACCTAATCTTTTGATTGAACGCTAATCAACACCCCATAGAAGAAGCTCCTAACCACCTGTGGTGGTTAGGAGCTTAAAAAATTTATTAATAAGTCGTCATATACTGTTCGCGTTCCCAAGGGTGAACTTGCGTACGGAACATATCCCACTCGATTTCTTTCGCTTCGATGAAGTGTTCAGAAGCGTGCTCACCAAGAGCGTTCATCATGACTTCATCCTTCTTAAGCAATTCAAGTGCATCGTGTAGCGTTGCAGGAAGATCAGTGATGCCTTCTGCTACACGCTCATCTTTGTCCATCACGTAGATGTTACGCTCTGTTGGAGCTGGAGGCGTCATGTTGTTCTTGATACCGTCAAGACCAGCTGCAAGTAGTGCTGCCATCGCTAAGTACGGGTTCGCTGATGGATCAACGCTTCGAACTTCGATACGCGTGCTGATTCCGCGAGATGCAGGAACTCGGATAAGTGGGCTACGGTTACGAAGAGACCATGCAACGTAACAAGGTGCTTCGTATCCTGGAACAAGACGCTTGTAAGAGTTGACCGTTGGGTTTGTGATCGCTGTGAATGCTTCTGCGTGCTTCATCGTACCAGCGATGAATTGACGCGCTGTTTCACTTAGGCCAATTTCGTCGTTCGGATCGTAGAATGCGTTCTTTCCATCTTTGAATAATGACATGTTCGCATGCATCCCGGAACCGTTAACGCCGAATAGTGGCTTAGGCATGAACGTTGCATGTAGTCCGTGCTGACGAGCGATCGTCTTTACAGCCAGTTTAAACGTTTGTATGTTGTCACACGTTGTGATTGCATCTGCGTATTTGAAATCAATTTCGTGCTGACCAGGTGCAACTTCGTGGTGAGACGCTTCGATCTCAAAGCCCATGTCTTCAAGCTCGAGCACGATATCACGACGGCAGTTTTCACCAAGGTCTGTTGGTGCTAGGTCAAAATAGCCACCTTTATCGTTAAGTTCGAGCGTAGGCTCACCGTTTTCATCCATTTTGAAAAGGAAGAATTCTGGTTCAGGTCCGATATTGAAATCAGAGAATCCAAGCTCTTCCATCTCTTTAAGTACTCGTTTCAGAACGGAACGTGGATCACCATCGAAAGGAGTGCCGTCAGGGCTATAGATGTCACAGATCAAACGTGCAACTCTACCTTTTTCAGATGACCAAGGGAAAACGACCCAAGTATCTAGATCAGGATAAAGGTACATGTCCGATTCCTCGATACGTACGAACCCTTCGATAGAAGAACCATCGAACATCATTTTATTATCAAGAGCTTTTTCAAGCTGATCGACTGGGATCTCAACGTTTTTGATAATTCCTAGTAGATCTGTAAATTGTAAGCGAATAAATTTAACATTTTCCTCACTTGCGAGGCGCTTGATATCATCTGCTGTGTATTTGCTAGCCATGTAAAATAAATCCTCCTTAGAATATAAAAAGTTTAGAAATTGGGATAACCAAACCTGTGTTTTACAGACAACGGAAACAAAATCTTTCTGAATTCATAGAACATTCCCAATTGCCGATCCCTTTCTCACTTATACTATACTATACACTAGACCGTTTGTCGTCGTGACAGAGTATGTTAGATTATCTAACATACTTTTAGGACGAATAAAAAGCAGGGGATTCCCCCTGCTTTAGCTGATCGATACGAGACCTTTTGTTAGAAGGTCATCAACTGCTCTCAATACACTAATTTTCACATGTTCATATGTTAATCCACCTTGAACATACGCCACATAAGGTGCTCTTAGTGGTCCGTCGGCAGACAGTTCGAGGCTAGCTCCTTGAATAAATGTTCCTGCAGCCATGATGACGTCATCTTCATATCCTGGCATATAAGCAGGCTCTGGACGGACGTGCGCATTTACTGGTGATGCTGCTTGAATCGCCTGGCAGAACGACACCATCCGCTCTCGGTCGTTAAACTGAACAGATTGAATCAGATCCGTTCGTTTACTATCCCAAGAAGGGCTCGTATTAAAGCCTGCGGATTCTAGCAGCGCAGAGCTATAAACTGCTCCTTTTACTGCTTGTCCTACAGTATGAGGAGCAAGGAATAGCCCCTGGTACATTTCCTGGAGGGAATACAGTGACGCTCCGACCTCTCTACCGATACCAGGCGAAGTTAACCGGTAACCACAAAGTTCGATCAAGTCTTCCCTTCCGACTATGTATCCACCGGTTTTCACGATTCCTGCACCTGGATTTTTAATCAATGAACCCGCCATTAAATCTGCTCCGACATGACAAGGTTCACGTTCTTCAACGAATTCTCCGTAGCAGTTATCAACAAATACGATCACATCTTCTTTAATCGATTTAACAAATGAAATCATCTCACTGATTTCATCGATCGTGAATGAAGGGCGGTTTGCATATCCTTTTGAACGTTGGATACCGATCATTTTCGTTTGTTCTGTAATCGCAGCTTTAACAGCTTCGTAGTCGATCGCATCATTCTTTAATGGGATAGCTTGATAGCCGATATGAAAGTCTTTTAAAGATCCGTGACCTTCCCCTCTTGTACCGACAATTTCTTCAAGCGTGTCATAAGGTGCTCCTGTAATATAAAGAAGCTCGTCTTGAGGACGTAATACCCCAAACAAGGCAGTCGATATTGCATGCGTACCAGAAACGATCTGAGGTCTAACAAGTCCTGCTTCTGCTCCAAAGACATCACCGTAAAGTTTCTCGAGTGTGTCTCTCCCATCATCATCGTAACCATAGCCAGTTGATGGAGTGAAGTGATAGTCGCTGATCTTATTGTTATGGAAGGCTTCAAGTACGCGGTATTGATTGCTTTCAACACGTTGATCGATTTCTTTCAGTATTGGGTAAATTCTTTCTTCTGCTTCAGTTGATAGCTGTTTCAATTTCTCTTGGTGTGTAAAGTGATTAAACATCGTTTCTTCTCCTAATCGTTGTTCCATTCTGTAGCGATACGTTGATAGAGGTGCGCTGGGGTGTAGCCTTTGCACCGGTAATGCTTATGATCTTCATCCCACTTTCGCTCGATGAGAATCGTATTTCTCTGAAGGAATGCGAGCTTATCTCCTTGATCTGCCTTTAGCGAGATCGAATAGTACTCCATTTGCTTTAACACTTGACTTTGAAGTGTTTCGTTCAGTTTCCTTAGATCTTCTTTTTTCTTAGCTGAGATATGAATCTGCTCGTTCATGCTGCTTCTTACACCAGGCTCTGCGCGATCGATCTTGTTGAACACGGTGAGAACAGGGATATGAGAAGCGTCGAGCTCCTTCAGTAGATTCAGAACGATTTCTTCATGACGCTCCCGATCTGGATGAGATGCATCGATCACATGTAGGATCAAATCTGCTTCCTTTGCTTCTTCCAGCGTCGATTTAAAGGAAGCAACGAGCGTCGTAGGGAGGTCTTGAATAAATCCTACCGTGTCTGTAAGCAGTACGTTGTATCCATTCGGCAGTTTTAGCTGTCTTGTCATAGGATCGAGAGTAGCAAATAACTTATCTTCTTCATAAGAGTCAGCCTTGGTCAGTCCGTTAAAGATCGTTGACTTTCCAGCGTTCGTGTATCCGACAAGTGCAACTTGAAGGGTCTCATTACGCTTTCTGCGAAGCCTGTATTGCTCTCGATGCTTCACAGTATTGTCTAGCTGCTTCTTAAGGTCAGAGATCCGGTTTCGAATGTATCGGCGATCGGTTTCTAACTTCGTTTCACCTGGTCCTCTTGTCCCAATTCCACCACCGAGTCGAGATAAAGAAGATCCCTGACCAGCAAGTCGAGGCAGCATGTATTGCAGCTGTGCGAGCTCCACTTGTAGCATCCCTTCTCTCGACCTTGCTCTTTGAGCAAATATATCCAGTATAAGCTGCGTTCGATCGATCACTTTCGCTTCGAGCTGTTCTGAAAGATTGCGAAGCTGACTTGGTGAAAGTTCACTATTAAATATTATGACGCCAGCTTCGTTCTCATCGATCAGGTGAGACAATTCTTCTACTTTTCCTTTCCCGATATAGGTTGCTGGATGGATGCGCTCTCTTTTCTGAGAAAGCGTATCTAACACTACTCCGCCAGCCGTTTCTGTTAATGCAGCAAGTTCATCCATCGAATAGGCAAACTGCTCATCTGTTTGATCTGGAAGCTGACAGCCGATCAAGATTGCTGGTTCAGCTACTTCAATGCGGTCTTTTTTCAACAGTACGTTCCCTGCCTTTACTTATCAGTCTGCTCTCATCATACCAGATGGCACTTTAATCTTCTATAGGGATGTCTTCTGGCAGGATTAGCTCGAGTGACGTCCGGTCGATCACTTCCGCTCCGAGGAGCCGAACAGCCTGCTTTCGAATGGCTTTCTCGATAATATTACGAACGAATCTACCGTTACTAAAAGCCCCTGTCTCATCGATTCTCTTCATGATGAATGACTTTTTCAACTTCCATTCTGCTTCCTTAGAAAAACGATACTGACGCTCCGTTACCATCTTTCTTGCGATTTCTAACAATTCATCATTCGAATAGTCCGGAAAGTCGATCACAAGTGGAAAACGCGATGGCAGCCCTGGATTGAGAGATAGGAAGTTATCCATTTCTTCAGAATAACCGGCAAGAATTAAAATAAAGTCCTCATGGTTATCTTCCATCGCTTTCACCAATGTATCGATCGCTTCTTTCCCAAAGTCTTTCTCGCCACCACGTGCAAGGGAATACGCCTCATCTATAAAAAGAATGCCTCCCTTAGCCTTCTTAACGAGCTCTCTTGTTTTCTGCGCGGTGTGTCCGATATATTCACCAACAAGATCCGCTCTTTCCACTTCGATCAAATGACCTTTCGATAGGACGTTCATTTCTAAGAAAAGGGTACCTAGTAACCTTGCGACTGTAGTCTTTCCTGTTCCGGGATTCCCTTTGAACATCATGTGAAGGACCTGAGGATTTTGTTTCAAACCATTTTCTTGACGGCACTGGTTAACGAATAACCATGCATATACTTCTTTTAACAGGTGCTTCACTTCTTTTAACCCGATCAACTGTTCCATTTCTTTTTGAATCCGTTCAAGAGGAATATGCTTTCTCGCTGCTTCAGCAAGCGCAGAGTCAGCTGCTTCCAATTTCTCTTCAGCATGGTGCAAAACAATATTAATCTGACTTTTTCGCTGAGTGATGGATTGCTGCAAGATGCTCACCTCGTTTTATTCTGACACGATAGTATACGCACCCGCCCAAAAAGCGTGACAAATGCCCAAAAGAAAAACACTCTATTCGAGTGTTTTCCCTTGTATCATACGATCCACAAACTTCTCTGGTATGGTTACTTTTTGGTCAGCCGAGTCCTTTTCGAACGATCTGTAATGATGGAGATAGCGATCGTTTTCTGTGATGTCTAACTCGAGCACATTCCCGTTATCATGTTCGAGCTGCCTCACAAAAACGTCATCGTCCTTATACGTATACCTCTTGAACCCTATTCCAAGGTATGAAAATTCTTCAGACTTTACGCCAGAGAGGTCTTTGAAGACGGTAGAGAACCGCTGCTGAGGGATGACGTGTTTCCCCTTCCCTTCAGCTTTCGTAATGCTGAGCGCTTTATCAACTAATTTTTCGATCAGTTTATTCATATCACAGCCTCCGTTTACTTAATCTCAGGGAGGTTACGTACTTCACTCGCCATCTCACCGCCACATAACGGACAAGAAGGTGTGTCTGAGAAGGAATAATCTGCTCTCATCCAACCAGAACAGTCCCCACTGGAACATGACCACACATCAGTGTCAACTTCAGGAATTGGTTCTTGTTGCTGTTTTGAAAAAAAGGCCATTGCAACCGCTCCTTTATTGTTTAGTATTGTTAGCATTCCCAAAAAAACCAAAATCATGTAATTCATTTCACGTTGTTTGTTATAATGGAAAAAAGAAAGGGGTAACGCAATGGAACTATTTGAGCAACCGCTACCTGATTTTCTAGAGGAGTACCTTACCTCCCTTGAAAGAAAGGGACGCCGGGCGTCAACCATCCGGCGTTATCGGTATGACCTTGTCGACTTTACAACCTGGCTCAAAACATTTCATCGAAAAGTTGAATTTCAAAACTTTAGTGAGCTATCGACAGAACAGCTACAATCATACATTCGTTACTTACATTTAGAACGTCATTATTCTGAGCGAACTCTCAAACGAATCATGACAGTATTGAATCAAGTATACCGTTATTATATGTCATTAAATCGGACAAAGAACAATCCTATGAAAGAAGTTGTCCTCCCCACGAATGAAGAAAGTGGATTTAAGGAAGAAGATTTTGTGGGGGAAAGCGAAAGCGAGCGGTTGTTAGAAACAATCGTTTCTCTTGCTGATTTAACAGAAAACCAATTAAAAGCACGTGAGTTCCTAATCGATCGGAACCTTATCATCGCACGTTTGTTTCTTAATTACGGTCTAAGCTTACAAGAGCTCTGCAAGTTATCCATGAAGCACGTATCTTTCGAACAGAACGAATTAGAAGTCAATTCAGCTTCAGGTAACAGGACGATCAAGCTCGATCCAGAACATAAGAAAATCTTATTCAGTTACTACCAAACGATACCTGCTCCTGTTCGTCCTCGATTAAAAAGTGATGACCCTTTATTCGTCGCATTTGATTTTCAACGTCAAACGTACCGATGGAGTTATGAAGTGGATCGTCCAAAACGACTGACAGAAATCGCCGTGCAAAAGATGATCCGCTTAGAAGTTCAGCGAGCAGGTATTCGAAAAGGGGTTTCGGCTCAGCATATGCGAAGGACGTGTGTGATCAAAGCGATTGAACAGGATGCTTCGATCGAACATCTACGGAGTAAGTTTGGACTGAAATCAGAGTTAACTCTCAAGAGATACTTCGATTATCTTGAAACTCATCAACCATCTTAGCTCTCATGAAGAAGTCCCTCGTCCTACCTAGAACGAGGGACCGGTATTACTTTTCAGAATCAAAATTTATTTCAACTGTACGCTGAGGAGCGAAAGTAGAAATCGCGTGTTTATAAATCAGCTGCTGCTTCCCATCGGACTCAAGAATGATCGTAAAGTTATCGAATCCTTTGATCGTCCCCTTTAGTTGGAATCCGTTCAGTAGGTACACTGTTACAAAAACATTATCTTTGCGCAGCTGGTTCAGAAATTGATCCTGGATGTTAATCTGTTGCTTCATATTCAGTCCTCCTCTTTTTCTCTAAAGGCATTCAATATGTACAGTTCTAGTTATCTGCTAACTTTCCTGCAACAGAGTGTAATATTTTTCGTATTTTTTCTTCTCTATTCTCCGTCATATCAAACCAGTCGATGTCCATCTGATGTCGAAACCATGTTAGCTGACGCTTGGCGTACCTTCTTGAGTTTTGCTTTAGTTCATCGACCGCATCCTCGTAGGATACCTTTCCTTCAATGTATCGATAGATTTCCTTATAACCGATCGCTTGGATCGATTGACAGTTCCTCACGCCTTGATCGTAAAGGGTGCGCGCTTCTTCCAATAGCCCCTCTTCCATCATTAGATCTACCCTCTTGTTGATTCTGTGATAAAGTGTGTCTCTATCCATCGTCAACCCAACATTAACAAGATGATAAGGCGAGTGCTCAGGTTGAGAATCTTTCGAGGCGGAAACTGGCTTTCCCGTCACATGATGGACTTCTAGCGCCCGAATTACTCGCCGAATGTTGTTCGGATGAATCGAATCATAACTCTTCGGATCGATATCTTTCAACCTCGAGTGGAATGCAACTGGACCTTCCTCGTTTGCAATCCGCTCTAGCTTTCTCCTATACGCTTCATCTTCTTTCACTTCAGAAAACGAGTATTGATGCGTAACAGCTTTCACATAGAGACCCGTTCCGCCAGCGATGATCGGAACTTTCCCTCTTTCATTAATTTCACGAACAAGATTTGTCGCGAGTTCTTGAAATTCTGCCACTGAGAAGTTTTCTGTTGGCTCTTTTATATCAATCAGATGATGAGGGATGCCTTCCATTTCTGACTCCGTTACTTTGGCCGTCCCTATATCCATCCCTCTGTATATTTGCATCGAGTCACCGCTGATCACTTCTCCGTTCAACGCTTTCGCTAACTCGATGCTTGTTTTTGTTTTGCCCACTGCAGTAGGACCTAAAACCGTTACTAATTTTTGATCGTTAGTCATAACCTATTCACGTTCTTTCCACTGAGTTTGTTCTCATTTTCGACGTTACATCACTCGCTTAAACATTTTTTCCATCTCATAGGTGGAGTAATGAATGATGATCGGTCTTCCGTGAGGACACGTATACGGATCGATCGCCTTTCGAAGCGTCTCAAGAAGTGTGAACACTTCATCATCTCGTAAGTGACGATTCGCTTTGATCGACTTCTTACAAGACATCATGATCGCTGCTTCTTCTCTTAGCTTTTTCACATCGATCGCGCGATTGTCGATCACTTCTTGAACGAGTTCTTCGATCGTCTCCTGCTCTGCTCCGCTTGGAAACCATACAGGATGAGAGCTGACGAGATAGCTGTTGCGACCAAATGATTCTAAAAACACCCCAACAGTCTGAAGATCTTCAATTCGACTATCGATGATCGCACATTCTGAAGTCGTATATTCAAGCGTGATCGGTACGAGGAGTTCTTGTACTTCCGGATCGATCTCGCCGACCTTCTCACGGTAAAACTCATATTTGATTCGCTCTTGAGCAGCGTGCTGGTCGATGATGTAAAGACCGTTCTCATTTTGAGCGAGAATGTATGTCCCATGCATTTGTCCGATTGGATAAAGCGGAGGGATTCGTGTTTCCTCACTCTTCTCCTTAACGTAGTCGATTGCACGTTCTAACTCATCGACTTTGCTTGTTTCCATAGTTTTTACGGGCGACTCATAGTTTGATAGTGACAGCTCTTCTTTTACACTAAAAGGTTCTACAAACGAATCGTTAGCCTCTTCAGTCGTAACTTTTTGAGGTGAAGGAGTCGCTTCTTCAATCGGACGCTTTTCAGGAACGTCCTGTTTTTCATGCTGAAAGTGAAAAGCCGGCTGCTCGCTCTCCTTTTCTTTCTGCTTCAATGGTTTTTGTTCTGGTATAAGCTCCGTTTTCTTGAATATTGCAGTGATTGCGTCTTCAATCGCTTTCGCGAGCTCTTGTTCTTTACTAATACGCGCTTCTAATTTCGATGGGTGCACGTTCACATCGATCAACGTTGGATTCATCTTGATATGAAGCACGACGATCGGATACCTCCCGATTGGAAGCAGCGTATGGTAGCCCTGCTGAATACCTTTCGTAATCGGATAGTTCTTAATATAACGGCCGTTGATGACGAGAGAGATGTACTGCCGTGAAGCGCGCGTTAGTTCTGGCTTTGCAACATACCCCGTGACGTTAAAATCAATCGTTTCTGTTTGTAACGGAAGCATTTTTCTAGCAGTATTGTAGCCGTAGATCGCTGCGATGACTTGTAACAACTCTCCACTGCCATTTGTAGACAAGAGTTTTTTACCATTATGAAAGAACCTGAAGGCGATCTCTGGATGAGCCATGGCCTGTCTGTTTACAACATCTGCAACGTTCGCAAGCTCTGTGTGCACAGTCTTCATATGCTTCAATCGAGCGGGTGTATTGTAAAAAAGACCTGAAATCGTCAGTTCAGTCCCTTTCCGACTATCTGTCGCCTTAAATTCGGTTACTTCTCCTGCTTCGATCTTCACATATGTGCCAGCACGCTCACCTGTCGAGGTCTTTAACTCGAGATGAGAAACTGCCGCGATACTTGGAAGTGCTTCTCCTCGAAACCCTAACGTTTCAATCTGAAACAAATCTCGCTCATTTCGAATCTTGCTCGTAGCATGTCTAAAAAATGCAAGTTTACAATCCTCTTCGTCCATGCCCGTTCCGTTATCCACGATTCGGATCTTGGAGAGACCGCCTTCTTCGATTTCGATCCTGATTTCACTGCTTTCCGCATCGATCGCGTTCTCTACAAGCTCTTTCACAACTGAGGCTGGTCTTTCGACAACCTCACCTGCTGCTATTTTATTTGAAAGCTGATCATCAAGTTGAACGATCTTCCCCATTTTCCTCACCTTTCTTTCATTCCTACTTTAGCTGTTTCTTTAATTCATAGAGTGTATTGATCGCATCCATCGGGGTCATTTCCATAATATCGACGGATTTGAGCTTCTTTAGAATCGCTTCCTCACCAGATGACTTTGAACGCCCCTTCTTTACATTTGATTCATCAAAGAAAGCTAGCTGTGCGTCTTCGTTCGCTTTCACGTACTCTTGTTTTGGACTCGCACTCGTTTCAGTTGTTTCAGTCGTTTCTGTACTCGACTCGAACTCAGACAAGATCGTTTGAGCCCGTTTAATGAGTTGGTCTGGTAGATTCGCAAGTTGAGCTACGTGAATTCCATAACTCTTATCAGCTGAACCATCGTGTACACGGTGAAGGAATACAACTCGGCCTTGTTCTTCAACAGCCTTAACATGCACGTTCTTCACGCGCTGTAGCTCCTCTTCAAGCGATGTTAATTCATGATAATGTGTTGAAAACAATGTTTTAGCTCGAACATGATCATGAATGTACTCGATGATGGACTGCGCGAGAGCCATTCCATCATACGTAGAAGTTCCACGACCGATTTCATCTAGTAGAATCAAGCTATTTTCTGTCGCTTTCGTGATCGCATAGTTCGCCTCAAGCATTTCCACCATAAATGTACTTTGACCTGCAGCAAGGTCGTCTGCTGCTCCAATTCTAGTGAAGATTTGATCAAAGATTGGAAGTACTGCAGATTCCGCTGGGACAAAACAGCCGATTTGACCAAGTAGGGAGATGAGCGCTAACTGCCTCATATACGTACTCTTACCGCTCATGTTTGGTCCTGTAATCAATAGGATTTCGCGATCTTCATTCATCATTACATCGTTAGCAACATACTCTCGCCCTTTTAGCATCTTTTCTACAACCGGATGGCGGCCCGCTTCGATCGCTACTTGTCGATCTTTAGAAAAGGACGGTTTTGTAAAACGATTTTCTTCACTAACAACTGCGAATGCTTGCAATACATCGAGTTCACTAATCTTCTTTGCTAGTTTTTGCAGTTCTGGAATATACTGTTTCACTTGTTCTCTTAGATTCGTGAATAAGTCATACTCCAAGTCAACAATTTTTTCTTCAGCTTCAAGTATAAGAGATTCTTTTTCTTTCAGTTCAGGAGTAATAAAACGCTCTGCGTTAGAAAGCGTCTGTTTCCTTTCATACCTTCCTTCAGGAAGATTCTGAAGGTTAGATCTCGTCACTTCAATATAATATCCAAAGACTTTATTGTAACCTATCTTAAGCGAACGAATGCCCGTTCGTTCTCTTTCTTGCATCTGCAAGGAAGCGATCCAATCCTTCCCATTTCTGCTCGCATCACGATAGCGATCGAGATCGCTATTATAACCGTCTCGAATCATCTGCCCTTCTTTTACTGAGAGAGGTGGGTTGTCTTCGATCGCATCACTCAAAAGCTCAGTCAGCTCATCGCATGTTAAGATCTCATCTCCAAGCTCACTAGCATACGTATTATCAAGTTCTGTTACGGCTTGTTTGATCCCAGGGATTTTCTCTAATGATTTACGAAGCTGGACGAGGTCTCTCGCATTCAGGTTTCCAAATGCAACTTTACCAGCTAATCTCTCGAGGTCATAAACCCCCTGCAGCTGTTCACGAATCGTTTCACGTTCGAAAAACTGCTTCATCATCGTTTCAACAAGCTCCTGTCGCTTCACGATTTCACGATGCTGCAATAGCGGTCGTTCTACCCATTGTTTGAGGAGACGCCCTCCCATAGCCGTGACAGTACTATCTAAAAACCATACAAGAGAGCCTGTCCGTTTCTTGTCTCTGATCGTTTCAACGAGCTCTAGGTTTCGTTTTGAATTCACATCGAGCTTCATATACTGTGAAACGTGATAATGACGTAATGGCTGAAGATGATCCATCGAGCGTTTTTGAGTTCGAATCAAGTAATGCAACAACCGGCCAAATGCACTCAGTAGCTTGCTCTGATCGATGTGCTCAGAAAGTTCCTGAAACTGCTCTGGAATCGTAACGTTATCCTCGGTCGAAACGGTAAGAGACATTCTTTCACGGATCGCAGTCGCTAACGGACCATCTTCAGTTCCAAGAATTACCTCTTTTGGAGATAGATTCGAAAGCTCACCAAGTACTTCATGATGATTGCCAGTTAAGATCGTGGCCATGGTTTCACCTGTCGTTAAATCGTTCGCAGCTAGGGAATATGTGCTATCTTCAAATTCAGATATCGCCACTATGTAGTTGTTTTCCTTTTCTTTTATCAAACGATCTGACATGACTGTTCCTGGAGTGATGAGTTGAACGACTTCTCGTTTCACCACGCCTTTTGCATGCTTCGGGTTTTCAGTCTGTTCACATATCGCAATTTTAAATCCTTTTTCTACTAGTTGAGAAATATAGTTTTCTGCAGAATGATAAGGAACACCGCACATCGGGATACGGTCTTCTCCCCCACCATCTCTACTCGTTAACGTTATTTCAAGCTCTTTAGATGCACGCGTCGCATCTTCAAAGAACATTTCATAGAAGTCACCTAATCTAAAAAATAAAAAGGCATCTTGATACTCTGCCTTAATCCGTAAATATTGTTCGATCATAGGGGTATATCGAGCCATACTTCTTCTCCACCAATCTACATTTCTATTCAGCTAACAGTATATCACATCATTCTTCCACGCTTCTATGATAAAGAAGGTCGTGACTCGGCAAAAAAAAATAAAACCAGGAAGAAGAACCCCTTCTCCCTGGTACGACTATTCTTCAAGATCACCAATTAAAAAGTTCGGATCTAAATCTTCAAACTCTTCATCTTCTACTTCATATTCCCAATCGTCATCATCATCTTCACAGCCATCAGGATTCACGTAAACGCAAATTTTTGTTTCTCCAATCACTTCTACGAGAAACTCCCTTTCGACTTGAACGATAATTTTATTTCCGTTCGGTGCAATGGTAGCTTCAAGACAGTTCGGCTCTTGAATCGCTTTTGCAACCACTTCGTCCGTTTTGCAATCTTTATCCTTGTAGCGAAGAGGGATTTCTTCACGATATTTAACGTTTTCCGTTACGACTTCTGTTTTTGTGTTATGACTGTATGAGTACCAGATATTAATGTCATAAGAGCCTTCAACAATGACGCAATCATGGTGCTTTTTCGCCTTGAATTTGTTGTTGATGATCCAGCAACCAAGAATACTTGAAGGTTTGTGCTCTGGAGTAACTGTGTTTGTATCCTGAGTAAATTTACGCCCTTTTCCGCAAACAGCTTTGGCGAATATCTCTCTGTAATTATAATCCTCTGACATCGATCATACCTCCTCTTCCAATCTTCATTCTCATCCTATGCATGACAAATGACTAGTGTGCCTTTTTTTTATTAAGGCTGTTCCACTATCAGTCTATGACCCTTATGTACAATGCTTTACAACCTTTTGTAAAATTTCTAAAAAAAATACGGTGAATGAAATTAAAAACGGAATAGGAGTACGAATATCAGCATAACAAAGCATAAAAAAAAGCCGGGAAAACTCCCGACTTTTACTTACTACAACCAGATCCTTGTGCAGAGCCAGTCGTACCTTCTAGTACGTTACCACCAGTCGCTTCGATGATCTCATCTGTGACGGTGTTTGAGATTGTATTCGCAATAAGCTGAAGAAGATCATTCACATCTGACTGAGAACGTTTGAATTCCTGAACAACAGGAATTTCATCAAGCTGCTCCATCAGTTTGTCGATACGCTCGTCTTTTTCTTTCAACGCCTCATGCTTACCATAATGCTGAAGGTTAACCGCTTCTTTTTGTTCAAGCTTAATGCGAGCGATTAAACTTTGCACTTTCTTGTTTTCATTTATCTTTTCTTCTGCACGCTTGAAGAAATCAACTTCTTCCGTCTCAGATACGAGCTTAGCTAGCTCTTTTGCTTTTACGATCACTTCTTGTCTTGAAATCATTATGCTTTCACCTCTGCAGTATTTTCTATATATTCTCCGTCTAACGACCAGGTTTTTGCTTTCGTAATCTTCACTTGAACGAGCTCACCGATAAGAGACTTCGGTGCTCTGAAGTTAACTACTTTGTTTCTGCTCGTATAGCCCGATAGGACGTCAGGATTCTTTTTACTTTCACCCTCAACGAGCACTTCAACGATTTCCCCTTCGTAGGCTGCATTTTTCTTCGCTGCCATATCATTTACAAGGGCATTCAAACGCTGTAAACGATCTTTTTTCACTTCCATCGGCACATTATCCTTCATTTTTGCTGCTGGCGTACCATCTCGCTGTGAATAGATGAATGTATAAGCGCTATCAAACTCTACTTCTCTTACAAGTGACATCGTCTCTTCAAACTGTTCATCTGTTTCGTTTGGAAAGCCGACGATAATATCCGTCGTGAACGTTGCATTAGGCATAACTGCTTTAATTTTCCCAACAAGTTCTAAATACGTTTCTCTCGTATAACGACGGTTCATGAGCTTAAGAACATCATTGCTTCCGCTCTGAACCGGAAGATGAATGTGATCGAGCAGGTTGCCACCTTGTCCAAGAACTTCTACAAGACGATCATCAAAATCTCGTGGGTGACTTGTAGTAAAACGCACTCTTGGGATGTCGATCTTATGAATTTCATTCATTAGATCACCTAGGCCGTATTCCATATCCTCAAGGTCTTTTCCGTACGCATTCACATTCTGTCCTAAAAGCGTCACTTCTTTATACCCTTTTGCTGCGAGGTGCCTTACTTCCTGAATGATATCTTCAGGTCGGCGGCTTCGCTCCTTGCCTCGGGTATAAGGCACGATGCAATATGTACAGAATTTATCGCAGCCATACATGATGTTAACCCACGCTTTGATCTCACCTTTACGGGTTCTTGGAAGATTCTCAATGATATCGCCTTCTTTGGACCACACTTCCATAACCATTTCTTTACCGAAGACGGCTTGCTCCATCAATTGAGGCAGTCTATGAATATTGTGCGTTCCGAAGATCAAATCTACGAACTGATGCTTTTGCATGATTCGATTGACGACCGACTCTTCTTGAGACATACAGCCACATACCCCGATGATCAAATTCGGATTCTCCATCTTAAGAGGTTTTAAGTGACCGAGCTCTCCAAACACTTTGTTTTCCGCGTTCTCTCGTATCGCGCATGTGTTCAGCAAGATAACATCAGCTTCTTCCACAACGGTCGTTGCTTCAAAGCCCATACCCTCATAAATTCCAGCCATGATCTCAGTATCATGTTCGTTCATCTGACAACCATACGTTCGGATCAAGTACTTTTTATCTTGACCTAGGTTTCGTATATTCTCGGGAATCTCGAAGTCATAATGTACGTTAACGTTTTCTTTTCCGCGCTTTTTCGCATCTTTTAACGAAGGTGGCTGATAGGTAGTCTGAAAATACTTCGCAAAGTCCTCAGTCGTTTTCTCCGTTTTCTTTGGTGTCTGAATTTGCGACGACGCAAGCCGCTGTTGTTCGTTCATATTACGTCTCCTTTCCAGTCAAAGGATAACTCTGCTATGAAAAGGAGCATGTTGCTCCTAAACTTAGAAAAAACAGGCAGTGCACATCGTGCTAGCCTATGTTCTTTATGTTTGATCCTTTAATGTTTAACGGTGGACATTACCTTATTATAAGGGGTTGTACGTATTTAAGCAATAAGACCGGATGATGAAAAGGCAGTATCGCTTTAGAACTACTAAATTGTCGAACGAGTACCATTCTTTACATCGTAAACGCTTAACAGATAAAAAATCAGACTGCCGAGCTCGACAGTCTGAGTATACTGCTTATTTTAAAATGCCTAATTCTTTTGCTGATTTTTCGAAAGCGTCTAACGCTTCTTGTAGCTCTTCTTTCGAATGCTGCGCTGTTACGATCGTTCTTACACGCGCTTTCCCTTTCTGCACTGTTGGGAATGCGATACCTTGTGCAAATACTCCATTCTCAAACAGCTTGTCTGAAAACTTATGTGTCAGGGCTTCGTCCCCAATGATAACTGGAGTTACCGGCGTTTCACTGATCCCCGTATCAAAGCCTAACTTCTCTAAACCGTCTTTGAAGAATTTCGTATTGTCCCATAGCTTTTCGATCAGCTCAGGCTCTTCTACGAGAACATCGATCGCTGCAGAGCATGCTGCGGTTACAGCAGGTGGATGTGATGTGCTGAATAAGAATGGACGGCCTTTATGGATCAAGTAGTCACGAAGGGTCTTTGAGCTAGCGATATAGCCGCCTAACACCCCGATCGCCTTACTTAATGTTCCTACTTGAATATGAACGCGACCGTTAAGATCAAAATGATCGACCGTTCCACGGCCATTACGACCAAGTACGCCGCTTGCGTGAGCGTCATCAACCATTACGAGCGCATCGTATTTTTCACAAAGCGCTACGATTTCAGGAAGAGGCGCAATGTTACCATCCATTGAGAATACACCGTCTGTTACAACGAGACGAGTGCGGTACTCTTGCGTTTCTTTAAGAGCATTCTCTAAATCCTCCATATCCGTATGCTTGTAAATACGACGACCAGCTTTCGTTAAACGGATACCATCGATGATCGAAGCGTGATTAAGCTCATCAGAAATAACCACATCTTCTTTCGTCAAAATTGCAGATAGCACAGCCTGGTTTGTTGCGAACCCAGATTGTAGCACGAGAGCTGCCTCAGTGTGTTTGAATTCAGCAAGCTTTTGTTCAAATTCTTCATGCATCGATAGTGTTCCTGCGATGGTACGAACAGAACCTGTTCCCGCTCCGTATTTTTCGACAGCTTCGATTGCAGCTTGCTTCATTTTAGGATGATCTGTTAATCCAAGATAGTTATTAGAGGAAAGCTGAATAACTTCTTTCCCTTTGATCGCAACACGAGATCCTTGTGCTGATTCTAGAGGGATCAGATTACGGAAAACTCCCTCATCTTGCATTTGGTCAAGCTCTTCTTGGAGATATTCAAAACCTTTCATATGACCTGCCTCCTTCTAATTATGTAAAAGCTCAACATGAGCTTTATGGATGTAATACTACCTTACCACATTTCCCTTCGAGCATTAATTCAAAGCCTTTCTCGAACTCTTCTAATGGAAAGTGATGAGTGATCATCGGTTCGACATCTACTTGTTCAGATTGTAACAAACCTGACACCTGACGCCATGTTTCAAACATCTTTCTCCCTGTAATCCCTTGAACGGTGATTCCTTTAAATACGATATCGTTTGTCACGTCGATTTCAACAGGGCGTACAGGTAAACTCAATATGGAAACACGCCCGCCGTTCGTAACCATCTTAAAGCCCTGGTTCATCGCGATCGGGTGTCCTGACATTTCACATACTACGTCGACTCCATGACCGTCAGTCAGCTCTTTTACTTTTTCAAGAGGATCTTCATGACGAGAGTTCACAACAGTCGTTGCGCCCATCTTCGCCGCAAGATCTAGTCTGTAGTTATTAAGGTCGAAGGCAATAACCTCTGAAGCACCGGCAGCCTTCGCTACGCCAACTGCCATAATACCGATCGGACCACAGCCGATGATCGCAACTGTTTTACCAGCAACATCACCTGCAAGAACAGTGTGTACCGCATTTCCCATCGGCTCCTGCACAGAAGCAACATCAAATGAAAGAGACTTAGGGTTCTTCCAAATATTTTGAGACGGTAGCGCCACATATTCTGCAAAGCAACCATTTGTATCTACACCGATGATCTTCGTATTCTCACAAATATGAAACTTGCCAGTTAAGCATTGCGGACACTGGTTACATACGATGTGCGTTTCAGCAGATACGTGATCGCCAACCTCTACATTTGTTACTCGCTCTCCCTTTTCAACGACTACCCCTGCAAATTCATGACCGAATACATACGGAGGATTCACGCGACTTTGAGACCACTCGTCCCAAGCATAAATATGTACGTCAGTTCCACAAATGGACGTCGCTTTCACCTGTATAAGAACTTCATTTTCATCTATTTGTGGAATATCGACTGTTTGCAACTGCGCTCCTTTAGCTCGCTCGTGCTTTACAATCGCTTTCATCTTTCCTTCCACGACAAACACCTCTCTTTTTTCCAACCTTCTCACATTACTGTTACCACAATCATAGTACCACTTTTCCTATTTATCGTAAAGGAAAAATGTCCACTCTGCGCGGACACCTATAGTTTTATTTCTGGACTTTATTATCTCTTTTATAAACCAATAAAATCCCTCGTTTTTCAACGAGGGACGACTTATCATTACATAAATTCTGCCATCAATTCAGTAAACTTGTCTTCAGATAGCGTCAGGTTTTGTTTGGACAGAGGTGATTCACTATAACCTGTCACTGATTCCTGATAGGATGGTTTCGTTGGGTTATGATAGATCAACCCTTTTACAAGACCATCATGCTCCATAAGGGTTTGCATCGCCAACATCCGATTCGTCGGATCGTAGCCTTCAATATCTTTTAAACTGATCAAGTTTTCTTTGAACCAATCATACGTGTTGATCTTATTGAATGTTACACAAGGGCTGAACACGTTGATCAATGAGAATCCCTTATGCTGAATACCTTGTTCGATAAGGGCAACTAAATCTTTTAGATCGGTTGAAAAGCTTTGTGCTACGAAGCCACAACCGCTCGATAGAGCTAATTCCATGATGGAGAGTGAGGATTCGATCGAACCTGACGGTGTACTCTTGGTTTTAAACCCTTCAGCACTCGTAGGAGACGTTTGACCCTTTGTCAGACCATAGATCTGGTTATCCATTACAATGTAGGTGATGTCAATATTGCGTCGCATCGCATGGATCGTGTGCCCCATTCCGATCGCAAACCCATCACCGTCCCCACCGGAAGCAATAACGGTAAGGTCTCTGTTTGCCATCTTAACACCTTGCGCAATAGGAAGGGAGCGACCGTGAATTCCGTGAAATCCGTAAGCGTTGATGTATCCACTGATTCTACCTGAACATCCAATTCCTGACACAACTGCTAAATCATCTGGTTCAAGACCAACGTTCGCAGACGCACGCTGTATAGCCGCCTGAACAGAAAAGTCTCCACAGCCAGGACACCAGTTTGGCTTCACCTGATTTCGAAAGTCTTTAAATGTTGCCATCAGTTAACAGCTCCTTGCATTGTTGATGAATATCACCTGGTAAGAATGGATTGCCATCATATTTTAGGAGACTTTCAATCTTATCAGCATATCCTACGTTCATCTTCACCAAGCTCGCCAGCTGACCCGTTGCGTTATGTTCGATGATCACAACCTTCTTAGCAGCTTCAAGCATCGGTCTCAGCTCATCCGCTGGAAATGGATGTACGAGTCGAATGTGTGCATGATTTACTTTGTACCCATCTTCTTCTAGTCGAGGGATCACCTCTTCGATCGACCCTCTCGTGGAGTTAAAGCCTACCAATAGCACATCAGGTTCTTTATGCTTCTCATCTTTATAGACAGGCGTGTCGAACGTTAGTCCTCTGACCTTACGAAGACGTTTTTCCATCTGATCTTTCCTGTTCTGAGGCACTTCAGAAGGTTTTCCTGTCTCGTCATGCTCAACACCTGTCACATGAAAGATTCCGTTCTTCGTACCTGGGATAACGCGGGGTGACACACCGTCTTCCGTCACTTCAAATCGCTTGAAATAGGACTTATCCTCTCTCTCAGGTAAATCATAGTCCGCCAGTTTCCCTCTTCGGATTTGAATTCTATGATAATCTAAAGGTTCCACCGTTTGTTTCCCAAGAGATAGTTGAAGGTCAGAAAGTAATATAACAGGACACTGGTACTCTTCAGCGAGATTGAACGCTTCTATTGAATCATAGAAAGCTTCCTCTACAGTACTTGGTGCGATTACAATCTTAGGGATTTCCCCATGCGTACCATAGATCATCGCAAGGAGATCTGACTGTTCCTGCTTTGTAGGAAGACCGGTACTAGGACCGCCACGCTGTGTATCGACGATGACGAGAGGTGTTTCTGTGATACCAGACAGTCCGATCGACTCCATCATCAGGGAGAGTCCAGGTCCAGCTGAAGCAGTTAGTGTCCTTACCCCTGCATAGTTTGAACCGATCGCCATTGTAGCGGCTGCGATCTCATCTTCTGTCTGAATAACCGTTCCGCCGAATTCAGGAAGCTTCTTGATTAAGTATTCCATGATCTCAGATGCTGGAGTGATCGGATAAGCAGCCATAAGCCTAGCGCCACCAGCGATCGCACCGAGCGCGATCGCATCGTTCCCAATCATGAACATGCGATTCTTCCCATCAGCTTTCTTAAGAGAAAGCGTCTTAAGGTTTGAGTCAGCTGTCTGTTTAAATGCTTCAGCCCCGCGCTGAATCGCTTCCATATTACTATTGACGACTTTTTCACCTTTTCTTCCAAAGATTTCATCGACAACTGCCTTATATGTCTCCGTATCGATCCCAAGAGCTGCGCTAGTTGCGCCGATCGCTACCATATTCTTCATGAGTGAGGTACCGAGCTCTGTTGCAATTTCCGTAAACGGAACAATCACGAGCGTTGCTTTGCAATCATCTGGTTTAACAGGCTTGAATTTTGCATCTGCGATGATGATTCCATCCCCATGTAATTCGTGGCCGTTAACATCGATCGTTTCCTGATCAAATGCGATGAGCATGTCCAAGTCATCTGAAACAGCGCGAACTTCCTTCGTGCTTACGCGTATCTTATTATTCGTATGTCCACCTTTAATACGGGAAGAAAAATGCCTATACCCGTACAAGTAATAACCCATACGATTAAGTGCTATCGCAAAAATTTCACCAGTGCTGTCGATACCTTCCCCCTGCTGTCCGCCAACTTTCCATGAAAGTTGTTCGATCATATTGCCCCACCCTTTCTAGTCTAGTGAGAGAATCACTTGCATATAGTACTAGTTCGAAATAGGAACGGTTTTCCCTGCTCTATCATATTTATATTGTTAATTTCTACCTTAAGAAGGGATTCGTTCTTGCAAGTTCCTCCATAAAAAGCCTTCCACTTCCTTATTCGAATATCGCATGCGTAATTCCTCTATCAACTTTGGGTAATCTCCATAACTTCTTAAGTCTCTAGGTACTTGGTCGATGCCATCAAAATCTGAACCAAGCGCAATATTAGCGATTCCACCGAGTGAAACAATATAGTCGATATGATCTAAAATATCTGCGATGCTCGCATTCCGATCGTTTCGAAGGAACTTCGGTACAAACGTTACGCCTATAACTGCATCTTTCTTAATGAGAGCCTTCAGCTGCTGATCATCAAGGTTTCTCGGATGCGTACATATTTTCTTTACGTTTGAATGAGAAGCGATAATAAGATCTGTTTCCTCTAACACATCCCAAAATGCCTGTATCGATAAATGGGACACATCTGTCCAAATACCATTTTCATTATGTAATCGTACGATACGCTTACCAAAATCAGTAAGCCCTCCACCCCGTGTTTCAAGAATCCCATCACAAGCGGCGTTTCCATAATTCCACGTCAGTCCAACTGAACGTACGCCAAGTCTAATGAGTATCTTTAACCTCGTAATCTCTCTACCAATCGCGTCACAGCCTTCTAAAGTAAGCATCGCGCCAATCTTACCAGGAGGTAGTCGTCTCGCTTCTTCCCTCGAATAAACAGCTACAACGTCATCGTATGGTCTTATGATACGATCATAAAAAATATCGACCATCTCGAGCGCACAATCAAACTTTGCAGCATCTGGTACGCTTTCTGGTATATAAATCGCAAACAGCTGCAAACCGGCTCCCGCACTTCTCATTTGCTGTAAGTTCGTATGAAGGTCTGCTCCATCGAGAAATGAGAGTGAAGGATCATTCCACATCTTACTTAGTACGTCACAATGTGCATCGTATATTTTCATAGATATCCTCCAATGCCTATGTATTTCTCTAATCCGTATAAAAAAACCTGTTTGTAAAAACAAACAGGTTATCTTAACGGAATCACTTATCGCGGTTCAACAATTAACTTGATAGCGGTTCGTTCCTCGCCATCAATTTGAATGTCGGTAAAAGCAGGGATACAAATGAGATCAACTCCGCTCGGTGCTACGAATCCTCTTGCAATTGCTACAGCTTTGACAGCTTGGTTAAGCGCTCCTGCTCCAATTGCTTGAATCTCAGCATTACCTCTCTCTCGCAGGACGCCAGCAAGTGCACCAGCTACAGAATTTGGATTGGATTTTGCTGAAACTTTTAAGATTTCCATTTTGAAAGCCCCTCCTTAATTTGAGCATCCATTACCACTCTAGACTATATTCCTTGCCATAAGCTTGTATTCCTGCTGATTCCGTTAATTTTTCAAGCTTTCAAACCTATTCGTAGAATGGATGATCCTCATTGATTGCGATTCGTTCGATAGCTTTAGCTGTACCAGTTTTTGGGTCAACTGTTAAAAAGACCCCACTAAGTTGTTCCCGACCTTTGGTTACTTCAAACCTTACGGGCATCGTTGTTAGGAATTTTTTAATAACCGCTTCTCGCTCCATTCCAAGGATACCATCATATGGTCCCGTCATCCCCGCGTCAGTCAAATAAGCTGTCCCTTGTGGCAAGATCCGTTCGTCTGCAGTTTGAACGTGAGTGTGCGTACCGATAACCGCAGAAACTCTTCCATCTAAATACCAGCCCATCGCTAGCTTCTCGCTTGTTGTTTCAGCGTGGAAATCCACAAAGATAACGGACGTACGCTTTCTCATTTCCTCTACAAGTTCATCCGCTTTAGTAAATGGATCATCGATTGCAGGAAGAAACGTTCTCCCCTGTAGGTTGATGACACCAACTTCCGTTCCATTTATATTAACGATCGTAGATCCATTTCCTGGTGTACCTTCAGGAAAGTTCGCTGGACGCACGAGCTTTGGCGCACGGTCGATGAACTCGAAGATTTCTCGATTATCCCACGTATGGTTTCCCATCGTGATCACTTGAGCTCCTGACTCTAAGAAATTACGGTAAATCTTCTCTGTAATTCCTCTTCCTCCTGCAGCGTTCTCACCGTTTACAATCGTAAAAGTCGGCTTGTACTTTCGTTTTAAACGAGGTAAATAGTGAGATACCATATCTCGCCCCGGCGATCCAACAACATCTCCAATAAATAATATCTTCATAATACAACTCCAATCTGTCTAGTCTTACTTAGTTTATCAAATGCTTCGCCGCTTTTTAAGCATTATAGAAATAAATAAAGCGATGCACGAGGCATCGCTTTATTATTTCGCATACTCTACTGCCCTAGTTTCACGAATGACCGTGACTTTAATGTGTCCTGGGTAGTCGAGTTCATTTTCGATTTTTTTGGTGATTTCTCTTGCGAGTCTGTAGGATGTTACATCGTCTACGATATCTGGCTTAACCATAATTCGAATCTCACGACCAGCCTGAATCGCAAATGACTTTTCAACACCGTCGAACGACTCAGAGATTTCTTCGAGTTTTTCAAGGCGTCGGATATACGTTTCGAGTGTCTCTCGACGTGCACCTGGACGAGCTGCGGAAAGTGCATCCGCTGCTGCAACAAGTGTCGCGATAACCGAAGTTGCTTCCGTATCACCGTGGTGTGATGCAATCGCATTGATGACGACCGGATGCTCTTTATACTTCGTTGCAAGCTCAACGCCAATCTCAACGTGACTTCCTTCAACTTCATGATCGATCGCTTTACCTAAATCATGTAAGAGACCTGCACGTCTAGCTAACTGTACATCTTCTCCAAGTTCAGCTGCCATCAGTCCAGTTAAATACGCAACTTCCATAGAATGCTTCAATACGTTCTGTCCGTAACTTGTACGGAATTTCAAACGACCAAGAATTTTGATCAGATCTGGATGTAGCCCATGTACCCCAATTTCGAACGTGGACTGCTCTCCTACTTCTCGAATGTATTCATCCACTTCCCTGCGAGATTTCTCGACCATTTCTTCAATTCTCGCTGGGTGAATTCTACCATCCTGTACGAGTTTGTCCAGAGCATTTCGTGCGATCTCTCTTCGAATCGGATCAAAACCGGAAAGAATAACTGCTTCCGGCGTGTCATCGATGATAAGATCGATCCCAGTCAGCGTCTCAAGAGTTCGAATGTTTCGGCCTTCACGACCAATGATTCGACCTTTCATCTCATCATTTGGCAGGTTAACAACGGATACCGTTGTTTCTGCTACGTGATCTGCTGCACAGCGCTGAATTGCAAGGGAAAGGACCTCTCTTGCTTTCTTATCAGCTTCTTCTTTCGCATTGTACTCACGCTCTTTTACCATTTGCGCAAGTTCATGTTCGAGTTCCTGCTCACTTTCACGCATGATGATCTGCTTCGCTTCTTCCCTAGTTAAACCGGAAATCCGCTGCAGTTCACGCTGTTGCTCTTGAAGCATCTCCTCCACTTTGCTTTCCATCTCTTCAATATGTCGTTGTTTTTTGGCGAGAGCGTCCTCTCTTCTTTCCAGGGAATCCTCTTTTTTGTCTAGAGTCTCACTTTTTCGATCAAGGACCTCTTCTTTTTGAACCAAACGATTCTCTTGTTTTTGTAACTCATTTCTGCGTTCACGAATTTCACGCTCTGCTTCAACACGAAGATTATGATTCTCATCCTTCGCTTCGAGCAAAGCTTCCTTCTTCATAGCTTCCGCATCGTTTTTACCTTCTCTGATAATCCGTTGCGCTTCTAATTCTGCACTGGAGATCTTCGCTTCAGCAATCGTTTTGCGAACAAGAAATCCAACAACTGCTCCGACGATTACAGAGACAAGCACAGTGGAGATGATGATAAATATATCCATCGAACTCACCTCCTCCTGCTATTAACTTGTTGGTTTGCTGTCATGTTAGTTCTTTGTACCACTTGCAAGATTTCAATCCAGCACATTTCATGTGTTAAAGTAAAGTTATAATTTTGCTAGAAAATTATAATTATACACTTAATATTGTAGCTTTCACCATTCAGGTTGTCAAGAGAGTGTCAGAAGGCGAAATTGCTTTAAATCCCTCTTTGTTACTCATTTTTTCTTGCCATTTAACAAGATAAGGTGATTCCTAGTATTGCCAACATTTCCTTATGCTAGACGATTTTTACTAGTTTTCATAGAAACATCATCTATGATATGCACCTTTATCTAATAAGAAAGAGCCGATCGAATTCGATCGGCTCAGTTTATTTTACTCATCTTCAAGAAGTGAATCTTGTCCAGCAGCTGTTTCGTCCACCTGCTTATCAGCATCTAAGTTATGATGCGCGCGTACGCGTGCATTGATTTCGTCTTGAATTGCAGGGTTTTCCTTCAAGAATTGCTTCGCATTCTCACGACCCTGTCCTAGACGTTCGCCTTCGAACGAGAACCATGCTCCGCTCTTCTGAACGATCTCAAGGTTAGAACCAATATCAAGGATTTCACCTTGCATAGAGATTCCTTCACCATACATGATGTCCACTTCAGCTTGCTTAAATGGAGGTGCTACTTTGTTCTTTACAACTTTGATACGGGTTTTGTTTCCGACCATATCATTTCCTTGCTTGAGCGTTTCTGCACGACGAACTTCAAGACGTACAGAAGAGTAGAATTTAAGTGCTCTTCCGCCAGGTGTTGTTTCAGGATTACCGAACATAACGCCTACTTTTTCACGAATCTGGTTGATAAAGATAGCGGTTGTTTTCGACTTGCTGATTGCTCCAGACAGCTTACGAAGCGCTTGAGACATCAAACGTGCTTGAAGACCAACGTGTGCATCTCCCATTTCCCCTTCGATTTCAGCTTTAGGAACTAGTGCTGCTACAGAGTCGACGACCACCATATCTACTGCTCCACTTCGCACAAGTGCTTCAGCGATTTCAAGCGCTTGCTCACCTGTATCCGGCTGTGAAAGCAATAGTTCATCTATATTAACGCCTAGCTTTTCTGCATATACCGGGTCAAGAGCGTGCTCTGCATCAATGAAAGCAGCCTGACCGCCACCGCGCTGAACTTCTGCGATCGCATGAAGTGCAACAGTCGTTTTACCTGAAGATTCAGGTCCGTAAACTTCGATAATACGACCTCTTGGATATCCACCTACACCAAGAGCAATATCTAGAGCAAGTGAACCACTGGATACTGTGGAAACACGCTGCTCAGCTTGTTCGCCAAGCTTCATGATCGATCCTTTACCGAATTGTTTTTCTATTTGTCTCAATGCCATATCTAAGGCAGCTTTGCGATCACTCACGAAAAATTCCTCCTCGTTATTAAACTATCACTATCATATCTCTTTTTGGACGATTTGCCAATAGAAAACCGAACATTTATTCGTCTTTTTTTATATCGACTTCTTCTACTTCGCCATCCTAGCTTACCATAGGTACTTTAAAAAGAAGAACGATCAGCTCTTGAGCTGATCGCCTGGCATTATACTCTGCTTTTTTGAGGTTTTGCAGGTTCAAGGTGGATTGATTTACCACTTACTCCGCCTGCGCGAAGTGCTTCATATACGAACGGTGCTACGTCTTCAGGTACTTCAAAGAAGGAGAATTTCTCGAAGATATCGATTCTCCCAACAGTTGAGGTGTTTACGCCAGCAAGTGTTGAAAGCTCTTCAAGAAGCTTTTTCGGATGCAGGTCAATATTTCTTCCGACGTTTAAGAAGAAACGAACCATGCCGTTTTGTCCGCCTGTTTCACCGAAGTTGTACTCAGAAGGCGTGGTGTTTTGTTTCTCTTCGATGGCATTCTCAAGAAGTGACTGAACGACGCTATGTGCATCGTATTTAGAAAGAAGCAGATCTGCAATCTCACTTGCAGTCGAATCTTGTTTGAGTGACTTCATCTGCTTTTCAACAGATTTTACGATATTCTCAAGGTCGACCGTTTCATCTTGGAGTGGTTCTGCTGATAGGTTCAACTTGATCTTTGATTCGATCGACTGTAGAAAACGCATATCTTTAGGTGTGACTAACGTTAATGCAACACCTTTGTTTCCAGCTCGACCCGTACGCCCTATTCTGTGAACATAGCGCTCAGGATCTTCTGGAATATCGTAGTTGATCACGTGGCTAACGTGCGCTACGTCGATACCACGAGCTGCGATATCTGTCGCAACTAAAAAGTTAAGCTGCGAACGTCTAAACTGCTTCATAACACGTGTACGCTGTTGCTGTGTTAGGTCTCCGTGCAGCTCCTCTGCACGATAACCGCGTTTTTTAAGAGACTCAGTCAGCTGAGAAGCGCCCTTTTTTGTTTTTGTGAAAATGATACCGAGACGAACCTGTTCATTTTCAATAACACGACAGAGCGTATCGAATTTCTCACTATCGAACGTTCGATAATAGACTTGCTCAACCGTATCTGCAGTCACATCACCTTTTGAAACGGAAATCGTAAGCGGATCCTTCAAGTACTTTCCTGAAAGCTTACGGATCGGTGCTGGGATCGTAGCTGAAAACAGTAAAGACTGACGTTTGTCTGGTAGTTGCTTAAGAATCAATTCGATGTCGTCGATAAAGCCCATATCCAACATTTCATCGGCTTCATCGAGGATTGCTGTGTGAACGTGGTCCGTTCGTAGCGTCTTTCGTTTCAAGTGGTCAAGCATACGCCCCGGTGTACCTACAACGATATTGACACCTTTTTTTAGAGCTCGGATTTGATGGTAGATCGGTTCTCCACCGTATACAGCCAGAACATTTAACCCTTTGTAACGAGAAATCTTCTGAAGTTCAAGCGCAACTTGAATTGCGAGCTCTCTTGTTGGAGTTAAAATGATCGCTTCCGGTCCGCCTCGCTTCGATACTTTCTCAACGAGAGGGATACCGAACGCAGCGGTCTTACCAGTTCCTGTTTGAGCCTGGCCAATCATGTCTCTACCTTCTAAAATAGGTTCAAGAGCCTTTTCCTGTATAGGAGTAGCCTCCTTGAATCCCATTTCTAGAACCGCTTTTCTTACTTCTGGTGATAAATCAAAGTCTTCAAAATTCTTCATACGTCCGTAATTCACCTTTCTAGCTTCAATAATGTATTAAATCCATATTTTACTGTTCGTTTTCGGATAGCATCTCGATTACCAGCAAGCTTTAAGCAAATGACTTCCTCACCTCGAGGAGATGCCATTCCAATAAAAACAGTGCCGGCTTCCTTTCCTTCAATTGAGTCAGGTCCGGCCACGCCGGTGAAACTAATGCCGATGTCTGTGTTATACGTATTCTTGATACTTCTCGCAAGTTCGATCGCACATTCTTCACTTACAGCGCCTTGAGAAGAAAGCGTTTCAGCTGAGACGCCCACCTTCTGTTTTACTTCGTTAGAGTAACACACAATTCCCCCATAAAAAAGCGATGAAGCTCCGGAAATACTCGTAAGCTCCTGACTGAACATACCTCCAGTGAGGCTTTCTGCAACAGCGATCGTCCAGTTTTGCTTTTGTAATAGAGAGAATGCTTCCAACGAAAGAGAGGTTTGGTCGTACCCATAAAAATACTTGCCAACTCTCTTTTGGATTTCTTTCTCTGTCTTTTCGATCAGCTTACTCGCTTCTTCTTCAGAGGCAGCTCTTGCTGTAAGTCTTAACGTTACTTCCCAATCACCAGCTAACGGGGCGATCGTCGGATTCGTCTGTTGATCGATTAAATCTTCGAGCTCAGTCTCTAGGCTGGATTCGCCGATACCAAAGAAACGTAGGACGCGAGAAATAATTCTCTCCTCCTGCTTCATTTCCTTCAACAAAAATGGTTCAGCGTAACTTGTAAACATCGGATAAAGTTCTTTTGGCGGTCCTGGGAACAGCATATATGTACACTCATTATTCGAGAATGCCATTCCAGGTGCCATCCCATTATCATTTGGAAGAACAGTAGACCCTTCGATGACTAGAGCCTGCTTACGGTTATTCTCTGACATGGTGAGACCAGTCTTCTTATAGTATGCTTCGATGTTATCCATTGCTTCCTGGTTGTAAACGAGCTGTTTTGAAAGAGCTTTCGCGATGGTTTCTTTCGTGAGGTCGTCTTTCGTAGGACCTAGCCCTCCAGTGAATATCAATAAATCTGAGCGGCCCTCAGCAACTTCGATCGCCTGTTTGAGACGAGTGCTGTTATCGCCGACAGCAGTGTGGTAAAACACATTTATCCCAAGGTCCGCAAGACGCCTCGAAATAAACTGAGCATTCGTGTTAGCGATTTGTCCTAATAATAATTCTGAGCCAATTCCAATAATCTCTGCATTCATAAGCTAACGCTCCTCCTCAAAACTTAAGCATAGTTCCTTTATATGTTGCGGGAGACAAAAAGGAACAGAAGAGTCTGTTCCTTTTTTGACATCAACGAGACTTTAGTAGAATCTCTTTGTTCTTATTAAAATAATCCCATCCTGAATAAACTGTGATGATTAACGCAGCCCATAAGGATATTGTTGCAAAAGGAAATCCTATCGCTTCAAAAGGGATGTTATTGATAAGTAGGGCTGAGATCGCTACGATTTGAATCCAGGTTTTGAGCTTACCGAGATTACTCGCAGCCAGAACCTCACCTTCAGATGCCGCAACGAGTCGAAGTCCTGTTACTGCAAATTCACGGCTCAAGATGAATACTACGATCCAAGCAGGAGCTGATCCGAGCTCTACTAATGAAACGAAAGCAGATGTAACAAGTAACTTGTCAGCTAGCGGGTCAAGAAACTTCCCAAGATTCGTCACGAGATTATGCTTCCTCGCAATGTAACCATCCACCCAGTCCGTTACAGAAGCCACAATAAAAATAATGGCAGCAATAAGCTGAGAATTTGAAATAAGTGTACCTGCAATTTCAGTTTCCCCTAATGGAAGTGGCGCTAATAAAAATAAAAGAAAAACAGGGATTAGAAATATTCGAGATACTGTAATTTTGTTAGGCAAGTTCACGTGTGTTCCTCCTAGAGATCATTTAGCAAAATCGTTTTCTATTTTATCATTGTTCCCTCAGACCAGAAAGGAAAACATATCCAGATCGGTTTTAAAAGAAGCAGGGGCCATCTCAAATAAGATGACCCCCAAGCTGCTACTCTGCTTTTTTGTAATTAAAGGTAACATTCTGGACTACTGGTTCGTTAGGGATATCGATCTTCTCACCGTTTACAAGAACGGTAATGTTTGGCGAACTGCCGATTCGTAAGGAAGCAGAAGCTACATTCGTTAAATCATGAGTGACCTTTTTATCCTTCTTGAGGCTTTCGTAGATATATTTCTTATTATCTCCACCGATTAAGGCAACCCAGCTACTTCCTTTTGCTTCAACGGTAATCTCAAACTTTTCGGCATTTGTAATTTCATATGTTGAACTAGATGCATTGCCTTCTGTTTTATTGATTTCCATTGCAGGAGCTGGCTCCTCTTCTGGCTCTTCATTTACTTCAGAATCTTTTTCATCTTCGGCTGAAGGCTCTTCGTCAGCTGCTGGCTCTTCTTTCGAGTCATCCTTTGGCTCGTCTTTCACTTCATCAGATGCAGGAGCATTTCCACTATTTTCGTCGCTCGACACCTGTTCTTCTGTTTGGTTCGACGCACCGTTTTGACTTGTTGTCGCATCGTTTCCTTGAACAACAAACCATATGATACAGGCTACCCCAATGATCAATAAGATAACTAGAACGGAAGGAAATACGGATGACCACCTGTTTGGCTTACTTGGAACGGTCGGTCTCGTACGCCTAGGGGGAAGATTTTCTGGTACATCTGAGTTTGATTTTGGTATTTCTGAGGCATACTCCTCCAGCAGTTCTTCACCGTGAAGGCCAACTGCTTCCGCATAGTTTTTAATGAAAGCACGCGTATAAAAATTACCTGGAAGCAGTTCGTAGTTCCCTTCTTCTATCGCAAGAAGATAACGTTTTTGGATTTTTGTTATGGATTGAATTTCATCGAGTGATAAATCTTTATCGTTTCGAGCACTCTTCAATCGTTGACCTAGCTCTGTCAATGGAAAACACCTACCAATTAATTAAAGTCAAAACCACCTGAAAATCCAGAAGCTTGATTTTCGATAACTTGATATGTAATCTCTTGCTCCGGATCATCACGTAATTCAATTATATAATCAAAATCATTCATCGTATACTCTGTTTCTCTAACAAAAATATCTGGATGCTCTACAACTTTTGTTGCAGGTAACCTCATCATATCACGTAGCAATTGCCAATGCTTTTCAGAAGATCTTTTCGCAGAAACAATTCCGTCGATAATAAAAATATGATCACTATTCATTTCATCATCAGCGATTTGCTGGCGAACCGTTTGCTTTAACATCGTAGACGAAAGGAAAACCCATCTTCTATTCGCACAAACGCTTGATGCTACGATCGATTCTGTTTTTCCAACTCGCGGCATACCTCTGATTCCAACGAGCTTATGGCCATCCTGCTTAAAGATTTCCGCAAGAAAATCAACGAGTAATCCTAACTCATCTCGAATAAATCGAAACGTCTTTTTATCATCTGCATCACGCTGTATGTATCGGCCATGACGGACAGCGAGTCGATCACGAAGCTTTGGCTCCCTTAGCTTGGTTACTGTAATGTTGTCCATCGTGTTCAAAATCGATTCTAAACGCTCGATCTGTTCAATTTGTTCAACGAGTAATAGCATCCCTCTTCGCTGATTATCAACACCATTGATCGTGATGATATTAATCCCGAGCATACCTAATAATGATGCGATGTCACCGAGAAGACCCGGTCTATTTTTGTGTATTTCGTATTCCAAGTACCATTCCTTCTTCTCCATATAGCAACTCCTTACACCTACACATTTTCCCATGTTTATTTAATCATAAATGATTTTAGGTAAGGTTAAAAGAGATGATTCAGTATTTTGTTTACTTTTCTTGTCTGCATTGGTAAATAAATAAAAAAAGAAGGGTGATAGCACCCCTCTCGCACTTGTTATTTATTTTGACCTTGAACAAGTTTCACCATCATGTTGGCAATCGCATGCTGTTCTTCTTCATCAGCAACATGCCATAGATCAGCTAGTAACTGTTCTTCTTCATTCTTCGCTTTAACGCCATCAGCTAAATAACCGCCGATTTGATATGCAACGTCAGAGATTACTTCTTGAGAAAGTCCCTGCTGCTCCCCTTGAGATAGGCGGTCATGCAGAAAGCCCTTCCAGCTATCAAAGTTATCGAGTACAGACATCTTTGTCCCTCCTTTATTAGGTCATCACCTATATGTTGTCTAGAAGAGATTCCAATTATGCACCGATCTTTTTAAATCCAAGCTCCATCAACAGAAATAATTTGTCCACTTATATATGAAGAGTTCGTGGAATCTAGAAACGTTATAACGCCTGCGACTTCTTCAGGTGTACCCGCTCGACCTAAAGGAATCTCATCGATCAAATTCTGTTCATCCTCACTCGATAAGGAATCGTTCATATTTGTAGAAATGTACCCGGGAGCGACTGCATTCACCCGAATTCCGCTTGGTCCAAGCTCTTTCGCAAAACTTTTCACAAAGGCATTCAATCCACCTTTTACAGTGGAATAGACCACTTCACAAGATGCACCTGTTGCCCCCCATACAGATGATACAACGATGATACTTCCACTTTTTTGTTGAACCATCGACGATGAGTAATGTTTCGCAAGCTTGACAGAAGACGTTAACTGCAGCGTGATCATG
Organism: Anaerobacillus sp. ABR4_321; assembly: GCF_056158505.1. Taxonomy (NCBI): domain Bacteria; kingdom Bacillati; phylum Bacillota; class Bacilli; order Caryophanales; family Bacillaceae; genus Anaerobacillus; species Anaerobacillus sp. ABR4_321. The sequence goes on from NZ_JBSWTK010000001.1 coordinate 2,817,425, forward strand.
TGATCGATGTCTTTATCATTCATATCTGTTAAGAGTCCAATAAAGCTTGATCCGGCATTTAAGATCAGCGTATCGACTTTCTCAGCAATTCGATAGACGTGATCTAGTTCAGCATTGTTAGATAAATCTGCACGCACAGGAATGATATCTGCATTCGGATATTCAGCTATCATCTCCTTAATCCTTCTTTCGTTCGAATGATAATGAGCATAAACGCGGTAGCCCCTCTGTATATACTCCTTCATCGTCGCTCGCCCGATCCCCCCGCTTGCTCCAGTAATCAAAACGTTCTTCATCACTACTCTCCCTTTCTACGCTAAAAAAAGCACCGCGCGGGTGCTTTTTTTACTTTGGAACTACTTGACATTCCGTAAATGAATCTTCTCTGAAATGATTTTTAACGGCAGCTTCTACATCTTTTGCAGTCAATTCTTCAAGTACCGGAACAACTTCAAAAAGATCCATGTCGTTGAAGCGGTAACGTGTGAACTGATTTGCGATAAATTCTGGTGAGTTCAGAGCTCTTAAAAAGCTTCCGATCTTTTTCTTTCGTATACGCTCAAGCTGGCTCTCATCGATCGGATTTTTGGAAAAGTCTTGAACCATCTTATACAATCGATCCGCAAGTTCATCTGGAGAACTCGTGTTGCTTCCCATCACTGAGAAACCAAACTTTTCTTCTTCTGTAAAATCATAAGAAAAGCTTTGGTCGATCAGTCCTTCATTATACAATGCTTCATAATTCTCAGAGCTTTGACCAAACATCAAATCGAGGGCGAGATTGATCGAAAGCTCATGCTTTAGAAGTTCTCTCCCTTGACGACCAGGATTAGGTTCCTTAAATCCTACGAGGCACTTCGCCACTTGAACGGACATCGGCAGTACCTTCTTCTTCTCTGCCACGCTCTCTGGCTCATTATCAAAGAAACGCTCGATCGGTGGTTGATCTTTGTATGATTTTGAAGCTTGATTGCTTTCCACAAACGTCATGATCTCTTCAGGATCAACATTTCCAACGACAAAGAGCAGCATGTTGGAAGGATGGTAGAACGTCTCGTAACACGTATAAAGGGACTCTTTTGTAATCTTAGCGATCGAGTCAATCGTACCTGCAATATCGATTTTTACAGGATGCTTATGGAACATGTTTTCAATCACACCAAAGTACGCACGCCAATCGGAGTTATCGTTGTACATTTCGATCTCTTGCCCGATGATGCCTTTTTCCTTCTCTACACTTTTGTCGCTGAAATAAGGAGCCTGAACGAAATCGACAAGCGTTTCAAGATTTTGCATAACATTTTGTGTTGTTGAGAAAAGGTAAGCTGTTCTCGTAAACGACGTAAACGCATTTGAGGATGCACCTTGTTTACTGAAATCTTGAAAAACATCACGATCTTCTTTTTCAAATAGTTTATGCTCAAGAAAATGAGCGATCCCATCTGGAACTTTTACATCTTCAGAACCATTTAATGGAACGAAATGGTTATCGACGGAACCGTATTTCGTCGTAAATGTGGCATATGTTTTGTTAAACCCTTTCTTAGGGAGTACATACACATCAAGGCCGTTATCCATCGTTTGATGGTAAAGCGTTTCCTGAAGCTGATTAAATGGAATAGTTCTCATCCTTATGCCTCCTCCCCTTTTAAGAAATAAACGGTGTCGAGCTTCACTTGAGCTGCTACCTTTTTAATATCTTCTTCAGTGACCGCATCGATTCCGTCCAGCCAATCTTCTAGCGATCGAAGCTTCTGAGAAACAACACCATGATAAAGGAGTTCTACCATTCCTTTTGCGTCGTCTACCGTTTCCAGGAGCTGATTTCGAATCATTGTTTTCGTTTGCTTCATCTCACCATCGTTAAAATCGCCATTCTGCATCGCAGTTAACTGTTCTTTGATGATGTCGACTGTTTTATTATAGTTCTTAAACTCGATACCAGACATGACGATGATCAAACCTTTATGACTTTCATATCTTGATGCCGCATAGTAAGCAAGACTCTCTTTTTCCCGAACGTTTCTAAAGAGTTTTGAGTGTGAAAAGCCTCCGAACATTCCGTTAAACACCTGAAGCGCATAATAAGCATCATCCGCGTAGCTAATTCCAGAACGAAAGCCCATATGAAGCTTACCTTGTTTAATCTCCTGCTCTTCTTTCACTTCTTTTTCTTCCACTTCTAACGACGCTTTTTCAGTAATGTCCGTAGAAGCTTGCGTTCTTTCTTTAAAAGGAAATAGATCCGTTACTAAATCCTTGATCGAAATTTCGTCTAAATCTCCTACGATATAGAGGTCGACTTCGTCTTCGTTACAAACTTTTTCGTAATACTCGAATAAGTTGTTCGCATCGATGCCATCGATTTGGTCTTTTACTCCATACACATGCAGGCCAAAAGCCTCATTCGGGAACATTTCCTCCGTTAGTCTCATATTGGAATATCTCATCTTATCATCGTAAATCGATTGAATACGCTGCTTAAGTGTGCGTTTTTCTTTATCAACGATTGAAGAATCAAAAGCCCCATCGACTTTCTTAGGGTTCATCACCACTTCTGCAAACAAACCAAGCGCTTTCTCTAGAAGTGGTTTATCCTCTGATAGGAACTTCTCATTGGCAAAATCCATTCTAAACGTCATGATATGAAAGTCGCCTTTCTTCGCTAAATCCACACCTAACGTCGCACCATAAAGCTTTTCAAGCTCCGTACGAAGAGCCTTCGATGATGGATAATTTTCTGTTCCACTTTGAAGCACATATGGCAGAAGCGCACGCTTCGTCACAGTATCTTCGGTTAACCGAGACTTAAACTGCATGACCACAGTGGTCGTCTTATACTTCTCAGTCTGAATCTTATGTAGCGTTAAACCGCCGCATGAGCTCTTCTCATGAGGGATAATTGCCATACAACTCACTCCTTTTCATCTCTCCATCGTTTTCCAACACAGGAAACCAATTCTTATTCCCTTTATACCATAGTATGTGTCAATGTGTAAGTAATTAACACTTGAAAAGCGAAGGTGGGCGTTTAGAAACGGAGATATTGGAGCTCTTGAACTGGAACACGCTTTTTGTGTTCTAGTGAAAGAGCGAAATATCGCAGTTTCTGCCCACCGCAACTGGACACTAAAAGCGGAAGTAGCCGTTTAGGTCCGACAAGCGCTGGAGCATTTCAATATGAACACGGTTTTTGTGTTCGGATTGAAATGTGAAGCGATCGAGGACCTGGTCAATGCAGCTGGACACACGAAAAGCGAAGACGAGCGTTTAGAAACGAAGATATTGGAGCTCTTGAAATAGAACACGCTTTTTGTGTTCTGTTGAAAGAGTGAAATATCGTAGTTTCTGCGAGTCGCAGCTGGACATTAAAAGCGGAAGTGACCGTTTAGAAACGGAGATATTGGAGCTCTTGAACTGGAACACGCTTTTTGTGTCCAAGTGAAAGAGCGAAATATCGCAGTTTCTGCCCACCGCAGCTGGACATTAAAAGCGGAAGTGACCGTTTAGGTCCGACAAGCGCTGGAGCATTTCAATATGAACACGGTTTTTGTGTTCGGATTGAAATGTGAAGCGATCGAGGACCTGGTCACTGCAGCTGGACACACGAAAAGCGGAGACGATCGTTTAGAAACGAAGATATTGGAGCTCTTGAAATAGAACACGCTTTTTGTGTTCAAGTGAAAGAGCGAAATATCGCAGTTTCTGCCACCGCAGCTAGACATTAAAAGCGGAAGTGACCGTTTAGATTCGAAAACCTCTGTTAACCTTTAAAAAGAAGCACATTTTGGTACTCAAAATGCTCAAATCCACTCCTACTGAACACGTTATTGTCCAAATTCTTCTTTTATTATCTAAAATCTATTTTTATTGTCCAAAATCGCGTTTTATTAGCCAAAATCATTTTTTATTGTCTAAACTAATATTTCTAATCAGTTTACTAGCTGCCAAACAAAAAGAACCCTCCACAAATGTAGAGGGTTCTTACTTTCACCTAACGTTTTCCTTTTTCATAAGGTTGACCGATTGCTTTTGGTGCATCTGCTCGTCCAACGAGTCCTGCTAGTGCGAGGATTGTTAAGACATACGGTGAGATGAGGAGGTAAACTTCAGGAATTTCTTTTAGCCCAGGAATTTGTTGTCCTGTAATACTCAGTGACTGAGCTAGTCCGAAGAATAAAGCTGCTCCCATTGCACCAAGGGGATGCCACTTACCGAATATCATCGCTGCAAGTGCCATGAACCCTTGGCCAGAAATCGTTGCGTGACTGAAATTACCTGCGATGGATGTTGCATAAACAGCTCCACCTAGCCCCGCAAACCCACCACTTAGCATTACGGCAACATAGCGCATTTTTGTTACGTTGATTCCCATCGTGTCTGCAGCCATCGGATGTTCCCCAACCGAACGTAAGCGTAAACCGAACGGCGTCTTATAGATCACCCACCAAACGAGAACTGCAAGAGCAATCGCGATGTAAGAAGTATAGTAAGCATTTGAGAAAAATAGTGGTCCGATAAAAGGAATATCACTTAAGAATGGTACATTCGTTTTATAGATACGTTCTTGAATAATTGGCGTCTGACCTGCATCAAAGATCTTCTTCACTAAAAAGATCGCAAGTCCTGCTGCTAGAAAGTTTAGTGCTACACCACTTACGACTTGGTCCGCTCGTAACGAAATACTTGCAACCGCATGGATTAGTGAGAACAGCGCTCCGATAATGATTGCGACGATTAGTGAGAACCAAGGTGAAGCTGCACCCATTCCCCACTGTTCCCCTAAGTATGTGAATAATGCTCCTGTAAATGCCCCCATTAGCATTAAGCCTTCCAGACCGATGTTAACAACACCTGACCGTTCACTGAATACACCACCTAATGCGGTGAAGATCAGGGGAGCGGCTGAAAAGATAGCTGCAGGGATGACGATTTGTAGAATCTGCATCATATCCATTTAAATTTTCCCCCTTTTGTTCACCCTATTGCTGATCCAGTGAATGAGATAGCTTGATGCAACAAAGAAAATAATCATGGCTATAACAATTTCAACGAGCTGAGTTGGCACTTGTGCCACAGACTGCATGTTCAAAGCACCGATTTTCAATCCTCCGAACAAAGCAGCAGCTAACACTACACCTAGTGCACTATTGGCACCGAGCAATGAAACTGCGATCCCATCGAAACCTACTCCAGTAAAGGCTGGCATGATCGTCATATAACCATATGTTCCAAGTCCCTCCATCGCACCTGCAGCTCCTGCAAATGCACCTGAAACGACCATGGAAAGGATGATGTTACGACGCACGTTAATACCGGCATATTCTGATGCATACTTATTGAATCCTACAGCTCTAAGCTCGTAGCCTGTAGAGGTTTTCCATAGTAAGAACCACATGATGATCGCACCAATAATCGCGACAATAATGCCATAATGTAGTCGTGAGAAGTCCGTGACACTTTCAAGAAATGCTGATTGAAGTGACGCAGATTGATGAATTTCTTCTGTTCTTTCGCCAGGTGCTAGAAGATAAGTACGAATGATGGCATTGACTACGTGAAGCGCAACATAGTTCATCATAATCGTTGTGATTACTTCATGAACGTGATATTTTGCTTTTAATAAACCAGGCACAAATGCCCAGATTGCACCAGCCACTCCAGCTGCCAAAATCGCTAGCGGAATGTGAACGAATGGACTTAACCCTTCAAATTGAAGGCCAACGTACACGGATGCTAACCATCCTACTAAAAGCTGCCCTTCAACACCGATGTTGAAAAGTCCGGTACGAAAAGCAAACGCAACTGCAATACCTGAAAGGATAAGGGGCGTCATTTGACGAATCGTTTCCCCAAGAACATACGTATTTGAAAAGATTCCGTTAAAAAGGGCAGCATATGCTACGAAAGGGTTGTAACCGCTCACTAGCATAATGATTCCGCCGACGAATAAACCGAGCATTACCGATAGAAGCGGGACTGTTATTGCTGACCATTTCCCATTAAGTATTTTCAAGATGTCTCACCAGCCTTTTTCCGCTTTCCACCGGCCATAAGTAACCCAAGTTCTTGTTCGGTCGTTTCTTCCGGCTTTACAATCGCAACGATTTTTCCTTCGTAGATGACGGCGATACGGTCACTTACGTTCATGATTTCATCAAGTTCGAATGAGATGAGTAGTACTGCTTTTCCTTTGTCTCGTTCCTCTATTAACTTAGAGTGAATAAATTCGATCGCGCCCACGTCTAGCCCACGAGTCGGCTGTGCTGCAATTAGGAGATTTGGACTACGATCGATCTCCCTTGCGATAATCGCTTTTTGCTGATTACCCCCTGACAACGCTCTCGCTGGTGTTGATTCACTAGGAGTACGAACATCAAACTCACTGATCAACGACTTCGCTTTATTTACAATCGTAGAAAAGTTAAGGATTCCATTTTTCGAAAAAGGTCTTTTATAGTAGGTCTGAAGGACCATGTTTTCGCCAATTGAAAAATCCAATACAAGGCCATGCTTATGTCTATCTTGAGGGATATGACCAAGACCACTTTCAGTTACACGACGTGGTTTCCAGTTCGTGATGTCTTTTCCCTTTAGCATAACGTTGCCGGATTTTGTTTTTCTGAGGCCTGTGATCGCCTCGATCAGTTCTGATTGTCCATTTCCATCTACCCCAGCGATACCGACGATTTCTCCAGCTTTAATCGAAATGTTTAGTCCGTTCACAGCTGGCACGTTCCTGGCATCTTCTACGACGAGGTTTTGTACTTCTAAAACGCTTTCTTTTGGTTGTGAAGGTTGTTTTTCAACTGAGAAATTTACTTCTCTACCTACCATCATCGAAGCTAAATCGTCCGGATTCGTTTCAGAAACGTCGACCGTTCCAATTCCTACACCACGTCTTATTACAGTACACCGATCGCATACTTCCATAATTTCTTTTAACTTATGAGTAATCAAGATGATCGATTTTCCTTCTGAAATCAATTTCTTCATGATCTCGATCAATTCTTTGATTTCCTGTGGTGTTAGAACTGCAGTGGGCTCATCAAAAATCAGGATATCCGCACCTCGATAAAGTGTTTTGAGGATTTCAACTCGCTGCTGCATACCAACTGATATGTCTTCTATTTTTGCTGTAGGATCGACTGCAAGACCATATTGTTTTGAAATAGCTTCTACTTCTTTTTCAGCTTCTTTCAAGTTAACCTGCCCTTGCTTTGTTGGTTCGTTTCCTAGAATAATATTTTCAGTAACCGTAAACTTTTCTACAAGCATAAAGTGTTGGTGTACCATTCCGATCCCAAGCTCATTTGCAATGTTCGGATCTGTGATCTGAACTTTATTTCCCCGAACATAGATATCACCTTTTTCGGGCTGATAAAGTCCAAATAAAACGTTCATCAAAGTTGATTTTCCAGCACCGTTTTCACCAAGAAGAGCGTGTATTTCGCCTTTTTGTAGCTGAAGGGTGATATTATCATTCGCAACAATTCCAGGGAACTCCTTACGAATGTTTCTCATTTCAATAACATACTCCATACAGATTTCACTCCCTTATGCGCTAACATAAAACAAAGGCTAGCCTATGAAAGTACTAGCCTTCGACATGCTATTTTCAAGATGAGACTTTCTCCAGGACCGACGAAGCCCCTGCTTCGATACTCCTTATAGAGAGCTTTCGAACGCTTCGTATTCTTCGTCAGTTTTAGGAACTTCTAATTCGCCATTCTGGATTTTCTCTTTATACTCTTCTACTTTTTTCAGTGCTTCTTCAGAAACGTTTTCTTGTGTTTCAGCGATACCTACACCGTCTTCTTCAAGACCAAACTCTGTAACTTTTCCACCTGGGAAGTTATCTTCCATCGTTTGTTTTGACACTTCCATAACTGCAGTATCAACACGCTTAACCATAGAAGTAAGCGTTACGTTCTCAGGCATACCTTCTTCATGCTGGTCACGGTCTACACCGATAACCCAAACTTCTTCTCCGTTTTTCGCACGGTTCTTCGCTTCAGTGAACACGCCGTTTCCTGTTCCACCTGCAGCATGGTAAATGATATCTGCACCTTTATCGTAAAGTGTTCCAGCAATTGCTTGTCCCTTCTCAGCTGCGTTAAAGTCACCAGCATACTGTTCGAAGATCTCAGCGTCAGGATTTACAGATTTAACACCTGCTTTAAATCCGCTCTCAAATTTCTTGATAAGCTCGGAATCTACTCCACCGATAAAGCCTACTTTATTTGTTTTTGTTTGCATTCCAGCGATAACTCCAACTAGGAATGAACCTTGATGTTCTTTAAATGTAATACTTGCTACGTTCTCTAGAGGCTCGCCACTCTCGTTTACTGCTACACTATCTACTAAAGCAAGCTGAGCTTCAGGCTTTTGCTGAGCAATCGCTTGAATATCTTGCTGCATTAAAAATCCAATTCCGAAGATCAAGTCATAGTTATCACGCACAAGACCTGATAGGTTTGGTTGATAATCACTTGCTGCAGTGGATTGTACGTACTTGTACCCTTTATCTTCTTCTAGTCCATTCTCTCCACCAAACTCTTGTAGTCCTTCCCAAGCTGATTGGTTAAAGGACTTATCATCTACACCGCCAGTATCTGTAACCATAGCAACTTTGAAGTTATTTTTGTCTCCTTCTCCGCTACCGCCGCCAGCGTTCTCACCACTCGTGTCGTTCGAACCACACGCTGATAACAGCGTACCTGCAGCTAAAACAGCTGACATCATAAAACCATACTTCTTTCTCATCTTCCTAATCCCCCCAATGGTAATTAACTTAAGCCTAGCAATCTAGGAACAAGTTTGTATCCGTTTTCATAGTGATCAAAATATTTTTGGATAAAATATCCTTCTATGAAAACGATTTGAAAAATAAGTCATTTTTCGACATAACTATACCATTATTAATAAGATAAATAAATAGTTTTTTGAAAAAAAGCTCGATTACTAATATTTAAAATCGGAGGTGAATTCTCTCTCTTTGCCGGCTTTTAGCAAAAAAAAGAAGCATAGTCCTTAACTGGACAGTGCTTCTTAGCTTGTTGGTAAACTTAGAATATTGTGGTCCCTATGACGTAGGAGTTTGAATACCTCTTGCTTTCCTGTGGACGAACGCCCGAGCCTCAAATTGGACAAAAACCGTCCAACCTGAGTCTCGAACGCCCGTTGGACCACGGGAGTCAAGAGGTATTCACTCCTACTGGAAAACATTCAAATCGAGTAAAACTTTCCGAGCAATTATGCTAACCACTTTTCAGCTCGTCAATCGTCTTAAGACTTTTCAACAGCCTGTAATGCAAAGTACTTAACTTGACTGTGCTTCTTCTTCTTTACTTACAAGAACTTCTCTTGGTTTACTGCCTTCATAAGGTCCAACGACTCCTCTTGCTTCCATCGCATCGATCAACCTCGCTGCTCTTGTATATCCGATTCTAAATCGACGTTGCAGCATCGATACAGATGCTGTTTGCATCTCTGTGATGAGCTGAACGGCATCATCGTACAAGTCATCTTCCACTTCAGGTTGGTCTTGTTCAGGCTTATCAGTTGGAATCATTTCTTCTTGATACTGAGCTTTTTGCTGCGCAATGACAAAATCGACAAGCTCCTCAACTTCTTCATCTGATAAGAATGCACCTTGAACTCGTTTAGGTTTGTTCGCGCCTACTGGTAGGAAAAGCATATCCCCTTTTCCGAGTAGCTTTTCGGCGCCACCCATATCTAGGATCGTTCTAGAATCTGTTTGGGATGACACGCTAAACGCAATACGAGATGGGATGTTTGCTTTGATTACGCCAGTGATCACATCAACAGATGGTCGTTGTGTAGCGATGATTAAGTGGATACCAGCAGCACGGGCCATTTGTGCGAGCCTTGTAATCGCATCTTCCACATCACTCGAAGCAACCATCATCAAATCAGCTAACTCATCCACGATAACGACGATATAAGGCAACGTTGGTTGCTTTGATTCAGCAGTTTCGTTATGGCGCTTGATGTAATTGTTGTACCCTTCGATGTTTCTCGTTCCACTATGTGAAAAGAGCTCATAACGCCGCTCCATTTCACTCACTACTTTTTTCAACGCTTGTGAAGCTTTCTTAGGATCAGTAACAACAGGAGCGAGCAAGTGCGGAATCCCATTGTAAACATTTAGTTCGACCATTTTTGGGTCGATCATCATCATCTTCACTTCATGAGGTTTCGCCTTTAGCATGATGCTTGCAATGATTCCGTTAATACAAACACTTTTTCCACTCCCTGTCGCACCTGCGACGAGAAGGTGCGGCATACGGGAAAGGTCTGAGATGACCGCTTCGCCAGAAATATCTCTTCCAAACCCAATCGCAACTTTGGAATCGTGAGACTGATACTCTTTTGACTCTAACACTTCACGGAGCGTTACCATCGCCACTTCTGAGTTTGGTACTTCAATTCCAATGGCAGACTTCCCTGGAATAGGAGCCTCTATACGTAGATCTCTTGCAGCTAAAGCTAATGCAAGATCGTCAGTAAGGTTTACAATTTTACTAACCTTTACACCAGTGTCTGGGTACACTTCATACTTCGTAACAGCTGGTCCAAGGTGTACTTTCATTACCTTCGCTTTTACACCGAAGCTTTCAAACGTCTTCTCTAGTTTTCTAGCGTTTGCTGAGATTTGTTGACGCTCATTCTCTTGCGTGATTTTCTTCGGCGGTTGAAGTAGTGAAAGGGATGGTAATTTATAATCTTTGTTCTCAAGTTCTCCAACTGTGAGTGTTTGAAGAGGCTTATCTTCTTGAGGTTCTTTCGGTTCTGTTTTTACTTGTTCAGGCTTTGATTCGGTAGCCTCTTGTTGTGGCTCTTGATTTGCATATGCACTTTCAGTAAATGTACGTATCTCAGGCTCAAAATCCCCTTCTTCATCAGATGAGAGATCGTACGTTTTTTGTTCTTCAGGTATTGCTTCTTCTTCTTTCTTAAGTGCTTGCTGACGTTCTTTCTTATCTTTTCGAGACTTTTTACTATCTGCCATCAGTGTTTTTGCTTCATCATACGTATTAAGGACAAAGGCTTTCACCCATTCGATCGCTTTTCCAAATACGTCGCTGAAAGACTTTCCTGTAATTAGAACGAAAGAAAGTAGGATGAGCAGAAATGCAATCACTTGTGTACCTGCAGCATCGAAAAGCCTATAACAGAATGCGAATAGCAGAGCACCGATCATGCCTCCACCAAGTGGACCTGGGTTAGCTGGGTCTGTTACCCCCATTTGGAAGAGTTCGTATGTATTGAGAATCACAGATGCATTTTCCCACTCTCCATTTCGGGACAATGTTTCAAATAGACCCACATGGCTTAACAATAATAATGATACGCTCAATAAATAAAATCCCGAGAGTCTTCTTGTCCAAAAGCTCGGCATTTTTCTCTTAACGATTAAGTAACAAGCGAATAGAACAAATCCAGCTACGATTAAGCCGTACCATTCCCCTGCGAAAAATCGGAACATATGATAGAACGCTCGACCAACGATCCCCATCTTCAATACACCTAGAATCGTGAATGCAAGAATAGTCAGACCGATAAATTCCATTTTTACTTGTGATTGCCAGGCCTGTTTTTTCTTTGTTGTCGTCTTTTTTCTTTTTCGTCTTTTTGCCATATTCTCACCTCATTACAAGCCGTAGCTGGTGCGAAAAAGCAGCCGTTTCCGGCTGCTTTTTTTCTCACCAATCTATTCCTAGTATACCACATGTTACCGTGGTGCTATAGGCTCTATTTTTGAGGCGGCGTTAACGTCAACATCTGCCCAGGCTGTGTCGATTCATTTAAAAAATCTTGAGGATCTGTACTCAGTACTTGAACGACTCGACATTCACTGTGTGAAGTACGTTCAACAACGAGCTGTACGCCATTCCAGTCGATCACCTGTTGCTGCTCATAAGCACTTTGTTCAGTTGGAAATACGGCTTCATTCGGTAAAATCGTATAAAGGATCACTGTACAACTTCTCCTTCCTGTGTTCCTTTATAATCCTCAATCAATCCGTTCAGCTTTTTCATCGCCTGTCCTACTGCTCCAACTTCATCGATCAATCCATAATTCACCGCATCTTGACCGACTACATTTGTGCCAATATCCCTCGTCAGATTACCCCTAGAAAACATAAGCTCTTTGAATTTATCTTCTGAAATGTTGGAGTGTCTTGTGACAAAACTCACGACACGCTCTTGCATTTTATCTAAGTATTCAAACGTTTGAGGTACACCGATCACGAGACCTGTTAATCGGACTGGGTGAATGGTCATCGTTGCCGTTTCAGCAATAAACGAATAGTTTGCAGCGACTGCAATTGGAACGCCGATCGAATGCCCTCCTCCTAAAACGATCGATACACATGGTTTAGATAAAGAAGCGATCATTTCTGATATTGCAAGACCTGCTTCTACATCTCCACCTACCGTATTCAATAAGATTAAGACACCTTCAATTTTAGGATTTTGCTCGATCGCTACGATTTGTGGAATAAGGTGTTCGTATTTCGTTGTTTTGTTTTGGGGTGGGAGCTGAACATGTCCCTCAATCTGGCCCACGATCGTTAAACAATGGATGTTTGAATGTTCCATGCTTGGGACATTCGTTTGTCCTAATTGCTGGATTTTATCGACAAGCGTAGATTTCGACTGATCATCTTTCTTCGGATCAGGCTGAGTTGATGGATTCGGTGTTTCATTCTGTTCGAAGTTCATACTGGGTTCTCCTTCCTCACTCTGGTATTAGTAGTATGAACGTCGACTTGTTTTTCAATTCAAAAAGAAAAGCAGACGCGTGGGCGTCTGCTTTCAAACTTTATTTGTTTAATACTGCTGCTAGTGAAGAACGTTCTTCTGCTGTTAGAGGCAGCATCGGTAGACGAACGCTTCCTACATCTAAACCTTTTAGCTGTAGTGCAGTTTTAACTGGAGAAGGGCTTGGAGCTTTGAACAGTTCATTCATAGTTGGAAGGATCTTTCTATGAATTGCGGCTGCTTCCTTTACTTCTCCTGCATGGTACGCTTTAATCATTTCTTGCATCTCATTACCTAATATGTGGGATGCGACAGAAACAACACCATCACCGCCTACTGATACGATCGGAAGTGTAAGACCGTCGTCACCACTATATACAGAAAATGAATCATCTGTACGGCTAATGATATCTGTGATTTGGTCGAGATCACCGCTAGCCTCTTTCACTGAAACGATGTTCTCAATTTTTGATAGCTCTACAATCGTATCAGCCGTCATGTTGACCACTGATCTTCCTGGGATATTGTAGATCATAACTGGAAGCTTCGTTGACTCTGCTACAGCTTTAAAATGCTCATATAGGCCTCTTTGACCTGGTTTGCTGTAGTAAGGAGAAACGATCATAACAGCATCGACACCCGTATCTTCAGCCTTTTTCGTAAGTTCGATGGTGGCATGTGTATTGTTGCTTCCTGTTCCTGCGATAATTGGAATTCTTCCGTTAGAAGCTTTCACTGAATGCTTGAACAACGCGACCTTTTCTTCTGAAGAAAGCGTTGGTGATTCTCCAGTAGTACCTGCTATCACGAGACCGTCTGAGCCGTTCTTAATCAGGTAATTGATCAACTGCTCTGTTTTGGTGAAATCCACGTATCCTTTACGATCGAATGGCGTCACCATTGCTGTAAGTACTTTTCCAAAATTCATTTTCTACCCACTCCTTGCTTCTGGGTTACCGCTGATCCATCATCTGTTCTACTTCTTCTGTACCTGGCTCTAAGTGTAGATAAAACGTTTCATGCAGTGCGTTCACAGCTGCAGAAAGGTCGTTTTGTTTTACTAGAACCCATATGGTGGTATGTGAATCTGCAGATTGTAGAATGTCGATGTTCTGCCCCGCTAACGCCTCGACGATTTTTGAGGTAACCCCTGGGACTCCGCTCATTCCTGCTCCTACTGCAGATACTTTAGCACAGTTTTCGATGACGACAGGATCGTAACCCATATCGTTTAACGTTTTCACTGCTTTTTCCGTCATTTCTTCCATGACAGTGTAGACGACTCCTGTTGGACTTATGTTGATGAAATCAACACTGATCCCTTCAATCGCCATTGCTTTAAACACTTTCGACTGTAAATCGTATTGCCCTTCTTTGGCAAATACTTTTATTTGTGAAACTCCATTCACATGGGCGATTCCTGTAATGAGCCGATCAACAACTTGTTCTCCTGCAGGATTACCCTTCATAGAAGTTACAAGCGTTCCTGTGGAAGACGAGTAAGTTGAACGAATCCTCATCGGAACCTTGGATTGCATCGCAATTTCAACTGCTCGAGGATGGATGACCTTTGCCCCTTGATATGCCATGTTGCACACTTCGTTGTATGTGACGATCGAAAGAGGACGTGCCTTCTCTACTAGGCGAGGGTCAGCTGTCATGATTCCTTCTACGTCTGTAAAGATATCTACCCATTCAGCTGAAAGAGCCGCTCCTAAAGCTGCAGCTGACGTATCGCTTCCTCCTCTACCAAGGGTCGTCACATCTCCTTTTTCTGTTATTCCTTGGAAGCCTGTAACGACAACAACGTCCATCGTATTTAACTCTTCAGATAAACGCTCTGTTCTCATCTCTAGAATCCGGGCTTTACTATGTTCACCCGTCGTGATGAATCCAGCCTGCCCTCCTGTATAAGCAGTAGCTTTCAGTCCTTCTTCAAGAAGCATGTTAGAGAACACGACAGATGAAATACTTTCACCGCACGATACGAGTAGATCATATTCTCTTGACGTTACTTTTCGATTACGATCACCTATCAGTCCAAGTAGCGTGTCCGTCGCATACGGGTCGCCGAATCGGCCCATAGCTGATACAACGACGACGACTTTGTATCCATCTCTAACTGCATCTTTTATATGATTTACTGCTCGATTTCTTCCGTCTTCACTTTTTAATGAAGTGCCACCAAACTTCTGGACGATGACTTTCATTTCGCACACCTTCTTCAGTCTATTTCAATATATTTAGGGCTGCAAGACTTTCAGCGATTTGCACCGAGTTCCACGCTGCCCCCTTCAGTAGATTATCAGAGACAATCCACATATGAAAGCCATTTTTTCGGTCAAGATCTTGTCTTATGCGTCCAACGAACACATCTGGTTTACCAACCGCATCGACAGGCATCGGATATACTTGATTCGTTGGATCATCTTGAAGCGTAACACCAGGCGCATTGCTCAATAGCTCTCTGATCTGCTCTACTGAAACATCATCGCTCTCAATCTCGACGTATACGGATTCAGCGTGACCTGTTTCAATCGGTAGGCGTACACATGTCGCTGCTACTTCAAGCTCAGCATCATGCATAATCTTCTTCGTCTCGTTTATCATTTTCATTTCTTCGAAAGTAAATCCATTTTCTTCAAACATATCTATTTGAGGAATTGCGTTAAACGCAATTGGATAATGTTTCTTATCACCTTTTACTGGTAGGTACTCAGGAGTATGATCCTGACCTTCTAATACGGCTTTCGACTGTTCTTTCATTTCCGTAACCGCATTCGCTCCTGCACCGCTTACAGCTTGGTACGTGGATACGATAATCTTGTTTAGGCCGTATGCTTGCTTCAAGGGCTCGAGTGCTGCGACCATCTGGATCGTCGAGCAATTAGGGTTGGCAATGATTCCTTTATGATCGTTTAAATCTCTTTCATTCACTTCTGGTACGACGAGAGGTACATCTTCGTTCATTCTGAATGCACTCGTGTTATCAACAACAATCGCACCATGCCTCACTGCAGCAGGTGCTAATTGTTTTGAAATTCCGCCTCCTGCACTAAATAAAGCCAGATCGACGCCAATGAATGATTCAGGTTTTGCTTCTTGAACTGTCACTTCTTGGCCCTTAAATGACACTTTCGTTCCAGCTGAACGTGATGATGAAAGGAGCGTTAAGGTCGAGATCGGAAAATCTCGTTCTTCTAGTGTTTTAATCATTTGTTGTCCGACTGCACCTGTTGCTCCAACTACTGCTACGTGAAATTGTTTAACGCTCATGTTAATAATTCTCCTTCCATATTCCAATCATTCAATACCCAGCACAACAGAAGGAGAAACCTACGTTTCTCCTCAAGATCTGGTGATTTTATTCTCTATTCTATCATAAACCTGTTTTAAAGAAAGAAAAACTGTTCTTTAATCTAAATAACGTTCGACTAAGACAGGCTGATACTGTTTTCCATTCATGGCATTCTCAATCGTCTCAGTCAGTGAGGTCATTCTTGCGACAAGGGAATTTGGTTTCTTAACAGGATCATCTTGACCAAAAGGAATGAAATAAATATTTTTAGTCGACATCAATCTAAGGATGTTTGTTCCATTCAAGCCGAGTCCATCATTGGTTGAAATTCCAAGAACAACTGGCTTCTCATTCCTTAACGTTGCTTTTGCTCCCATCAATACAGGAGAGTCTGTCATAGCATTCGCAAATTTACTGATGGAATTGCCCGTAATCGGAGCAATTACCATACAATCTAACGGAGTCCTAGGACCGAATGGCTCAGCTTTCACAATCGAATCCACCGCTTCATTACCGGTAATTTCTACAATTTTAGAAACCCAGTCTTCTCCATCTCCAAAACGTGTATTTGTCGATGTGACGGTATGAGAAACAAAGGGCGTTACCTTCGCCCCTAACTGCACGAGTTCTTCTATCTGTGGAACAACAGCGTCGTACGTACAATGAGATCCTGTCAAACCAAATCCAATGTGTTTTCCTTTCAAACTCATGGATTCTTTTCCTCCCCTTCTTTAAGCTGTTCAATAAGCAGCTGCGTCAATACTCCGGCTATGATTTTCCCAGCTGTTTTTGGAGCGACAATTCCCGGTAGTCCTGGAGCTAATAGCGCTTTGATCCCCCGTTTTTCTGCGAATCGAAAATCTGTTCCGCCTGGTTTGGATGCTAGATCGATAATCAGAGTATGAGACGGCATTTTGGAAATGACCTCTGACGTAACGATTTGAGCTGGAACGGTATTGATGCACACATCGATGTTCGCAACTTCAGTAGCGAGCGATGATAAATGAAACGGTTTTAACCCCATTTCCGTTATTCTCGCAAGGTGTTCGGGTTTTCTTGCTCCAACGCTTACGTTTGCACCGAGAGCATCGAATGATCGCGCTACTGACATCCCGACCCTTCCAAGTCCAAGTACAGCGATGTTCGATTGGTGGATCGTAATATCAGTATGCTGAATGACCATCATGATCGTTCCTTCTACAGTAGGAATCGAATTGTATATTGCAATATCATCTCGTTCGAATAATTTTACGAGTTTTCTTGACGCTTTCATAGCCATCCCTTCGAGGTGGCTATTACTAATACCACTATAAACAACGCAGTGTGAAGGAGTTTTACTGAAGTGCTCTGCAGTCAATACGACTTTTTCATTAGAAAAAATACTATCGACTTCACCTTCCATATTGGTTCCGGCAACTGGAAGGACAATGGCATCGAGCTTCGTAAGGTCTACTTCATCGACCGAGCACTTTGTTGCTCCAGTGAATCCATGATCTAACTGGTCAAAGCCGATCAAAAATAAATCAGCGTTCATCTCTGTTAACTTTCGAATGATTTCAAGCTGGCGGGCATCACCGCCGATTACTGCGATATGTTGATTCGTTAGCATCGTTCCTCCCCTTTCTTTTTCCACGTCTACCTACGGGGATTTATTGTAATTTCTCAACATTCTATGTGGTTGATGCCCGCTTGGTGAATTATCGATCTTGCTCAATTTTACCTTCATTTTTATTTTGAACAATGATCATATCTCGACCGATTGTTTGAATATTTTCCCAAGGGATCGATATCGCGTTTTCCGTCCGTTTTAGTCCTCCCCATGATGTTTTTGGGATGATCAGCGCCTTCAAAGATCCGTTTGTTTCATCGAATAGTAAATCTGTTTGCCCGAGTACGCCGAGCCTTTTCCCCTTTTCAACGTCCACAAGCTCTTTTCCACTCAACTGACTAAGTCTCATTCGAAGCCCTCCCTGAACGATATCCTTACCATAGTCTATGTTTGAGGCGAATGTAGAAGACGTGATAAACGAGTCGATTTCAGATGACAGAAAAAAAGCTGCCGAGTTAAACTCGACAGCTTCTAATCACTTCTCCATGCCTTTTGGAAACAATCCGTTCGGACTGATTAAAGAAGAAGAGAAATCATCTGTAAACGTTGCCTGAACCATGTTGTTCACTTTTTCGTGGTCAACGTTTTCAATGTTTTTAATGATATCATCAAGCGTGCGATGTTGATTTAGCAGAAGTTCATTCTTACCGTTACGGCTCATTCTACTATTTGTACTTTCTAAGCTGAGCATCAAGTTACCTTTTAACTGTTCTTTACAGTTCTGAAGCTCTTTCGTCGTGATGCCTTCTTGTTTGAACTGAGAAAGCGTGTTCTGAATCGTTTCGTAAAGACGATCTAGCTGATTTTGAGCTGTACCTGCATAAATCGTTAGCAACCCGCTATCTTGGTATGCAGAGTGATAGGAGAACACAGAGTAAGCTAGACCCTGTTCTTCACGTACTTCTTGGAAAAGTCGACTACTCATGCTACCGCCTAACACATTGTTCATGACGATCAAGCTATAGATGTCGTCTGTTCCGAACGGAAGCCCTTTATACCCTAGACAAAGATGTGCCTGCTCTGTTTCTTTCTTTCTAGCGATATGACCAGGTTCAAACGTCGGTGCTTGAACTTCTGGTTTTCCTGCAGGTGTCTCCCAGTTCTCGAACGCTCTCTCCACTTTTTCCATGAACGATTTGTCCACATTACCAGCGATCGAGATCACGATGTTGTCAGGTGTGTAATGAGTTTGCATATACTCTCGAAGCGTGTCGCCTGAGAATCCTTTTAACGTTTCTTCTGTTCCTAGAATAGGCATCGCAAGTTCGTGGTCCCCATAACTCGCCTGACTAAGAATATCGTGTACGATGTCATCAGGAGTGTCTTCATACATCTTAATTTCCTCATAAACAACGTTTTTCTCTTTCGCGAGCTCAGATGCTTCAAACTGTGAATTGAAAAACATATCGCTTAGCACATCTAACGCATATTCAGAATGATCATCGAGAACCTTCGCATAATAGCACGTGTATTCTTTTGAAGTGAACGCGTTCACCTGTCCACCGATGCTATCGAATGATTCAGCAATTTCCTTTGCGTTTCGCTTGTCAGTGCCTTTAAAAAACATATGCTCAAGAAAGTGAGAAACTCCATTAAGTTCTTTAGGTTCAAAACGAGATCCAGTACCGATCCAGATTCCTATAGCTACTGATCGAACGGTCGGAATATTTTCTAATACTACTCTTACTCCATTTTTACAAGTTACTTTGTTAATCAAGCTTGTTCCTCCTGTAATGTAACCTAGTCATTCTGTTCCAAAAACACTATATCATTAAAACAGATTGGAAACAATTTTATGGAATCTTCGAAACTCGTTTTGAATCCAAAACTTGAGATACCGTACCTAAGTGATAGCCTCGATCTTTAATTCCCCTAACCATTGCTTCCAAGCTTTTTTCTGTTGGCTCTGTAGGGTGCATTAGAACTAAAGCACCTGCATGAACCTTTTGAAGAACTCTCTGTGTAATCACATGAGGTGATGGTTTTTTCCAGTCCACCGTGTCAACACTCCACAGTACCGTTTGCATACCGAGCTTATGTGCGATTTCTACGCTATTGTAAGCGTAGCTTCCACTAGGTGGTGCGAACACGACAGGCTTTTGATCGATTGCTGCTTCGATCACTTTATTAGTATCTTCGAGCTCCTTACGAATAGCAGCATCATTCATTTGCTTCAAATCTGGATGTGAATAAGCGTGATTCCCTATTTCATGCCCTTCTTCATGAATCATTCGAACAAGATCCGAATTTTTCTTAGCCCAGGAACCATCCAGAAAAAATGTAGCATGCACATTATGTTTCTTTAGATGCTTCAACATGTCTGGTAAAAATTCTTCTCCCCATGCGACGTTGATCATCAAGGCCACCATCGGTTTGTTTGGGTTCCCTTTATAGACAGGTGCTGGTTTTAGGTCTTCTAGCTGGATTTCAGGCTCGATTTCTTTTTTAACTAACATCGCTTCGTCAAACTTCTTCCCTTGCATTTTTTCAAGAGATGCTTTTACTTCTACCTCTACTCCATTGTACCCAGGAATGCCTTTCCATACCCGATCGACGACGGCATTTACCGGCTTTATATCGTATTTTTCTTTCGCTTCTAAAATCTCATTATGTAGTGAGTTACTGCCACTCACCATGATTGCTTCCTCTTTTAGAGAAGTTAAGTACATCGTTGTGTAGGGGTTTTGAATGGTTTCTGCTGTCATTGCCAGAATGATCACAAATACAACAATGTGTATCCAGGTTTTCTTCATCAACATGACCCCCTTTTGTACAAAGGTTATGTGAAAAAGGCAAGCCCTAGAACTAGTGTGAAAAGAAACTAAATTGAAATAAAAAAAGAATTCGGCTGAGCCGAATTCTTAGCTTTGTTGACTTTGTTCTTCTCTTTCACGCGCTTCTTTCAATAATGCTTTGCGAGAAAGGTTAACGCGTCCCTGCTTGTCGATCTCTTTTACTTTAACCATTACTTCATCGCCGATCGATACAACGTCTTCAACCTTGTTCGTACGCTCTTCAGCGAGCTCAGAAATATGAACGAGACCTTCTTTTCCTTGGAAAAGTTCAACAAACGCGCCGAATTTCTCAACACGCTTAACTTTACCAAGGTAAGTTGCGCCTACTTCTACTTCTCTTACAAGATCTTCGATGATCTTCTTCGCTTTTGCGTTCATTTCTTGATCAGTTGATGAGATGAAGATCGAACCATCTTGTTCGATATCGATCTTGACGTTTGTTTCCTCGATAATCTTGTTGATGATCTTCCCGCTTGGCCCGATCACGTCACGAATCTTATCTGGCTTGATGGACATCGTTAAGATCTTCGGAGCATATGCAGATAGCTCAGTACGTGGCTCGCTGATCGCACTCATCATGTTCTCAAGGATATCTAAACGCCCTTTTCTAGCTTGTTCAAGTGCTTGACGAAGGATATCTTCGTTGATACCTGAAATCTTGATATCCATTTGAAGTGCCGTTACACCTTGCTTCGTTCCGGCAACTTTAAAGTCCATATCGCCTAGTGCGTCTTCCATGCCTTGAATATCAGTCAGAACGGTTACGTCTTCTCCGTCACTTACTAATCCCATTGCAATTCCAGCGACAGGTGCTTTAATCGGTACACCCGCATCCATCATAGCAAGTGTACTTGCGCAGATACTTGCTTGAGATGTAGATCCGTTTGATTCAAGAACTTCTGAAACAAGACGGATTGTGTATGGGAAGTCTTTTTCAGTTGGGATAGCAGGTTCAAGCGCACGCTCACCTAGCGCACCGTGTCCAATTTCACGACGACCAGGTCCTCTCATAGGTCCAGTTTCACCAACACTGAACTTAGGGAAGTTATAATGATGCATGAAACGTTTGGATTCTTCTGTTCCTAGACCATCTAAGATTTGAACATCACCGAGTGCTCCTAGCGTACAAATACTTAGTGCTTGCGTTTGTCCTCTAGTGAACAATCCAGATCCGTGTGTTCTTGGAAGAATGCCAACTTCTGAGTTTAGTGGACGAATTTCATCCACACCACGTCCATCAGGTCTCACTTTATCCTTAAGAATCAAGCGACGAACTTCCTGTTTTACGAAGCTATTCATGATCGAACTTACTTCACCTTCAGGAACTTCTTCATTGTCTTCGTAAGCTTCGACAGCACGATTCATTACTTCATCGATCGCTTCTTGACGTGCATGCTTTTCAACTACTTTTACTGCCTCTTTAACGTCAGCTAGAAACTTTTCGCTAAGTTCAGCTTCAAGCGTTTCATCAGCTTTTTTCAGAACGACTTCACGCTTTTCTTTTCCGCAAGCTTCAATAATTTCTTCTTGGAACGTAATCAGGCGTTTGATTTCCTGATGTCCGAATAAGATCGCTTCAAGCATCGTTTCTTCAGGAACTTCATCTGCACCTGCTTCTACCATGTTGATCGCTTCTTTTGTTCCTGCAACCGTTAAGTTGATATCACTTTCTTCAAGCTGCTCAACTCCAGGGTTTACGACAAACTCTCCGTTGATGCGTCCGATTACAACTCCAGCGATTGGTCCATCGAATGGTAGATCACTGATACCTAAAGAAAGAGATGAGCCGAACATCGCTGCCATTTCAGAAGAGCAGTCTTGATCAACGCTCATTACAGTACTTACGACCTGTACCTCATTACGGAAACCATCTGGGAACAATGGACGAATTGGGCGGTCGATCAATCTGCTTGCTAAGATTGCCTTTTCACTAGGACGGCCTTCACGTTTAATGAAACCTCCTGGAATCTTACCGACTGCATATAGTCTTTCTTCATAGTTAACTGTAAGTGGGAAGAATGGAAGGTCCTTTGGTTCCTTCGAACCTGTTACTGTTGATAGTACAGCTGTATCGCCATAACGAATCATGGCTGCACCGCTCGCCTGTTTAGCCAATTGACCGATTTCTACAGTCAGCTGGCGGCCAGCCCACTCGATCGAAAACACTTGCTTATCTTGTGCCATTACTGTGAGAACTCCTCTCATCCTATAAAATCATTTCTTTTAGTATACATTATACCCTAACCTTTTATCTTCTAAAAAGAAAGGACGAAATCTATGTATTTTAAACCTAATAAAAAAGCGGGAAAGAATCCCGCTTTTTAACTCATTATCTACGTAGACCAAGTTCTTTGATTAGTTCACGGTAACGAGTAACGTCCTTGTTACGAAGGTACGTTAGTAGGTTACGACGTTTACCAACCATCTTTAGAAGACCGCGACGAGAGTGGTGGTCTTTCTTGTGGAAACGAAGATGACCGTTCAAATTGTTAATTTCCTCAGTTAGGACAGCGATTTGAACTTCTGGAGAACCAGTATCATTCTCGTGAGTTTTGAACTTAGTGATAAGCTCTTGCTTACGCTCTTGTGTGATTGCCATCCTTTTCACCTCCTTCAATTCTTAATCCCCTGTTACCGCGCAAACGTCGGAGAGTCGATTGCCCAGTAAAGGTTGTGTACATATCGTACAGATATTAGACTACATGTTTTTGTAGTAAAATGCAAGAGGAATCTATTCTAGGATTTTTCTTGCGAGATCTGCATCTTTCCCAATCTGTTCGATCAATGCGTCAACGGATGGAAATTTCACTTCACCACGTATCTTCTTGTAAAACTCGACTGAAACTTCTTTTCCATACAAATCTTCTTCGAAATCAAAAACATGAACTTCTATAGAAGGTTTGTCTGGTGCATCATCATAAAAAGTAGGTTTATAGCCTATGTTGCAAACGCCATTTCTCCACTGGCCATCGTGTTTCAGCCTTACAGCATATACACCAGTTGCAGGAACAAGGTATTCGTTATCAAGCTGAATGTTTGCTGTAGGAAATCCGATCGTCCTGCCTCGCTGATCACCTTTGATTACATTCCCAGAAATCACGTACCTACGACCTAAGACTTCTTCGATGTTTTCTACTGCGCCTTCTCGAATATAAGAGCGGATTAGAGTAGAGCTCACTTTTTCATCATCCTTTGACACTTTTTCAATAACCGTCTGGTCGAATTTATTACGCGCATGGAATGGCATCGACTCCATCGTTCCTCTGCCTTTACTGCCATATGTAAAATCGAATCCAGCTACGACATGAACCACTGATAGATTGATGATATAGTCATCAACGAATTGCTGTGGCGTCAATCCTGCGATGGTTGTATCGAACTTTACAATATATAGTACGTCGATTCCCATCTCGTCGATCAGGTCGATCTTCTCATCAAGCGGCGTGATCGCTTCAACTTGAGGTGATGACTTGCCAAGAACGACTGATGGATGAGGGTAAAACGTCATGACTGAGGAAGCAACGCCTTTTTCCTCTGCGATTTTCTTCGCTGTAGATATCACCTTTTGATGACCTCGGTGAATCCCATCAAAATACCCGAGCGCCATGACAGATGGTTTATTCGATTCAATAAAATGCGGATGAGATAAATAAATTGTTTTCATAGCTTTCACCTTCTAACTTCATCTCGAGAACACTTTTTCA
Organism: Anaerobacillus sp. ABR4_321; assembly: GCF_056158505.1. NCBI lineage: Bacteria > Bacillati > Bacillota > Bacilli > Caryophanales > Bacillaceae > Anaerobacillus > Anaerobacillus sp. ABR4_321. The sequence continues at coordinate 2,841,622 of NZ_JBSWTK010000001.1, forward strand.
GGTTTCATAAGCCCTGGCTTTTCTGGGTGTTTCTGATAAATGGCGATGGCTTTACCTTCTTCACTATACATAACGAGTCGCTCATCTGTCATCTCTTCAACTTCAGGCAGTACCGAACCATTTTGTAGCTTCGCTTCCATCTCTTTGTCTACCGTAAGAGAAGGCATAGAAGAAAGGGCATATTCCAGGGGAAAAAGTCTTAACGTTTCTTCTTCTATCATCTGTGTAATCTCATCAAATGTCAAACATTCTTCGAGCTTAAATGGGCCAGAAGCAGTCCTGACTAATGATGACATATGAGCCGGATATCCTAAGGAAGCTCCGATATCGACAGCAAGCGTTCTGATATACGTTCCTTTACTACATACGACTCGAACAGGGATATCCACTGTACCGTCCTTATAGACGATTTCTCCGGTTCGTTCGATTTCATGAATCGTGACATGACGTGAAGGTCGTTCGACTACTTTTCCTTCAAATGCATATTCGTACAGTCGCTTTCCGTTCACTTTAACCGCTGAATACATCGGTGGAACTTGTTCAATTTCTCCTTTGAAGGCTTCTAGAGTAGACGTGATTTCCTTAGGTTCGAAATTCGTCGTTATGCTTTTTTCTTCAATCTTCTCTCCAGTTGCGTCTTCAGTAGAAGTCGAATAGCCAAGAGTAATAACAGCTTCATAAGTTTTAGAGAAATCCGTCATATACTGTGCAACCTTTGTTGCTCTTCCAATACAGAGCGGCAACACTCCCGTAACTGCAGGATCGAGCGTTCCTGTATGCCCTACCTTCTTAGTCATAAGAATTTTGCGTACTTTCGCAACGCAGTCATGTGACGTCATCCCAGCAGGTTTTTTTAATGGTAAGATCCCTTCCATCACTTTTCCTCCTTTCTAAACATAGAGAAAGGATAGACATTCCTGCCTATCCTAACGTTCTCTATTCATCAGATTGATTTAAATCCGCAAGAAGTCTCTCTATTTTATTACCGTAATCGATGGATTCATCGAATTCGAAATAAATTTCAGGTGTTTTGCGAAGACGAATTCTCTTTCCGATTTCTGAGCGAATAAAACCTGTCGCTTTTGCAAGACCGTTAAGAGTAGCATCTTTCTTCTCTTCATCACCTAAAACAGTAATGAATACTGTTGCTTGTTGAAGGTCGTTTGTAACCTCAACAGCTGTTACTGTAACGAAACCTACACGAGGATCTTTTATCTTTCTGCTGATGATATCCCCAAGTTCTTTCTTCATCTGTTCACCTACGCGGTGCGCGCGAACATTGCTCATCGTTACACCTCATTTCTTCCTAAAGCCATTCATAAGTTGTTCGGGTAAGCTCAATGTCAGGATTTGAATCGATCAATGCGATAGCTCTCTGTAATTCCCGCTCACAGGCTGTCTTGCTAGAAGCAGTCGTTACGATTCCTATCACAGTTCGTTGCCACAAATCCTGATTATCAAGCTCAGAAACTGCTAAATTATAGTGCTTCAGCCGGCTTATCACCGACTGTAGCACTGATCTTTTCTGTTTAAGTGACTGCGCATCATAGATTATGCATTCGCACTCAATGTAGCCGATCACTTAGGTTTTACTTCCTCCATTACGAATGCTTCAATGATGTCGCCTTCCTTCACATCGTTGAACTTCGCAAGTGTAATACCACACTCATAGCCTTTCGCAACTTCTTTTGCATCATCTTTGAAACGCTTCAAGGTATCGACTTCACCTTCGAAAACGACGATGCCGTCACGGATTACTCGTACGCCAGAGTTTCTAGTGATCTTACCTTCAATCACGTAAGAACCTGCGATCGTACCAACTTTAGAAACTTTGAACGTTTCACGAACTTCAGCTTGACCGATGACCTTTTCTTCATAGACAGGATCAAGCATCCCTTTCATCGCTGATTCAATTTCTTCGATCGCTGTATAAATTACGCGGTGAAGACGAATATCAACTTGCTCTGCATCTGCAACTTTCTTCGCATTGTTATCAGGACGTACACTGAAGCCGATAATGATCGCATTCGAAGCAGAAGCAAGGATGATGTCAGATTCAGTGATCGCACCTACACCTGTATGAATGATGTTGATCTTAACACCTTCAACTTCGATCTTCTTGAGAGAACCTGCAAGTGCTTCGACGGAACCTTGCACATCTGCTTTAATGATGATGTTGATGTCTTTCACATCACCTTGTTGGATCTTCTCAAATAGATCGTCAAGATTCATCTTAGAAGACTCTTTACGCTGTGCTTCAATTTGTTGCTGTGCACGCGCTTCACCTACTTGGCGAGCCTGCTTTTCATCTTCAAATGCCACGAAGCGGTCTCCAGCTTGAGGAACATCACTAAGTCCAGTTATTTCAACCGGTGTAGATGGTTCAGCTGTTTTCACGCGCTTACCAAGGTCGTTGACCATTGCACGCACACGTCCGAACGTATTACCGACAACGACAGGATCTCCAACTTTTAACGTACCTTCTTGTACGAGAAGTGTTGCAACTGCACCACGACCTTTGTCTAGCTGAGCTTCAATAACAGATCCAGAAGCTAACTTATCAGGGTTCGCTTTGAATTCTTCTACTTCAGAAACTAGAACGATCATTTCAAGGAGCTCATCGATTCCTTCCCCTTTGATCGCAGAAAGATTAACAGTGATCGTGTCTCCACCCCATGCTTCTGGAACTAGCTCATACTCAGTAAGTTCCTGAAGGACACGGTCAGGATTTGCACCTTCTTTATCCATCTTATTAACTGCAACGATAATTGGCACCTCTGCAGCTTTCGCATGGTTAATCGCTTCGACAGTCTGAGGCATAATACCGTCATCTGCCGCTACTACGATGATTGCGATATCTGTAACTTTCGCACCACGTGCACGCATTGTTGTAAATGCTGCGTGACCAGGTGTATCTAAGAAAGTGATCTTTTTGTCTTTGTTATCGATTTGGTAAGCACCGATGTGCTGTGTGATTCCGCCAGCTTCACCTTGCGTTACCTTCGTGTTACGGATGCTATCTAGTAGAGTTGTTTTACCGTGGTCAACGTGACCCATGATTGTTACGACAGCAGGACGCTCCACAAGCTTCTCGCTATCATCTTCTTTTGTATAATTATCAAGGTCTGTAATTTCAAAGATTTCTTCTTCTTCTACTTTTACGCCATAATCGTCACAAATAAGTTCCATTGTATCTTTATCGAGCTCCTGGTTGATCGTTGCCATTACACCAAGACCCATAAGCTTCTTGATGATCTCAGAAGCATCTTTACCAAGCTTCTCTGCAAGCTGTCCAACCGTCAATGAACCGATGAACGTTACCTTTTCAGGCAATCTTCTTGGAGCTGCAGTGTTCTTAGGTGGTTGTCCTTTGCCACGACGATTTGGGCGTCTGCCACCACGACGTGCATTGTTTGGTTTATTTGTGTTGCTCTTTTGGTTTGAGTTTGCTTTTGGGTTATTTCTGTTGTTTTTATTTTCCATACTGTTTTTGTCGCTTCCCTTTTTGGATTGTTTCGAATTGCTATTAAGCTTCTCCACTGTTGAATCGTCGATCACAGACATGTGATTCGTGACTTTTATATTCATGCTTTTTAACTTTTCGATAACATCCTTACTTGTTGTATTGTGTTCCTTTGCATATTCATAAATTCGCATCTTACTCATACGTTCACCCCCGAGTTATTGATCAAGAATAGCAAAAAGTTTCTTTGCAAATCCTTCATCAGTGACGGCTATCGTCACTCGCTGTGCTTTACCGATCGCATGCCCGAGTTCATAGCGTCCTGCTACAATACATACTGGGATTCCATAAGTAGTTGCTTTATCTGTAATTTTCTTCTTTGTATTGTCGGATGCGTCATCCGCTAACAGTACGAGTCTCGCATGTTTTCGTCGGATTTCCTTAACTACTAATTCTTCACCCGATACGAGTTTGCCTGCACGTTGAGCAAGTCCCAGAAGTGATTCCCAATTTCCTCTCATGAACGTAACTCTTCAAGATGGAGATAAACGTCATCTGTAACTTCTGCTTTAAGATGTGCAGAGAGTGCGTTCTTTTTTCTAGCTAGTTTAAAACACTCTTCACTATTGCAGAGGTATGCCCCACGGCCGTTCATCTTTCCAGTCGGGTCAATCGCTATTTCTCCTTCTTTAGACCTGACAACGCGTACTAGTTCTTTCTTTGGCTTCATTTCCTGACAGGCTACACACTTACGCATCGGAATCTTACGGTTTTTCACGATGGACACCTCTCCTGATCCTACTATTCGTTATCGTAGTCAGTTTCTTCCTCTTCGAAGAGCGGAGTGTCATCTTCAGTATAAATGCCTTCTTCTTCCGCTTCTGACTGACTCTTAATATCAATTTTCCAGCCTGTTAGTTTCGCAGCAAGACGTGCATTCTGACCACGTTTTCCAATCGCTAGAGATAGTTGATAATCAGGTACGATCACCTGAGTCATCTTATTCTCTTCATCAACATTCACTTTAAGTACTTTTGAAGGACTTAGAGCGTTTGCTACGTATTCAACGATATCTTCTGACCAGCGGACGATATCGATTTTCTCGCCTTTCAATTCGTTCACGATCGCCTGTACTCGCTGTCCACGCTGGCCTACACAAGAGCCAACCGGATCGATTTCAGGATCTTCTGCATGAACAGAGATCTTTGAACGATCGCCTGCTTCGCGGGAGATCGACTTCACTTCTACAGTACCATCGTAGATTTCTGGTACTTCAAGCTCGAAGAGACGCTTCAAAAGACCAGGGTGTGTACGTGAAACCATCACCTGTGGTCCTTTTGTCGTTTTTTCAACTTTTGTAACATACACTTTTATTCTATCATGCGATTTGTATGTTTCGTTCGGCATCTGTTCGCCAGTTGGAAGAAGGGCTTCGATCCTACCGAGGTCAACATAGATGAAGCGGTGATCTTGACGCTGTACGATACCTGTCATGATATCGTCTTCACGCTCGATAAACTCACTAAAAATAATGCCGCGTTCAGCTTCACGAACTCGCTGAGTGACAACCTGCTTCGCTGTCTGAGCGGCAATTCTACCGAAGTTACGAGGCGTTACTTCAATCTCAACAACATCTTCAACTTCATACTGTGGATCCATATCCTTCGCATCTGCAAGAGAGATCTCTAAGCGGGAGTCTTCAACTTCTTCCACAACATCTTTACGTGCGAATACACGAATCGACCCTGTATCTTGATTGAAGTCTACTCTAACATTTTGCGCCTGGTGGAAATTACGCTTATAAGCGGAGATCAACGCTGCTTCGATTGCCTCCACGATAATATCCTTACTGATGCCCTTCTCCTTTTCAAGAACGGTCAGTGCATCCAATAGATCACTACTATTCATTTTCATTCTCCCCTTTAATTAAAAAACAACTGCAAGCCTAGCGCTTGCCACTTTGTCATAAGGTACTTCTACCGTTATTGTTCTTGTTTTAACCTTCTGCTCGACGACAACCGTCTCACCATCAAAGTTTACAAGCTTACCTTCAAAGCTCTTTTCGCCGTCGATGGGTTCATAGGTTGTAATGTATACTTGCTTACCTACCACTTTCTCGAAATCGGATGGTTTCTTAAGTGGACGCTCGGCACCTGGCGAAGATACTTCTAGGAAGTATGGTTGCTCGATCGGATCTTGCTTATCAAGTTGCTCACTTAATTTCTCGCTCACAACACCGCATTCCTCGATATCAACGCCCCGCGGAGAATCGATATAGACACGGAGAAACCAGTTCTTTCCCTCCTGTGTGAATTCTACATCTACAAGTTCCAGGTTCATTTCATCTGCTATTGGTTTTACTAGTTCTTCTGTAACCGTGATCACATGTTCAGTCATTGGTTGTCCTCCTTTCTGATCCTGTCAAGCAGGGTCCCAATCGAAAACGAAAGAGTGGGTTAGCCCCACTCTTTCGCTGCGTGTGTATTCACTAGTATTTCCACAATTACTATACCATACTCATTTAGCCAATTCAACAAAGAAGAGAACGCGGCTTCCTTTAGAAAAGACTGAGCTGATTAGCATCTGGCAGCCCTTCAAGACAGCCATGGTCATCTAGATACTCAAGGACCGTTTTTGAAATCTTACTTCGCTGTTGAAGATCTTCTTTCGAGAGGAATTCTCCATCCTCTTTTGAAGCTTCGATATTCAGTGCAGCGTTTGTTCCCACTCCAGGTAGTGAGTTGAACGGAGGAATAAGAGAATCGCCATCTACGATAAACTCTGTTGCCTTCGATCTGTAGAGGTCAACTTTCTGCATACGAAGACCTCTCTCTGACATTTCAAGCGCGATCTCAAGGACAGTGAGTAGGTTCTTCTCTTTCGGAGAAGCATCGAGACCCTTTTCGTTGATCTCTTCAATTCTAGCTCGGATTGCGTTCGATCCCTTTACCATCGTATCGATATCAAAGTCATCTGCTCTTACTGTGAAGTAAGCAGCATAGAAAAGAATAGGATGATGCACTTTGAAGTAAGCGATCCTCACCGCCATAAGGACATATGCTGCCGCATGGGCTTTTGGGAACATGTATTTGATCTTCAAGCAAGAATCGATATACCAATCAGGCACATCGTGCTTCTTCATTTCGTTGACCCATTCCTCTTGCAGACCTTTCCCTTTACGAACGAACTCCATGATCTTAAATGCAAGGGATGGTTCGAGCCCTTTATAGATCAAGTACACCATGATATCGTCACGACACCCGATCACTTCACTAAGTGAACATGTACCGGCCTGAATGAGCTCCTGTGCATTCCCAAGCCATACATCCGTGCCGTGTGATAGACCAGAGATCTGTACGAGTTCTGAGAACGTACTAGGTTTCGTGTCTTCAAGCATTTGTCGAACGAAGCGCGTACCGAATTCAGGAATGCCGTACGTTCCAGTTTTACACATGATTTGATCTTGCGTAACACCGAGCGATTCTGTGCCACTGAATAGCTTCATCACTTCAGCGTCATCGGTCGGAATCGTCTTCGGGTCGATTCCACTTAAATCTTGAAGCATTCTGATCACGGTAGGATCATCGTGTCCTAGAATATCGAGCTTCAAGAGATTGTCGTGGATCGAGTGGAAGTCAAAATGAGTTGTTTTCCAAGCGGAAGTTTTATCGTCAGCTGGAAATTGTATCGGTGAAAAGTCGTAGATGTCCATGTAATCTGGTACTACGATGATTCCGCCAGGGTGCTGACCTGATGTACGTTTGACGCCTGTACAGCCTGCTACGAGTCGGTCGATTTCAGCACCTCTGAAATGGAGGTCGTTATCACCCATGTACCCTTTCACATATCCATATGCCGTTTTTTCTGCGACAGTGCCGATGGTTCCCGCTCGATAGACGTTGTCTTCCCCAAAGAGTTCTTTCGTATAATTGTGTGCTCTCGGCTGATATTCACCTGAGAAGTTCAAGTCGATATCGGGTACTTTATCCCCTTTAAATCCTAGGAACGTTTCAAACGGAATATCATGTCCATCCTTAATGAGCGGAACGCCGCACGTATCACACTCTTTATCAGGAAGGTCAAACCCTGAGCCTACGGAACCGTCATCGAAGAATTTGGACTCTTTACACGTCGGACATACGTAATGAGGCGGCAATGGGTTAACTTCTGTAATTTCCGTCATCGTTGCTACGAATGATGACCCGACTGACCCACGTGAGCCTACGAGATATCCGTCATCCAGTGATTTTTTAACTAGCTTTTGAGAGATCAAATAGATTACCGCAAATCCGTGACCTATAATACTTTTTAGCTCTTTTTCTAGTCTTTCCTCAACGATCGTCGGTAGTTCATCACCATAAATACTTCTAGCGCGATCATAGCTCATCTTTCTCATCTCTTCATCTGCACCTTCGATCTTAGGCGTGAAAAGATCATCCTTGATCGGCTTGATGTCATCGATAAGACTCGCGACATGCTGCGGTTTTTCAACCACGATTTCTTTTGCTTTCTCTGAACCAAGGAAATGGAAGCAGTCGAGCATTTCGTTCGTGGTTCTAAAATGAACTTGAGGCAACGTCTGTCTGTTCAATGGATTACCAGCTTGTGCTTTAATCAGAACCTTACGATAGATGTGATCTTGAGGGTCTAAATAATGCACATTCCCTGTCGCAACGACAGGTTTATCTAATTTCTCTCCTAGCTTTACGATATTTCCGATAATGTCTCTTAACGCCATTTCATCTTGTACAAGCTCTTTTTCTATAAGATGCATGTAGTTCTGAGGAGGCTGAACTTCTAGATAATCGTAAAACTTTGCAATCTCCTCAACCTCCTCAGGAGATTTTTGCATCATGCCTTCAAATACTTCACCTTTATCGCACCCTGATCCGATCAATAGACCTTCTCGATACTTCTCAAGCTTTGACCTTGGAATACGTGCTGTCCGATAAAAGTAGTCGAGATGGGAAAGCGATACAAGTTTAAAAAGATTTTTTAGTCCTACATCGTTTTTAGCTAGAATGATCGTATGAGATGGTCTTGTTCGCTGGAATCCTGTCTGTCCCATATTCTCATTAAGCTGGTTATGGTTTGTTATTTCTCTTTCCAGCGCATCTTTCAAAAGCTTCCACATCAGATAGCCTGTCGCTTCCGCGTCATAGATCGCCCTATGGTGCTGCGTAAGGTTGATATCAAACTTCTTACAAAGCGTATTGAGTCGGTGGTTTCTCATTTCTGGAAACAGGAATCGCGCAAGCTCTAGCGTATCGATAACTGGATTTTTCGCTTCACCTAATCCGATGTTACGGAACCCAACGTTCAGGAATCCCATATCGAAACTAGCGTTATGAGCAACCAGGATATCGTCGCCGATAAACTCATGAAAATCTTTTAAAACGTCCTCTATTTCAGGTGCATTCTCCACCATGTCATCTGTTATGCCAGTAAGTTCGATCGTAGTCGACGATAGCGGATGATGAGGATTTGCGAATCGCTCAAACTTATCGACGATCTCTCCGTCCTTCACTTTAACGGCTGCAAGCTCGATAATCTTATTATAAACTGCAGATAACCCTGTCGTCTCGACGTCAAATACGATATACGTACTTGACTCAAGATCTCGATCTGCTTCGTTATATGCGATAGGAACACCGTCATCAACAAGATCAGCTTCTAATCCGTAAAGGATTTTGATGCCATTTTTCTTCCCCGCTGCGTATGCATCAGGAAACGACTGTACGTTGTTATGGTCCGTAATCGCAATAGCAGGGTGACCCCAGTTAGCAGCCTGACTGATCAGATCACCGACAGAACTCACTGCATCCATTTGACTCATCTGTGTATGTGCATGCAGTTCTACACGCTTCTCATCTTCAGGTGCTTCATCTTTACGAAGCTCCGGCGTCACTTGAGTGAGGTCGTTTCCAATCATGACGAGATCTCGAACGAACGTATCGTTTTGAATACCGCCTCTCACTTTTACCCAAATTCCTTTTCGAACCGCTTCAAGAATCGGCACATCTTCTTTGTCGCGAGAGAACATCTTCACTAAGATTGAATCCGTGTAATCTGTAATTTTGAATGTTAAGAGTGTACGACCACTTCGAAGCTCCTTCGTTTCTGCATCGAACACATAACCTTGAACAGCGATTCTCCGCTCTTCATCTTGAATGGTTTCGATCGGCACAGGATCTTCCTTGATCTTATAGCCGATAACGAGCGTATCAGGCGTCTGACCTTTGCTTTCAGCTGTATCAGCTTTTTGCTTTTCAATCAATGCTTCCATCATCTTGGAGTGGTCTTCTTGCTGCTTCTGCTCCATAAACTTATCGTAATCTTGCTTTGATTCTTTTACTTCGATTTCTAGCATGTATTTAGGAAAGCCAGCTGCTTCATAGCACTCTGCTAATGGGCCTGTTAGCTTCTTCTTTGCGATGGCTGCTTCCGTCTCGTTTCGAACGTGAACGAGCAGCTTGTTTCCATTGATTCTCGGTGTTTGACTCTTCAATAGTGCCGTTAAGGAAGCGGAGTGGTCCTGCATGAGTTCCACTACGTTTTCCCAGTAGCTAGAAGCTAGCTCTTCAGTTGCTTCACCATCTGTCGTAATCGAAAAGTCAACTGTAGCGATATGCTTTAACCCATCGACCAATCGACTTCGAAATAGTTCATATATATGAAATGGTAGGATTGTAGGTAAATGAAAGTGGAAATGCCACTTCCTCGTTTCCTTGTATACTGTTAGTTTCGAGATATATCCTTCTTTAAAGAATTCTTCAAACTTATCCGGAAACGATATTTGCTGAAGGAGTAGCTGAAGTCGTTCCTTCCTTACCGTTAACTCCTGATCCATGTCATAACCCCCTTTATTAACATCCTTTGGGTAAACGAAAAAAAAGGTGGCAGGACCCAATAAAGGGCACCTGTCCACTATTTAACCCAATTGTTCAAAGAGCTTTTGTAGTTCTGAATTCAATTCATCTACAGCCACTTCGAATGATTCACCTGTATCTCTTCGTTTTACTTCAACGATGCCGTCTGCTGCCTTTTTACCAACAACAACGCGAAGTGGTATTCCGATTAAATCGGCATCCTTGAACTTCACTCCTGCTCGCTCTTTACGGTCGTCGTAAAGAACATCGTAGCGCTCTTTACGCAGCGATTCATAAAGTCTGTCCGACAATTCTTTTTGATCATCATTTTTTACATTGACTGCAATAAGATGAACATGGAACGGAGTGACACCCATCGGCCAGTTGAGTCCGTTTTCGTCCGCACTTTGCTCTGCGATCGCTGCTAACGTACGAGAGATCCCGATTCCATAACAACCCATGATGATCGGCTCAGCTTTTCCGCCCTCGTTAAGATAATTCGCTCCCATCGCTTCGCTATATTTTGTACCTAATTTAAAGACTTGTCCAATTTCGATTCCTTCAGCAAAGACCACTCTGCCTTTTCCGTCTGGAGAAGGGTCGCCTTCTTGGATAAATCTTAAATCTTCATAGCGTTCGATGTTAAGGTCACGTTCAGGGTTCACATTATGATAAGGGTTACTACCATTAACGCTTCCGTTAACGATCGATTTGACCGCATTGTCAGCAATGACCGTGCCTTCGAATTCTCTTACATCGATCTCTTTATTTATTTTTTCTACAAGGTCTGTACCGAATAAGTTCTTCACTTTTATTTCATTGAGGTCATGGTCGCCTCTGACAAGAACGAGTAGCTCTTCATCGTTTACATTCAAAAGTGTTGCTTTCAGTTCACGATCAGTAGATGTTTCTTTTTCACCTTTAGCTAAAGCCTCTTCCGCTTCACTAGGCTTAACGTATTCGACTTTCACTTCTGCCATCTCGATGTTCGCTGCATAATCGGATTCATCGCTATACGCGATCGTGTCTTCTCCAACGCTTGAGAGAGCCATAAATTCTTCTGTATCTTTTCCACCCATTGCGCCTGAATCTGCCACTACAGGACGGAAATTAAGTCCGAGTCTAGTAAAGATTTTGCTATAGGTTTTGTGCATAAGATCATATGCTTCATCTAATTGCTCTTCAGATGAATGGAAAGAATAAGCATCTTTCATGATGAACTCTCTACCTCTTAAAAGTCCAAAGCGAGGACGACGCTCATCTCGGTACTTCGTCTGAACTTGATAAAGAATAACCGGCATTTGCTTATAAGAGCTTAGCTCATCTCTGACAAGGCTCGTAATCAATTCTTCATGCGTTGCACCTAGAGCGAACGGTCTGTCATGACGATCTTTAAGCCTCATAAGCTCTGGTCCATAAACATCCCATCGACCTGTTTCTTGCCATAGTTCAGCTGGTTGAATAGCAGGCATAAGAAGCTCCTGTGCACCAGCCTCGTTCAATTCCTCTCGAACGACTTCTTCAATCTTCATCAATACTTTTTTTCCTAAAGGAAGGTAAGAATAAATGCCTGCTGCGTTCTGTCGTATAAAACCCGCTCGGACAAGCAGCTGATGACTTTTTATCTCGGCATCAGCTGGATTGTCTCTGAGGGTAGGATTAAAATAACTCGATTGTTTCATGACCTGCACCTCATTTCATTTAAAAGGACATCTGCCCCTACTTTCTTACAAAAAGAAACGTTGAATATCATTCCATGTTACAACGAGCATAAGTAACATGAGGAAAGAGAATCCAATAAAGTGTACAAGACTTTCTTTTTGAGGGTCGATCGGCTTGCCTCTTAATGCTTCTACCCCAATAAACAATAATCTTCCTCCATCTAGAGCAGGTAATGGCAGGAGATTAAAGATTCCTAGGTTGATGCTTAGAAAAGCAGCCCATCTCATCAATACGTACACACCTTTTGATGCCGCTTCTTCTGTATAGCTATAGATCCCTACTGGTCCAGAAAAAGCATCGATCGAAAGCTGGCCTGTTACAAGCTGACCTAGACCTACAAAGATCGCTTTAGAGAATTCATACGTAGATGTAAAACCAAAAGCAACTGAATCGAGGAAGTTCACCTGATATGCCGGTGCAACTCCGATTCGACCCACCGACTGATTCTCAGTCAACTCTTGTTTTTCTGGAGTTATCGAGAGTGATACTGCTTCTCCTTCACGATCCACGGTGAAACTTAGCTGGTTTTCTGCATTATCTTGAATGATCGAGGTCATTTTGTCCCAGCTCGTTATTTCAGTTCCATTGATCTCAGTGATCACATCTCCATTCATCATACCTGCTTGCTCAGCGGGGCTTCCTTCAACAACTTCATTGACTTGATTCGTAGGTGTTCCTTGAAGCAAACCAAGTAGGAAGAAAATCACGATCGCAAGCAAAAAGTTCATGACGGGACCTGCGAAAATAGCTAGGAAGCGATCCCAGAGAGACTTTGATCCGAATTGACGGTCATAAGGAGCAATCTGAAATTCAGATCCGTCCATCACGTAGTGTGACTGCTCATCAAGCGGATAAACGACCGCTGGTTCATCTTCACCCTCGTACCCTTTTATAAAAAGTTTGTGTTCTAAATCGGCTTCTTCAACAGTGATTTCTTTTAAGTTCGTGTAAGCAGATTTCTGATTAATAACGATTTTTTCTATCTTGTTTTTGTTATTGAATAGCAAGCCTACGCGTTGACCGGGTTTTAATTCGATCATTTCCGGATCTTCTCCGGCCATTCGAACAAACCCACCAAGTGGCAATAGTCTTATCGTATATACCGTTTCACCTTTTTTAATCGTGAAAAGCTTCGGCCCAAATCCGATCGCGAATTCACGGCAGAGGATTCCTGCACGTTTTGCAAGGAGCAAGTGACCCAGTTCATGGAAAAAGACCAGTGCTCCGAATATGATAATGATCGAAATCACAGTATTCATATCCACTTAACCACCTTTATTTAATTAATGACTGAACTCTCGATCGCGTTTCAGAATCGATCTCAAGAATTTCTTCTAGCGATGCGTTCTGAATCGAATCGTGTTGTTCTAGCGCTTTTTCAACGAGCTCTTCAATCGTCAAGAAATCGATCTTGCTCTGTAGAAATGCAGCAACTGCCGTTTCGTTCGCAGCATTCAACACCGCTGTCATTGAGCCGCCAATTCGACCAGCATCATAAGCGAGTTTCAAACTACGGAAACGCTCGAAATCTACCTTTTCAAAGTGAAGCTTACCAACTTCCCATAAGTTTAACTTTTTTGCATTTCTCATTTCAAGCCGATCAGGATAGCTAAGTGCATATTGAATAGGAATTCTCATATCCGGAGTACCTAGATGAGCCATTACGCTTCCGTCTATGTACTCGACCATCGAGTGGATGATACTCTCTTTATGAAGCAGAACGTCGATCTGATCATAAGGAGTTCCAAATAACCAATGAGCTTCGATTACTTCTAGACCTTTGTTCATCATAGTCGCAGAATCGATCGTAATTTTTGCTCCCATTGACCAGTTTGGATGATTTAGCGCATCTTCTACGCTGACACCTTGTAACTCTTTTCTTGTTTTATCTCGAAAGCTTCCTCCTGAAGCAGTAAGGATCAATCGGTCCATCTGATCGATCTTCTCTCCATTCAAACACTGAAATAGCGCAGAATGTTCGCTGTCTACAGGCAACAGAGCTGATCCGTACTTTTTGGCTGCTTCCGTCACGAGATGTCCTGCAGTGACGAGTGTTTCTTTGTTTGCAATCGCAATCGTCTTACCCTGTTCGATTGCAGACAACGTTGGAGTAAGACCAATGCTTCCAAGAACCGCATTTACGAGGACGGTTGATTCCGGATGACACGCTACTTCAAGCAATCCTTCTTCCCCATAAACGATCTTCGTTTGTCTCGAAATACTTCTTCTCAAGCTTTCTGCGTCTTCCCTTAATTGAACCGATAGCAACTTAGGTTGGAATTCATCTACGATCTCAGCAGCTTTTTCAATGTTTCTACCTACTGAAACCGCAACGAGGGAAAACAACTCAGGGTGCATTCTTATGATATCAAGAGTCTGGGTACCAATGGACCCAGAAGCTCCCAGTAAGCTGATTTTTTTCAAACGATCTGTTCCTCCAATCCATTCTGTTGATCCAGTTGCACATTTATACCAGGTGTAGCAAATGTAGAATTGGGAGTACAAAGATCAGGCTATCAAACCGGTCTAATATCCCTCCGTGTCCTGGTAAAATGCTTCCAGAGTCTTTTACGCCATAATGACGTTTAAACGCTGACTCTACCAGATCACCAATCTGTCCAAAAACTGAGGTTAATACTGAGACGATAATCACGATAGAAATTGATTCATAGACCGGATAGATCATTTGAAAAACAATTCCTACAATCAGAGCCATCCCTACTCCTCCGAGCGCACCTTCTACCGTTTTATTAGGAGATATATGCGGCCATAGCTTTTTCTTTCCTATTGCTCGACCAACAAAGTACGCTCCAGAGTCCGAAGCCCATATCAAAAAGATGATAAAGAAGAGCTGGATCATGCCTTCTAAGCTTGTGTCTCCTAAATAACGCGTTGCTGTAAAATAATAAAAGCCTAATCCGACATATAGTGATGCCATCAAAATAAAAGAACTTTCATCAAAACTATATTTATTCTTTGTAAGGACCGTCATTGCTAAAAGAATGAGCAAGCCAAAAAATAATAAATCTATCTTTGTAAAAACAGAGGATGTGAGCGCAGCGATCCAATCTTCAGGCATGACTAGAATCCAAGTCCCGATAAGAGCCAGCAAACCAGGTAATGAAACGAGCGAGATCTTTTTCATCAACAATAGCTCGACCATTCCAACAGTAGCTACCAGCGTCATTAAAATAATAAAAGGCCAGTCTCCTACAATGATCATACCTAATAGTAATACGCCAAAAATCACACCAGTAATAATACGTTGCTTCATAACGCTAATGTCCTCCTACAATTAAACCCCGCCATAGCGGCGACCACGTCGCTGATACTCTTGTACAGCCTCAACAAAATGATGCTCTGTAAAGTCGGGCCATAGCACCTCTGTAAACCAGAGTTCAGTATAAGCCAGTTGCCATAGCATAAAATTGCTGAGACGAATTTCCCCGCTTGTCCGAATCAACAGGTCAGGATCTGGGTATTGGCTACTTAGAAGATAGGAGGAAATCTTTTCCTCAGATATCTCATCTTCAGACAGTATCCCCTTTTGTACGTCGCTTAATAACCGTTGCATCGCAGTCTTCATTTCATGACGACTTCCATAGTTCAATGCGAAATTCAAAATAAGTCCGGTATTGTCTTTCGTATCTTCGACTGCCTTCGAAATTGCTTTAAATGTATGAGAAGGCAGTTGTTCACGATCCCCCATTATTCGAACTTGTACATTCTGCTCGATTAATTCTGGCAGATGACTTAGTAAAAACTGTTCAGGGAGCTTCATCAAGAAGTCTACTTCTTCTTTTGGCCGCTTCCAATTCTCGGTTGAGAAGGCGTATAGCGTTAAATAGTTAACACCGATGTCATTTGCTTTCCTGACGATTTTCTTAACTACTTTAACTCCTTCACGATGCCCAGCCACTCGTGGCAGGCCACGCTTCTTCGCCCAGCGTCCATTGCCATCCATTATGATCGCAATATGCCTTGGAATATTAGCAGATGTGTTAATGTCTAAATGTTCTTCATCTTCATTCTTTCTCATCCAGTTTGAGAACTTCCCAAGCATTGCAAATCCTCCATTGTGTCACTTACTTAACAAAAAAACCCCCTGTGGGAAAAGAGGGTCCTTTTATTATCTTATTTTACCTGTTATTGAATTAGACTTCCATGATTTCTTTTTCTTTGTCTGATGCAATGCTATCTGCTTCAGCAACGAACTTATCAGTAAGCTTTTGTACTTCGTCGGTTTTGCGGCGAAGCTCATCTTCTGTGATGTCGCCATCTTTTTCCTTCTTCTTTAACTCATCGTTCGCATCACGACGGATGTTTCGGATAACGACCTTACCATCTTCAGCATACTTCTTAACGAATTTTACTAGCTCTTTACGACGCTCTTCAGTAAGAGCTGGGATCGTAATACGAATGACGTTTCCATCGTTAGAAGGAGTAAGACCAAGATCGGATTTCAAGATCGCTTTCTCGATATCACCGATCGCTGACTTATCATAAGGCTGGATAAGAAGCATACGAGCTTCAGGAACAGAGATCCCTGCAAGTTGGTTTACTGGAGTCGGAGCGCCATAGTAGTCAACTTGGATCTTGTCGAGTAAAGAAGCGTTAGCTCTTCCTGCTCTTAGAGTAGCTAGCTCTTTTCTTAAGCTAGAAATTCCGTTCTTCATACGTTCTTCAGCGTTTTTCAAGATTTCTTCTGGCATCTTAATTTCTCCCCTTTACGACTGTTCCGATTTCTTCGCCACAAACGGCGCGCTTGATGTTACCTTCTTCCATAATGGAGAAGACGACAAGTGGAATATCATTATCCATACAAAGTGAAGAAGCAGTAGAATCCATTACTGCAAGACCTTCTTTAAGTACATCGAGATATGATAGAGTTTCATACTTTTTCGCTGTTGCGTCAACAGTTGGATCTGCTGAGTACACACCATCTACATTGTTTTTCGCCATTAAAATCACGTCAGCCTCAATTTCAGCTGCTCGTAGTGCCGCAGTTGTATCTGTAGAGAAGTAAGGGTTCCCTGTACCTGCTGCAAAGATCACAACGCGTTTTTTCTCAAGATGGCGAATTGCTTTACGACGAATATAAGGTTCTGCTACCTCTTTCATCTCGATCGACGTTTGGACTCTCGTTTCAACGCCCAACGTCTCAAGGCTATCTTGCATCGCTAGAGAATTCATCACTGTTGCAAGCATTCCCATATAATCTGCAGTAGCGCGGTCCATGCCCATCTCGCTACCAACTTTACCACGCCAGATATTGCCACCGCCAACGACGACTGCAACTTCTACACCCATCTCATGGATCTCTTTGATTTGGGATGCAATCGACTGAACGATGGAAGGTGATATACCAAGTCCTTCTCCACCTGATAATGCTTCACCGCTTAATTTTAACACAACGCGTTCATACTTGGCTCCGCTCATATTAACCCTCCAGCATGTTTATTCTATCCTTTTTCTTGAAAAATAGGGAACACATCGTGTTCCCTACCTGTATTACTTCTTCACTTGAGACATAACTTCTTCAGCGAAGTTATCTTCGCGTTTTTCCATGCCTTCTCCAACTTCATAGCGGATGAATCCTTTTACAGAACCACCTTTAGATTCAACATACTTGCCAACCTTTTGGTCAGTATCTTTAACGAATGCTTGGTCAACTAGAGAAATTTCTTCGAAGAACTTGCCAAGACGGCCTTCTACCATCTTCTCAACGATCTTTTCAGGCTTTCCTTCGTTAAGAGCTTGTTGTTTTAGTACTTCACGCTCACGCTCAACTTCTTCAGCTGGGATCTCATCACGAGAAACGAAACGAGGGTTAACAGCTGCAGCGTGCATAGCAACGTCTTTTGCAACTTCTTCGTCAGTTGTTCCTTCTAGAAGAGTCAATACGCCGATGCGTCCACCCATGTGTAGGTAAGAACCGAATGCGTCAGCATCTGTTTTCTCAACGATTTGGAAGCGACGTAGAGAAATCTTTTCACCAATCTTAGCGATTGCATTGTTCAAGAATTCTGTAACAGTTTGTCCGTTTTCCATCTTGCTTTCAAGAGCTGCTTCTACAGACTCAGGGTTCGTCTTAAGAAGGTGAGTAGCGATGTCGTTGATCAACACTTTGAAGTTATCGTTCTTCGCAACGAAGTCAGTTTCAGAGTTGATTTCAGCGATTACTGCTTTGTTACCTTCAACTGCGATAGCTGCAAGACCTTCTGCTGCCACGCGATCAGCTTTCTTAGCTGCTTTAGAGATACCTTTCTCACGTAGCCAGTCGATTGCCTTGTCCATGTCACCGTCGTTTTCAGTTAGTGCCTTTTTGCAATCCATCATACCTGCGCCAGTTTGGTCGCGCAATTCTTTTACCATTTTAGCTGTTACTGCCATTAGAAATTCCTCCTTGGATTATGATATGTAAACATACTCTGTTGGTTAAAAAAAGGTGATAAAGGGGTAGAGTTCCCCTTTATCACCCCTTTGTGTTCTTATACAGATGTTTCTTCAGTTTCAACTGCTTCAGCTTCTGCCTCTTCTTCTTCTACTTTGCTAACTTCGATAACAGCGTCAGCCATTTTAGCAGTAAGAAGTTTAACAGCGCGGATCGCGTCGTCGTTACCAGGGATCACATAATCTACTTCATCAGGATCACAGTTAGTATCAACGATTGCAACGATCGGAATGTTAAGCTTACGTGCTTCCGCAATTGCAATACGCTCTTTACGAGGGTCGATAACAAACAATGCGTCCGGAATACCGTTCATATCCTTGATACCACCAAGGAATCTTTCTAGACGGTCCATTTCCTTCTTAAGAAGAATAACTTCTTTCTTAGGAAGTACATCGAACGTGCCATCTTCTTGCATCTTTTCAAGACTCTTAAGACGGTTGATACGCTTTTGAATTGTTTCAAAGTTCGTAAGCGTTCCACCCAACCAACGTTGGTTGATGTAGTATTGACCAGCACGGATCGCTTCATCTTTAACAGATTCTTGCGCCTGCTTTTTCGTTCCTACAAAAAGAACTTTACCGCCATCTTGTGCGATTTCACGTACAAAGTTGAATGCTTCTTCAACTTTCTTCACTGTTTTTTGAAGATCGATAATGTAGATACCGTTTCTTTCAGTGAAGATGTAAGGTTTCATTTTTGGGTTCCAACGACGAGTTTGGTGTCCGAAGTGTACCCCAGCTTCTAGAAGCTGTTTCATAGAGATAACTGCCATGATAAATCCTCCTAATGGTTTTTTAGCCTCCGCTTGCATCGCTTTCGGGAAAAACTGCGAACGCAGCACCATTTCCCAAATCAACAAGCGTGTGTGTTTAACACCGTTGATTAATATACCATATTGTTTTCTCTGCCGCAAGTTAGAAATCTAAAATTCCGCTTATGACCTAGTAAGTTCTTACTAATAAGCTCTAGAAAAACGAATGGCGAGGGTTTCACAAAGAAAAAAGACTGCCGAGAAATCTCGGCAGTCGGTACGTTCACGTAATACTATTGCGTCTTAAGTTTTGATAACTCAACGAGGAATTTATCATTAAGAACTTTAATATACGTTCCTTTCATACCTAGAGAACGAGATTCGATTACACCAGCACTTTCAAGCTTTCTAAGTGCGTTAACGATAACTGAACGTGTAATGCCTACTCTATCAGCAATTTTACTAGCAACTAGCAATCCTTCGTTACCTTCTAGTTCTTCGAAGATATGCTCGATCGCTTCAAGTTCACTATATGAGAGCGACGAAATCGCCATTTGAACGACCGCTTTGTTTCTAGCTTCTTCTTCGATTTCTTCCGCTTTCTCATGTAGAATCTCCATACCTACTACAGTAGCTCCGTATTCTGCAAGTAGAAGATCATCGTTAGAGAACGAATCGCTCAGACGAGAAAGGATCAGTGTACCAAGACGCTCGCCACCGCCGACGATTGGTACGATCGTAGTTAAGCCTTTTTCAAATAGGTCACGGTTTTCAACTGGAAAAGCAGTGTACTCACTCGTAATATCAAGGTTAGAAGATGTTTCATTAATGTTAAATAGATTCTGAGTGTACTCCTCAGGGAATTGTCTTTCAGAGAACATTTTCTTCATGCGCTCATTTTCGATCTCCTGGTTAATCGCGATTCCTAACAGCTTTCCTCTACGGCTAACCACATATACGTTAGCAAGAATCACGTCACGAAGCGTTTCTGCCATGTCTGTGAAATTTACCGGTCCTTCTGATTTCTGTAGCATACCATTAATCTTTCTTGTTTTCTCAAGTAAGTTCATCTTTTTGTCCTCCTGCATGTGTTATAAGATATATTGACTTAAGTCACGATTCTTAGCTATAGTCGCTAATTTTTCATCAACGTATTCTGGTGTGATCGTAATACTTTCCAAATTGATATCGGGCGCTTCGAAAGATAGATCTTCTAATAGTTTCTCGAGAATCGTGTGAAGTCTTCTAGCTCCGATATTATCTGTGTCCTGATTTACGTCTGCTGCAATTGTTGCAATTTTATAAATAGCATCGTCAGAAAATTCAACTTTAATACCTTCAGTTTCCAATAATGCTGTGTATTGCTTCACAAGTGCATTATCAGGTTCTGTTAAAATTCGTTTAAAGTCATCGACTGTCAAGCTCGATAACTCAACACGAATTGGGAACCTTCCCTGTAATTCTGGTATAAGGTCTGATGGTTTAGCCATATGGAAAGCACCAGCCGCAACGAATAAGATATGATCGGTTTTTACTGGACCATATTTCGTTGTTACCGTTGAACCCTCAACGATTGGTAGGATGTCACGCTGGACCCCTTCGCGTGAAACATCGGCGGATTGTTGACTCTTACCAGCTACCTTATCAATTTCATCAATAAAAATGATACCCGTTTGTTCTGTCTTCGAAACAGCATCCTGGGATACTTCATCCATATCGATTAACTTAGCAGCTTCATCCTGAGTCAAGACCTTCCTTGCTTCAGCTACGGAAAGCTTTCGCTTCTTTTTCTTCTTTGGCATGATGTTTCCTAGCATATCTTGCATGTTCATTCCCATTTGCTCCATGCCGGAACCTTGGAACATATCCATCATCGATTGATTCTGCTCTTCTACTTCAACCGTAATCATTCTGTCCTCTAATTCACCAAGCGCTAGCTGATGCGCGATCTGTCTTCTCTTCGTAGCAATTGTTTGGTCTTCAGAAGTCTGTTGATCACTCGTGTCATCTTGCCCTTGATTACCAAAGAACATTTCGAGTGGGTTTTTGTACTGAGATTGTTTTTTTGCAGAAGGTACGAGCAGCTCAACGATTCGTTTGTTTGCATTTTCCTCTGCTTTATCTTTTACCTGATCCATCCGCTCTTCCTTCACGATACGGATCGAGGTTTCAACGAGATCTCTTACCATCGATTCTACATCTCTACCTACATACCCTACTTCAGTAAACTTCGTTGCTTCAACTTTAATAAATGGCGCATTAACAAGCTTCGCAAGGCGTCTAGCTATCTCGGTCTTACCAACACCAGTAGGTCCGATCATCAAGATGTTTTTCGGATTCACTTCATCTCTTAACTTATCGCTCAAAAGGCCTCTGCGGTATCGATTTCTTAGCGCTACGGCTACGGCTTTCTTAGCATCGTTTTGACCTACAATATATTGGTCGAGTTTTTCTACGATTTGGCGAGGTGTTAACGGATTAGACATATGATCGCCTCCAAGGTTACAAAATTTATCTTATAAGGATTCTACGATTATCTGATCATTTGTATAAACACAAATTTCTGCAGCAATCTGCATCGAAGCTTTTGCAATTTCTTCAGCGCTTTTCCCTTCACTATATCGCTTCAGCGCCCTTCCTGCTGAGAGAGCATAATTGGACCCAGAACCGATTGAGAGAATGCCATCGTCAGGCTCGATCACTTCACCCGTTCCTGAGATGAGCAGCAACTGTTCCTTGTTCATTACGATTAGCATTGCTTCAAGTTTTCGTAACACACGGTCGCTTCTCCATTCTTTCGCAAGTTCGACCGCTGCTCTCTGGAGGTTACCTCCAAATTCTTCGAGCTTTCCTTCAAACTTTTCAAAAAGAGTAAACGCATCGGCCACAGAACCAGCAAAGCCTGCCACAACTTTCCCATGGAAAAGTCTTCTTACTTTTTTTGCAGTATGCTTCATAACAACTGCATTTCCGAACGTTACTTGGCCGTCGCCAGCCATTGCACATCCTCCATTATGTTGAATTGCAAATATAGTGGTTGCGTGAAAGTCTCCCATAAGTTCCTCCTCCCGAGCATTCAAGCTCTTGGATGATGGTTCATATATATATTTCGCAATCGATCGCCTGTCACATGGGTGTAGATTTGCGTCGTTGAAAGGTTCGCATGGCCTAACAGCTCTTGAACAGACCGAAGATCAGCCCCTTCATTCAACAGGTGAGTTGCAAAGGTATGCCTCATGACATGTGGACTGATATGTACATGCATCGAAGCTTCTTCAACAATACGATTTAAAATCGTTCTGACGCCACGAGCCGTTAACCTTGCACCTCGAAAGTTTAAGAAAAGAGCTCTCGTAGAGTCTTTGTCTTTCGGAATAAGCTGCCTTCTTCCATCGTCCATGTAATTTTTAATTGCATCGATTGCAAAACTCCCGATCGGGACATACCGCTCTTTACGACCTTTTCCAATTACAAAGATCGTTCCGATAGAAAAATCGATATCTTCTATATCAAGTGCTACACATTCACTCACACGAATGCCACAGCCATAAAGAACTTCGAGTAACGCTTTATCTCGCTGACCAAGTGCAGTCGTTACATCCGGAGCATCGAAGAGCTTATCTAACTCCTGTGTGTACAAAAACTGCGGAAGTCGCTTCTCTTGTTTAGGAAGTGAACTCATCGTAAACGGATTAACCTCTAAAACTTCCTCTCTTAAAAGAAAACGATAAAGGCTACGTAACGTTGATATTTTCCTAGCAGCCGTTTTTCTTGCAAATCCTTGCTCATGCAATTGAGTTAGGTAAATCCTAACATCTGCATAAGAAACAGCAGCAAAGACATCGAGAGTCTGCTGCTTCATGAAGTTCTGAAAATGTTCGATATCCTGCAAATAACTAGAGATCGTATGAGGTGAACAGTTCTTTTCAATCTGCAAATACTCTGAGAAAGACTGAACAAGCCTCTTTTGATTATTATCCATCCTTTATCACCTCAAAAGGCTTCTAAATCGTATCACAATTTAGAAGCCTAAGCAATAGAAATTTACAATATTTTTTTAAAATTCTGAATTGTTTCCAATGCGCGATTAGCGATCGCTTCATTGCGTTCTTTTTTGTTCTTAATCCTGTTCTCTAACGGTGGAAAAAGACCAAAATTAGCGTTCATCGGTTGGAAGTTGTCCGGGTTCGCAGTAGTGATATAGTTAGCTAAGCTTCCTAGAGCCGTTTGCTCAGGGAACACCACTGTTTCTTCTCCGTCCATCAACCTCGCAGCGTTAAACCCTGCAATGAGTCCTGCAGCTGCAGATTCTACATAACCTTCTACTCCAGTCATCTGACCAGCGAAGAATAAATCATCTCGATCTCTATACTGATAAGTTGGCTTCAGTAGATTCGGTGAGTTGATAAACGTGTTTCGGTGCATAACACCATAGCGTACGATATCAGCATTTTCTAGACCAGGAATCATTCGGATCACTTCTTTTTGAGGTCCCCACTTCAGATGAGTTTGAAAACCAACGATGTTATAAAGTGTCCCTGAGGAATTATCCTGTCGCAGCTGCACTACCGCGTAAGGACGCTTTCCTGTTTTAGGATCTTCAAGTCCAACTGGCTTGAGTGGACCGAACGTCATCGTTTTCTTCCCTCTTTGTGCCATGACTTCGATCGGCATACACCCTTCGAAAAAGATTTCTTTTTCAAATTCTTTCAAAGGTACCGTTTCTGCTGAAATGAGAGCTTCATAGAAACGGTTGAACTCTTCTTCAGTCATCGGACAGTTTAAATAAGCAGCCTCACCTTTATCATAACGAGACTTCTTGTACACTTTATCCATGTCGATGCTCTCCGTTTCGATTATCGGAGCTGCTGCATCATAGAAATACAAGTACTCTTCACCCGTTAGTGCTTTAAGCTGATCTGATAGATCTTTTGAAGTGAGTGGTCCAGTTGCAATAATTGCAGGACCTTCTGGAATCGTTGTGAATTCATCAGAAAAAACCGTTACGTTTGGATGTCCTTTCACATATTCCGTTACTTTCGCTGCAAATTCATGTCGGTCGACAGCTAATGCACCACCAGCAGGTACTGCACACTCATCCGCTGCTTTGATGATGACAGAATCCATCTCACGCATTTCTTCTTTCAAGACACCAACGGCATTCGTTAATGTATTTGCACGAAGTGAGTTACTGCAAACGAGCTCAGCGAACTTATCCGTATGGTGAGCAGGCGTTTGCTTCTTTGGTCTCATCTCATAAAGATGTACGTTGATTCCTCGCTTGGCTAGCTGCCAGGCCGCTTCACTTCCAGCGAGCCCAGCACCAATCACCGTAACGTGATTACTCATTTCAAAAACCCCTTACTAGTTTTCTTCTTCAACGAAATCACAGTTCACACACTTGATTTCTTTTTTCTTCTTCGTTTTCTTTTCGACAAGCATGTCTCCACATTTCGGGCATGGACGCTTGATCGGCTTATCCCAAGACAGGAAGTCGCATTCAGGAAAACGGTCGCACCCATAGAATAGACGATTCTTTTTGCTTTTTCGTTCTACGATGTTTCCTTCCTTACATTTCGGACAGTCGACACCGATCTCTTTCAAGATTGGTTTCGTGTTTCGGCAATCTGGGAAATTAGAGCACGCCATGAATTTTCCGTAGCGCCCCATTTTGATAACCATCGGCGATCCGCATTTTTCGCAGTCCTCACCGGCTGGCTCATCTTTTATCTCAACTTCCTTCATTTCCTCTTCTGCGACTTTCAATCGCTTATCGAAGTTCTGATAAAATTCATCGATTACAGAAATCCATTCTGCCCCTCCATCCTCAACTTTGTCAAGGTCATTTTCAAGAGCAGCTGTAAATTCGATGTTAATAATGTCTTCGAAGAACTCCAGAATGAGCTCTAGCACAATTTCACCTAGCTCAGTTGGAACGAATTTACGATCCTCTAACGCAACGTAGCCTCTTCGTTGAATCGTATCAAGAGTTGGTGCGTACGTTGAAGGTCTTCCTATACCTAGCTCTTCCATCGTTTTTACGAGTCGTGCCTCGGAATAACGTGGAGGTGGTTGAGTGAAGTGCTGAGTAGGATCGATTTCCGTCGAAGCTACATCCATTCCCTCTTCTAAATCAGGAAGCATCTTATCTTCTTCTTTTTTGTTATCGTCGTTCCCTTCTACATACACCTTCATAAAGCCTTTGAACTTTACTTTCGATCCTGTAGCTCGGAACGTAGCGCCATTATTATCGAGATCGACGCTCATCGTGTCCATGATCGCAGGAGCCATTTGGCTCGCGACGAAACGCTCCCAAATCAATCGGTATAAACGAAGTTGGTCGCGCTTTAAATAGGCTTTCATTTCAGTTGGATTTCTCATCACAGAAGTAGGTCTTACAGCTTCGTGTGCATCTTGAGATTTACCAGATTGTTTCTTGGAAGGTTTTTTAGTCGATAAGTACTCTTGACCATACTTACCTTCGATGTATTCACTCGCTTCTGCTTTAGCAGTTTCAGAAATTCTCGTAGAATCCGTTCTCATATACGTGATTAAACCAACGGTACCCTGTTTCCCTAACTCGATTCCTTCGTATAACTGCTGAGCGAGCATCATCGTCTTCTTTGCTCTAAAGTTAAGCTTTCTCGCAGCTTCCTGTTGAAGGGATGACGTCGTGAACGGTTGTGCAGGGTTTCGCTTCCGTTCCTTCTTTTGAACGGACTGTATACGGAACTGATCCCCTTCGATTCGATTCAATATGTTATCAACATCTTCACGGGATGAAAGGTCTGTTTTCTTTCCTTCTATACCGTAGAATCCAGCTTCAAACTGTTCGCCGTCTTTCTCAAAAGCAGCTTTAATCTTCCAATATTCTTCAGCCTGGAAGTTTTGTATTTCTTTTTCTCTTTCCACGATCAACCGAACCGCTACCGTTTGAACTCTTCCTGCGCTCAATCCTTTTTTCACTTTCTTCCAAAGTAAAGGACTGATATTGTAACCAACGAGTCTGTCCAATACTCTTCGCGCTTGTTGAGCATCTACTAAGTCCATGTTGATTGCTCGAGGTCGTTTAAACGCATCTTTTACTGCATCTTTCGTAATTTCATTAAATACTACTCTACATTCTTTGTCTTCATGAATTTTCAAGCTATGTGCTAAATGCCATGCAATCGCTTCCCCTTCGCGATCGGGGTCGGCCGCTAGATAAACTTTCTTCGCCTTTTTCGCAGCATCTTTAATTTCTTTAAGCACAGGCCCTTTCCCGCGTATTGTTATATATTTAGGAGCATAGTTGTTTTCTACATCAACGCCCATCTGACTTCTGGGTAAGTCGATCACGTGACCCATCGATGCTTTCACCTTATACTTCTTTCCTAAATATTTTTCAATTGTTTTTGCTTTAGCGGGAGATTCAACAATAACTAGATAATCTGCCACAGTAAGTTTCCTCCCCCCATTGAGGTAATTTTAAAATCTTCACCATTATTAAATATTCAAAACTCTTTTGTCAAATAGTGCTAGCTACTTTTTCTTGAAATTCACTGTATTCAGCCAGTATATCTTCACCTTTTAATATAAGTTTTGCTCCCTGCTGAATCAATCGATTCGTACCTTCAGAATGCACGTCTGTCAATCTTCCAGGCAAACAGAAGACGTCGCGTCCCTGGTCGATGGCCTGGTCTGCTGTTATAAGAGAGCCACTTTTCTTTTTCGCTTCGACAACGAGAGTACCTTTTGATAAGCCGCTGATGATGCGGTTTCTCTCCGGGAACTGTTTTCGTTCTGGAAAACGGTGAGGAGAATACTCGGATAAAAGCAATCCTTCCTTCGCAATCGTTGCAGCAAGCTCTATGTTTTCTTTAGGATAAATATGTTTGAAACCAGAACCTAGTACTGCTATCGTTCCTGACTGGAGTGCAAGACGATGGGCGAGTGTATCGATCCCCCGTGCTAGTCCACTCACCACTGTCACATTATGTTGAATGATCGGTTTTAAGACGATCTTCATCGTATCTTTAGCATGTGGTGAAGGGTGTCTCGTCCCCACTACACTTAAGCTAGGAGTATTCAAAAGTTGAACCTTCCCCATACAGTAAACAACCCATGGTGCATCATAAATATGCTTTAGACTTTCTGGGTATGCTTCATCGAACCGTGTGATCACTTTCATTTCTCTAATCCCATTCGTTTTCCAGGGTTTCGTTACATGCAGGTCCTGGTGAAACCGTGATGCGGACTGAAAATCAAGGTTAAAGTTCATTAAGTCAACAGCAGACATATCATATATGCTTTGAAGCGTGGGGTCAAATGTTAACAGTGATCGAATAACGTTCCAATTTGCGCCTTCACAGTGATGTAGTTGGATCAATCGGCTTCTCAATGTCCTCACTACAATTCTCTCCAATCAAGGAATCTTTCATTTTTTTATGTATAAGAGAAATAGCTCCCGACCGGGAGCTATTGCCTTTACGCTTTATGTGTTGTGCATTTCTCTAGTAAGTCTTTTTCCTTCAAAACGGAAATCAGTGTATCACCCATTACGGCAGGGGTAGGAGCAACTTTAATGCCCGCTGATTCCATCGTTTTGATCTTCTCTTCAGCAGTACCCTTACCGCCAGAAATGATCGCACCAGCATGGCCCATGCGCTTCCCTGGAGGTGCCGTTTGACCACCGATAAAGCCAACAACAGGCTTCGTCATGTTTGCTTTGACCCACTCTGCTGCTTCTTCTTCAGCTGTACCACCGATTTCACCGATCATGATAACTGCATACGTATCTTCATCTTCATTGAATGCTTTCAATACATCGATAAAGTTCGTACCGTTAACCGGGTCACCACCGATACCTACTGCAGTAGATTGTCCGATACCTTGTTCAGATAGTTGATGTACAGCTTCATACGTCAACGTACCAGAGCGGGAGACAACACCGACGTGACCTTTTTTGTGGATGTATCCAGGCATGATACCGATCTTGCACTCGTCAGGAGTGATGACCCCTGGACAGTTTGGTCCTACAAGACGGGTTTTCTTCCCTTCCATATAACGGCTAACTTTTACCATATCGATTACAGGAATACCTTCAGTAATACAGATCGCAATATCGAGTTCAGCGTCGACAGCTTCCATGATCGCATCAGCTGCAAATGCAGGTGGAACATAGATTACTGACGCTGTAGCACCTGTTGATTTAACAGCTTGCTCAACCGTGTTGAAAACCGGAACGCCTTCGATTTCTGTTCCGCCTTTTCCAGGTGTCACTCCGCCGACAATCTTAGTACCATACTCTAGCATTTGCTGTGTATGAAATAATCCAACTGAACCGGTGATACCTTGAACGATAACTTTTGTATCTTTATTAATGTAAACGCTCATTCCTAGTCCCGCCTTTCTACTTAACTAATGAAACAATTTTTTCTGCGCCGTCAGCCATTGATTCTGCAGCTGTAATATTTAATCCTGAGTCTTTAAGGATTTGCTTTCCTAGATCTACGTTTGTACCTTCAAGTCGAACCACAAGTGGAATTTCAAGACCTACTTGTTTTGTTGCTTCGACTACACCTTCAGCGATTACGTCACACTTCATGATTCCACCAAAGATGTTTACATAGATACCTTTAACATTTTGATCTGAAAGGATGATCTTGAACGCCTCAGTAACTTTCTCAGCTGTAGCACCGCCCCCAACGTCAAGGAAGTTAGCAGGGTCGCCGCCATAGTGCTTGATAATATCCATCGTAGACATAGCAAGACCTGCGCCATTGACCATACAACCGATATTTCCTTCTAATGCAATATAGCTGAGCTCGTATTTTGAAGCCTCAATTTCCTTCGTATCTTCTTCATCAAGATCACGTAGCTCAAGGATATCCTTATGACGATAAAGCGCATTTGGATCAAAGTTAAGCTTCGCATCTAGCGCCATCACGTTACCATCACCAGTAGTTACTAGTGGATTGATCTCAGCGATGGAAGCATCTTTTTCAATAAAGGCTTTGTAAAGACCAAGCATAAACTTCACTGTCTTATTTACCATTTCTTTAGGGATATTAATGTTAAACGCTAGTCTTCTAGCTTGATAGCCTTGAAGACCAACTGCAGGATCGATTACTTCTTTGAAGATTTTCTCTGGCGTTTTTTCAGCCACTTCTTCAATTTCAGTACCGCCTTCTTCAGAAGCCATCATTACGACGCGAGATGTCGCACGATCGACTACTAGACCTACATAGTATTCGTTTTTAATGTCGCAACCTTCTTCGATAAGTAAGCGCTTTACTTCCTTACCTTCAGGACCCGTTTGATGAGTAACGAGTGTTTTACCGAGGATCTCCTCAGCATATGTACGTACTTCGTCGAGGTTCTTTGCAATCTTAACCCCACCGGCTTTGCCTCGACCACCAGCATGGATTTGAGCTTTCACTACATAAACGTCGCTCTCTAGTTGTTTAGCAACGTCCACCGCTTCTTTTGCGGAGTAAGCAACTTGTCCATTTGGGACTGAGACCCCATAACTTCTTAGGACTTCTTTTCCCTGATACTCATGGATATTCATTCTCTTGTCCTCCTATCCTACTCAATCAAGTCATTGACGACGTTTTCATTGTATAGAAAATTCCCACCGCTTGTCTACCCTTTTACTAAAAGTACCTTTTCTTTACATTACTTAAGTTGGATGGGTGGTCTTCCTTAAGCCTTTCTCATAGCCTTTCTTTAGCAGTTTAGTGCGTTCAAAACAAAAGGCTCCTTTCTTAAACTTTGTTGCTATAAGAGGAGTGGTTAACTTGCGCTCTAGCGGGGTCTCACCTGTTCCGCAAGTCCTGTAGGAGTCGAGCACCCCTCCAATCAACTAAGTGTGGGTATCTATTGCAAAATCTTACAAAGGCAACCGTCTTTTAGAAAAAACCAAACAAAAACTGCCGAGGCGTCCTCAGCAGTAACTATTTTTATCTTCGATCTTCTTGTTCTTTTTCACCTGGAGATTTTTTCTCCTGCTCCCGCTTTTGATGATCCGTTACAGATAGATCCCTTGCTGCAGCAGGAGTATAGACACCAAACTCCTCACCAGCTTCTTCATAATAAGGGTCATTTTTTTCTGGATGCAATCGATCGTTCACTTGGCTCTTCTCCTTCTAAGTAGAATAACCATAGTATCATCAATTTACAGTGATTCATGCATCAAAGCATACCTAAACGTTCTCTCACAGGAGCAAACGTCTTACGATGTTCATTTGTGACGCCATAACGGTCTAATGCAGTCAGATGCTCTTTCGTTCCATAACCAACGTGTCTTTCGAAGCCATACTGAGGATACCGTACCGCCAGCTTCTCCATCATGCGGTCTCGCGTAACTTTTGCAACGATCGAAGCAGCAGCGATGCTTATACTTCTAGCATCTCCTTTGATTAACGATTCTTGTTGGATTGATAGCGGAAGCTCCATCGCGTCCACTAGTAAGAAGTCAGGGGAAACCGATAGCGCATGGACTGCTTTCTGCATTGCTTTTTTTGTTGCGTGGTAGATGTTGAGTTCGTCTATTTCCTCAGGGGTCATGACTCCTATCCCAACAGAGACAGAGTTTTCAAGTATCGCTTCGTATAGTTCTTCAAGCTTTGCTGTAGAAAGCTTCTTCGAGTCCTGAAGGCCATAGATTGGCTTCTCACCATCTAATATGACCGCAGAAGCCACTACAGGCCCCGCTAATGGCCCTCTTCCTACTTCATCGACTCCTGCTATGGTCGTAAACCCAGATGCGCTGTATCGCTCTTCAAACACGCTCATCTCTTTATGTAATTCTTTAACTTTTTCGATTTGCTCCTTTTTTCTCTGTTCTTTCGCAAAAAGTTCTTTCACACCTTTTCTGTCATCAGATTGAAATTCAGCCCAGTCTTCCTCTGAGTACTTCTTTTCTAAAATCATCTTTTTGATTTCGCTGATTGTTTTTTTGGAATTGCCCACACATTTCCCTCTTTCTTTATTTGAAAAATAATAAAAAAGGCAAGGCAATGCCTTACCTTTCCTCCTCTGGCGTCTCAAGAGTCAGATCGCCAAGCTTACCACTTCTAAGTTCTCTAAGTACTGTTTCAGCAGTTTTATCGTAATCGATCCAACCACCGCCTAATAAGAACCCACGTTTTTTACCGATTTCATCAAATAATTCAACGATATCTTCTGGAATATCATCTAACTTATAACGATCCATCAGTCTGTTGGGATAATGTTCGCCAAGAAATTTTAGAGTGAAGACTGCGACATCTTGAAAATCCAAAATTTCGTCTTTGATTGCACCGGTTGCAGCAAGCTTATAACCGGTTTTTTGATCTTCAAACTTCGGCCATAGAATACCTGGCGTATCGAGAAGATCCATTTCTTTTCCTACTTTGATCCATTGCTGTTTCTTAGTGATGCCTGGACGATCGCCCGTTTTCGCAATCTTCTTTCCCGCGAGCTTATTGATCAGAGTAGATTTCCCTACGTTAGGAATACCAAGAATGAGCGCCCGAACAGCACGCGGCTTCATCCCCTTCTCTACCATACGATCGAGCTTTTCGCTAACAAGCTCTCTCGCTGCAGCAGGAATCGATTTCACGCCCTTACCCGTGTGAGAGTCGATCGGCAGAGCTTTATGCCCCTGACGCTGGAAATACTCCTTCCATTCTGCTGTTTTCTGATCGTCAGCCATATCAGATTTATTTAACAGGATTAGCCTCGGTTTAGAAGAAACGATCTCGTCGATCATTGGATTTCGAGAAGAAAGTGGAATTCTAGCATCCACAAGTTCAATTACAACATCGATCATTTTTAGTTTTTCAGTTATCTCCCGACGGGCTTTGGCCATGTGACCAGGGAACCATTGAATCGTCATGCAATCTCCACCTATTCCATTACTTGAATATCTGTTAGAGGCCAAAACACGATGTTCGCCTCTCCAATCACTTTATCTTTAGAAACAAAGCCGATCGAACGGCTATCTTTACTATGTTGTCGATTATCCCCCATAACGAACAGGTGCCCCTCAGGTACAGTCGTTTCATCCGTTAATCCTTCGAGGTCAAAATCATACGTTAAATTACCCGAGAGTAAATCGTTCTTTGCTGTATCTAGATACGGTTCCTCCACAAGTTGACCGTTCACATACAGGTTATCATCTTTATATTCAATTTTATCACCTGGTAATCCGATGATGCGCTTAATGTAATCTCTTCCTTCTACAGCCTCGAAAACAACGATATCGAAGCGCTCTGGCTCACCAATATTATAGCTTATCTTATTTACAATCATTCGATCACGATCATGAAGTGTCGGCATCATGCTTTCACCATCTACGACGATAGGTGCAAATATGAAATAACGAACAGCTCCAGCAAGTATAAAAGCGATCACTAATGCTTTTATCCAATCCCAAGAATCTTTTTTCTCTCCTGTTTTTTCACTGCTCATGTTCGTTCTCCTCCTATGATGGATAGTTCCGGAATCATTAATTCCCTTTAATACCCTCTCACAAACCTATGCACAGTTCATTTTACCATAGCAAATAGGACACCGATATCCAATAGAATAGAAAAAAGGAGCCTGACAGCGCAAGCTCCTTTTTCATAGATACCATTATTATCGAATTTCTTTAATACGAGCGGCTTTACCACGAAGTGCACGCAAGTAGTATAGCTTAGCACGGCGAACTTTACCGCGACGAACTACCTCAAGCTTAGCAACTTTTGGTGAATGTACAGGGAATGTACGCTCAACTCCAGTTCCGTAAGAAATCTTACGTACTGTAAACGTTTCGCTAATTCCGCCACCACGTCGTTTAATCACAACACCTTCGAATACCTGAATACGCTCACGAGTGCCTTCGACAACTTTAACGTGAACTTTCACAGTATCCCCTGGTCGGAAATTCGGAAGATCCGACTTAAGCTGTTCTTTTGTGATTTCCTGGATTAACTTGTGCATCAAGTAACCCTCCTTCCACACAGATGCTCTTATAAATAATGGTGCATTACAGCGGAACATCGTAATTCATGACTAATGCCACAAAAAATATCATAGCATAGCAGGTATTAGATTACAAGGGAGAATCAATCAGATTCTTCTTTTATTTCGTTAAGGATTTTCTGCTCTTCTTTCGAAAGCTCCTTAGACTCTAATAAGTCTGGTCTTCTTGTCCAGGTTCGTCTGAGTGATTCCTTTAAACGCCACTTTTCGATCGCAGCGTGGTTTCCCGACAGAAGCACGTCAGGCACAGCATGCCCTTCGTACGATGATGGTCGTGTATAATGAGGATGCTCAAGAAGCCCGCTACTGAATGAGTCCATTGGTGCTGAGCTCTTATTACCTAACACCCCAGGCAGCAACCTCGTCACACTGTCGATGACGACCATGCTCGCAAGTTCTCCGCCGGTCAAAACAAAATCTCCGATCGAGATTTCATCTGTAATGAGGTGCTCTCGAATCCTTTCGTCATAACCCTCATAATGACCACACACGAAGATAAGGTGGTCTTCAGCTGCCAATTCTTCAGCTTTTGACTGTGTAAACCTTTCTCCCTGTGGACACATCAATATAACACGAGGTTTTTTTGAAGGATCCGCGAGTGATGAGACAGCATCGAACACGGGCTGTGGCGTTAAGACCATACCAGCACCACCACCATAAGGGTAATCGTCTACGTTCTTATGCTTATTGGTACTGTACTCTCTGAAATTCGTCACTTGATAAGAAACCGCACCACTTTCCTGCGCACGCTTTAAGATCGAGTGATTTAACACACCTGTAAACATCTCAGGGAACAACGATAGTACATCGATCTTCATGCTAATCACGAAGTCCTTCCATTAAATGAACGATCACTTCACCCTTCGATAAGTCTACGCTTTTGACTACCTGACTGATGTAAGGAAGCAGCAAATCCTTTCCTCCGCTAGCTTGTTGTACAACCCAGACATCGTTCGCACCTGGAGAAAGAATCTCTTTCACCTTACCAAGGTATTCTCCTTCGTCTGAGTGAACTTCAAGACCAATGATGTCACGATAATAAAATTCGTCTGCTTCTAACGTACCAAGCTGTTCCTCTTTAATTTTAAGAATTCCCTCTTTCATATGCTCGACCTCATTTAAGGAATGTAACCCTTCAAACGTAAGCAGATCGAACTGCTTATGTTTTCGATGAGAACGAACAACCAACTGAATCGGCTCTTTGTTTTCTTTAAACAAAAAGAGTTTATTCCCTTCAGCGTAGCGTTCTTCAGGGAAGTCAGTCCTAGAAATGACTCTTACCTCACCTCGAACACCATGTGTATTCACTATTTTCCCAACGTTTAACCATTGTGTCATGATGTAATTCCTTTCGTTTGAACTATGGGGTTATGCTTTGCACAATCCCATCTTTAATAATGATTTTACCTTTTTGTTCAGCAGCTTTCCACTCATCCCCCACTTCAATACTTTGGATGGCATCCACTTTCCCTTCATGAAGTTCGCTTTCTGGTGGAAGCTGCTCGATTTGTTCAATCTTATATTCAAGAATCGATATTTGCTCATTTCGAGAATGCAATTCCTTCTCGAATTGCTCACTGATCCACTCTTTATCAGAGGGCCGTTTCTTCTGCAACCGTTTCTTTTCAAATTGAAGTTGTTCTCGTTCTTGATCGAGGATCGCAATCTCTTGATCCCACTTATCTATATAAAAAGCTCGACTAGATTCTGTCAACAGCTGCTTCACTTCATACTTCTTTATGATATTCATTTCGGTTTACCTCCATGGTATAGAGGGATTTGGTAGCAACTCAATATAAGTTAACTATGTAAACATTCACGTCCCTTAAAACAACAAAAAAGAGGAGTACGACTCCCCTTATACGATTTCTAACTGTACACGCGTGCCTGATTGCACTGCTGCTGCATTCATTACTGTTCGGATGGATTTAGCTACCTTACCATTCTTTCCAATCACTTTGCCAGTATCGTTCGTATGAACATAGAGTTTATAAGTGACTTCCTTGCTTCCAGGTAGTTCTTCAACCATTACCTCATCAGGATAATCGACAAGGGCTTTTACGATCGTTTCAACGAGTTCCTTCATTTATTACCCCACCTTTTTAGATGATGGAAAAAAATACACCAAAGGAGGCTTTACGATAAAGCCTCCCCCACGGTGTCATGTTACTTTTGGTTTTTTGCGTTGTGTAGCTTTTCCATAAGACCTTCTTTAGAGAAAAGGTTACGGACTGTATCGGAAGGCTTAGCGCCTTTTAGCATCCAATCAAGAGCTTTTTCCTCGTTAATTTTAACGTCAACAGGATTAGCAACCGGATTATAAGTTCCGATTTCCTCGATGAAACGTCCGTCACGAGGAGCACGAGAATCTGCAACAACTACGCGGTAATAAGGGTTTCTTTTAGCACCCATACGTTTTAGACGAATTTTAACTGCCATGTGTTTCACCTCCAAAAAATACTCACATAAATAAATATAATATCATAAATTGTCACTCTTGTAAAGAGGAAATTTATTTCGTTTTTATTGCATGAATGGGAAGTTCATGCCCTTGCCTTTTTTCTTGCCACCTTTAGACATGTTGGTCATCTGTTTCATCATTTTCTTCATCTCATCAAATTGTTTTAAGAGACGATTGACGTCTTGTACAGATGTTCCACTGCCTGTAGCAATCCTTTTCTTGCGGCTCGCATTGATCACATCAGGCTGCTCTTTTTCAAGAGTGGTCATCGATTGAATGATCGCTTCAACTCGACCGATTTGTTTTTCATCAACGCTGACGTTTTTCATCGCCTTCTTGTTCATCCCAGGAATCATATCCATCAATTCATCAAGAGGGCCCATGCTGCGAACCTGTCCAAGTTGATCAAGAAAATCATCGAACGTAAAGCTCATCGTTCTCATTTTCTTCTCGAGCTCTTTTGCTTTGTCTTCATCCACTGAAGTTTGTGCTTTTTCAATTAGAGAGAGCACATCTCCCATCCCTAATATACGGGACGCCATCCTTTCTGGATGAAATGGTTCGAGCGCATCAAGCTTTTCACCCATACCAGCAAACTTGATCGGTTTGTCAGTGACTGACTTGATCGAAAGTGCAGCCCCTCCGCGAGTATCACCATCAAGCTTTGTTAGAACAACACCAGTAATATCTAGTGCATCGTTAAAGTTTTCGGCTACGTTCACAGCGTCTTGTCCAGTCATTGCGTCTACTACTAAGAAGATTTCATCAGGTGTTACTGCTTCTTTTACGTCCTTCAGTTCTTGCATAAGGTCTTCATCGATATGAAGACGACCGGCCGTATCGATCAGTACGTAATCTAAATGCTCTTCTTTAGCTTTTTCGATCGCTTTCGTGGCGATTTCGACAGGGCTTACCTGATCTCCCATCGAGAAAACTGGCATGCTGAGCTGTTTACCTAGGGTTTCTAGCTGATTGATCGCTGCTGGACGATAGATATCTGCCGCAACGAGTAAAGGTTTTCGATTGTGCTTCTTTCGTAAATGGTTCGCAAGCTTCCCGACAGTTGTCGTTTTACCCGCACCCTGTAGACCAGCCATCATAATAACAGTTGGCGGACGGTTTGATACTGCGATCTTGCTTTGCTCTCCGCCCATAAGTGCAGTCAGCTCTTCATTAACTACTTTAATGACTTGCTGACCCGGCGTCAGGCTCTTCATTACTTCCTGCCCTACAGCCCGCTCCTTAACTTTATTAATGAACTGCTTCACGACTTTAAAGTTAACATCCGCTTCAAGTAGAGCTAACCTTACTTCACGCATCATCTCTTTGACGTCTGCTTCAGTAACTTTCCCTTTGCCGCGAATTTTCTGCAGGGTACCTTGCAGTCGGTCGGCTAAACCTTCAAATGCCATGTTTGCCGCCTCCTAATCGAGTTTTTCGAGAGATTTAATCAATGTTAGAGCTTTCGAGTTTGGATCCTCTTGCTTGAGCACTTCAGTAAGCTCTTCAAACAACTCTTGACGCTTGTTGTATCTCTCGAATAGCAATAGTTTTGCTTCGTATTCTTCTATCATTTGTTCCGTTCGCTTAATGTTATCATAGACAGCCTGACGGCTAACTTGAAATTCTTCTGCGATCTCACCAAGGGAGTAGTCATCCAAATAATACAATGCCATGTAATTCCTTTGTTTCGGAGTTAAGAGCGACTGGTAAAAGTCGAATAACGCATTCATACGCATTGTTTTTTCGAGCAATGGTAGCACCCCCTCGTGTTAAGGCAATCACCTTTACGTTAAATATACTACTATGCGTAAAATCATTTGTCAAGATTTTTTCTTAACACAATCTTTTCGTGTTTTACTCTTCTTTTTCACCGTCTTCTTCGATGATCGATGAGAAGAGTCCATAAACGAACGTATCAGCGTCAAACTCCTGTAAATCATCCATTTGCTCACCGAGTCCAACTAGCTTAACAGGGATATCTAGCTCATGTCGAATGGCTAAAACGATACCGCCTTTTGCAGTTCCATCGAGTTTCGTCAGAGCGATTCCTGAAACATCAGTCGATTGACTGAACTGCTTCGCCTGGCTCATCGCATTCTGACCAGTCGTCGCATCGAGAACGAGAATGACTTCATGTGGCGCATTCGGGATTTCCCTTTGAATCACGCGCTTCACTTTTTCAAGTTCGTTCATCAAGTTCACTTTGTTCTGAAGACGTCCAGCCGTATCACAAAGCAGGATGTCTGCTTTTCTGGACTTAGCTGATTGTACCGCATCGAACACGACTGCTGCAGGATCAGAACCTGCCTGATGCTTCACGACATCGACTCCTACCCGCTCGCCCCACACATCTAACTGTTCGATGGCTCCAGCTCTAAACGTGTCACCAGCCGCTAGGAGAACCTTCTTGTTCTCTTGCTTAAACTTGTGAGCAAGCTTCCCGATCGTAGTGGTTTTACCTACACCGTTAACGCCAACGAACAAGAAGACCGTTAATTCGTCTTCTTGAATGTTCAACGAATTATCTTCTTCTTTATGAAGCAATTCAGCAAGCTTTTCAGAAATGACGCTTTGAAGTGCTTCTGTGTCCTTAATGTTTCTCGTTCTCGCTTCATCTTTCAATACATCGATAAGGTCCATTACTGTCGCAACACCCACGTCAGCGCTGATCAATAATTCTTCTAGCTCTTCGAAAAATTCCTCATCAACTTTACGATAGTTCTTTACAAGGTCGTTCATTTTTGTAGAAAACGATGTTCGTGTTTTCTCGAGTCCATCTCTAAATTTCTCAGTCACATTATCCGATTGCGTTGTAAACTTGTCTTTTAGCTTTTTGAAAAAGCTCATTGAAATCCCCCCAAAGTCTTATTGCGATATTAATTGTTTCGAATCTTCAAGTCTAACTGACACAAGCCTTGAAACGCCTGATTCCTGCATGGTCACACCATAGAGAACATCTGACTCCTCCATCGTACCCTTACGGTGCGTAATGACGATGAACTGTGTCTTCTCACTGAATTGTTTCAAATATCTCGCAAACCTATTCACATTTGCATCATCGAGTGCGGCTTCAACTTCATCTAGGACACAGAAAGGAACTGGGCGCACTTTCAGGATGGCAAACAGTAGCGCAATCGCTGTAAATGCTCGTTCCCCGCCAGAAAGGAGAGCAAGGTGCTGAAGCTTTTTGCCCGGAGGCTGTGCAAGAATATCGACCCCGGTAGATAAGAGATTCTCAGGATCCGTGAGAACGAGATCCGCCTTTCCTCCCCCAAATAATTCTTCAAACACTTGTTGGAACTGAGTTCGAATCTTCGTAAACGTATCTTGAAAACGCTTCTTCATTTCTTGGTCCATCTCATCGATTACCGTATAAAGCGTATCTTTTGCCTGTAACAAATCTTTTTGCTGCTCTGTTAAGAACGTATAGCGCTCATTCACACGCTCAAACTCATCGATCGCACCAATGTTAACCGTCCCTAGTTCATCGATTTCAAGCTTGATCAGCTTTAACTTCTTCTTTGCTTCACTAGCATCGATGGTAAGCACATGCTTCTCTTTCGCTGCTTCATACGTTAATCCATATTCTTCACTTAGCATCGTGAGACGGTTTTCAAGTTCTACGTCTAAACGGTTCACTTGTACTTCAGCAGCTTGCAGTAACCCTGCTATCTGCTTTTCCTCATTCGATACTGCTTCATGTTCACTACCTATCACATCGATCGTTCGCTGATGATTTGTTTTCACTTCTCTTTCTTCTTGTAGTGAAGCTAACAAACCGTCTTTTTCTTCTCTTAATTTCTTGATATTTTCATCAAGCTTCTCTTCACCAGTTGAATTAGATGTCATCGCTTCATTTAGTAAGGAATGCTCTTCCATCGTTTCATTCAACTGATTCGTCGTTTCCTTTTGTTCTGAAGAAAGGCGATCGAGCGTTTCTTTTTGGTTCTGAAAGGACTGCTGATGTTCAGCTACCTTCACTTTTAACTCAGTGATTTCTGTTTGGATGGTTTCCTTCGACGTCTGCTGAGATTGCTTTTTCAGCGTTAGTGCTTCGATCTTCTCTTCTAGTTCCTCGGCTTGCTTTGAGATCGTTTCTAAACGGTTCGATAAGTAGTCGCTCCTGCTTTCATGCGTTTCTATTTCTTCTTCGATCGCGTTCTTCTCACGATCATATAGCTGAAGTCGTTCGTTCGTATTTCGCTCTTCACCTTCGATTCCTCTTAAGTCTCCTAGAAGTGACTGCTCTTCTAGCCGGAGATTTTCACCGTGCTCTCTCATCGTTTCAAGCTCTGATTCGAGTCTCTCAAGCTCTGATTTCTCACGCTGAATTTCGTTTTCTACACCTAACGTCTTCTTTTCCATCTCTGCAAGCTTTGTTTCTAGAACTTCCAGTTCACGCTGTCTACTAAGTAGAGAAGTAGACTTTTGCTTCACACTTCCTCCACTCATCGAACCACCCGGGTTTACAACGTCACCTTCGAGCGTCACGATACGGTTCTTGTACTGAACGATTTTAGCTAGTTCGTTCGCACCTTTTAAGTCGTTTGCTACAAGGACCGAACCTAATAAGTTTTCTAGGACGTTGCGATACTTCTCATCAAACTCGATTAAGTCTGATGCGACGCCAACAAACGCCTCGTGATTCTTCACGCGTTCATAATCATATCCTGAAACCTTCCTCGACCGAATGACGGTTAGCGGAAGAAACGTTGCCCGTCCTGAACGATTTTTCTTTAAAAATGATATCGCTCCGCGCCCTGCTCGTTCATCACGTACGACAACGCTTTGCATCGCACCACCTAAAGCTGTTTCCAGTGCTGTCTCCACTTGTTTTGGTACCGTCACAAGCTCCGCGATCGCACCCTCTATTCCTTCAAGGTCATTCCTAGCCTTCAGCACTTCTTTAACACCTTGATAGAAACCAGCGTAATCTTCCTGCATTTCCTCAAGCATTTGTTTCTTAGAACGATATTGCTGAATATATTGATAAGCTTGATAGAGTTTTGATTCTTTTTCTCCGAGAGCTTTTTTCTTTTCTTCTACGTCGTGCTTTCTTTTATAAAACGATGAAACATGAGTTTCGAGGTTCTTTTTTGAAACTTTTAGAGATTTAGTGAGCTCTTTCTTTTTATCTTCTACATCCGTCCGCTGTTTAATGAATTTATGATTGTCATCATCCAATCGCTTTTTGCGCTGTGAAAGAACAGTGAGCTGATCTTGAATGTAGCGATTTTCATTACGGATCGATGCTTGTTCATTCAACAGCTCAAAGTAATCAGACTTCATTCGGTCTAATTCTTGTTCGATATCTTGCTCGACATCAGCAAGTAACTCAGTTTCTTTCTTCAGCTGATCTTTCAATTGAGCTAATTCTTTTTTCTGGCGCTCAAACCTGCTTCGATGCTGAGTGATTTCATTTTCATAGTAGCTTTTCTTTTCGTTTAAAAAGTTGATTCGTTCTTTGAGATTCTCTTTATTCTGATGAGCGTTCTTTTTTCGTTCTTTAAGGACTTCTCTTTTCCCTTCGAGCTTTTCAAGTTCTTCACTTGTCTCGAGTAGGGTTTGCTGGAAACGCTCAATATTGTTTTCAGCTATGAGCAATTCTTGCTTTGCGTTTTCGAGTTCTTCCTTCTTAACTCGAACCGACTCTGAGATCTCCAATTCTTTCTGTTTCAACTCATCGAACTCAGCAGATTTCTTTTTCCAAGCAGCGTGAAACTCTTCGATCTCATGAACGGTTAGAGCTGCTTCGATCTTTTCTAACTCTTCCCTTTT
Organism: Anaerobacillus sp. ABR4_321; assembly: GCF_056158505.1. Classification (NCBI taxonomy): domain Bacteria; kingdom Bacillati; phylum Bacillota; class Bacilli; order Caryophanales; family Bacillaceae; genus Anaerobacillus; species Anaerobacillus sp. ABR4_321. Next base: position 2,883,115 of record NZ_JBSWTK010000001.1, read on the forward strand.
CTCAAGATAGTCTTTCGCTATCGAAGCTTGGATACGTAATGGCTCTACTTGATCTTCGAGTTCATATAGAATATCTTCCACGCGGTGTAGGTTGTCCGCTGTTTCTTTTAACCTTGCTTCTGCTTTATGTTTACGCGTTTTATATTTAAGAACGCCTGCCGCTTCTTCAAAAATCTTTCTTCTTTCTTCAGACTTGCTGCTTAATATCTCCTCAATACGTCCTTGTCCGATGATTGAGAACGATTCCTTACCAAGACCTGAATCCATAAAAAGTTCGATGATATCTTTAAGACGACAAGTTTGATTGTTTAATAAGTACTCGCTATCACCTGAGCGATAGACTCTTCTCGTTACGCTAACTTCGTTGTATTCGATCGGAAGGTATTGGTCATGATTATCGAGAGTCAATGTTACTTCTGCAAGATTGACAGCCTTTCGTGACTCACTACCTGAGAAGATGATATCTTCCATCTTTGATCCTCTGAGTGACCTTGCAGACTGCTCGCCTAGCACCCATCGTATCGCGTCATTTATATTACTCTTGCCGCTTCCGTTTGGACCGACAACTGATGTAACTCCTGGAACAAACTCTACTGAAATTCGATCGGCGAATGATTTAAAGCCGACTACATCTAATCGTTTGAGGAACAACAATTTTTCCCCCTCATCTGTTTCATATCTATGTATGCTATCTCTTGAACTAACTGTCTTATTTTATCATAAATTCCTATAGCCTACGATACAATGCGTGATCCATGTTACAATAGGAAAAGCTCCTTAATCCTTCAACTGACGAAGGGCTTAGAGCCAGATTGTGTAAAAAGGCAGGTGGTACATAATGGATCTATCTAACAAGACAGAAGAAAACCTTGCATTTATGGTTGAAGGCATTAAAGAAAAACTTCAAGTAATTAACGCCGCCATGATCAAACCAGAATCTTTCGACCTTTCTCGTTACGAAGATATTCATGAAATCTATACGATGGTCAATAAGAAAGATTCGCTTACACCGGGTGAAATGCAGGCGTTGCTTGCAGAACTTGGTAAGCTACGCACAACATAATCTGATGACCACATACGTAAAAAGAATCCTGTTGATCAGGATTCTTTTTGATTACTTTCTTTTAAATTGAGAAGCGCCTGTTGTGCAGCCTTTTGTTCAGCTTCTTTCTTCGAACGACCTACCCCGATCCCGAGGTCAGCTCCGTTAAGCGTTACTTTGGACGCAAACTCTCGGTTGTGCGCTGGCCCTTTTTCATCCGTGATGACATAGTCTATGACCCCAAGGCTTTCACGCTGAATCACTTCTTGAAGCTGGCTTTTATAATCCATCACATGCGAAAAAGCACCGGCGTTAATCTTCGGATAGACAAACTTCTCTAGAAACTCAAAGACCACTTCTATGCCTTGATCAAGATACAGTGCACATATAAATGATTCGAACACATCGGCAAGAAGTGCTGGTCTTGCTCTTCCACCCGTCATTTCCTCACCCTTACCAAGAAGGACAAGGTGCCCAAAATTGAGATCGTTAGCAAACTGCACGAGCGATGGCTCACATACGATTGCCGCTCTTAGCTTCGTTAGCTCTCCTTCACTCATATTCGGGTATTTTTCAAACAGGTACCGTGATATTGTAAGTTCAAGTACAGCATCACCAAGAAATTCTAGACGTTCATTATCCATCTGCGGATGCAGTCGATGCTCATTCACATACGATGAATGAGTAAATGCCTGGTAAAGAAGTTGCTCATTATTAAAAGAAACATCAATTTCTTTTAGAAACTGAGCGAACTTTTCTTTCGCAGTGTCCCCAACCACGAGTTGTCGTGAATGCTTAGGTTTAAAACGTCTTTTTGTTTTATGTGTGTGTTTGTGTGATTTGGACATAAATACCTCCACGACTAATCAAAATCTTCTACATAGAAAGGGAATAAAGCCCCGCATATACGGGGCTTAATCCACCAATTCAGGAAATTCCCGAATATTAATTTTGGCTATTTATGTAATCAATTACATCGCCAACTGTTACGATCTTCTCAGCGTCCTCGTCTGAGATTTCCATGTCAAACTCATCTTCAAGCTCCATAACTAATTCCACAACATCCAGGGAATCGGCACCAAGGTCATCTTTAAAAGAAGCTTCAGGTTTAACTTCAGACGCTTCAACTCCAAGACGATCAACGATGATTTTTGTTACACGCTCTAGTGTATCTGCCATTATACTCACCTCCCCTCAAGCTATTATAGGATATCTAAAAGAAAAAAACTAGATGTACAATTTTTCTCTTCTGTTACATCACCATTCCGCCATCGATGTGGAGGGTTTGACCGGTGATATAGTTTGCGTCATCAGAAGCAAGAAACTTTACTGCTTTTGCAATATCTTCTGCAGCCCCAAGTCTTCCAAGAGGAATCTGACCTTTCATTCCGCTCTTCACTTCTTCAGATAGTTCATCTGTCATATCGGTTTCGATGAACCCAGGAGCAAGAGCATTGACCGTAATATTACGGCTAGCAAGTTCTTTTGCGGTCGTTTTAGTTAAGCCGATCACGCCTGCTTTGGCAGCTACATAGTTAGCTTGCCCTGCATTTCCTGCAACACCAACGACAGACGCTACATTGATGATACGGCCGTAGCGCTGTTTCATCATTTGGCGTGTCACCGATTTCGTACAGTTAAATACACCTTTGAGGTTCGTATTGATCACATCGTCCCACTCTTGCTCTTTCATACGCATCAATAGGTTATCTCTCGTTATCCCAGCGTTGTTAACCAAAACATCGAGACTACCGAACTCCGAGATAACTTCCTTAACCATTCCTTGTACTTCTTCCATATTCCCAACGTTAGCCTGGATCGCAATGGCTTGTCCGCCAGCAGCTTTGATTTCTTCAACAACCTCGTTCGCTTTCGCTTCACTACCGGCATAGTTAACAGCTACGTTCATTCCCTCTGAAGCAAGTTCAAGTGCGATAGCTCGTCCGATCCCGCGAGATCCGCCAGTAACGAGTGCCGATTTTTTCTCTGCCATGATTATTCCTCCCCTAGCTTTTCCATTAGTTGATCAAGTTGTTCAGGTGTACTCACCGCATGAACAAATGCACGTCGGTTTACTTTCTTAACTAATCCTGAAAGAACATTTCCTGGTCCTACTTCGATAAATCGATCAACACCGAGATCCATCAGTTTACGAATCGTATCTTCAAATAGAACAGGTGAATAAATCTGTTGAAGCAAGTTGCTCTTGATCTCTTCAGCTGATGTAGAAGGTTCTGCTGATACGTTTGCGATCACTGGCACTGTAGCATCAGAAATCGTGATGGAATCTAAGATTGCAGACATCTTTTCAGCTGCCGGCTTCATTAAGCTTGAATGAAATGGTCCGCTGACTTGTAGAGGGATAACCCTTCTCGCGCCATTTTCCTTCGCGACTTCAGACGCTTTTTCAACTCCGGCTTTTGCACCTGAAATAACGATTTGACCAGGGCTATTCAAGTTGGCTAGCTGAACAGTGTCAGTCGATTCAGACACATCATCTACGATCTTTTGAAGTTCGTCACGGTCCATGCCCATGATCGCTGCCATCGCTCCTTCACCTGCAGGAACAGCTTCCTCCATGTAAAGACCTCGATTTCTAACCGCATAGACAGCATCAGAAAACGACATAGAACCAGAAGCAACTAGTGCAGAGTATTCACCGAGACTATGTCCAGCGGTGTAATCTGGCGTAATCCCTTTTTCTCTAAGCGCTTCTAAAACTGCTACACTCGTTGTTACGAGAGCTGGCTGTGTGTTTTCTGTTTTTGTAAGGGTTTCGATCGGACCGTTCATGATTAGTTTCGTAAGGTCGTAGTCGAGACGGTTATCCGCTTCGCTGAAAATCTTTTCTGAAGCAGAATAAACTTCGATAAAATCTTTCCCCATTCCTACCGCTTGTGAACCTTGACCCGGAAATAAAAACGCTGTTTTTCCCATTACTGATCTCCTTCCTGCTTCTCTTCAAGAGAAGTTTTGATTTCAGTTACGACATTTCCTGTTACCATCATTCTAGCTTGTCTTATTGCACTGAAAACAGCACGCCCGTTTGAGGAGCCATGAGCTTTAATAACTGGAGCTCGTAAGCCAAACAATCCAGCCCCACCGTACTCAGAGTAGTCAAGCTTGTTTTTTAAATTCTTCAACTTAGGCTTTAGCACTCCAGCAGCTACTTTACTAGTGAAAGAACTTGTGAGCTCTTCTTTAAGCATTGTAAACATCGTAAGTGCGGTTCCTTCGATCGTTTTTAGTACTAAATTTCCGGAAAATCCGTCGCATACGACGACATCCGCTGCATTGCTCAATATATCTCGTGATTCAACGTTCCCAACAAAATTTAAACCACTTTCTTGTAACAATGTGAATGCTTGTTTACTAACTTCATTCCCTTTACCTTCTTCTGTACCGATGTTTAATAAGCCGATGCGAGGAGAGTCGATTCCACGAACTTTCTCTGCATAAACAGCACCCATCTGTGCATATTGAAGCAAGTGCTCAGGCTTTGCGTCCATATTCGCACCAACATCAAGTAAAAGAAAACCTTTTTCATCGATCGTCGGAAGGGTTGGAGCAAGGCCTGGCCTTTCGATCCCCTCGATCCGTCCTACATAGAGCAAACCGGCTGCCATGAGTGCTCCTGTATTTCCTGCAGAAATACAAGCATCCGCTCGACCTTCTTTAACTTCGTTAACAGCGAGTACCATCGACGCTTTCTTCTTTCTTCTTGCTGCACGTACTGGCTGATCTTCTGACGATATGTATTCATCCGTATGTAGTACTGTTATTCGCTCTTTACTCCCAGATAGTAAGGGGTTGATTTGATTTTCGTCTCCTACGATGGTTACTGAAAGATCTTTATATGTTTCTAAGGCTTCATAAACTCCATCAATGATCGCTTTAGGAGCATTGTCCCCACCCATCGCATCTATTGCAAGTCTCATGTTAGTTCAGCTTCCTTTCAAGGTTTAGTAGAGCGATACATCACAAACTCACCCGAAAATACGTTTTCATTCTGAACAAAGCTATTGACCTCGACCGTTGTTCTTCCTTTACTATTGTCGGTAACATTTGCTTTAGCTATCACTCGTTCGCCTTCCTTAACCTGTCTTGAAAAACGAATATTCGCTTTTGCAGTTAAGGCAAGCTCATCATTGATAATCGCAACCGCTAAAGAATTCGCTTGTGCGAAAAGATGATGCCCTCGAGCGATATTATTTCTAGAAAAAACATGTTCTGGTCGGATATCTAGGATTGAAATCGCATTTTCATCTAGCTGTAGGTCGATGACTTGACCGATCACTTCTTCCATCGGGAGAGCTTTCACCTCATCAAACTGCTGCTGGGCAACATATTTGATCCGCTCCCGTAATTCTGGAATAGATAGTTCAAGGCGATCTAATCTGATTGTTTGAATGCTCACGTTAAATTTATCTGCAAGTTCCTCATCGGTTATAAAAGGTGTTTTTTCGATTGTCTCTTTTAATAACGTTTGACGTTCTCTCTTACTCCTCTTCACTCTCTACCGCCGCCTATCTAGCATTAATAAACGGATAAAGAGGATCCTATGATCCTCTTTATCTCAGTCTTATGACTAGGTCCTAAAACGTAGTATATAATGTAAGGCGCAATTTTGCAAGCTAATCAAGCTTTTCGCCACTTAAAACCCCTTCGTTTGATAAATAGGTTCTAAGGCGACGATAAGCGTTATCTTCCCAAAACGCCGTAGATTCAACGAGTGCTGAAGCGTCTTGACGTGCAACTTCAAGGACGCGATAGTCGTGGACAAGATCGGCAACTTTGAACTCCGGCAAACCACTTTGTTTTCTTCCAAAGAAATCTCCTGGGCCACGAAGCTCGAGGTCCCGCTGTGATAGCACAAAGCCATCGTTCGATTCTGTCATGATCTGCATGCGTTCCTTCCCGACTTCGGATTTAGGATCAGCAAGTAAAATACAGTAGGACTGATTGCTCCCTCGTCCTACTCGACCTCGTAGCTGATGAAGCTGCGCTAACCCAAAACGCTCGGCATCATAAATGACCATGATCGTCGCGTTCGGTACGTTTACGCCGACTTCGACAACCGTTGTCGATACCAATAGCTGAACGTCATTTCGGCTGTAGGCTTCCATTACGGCTTCCTTTTCATCAGAACTTAGTCTTCCATGCATCAATCCAACTTGATAGTTAGGCAGTGCGGTTTGCATTTGAGCATGAACATCGATTGCATTTTGGACATCCAGTTTCTCTGACTCTTCAATAAGAGGACAAATGACGTACCCTTGACGGCCTTGATCAAGCTCTTTCGTTACAAAGTCAAGCACTCTTGAGAGCATATCTGGCTTAGCCCAATACGTTTCGATCGGCTTTCTGCCAGCAGGCATCTCATCGATCGTCGACACATCCATATCACCAAATACAGAGATGGCGAGCGTTCGAGGGATCGGTGTCGCTGTCATGTAAAGCACATCTGGGGTCAAACCTTTTTCTTTTAGCACCCTCCTCTGCATAACACCAAAGCGGTGCTGCTCATCGGTAATGACTAAACCAAGATGCTTAAAAACAACTTCATCCTGAATGAGCGCATGAGTACCGATCAACAAATCGATTTCTCCACTTGCCAACCGTTCAAGAAGCTCTCTCCGTTTCTTGCCTTTTATCGAACCAGTTAACAGCTCTACGTTCAGCCTGTCTCCTAAAAGGTCTTCAAATGATTCAAAATGCTGCTCCGCAAGAATTTCTGTTGGTACCATCAAAGCACCTTGATTCCCTGAGAGGTACGTAGCAAAAAGTCCGATCGCCGCTACGACCGTTTTACCTGAACCTACGTCCCCTTGAAGCAACCGATTCATGCGATACGGGCTTTCCATGTCGTTCAAGATTTCTTCTACCACTCTATCTTGTGCTCCTGTTAGAGGAAACGGAAGACTCTTAATAAATCCCTCCAGATCCTTTCGACTATAATGGTGAGAAGATCCCTTCGTGTTTTCTCTCTCCCTCTTTCGAAACAGCTGCATCTTCAGTTGAAATTGCAGCAGCTCCTCGTAGACGAACCTTCTTCTCGCCTGCTTTAAATGATCGTGCGATTGTGGTGCATGCATCGTCTCGATCGCTTCTCTTCTATTCATCAGCTTGTACCGCTCTAGCATTTGAGGGGGGAGCGTCTCGTCGATTTCACCTGCAAATTGTTTTAAAGCAAGCTGAATGTAGCGCTTGATCGCTTTCACTGTTATGTCTCCACCTACTGGATACACAGGCTCGATCGTACCATCCGGGTCGTGAGTCGAGAAAGTAATCTCAGAAGCCGATAAGGTCATCTTATGTTGGTCCCACTTCCCAGTTACGGTGACCGTCTGCCCAAGTGAGAACTGCTTTTTAAGAAAAGCACGATTAAAAAAAACGGCTGTAATGAGGAATCTTCCCACTAACAGCCTTACAGACAGTCTAGACTTTTTCTTTCCATAGTAGCGAACGACAGGCTCACTGTGAACCTTTCCTTCGAGTGTAGCTCGCTCCTCATGCTTAACATCTGCTAAATCTTTCAGTTCATAGTCTTCATATCGAAAAGGAAAATATTCTATTAAATCCGATATGTTATTGATTCCGATCGATGATAGAGAAGCAGCTTTTTCATCACCTATTCCTTTGATTTTCGTGAGTTCAGTCACCTTCATTCACTCATTTCTTATCCAGGGATACTCCAAAGATCCTGGCTTCTAATTCTCGTCCAGTCGGTGTTGCTGCAAGACCTCCTTGCGCTGTTTCACGTAAAGCAGATGGCATCGTTTGACCGATCTTATACATTGCATCGATCACTTCATCACAAGGAATCCGGCTTGTTATTCCTGCTAGTGACATATCTGCTGCTACGAGAGCATTCGATGCACCCATTGCATTTCTCTTTACACAAGGAACTTCTACAAGACCAGCAACTGGGTCGCATACTAACCCAAGCATATTTTTAAGCGCGATTGCAAAAGCGTGTGAAGACTGTTCAGGTGTTCCACCCATAAGTTCAACGATTGCAGCTGCAGCCATACCTGTAGCTGAACCAACCTCCGCTTGACATCCACCTGCAGCCCCTGAAATGGAAGCATTGTTCGCAACAACGAATCCGAAAGCTCCTGATGTGAAGAGGTAGTTCACCATTTGTTCTCTTGTTGGATTCACCTTTTCTCTGATCGCAAACAATGTTCCAGGAACAACCCCTGCTGAACCAGCCGTTGGCGTTGCGCAAATCGTACCCATCGCTGCATTTACTTCGTTTGTTGCCATCGCTTTACTAACTGCATCGAGCATCGTTTCACCAGAAAGGGATTTTCCGGATTTTAAGTAAGTTTGAAGCAGGACAGCATCTCCACCCGTTAAACCAGAGTGAGACCGAACGTCTTCTGTAATACCACGCTCTACAGCTTGCTCCATCACCTCAAGGTTCCTTTCCATTTGACCTACGACTTGTTCACGAGTCGAACCCCTAACTTCCATTTCTTGTTCGATCATAATTTCTGAGATTGGCACATTTCTTGATTGTGCTAGCTCAACTAGTTCTGCTACATTACGAAACATAGCGATTCCTCCTCTATTCGTTATTCACTGATTTTTGCAACTTGAAGAATGTTTGGAAGTGATTCGACTTCATCGAGCACTACCTGAGGAATGTTTTGATCAACCTCTATCGTCATGAGGGCTTCTTTCCCTTTTTCTTTCCTCGAAACGTTCATGTGTCCAATATTGATTTCATGCTTCGCTAGTAAGTTCGATACTCCTGCGATCGCACCGAACCGATCATTATGAACAACAAGGATAGCTGGACTGTTTCCAGACAAACCAAGTGCAAAGCCATTTAATTCGATCACTTCCATCTTACCGCCACCGATTGAGATCCCTACTAGTTCCAGCTCACCATTATCGTCTTTCAAGTGCACCCTAGCTGTGTTCGGATGATCAGTAACAGCATCTTCCTCAATGAACCTTACCTTTATCTTTTTCTCTTTCGCTAATGTAAGCGCATTCACAATTCGTTCATCGAACGTGTCAAAATCTAGGACACCACCCACTAGCGCCACATCAGTTCCATGTCCTTTGTATGTTTTTGCAAATGAACCATACAAAGAAATCGTGATGCTTTGTGGCTCCCGACCAAATAGATGTCTAGCTACTCGTCCGATTCTTGCTGCACCTGCTGTATGTGAACTTGAAGGGCCGATCATTACTGGACCGATAATATCAAAGACACTGCGAAACTTCACATCGACTCCACCTTTCGTTATCTACACCTAATGAACACTATTTGTTAATGGCAGAAAAAGAAAACCTGGCATGTGCCACGTTTCTTTTTCTGCTTTATTTAAATGCTACTCGACCGAAACAATATACGGATAGATCGGTTGCTTTCCTTCATGGAGTTCAACTTCAACTTCTTCGAACTGCTCTTCTATAAAGGAAACGAGCTTTTCTGCTTCTTCTTTGTCTGCATCTTCACCATAGATGATCGTGATGATCTCATCATCTTCGCCGATCATGGATTCTAATAGAGCTTTCGCTACATCGAATCGAGATGATTCAGAGACTACGATTTTCCCATCAGAAATCCCCATGAAATCATCTTTTGCGATTGAAACGCCATCGATTTGAGTGTCACGAACAGCGAACGTAACTTGACCTGATTTCACTTCAGACATGCTTGCTTTCATCGCCGTACCATTTTCCTCGATTTCTACCGAAGGATTAAATCCGAGTAAGCTAGCGATCCCTTGCGGAACAGTTTTAGAAGGAATGACAACAACATTTTCTTCAACTACGGATGCTGCTTGCTCTGCTGTCATGACGATGTTGCTGTTATTCGGAAGGATGATGATATTCTCGGCATTCACTTCCTCGATCGCTTTCACGATGTCCTCTGTGCTCGGGTTCATCGTTTGACCACCAGAGATCACGTAGCTCGCGCCCAAACTCTTGAATAGGTCAGCGATCCCATCACCCATCGAAACGGTGATGATCCCATACTTCTTCTTTTCAGCAGCAGCTGGCTTAGAAGCTTTTTCTTCGTTAAGGATCGTCGAATGCTGCTCACGCATATTCTCAATCTTAATTTTGATCAAACTTCCGAAATTCTGTGCATATGTCATGATATTACCAGGGTATTCAGTATGCATATGTACTTTGACAAGGTCGTCATCAGATATCACGAGAAGTGAGTCCCCGTGCTTGTCTAGTTCATTTCGAAACGATTCTTCATCATACGGAGATTGTTTAAGCTTCGCATCCTCAAGTTGAACCATGAATTCAGTACAATATCCAAATTCGATATCTTCTGTCTTCATATGTCCTTGTGCACCTTTATGATGCTCAGCGCGAACCAATTCATCCATCTTTTCTTCTTCGAGTGACACATCAGGTGCTTCTTTGCCTTCAAGCACGGCAAGAAACCCTTCATAGATCACGAGTAAACCTTGTCCACCGGAGTCTACAACCCCAACTTCTTTTAGAACTGGAAGTAAATCAGGCGTACGTTGAAGGGAGGCTTTCGCTTCCTTTACAACGATTTGCATAAACTCGATCATATCTTCCGTTTGCTTTGCTGACTTTACAGCTTTCTTCGCAGCGTCTTTTGCTACAGTTAGAATCGTACCTTCAACAGGCTTCATAACCGCTTTATAAGCTGACTCAACGCCGTTGTCTAAAGCAGCAGCAAAGTCTACTGTTCCAATTTCACTCTTTGTATCGATCGCTTTAGAAAACCCTCTGAATAACTGTGAAAGAATTACTCCAGAGTTTCCTCGCGCACCCATTAATAGTCCTCGTGCAAATAGAGATGCTACATCTCCTACTTTCTCTGAGCTGCTTTTCTTAACCTCGTTTGCACCTGAAGTAATGGTTAGGTTCATATTGGTTCCTGTATCTCCGTCTGGTACAGGGAATACGTTTAATGCATCAACCATTTTTGCATTTTTAGATAGGTTGTTTGCACCTTCAATAACCATATGCGCAAACCGCTTACCGTCAATCCTCTTAATTGTCACAGACTGTTCCTCCTAACTCCACTTAAGGGTTCGTTACTCTGACCCCTTGTACGTAGATGTTTACAGAATCTACAGATAGTCCGAGCATTTGGTCAAGCTGGTACTTTACTTTTGTTTGAACGTTATGAGCAACTTCCGAAATTTTTGTACCATAGCTCACAATAATATACATATCGATATTGAGTTCTTCTTCTTCTCTGCGAACTACTATCCCTCTGCTAAAGTTATCTTTTCCCAACAATTCTGTAATACCGTCTTTAAGTTGCTTCTGAGAAGCCATACCTACGATACCATAACAATCTATCGCTGCGCCACCTGCAATTGCAGCTACTACCTCAGTAGAAATATCGATTTGTCCGTATTGGGTTTTCATTTCAATTGACATATTTGTTCCTCCCTTAGCGATTTGGGTGCTGACCAATGTTCCATTCTATCTTCATTACTAACTCTTGATGCTAAAATAAATTAAATACATCTCATTTAGAGCTAATAGTTATTTTACTACAATATTAGTGAATTTAAAAGTTCATCCTTGTAAAACACTCGTATCATCACTTTTAGCTGTTAAGTTTTTTTCTTGATAACCCTGTTGTTTGTCTTGCATTCACTATACCTACGTGATACTATAGTGGAGGATTTATCCTGCACTTCTTGTGCAATGTAGGACAGTAAGGAGGTTGAAATAATGGCTAAATGTGCAATCACTGGCAAAAAGACTGCGTTTGGTAACAAGCGTTCTCACGCGTTGAATACAACAAAACGTAAATTTGGTGCAAACCTTCAAAAGGTACGTATCATGGTTGATGGTAAACCGAAAAAAGTATATGTTTCTGCTCGTGCCCTTAAATCTGGGAAAGTAGAACGCGTATAATTGACACACGAAAAAGCACCCGCTAGCGGGTGCTTTTTTATGTTAAAAGGCTACTGAATGATCATCCAACAAAATAGTGATCATTTACGCTCCAATCTGCGCTAATATGAAGGATTAAACCAATAATAATCACCTTGACGAGCTGAAAAGTTATGTAGCATAATAGGTCGGAAAGTTTAACTTTGATTGATTGTATTCTAGTAGGAGTGAATACCTCTTGACTCCCGTGGTCCAACGGGCGTTCGAGACTCAGAGTGGACGGCTCTTTGTCCGCTTTGAGGCTCGGACGTTCGTCCACAGGAAAGCAAGAGGTATTTAAACTCCTACGGCATAGGGACCAGATCAACTAGATCCTTAACATGCTTACACAAAAAAGCACCCGGGATCAGGTGCTTTTTTTCGTGCTATTCATTTTTACGAAGAGATCCAAGAATCGCCCTTACAAACCCACCGAGAAACTTAGGTAGTTTAATCGTATAGAACTTCATACTTCCCCCTCCTCAAAAGTCAAAAATGGAGACCAGGATAAAACAATATGAGATCATAATATTCTTTACTATTATATTCGCCGAAAATAAAATATACCCTAATCCTGATGTTCGGCGTCCGAACTTCTTACCACCATAAGTATGCCTTCAGTAAATGAATAAGACCCATTTTCCTCGACCAATTCATTACTTATGCATAAACTGGATCCCCATTCCAACTTTTTATCCGTAAGAGGGAATTTAAAGCCTTCTAACGTTAACCCCTTTACTTCGGGTGTATACGATAAGAACGAAGCATATGGATATCGCGCATCATTCTCTATAGAATAATGGCCTGGTCCTTTTAACTGAAGCCGATTCTGTCGATCTTCTAGCTTTACACTTACGCCACTCTTCAACCCTTTTATCAACATCTGCACGTTCATCCAGCTATGATCAAGTCTTCCCCCTGTGACCCCATACATGATGATTTCACTCGGTCGTTGGTCGATCGCCCAGTCGAGTGCTAACTCAAGATCGGTATGATCTTTTTCTGATGGATACACATGAAATGACAGATTATGCGTTTCGATCCACTCTCTTTCTTCAGGCGTGACAGAGTCAAAATCCCCAAACCCCTGAGAAGGAGTGATGCCATGCTTCAATAGCGTATACACTCCCCGGTCAACACCTACCCATTGCACACCCCGCTTATCTTTTAGTAGATTTTGAGGCAAATCAGAAACTGGTCCACTTGCTACAAGATAGATAGCTTCATTCGTCATGGGCGATGAACCATCTTCGGAGAAGTTGATGATAGTAAAGCTAACACAATAATCGAAACGGCTGCTGCCGGAAAGAGATAAGAAGCATTATATAAAAACGAGTACAGCGCGACAGGAGTACCTTCTGGCGCCATATCACCGAACCAGATAACACCCGAAGTAAAATGAGAAACTAATCGGAACAATGCTCCGAGAAAGCAGCCGATCGCAATCATCGTGATCCGTTTCTTTTTTGAAGCATCTTGTGAAACACTAAACAGTCCCGCTAGACCTACTACCATGAATCCAACCGGATAATCTAGTAAAAATTGTACCGGATGAACATAAAACGGTGCGACAAGAAGCGGCTGTAGGATGCCCACTAACAAGCCAGTGACAATTCCAGGGCCGATCCCTCTCCGAAAGGCAATTAAGAAGATCGGTACCATCGCTAGAGAAACCGAACCACCATTGGGCCATAATCGGATAGAGAATAAATCCAATATCACCCCAATACCTGCCATGAGGGCGATTTCAAGAAGTAAAACAAGGCGATTGTTATTCATAATCATCTACTCCTAAACAATAATTTCACTTTACAAAAAAACAGCGGGCGTGTCGCCCGGCTGTTTTAAGATTGACGAAGGCTTTCGATTGCTGATTTACGATCTTCCATATTGTAAACCGCTGATCCTGCCACAAGTACCGTAGCACCTGCTTCGATACATTTTCTAGCTGTCTCTTTGTTGACTCCGCCGTCCACTTCAATTTCAGGCGATACACCCAAATCATCCGCTAGTTTTTTTACTTCAGCAATTTTTGGAACCACTCTTTCGATGAAAGCCTGTCCACCAAACCCTGGATTCACGGTCATGAGAAGAACAAGGTCAACATCTTCGATCACATGTTTGATCGCATCGACTGGTGTTGCAGGATTGATGACGACGCCTGCTTTAACACCTTTGCTCTTGATCAACTGAATCGTACGATGTAAATGAGGACATGCCTCTGCGTGAACAGTCAGGATATCTGCCCCTGCATCTGCGAACTCTTCGATGTAGTGATCTGGGTTTTCAATCATTAGGTGCACGTCGAGCGGTAAGTTCGTAACAGGACGAAGAGCTCGAACGATCGGTGCTCCAATCGTAATGTTTGGTACGAAATGTCCATCCATCACGTCTACGTGAATATAATCAGCTCCACACGCTTCAACATCCTTCACTTCTTCTCCAAGTCTTGCGAAGTCGCTTGAGAGGATTGATGGTGCGATCTTTATCATATTAATACCTCCGTTTTTGGTCCTTAATCTCTGTGAAGAACGATGAATAATGGTCGTATCTGTACGCCTTTATCTCACCTTCATCTACAGCTGCTTTAACCGCACATCCAGGTTCTTTCATATGGGTGCAGCCTCTAAATTTACATTCGTTCGTTTTTTCTCTAATTTCAGGAAAGTAAAGCCATAAATCATCTGCCTCTATGCCCCTGAAATCAAGAGAACTAAAGCCAGGTGTGTCAGCGACTAATCCAGATCCAAACGGAATTAATTCAACATGACGAGTCGTATGTTTTCCTCGTCCCAAATGTGTTGAAATATCGCTAGTATCTAAGTCTAAATCTGGATTGATCGCATTGAGTAGTGAGGACTTCCCAACTCCTGATTGTCCTGCGAATACAGTGACATTATCATAAAAATGCTCCTCGATCTCAGATATTCCAGACAAACTCTGTGCAGAATTCATCAGTACTTCATACCCCACCTCACTATAGTCCTTGCTATAATTGTGTATGATTTCTTCTTCTGATTCTGAAACAAGATCCATTTTTGTGATGCAGATGACTGGCTTTATATCACTCGCTTCGATATGAACAAGAAACTTATCAAGCAGCTGTGTATTGAACGTAGGTTGAGTAGCTGAAAAAACGAGAAAAGCCTGATCGATATTAGCAATCGGTGGACGTACTAATTCATTTTCTCTTTTCTTTACTTCTAGAATATAACCATCTGTTTTATTCTCCGCTTCATAGACAACGTTATCTCCAACTAAAGGGGTGATCTTTCGCTTTCTAAAATTCCCTCTGCCCCTGCATTGATAGATTTCTTTATTCACTTCATCCTGCACGTAATAAAAGCCACTTAAAGCTTTAATAATTCTTCCATCTGCCATGTAGGACTCCTTACTCGTTTTTTCCGTATTTTTGTTTTGCTTGATCATAGGTAATCGTCTTCGACTCAATTTCTTCACCATTATCAAAGACTTTATACGACGCATAGTCTCCTGGATCGATCGTCAGTTCAAACTCAAATTTGCTCGATTTGTCAATATCTTCAACGATTTCACCGTTCTCTGTCTTAGAGTCACGATAGATGATCTCAATTGGATGCTTTTCCTTATCCTTAACGTCTACTTTTACTTCTTCAGTAAAAACAATTCGTTCTTCTTCTGGCTCCGGTTCAGGTTCTGGTTCTGGACCTTTAGAAAGCGTTACAGTAACCGTTTGTCCCTTATCGATTCTCGTTGCCGTATTAGGCGACTGATCCATCACGAGACCTTCCTTGACTGAATCGCTGAAAGCTGCTTCATTATAAGCAACCTTTAGGCCTTCATCGTTAGCGAACGCTTCTACTTCTTCTTTCGTTTTGTTCGTTAAGTCTGGTAATAAAACAGGCTCTGGTCCTTGACTGTACCAGATCACGATTCGATCTTCTGTCGGGAGAACCATCTTACCAGCTTCTGGACTCTGGTCATAGATTTCCCCCTTAGGTTCGTCACGATACTCTCCTTCGAACTTCACGTTTTCGAATCCTTTAGAATCAAGGTCTGCTTCCACTTCACTCTGCGTCTTACCTATGAAATTCGGAAGCTCCGTCTTCTCTGCACCTTTGCTTACATATAGGGTCACCTTACTATTCTCTTTAACCATCGAGCCAGAACTTGGGTCTTGACTGATGACATCATCTTCCTCAATAGACTCGTTAAACTGTTCTTCCTTCACAACAGCAAGGTTGCTTTCGATCAAAGCGGTTCGAGCATCTTCATACGTCATTCCAGACACATCAGGTACTTCGACGTCAGGTACGTAAAATAGATCCGGCATAAAAATGAATGCAAGTGCACCAGCACCACCTAACAAGAGTAGAATCAGGAAAACAATCGTTACGATTTTACCTGCTTTCTTCTTCTTTTTGTTTTTAGGAGGTTTATCCTGTTTCTCTTTGTCAGATTCTGTTTCAACTTCTGCTTTCTCAGGTTTACTCTCGGAAGCATCAGTTGGAACAACAGGACTAAGCACCTTTGTAGCCTCATCATCGTCTGAAACTACAGGTGCATCATACACCTTAGTAGGATCCAGTGCGTTATCTAACGCATCGTATAGTTCCTGAGCATTCTCATAACGCTGGTGAGGTTCTTTCGCCATCGCTTTCAGAATGATTTGCTCAACATTTTTCGGTAAAGAGGTGTTGATCAAACTTGGTTTAGGAAAGCGATCCTGCAGATGCTTCAACGCAACCGAAACAGGAGAGTCACCTGAAAACGGTAGAACTCCAGTCACAACTTCATAAAGGACAACGCCGAGAGAATAGATGTCTGAACGTTCTGTCGCCGCTCCTCCACGCGCCTGTTCTGGTGAAAAATAATGAACGGATCCGAGAACAGAGTTTGTATGAGTAATCGTTGCGGATGTCATGGCCATCGCGATTCCAAAGTCTGTGACTTTTGCTTCGCCATATTCATTGATCAGAATATTATGAGGCTTGATGTCACGATGGATGATTTGATTTTCATGAGCGTGTTCGATCGCCGAAGCAATTTGCTTGATGATATCGATGGCTTCTACAATCGGAAGGGCTCCACGATCTCGAATACTTTGCTTTAACGTTTTCCCTTCAACGTACTCCATTACGATGTAATGGTAATCTTCATCTTCACCAACATCAAAGATCGAGACGATATTAGGATGATCAAGACTCGTTGCGGATTCTGCTTCTCTTCTAAATCGCTTGATGAACTCATCATCCTTAGAGAATTCAGGTCTCAGTAACTTAACTGCTACGATTCGATCTAGAATTAAATCCGTAGCCTTATACACGATTGCCATACCACCATCACCGATGACCTCAAGCAATTTGTACCGGCCGTTAATATGCTTTCCTATCATTAGCTTTCACTTCCTGAAGACATAGAATGCTCTATGACTGCAACGGTGATGTTATCTTCCCCACCAGCTTCATTTGCGAGCAAAACTAATTTTGTCGCTTTCTCTTGAAGTGAAATACCTGATGACAAGATCTCCTTCAGCGTTTCATCTGTCAGCTTGTTTGTTAAGCCATCCGTACAAAACAATGCAACTTCACCCTCAGTCCATTCGAATGTATGGATATCGACTTTAACCTTTTCTTCTGTACCTAAAGCACGCAGAAGTACGTGCTTTCTTGGATGATCCTCCGCTTCTTCTTCAGATAATTGGCCGCTCTTCACAAGCTCGTTAACTAGAGAATGATCGCTCGTTTTCTGATTGAATTCACCGTCTTGAATCAGATATGCTCGGCTATCACCAACGTGTGCGATCGTAATAAATTCTTCTGTACAAATTGCCGCAACTAACGTTGTTCCCATTCCAGCGTACTCTGTGTTGTCGTTTGAATAAGACAGTATCGTTGCGTTCGCTTCTTTAATCGTATGTAATAGCCAGGCTTCCGCTCTTCCCGGACGAAAGCCAGCCTTCTCTTTTTTCCAGTTTGTTTGCAGGCATTCGACTGCCATGGAACTAGCAATATCTCCTGCTTTATGGCCTCCCATGCCATCTGCCACGATTACAAGGTACTCACCAAGATTATTTTGAATAGCACTGGTACTGTCTTCATTGTATGCTCTGACCTGTCCGCGGTCTGTCAATGTTACAGCTTGCATGTGGTCACCCCGTCTCTATAATCCACTTTATCGCATCTAACTACTTCTCTTTAACCAACGTAGCGATATAAAAGCCATCCGTGCCAAAGTAGTGCGGTAATAATTGAAGCTCTCCACCATCAATATAAGGTGAAACTACTTGAGGAAGGCGTTCACTCATAGTGGTATCCATCGAAAATTCAGGATGGTCTTTTAAGAATGCTCTGACGACATCCTGATTTTCCGCTTCTTCTATTGTACACGTACTATAAACCAATTTTCCACCAGGTTTTACAAGAGAAGCCTGTGAATCCAAAATTCCCCTTTGAACCGATGTGATCCTCTCGACATCTTCAGGCTTTTTTGCCCACTTGATATCTGGCTTTCTTCGGAGAACCCCAAAACCTGTACAAGGAGCGTCAACTAGAATTCGATCAAACGTGTTTTCTTCGAACTCGTCGGCAACTAGTCGACTGTCGAGCGCTTTTGCTTCCACGTTTGAAAGGCCTAAACGTTCTGCTTGTTTCTTAATCAACTTGATTTTATGGTCATGAAGATCAAGAGATTGAATGTATCCTTCACCTTGTAAGCGTTCAGCAATGTGAGTCGTCTTTCCACCAGGAGCCGCACAGGCATCAAGAACAGCATGACCAGGGTCGATGTCGAGTGCTCTTGCTACGAGCATCGAGCTTTCATCTTGGATCGTTACTTCGCCTCTTTTATAGACATCGGTTTCGATCAATTGACCTTTCACTACTTTGATAGCGTCTAGTGAAAGCTCCCCTCCCATCACCTCTAAGCCCGCTTCAGCTAGATCTGATAGCACCTGGTCTAAAGTGGTTTTCATCGTGTTGACCCTTGCAGTCACGTATGGTGCTTGAAGGTTTTCTTCACACATCGCTTCAGTTTCATCAAGTCCAAATTGCTCAACCCAACGTTTTACCAGCCAATATGGATGGCTTTTTTCGATCGAAATCCTTTCAACATCATCCGTTATCGAACTGAAATCTTTGAGGCCTTTTCTCTGCACGTTCCTTAAGACGCCGTTAACCATTCCACTGATGCCTTTATGACCTCGTTTCTTTGCTATCTCAACCGCTTCATGGATGACAGCTCGATCCGGTACTCGATCGAGATACACCATTTGATAAAGCGATAGATGTAAAAGTGAGATCACCCAGGATTGAACCTTTTTCCGATTCGTTAAAAAGTCATCAAGATAGAAATCGAGCGTCTTTTGGCGCTGAATCGTTCCATAGACGATCTCGGTTAGAAGACCGATGTCTTTTCTTGATAACTTATGCTTATTAATCGTCTCGTTTAAAAGGAGATTGCTGTAAGCTTGATTTTTATTGATTTTTTCAAGTACATCTAGTGCCGCTGCCCTCACATTAGTCATGTTGCTCACCGAATAAGGAACCTTTTTCGAATGTACGTCCCTGTAAATATTGAGCAGCACTCATCCGTTTCTTACCAGCAGGTTGAATCTCAGTAAGCTTGATTGCAGTTGAATTGCCAGTCGCAACGACCGGACCGTCCTGATCTGTATATAAAACGGTTCCAGGGGCAGTTTGTCCATTCGCTTCAACTTTCTCCCCCCACCAAACTTTCATAACGTTGCCCTCATATTCTGTAAAGGCTACTGGCCAAGGATGAAGCCCTCGAATCTGGTTGTAAATCTCTTCCCCTGGTTTTGTCCAATCGATTTTTTCTAAGTTGCGTTTAATATTCGGGGCAAAAGTTGCTTCTTCATCCTTTTGCTTCTCTGGAGTTATGTTGCCTTTTATTAACTCAGGAATCGTTTCTTTTAAAAGCTTTGCACCGGACACACTAAGTTTGTCATGAAGAATACCAGTATGGTCGCGTTCTTCAATCGGTACGACCGATTGTGTAAGAATATCACCAGCATCTAATTTCTCAACCATATACATGATTGTGATGCCCGTTTCTTTATGTCCTTGTAGAATGGAGTAATGAATCGGCGCACCACCTCGAAGTTTTGGAAGTAAAGAGGCATGCACGTTGATACACCCGTGTTTAGGCGCATCGAGAAGCTCCTTTGGAAGGATCTGACCGAAAGCTGCCGTGACGATGAGATCTGGGTTAAGAGCTAAAATTTCTTTCAGCTGTTCAGGTTCTTTAACTTTTTCAGGCTGCAATACAGGCAAGCCGTGTTTTTCTGCTGCGACTTTAACGGGTGGCGGTGTCATGACACGTTTTCTCCCTTTAGGGCGATCAGGTTGTGTGACAACGCCAGAAATGGTGTATCCTTCTTCAACCAACATATCTAATACAGGTACTGAAAAATCAGGTGTTCCCATAAATACGATGTTCATCTTATTCGTCACTTCCTTCCTCTTCTAAATCAACGTATCGAATCACTTTTTCAGTGAACAGAACGCCATGAAGGTGGTCGACCTCATGCTGGATGACCCTTGCAAAGAAGTCCTCTGCTTTTAACGTGAATTCCTTTCCATGGCGATCTTGCGCCTTAAGGACGATTCGAGTAGGTCGTTCTACTTCACCGAATAAACCTGGGAAGCTTAAGCACCCCTCTAGATCCACTTCAGCTCCAGTTGCTTTTTTGATAACAGGGTTAATGATTTCAAGTGGCTCTTCTTCACGTGTATCGATCACTGCAATTTGCTTTTCGATGCCGATTTGTGGCGCAGCTAGTCCAACACCTTCCGCATCATACATCGTGTCGAACATATCATCTAATAGTCGATGAAGATCGTCATCGAACGTTTTTACCGTTTCACATTCTTTTTCTAGTACCTCATCAGGGTGTATTACAATTTTTCTTATAGACAAATTCATTCTTCCTTTCAAACGACATCTACATCATCATATAGGGCTGTGTGTCTATCGTGATCTGAAGCTTGCCGCGTGTCATTTCCTTCGCATAGTGCTTTTGTATTTCTTTTAAACAGTGATGCAGTTTTGGTTCAGTTTTGTATTTTATCATGCATTGATAGCGATATCTATCTTTGATCCTTGGTATAGCTGATGCCACAGGTCCTAGCACAACACTTTCTTCTGAAAGGCTCGATTTCAGAAATTCCGAAATCTTTTCCGTTACATCGACCGTTTTTGTTAACTCCTCATGAGAGACGTTCACCATCGCAAGAAAATAAAATGGTGGATATCCGTACTGTTTTCTCATGATCATTTCGCGCTTGTAAAAAGCAAGATAGTCATGTTGTGAAGCAAGCTCAATACTATAGTGTTCTGGGGTATATGATTGGACAACAACTTCTCCTGGTAAAACGTGACGTCCCGCTCGACCGCTTACTTGCGTAAGAAGTTGGAACGTCTTCTCTGATGCGCGAAAATCAGGGATATGAAGCATCGCATCTCCCGCTAAAACGCCAACGAGCGTGACATTCGGAAAGTCGAGTCCTTTTGCGATCATTTGCGTTCCTAACAAAATATCTGCTTTCCCTTCCCCAAAATGCGTGAGGAGTTTTTCATGGGAACCTTTTCGACGTGTCGTATCGACATCCATCCTTACCACACGAGCTTCAGGTAAGATTTTCGTAAGTTCCTCTTCAACACGCTGTGTCCCTGTTCCAAAAAAGCGAATATGCTCACTTTCACATTCAGGACAAGAAGAAGGCAGCGGTTCTTCAAACCCACAATAATGACATCGCATCGTCCCATTGATCTTATGGTAAGTGAGACTGATATCACAATGCGGGCATTCCACTACAAAACCACAATCCCTACACATTACAAAAGTCGAATACCCTCTTCTATTTAAAAACAGAACGCTTTGCTCTTTTTTCATCAGGCGATCTTGCAGTTTATCATAGAGCTCATTAGAAAACATCGAGCGATTTCCGGATCTTAGCTCTTCCCTCATATCGACGATCGACACCTCGGGCATCTGCTGATTGTTGACGCGATGAAGAAGCTCGAGTAGTGTATAGACTCCTTTTGTAGCTCTTGCATAGGATTCTAAAGAAGGAGTAGCACTCCCTAACACGATCGGACAGTTGTGATTTTCACCACGCTTAATCGCCACATCCCTAGCATGGTAGCGTGGATTTTCTTCTTGTTTGTAGCTTCCTTCGTGTTCCTCATCAATAATGATGATCCCAAGGTTTTTAAATGGAGCAAAAACAGCAGATCGAGCTCCGACCACCACTTTTACTTCACCACGATGGATCTTTCTCCACTCATCATACTTTTCGCCTCTTGAAAGTCCACTGTGCAACACTGCAACGTTCGACCCAAATCTACTCTTAAATCGATTTACCATCTGTGGCGTAAGTGAGATCTCAGGGACTAACACGATTGCTTCTTTACCATCGTTCAATACCCTGTGGATGGATTGAAGGTAGATTTCAGTTTTACCGCTACCCGTAACACCGTGGATTAAAAAGGTACGATGCTGGTTGTTTTCGATGCTATCTAAGATCGGAGTGATCGCTTGCTGCTGAAGATCTGTTAAATCTAAAGGCGTGGAAGGAGCGAAACTTCTCCCTTCATACGGATCTCGATACAACTCCATCTCTTCTTCTTTTAGTATTGACTTTGAAACGAGTGCCTTAATGGTAGATCGTGTCGTATCGAGCGTGCCCATCAACTCTTTGTACGAAACAGCACCTTGATGATCGATAAAATATTGAATGATTTCCTGTTGTTTTAAGGCTCGATTACCCATTTTCTCTTTCTCGACCGAGAGCTCTTGAGCACTTAGCTGAGCTGAGACGGCCAACTGTGTTTTAGGAGCAGTTTTTTCCTTAACGTCGTACCTTACTTCTAACTCATCATGTTTGATCGCACGGTTTAAATCTTTGTGAGTAAAATGAGACAAAAAATCTTCCCATCTCATTCCGTTCGTCTCGCCGATCATCTTTCCCCATGGTGCTGTTTCATCAAACTGATTTCCCCTTACGACCGTCTTCGTCACATTTGCCTTCATCGCTGCTGGGAGCATCGCTTGAAAAGCAGAAACAGCATAGCATAGCGTTTTTTCTGTTAACCAAAATCCTAAATCAAGAAGCTCGGGTGTAAGTACAGGGGTTACATCTTTTATTTCGTCTAGTTCTTTTAGTTTATCAAGTTCTGAATCTTTCTCGATGCTGATCACAAACCCCTGTATCTTTCGAGGTCCAAATGGCACAACAATTCTCATGCCAGGCTCTAATACGTCTTGAAACGATTCTGGAATCGCATAATCAAACAGTCGATCCGTTTGATTAGCGGGTACATCGACAATTACCTTTGCAATCATCGAAGATCCAGCCGTTTCGCTTCGTCAAGAATTTTATTTGCAACATCATGCTTCGATTGCAATGGGAGGTGAATTTGCTCTCCGTCTTTTCGAATCAACGTCATAATGTTCGTATCTTTATCGAATCCTGCTCCTTCACTCGTAATGTTGTTTGCACAGACGAGGTCAAGGTTTTTCTTCTCAAGTTTCTTCATGGCATATTCTTCAACTTTTTCTGACTCAGCCGCAAAACCAATCAGGATTTGATGCTCTTTCTTTTTTCCAATCGAGGCTAAAATATCTTTTGTGCGCTCCATTTCAATTACGATGGAGTCATTTGATTTTTTGACTTTTTCTTTCGATACAACGACCGGTCGATAATCTGCAACCGCTGCAGCTTTAATGATGATATCCGCTCGATCCGCTTCACTCATCGCGGCTTCATACATCTCTTCAGCCGTCAACACATCGATTCGGTTTACACGAGGAGGCGTATCTAAGTGCACCGGCCCAGCGATCAAGGTCACCTCTGCCCCTCTCATTGCAGCCTGTTCAGCAAGTGCAAATCCCATCTTTCCAGAAGAATAATTTGTGAAATACCTTACTGGATCCACGGGTTCTCGAGTTGGACCGGCTGTAACCAATACTTTTTTACCAATCAAATCACGGGTATCTTCATTAAAATAGGTTTGTAATGTTGATAAAATATCTTCTGGTTCGGCCATACGCCCTTTCCCTACATACCCGCATGCTAATAACCCTTCACCAGGTTCGAGGAAGTGACATCCGAATTCTTTTAATATGCTCATGTTTCGAAGAACAGCAGGATGCTCATACATATGTACGTTCATAGCTGGTGCAACGAAGATCGGTGCCTGTGTTGCTAAGAGTGTTGTAGACATCATATCGTCTGCTATTCCATTTGCTAATTTTCCAATCATATTTGCCGTTGCAGGCGCAATCAGCACGATGTCCGCCCAGTCGGCAAGATCGATGTGAGCGACTGACGCTGGGTCTTTTTCTTCGAATGTATCTTGATAAACATCATTTCTTGACAACGTTTGAAAGGTGAGAGGTGTAACGAATTGAGATGCTGAATGCGTCATCAACACCTTTACCTCTGCACCTTCTTGAAATAATTTGCTAGTAAGCGCTGCGGCTTTAAAAACGGCAATGCCGCCACTTACGCAAAGCATGATCTTCTTCCCTTTCAAACTCATTACGCTTCACCTTCCACCATTCTAGTTAACATAATAATGTTACGGTATATTAAAAAGGGCTGCCATCTTTTATGAAAAAAATAACAACCTATTCTCATAGGTTGTTACTTCTACTAGTCGTGTATCATTCCATCAGCTAGCAATTTTCCGTCCATTACTTCTTCTAGCGCTTTTCCTACAGGCTTTTCGGACTTTGGATGGTCTACATATACATTCTCTGTTTGTTGAATAACACGCGCTCTTTTCGCTGAAAGTGTTACGAGCGTGTATTTGGAGTCAATTCTCTCCATTAATGAGTCGATTGATGGATATAGGATCATAGTTATACCTCCGATACGTTTTTATAATTATGTGCGATTCGATCACGTCTTAAATGCTCTGCAGTAATGATTGCTCTCATTCTTTCACATGCAAGCTCGACCTGATCATTTTCAACGATGTAATCGTACTGGTCAATCAATTCGATTTCTTCTTTTGCAACGCCCATACGATTATCAATCACGTCGTCCGTTTCAGTCCCACGGTTGACGATTCGATTTCTGAGTTCTGTTAGACTCGGTGGCATTAAAAAGATGTAGGCACCTTCTGGGAAATGGTTTCTTACCTGCTTAGCACCTTGTACTTCGATTTCTAGTAAAACATCTCTACCTGAATCAAGCGTCTCTTCTACATAATCGACGGGTGTTCCATAGTAATTGTCTACGAACTGTGCGTATTCAAGTAGTTTATTATTTTCAATCATCTCTTCAAATTCTGAATGAGATTTAAAGAAATAGTCTACTCCGTCAACTTCCCCTTCACGCGGTTTACGAGTTGTTACAGAGATCGAATATTGCACTTCCTCCGCGTCCTGCATGAATGCTTTTCTTACTGTTCCTTTTCCAACACCTGAAGGGCCAGAAAGAACAATTAGTAATCCACGATCTTTATTCATACTAACCTCCACTTTCTAAATCCTACTCATCTGATAGTTCGTCTTTGTTGATCAGTCTTTGCGCTACAGTCTCTGGTTGTACCGCAGATAGAATAACATGGTCACTATCAGAAATGATCACTGCACGGGTTCTCCGTCCATATGTTGCATCTACTAACATATTGCGATCTCTAGCCACCGTAATAATTCGCTTAATCGGTGCAGATTCTGGACTTACGATCGATACAATTCGGTTAGCGTTGACGATATTGCCAAAGCCAATGTTAATCAATTTAATACTCATTGTCTTTCCTCCCAGGAATCACGATTCTATTTTTACACAGTTTTTGTGAATTTAAACGATGAATACCGTGCAGGTTACTCGATATTCTGAACTTGTTCTCGAATCTTTTCCACTTCACTCTTTAGCTCGACAACATGATGACTAATCGTTTGATGAGTGGATTTAGAGCCGATCGTATTGAGTTCTCGGTTAATTTCCTGCACTAAAAAATCTAGCTTTCGTCCGATTGCACCTTCTGTAGTAAGAATATCATGGAACTGAGTGAGATGACTACGAAGTCTTGTAATTTCTTCATCGACACTTGCCTTGTCAGCAAGAAGTGCCACTTCTGTTAAGACTCGTCCTTCATCAACATCCTCTAGTTCTTTCAATTCAGCTAGTTTGTGCCGAATCCTTGTTTCATACGTGGTGGTGACTTCGCTACTCATCGAAGAGATCAGCTCTACTTTCTTCTCCATCTCATTTAGCTTCAAACGAATGTCTCGGTATAGTGCGTCGCCTTCTGATTCTCTCATGGTAACCAATGACTTCACGGCTTCCTCAAGAGAATGTGCGATCCCTACACTATCCAGTTCAGTTTCCTGTTGTTGAACATGAAAAACATCCTCTAAGTGAAGCAACTGAGAAATAGAAAGGTCGTCTTTCAACTCGTATCGTTCACCGGCTTGCTTTAGCAATGTTATGTATTGGTCGAGCAACTCCCAATCTGCCTGCAGTTTATTCGAAGTCATATCAGCACCTTCTAATTGAATAAATACATCAACTTTTCCGCGATGTACGTTTTGCTGCACGATCTTTTTAAACGTTGATTCGAATTGCAGGAGATTTTTAGGCATACGAAAGGATACATCGAAGTATCGATGATTTACAGATTTTATTTCGACAGTGATTTGAACACCGTTCCATTCGTTCGATGCTCTTCCATACCCTGTCATACTCTTAATCATTATATCACTTCCAATAGCTATTCTATCCAATTGTACCACTTCATAATGCTGAAACAAAGTCATAACTTCGTCTCAAAGCTTTTTTAAATAGACAGTAAATTCAATCAAAAAAACAGAGGATGTGATCACCCTCTGTTCAAACGGATATTTCTTTTGAAAAAGACTGAGCCCGCGAGGAGAAACGTAGGGATGCATGAGAATACAAGAATCAACATCCACTCCCTCACCGACAAGTACGTTGTATGGAAGATCGGTTGCAGCGGCTCGTAGTAAATCACAGCGAGTAAAAGTCCAACCGAAGAGAGAACTGCGAGAACGAGTGCTTTGTTTTCAAATGGATTTCGATGGAATACCGAACGTTCGCTTCTACAGTCGAATACGTGAATTAACTGTGCGAGAACAAGGGTAGAAAAGGCAACTGTTTGAGCTTTCACTAAATCATCAGGGTTTTCACCAAAACAAATCATAAACGCTGCAAGGGTACACACCCCGATCATGATTCCCCTTGAAATGATCTTCCATCCTAAACCTCTTGCAAATACACCTTCCTTCGGGTGGCGCGGGTTTCTCTTCATCACGTTTCCTTCAGCAGGGTCGAGTCCAAGTGCCATCGCTGGTAAACCATCCGTAACGAGGTTCACCCAGAGGATTTGGATAGGTACCAGTGGTAAAGGCAAGGCTAAAAGAATCGCAAATAACATCACGAGGATTTCTCCAACGTTAGAAGCCAGAAGGTATCGGATAAATTTACGAATGTTTTCGTAAATGTTTCTACCTTCTTCGACAGCTGCTCGAATGGTTGCAAAGTTATCGTCACTTAAAATAAGAGAAGACGCTTCTTTCGAGACATCTGTTCCGGTTATACCCATTGAAATCCCGATATTGGATGCTTTGATCGCAGGTGCATCGTTCACACCATCCCCTGTCATCGCTACGATATGACCTTTCCTCTGGAGTGCTTGCACGATCTTCAACTTATGTTCGGGAGAAACGCGCGCAAACACATAGATATCTTCTACAATACTTTCTAACTCCTCAACAGAGTAAGTCGAAAGCTTGCTACCTTCCATTACTTTACCGTCGTCGGGTAAAATCCCAAGGTTTCGGGCAATGGCCGTCGCCGTCGTCACGTGATCACCTGTTATCATTACGGTTTTGATCCCTGCTGTCTTACAGTCCTCGACTGCTTGCTTCACTTCTTCTCTAGGTGGATCGATCATCCCTTGTAACCCAACAAACGTGAGCCTAGACTCAGCCTGTACGCTATGTAGAAGCCGTTCTTCATTTTGGATCGGCTTATAAGCGACGGCAATTGTTCGGAGCGCATTGTTTCCAAATGAAGCAAGTTCTTCATTGATTTGCTTTTCATAACTCTTTCTTAACGGCGCCTGACGTTCGTTCCAAAGTACTGATCCGCATTGTTTTAATACAATATCAGGAGCACCTTTTGCAATGACGTACCGCTTCCCAGCTTGATCTTCTACGATCACACTCATCATTTTTCGGTTCGAATCAAACGGGAATTCCTGAATGATCGTGAATTCTTCTTCGCGTATTTCTTCCGTTAAACCTGCTTTCATTGCAGCCGCGACAAGCGCTCCTTCAGTTGGATCTCCATCAAGGTAATAGTCTCCGTCTTGTTCGAGCACCCTCGCATTGCTACAAATAAGACCAAACGTCAGAAGCTGCTTTAATGATTTTTCGTCATCAGAATAAACTCTTGTGTCCCCTTTGAAGAAGTCTCCGTACGGGGAATAGCCTGAGCCCGTTACGTTCCATGTTTGTCCACCAGCCCATAGCTTCGTTACCATCATTTTGTTTTGAGTCAACGTGCCTGTCTTATCCGAACAGATAACTGTTGCGCATCCAAGCGTTTCAACCGATGGGAGTTTTCGAACGATCGCTCTCCGTTTAATCATCTTCTGCATGCCGATCGCTAATGCAATCGTAACAATTGCCGGAAGACCTTCTGGGATTGCTGCGACGGCTAACGATACTCCTGCAAGGAACATGTCATAAACGTCTCGTCCTTGAAAAATACCTAGTAATACAACGATCGCGGTTAAAAATAGTGCTGCGGCAATTAATATTTTCCCAAGTTGCTCCAAACGGTGCTGTAACGGAGTTTCAAGCGTATCTGCCGTTTGAATTAAGTGAGCGATCTTGCCCATCTCCGTATTCATACCTGTAGCAGTAACAATTCCGATGCCTTTTCCCTTTGTTACTAGCGTTCCCATGAACCCCATATTCAGTTGATCACCAGGGCCTGCCCCTTCCTCACGTATTGGCTCAGGATGTTTATTAGAAGGAACCGATTCACCCGTTAATGCTGACTCTTCGATCTGAAGCTCTTGGCATTGAATGATGCGAAGATCTGCTCCAATTCGGTCACCGCTCTCAATTCGTACGATATCACCTACTACGGCATCCCGTGCTGGTATCGACACCCACGAAGAATCACGCAGCACTTTCATGTGTGGAGACGATAGCTGTTTTAATGCCTGTAACGATTTTTCAGCTTTTCTTTCCTGCACAAAACCGAGTAGCCCATTGACCAAGATAATGAGGATAATCGCAATGGCATCGAGGTATTCACCGAGAAGGCCTGAAATTAATGTTGCTGCAAGCAAGACGACGACCATGAAGTCTTTGAACTGCGATAGAAACAGTAACACGACCGATGGCCGCTCTGCCTCTTCTAGCTCATTAAGTCCGAACACTTTTTGTCTTTCAGCCGCATCCTCGGTGGTGATGCCCGTTTCAACATTCGTTTCTAGTTCTTCAGCCACCTCTGGTTCTGTCATGTTATACCAGCTCATGTTCAACACTCCGATCCTGCACAATGTCACTCTAATAGTCCATCTATATTCAGACAAGCTACAAAAAATGCTATACTATACAAGATGTCTATCGATAGAAATGTAGGTGAACAGTATGTCTTTTGACGGTATGGTTACAAGAGCCGTAGCGCATGAAACAAATGAAGTATTAAAAGGTGGTAGAGTAACAAAAATCTATCAGCCCTATTCGACCGATCTCATCCTCGTCGTGCGTTCAGGAGGGAAGAATCATCAGCTGTTATTATCAGCTAACCCATCTTATTCACGGGTTCATATTACAAAAGAATCTTATGCGAACCCAAAAGAACCACCGATGTTCTGCATGCTTTTAAGAAAACATCTAGAGGGAAGTATTATTGAGCAGATCCACCAGGTCGATAACGAAAGGATCCTTCATATTACCTTCAAGGCAAGAAATGATCTCGGTGATATGACTACTAGAACGATCGTTGCAGAAATTATGGGACGACATAGTAATGTGATGCTACTAAATGAAGATGGAATGATTTTGGATAGTATTAAACATCTGTCTCCTTCGGTTAACAGACATAGAACGGTAATGCCTGGGCAGGATTATGTAGCTCCACCAGAACAGCACAAAGCCTCACCGTTTAACTTAACTGAAGACGATTTTCTAAAAAGAATCGACTTTAACGCTGGAAAGTTAGGAAACCAGCTTGTTCAATCCTTCTCAGGAATCTCGCCTCTCATCGCGAACGAAGTGATTCATCGAGCGGGATTAGCAACAAGATCTACTCTGCCAAAGGCATTTTGTACTTTATTTGAAGAACTAGAAGATCACAAGTACACGCCCCAGATGGTACTTTCTTCTAAAGAGCATTTTTCAGTTGTCTCTTTGACACACCTTAATGGTGAAAGCAAATCGTTCCACTCAGTAAGCGAACTTCTCGATCGCTTTTATTATGGGAAGGCAGACCGCGATCGCGTAAAGCAACAAACGAATGATCTTGAGCGCTTGCTTTCAAATGAGCGGAAAAAGAACGAGAAGAAAGTGAAGAAATTATCAAAGACGATTCAAGAAGCAAAATCTGCAGATAAATACCAGCTGCTTGGGGAGCTTTTGACCGCAAACATGCATATGGTGAAGCGTGGAGATGCCGAAGTTGAAGTTCAGAATTATTATGATGAAGAAGGCGGCACGGTGACGATCGAACTGAATCCTCAAAAATCACCTTCTGAAAATGCCCAGCAGTACTTTAAAAAGTACAATAAAGCAAAAAACTCTATCGAAGTACTTGAGGATCAAATCGTGAAGGCTCATGAGGAAATCGCATATCTTGAGCAACTTCTTCAGCAGCTTTCTTCAGCCTCTCCGAGAGATATTGAAGAAATTCGTGAAGAGCTTGAAGAAGAAGGCTATATTAAGAAGCGTTCTAGGAAACAAAAAAAGAAAAAGAGCTCCAAGCCTGAGTTAGATACCTATGAATCGACGGATGGCACCGAAATACTCGTAGGAAAAAACAATAAACAAAATGAGTATTTAACGAATAAACTTGCAGCACGGAGCGAGACATGGCTTCATACGAAGGACATCCCTGGATCTCACGTAGTGATTCGAAGCCGCGACTATTCTGAACAAACGCTATTAGAAGCAGCGAACCTTGCAGCTTATTTTAGTAAAGCTCGCGAGTCTGGCTCTGTACCCGTCGACTATACGGAAGTCCGACATGTAAAG
The DNA here is from genome assembly GCF_056158505.1 of Anaerobacillus sp. ABR4_321. Taxonomy (NCBI): domain Bacteria; kingdom Bacillati; phylum Bacillota; class Bacilli; order Caryophanales; family Bacillaceae; genus Anaerobacillus; species Anaerobacillus sp. ABR4_321. Next base: position 2,914,308 of record NZ_JBSWTK010000001.1, read on the forward strand.
AAACCAAATGGAGCGAAGCCTGGCTTCGTCACATACGATCAACAAAATACACTCTATGTCACACCTGACGAAGATCTCGTATACAAAATGAAAAAATAGAAGCGTCACGCCGATTGGCGTGACGCTTTTCTATACGTTACAAACTTTGTTCGTTAACCGTTTCTAATGCCTTCACATCGATCTTCTTCATCTTCAGCATTTCCTTCATCACTTTCTCGGCTATAGGAGGATCTGATTGCAAAAGTTCCGTTAAACGCTCAGGTACGACTTGCCACGAAACCCCAAATTTGTCCTTCAACCAGCCGCATTGCTGTGCGGATTCATCTCCACCTTGAGACAACTTATCCCAGTAATAGTCCACTTCTTCTTGGGTAGTGCATGTGACGATGAACGAAATTGCCTCATTAAATGTAAAGTGCGGACCCCCATTAAGAGCAACAAACGTTTGTCCATCTAAAGAAAATTCGATCGTCATCACACTTCCTTCTTCTTTCCTATGAATCTCCTCGCCCGCTTTCAGATAACGCGTAACTTTATGAATCTCTGACCGTTCGAATATACTCGTATAAAAGTTCACTGCTTCCTCTGCTTCGCAATCGAACCACAAGTTAGGAATGATCTTTTGAATAGTCGCCATACTACAATCCCCCTTAAGAATATGGATAAATAGGCTACGACACGTCAAGAAACCCTTCTCTGCAAATTCTCCAAGACCTGCTATTGATTCATATTAAAAGCCCAGAAAGAATACTGTGCTGTACTCTTTCTGAGCTGCTCGGCTTTTATAACTGTGCCACCGTAATAATCGCTAATCCATCCAATACCTCAATATGATCGACTTTCTTTGCCCCGAGTGTCTTTAACTTTTCGCTCAATTGCTCTGATGTATAGCGATGCCTTTTTGTAGAAACGTTCGACCATTTAAGGAGCGACGTTTGTTCGAATCCACTCATTGCATGTTTTTTTGCATAGGAAAAAGCAGAAACCTGGTCCATACGAAGGGAAGGGTTCAACATTACGACTTTTCCTCCGGATTTTGTAACCCGAATCATTTCTTTCATTCCTTCTTCAGGCTCTGGTAACAGAAACATTACACACGTTGATAATGAGATGTCGAACAGATCATTTTCGAAAGAAAGGTCACAAGCATCTTCAACTGAAAAGTGTGTTTTGTCCAACCGATTTAAGAAGAAAAAGTTTTGTTTACTTGCTTTCAGCATCTCTGAAGATAGATCCACTCCTGTTAGTAACGATGCTTCTTCGACACCGCGTAACAGCAGTCTTCCTGTACCGCACCCTACATCTAATACCGATTTATCATTCCATGTACCTGATGCAGCTTTCAACTCGTCATGGACTTCACCAAGCCACTTTGTTCGTGCCATATCATCGAAGAATGAAACGAGTGAATCGAATTCTTCTCCTTGCATTTTTCTCATAAGGACCCTCCAACTAATTAACGGAGAGATTTTTCAACTGCTCCATCCACTCTTCTGAAGAAGGATCGTCGCGCCAGTTCAGCAGTGATTGAACCTCTCTTTCCTTAATCATACCTGTTTCTGTTGCACATGTTAATAACTCATCGAAATTCGTTAACGTGTGCCATTCGATTTGATGTTGAGAGAAATGTTCTTCACCTTTTTTCATCCCATATGTGAAAATTGCAGCAACACCTAGCACCTCAGCTCCCGCATTCTTCAATTGTGATGCCGCATCGATCGCACTTCCTCCTGTTGAAATGAGGTCTTCGATGACAACTACTTTTTCACCTTTTGTTATTTTTCCTTCGATCACATTTCCTTTTCCATGCCCCTTCGCACTGCTTCTCACATAGACCATAGGAAGATTTAACTTCTCGCTCACCCATGCAGCATGAGGAATTCCTGCAGTTGCCGTTCCTGCGATCACGTCCACATCTCTAAAGCGTTCTTTAATCAAGTTTACAAGACCTTCAGCTATCTCCTTTCTAACAGATGGAAAGGATAATGTAAGCCTGTTATCACAATAGATCGGGGATCTCATTCCAGAAGACCATGTAAACGGATCATTTGGCTTTAAAGTTACAGCTTCAATATCGAGTAGTGCTTTAGCGATTGACTTCATGAAGACTCCCCCATTCTTTTTTTAGACGCTCATACGTTGTTAAAGGCCGTTTCGAACCGGTGATACTCCGACCCACAACAATATAATCACTTCCTAGCATCTTAGCTTTCGAAGGCGTGCACACACGATTCTGGTCGCCTGCGAGGTCACCTTCTAATCGGATGCCTGGCGTAACGGTCAAAAATCTCTTACCGCAAGCTTCTTTGATGACAGGTACTTCCATTGCTGAACTAACTACCCCATCGAGTCCGCTTTCTTTCGATAGCTTTGCAAGCGAGACGACACTATCTTTCATGTTCATGGAGATGTTTAGCTGTTTTTTAATCATCTCTTCAGATGAACTCGTTAACTGCGTAACACCGATACATAACGGGCGTTTTTTCCCAGAAGGGGTACCCATTTCTAAACCTTCTACAGCCGCTTGCATCATTTTCCGGCCACCGCTTGCATGCACGTTGATAAGATCAACGTCGAGCGAAGCTAGTACCTTCATCGACTTACAAACTGTATTCGGAATATCATGTAATTTTAAGTCTAGGAAAATTTTGTGACCCTGACTTTTCAAACGCTCGATCAATTTCGGTCCATAGTTGAAATAGGCTTCCATCCCAACCTTTACGAACAATTGCTCTTGCTTGAATTCTTCTAAAAACGTATCTAGCTCTTCTTTATTCGAGTAGTCTAGCGCGAGGATGATTGAAGTGTCCATTCGTTTTTCCAGCTCCTTCCGATTAATTCATTGATGTGATTTACGCCAAGTTCATCTAATAAAGGAGGGAGATCTTCAATGATTGTAGGGCAACAGAAAGGATCAACGAAATTTGCTGTCCCGACTGCTACTGCGCTTGCGCCAGCTAAGAAGTACTCGACAACGTCTTCAGCCGACTGGATACCTCCCATTCCAATTATCGGAATCGACACTTCTTGACTGACCTGATGAATCATACGAATGGCCACGGGCTTGATTGCAGGTCCTGATAGTCCACCAGCTCCATTCGCAAGAATCGGCTTACCCGTTTTTAAATCGATTCTCATTCCGAGCAGCGTATTGATCATCGTAAGTCCGTCAGCACCTGCTTTTTCAACTGCTTTTGCGATCGATACAATGTCCGTAACATTTGGAGAAAGCTTGACATACACGGGAACACGAGACACTTTTTTAACCTCTTTCGTCACCTCATATGCTGTCTCAGCGACTGTCCCGAATGCTAATCCTCCTTCTTTCACATTCGGACACGAAATATTGAGTTCGAGTGCGTGGACGTTCTCTGCTTTAGAAATCTTTTCTGATACGGCGATATAGTCTTCAATCGTTGACCCGGCAACGTTCGCGATCACGGGAACATCGTATTGGGAAAGCCATGGAAGTTCAGAATGTAAGACATTATCTAAACCTGGGTTTTGAAGCCCGATCGCATTCAGCATCCCAGAAGATGTCTCAGCGACTCGTGGGGTTGGGTTTCCGAATCTGGGTTCTTGTGTCGTTGCCTTCATCATGATTGCGCCGAGTTTCTCAAGATTATAAAACTTACTGTATTCACGGCCAAATCCAAAGCATCCTGAAGCTGGCATCACGGGGTTCTTCAACGAAAGCCCCGGTAACTCGATCGTCAATCGACTCATAAGACTACCTCCCCTGCTTCAAACACTGGTCCATCGCTGCAAACCTTTCGATAAGCTAGATCTGATCCATGAACATGACACACGCATGCTAAACAAGCACCAATTCCACAGCCCATCCTTTGTTCGAGGGATAAATACACCTTGCCTTTAGATCGATACGCCTCAAGAGCTTGAAGCATCGGTGATGGTCCACATGCAAAAAGATAATCGAATGAAAGATCAAGCTGACTTGTAACAAACCCACTTTCTCCGTAGCTCCCATCTGCAGTCGTAATCGTGAGAGGCCCTAGTTCCTTAAATTCTTTCTCATAAAAAACACTTTCTTTCGATTGAAACCCATTTACATGATGAACTGCCACGCCTCTTTCTCTTAATTTTTCTGAGAGGTAGTAAAGTGGCGGAACCCCTATACCACCACCTACAAGTACCGCTTTTTGACCACTTTTAACTTCGTCCACTGGAAATCCATTTCCGAGTGGGCCCAGAATATCGATGACCGCTCCTGGCACCTCGTTCTTTAATAAGTTGGTTCCCTTTCCTTCAGCACGGTAGATCATCGTAAGAAGATGCTCCTCTGGATCAACGTGACAAATGCTGATCGGTCGTCTCAATAGCGGATCTGAACCAGCTCCAGCTTTCACATGAACGAATTGACCTGGTTTGAACTGATCATCGATGCTTTCATGATAGAGGACTGCTTCATAGATGGACGCAACAATCTTCCGCTGGTTCACAAGCTCCGTTTTCAACTGTTTCATGAATGAATCACTTCTTTTTGATGAAATTTAGGCATGCTGACGCTAGAGAACGTCATCGTTTCAAGGACACGAAGGAGCGCTCTTGCAGTGTCTAACGATGTGAAGCATACTACTCCGTTTTCAACAGATTCACGACGAATCCGGAAGCCGTCTCGTGCAGGTTGCTTCCCGCGCGTTAATGTATTGATGACGAACTGCGCTTGCCCTTCACGGATCACGTGTAACAAGTTTGGTTTTTCTGCTCCGATCTTATTGACTGTCGTAACAGGAATTCCGAGCTCACGAATAACATCTGCTGTACCTTCAGTTGCGAGAATATGGTAGCCGATCGCATGGAATCGTTTAACAAGATCTACTCCCTCTTCTTTGTCTTTATCAGCGATCGTGAACAGGACGGATCCATGCGTCGGTATGTTCATCCCTGATGCAACAAGTCCTTTATACAAGGCTTTCTCAAGGGTCGCGTCTCTCCCCATTACTTCTCCGGTCGATTTCATCTCTGGACCCAGCGTGATATCGACACGTCGAAGTTTCGCGAACGAGAATACAGGCACTTTTACAAACACTTCGTCTCGTTCCTCTCCGTAGCCAGTTTCATACCCTAATTGTGCTAGCGTTTGACCGAGGATCACCTTTGTTGCTAAGTTCGCCATCGGTACACCTGTAATCTTACTTAAAAATGGCACCGTACGACTCGATCTTGGATTCACTTCAAGAACATACACGTTGTTTTGTTGGATAACGAACTGGATATTAAGCAAACCTACGATGTTTAATCCTCTCGCCAATTTGATCGTCTGATCGATGAGTGTCTGTTTGATTTCTTCTGATAGACTTTGCGGTGGATATACCGCGATGGAATCACCAGAATGGATGCCAGCTCGTTCAATGTGTTCCATAATTCCAGGGATATAAACGGTGTCGCCATCAGAGATCGCGTCAACTTCAATTTCTTTCCCCATCAAGTAGCGATCGATCAGCACGGGATGCTGGGGATTCACTTTTACCGCGTTCTCCATATAGTGCAGAAGTTCGCTTTCTTTATAGACGATCTCCATTGCTCTTCCTCCGAGTACGTAAGATGGACGAACCAGCACTGGATATCCAATAGTAGAAGCGACGGCCACTGCTTCATCGACTGAAGTAGCTGTTTTCCCTTCAGGTTGAGGGATGTCAAGCGTCTTCATGGTGACTTCGAACTTATCCCTGTCCTCTGCTTTATCCATATCTTCTAATCTTGTTCCTAAGATCTTAACGCCCCTCGCAGAAAGCTCATCTGCAAGGTTTATCGCTGTTTGACCTCCAAACTGAACGATAACTCCCGTTGGTTTTTCAAGCTCAATCACGTGCATAACGTCTTCGACAGTTAACGGTTCGAAGTACAGCTTGTCAGAGATACTGAAGTCAGTCGATACGGTTTCAGGGTTGTTGTTGATGATAATCGCTTCGTACCCCGCTTCACGGATCGCCCATACACTGTGAACGGTCGCGTAATCAAATTCAATTCCTTGACCGATTCGGATTGGACCAGACCCTAAAACGAGTACGCTTTCCTTCGACGTTTGAACAGATTCATTTTCATCTTCGTAAGAAGAATAGTAGTATGGCGTTTCAGATTCAAATTCACCTGCGCATGTATCGACCATCTTATATACTGGTACGATTCCTTCTCTCATACGTAGCGTATAGATCGCTCTTTCTTCTTCATTCCATAATTGTGCGATGAAACTATCTGTAAATCCTTTTTCTTTTGCTTCTCGTAACAGCTCCATGCTCCCTTTATTTTCAGTAAGTGTTTGTTCGAGCGTAATCATCCCTTCTAACTTCGTGAGAAAATAATAGTCGATCGCACTCCATTCGTGAATTTCTTGTATCGTTTTCCCTCTTCTTAGGGCTTCAGCTATTACAAAGATTCTTTCATCATCAGCATGTCTAATTCGTTCTTCCATTTCTTCGTCACTGATCTCACTCATCGAAGGGATCAAAAGATGATCGACGTTCGATTCAAGTGATCGCACGGCTTTCAACAGCGATTCTTCGATCGTTCTTCCAATCGCCATCACTTCGCCTGTTGCTTTCATCTGTGTTCCAAGCCGGCGATTTGCACTTTCAAACTTATCGAATGGCCACCTTGGAATTTTTGTTACGACATAATCGAGCGCTGGTTCAAAGCTTGAATACGTTTTTCCTGTTACAGGATTCTTCATCTCTGAAAGAGACAAGCCGACAGCGATTTTTGCAGCGAGCTTTGCGATTGGATAACCTGTCGCTTTTGAAGCTAATGCGGACGATCTACTAACCCGAGGGTTTACTTCGATGATGTAATATTGAAAGCTATATGGATCAAGAGCTAGTTGGATATTACATCCTCCTTCAATCTGAAGCGCACGGATCACTTTTAAGGCTACGTTTCTAAGCATCTGATAGTCGCGATCAGAAAGCGTTTGACTCGGAGCGACAACGATTGAATCTCCCGTATGAATGCCTACCGGATCGATGTTTTCCATATTACAAACGACGATCGCTTGATCCTGACCATCTCTCATCACTTCATACTCAACTTCTTTAAAGCCAGCGATGCTTTTTTCAACTAAACACTGTGTTACAGGACTATACTTCAGTCCGCTCGATACGATTTCTTCGAGTTCTTCATCGTTATGAACGATTCCTCCTCCAGTGCCGCCAAGCGTATACGCCGGTCGAACGATGACAGGATACCCGATTCGTTTCACAAATGTATAGGCTTCATCAAGGTTATGAACTATGTCACTTTCAGGAACAGGCTCGTTTAACTTCCTCATCAACTCCCTAAAGAGATCACGATCTTCAGCCTGTTGGATCGCATTCAGGCTCGTTCCTAAAAGTTCTACATTATATTCGGATAAGACGCCTGCTTCTGATAACTCCATTGCTAGGTTTAACCCTGTTTGTCCCCCAAGCGTTGCAAGAAGCGCGTCAGGACGCTCTTTTCTAATAATTTTACTAACGAATTCTAATGTGAGTGGCTCGATGTACACTTCATCTGCTATCGTCGCATCTGTCATGATCGTAGCTGGATTTGAATTTACTAGTATCACTTCGTAACCTTCTTCTTTCAATGCCTGACAAGCTTGTGTACCAGCATAATCAAACTCTGCTGCCTGACCGATGACGATCGGTCCAGAACCGAGCACTAGAATCTTTTGAATATCCGTACGTTTAGGCATATGTTTTTTCCCCCTTATTTGCTGTGATCATCGAAATGAAGTCATCGAACAATTCGTTTGAATCTTCAGGTCCAGGTGATGCTTCTGGATGATACTGCACACTAAAAGCAGCATGCTGTTTATGCTTCACGCCTTCGATCGTGTCGTCATTGATGGCTTTATGAGTAACGACGAGTTCTGTATGAGCAAGCGTAGCAGCGGAAACCGTGTAGCCGTGATTTTGAGACGTGATCGCCACTTTTCCTGTGTTGATCTCCATAACAGGGTGATTTGAACCTCTATGGCCGAATTTCATTTTTTCAGTATCTGCTCCACAAGCTAGCGCAAATAACTGGTGACCAAGACATATTCCGAACAGTGGAATTTTACCAAGCACACCGTTGATCATCTCGATCGCTTCAGGTACATCCTTTGGATCTCCAGGTCCGTTACTGAGCATGATTCCATCTGGGTTCAACCTTAGGATTTCTTCTGCTGACGTGTGGTAAGGAACTACGACAACATCACATTTTCTCTTCGTTAGTTCACGAAGGATGCCATGCTTCATTCCGAAATCAACTAGAACGATTCGGTACCCTCGCCCAGGACTAGCATATGGTGCTTTGATGGAGACTTGTTCAACCTGATTCCGCTTAAGTGGTGTGCTACTTAAGTCTTCAACGATTTTATTCGTATCCACGCCCATCGAACAAAGCTTCCCTTTCATCGTTCCGTTCGCACGAATGAGTTTTGTTAGCTTTCTTGTGTCGATGCCTTCGAGGCCAGGGATGCCTTTGATTCTTAAAAGCTCATCGATCGTCATCTCATTTCGCCAATAGTTTGGCGCTTTCGTTGCTTCTTTTACGATCAAGCCGTGTACGGATGGATTGATCGATTCAAAATCATCCCGGTTAATCCCATAGTTTCCAATTAGCGGGTACGTAAGGGTAACGATTTGCGCACAATAGGATGGGTCAGATAATATTTCCTGATAACCAGTCATGCCAGTGTTAAAAACAACTTCTCCACTCTTTTCGATTTCACTTCCAAACGCTTTGCCAACAAAGATCGAACCATCTTCAAGAATCAACTGTCTTTTCATTCGTGATCGCTCCCTTTCTCAAAAACCTTTTTTCCATTAACAAGTGTCATCGCAGGCCATCCTTTGCATTTCCAGCCTTTGAACGGAGTATTTCTTCCTTTCGAAACAAACGTATCAGGGTCGATGTGCTCTTCTTTATTCAGATCGATCAGCGTAATATCTGCAGCCGCCCCTTCGTTAAGAGTTCCATGCGGCAGACCAAAAGCTTCAGCAGGCTTAACGGTTAACCAATCAACAAGCTGTTTTAACGTAAACGTTCCTTTTTCAACAAAGTTCGAGTATAAAAGCGGAAATGCTGTTTCGAGTCCTACGATCCCAAAAGGCGCCTTTTCCATCGATGTTGCTTTTTCATCTTCAGCATGAGGCGCATGGTCCGTTGCAATGAAATCGATCGTGCCATCTAAAAGTCCTTCGATCAGGGCTTTCTGATCTTCCTTGGAACGAAGGGGCGGATTCATTTTGTAATTCGTATCGAGACCAGGAATATCATCTTCACAAAGTAGTAGGTGATGTGGTGTTACTTCTGCAGTAACATGGATGCCTGCTCGCTTCGCGTCACGTACTGTGCGGACAGACTCTTTCGTACTGATATGACACACGTGATAGTGCGCTCCTGCTGCTTCTGCGAGGAGCACATCTCTAGCAATATGTACTGATTCACAAACAGAAGGGATGCCATTCAGGTCATATTGCTCTGAAAACTTGCCTTCATGAACGCTACCTTTGTTTATTAACGTGTTTTCTTCACAGTGTGCTACGATCGATAGGCCAGCTGATGCAGCGCGCTTCATTGCTTCTAACATCAAGTTTGCGTTTTGTACGCCTACACCATCGTCAGTTAGAGCGAAAGCCCCTGATGCTCGTAAGCCTTCAAAGTTTGTTAACTCCTCACCAAGCTGCCTCACAGTGATCGAACCATACGGCAGAACACGGACGCTTCCCTTCTCGATTCGCTTCATAAGGTCGGTCATCGTTGATGCTTGGTCAGGCACAGGCCTTGTGTTCGGCATCGCAGCAATCGTTGTGAATCCGCCTTTTGCAGCTGCTTTCGTTCCGGTTTCGATCGTCTCTTTATGCTCACCACCAGGTTCTCTTAGATGAACGTGCAGATCCACAAGACCAGGAACAAGCAGCATTTCTTTTGCATCGAACTCATTGTGGTCAGCTGCGATCGACTCTGATATCCTCTCAATCTTTCCTTCTTCTGAAATAAGAACGTCACGTTTTTCAAGATTACCAGTTTCATTTACTAGCAAGGCATTTTTTATGATCATTACACATACATCCCTTTCTTATTGGAGTGAAGAACTCGGTTAAGGACAGCCATACGGACATAAACGCCGTTCTCCATTTGCTTAAAGATACGTGAGCGGTCACATTCTACTAATGATGTATCGATTTCAACCCCTCGATTTACTGGAGCAGGATGCATGATAATGCTGTTTCGCTTCATGTTCTTTTCACGCTCTACTGTAAGACCATGATCAGCGAGATAAGAGGCGTTTTCGTTCGTCTGTTGATGATGGCGCTCATTTTGGATTCGAAGGAGCATCACAACGTCAGCTTCTCTTACTGCTTCATCCATCGTGATGTATGGATATGCTCCGATCGAATCATCGCGCCAAGCCTCTGGTCCTGAGAATGAGACGAGGGCACCAAGTCTCGTCAAGACATATGCATTGGACCTTGCCACACGACTATGCTTGATATCACCAGCGATAACAACTCGCAATCCCCTGAACGAACCGAACTCTTGCTTGATCGTCAATAGATCTAGTAGTGATTGTGTAGGATGATGTCCACATCCATCTCCAGCATTAATGATCGATAGTGATGTTCTTTCTAATAAAGACTCGAAATATCTTTCTTTTGGGTGACGGATTACAGCTGCTTTTGCGCCTATTGCTTCTAACGTTTTAATCGTGTCATACAGGCTCTCACCTTTTTGCACGCTCGAGCCCGCAGCTTCAAAGTTTAATGTGTGGCATCCTAGTCGCTTCTGTGCGACTTCAAAACTAAAACGTGTTCTCGTCGATGGTTCAAAGAACAAATTCGCAACAAAAACAGTAGGGTACTCTATGGTTTCTTTACCTAACCGGAAGCGTTCTGCCATATGAAGAAGGTCTTCGATGTCACCCGGCTCGATCGATTGCATATCGAGTAAATGCTTCATCCTATCACTCCTCTATTTTTCTACATAAGTAACTTCACAAAAAAACACCCTGAACAGATTCAGGGTGTAGGAAAGTTGACGCGATAGATCTCGCGCCTTTTTCTCACCCTTTTAGGTCTCTCTGTACCTTTTTAAAGGATGTAACTATGCAGCTGTATGATCATTTTGCTCTTCAAACATATTCTCAATCGATTCCTGTGTAGTACCACCAGGGAGAATAAGGTTTAAAACGATACCGATGATCGTCGCGAGCGCCATTCCTGCGATTTGTAAGTCTTCAGTTACCTGGATAAACGCTCCTCCGACCCCAATGACCAAGATGACGGATGAGATGATCAAGTTTCGTTTCTCACCTAGATCGATGTTGTTATCGATCAGCATTCTGAGACCAGATGAAGCGATGATCCCGAAGAGTAAGATCGAAACGCCACCCATTACCGCCGTCGGAATGGTAGAGATAAGAGCTGAGACCTTGCCGATAAAGCCGAAGATTAGTGCTAGTACTGCAGCTCCTCCGATAACAAACACGCTGAATACTCGAGTGATCGCAAGAACGCCTATATTTTCACCATATGTTGTATTTGGTGGCCCGCCTAGCAATGAAGCGATGATCGTCGCCACACCATCACCAAGAATCGATCGATGGAGACCTGGTGTCTTCAAAAAATTACGTCCCGCTACTTTACTTAATACCATCTGGTCACCGATGTGCTCAGCGATCGTTACCGTTGCGATCGGAACCATGACGAAAAGAATTTCCCAAGAAAAGACTTGTGCTGGGTTATAATCTGCGAAAGGAATAATGAAGTCTGGCACCTCGAAAAACGATGCTTCTCTTACTGGACTGAAATCAACGAGACCTACAAAATAAGCGAACGTATATCCTGAAACGATACCGATCAAGATTGGAATAAGGCTTAAAAATCCTCTTAGGAAGATCGATGCTAAAATCGTAACACCAAGCGTGACAAGAGCCACTGTGAAGTGAATGCCGCTATAAGCTTCCGTTTCAGGATTGTTCATCGCCATGCTGATGGCAGTACCTGCAAGGCCAAGACCAATCACCATGATGACAGGACCAACGACGATCGGAGGTAGCAGTCTCAAAAGCCAGTTTAAACCTGCCGCCCGAATCGCAATGGCTACGATTCCGTAAACAATACCAGCGAAGAACGTCCCGATCATCGCCCCTTCAGGTCCCCCTAGTGATACGGCTGAAATGATAGGCGCGATGAATGCGAACGATGATCCTAGATATGCTGGGATCTTCCCCCTCGTAATCAGTAGATAAGAGAGGGTTCCAAGACCACTAGATGCGAGTGCTACTGCTGGATCAAGTCCTACTAAGAACGGGACGAGTATCGTAGCACCGAACATTGCGAATAAATGCTGAAGGCTTAAAGTTACCCATGTTGTTGTTTTTGGTACTTCTCGGATTCCTAATTCATGTTTCATCGTTATTTCCTCCTCGGATGTGCGTCCCGGCTAGAAGGAGGTATAAAAAAACTCCTTGCTTAGCCGCAAGGAGGTACACGCGTGTCCTGATCGAACAGCGTCTCCTCCCTTGGCTGTCTCTCTGGACTACCTTAAAGGGAGCACGTTATTGGTTTTTACTTAGCGTGTTTAATGCTTACTCTATCGAAATCATCTACTTCTGTTAGTGCAACCTCAATAATTTCTTCCTTCGAAGTTGGTACATTCTTTCCCACATAATCCGGTCGAATCGGAAGCTCTCTATGGCCTCGATCGACTAGAACAGCTAGCTGAATCTGAGAAGGTCTGCCTAGATCCATCAAGGCGTCCATCGCTGCTCGAACAGTTCGCCCTGTGAAAAGAACATCATCGACTAGGATGACTTTTTGATCAGTAACAGCACTCTCAATACTTGTGCCTTTAATCTTCGGATCTTGATTTTCATGTTTTAATGAAAGGTCGTCACGGTACATCGTAATATCGATTTCTCCTACCGGTATGCTCGAGCCTTCGATTTGTGCGATGCGCTCAGCTAAACGCTCTGCTAAGTAGATTCCTCTTGTTTTGATCCCAACGAGCATCGCATGTTGGATCCCTTTATTTCGTTCAATGATTTCATGAGCAATTCTTGTTAACGCTCTTCGAATCGCTTGATCATCGAGTAAAACCCTCTTATCTTCCATTCGTCTCTTCCTTTCAGCTTAACTGCTTTGGTCCAACGTCACTAAAAAACCCTTTTGCCATGGAGGCAAAAGGGTTTTGGGCATACGAAACACACGTTACGTACATAGCCGTTTTTCCTTTGTAGCCTCACGGGACCATCGTTAAAGGATTGCTATATTGTCTACATGTAGTATGGCAGAGCCGTGAAAACCTGTCAACCGCTTTTTATCTTCTTAAACGCGTTAACAGCTTTTCCATATCTTCAGGAACTTCCCGAGAAAACTCGAGCCACTCTTCAGTCACAGGGTGCTTGAAACCTAATACACCAGCATGTAACGCTTGTCCATCGATCGGCAACGTTTTTTTTCTTGGTCCATATTTAGGATCCCCTGCAACAGGATGATCGATGTATTTCATATGAACACGGATTTGATGAGTACGGCCTGTTTCAAGCTGGCACTCTACGTAAGTATAGTGATCATAACGCTCTAACACTTTAAAATGCGTAACTGCATCTCGGCTATGCTCATCTGTAACGGTCATCTTCTGGCGATCCTGCTTGTCTCGACCGATCGGTGCATCGATGGTACCGACATCGTGCTGAATGTTCCCGTGTACAATGGCTTTATAACGACGATTCACCGTTTTCGCTTGAAGCTGCTTAACGAGTGATTCATGTGCATGATCATTCTTAGCGACCATGAGCAATCCAGAAGTGTCCTTATCGATTCGATGAACGATCCCTGGTCTAATCACGCCGTTGATTCCACTTAAATCACGAACTTGGTGCATCAAGCCGTTTACAAGCGTTCCGCTTGGATGTCCTGGTGCAGGATGTACGACCATTCCTCTAGGCTTGTAGACGACTAATACATCTTGATCTTCATATACGATATCTAAGTCAAGATCTTCAGGTACAACTTCGAGCGTTTCTGGTTCAGGGACGCTCACAACGATTTCATCGTTCTCCGAAACTTTGTAGTTTCCTTTCACAACTTCACCGTTCACCTGAACTTGTTCTTCTTTGATCCAGGTTTGAACCTGGCTACGAGACCAGTCTTGATCGAATGTCGGTATCACTTTATCGATCCGCTGGCCTTTATTTTCAGTACTTACTGTAAAAACGAACTTTTCCATTACTTATCTCCTTCAGCTTGCTTACTTTCAAATATCGTCCCGATAAAGATGAGGATGACCCCTACAACGAGTGAAGCATCCGCAACATTGAAGATCGGAAAGTCATACGAGAAGATATACGTGTTAACAAAATCTACGACTTCTCCTCTAAAGACACGATCGATAAAGTTCCCCACTGCACCGCCTAATATTAAAGCAAGGGTAACACTGACGAACTTGCTGTGTTTATATTGATTCATATAGTATAAAACAGCGACAATCACAATAACCGTAATAATGTAAAAGAAAATCATCTGACCTTGAAGGATGCCAAACGCAGCTCCTCTATTTCGATGTGAAGTCAGATAGAGAAAGTCGTTGATGAGTTTGATCGACTCTCCATATTCCATATTTTTAACAACAAGCCATTTGGTCCATTGATCTAGTATAACTATGCCAATGGCTATTAAATATTTCCACACGTGCGCTCCCCCGATCGAATGATACTTCCTATGAAAGTTTAGCACAGGATTCATTCCTGTACAATGTGAACGTTAACCGTAAACGCTTTGCATGGTGCAAAGTGCTCAGGGTATCGGGAACGCAATAACAGTAGCTGGAGTATAATTTGAGCTGACCGCCATTTCTGTGAATCTGAGCAGGAACCATAAGCCCTTTGCTCATGAATAAATTCATTTAAAAGTAACGTGGTAGCTCAAATAACTGTTCATAAATAAATCAAGCGCTTTGCATACAGCAAAGCGCTTTTTACTATTAATAATGATTTTTTACAGTTTCAGCACAATCTACGCAAAGAGTAGGATACGTTTCATCTTGTCCTACAGTCTCTGTTACTCTCCAGCAACGTTCACACGTTTCGCCTTCTGCAGGGGAAACCATGATCGCTAGCTCTTCGTAATTCTTTGCTTCTGATGGAGCTTCAGATTTACTTCCTGCAACGGATGCTGCAGAAACGATCAAGAGCTTATCGAGGTTATCGATGCCATCAAGAAGTTCTTTCGCTTCACCATCCGCATAGATATGAAGCTGAGCCGTTAAGGACTTCCCGATTTTCTTTTCGTTACGTGCTTCTTCTAGTGCCTTTAGAACTTCATCACGTAGGTCCATCACATGATCCCACTTGCTTTCAAGTTCAGAAGTTCCTTCGAAGTTCTTCACTTCAGGCATGTCAGAAAGCTGAACGTACTCTTCTTTTTCACCCGGTACAAACTGCCATACTTCTTCAGCAGTATGTGGGATGATCGGTGATAGTAGCTTCGTCAATGCAACAGCCGTTTGATAAAGAACCGTTTGAATCGCTCGGCGCTTCGGATGGTCTTCGTGCTCGATATATAGCGTATCTTTCGCGATATCAAGATAGAATGAGCTCATCTCTGTAGTAAAGAAGTTATGAATGGTATTGTAAACCGTTAAGAACTGATACTCATCATATGCTTTCTTTACTTTCGTCACAACGTTATTCAACTTCACGAGCATGTATTGATCGAGCTCACTAAGGTTTTCATAGGAAACACTGTTCAGAGCTGGATCAAAGCCTTCTAGGTTTCCGAGCATAAACCTAAACGTGTTACGGATCTTTCTATACACTTCTGCTACTTGCTTGAGAATCTCATTTGAGACACGAACATCAGCCTGATAGTCAGCAGAAGATACCCATAAACGTAAGATGTCTGCACCGAGCTGCTTCATCACGTCGTTTGGAACCATTACGTTTCCAAGTGATTTACTCATCTTTTTACCTTCTCCGTCAAGAACAAACCCGTGACTCAGCACTGCTTTGTAAGGTGCTTTACCAGTTACTGCGACAGAAGTAGAAAGAGAAGAGTTGAACCAGCCTCTGTACTGGTCAGATCCTTCTAGATATAAATCTGCAGGTCGCGCAAGGTCGCTGCGCTCTTCAAGCACTGCTTGATGGGAAGAACCAGAATCAAACCAAACGTCCATAATGTCCATTTCTTTACGGAACGTACCATTCGGGCTGTGTTCAGACGTAAACCCTTCTGGTAATAGCTCTTTCGCATCCCATTCAAACCAGATGTTTGAACCGTGCTGACGGAATAGCTCTGAGACATGCTCGATCGTTTCGTCTGTTAAGATCGGCTCATCGTTCTCACCGTAAAAGACTGGGATCGGAACACCCCATGCGCGCTGGCGAGAAATACACCAATCTTCACGGTCTTTCACCATGTTGTGAAGACGAAGCTCTCCCCAAGTCGGGAACCATTCTACATCCGCAACAGCTTGCAGAAGTTCAGGTCGGAACTGCTTGATTGAAGCAAACCACTGCTCAGTTGCACGGAAGATGATCGGCTTTTTCGTACGCCAGTCGTGTGGATAGGAGTGTGTGAAGAATGAAAGCTTTACTAGAGCTCCAGCTTCTTCAAGCTTTTCAGTGATCGGCTTGTTTGCTTTATCATAGAACAAGCCTTCAAAACCTGGCGCTTCATTCGTGAAAACACCCTTCTCATCTACTGGGCACAAGATATCGAGCTTGTATTTTCTTCCGATTGCATAATCATCTTCACCGTGTCCAGGTGCTGTATGAACGCAACCAGTACCAGCATCAAGCGTGACATGATCACCAAGAATGACAAGGGACTCACGATCATATAGAGGATGCTGTGCTGTAACGTATTCAAGCTCGCTTCCTTTTACGCGATTTAGTTCATTCACTGTATTCCATTCAAACTCTTCTTTAAGTTGGTCAACTAATTCTGTAGCGACGATGTACTTGCTTCCATCAGCTTCAACAACACTATACTCAAATGAAGCATTGAGTGCGATCCCAAGGTTTGAAGGAATTGTCCAAGGGGTCGTTGTCCAGATGATGAACTTCTCATCTCCGTTTAGTACGCCTTTTCCATCCTTAACTTGGAAAGCAACATAGATGGATGGAGAGCGTTTGTCCTGGTATTCGATTTCAGCTTCAGCTAGCGCTGATTCTGAAGTAGGAGACCAGTAAACAGTTTTCTTATCTTTGTAGATATATCCACGCTTCGCCATTTCGCCAAACACTTTGATCTGTTGCGCTTCGTACCCTTTGTTCAGTGTGATATAAGGGTTATCCCAGTCTCCGCGAACGCCAAGGCGTTTGAACTGCTCACGCTGACGATCAACTTGCTTTAGCGCATATTCTTCACACTTCTTACGGAATTCAGCTACTGTTAACTTCTTTCGATCCACACCTTTTTTCGTAAGTGCTTGCTCGATCGGAAGACCGTGAGTATCCCAACCTGGAACATACGGTGCATGAAATCCGTTCATGGATTTGTAACGAACAATCATGTCTTTCAATACTTTGTTTTCTGCGTGACCGATATGGATGTCTCCATTTGCATATGGAGGGCCATCATGCAGTACAAAAAGAGGACGATCCTTCGTTCTTTCCTGTACTTTCTCATAAAGGTTGTTTTCTTCCCATTCTTTTTGCATATCAGGTTCTTTGTTTGGCAGATTACCGCGCATTGGGAACTTCGTTTTTGGCATCAATAGTGTTTCTTTAAAGCTCATGTCCTTCCTCCTTCAATATCGTACGCTGCATTTCCTTAATAACATAAAAAAACCTTCTCATCCCTATAGGGACGAGAAGGTTTTCCCGTGGTACCACCCAACTTAAGCACACAATGTGCTCACTTTGCATTCGTAACGTGAATGATACGCCGGGGCTTACTTTATGTTCAGCTCGGGACTCAGGGGTGATCTTCACCGGTTGCTTAACGCCAGGCTCACACCAACCCCAGCTCGCTTTGTTAAGTGTAACCAGTTACTCTTCCCATCGCAGTCGTTCTTAATCATTATTTTGTAAGAAACAGCTTACACCATTTCTTATGTCTATGTGCTTTTGATTGAAGATGTTAATCCAGTTGTAGGACCAACTTCCATTAAAGTATATCAAAAGTATAGTGTATTCAATTTTAATAAGTCAAGAAAATGCGAAATAAATGTTAAAAGTTTACCTTATGCGTTTTCTTGAATATGCTCTTCTTCTTCATCAAAACGAGCAGCCAGCCCGTCCCAATCTTCATTCGTCAGCATCTCAAGCTGCGCTTCGACAAGCATACGGAAACGTGTGCGGTAAACGGAAGCTTGCTTTTTCAATTCTTCATTTTCGAGTGAGATCTTTCTCGCTTTAGCTAACGAATCATTGATGATGCGGTCAGCGTTCTTTTCCGCTTCTTTTAGGATCAAACGGGATTCTTTCGTTGCACTCTGCTTTACTTCTTCAGCCGTTTCTTGAGCGACAAGAATCGATTTATTCAATGTTTCCTCAAGGTTTGAGAAGTGTCCTAGTCTTTCTTCTAGGATCTTTACTCTCTCATTTAGCTCTTTCTTTTCTCTGATAACAGTTTCGTAATCTTTAATGACTTGATCTAAAAACTCATTTACCTCATCTTCATCATAACCGCGGAATCCGCGAGTAAATTCTTTGTTATGAATATCTAATGGTGTTAAAGGCAATTCAGCCACCTCCGGTTTGCTCTCTTTTATGTCCCAACTCGTAATTCGACAATCTCTACGGGCAATCCTTCTAAATCTGTCAAATTATTTTCTTTTACTATACGTGATTCGCCATTTTTCTTTCTTTGTTTTACCGTCGATCGAATTCACCTTACTTCTCCCCGAACCCCTTAGGGATAAATAATCTCCCGCTTTTACTTCGGTTGCGGGTTGATCGACGACTTTCCAATTAAGTTTAGCACGCTCATGTTCGATCATAGGAGATACCTTTGACCTAGATAGATTGTATATCTCTGCTAATACAGCATCGAGGCGAAGGCTACTAACGGTACCCGATTGTTCCTCCCACCTTATAGGAGGAACGTTGATCTGTGATGGTGAAATCACCTCTGGCGTGATCGAAGCTTTACCAGCTTGAGTTAAATTCATCTTAATATAATCCGCTACTTCTTTAGCTACGATAAGCTGTGCAAGTCCATCCTGCACAAAAATATCACCAAACTTTTCCCGCTTTAATCCAAGTCCCATCAGCGCACCGAGAAGATCTGGGTGCGATAATGTAACGAATTTTGAGGGATATGTAATGTCTAATGCAGCTATGTCATAATCTTCAGCTGTTGCTGTTATATAAGGTGGAAGAAGCAGTGCACGCTGCCGTTCTGCTCCGTCCACGCCTCCTGAAAAAGATACGCTCACATCGGGATGATTTCCAATTACTTGTGTAACGATATCCTGCTCTCTTGGATCTAGGAAATCAGTGAGTTTCGGAGAGTATCTGTCTTCAACTTCCCCTTGCCACTCTAACACACGATCAACAAACGTTCTTTCTTCAGGACGATAGTGTTCGTATATCGACATGGAATTAAAGGATCATTCCAAAGAGAGCAACGATTCCATACTGCGCAAACTGTAGTGCAAAAATAGCTACGATAGGAGAAATATCTAACATTCCACCGATAGGCGGGATGATTTTACGAAACGGCGCAAGATAAGGTTCTGCAATTCTTGCAATCATTTGTCCAATAGAGGATTCTCTAGCATTTGGAATCCAAGACATGAAGATATAAATGATTAATATCCATGAGTAAATCCGTAAAGCTTGTGCTAATAAATAAGCAATTTCCAAATTCTTCACCTTCCTTAGAAGCTAGTCTTCAAATATTTCATCGGTAATATTGCCGGAGATTTCAACATTATCCGGAGTACACATGAACGTGTCGGGACCGAGTTTCTGAATATCACCGCCAAGAGCATAAACCGTACCACTCAAGAAATCAACGATTCTCTTCGCTTGGTCATGTGGAATCTGTTGCAGATTCATTACGACAGATTTTCGGTTTTTTATATGATCAGCAATATCCTGAGCTTCAGCATACACTCTAGGTTCAACAAGTACAACTCTAGAGTTCTTGTGGATACTTTGAAGACTCACAACATTTTGATTGGATTGATTCGTCTGTTTCTGTTTATTATGGTTCCGACTCACCCTAGAATTCTCCATCTCATCATCCTCAGCATACGTCGTATGAACATCATCCTCGTACTCGATTTGTTCATCATCGAGTTCAAAGAACTGCTTAAACTTTGTTTTAATTCCCATTCCCTGCACCTCCGGGAGAGTTAGTTTTGATTTTAACCAACAAGTGACGATCCGATACGAACAAACGTTGCACCTTCTTCAACAGCAATCTCATAATCATTTGACATCCCCATCGAAAGCTCTTTACATGGCGCGTAATCAAACGAACGCTCCTGGATGTTCGTTCTAAGTTCTCTAAGCTTTTTAAAGACAGATCTGATTTCGTCAGAATCCTTAATATGAGGTGCCATCGTCATCAAACCTACTACTTCAATATTTGGATAGTTTTCTAGAGACTCTACGAACGGCATGACTTGTTCAACCGCTAAACCATGTTTCGATTCTTCTCCAGAAACATTGACTTGTACAAAGCATTTCACTTTCTTTGTTGCTCTCTTATTGATCTCTTTTGCAAGAGAGCGTCGATCGAGGGAATGAATGTAATCTACGTGATCGATGACATCCTTGACTTTACGTGATTGCAACGTGCCGATGAAATGCCATACAGGCTGGTGTTCGAATGCTGCGACTTTTTCCACCAAGCCTTCTTGACGATTTTCCCCAAGATGAGTGATACCAGCTTCGACTGCTTCTTTTGCACGCTCTACACTAACGTATTTCGTAACTGCGATCACGTTCACATCTTCTGAATTTCGATTCGATCGATGTGAAGCGGCTTCGATGTTAGAAATGATTTCTTCTAATTTCGTCTTTACTTCCACTTTCCTGTTAAACCTCCTCAAGACCAATGTAACCCATCATTCTTCCAGTTTTGCCATGCTCGCTTCGATGAGAGAAAAACAGGTCACTGCAGCTTGTACAATAGTCACTCACAAGAATGTTGTCTTCTAATACGCCTGCTTTTAACAATAAGTGTTTATTCACAGCTTTTAAATCCAGCTGATACGTACCTTCGTTATGTGTGAAGAATTGTTCAGAATCGGATGCCACCTCGATTACGTTTTCGATCACCCTGTCATCAACTTCATAACAGCATTTTCCGATCGATGGCCCTATTGCAGTTACGATATCTTTAGGGTCGATACCATCATCTTGCCACCTTTGAATCATCTCTCCAGCAATATCTTTCGTTGTTCCTTTCCAGCCTGCGTGGGCTATTCCAACCCTTTTCGCGGAAGGGGAGTAAAAATATACGGGTACACAATCAGCATACAGTGCTGCCAACATCAAACCTTTTTCATCCGTATACATACCGTCCATACCACGTATTGCGGTTTCATGGTCAAGCGTCCCGCGCCCTGAATCATTCGCAGTAATGTGAGCAATATCATTTCCATGGATTTGCTCTGCAACTACCCAATTCTCGAGCGGTGTGCCTATCGCCTTACTAAGTATTTTTCTATTAGTCAACACATCTACTGGATGGTCAGGCACATGATAACCGAGGTTTAGACTAGCGAACGGATCTTTACTTACACCGTTCAACCGAGTCGAAAACCCAGCTTTGACTTGACCTCCATCTCTTCCGAAACGAAGTGCCAGTGTAGTCATGTCAGAAGTATCTAAAAACAGTTCGTTTCCCACAGCTATATCCCTTCATTTCTATACAAGTTTACACTCTATTTTATCATAATATGTTGAGAAGAAGGGATATAGATTGTGAGATATTGGCTACTCATGACTCTTTTTGGAAAGATTCTGAATCTGATGAATCGTAGTATTTAACTAATATAACATCGGAACCTATTTTTACGATGTTGCGCCAAGGAATCACGAGATCACTCTCACGCGCAAAAAAACCCATCATTTTTCCTTGACCCGGGATAACGATCGCTTCGATTTTACCTGTCGTCAAGTTTATTTCTAGATCGGCTATATGTCCAAGTTTTTTTCCGTTCGATACATTTACAACATCCTTAACTTGAAATTCAGAGATTTTTATCATCACACCTCCACCTTTCCATTTTATTATATGAAAAGTGGGCAATAGAAAAGACCTGTTTAACAGGTCTCGTTCTAACTTTGTATATTTTTATTCATTTGCTGGATTGCTGCCTTTTCAAGCCGTGATACTTGAGCTTGAGAAATTCCGATCTCATCTGCTACTTCCATCTGCGTCTTCCCTTGAAAGAAACGCATTTGAAGAATCATGTTCTCCCGTTGATTCAGTCTCATCATTGCTTCTTTTAATGCGATGTCTTCAAGCCAATGAAAGTCCTTCTGCTTATCATCGCTAATTTGATCCATTACGAAAATAGGATCTCCACCATCATTGTAAATCGGCTCAAATAACGAGACAGGGTCTTGAATGGCATCAAGAGCGAAGACAACCTCTTCCTTCGTTACACCGAGTTCCTTTGCAATCTCAGTTGGATTCGGCTCTTTGGAGTTTTTCGTCATCAATTTGTCCCTGATCTGGAGGGATTTATAGGCAATATCTCGAAGCGATCTTGAAACCCTGATCGGGTTGTTGTCCCTGAGATATCGTCGTATTTCACCGATAATCATCGGCACTGCGTAAGTTGAGAATTTCACGTTTTGCGATAAATCGAAGTTATCAATGGATTTCATAAGACCAATACATCCGACCTGAAAGAGATCATCAACGTATTCACCACGATTGTTAAACCGTTGAATGACGCTCAAAACGAGACGTAAATTTCCATTTACTAGCTCTTCTCTTGCAGAAATATCACCTTCCTGCATCTGTTTGAAAAGAACTCTCATCTTTTCATTTTTCAGAACCGGAAGTTTGGATGTATCTACTCCACAAATCTCGACTTTGTTTCGTGTCAACTCTTTCCCTCCTCATCGGAGATGCTGTCAAAGTAAAGTATCTCCGAGAGTGGGAAAATTATGCATTTATCATTTTAAGAATGTTAGACCATCTTGTTGAATTCTTTTCGAAGCCTTTTGATGATACGCTTTTCTAGCCTGGAGATGTAAGATTGAGAAATACCGAGAAGATCAGCAACATCTTTCTGTGTTTTCTCTTCATCGCCTGCAAGACCGAACCTTAGTTCCATGATCTGCTTTTCTCGAGGGTTCAATGTTTCAAGAGCTTTAACAAGCAATTTCCGGTCTACTCGTGCGTCGATTCCTTTCGTGATGATATCTTCATCAGTTCCCAATACATCAGATAAGAGCAGTTCGTTTCCATCCCAATCGACATTAAGAGGTTCATCGAATGAAACCTCCGAACGAATTTTGTTATTACGACGCAGAAACATCAAGATCTCATTTTCAATACACCTAGAAGCATATGTTGCTAGCTTGATTTTCTTTTCAGGATTGAATGTGTTGACAGCTTTGATCAGCCCGATCGTTCCGATACTGATCAAGTCTTCAATATTAATCCCTGTGTTTTCAAACTTACGTGCGATATAAACAACGAGGCGCAAGTTTCTTTCGATTAAAATCGATCGTGCAGCCTTATCACCACCAGGCAATTTAATCAAAAGATGGGCTTCTTCTTCTTTCGTCAAAGGAGGCGGAAGTGCTTCACTTCCTCCTATGTAATAGATTTCGTCAGGTTTAATTCCGAGTTTGATTAAGATTCTCTGCCACCAGAGTACAACTTTTATCTTTAATTTGCCCATGCAGTAAACCTCCTCAATCTGTTTGTTTCTTATCTTTAAGAAGCATTTGCCTTTTCAGCTAGCATTTTGGGATGAAGGATGCAACTGTACTCTTTCTCCCCTGATAATGACTGGAAACTGAGCCCTACTAGTACTTTTTTGACAACGATCGTTTCTTCTTTCGTTGAAATTTCCACTGCGTCAGGCTTTATCGCACATAAAAATTGATGATCTTGTCCGACGGCTCGAAATGGAACGATTCTAAGCCGATGCTCCCACCTGTCCACCTCTCCCTCACTTTGAAAGTCAGTTACATTTTTTGCTTTTTTAAGAAAGTTCTCTGAAAAATGGTTTGCATGGATGGTCATATCGAGAATCATGACGGGAGCTCCTGATAATGGATCCTTTAGTTGATTCCCACTGTCGATAAGTGCTGGTGCAGTCACGATCACATCATCGATCATGATTTTAACGCTGGCTATTTGGTCATAGTGAATTTTTTTCGTCTCGATATCACCTAACCTTTTCTTAGAAAAAAACCATACGGATGGAAAACCAACGAGCACAAACACCCAGCTGACAGGATCTCCAAATCCACTCCCCTGTGTAGCGATCGCTCCGTTATAAACACCTACTTCCTGTTTTAAAAAATAGTGCGCACCAAGCATGCCTCCACCGATCATAAACGTGACAAAATAGAACAGCAGCCAACTTTGAATGAAGCTTCGAAACCTTGTAAACCCAAACGTTATGCTTACGATGATAAACGAATAAAATAATTTCACAATCGGATGGACCATAAACTCCAACCCAGGAATAAAAAGAAAAATGACATATAACGAAGCGAATAGAGCGCCAGCAGCAAGTCGTCTTTTACGAACATGACGCTTAAGCAGCAAACTGGTAAGCATCAATAGCATGTAGTCAAAGCAAACGTTCAACAGCCATATTACGTCCAGATATACAGCCACCTGCTGGCTCCTCCCTATCGAATTTGAATTCTAGTATAGACTAGTTTGGATTGAAAGACTGTCAAATCGTGCCGCGAATACCGAGGTTATTTTGCATAATTATCACTATTTTTGTCACCCTTAGCGCAAAAAAAGCCGTCCATTACTGGACGACTAAAGTACGATCACCGTTGCAAAACATCATTCATTCGCTGTACCCCTGTGTTCGTAGGGAAAAGCTCTACGCAATCATATCCCGTTAAATTCGCTTCCATTACTGCTTTTAGTTTCTTAGCTGTCCCTATTGGTGTAAAGATTAACAAAGTTGGACCCGCGCCACTCAAGGCTGCACCATAAGCTCCCCAATCGACAGCTAAACGCTGAACACGTTCAAGATCTGGGACAAAATGTTTTCTGTATGGTTGATGAAATAAATCTTCGTTCATCAAAGCTCCTGCTTGTTGCCAATTATTGCTCACTGCAGCTGCTGTAAAGACATTTGCAACACTACTTGCTTTGACTGCTTCTTCAAAGGTCAGACTCTTTGGAAGAACAGAGCGTGAGTCAGTTGTTTTTAATTTTCGTTCTGGTATTAAGGCAACGAATTCAACATTTTCAACGTTTTGAACGACAGAATCAAGGTCACCAAGTCCTGATGCGATGACAAGCCCTCCATATATGGAAGCAGCGACATTATCCGCATGCCCTTCAAACTCAGCAGCATACCTTACTTTTTCCTTAGAAGAAAGCGCAAGCCCCATCGTGATGTCTGCAATTTCCACACCAGCAACGATTGCTGCCGCGCTACTTCCAAGTCCTCGTTCAAGGGGTAATTCACTCGTCATCGTTACGCGTTGCGGTTCAGGGGTTTTCTGTACCGACACTGCGATCGATTCGATCACTTTGTAAACCAAGTTTTCCTTACCTTGAGGAAACGTTTCTTGAAAACCGATGTAGTAAAAAGCCCACTCAGACGAAGGTTCGAACTTTACATGAAGATAACGATTTATCGCAAGACCGATCGAATCAAACCCCGGGCCAAGATTTGAAGTACTTCCTGGAATTTTTAATGAGACAGGTTGTTTCAATGACTAACACATCCCTTTAGCTCCTCGAGAAAACTTCCTTTATCAGCAGCAACCACCCGCGGCTTGACGAGAACAGTATCCATAGCTGTTGACGGATCTTTTAGACCATTTCCTGTTAAAACAGCAACGACTGTGCTTCCTTCTTGTATTTCATTTGAAGCCACTTGTTTCAAAACTCCGGCGATTGAAGCACATGATGCTGGTTCTGCAAACACTCCTTCTTTTTTTGCAAGAAGCTGATAAGCATTTAAGATCTCTTCATCTGTAACGCTGTCGATTTTACCACCGGATTCTACGACAGCGTCTTCCGCTAACTGCCAGCTGGCTGGGTTTCCAATCCTGATCGCAGTAGCGATTGTTTCTGGGTTTTGTATGATTTTCTTTTTGACGATGGCTGCAGAACCCTCTGCTTCAAATCCTCTCATCTGAGGCTTTTTCTCATCTGAAAGATATTCTTTAAACCCTTTCCAATAAGCTGAGATGTTCCCAGCGTTTCCTACTGGAATCGCTAGCACATCAGGGGATTTTCCAAGTTGATCACATACTTCAAAAGCGGCTGTCTTTTGCCCTTCCAAACGATATGGATTCACTGAATTAACGAGAGTGATCGGTTCAGTCTCTGCAATCGAACGAACCATACGAAGCGCTTCATCAAAATTCCCATCGATTTCAAAGATTTCTGCACCGTAAATCATAGCCTGCGCTAATTTTCCTAATGCGACCTTTCCTTTAGGAATAACGATGATGCAACGTAAGCCAGCTCTTGCTCCATACGCAGCTGCAGCTGCTGCAGTATTCCCCGTCGAAGCACAAATGATTGCATCGCTACCTTCTTCCTTCGCTTTTGCTACTGCCATTACCATACCTCTATCTTTAAACGATCCTGTAGGGTTCGCTCCTTCAATCTTTACGTGTAGAGAAATTCCAAGCTCTTCTGACAGCGTATTTAATTTAAGTAGAGGGGTATTCCCCTCATTTAAACTTAGTGCGGGAGTATCTTCAGTAATCGGTAAAAAATTCTCATAGTGTTTTAACAACCCGTTCCAGACTGACATCACATTCCCTCCACTCGATACCTGCTTTTCACCTCGACCACCACATCTAAATCATTGAGTTGACTATGAACGTCTTCGAATGCTTGATGATTCGTTTCATGAGTGATGATGACGAGCTCTGCAGTTCCATTATTAATCACTGGTTCTTGGATTAACTTTTCAAGACTGATTCCATGATCCTTAAATAAGTGCGAAATCTTTGAAAATGCTCCAGCTTCATCTTTTACAAAC
The DNA here is from genome assembly GCF_056158505.1 of Anaerobacillus sp. ABR4_321. NCBI lineage: Bacteria > Bacillati > Bacillota > Bacilli > Caryophanales > Bacillaceae > Anaerobacillus > Anaerobacillus sp. ABR4_321. The sequence continues at coordinate 2,941,425 of NZ_JBSWTK010000001.1, forward strand.
AATCTGATGAAGTATTTGCTCTTAATTTCATCATCTTTCTTCAGCTTACGTTCATGTTGAGGAAGAATGACACTCTTACCATTTACTCCAAGACGCATGTTTTTGATAACGGCGACTAGGTCAGATACAACCGCTGTAGCTGTTGGTAGTTGACCTGCACCAGGACCATAGAACATCGTTTCTCCGACTGCCTCTCCATACACATAAACAGCATTGTACTCATCATTTACAGAAGCAAGCGGATGGCGCGATGGCAATAGAGTTGGCTGAACAGAAAGTTCGATCGATCCGTTTTCTGAACTTGCAATCGATAGTAGTTTGATAGTATACCCTAGTTTTTTACTATAAGAAATATCTTCAGCATCAACTTCAGTGATCCCTTTAATCTTGACGTCATCTAATCCTACTTTCATCGAAAACCCGAGTGTTCCGAGGATGACGACTTTCCGAGCTGCATCTAGCCCTTCCACGTCAGCAGTTGGGTCAGCCTCAGCAAAGCCTAGATCCTGTGCTTCTTTTAATACACTTTCATACGGCACATTGTTTTTAGTCATTTTTGTGAGGATATAGTTTGTCGTGCCGTTCACAATCCCCATCAGCTTTGTGATTCGATCAGAGGATAGACCTTCTACTAAACTTCTAAGAATTGGAATACCACCCGCAACACTAGCTTCATAGAAGAGGTCACTTTCATTTTCAACCGCAGCCGTTAATAACTCTCTTCCATGTAAAGCCATTAAATCCTTGTTGGCTGTTACAACATGTTTTTTATTTTTTAACGAAGCAAGGATATACTCTTTCGCTTGGTCGATACCACCCATTACTTCGATCACTACATCTACTTCAGGATTATTGATCACTTCATCTGGATCCTGTGTTAACAACTCCTCGTTAACATCGACCCCTCTGTTTTTCTCAATATCTCGAACGAGAACCTTTCCTACCTTCACCACACAACCAACGCGCTGTTGAAGCTCCTCCTGATGGGATTCAATCATATGTACCACTCCACTACCAACAGTCCCAAGTCCTAACAGTCCTACAGATACGCTCTCCTTCATATTCTCCACTCCCTTATGTCCTCCTGAAAAGGACGTTTGTTTTTATATAAGGGACATTATACGTGTCATCCTTCACAAACACAACCACCTTTACAGAAAAATTTGAAATATTTAAAGAAAAGCGTAGACGACCGTTTAGAAACGGAGAAATTGGAGCGCTTTCATATGAACACGCTTTTTGTGTTCATTTGAAAGAGCGAAATTTCGTAGTTTCTGCGAGTCCCAGCTGGACATCCGAAAAGCGAAGTTTCGCGTTTAGAAACGGAAAGATTGGAGCGCTTTCAATAGAACACGTTCTTTGTGTTCAATTGAAAGAGCGAAATCTTGTAGTGTCTGCGAAACGCAGCTGGACATCACGAAAAGCGAAGTTTCGCGTTTAGACACGGAGTCATTGGAGCGCTTTCATGTGAACACGCTTTTTGTGTTCATTTGAAAGAGCGAAATGACGTAGTGTCTGCGAAACGTAGCTGGACATTGCGAAAAGCGGAAAAAGCCGATTAGGCTCGACAAGCGCTGGAAGCTTTTCGAAGGAACACGCTTTTTGTGTTCATTCGAAAAGGTGAAGCGATCGAGAGCCTGGCTTTTGGAGCTGGACATCCGAAAAGCGAAGTTTCGCGTTTAGAAACGGAATATTAAACCGCTTTCAAAACCAATAAAAAAACCAGCTCAAGTATGAGCTGGTTTTAAAACAATTATCTTCTGCGCTTACGGTTACGCAAGAAAGTAGGAATATCTAGTGTATCGTTAGATTCCTCTACGCGAGAACCAAACTTTGAAGGTTCTGGTTGCTGTACTTCTTCCTCTTCTTGTTTCGGCTGCTGAATTGGTGCACCCTGTTTAGACTGAGTAGAAGGGCGAGGAACAGATTTTTTCTTGTTTTCGTTCTCGTCGAATCCAGTCGCGATCACTGTTACAAGGATTTCGTCTTTAAGTTCTTCGTTAATTACTGAACCGAAAATCATGTTCACATTTTCATCTGAAGCTGAAGAAACGATATCAGCTGCTTCGTTTACTTCATAAAGACTCAGGTTAGATCCACCTGTAATGTTCATAAGAACACCTTTAGCGCCATCGATTGACGTTTCAAGCAACGGACTAGAAATCGCTTTTTTCGCAGCTTCAGAAGCACGGTTCTCACCTGTTGCGATTCCGATTCCCATCAATGCAGATCCTCTTTCAGTCATGATCGTTTTCACGTCTGCAAAGTCAAGGTTAATAAGACCTGGTACAGCGATTAAGTCTGAAATACCTTGTACACCTTGGCGAAGTACGTTATCCGCTTCACGGAACGCTTCTAGCATCGGTGTGTTTTTGTCAACGATTTCAAGTAGACGGTCGTTAGGAATAACGATCAACGTATCGACCTTTTCTTTTAGCATCGCAATTCCAGATACCGCTTGAGTTGAACGCTTTCGGCCTTCAAATGTAAATGGACGCGTAACGACCCCAACAGTTAGAGCGCCGAGTTCTTTAGCGATCTCAGCAATGACCGGAGCTGCTCCAGTTCCAGTTCCGCCTCCCATACCAGCTGTTACGAAGACCATATCTGCTCCACGAAGTGCTTCTTCGATCTGCTCTTTGCTTTCTTCAGCTGCTTTTTTACCGATCTCAGGATTGGCACCTGCACCAAGACCTCTAGTCAATTTGCCACCAATCTGCATTTTCACTTCTGCTTTCGCAAGGTTCAATGCCTGTGCATCCGTATTGACAGCAATGAATTCTACACCTTGAACTCCATTTTCAATCATTCGGTTAACAGCATTGCTTCCGCCACCGCCGACACCGATTACTTTTATTTGTGCTAATTGTTCCATATTCATATCAAACTCTAACATCTCAGGTCCTCCTAATCTTGTAATGCCCTTTATTCAACAAATAAATTAAAGAAGTTCTTAACTTTTTCTTTCATTCCTGGAGAAGACTTTTCCCCCGACTGAGGTTCAGGTTTGCTTTTACGCTTGGGCTTCACTTCATCCTCAGGGTTTAACGAAGCTGCAACTTCTTTGCCCTGAATCTTTACGTTTTTGTACGTAAATTGGATTAGACCAATGCCAGTTGTATATTGAGGTTCACGAACTCCAATATAGTCAGGAACTGCAACGCGTACATTATGTTGGAGTACGTCTCTTGCAAGCTCGAGTATACCATCCATTCCTACCATTCCTCCGGTAAGAACAAATCCACCAGGCAATTCGCGTATTCCCAAACGCCTAATCTCGTCTTCTATCAATTCTAACATCTCTTCAATACGAGGTTCTATAATATGTGCCAATTCGAACTGATTAAATTCTTGTTCTGCTGAACTTCCAATCGTAGACACTGTAAATGCCTCTTCTTCAGAAGCAAGATCAACAAAGGCATTACCATGCTTGATCTTGATCCGTTCAGCTTCTTCAGTCGTTGTTCTTAAACCAATCGAAATGTCTTTCGTTACGTTATCTCCACCGATAGGAAGAACGGAAGTCGCTTTGAGAGAACCCTCTTCAAATATAGAAATTGTCGTCGAACCTGCTCCCATGTTCACAAGTGCCACCCCTAGGTTTTTTTCGTCCTTAGAGAGAGCCATCGCACCACATGCTAGCGGCTGAAGACAAATATCAGCAATTTCAAGGCCTGCTTTCTCAACACATCTCAATAAATTATGTAATACGGTTTTAGAACCTGTAATAATCGTGCCTTCCATTTCAAGACGAACACCGATCATCCCTCTAGGATCTGTGATGCCATCTAACCCATCCACCACAAATTGACCTGGGATCACATCGATGATCTCACGCTCAGGAGGTATAGAGACTACCTGTGCTGCATCAATTACTCTCGCGACGTCTTCGTCATGAATCTCACGGTCCTCACTTGAAACAGCCACTACTCCATGACATGGCTGAAGCTGAACATGATTTCCATTAATTCCAACGATAACGGAGCGAATCGATAAACCTACCATTCTTTCTGCATTTTCTACTGCCTGTTTAATTGAACGAACAGTTTCATCTATATCCACAATCGATCCTTTACGAATTCCATCGGATGGTGCACTACCTACTCCAAGGATATTCAATGAATCGTTTGTCATCTGGCCAATGATCACTTTCACATTGGATGTACCGATGTCTAGACTCACATATACTTCGTTGCTGTTCATTCTCCTGGCACCTCCTTCGAATTGCTACCTATTTCAGGTATTTGTAAATTCTCTATAATAGGGTCGAATAAACCTCCAACACCTTTATATTCACATTTTTTTCTGTTAGTAAACCTCTTTTTAACAGAAAGGTACTGATCGCCATAAGAATGCGATATAAGGACACTATTCCACAAAACCGTTAATTTCCCTTCTTTTGACCAATATTTTATAAGTTTTTTTAGTCGTTTTACTCAAAAAATAAATTTGGTAGTTTCTAAGTCTTTTGTTACTTTACAGAAAGAACATACGTATAAGTCTACACCAAGTAGAACATGTAGAAAAGACAAGGATTGAGCTCCATACAAAAAGGTTCAATTCGCCTTTTCTAGGATACTAGAGAAGTAAAATTCTCTGAATCATAAAGGTTCGTACAAAAAAGCTCATCCTTGTCCATTAGGAAGATACTCATAGGTAATTTCTCGCTTATGATTCGGATTTTTCTTCAACGACTGTTTCATAAGGTTCAAGCCAGCTTCCTTCATTTAAAAATAGAACGCCTTTTGGTTTGTCCTTAAGTTCCTTAACGATCAATGGGTAATTGTTTATTCGTTCTGCAAAACTTCTGATGCTCGTCCGAACTTCATACCCATCACTCATAAATAACGTGAGGTTGAATGCATTATTTTCTTTTGGTTCGTAGTGAATCTCTGAAATTCGGTTGATCACACTCATTTTTACTTTTGTTAACTCTCCTGCCATCTCTGACAGCTCTGTACTTTCATCCCATTGAAGTAGAATCGGTGCATTGACAGGGGTATCTCCCTTTCCTAAAGCATCGAGGATCGTTCCGGTCTGAAGTATCGGAAAATAGTTAGTGCCTTTTTTCAGATAGGCTACTCGTTCATTCTCAGTTACTTCAATGTTAACCGTAGCAGGAAATTGTCTTGTAACGTCTGCATTTGCTATTTCTTTTGAACTTTCGATTTGGGATGCTACTTCTTTTTTGTTGATGTTCCAAAAGCTAACACTTTGATCAAGACCACTCAACTTCTCAATCTCTTTCGTAGCGATAAAATGATTACCTGAAACTTGTATCGTACGAATATGGCTCAGAGAAGATTGGAAGTAAATAATCAACAAAATTAAAAAGAAGAAGATTGATAAATAGACGATCAGTCTTCTGTTTGCACGCTGTTTACGCTGCGCTTTTAATGTCGGAATCCGATCTTCTATCGTTACTACTTTACGATCTTCCATCCTTTTGCCCCCGTCTTGAAATGTAATTCTTCAAAGTGCTCAATTTCATATCATGGCAACCGCACGGCATGATAAAGAAATACTGCTTATTTTCACCATTATAGCATATTTTTAGGGCTTTTTATTCAGTCATGAAAAATGTTTTCTAAGTCAAATATCGACTAAATTAGCCTTTTGTTAAGTAAAAAAAGAATTTCAATATAAAAACGCTCCATCAATTGGAGCGTCTTAGCTAATTGAAAAACATAAACTTTTGCAATACCTACGCCGAAGAAGTTTGAATCCCTCTTGCTCCTGTCGGCGAACGCCCTTTGAACCACTGGAGTCAAGCAGGGATTCACTCCTACTAGTATATATGAAGTAAAACTTTCCGAACGATTAAGGAAAACCTTCTATGCGTCATTTCAACTTGTTTTAACATCTAAAACTTTGCATACCGGCTGATATTCAACAAGACTCCCATCGCTACTAACATAAGCGTCAATGAGGATCCACCATAGCTTAGAAAAGGAAGCGTGATTCCCGTAACAGGCATTAAGCCAGTTACTACTCCGATGTTGATCATCACTTGAATTGCCACCATCCCGATAATCCCAACAGCGAGTAGGCTACCAAACAAGTCAGGTGCTCTAAGTGCAATTCGGATCCCTCTCCAAAGGAGAAGCGCAAACAATAAGATCACGAAGCTTCCACCAATAAAACCAAGCTCCTCTGACAGAATAGCAAATATGAAATCTGTTTGAGGTTCCGGTAAATAATAAAACTTTTGTCTACTTTGCCCTAGACCAAGACCCATCAATCCTCCTGGTCCGATCGCATAGAGGGATTGAATAATTTGAAATCCGCTACCGAGCGGATCACTCCACGGGTCGAGGTAAGAGGTGATACGAGCGATTCGATAAGGTGCTGAGAGAATCAACCCTATGAAGCCGGCTATCCCGAGTACCCCTAACCATGCAAAATGTGAAATCTTCGCACCTGAAATGAAGATCATGACGACACAGGTACCGACCATAACGGCACCTGTACCGAGATCAGGCTGAAGCATGATCATCGCAAATGCTACTAGTACAAGACCTAGTGATGGCACGAGTCCTTTTTTAAATGATGTGATGCGTTTCTGATTTTCTGAAAGGTATTTCGCTAGAAACGCAATCATCGCTAACTTTGTAAACTCTGAGGGTTGGATCGAAAACGCACCAACACCCAACCAGCTTCTCGCTCCACCTCTTACTAATCCCACCCCTGGGATCAGGACAAGTATTAAAAGAAAGAAGCAGATGATAATTCCTAACTTCGACCACGTTCTCCACGTCCAATATTCCACATTCATTACGAAGAACATTGCAATGACTCCAACCCCTGCAAAAAGAAGCTGTCTTTTTGCGAAGAAGAAGGCGTCATCGAATTTATAAGAAGCCCATACTGCACTCGCACTATAGACCATTACCAATCCGATTGCTAACAGAGCAAGTGTCACAGTTAAAAAGATCAGGTCTGGCGTTGATTTTGTTTTCGGCAATGAGTCCACACCCCGTTATCGTCGATTTACCCACCCTTCTCGGATAAGCATGACAACCTTTCATTAGAGTTTATGCATTGCGTCAATAAAAATGTCTCCACGCTCTTCAAACGTTTTATATTGATCCCAACTTGCACATGCAGGTGACAATAAAATCACTTCACCATCTGTTGAAAGATTGAAAGCTGTAGGAACAGCTTTTTCTACATTATCGACAACTGTTACGTTCTTCAATCCTGCTTTGTTTGCAGTATCTTGAAGTTTTGGTGCTGTTTCGCCAAAAGTTATGAGATGTTTCACTTTTTCTTGAAAATATGGAATAAGATCATCGAAATCATTTCCTCTATCGAGTCCCCCCGCTAACAAGACTACCGGTTGTTGGAACGAATCCAGTGCTTTTTTTGTTGCGATGGAGTTCGTTGCTTTAGAATCGTTGAAGAACTTTCGACCTTTTACTTCTCCAACGAACTGTAAACGGTGTTTAACGCCATGAAAATTCGTAAGTTCTTCATAAATCTTTTCATTCGAAACCCCAGATAGTTTTGCAACTGCAATCGCAGCTAGCGTATTTTCTATATTTTGTTTCATTGAAAGATCAGCGATCTCGATTACTTTCTCACCTTTAAACATGATAAAACCATCGACGATCGTAACACCGTCGACCTGCTTAGTTGCAGAAAACGGAATTAACGTAGCATTTGAAGCGCGAGCAAATTCTGTTACGAGAGGATCGTCAGCATTGTATACGGCGTAATCTTCTTCTTTCTGATTAGCAAATATACGAGCTTTTGCATTTGCATAGGCTTCTTTAGAACCATGGTAATCAAGATGAGCTTCATAAATATTCAGGAGAACTGAGATGTGTGGATGAAATTCCTCCGTACCTTGAAGCTGGAAACTAGAAAGCTCTGTTACGAGCGTTTGATCTGGCGTTGCTTTCGCTGCAACTTCGCAGACAACTGTCCCAATATTACCAGCAACGATTGGATTTGAGCTCGTCCCACTGAGCAACTCACCGATCAACGTCGTCGTCGTCGTTTTCCCGTTCGAACCCGTTATTGCGATGAAAGGTGCTTCAGAGATCTTTCCAGCCACCTCTACCTCAGTAATGATTGGAATGCCTTGTTTTTCAGCTTCCTGCAAAAGTGGGTTATGATATGGAATCCCAGGGTTTTTTACGATTAATTCAGTGCCATCAAGCAATGAAAGCGGATGTCCTCCTCCAACTACGTTAAACCCATCCTCACTAAGTTCCAGTGCTTGTGGGTTTTTTGATACTTCTTCTCGATCATTTACCACTACATTAGCGCCAAGGGAGCGAAGTAGTTTTGCTGCAGCAAACCCACTTTTCGCAATCCCCATCACTAATACTGAACGACCATTGTAAAAATCTTTGTTCTTCATTACAACCACACCTCTAGATAAATTCCTAACGCTGCACAAATTAATCCAACAGTCCAGAATGTTGCAACTACGCGCCATTCTGTCCAACCAGAAAGTTCGTAGTGATGATGAAGAGGACTCATCTTAAACACACGGTTACCGGTCGTTTTAAATGAAGCTACCTGAATGATGACCGATAAGGTCTCGATTACGAATACCCCACCGATTACAACTAAAAGTAACTCGAGCTTCGTCATAATCGCAACAGCTGCTAGCGCACCACCTAATGCTAGAGACCCAGTATCACCCATGAACACTTTTGCCGGATGTGCATTGAAGACTAGAAATCCAAGTACCGCACCGACAACACTTACAGAGAAGATCGCTACATCGTACATATATGTAGCTGCCGCTAGAATCGCGAATGCTCCAAACGCAATGGCTGATGTTCCTGCAACGAGTCCATCTAGACCGTCTGTTAAGTTTACGGCATTCGAAGCACCGACTAGCATAACGAAAAGAAGTACAACATAACCGATGCCAAGGTCAAAGCTCAACTCTGTTCCTGGAACGTGGATAGCTGTGTCAAATCCAATCGTACGTAATCCAAAATAAACAAGAATCGCGATGAAAACTTGACCAAGCAGCTTTTGTTTTGAAGTTAAACCAAGGTTTCGTTTCTTAACAACCTTGATAAAGTCATCTAAGAATCCAATCAAAGCATATCCGACGGTCACGAAGAGCAACAGCCAGATCTCCATAGAGATCTCATCGTACTTCAACGCGATCGCTAGTGTACCAATAATGATTGCAAGAATGATAATAAGTCCGCCCATCGTTGGGGTACCTGACTTTTTCTGGTGAGACTTCGGCCCTTCGTCTCGTATACTCTGACCGAATTTCAGTCTCCTTAAGAATGGAATGAATACTGGAGAGACCAGTACTGCAATGATAAATGATGTTAATAAACTAAAAATTAATAAACGTTCAATCAATGTCCTGCCTCCTTAAAAAATTACTTCCCTTTTGCCTTTATAATCGTTTCAAGCCCGAGGCCTCTCGAAGCTTTTAATAGAACTGCTGTCTCTTTATCAAGGCGGTCCTTTAAATATGATGAAGCCTCTTCTTTCGTGGCAAAGGAAACAGCAGGAACACTTACTGCTTCATTCGTTTTCATCTCTTCATAGATCCATTTACCTTTTTCACCAACAGTAACGACTTCTGTTATCGGATTTTTTATCGCAGTTGCGATGTCTCGATGGAGCTGTTCTTCTTGATTACCTAGCTCATACATGTCTCCTAATACCGCAATCTTCTTTTTATAGCCTTCTAACTCGATTAGTGTATTGACCGCAGCTTTCATAGACGTTGGACTTGCGTTATAAGCATCATTAATAACCAATGCTCCGTTGCTAGTTTCATACGTCTCGAGCCTCATGCCTGTTAGTTTCAAGTTGGAAAGCGATGACCTGATCGCGTCGTCCTCTACACCTAGCTTTCTTGCAGCAGCAATACTAAAGAGCGCATTCTTTATATTATGCTTCCCTAACAAACGTATTTCGAACGGTTTATCTTCTTCCAAAAGGCAAAACGCAAAGCCTTTATCAAGTTGAGAGACTTCACTTATCTGAAAATCGTTACCGTCTTCATACCCACAAGAAATTGCACGGCTTTTAACAGGAGCTAATAATGGTTCATCTCCATCGATGATAAGAGAGCCGTTTTCTTTTAATCCATCGACGATTTCCATCTTAGCTTTCGCGATGTTTTCTCGACTTCCAAGTTGAAGAAGATGTGACTCACCAATGTTGGTGATAACGGCCACATCAGGGCGTGCGATTGAAGATAAAAGTGAGATTTCCCCTCTTGAACTCATACCCATTTCTAAAATAAGTACATCAGTATCTTCAGGCATCGAAAGGATCGTCATAGGAAGTCCCCAGTGGTTATTTAAATTCCCCTGCGTTTTATATGTTTTATAGTTTGGGCTAAGAACCGCTTCTAACATATCCTTAACAGTTGTTTTACCATTGCTGCCGGTTACTCCTACCACATAGGGTTTGTGAGCATTCAATACAGCTTTTGCTAAGTTTTGTAACCCTTCAGTGGTGTCGCTCACATAGTAGACAACGATCTGATTCTCTAAATCTTTTGGAAATGGCTTAGAGTCATCCCATAGCGTCCCTGTAGCACCGCTCTCGATTGCTTTATCGATGAAGCGATGTCCATCGTATACTTCTCCTACAATCGGGACAAACAGTTTGTTCGTGCAATCCTTTCGAGTATCTGTTGCAATACCGTCAAACTGTAGCTCTTTATCGAGCGATGCTCTTGCAAAATCGCTTAATAACGTTGAACGAAATTTCATGCTTTCTTCCCCTTTATTGCCTGACGTGCTACTTCACGATCATCAAAATCATAAACATGCTCTCCAATAATTTGATACGTTTCATGACCTTTTCCAGCGATCAATACAACGTCTCCTTCGGTTGCATGATCGATTGCATAAGCGATCGCTTCTGCCCTGTCAGTTATTCTTACGTAGTGTCCATCTACACCGTCGACCATATCGTCTAATATTCGTTCTGGATCTTCACTTCTTGGGTTATCAGAAGTCAGAACGGTTGTGTCAGCAACCTTTGTCGCAATCTTAGCCATGAGAGGGCGTTTTGTTCGATCTCTATCCCCTCCACACCCAACAACAGCATAGACGTTTCCTTTCGCCATTTCCTTAACTGTCGTTAGTACATTTTCTAGACTATCAGGTGTGTGAGCATAATCTACGATCACTGGGAAGTTCTGACCTTCATCTACCAACTCGAAGCGACCTGGAACTCCTTGAATTTCACCTAGACTCTTCAAGGTATCATCTAACGAAATACCAGCAGCATGACAAGCAGCAATCGCAGCTAGCGCATTATACACACTAAACTTGCCTGTAAGTTTTATATTAACTTCTTTAACTCCTTCATGCGTGATGAGTTGAAATTCAGTCCCTGTTGCTGAGAATGAAATATCCACCGCTTTAACATCTGCTTCTTGATCGATACCGTAAGTAAAGATATGAGCAGACGTCATTTTTTCATATTCTAGGCTAGCAGGATCATCGGCATTCAATATGGCTACTTTCTTTTTACCCGTATCATATGTATTGCCTAATTGAGAGAATAAAAGACCCTTCGCCTGGCGATATTCCTCCATCGTCCCATGATAATCTAAGTGATCTTGCGTTAAGTTTGTGAACACAGCAATATCATAGTCGCAGCCACGAACTCTTCCAAGCGTCAACGCATGAGAGGATACCTCCATCACAGCTGTCTTGACTCCATGATCTCTCATGTTAGCAAATTGCTTTTGCAAAAGAAGGGGTTCTGGAGTCGTGTTTTTTGTTTCAAACTCTTCATCACCAATTTTAATATTAATCGTACCGATCAATCCTGTTTTTTGATTCTGATCACGATGAACCTTCTCGATTAAATGTGAAACGGTCGTTTTTCCATTCGTTCCTGTTACTCCGATCAAGTTAAATGCTTGAGTAGGATTTTGATAGTAATGATTAGCTAGTTCTGCTAATGCGCGATGTGTGTCCTTTACTACGATTACAGGGACAGAAAGCTTCATTTCTTTTTGCGCGACAATGGCAGCTGCCCCCTTCTTTACAGCATCTTCTGCAAAATCATGACCATCTACCGTATATCCAGGAATACATACGAAGAGACTTCCTTCAGTCACCGTACGATTGTCGCTTTCTACAGACGTAATTTCAGGATTTTCACTTCCGAGCTTTTTATATGTAAATAGTGCATGAAGTAGATCATCTAATCTCATCTTTGATCACCTTTCTAGTTTGCTGACTTTTTCAGAAAACAAGCCAAGAGCATATGCCTTGGCTTGTTTCATACTTATTGTACTCACAGAGTGGCTATTTGTCACCCATATAAAGTCTGATTTCAGAGCCTGCAGGTAATTTTACACCTGGATCAGGTGCTTGTGCAATAACCGTGTCTCCCTCACCACTCGCTTCAATCTTCAAATTGTACATTGCTTCCCTGATTTCTTCAGAAGTCATCCCTACAAGATTTGGCATCTCGATCGTCTCTTCGTCTAACCACGTTTTCTCTTTCTCAATTTGATCTTCCCTTTTCGGAACATCCATAACCGTCAAACTATCATTTATGATATTTCCAACAATTGGTGCGGCTACTACCCCACCGAATTGAAGTGTATCTTTTGGATTATCGATCGCTGTATAGACGACGATTTGTGGATCATCAGCTGGGGCAATTCCGATAAACGATACGATGTGGTTGTTTTTTAAATATGCACCATTTTTAGCCTTCTGAGCCGTACCGGTTTTTCCACCCACCCTATATCCTTCCACAAATGCGTTCTTACCTGTTCCAAGAGCTACTACGGTTTCAAGAGCGTGCCTTACTTCTTTAGATGTTTCTTCTGAGATTACCTGACGCTTGACCTGTGGCGTATTCTTACTGATTACAGCACCAGTATCAGGATCGATCCATTCTTTTGCGATATAGGGTTCGTATAATGTTCCCCCATTAACTGCTGCTGACACTGCTGTTACCTGTTGAATAGGTGTAACCGAAACTCCTTGACCAAAAGCAGTCGTCGCAAGTTCTAATGGGCCTACATTTTCTACGTCAAAAAGGATTCCACTTGCTTCACCTTGTAAATCGATCCCTGTTTTCTCACCGAATCCAAACTTGTGAATATATGAAAATAGTTTTTCTTTACCAAGTCGTTCTCCAAGCATCACGAAACCTGGGTTACAAGAGTTCTGCACACCTTCTAAAAACGTTTGACTTCCGTGTCCCCCACTTTTCCAGCACTTTAGCTTTCGACCCGCTACTTCAATACTGCCTGGATCATGAAAATGATCCTTCTCTAGATCGACCTTGCCCTCTTCTAACGCGGCTGCAAGTGTGATGATCTTAAACGTTGATCCGGGTTCATATGTGCTCCAAACAGGTTTGTTCTGGTTCCATATGTCTGGTGAGAAATCTTGAAAATTTTCCGGGTCGAAGTCCGGCCTTGAGGACATCCCAAGAATTTCACCTGTGTTCGGATTCATCGCGATTGCAACAGCACCATCAGGATTATAGGTTGCCTCGGCGATATCTAGTTCTCGTTCAATGATTGTTTGCACTTTAGAATCGATCGTCAAACGCAAATCCAATCCATCGATCGGCTTTGTGTAGTCATCAGCAAGCGAAGGCATTCTCTTACCTTTGGCATCCGCATAGTATTCGACCTGCCCCTGCTGACCACTCAATTCTTCATCATAGTAGAGTTCAATTCCTGTAAGTCCCTGATTATCAATACCACTAAACCCAAGTACGTGTGATAAAAAAGCACCGTTGGGATAATGTCTCTTATTGTCTTCAGCAATATAAACACCAGGTAAGTTCATCTTACGAATCTCATTCGCCTTTTCATTCGTCATCTTCTTGCCTTCTGGTCGAATCCATACCATCGATTGTTTTTGAGTAATCGTTTCGTACACTTTCTCTTTACTCGTATTCAATGATGCTGCGATTGCTTCCGCAGTGGAAGCCGGATTTTGCACCTGCCTCGGCACGATCAGCACGGACGGCGCACTTATATTCGTAGCTAATGGAACACCGTTTCGGTCGAGTATTTCTCCTCTATTCGGCTCGAACGGGATGTTTCTGCTCCAAGAGTCTTTCGCTTTTTCACTGAGCCAGCTGCCCATGACCAGTTGAACGTAGCCGAGTCTTGTTACGATCACAGCAAATATAAACAAACCTACGAGTAGTGCGACTACTAACCTTCTACGTACAGTGACATTGGAAACGCGCATAAGCTCATCCTCCCTGATTATGCTCGTTTCACTATATGTCATTGATTAGTCTAATAGACCTGCTAGTCCGTTATCTCTTCCTCTGGCTCTTCCTCTTCTTCACCTTCAGGAGGAGGTGATGGTTTCTTAAGCTCAGCAACGAGATAATCACCTTCTTTAACCGCAGCTCCTTTCGCTATTCCTTGCTTTGCTACGTAGCCAGCACCCATAATGTTCGGTTTAAGTTCCATAAGCTCAACAAGTTTCATCACATCTGTTAGTGACCACCCGGTTATATCTGGCATCGTTACTTTTCCATCCGTACGTAACAGGATTCGCTCACCTTCAAGAACTTCTGATTCAGGATGAGGAGATTGTTTTACGACCTTCCCTGAACCTCCGAGTACGGTAACGTTGAAGCCTTGCGCTTTAAGGTCTTTTTCAACTTTCTCACTATCTTCTCCAGTGAAGTCTTCGATTTTCCTAACATCATCCGATTCTTCAGACCCTTGTCCTTCAGCTTCTTCTTCTAACGGATCGATGTTTAAATACTGAAGACTATTCTTCATCACTGTATTAAACACTGTCGCAACTGGGTCGCTCCCTAATTCAGGATATTCAAGATCTGGTCGATCGACTGCTACGTACACGAGAAGTTCAGGATCCTCAGCAGGAGCCATTCCTAGAAATGAGAAGATATTGTTTCCATATCCACTCATATACCCTTTTGCACCTTGCGAGATTTGAGCAGTACCTGTTTTACCAGCGATCGAATACCCTTCGATGTCATAAGGAGTACCTGTACCCTCCGTTACGACCGTGCGAAGGATGTCTCTTGTTTTCTTTGCTGTTTCACTAGAAATCGGCTCACCCGCTACTTCTGGTTCGTGATTAAGTTTAACGTCCTTCGAGTCAGGATCTACGATTTTTTCGATTACATATGGCTTCATCATCTTCCCGCCGTTAGCAACTGCTGTGGCAGCTTGAATCTGTTGGATCGGTGTTATCGTTGAACCCTGACCAAAACCTGTCGAAATTCTTTCTAAGTCCCCACCATAGATGATTCTTGAAGACCCTTCTCCAGGTAGATCTACTCCCGTTTTCTTATCAAAAGCAAATTTTGAAAGGTAGTCTCTGTACGTATCATATCCAAGTTTCTCCTTTACGAGAATGGACATGGCAACGTTTGATGATTTCTGAACACCTTCATCAAAACTAATCTTACCCCAACCTTTACCATAGTTGTGGTCGGGAACCGTACCTCCAGGAACTGCGTATCTACCAGATTGATAGAGTTCATCTCCATTGTAGACGCCTTCCTCAATCGCTGCTGCAAGAGTGAATACTTTCATCGTGGACCCAGGTTCGAATGGCGAAATAGCCATATTCGTATAATCTTTTATATTCTTTAGGTTAGGATCAAACGTAGGTCTCGTTCCTAAGGCAAGTATCTTACCAGTGTCTGGATCTGCTACAATCGCGGTCATACGTTCAGGATTATAGTTTTCTTGCACATCATCCATCGCTCTTTCAACAAACAATTGGATTTTTTCGTCAATCGTTAAATAAACATCGTTGCCTCTTTTTGAAGGAGAAATGTGGTCGTTCCCATACGGAAGCTTGTACCCTTTTCGATCCGTTTGATACGTCTCTTTTCCTTCTTGAGGTAGAAGATACTTGTTTAATTGTTTCTCAAGACCGAGCAGACCCTCTTGAGTGCCATCATCATTTTCATTCGTGAACCCTAATACATGAGATGCGAACTCATCATTTGGATATAACCTTGTTTTTGATGGGATAAACCCGATGCCTGGAAGATCAAGCTCTTCGATTTGTTCTTTCTCGGACAAACTAAGGTCTTTTCCCTCTGATCCGAACTCGACTTGAAAGAGCCCTTCTTTCGATAGTCTCTCTTTAATCTCACTTTCACTCATATCGAGGACCCCAGCAAGTTCTTTCGCTGTTTTATCAACATCTTCCACGTGTTCTTCATAGCCTTCACTTAAGATTGCTCGAAGTGTGAATGAGGGAATATCCATCGCGAGTGCTTTCTCACCAGTCCGATCATAGATCGTTCCGCGATCAGCGTGAAGAATTTTACTTTTTGTCCATTTTTCTTTCCCGAGTTCAGTTAAGTCGACCTTTTCACCATTTTCTCCAGATACCGCTTGAGTCCATTCAATATAGAAAAATCGTCCAATAAAAGCAAAAAAGAGCAGGACGAAAAGTGCCATCAGTATCCCTGCTCCTCGATTAATATGTGGGTTCTTATTTGTTTCCTTCATTTCAGTGCAAACCTCCGAATTTATGATCCTCTGTTGATCACTTCTACGTTTTGATCATTCAGTTGCATGCCGAGTTTTTCTTCAGCAATATCAATAATTCGATCTGGTGCACTTAATTCTGTCACTTTCACCTGAAGCTCTTCATTTTGTTTCATTTGAGCCTGCTGCTTCGCTTCAATCTGTTGAATACTCGTATTGATATTATAGATAGAAGCATAATTGGAAATCATGATGATCGAAGCTGCTACAACTGCAATACTAAGCATCATCCAGAGCAGCTTTTCTCCTTTCGTGATTCTACCACGTTGAATATAAACTGCTTTCTTTTGTACTTCAACTTGTTCTTTTTGTGAATGCTGCTGTTGATACTTATACGCCAGGTTACTCATTCTTTTCCCCCTAACACTTTCTGTAAGTTTTATTTATCTTTTATTTATCTTTTATTTATCTTTTTTAATCTATATTTTCTCTGCAATTCTAAGCTTGGCTGAGCGTGCACGTCGATTCCCTTCCTGCTCTTCTTCAGAAGGAATGATCGGCTTTCTTGTAATCAGCTTCATTTCAGGTTGGTACTCATCCGGAATGATCGGCATGCCTGGAGGTAACTCTGGCCCTGAAGCCGCTTCTTTCATCGTGGTCTTGCATATCCTGTCTTCGAGTGAATGGAAGGTGATCACACTGATCCGTCCACCTGGGTTTAAGATCGACATCCCATCGATCAAAGCTTTCTCAAACACCTTAAGCTCATCGTTCACAGCGATTCTGATCGCTTGAAATATTCGCTTAGCAGGGTGTCCCCCTTTCCTTCTCGCAGGAGCAGGAATCGCATCCTTAATAATTTCCACGAGTTCGAACGTCGTCTCGATTGGATTTTGCTCTCTGGCTTTTTCAATCTTTCGAGCGATTTGTTTCGAGAATTTTTCTTCTCCAAATTTAAAAAATATGGATACGAGACGTTCATATTCCCACTCATTCACCACTTCGTACGCCGTTAGATCAGAAGATTGATCCATCCTCATATCGAGCTTTGCATCGAACTGATAGCTGAACCCCCGTTCTCCTTTATCAAGCTGTGGAGATGAAACACCTAGATCAAAAAGAATGCCGTCTACTTTTTCTACTCCAAGATCTAAAAGGGCTTCTTTTATATAACTGAAATTACGTTCTACAACCGTGAGCTTATCTTCATAGCCAGCCAACACCGTTTTCGCATTATCGATCGCCCATTGATCCTGGTCAAATGCATAAAGATGCCCTGTACTCAACTGGTCGAGTATCGCTTTAGAGTGACCTCCGCCACCAAGTGTACAGTCTACGTAAATGCCATCTTCTTTAATGTTTAGTGCATCGACTGCTTCTTCTTTTAATACTGTAATATGTTCAAACATGTTTACACCTTAACCTTCACTGCATATTAACCTTTTACATATCAAAATCCATCATGCTTTCTGCAATCTCAGAAAAAGATTCTTCTGAGGCATTGAAGTAGTCTTCCCAAACCGGTTTACTCCAAATCTCTAACCTGTTTGAAACTCCAATCACAACGCATTCCTTCTCTAGTTCAGCATATTGTCTAAGCGTCCCAGCAATGTTTACTCTGCCTTGCTTGTCCAATTGACATTCCGTCGCACCTGAGAAAAAGAATCTGGTGAAAGCACGAGCATCTTTCTTTGTAAAAGGGAGTGTTTTCATTTTTTCTTCAAGGGCTTCCCATTCTTTCATAGGATAACCAAAAATACATTTATCAAGCCCACGAGTGAGGACAAATGTTTCACCAAGTTCATCACGGAACTTTGCGGGAATGATCATTCTGCCTTTTTCATCAACAGTGTGCTGATATTCCCCCATGAACATTGGCTTTCCCCACCTTCCCCACTTTCTACCTTTAAGTTACCACAACTCCCCACTTTTCACCACTAGAAAATGTATTCGTGCACCAAAATAAAAATCCTGCTGTGATCAGCAGGATTTTTTAAGAAAATTTCATTGTTTTTTTACAAATACACAACTTTGTGTTTTTCGTTTAGTGACAGCTCTAAGTTCATGAGACGTTCGATAAAATCAGGACCATGCCAGTTCAAGTAATATACAATGTTCCATTTTCTTTCCTGTGGAGCACCATTCGGTTTTAATGCAAGTCCGATCTCATCATATTTTATAAGCGTATGTTCATGTCGCTCTAAAATCGTTGCCTGCAGTTTTTCTTTAAGAAGATCTAGCTGCCTTTGAATAAATTCCCCATTTTTGTTGGAATATCGCTCTAAACCTTTATCGACATTAGTCGTTAACTGCCTCAAATCGTCATGGATAGCTTCTATCTTCTCCCCGGCACTCGAGAACGTTTCTTCTAATCCATAGTGATCGAGGTTTTCAATATAGCGATTTCGGTAAGACATGACACCTTCTTTTACAATGTCATCTATTGATAGTGAGAGCTCTGATGCATATTTTTGAATATGTCGTTCTACAAACGTAAACGTCATTCTCGGAACAATAACCGGCATTTTATAATCAAACACCCGAAATGCTGACTTCAATAATGCCCAATATGCAAGTTCCCCAGGTCCACCAACGAAGGCGAGAACAGGAAACATCGCATCTTGCATAATCGGCCTCGTCACGACATTATTACTCAGCTTATCCGGCTTTTCCTCTGCTAGCTGAAGTAATTCTTCTTCTGTGTATTCTACTTCACCAGCTTTCCCTCTGAACAGCGACCCTTCTCGTTCGAGTAAAACACGTTCACCTTTCACTTTCACAAATAAGTTCGCCTGATTTTCATCAAGATCAACTTCTACCGGGTAGTTACACTCATGTAGTGAGGCAGCTTGGTCAAGGACGCTCTTATTAATGCGTTCATTGTCTTTAATTATGGTTTTAAACACACTTGATTGAATACTCCGAAATGCCTCATTCCCTGAGTCGACCAAGACAAGACCGTACTTCGAGAAAAGGGCTGTGATCATATGACAAAAGTGATCGACGAACGTAGTAGAACGATCTGTGATGTTTTCTAACCAGTTTAGAATGTCGTTTGTGTAATCCGTTTCACCAAACTCATGAAGAACGTGGTCCGTCCATTCTTTGATCGCTGCTTGATCGAGCTCAATATCTGAAAGCGCCTGTTTTCGATATTGCTTTTGAGGGACCGCTACTTTCGTTTCTTTCTCACTGAACGTATACACGTGGTTTACTTCATGAAAATCATGATCCTCACCTGCTATCCAAAATACCGGGATAACCGGAACGCCAAGTAGTTTTTCTTTTTCTTCAGCAAGTTTAATTACGGATATTGCCTTGTTAATCGTGTAAAGCGGACCGGTCAGTACACCAGCCTGTTGACCGCCAACTACGGTCACAGCATCTTTTCTTTTCAGTCTCTCGATGTTTTTCAATGCCTTCTCATCTGGATGATAAACTCGATTAAACGCCTCGAGGTGGTCTGCTAAAGCTGCACGTTCAAAATCACGCTCCATCAGTTCCTGGTAGCGCTCTTCATAAGACTCATTCGTTTGATATGTATAGTCAAAAAAAGCTGAGATGCTTTTGTTCCTCGCGATGTAATCGGTAGCAATTACATTTGTTCCCGGAAGGAAATTTTCGGTGAGTTTCATTGCTATTTCTTCCTTTCTCGACACAAATACGGTATTCCGCCTGCATAATCCTTAGTTAGTATATCAAACTGACCCCACTGCTACCAAAAAAAAAGCTTATGAGTTACACCGTAGCAATACGGTGTGCTAACCCAATAAGCAATAGTAGAACATATCCAGTTGAAAATACGAGAAAATTGAAGCGCCATGCTCCTTTCATCACTCTTTTAATACTGATATCTCCCTTTGTTTTCCAATGAAGAACAGTGAAACCAACCGCAATCATAATCATAAGAATAAAGATTACCCATAAAAAAGAGCGTTGAAAGAGCTCTACGCATATGAAATGGACGCTTAGAATAAAAAACAACGTGGATAGATCTGTTGCGAGCCGGATAGAATGTTTCTTCTTCTTCGTTACTTTTACAGTAAAAATATAGACGATGTACCAGGCTAGAAGCGGTACCGTCACAGCAGTTGCAACGATGCCAATCAGAACATCTCCCATTACAACCTCTCCCCCAATTTCAATTCCATCCCTTTGACCGCATCAAACACAAACCTTGTGTACGGAACATCGATCCCTTTTAATGAAGCTTCTCTTAACACAAACCCTGAAATTGCATCGATCTCTGTTCTTCGTCCAGCTTTAAGATCTGCTAGCATCGAGGAAGTATTGGCTGCTGTAAGTTGACACACACCTTGCACTCTGTTCAAAGATTCTTCAAATTCAAGATTCAAAACGGTACTGGACTCTTTTATTAATTCTCTCAAGATCGCAAAATACCTAGGGTTTGTCATCAATTCACCGTTTAAAATTTTGAAGATGGCTGTCAGCGGATTAATTCCACAGTTTATGACAAGCTTCTCAGATAATAACTTGTACCAATTCTCTACATGCTGAATCGATAGGGTTTCATCGCACAACGTGCTTAATAGTGACCATTCTCCAGAATAGCTGCAGATTTTCAAACTGCCTTTACCTGTATGGATAACTGAAATATCATCAATTTTTTTCGCTCCATGGTCAAGCGTACCTACAGCAACGTTCTTGTGTAGGGTCTCAAGAAAGCGAACGTGCCCCATTCCATTTTGAATGAATAAGAGATCAGGCTTTGAACCTTTTTGATATGTATGATTGATCATGTTGATCACTTCTTCAACTTGATAAGACTTTACAGCAACGACGACAATATCTGGATTATCAGGTAAAGAAGTTGAAGCTCGCACCTGATAAACTGCTTCTACACCTTCACTTCTATAACAAATCCCTTTTTCAAGGAGCAGATCAGCTTGCTCTTCTCGTCGTGTGACCATCGTTACCATATGCCCAGATAAGGAAAATGAAGCACCAACAAGAAGACCAACTGCCCCAGCTCCGATAATCGTGATGTTCAATTGGATACACCTCTCCATTCTAATAGGCCGAATGCACTACGGCTAGTTTAGCATAGTTTTCCATCCTTTTTAATCAAAAAAAACGATGTGCTGTTCAGCCAAGTGGGGTATTTCGTATGTATTGGTAAGAAACTGTTGAAGGGGTGGAAAATGATTGCGATCCATTAGGAAGTGTTTTGTGTTTTTCTTGTTAGCAGTCTTAGTGTTCACTATAGGGTGCTCCACTATTGGAGGAGACAACTTAAAAGAAAACGCTAGTGAGCAAAACGTTCGAACCGTGTTACTAAAGCAGTTTAATGGACCTGATGAAGAACAGGAAGAGCTTATAACCTCCTACGATGGAGATTTAGAAACGTACGCCACTATACTGTCCGAATACAATAAAGAACATTTCAAGCCCTATATGAGTGAACGATATTATGAAAATTATATAGTGAAAAACAACGGCTCATTGATGTTCTTACGCATGGCGCATCCTAATCATGTACTGAAAGTTAGAGAATTAACGATTAAAGAAAATGAAGATAAAGACGCTTTTGATTTTACAGTAAACGTAACTACGACTACTAATTCCGAAAGTAAACCATTAAGTGTTGAAGGTACAGCTCATACAAATGAAGACGGTAAGATCACGAGTATCCACTACCTCAATATAGAAGATATCCGGACAACATTAGATAAATAAGTGTACCGCTTACTGCTCTAAATACCGAGAGCGTTCTACATCCGAAAATCCCTTAACGGAAACGTTAAGGGATCTTTTTCTTCTATTACACTGGATAAACAGGGTGTTTCTTATCAGGCGCACTCATCTCTTTTGACTCGTAGTAAGATAATCGATCGACGAGCACTTCTCTTAGTTCATTACCAGGAACGATATCGTCAACGATCAATTCAGACGCAAGTCGGTAAATATCAATGTGTTCCTTATATTCCTGATGCTTTTCTTTCACATATTCGATACGTTCTTTTGGATCTTCAATCGCATTTATTTTATTAGCATAAACCGCGTTCACAGCTGCTTCAGGTCCCATCACTGCAATTTGAGCAGTCGGCAATGCGATACAGCAGTCCGGCTCGAAAGCAGGTCCTGCCATCGCATAAAGTCCTGCTCCGTATGCTTTTCGAACCACAACAGAAATTTTCGGTACCGTTGCAGAACTCATTGCGGCGATTAGTTTTGCACCATGCCTTATGATACCAGCACTCTCTACTTTTGTACCGATCATAAATCCTGGTACATCTGCAAGGAAAACGAGCGGAATGTGGTACGCATCGCAGAGCTGAATAAACTTAGCGCCTTTATCAGCTGAATCTACGAATAAAACCCCACCCTTTACTTTTGGCTGATTCGCGATGAGACCAACAACTTTTCCATCGATTCGAGCGAAACCAGTGATCAATTCAGGTGCGAACAATTTCTTCATTTCGAAAAAACTATCTCCATCTACTAGTGCATCGATTAAATCATACATATTAAAAGGTGCATTTTGGTTTTCTGGAACAATATCTGTAATCGATTTTTCTAATGAAGGCAGCTTCCCTTCTAGTTCAGGCGTTCTTTTATGAAAGTTGCCCGGAAAGTAGCTTAAGTACTGACGACCAAGTTGGATCGCATGCTCTTCATTATCTGCGAGAACATCTCCACATCCGCTCTTGCTGCAGTGCATTTTCGCACCACCCATTTCTTCGAGCGATACTTTTTCACCGATTACCTTTTCAGCCATACGTGGTGAGCCAAGGTACATAGACGCATTTTTATCTACCATCACCACGATGTCACAAAAAGCAGGTATGTAAGCCCCACCAGCAGCTGACGGTCCAAACAACAAGCAGATTTGCGGAACCATGCCAGACATCTTTACTTGATTGTGAAAGATTCTTCCTGCTCCTCTTCGGTTAGGAAACATTTCTAGCTGATCAGTAATTCTTGCACCGGCTGAATCAACAAGATACAAGATCGGCACTTTGAGATTCATCGCTGTTTCTTGAATGCGAATGATCTTCTCTACTGTTCTCGCTCCCCAGGACCCTGCTTTAACGGTAGAGTCGTTCGCCATCACACATACTTTTTCACCGTTTACTTTCCCGATCGCGGTAACAACGCCGTCTGCAGGAAGGTCGCTCGCAAGATTGTTTGCAAATTTACCGTCTTCCGTGTACTCACCATTATCGAACAGTAAATTCAACCTGTCACGTACGAACATTTTGTTCGTTTCTTTCAGTTTCTGGTGGTACTTCTCTGCACCACCAGATTCTATTTCTTTAGATTTATTTTCTAGAAACTCTTCAAGATGATTCATGATGAACCTCCTTCATTTCATTAGATTGAGCGCTCGTTCAGCAATTTGACCTACTTAATTGTAACGAGTACATCGCCTTCGTTTACAAAATCACCGATCGTTACTTTTACTTCTGCCACAGTTCCATCTTCAGAACCTTCAACAGGAATCTCCATCTTCATGGACTCCAACATTACAAGTTCTTGTCCAGACGTAACAGAGTCTCCCTCAGATACCATTACGTTTAAAACTGTACCTGCCATTGATGATTTAATTTCGTTCATTGTTGTCATACCCCTTTTGTTAGTTATTTTTTGTGAGCTAGTTTTTTAGATAAGTATGCTGTTGTGTAGTGACCATTCTGAAAATCAGATTCTTGCAGTAGATTCTCAAACAAAGGTCCATTATGCTTAATCCCTTTAAGTTGGAATTTGCTAAAAAATGTTCTAGCAATCTCCAAAGCTTCCTTACGATTCTCGCCGCTCGCAATGATCTTTGCGATCATCGGATCATAAAAAGGTGATACCGTCGATCCACTTTCGTAGCCACCGTCAATTCTGATTCCATCTACTTCCGGAAATTCGAGCGACTCGATCTTACCTGGTGAAGGCATGAACGTGTTCGGATCTTCAGCATATAAACGGAACTCGATACTATGACCGCTTGGAGAAATCTCTTCTTGTGCTAGAGGTAAAGCTCTACCTTCAGCGATCAATAGCTGCCATTCAACAAGATCGACGCCGTTTGTTTCTTCCGTTATCGGATGTTCAACTTGTAATCTCGTATTCATCTCAAGGAAATAGAAGTTCTCTTCTCCGTCCATGACAAACTCGACTGTACCCGCATTCGTATAGTTAACTTGTTTAGCCGCATTGACCGCCGCTTCTCCGATCTTATTACGCGTTTCAGGTGATATAAATGGAGAAGGCGTTTCCTCAACAACTTTTTGGTTCCTTCTTTGAATCGAGCAATCTCTTTCATAAAGATGTACGATGTTTCCGTGGTGATCACCAACGATTTGGACTTCGATGTGACGTGCTTCATCGATAAACTTCTCTACAAACATCGCACCGTTGCCGAAATAAGCCTTGGCACGATTCTGACTCGAGGAGAATGCTTTTTCTAAGTCACCGTCATTCTCACACCGCTGCATCCCGATTCCACCGCCGCCAGCGGCAGCCTTAAGCATGACGGGATAGCCTACTTCATTCGCATAAGCGATTGCCTTTTCTGCGTCTTCGATTTCCGTGCTCCCAGGTACAACTGGTACACCTGCATCGATCATCGTTTTCCTTGCCGTGATCTTGTCACCCATCGCTTCCACAACGTCAGCTGATGGTCCAATGAACGTGATTCCTTTTTCCTCTATTCTTCTTGCGAATGAGGCATTTTCGGATAAAAATCCATACCCTGGGTGAATGGCATCTACTTTCTCTTCTTCAGCAACTCGAATAATTTCATCTTGATTTAAATATGACTTTGCAGCTGGAGGATCTCCTATTTCATGCGCATGTGTCGCATTTCTTACATATGGCATATCCTTATCAGCACTAGAGTACACAGCGACCGTTTCGATTCCTAGCCTGCTGCATGTTCGAATAATGCGATCTGCAATTTCACCGCGATTTGCTATTAGTATCTTTTTCACAATACCTCTCCCTTCCCAGCACAATATACAGGTTGAAAACCCTTACATTAATCATATCATTAATTCACCGTCACGTTTCAACAAATATTCAAATAATTCCTTTTATATTTTGTTTTTCGAAATGAAGAAAAGTTTCGTGTTTTCGGTTATAATTGAGGAAAGAACCTTTTCTTTTAGAAAAAGAGAGGAATTTGTAACTACGACGGAGGGGGCACCATGATGGTAGATTTAACAGTAAGACCACTTGTGATCAATTACAAAACTCTAGAAGAGTTCAAGAAATTTAAAGAGTATGGAATCCAAGAACTATCGATGATGGAAGACTTACAAGACAACATCATCGAAAATGATAGTGAATCACCGTTCTACGGCATCTATTTTGGCGACAAGCTAGTTGCTAGAATGAGCTTATATCGAATCGATGCGAAGTATGACAGATACTTCGATCCACCTCAAGATTACTTGGAGCTCTGGAAGCTAGAGGTACTCCCTCAATACCATGATCGGGATTATGGATCAACACTCGTAAATTTCGCAAAAACATTTAACCTACCAGTAAAAACAAACGCAAGACAAGGTTCTAGTCAGTTTTGGGAGAAGATGGGCTTTGAAGCCGTTACGTACAATCCAGAACGTGACCGCGGAGAGAACCCGTATGTTTGGTATCCTGAAGGTGTTACAGAGCAGGATGTATAAAAAATAGGAACAGCCCATCGTGGGCTGTTCCTATTTCTTTACTTTCTCTAGATTGCCATTAGAATCCATTTGAAACCGTATGTTTCCCTGATCCTCATCTTTAAAAACAACCATTTTCCTTGCTCGCTCCATAATCTCCAATAAAGATTGATAGTCCTCTTGAACCATGACATATTCTTTTTCGATTTGTAAGAGCTGTTGTTTTAGCTGTTCATTTTCCATTAATATCTCTTTATAAGATTCTTCTAACCCGCTCACACTAGTAATGCAAGACTTTGTTTGGACAAGGATTCTAATCGCTTCATCAATCATAGCAATGCTATCTTGATCATGATTTCCTTCTGATTCTTTTTTTGGCTCGTTGTAAAGACCACTTCTTTTCTGTTCCTTACGGTGCTTTTTGGCAAGAACGATAGCCGATTCATATTGTTTCCGAATAAGCGAATTCCACCTGAAACCACAAGCTGCAGGCGTCCTTGATAGTTTCTTCCCTACTTCCTCAAACGCAGCAAGCTGTGTACTCGCTTCTCGGATATGCCTTAAGACGACTTCAGCTAGTAATACATCTTCATCCTTAGACCAAGCATCCTGACGAATGGGTACCAAACGCAATCCCCCCTAAAATAAACTTTTTACAGTCATCTTATGCGTCTGATAGAAGTAGTAGAATTTTAGAAGCTATAATTTTTCAGATTTCTTAGAAAGCGCTATCTTTTATTTAGAAATTTTTCTACTGCGAGGTGATGTTCTTCAGACTCCCATAGAGTGGCGCATGCAAGAATTTCCTTTTCGATCCGGCTTGTGATAGACTTTCGATCCAATGAGTTTAACCAATGCTGTTTATACGTTTCCAATATTTGCGAGGAATGAGGTAAGAGATTTTCAATCACTCCTTGAGCTTCCACTTTCCAATTCTCTTCTTTCATTATGTAAGTTAGAAAACCTAGCTCCTTGGCTTCTTCAGGTGAGTAACGTTTTCCACTCATCAACATTTCCATAGCGACAGTTGAATTCAATCTTTCCATCGCATATACGGATCCACCCCAGCCAGTCGTTATTCCGATCGATCCTTGTATAAACCCAATCGTGACACCGCTACGAGCAATGCGATAATCACACGCAACCGCTAGTTCACACCCTCCGCCTACTGCATGACCATTCAATAGTGCAACAGTTGGCTTCTTACAGAAAAACAACTCGTCAAGAACGTCCCCCATCTTTCGCAGCATTGGGTACGCATCTTCTTTCGTACGAAGGGAGACAAATGAAGCGACATCTCCTCCACCACAAAATGCTCGATCTCCTGTGCCTGTAATGACAATATATGAAACCGATTGGTCCGATTCAGCATCACGAATCGCATCTCTTAACTCGTCCATGACTTGATAATTGATTGCATTTCGTTGATTCGGTCGATTGATCGTTAGAACGGCTGCACGGTTAACTTTTTCAACTAATAGACTCAAAGTGTCACCCCTACTTCTAAAATAAGGTATAAAAAAAAACAGAGAGATTTCTCTCTCTGTTTCAAACGTGTTGTAAGCTTACTTGCTCACAACGTTTTCACCTTTGTAATTTCCACACTCTTTACATACACGGTGAGAAAGTTTGAATTCGCCACAGTTAGGGCATTTCACCATTCCTGGTACTTCAAGTTTATAATGAGTACGACGCTTGTTTTTACGTGTTTTAGAAGTTCTTCTAGCTGGTACTGCCATCGTTTCCACCTCCTTAAAAAGTTAAATAATCTCTTGAAAGTTGTCCGGTCTATTTATCGTTCTTTTCATTAAAGAGATCAGCTAAACCGGCCAAACGAGGATCGATCTTCTCTTCCGTTTCCTCGTGTGTTACAACTTCCCATCCTTTGCCGGATTTGTTTTGCATTTCATCGGATTCCGAACTATGTTTTACAACACGAATAGGAATCTCCAAAAGTATATTTTCCTTAATATACGGAACTAAGTCAACCGTATTTCCCGAAACTTGATGAATTTCTTCATCATCTTCTTCGTAATCCATCCCAGATGTGTTCGGTTCGAGCACGAACGTTTCTAATGGATGAAGTACGAAAGGGAAATCAACATCTTCGAGCGTATTCGCACATGGTAGTACCATCTTGCCTTTTAGGGTAAGATGAAAGGTAACTTTATTACCGTGAAACGAAGTCTCGCCGGTAACGTGCACGGGCGTAATTTCTCGAATCTGTGTTTCTTCATTCTTAAGTTCCTCTACATTAACTAACTCGTCAATTGTAAGTCCTTTCTGTTTGAAGGACTTCAACTGATCTACTGACCATTTCATCTGTCTATCACCTCAAGGCAACAAAAGTATTATAGCTACAAAATAAGCAAATGTCAATATTTTTTCTTTACACCACTTTGTGAGAATCCAAATCTGGTATAATGTTTATCATACCAGAGAAAAAACCTTGAGTTCAACTCTTACATATGGACCGCCTTTCCACTAATAGATGAAAGGAGCTTTATGATGAAAACAGCTGGCGTTATCGTTGAGTACAATCCCTTCCATAATGGCCACCTCTACCATTTGGAAGAAACGAAGAAAACAACGGGTGCCGACATCGTCATAGCAGTGATGAGTGGATCGTTTCTTCAAAGAGGTGAACCTGCACTAGTTGATAAATGGAGTAGAACGAAGATGGCACTAGAGAACGGAATCGATCTTGTGATCGAACTCCCCTATGTATACTCTACCCAAAAAGCGGAAGTTTTCGCAAAAGGTGCCGTTTCTCTGTTAACCGCTATCGGAGTAGATGAACTATGCTTTGGAAGCGAAGCTGGGCTTATTCAAGACTTTGAGAAAACGATGTCCTTCATAAAAGAAAACGACAAAGACTACAATGAAAAAATACAGCTGTTCATGAGCGAAGGAAATAGCTACCCAAAAGCAGCTTCTCTTGCCTTTCAATCATTAAAAGACCATGAGACAGTTCTAGACTTATCATTACCAAATAATATCCTTGGCTATCAATACGTGAAAGCGATCGACGAGCAAAAGTCGCATATTCAAGCTCAGACCATCTTACGAACAAAAGCAGGTTACCATGAAGAGTCGTTTACAGATAAAAAGATCGCGAGTGCTACTGCTATACGAAAAGAGCTACTATCTGAAGATCTCGGACCCCAAAATGTTAAAACTTTTGTCCCTGAACCTACATACCATGAACTGGATCGGTTCTATCGATCGCATAACAAGTATCATGGCTGGCACCGACTTTATCCATTTCTTCGATACAAACTCTTAACGAGCTCACAGAAAGAACTTAAGATGATTTACGAAGCTGAGGAAGGCCTTGAGAACCGCCTTGTTTCTGCAGCGAAGGCATCTGCAGATTTTATGGCGTTCATGGAAGCCGTTAAAACAAAACGCTACACGTGGACTCGACTACAGCGATTTGCACTACATATTTTAACGAATACCGTTAAGGACGACATGAAGCCTGCTCTGCACACAGATGCACCCTACCTTAGGTTGCTCGGGATGTCTAGTGCTGGTCGCATGTATTTAAATAAAGTGAAGTCATCACTAACAATTCCGTTAGTTGCAAACATCAACCAATTCGATCATCCTTTTTTAGATATTGAAAAAAAGGTGAGCGAAGTGTACGCGCTAGGTTTCGATGGAAGTGATCAAGAAGCGTTCCTAAAAAAAGAATTTACCTCATCACCTATAATGATCTAGATCACGCTCACATAAGAAGCAAAAAAACCTGTCGAGAATTTCCTTTTCTCGACAGGTTTTTATACAATTTAAAAATTACTTCTTTTCTAATTGTTTTAAATAATCAGAAGCATCCTTAAATGTTTCAACAGGTACGATCTTCATCTTTGTTTTAATATCCTCTGCTGCTTCTAACGCATCTTCATAATTTGAATGTGCCACAGGTGCGAAGAATATATCGGCTCCTGAACCATCAGCCGCAACCACCTTTTGCTTTATGCCCCCGATCGGGCCTACTTCTCCATCTTCTGTAATCGTCCCTGTTCCAGCGATTTTATGTCCTTTTGTCCAATCTGTTTCTGTAAGTTGGTTATAGATTTCAAGCGAGAACATCAGTCCAGCAGATGGACCTCCAATTTGATCTGTGTTAATGTCGATCGTTGGGTCCGTTTTAATCGTTTTCGCTGTGACGGGGCCTGTGATTCCTATCCCCACTTTTCCATCCTCGGTATTAAATCGTTCAGGAAATGTATCAAACCCTACTTCGACATCACGCTCTTCTTCATCACGTTTGAATGTGATGACGACGGTATCAGATTCGCTGTATTCCGAAAGCATATCTAAAAGTTGTTTCGTCTTTTCTATCTTCTCACCATCTACACCTGTAATGAGGTCTCCAGGCTCTAGCTTTCCATCAGCCGGCATCCCTTCAACAACACCTGTTACGAGAACACCTTGATTGTTGATCGTGATTGAACGATCCGCTGCTTGATACGCTACGATCGTTGCGTTCGTTTGAGAACCAGCCATCACTTCAAGCTGACGTTCATGATATTCCTCATCTGACTCGCCTTCACGCTTAATCATATCTTCAGAGATCAATTCATGATACTGGTTGAACTGTGCCCAGATGTACTGAATGATATTGGCTTCTCCAACCCGTACAGTCGTGAGCATAAACTCCCCTTCATCAGCAGAGCCTCCGTCCACTTTGATCACATCATCGAGCTCTCTAGCTTCCCCAGGTGTAGTGACATAGTACGGCAAATCAATAAACGTAAACGCTGCGACCAAAATGATGATCACAGCCCATACGATGCTAAATCTCTTGGTAGTCCGGTTCATTTATTTTTCTCCTTCCACTCTTCCACCGCGGCATGATAAGCATCGAGGTGGCGAAAAGCTTCTTCCTCTCCAATTTTTATGATGTCCTGTAAATTCGTGAACGACCGTGAATGAAACGATTCAAGTCGTGGTTTAATCATCACATCCGCGTTGATCTCGTGAAGTCGTACCATTTCGTTTTGCATGATGTCGATGCTCTGCATGATCACATCAAAGATCGAGGTGACGTCCGATTCCTTTTTCACATCGGAAACGTCTACTGCAATAACGAGATCTGCTCCCATCTCTCTTGCCACTGAAACAGGAACACGGTCAATGACACCACCATCAACAAGCAATCGATCTCCAATTTTTTCAGGTGTGAAAATTCCTGGGATCGCGATACTTGCACGAACGGCATCAGCAATTGATCCAGTCCGATAGACAACCTTCTCCCCTTTAATTAAGTCCGTTGTTACGACAGCGAGAGGAGGGTCTAAATCTTCAAGCTGTTTACCATGCGTAAGTGTTCGAATTAAATTCTTCACTTTGTTCCCTGTAATAAACCCCATTTTTGGCACGGTAAAATCGAGATAGTATTTGCGTTTGAAAAGGGATGCCATCTTCACCATCGTCTCTACCTTATGGCCAGATCCATAGATAGCCCCAACGAGTGATCCCATACTGCTTCCTGCGATATAGTCAATTGGAACACCTTGTTCAACAAGTACTTTAATAACACCTAAATGTGCAAAGCCTCTTGCTCCTCCTGAGCCTAGAGCTAACCCAACCTTAGGACGGTCCATCATGAGATCCTCCCGTCTATACCTGCTTAATCATATGGTCTAATTGTTCCACAAATACGTATATTTTAACTAGCGGACATGTTTTCTTACACATTCATACATACAATACTGTCTCGATGGCCAGTACTGGGGGGATGCTTTAGTGAACGCACAAGTGCTTAAAACAATAGTTCTCGCTTCTTCGATGACCATCATTGCACTTTCGATCATCCTCCTGCCGGAACATACGCTCAACGCTTCGAAAAGTGGTCTTTCCATGTGGTGGAACATTGTCTTTCCTTCATTATTACCCTTTTTCATCATATCTGAACTACTGATAGGGATCGGAGTCGTACGGTTTATCGGCGTATTATTAGAGCCATTGATGCGTCCTCTCTTTCGCGTCCCAGGTTCAGGTGCTTTTGTGTGGGCAATGGGGATTGCTTCAGGATTTCCGGCCGGAGCGAAATATACAGCCCACCTTAGACACAATAATGACATTACAGCGATCGAAGGAGAAAGACTCGTTTCGTTTACGAATTGTTCGAACCCATTGTTTATCTTTGCAGCTGTAGCTGTTGGTTTCTTCCATAATCCATCGCTTGGAATTCTACTAGCAGCTGCACATTACATCGGAAATATCCTTGTCGGACTCGTCATGCGTTTCCATAGATCAGAGGATCGATTCACGAAAAGCTATGAACGTTCCCCTTTAGGAAGGCTCCCGAGAGCATTTAAAGCGTTACATGAAACACGCTTATACGACGACAGACCATTTGGAAAAATGATGGGAGACGCCGTTCATTCATCGATCAAAACATTATTGATGGTAGGTGGGTTCATCATATTATTTTCTGTGATCAATGAACTGCTAAGCGTCATCGGGTTTACTTCATTGGTTGCAAGCATTGTGAACGTTATTCTGATAACGCTACACATATCTCCAGCCCTTGCTACTCCGCTTTTATCAGGCTTATTTGAGATAACGCTTGGCAGTAGGTTGATTAGCGAAAGTAATGCTCACTTAATGCAGCAAACGATGATCGCGAGTTTTGTTCTTGCCTTCAATGGCTTCTCTGTTCAAGCCCAGGTCGCTAGTATTCTTGCAGATACTGACATTCGCTTCAAACCGTTTTTCTTTGCTAGGTTACTGCACGGCGTATTTGCGATGGGGCTGACCCTTTTACTCTGGAAGCCAATCTACATAGACTGGTTATCAGAAGGCACTAAAACATTGCCGGTTTTTCACACAGAAAACTCAAGCTCAATCATCGATATACTATACGTTTTTTTCGAACGAACGGGTTCATGGCTCACATTGTTTGCTCTCATTACCTTTGTCATCTTATCCATTCGCCGTATGAGAATTCAAATACAGTAATATACTCCTTCAGTAGAAAAAAGCCCCGTTATTCTAACGGGGATCCTGCATATTTTTCTCTTAACGCATCCTGAACGATCTCAGGTACAAGATCGGAGACAGGTGCATGGTATTTTGCTATCTCTTTTACGATGCTCGAACTCAAGAAGGAATATTGATTGTTCGTCATCATAAAGAATGTTTCGATCTCGTCTTCTAGCTTTCGATTGATTGAAGCGATCTTCATTTCATATTCAAAATCTGATACGGCACGCAGACCACGAAGGATTGTAGAAGCACCAACTTGTTTTGCATAATCGATCAATAAGCCTTGATACGAATCAACTGTTACATTCTCGATATCTTTTGTTACTTCCTTAATCAATTCTACCCGCTCTTCTACAGAAAACAAAGTTGATTTACTTTGATTGTTAAGAACGACGACTTTGATATTGTCAAAAACTCTTGCACCTCTCTTGATGATATCAAGGTGTCCAAACGTAACGGGGTCAAAACTACCTGGACATACTGCGATCTTACCCATGACTATTCCTCCCTCTCAACATCCGACTGGTTATATGTATAGATTGAAATGGTTGTTTTTCCACTGTATGTTTCTTTTCTAGTAAGCGTTAAATCTGCAAGTTCTTCAGGAAGATCTACTTCTTTAAGATGCTCAACAACAATCGTCGCATTCTCTTCAAGTAGCCCATAAGACGATAACTTATCAAGGTCTTCCACGATCTTCTCCTTATGATATGGAGGATCTAGCAATACGAGGGAGAACGTTACTTCTCTCTTCAAGAGTGCTTTCAAAGCTCTTTTTGAATCGTTACGAAACACTTCAGCTGATTCTGTAAATCCTGTTTGATCAAGGTTCCACTTGATCGTTTCGATCGCTTTACTGTCACGATCAACGAAGATGCATTTTTCTACTCCTCGGCTCAAGGCTTCAATTCCTAAAGCCCCACTTCCACCATATAGATCGAGCGCAAGTCCACCTTCAAAAAAAGGACCCACCATATTGTAGATGGCTTCTCTTACTTTATCAGTTGTAGGTCTAGTATTCATGCCTGGAACGGGCTTTATGTGCCTACCTTTACATGTTCCTGCTATAATTCTCATCTCGTTCACAACCTTATCGTTTCCATATTCCTACCTATCCTACCATAAAAAAAGTGAAAGCTAAAATTAATGTATAAACGCATAGTGGATGGCGATACTAACTATAGCAGCATCTTACCAGTTTAATGATGCTGTCAACCGCGGAGAAGACTTACGTTTCCCCATAAGTTCTTCCTCCGGTTTCTCCTCTCCCATTTGCCTTAACCATTAGGTTTAAGGCACCCGCAGGAATGATTTCCTGCGGGTATTTTTGTGTCACCCCGGATCTAAATCTAGCGGTAAATCGATCGCTTGGATCCCATCCCAATCGTGATGAATCCATTCACCAAACTCATCTTTTGTTAAATTCGTATTTTGAATCACATACTCTTCTACTTCTGATAACGACGAGTTAGATAAAAAGTCAGCTTCTGCACTCGTTATCACACCATGAATGACCAGAGCTGCTAAAATATCAGCAATGATGATTCCTTGGATGAGGTTTTTATCGATGGTTTCTTCTTTAGCGTTTCTACCTTTCCAGTACAAATAGAGCAGTATCCCTATTACAGTCGCAAAGAGCAGAATCGATCCCATGGAAAAACCTCCTTTCTTCTCATTTTAATGGAAACGCTTCATCCTTTCCATCATTTAAATTTCATGCTACATTATGAGAGGATTTCTAAGACAAGGAAAGGAGCAACAAACATGATACAACGTTTCATAGAACTTGGAGAAGGTTATTCTGATATTTATGAGTTAGTTGAACTTGCAAGAACAAATTCCCACAGAGTTCACCGTCTTTTGTTACTACATACAACGAAACATGAGCGAAAGGTCGTCTCTCCCGTCGTCGTATTAAAGTCTGCAGGAGAAGGAAATCTACAGCCTCTTTATATATGTCGTGAAGGCATACCTGCCAAAGAGCCCTCTGTTCAACGCCTTAAGATGTTTGAAGAACTTAGCGAAGAACTCTCACTCCCGATCGTCCCTCTTGAGGTCAAGCCATCGGATGAGTTTAACGAAGTGGAGATCTACTATAATCACATTATCGGAATTCTTCGCATGAACAATCTGATTCCACCTATGCAGTAAAAAGCAGAAACCTGAAAAGATTTCTGCTCTAGGTGTTGATGTTGTCTTAGGAGCTATCTGTGACGGAATAGTAGTGATTTCCGCTCCAGGATGCTCGCTTTCCGCGGGGCGGGCGGTGAGCTTCCTCGTCGCTTACGCTCCTGTGGGATCTCACCTGTCCCGCTGATCCCGCAGGAGTCGAGCATCCTTCCGCTCCAATCCGCGTTATCTTGAGAATTTTCAATTAAAACAAATGACGACAATAAAGATTTGTTAGGATAATAGGTCGGAAAGTTTCACTTGGTTTCTATGTACTCTAGTAGGAGTGAATACCACTTGCCTCCCGTCGTCAAACGGTCGATCGAGGCTCCGACGGTTTTTGTCCTAACCCAGGCGTTCGTCCACAGGAAAGCAAGAGGTATTCAAACTCCTACGTTATAGGGAGCTAAATTTTATAGTTTTTCAACAAATTTAGCAGAAACCATAAAAGGTTTCTGCTTTTTATGAAGGAACTTCATTCGTTTGATAGACGGTTTGCTTTCGGTTTAAGATCGGTAGTACTCTACGCTTCACATAGACCACGCTTATTAATAATATGATCCCAGCAAATATAAAGAGTCCTCTCGTACCAAAACCAGCAACGATCCACCCACCTGTAATCGGACCAAGAAGGTTACCAAGATAAATGGCACTATTTGAAAAGCTGTACGTTCGGCTCTCCATCCCAGCAGGTGATAACCGTTTTACAAGAGAGTTGACCGATGGCAATAGCCCTCCAATGCAAAGACCTAAAAGGAATCTCAACGCGATCAATTGCCATAGTTCTTGCACGAATGCCTGTGGAATCGAGAAGATCGCTGCTCCGATGAGCGAATAATAAAGTACATA
Organism: Anaerobacillus sp. ABR4_321; assembly: GCF_056158505.1. NCBI lineage: Bacteria > Bacillati > Bacillota > Bacilli > Caryophanales > Bacillaceae > Anaerobacillus > Anaerobacillus sp. ABR4_321. The sequence goes on from NZ_JBSWTK010000001.1 coordinate 2,977,491, forward strand.
TTGCGATCCTTTCTTATCTCCCATCTTTCCAAGCTTTGGAGAAGCTACCATGTTTGCGATACCCATGACAGATGTTGCGATTCCAGCAAACAAAGCAACGTTCTCACCTGAAGCGAGCTTTTGAACAAACAATGGAATCAACGGATTCATGCCGAGTAGAGCAAATTGCACGAGAAACCCTACGATGAATAATGAGAGCATCGGAGAGTGAATCGTAACTCTCTTAAAATCTTTTATCGCATTACTTCTTTCAACTTTCGCTTCAGGATCTGGTTTGGTCTCTTCCTTAACAAGGAACAATACAACTACAGCGGCAAATAAGATACATATTCCTGTTAAGTTAAAGATCATTCTGAACCCAAACGCTTCTGCCATAAGTCCACCAAAAAGCGGGCCGCATATTGCACCTGCAACTGCACCTGAATTAAGTGTACCAAGAGCATAACCAACGTGTTGTTTTGGTGTGTTCGTAGCGACTAACGCGATCGATGCAGGAATAAATCCTGAAACAACTCCATTTAGTAATCGTAATCCAAGCAATTCAAAGGGACCTGTGGCAAACCCGGTCAATATAATGACGACAGCCATACCGAATCCTGAACGAAGCACCATAAGCTTTCGTCCGTGTCGATCTGCCACACGTCCCCAGAATGGGGAAAATAAAAAAGCAGTTAAAAAGTTAGCACCGAAGATGACACCTGACCATATGCTAATTTGCTTCTCACCTTCAACTCCAAGTTCTTGGAGATAAAGAGGAAGAAAAGGCATAATCATCGTCATAGCGCCAAGGACTAGGAATTGACAAATGAACAATATCCAAACGTTTCGTTTCCAGTTATTCATGGTTACACATCCTTTGACTTGACCATTATAAACTTCGACACCCGAAACAATCAATACATCTGCATTTTGTCAAAATAAAAAAGTCACCCATAGGATGACTTTCTACAGACCCATTTTATAATCGTATTGTTTTGCCTTATCAGGCTTTGCATTTTGATATTCGGTGCGTACTTCAGGTCGTTTAGAAGGTTCAACACGCTTGACGAAGTGAAGAGATTGCAACCGCTCCTTCGTGCTTTCGAGCTGATCGTAGTTTATGTATAGCACGACATACTTCTGTTTTGAAGAAACGTAGTGAACATTTCCAAACCTTCTTAACTGCTTCGCGTGCTTTAGCGATTGAATATACACTGCTAAGCCAACTCGTTCTACAAACATAACGTGCTTCCCCTTTGCTTATAAATTCTTGTTATAAATCTAGCATGGATGAGTTCCATCCGCAAGATTGGACATTTTGATGCTAGGTTGGATACTCTATCACTATAGAAAGGATGCGATCATGTGAACCTTAATGAAACATGGAATTCATTTTTAGATCTCTTATCGAATGAAGAAAGTATCACGTACGTTTATAAAGCAACCATCACAGGCATACCTTTCCTTTATATTACAACAAACCATTCTGTGAGCAAAGGTACGATTGAAGAATCGATCAAACTATTAGCTGCAAAGGTTATGCGTGGTAAACGACTTCAGATGGAATATTCGTTCGTACGTAGTGATGACACCTTACTCGTCTATCGGGTTCGCTTTCTCGTTCCTCAAGAAAAGATGTTTTGCTGTGGGAACTTGTGCCCTGACTGTATTCGATTTAGAAATTGAAAAACCAGAGCAAATGCTCTGGTCAGCCGCAACCGCAGCTACCGCCTGAACCGCAGCCGCCGCCACATGATTGATTATCGAAGAAAGGATTCCCTGATGGTACTTTAATGGAAGGAGACACCTCACCAGCTAGTAGCGTACACACTTCGACGAGTAAGTTCTCAAGGTTTGTTTCTGCTTTCTTAAACTCAGCAACCGTATCATGAAGATCCATGTCCCGCTTTGCTTCTCTAACCTTCACAGTAATCGTCATATAATCTGGATGATATCTACCGAAACGCTGAACTTCGTCGTAAAGATCCTTCATCTCAGAAAAATGCTTGATCAAGCGCTGTGCCTCTCTATCTTTTTGAAGTGCTCTACGAGCTTCATTATACTCATGAGCAACTTCTGAATCTTTTATCGATAAACCAAGGTCTTCTGCCTTGTCTAAAATCATTACACTATCGAGAGTAGCAATCATCATTACACCTCCGCTTTCATTCTACCACCTATGTGAAGCTCATGACCAGTGTTGTCATACAAATCCCTTCAAAGTTTCCTAAAATTAGGTATTGACTTAACCTGTATTAAAATCTATAATTTTCTAGATTTATGTTTTTTCATCTTAGAAAGGAAGATAAAGAACAAGTGAACCTTCTTACATTTAACCCTTTCCGCACGTTAGGGATCCCAGGAGTTTCTTATATTAAACCAGATCATATGTTTAAAAGAATTCAAGACATCAGGGCTTCAGATGTTTTGCTTTTTCCTGAAAACTGGCAAGTCAACTCTCTCGTCTATGGATTACAAAAGAATATTTTCCCTTCCATCCAATCCATCCAACTAGGCTTTGATAAAATAGAAATGACTAGAGCTTTTTGGTCACTCTCACAAGACCTTACACCATATACAGAAATCAGAGGTCGTTCTAAGGAATCGATACAACTCATATTAGATACGTTTCCTTTTCCATTCGTTGCGAAAGAAGCTCGTAGCTCGATGGGGAAAGGTGTATTTTTAATACAAAATGAAAAAGACTTTCTCACTTACTGTGAAAAAAATGAAGTATTATATGTTCAGGAATATTTACCGATCCAAAAAGACTTAAGAGTGGTTTATGTAGGAGATTCAGTCATATCCGCTTATTGGCGGATAGGGGATAATTCATTTCATAATAATGTTGCTCAAGGAGGAAAACTTTCTTTCCATAGCATACCATCTGAAGCGATCGAACTTGTAGAGAAAACAGCTAAAGCGCTAGGAATCAATCATGCTGGATTCGACTTAGTTCAGGCGAATGGTAAGTTTTATTTCTTAGAATTCAACTGTTTATTTGGAAACCATGCACTCAACCAGCAGGGGATTCGAGTAGAGAACATTATTTATGATTATGTGAAGAGTCAATTCAATCCGGTTGTCCCACCAACAAACCCGTTCAAACAAATATCTTAACAATCATAAGCCTCTTTACGAGGCTTATTTTATTGTTACTTTCAGTTCTTTCAAAGACAAGTAACGCCCTCCATCAGGTCTCATGATGTCTAATCTCAGCATGTGTTTCCCTTCTGGTAAGCCCTGTACGATAAATGCTGCTTTATGTTCCGTTTGATATTTCTTTCCGTTCAAATACACGTCAATATAACCTTTATGCTCACTAGTCTCTTTCCGATCATCAAACGTAAAATTAGGGATCAAGCATTCTACAAATACATTTGAACCTTTCACTTTATGATGCACCACAACCGTTTCCGACTCTTGGTGGTTTTGAGAAGGTTGTTGATACGACTGACCGAAACCAACGACTGGTATACAGCAAAGTACCATTAGTACTATAAAAAGTCCATGTTTCCCATAGTGCACAACAAAATTCAATCGAAACACACTCCTTTGTTTAGAGTGTGCCCAAGTTTAGGCTTTTCATGATAATAAAAAAAACGACCCTACTGATTTTGCTGGGTCATTAAGGCTAACATCGTGTTAACCATATTTAATTGGTTTTGAAACCGATCTACTTTTTGTGGAAACGTTTGACCAAAAAATTGTTTTGAAGCAACCTCACATTCTTTTAACGCATACGGTTCTCTACTAAGTCTGCGATACCAAACTGGCTGATTGCGGATGAAAAAAAGCAGATCGGGTCTTGTCGACAGATATGCTTGCACTTCTTCACGCATGTACGCTCCTCCTAATCATGGCGGAATGGAAACGGAGATTGGTGATGAATGTACGGCGGTGGCTTAGGCTTTGATTGAAATTGAGAAAGGACTTCCTGTATCGAATAGACAGCACCGCTAAATTGCTCGATATTCCTCTGTACCTCATCAAATTTCAGCCCTTTGATCATGTTGAGAACATTTCCAATCGTACCTTCAGTTTTTGATGTAGCCTTTTCTTCTGACTCGTTTTTTTCATCGCTTTCTGTATCTAGCCACATCTCGTCGTCTTCACCGAACAATGCCCATTCCTCAAAAAGATCCTGTAATGTTTTCTCACCACTTTTAACCTTTTTAATGACGTGAGGATGCGCTTTGACGAACGATTTAAATTCCTGAACTTTTGGGTTTGGCAGCTTTTTTGCTTCAGGCATATTCGTCCCCTCCCTTTCTTACACGACCTTACTACATCATAATTAGACTTTTCATAAATGTGCGCCTATTTTATTGGTCAGTTGCTCTATTATTGATAAGATAAATAAGTACTTCATATCAAAATAGGAAGGGATGCCGAATGGACAAATTAGATCAACAACTTCAATCACAAATAAATGCGATGATTCAGCATTCTGATAAAGAATCAAAAGAAGCTTTGATCTCTTTATTAGAAGATGTTCAACGAAAACATGAAGGTCGATACAAAACATATTTGGCTGCTTTTATGGGAATCAGCAGTCGATTGATCGATGAGGATACATATGAAAGCATCATTCCTAACCGAAAACTCGTTCATAATCCGCTCAACATTACACATGGAGGAATAACGGCTTCTCTTATGGATATTGCTATGGGGTCTTTAGTGCATCAATCTCTGCCACCAGAACAAGCAGCAGTTACATCAGAGATGAAAATTCATTTCCTGTCTAGTGGAACAGGAAATGAACTCAGATGCCAAGCACATGCTATTTTCAAGAGTGATACGAGGTGGGTAGTGAAGGCGAATGTTTATAAAGGCGACCAAAAGATCGTTGCGGTGGCCACAGGTACTTTCATCATCGTCTCTAAAAAGGCTTGATGAAGTTTTGGGTATAGTACTCCCTGAATACGCCGACACCTATTTCTGTGAACTCTTTATTTAACAGGGCTTCTCTGTGCCCCTTACTATTTAACCATCCGATCATCGCTGCACCTGCGTCAGGATAGCGAGCAGCGATATTTTCTCCTGCATAGCTATAGAGAACGTCTCCCTTTTTGAGTCGATCTGATAATTCACCATTCGAAGGTGATGTGTGAGAAAAATAACCGTTGTCATGCATGTCCTTACTATGACCTAATGCGACTGTCGAAACATCATCATTGTATGCGAGTGATGCTACCTCGAACTGATGACGAATGACGTTGGTCATGGCATACACTTGCTTTTCTCTCGCATCCTGTACTTGTACCCACTGTTCTTCTGATAGATCAGCAGCTTCTAACAGCTGCCCTCTATAAGATACAGCGTACGGCCTATGAACAGCTAACACTTGTGGGTTCGCGAGTCTTACAGCTACAAGTTTTCCATTAAACTTATCAAAATAATATTGAGCGTACAGCTCATCGTTGATTTTTATTAGGGGTTTTAATGATTGTTCTTCACTCGTTAATTGAAAGCGATAGACGCTTCCCTTTACGTTCATTGAAACTTCCTCTGTTGGAGAACGGTCTGTAAATACCGTCTCTTTTTGCTCACCGATTGGATAATGTTCTCCTGCTTGAATATCTCCCATAAAAAAGACCGTTACGACCTTCTCTTCTTGTATACCTACTTGAAGGTAAGCTGCATTCGATTGTTCATAAATCCACCAATCATATCCATAAGAGCTAGGGTCGATTCGATCCGGCTCTCCAAGCTCTTGTTTAAGGGAGGAAACACCTTCACCCATCCACGTTTCGACCCCTTTAAGCTCGATTGGCTCTTCGTTTACAGGTTTATCAGGCACTGTTTCTTCTAAAACAAATTTTTCTTCGGTAATAAATTGATCAACTTTTGGAAGAACACGATCCCATTCAATCTTATTGTAAGCATCAATCGTGACCACAACTAAAACGATCAATAATACGATGCGAACACCATTTTTTATCATCGTACCGCCTCCAATTTATTGTAATCATTATGCCTCAAACGGTACCTCTTCCGCAATCTTATTGATTTGTGGTCGTCTGAAATAGAAAAGAAGAGCCATATAGGCTCTTCTAATGTTATGCGTTTATATGTTCTTTCAGATTAAAGTATGATACTAGTCCGACAAACTTTTCTTCTTCTACGATTGGAAGTTCAGTTAGACGATGTTCGTTCATAATTCTAGCTGCTTCTTCCGGCTTCATATTAGGAGATAGTGTCATCGGAGGATTCTCCATCACATCTTCAACCTTAGATCCAGGCTCTCCACTCACTGCGATCGCACGATCAGTCACGATTCCAACTAAACGACTGCTCTCATCGACGACAGGTACCATCGTAACGTGCTCGTCTTTCATAATTTTAGCTGCGTTACTCGTGCTATCTTCTTTCTTACAAGGTGTAACGTTTTTTGCAACCTCTGCAACTGAGACCATGCTTTTCTGTAAAGCAGCTCCAAGCTCATCTCGAAGCATATCAAGCTTCTTATAGCACGTGTTCAAAATGTTTTTAGGGAACTCTTCGTCGTACTCAACACCATGTGGATAGTAATGCTTTCCAAGATAAGGCTTACCAAGCTTAATGACAGCATGTGCAGACTCTACTTCGCCCTCGATCGCAACGCCAGGTACTCTTAGATAGTAAACATCACCATTTGTCATATCTTCAAATTTATAATCATATGTAACTCGCTCATAATCCCACTGTCCTGCTAGTACTAAATCGTTTTCATGCATGATGTGGTCCAATATAGAAAATTGAACAATTGTGGACTCAAGTCCTGTCTTATCGAATTTCATTAATGTTTGCCTCCTTTAATAGTTCGCAACCCTTCCACACTTAATAATAGTATAACGGACTGCGTGGTTGCAACGTTTACTTAGCTCTAAGCATTATACCAGATTCTTTATTAGTCTCTCCACACTATTTAAACATTTAATACTTTTTTCAAAAATTTGATAGAAAATCGTGGTATTTTTCACCTTTCTGGTCACACTACCTATTGAAAGGAGATGAAACGATGAAGAGATATTTATCAGTTGCGATGTTCCTCGCACTCTTCTTAACTGCTGGAATCTTCACCCCGGATACAGCCTTTGGTCAAACTACATACACCGTAAAATCCGGAGATACGCTTTGGAAGATTTCTGTACGTTATCGAATCGGACTAAGTGAAATCATCAGCGCGAATCCTCAATTTGAAAACCCGGATTTGATTTACCCTGGAGACAGAGTAAACATCCCTACAGGTAACCCTTCGATCAATGAATCAAAGGACGTAGGACAACAGGTCATGGATTTAACGAACCAGGAGCGCTCCAAATACGGATTAGCTCCACTTAAGTGGGACTGGGAAGTTGCACGTGTAGCGAGGTATAAGTCTGCGGATATGAGAGACAAGAATTATTTTTCTCATACATCTCCGACTTATGGATCACCTTTTCAAATGTTGAAAAATTTCGGTGTTTCTTATCGTAGTGCCGGTGAAAATATCGCTGCTGGTCAATCCACACCACAAGAAGTTGTAACTGCCTGGATGAATAGTGAAGGCCACCGTAAAAACATTTTGAACAAGGGTTATACTCACATCGGAGTAGGTTATGTGTCCGGCGGATCTTACGGTCACTATTGGACACAAATGTTTATCTCGAAATAAATAAAACAAAACCCCCTCATCAGATACTAGCATCAATGCTCAGTATTTGTGAGGGGCTTTTTTATATTTCTTTATCATCTTCCATAATCAATGATGACACGACGATGTTGATGTCATTGACTTGAAAACCTGTCATCTGTTCTACTTCTTGTTTAATCCTTTCTTGAAGCGAAAAACAAACTAGAGGTATGCACTCACCAAACTTTATCCCTATTTCAACACTTAGCGAAAGTCCCTCATTTTCATCCGTCGTCTCGTCTGTATACGACTTACGCTTTCCTACGATTCGCCTCAAGGTTCGCTTTACATTAGACTGAATTTGCTCAACACCATCTGTCTCAGCTACAACTACACCGATGATAACATCGATAACCGTTTCAGAAATAGACAGGGTTCCGTATACTCCAGGTTTCTTCATGATGAAAACTTCCCCCTTTTCGTAAGTCTCTTCTTAATTATATGTGGGTGATAAAACAAATTATGCTCTATGAAAATTCATCTCTCTTACTGGTAAACGATCCCCTTCCGTACTATAATAAAAGAAGATGGTAGGTCTAGAAAGGAGAACAAGATTGCCAAAGTTCCTCTCAAAACGCTTCTTATTAATCGTATTATTTATCGTAATCCTTGCATTGATTACATTCTGGATCTTGCCAGTATCGATTCCCTTAATACTAGCATTCATTACAGCACTTGCTTTAGATCCAGCCGTTCGTTTACTTAAGAAACGAACCAAATTAAAAAGGGCCCTCCCTGTTACGATCGTATTTACTCTCTTCGTAATAATGATTTCACTAATCAGTTACTTTTTAGTGACCAAAGTCGTTACTGAAGGCATTGATATTGTTGAAAATTCTCCCATGTACATACAAAACATTACTCAAATGTGGGAGAGCGTAGAAGCAAATATGTATAGCGTATCTAAGAATTTTCCGCCTGAATTTGTTCAGGAATTCACTTTTCAAATCGAACAATTTCTTGAAAATTTAAAAGTGAAAATTAGTAGTATCGATTACCTTAAAATCATTACAGTGTTTGTAACTGGCATCCCTAATTACCTAGTCAGTATTCTTGTTTATCTTATCGCGCTATTTTTATTCTTAATGGAACTACCTAAATTAAAAAAACAAGCTTATTCATACCTTTCCGAGCAGACAGCTGAAAAGGTTCAATTTATGACGGGTCGTTTGTCATATGTCATCTTTGGCTTTTTCAAAGCTCAATTTTTAGTAAGTATAATCATTTTTGTCGTCAGTTTAATCGGTCTATTGATGATCGCGCCAAAGGTAGCTCTGTTGATGGCATTCATCATTTGGGTGATCGATTTCATTCCAATAATCGGATCGATCGTTATTCTTGGTCCTTGGGCACTGTACTACTTTATATCAGGCGATATTACGATGGGTAGTCAATTAGCTATTCTCGCCATCGTTCTCCTCGTAATAAGACGTACAGTGGAACCTAAAGTAATGGGACAACACATCGGCTTGTCTCCATTATCCACTTTAATTTCGATGTATATCGGGCTTAAACTTTTAGGAATCATGGGCTTTATAATCGGGCCGATCATTCTCATCGCATTTAATTCAGCAAGAGAAGCTGGCTTGATAAAAATCAATTTTAAATTATAGAAACGCGCTTCGTTCGCGTTTCTTTTTTTGTATAAAAAGAAGCTGCTCATTAAATGAGCAGCTTCTTAGTATTACATTTACCAGATCATTCCCATAAGCGCTACAACACACGTACCTGCAACGAATACTCCAAAGAATATTCCCCATGCTGGGTATTGGTGCCCTTTGTGGCTTAAGTGCATGAACATATAAAGCTGGAATACCAATTGGATTCCTGCAAGGATCATGATAAAGATAACCGTAAATGAATCTGAAATCGCATCACTTGCAACTGCAACAAATGCAAGCATCGTGATGAAAATCATCATGATGAAAGAGACGATTTGCTGTTTAAATTCCTTTTCATGTGCAATCTTATGGTGAATATCAAGGTGACTCTGATCGTGTTCTGAAACGTGTTCAGTGCTCTCATGAGTACTCATTGAGTTAACCCACCTTTCCCATTAAGTAAACGACTGTAAAGATAAAGATCCACACAACGTCGATAAAGTGCCAATACAATGCGAATAGATAAAACTTAGGTGCAGTGTATAGGTCCATTCCACGACGCATATTACGGAAGATCAAAAGAGCAATCCATATGATACCAGCAGTAACGTGGGCTCCGTGAGTTCCTACTAATGTATAGAACGCAGATCCCCAAGCACTACTTTGCATAGTGTGCCCATACTCGTGTACATAGTGGTTAAATTCATAAATTTCAAGACCTAGGAACGCTAAGCCAAGTAAAGCAGTTACGACAAACCAACCAATCATACGCTTAAAATGATTTGTTTTCAATGCCATCGTTGCAAATACGGACGTTAAACTACTCGTTAGAAGTAGCATTGTGGCAATAAAAACGAGCGGAAGTTCAAATAGTTCATTTGATGTTACTCCACCGTTTGTTGCATTCCTTAGTCCTAAGTATACCCCAAAAAGCGAGGCGAAAAGCACAGTTTCGCCTCCAAGGAAAAACCAGAAGCCAAGAAATTTGTTTTTACCATCAAGTGTCGCCCGTTCTGGATTGGCAGGCAATTTGCTCATTTCTTCAGCTCTCATTTGCCTTTCCCCCCTTCAGCAGGCAGATCTTCTTTGTGAATATGATATCCATGGTAATCGATGACGGAACGTATAACCATACCAACAACCGTAAGTACAAGTCCACCGATCGCAATTACCCACATGGAATAGATTGCAGCTAAACCTGCGATGAACAATCCAAGTGACATGATGAATGGAAGTATCGATGCATCAGGCATATGAATATCATCTAGTGGTTCTGCAGGAACCATTCCTTTATTTCCAGCACGCTTTTCAAGCCACCAAGCGTCAAGACCGCGAATCAATGGTGTTTGAGCAAAGTTGTATTCAGGAGCTGGAGAAGAAATAGCCCACTCTAGCGTTCTTCCATCCCATGGATCGTTTCCTGCTTTTTTACCTTTAATAGCAGTTTGGATGATATTCCAAACCATTATAATCGTTGCAATACCCATCAAAAATGCTCCGATGGACGCCGCGAAGTTTGCTTCATCAAGACTTTGTCCTGATAAGTATGTGTAAACTCGACGTGGCATACCCATTAGACCTAAGAAGTGCATTGGGAAGAATGTTAAATGGAATCCGATAAAGAATAACCAGAAATGAAGCTTTCCTAGGAATTCATTCAACATTGTTCCGAAAATCTTCGGCCACCAGTAGTAGAATCCAGCAAATAGACCAAAGACTACGCCCCCTACGATTACGTAGTGGAAGTGAGCAACTACAAAGTAGCTATCATGATACTGGTAGTCAGCAGGTGGAACACTCAACATTACCCCTGTCATACCACCGAGTACGAATGAAGGAATAAATCCAACTGCGAATAGGTTTGCTGTTGGGAAGCTTACTTTTCCTCCCCACATCGTGAACAACCAGTTAAAGATCTTAACACCGGTTGGAACTGCGATTAACATCGTAGCAACCGCAAAGATTGAGTTAGCGATCGGTCCAAGTCCTACCGTGAACATGTGGTGAACCCAAACCATGAATCCTAAGAAACCGATCAATGCTGTCGCAAATACCATCGCGGAATAACCGAAAAGACGTTTGCGAGCAAAAGTAGCAATAATTTCAGAGAACATACCGAATACCGGTAGTACTAGAATATAAACTTCTGGGTGTCCGAAGATCCAGAAAAGATGTTCATAAATAATCGGGTTACCGCCTGCTTCAGCCGCGAAGAACTGAGTACCAAACAAACGATCGAACATAAGAAGAGCAAGACCGATTGTAAGTGCAGGGAAAGCAAATAGAATAAGACCAGAAGTAATAAAGCTTGACCATGTAAATAGCGGCATACGCATAAATGTCATTCCTGGCGCACGCATGTTGATGATGGTTACAAGGAAGTTGATACCACCGATCAATGTACCGATACCAGAAATCTGTAGTCCTAATACATAGAAGTCTACTCCATTACCAGGACTCGTTGTTGACAATGGGGCATATCCTGTCCAACCCGCGTCAGGAGCGCCACCCATAAACCAACCAAGGTTAAGTAGAATTCCTCCGGCAGAAAACAGCCAAAAACCAAGTGAGTTTACGAATGGAAACGCAACATCCCTCGCCCCGATTTGGAGTGGAATGATCGCATTCATAAACCCGAAGATCAGCGGCATGGCCGCCAAGAAAATCATTGTTGTACCGTGCATCGTAAGAAGCTGATTAAATGTTGCAGCGCCTACGAAGTCAAATTCAGGATAAAGCAACTGCACCCTTAATAGGATTGCTTCTAGACCACCGAGGAGAAAGAAGAATGCCCCGGAAACGAGATAGAGAATCCCGATTTTTTTGTGGTCAACGGTAGTAAGCCAATCCCAAATAGGATTTTTCTTTTTATAAGCATGTGCTGACACGAATTAAACCTCCTTATTTCCGTTGACTATTCTTCAACCTTTAAACCATTGAGATATGCAACAAGTGCGTCGAGTTCTTCATCATTCAGCTGATCGCCAAATGCTGGCATATTGTTACCAGGCTTGTACTCGCCAGGTTCAGCAATCCACGCCTTGATGTTCTCGTCTGTATGTTCAAGAATACCCGCGACCATTTCGCGATCGCCAAAGTTTGTTAAGCTTGGTCCAGTGTTACCACCTTCACCACCGACTGCGTGACAGCCGATACAGCTATTTGCAAATAGTTCTTCACCTTGTTGAGCTTGATCAGTAGCAGCTTGAGATGAAGCGTTCTGCATTTTCTCTGCCCAAGCATCAAAGTCTTCTCTTTCTTGAGCGATAACTTTAAAGTCCATCAACGCATGTGATGGTCCACATAGCTCAGCACACTTTCCATAATATGTACCTGGTTCGTTAGCATTGAGCCACATTTTGTTCACAGTAGCTGTGTTCGTATCCATTTTACCTCCGAGTGTCGGTACCCAGAACGAATGGAGAACGTCTTTGGAAGCGAGTTCAAAATAGACTCTTTCACCAGTAGGCATGTATAGATCTTGTGATGTTTTGATTTCAAGATCAGGATACTCGAATTCCCACCAGTATTGGTGTGCTGTAACTTTGATGACAAGTGCATCTTCAGGAGGGTTATCCGTTCCTTCATCTAATGCAAACGTAGCCATAACTGTTGGAACAGCAAGGATTAAAAGTAAAATAATTGGGACAGTTGTCCATAAAATTTCAAGAACTACATTACCTTCTGTTTGCTCTGGAATCTCATTGTCATCTTCACCACGTCTTCTGAAGCGTAAAAGCACAATCGTATAAATAAGTGCTACTACAACGAAAACCCCAATCATGATGTAAAGACTCAACATCATGAGATTAAATTGCATTTCCGCCCCTTCCCCTTTAGGAAGCAAAGCAGTTAGTTGCTCATTACCGCAACCAGTAAGCGTTAACGCAATTACCGATAAGAGTGGTAAAAAACGCCAAACATTTTTCCAACGTTTCATTTGCACCTTAAACCTCACTTTCTTAATAGCTTTTACTCAAATTGAATTATAGGAAGGCGAGGCGAGAAACTACTTTCTCGCTTCGCCTGACCATACTTAAACCAGTACCTTATTTGTTAATATTCACTGCAATCATTACGATAAACAGAATCGTAATATAATTTAGTGAGTATACAAACATGATTCGTGCCCATTTGATATCATCTTTCATGAAAAAGCCTGCTACTCCAATAGCGAACCATCCAAATCCAAGGATCGATGCTACTGTGATGTAAACCGGACCGAAGCTATATAGTAATAGCGATACCGGTACAAGTGCAGCAGTGTACAGGACGATTTGACGCTTTGTCATTTTGAATCCTGCAACAACAGGAAGCATTGGAATTCCAGCATCACGATAATCGTCAACACGTTTCATAGCTAGTGCTAAGAAGTGCGGTGGCTGCCAAATAAACATGATTAGGAACATTCCCCATGCTATGGGGCTTAAGTTAGGATCGACTGCTGCCCAACCGATAAGAGGTGGTAAAGCACCTGAGAACGATCCTACAACCGTATTTAGAGAAGTTGTTCTCTTTGTCCACATTGTATAAAGGACAACATAGATAACGAGTCCGAGAAGCCCTAGTAGAGCCGCCATCGGTTCTATGATGAGAAGCATGATCGAACCTACGATGGATAGTCCAAGTCCTACAAATAGAACCTGATTCGCAGGAATCTTCCCTGTTACGGATGGACGCGTATTCGTTCTTGCCATTACTTGGTCGATATCACGGTCAATATAGTTATTTAAAGATGTTCCCCCGGCTACAACAAACGCTGTACCTAACATCGTTAAAATCAATACCATTGGGTTTGCGAACAGGTCAAAACCTGTAGCCACAGAAGCAACCCACAACCCTGTAAATGCTGTAATTAAATTATCAAAAACAATTCCAAGCTTTGTAAGTGTTAAGAAGTCTTTCCATGTTCCAGAAGGATTAGCCTCAGAAAGAGGACCTGGCTCCATCACTCGGCTTGATGCCTCGTAAGCAGTTCTAGTCTTACTCATACGATACACCTCCTTTACGTTCGGCCATAACAGCCTGTGCATCATTAATGTTAAACAATCCCAAATTGAGATCGTATAATCTCATTGTGTTGTTAGTCTTCACGTCTACTCCCCCAGAATTACCTGCTGTTCAAAAAGTGTTAAGCAATTTTCACAAGTTATTATGATAACACTTCAACAGCTATGGTAAGATAATGTTGGTTTTGTGAGAGGAAGCAGTACCCGCAATCCTTATCCATTATAAACGAATCTACTTGTTTTGTATACGTTGTTTAAAATTAGTTAAAAATGCTTTATTTTGTAGGTAGATAAGTGCCCGCTGCTCTTCTCACATTCATTGTACTATGTTTTAGAGCCAATTTGATAAGAAGGTGGTATTTGTGAATAAATTGTTGAAATTGTTCGGGATCATCACGTCACTTGGTATGCTGCTCGTCCTTTTGATGGGGGCTGTCGTTACCAAAACAGGTTCTGGGGATGGTTGCGGAAATTCATGGCCACTGTGCTATGGAAAAGTATTACCTGAAGCACCAGAACTCGAAACGATCATAGAATTAAGCCATCGATTTGTTTCAGCTATTTTAGGACTACTCGTTATCATACTTGCTGTATGGTGCTGGCGAAAGATCGGCTATATGAAAGAAACAAAGGTTCTTGCGATCGCTTCCGTGTTCCTCATTGTTTTTCAAGGTCTACTAGGAGCTGCTGCAGTTGTGTGGGGACAATCTGATATCGTCCTTGCTTCTCACTTCGGTTTTTCACTTGCAAGCTTTGCGAGTGTCGTCCTTCTCACTCTGCTCGTTTTCGAAGCAGGTTCAACAAAAGTTCCTGTTGTTCCAAAGAAGATCCGAATTCATCTCTATGCAGTTACGATCTATTCTTACATCGTGGTGTATACGGGAGCTCTAGTACGCCACACGGGATCGAGTATGGCATGCGCAAACGTACCTTTCTGTAATGACGGTCAACTCCTTGCTTTTTCAGGACAACCTGGCATTCAGATGTTACACCGTACTGCTGCGATGTTGATCTTTGTTTGGATTCTTTACATTATGATCATCGGATTAAAAGAAATGAAGAATGAAAAAACGATGAGGAGAGGCCTTATCCTCTCATTCGTCTTTGTCTGCTTACAGGCACTAAGTGGTATCCTCGTGGTTGTCACAAAGCTTAATCTTTTCCTCGCTTTGTTCCACGGGTTATTCATATCAGGATTGTTTACGGTTCTCCTCTATCTCGTTATGCTCTCGCTCAGAGGGGCTAGAAATTAAAAAAGCTGCGCATATTGATATTATCCCCTTTAAGTAGACATTCAAAAAAGCCTTCATGATATTGTGGAGGTAAGAATGATACTTAGAGGGGATTTTCTATGGCTAAAAAAGGACAGAGGTTTCAGAAGTACACAGACGAGTTTAAACATAATGCCGTGATGAAACATGTAAACGGTACTAAAAGTTATGAAGCACTAGCTGAAGAAATTGGATTAAGAAGTTGTACACAGCTTAAAGTCTGGGTTAAGAAGTGGAAGAACGGTGATGCGTTTGATTCCCGAAGTCAAGGTGGGACAACTCCTATGAAAGGCAGGCCAAGAACAAACTTTAAAACAATTGAAGAAGAAAGAGATTACCTGAAGGCGCAGGTGGACTATTTAAAAAAGCAATATCAAAATCTGGAAAAGGAGGGGAAGTGACACAATTAATAAAATATGAAGCCGTCGAAGAATTAAGGGAAGAAACTCCTGTTAGCTGGTTATTAGAGATTGCTTCCCTACAGCCATCAAGCTACTACAAATGGAGAGCCAGTAAAGCAAAGCGAGAAGAACGGGACAATCAAGATCATGACATCAAAATGCATATGATGGGCATTCATTTTCTGCATCCTGAAACAGGTTATCCTACCATGACCCGTTTACTTAAAGAAAGTGGTTACCAGATTAACCATAAAAAAGTTTATCGGATGATGACGGAAATGGGCATTCAATCGGTCATTCGTAAAAAGAGAAAAAGACATGGGTACACGCCGTCTGTCATCTATCCAAACAGATTAAAACGAAAGTTTAAAGCATATGGACCTAACCAAAAAATGGTTACGGACATTACTTATGTATCAGATGGAAAACGATTCTATTACTTATCGGTGATTCAAGATTTATTTAACAACGAGATTGTAAGCTGGAAGCTTTCTAAAAGAAATGATTTGGAACTTGTTTTGGATACTGTAGGCCAATGGACCAAGAAAAAAGACGTAACTGAAGCCGTGCTCCATTCGGATCAAGGCTTTCAGTATACGTCTAAGGCATACAACACACGAATAAAAGAATATGACATTAAGGGCAGCCACTCTCGCAAAGGAACCTGCCTAGATAATGCCTGCATTGAATCCTTCTTTTCGCATCTCAAAACAGAGAAGTTGTATATAAATAAGTGTAAATCAGAAAAAGAAATCAGACAAGCAATTGAGGATTACATCTACCACTATAACTACAGGCGATTTCAGAAGAAATTAAAGCAACGCGCGCCGATTGAATATCGACACGCGTTGGCAGCGTAGTTTTTTTATACTGTCTACTTGACAGGGGTAATTCCATATCGCGCAGCTTTTTAGTTTATTGTAATTCGATCAACAGATCCCCTGATTCGATTCCTTCACCGTTTGAAACGTGAATGTGTTTAACTACACCACTTCTTGGAGCTTGTACAGTAGTCTCCATTTTCATCGCTTCAGTAATCATGAGGTGATCCCCTTTGTTGACCTTTTCCCCATTTTCTACAAGGACCTTTATTACTGTCCCTGGCATCGTTGCACCGATATGTTCAGGGTTGTCCTTATCTACTTTCGGTTTTGCGGCAATCGAAGTTTTGATGTTTTCATCTTTAATTACCACTTCACGAGGTTGACCGTTCAGTTCGAAATAAATCGTTCGCTTCCCTTCGAGGTTTGCCTCGCCAATCGACACGAGTTTAACGATGAGTGTTTTCCCTTGTTCGATCTCAACTTCGATGGACTCTCCTAATCTCATGCCATAAAGGAATGTCGGTGTATCCAAAACTGATACATCCCCGAACATGTCCTTCACATCCTCATATTCAAGAAATACTTTAGGATAAAGGGCATACGAAATTAAATCATGACTAGTGACTTGTCTATTTAATTTGTGATAGAGCGTTTCTTTGAGATCTGTAAAGTTTACTGGTTCTAATAGCCCACCTGGTCGTGCCGTAACTGGTTCTCTTCCCTTCAGGATGATTTGCTGAAGTTCTTTCGGGAAGCCTTGATACGGTTGGCCCAGATAGCCTTGGAACAATTCGACTACTGAATCTGGAAAATCAAGGGACTCTCCTTTTTCATATATATCATCTTCATTCAAATCGTTCTGGACCATATAAAGAGCCATATCGCCTACAACTTTTGATGATGGGGTTACTTTTACTATGTCACCAAACAGTTTGTTAACTCTACTATACATTTCCTTAACTTCGTCCCAGCGTTCTCCAAGACCTACTCCTTTAGCCTGTTGCTGAAGATTACTATACTGACCGCCTGGCATTTCATGCTGATAGACCTCAGTATGCGGAGCAGACATCCCACTTTCAAATCCGCTGTAGTACTTTCTTGTATCTTCCCAATAGTGTGATAGCTCTTCTAACGCGTTGATATTGATGTCAGGCTGACGATCTGACCCTTCCATCGCGTAGTAGAGAGAGTTCGCACTAGGCTGTGAAGTCAGACCTGCCATTGAGCTGACCGCAACGTCTACAATATCTACGCCGGCTTCAATTGCCTTGGCATACGTATAGACGCCGTTCCCACTCGTATCGTGTGTATGAAGGTGGATGGGAATGGATACTGTTTCTTTCAAGCTCGTAATTAGCTCATAAGCCGCTTGAGGTTTTAATAGACCTGCCATGTCTTTGATACCTAGAATATGGGCACCAGCATCTTCAAGCTCTTTCGCTAATTGCTTGTAATAGGCTAAGTCGTATTTGGTTTTCGTTGGATCAAGAATGTCTCCTGTATAGCAGATCGCAGCTTCAGCGATTTTGTTTGTTTTTCGAACGGCTTCGATCGCTTTTGTCATACCTTCGACCCAGTTCAAGCTATCAAAGATTCGAAACACATCGATTCCTGCGTCTGCAGACTTCTCTACAAACTCATTGATCAAGTTATCTGGGTAGTTCTTATATCCAACGGCATTAGACGCTCTAAGCAACATCTGAAACATGACGTTTGGAACTTTTTCTCTAAGTTTGATCAATCGATCCCATGGATCTTCTTTTAAGAATCGTAGAGATACGTCAAACGTAGCTCCGCCCCACATCTCCATCGAAAAAAGTTCAGGTAGCATTCTTGAAGTCGGTTCAGCAATATGTAATAGGTCAGAAGTACGCACTCGAGTTGCAAGCAGCGATTGATGACCGTCCCTGAACGTCGTATCTGTAAGTAATGGTTTTTTCTGATCCTTCACCCAGTTTACAACGCCTTCTGGTCCATGTTCATCCAGAATTTGTTTCGTCCCTTTCAACGTCTCTTCACTATAGGTTAAGTGAGGAACTCTACGTTTGGGATAAGCTGGCTTCTTCTTTTTATCAAGACCAGGAAAGCCGTTAACCGTGATCGTACCGATATACGAAAGCATTTTTGTTCCTCTGTCTTTACGCTTAGGAAAAACAAAAAGTTCAGGAGTCGTATCGATAAATGACGTATCATAAACCCCAGACTTGAAATTCTCGTGCTTGATCACATTTTCAAGAAATGCGATGTTTGTTTTTATTCCTCTTATACGGAACTCTTTTAAATTCCTAACCATCTTGGCGGATGCATGTTCGAAGCTTAATGCCCACGTAGAAAGCTTTACGAGTAAAGAGTCGTAGTAAGGTGTTATGACTGCTCCCTGATATGCGTTTCCTGCATCGAGTCGAACTCCAAAGCCACCACCTGATCGATAAGCCATCAGCTTCCCTGTATCAGGCATGAAGTTATTCTCAGGATCTTCAGTCGTTACGCGGCATTGAATCGCCACACCGTGACAGTCGATTTCGTTTTGAAGTGGAATACCGAGACGGCTTCCGTGAAGCTCTTCCCCTTGAGCAATCATGATTTGGGATTGAACGATATCGATGCCTGTTATCATCTCAGTAATCGTATGTTCAACCTGTACTCTAGGGTTTACCTCGATAAAGTAAAAGTTACCCTGTTGATCGACTAGAAACTCTACAGTTCCTGCATTCACATACTTGACGTTTTCCATCAATCGAACAGCTGCTTCACAAATGTCAGTACGGGTTTTCTCATCGAGTGAAACACTAGGTGCTACTTCGACGACTTTCTGATGACGCCTTTGCACAGAGCAATCTCGTTCATAGAGATGAACCGTGTTCCCATGTTTGTCACTCAATATTTGAACTTCGATATGTTTCGGATTCTCAACAAACTTTTCTACGTATATTTCATCGCGTCCAAAAGCAGCTTTAGCTTCTGATTTGGCTCTTTCGTAAGAATCAGCAAGAGCTTGTTCAGTGCGGACGATCCTCATTCCTCGTCCACCACCGCCAAGAGCAGCTTTGATCATCAATGGATACCCGTGTTCTTCTGCAAATTGCCTCACTTCATCCAAGCCTTCAACAGGACCATCAGACCCAGGGATAACTGGAAGATCGGCTAACACAGCTTGCTTCCTAGCTTCTACTTTGTCTCCAAACATTCCAAGATGCTCAAGTTCAGGCCCGATAAAGATGATGCCTTCTTCCTGACAACGTTCTGCGAAATGAGTGTTCTCAGATAAAAAGCCATACCCTGGGTGTATTGCATCGATGTGATTTGTTTTCGCAATTTCGATAATGCCTTCAATATCGAGGTACGCATCGATCGGCTTCTTATCCTCGCCTACAAGGTACGCTTCATCAGCTTTGTATCGATGATACGCACCACTATCTTCTTTGGAATAAATCGCGACAGTACGAATATCTAGTTCTGTACATGCACGAAAAATACGAATTGCAATTTCGCCTCTGTTTGCGACGAGTATTTTATTGATTGCTTTCAAGTTCGTTCCTCCTCCGGCTTAATTACATTGAAACGGATTTATCATTTCGATAAAAGTCTGTTTTCTTTGATTTACGGATATTAACGAAGGCTGATACATTGATCAAGATACCAACTGACATCATTAATAAAATCAATGATGAGCCTCCATAACTAATAAATGGTAGAGGGACACCTGTTACTGGGAGCCAACCTGTAATGGCTCCCAGGTTCACCGCGGTTTGTACCCCGATCATACCTGCTATACCTATCGCTAATAAGCTTCCGAACGTATCTTTGCATCGTATGCCTATGACGAACCCTTTAAATACGATATACCCAAGGAGTCCGATGACGAATACAACGCCAAAGAGACCTAATTCTTCTGCAACGATCGCCATAATGAAGTCTGTATGAGGTTCTGGCAAGAATCCATATTTCTGGATACTTTGTCCAAAGCCTTGACCAGTGATTCCACCAGAAGCAATCGCGATATAAGAGTTGATCAAATGAAATCCACTATCGGTTGGATCCGAAAATGGGTTATATGCTCCAGTGAATCTGGATAACTGCTCTTCTGATAGAGTCAGCCAAGCTCCTGCAAAAAGGACTACGCCTACTGCTATTAAACTAAATAAATGTTGCCACTTCATTCCAGAACATACGATTACGATTCCTGAAGTTAACGCGATGATCATCGCAGTACCGAGATCTGGCTGCGAAGCTACTAGCGCGAAGATCACGCCGATCACCATGATGGGAGGTAAAGCTCCACGTAAGAAGTTTGAAATATAGGCTTGTTTTTTCGAGTAAATAGCAGCTAGGTAAATAATCAATCCCAACTTAACAAATTCAGAAGGTTGGAATCCGATTGGTCCTATATAGATCCAACTCTGCGCATTGTTGGTCGTCGAGCCTATTATTTTAACAAGCAGTAACCCGAGTACAGATCCTCCCAATATTGGAATAATGAACTTTCGATAAGCTTTGTAAGGGAACAGCATCGTTCCTAATAACACAAAAAATGACACTGCTAACCAGATGATTTGTCTGTTAAAGAAATAAGCGCTGTTGGTTTCATGTCTCATCACAGCCCAGACCATGCTTGCGCTGTACACCATTACAAGGCCGAAGCCACATAATAGAAGCACACTGATGATGAGAGAATAATCGTAATGCTTAAATAGTTTTTTAATCATAGACGTCATCCTACCTATTTATTTACTCTGGATTGAAGAACCGCACAAATTGAAACAGCTGACTGCAATGCGATTGAAGTATGTATAGCATTCGATGAGTTTTCAGCGAAACCTGCCTGTCCGAAAGAAATTAAGGCTTTTCTCGAAGTACTTTTAAGATCGTCCATCCATCCGACTCTTTTCCAAACAACTTAAAAGGAATCAAGTTAGTAAAACAGAGCCAAAGATTGAAAAATAGTGTCCAGGCTAGGATGTGAAGGGGCAATGGAAGAGCCAGTGTGAGGAGTGCCGCACACAAATTGAATAGCGGCCCACTTAGAGCGATGATGACTTTTCCGCGCGCATGGTCAGGCTGACTACTAATCGTCATACCTCCAGCAAAATAGAAGGCGTTAACAGCTAATTCTCCTCTTGCATGTTTCCAGGTAAATAATCTTGGTCCAACGCCAAGGTGAAGCTTTACACTCGAAGACGTTAATACGTTTGCTGCAAGGGTATGACCTGCCTCATGAACGAGTAAACTAAGAGGGGAAATAACTAGAATCACCATGAGCAAATCATACATTCTTATCTACTCCTATTGTCTAATCTAGCCTTACACTCGTATTCTATCATATTTTTATCTTACGTTCTTAAAGCAAAAGAAAAAGAGGCTGGGACAAAACCCAGTAAATTAAAATAAGAGTGGCCCTGCGGACAAGAATTTGTTCGCAAGGCCACTCTTTCTATTTTTTTATCTTTTTTAACAATAAAATAAGGACAGCCTCTGATAAAATTAGAGTTACCACACAATAACCATCGGAGGTGTCCTTATGTTTAAAGATTATAACATGAATCAAGTGATTTTGCCCCTCGATTTAGAAATGAAATTACAAGAAAATGATATCGCTTATGCCGTCCATGAGTTGGTCGAACAGATTCCGGATGAGGCTTTTTCCGCGTTCCTACGTGATACGGGATGCCCAGCTTATCACCCACGTATGATGATGAAAGTTATTTTATGTGCGTACACACAATCTGCTTTTTCAGGAAGAAAGATTGAAGGTCTCCTCAAAGATAGCGTACGGATGATGTGGTTGGCGCAAGGATATGAACCGAGTTATCGGACCATAAACCGGTTCCGGGTGCATCCCGAAGTCAAAGAACTTCTGCGTCAGGGTTTCGTGCAGTTTCGTTGTCAGCTCGTTCAAAAAGACCTTATTGATAATGAAGCGATCTTTATTGATGGCACGAAAATTGAAGCGAATGCCAATAAGTTTACGTTTGTGTGGCGTAAGGCTGTTGAAAGGTACAGCCAGAGTCTGATCGAAAAGTCGAATGCGATGTACGATGAGTTGATTGAAAAAGAAGTAATCCCCGAAATAGAACGAGAAAGTCCAGAACACCTTTCCACTAAAGAACTTACTAAAATAGAAGAAAAGCTAGAAGAAAAAGTAGAGGAGTATACTGAGAAGATTAACGACAGTAAGGATGTAGCCGAACGAAAACGGCTTCGTTCAGAGCGAAAAATGCCAAAACAGTTCCTCAAACAGGTACAGGATTTTGTGTTGCGCAAAACAAAATATGAAAATGATAAGGCCATCTTCAAAGAACGGAACAGTTATTCAAAGACCGATCACGATGCCACCTTCATGCGCATGAAAGATGACTATATGAAAAATGGGCAACTCAAAGCCGGGTACAATCTACAGATTGCGACGGAAGGACAATATACACTCGCTTACGATCTCTTTCCTAACCCAACAGATACTCGAACATTTCTTCCGTTTCTAGATCGCGTAGAAAAGGATTTCTTTAAACTTCCAACCTACATCGTCGCAGATGCCGGTTATGGAAGCGAAGAAAATTACAGAGATATCCTGGAAAATCGCAAGCGTACGCCTCTCATCACCTATAACACTTATCGAAAAGAGAAAAAGAAAAGCTTTAAGAAGGATGCGTTTCACGTATCCAACTGGGATTACAGTGAAAAAGGAGATTCATTCATATGCCCGAACGGAAAACAGTTGCCTTTCCGATTCGTTTCTCATCGTACTGACAGAGGTGGCTTCACCCGTGAATTTAAAGTATATGAAAGTGAAAACTGTACCGGTTGCCCGTTCCGTTCTCAATGTACAAAAGCAAAGGACGGAGCCAATCGAAAGATCTTCTATAACGCCAAATGGGAAGAACAAAAGAATATGATTCGACAGCTGCTTTCGGATGAAAAAACAGGTGAAATCTACGGTCAACGGAAAATCGATGTAGAGCCAGTTTTTGGATTTCTGAAGGCTATTTTGGGTTTCAATCGTATGTCTGTAAGAGGCAATGACAAGGTCAAAAATGAACTGGGGTTTGCGCTCATGGCGGTAAACTTAAGAAAGTACACTACCGTGAGTGCAGAATGACTCAATAATCTTGGGGAGGACCAAAGAAAAAAGGTTCCGTTCATCAAAAAACGATGAACGGAACCTTTTTTCGTTATTCCAGGCTAGTTATGTCCCAGCCTCTTTTGGCTATTACTTAATGCTAGCTTCGTGTAAAGCTGAGAGCTGACGTTCGAGAGACTCAAGCAATTCTTTGCCATCGTCTTCGTTCACTAGCCCTAGTCGAACAGCGAAGTCTATTTCACGTGATAAACCAAACATTTGAGTATCAAGAACCTCTTCATAAAGAGGACATTGAGGCATTGTTAAATTTTCCATCTGAACTTCAATGAGTTTTAGGATCTTGTGCGCATCGGCCTTCAACAGCTCGTATGCTTTTTCACGATGTCCTGTTGCCATCCCAGTTGACAAAACTGATCCCTCCGTTCCCTTTCCCATTCCTCTTATAATCATAAAAGCTTACACGGTAAATTGCAAGAAAAACCAGTATATTGTGTCCTAGAAAATGCTCAATTCATATTGAGATGAAAAGTTTTCAAGCAGCTTTATTCCAGCGATACTATTTCCTTTCGCGTCTAACGGAGGGCTATACACGCCGATTCCCATCTGATTAGGTACTAGACTTAGAATCCCGCCCGACACGCCACTCTTTGCCGGTATAGCAACGTTAATCGCAAATTCACCAGAAGCATTATACATCCCGCATGTGACCATAAACGTTTTTACGATACGTGCGATATACTTCGGGATGATCTTACGTTCTGTTTCCGGATCGCGCCCTTCATTTGCAAGGACCATTCCGATTCTTGCGAGGTCTTTACAATTTACTTCGATGGCACATTGCTTTGTATACGCTTCGAGAAGCATTTCCACATCATTATCGATCAAGCCATGCTGCTTCATAAAGTAACATAGAGCTCTGTTAAGGTGGGCCGATTCAAACTCTGAATCGGCCACTTCATAGTTGATACCGATACTTGAATTGTTTGTCATGTCATGTATGAGTTGCAGGATGCGCCCTACCTTCTCATGCGAAGTCTCACCGTGGATTAAATCTGTTACTACGAGGGCACCCGCATTGATCATTGGGTTTAAAGGCTTTGAAGGAACCTGTGACTCAAGCTTTGCAATCGAATTGAAAGGGTCTCCAGTCGGTTCTTTACCGACACGTGAGAAAACGTTATGTTCTCCAGCATCCATGATTGCAAGAGCTAACGTAAGAATTTTCGAGATACTCTGGAGGGTGAACGCTTCGCCAACGTCTCCAGCTGATAAACAACCATCTTCTTTGGAGAAGACAGCGATCGACAGTTTATCGGGATCTGCTTTTTCAAGGGCAGGTATATAATCAGCTACCTTCCCATCTTTAGTAAAAGGCTTACTGCGCCTGACGAGTTCGACTAGTTCTTGTTCTGTAGTACATTTCATTTTTCCGCCACCCCGCTTTGAAGAATAAATTATGTCACCATACTATTCCCCAAATGTGACAAAAGCAAGCATAACCGGTATACTTGTTTTGCAAAAGATATAGATTGCGGGGTGCAGGATATGGAAACGATTATTCCAATCAAAGGGAAGGTCACTTATCCGATCACGCTTGATGCAAGCGTGTGGATTTTTGATGACAGAAAGATCGAACTCGAAGAATTTTTGAAATTCAACAGCAGTTCTGATGAAAATGAGAACGATTACATCAAAGCTCAATCTGAGCGATGGGAACAAGAACGCACAGGTATTAAACCACCTATCAATCAAAGCATTAAACGCTTTGAGAAGGAAAAAATATTGAATGGTAGCTATGTGATTCCCCTCGAGCCGTTTCTTTCTAACGCTGAGCCATTAACGGAAGGAAATCACGTTCAGCTAGAAACGACTGATGACGAACACATCGTCCTATCTATAGATGAAGCATTGAACGGCTTTCTTGGATTTGCAATAAACGGAAAGCCGCTCAAGGACGATGGTCCGGTTCACTTTTATCATGGTGACGGCGCAAACGCCGCAGAACCATTCAAAAACGTTTGTGCCATTACAATTATTTAAAGAAGATCGGCCGCAAGCTGGGCTAACTGAGAACGTTCACCTTTCTCAAGCTTTACGTGTCCACTTAGCGGCTGGTCTTTAAATTTCTCTACAACGTAAGTCAGCCCGTTCGTATACTCATCTAAATACGGATGATCAATTTGCTGAGGATCTCCAAGGAGTACAATCTTACTCCCTTCCCCTACCCTTGTTAAGATCGTTTTCACTTCATGCTTCGTAAGATTTTGCGCTTCATCGATAATAATGTATTGATCTGGTAAACTCCTACCACGTATATACGTGAGCGCCTCTACTTGTATAGATCCGATACCTGCCAGGATCTTCTCCAATTCACCGGTTTTCTTAACATTAAATAAATACTCTAGATTATCATAGATCGGTTGCATCCATGGCTTCAGTTTTTCATCTTTTTCACCAGGGAGAAACCCGATATCTTTGCCGACTGGAACGATCGGTCTCGCGATAAACAGCTTTTTGTATTGATTCAAATCCTCTGTCTGCATTAACCCAGCTGCAATCGTAAGGAGGGTTTTACCAGTACCCGCCTTTCCAACTAGCGTCACAAGAGGGATGTCCTTTCTAACAAGTAAGTCAAGTGCCATCCTTTGCTGAACATTCCTTGGTCCAATTCCCCACATATACTCTGTTTCCATAGCTGTTTTCTCAATCCGCTTCCCTTTCTTATCGACTTTACCAATTCCAGAAGATGAGGGGTTAGCAGGATCTTTCAGAATGACATATTGATTTGGATACAGGTGTCTTCCTTTTAAAGATTTCATATCGATATAGTGTCTCTCAAAGAAACTGTTCAAGAGTTCACTCTCTATATATCGTTCTTCATAGCCTGTGTAGATTTGGTTAAATTCGACTACGCGATCACTCAAAAAATCTTCTGCTTGAATGCCTAGCGCATCTGCCTTCACCCTGACCAGTGCATCTTTACTTACAAGTATGACGGATCGGCCAGATTTCTGTTTGCCTTCTTCCAAAAACAGGTTGAGTGCCACCGCCAAAATTCGGTTATCATTCGTTTTTTCAACAAATTTATCTTGAAAATATTGAAACGACCGATGATTGAGTTCAATTCTGAGAGTCCCTCCATTTTCTAAAGGAATAGATG
Source organism: Anaerobacillus sp. ABR4_321 (assembly GCF_056158505.1). Taxonomy (NCBI): domain Bacteria; kingdom Bacillati; phylum Bacillota; class Bacilli; order Caryophanales; family Bacillaceae; genus Anaerobacillus; species Anaerobacillus sp. ABR4_321. Next base: position 3,004,468 of record NZ_JBSWTK010000001.1, read on the forward strand.
AGTGGAGCTTCCCTCTCTCTCTGAATCCATCGATCATGCGTGAGATGTGTCTTGCATTCCTTCCTATTTCATCCATATACCGTTTTTTTGAATCGACTTCCTCCAAAACAACCGCTGGAATTACAATTTCATTCGTTTCAAATGAATAGATGGCATTTGGATCCTGTAATAAGACATTGGTATCCAGGACGTAAACCTTATCCAACGTTTCGCCTCCCGAGTGATTATAGTTGGTGTGACTGGTAGCAAATGACAGTTTGGACTATCTACGTTTTGTATAATCTATGACCCGGTGAATAAAGTTAGACGGTTATTCAGAAAATAATTAGCAAAAGAAGTGAATGAAAGAATCGATCACATACTCGGAGGAATTATTATGAGAAGTAGCAAATGGTTAATGGTAGGGTTCATCCTTCTTGCAGCATGTCAGTCAAATGATGAACCAGTCGCTGAAAAGCAAGAAAAAGTTGAATATGTGAAGCAGTCTGTCCGGACGCCTGAGAACGAAGAGCGATCTGCAACGGAAATTGCAAAACACCTTGTGACGATTGCAAAACAAGTTCCGGATGTTGAGGATGCTACTGCAGTTGTAACTGGAAAATACGCGGTCGTTGGAATCGATGTGAATGAAAAGCTTGACAGATCTCGCGTAAGCTCGATCAAATATACGGTGGCTGAAGCTCTACAAAAAGATCCTTTTGGTGCAAATGCCATCGTCACCGCCGATGCCGATACGACCTATCGTTTAAGGAGAATGGCATCCGAAATTAGAAGAGGACACCCGGTAGGTGGAATCATGGAAGAGCTAGCTGATATCGTCGGTCGACTTGTCCCTGAAGTTCCAGGTGACATTAACAAATCTGAGCGTGAACCAACTAGAGCGAACGATAAACAGCTTCCTGCTAATGAGAAGCAGCAGCTGAAAGAACAGCAAGAAAAACAAGATTTAGACAAGTAAAACCGGCTTTCAGCCGGTTTTATCACGTTACACCTGTTTTCTTCAATTCAGCCATAACAGAACGGTCTAGTTTTGCAGCGGCTTCAGGATCGTATGTTTTTTCATAAGCAGGTTCAACAGACATTTTCGCACCATAAAACATGATATCCCGTACTTCTTTGATCGATAGCGTTACCTTTGCAAGCTTCAGTGGTACTGAATTCATTGGTTCTTCATCAATGGTAGCAGTCCCTGAAATGGAATAGGTACTTTCATTTCCAATCAACGTGATGGAAACTTGGTTATTCTCCCTAAGATTCTTAACGATTCTCGATTTTAAATCCACCGCAAAGACAACAGTGCTATTGTCTACAGCGTAAAGCCACGAAATCGCGCTCACATTCGGACCTTTCGTCTCATGATCAATGGTCGATAGGAGAACGTATTGTTCCTTCTTGAGTAATGTGAGTAGTTCACCTGAAAGGGTATTCTCTACCTTATTTGGCATTCTCATCCCTCCATAAATAAAGTTCTAACTGCATTGTACTGCAAAACCTCTCCTCTTTCATGCTATACTAACTACATGAATGAGAGGTGTTAAACGTGCGTGTAAAATGTGTTCTATGTGATAAGATCGAATCTATTGATAGCGGCAGTCCACTCGCCAAAAAACTTCGCAACAGACCTATTCACACTTATATGTGCGACCCGTGCTATGATCGGATCGAAAGCCGCACAAAAGAGAGGAAAGAAAGCGGCGATTTTAAACTTTACCACAAAGAAGAAACTGATGATGAGTGGTAAAGTAAAAGAAGGACTGATCGCAGGTACACTATCTGGCATCATACTAGGATTATTACTGAAAGCAATTCAGTACAAAACGGGTGTCCTTGTGTATACCCTACTACTAAATATCGACTTCATACCGGTAATGGGAGATATTCAGTGGCCTGAAATGATTGAATTTATTTTCCACCTGATCATCTCACTAATCATCGGTATCGTATACACAATCGGAAGCTATCGATACTTCTATAAACGTAAGGTAGCGCAATTACTCTTTTCCTACCTTCTTACGCTTCCAACTGTATTCCTATACTTTCCTTTGACCTATTTAGCTGAGAAGCCAACTCCTCCTTTGAATGATATCGAAGCGATATCGTATTGGACTTTGGGACATGCTGTGTATGCGGCTGCGCTTTTCGCTGTTTATCGGTTTAACGAAAAATGATCGTTGTAAGAAAGACGTGCTCTGAGCACGTCTTTTGTTTATTGGTTATATTTAGGTTCATTTTGAATCGAACGTAACAACGCATCGATCAATTCAATTGGAAATTTCATATTCCTATTGTCATTTTCTTTTACAAAATGAACGATATAATAGGGTTCTTCAATTTCAATATCCAATTCCGATACACCGTGATCCTCTATCAATATTTCCTCAAAAAAAGCTCTTGTATCCTGGGCAGCATGATCGCTTTCTCTCTCATCGGCTACTTTTTTTATGCTTAGCCAATTATACATTGCATCCTGAAGGTTCACTGCTTCCCCCCGCTTGTTCTGACGTTAGCCCGCCTCGTTTTCGTTTTTCTTCGATTGATTGAGACGAACCTTATATATGATTAATACGACAGCAGCAGCTACTAATCCTTCCGCTACAGGAAGCCCAATTCCAAAAAAGGTAAGAGGGAAACAACCGACAATTAGCAGAATGTAAATAACAGCATTCTTAAGTACGGGTAATTTCTTCGCGAATCCTAGTCGATATACAACGATCGAAAGAATAACAATGATCGCATACAGCAAATAAAAACCTAATGTCATGTTCTCTTCTATTCCAACTAACTTTGCGAAGAATGATAAATCACCTGATGGAACCACTTCATTGTTCACATTTTACACCTCCAACATCTCCATAAAAAAACGATTCAAAAGGGATGCCCCTTTTGAATCGCACTAGACACCCTTATTGTTGGGCTAATTTTTTCTTTTTAGCTACTCTTTCGCGTTCATTCTTATCAAGGATCTTTTTACGAAGACGGATAGAATCTGGTGTGATCTCGCAATACTCATCCTCATTTAGATACTCAAGAGCTTCTTCAAGAGTCAATACACGAGGCTTCTTCATTGATACCGTTTGGTCTTTGTTTGCTGAACGCATGTTTGTCATCTGTTTTACCTTTACGATGTTTACAGTGATGTCGTTCTCACGAGTGTGCTCACCAACAATCATACCTTCATAAACTTCAGTACCAGGTTCAACGAAAATCGTACCACGATCTTCTACACCCATAATTCCGTATTCAGAAGCTTTTCCTTTTTCCATCGATACGAGAACACCCTGACGGCGTCCACCAACACGGCCGCTAATAAGAGGCATATAAGATTCAAACGTGTGGTTCAAAATCCCATAACCGCGAGTTTGCGTAAGGAATTCAGTTGTATAACCGATCAGTCCACGAGCAGGTACCATGAATTCTAGACGGACTTGGCCTGCTCCGTTGTTCACCATGTTAACCATTTCACCTTTACGCTCACCAAGAGACTCCATGACAGCTCCAGTGTAGTCCTCAGGAACGTCGATTTGAACGCGTTCAACTGGCTCACTTGGAACACCATCGACTTCACGAACAATTACTTCTGGCTTAGAAACCTGTAGCTCGTACCCTTCACGACGCATGTTTTCAATCAAAATCGAAAGGTGAAGCTCACCGCGCCCTGACACGATCCACTCATCTGGAGAATCTGTATTTTCAACACGAAGACTTACGTCTGTTTCTAGCTGTGCTCTCAGACGCTCTTCGATTTTACGACTTGTAATATACTTACCTTCTTTACCAGCGAAAGGACTGTTGTTTACAAGGAACGTCATTTGAAGAGTAGGCTCGTCAATACGAAGAATAGGAAGTTGATCTTGGTGGTCATATGGACAAACCGTTTCACCTACGTTGATCTCTTCCATTCCTGAAACCGCCACAAGGTCTCCAGCTTTTGCTTCTTCAATTTCTACTCGCTTCAGTCCAATGAAACCAAATAGCTTGGTTACACGGAATTGTTTCACAGTTCCATCGATCTTCATCAATGCGACCTGCTGTCCAACTTTCATCGTTCCTCTGAAGATACGACCGATACCAATACGACCAAGGTAGTCGTTGTAATCAAGCAAAGTGATTTGGAACTGAAGAGGTTCGTCACTATTGTCGACAGGTCCTGGGATGTTATCAATGATTGTATCCATTAGAACTTTCATGTTGTCATCTTGCTTATCAGCATCTAAACTTGCTGTTCCGTTGATTGCAGAAGCATATACAACAGGGAAATCAAGCTGATCTTCATCTGCGCCAAGATCGATAAATAGGTCGATCACTTCATCAACAACCTCTTCTGGTCTAGCAGCTGGGCGGTCGATCTTGTTCAACACAACGATTGGCGTAAGTTTTTGCTCGAGTGCTTTCTTAAGCACGAAACGTGTTTGAGGCATACAGCCTTCATAAGCATCAACAACGAGTAGAACACCATCTACCATCTTCATGATACGCTCTACTTCACCACCGAAGTCTGCGTGTCCAGGAGTATCCATGATGTTGATTCGCTTATCTTCATAATTGATTGCAGTATTTTTAGCTAGGATTGTAATCCCGCGTTCTCTTTCAAGGTCATTCGAGTCCATCGCACGCTCATTTACTTGCTCATTGTCACGAAATGTACCAGATTGATGTAACATTTGATCAACTAGTGTCGTTTTACCGTGGTCAACGTGAGCGATAATCGCGATGTTACGAATATCTTCTCTAATTTGCATTAAACTCTCTCCTCGTATTCTCGTCCTATCCATGACGATAATCTCAATAACTAGTCCATTATAACACAGTAATGGCGTTAGGAGAAATTTATGTCCTTTCAGGAATCTACTCTTTATTGTACACTATAAGTATTAAGGAGGCGTCCGAATGAATAAGCATAACTTTCTATTACTATTAATGGCCATTTTAGCCGTGATTAGCATGTGCGCAATTGGCGTTTCAATAGCAGAACAAAGCGTGATCGGAATACTGCTGTCTTTTGTAGGTGTAGGATTTTTTATGGGAATGGGCTTCCGTATCAAACGAAAAGCGGAGCAATAGAAAAAAGAGTTGTCACTTCGACAACTCTTTTAGTTTGGTGAAAAACAAACCTATCGTGATCCCTATGCCTCAGAAGTTTGAATCCCTCTAGCTTTCCTGCGGACGAATGCCCGAGCCTCGAACGCCCAGTTACATTTCTTTTTCCTATGAATCAGGAAGAACCATAATCAAGTACTTCTTTCCGTCCTCTTCTTCTATCCCATATTGTTCAAATCCGCATTTTGAAAGAAAGAGACTCCATTCGATGTGCTCATATGGAAGACCAGCAAAGATTACTTTTTGCATCGTTTTCCTATGGGCTTCGATTACTTCTCTTCCAAACCCTTGTTTTCTGCAGCCTGGCTTAACCACAATCGTTCCAATCCAAGGTTTCATGTTTGAACTAGCACTCGGGTGTACACAGCTTATCGCTACAGGCTCATCGTTGTGCATCCATTTCGTCCATTCACAGCCGATACCTACATATGTTTGAATGTAAGAAACTAACTCTTCCTTTGTAGGTTGCCTCCCTATTTCAGTTACCAACCATGACGTATCATCCTTTGTCCAATGATGAAGCAGCGCTGCCTGTCCATCGTCAAATACTTGCTTCGTCAACATTATGTTGAAGGTTTCTTTAAATAATAGTTTTGATCGATAGCAGGCTGAATATAGTGTTCTTGAACCTGTCGATGAAATGATTCGTTCCCGACGAAAAGCGTGGTTTTCTTAAGGATATCGATCGGTTGGTTATCGACTGTCGTGCAGATGCCACCAACTTCTTCAATAAGGATTTTTCCTGCAGCAAAATCCCAAGGAGCCAGCCTTAATGAAACATACCCATCCAATCTGCCTGCCGCTACATAAGCCATTTCGATCGCTGCGCTTCCATACGATCTCGTTCCTCTGATCTTCTTTAAGAGAGGTGAGAACGTTCTCGGATCGATTCGATGGTTCTCAGTCACCCATGTTGCATTAATTGCGAGAAGAGACTCAGATAAGTTCACTGGCTTAAGGGGACTTTGCTTCTGATCATTAATAAACAACCCTTCTCCTTTTTTACAATGATAGAGCTCGTCCTTCGTCACATCGTATATTAATGCTACCTTTCCTATTCCGTCCTCATAAATTCCAATCGATATTGCAAAGTTGGTTTGTTGGTGAACGAAATTCATCGTACCGTCGATGGGATCAAGGAACCATATCACTCCTTTTACATCTTCAATCTCATCCCCAAAGCCTTCTTCTCCCATAATGCGATGATCAGGATAGTGGTTGTTGATTTTTTCTATAAAAAATTTTTCTGTTTGTTTATCGATATCCGTAACCAGGTCGTTCGGGTTGCTTTTTGTATGAATGTTGAAGGAAGTCTTAAAAGAAGCAACAATTTCTCGACCAGCTTCACGAATCCATTTCTTTGCATCTTGATAAATGTTCTCCATGTTAGTCTGCTTTGTCATGACTCGAACTCCTTTTAGCTTTGTCTACTTCTTATTATGACAGGAAAAAAAGAAAAAACGAACCTTTTTGCAAGGTTCGCCTCCTTATGCCTCGAGTCGAATCATTTCTTTCCTCAATTCTTCTAGCTTTACTTTGCACTTGAGAATTCCGTCCTTGTCACTTGCAATCATCGCATCGTGTAGTGTTGCCAACTCATAATCAATTTCCATTTTCAAAACCGGAATGCGCTTCTCTGCCTCGTTTCTCTGCAAAGACTGAATCACTTGTTTCATGGTAACCTACACCCCTCTCATAGTTTTCATCAAAGCAGTAGTCTGTGGCTCTCAAGGGTACAAGACTGAATATTCTGACTTTTCTGCTTTCAGCTTACTTTATCTTATGCCTCGAAGGCTAAGTATGCAACCTCTTTATTTACTAGTATTTTTCCTCTTTCACCTATCTTTCAAACCTTTAAGTGCGCATCGTTCGTCAAACTTCATACACTTTGTCGTTTTATGGTACACTATTTTCATAAAAAATTGACTTATTGGAGGAAATTATGTCATTTAACGGTTTTACATCAACTGATTTTAAAACGTTTGATATCGAAGGTCTCGAACCGCGGATGGAAGCGATCCAACAACGCATTCAGCCTAAATTCGAGGAAATTAGTAAAGAAGTGAAACGTGACCTTGAAGCACTTGTAGGAAATGAAATGTATCTGCATATTGCCAGACACTTAAGAAGAACAAAAAATCCACCGGCTGACACTTGGATGGCTTTCGCTCATAACAACCGTGGCTATAAGAAACACCCACACTTTCAAATCGGCCTTTTCGACGACCATGTATTTGTGTGGTTAGCTTATATTTATGAGCTTCCTGGCAAAAAAGACATGGCATCTATGATGCTTTCGAACATTGACCGATTGAAAGAGACGATTCCATCTTCTTATATGGTATCGACGGATCATACGAAGAAATCCGCTAGCAAGTCTATTCAAGAAGTAGACCTTGAAGAGGTGCTAACTCGATTTAGAGACGTGAAGAAAGGTGAATTCTTAGTAGGAAGACACTTTAAGAGTGATGATCCCCTTCTACAAGATGGTGAAACGTTCATTGAGACCGTTAAAAACACGTTCGAGACACTCGTGCCGATCTACCACCTTTCGATGAAAGAAGAAATAACAAAGGAGGGGTGATCCCCCTCCTTTACTTATTCATCATGACCTTCTCCCGCTCAGTTTCTCTTGCTTCCTTAACGGTATGGTATGTTGAATAACCTGTATCCTTATCAAACTGCTTAAACATCTGCTTCTCTTCAGATTTAGAAGGAACAACTTCCTTAAAATCTGAATAGGTACTGAGTACCTCTCCTTTACTAACTCCCCTCTCGTATGCTTTCTCAATGGTTTGAAAAAATTGTACGACCTTGATGACTTCCTCTTTACTCCAATCGATTGAAATCGGATATTCTACGTTCATGTGATGACCCCTTTCTGTTCACTCCATTTTTCAACCACTTTACTCGCCTCTTCGTCAAATCGATCAAATAGCTCAGCAACTGTCGGCACATCGTGAATCGATCCGATTACTTGCCCTGCCCAGGCAAATCCATCTTCGTCTTTACCTTCATAAATAAAACGCTTATTCGCTTCACCGCTTATGTAATCTTTCAAACTTTCATAGCCTTCTTGCCTTGTCTCGATTTCTTGGATTCGATCTGCAAATTGATTCCTAATCACTCTTGCAGGCGCTCCGAGGCTTCTCTTAATAATAACAGTATCTGTTTCTTTACTCGATATGATTCTATCCTTATATGCTTTATGCGCATGTGTACATTCTTTTGTTGCAATAAATCTCGTTCCCATCTCGATGCCTTCTGCACCTAAAGACAGCGCGGCCATCAGTCCCCTTCCATCTCCAATTCCTCCTGAAGCAATCACGGGAATCGTTAAAGCCTCTACAACCTGAGGAACAAGAACCATCGTGCTGGTATCGTCTTTTCCTAGATGACCTCCACCTTCTTGTCCAACTACCATAACAGCATCTGCACCCAATTCTTCAGCTTTTACAGCTTGCCTTTTACCAGCTGTCAATACGAGGACCTTCGTATTCGTTCCTCTGACCATATCGAACACTGGTTTAGGATTCCCTCCCGTAACCGAAATGATATCGACACCTTCATCAAGTGCAGCCTCAACCATATGTTCAAACGGTCTACCATGCTGTCCGATCGCAAAATTAACGCCGAATGGCTTTGCGGTTTTTCGTTTCGTGAGGTTGATTTCCTTCCTTAATAATTCCGGAGTATCCATGGACATCGCGGTAAGCTGTCCAAGACCACCCGCATTACTTACTGCTGAAGCAAGTTCATGATACGCTAAATACGCAAGACCTCCCTGAACGATCGGTCTTTCAATTCCTAGTAAATTCGTTATACGAGTATTCCACTTCATGATGATCTCCTCCTTTTCTACATTGTTCTAGAATGTAGCTTAAAACCCTTTAATTACTAGAGAGGGAGGATACCTACTTAAAATAAAACTTGCAAATATCGAGTGATGTGATTATACTCAGTTTGTTTATGGCATTATTAGTTAGAAATCCTTGTCTGTTTTTCTCAAGGATTCCTTATAGAGTATAGATAAAGAGGTGCTTGCTTTGCAACAAAACGAAACACCATTATTTACTGGTTTATTAAAACACGCGCAAAAAAACCCAATTCAATTTCACATACCCGGCCATAAAAAAGGAACCGGAATGGACCCTGAATTCAGATCGTTTATTGGAGATAACGCGCTTTCGATCGATTTGATCAACATCGGTCCTTTAGATGATCTCCATCACCCGCACGGTATGATTAAAGAAGCTCAAGAGCTTGCTGCTGAAGCATTCGGTGCGCACGCTACATTCTTTTCTGTTCAAGGAACGAGCGGCGCGATCATGACGATGGTCATGTCTGTTTGTTCACCAGGTGAGAAAATTATCGTCCCAAGAAACGTGCATAAATCCGTTATGTCAGCAATTATTTTTTCTGGAGCTACACCAGTGTTTATCCATCCGGAAATCGATCCTAAGTTAGGGATCTCCCATGGCATTACTCCTGACGCTGTAAAAAAAGCATTGGCTCAGCATCCGGATGCAAAAGGTGTGCTGGTTATAAATCCTACCTACTTTGGTATTTCTGCGAACCTTGAGGAGATCGTTTCGATCGCACACAGCTATGACGTACCTGTCCTTGTGGATGAAGCGCACGGGGTACACATTCACTTCCATGATCGCCTGCCTTTATCTGCAATGCAAGCTGGTGCAGACATGGCAGCCACTAGTGTCCATAAGTTAGGCGGATCTATGACGCAAAGCTCTGTGTTAAACGTAAAAGAGGGATTAGTATCAGCTAAGCGTGTGCAGACGATCATCAGCATGCTTACGACTACTTCAACATCTTACCTCCTACTCGCATCACTCGACGTTGCACGTAAGCGATTAGTTACTGATGGGTATGAGCTCATCGATCAAGCAATTGAACTGGCTGAAAAAACGCGTAAGCAGATCAATGAAATCACACCGCTTTACTGTGTTGGAAAAGAGATCATCGGGACGAATGCAACGTATGATTACGACCCGACTAAGCTGATCATCTCTGTCCATGACCTTGGAATCACTGGGTACGAAGCTGAAATCTGGTTACGAAAAGAAGCGAACCTTGAAGTAGAACTCTCTGACCTATACAACATACTGTGTATCGTTACCCCAGGAGACAACGAAGAAACAACTTCTGCACTTGTTTATGCTTTAAAAGATATGGTGGAAGCATTTCAAGAAGCAATAGGCTCTAATCCTGAGGTAGTTGCCGTTCATGTTCCTGATATACCAGTATTAGCCGTATCCCCTCGTGATGCGTTCTACGCTGACACAGAGGTCGTCCCGATCAAAGAATCAGCAGGCAGGGTCATCGCTGAATTTATTATGGTGTATCCCCCTGGCATTCCAATCTACATTCCGGGGGAAATTATTACTGAAGAAAATCTAACGTATATAGAAGAAAATATTGAAGCTGGCTTACCAGTTCAAGGCCCTGAAGATGATGAATTAAAAACATTACGAGTGATAAAAGAATACAAAGCAATCAAATAAAAGAAGAGGTGGCGAATGCCACCTCTTCTTTTATTTCTTATTTGCGGTCTTTCTTATTGCATTCTGGACATCTGCTATACAAAGTACTCACTTTATCTTCAATTACATGATCGATTGTTTTTTCACACGTTTGGCATATGATAATTCCCATATCTAACACCCCTCAAAGTAAGTTTTGAAAACGCTTCCGTTTTGCTTATCTCCATAATAGTGTGTCACAATTGTTTTGTCAATACTATATTGTATATCACATTAAGAAAGTTTGTTCCAATTTTTAGTGATATTAGGCGCATACAATTTACATATGTTAGCTATGTAATAATTGTCAGAAAACGATTTGGCAGGTACACTATATTTATATGAGAGGAGGAATTACGTTTGCCGCAAAGTGCCTATGTTGCTCCTAAATCTAAGGAGGATCTTGACTTAAATGTAGTGAAATCGTTTCTAATCTATTATAAGGAGATCACCGAAAAAACAGGGAAACAGCTTTCTTGGGATTATGGAACTTCCGCATTTCCGTATAACATAATGGGTCATGATGAGAATTGGTTTTATTTAAAAGGTACATCGGAAGAATACCGTGGAATCGTTATCGGTTTAACAGAAGACGCCCTTCAGATCGTTCTACCAGACTATGCGACACATGGAGATAAAGCTAAAGCAAACGAACTATGTAAATTCCTCGCAAAAAAAATGAACGGTGACCTGACGTTATTTAATGGCAGGACGATGTATACCACAAAAAAATAACCAGCCGGAGTGGCTGGTTATTTTTTATGCTCTATTTAGTTTAGTTCAATATCGATGGTTTCTGGATCGATCATGCTATACCCTTTGTCTCTTAATCCTTTTACGATATCAGCTAGACCTGCAGCAGTCCACTCACGATCGTGCATCAACAGGTTAGCGCCGTCTTGAAGAAGAGGCGTATTTACCATGATATCTGTAATACCTTCTTTATTTTGATATTCTTTATTCCAATCATATCCATATGTCCAGTTCATCAAGAGCATTCCCTCTTCCTTCACTAATGCTTTTGAAAAGTCCGTGTTGGAACCGAATGGTGCTCTGAAAAACGTTGGACGCTCTCCGATTACTTCTTCGATCATATCACTAAGTTTCACAATTTCCTCACGCTGTTTTTCTTCTGATAATGACTTTAAATCTGCATGACTCATCGTGTGATTTCCAATTTCAAATCCCATTTCATGAATTTCTTTTACGATCGCCTTTTCTTCTTCAGTATCCATAAAATGACCATTCACAAAAAAGATAGCAGGTGCCTCGAGTTCCTTCAACGTCTTTGCCATGTCGAGTGCATGCTTGTCAGGTGCATCGTCGATCGTTAGAAGAACAGCTTCTGATGGCGCATCATTAATTGGTTCAAAGCCCCAGAAAGCTGTGTTTAATTTATACTTCTTTACAACTTCCTCCTCTACAACGGGCTCATCTTCTTTTGCTTCTTCATTTTTTTCGTCTTTATCTTCTTCTACTTCATTTCCTTCTGTTTGTTTTGCATCTTCCTCGGTTGCAACTTCTTTGTCTTTATTTTCTGCAGTCTCCTCAGCATTAGAATTTGCATCGGTGGAACATGCAGCAAGAAGAACCAACACAAGAACCGATAAGATTTGAATAGCTTTCCTCATTCTCTCCCTCTCCCCTTCACCTAGTCTTTATCTATCATAAACGAATGTATAGGAAGTAGAAAGAGAAGAATGTCACATTTAACCAATCGTTCCTTTTTGCTAATTCAATCATTATTCTGACTAATTTTCTGCCATGCCAAAATACTTTACAAGCAAAAAATCAACCCATATACTAGAGAACGTGCCTTTTTCTGTACGGTAAATTGGCGAGGCAAAATCAGGTGTCGTGGCTAACGTTCGAATATTTTTTTCATCCCGGGGGCAACATTTAGTACACATAGTTTTTATTTTCTTTTACATTACCCGGTAGATTTCCATGTTTGAATAACAATTTAAAAGTGTTGATTGAAAGGTGTGATTTACAATGAGTAAGCTTACGAGAGTATTTATGATCTCTGCAGCTTTGACCCTTATCTTCATTATATGGGGTACGTTCGCTCCAGAGTCTCTCGATTCTTCTACATCCTCACTTCAAACCTTTCTACAGGTGAAGTTTGGATGGTTCTATCTACTAGCAGCTTCTGCATTTCTTATCTTTGCGATCTATCTTATCTTTTCTAAATTCGGTAGAATTCGTCTAGGTAAAGATACTGACCGACCAGAGTACAGTACGATTACATGGTTCGCCATGTTGTTCTCTGCAGGAATGGGTATTGGTCTAGTATTCTGGGGTGTAGCTGAACCAATGTTTCACTACTATACACCGCCAGCTGGCGCATCACCTGAGTCTGATGAAGCAGCAAGACTTGCATTCCAATATAGCTTCTTCCACTGGGGCTTACACCCATGGGGGATTTACACAGTAGTTGCTCTTGCTCTTGCCTACTTTAAGTTCAGAAGAGGAGCACCAGGGGTTGTAAGTGCTGTATTCCATCCATTACTCGGTGACCGTGTATACGGTCCGCTTGGAAAGCTAATCGATGTAATCGCAGTTTTCGCTACAGTATTTGGTGTAGCGACGTCATTAGGTTTCGGGGCATCTCAAATTGGCGGAGGAATTTCATATTTAACCGACATTGAGAACTCATTTATGACGCAATTGATGATTATTCTAATCGTCACAGTGCTTTATATGATTTCGGCAACAACTGGTATATCTCGAGGCATTAAATATTTGAGTAATACGAACATTGTCCTTGCCATACTGCTAATGTTCTTTTTGCTATTTGCAGGACCAACAAACTTTATTATGGACTTGTTCACTTCAACGTTAGGTTCCTATATTCAAAACCTACCAAGTATGAGCTTGCGCATGCGTCCATTTGAAGGATCTTCTTGGATTCAAAGCTGGACGATCTTCTATTGGGCATGGTGGATTGCATGGGCACCATTTGTTGGTACGTTTATTGCACGTGTTTCCAAAGGTAGAACCATTCGTGAATTTGTATTAGGTGTACTTCTTGTACCGACGATTTTCGGTGGCCTTTGGTTCTCAGTATTCGGCGGTTCTGCCATCTCACTGGATATGGCAGGAACAGGCGTTTACGACATTATTAGTGATCAGGGTATGGAAGTTGCATTATTCGCTGTCCTTGAGCAGTTCCCACTCGGTACATTTATGTCGATCATCGCTATTTTGCTTATCAGTACGTTCTTCATTACATCTGCAGACTCTGCTACGTTCGTTCTTGGTATGCAAACAACAAACGGCAGCTTAAACCCTTCAACTGGTGTTAAGCTTACATGGGGTGTCATCCAGTCGTCCGCTGCGGCAGTATTGCTGTGGTCAGGTGGACTAGGTGCTCTTCAAACAGCATCCATCATTGCTGCATTCCCATTTGCTATCATCATTATCGGGATGATCATATCGCTATTGAAAGCATTTAAGGAAGAAAAACTTCCAGCTCGCGCACCAAAAAAAGATGAATAACATCATCTAAAAACGTAAAAGAGTACGGATCCTAGAAGGATCCGTACTCTTTTTTTATACTAAAAACGATGTTTAGAGATAGTATGATTTAGAGATTCTCCAATCATTATCATGCTAGGGTTGAAAAACTAGACGGTGTGATAAACCATTTCCATAATGGCAAACAACAATGTTGAGGCGAGCGTGATGAGAGCTACCGTTTTCACTTCGGGAATCATTCTAACTGTATATGTAATGATAAAATATAAAAACATGAGGACCATGATCCCTTTAAAGAAAAGTCGATCTTGGGATGATAGGTGCAGAATGACGACTAAAGCACTCCAAGAAGCTACGTGAAATAATAGAACAAACAACATTCTTCCCAAGTCCACTCACCTCCACTTTAGCTATATGCCCTTCGTACAAGCGGTATTCTTATAGTACACACAGTACTCTTATATTTACTACAAAAAAGCCCTGCGAATTCACTAGGGCTTTTGAAATAATCAAGAAAGCGTTTATAGCTATCTACTAATGGAACAGTGAGATTTCCGTTCCAGGATGCTTATTTTAAGGATAAATCAATTTGAAACGAATTAAAAACCCTGGTGAACTCACCAGGGTTTATGTTCTATCTATTATGCGATGTGAATTGGTGTACCAATCGCTACCTCAGCAGCTTCCATCGTAATTTCACCAAGAGTTGGGTGAGCATGGATTGTAAGAGCGATATCTTCAGCTGTCATTCCAGCTTCGATTGCAAGGCCAAGCTCTGCAATCATGTCAGAAGCATTAGGACCAGCAATTTGTGCACCGATTACAAGACCATCTTCTTTACGAGTGATAAGCTTCATGAAGCCTTCACTATCGTTTAGAGATAGTGCACGGCCGTTAGCGCCGAATGGGAACTTAGATGCTTTCACATCGAAGCCTTCATCTTTTGCTTCTTGCTCTTTGTAACCAACTGAAGCTAGTTCTGGTTCACAGAATACAACTTCAGGAATTGCAAGGTAGTCGATTTCAGCAGCTTCGCCACTAATTGCTTCAGCAGCAACTTTACCTTCGTAAGAAGCTTTGTGTGCAAGTGCTGGACCTTCAACAATATCACCGATTGCGTAGATATTATCGAAGTTTGTACGGCACTGCTTGTCGATCTTAACAAGACCTTTTTCAGTCATTTCGATTCCGAGCTCTTCAAGACCAATTTCTTCAGTGTTCGGCTTACGCCCAACAGTTACAAGAACGTAGTCAGCATCGAATGTCTTCGTTTCGCCTTTGATTTCTGCTGTAACTGTAACACCTTCATCCGTTTCTTCAACGCCTTGAGCCATTGCTTCAGTAATGATGTCTACATTACCTTTCTTCTTAAGGCGACGAGAAACAAGTGTGCTCATCTGCTTTTCGAATGTAGGAAGGATTTGCTTAGAACCTTCAAGGATCGTTACTTCTGTACCGAAGTTCGCATACACAGAACCAAGTTCGATTCCGATATAACCTCCACCGATCACTACCATCTTCTTAGGTACTTCATCAAGTGCTAGAGCACCAGTTGATGAAATGACGCGTTTGCTCCATTTGAAGCTTGGAAGTTCGATCGGACGAGAACCTGTAGCAATAATACAGTTGTTGAACGTGTATGTTTGAGAGTTCTTATCATCCATAATACGAACAGTGTTCTTATCTACGAAGTAAACTTCTCCACTGATTACGTCTACTTTGTTCGCTTTCATCAAGCCTTCAACGCCACCAGTAAGCTTGTTAACAACTGAAGTTTTCCACTCTTGTACTTTCTTCATGTCTACTTTTACGTTTTCAGAAGTGATTCCGATATCTTCGGAATGCTTAGCATCTTCGTATTTGTGTGAAGCATTGATTAGCGCCTTTGAAGGAATACATCCAACGTTTAGGCAAACGCCACCAAGAGTACCCTTGTCTGCGATTGCAACTTTTTGACCAAGCTGTGCAGCACGAATTGCTGCAACATAGCCTCCAGGTCCGGCTCCTACTACAAGTGTGTCTAGTTCGATTGGAAAATCTCCTACTACCATAATTTTACGCCTCCATCATTAAGAGTTGTGGATCGTTCAACAGACGTTTGATGTGGTTAAGTGCCAATTGAGCAGTAACACCATCGATCAATCTGTGGTCGTAACTGATTGATAGAGCAAGTACTGGAGCTGCAACGATTTCACCATCGATAACAACTGGCTTCTCTTCAATACGACCGATTCCAAGAATAGCAGCGTCAGGGTTGTTGATAATTGGCGTGAACCATTGTCCACCAGCAGAACCCAAGTTAGAAATTGTGCACGTGCTACCTTTCATATCGTCCCCTGATAGTTTACCATCACGAGCTTTTTTAGCCAACTCATTAATTTCCGCAGAAACATTAAGGAGTGGTTTACGATCTGCATCTTTCACGACAGGAACAACGAGTCCAGCGTCTGTGTTTGCAGCGATTCCGATGTTGTAGTAATGCTTGTGTACGATTTCATCAGTGGAATCATCAATTGAAGCATTTAGCATTGGGAACTCACGAAGAGCTGAAACAAGTGCTTTTACAACGTATGGAAGATACGTCAACTTAACATCTTTGTCTGCAGCGTACTGCTTAAACTTCTTACGGTGAGCTACAAGATCGCTAACAACGACTTCGTCCATATGCGTTACGTGAGGAGCAGTGTGCTTAGAGTTTACCATCGCTTTAGCGATCGCTTTACGCATACCTTTCATCTTCTCACGAGTTTCAGGCTGAGCTGATGCTGCAGGTGCAGAAGTTGTTGCTGCTGCCTCTTGCTCTTGACCCTTCGCTTCTGTTGTTTCTTCTTTCGCTTCTGGAGCTGCAGCTTCTTGACCGCCGCCACTTAGGTGGTTATCGATATCTTCTTTAAGAACTCGGCCGTTCTTACCAGAACCAGATACTTTAGAAATCTTCACACCGTTTTCGCGAGCATACTTACGTACAGCTGGCATTGCGATCACACGCTTAGTAGGGTCAGCGTCTTCTTCTGTATCTTCAGAAGGTGTTGATTTCGCTTCAGAACTTTCATTTTTCGGAGCTTCTTCTTTAGGCTCTTCTTTTTCTTCAGCTTTAGGCTCTTCAGCAGCTTCTTCTTCGGAATCATCCTCATAGCCTTCTGCATCGAATGTGATTACTACATCTCCAACGACTACTGTTGCTCCTTCTTCAGCGTGAACGTCTTTAACAGTTCCGTCTACAGGAGAAGGAATTTCAACAACAGCCTTGTCATTTTGTACTTCTGCAAGGATATCGTCTTCTTTTACTTCGTCACCTTTTTTAACGAACCACTTTACGATCTCACCTTCATGGATACCTTCACCGATATCCGGCATTTTGAATTCATATGCCACAGGACTTCGCCTCCTATTTGTAAAAAATTTGCTTATATAAGGTGTGAAGCGAAGTGCGGATGCACTTCACTTCATTATTTTCTATCAAAGTTAACTTAAATTAGAAGTTAACGACTTGTTTTGCTTTTTCAATGATATCTGAATGATCTGGAAGCCATACATCCTCTGCAGCAGAGAACGCAAACACTGTATCAGGTGCTGCAACACGAAGTACAGGAGCCTCTAGGCTAAGGATCGCGCGGTCGTTAATTTCAGCCACGACATTTGCAGCGATACCAGCTTGTTTTTGTGCTTCTTGTACGACGATCGCACGGTTTGTTTTCTCTACAGATGCGATAATCGTGTCGATGTCTAGCGGGCTAACTGTACGAAGATCGATTACTTCAGCGTTGATGCCTTCTTTTTCAAGCTCTTCTGCAGCTTTAAGAGAAGCCTGTACCATCGCACCGTACGTTACGATCGTGATATCAGAACCTTCACGTTTCACATCAGCCTTACCAATTTCAATTGTATATTCTTCCTCAGGTACTTCTTGACGGAAAGAACGATACAATTTCATATGCTCAAGGAAAATAACCGGATCGTTATCACGGATCGCAGAAATTAGAAGTCCTTTTGCATCGTAAGGGTTTGAAGGGATAACAACTTTAAGACCAGGCTGTTGAGCCATTAGTCCTTCAAGGCTATCTGCGTGAAGTTCAGGTGTTTTAACTCCGCCACCAAATGGAGAACGAACAGTGATTGGAGCATGGAATGAACCTCCAGAACGGTAGCGTAGACGAGCCATTTGTCCAGAAATTGCATCCATTACTTCGTAAACGAAACCGAAGAATTGAATTTCTGGTACAGGTCTGAAACCAGTAAGTGCAAGTCCGATCGACATACCGCCAATACCTGATTCTGCTAGTGGAGTATCGAATACACGATCCTCACCAAATTCTTTTTGAAGTCCTTCTGTCGCACGGAATACGCCGCCGTTTTGACCTACGTCTTCACCAAATACGAGTACGTTCTCGTCATTCTTTAATTCGATACGCATCGCATCAGTGATTGCTTGAATCATTGTCATTTGCGCCATAGCTTACTTCGACTCCTTTGCACTATATTCTTCATATTGCTCGCGAAGGTTATGAGGAAGCTCTTCGTACATGATTTCGATAAGATCTGTTACTTTTTGCTTCGGAGTTTTGTCTGCTTGCTTGATGGCAGCTTTGATTTCTTCCTTCGCTTTCTCAACAACTTCATTTTCTTTCTCTTCGTTCCATAGATCTTTGCTTTCTAGATACTTACGGAAACGCACGATTGGATCTTTCTTTTCCCACTCGCTATCAAGATCTTCTGAACGGTAACGAGTTGGATCATCACCAGCCATTGTATGTGGACCATAACGGTACGTCATTGTCTCGATAAGAGTTGGACCTTCACCGTTGATCGCACGCTCACGAGCGTCAGTCACTGCTTTGTAAACAGCTAGAACGTCCATTCCATCTACCTGTACGCCATGAATTCCAACACCGACAGCTTTCTGAGCAATCGTCTTTGCAGCTGATTGCTTTTCAACTGGTACTGAAATTGCGAAGCGGTTGTTTTGAACAACAAAGATAGCAGGAGCGCCATAAGCACCAGCAAAGTTCATTCCTTCATAGAAGTCACCTTGAGACGCACCGCCGTCACCTGTGTAAGTGATTGCTACGTTTTTCTTGCCTTTTTTCTTAAGTCCAAGTGCAACACCAGCAGTCTGAGTGATTTGAGCTCCGATAATAATTTGCGGGCTCAGCATGTTCAGGCCATCAGCCTGGTTTCCTACAAAGTGTCCACGAGAGAATAAGAATGCTTTATATAGAGGAAGTCCGTGCCAAATTAACTGTGGAACATCACGGTATCCTGGAAGAATCCAGTCCTCTTTATCAAGTGCAAATTGGCTTCCAAGCTGAGAAGCTTCTTGTCCTGCTGTTGGAGCGTAGAATCCTAGACGTCCTTGACGGTTCAAAGAAATTGAACGCTGATCAAGAATACGTGTATAAACCATGCGGCGCATAAGTTCTTGAAGCTGCTCATCAGTTAGTTCTGGCATAGCCTCTTCATTAATGATCTCGCCGTTTTCATTTAAGATCTGGAACATTTCGAATTGGCCTTCAATGTTTTCGAGGGTTTTTGTCCCCATACCTTTCACCTCATCCTTTCATTCATAAAGAGATAAATTATTTAATTGCAAATGCAATTGTGAGTGGGTCGTTCAGTTTTCAGACATATCTAGCATGTCCATTTAGCCTTTATTAAATGACAGTTTGTCTCGATAAAATTTGTGCCACTAAAGACAACACTCAATTTCATACCCTTATTTCTGGAGAAATAATCCCTAGTACTATGTACTACTGCGTTTTGTGAACTGTATCAGTAAAAATAAGGGAGTGTTTCTCTTCATGAGTAAGTTCGTTTTTCAGTTTACAATACAGTGTCTATATAGTCAATTATTAGGTTTCAAAAATAAGCTTTCTCTCCTATATGAAAACCTGTTATAACTATGAATATGAAACTGTATCAATACAAAGGGATTTTGTTTACTAATACAATTAAATAAAAAACCGCTCAATTATTTGAGCGGTTTAGTATTATTCTCCATAGTTAACATTTAATTCTGCAGCTTTATAGAAAGCTTTCTTTGCTTCATTAAACTCTGTTGTGTACGTATTAAACTTTTCTTTCTGTTCAGAGACTTTCGTATATTGGTCGTTCACGCTTTTGATTTGCTCTTGAAGTTGCTCTAGCGTAAGTTCTTTATCTTGCAGCATACTATAAAGCTTTTTGTCTAATTCGATCGCTGCTTTGTATTCTTTATAAAGCGTTTGGTACGCTTCGTAGCGCTTATCCATCTTTTCGATGAGCGTGTTTGCGCTTTTTTGAACTTCACCTTCTAAGTCTTCACTTAATTCTTTCGTATTCTCGAATTCTTCATAAGCCTTATCGATACTTTCTTTCTCGTTGTTTAAGTATTCTAGTCTCTTTTCCGTTAGCGCTTCCGCTTCTTCTGAAAGAGATTTGATCTTATCGAACTCATCCATGCTAAGTGCAACGATTTCATCATAAAGCCCTTGCTCTTTCTTCTCAGCCTTAGCTAATGGTTCTTGCTGTTCTCTAAATTGATCTTCTAACGCTACTGCTTCTTCTAAATGGTTATACATCTTTTCCTCTGTACTCTCACCGAACTGACATCCAACAAGGATGAGAAAACAGAAAAAAAGAGAAATGATTCCTACTCGGTTCACTCTTGACAACAATAGTCCCCCCACATCTCCAATTAATACCAATGATTTCATATCTTTGATTACTATACCATATTCTATCAGGCAATAGAACAGTCGTTTTATCACAAATTTAAGCTGAAGAGATTATTGGTCATTCCGTAAACGTTACGATTTATTTTATCGCGTTGAATGGTGTGCTAAACTGATAGTTAGATGATCTAGGTACCCATAAGTAAGTGTCTTCAATATACTTATAACGTGAGAGTCCGTGAAGATAGGAGTGAAAATGTTTATGTTAACAATGAAAGACGTACGTAGAGAGGGAGATCCGATCCTTACACAAGTAGCAGAAGAAATCGAACTCCCCGCCACTGAAGCAGAAAAACAAACGCTTCAAGATATGCTTCAATTTTTAATCAATAGCCAGGATCCAGAAACAGCTTTAGAATATGAGCTTCGATCAGGTATCGGGATTGCCGCCCCTCAAATCGGCATTAGCAAAAGGATGTTCGCCATCCATGTTACAGATCATAGAGGAACGTTATACAGCTATGGAATTATGAATCCTAAGATCATCAGTCATTCTGTAGAAAAAACTTATTTAGAAGGCGGTGAAGGATGCCTTTCTGTTGATCGAGATATTCCGGGAGCTGTACCTCGGTATGCGAGAATAACCCTAAAAGGAATTGATACAGATGGCAACCCACTTAAATTAAGACTTAAGGGACTCCCTGCTATTGTCGCGCAACACGAAATCGATCACCTGGATGGTATCATGTTTTACGATAGAATAAATGAAGAAGAAGCACAGGAGCTGTCACCTCTTCGGTAATAAAAAAGGAATCGCGCAAGTGCGCGATTCCTTTTTTATTTCATCGTTACAACAGTCCTGCTTTTATCAATCCATTTCGGATTCCATCTTCATCGACTGGATCCGTCACGAAGTCAGCAGCTTCTTTCGCTTCTTGATAACCATTACCCATCGCAATACCAGTTCCTGCGTATTTGAGCATTTCGATATCATTCAAAGCATCACCGAAGGCAAATGTGTTTTCACGCTTAAACCCTAAGTGTGAAATCATCGCTTCAATTCCTCTTGCTTTTGAACCTCCTGGAGGAATAACGTCCATCGAAAAGTCGTGCCAACGAATAAAATCAAAGTTACCGTATGTTTCGCGGTAGTTCGCTTCTTCTTCACTTTGACAGAAAAGGAGAGCTTGATAGATATCACGATCGTGGTAATACGTAGGATTAAAGCCCGGGTAGTGCATTTTTAGATCATCCATACTCTTCATAATATGAGGATGCTTGTCGTGATTACTCATCATGGCTTCATGGTCTAGAAACACCATAGGATGACCGTTTTCTTTCGCTACTTTCTCAAGCGAAACGATTTCTTCCCTACTTAAAGGATTTGTTTGAACGATATCTTCTTTGTGTTTTACATACTGTCCATTAAAGCTGATAAACGAATCGACAGCTAACTCTTCTCTAAGATCTGCAAACATGAAAGGTGCTCTTCCTGTCGCAATCGCAACCGTTACACCTTTCTCTGTCAATTCTTTTAGAGCCTCTCTCGTCGAAGCTGGAACTTTTTTATCATGATCTAACAATGTACCATCTATATCGAAGAAAACAATCTTATCATTCATCATTTCTCTCACCTATCCTTCTATGCAGACTTTTGTAAAAGTCTTTTCTCTGCTTTTGTTGTACGTCCTGATAAATATACGCCTGTAAAGATAAACAATAGTCCAACGACCATTGTAACTGTAACCGCCTCATCAAGGTATGCACTACCCCAAAACAACGCCGTGACTGGAACCAAGTATGTCACTAGCGTCGCATACTCTGCACTCCCCTTTTGAATCATATAAAAGAAGAGAAGATAGGCGATGCCTGATCCAAACACCCCAAGTCCTATTAGCGATATAAGGATATCACGTTCGATGATCGGCGTAAATAATTGTACATCTCCTGAAACAAACATCATGATGAATCCACCTAGTGTTCCAACTGCTAGCGTCATGATCGCCAAGATATCGACAGGAACATCTGAAAGGTTTTTCTTAGTGAATTGTGATGCAAAGCCATAGCAAGCTGTTGCAATGAGCATCGGTACGACCCCGATCCAATCTTCTTTAAAAAATGAACCGAGATTGAATTCGATAAGAAATAATATACCGATAAATCCGATAATAACCCCTGACCACTGTCTCAGCTTGAGAACTCTCGAAAAGAACAATGCTCCTAGAATCCCGGTAAATAAAGGAGTCGTAGCATTTAATGCAGCTGCTAAACTGCTAGAGATGCGCTCTTCACTGAATGCGATCAACCCCCAAGGTATAAGTGCGTTCAACAAACCCACTAAAATCAAGCTTCCCCACGGGAGCCTTTTAAATAGGTAGCTAACTCGCCCTTTTACAATGAGATATATAAAAATCGCCAATGCACCGAACAAACATCTGTAAAATACGACGCCCATCGGTCCAACCACTGGAACGAGTATTTTGATAAACATAAATGACATCCCCCAGATTAAGCTAAGTGATAACAGGGCAAGTAACAGTCTCATGGATTCCCCTCCTCATGCATTTCGTATCATTCTATCTTACATGAACAGGGTCTTCTTGTCTCTTGATTCATTTCCATCTGTTTCCTAACTATTTTTTTGACTATTAACGAATAATAACAACACTATAACAATAGGAAAGGAATGGATCAGATGTATACGAAAATGAAACGAAAAATCAAAAAATCATTAAAAACCTTCTTTTTCCCTCACTCTCCAACAGTACAAGAATAAGAATTTTTCCTTTCATGGCGCGGTAAATCTCTATTTTTATAATGGAAAATCTATTTGAAACATGAAAAAGAAACCAATTTCCTATATAATAAACGGAGATGCACACAAATTGTCTTGGTTAAGGAGAGATTTAGAATGATTTATAAGGTTTACTATCAAGAAACAAAAAAGGAGGTTCCTGTAAGAGAGCGAACAAACAGCCTGTACGTTGAGGCTAATTCTGAACGGGAAGTTCGCTATAAATTAAAGGAACGCAACTACAATATCGAATTCATTCAAACAGTAGAAGATGAATTTCTAGAATTCGAGCAAAAATCAGAGCACTTTGAATTGGAGAATGTATAAACTATGAAATTTGTTAAAAATCATCAAACAGCCGTTTTTGCACTCGGTGGACTAGGAGAAATCGGCAAAAACATGTACGGTATTCAGTTCCAGGATGAAATTATCCTGGTCGATGCAGGGGTTAAGTTCCCTGAAGAAGAGTTACTAGGAATTGATTACGTAATTCCTGATTATTCTTACCTAGTGAAAAACCAGGATAAGATTAAAGGACTTTTCATCACACATGGTCACGAAGACCACATCGGAGGTATTCCATACTTACTTCGCGAAATTAATGTCCCAATCTTTGGTGGGAAACTTGCGCTAGGATTCATCCGAAACAAACTTGAAGAACACGGTCTTCTAAGAGGAGCGTCTCTTAACGAAATTACAGAAGATGACATCATCAAGTTTAGAAAAACATCTGTTGCGTTCTTCAGAACAACACACAGTATTCCAGATTCCTTTGGAGTAGTCGTTAAGACACCACCTGGAAACATCGTTCATACAGGTGACTTCAAGTTTGACTTCACTCCAGTAGGTGAGCCAGCTAACCTTACTAAGATGGCCGAGATCGGGAAAGAAGGCGTATTAGCACTTCTATCTGACTCAACAAACAGTGAAGTTCCTGGCTTTACGATGTCTGAGAGTCGCGTCGGTGAGACGATTCAGGACATTTTTAGAAAAGTAGATGGCCGCGTTATTTTCGCAACGTTCGCATCAAACATCCACCGTCTTCAGCAAGTTGTTGAAGCTGCGGTTGAAAACGGACGTAAGGTCGCGGTATTTGGACGTAGTATGGAAGCGAACATTACGATTGGACAAGAACTCGGATACATTCGTGCGCCGAAAGATACGTTCATCGATGCGCATCAAATCAACAGACTTCCAGAAAATCAAGTAACGATCCTTTGTACAGGAAGTCAAGGAGAGCCGATGGCTGCGCTATCTCGTATCGCTAACGGTACGCACCGTCAAATTCAAATCATCCCTGGTGATACAGTTGTATTCTCCTCTTCGCCGATCCCTGGTAACCAGGTAAGCGTTTCGAGAATTATTAACCAGCTGTCTCGTGCTGGAGCTGAAGTTATCCATCACAAACTAAGTGATATCCATACTTCCGGACACGGTGGGCAAGATGAACAGAAATTGATGCTTCGCCTGATCAAGCCAAAGTTCTTCATGCCGATCCACGGTGAATACAGAATGCTTAAGATGCATACGAAGCTCGCTCAGGACTGTGGCATTCCACAAGACCACTCATTCATCATGGACAATGGTGAAGTGCTAGCTCTAAGCGAAAATGAAGCATCGATCAGCGGTAAAATTCCATCAGGTTCTGTTTACGTTGATGGAAAAGGAATCGGAGACATTGGTAACATCGTTCTTCGTGACCGTAAGATTCTTTCTGAAGAAGGTCTCGTTATCGTTGTTGTCAGCATCAACATGAAAGAATTCAAGATCCTTTCTGGCCCAGACATCATCTCTCGCGGCTTTGTATACATGAGAGAATCTGGAGATCTTATCAATGATGCACAAGATCTTCTATCGAAGCATCTTAATGGCGTCATGGAGAAACGTACGAGTCAGTGGTCTGAGATCAAGAACGAAATCACTGATACGCTTGCACCATTCTTATACGAGAAAACAAAGCGTCGTCCAATGATCCTACCGATCATCATGGAGATCTAAAAATATCATTAAAGACCGCCTGTCACTTCGATAGGCGGTTTTTTTTAGATTGTCGAGTAACGTTAATAGGTAACGATCCATTATGGCTGGTGGGATTTGCGCTCCAGGATACTTGCTTTCCGCGGGGCGGGCGGTAAGCCTCCTCGTTCCTGCGGGGTCTTACCTGTCCCGCATATCCCGCAGGAGTCAAGTATCCTTCCGCTCCAATCTGCGTTAAATGTATTCTAAAACCTAAAAGAATTGATTTAAAAACAGTAGAACGCTTCTTCATTAGAGCTCAGGATATGAAATATTTCCTTTCCTAAATTTAATTAGAATGTACACGTCTTGCATCAAGAAAAAAACTTGATTCTCTTTAAACAATCTGTTTTTCTGCGGTATAGACACTACTAGAACGAAGTCATCATTTAAACTGAAAAAACCGCCGGTCGCAATGACAGGCGGTTTTTTGATTAATCTCTATTAAGCAGCTGGCGCTCTAAACGGTTGATGTCTTGATCTGAGCCGATCACGATCAAAATATCTCCCTTGTAGATCTTCTGGTCCGCTTGAGGAGAAACGATGATGTCATCACCATTCTTAATTGCAACGATGTTGGCACCGTACTTTGCTCGGATATCGAGCTCGATAATCGTTTTATTATCCATTCTTGAGTTTGCGATAAGTTCGACGATACTATGTTCATCTGAAAGCTCTAAATAGTCGAGTACACTATTCGATATGATATTATGAGCAATCCTCATCCCCATATCTCTCTCTGGGTGAACGATCTTATCAGCACCGATCTTGTTCAGAACTTTTTCATGATAATCATTTTGAGCTTTTACCGTAATGTTACTTACACCTAGCTCTTTCAAGATCAACGTTGTAAGGATAC
This sequence comes from Anaerobacillus sp. ABR4_321, assembly GCF_056158505.1. Taxonomy (NCBI): domain Bacteria; kingdom Bacillati; phylum Bacillota; class Bacilli; order Caryophanales; family Bacillaceae; genus Anaerobacillus; species Anaerobacillus sp. ABR4_321. Next base: position 3,030,904 of record NZ_JBSWTK010000001.1, read on the forward strand.
TTGACTGGATATTATCTCCGATCGCGACAATCACGTGATCAAAATTTCGTATACCTAGATTTTTTAATACGCTCTCATCCGTTGAATCTGCGATAACAGCGTGCGTTGCTACGGAGGAAAATTCGTTAACTTTGTCTTCATCCATATCGATTGCGAGAACTTCCATTCCCTGTTGACTCAATGATTTGCATATACTACCGCCAAAACGGCCTAGTCCAATAACCGCAAATTGTTTTTTCAACGTACACTCCTCCTACTTATCTCGGAAAGAAACGTGACAGCGATCCGCTGCCACGTTGTTAACTCTATCCTATCACGTTGTACCACCGTGTCAATATGATCTCTTTACGACTTGTTCCCTTTTACATACTCAGCATCAAAGAGGAATAGTCGCATCAATAAGATTAGAGAAGGTACGAGTAAGCATAGTCCTGCTACGAACGCAATTACTAGGTAAACCCCCATCGTTTCGTTCGTGTAGCCAGAGTAAATCGTAACGTAGTCGTATAAAATCCACGGGAGGTGTGACACCCCGTAGCCAAAGAACGCAAAAAAGAATTGCAGCATAACATAGATAAAGGCTGTTCCATAGCGTTTCTTATGAAAGATCAAGTATGTTGCAACTAAGAAACAAAACAGTGATGCAATAAACAGCCATGCATAGTCGAGCGTGCTCGCAAAATGCTCAGGGTTGTGTTGCTGCAGCGCTACGAAGACGAGTATACTAGCTAAAATGGTTGGTGCGCTCCAAAAGAGAGCGTATTTCCTTAGAAGCTCAAGCGCAGGCGTATCATTCGCTCTGCTTGCATAAAATGTAAGAAATGCGGCACTGATGAACAATACAGAAACGATCGCAAGTAACACGACTGACCAAGAATAAAAACTTGTGAAAAGTTCACCTGCGAGAAACGTGACGTTGCCATCCACTTCTTCTATGAAACCACCTTCAGATAAAGTGAGTGCCGTTGAGAGCGAAGCAGGGATCAATAACCCTGTCACTCCATACAAGAAGGTATACACTTTACTCTTTTTTGCACCGTAGTTCCCGAACGCATAAAATGATCCTCTGATGGCTATGAGAATGATCGCAATACTTCCAGGCACAAGCAACGCTGTTCCGAAATAATATGCTGTGTCTGGAAAGAAACCGATCAGACCTACAAAAAAGAATACGAAGAACACATTCGTGACTTCCCAAACCGGAGATAAGTACCGACTGATAATACGGTTGATGATATGATCTCGGCCTGTTAATTCTCCATAGTATGCAAAGAAGCCGGCTCCGAAATCGATTGAAGCAGTGATTAGATAGCCATATAGAAATACCCATAACACCGTGATCCCTATAACCTGAATATCCAATTTGACACCCCCCTATCTAGATTTTGCGATTTCCTCTAACTCATTTTCTGCTGGATTCGAGTGGAACATCTTTCTAAGAACGATGACACAAAGCGTCCCGAGGACGATGTATAACAATAAGAACAAGATCAGCATCAAGCCTACGTGATCCGACGTTGTTGCAGCGTGACCTGTTCGGAGAATGTCCCAAAGGATCCAAGGCTGACGCCCCACTTCTGAGAAAATCCATCCAAATTCAATTGCAAGCATCGAAAGCGGTCCTGCAATGACGATAAGCCTTAGTAACCATCTGTTACCCGGGTTGAATCGTTTAACCCTTAAAGCGAGCATATAGAAGAACGTCAGAGCTGCTAAATACATTCCGATTCCTACCATGCCATCAAAAAGGTAATGGATAAAGAGTGGCGGTGTTTCATCTTCTGGTACTTGATCTAAGCCCATCACTTCCGCACTCGGGTTACCGTGAGCAAGGATACTTAAGAAGTTAGGTAACACGAGACCGTATTTAACTTCTTCATTCTCTTCATCTAGAATACCTCCAACAATTAACCCTGCATTCCCAGTTGTTTCAAAATGCCATTCTGCAGCAGCTAGTTTTTCAGGTTGGTATTCCGCAAGAAACTTCCCTGCGAAATCCCCTACCATCGCGGTCCCAATCGCAAAAATAAAACCTGCTGTCATCGTCAGTTTCAACGCTTTTTTGTAATACGTACCAGTCTTGCCCCTGAGCATCATAAATGCTGTGATCGCGGCTAGTACGATTGCCGATGTAAGGTATGCGGACATTACAACATGACCTACTTTAGTTGGCGTCGCAGGATTAAACATCGCAGCAAGCGGTTCTATATCAGTCAATACACCATCGACCATCGTAAAACCTTGTGGAGCATTCATAAACGCATTGACTGTAGAGATAAAGACTGCCGACATGGTTGAACCGATTACGACTGGTATTGAAATCAACCAGTGGTAGATTGGCTTTTTAAATCGATCCCATGTATATAAATAGATTCCTAGAAAGATTGCTTCAAAGAAAAACGCAAACGTTTCTAAGAATAAAGGCAAACTGATTACCTGACCGGCAAGCTGCATAAAGTTTGGCCAGAGTAAAGAAAGCTGTAAGCCAATAGCCGTTCCTGTCACAACCCCTACTGCAACAGTTACAACAAACCCTCTTGACCAGCGTCTTGCTAATAACGTGTAGTAAGGGTCATTGCGCTTGATCCCGATCCATTCTGCTAAACTTATAAGCAAAGGCACACCAACACCGAGAGTTGCAAAGATTATATGAAACCCTAGTGTAAGGCTTGTTAAAAGCCTGCTGAGCATCGCTGAATCCATTTCCACCTACTTCATCCCCTTTTAGATCAACTCAAAGTCTTGTAAACAATCTTCCCTTATCAACTTGAACAAAAACTAACAAACATGTGAAGCTTTCTACAAATCTATTATGACTGAACAAGGACTTTGTGACAAGTATCACAATCTAAATTAAAAAAAGAAGCCCGAAAAGGACTTCTTTATTATCCTGCATCCATCATATTAAACTGTGAACGGACTAATTCGTAGTAGGTTCCACCTTTACGCATCAATTCGTTATGATCTCCCTGCTCTAATATACGACCATGATCTAACACGATAATATTGTCTGCTCCACGGATCGTTGACAGCCTATGGGCGATCATAATCGCAGTTCTACCTTCAAGCACGACGTTTAGTGCGTTCTGAATCTTGAGCTCAGTTTCTGTGTCGATACTAGCGGTTGCTTCATCGAGTATCAAAATTCTCGGATCGGCTAATAACGCGCGGGCGAAAGATAACAACTGACGTTCACCCACTGAAAGTACGTTACCCCTCTCTTCAACTTCCGTTTCATACCCATTGCTTAGCCTCTTGATAAACTGATCCGCTCCGACTGCTTCTGCTGCTTCGAGTACTTCTTCATCTGTTGCATCAGGTCGACCGAAACGAATGTTTTCCATAATCGTTCCAGAAAAGATAAACGTATCTTGAAGCACGACACTCACTTTTTGGCGCAAACTATCCAATTTAACATCTCGTAAATCGACGCCATCGATTTTTACTGACCCTTTTGTAGGATCATAAAACCTGCTGATCAGATTGGCGATTGTTGATTTACCAGAACCAGTGTGCCCAACAAGTGCAACTGTTTCGCCCGCTTTCATTCTTAAACTCATCTGATGAAGTGCTTTTCTTTTCTTATCATAGGAGAATTCAACGTCTTCGAACGTGATTTCACCTTTCATTTCTTTAAATTCTCTTGCATCCTTTTTCTCAGGAACATTTGGCTTTTCATCTAAAAATTCAAAAATACGCTCTGATGAAGCCATCGCTACGAGTAGCTGGTTATATACTTGACCTAATCTTGAGATCGGTTCCCAGAACATTCCTAAGTAAAAAGCAAACGTTACGAAGACACCATAATCGAGACCGTTTTGGATTAAATAGACACCAAACCAAATCAGAATCGCTGTTCCAATTGCATTCGACATCTCTACGAAAGGTCGGAACATCGCACTCTTCTTCGTCGCATCCTTCCAACTTGAGTATGTTTCATGGTTTACGCCTTCAAAGAAGTCCATGTTCTCTGTTTCCTGTGTATAAGACTGTGTCACGCGAATACCTTGAATGCTTTCGTTCAAGTGAGAGTTTAGCTTCGCTTGCTTCACCCTAACCTGCTGCCATGATCTCCTAATCCTTCTTCGTAGCCTAGTCGAGATTAAGAACATGAGCGGAAGGATGATCATGATCGCTAGCGTCAACTCTGGACTTAGAATAAACATGACCACGAGGATACCAAGTAATAAAACGATATCCATTAACAAGTTGATAACACCATTTGTAAAAAGTTCTTGCATCGAATTTACATCGTTTATGATTCTTACTAAGATTGAACCTGCTGATCGTTTGTCAAAGAATCCATGCGATAGCTTTTGTATGTGCTTAAATAACCCCTGCCTAATATCATAGATGATGTATTGACCGAGCTGATTCGTCCATTTGATACGGTATGTGTTCGAAATCCATGAAATGACATACAGCACGGCTATACCAATAATGAGCTGAATCAATAGCGTTTCATCTTTATTTTTTATCGCATGATCGAAAAGCAATACCCCGATAAAGATCGGTACGATCAACCTTACAGCTGTTGAAATAAGCATCGTAATGATTGCTTTTGGGAGAAGGGTTTTCTTATATGGTTCCATGTATCCTAGGAGCCTCGTCATCTGCTTCCAGTTAAACTGTTTTTCAATAGCTGAATCCTGAGAATAGTGAAATCGTTGTCTACGATTCTGTTTCATTTCTCTTTTTCACCCCTTTTCAAACCGTCTGTCTACTCATAATCTCTTTTTGATCTTGATACTGAATATCGTAGATACCTCGGTAGTATCCTTCGTTCTCGATCAGTTCATCATGCTTTCCGCGCTCAACGATTTCTCCTTTATTCAATACAAGGATTTCATCGGCATGCTTCAATGAAGAAATTCTATGCGCGATGATAAACGTCGTTCTTCCCTTCATCACTTCTTCGAAAGCTTTTTGAATCTTAAACTCCGTTTGCATATCGACTGCACTCGTAGCATCATCGAGAATCAAAATACTTGGATCTGTCAAAATAGCTCGAGCGATTGCAATTCGTTGTTTTTGTCCTCCTGAAAGCCCCATTCCACGCTCTCCAAGAACCGTGTCATACCCTTCAGGCAATTCCATAATGAACTCATGCGCCTGTGCACGTTTCGCTGCATCTTGAATTTTCTCGAACGAAACATCAGGATCGCCATAGGCAATATTATCGCGAATTGTTGATGAAAATAAGAACGTCTCTTGAAGCACTACGCCAATATTTCTCCTAAGAGACTTGAATGTATAGTCATCGATCTTTTTACCATCGATCAAGATCTCTCCACTATCTGGTTCATAAAAACGAGCGATCAACTGCGTAACCGTTGTCTTTCCTGACCCCGTTGCACCTAATAAACCAATTGTTGTACCTTTTGGTGCATCAAAAGAAATATCCTTCAACGCCTCGTCATCTTCAGAAGCATACTTGTGCGTCACATGTTTAAACTCAACATGACCTTCTAAACGGTTCACCTCGATGGCACCTTCTTTATCAGATATATCTTCAGGTTCATCTAAAATTTCAAGTAGTCGTTCACCTGAAGCTTTTGATTGAGAGAAAGTGTTGATGACGAATCCTAAGTTCATGATCGGCCAGATGATGTACCAAACAAGACTAAAGAAAGCAACGAGTTCTCCAGGTCGAAGCTGGTTTTGGAATACGAGATACCCACCATATGATAGTAGGAACACCACACAGAGATTTCCGATAAACTCCATCATCGGGAAGAACTTCGCCCATATATTCGACGTCGTTAAGTAGTTGTCGCGATAGTCCGTATTGCTGTTTACGAACTTACCGATCTCGAAGTCTTCTCTCGATAGCGATTTGACAGTATTGATCCCGCTAATGTTTTCTTGTACCTTCGTATTTAACCTCGCCATCGATTTCCGGATTCCTCTAAATGCTGGGTGGACGTTTTTATCAAAGCGATAAACTGCGATACTGAGGAAAGGGAGCATTCCTAGCGTTACGAGCGCTAACGGAACAGAATAATTGAACATGACGATCAAACTGAATGTGATCAGTAGTAAAAAATTGATCACTTGTGCGAATCCAAAAGAAAGGAAAAAGCGAAAACCTTCAACATCAGCAGTTAAGCGTGACATTAAATCTCCGGTCTTCGCATTATCATAGTATCGAAAAGGTAAGTACTGAAGCTTTTTGTAAAGCTCTTCTCTTAGTCGATAGACAGCTGTTACCCCAAAGAGATCCCCTAAGTACTGATGAAAGAATGTAGCGATACCCTTAAACAACATAATGCCTATAAATCCAAATGCGAGATAAGGAACCCATTGATACTCCTGACTCAGAATGACGTCATCGATCGTAAATTGCAGGACCATCGGGTATACCACCGTGATTCCGGTTACAAAAAACAATGAGAACACAGACCATAAGAACAACTTCTTATACGGCCAATAAAAATCTTTTAATCTCTTAAACGTATCCAACGCGACACCACCTTTGACTATAAATGAATTGTAAAATTAGTGACAATATACATAATATATCGGATTTCGAAATAAATAACCACCAATTGAGACTATTAAATAAAAAAAACTCCAAGATTTTCTTCTTGAAGGTTTTTTACCACTACTAGCATACAAATTGTTCTTTCTACGAAAACAGAGTGAGCACGACACTTAGGTCATTGCACATGTTACATTACGTATAAACTCTTCTTTTTATGACCGATTTTAGTATGATAGTTTAAATAAAAAACCTCCAGGATCACCTGGAGGTTTTAGGTTTACTCTATATTATACGTTTAGCGTTTCTTGACCTGGTTTCCAGTTTGCTGGGCAAAGTCCACCAGTTTGAAGTGCTTGAAGCACACGAAGTGTTTCATCAACGTCACGGCCAATGTTGTTATGGTTAACAACTGCGTACTGAAGTTCACCTTCAGGGCTGATGATGAATAGTCCGCGAAGTGCTACACCTTCATCTTCAATAAATACGCCGTATTCTTTAGATACTTTATGGTTTGTATCTGCAGCTAGTGGATAGTTTAAGTCACCAAGACCATTTTCGTTACGGTCAGTGTTGATCCAAGCCAGGTGTGTATGGATTGTATCAGTAGATACTCCGATTACTTCTGCATCTAGATCGTCGAACTCATCGTAACGGTCACTTAGTGCAGTGATTTCAGTTGGGCACACGAATGTGAAGTCCATTGGATAGAAGAAAAGAACTGTCCATTTGTCGTTCTTCATGTTCTCTTCAAGACTTACTTTACCGAATTCTTTGTTGTTCATAACTGCTTCCATTTCGAAGCGAGGTGCTTGTTTACCTACCATGCGTTCTGCCATGTGTAAATCCCTCCTAGAAAATATCCTGCGGCTTTCGCCCACGTTTGTCATTATAGTACAACCATTTTTTATAGTCAATATTAAGTAATAATTAATTTAATATAATGAATAGGAAACGTACTTCCCTATATTGCCCGTGTATTCTATTTCATAAACATGACATGATAAGTATAACGAAATATTTTTCTTACGTCTTCTATAACACTTCACTTGAACCGTAGCGACATTTTTCGCTATACTTTGTCAGTAAGGTATATACCCGTATCTGGTTAAAGGAGGAGAAACATGGATTTTATTGAAAACATCAGCTGGGCAGAATTGCTCGTTGATACTGGACTACTCATTCTACAACTTATCGCAATCTTTATCGTTTATGCGATCGTGAAATCATTAGGAACTCGTTTTATTGAAAAGTCCTTCACTGAAGTAACTACGAAAAAAAATATGAGTCAAAGCAGAGCAGACACATTAAAGAATTTAACGATGAGCATTTTCGCTTATGTATTGATTTTCATCGTTGTCGCAGTCGTGTTCGATACGTTTGGATTCGATATTAAAGCATTGATCGCTGGTGCTGGTATCATCGGTCTAGCAGTTGGTTTTGGTGCTCAAGGACTGGTTAGTGATGTCGTGACAGGATTCTTCATCTTACTTGAAAAGCAGATGGATGTTGGCGACTATGTAACAGCAGCTGGATTCGGTGGAATCGTTGAAGAAGTTGGCCTCCGCACAACTCATATCCGTTCTTTTGACGGAACACTTAACTATGTTCCGAACCGTGAGATCAGCTCACTGAGCAACCATTCTAGAGGAAACATGCGCGCCCTTGTCGATATTGGCATTTCATATGATGACAATATTGACGAAGCGATTCGCGTTCTTCAAGACGTGTGTGAAAAGGTTGCCGAAACGAACGATTCAATCGTTGAAGGTCCTAACGTTCTAGGTGTTCAAAACCTGGGTGATTCTGATGTTGTCATCCGCGTTCTCTGTCAAACAAAGAATATGGAACAGTGGGGCGTTGAGCGTCAACTTCGTAAAGAGATTAAAGAAGCTTTCGATGCGAACGGAATCGAAATCCCTTTTCCACATCAAGTTTACCTTGAGAAGAAAGAGCAGTAATCGTTTAAGTGTCACTAGCGCTGGGTAAAGTAATGACAAATCGTTAAAGGAGCGTGACGTCATTGCCTTATGATTCGAAAAGTGACCTGCCAGATCAGGTGAAAGATAATCTTCCATCCCATGCACAAGATATCTTTAAGGAAGCCTTTAATTCTGCTTCAGAGCAATACGATAACGAGAAGACAGCTTTTAAAGTAGCTTGGAGTGCAGTGGAAGAGAAATACGAAAAGAACGATAATGGCAATTGGGTAAAAAAAGATGATTAACGAGAACCGCCCCCTTCTAGAAGGGGGCGGTTTTTTTATTGCTGATATCTGCTGTCGACTTGCTGACAAACTTGATCAGCTGTCATGCCATCAGCGTTGATGACACTTCCTTGTGTAGTAGCGTCCTGCATTCCCATAACGTTCTGATCCTGACCTGAGATCACACAGCAATCACAGCCGTTTGCATCAGCTTCCTGCTTAAGGGAAACCACTTCATACCCTTTTGCTTGAAGCGCTTGTGCTACGTCAGAAAGCGTATCTTCTACAGCGATTCTTTTCATGCTTTTCACTCCTTCCCCTCTAATGCATTGCGAGTACTAGCATTAGGATGAACTATTTTCGCTAAACTATTCATTGTTTGAACATAAATCATTAGTTTCCGAAAAGAAATATTCGTACCCATAAAATCATAATGCGACCAGAACAGACATTGACCTCACTTTTCCAATTACCTTTGCATACTATAATTAATAGTCAATAATAGGACTAGCCTTAAAGGAGTTGAGCACTATTGGGCAATCTTAAAAAAGAAGTGGTAATCAACAAGTTAGTCTCACCTCCACTTCCTTTATACGATTCTAATTTCCCAATCCTATTCTTTTGGAGCCCAAAAGGAGGATGTACTTCACTTGCTAAATGGTATTTTTATCACATAGGACTACTTGAAACGGCCTCGCAATACGAGTCCATTCACTCATATAGAATGAACGAATTTCAAAATCAACCACATTATGAGAAGAATATACTGAAAGCACTAGCTAACGATGAAAAAGATGTCTACAAGCTTGTTCGAGACCCGTTCACGCGTGCAGTGAGCTCTTATTTTGCAACGATAACGAATGAAAGCATTATGAGAGTCATCGCACCACACCTTAAAGATGGTATGTCTTTCAAACAATTTCTGTATATTATAAGAAACATCGGTGTTACAAAAGGCGCGATCAACCTCCATATTGCACAACAATACACTGATGGAGAAGAGTTGCTAATAAAAAACTATATACGACTTGAAAACTTCATGAATGAGTTAAAAACGATAGAAAAACAATATAAACTGCCACACTCTCCCATAGAAACGATCGTAAAATCTCCTCATCACATAACGGGTAAGATGAAGAAATTTGATGAGAGGTGCTTTGCTGAAGTGAAGATGTCACAATCTTCCTTAAACAAGCCGGTTCCTGACTATCAAAACTTTTATAATGAAGAAACTATGCAATTAGTTAAAGAAATTTATAAACATGATTTTGTAACATATCAATACAGTCAAACGCTAAAAACGGTTTAAGGCACAAAAAAAACGCCTCGAGGTGATCCTCGAGGCGTCTTATTATCCAAACGTGCTGTCGATATAGTTTGTAAGAACATCGAACGCGACGTCAATCGCATCTTCATCTGGCTTCAAAGTAGAGGAATGCAGTCCTGATTCTGAATCTACTCCAAGCCAAAACATGAACCCTGGTATATCTCGTAAGAAATACCCAAAGTCTTCGCCCGTCATCGCTTCACGACACTCAATCATAGTTATATCGCTTAACTCTCTAGTAACGTTCATAAACCTTTCGACTAGCTGCGCATCATTGAACACTTGATAGTAGTTCGAGCCATAATCGATTTTCGCTTCACATTCAAATGAAGCTTCAATCCCTTTGACGATCGATTCAACACGCTTTTTCACAAGCGTCATTGAATCTGCCGAAAGCGATCTGATCGTCCCTTCAAGACGGGAGGTTTCAGCAATAATGTTTTGCTTCGTCCCCCCTTCAATCTTCCCGATCGTAACGACTGCCGAATCGAGGGGATCAATATTCCTTGCAACGATCGATTGAAGCTGTGTAACAAGATGACTGCCTGCAACGACCATATCGCGTGAATGGTGAGGATAAGCAGCGTGCCCGCCCTTGCCGATCAAGTCGATAAATAGCTCTGAAGTGTTTGCGAAGAGCAAACCTGGCTTCGTTGCGACCGTGCCGACTGGATATTCTGGTGCAATATGAAGAGCAACCATTTCATCAGGCTTCCAAGCGTTAAATTCTTCTGAAGCTAACATTGGAAGAGCTCCACCTGGTCCCTCTTCTGCTGGTTGGAAAATAAACAGCAGGTTATCCTTCACACGTTTTACAGCGTAGTGTTCAAGAAGGGTTAACGCGATCGTCATATGAAAGTCATGACCACAAGCATGCATGTATCCTTCATGCTCTGATTGAAACAGGTACCCAGTTTGCTCTTGTATCGGAAGGCCGTCTATGTCAGTACGGTAACCGACCGTTTTAGTCGGGTTACTTCCTTTTACGAGTACTAAGATTCCTGTTTTCCAAGTTTTCACTTCAAGATGCTCTTGAGGCAGCTGTTCGATGAACTGAAGCAGATACTGCTGTGTCTTATATTCCTGAAATCCTATTTCAGGGATACGATGCAGATCTCGTCTTACTGCTCTTCTATTCATGTGAAATCAGTCTGCTTTAAGCTGACGAAGCTCTTTTTTGATCTCTGTTTTAGAACGAGTTTGATCATCGATTTCTTTAAGTACTCGTGCTGGAGTACCACCAACGAGCGTGTATTCAGGAACGTCTTCTGTAACGATCGATCCAGCTGCAATCACTGCGCCTTTTCCAACTTTTACACCTTCAAGGACAACAGCGTTCGCTCCAACGACAACATCATCTTCAATGATAACTGGTGTTGCAGAAGGTGGCTCAATGACACCTGCAAGAACAGCGCCTGCACCGATGTGACAATTCTTACCAACTGTTGCGCGTCCTCCAAGAACAACGTTCATATCGATCATTGTGCCTTCGCCAACAACAGAACCGATGTTGATCATAGCACCCATCATGATAACTGCGTTGTTTCCGATCTCAACTTGATCACGAATGATCGCGCCAGGCTCGATTCGTGCTTGAATGCCTTTAAGGTCAAGCATTGGAATCGCAGAGTTTCTGCGATCGTTTTCTACAACGTAATCTTCGATGTTAGAAGCTTCGTTTTCAAGGACGTTTTTGATGTCTTTCCATTCTCCGAAAAGCACACCAGTATCGCCAGTAATAAACGTCTTCGTGTTACTACCGAAGTCGATACCATCTAAGTTCCCTTTAATATGTACTTTGACAGGAGTTGATTTCTCACTGTTTTGAATAAAGCTAATAATTTCGTTTGCATCCATCATTTTCATGGTTATTCTTCCTCCTTGATTCCAAATAGCTACACGGCTTTGCCGCATGCTTTTCATTTTATCGTACATGATTGTTTTCGTGAAGTCTAATGATTTCCTATCCGTCGAGGAGTTCGATGAACTTTTCCACCTGTTTTAATTGAAGTGCGGTATCATTCGTTAATAACCACGTATCTCGTTTCAACGCGTTTCCTTCTTTATCTAAAAGAGGGATGCGATGATATTCACTCACATCTTCTGTAATCGAGATCGATGGGAGGATCGCATAGCCGATGCCGTTCAGCGCCATCTGTTTGCACGTTTCGATTTGGTCCACAACGATCGTTTTCTTTGGTGGAGCAAACGATTGCGTTTGCCACCATTCCTGAATCTCTTGATAGTAAGTCGAATCACTCTTAAACTGTATGAACGGTTTCTCAGTTTGCTGAAGCTCTTCGATCGAACGGATCGCAGTGTCGACTAAATATAGTTCATCAGACAAGAGATAATGACTTCTCCCTCTCCAGTCTGGCTTGCCTCGAATGATTCCGACATGAATATCATCTTCATATAAATATTTTAAAATCTCACTGCTCCACCCTGTTACGAGCGAAATCTTCACACTAGGATAATTCTCAACGAACCTCTTTAATACAGAAGGAAGCCAGTACTGTCCTATAATCGATGCGACTGCTAGTTTTAACGTTCCGTGAACTTCAGAACTCAGCGAAGTTAATGCTTCATATACTTTTTCTTCTCTTCTGAGCGTATCGTTGGCAAAATCGATGATTCGCTCTCCTGCAGGTGTTACCGTCAAGCCTTTTTGAGATCTTAGGAAGATCGGTACACCCCAGGCTTTTTCGATGGATTGGAGCCGCTGACTTAGTGCTGGTTGTGAAACGTATAGCCGCTCTGCGGCTCTCCGCATGTTCTTCTCTTCAGCAAGAATCGAAAGAACCTTGTATTCTGTACTCATCTCATCACTCTCCGACGTTTTGTCTACATATTTCTGATGATCGTAATCATAAGTTTTTCTTATGTATTATCATCATTATTATCTATTTTCATTATCACTCTAACAATAATATACTATGGAAGGAGATTCCAATATGAACGAAAAAGGGTGATTCACTATGGAATGGCTATGGTTATTTGGAATCGGACTCATCGCAACATTTATTGGAACATTATCTGGTAGCGGCGGCTTGATCAACTTGCCCGCTATGATCTTACTAGGGCTACCGATTCATTCGATTATTTCTGCTAACAAATTTTCTAACATGTTAAGTTCATTTTCAAGCTTTTTCGTTTTATTAAGAAGAAAAGAGCTAGCGATGAAAGAGGCATTAAAAACAGGTCCTATTGCTTTAATTGGAGGAATACTTGGTGGCTTGTTCGCTTCTTCCCTCTCCGATGAGGCTCTCCAGCTATTCGCAGGTTCTCTTCTCGTAGCTGCACTCGGGCTATCATTTTTGAAGAAAAAGCAGTCTAGTACAACGTCAAAACAAGTCCCGAAAAGAGCGCTTCCCTTTGTCGGAGTTATCGGGTGGTACGATGGATCATTTGGTCCAGGACAAGCGACGCTTCAAATGCATTTATTTAGACAGTGCGGGCTTTCGTATCTATTTTCAATCGGATTAACACGTTTTAATACATTTTTAAGCTGTACAGGCGCTGTTATCGTTTATTCCTTGAGTGGTCATCTAGATATGACGATCGCCATACCGTTAGCCGTCGGTTCCATTACTGGGGCTCAAATTTCAGTAAGAATAGCCGATAAGCTGTCGCTTTCACAGATCGACTGGCTTCTAAGAACGATGACGATCCTATTAATCTTCCAAGTTTGCTACAGCATATTCACAAGTCAATTTTAAGGAGTGTTTTATATGAATATCGACTATCGAAGAGTTCATCACATACAAATCTGTATACCTGTAGGCATGGAGAATGAAGCAAGAATGTTTTATAAAGACGTTCTTGGATTTGTGGAGATCGAAAAACCTGAGGCATTGAAGAAAAACGGTGGGTTTTGGCTCAAGGGTGCAGGCATCGAAATTCATATCGGTGTCGAAAAAGATGTTCATCCAAGTAAACGACACCCTGCTTTTGAAGTAGGAAACATTGATGAAGCTCGTGCTAGATTACAACACTTTAATGTTCAGATAAAGGAAGAAACGCAAATCGCTGGTTTCGATAGGTTTACTTTCTACGATCCTTTTAAGAATAGAATCGAGTTCATTCAACCGAAATCCGTCTCATGATCGAGACGGATTTCTTTTGTTCGAATGCTTTGGCATAAAGATCACAACCGCAAAACTAACAAGAGCTAGTATGCCGATGCCGAAATAAACCCATTTTAGAGAAACCGTCAAACCGTTTTGCAAGATTGCTAGCGTAGCAGCCTCAAGATTATTCCTTTTTTCTTCATCAAGAAGCATATTAGCTGAATTGATATCAAGGTCGACATCACGACTTTCAAGATAGTGCTTCAGGCGGCTATTCAAGATTCCTCCTAGTAGTGCTGCACCTACTGCGCTTCCAAGTGTTCGCATGAATACGTTAGAAGCTGTTGCGATTCCACGCTGCTTCCAGGCAACTGAGCTTTGAATCGCAACGATGAAGGTTGTCGATGTTAACCCCATTCCGACCCCAATAAAAAAGGAACCTGTTCCGGCGAAAAGTGGCCCGAGCTCTGGCGTCATCATCATGTAGATCGTTGCGCCAATGAGAAGAGAAATGCCTCCTAAGACTGATGTAATACGAAATCCGATCTTGATGACGAGCTTACCTGCTATCGTAGATGCGATCGGCCATCCGATCGACATCGTCGTGAGTGTGAAGCCCGCAACAATAGGCGATCGCTCCATAACCCCCTGCACAAATGTTGGCAAGAAGCTCGAGACACCGATCAAGATGATACCCGTTGTGAATGTTACTGAGTTTGCGAGGGTAATTAAGGGGTCTCTCCAAATTCCAAGTGGCATGATTGGTTCTTTTGCACGAGTTTCAATAAAAAAGAACAACCCTATTCCAAACATTGTCAAAACGATCAGCCCGAGTATTGGCAAAGAAGTCCATTCCCAGTACGTACCACCTTGAATGAGCAAGACCATAAGAGCACTAACTGAAACTAGTAGTACGAGCGCTCCTGGATAATCCACTGGTTTCTTCTCTTTACTGATATTTTCATGTAGAAGCATTAGCACCCCAATAAGAGACAATATCCCAAGTGGGATGTTCATCCAAAAAACCCATGACCAATCGATATATGTAACGAAGAGCCCACCGAGAGCAGGTCCCGCAATGGCTGAAATTCCCCATACACTAGCTAAATACCCTTGTATCTTTGCTCTTTCTTCCATTGAGTACATGTCACCTACGATTGTAAGTGCGATAGGCTGAACAGCCCCTGCACCGATTCCCTGAATCAACCGAAAGAGAATGAGTGCTTCCATCGTCTCTGCAAAACCACAAAGTATCGAACCGATTAAAAACACGATGACTCCGAAAGCGTAGATTGGCTTTCGCCCGAAAAGATCTGATAACTTTCCAAATAATAATACCGTAATGGCGGACATAAGTAAGTATGATGAAAATACCCAGCTAAACTTAGAAAAGCCACCAAGATCAGAAACGATTCCTGGCATCGCTGTTGAAACGATCGTTCCTTCTATTGCAGCCATGAACATTCCGATCACAATAGCTGAAAGTACGAGAGGACGATTTGTTTCTTTCTTTTTCACACTGGTTAGAACTTTCTCCGTTAAACTCTTCATAAAGACATCCCCACTAGTTACATCATTTACTAACATTTTACAAGTTATCTCTCGAGCTGAAAATAGAAAAGCCCGGTATATTCATACCGGGTTTTACGTTTATTATGATTCAGATCGCTTAAATGAAGATTCATGAAGATACCTGTTAACAAACTTTAGAAGTGCTCTACGCGTTAAGATGCCTTTAAAGATGTTCTCATCATCCACGACACATAAAAAGGGATGATCGATCGAAAGCTTTAAGCCTTTGAAAAAACCTTCGTTTTCATTGATACAAGGAATGTCAGTATTCATAACATCTTCTACAACATAGTCGCTTAACTTCTCAAACTCAATTCTTTCAATTCCAAGAATTGAATCCAAAATAAGCGGTTGACTGATTAATCCTTTCAGCCTGAACTGAGTATCGAGTACAGGTATGGAAGAATAACCAGACTTAATCAAGATGAGCATGGCGTGTTCCAATGGATTTGTTAATTGAACATGAGCCACTTTCTCAGCCGAGATAATCAAATCTTGTATTCCTGTTTCGTACAAATTTGGCAATTCCATATGCTTAGCCATATATAACTTCCCCTCAAGCATGATTCACCCTGTTAATCTTCTTCTATAATGAAGGGTCTTTGTTTATAGTAACATGAATCGTGATTGTCCGTTAACTGCAAACGCTTTAATGTTCATAGATCATTTTTCTAGTCATCCCACCATCGATCACCAAGTTTTCTCCTGTTATAAAGTCATTATCTGGATGCGATAAATAGAGGCACGCTCTCGCAACATCTGATGGTTTTCCAACCCTTCCAGATGGATGCTGATCATGATCGATGTCTCTGAGCCCTTCATAATTTGAAACTTCAATCCAGCCCGGACTAATACTATTTACTGTGATGTGATGCTTCGCAAGAGAAATCGCCAGGGCATGCGTCAGAGCAACGATTCCTCCTTTACTAGCAGCATATGCTTCACTGCCAGGTTCAGACATAGACGCTCTGGTTGATGCGATGTTGATAATCGCTGCTTTTTCGTTTCTTTTCATGATTCGTGAAGCAGCTTGAGAACAGAGGAATACACTCCTAAGGTTTGTATCCAAAATCATATCCCATTCCCTCACATCAAGTTCCTCTAACGGTTTAAAAACAGAGACACCTGCATTATTGACCAATACATCGAGCCTGTCATAAACGTGATCGACGTGATTCATCAAAGCTTCGATGGAAGCAGGGTCACTTACATCTGTACGAATAATTTCCCCTTCATTGCCCTCCATCATTCTTAACGTCTCTTCACACCCTTCAACATCTTTATCAGCTAAAATGACGATGCTTCCCTTTTTAGCATACTGAAGTGCAACGCCACGTCCTATTCCATGCCCTGCTCCTGTTACAATGACGACTTCTTTCATTTATAACGCTCCTTAAAACCAATTTTTCTTTTTGAAATACATCACCATAATTCCCGTAATGATGATCATGATGATCCAAACTGCAGGATAACCCCAAGAAAGACTTAGTTCAGGCATATGCGCAAAGTTCATTCCATATATTCCAGCTATGAATGTTAATGGAATGAAGATGGTCGACACGATCGTGAGCACTTTCATGATCTCATTCATCTTCATGCTTAACGTGGAATAATACACATCTAACAATCCATATAGCTGTCCACGGGATGTTTCGACCATATCATTTGCTTGAACGATGTGATCATGAATATCCTGTAAATAAAAAGAAATCGAATCACTGATGTAAGGAACTTTTCTGTTTATCAGTTTGTTAACAACTTCTCTTACAGGCCACACTGTTTTCTTCAATTGTAGAATTGTATTTTTATATTCATTGATGTCCTGTAACGAATGGTTATCAGGGTCCTCCATAATATTTCCTTCTAAATGTGCGATTCGATCATCCATGTCGTCCATAATGATTAAATATTGATCGAAAATCACGTCCATCAAAGAATAAAATAAGAAGTCAGCACCCGATTTCCTTATTTTCCCTTTGTTTTCTTTTAACATTAGTCTTACGGGATCGAAGAGATCTCCCTTTTTTTCTTGAAATGTGATCACAGTATTCTTCAATAATATAAAGCTAACTTGCTCTATATCTAGTTGATCTTGTTCAAGATTTAGCATCTTTACGATTGCAAGGAGGTGGTTTTCAAAGAAATCGATTTTTGGCCTGTGTTCCGTGTTGAGAATATCTTCTGTTGTTAACGGATGGAGTCCGACCATCTTGCTGATTTTATCAATGATTTCTACATTATGTACCCCATTTACATTGACCCACGTAATCTTTTCAGAATCAATTTTTGGTTTAAGATCATCTAACGAAACGTTATGCTGCTCATTTATTTCATGTTCATCAAATTCGATCGCTGAAACAGTAACTTCTTCCTGGTGCTCCTCTCCTACATACACAAGTGAGCCTGGTGGCATCCCTTTTTTTTGTGTTCTGTTCCTCATACGCGGTCGTTTGATCCTTCTCCTTAGTCCCACTGTCTTCACCTCACTTCTTTACTAAAGTACCCAAAACAAGAATAACAGAAACCAACTAGCCTTTTGCACAAAAATAAAAACCCGCATTTGCGAGTTTGTAGTTCTCAATCTTCACTTTTACGTTTTTACATAATCTATGTCACTACAGTGCCTTTTCTTTTTTTATGATTTCTCTATAATCCTCCCATAAAAACTCCATGTCATGTTTTGCAGAATCAACCTTAATTCCTCTCCAAATAATCACCATAAATAACCCCAGACCTAAAAACATCGCAACTAGTCCAAGAATCGTTTCAAACACGTTATCCTCCTCCTCTCCTATAACACAATGTATTCTTGTCCATCATGTGAAATGTCAGAAAAGGCTGTAAATTACTTGATTCTTTTTGGAATCTAAGGTATGGTACGAGAAAGGTATTTTTAGAGGAGGAGTTCCATTTTGGATCGTTCAAATGAACAAATTAAACAGATCGAAGAAAAAGCTAAAGAAGAACAACGACGAGCAGAAGAGGCGAAAAAAGTAGTAAAAGAAGCCCAAAAAGCAGCTAATCCTCAGCGAGAGCATAGCGAATTTAAAAAATAGTTTATCAATAAAAATAAGCCCTAGGTTTGGTAGCTTCTTATCGCTCCCAAACCTAGGGCTCTTTTTCTATTGCTCTGTATTTAGTTCGATTAAATTTCCATCAGGGTCTGCAACAAAAATCTGCGCGAATCCGCTTCTGCTCGTAGGATTTTCATAAAAAGGTACACTTTTCTTCTTCAACCATTCTACGCAAGCACTATAGTCTTTAACCCGTAGAGCAAAGTGACCTACTTTTGAATCGAGTTCACTCGAATGTCTGAGAGAACTCGAAGATGGATACTCAATTAAGTGAAGCTGTTGATCTCCTATCGTATACCATGCTCCTTTAAAACCAAAATCAGGACGATCAATCTCCTCTAGGCATAATATATCT
Organism: Anaerobacillus sp. ABR4_321; assembly: GCF_056158505.1. NCBI lineage: Bacteria > Bacillati > Bacillota > Bacilli > Caryophanales > Bacillaceae > Anaerobacillus > Anaerobacillus sp. ABR4_321. The sequence goes on from NZ_JBSWTK010000001.1 coordinate 3,049,989, forward strand.
TTATAAAACTCGTTAGCTTTCTCGAGGTTCGTAACAGAAATGCTTACATGATGAATCGTTACCGCTTCAATCATAGTTTCTCTCCTTTTACTGACGTCGTTCTTCTATTTCTTGTCGAGCTTGTTTGCTGTCTAAGGGCAAACCGATAACAAATCGAGTTCCGATATTATCTTTACTTGTAACCGTGATCGATCCACCGTGCTCTTCTATTACTTTGTAACTCACCATCAAACCTAGCCCCGTGCCTTTTTCGGCAGTGTTATAGTATGGTTCACCTAACTTATGAATGATTTGATGTGGAATTCCGGTTCCTTCATCAGCAACTTCAATCATGATGTCTTGATCCATGGAGAGCGTCACTAATAATGTTCCTCCATTCACCATGGATTCGATTCCATTTTCAATAATATTGTATAGGGCTTGTCTTATATGTGATTTGATACAAACACAATATATACTGGTATTTGTTCTCGTGATGATTTCAACATGATGTTCCATTGCCTTATTTGAAAGGCTGGAGATGATGCTATCTAGCAGATCGACCATATTTACTTCTTCGTATGAAACCAATTCACGTTTAGATAATAGAAGGAACTCATTGACGAACTCTTCTACTTCTTTCATCTCAGTTCCTACTACGTTTAGAAGATCTTGATTCACTGAATCGTTCCCTTTAAGTAGCTGTAAAAACGCTTTGATCGACGAAAGGGGATTACGTATTTCATGTGCGACTCCTGCTGCAAGTTCTGACAAGACATTGCTTGTTTCTGTCCTTTTCGCAATTTCTTCTGATCGTTTAATCTTTGTTACATCGCGCACGATAACGAGGTGGTGGTTCGGATAGATATTGTAACTCACTGTGAAGCTATAAGTATGGACACTTTCTGTTACGGGGTTCCATCGCTTGCCTTCGCCATTCCGCCCATTAGCAGCATGATAGTCCCACGTAATATCACAGTCACCTCTTATATCGTCATAGTGAGAACCAACCACATCATCTTTTTCAAAGTTGGCCATTTCTACAAAAGCGCGATTCACATCTTTAATCAATCCACCATGATGGATGATCGCCATGCCGTCCATCGCCCCTTCAAACAGCCTGCGGAAGCGTTCTTCACTTTCCTTAATCTCCACAATCATTGCTTTCGTTTCAGTAATATCTCTATAGATAGTCATGTAAAGGTCACCATGAATACTTTTCTTTGAGGTGAACTCCAAAAACTTTTTTTCTCCACCAGCTATCGTAAATTCTAACTCCGCACGAATTTCTCCCTTTTCTTCAAGCTCCTGTTGAAACAATTTTCCTGTAGATACGCTTTTACCTTCTAGGAAATCGAAAATATTGTACTTCCTGATTGTTTCAGACGTTAAGTTAAACATCTTGCATGCAGCAGGGTTCGCATCAACGATCATGCGATCTTTATTCCAAATCAAGATGCCATCGAGGGCATGATCAAAAATACTATTGAACTTTTCTTTGTTTTCCATTAATTCTTCGAATAATGCACGTTCTGAAGATATGTCTCGAATGATCGATAAATTTAAATCCTTGTACGCGCTAGACGTTATCGAAAGTTCGATAAACTTCTCCTTGCCATTTCCCAAAACGATCGGAAACTGGCTTCTAACATATCCAAACCTTTTAAGGTCCGTCATCATCTTCTCAAAGTCATCTTTACATTCAGATCGAATATGATGACCGATCTTCATGTTTAAGATGTCTTCTCTCTCTAGTTCGAAAATGTCACAGCAAGCCTGATTAATTTCGACCAACCCATTATCCTGGTCAAATAACGTGATCCCATCTTTCGAAGAACTAAAAATATGAGATAGTTTTTTGCTCTTTTCAACTAACTCACTTCGAAGATCGCTTTCATTTTGAATCGAGTTTTCACTTGTACTTAGAAAAAACAAATCGTTTCGTCTCATAAGCGTTCCCCTTTTAGTATCTTTGCAACGATTATATCATGCTCCTCTAAAGAGTCGTATAAATAAAAGAATACTCTCCCACGTATTGTGCAAAATAATGGGGATTCGACAAGGGGGATGATTATGAAATTGCTTGTTTCGATGTTAATTTTATTAAGCCTCATTTTACACCCAATCGATCGAACATACGCTATCCCTCCGTTCGACCATAAAGTACAGCTCATCCCTTGGAAAGAAGTAGAGAAAATCATTCCTAGAAAGGCAGTATTTTCGATTACGGATGTAGAAACGGGTAAGTCTTTTGACGTTCAGCGCAGAGCTGGAAGTGATCACGCGGATGTACAACCGTTAACACATAAAGATACTAAGATCATGAAGGCGATTTATCGAAAATGGAGCTGGAAACGGAGAGCTGTCATCGTTACGATCGATGGGAAACAGATCGCTGGCTCAATGAACGGCATGCCTCATGGAGCTGGAGCATTGCAAAATGGATTCAACGGCCACTTCTGTTTACATTTCTTGAACAGTTCCACACACAGATCTTCAGAACCTGATCCAGCTCACCATCTTATGGTCTTAAAAGCAGCAGGTAAGATCGATGACTACCTCGGTAAAAAAAGTCCAGAAGAAATTGTTGATGTCGCGATGATCGCGATTAACAATACGGATAAAACGTTGTTAGAAAAGGTTGTTGTGAATGAGGACAGTAAGAAACTATTTAAGCTGTACGTTACGAATTGGAACATTGAATCGATACAAAAGAATAAGGGTAATCCATTCATTCGTGAGATAAAAACAAAAGTTGAAGTATACATTTCGGATGCAGGTACAATCACAACAGTAATTAGTCTCAATGCTAAACGAGATCCGCTCACTAGCAAATGGAAGATCGATACGGAGCCTTTACTCAACATGATCGATTAGAAAGGAGAATGGCACATGGATCGTTACGAGAAAGCGTTTGAAATCTACAGGCAGCAAAATGCTGTAGAACAAACCGGAACATACATCTCAGCAGTAAGAAAGAATGAAGATGGTGATCTTATTGCTTTTAAAACAAATACTGGTGAGGAGTTAGATTATATACAAGCACTTGAGGCTGCGAAGAGCGGTAAGTTAAGCGGGGTTGATGTTTTTCATAAATACGGTCGTGATATTATACGCAGTGAACCAGACGGAATTAAAGAAAACAATTTCGATAATCTACCAGAGTTTTAAGAAAAAAGCGCGACCTCTATGAGGTCGCGCTGGTTAGGTTATGTATGGTGATCCGTACTGGATTTGAACCAGTGACCCCTTGCCTGTCAAGCAAGTGCTCTCCCGCTGAGCTAACGGATCAGTTCTTTAAGGACATTTATTAATATACATGACTGAATAAAGAACTGTCAATACTTTCCGTGAATAAAAGTTGGAGAAGTCCCACATTTGGGACTCCTCTAAAATCAACCGATCCGCTCTTCTTGATCTCTCTTCTCACGCTCTTCTTCGTCCAATGCTTCCTCTCGGTCACGAAGTCTGTGAGCGAGACGACTAGAAGCGTTTGAAGCGATGCTAGCCACTAGGTCATCCAAAAATGTATGAACTCCGTTTCCAGACTTTGTATCGAGCTTCTCAATAATTCCAATCTTTTGTTTATCTAAATGACCATATGTCGTAACAGCGATACTTCCATATCCGAACACCGCACCTAGCGCAATTGTTTCATCGACTCCGAACAACCCTTCGTCCATTTCGACGATGGACTGCAAAGGCTCTGAAAGCTTCCCCTGTTCAGCAAGCTTATCGAGTTCGATGCCAACGAGTACAGCATGCTGAATTTCACGTTTCATCAGAACCGCTTCAACGCTCTCTATACAGTCTTCCATCGATAGATCATTTACATAAGGAGATTGCATTTTAAACACAATATCAGCAATATCCTGGATCGATACGCCACGCTCTTTTAATAATGCTCTTGTTGCAGCTTCTACTTCACGACTATGTATCCTTTTCTTCATGTTAGTTCTCCTCTCTATGTCCCCCAAAAGCAAGTATGTTAGAATCATTATATCACTACGAAAAATTAGAATGTCAAATAAAACTAACTTTCACTACTGCACAGGAGGCTTTGAAATGAACAGAGGAACATACCAGGACACTTCACTATATAGCGAACATTTACAAGAAGAAATCCCACTCCAAATTTATTTGCCATATAACTATTCTCCACTCTATAAATATTCGTTTTTGATCGCGAATGATGGTAGCGATTACTTTAAGCTAGGTCGCCTTGGTCGAACGGCAGATGAGCTGATCGAAAATGATGAAATCGAAGAACTGATCATTGTAGGAATTCCATACAAAAGCGTGGAAGACCGCAGAAAAAAATATCACCCAGATGGCGAACAAAGTGAAGCCTACCTACGCTTCTTAGTCAATGAATTAGTACCGTTTCTCGATGAAGAATACGCGACCTTCCACTTAGGTTATGGGCGTGCTTTAATAGGAGACTCGCTTGCTGCAACGGTTGCATTACGTGCCGGACTCGAATATCCGAGAACGTTTGGTAAAGCGATTCTTCACTCGCCATACGTTGATGACGATTTGAAAGAGAAAGTCGCAACCTTCAAAGACCCTGAACTTCTTTCGATCTATCATGTGATTGGTACTGAAGAAACAGAAGTACCTACGACTGATGGACAGAAGAAAAATTTCATCGACCCAAACAGAGAATTGAGTAAGATCATTAAAGAAAAAGACTTTGACTATTTCTATGATGAATTCGAAGGTGGCCACCTTTGGAAACACTGGCAGCCAGATATGAAACGCGCGCTTCTTCATATGTTCAAGCTGTAAACGACATTACCATTTCTTATTTTTGAATTTTTGGTATAATTAACAGTGGAAATGAATAAGTCACGTCCAGAGCAAATTTAATGGGAGGGATTATACTATGAAATACGGCATTGCAATATTCCCGTCAAAGAAACTACAAGACATCGCAAACTCATACAGAAAACGTTACGATCCACATTATGCACTTATCCCGCCACACCTAACGATAAGAGAAGCATTCGAAGCGACAGAGGAAGAAATTAAGGAGATTACACCAGAGCTCCACAGAATTTCTGACGAATCAAAACCTTTTACGATGAACGTTTATAAAATTGGATCGTTTCATCCAGTTAACAATGTGATCTATATGAAGGTAAAAGAAAATGACGTGTTAAATGACCTCTATCGTCAGCTTAACCCAGAGGAAGTCAGGACAGATCGTGAATACAACTTCGTTCCTCACATTACGATCGCTCAAAAGCTTTCTGATGATGAACATTCAGATGTGTACGGCAGCCTACGTATGATGGATGTTGATGAAGAGGAAACCATCGACCGTTTTCAACTTCTTTATCAACTTGAGAATGGGTCTTGGACTGTTTATGAAACATTCCACCTCGGTAAAGTTCGCTAATGCTAATTAAAGCAGCGGAAACAAAGAAAGAGATGGATGATGCTTTCAGCGTAAGACATCGCGTCTTCGTTCAGGAACAGAACGTTCCTGAAGATCTTGAGATCGACCAGCACGAAGACGAAGCTACACATCTTGTAGCTTATGATGAGGACACACCTGTTGCGGCAGGGCGCTACCGTATGGTCGGTGACTTTGTAAAAGTCGAGAGAATTTGTGTTCTAAAGGAAGCAAGAGGAACTGGAATTGGCAGGCTCTTGATGAACGAGCTTGAAAATCAGGTTCGTAAAATTGAAACAGCCGGATTGAAGCTCAATTCACAAGTATCAGCGATCGAATTTTATAAATCATTAGGTTATGAAGTGACGTCAGATGAATTTATGGATGCTGGCATCCCTCATGTAACGATGATCAAAGCACTATGACACCGGTTTAAGTCCGGTGTCTTTTTTTATTCTAAGCAGCCTTGACGAAGGGTATTTTCTGAATGATTCGCACATGCTAAGTACGATGGCGTATTAGGAGGGAATGGTAGAGATGGAATATGGGTCAATCTTTATAGAACTCATCGTAGGCTTTCTCGCACTACTCGTGTTAACCAAAATGCTCGGTAAGACACAGATTACTCAGATCACACCGTTTGATTTCATCTCCTCCCTCGTCCTAGGTGAATTGGTCGGTAATGCGATTTATGACAAAGATATCACATACGTAACGATCATTTACACAGTCACACTATGGGGATTGCTTATCTACGTTATCGAATGGATTACTCAAAAGTTTAGAGGAACGAGGAAGCTATTGGAAGGAAGTCCTTCGATCGTAATCCACCATGGTAGAATCAACCGAAAAAACCTTAAGAAGAATAAATTAGATTTGAACCAACTTCAGAACTTACTTAGACAAAAAGGCATTTTTTCCTTAAGAGAAGTTGAATTTGCCATTCTTGAAACGAATGGGAGTATAAGCGTCTTACAGAAATCAGAGTACTCACAGCCTACGAGAGGCGACTTTGACCTTCGTCCAGTGAAAGAACACCTTTCAACGACCTTCATTTCAGATGGTAAAGTCGATTGGGGCAACTTAAAAGAAGCTGGATTTAATGAAGAATGGCTTAATAAAGTACTAAAGAAGCATCATATCGATCACCCTGAAGAAGTACTCATTCTTGAATGGAAACAAGATGAAGGTGTATTCCTGCATCCTGTTAGACATGATGATACATAAAAAAGAGCAGATGATCATCTGCTCTTAAAACCATGAAAAGCCGCCTTGAGGTTGATCGTCATCTTCAGAAGCTTCGTCTTTCCTCTCTTCATCATCACTTTCTACTTCTTCGGCAATTTCTTCAGTAGGTCCAGGACCAAAGAATCCCCATGGATCCCTTCTGTCGTCATCATGACGGTCTTCGTGATGATCGTGGTCGTGATGACGTTTCTTACCGTGGTCTTCGATGATCACTTCATCAGCTTTTATGATCACCTTTTCAACACGTATCACTTTTGGCTTTCGTTTTTTCTTAGACATTTCTTGCCCCCTCTTCATCTAGATGTGGTTTCACATTCTTATCGTATGCAACTGGAAGATCGTGAGAGTGGGCGAAAACTCATTTATTCCAATTCTTAATAGCTGATCGCGATTTGATTCGACGTTTTGATCTTATAATCTTGTTCATAAAAGTATACGAATCCCTCTACAATAAAAGGTTCATGAATTTCCGTTCTTAATGGAATTTGAAAATTCTCGATCCCTATTTTGTTGCCTGGAGAAATGGAAACATCACCAAGAGGGGATACCCAGATCTCGCCTCGCTCTCTTGCTTTCGACATCCAATCGCTATCCATGAACGTCCACTGTGTACCGTTTGTAGCCCCTCTCGTCTCTGCCTGCTCAACCGTTAGAATCTGACCTTTAATTATGGCTGTTTCTGCTGGACGGAATCGAAAACATACAACTGGGTTCTTGAGCGACGACATCCCGTTGTTCGTAATCTGCAAGTCCCCTCTTATGATGAATGACTTTTTATCATTCACGATGATCGAGTAATTTAAGTACGCTAACGCGTTTAGTTTATCTGTACTTTCAGATGTTTCTGTATCCTTTACATCACTTGGCGTTCGATATTTCATACGTCTTTCATAATCTTTTATTTTTGTTTTGAATTGTTGTATTTGTACTTCTTTCTCATTGATATCATTTTGCATCGATGTAAGAAGCTTTTCGTAATTCTTGATCCGACCTTCTGATACTGCTCCTTGGTATTTCTTTTCCACAGCTTCTAGCTTCATCTTCAGGTCTGTTGTACTCTTTTGTTCTTTGTCGATTTCAGCCTTTGTTCTCTCAAGCTCACCGATTAACTTACGCCGCTCTTCTTCCAATGCTTCAATCTTTAGGTGAGCTTTGTTTACTTCCTTCTCAAATTCCTTTATCTTCCCTTCTTTGGTTTCGAGTGACGCTCTTTTAGCATCGTTTTCGTATTGTAACTCTTCCATTTTAGTTTCGACCAAATGAAGATGATCTTTTACAAATATCAGTTCTTTTTCAAGTTCTAATGATTTTTCTTGAAAGTATTTTGTTCTTGTAATCAACCTGGAATAGCTTAACGTTTCATCCTGTTTCACTTGGCTCACTCCTCTCCCTATTATATGTATGAACCTCGGTCCCCTCTTCATAACAAAAAGGGAGAGATCTCTCTCCCCCTTCACATCCTTCGATCTTAGTGATGTTTCTTGTACTTTATGTCGTCGAAATTAATGCAGTTGTCGATCGTTAAACCGCCTGTTTCAGCTTCGACTACACCAGAGTTGAATACAGTTTCCCCTCTACGGTCGTACAAATGCACTTCGAATTCATTGCCTTCATCAGTATCTACAACAGCTAGCTTGAATTCACATCTGATTCCGTTTTTCATTCTTCCGGATCCATTGATCATGAATTTAACACCTTCGTCTCCACAAGGAACGCAAACGAGTGAATCTTGATCGAATGACTCTGCTGTGAATGAAAAGTCCATCGTGCCATCTTCCATGTTTGAATCATTGAATGTAAATGACATATTGCTTCCAGTCAAGCTACAATCAGGACAAATATTGAGCTTCATCGAGATATTTCCTTCGTAGTCTCCATTACCAGTAGAACCGCTGGCTTCACCCGCTACAGTACAATCGCAGCTTGGTCTTGGGAAGATATCTGGACATTGTTCAGGGAACGTAATTGGTGGGCACCACTCATCAACATCTTCTGGAGCGATCAGGTCATTATCACGAGGTGAACAGAACTTAGCAAGAACTTCTAGTTTCACCTCTGCTTCAACTTGAATATCTACACAGAAAATAACTTCTAGATCGAATGATTGAGGAACAGGACAGTTTAAGAGAATCGTGCCAGATGGGATGCGTGCGATGATCTTCGTAATGCGGCAATAAAGATCAGTTCCGTCCGGATAGCATAGAACGAAAGATTCTAATACAGATGCATTGCAGCTAACCTCTGTAACCGTCTGACCGTTACGGTCGACTACTCTTACTTTCACATCTGTGGTGAAGAGTAAATCGACGAGTTGTGCGTCCGCATAGCCTCCCCCTGGAAGTACGACGTTCACATCTCGTTTCTCTCCAACCTGTTCGCAAAGAAACTCCTCACAGTGATCGCTATCTGCTAGCGGAAATAATGGTGGCGCTTCAGGCGTTTGTGCAACGATCCTTAGCGGACGGCGACTAGGATCTTCCATTGCAGACTCTATCTGTTCTAACTGATCTTCAGAGAATTGGATGTTCTTTGAAACCATCAGTTGGTCCGTTACCCAGTCGTAAACTTTTTGAACGCGAATACATTCATCTTGCAAACTGTTCGTTGCAGTAGGAATCGTTCGGTTCGGTTTAGGCTTGTGACCCATATAGTTCATTCCTTTCTTCACATTATAGGTTGATTCACTACATATTATGGAATTAGGAGAGAAATGCAACAGTAAAGGCTGCCCAAATTTCTTTTATTGGAAATCTGCTTCTTATTCATTTTAATCCGTCGAAGGAGTGTTTTTATATGGAACAATTCTATTGGAAAGAGAGAGCGATCGGATCCTTAACAAAGGAAGAACGAGAGCACCTCAATCTTCTCATGCCATACTTTGGGCTATCCATCGATGCCCGCTCGAGTAAAGCGTCGAGCGCGTTCACCGGTAAAGTTGTGTGTATCGAGGGGTTACCTGTTGAGCTGTTTGATTCACTAAAAAAAAGTTTATTGCATACTGGAGTTCGGCTAACCACGAATCGACATGAAGCTCAGGACCTACGGATCTTCGTTGAGGTACGTCATAGCGGCTCTCATCCAATTGCACTCAGAGTAAATAATATGAACTACTATTTAAAGCCGCTACAGCTCTCGACGAAAAACGTTCAAGAGCACCTTCACAAACACTTATGGCTTCCAACGTTAAGTGCTACATTACGATTTCGATTTCAACCTTACGTTTCACAACAAATTCCTGAATGGCTTAGCTATGCGATCATCCAGTCGTTTTATAGAGAAGAACTTTATCCAATCTCAGCGATCACGTTTCATGAATACCAAACGATCATTAAGAAAGTTCTTCGCCCCATCAATCCTCATTTTGCAAACTACCAATTGAACGAAACTGAAACAGACTGGCCAGACTTACCACCTGAACTTGCTTCTTCCCCTACAAAGAAGCCTATAGAAGCAAAGAAAGGTTTGCTCGAGGAAAAACCGAAATTAAGCCATCAGATCGAACCATTTAAAAACGTAAATGCTAATCAAGACGTCCAAACGTTTAATCCGTTTAAATTCCAAAATAGAGAAAACCGACGATCCATAATAAATCCATTTCAAAAAAAGCGTTAAATGCCTATACTCCGTCCTCCTCTAATGAATAAACTAGATCAAACCATCGATCGTATTTTAATAGGAGGATGACAATGTTAAAGAAAGATATACAGGAATTATTTAATCAAGCGAAACGCCGTCCTCGCGGTAAATCGCAACCGCCAGCACCAAAGAAATCAGGGTGTAAATCATGTGGGAAAGTGACATGGAAACCAAATAGATAAGTAAAGCCACCTACCATGGTTATGGAAGGTGGCTTTTATATGAGCGGCCAAAAAAGAGGGATCAAATAAAGCGTCGTGCACATGACGATGATTTTCACTGGCAAACCAGCTTTCATAAAATCGACGAATCGATACTTTCCTTCTTCATAAACTATTAGGTTCGTTTGATAGCCGAAAGGAGTTAAAAAGCTAGCTGAGGCAGCAATCGCGATCGCAATTGCATATGGTTCAACATTGAATCCTAGTTGTTCCGTCATATAGAGTGCGATTGGAAAAACGAGAGCAGCTGCAGCGTTATTCGTAATCATCTCTGTAACGACTGAGGCTAAGATATAGATTGCAACGAGTAAAGGAAAGGGGCCATACTCACTCAATGGTAAGATAAATGTTTCTGTCATCATGAGAGCAGCACCAGACTTTTCAAGTGCCACCGCAATCCCTAGAGCAGATCCAATGATGCTTAACAGCGGCCAGGGGATCGATCGGAACGCTTCTTTGATTGTGATCACTCTGAGAATGAGAAAAAGGATACAGGTGATCATTGCACCGTGAGCCATCGAAATCCACTGCAAACTTACACTAAGAAGCATGGAGAAAAACAAAACATAAATGAGGATTTCTTTTCCCGACATTGTCAGTTTCTTCACCTGAGTTGGAAGTTCTTTTTCTTCATGGTGTATTTCCGGCAGTCGTCGATAGCCGTAAATACTCATGTAGAGAATCACTGCTATCGCGCTTGGTACACCGACTAGGGCTAATTCGAACATTGAAAACCCTTCATACCCATTTTGTACGAGCATGGAATGAATCAAAAGGTTCGTCGAAGTTCCAATCAGTGTACACATTCCGCCTAGAATAGCTGCATAAGACACTGAGATGAGAAATTTTGACGGATAAGAGTTTTTGGCGATCGACCACTTTTTAACGATTGGGGTGATCAGAAGAACGAGCGGTATATTGTTAAGGAAGCTAGACATTGCGGAAACGATCGCCATGATCTTCATCGTGCTTTTTGATTCATTATCAGCTGACCTCGAAATCATACTTGTTAAGGTTTCCACAACGCTGGTCCTCTGAATGGCAGTGATGATTACGAATAATGCTCCAACCGTGATGACACTCTGATTAATAAATCCTGATATGGCTTCCATTGGAGAGAGCACTCCGATTAGAAGTAGAATGAAGACAACTGAAACAAACGCAATGTGAGCCCTTACCCACTCGAACATCAAAATGATAAACATGATGAAAATGATGCTGATCGTGATAAATCCATAGATGCTCATCATTTCAACTGACACACTCTCCTATTAAAAATTTTTTATGTTCAGCCATCTACAGTCTTCTTCCTTTGATTTCGTCTACAATTTTCCGATTCATGTTTCGAAGATGTCTTTTCCGAACGGTTTGAATTTCTTTTCGAATGGCTGCAGCATGTTTCTTCGTTCCCATTTCATCATGGACTCTATAGCGTACGAGAGGCTGATCTAAATACTTGAAGTCGTATTTTTGCACGATTCTTAACCATAAATCATAATCATGCGTGAAGGGAAGACTTTCATCAAACACTCCGAGTTCTTCGAATAGTGACATCTTAAGCATCACCGTACATCCATTGATCGGACAGTTCACTTTGATCTTTCTATAAAAGAGTAGATTAGTTGGAAAGTAAACACCGATTGGGCCAGTGACGACAGCACTCGATTGATTCATCAGGACGTAAGATGAGTAGCTGACTGAGGCATTCGTTCTTTTCATAAACTCAACTTGCTTTTGTACTTTATCGGCTTCATAACAATCATCTGAACTTAACCAGCAAAAATAAGCCCCCGTTGCTGCTTTGATTCCAGCGTTCAGCGCACTTGCAGTTCCACCGTTTTCTTTCTTTATATACGTTATCGAACGCAGATATTTCTTAACTTTTTCTTCATGTTTCGTAGAACCATCGTTCACAACGATGATTTCAATATTTTCATAGGTTTGGTTCAGCGCACTCTGTATCGCCTGATCTACGTATGCGCAGTTATAGAATGGAATGATGATCGAAACCTTTTCCAACGGTCTCCCCCCTGGATTTTCATAGTCATATTAAATTATGCAATTGCTTCCAATTTGTATTGGACATTCCTCTATTTTATGGAGTATGTATGCGATGAACCAAACCTCTTCTTATTCAATGAGACCAACTTGTAGGTACTGCATAAGATGAAGGTGTGAAAGTATTAGAAAAAAGCAGAGAGGATTTTTGCTTTGACGAATAGAAACCCATTTTTTGCGAACTCCATTGCTAAGAGCGGAACACACTTAATGAAACAACTCCTAGAGGGACACCCAGAGCTTACGCACAAAGCATTCATCTATCCTGGTCATCTTCAACAACTCGAGGAGCATCGAAAAACGCTCTCCTCACTTCCAATAAACGCATTTGCAAACGGTCACCTCTTCCATTCCGCTGAGTATGCAGCCCTTTTTAAAGAACTGGAACTTAAACAGCTCTTTTTGTATCGTGACCCTCGAGATATTGTCGTGTCTTACGGTTATTTCTTCATGCAATTTCCTGACCACCCCTATCGAAAATACTTCCAAGATCATAAGTTGTCGATCAAAGAGAGATTTCTAATTTTCATAAACGGAGCAACTAATGATCTGATCAAGAGGCCTAATATTAGAGATTGGTACCAGAAGTTCGCAGGGTGGTTGAATGAACCGAATGTTCTTCCAATCTCTTACGAATCACTTGTAGAATCAAAAGAATCTCAGTTACAGCAATTAGAAAGAATAGTACGCTTCTTTCAGTTAGAACTTCACCAAGACGTAATAAAAACGCGAGTCAATCAGATGCAATCGAATGTAGATCCTAAAAAATCGGTCACATTTCGGAAAGGGCAATCAGGAAATTGGAGGCAAGAGTTTGATAAAGAGGTGAAGGACGCCTTTAAAGCGGTAGCAGGAGATCTTCTCATTCAATTAGGATACGAGAAAGATAAGAGCTGGTAATGAAAAAAGGGGGACCTCTCCCCCAATTAGCAAGCGATTATTTCTTAAAAGCGATCAACGCCTGTTCAAACAGATTCACACTTCGCTGCCATGTCCATTTCGCAGCTTCTTTCTGTCCTTCAACCATGAATTTGTTTCGAAGGTTCGGCTGCTGAATCAAGGTCGATACATCTCGAAACAAGTTATTTTCATGCCGGTAAGATAACAGGCAGTTCTCCCCGCTTCTGCAATAGTCCATGTTTCCACCAGAGTAAACCGTTGCAAGTGCCGCACCACACTTCATGGCTTCTAATCCTGGAAGAGAGGCGGTGTCGTAAGTAGACGAGCTCACGAATATGTCCGCTTGATTCAAGAATAGATTGAGCTGTTGATCATTTTGCGGAGTTAACGATTGAAACAGTTGATTTGCATGCATTTGCCTCAACCACCGTGATGAGTTTAATTCTGAAGGTGGTGTGATCAAATTTATTTTCAAATCAGGGTACGTTTGTTTCAACCGAGTGAAAACAGAAATCAAATACTCTTGCTCTCTATGCCAGGAATAGCCTCCTTCTGGGATTCGAAGGATGCCGCTTACCTCTAACTTCTTGTTGTTTCGGATGTTCATATTCCTGAACACATCACTGACTCCGACCGGTACAATTTTGCCTTCAACCCCATGATTTAAGTTGATGAGCTGTTTTTGCCAGTTTGAGAGAACAATAAGGTTCTTACTAATGTGATAGCTTTTAAAAGACGCTTCATGATCATCTAGAAAAACCGGTTCATAGCAGAGGCTAATCCGAACATGAATTCCTTTCCCTTCCTGACTCGCTTGCTGACACACGTTCGTAAGTGTGTAGAAGTTCGAAACAATCACGTCGCTTACTGGAAAATCATCTGATTTGATCCCTGTACCCTTTGTCCTGATAACCGTTACTTTGTTCGGATATTCGATAACGCCGCCAGGAGGCATAACAAAAGAAACGTCATGCCCCTTGTTTGCCAAACCATTGGCTAGTTCAACCAACATCCTTTGTGCCCCTCCCTTACAGAGAGTTAATGCAGCAAATGTAATTTTCATAGCATTGTTTTCCTTTCACTCAATTTGTCTTACAGCTTCTTTAAGCGATCAAAGCACTCTAGAAAACGAGTAAACTCTTTTTTGTTCCCCACTGTTTGAAGTTCTTCATGCAACGCTGCAACTTGTTCTTCACTCAGATGTTTAGGAATCAATTCTGTTAACGGTTCATTAAAAGCACGTCGCTTTCCGATACCTCTCAACATCTCATGAAACACTTTCTTCGTTAGCGAATAATCGTTCGGGTACGTTTCACATAGCTTGTGGTAATCTATCAATATTTGATTCACTTCATGCAAATTGAAAGGAACTGGTAAAAACGTAAGGCTAATGATCATACATTCGATCGACCGATACGTTTCTTGAAATCGGTAGTAGTTCTTTTTTGAATCGTCAGTATTATGAATCGAAACAGGATGTTCCTGGTGATAACTCACAAGCCTTGGATCCGTAACGTATTTAGCGCCTTTTTTATACAGTCTGAAGCCCATCTCGCAATCATCCCACCCATAGCCTGGGTATTCAGAGAACAGCCCTACCCGATCGAGCATTCCTTTAGAAACAGAAACATGTCCGGTTCCAAATAACTGCCACGGAATACGGTAGTCTTGTAATTGATAACCGTAATTGTTGATTAAAATACGTTTATAAAATTCTTCGTAATGTGTAGGCATAGTCATGGATTGGTACGATTGATTTATGATATCTGCTCGAGTGATCAAGGGTTTTCGTCCTTTGTTCACCTCGAACTCCTTAAACTTTTTTACCAGTATTGGATTACATTTTGCTAGTTCATAACACTCTTCAATCTGTTCAGGTGTGAAGTCATTAAATAGTACAGAGTACAGTCGTTTTATAAAAATGATTCCTGTTACGACCGCATTTTTAATTTCTTTGTGATAGGTGTGATGGATCGTCAAAAAATCCGGTCTCACCAGTATTTCTGCGTCAAGAAAGATAATAACTTTTCCTTTCGCTTCCATAAGACCTTTATTTCGTGCAGCCGCTCTTCCGATATTTCCGCCACAATCGATGTACTTCAGATCGAATGTAAACGAATGACGATTCATGATTTGAGCTGTTTCATCCGTAGAACCATCATCGATCAAAATCACCTCCACCTTAGATAAATCAAACGTTTGATTCTGGAGGGAGTAAAGCGTGAATAAATTCTGAGGAAATTTATTATAGGTCGGGATAATGATACTGATCTCTTTCTCAGTCTTGCTGCCATGCATGGAATCACCTCGCTCTCATAACCTTCATGTTTCTAGAATTCTTCTTTGCTCTTCTATAATCAGTTCATCGAGCATTCGTTCATACCGTTTTTTTAATGACGCGATTTCATTTTGTTGTTCATCACTATGGACAACGGATCCCATCTTCCTATGCTTTCGATAGTATAGTAAGGTTTCTTCCATACTTTCGATTCGTGCATATCTTGCCATCCTCATCCACATATCATAATCCTGGGTGTATTTCAGCTTCGGGTTAAACATTCCAGTTTTCTCGAATAACGCTTTCTTAACCAATACCGTACTTCCATTGATTGGACAGCTATTTTGTAAATGCTTTAAAAAGGCGAGCCTTGTTTTTAACCTTGTCCCGACATTCTCTCTAAAAACAACATTGTTCTCATCGATCAAGCTGAAGTTTGTATAGACGAGATCCGCTCCTGAGTGCTTCATGTGCGAGACTTGTTTTGCTATCTTGTCTGGTAAAAACAGATCATCTGAGCTTAACCATGCGATGAACTCACCTGTAGCTAAACCGACCCCTCGATTAAGTGCAGTCGCTGTGCCTCCATTACGTTTATAAACGTATTTAACAAGAGGGAGATAAGGGTCGATCAGCTGTTTGTGCATGGAAGAACCATCGTCTACCACAATGATTTCTATGTGTTGATACGTTTGATTCAGTGCACTTTCAATCGCTTGATTAACGTACTCACAGTTATAAAATGGAATGATGATACTAACTTTTGGACGATCACTCACTGGATCCCTCCTCACATATAAGTCGTTAACGCTTACCTATCACTAGTTTATGATTACGACGAAACGCCGACTAGATACACACCCACAACTCTCCATAAACCAACTAAAAAACGGCACTTGTCTACCATGCCGTTTTCGATTACCAATCTGGAGTTTTTTCATATCCTAACGATGTTAAAAGGGTGCCACTCTCTTTTTTAAATAGACTCTTTAAATCAGAATCGAACTCACCTTGCCAGCCGCCTATCGTACCTTTTCGAAACGTTGGTGACGTAGAAGGATCGATGTTCTTAAGCATATTTCCTACCATCCAAGAACGCGATTTAGGAACAGAATCGTCTTTCCATAGAAATTTAACGAGATGATGAAGAACGAGAATTCGATTTCGTTCTGATGAAATTAAGTCTTCAAACCGGATCGTAAAAACATTCGGACGGTCCTTCCATTTAGAAAAACTTGTATACCATTCTTCAATATTCGGCTGATAAGGCTTTTGAGGCGTGATCGGTTGACCGCCTTCAATTAAGAACTTCATGCGATCACGATGGGTAAATCCTTCTTGAGTAAATGTTTCATACAGCGGATGGATTGGCAAAGCCGGAATAAAATACGCATAAGAAACAACAACGTCTCGCGGGTCTCTCATGACAAATATCTTCTTCATATTCAACTTCGTAAAAAACGCATCCCATTCATCCGAACAGAACAAATGACCATTCACAAACTCATTTTTTTCTAGATTCTCTGTTCTAGAAAGCTGTAGCTTCGGTTGATTATTGAAGTGACCAAACATCCCTTTATCAGGGAAGTGTTTCATTCCAGGGATGCCAAGCAGAATTTGCTTTAGCAAATGTGTGCCGCTCTTTGGAATTGAAATCATGATAAAAGGATCTAATTCATTTGTTTTAGACAATGTCGTTCCTCACTTTCTCGTAGTAAAATACTATGGCTCACGTCTGCTCAAGGTTTCTATAGTACTCTAGAGAATCTTCTAGACTCTGGCGAAGGGAGTATGTCGGATTCCAACCAAGGTTTTTAATGTTCGACACATCCATCGGAATAACAGTTCCATTCTCACCAAGTTTCTTGTCGACTACGAAATGAGACACCTCTGTCAACGTCTCAAGTTCTCTCACTACCTCTTGCAGTGCGACAAGCCTTCCAGTAGCAAGATCATATGTCCGTGTTCTTTCTCCTGTAACAAATAACTTCTCATAAGCAAGTACTGCATCACGGACGTCAAGGAAATCCCTTTTCACCTGTAGATTCGAAACAGAAAATGCCTCGGACGTACGGCTTCGTTCCATATCTATGATGTGTTTCGTAAGCAGTGCACATATACCAGAAGAATTTCCTGGACCTATTAGGTTTGTTGGCTTAGCTAATACAACGTGAAGGTTATACAATTCTGCCAAGTGAAGAGCGACCTGCGACTGCATCGTTTTACTCAGCGCATAAGGGTGGCTGGGTTTTCCTTTAGCAGGATCATATTGAAGTGCAGAGCCAACCATCACGACTTTTGTCGAAGGTGTCGTAGTTCGTATCGCATCGAGCAAATAAACCGTC
The DNA here is from genome assembly GCF_056158505.1 of Anaerobacillus sp. ABR4_321. Lineage (NCBI taxonomy): Bacteria > Bacillati > Bacillota > Bacilli > Caryophanales > Bacillaceae > Anaerobacillus > Anaerobacillus sp. ABR4_321. Next base: position 3,068,052 of record NZ_JBSWTK010000001.1, read on the forward strand.
GATAACACATTTGCTTCCAACGTACGCACAGGATTTTCCCATGACGTCTGAACTGCGTTTACCCCTGCGAGGTGGAGCACATATGTTGGCTGTTCTTCTTTTATCAAACGATTGATAGCATCCTTGTCTGTTAAATCACACCGGACCGATCGCAAACCTTCTAAGCAAGTTTTTCGAACGACCGCAGTAACCTTCAGATCAGTCTTAAGGAAGTGTCTGCACGCATGCTGGCCCGTAAAACCAGATGCGCCCGTGATTAGAATGGAGTCATCACTCATCTTCCATCCAATCCTTAAGTTCCTTTAGCATTGATTCATAATTAGGAGGTGTATAAATAAAGTCTTTCCGCGTATTCACGATCGTACGATCTAGCACGACTTCTTCATCAGGTGTGATGCGTACGTCATCTTTATTAAATGCATTTTTAAACAAGTGTAGGAGCTCGTATTTCGATACCTTCTCACCAACGCATAGATGATAGAGTCCTGTTACGTTGTTCAAAAGCAAACAGTCGATCGCCTTCGCTAGCTCAAGCGTTGTTACGCCATTCCACATCATGTTCTTATACCCTTTTATTTCTCCTTTTTGCTGCATAAACCACAGTAGCAATCCGATGCCGTCCTTCTTCAGTTCTGGACCCACGATTGAAGTTCGGATCGTTAACGCACTGTCATCGTTCACCTCGCCCATTGCTTTTGTTTTTGCGTAAACAGACGTTCCATCCTTGGAATCAAACTCTGTATAATCACCCTTCTCACCTGAAAATACACAGTCTGTGCTGATATGAACAAGCTTCCCGCCATACCGCTTCGTTAACTTTGCAAGCTGATGAGGGAGTAAGCTGTTGACTTGAAAGGCTTCTGTTTTATTTCGCTCGGCGTGCTGATTCAAGATTCCAATCGCGTTGATCACGATGTCCGGTTTCATCTGATCGATCAACTCTTCTACCTGGCTCGGTATGAGAACGTCTAAATAGATTCCACCACTATTGCTGTCCCGGCAAGTATAGGAGACATCCCAGCCGTCTTTTCGCTGGAAATAATCCACGATCATATGCCCGGCCATTCCTTTTCCACCTAAGACAAGTAGCTTCATGAGATGAATCCACCTTTTTGAAGGAGATTCTTCAGCTCATCTCTCGACATCAAATTCTCACTAGAATTATAGTTTTCTAGTTCTACTTGCTTAAAGTCAGCGTAATATTCCTGAAGCCCGTCTACCGTAATTGATGGTAAGATCACGAAGTATTCTTTGTCGTAATACACCGTGCTCTGACTTTCATACTCTGAAAATAGTAACTCGTGCAACTTTTCGCCTGGTCGAATGCCAAGTACTTCGATGTCTACATTTTCCTTACCAGACGCTTCGATCAGCACATCTGCAAGGTCTACAATCTTACATGTAGGCATCTTCATAACGAAAATCTCGCCACCCTTGCTTTCGTACGTTGCTTTGAAAAGAAGCTTGATCGCATCTTCAAGCGTTAAGAAAAATCGTGTCATCCTCATATCTGTTATACCGATTTTACCGTGTTCTTCTATCTGGTTCTTAAATACATGGATAACGCTCCCGTTCGTGCCTAACACGTTACCGCCACGCACGCATACGAACGTTGTATTCGATTTGAGAACATTCGCATGAATGATCAAACGCTCACCCATCGCTTTTGTGAATCCGTAAAAGTTCGATGGATTCGCTGCTTTATCCGTCGAAATATAGATTACTTTTTCAACGTTATTAAGAATAGCCGCATCGATTACGTTTTGGGTCCCGATGACATTTGTCTTCATCGCTTCTAAAGGTTGATCCTCACATACCGGAACATGCTTAAGAGCTGCAAGATGAAAAACAAAGTCTACCCCTTTCGTTGCCTCGATTAGACCGTCCTTTTCCTTAATATCTCCTATAATAAATTTAAGCTTTTTCTCTTGATGAAAAGCTCGTTTCATCGCGACTTGACTGGACTCATTTCTCGAGAAAACTCTTATTTCGCTCGGCTGTTTTTCAAGCAATTGCTTTACAAGTTCATTTCCCCATGATCCAGTTCCCCCAGTTACCAGTATCGTTTTATTGTGGAACAACATGTAGCCCTCCCATTAAAAATTTCACCACTTTATCTGAAACTGCATCATCTGCATAGCCTTCTGGAAGATCCCATTCCGAAGGTTGATTCACCATCACGTTCACTGCTCGCAAAATATTCATCGCATTTAAACCTGAAACAATGTTGCTTCCACATGCAACGGTTTCTGGACGTTCCGTTGTTTTTCGTATCGTTACTGTAGGAATATAGAACAAACAACATTCTTCCTGGACAGTACCGCTATCTGTTAGAACACACTTTGCATTCTGTTCAAGCTTCACGAAGTCAAAAAATCCGAACGGTTCATGAAATTCGATGAGGGGATCTAATTCGATGCCATTCAACTGTGACAAACGTGATCTTGTACGCGGGTGAACACTACAGATCATCCGTTTACCATGTGTTTTAACAACATGATTCATTCCTTGAAGGATTTCTTTGAGGTTCTCATCATAATCAACGTTTTCAGCCCGATGAGCCGTAACTAGGAAATAATCCTTTTTTGTCAGGTTAAGATCCTCAAGAATCGAGCTTTCATTGATTTTAGCTTGATTATGTTTCAACACTTCATTGATCGGATTTCCAGAAACATAAACCCGATTGGTCGCAATGCCTTCCCGTAAGAGGTTTTCTTTACTTTGAGGCGTATACGGAAGATTGAATGTTGAGATCGCATCGATGACACGTCGGTTTTTCTCTTCAGGTACAGACCAATCAAAGCATCGGTTTCCAGCTTCCATGTGCACGACAGGAATTCCCATCCGCTCTGCTAAAATGGCACTTAACGCACTGTTTGTATCTCCTAACACAAGAACCTTATCAGGCATTTCTTTTTTAAATATGATTTCAAGCTCTCGATACATGGTCGCGAGCTGTTCTCCTAGCGATTGTTGCTGATTAAATAACATATAATCAGGCTCTCTTATACCGAGCTCCTTAAAAAAGATGCTGCTGAGGGTTTTCGTGAAGTTTTGCCCTGTATGGATAAGTACATGCTTATCTGCTAGATGATCGAGCTTATCGATGATCAAGCTCAACCGTATGATTTCAGGTCTAGTACCTAAAACGGTAATGATTTTCATGGTTCCTTCCCCTCCTGCTAGATTTCTAGGACAGCTTACTGATAGGTTATGTAAGTTATTAACAGTTTGATATGGTTAGCACACTATATTTGTAAAAAAACGGCATTCCGTTTAACACGATAAATTGATAAATTGAAACAAATGGAAATCTATGATTCAAGGAAGTAATTCTGTAGTTCAGTTATGTTCACAGGCTTTTGAATCGGAAAATCGGCAAATCTTAACACAACAAAAAGACGCTGAAGTGTGTCCTTACCTTCGCGTCTTTTCTTTATCTATGATCACTTTTTCGATGTGTTCGATTAGCTCATCTGCTCGTTTCGATGTGGAATGCTTCGCAATCACCATCAGATGACCTGCTCTTGCTATTTGAAGACGTTCTTTTTCATGTTTCAAGTAATACGCAGCTTTTTGAAGCACATTATGTTCATTAACAGCCACAAAGGTTTTCCCATCAACGAATCCGAGATCTGTTAATTCTTTCGATGATGAAGCTAAAAGGAGACTATTGCATGCTGGCACTTCAAAATATTTTAGTACTGGATAATGGTAAATCGAGTCACATGTAAAAAACATCTTCGCACGATTTAATTCCATTGCGTAAGATTCCCCTGCTAAATGACCTTTTCCAATTCGTTTATATCCAGGGTGTTCATAGTATTTAAAATTCGTCGTAGCCTTCAATTGGTTGTACATACTCGCTCGCAGTGGATAAAAGCTTGGAAATAATGCACCAAGCATTAAATAATCAGTACTTTTACCTAGCTTATAATCTTTGAAGATCGATGTGTCGACATGATGAGGAAACCAAATGAAGCGATCCTGAAATTCCGGATACCATTTTAAAAACGCATCTCGATAGTGAGCAAAGATTACAGACACGTTCCCTTTCTCGATAAACCGTTTACGGTGCTGCTTTTTATAATGAAGGTCATGCATAAAGATTCCGACCGGTATGTCTGTTTCATTTATTCTTCTTATAAAAGGGCAATAAGTAGGATGTAGATCGTTCATCAGAATGAAATCTGGACGTACTTGAACCTTAGCTAGAATGTCAGGTAACAATCCATGATCATGCCAAAAGATGACGTTTGCGCGTTTTTGTAATTCTCTCACCAAATAATAACTGCTGCGCTCTACATGCTTTGATAAATCTTTTGTAATAAATAAGATCGTTCGTTTCCGGACCATCCGTTCACACCCTTTCTTTCTAGCAGAATATAAAAAAGGTTTCACAGTTGTGAAACCTTCAAGAAAATTATAGTTCTAGTGAAACGATCTGATCTGTACATACCAGAATTTCATTAGCCTGTCCGGAAGCCCCTACAGGAGTAAAGATGACATAGTCAAAACCGATTTCCTTAATCATGACACCTGCAAGATCTGGTGTTCCATCACTATTTTGCGTTTCAGTCACATGCACCATCGTAAAGACTGTATTCGAGTTTTTGTACTGATACAATTTGGAATTCAATACTCTCAAACCCATACGATATCTCCTCTCAAAATAAATTCTAGGTTTATTCAACCTACTTTAATATAAATATGTATCCAAAAAATGGTTGTTTGGACAAATATCATTTTTTCAAAAAATAATTTATTTAACACGTAAAAACAAGGTGTTAGATAACTATTTTGTAAATAAATGGTTGTATTGCTCATACACTTTGTACCAACTTCTAATACATTATTGTAAGCCTGAAAATTGTCAGGTTGATCTTTCGATAAGGAGGAAATGATATGAGAAGAAGTCTTTTTGACGATACATGTTGTGGTTCTGTAAGACCTACTTCACATTGCAAAGGTTGTGTATGTGATGTGTTGCGCCGCATGGCTAACGGAAACAACTGTGATATTTGGGAAGATACAATGACTGAAGTGTATTTACTTCCTAAAGGTCAAACAGGATATATGTATATGAGTGGTGCAGAAAATCCTACAACATTCACTTTTATGGGGTTTGAATCGCACAGCTGTTGTGCAAGATTCCGTTACACTCCTTTAGAAGCTGGAGCTACACCTAGAACAGTTATCATCGACTGCAGCACGCTTGCTGGTATTTCTCGCGCTGCAAACTGAGAATAATAGATTTTCTTCATCGATGAAGGTTGCTGAAAAGCAGCCTTTTTTAATTTGAAAAAAGCCTCTAATCAATAGAAGCTTTTCATTCTTTTCACTCATGTTCGATAAATAGCCTGGATCAACTTGATATACTCCTCTTCTTTCCCAATATCAAACCGTTCACCTGAAGAAATTCTGGCGAGGCATCGCTCTTCTGTAAGAATATCCTTTATTGCATCTGTCAGTTGAATTTCGCCCCCTTTACCAGGATTCAGCTTATTCAACTTTTCATAGATGTTCTTGGTAAATATATATCTTCCTGTTACTGCGAGGTTTGAAGGCGGATTGGAAGCAGGTTTTTCTACTAGATCTGAAATCTCGTAAATTCCTTCAGACGTTTGCTTTCCTTTTATTACTCCATAGTCTTTAAGGTGCTGTTCTGCTACCTCTTTCACTGCGATCACATTTGCTCGGCTCTTATTATATACCTCGATCAACTCAGATAGAGCTGGCGTTCCAAGGAAGATGTCATCTGGAAGTAGTACAGCAAATGGGTCTTCACCAGTAAACGACTTTGCGAGAGAGATCGCATCACCCAATCCTTTTGCATGAGACTGCCTTACATATTGGATGGAGACGTTTGGGACCTCCGTTTTCTTTAATAAGTGTGTTTTATTTACACGCTCTAGAAACGCTTCAAGTTCTAAGGAGTGATCAAAGTAATCCATGATAAGGTTTTTTGTTCGAGAGATGATGATCAATATTTCTTCTATACCAGAAGCAACTGCTTCTTCTACTACATAGTGGATCGCCGGTTTACCACAGATTGGGAACATCTCTTTTGGTATTACTTTTGTAATCGGTAGGCTTCTTGTACCATAACCGGCTGCAGGAATCACTGCTTTCTTTATCATACGTGCTCCCCTTCCTCTGTTCTCTATTTTAATACTTTATTCAAGGGTTAAAACACAGTAACTTGTCTATTGAAAAACAGGCGAATAAGCATTACGGATGAATGCCTATTTATTACCAACTAATGCAATTTCATCACACCAACGCCTTCAAGCCTAATACGATATAAAGTAATGTGATTGTTATTGGAGGGAACACCGGATGGATATATGTATCGTTGGTGCAGGCTATGTTGGTCTAACGACAGCCGTTTTGCTTGCTGAACTTGGACACAACGTCCATTGCATCGATAAAGATATCGATAAGATCGAGAAATTAAACCAAGGGATTTGCCCTATACACGAGCCGGAGCTCGAGGATTTAATAAAAAAGAACACCAAGAATGGACGTTTGATCTTCTCTGATGATCGTGAAGCATGTATGCTTCATTCTCCTACCATACTCATCGCTGTCGGTACCCCGCCGAAACCGAATGGCGATTCTGATTTAACAGCTTTTAAGAAAGTGTTCCAACACATCTCGCAAAAAATCTCCACACACAAAACGATCATTATTAAAAGCACCGTCCCTCCTGGTACAAATGAGTGGGCACACAACTACCTCATCGAGAAAGGAGTCGACCAAAACCTGTTCGATGTCGTCTCAAACCCTGAATTTTTAAGAGAGGGCTCTGCCATTTACGATTCGTTTCATCCGGATAAAATTGTGATTGGCTCAAGATCTACAAAAGCAAGAAAACGGGTGAAAGAACTATACGCACAGTTATCAGCTCCCGTTATAGAGACGACCTTAACAGGGGCAGAGATGATGAAATACGCATCGAACGCATTTCTTGCTACAAAAATTTCGTTCATCAATGAATTCGCAAGAGTTTGCGACAAGTATCACGTCGATGTTACTGATGTAGCCTCGTCACTAGGAATCGATCCGAGAATCGGACCGCACTTTTTACAGTCCGGACTTGGTTATGGCGGTTCGTGTTTTCCGAAAGACCTCGATGCACTTTGTTATGCAGCAAGAAAGAAGCGGATTTCAACTCAGCTATTAAAGGCTGTAAAGCAAGTTAACAGTGAACAAGTCGATTACTACATCAGGAAGTTAGAAAAGAAATTACGAGGACTAGAAGGAAAGCGAATTTCAGTTTGGGGGCTTTCTTTTAAACCTAACACAGATGATATACGTGATTCGCAATCGATTAAACTCTGCGAAAAACTCATAAAAAGCGGGTGTTCAGTCTTTGCATTCGATCCAGAAGCACATGCTGGAAACCTATTTATCCATCAAACGAACGATATGTATGATGCGCTATCAGGTTCAGACGTGTTAATCGTCGCAACCGACTGGGCACTATTCAAATCACCTGATTGGGAACGAGTGAGGAACGAATTGAAAGGAAGGATTGTATTGGATGGTCGGAACTTTCTTGATCCAGAAGAAGTAAAACATGCTGGTTTAACTTATCTTGGGGTTGGTCGAGCATGACGATTCTCGTAACGGGTGCTGCCGGCTTTGTTGGCTCGCACCTATGTGAGCAGCTTCTTAATACGTCCGAAACCGACGTGATTGGAATCGACCTGGACATCGAGGGAAATGAAACCAAGATAAGAAACATAAAGCAGCTGCTCAAACGACCAAAATTCAAGCTCTACGACATTGACCTTTTAAAGCAAGACCTCTCAGGGTTGTTAAAAAATGTGGATGTGATCTACCACCTTGCTGGGATACCTGGTGTAAGATCAAGTTTCGGCAGCGACTTTGAACGCTACATCCTCAACAATGGCCTGGTCACTCAAAAACTACTAGAAGCAAGTAGAAATCACTCAATCACAAAATTCATCTATGTCTCCACCTCCTCAGTCTATGGGGAGAAGGTTGGAAAGGTTTCAGAAGATATGAAAACGGTTCCCCTATCACCCTACGGAGTAACAAAGCTCACAGGAGAACAGCTTTGTCATATTTATCATCTCTATTTCGGGGTGCCTGTCGTCATTTTGCGTTACTTCACAGTGTATGGCCCAAGACAACGCCCTGATATGGCATTCCATCGATTCATCAAGCAAATGCTGCAGAATAAGCCGATTACAGTTTACGGAAACGGGCTTCAATCAAGAGATTTCACCTATGTGAGCGACTGTGTACAGGCGACGGCAGCTGTAAAAGATGCAGACAACGTCGTTGGGGAAACGATCAACATAGGTGGAAAAGAACGTGCTACAGTCCTAGATGTGATTTCCATACTAGAAGAACTTCTCTCTAAGAAAGCCAAGATCAATTTCGTATCGAAAGCAACAGGTGAGCCGATGCACACATGGGCTGATATTTCAAAAGCTGAAAACCTGTTAAACTATCGACCAAGCGTGTTGCTAAGGGAAGGGTTAATGAATGAAATTATAGATTTAACCAAGTTATACGGTAGAAAGGATTGAGGATAGTGAATATCGCCTACGTTTGCACAGAGAAACTTCCATCTCCCGCTGTAAAAGGTGGGGCGATTCAGATGATGATCGATGGGGTGCTTCCTTATCTCGCAGAACACCACTCCATGACCGTTTTCTCTGTTCAAGACCCAGAATTACCTGATTATGAAGAGATAGATTCCGTTACGTATATACGAGTCCCTCGTGAAAATTACAGCGAAAATGTTGCAGAAGTACTTACTGAGATGACACCTTTTGACCTCATCCATGTTTTTAACAGACCCAAAGCTGTTATTCTGTATAAGAGCGTCATGCCAGAAAGCCAGATTGTACTGAGTCTTCATAACGATATGTTTAAAGAGCGGAAACTAAGTGATGAAGAAGGCATGAAAGCGATCGAGTGCGCATCCCAAATCATGACAGTCAGCAATTATATTAGAGGAACGATATTAAATCGGTTTCCAGAAGCCGATGAGAAGATTCAAGTCGTCTATTCTGGTGTCGATCTAACCCAGTTTCAACCTTCGTGGACGGAAGAGGGAAACAAGATCAAACAAAAGTTAAAACAGAAGTACCAACTAACGAACCGAAAAGTGATCCTGTTCATCGGAAGACTCAGTAAGACAAAAGGACCACATCTGTTGATCAAAGCGATGCCAGCCATTTTAAAAGAACACCCCGACGCGGTACTCGTTATTTGTGGAGGAAAATGGTTTAGCGACAACCGTTTGAATGAATACGTCTCATACCTCTACAAACTTGCTAAACCGTTAGGAGATCATGTGCTCTTTACAAAATACATTCCTCACGAGGACATACCAAGAACCTTCTTACTCGGTGATGTTTTTGTCTGCAGTTCACAGTGGCAGGAGCCCCTCGCTCGTGTCCATTATGAAGCGATGGCAGCTGGTGTTCCACTCATCACAACGAAACGAGGAGGAAATGCTGAGGTTGTAACGCATATGCACAATGGTCTTGTTGTAGGAGCATACCGGCAGCCCTCATCTTTCGCAAGGGCAGTATGTGACTTGTTAAACCACCCTGAGAAAGCGATAGAATTGAGCTTAAATGGACGTAAAGTAGTAGAAGCGAATCATACGTTTCAACACGTCGCAAACCGCTTAGAACGCGTATATCGTAAGGCATGTCCTTTAGAAACCATTCTACCCGCCATAGAACAATCGCTTGAACCAGTTGAGGAAGATGAGGTAGTTGAGGAAGTTGAAGATTTTGACGATGACACGTTTATATTTCCTGAACGTTCACCTACCCCGGTACAAGAAACGAGGCAGTCTAAATTAGAGGAACCTTGGATCTTCGATAGAACTTACAGACAAAAAAAGAAATAGAACCGGTCGTGACCGGTTCTATTTCTTTTTACTCGTCTTCTTCGTCCTCTTCTTCAAACTCTTCTTCCTCTTCATCATCAAGGATTTGAGTATCTTCAATAGCTGCTGCTTCCTCTTCTTCCTCTTCTTCCTCTGCTACTTCCTCTTCCTCGTCCTCGTCTAAGTCAAACTCGAATGAGAGCTCTTCTCCACTCACCATTTCAAACGCTAGTTCCACTTCTTCGACTTCTCCTCCTGCAAGCATTTCTTGCAGCTTTTTCAATACTTCTTCGTGCTTATCGTGATGCGCCATCATAATTCCCCTTTTTCGTTAATTTGCATTGTATTCTCGTTAAAGAATTCTTTATAGGGTATGAGCATTTTGATTTTTTGTATAGGACAAATGGTGCGATTTACCTTCCACTGATGAACCTATTTTTCGATCAAGCTGGTACCCAGATTGAAGAAGCCTTCATTGGGCTATCGATTACTCTCACTTTCTTTACGCATTTTTCATCTTCATCTTCATCTTCATCTTCGTCATCGTCTTCATCTTCGTCCTCATCATCTTCATCTTCATCTTCATCTTCATCTTCATCTTCGTCTTCGTCTTCTTTAATCACGTGTCCTTCTAATTTGACCTCTTCTTCAATCGGTAACTCATCCTCTACTTCTTCAACCTCTAGCTCATCGGTTACATCTTCAGTCGTTTCCTCAACCTCCAGCACGTCTTCAACTTCTAACTCCTCATCTTCTACAATAGGTTCTTCACAGCCACAATCTTCTTGGAAGAATGATTGCTGATTCGTAACTGGGCAACGATATCTGCTTTTACCTAAATTACGAGGTCGACCGATCGTTCTCACCGTAAGTGCATACTTCTCTTCAACTTCTCCATGTGTCTCTTCTGCTACCGGGGCTTCTTCAACGTTCTGTACAACTTCTTCTATCTCGCTTAATTCCATAGTCGGTTCTTCTATTGGAGCACTACTAGTTTCAGGCTCCTCACTAACACTTTGGGGGCTAAGCTCTTCTGAAGAGACAAGGGGTATGTTGACCGTTCCATCGCCTGGAGGCAATTCTTTCAAGTTTGTCGTTGGAATCGGAGGTGTATGAAGTGAAGATGTGGTGTCTACTTCTAACTCCGCTTGCCCATCAAGGATTTTTTCATATTCCGCATAACTCCACCCCATCGAACCAGGAGGAGAGAATCGAAACTCTTCAAGCTCTAACTTAGGAATCGCTTTCTGCTGTGAAACTTGTTCCATCGCTTATGACACCTCCTTTTATTCCTTTGAAAATTCCATCAAAATTCGATAGAAACTCTTCCTTTGAATTTTCTACAGCGATAATGTTCCGAATGTGCATCAAATATTTTTCATCTGACCAGGATCTTTTCTGACTGAGATAGTATTTATGAGCGATGGCACAGAATAAATGAGGAAATTTCAAATCTGTCCATAGGACCCGATATTGCCCTTCTGTTAGGGGATGGACCTGGTCATAATGGATGAGCATCTCCTCTGCTAGCTCATGATCCCAAACCGCAAGCTTCTTCATTACTTTATTCATCAGAATACGAATATCTCGAGATGGTAAATCAGCATTCACTGAATGAAGATCTCTCATGAAGGCAGCCCCATCTTTCTCGATCAAACGAGCCATCGTGAAATCTTGCTGACAGAACATTTTTGACTCAAAAACTTCATTCGTCCATGAAGAAAAGTTTGGATTGTCTAGTTCAGCTAAAGCTTCTTTTGCACGGGCGAGCATCAAATCGACCTGTTGTAAAAACAGAATTGAGAATTGATCCGTTGTGTAGTCGTTCGCAAGCTTTTTATAGCCTTCTAACTCTTGAATCTTCCAGCGATATAGCTTATGCCACTTGTCTATTCGACTTCGCTTCTTGCTTCCTTCAGGTTGAACGTATCCTTTCGAGGCATTGTGGAATTGTCCGATAAACGCCATCGTTTTCTTCGTCTGTTCTTTATCGTAATACAGCATCGTTTCGCCTTCTACATCTTCATACAGAACATAAGCATGGTCTTCACCCGCAAGGATCAATCCATTGTTTCGAGTTCGAATCAACTTTGCGATCGGCATGCCTTTTTCTTGGAGATGCCAATGTGCACCTGCAATGTAAAGCATCCGATCGGGTCTGATGAACTCTTGCCTCAACATCATCGTTCCTTGCTTCGTATGCACACGCCATTTTGTTCGTCCTTGTCTACTGAAGATCAAATGAACCGCTGTCGGTTCAACGGGATAATAACGGAGTACCTGGTTCAATTCAGCAAGATTGGCTGTTTCATGCACAAGAGAATAATCTCCGTCGTCAGCTAGATCTTCCATGTCTTCATTCAAATCATCGATCTCTTCACCGTCTATGTCTTCACTTACGTCTTCAGCCTCTTCAGCATGTTCCAAATCTTCTAACTCCTGCTCAAGATTCCTTTCTTCTTCCACGATCGTTTCCCTCTCTTCCTCTACCGTCTAGAAGCAGCTTCATAAACGGATTTTAAGTTAGACGCTACTCGATTCCAGCCAAACTTCTCCTCGACATACGCACGGCCGAATTTACCGTAGCGATCTCGAGTTCCTTCACTTGAAAGAAACTTGCCAATCATATCTGCATAGGCAGTAGGCTCATCAAATTGATGGATCACGTTCCCGTTCTTTCCCTCTACAATCACTTCGGGGTTCCCTCCCCGGTCACTTGTTAATACAGGTAATCCAGCAGCCATCGCTTCGTAATGAACGCGTGCGAGCGGCTCTTGCCACTGAGAACAACATACGAAAACATCCGCCATCGAGTAGAGCTTTGGAATGTCCTTCGGCTCAACAAATTTAATGAACGTAATGTTGTCAGGATACATGGCACCTAGTGTATAAAGGTGCTTTACATAGTTGTTTACATCGTTCTCACCAAACCATTTAGATCCAATGAAAACCATGTGTGCATCTGGATGTTGTTCGATAATTTTTGGCAGCGCATGAAGCAGAATATGAGGCCCTTTTACTTTACTCAGTCTTCCAACGAACAAGATGACCTTCTTATTTTCAATATTCAATTGAGACTTGATCGAATTTCGTAGTTCTCTGCCTTTCGATGTCCATCTCGGATGATAGGTGTTTAAGTCCACACCAGAATAAACCGTTTGCACTTTTCCTCGCGCTGAAGGAAAACGATCTGTGATCGTTCGCCCGATATAATCACTCACCGTAACGATTTTCGAAACGAGGGAGATACACGTCTCTCCTTCTTCGTCCTCCATCTTTCCTTGTGCGAACATTTCGTTATGCACGCTCAAGATAAACTTACTCGTAGGTGACGCCTTCTTTAATTGTTCGATCCAAGCTGGACGATTACAAACATGGATAACGTCGAATCTGTTATCACTTATCTCTTGGATAAGCCCTTCTAAATAATCTTCCTGATTGATGCGAATGTACTGCACTCCATTGCTTTTTTCTCTTGATTCCAAATTCACATCATCGATCGATATGACAGTCACATCATGATGATTTGCTAGAAGTTTTGAAACGGCTTCTAAATAAATTTGAATCGCACCGCCCCGTATTGCTGGAACAGGCAACTTCTCTGTTGCGACTAAGGCAATTTTCATGTTCACCCTCCTTTAATTCTTTAAGACTCCGTATGCGAACGCCTGATGACGTTGATAAGTTTTAGAACGTTAAGCAGAACACCACTTAAAATTCTGTTTATAAGCATGATACGGAGGAAAAGGAAGGTTGTGCGAAATCCTATACCTAAAACATAAAAAGGGCTTTACCACCTGTTAAATATACCTATTTTTCAATAGATTGGTCGAAAATGGTGACATGACTATCTCCTTCTCCATAACGTATTAGGAACAGATATGATAGGTAGGTGAACTTATGGAAACTTGGCACAATAAAGATGGAGCCTCAGAAGAATTCAGAGGATCCAATCAGGTAGTGTTTCGTTCTTCAGACATTGCCGATGAAAGTGATGTTGAGGTAACCATCGACGCGCCCGTAAGCGATTCGTTTCACAGCATGGATTTAAGCAACCTTGTTGATCCAGAAGAGGAAGAAGCCGGTACAGAACTTACACCAGAAATGCAGGAAAAGCTAACGAAGCTTGCGGAACTTTTACTCCCTAATTGGGAATTTAACGTAATGAGTATCGAAGTCATACAAGGCGGACAGATGGCTCTTGTATGGAAGTTTATGACTGACGAAGGACCTAAGTGTTTAAAGAGGATACATCGTCCGGAAAAGAAAGCACTCTTTTCCATTCATGCGCAGGACTATTTAGCAAAGAAGGGTATGCGCGTACCTGGAATCATTCCAAATAAAGATGGCAGTCTTTATACAAAACATGGTCCATTCCTGTTTGTTGTCTATGAATGGATAGAAGGAAGACCGTTTAACTTGACCGTTCCAGAAGACTTGCAGTGGATGATGAGAGGACTTGGGGACTATCATACACAGTCAGTTGGCTATGTTCCCCCTCCTGCAACACCAATCTTCTCTAAACTTGGTAAATGGCCTAAGCACTACATTAAGAGATGCCAGCAGATGGAAACTTGGAAACTGATCGCAAAACGTTTTCCAGAAGACCCTTTTTGCCAGCTTTATTTAGCAGAGATCGATCCATTCATCGTGAAAGGAAGAGAAATCCTAGACCAACTCCGTGCTTCTCATTATCCTGAATGGGTAGCGGCTTGTAAGAAGAAACCAAGTCTATGTCACCAGGACTACGGAACTGGAAACACACTGCTTTCAGAAGAACAAATTTGGATCATTGACCTTGATACAACTACTTTCGACTTGCCAATTCGAGATTTACGTAAAGTCATCATTCCACTGATGGGAGATACGGGTGTATGGGATCATCAGCTGTTTGAACTGATGTTATCCGCTTATGAAGAAGTTGCCCCGTTAACACCAGAACAAAAGAACGTGATGTATATCGACATGTTATTCCCTTATGAACTGTACGAAACGGTCAGCGAGCGCTTCGGAAGAAAGAATGACATCATGCCAGAAGAATTAATGGCAGCGTTTGAATATGAAAAACGGAAAACAGAACAGCTTTCTCAGCTGCTATAAGAAAAACGCCCCGGCATGTGCCGAGGCGTTTCCCTTATGTTGCGATAATGTTGTAGCCGCTATCGACGTGAATCATTTCTCCGGTGATGCCACCTGAAAGATCACTCATCAAGAAGAGTGCAGTATTTCCTACATCTTCTTTCGTTACTGTTCGACGAAGAGGTGATTTCTCTTCAATTTCTTTTAAGACTGAGTTGAAGTCTCCGATGCCTTTTGCAGCTAGGGTACGTATTGGTCCAGCAGAAATGGCATTAACGCGAATCCCATCTTTTCCAAGGTCGTTCGCAAGGTACTTCATGCTCGCGTCAAGTGATGCTTTTGCAACACCCATCACGTTATAGTTGTTCACGACACGTTCTCCACCAAGATACGTCATCGTTAAGATGCTTCCACCTTCTGTCATTAATGGACGAGCAGCTTTTGATACCGCTGTAAGTGAGTATGAGCTGATGTTGTGAGCCAACAGGAAGCCTTCTCTCGTTGTTTCAAGATACTCTCCTTTAAGCTCCTCTGTTTTTGCAAACGCAATACAATGCGCAAGCCCGTGAATCACACCAACTTCTTCTTTAATCTTTGCAAAAGTAGCCTCGATCTCATTATCGTCAGTTATGTCACAAGGTAAAATAACAGAATCATCACGCTCAAGCGTAGCTGCAAGATCACGTACGTTTTTCTCCAAACGGTCGCCAGCATATGTAAAAACAAGTCTTGCACCAGCGTTACTTAGTGCTTGAGCGATTCCCCAAGCGATGCTGCGTTTATTGGCAACACCCATTACGACGTATGTACGATTTTCAAGAGACAGGTTCATATCCATGCTCCTCCTCGGTTTTTTATTATTAGTTCTTAGCACCACGTGCTAATTATAACATGCTTTATGGAACCTGTACCATGTTGAATTCATTACCCTTTGCTCGTTTCGATATTTCTTTTTTCATAACCGCAATGAGGACATACAAAGATGATATTCTGATTCGATTGAGCGGTAATGGTATGTTCTAATTCACTCTTCTTATGACAAGCTGGACACACTACCTCAAGTTCAGGGTTCAAATCCATGACCTCCTTCAACTGGTAGTAGTATCACCTCGAAGGAATTTTCTATACGAAAAAAGGCCCCGGCATAATGCCGAGAGCCTTGTTTTAGTAACTTAACAATGTTCTTACTTCTTCTACACTCTCACTGCTTCCTGTTACGATCAGACGATCTCCAATACGAAGCTCTGTGTCTCCGTGTGGTACGATCGAGTCTTTACCGCGGAAAATACGAACGATGATCGTATCTCCTAAGTAAGGGAAGTTGCGGAGTGGCACGCCGTTATATTCAACATTGTTCATATTGATCTGGTAGAGCGCATTTTCTTCTTTAGTGAAGATATTTACGACTCCAGGTGATTCGATCAGAGCTTTGAGTAACGCTTTTGTAGAGAAGAATACTGAGAACACATCGATGTTCAGATCACGTAATTGATCAGCGACTTCAGTTAATTCAATTCTCGCAATGACACGTTCAGTTCCATACTCTCTAGCGAATACAGCGATATCTGCGTTCGTTTCATCGTCACCTGTTGAAATCAATAGGATATCTGCATCGAATACTTCACTGTTTCGGAGCGTATCGATTCGATAATCAGAAAGTTCAGTAACGCTGAAGTGACTACTTTGCTTATCTGAGTCAACCTTCTCTTGCTTCGTATGATAAATCGACGTTTGATAATTCGCAGGATTCAGCTCTAAGGAAATCGGTAGCGTGATCTGGTTTGCACCAATAATCGCAAGCTTTTTAGCGTTGGATCGTTCTTCAGGTTTCGGCATTACTTTCCTAAACAAGATCGGTGCAACGATACAGCTGATGACGGCTACTAATATCAAAGCAGATGACAATTGTTCATCAATGATATCGATTCGTTCCCCGATTTCTGCTGCTGCGATTACGAGAGAAAGCGTTGACGTTAATAGAATTCCACTTCCGAGGACCGTTTTGATGTCATACCATCTTTTTAGCACTAATACTGGAACTAGCTTTGAAATAAATAGTGCAAGCAATAGTAATGGAATCAAGACAAGTACTCTAGGGTCTTGGAACAATGACCAAACATCTAGCTCGACCCCTACCATCACAAAGAAGATTGGGATCAAAAAGCCATAACCAAATGAGTCGAGCTTCTGTACAAGTTCTGTATTTGGTGATAGAAGCGATACGAGTGCTCCTGCCAAGAATGCACCAAGGATATTTTCCGCTCCAACCGTTTCTGAAATACCAACAAGTACGATAATTAGTGTAAATACTGCTCTCGTTCCAATCTGTATCGTCCCTTTTGACATCGTTTCAATAAAGGAAAGATGTCTGAAATAAGCACCCATGAAATACAGAAGGATACCAGCTCCAAATAGAACTAACAAGAGCCACATGTTTCCTTCTCCACCTGAATGAAGAGAAACAAAGATCGCTAACAAGATCATCGTAGCAAGGTCAGCGATAACAGCTATCAAAAGAATCGTTTGTCCGATACTCGTTTTAAGCACATTTGCATCTTTTAAAGTTGGCACAACGACGCCAAGCGAGATCGTCGAGATGATTAACGTCATGAAAAAGGCATTGTCTGTATAGCCGAGAACGACGAATAATATGGATAATCCATACGACACAAGAAATACGAAGACGAAGACGATGAATGAAACCAGAACACGGTTCGGTTCGATTTTTCCAGTCGGCAGTTTCACTTTCTTCTTTTTACTGGCAAACACAGAGAAATCGATCTCAAGTCCACTTAGGAACATTAAAAAGATGAACCCAAGCGTTGAAAGTGTGTCTAGCCAGGTATCCGCTTCGACCAAATTGAATCCACTCTGCCCGATAATGATACCAGCGATAATTTCAGCTACTACTACAGGAAGAATGTTCAACTTAAATCTGTGTAGAATGAATGGAATTAAAAATGCAATAACAACTACAATAACTAAGGATGATACTGATGCGCCGTGTTCCATGTCTTTCCTCCTTCAAACCCCAACGATATCCTACTAAATGAGATAGCTCATAAATGCAGTAGCCATACCAAAGTAGATGAGAATACTGATAATATCGTTGATCGTCGTAATGAACGGCCCTGAGGCCACTGCAGGGTCAATGTTTAATTTATGCATAAGTAGTGGTACAAGCGCACCTGCAAGCGTTGCGACTATCAGAGTACATAATAGCGAAAATCCAACTAAAATTCCAAGAAAAAAGGTTCCTTGCCATAAGAAAATAATAATTGTCACAAGGATCCCGCATGTTGCTCCCGTTATCAATCCTGTACCAGCTTCTCGTAAAATTAAGTTCCATTTACTATGTTCTTCAAAATCCCCTGTTGCAATCCCTCGGACGACAACTGCTAGAGCCTGTGTACCTGTATTTCCCGCCATCCCTGCGATCAACGGGATAAATACGGCAAGGAGAGCCACTTTATCGAGGGTTTCTTCGAATTGTCCGATTAAACTAGCGGTCATCATACCAAGAAACAATAAGATAACGAGCCAGGGCAATCGTTTTCGTGCTGAAGCAAATGGGTTTCGATCAAGCGTCCCATCGTCTGAGATTGCGGCTAGCTTGGAGTAGTCTTCTGAAGCTTCTTCTTCAATAACATCAACGATATCATCGTGCGTGATGATTCCAAGTAGGTGCTGTTGAAAATCCAGTACGGGTAGCGCGAGGAAGTCATAATCTCTCATCAACCTAGCCGCTTCTTCCTGGTCTTCTCCAACTGAAATCGATACAACACGTTCATTCATGATGTCTTCGATCAGGACATCTTCTTCAGCTATGATCAAATCTCTTAAAGATATGACGCCTACCAGCCTTTTTTGCTGGTCCACTACGAATACATAGTAGATGGTTTCTGCCTCGGGGGCTTCACGTCTAAGAATTTGCATCGCACGTTTCACCGTTTGGTGAGCTCGTATCGAAACAAATTCAGTCGTCATGATACTTCCGGCAGTCTTCTCTTCATAATGAAGCAGTTCTTTGATCTCGTCAGCTGCATCATCGTCCATGATTGTTAAATAACTTGCAATCTGTTCTGGATTAAGCTCGTTCAAGACGTCAACAGCATCATCGGCATACATTTCAGCAAGCATTTCAGCAGCATATGGAGGTTCCATTTCAGAAATAAAATCTTCCTGCTCTTCTATTTCAAAGTTTTGAAAGATCTCTGCCATTTCTTTTGGAGACAAATACGTATATACCAATAGTCGAACGTCTTCTTCAACAGTAAGGAAGAATTTTGCCTGGTCATAAGGATGTATATCGAGAAATAGGTCACGAAATGCCTCTATTTTTTCTTCAGATAAAGATTCGATAAGGGCATCGTAAATAAGTTGGATCTCTTGTTCTGGATGTGCCACCAAGCACTCCCTCCTTCCTACTCTTTACTAAGCGCGTCATGCGTTATCGTAATAAAATAGACATAAATTGCATGTGAGGTCTTGTTTATTTCTTTAAGTAGCGTACAATCTCATTTATAATATAATAAGTAAAATTACCTTCCTATCTTAGTCGGAACATAGTAATTTTGTCAAAACAAATTCCTTTTTCAGATTTGCAAAAAGAGTTTTTTCAGATAAGATAGGTGATGTGCTTTGAGCACGTCTCCAACGCTTTTCTTTAGAAAGGATTATATCATGAACAATGACAATCAAACACCTTGGCAGCAGATCGATTATACGCTTCTGTTCTTTATCTTTTTACTGATGTGTGTCAGTACAGTTGCCATTTATTCTGCACAAGCTTCACTTCCTGGAGAGTTAAAAAACGTAAACTTCGCTGGAAAACAGCTAACTTGGTATTTCATTGGAGCGTTTGTATTATCACTCACGATGGTCATCGACTTTGATCGCTTCAAACAGCTCTCGTGGTACCTTTACGGTTTTGGTATTTTCCTTTTACTACTGCTCATGATCATGCCAGAATACATAGGGAGCTATCAGATTGCCCCAATTCGAAACGGAGCAAAAAGTTGGTTCGTATTACCTGGGCTTGGAAGCGTGCAGCCATCAGAGTTTATGAAGATCTTTATGATCATCACAATCAGTTCTTCTGTCGTGAAGCACCATGAAAAATACGGAGAAAAAACGATTCAAACCGATTTGATCTTACTAGGTAAAATCTTTGCGATCGCTGCTCTTCCACTTGCGATCGTTATGAAACAGCCCGATCTAGGTACCGCGATGGTTTTTACCGCGATCGTCGTAAGTATTACGCTCGTATCAGGCGTTCGATGGCGTTTGCTCGCATTGCTCACGCTAACGGGAGTTGCAGGTATTGCTGCAGTAGTATTCACATTCTTTAAATTCCCAACCTTTTTCAAAAGTTACATTCTAGATGAATACCAGCTTGCCCGTTTTTATGGCTGGCTCGCACCAGAAGAATATACGGATGCAGGCTATCAAGCAACGAAAGCAATCCTAGCCATCGGGTCAGGAAAGCTTGAAGGAAAAGGCTATGCAGATGGTACCGTCTACTTCCCTGAAGCCCATACCGACTTCATTTTTGCAGTGATCGGTGAAGAGTTTGGTTTCATTGGAGCGAGTATCACCATCTCGATCTTCTTCCTTCTCATTTACCGCATGATTCATACTGCATTAGAAAGCAATGAATCGTTCGGTAGCTATTTATGTGCCGGTGTAATCGGGATGTTGACTTTCCAAGTATTTCAAAACATCGGTATGACCGTACGATTATTACCGATTACTGGAATCCCTCTTCCTTTTGTAAGTTACGGAGGAAGTGCCTTGCTCACATATATGATTGCAGTTGGACTTGTATTGAACGTTAGATCACGAACAAAAACATACATGTTTGAATAACCTGCCCAAGCGGCAGGTTATTTTTACATCACTTTCAAGAATGTGAACCATGAAAGTAGGGAATGGATAATCGCATAAAGGAGGAAGTACAATGTTCGATATTATTGGTGACATACACGGCTGTTATGATGAATTCGTATCCCTTACTCATCAGTTAGGCTACGAATGGAAAAACGAGACCCCTATTCATCCTGAAAACAGAAAGCTTGTCTTCCTCGGAGACCTTACGGATAGAGGTCCACAATCCCTAAACGTTATTGAAGTCGTTGCAAAGCTCGTTGAAAAACGAGAAGCCTATTATTGCCCCGGCAATCATTGTAATAAGCTCTACCGCTACATGATCGGTAGAAACGTCCAGCAAAAGCATGGGTTAGAAACAACCGTAGAGGAACTTTCACAGCTATCAAGTGCAAAGAGAGAAGACATCATCGACAAGTTTACTACTCTCTATGAAGAGTCTCCTCTCTATTTAACACTCGATAATGGAAGTCTCAATGTCGCGCACGCAGGGCTGCCAGAAAAGTATATCGGCCAATCTGGAAAAAAGGTTAAAACCTTTGTTTTGTATGGAGATGTGACGGGAGAAACCCACGCGAACGGCATGCCTGTAAGAAGAGATTGGGCAGCTACTTACAAGGCTTCCCCTCTCATCGTGTATGGTCATACGCCTGTCGAGGAGCCACGATGGATCAACAGAACCGTCAATATCGATACAGGTTGCGTGTTTGGAGGTAAGTTAACAGCACTTCAATATCCTGAACTCACAACCGTTTCCGTTCCTTCTTCCTTACCACTTGTTAAAGAGAAGTTCCGCGCATTTCCATAACATTTCTCATATCTTCTTCCAATTCAGCAGTAAACGTAAGTGTTTTTTCAAGAAAGGGGTGATAGAACGCAATGCTCTTACTATGAAGAGCTTGTCGGTTTATCTCTCCTTTTTCTCCGCCGTAAAGATCATCTCCTAATAAAGGATGACCGATCGAAGACAAGTGGACTCGGATTTGATGTGTCCTTCCGGTTAATAACTTGATTTCAAGGAGGCTTTTGGTAGAACTCGCTCGAATCGTTCGATAGTGAGTAACGGCTCTCTGTCCATCCTCTCTTACAGCCCTCTCGATGATGCTGCCTTCTTTTCGACCAATCGGTTGATCGATCACACCATCTTTTTGTTCAATAACCCCATGAATGATTGCATAATACGTTCGCTTCATCGTTTTGTTTTTTTGTTGTCGCGAAAGCAGGTCGTGCGCGTAGCGATGTTTTGCAAAGAGAACGAGACCGGATGTGTCACGATCGAGTCGATTGACCGCGTGTACGGTTCTGTTTAAATCATGCTTTTGATAGTAAGCGAGTACACCTTGAGCAAGGGAGCTTTCTGAATGCCTAGATGGAATCGTAGGCAGGTTTGACGGCTTATTGATAAGTAAGAAATGGTCATCTTCAAACGTAATCCTTAAATTCATCTCGATAGGCATCATAGTCTCACTAACCTTTTCTTCTGGAAACGTTAATGAAACGAGATCTCCTGTATGCAAAGTCGTCCGAACATTCCTAATTTCTCCGTTCACCCGAATGCTGCCACCTTTAAACTTAATATCCGTCAGCATACTTCTTGAAAGGCTTTTCTCTCTTAACAAAAATTCTCTCACTAAAGTTCCGTCGTTGCGTTCTTCTACCTTCCAGTTAAACTGTAAGCCGCTCATGATGCACCACCTCCTTTACTAGATAGAAAAGCAGTCCAGCTCTTCAGATGAACTGGACTGCTTCTGTACTTATTCATCATCGACGAACGATTCCTTCACGCGCTTCCAGAATGGGAAAGGTCTAAACCTAGCAAACCGGATCTTTTCTTCTGCAACACGATATTGAATCGATTTGACATCTTTTTGAAGTAAGAAAAGGTGGTCGACCGTAATCTGAAAATCCACGTCATTAACAGGTCTTAATAAACAAGTGTGATGCTGCGGCAAAACGAGCGGTGAGCCAACCGTTCGAAATACCCGATTATTGATCGATGCCATCTCGGAGAGCTGAATCGACGGCAGGGCTGGATGAATAATCGCTCCACCAAGCGCTTTGTTATAAGCTGTGCTCCCTGAAGGAGTAGAAATACAAAGGCCGTCTCCTCTAAATGTTTCAAAAAGATCACCTTTGATATCAACATTCATTACTAGTGAGCCCTCGACGCTTTTTACCGTACATTCGTTCAAAGCGAGATACCTATTTTCTTTCGAGCTATCAAGGTAACGAACCGTTACTTCAAGAAGAGGGTATTCAACGATTTGGAATGGCGTCCTCGCAATATGAATCACAAGTTTCTCAACTTCCTCAGGCACCCAATCTGCATAAAACCCAAGGTGTCCAGTATGTACACCGACAAATGCGGTATCGTCCAATCGATCTTGATAATGATGAAAAGCATGCAGCAACGTGCCATCGCCACCAACAGAGATCACGATATCTGGTTCTGCTTCATCGTACTCTAGATCAAAATCACGCAAATAGTTCTTTATGCGCTGCTGTAGCTGATTCGACGTTTGATCCCCTTTCGACTTTATAGCAAATTTCACTTTCGGCACCTCATCTACTTTAGTTTTCTTTCTCTTCCTTTTCTTTCTTTTGCATAAACACTTTTTGGGCTTCTTTTATTTCTCCCCTAATCTCCGACATTTCATCATCTAACCTTGAGGCGGCTTCTGCTGCTCGTTGAAGTCGCCTTTGGATGTTGCTCGGAATCTTCTTATTATATTTGTAGTTAAGGGAGTGCTCGATCGTTGCCCAAAAGTTCATTGCGAGCGTACGGATCTGAATTTCAACGAGAAGCATCTGTTCACCGTGAATCGTTTGAACAGGGTAACGGACAACGACATGATAAGAGCGGTACCCGCTCTCTTTTTGATTCGTTACATAATCACGCTCTTCAACGATTTCAAAATCTTTTCTGTTGCGTAAATGCTGAATCACACGGTTAATATCTTCAACGAACTGACACATCACGCGTAACCCAGCGATATCATGCATCTCTTCCTGTAGCTTATTCGTTGGAATATCTTTTCTTTTCGCTTTATCCATAATACTTGGAATCGGCTTTACTCTTCCTGTAACAAATTCTACAGGCGTATGATCATCCGCCTTTTCAAACTGATCTCTGATGCCTTTAAGCTTCACCTTCAGCTCGTTTACAGCCTGCTTATATGGCGCCAAAAACTCTTCCCAATTCATCCTACCACCACCAACGACAATATCTATGAAGTAGCTGTTAGAAATACGCTCTCAACAGCTTCATTCATTTCATTTCCATAGTTAGAATTCCCTTTGATATTCTCAACTAAATAAGCGAGCTCTTCTTTTATTTCGACAAGCTCGAGCTTATCCCCTGTCTCATCGACTAGCAAAACAGGTAAATCTTTATCTAGAATGCCTTTTAAAGAAGACCACACGTTCTTGTTAAAACGAATATATGTATACCCTTCATCACCATCAAGTAGATAAACAAATGAGAGGTTGTCTGAATCTACAAGCATATTCCCAGTTGCAGAATAACTAGTTAGATCCACTTTCTCATCGATATAAAAGATTGTATTCTCCTCGTTCATTTCTCCTCTTGTTACCTGGTATTGTAATGCCACAAATACCTCTCCTTCCTTGCAAATGCTATATGTACCACCATATAGTTTATCATATCGAATGGGGTGATTTCAGTTGTGTTGTCCTAAACACCTACTTATGACATAATTTCGATAGATAAGATATTTCCTTAATGGAGGCTCAACAAATGGCTCAAGAAATCGAGATCGAATTTAAAAATATGCTAACCGAAGAAGAATATGACGCATTATTAGCTTCTTATGAGCTATCACATGACGATATAAAAACACAAACAAACGATTACTTTGATTCTGATCAATTTATTCTTCGGGATAAAGGCGCAGCCCTACGTGTAAGGAAAAAGAAAAATAGGCTTGTACTTACCTTGAAAGAGCCAGCACAACAGGGATTATTAGAGACGCATCAAAATATCACTGAAGAAACATTTCAATCGATCAAAGAAACTGGACAATTACCAAACGGAGAAGTGTACCAACAAGTAGCGAAGCTCGGTCTTGCTGAAAACCTTTTCCATCTCGGGTCATTAACGACTCATCGTGCAGAAGTGAAGCTTCCTACTGGCCTCCTCGTTCTAGATCACAGTGAATATCTTGGATGTGAAGATTACGAATTGGAATTTGAAGTGACCGATTTTGAAGAAGGAGAACGTGCTTTCTACCAATTATTAGAAAAACATGGAATCGAAATTAGAAAGGCTAAGAACAAAATACAGCGATTCTTCATTGAAAAACAG
Organism: Anaerobacillus sp. ABR4_321; assembly: GCF_056158505.1. NCBI lineage: Bacteria > Bacillati > Bacillota > Bacilli > Caryophanales > Bacillaceae > Anaerobacillus > Anaerobacillus sp. ABR4_321. The sequence continues at coordinate 3,093,224 of NZ_JBSWTK010000001.1, forward strand.
AAGCAACTGTAGCGCTTCTGTTTTTTTATGGGAATCATTGCAAACCAGATTATTTGCTGTTACATATAGAGGTTGCTAAAATAAAACTGTAATAAGGTTCTAATTTCCAAAGGGGAAGAGCAATATGAAACAAAACATGTATGATTTAATTGGACGTTCAAAGTTAGATGAACTTGTGAACGCGTTCTATAACAGAGTTTCACAACATCCGAAACTTAAACCGATCTTTCCTGCTGACTTGGACGAGACAGCACGAAAGCAAAAACAATTTTTAACACAATTTCTAGGAGGTCCTCCTCTATATTCTGAAGAACATGGGCATCCTATGTTAAGAGCAAGACATCTACCATTTGAAATCACACCAGAACGAGCTACAGCCTGGCTAACTTGTATGGAAGATGCTATGGACGAAGTTGAATTAGAGATTGAACTTAAAGAACATTTATTAAACAGACTTACATTCACAGCCCACCATATGGTCAACACGGGTAATCCGGAAGAGAAAGGAGAATCGAATTGACACCGAAAGAGACAGGTTCCTTTTGCGATTCTTACAATCCAAACGGAGATACCGACACTTGTTCAACGCTATCCCAGAAAAGCAAGCCGATCGAGATCTACTCTTTCGTCGATCCGTTATGCCCTGATTGCTGGGGTCTTGAACCCGTCATAAAAAAGCTCCATCTTGAATATGGACATACATTTCGAATTAGGCACCTTGTGGGTGGTAATGTTGAAACGTTCAATTCCTTTAAAAGGAAAACAGAAGGCATTAAAACCCACGCAGATGTTGCGAAACGCTGGGAGCGCACTGCTACACGATCTGGCATGTCATGCGATGGGGACCTCTGGTTTGAGGATCCGATCGATACACCTTACATCGCTTCGATCGCAATCAAAGCAGCAGAGCTTCAAGGAAAGCTGCAGGGTCTTCGATTCCTTCGTAAAATGAGAGAACTTCTCTTCATCGAAAAGCAGAACATGACGAAAGAAGAGAACCTCGTCAATGCAGCTAAAGATACTGGCCTAGATGTGGAAGAGTTTAAAAAAGACCTCCACTCTCAAGCATCGATCAGAGCCTTTCAATGTGACTTGAAGATATCAGCTGAAATGGAAGTGAATGAACTTCCAACACTCGTTTTCTTTAACGAAAACATTGAAGAAGAAGGGCTGAAGATTACGGGTCTTTACGATTACGAAGTGTACGTTAGCATTTTACATGAAATGCTGAAAAAAGAACCGGAACCTGAGCCTCTACCTTCCATCGAACATTTCTTGCAGCGTTATCAGTTCGTTGCAACGAAAGAGGTTGCAGTTGTTTATGATTTGAGCCTTGAAGAAGCAAATGCCGAAATGAAAAAACTCGCACTGAAACAAAAAGCCGCACAAGTACCAGTGAAACATGGTTGCTTCTGGCGATCGACTTCTCAATCTTAAGGAACGGGGAAAATTCCCTCGTTCCTTTTTTACGGTCTAAAAACAAAAAGGTTTCATATTTATTTTATTGAGGAGGAGAAAGTATGTCTTATACTGTACTATTCGGTCTGATACTTGTGGCTTTGAGTTTTGGAGTTTTTTTAATGGGGCTTCTTAAGTTCATCCCTTCGATCGTAGGGATTCTTCTTCTGTTTTTCTCAATTTTATTTACAGTAAGCATGTTCAACAAGCGCAACCAATTTAAAGGCTTTCACTAAAAAACCCGCCTGTAGTTAGGCGGGTTTAGTACTGATAAAGTGGGGATTTCCGCTCCAGGATACTCGCTTTCCGCGGGGCGGGCGGTGAGCCTCCTCGGCTTCGCCTGTGGGGTCTCACCTGTCCCGCTGATCCCACAGGAGTTGAGTATCCTTCCGCTCCAATCCTAATATAAGTTTTATTGGAAGCGTAAACATCCTAAAGAAGCCGGAAAGGAAAACCTTTTTTTCATAATAGATTCAAATGTTTCATTCGAATTGAAATTAATTTTGTGAAGTGAATAACTCTTCCTTCATGTGATTAACGGAGTTCATCCATAGAAAGACAGACCATAATACACTAGATTTTTGAACAAGCAAAAACCCGCCTGTAGTTAGGCGGGTTTGCATTGTTATGAGAAGAGCAGGTTTTCCATTTCATCTAGGATGGATTCAAACACATCTAAAGCGTCGCTGATCGGTTTTGATGATGTCATATCTACACCAGCTTTTTTCAATACTTCGATCGGATAGTCAGAGCTTCCCGCTTTTAAGAAGTCAATATAGCGTGAAACAGCTGGCTCGCCTTCATCAAGGATTTGCTTTGATAAGGATGCCGCTGCACTAAATCCTGTGGCATATTGGAATACATAATAGTTGTAGTAGAAATGTGGGATCCTTGCCCATTCAAGTGCAATATCTTCATCGATCACTAGGTTTTCACCGAAATACTTTTTGTTCAACTCATAATACAACTTTGAAAGCAGGTCTGGAGTCAATGGCTCGCCTTCTTGAGCTTTCTTATGGATCATGTGCTCGAATTCAGCAAACATCGTTTGACGGAACACAGTTCCACGGAATCCTTCAAGATAATGATTTAACAAATACAGCTTTTCTTGCTTATCTGTTGTATTTTTTAATAAGTAGTCATTCAGAAGAGATTCATTCGTCGTCGACGCCACTTCTGCTACAAAGATCGAATAATTAGCGTATGGATATGGCTGGTTCTCTCTCGTGTAATAAGAGTGTACGGAATGACCAAACTCATGTGCAAGCGTGAAAAGATTGTTCACGTTATCTTGCCAGTTCATCAAAATATATGGTCGCGTACCATAGCTGCCTGATGAATACGCTCCGCTGCGCTTCCCAACGTTTTCTTGAACGTCTACCCAGCGATTTTCAAATCCTTCTTTTAAGATGTTTTCATATTCTTCGCCTAGTGGCGTTAATCCCTTTAAAATATAATCCTTCGCTTCCTCATACTTCACTTCCATCTTTACATCTGGAACTAAAGGTGTATAGAGATCATACATATGAAGTTCATCTAATCCTAACGCTTTTTTACGAATATCTACGTAACGATGCAACAAATCTAAGCGACTATTTACGGTTTTGACGAGATTATCATACACTTCTTCAGGAATATTGTTATTGTCGAGTGCTGCTTGACGAGCAGAATCGTAGTTACGAACGGATGCATAGTAGTTATCACGCTTGACCGTTCCACTCAGCGTACTCGCGAATGTGTTTTTAAATTTATCATACGTATCATAGACGGCTTTAAAGGCATCCTTCCTTACTCTACGGTCACTGCTTTCAAGGAAACGGATCAATCTACCATGAGTGACTTCAACCTCATCACCGTTCTCATCTTCAATCGTAGGGAATTTCATATCAGCATTGTTTAACATCCCGAACGTGTTGCTCGAACTATTCGTAACATCACTAATGCCAGCGAGAATCGCTTCTTCTTCTTTTGAAAGAACATGTGGACGCTGACGGTTAATTTCGTCGAGTGCTTGAGCATACAACTGAAGATCTTTGTTTTCTTTCAAATAAGTTTCGATTTCCTTCTCAGGGATACTTAAGATTTCTGGTACTACGAACGCAAGCGCGCTGCTGACTTGTGTCGCAAGATTTGATGCTCGATCATTCAAACCTTGATACGTTGAGTTTGTCGTATCCTGGTCGTACCTCATGTGTGCGTATGTAAAAAGCTTTCCTAGTTTTTTGGTAATTTCATCTTGCTTTTGTAGTCCAGCATAAAGCGTATCAGCTGATTCGCTCAGTTTCCCTTTATACGTTTCCATCTCAGGGATTAGCGCTTTAATTTCTTTGAATTCTTCTTCCCATTTCTGATCATTCTCATAAATCGCTTCTAAATCCCACGTATCTTCTACCGGAATATCTTCACGTTTTGGTAATGCATTTTTTGTTTTGTTCTCCATCTATCAGACACCTCCATCATATTTTCATATACATTAATTATCCTATCATATTTCTCTTATTATTCTTACATTTTCGCTCGACAATACTCGCATGTTAGCTAAGATTTGAAAGTACTCTTTCATCTGATTTTAAAGCGATTTCGACAGAATGATGCATGGCGGGTTGATGTATTTTTTCATACCGATCTCCTCTTTTTTTGAGAACGGATAACGTGATGAGTTGCGAGAGGTAACCTCTTAAAGAGAGTTCGATCCCTTCTTCGAATGATTGGGTTCGTACTTTGATAATGCCTCGAGAAATGAGTTCTTTAAAGGAAGTAGAAAGATGATGAAGTGTAAACGTTGAGTTGGGACGTAGGTTTTGAAGGAAAACTAACGAAATCCAAGATTGCCATAAATACGCTGGGGTTTCGATCCAATAATTTGAGGATGAGGGGATGCCTGCTTCTGAAGGGAACAGTCTGAGTGTCCCTCCTTTTTTGTATAAAAGTTTCCTCATATAAAAATAGGCATAACTTTTTTCGCCATGAGGATTCATTCGCCAGATTCGTTTTTGTTTAAGCCAGATCCAAATGAGGTGAGAGTGAGAGAGTGTTGTTACGTGAGGCTGAAAAAGAGAAGTGATCGAAGTGGTTTCAAGAGAGATTACGTGTGAAGTACAAACGATTTTTGTAGGGGTCAAACTATACTGGGGTACAACGAGGGAAAATAGTTTTTCAAATGGACAGTAATAAAAGAGAACTGGTGTATGGTTTATCAGTTTAACAGCTGCCCACTCCATGGAACTTACCGAGTGGATAAAAGGATACTTACTTCTGAGCCGACTCTTACCTAAGATCCACCATACGTCGAGCCCACTTTGATAATAACTGTCTGAGCGGTGCTGTAAGAGTGTTTCTTCTATGGGAGAGCATTGGTATTCGATAGCAAGGTTACGTGACTTTAAAAAGAGATCTGGCCGTTTTCGAGGCTCTGATAAGTATGTTTCTACTTCAACGTCAGCGTGCTCATTTCTTAACCAGCGGTAAAGCTGTTCTTTGCCTGAAAGATGATAGCTAGACTCAACCTCCCACGGATCAACACAAGGGGCATGGGCACGGTGGGCAAAATGCCAAACTTTTTTCTGACCGAGTCTCATGACGACTGATCCATTACAACTTGGGCAGTAAAAGTCAGTAGTCTTACGAAGCTTTATCAGAGAATCTAACCCCTCTTTGTTCTCAGCAAAATTCAATATTGATCCAACGCTTGATACAGCTTTTAACATCTGTTCACCTCGATTTTAATTAGATGCGATAGTATTCTCTTCTCTCTCACAATTTTCCTCTTTTTATAAAAATAAAAAAAGCCGATTTCCTATTGAAATCGGCAATGGTTTATAAGAGTGGGAAGTGAACACGGAGCTGTTCAAGAGCCTGTTCAGAGAGAATTTCCTTACCGTATTCTTGCATCCTGTGAACTGTTAGATCTGACTCATATCCGTACTCTAACAACTGGCTCAAACGGTTATCCTGATCATCTTCGCTCAATGCTTCGTCAAAAACAACGTGGAGGTAATATCTGTCTTCGAAATTGTACAGCCCGTTTTCAACTCCATCTGCATCAAATCCATGAGCTAAAGAGATAACATCTTCAAAATCTTTAAATCCAATTGTGAAGGTGAGTTCTTCTTCTTCAAGCTGTTCTGCTTCCTCTGTCTCATGACTACTTTGAATCGTGAATTTGTCGTCTAAAATTTTATCAATATTCTCATCGATTGGAAGATCCAATTGTTTATCTTCAGAGATCGGTAATTCAAGTTTAGAGCCGTCGTTAGACATCTGCGCACGTGTAACGATGATTTCCAAACCTTTTTCTAAGGCCTGTACTTGTATCCAGAGCGGACCTTCCAGTGAAAATTGCTCTCGCTGATGCGCTTCATCCATCATTTCCCAGAACAGCTCTTCTCCTCTTTCTCGATCGTACCAAATTTCTTCTCGATCAAATCCTCTATTTTCAATGTCCCTATACGTGATAAAGAATTTTAATGTATTTGCGTTGACTCGTTCTATTTCCATCCGTTTTCTCTCCCTCCTGTTTGTTTAACCGGAAGGCTATTCCCTCTGGGATACTCCTTATTGTTTCATTCCCTCAAGCGATTAAACCAAACCGCTTTTCTCTTGTAATACCATTCTATGATAAAACTTCAAAGAATGGAAATAAAAAAACGTTTGTTTTTCACTCATATTACAGCATATACACGATATAAATATTTATGTGTATAGCTTGCCCCTGTATGCTCCTGTCATGATTGTAAAATTTAACTAAATCCGGGAGTTGGCGCCATTGTTCGAAACAGAAATCATCACTTCGATTTTGTTCATTATCGGTATCGATATCGTACTCGGAGGTGATAATGCAGTCGTCATTGCTCTTGCCTGTCGAAATTTGCCTGAATCCAACAGAGGTAAAGCGATTTTAATCGGTACAGCACTCGCTGTAGGTCTAAGAATAGCACTAACCATTGTTGCCGTCTATTTATTGACTCTTCCTTACTTGTTGATCATCGGAAGTCTGTTCTTACTTCTGATATCACTCAAGCTTCTGAAGGATGATGAGAGTACAGAAACGATCGATTCTAAGTTTTCCTTCTGGGGTGCGATCAGGACGATTGTCATTGCTGACCTGATCATGGGGCTTGATAATGTTCTCGCTATTGCAGGAGCAGCCCACGGAAAGCTGTATCTGGTCGTCTTCGGCTTACTGATCTCTATCCCCATCATCGTATGGGGGAGCAGAATGATTCTACATGCCCTAAACCGCTTCCCTTTTCTCATTTACGTTGGAGCGGGGATACTCGCATTAACTGCAGGAAAAATGTTAACGAATGCTCCTGAACTCAAAGCATTTTATTACACGTACCCGTCTTTAGAATATCCTACCCACTGGTTATTCTTATTAATAATTATCATCGGAGGATGGTATTATAAAAGGAAAGCTAACAAAACGGTTCGTAACTAAAAAAACTTCTACAGGAATCTCCTGTAGAAGTTTTTATTAATTTACAAGACGCTGTGTAGCTTCTTGAAGTTGAAATGTACGAACTTTACGTGGAAGGAATCGACGAATTTCATCTTCGTTGTAACCCACTTGTAGACGCTTCTCATCTAAAATGATTGGACGACGAAGCAATCCAGGGTATTCACTAATTAGCTCAAACAATTCCTGAAGTGAAACGTTGTCTAAATTCAAGCCCAATTCCTGGAATGTTTTTGAGCGAGTTGATATAATTTCATCTGTTCCGTCCTCAGTCATACGAAGAATTTCTTTAACCTCTTCAATCGTGAGGGGTTCAGCAAATATGTTACGTTCTGTGAATGGAATGTCGTGCTCCTGTAGCCATGCTTTTGCTTTTCGACAAGATGTGCAGCTTGGAGATGTATAGAGTGTTACCATAAGGATTGGCTCCTTTCTATAAATGAACATTATTCTTTATTTAGAAACATTATCTTCTCACAATTTATATTATACTACACTGTGAAAAAAATAACTAGGGTGATGACAAAAGTTACAATTTAGTTGTACAATTCTTATACATGTAATCCTGATTCTATCTTCTACTTCCCCCATCGTTGCCCTTCTAAACATAAATTGTTTCAAAATGTTTTATTTTATTTAAGCACCACACTTTTCCACATGATAGTATTCGTACAAGAGACACTACTTTTGAGGTGAACATAATGAAGAAAGCGATTTATTTAGCAGGAGTGCTTGTACTCACAAGCGCATGTACCACTCCTGAAATAACGAGTACCGAAACAAAGGATCAACCGATCCCTGTGGAGGTTGCAGACGTTAAGAAGACCGAATTATCTGATGAGCTTGAATTAACAGGACAAGCTATCCCTGGCACTACGATTCCACTCGTAGCTCCTTCTCCTTTAGAAATCGTCGAACTGAACGTTAAAGTAGGAAGTTCTGTTGAAAAAGGAGATCTCATCGCAACGTTGGATGATACAGCTGCAAGGCGAAACGTTGCCAACCTTTCAAATGCAGTCGATGAACTTGAAAAAGCAGTTTCTCAAGCAAAACAATTATCAAGTGAAGCAGAGAAAAATGCGAAAGAGTTAAAAGCGATGCAAGAAGAATTGAACGCATCGTTAGAGCGATCTCAAACGCTACTTAACCAAATCGATACGGAAGAAGTAACTGCTTCAGACGTTTTGAAAGAAAGTTTAGAAGTCGCGATTAAGCAAGCGGAGCTATCGCAAGCTGCAGCTTCTCTCCCGTCTATGTCGGCCGGAAACGTCACTCAGCTCGAGTCTCAGCTTGCTGAAACACGCGCAAGTCTGAACCAGGCTAGAGATGTTCTTAATGCCACAACGATCGAGTCACCGATCACAGGCGTTATCTCTCAAATCAACGCAGAGGAAAATGCCACTGCAGTACCTAACTCTCCACTCGCTGTCGTGGTCAATATGGACCCGGTCGTGGCATCATTTCAAGTAAACAGCTTTCAAATCAGCAAACTTTCTAAAGGGCAGAAAGTCTCCATTACTTTCGATGGAATCGATGGTTCCTTTTCTGGAGAACTTAGCGAAATTCCACCGACAGCAAATGAACAAACCGGCTCATTTGTGATCGATATCGAACTTGAAAACAAAGACAATAAAATCAAAGGCGGCATGAAAGCAACGGCTTTTATTAAAACGGATGTGGTCGAAGATGCGCTGGTCGTACCAAAAGAATCGATTGTATATGGAGAAGACGACACCTACGTCTTTGTCTCACAAGGAAAGAAAGTGAAAAAAGTTTCGGTCAAATTAGGTGCAGAATCTAATGAGACTATCCAAATAACAGATGGGCTAACAACTGAAGATGATGTCGTTACGAATGGTAAAGACCGTCTATCCGAATCATCTGAAATACAGGTACAGAATTGAGTTGAAACGAAATGAATATTGCTAAACTTTCTGTTTTTCGTCCGATCGCTATGGGAATGGTCATCGTTTTCATTCTCATCATCGGTACGGTTTCCTTACGAAATATGCCTGTTGACCTTTTTCCGGACTTAACTTTCCCCGTTGCAGCCGTAACGGTTACATATGAAGGCGCAGGACCTGAAGAAGTAGAAAACCTACTCGCATCTCCTTTAGAAAACGTGATGGGTACGCTTCCAAACGTTGAAAGCATCTCATCCATCTCCCGAAACGGCGGCGCATTGATATTGGTCTCGTTTGAATGGGGGACAGATATGGATTTTGCCACCCTTAATATGCGTGAGCAAATCGATGCTGTCCGGGATTCACTTCCTTCAGATGTTCCGATTCCGAAAGTGTTACGGTTCAATCCTAGTGACATCCCTATCATGCAGTTAGGTGTTGCAGGATCTGAAGAAGAACTAACCGATATCAAACAAACGATTGAAGATCAGATTAAGCCTGCACTCGATTCCGTACCTGGCGTTGCAGCCGTTACGATAGAAGGGCAGTTAGAAAAAGAAATTCGACTTACAGCTGATCCAGACAGACTCAGTCAATATGGCGTTACGCTAACGAACCTTCAACAGCTCATCGGGTCAGAAAACCTGAATATCCCGAGTGGCTCGATCGAAACGGAGAATAAGAACCTGCCGCTTCGGGTCACCGGGGAATTTGAATCTGTGGATGACTTGAAAAATTTATCGGTCCCAACTGAAAATGGTCCGGTCAAATTGAATCAACTCGTAACGATTGAAGAAACAATGAAGCCTTCCGCACAGGAAAGCTATTTAAACGGAGAACCAGCAATAGGCTTCTCCATACAGAAACAGTCTGGCTCTAACACGGTTCAAGTTGTTAGTCAGATCAATGAAAAGTTAGAGGAAATCGAGCCTTCCCTTCCTTCTGATATGGAGATCAAGACTGTTTTTGATCAGGCAAAATTTATTAACCAATCCATTCGCGCCGTTGTTTGGAACATCATCATCGGGAGTATTCTTGCAGCAGCTGTGCTCTATCTCTTCTTAAGAAACATACGAAGCACTCTCATCATCGGCCTCTCGATTCCAATCTCCATTGTAGGCGCATTCATCTTGATGTATTTTTCAGGTCAAACGATCAACTTACTTACACTCGGTGGATTAGCCCTTGGGGTGGGTATGATGGTGGATAACTCGATCGTCATACTCGAGAATATTTACAGGTTAAGGCAAGAAGGAAAATCGATAAAAGATGCAGCTGTAGAAGGTACGAAAGAAGTAGGAAGTGCGATCATAGCATTAACGACCACCACTGTTGTCGTATTTTTACCGATCGTATTCGTTACTGGCCTAGCAGCGCAGCTCTTTAAGCCTTTAGCACTCGCAGTGACGTTCTCTCTTCTTGCGTCGTTGTTTACAGCATTGATCATCGTACCGTTACTATCGTCTCTCTTAATGAACCGAAACTCATCAAAGTCAGGATTTCAACTGAGATTCGAACGATTGAACGGATGGTACAAACGCTTGTTAGATAAATCTCTAAGGCATCCAAAGAAAACTGTTGGGTTAACGATTGGCTTATTGGTCTTATCTGCTGCAGGAACACCGTTTATCGGCACAGAATTCTTACCTGCTCAAGACCAGAGCTTCGTGAATATTTCTGCAAAGCTACCAGCAGGAAGTTCATTAGATGCGACAACCAATGTGACAGAAGAAATCGATAACGTATTAGAAGAAATACCAGAAGTAAAGCTTTCATACCTTACAGCTGGTGGTACAGATAATTTCAGCGTAGGCGCAGGCAGCCAAACGAACCGGGCCACATACAGTGTATTGCTCGTCCCGATCAGTGAACGAAACTCGTCTGACCTCGAGGTTGCTGAAAAGATTCGAACTCAGCTGAAAGACATTCCGAACGCAGAAATTATGGTTTCGGCAAGTGATTCTGGTTTCAATGCGGATCCGATCGCGATCAACATTATCGGACCAGACCTAGATGTCTTGAAAGAACTATCAGAAGATGTCGTCAAGAGTATCTCAGAAGTTGACGGCGTCAGGGAGCCTACCTCTAGTATCGAGTCGAACAACCCTGAAGTACAAATCTTGATCGATCGAGAAAAAGCAGCGAGCTATGGTGTAGGAAGTACTCAAATTTCAACTGCCATTTCGAACGCAACTCAAGGGTTAGTAGCAAGTAACCTTGCAAGAGATGGAAAACAGCTTGATATCCGGTTAACGGTAGAAGAAAAGTATACCGATTCTCTAGATTCGCTTTCGAGCTTATTGATCGAAACGCAAACGGGGCAAAAGATTCCTTTATCTGCAGTGGCTGAGATCAAGCGAGGATTGGGCCCATCTGAAATTACTCGAAGTGATCGGTTACGACAGGTCGAGATAACGGCAAGCCTCTTAAACCGAGATTTAGGGACCGTAACAGACGAGATCCGGGAGAATCTAGTCGAAGACGTGCCTCTTCCAAGCAATGCGTACAAAATTACCTTTGGTGGACAGGACGAACAGATGAACGATGCTTTCTTCAAGCTTTCAGGGGCACTAGCGCTCGCCATCTTGCTCGTCTATATGGTAATGGCAGGTCAGTTTGAATCATTCCTTTACCCATTTATCATCATGTTCTCCGTTCCTTTAACGGCTATTGGAATCATCGTAGGCTTGCTCATTACGTTCCAGCCCCTTGGAGTCGGTTCACTCGTCGGAATGCTGATATTAACCGGAATCGTCGTAAACAACGCGATCGTACTAGTGGATTACATCAACCAGCTGCGCGCAACTGGGATGGACACGAAGTCAGCTATCCTAGAAGCTGGTCCTGTACGACTACGACCGATTCTAATGACGGCTCTCACAACGATACTTGGTCTCGTACCACTCTCTCTTGGATTTGGAGAAGGTACTGAGATTCAACAACCAATGGCGATCGTCATCGTATTTGGATTAACTGTTGCAACATTTATTACATTGATTTTCATACCTGTCGTTTATTACTTGATCGATATGAGAAAACAAAAACGTCTTGATAAAAAGCGAGAAACAGCAGAATAATAAAAAGGAAAGCCGAGTGGCTTTCCTTTTTTATGCTGACGTTTTTGTATTTGAGGCAGGTGACTTTGCAGGACGTGGATTCCATTTATTCACACGCTTTTTCAACATATCCTTAAGCATCTCACGCTTCTTTTTCTTTTTCTTATCCCGGTTTTTCATAGAAGCTTCCTCCTCGTTGAAAAACAGTCTTCTCAGTCCTCTACAAGCTCTTTGTCAACTTTCAAACTTAGTACTTCATCTACTGGCATGTACGATTCGCCGTATAATTGCTTGTCCTTATAAGTATGAATTTCTTGGTACGTATGCTTCATCGCTTTAAATATTTCTTTCTCACCTGCTTCTTCAGGTGACCAGTACAGTATTTCCATTTCATTAATTTCATTTGTTGCGAGTGAACGTCTCCGGTAACCGATCGATTTAGCGTGTTTAAATCCTTCACGTTTATAAAAGCGCTGTCTTTTCTCTGTATCGGTATCTTCGTAATCTACAGGTTCAACTTCTAGAATAATCGGCTTATTCTTTTCTTTTAATCCATTGATCAGCTTTTTCCCAAGTCCCTGACCTCTGGCATCACCGGAAACAAAGATATAATCCACAAAGATGAAATCTGGCAAGTTTGCATACATTAGTACATGATTTGGCCCCTCATCCTTGATGTAAGTGTCGCTTTTTTCTTCAAGCAACAGGTCCATATGTTCCTTTGATTTCATTTCTTGAATTGGAAAATATTGCTTCAATTTCTCATACCAGTTCATTGATCTACTCCTTTTAGTAAATTGATCACTATTAGTATAACATATTTATACAGTTGTGGCTGAGACTTGACAGGGCTTGCAAACAATAATATTCCCTCTTTTCAAAAAACTAAACATTCGCTAAACTGATAAAAACAGGACTTGGAGGGATCGAAATGCCTCTTATCGTAGAGTTCACATTGTTCGCTTTGTCCATTATCGGTTTAACTGCATTCCTCGCCGTCATCATGCATGCATTCGGAACAAACTTCTCTAAACAGAGCAAATCATTCAGTCACCACCTGAATAAAAGTAAGAGCAGCTGGCGTGGAATCGAACGAAATAACCATTAAAATGAAACAAGACCGCCAATGTGAGGCGGTCTTGTTTTTATGGTGTGTAATCAACGTTATTCGTATACGTGTTTCCTGCATTCCAAAGCAAGAATTCGTTGATATTGTTCTTTTTGAGTGCTTTTATTTGTGCTTCTACTTCGGCTTTACCGTAATTTAAGTAATTTCCGCTTCCTAGGTAACTCGCAGTGAAGTCTTGAATCCACGGTCTGCTCGTAGGTGGTGTGTCTAATGCAGCTAGCACTTTATTCTCCACTTGAGCATACTCATCGATGAGCTTGAATGGCTCTAGGTCCGGTTTAGAAATACCGAAGTAAGGACCCCAATGACTCGGATAGATCATGGATGAGATTACGTCAACGTTCTCAGAGATCTTCGAGAAGTTTTGCCCAATGCCAGGCGCTTCTGGAATCGTTGCAGAATAGCCAAAGATATCTACAGACACATCCACTCCATAAGGTTCTAGCTTAGAGTTTGCGTATGCTACGAAGTCTGTAACTGCAGCAACTCGTTTCTGGACGTTTTCCATTTCGAGATCTTTGTAATCGCCCATTGTGTACGTAAGAGAAGTGTCACGCTTTTCGAACCCTTCAGGGAATCGAACATAATCAAACTGAATTTCCTTAAAGCCCATTTTCGCAGCTTCGATCGCGATCTCTACATTGTAATCCCATACCTCTTTACTGAATGGGTTTACGAATGCTTCTCCTCTTCCATTCTTCCAAATAGCGTTTCCATCTTTATAGGAGAGCTCTGGACGTGCTTCAGCTAGTACACTATCTTTAAAAACTACTACTCTAGCAATCGGATAGATTTCATTCTTCTCTAGCTCTTCAAGTACCTTACGCGGATCTTTCATGAAAGGTTTGCCGATATCCAACTTAGCTAGTGGAGAATCTTCCTTTGGTTCATATGTAAGATTACCAAAATCATCTTTAATGTCGATAACCATCGAATTCAATTCGGTCGAATTCACAAAATCGATCAGCTTATCGAATTTTGCTCCACCGGCTGAATGTCCTGTAAGATAAATACCTCTTACAGCATCAGGATATTCAAAACTTAATCCTGAATCATACACGAATCGAGGAAGTGTATCTGGAAGCTTCAACACTTTCCCTTCAACTTTGATTCCATCATGATCTTTAGCTTCTAGAGCTGATTCTTCTGCGAGAGCTGGTTGCCCAATAACAGAAAAAATCAAAACCGTTGCCACTAGGTTTCTCAACCCAACTTTGAAAATACGCACAGCTTCTCTCTCCTTTATTGTTATGCCTCCTCTATTATAAGACGTTTATTAACACTTTGAAAGAACTTCCAGTAAATTTCACGAAGTCTTTTTTTGTCTTTTTAGTGAACGGTATCAGTTGCGTTCATTTTGAGTACATGGTATGATTTTTAGAAAAACATTTAGGATAGCGAGGAGGCAGTTAACCATGAGAAACGTTACACTTACAGATATTTTTCAATTACCATTTGCTAGAAAGTACTTGAAAAGAGCTGGACTAGCTCATGCGGTTACAGTCGCTCAAAAGGCTTACGACCTTGCCTGCCAGAAGGGAGTTAATGCAGATTTAGCTACAAAAGCTGCACTTCTACACGATATCGGACATTATACTTGGTATCGCAATGGAGAATGGGACTTTGAGCTTTATAAACAAAATGACATCCATGCGATCAAAGGCGCAGAACGTGCACACAAGATGCTCATTCGATTAGGTGAAGATCCAGAAGCAGCAAAAGAAATTGCTGTTGCAATCTTGTTTCACACGGACTCTTATTTTAAGGGAACTGTACAACGTACTTCACTTCAAGAAGTGGTCGCGATGGCAGACGAAGCTGATGAAGAACCAAACGGAAATCACCATTACAAAGTAATCTCAGAGGCAGAAGCTGCAGAACGTTTAGCAGAATTAGATGAATTGATCGCACAGGATTCTCGCCTTCAGCAAAGTGTCTAACTCATGTATTAATTTGGAAAGGAATCTTCACAATGCTCTCTTCTTTCTTCCTTTCCATCACCTTCCCTCCCCACTTCATCATAAATTCTTCTTGTCTTTCTCCACTAGGAAGCTTCATAATTAAACTAGTCTTCCCTTGTTTTTTTGATGTGCGAACAACGAAATCGTATAGTGCCCACTTCTTTTCATGATGACCATTAAAGTAAAATTCAAAAAGCTCAGCTTGATCATCCTTCATTTGAATCCATATATAACCAACAGGCGCATCGTTTGCTTCGAGGATATAAATAATTGAATCATTAGATGGTTCACCTGAACACGCTTCTTGATTATGACTTCTTAATAATTGTAATGATTCTTTATCAAACTCGGGATTATACGAATAAAAAATCATCTTCATCCCCCTTTTATCTTTTACATAAGGAGTTTTAAACCATGGCAATAAGACTCATACTGCTAGTTTCTACACTAGTACTCATAACAGCGATTTTAATAGACTATTCTACTTCATTGAACTTATCCCTTTTTATTCAAGCAATCCTTTTCGTAACAATTGCAATTTATCTAATCTACATTGTAAAATACAAGATTAAAAACAAAAAATAAAAGGCTGCATTTCAAATGAAATGCAGCCTTTTTCTAATTAGACCGTTACGGTTTTCTTTAGTTTGTTGTATTCTTCTTCCGTACAAGCAACCCAGTGGCCATCTGATACTTCACGAAGAATTCTTTCTTCGCCGTTCTCAGGCAAATTCTTCTCTGGATCGTACACCATACGCTGTCTTGAACGCTCATACTCAGGATCCGGTAGTGGAATCGCAGATAGAAGCGATTGCGTATAAGAATGGAGAGGATTACGATAAAGCTCTTCACTCTCTGCCAACTCAACGATTTGTCCACGATACATTACACCGATACGATCACTAATGTACTTAACCATGGAAAGATCGTGTGCGATGAAAAGGTATGTTAGGCCCTTTTCACGCTGAAGCTTTTTCATCAAGTTAACAACCTGTGCCTGAATCGAAACGTCAAGAGCTGAAATCGGCTCATCGGCAATGATAAATTCAGGATCTACGGCTAGTGCGCGAGCGATACCGATACGCTGTCTTTGTCCACCACTAAATTCGTGAGGGTAACGGTTAGCGTGCTCTTTGTTAAGACCTACCGTTTCAAGCAGCTCATGTACTTTATCCATTCTAGCTTGCTTGGATTCAGCTAGGTTATGAATATCGATCCCTTCTGCAATGATATCAGCAACTGTCATTCTTGGGTTAAGTGATGCGTACGGATCTTGGAAGATCATCTGCATTTTACGATTGAATTTCTTCAGCTCTTTAGCAGACTTTTTGCCGTGAACGTCTTCTCCCTTAAAGATAACTTCGCCGTCAGTTGCATCATATAGACGAATGATCGTACGTCCTGTTGTTGATTTACCACAACCAGACTCTCCAACAAGGCCGAACGTTTCACCTTTTTTAATATCAAATGTTAATCCATCAACAGCTTTCACAGTACTCTTACCCACTTTGAAATGCTGTTTTAGGTTTTTAATTTCGAGTAGTTTTTCTTGGTTAGACATTTCTTTCACCATCTTTCGTGGCAATGATCGGCTCGTCTGGAGCCATGCCGCGTAGGCGTTTCTTAATCGCTGCTGGCGGTTCTACTTTTGGTGCTTTTTCGTGCAACAACCACGTTGCTGCGTAATGAGTATCAGATACTTTGAAAAGAGGTGGCTCCATCTCAGTATCGATTTTCATCGCGTATGGGTTACGAGGAGCGAATGCGTCTCCTTTCGGTGGATCTAGTAAGTCTGGAGGAGACCCAGGAATTGCGATCAATTCCTCTTCAGTTGCTTCTAGACTTGGCATCGAACCAAGAAGACCCCATGTATAAGGATGTTGAGGGTTGTAGAAGATCTCATCTACTGTACCTGTCTCAACGATTTTACCAGCATACATAACAGCTACGCGATCAGCGATGTTTGCTACAACGCCTAGATCGTGCGTGATAAAGATAATAGAAGTTCCCATCTTTTCTTGAAGATCTTTCAAAAGTTCAAGAATTTGAGCTTGAATCGTTACATCAAGTGCCGTAGTAGGCTCATCTGCAATAAGAACTCTTGGGTTACAAGCAAGTGCGATCGCGATAACAACACGCTGACGCATACCACCAGAGAATTGGTGAGGATACTGTGTTACTCGACCCTCAGCATCTGGGATACCTACTAGCTTAAGTAGCTCAATCGCACGTTCCTTTGCTTCAGATTTATTCATGTTTTGGTGCTTGATCAAACCTTCCATGATCTGCTTACCTACTGTCATCGTAGGATTAAGAGATGTCATTGGATCCTGGAAGATCATCGAAATTTCTGAACCGCGGATCTTTTGCATTTCCTTCTCAGAAAGCTTAGAAAGGTCACGGTCACCGAATTTAATTTCACCTTGCTTAATTCGTCCAGGAGGATCAGGAATCAAACGCATTACTGCCTTTGATGTTACGGACTTACCAGAGCCTGATTCTCCTACAATTGCTAATGTTTCACCTTTATTTAAATGGAAGTTTACTCCTCGAACTGCTTTGACTTCTCCAGCAAACGTATCAAAGGAGACATGCAGATCGTTTACGTCTAGAATTCTTTCCATCATAATCCCCCCTATTTACGTAGCTTTGGATCAAATGCATCTCGAAGCCCATCACCTACAAGGTTAAAGGCAATCATGATCAATGAAATGATGATCGACGGCCATAACACTAAGTGAGGGTAGATTTGTAGGCTTGAGAAACCGTTGTTGATAATTGAACCTAGTGAAGCTTCTGGTGGTCTGATACCTAGACCGATAAAGCTTAAGAATGCTTCAAAGAATATTGCTCCAGGGATCGTAAACATCGTCGTGATGATGATCTGACCAAGTACGTTTGGAATCAAGTGTTTACCTATAACACGGCCACTTGTTGCTCCAAGAGTACGTGACGCTAGTACGAATTCTTGTGTTTTTAACTTCAGAACCTGTCCACGTACGATACGCGACATTCCGACCCATCCTGTTAAGGATAAGGCTACGATAATCGAGAATATACCGGGTTCAAATATTAGAATCGCTAGGATGATCAAAATCAAGTTTGGAATTCCTACTAGTACCTCGATAATACGCTGTAGAACATTATCTACTCGTCCACCGTAATAAGCTGAGATACCGCCGTAAGCAACTCCGATTACAAAGTCAATGAATGCTGCCGCTGCAGCAATAAATAGTGAAATACGTGTACCTTGCCAAACACGAGTCCACTGATCACGTCCGAATTCATCGGTACCGAACCAGAAATACTCATCTTCATAACCTTTCGCTTCATATTAGTCCACGCCACGAATATCTACACCGTTTACTCCTAGAAAATCAATGTTTTCTAAAACAGGCACTTTAGCAGGCAGCTTCGCTCTAGTTAGCTCCTGCGTACGATAGTCATGTTCGTTCATATAGGGCCCAAAGATAGCTAAGAAAGTGATGACAAAGATAATTACCAACCCAATGATTGCACCTGGGTTTTTCTTCAAACGTCTCCAAGCATCTTTCCAAAAGCCAGTACTTTCACCGGCTATCAATTCATTCTCAGAATCATCGATATTAGCGGGCTGAAACATATCATCTGTAAGGTCGTGTAGTTTTTCTTGTTTCATACTCATTACTCTTTCCCTCCCGCTAAACGAATTCGAGGGTCAACAATTCCATATAAAATGTCAACCAATAAGATTACTAAAATAAACAGAAAACTAAAGAATAAGGTCGTTCCCATAATGATTGGGAAATCATTTGTCAAAATGGAGTTAACAAATTTCTCACCAAGACCTGGGATTACAAATATTCTTTCAATAACTAGAGTACCTGTCATTAGACCTACAACCAGTGGTCCCATAATTGTAATGATAGGTATAGAAGCATTACGGATTGTATGTCTAATAACAACCGCTGTACTGCTTAAGCCCTTTGCTTTCGCTGTTACGATATAATCTTGTCCAAGAACCTCAAGCATCTCTGTTCTCATGAAACGAGCGATCGTCGCAACAACAATTGAAGCAATCGCAATTGTTGGCATGATTGTATATGCGAAGCCGTCCCAGTATGCTACTGGTAGAAGCTGCCACTTAACACCAAACCAATACTGCATAAGGCCAGCGATAACAAAACTTGGAATTGAGATACCGAGTACGGCTACGACCATTGTTCCGTAGTCCCAAATGGAATTATGTCTTAATGCTGCAACTATTCCAAGAACTAACCCTAAAATAGTACCTACCACTAATGATTGAAAACCTAGATAAGCAGATGGACCAATACGTTCTCCAATAATCGTTGATACTTGACGGCCGTCCTGCTGGAAGGAGACACCAAGATCACCCTTAAATAAGTTTGTCATGTAAGTAAAGTACTGAACTGCTACTGGATCATTTAGTCCATACTTTTCATTAAGTTGTACGATTTGTGCATCACTTAGCTTTTCCTGGTTATTAAAAGGTGTACCAGGGAGAAGCTTCATCAGGAAAAACGTTAGTGAAGCAATAATTAGAAAGGTAATAACCATTGAAACTACCCTTCCACCGATATAACGTCCCACTACAACCAACCTCCTCGAGAAATACCTGCTTTTTAATTATAAGTCGAAAAACAGTGAATAACCAGATATTATTTTTATCTTTCTGATAATTTAGCTATCATTCGACATTTTTTTTAATACAGGTAAAAAGAGAGTATATGTCAGGATGACATATACTCTCCTGAAAAGCTTTAATTATTTTTCAATCTTAATCCACTTGTAAGATGCGTCAGCACCGAATGGGTGTACATAGTAGTTCTTAACGTAATCCTTTTGAAGGATTGCAAGACCACGTTGGTAAGTAGGAACGATTGCGATGTCCTCTTCCATTAGTACTGTTTCAGCTTCTTGCATCATTTCCCAACGCTTAGCAGCGTCAGTTTCAGTTTTAGCGTTTGAAACTAGCTCATCATACTTCTCGCTTGAGTAAGCCATACGGTTGTATGCACCGTCAGTTTCAAACATGTAAAGGAATGTCATTGGATCTGGATAGTCAGGACCCCAACCACCAGTTGAGATATCAAATTCTCCGTTATCTTCAAGCTCTAGGAACTGCTTCCATGGCTGCTTGTTGATAGTAAGAGTAAGTCCGTCAAGCTTAGACTCATACTGCTCTTTTGCATATTCTGCAATCTTAGAAGCAAGCTCAGAGTCAGTTGTTAAGAATTCAAGTTCTACAGAATCCATACCAAGCTCTTCAAGTCCAGCTGCCCAAGCTTCTTTCGCTTCTGCTTCACCCATGTCAGCGTGGAAACCGTCTGGAGCGTGATCACGGAAATCATCGCCATTTGGTCCGCTTACAAAGTCTGAAGGTACGAAGTATTTCGCAGCGATTGAACCGTTGTTAAGAAGAACGTTTACAAGTCCTTCACGGTCATACGCAAGGAATAGTGCTTTACGTACGTTTTTGTTAGCAAGAGCTTCGTTCTCCTGGTTCATACGAAGGAAGAACATTGTTGGCTCAAGAATAGTAGAGAAATCTTCTCTATCTTGGAACTGATCTACGAAGTCAGAGCTAAGACCAGCGCGGTCAATCTTTCCAGTTTCATAAAGGTTTACTGCAGTAGCAACGTCTTGTACTACTTTTACAGAGATGTTTTCAAGACTTACAACATCAGCATCCCAGTATTCAGTGTTCTTCTTGTAGTTCCAGCCTTCACCGTGGTTCCACTCAGAGAATACGAATGGGCCGTTGTAAAGCATAGTGTCTGCTTCAAGAGCGTACTTGTCGCCTTGCTCTTCAGCAAAACCTTTAGGTTGTGGATAGAACGTTGCGAAAGTTAAAAGAGACTTGAAGTAAGGAGTCTTGCTTTCAACTGTGAGTTCAAGAGTTTTTTCGTCAACTGCTTTAGCACCTAGTTCTTCAACCTTACCGTATAGAGGATCGCCTTCAGTAACGATTGCGTTACCGTTCTTGATTCCTGCAGTTCCAAACATGGAAGCGTAAGGAGAAAGAGTGTCTGGGTGTAGAGCTTTGTGCCAAGCGTAGATGAAGTCTTCTGCAGTTACTTGAGAACCGTCAGACCATTTAGCATCTTCGCGAAGTGTAAAAGTATAAACAGTTTCACCGTCTTTTTCTTCTACTTCTGGCTCATCAGCCGCAACACCAAGTGTTGGTTCGTTGTTTTTGTCTAGGCGGTATAGGCCTTCAAAAACTTGGTTCATTGCTTTGAATGAAGTTGTATCTGTTGCCTGAGTAGTGTCCATTGAAGGAATTTCTGCACTATCAGTTAGATTCAGCTCTTGTTTAGCTGATTCAGATCCGCTGTCGTCTCCTCCAGCATTTCCATTACCTTCGTTTGAGCCGCCTCCGCCGCAAGCGGAAAGGAACATGCTCAAAACTAGCACAAGAGATAGGACAAGAGTCCATCTTGATTTCTTCATGCTGTGTGACCTCCCTTAAATTATGTAGCTATAAAAGCCATTTTCTCGTGAGACGAAATTCATCAAATTATCTAAAAATTTGACTCGTTCCTTCCCACAACTCGTATTATACAAGTTTTCTAACTATTTTGCATATGTAATTTTAACGAGAATTTACAAAAACCGCGTCAGCATTACGTTTGCATAACAAAAGATAGTCCAAAAGACCTAGTATGTAATTCGGGGTTTTGGGTAGTGATTTGTACTTTTGCATGCTTTTGCATGAAAATCTAACTAGTGCCATGTATCTAAAAGTATGTAGTGCTTTAAAGTGAATAACCTATGCATGAAACATAATTTTCTAATAAATTACTTTTGTGTAATTAACTATAAGTTATTGTTCTTATCGTTTACATTTTTTATACTTATGAATGACAAACAAAGACGGGGGTTCCAATGAAATCATTATTAAAACGTTCTATAGTACTAATCGTAGTTGCTTTACTTGCTGCAGTCATCACTTCTATCCTATCCGATGATGGTTTTTCTTTCCAGGGTGCATCTGATATTTTATTTATGATATCACTCGCGATGCTATTGATCGGTGCTGCACTTCATGTCATACAAACTGGATTTTTTGATGGCATTGTTTATTCCTTCAAGAGGTTTTTAAGAACAACAACGAAACATCAAATGATTGAAGAGGACAATTCAGAGATTTCATATAAGCTAGAATATGATAATCCCATTACGTACCCGATATTGATTGCAGGTGGTTTTTGGATGATCATCACCATCATTATCGCTGTGATTATCACAAGTAGTTGAATTGTTGCATGAGTAGGTATCGTTAAGATATACTTACTGTACGAATAGGATACGGAAAACCGCTATGACAAAGAGTAGTACATTCAGCCGTGATTTATAGAGAGCCTGTGGATGGTGTAAACAGGCATCACACTGTTTGGAATGGACTTTCGAGCACCTTTACTGAATGGTTCAGTAGGTAAAGGCGTGAGCATTCACGTTATCACCAGGTTTAATGATTAAACCAACAAGTGATCCATTAATATGGATAAGCAGGGTGGCACCACGGTCCATTCGTCCCTAGCAATAAGGGATGAATGGGCCTTTTTTGTATTCTATCGATAAAGAACTTTTTTGGAGGGAAAACAATGAGCGTTATTTTTTCAGGTATACAACCGAGTGGAACATTAACAATTGGAAACTATCTTGGAGCAATGAAGCATTTCACAGAGTTGCAAGAAGATAACGAATGTTACTTTTGTGTCGTTAACCAGCATGCGATTACAGTACCACAGGAAAAGAAAGCTTTAAAAACAAACACGAAAAGCTTGGCAGCTCTCTACCTAGCATCTGGAATCGATCCAGAAAAATCTACCTTGTTCATTCAATCTGAAGTGCCAGCGCACGCGCAGTTAGGCTGGATGTTACAATGCGTCTCTTATATAGGAGAACTAGAGAGAATGACGCAATTTAAAGATAAATCGTCTGGAAAAGATGCAGTTAGTGCAGGTCTACTCACGTATCCTCCACTTATGGCTGCTGACATTTTGCTTTATGGAACAGAGATCGTACCGGTTGGGGACGATCAAAAGCAGCATATCGAGCTCACACGAAATCTCGCTGAACGATTTAACCGCAAATATAACGATATCTTTGCAATGCCAGAACCACGCATTCCAAAAGTTGGCGCACGGATCATGTCTCTTCAAGACCCAACGAGAAAGATGAGCAAATCTGACGAAAATAAGAATGCATTCATCTCTATGTTGGATGAACCGAATACAATCATTAAGAAAATCAAGCGCGCTGTGACTGATTCTGATGGTGTCGTTCGATTCGATAAAGAAAATAAACCAGCCATTTCGAACTTGCTGACCATCTACTCCCTATGTTCTGGAAAATCGATCGAAGAAATTGAAACAATGTATGAAGGTAAAGGATACGGAGATTTCAAAGCAGAACTTGGTGAAGTCGTCGCCGAAACACTACGTCCGATCCAAGAACGCTACAACGACTTGATCAACTCAGAAGAACTGGATAACATCCTCGACCTCGGAGCTAAAAAAGCAAACCGCAAAGCAAATAAAATGCTAGCAAAAGCGGAAAGAGCGATGGGATTAGAAAGAAAGCGGAGGTAGGCGGTTAGGCCCGACAAGCGCTGGAAGGATTATAGATGAACACGCTTTTTGTGTTCAACTATAATTCTGAAGCGACTCGAGGGCCTGCCTACTGCAGCTAGACTTGAAAAGCGAAGGTGAGCGTTTAGAAACGGCGATATTGGAAGCATTTCAATTGAACACGCTTTTTGTGTTCGGTTGAAATGGTGAAATATCAGAGTTTCTGCGAGCTGCAGCTAGACATGAAAGGCGGAGGTGGCCGGATAGGCTCGACAAGCGCTGGAACCATCGCGAATGAACACGCTTTTTGTGTTCAATCGTAATGGTGAAGCGACTCGAGAGCCTGACCACCGCAGCTAGACAAGAAAGTCGAAAGTAGGCTGGCGTCTAGGAACGTTTAAGCCGCTCAGAATTCCTTTTCGCAGATATATTCTCATTTTCGCGGATAAGTAGTACAATATCGCGGATAAATCCTAATTTCCGCAGATATCTAGAACCTTTTCGCGGATATCCATCATCTAGCAACTTGAATAGCCCTCTCCAATACCCGGAGAGGGCTATTTTATTGTCCAAAATTCAATTTTATTAGCTAAATTCCTAATTTATTGTCCAAAACAGCTAGTTTATTAGCCAAAGTCTCATTTTATTGTCTAATAAGAGTAATA
The DNA here is from genome assembly GCF_056158505.1 of Anaerobacillus sp. ABR4_321. Classification (NCBI taxonomy): domain Bacteria; kingdom Bacillati; phylum Bacillota; class Bacilli; order Caryophanales; family Bacillaceae; genus Anaerobacillus; species Anaerobacillus sp. ABR4_321. The sequence goes on from NZ_JBSWTK010000001.1 coordinate 3,117,434, forward strand.
CTAATTTCTACCCATACACCTCAGCATATCGAAACACAAAAAAGACTGCCTCCCTGGCAGCCTTCTTCTTAATTCACATGTGTACCCTTCTCAAGCTCCCATATCTTTTCAAAATAGGGTTGGCCTTTGATAATTCGTTCGCAGATCTGTTCATGCTTAGGGGACCAGCCTGCTTTTACTTCACGATAAAGCCCTTCCCAGGCCTCGTCCATTTCCATATGTTGAATCGCCATGTATTTCTTTGGCTGGCATTCTGTTAACCAGTATCTGATTTCTGCTGAATTTCCAGTTGTGTAAAGCTGATCGAGTGCCATGAATAACAGCTGCTTAAGCTGACGTTCTTTCCTGGTCAATCCTCTCATGACATCAGGACCTGGTGATAGAATGTGATGCTCTTTCACTGGGTTTTCTGCTGTAAACGGATAGATCGTTGCTTCTACGTCCGCTACCATTTCGTAGACGGCTTTTTCTTGTCTTGGAATGACTCTGCTTTTTCGGATCGGGATTTTATATCCAAGCGTGTCAATGATGATTACGCCTCTTCCGTCAGTTGCAAGAAAACAATATTCTAATGGAGATCGCTCGTTATTTTTACGAATGTAGCTCTTCTGAAATACGTCACTAAGTAGACTTTCAGGAAGCTCTGCTAGGTCGTTCTCGATGTAGTGATATAAAAGTGATTCTACTTTAATGACTGGGACTTGATCTAATAACTCAATAAAGTCGTCTTTTCTCCATTCGTGAAAATCACAAACGTTATATCCGTTTTCTTCACCTTCAAACCAATTCACCCACACATCTCGCAAATATAACATTCGGTTACCCCTCACTTCGCTACTGTTTGTAAAATCAGTATAGTCAGGAGTAAGTCAAAATATTCCATGATGAGCATATTCTTAAGAAAAGAGTTTTATGACAAAGAAATACCCCCGGTTTCCCGGAGGTATCTTGTTTATTTTACAAATTTCTTGAAGATCAATGTTGCATTGTGTCCACCGAATCCAAGGGAGTTATTTAAGATCGCTTGTACATCTGATTTGCGCGCTTTATTCGGCACATAATCGAGATCACAGTCTGGATCTGGTGTTTCATAATTGATTGTTGGAGGCAGAACGCCTTCTTCAATTGCCTTCGCACAGAAAATACTTTCTACTGCACCAGCAGCTCCTAATAAGTGGCCCGTCATAGACTTCGTAGAGCTTACTGCTAGCTTGTAAGCATGATCTCCAAACACCGATTTGATCGCTGCTGTTTCATACTTATCGTTATATTCCGTACTTGTACCGTGTGCGTTGATGTAGTCGATGTCTTCTGGCTTTAAGCCAGCATCTTCTATCGCTTGCTTCATCGATCTAGCACCGCCTTCACCTTCTGGTGCAGGTTGTGTGACGTGATAAGCATCTCCAGTAGAACCGTATCCAACGATTTCACCGTAGATTTTTGCACCACGAGCTTCAGCAGATTCTAGGCTTTCGATTACGAGAATTCCGGCACCTTCTCCGATAACGAAGCCGTTACGGTTCGCATCGAAAGGTCTGCTTGCTGAGCTAGGATCTGGGTTCGTTGATAAAGCCTTCATCGAACTGAAACCTGCAACGCTCATGTTCGTGATCGGTGCTTCAGATCCACCCGTGATCATGACATCTGCATCACCACGCTGAATGACTTTAAACGCATCTCCGATGGAGTTCGTTCCGGAGGCACATGCTGTCACAGTACATGAATTGATGCCTTTAGCGCCAAGCATGATCGATACTTGTCCTGAAGCCATATCAGGAATCATCATCGGAACAAAGAATGGGCTGACGCGACGTGCACCTTTACTCATGAACGTACGGAACTGAGACTCGTATGTCTCCATTCCACCGATTCCTGAACCGATCCAAACGCCAACACGTTCAGCATTTTCGTCAGTGATCTTAAAGTTTGCATCTTCAACTGCCATTTGAGAAGCAGCTACAGCAAACTGTGTAAAACGGTCCATCTTTCTTGCTTCTTTTCTGTCCATGAACTGTTCTGGATCGAATTCAAGTGCTTCTGCTGAAACTTTCGCAGGAAATTCATTCACGTCTAAACGTTGTAAAGGGTTCACACCAGATACACCGTTTAAAACGTTAGTCCACGTTTCTGAAACAGAATTTCCTAAAGGTGAAATCGTTCCTAAACCAGTTATTACAACTCTTCTATTCATTTCAAACAACTCTCCTTTTCCAAAACTACAAGTTCACTTACTTACCTAATTTAAGTGCTACAGCACCCCAGGTCAATCCTCCGCCGAATCCAACGAGAACGACGATATCATCATCTTTTACACGACCTTCTTGAATCGCTTCAGAAAGTGCGATCGGAATTGTTGAAGAAGACGTGTTTCCATATTTCTTCACCGTCGTCGCCATGTTTTCCTCTGGTAATTCAAGCTTCTGACGAGCAGCTTCCATGATTCTGATGTTTGCCTGGTGCGGAATGAGGTAATCGACGTCTGCTTTTGTGAGACCTGCTTTGTCAATGACGTTAACTGCAGATTGTCCCATTTGCCTTACAGCAAACTTAAATACTTCTCTTCCGTTCATCTCCATAAATCCTTGTGGTTCTTGATATAAGTACTTTGAACCTGAACCATCTGAACCTAATTCAAAGGATAGAATTCCTCTTCCTTCAGAAACAGGACCGATTACGGCAGCTCCTGCACCATCACCGAATAGGACAGCCGTATTACGGTCTTCCCAGTTCGTGATTTTCGAAAGCTTTTCTACACCTACAACTAAGATATTCTTATATGTGTCATTATTAATAAATTGAGACGCTGTAATCATACCATACATAAATCCTGCACACGCAGCACTCACATCCATCGCTGCAGCTTTCGTTGCTCCTAGCTTATCTTGCAGGAGGCAGCCTACAGAAGGGAATGGAAAATCTGGTGTTACGGTAGCGACTAGAATAAGATCGAGATCTTCAGCTTTTATATTTGCATCTTCTAGAGCTTTAATAGATGCTTCATAAGCCATATCAGATGTACTCGTATTATCATCAGCAATTCTTCGCTCTTCGATCCCTGTTCTCGTGCGAATCCATTCGTCTGATGTGTCCACCATCTTTTCTAGATCATGGTTCGTTAAAATACGTTCTGGTACATAATGGCCAATACCCATTAAACCTGCATTCATATTAATTGCTCCTTTATAGGAAATTTTCTAACCTGGATTACCACCAATCTTTAGTATCTGGTACTAATTTTAATTGAAACTCACCGATTTGTCTACACTATTGCTCGACCGTTTCAACACCAATCATGAGTTGCTACATAAAATAAACATAACGAATGAGTGAAGGAGGTCTATGGATGTATAATCCGTATCAACAGCCGTATCAACATCAGTACTACCCTCAACAGCAAGCTCCCTACCAGTCGTTTCAACAACCTATGGCTCCAGGATACCAACCATACTATTCCCAGCAATCTCCTGCCCCTCAACATTTTTCTGGGTATCCCGGAAGCTCGCCATATCCTAGTCAACCTGGTTACCATAGTCAATTTGGATATCAAGGGCCACCCGGTTATCATGGACACCCCGGCTTCCCTGGAGCACCGCCTTACCCTGGATATCCTGGAGGGCCTGGAGGATTTTTAAATAAGTATAAGAAACCTAATGGAAATTATGATATGCCTAAGATGATTAATTCTGCCAACCAGGTGATGAACACCTTCAAACAAGTTAGTCCGATGGTAAAACAGATGGGTTCTCTCATGAATTTATTTATTAAATAATGGAAAAGACGTGAATCATCACGTCTTTTCATGTTATTTAGAGTACAACAGCAAGCTTCCCACTGTAACGACTAAAAGGACACCGGAAATGACCATTAGACCAAAACTTCCTATTAAGATCCCCAATAATAGTCCAATCAGCGGGATGAACCAGATCCAGTAAGATTTCTTGGTCATTTCGCTCTCTCCCTTATTCCTGTGCGTCCTGCTTTCCTAGCTCGTATGCATCTTCCATCGCTTTTAAGAATAGTTCGAGCAGCGGTTGCATCTTTTCTAGATCTAACTCGATATCTTGTTCGCTAAGAGACTGCTTCGCCTCTGGAAAATACTTCATTGCAATCTGCATAAATCTCATGTTTTGTTCCAATACATTCACCCCTATTATTCTTTCGCCTCATTAGGCTCGTTTCTATTATAACGACAAATAGGGTGTATTGAAATGCTCCCATTGTTCTCGCTGCCCCGAAACCATCTTAAGTACCATTGCAGCCTGTCCTCTATGGTAGGCTTCGTGATCGATGAGGTGGCTGATCACCCATTCGGGAGAATAAGCATGGACCTCACCGTTTATTTCAACCGGAGGGCCAGGCTTCCGGTAGTCGACATCCGATAAATTGTTATAAAATTTACGGCTCATCTCTCTCACTTCTGCGAGTCTTGCTAGAAACCAGGATAGCTCCTTATCCTCTGGTGCTGTAATCACCTGTTCTTCTTTAAAGTAAAACCGTTCCTTCTCATCCTTTGTTACTTCCTCACCCATCAGAGCATTCTTAACCCACCATAGTTCGATCTGTGCGATGTGAAGCAGGTAGCCAGCCACTGTTGGGAACTTTGAATAATGGTAATGAAGCTCTTGATCTTCAATTTTACTAACCATATAAAGCAATTTCTCTCTCGTTTCTTTCAGAGCCTTCATACCGTGTGAAGAATCATGAACATCATAATTTCCTAGCGTTTTTTCCAACATATCGATCGCCCCTTCCTACTCATTCAAGCTGCTGTGAATAATAATCAGGATAAAGCTGCTGTAATTTCATAAAGTGATTGCGCTGCTCTTCTAGCCCTTTTTCAATCGGGGTAAGTTTTGTGAACGAGAGCTTCTTGACACTTTCCTTATTCGACACAGTACAGGTTAATACTGAGCCTTTACGTACATCCACTTTATCTCCTATTAACCATTCGACTCCTTTTTGCCATTCTCCTTCTCTTCCACTAGACAGATTGAATGTTTCAGAGCGTTTCTTCCTCTCAGCTGCTTTCACTAGGGCTTCACATACGTCTTTTACATAAAGGGCGTCAAAATGAAACCTTTCTCCTTCTAACAAAAACGAGTTCGTCAGTGCACCTGTTTGCAAATAATGTTGGAAAACATGGCGATCACGTTGCCATGGGCCATATACAAGAGGCAATCGTATCTTCTTTACGATCGTGGTTTCATCAGAGCAATCAAGGACGACTTCTTCAGCTGCCTTTAACTTTCCGATTACGGTAGATGGATTCAAAGGTGTGCGTTCTGTAATCCTCCCATAGCGTCTCCCGAATACTTCAAACGAAGACGTGTAGATCAGCCGCTTTCCAGAACACGCAGAGAGCAGTTTTTTTGTTATCAACGTACCTTCTTCAAGAACTCGAGCAGATCGCTGCCCTTCAATATTAGAAGGAACACTCAGATGAAATACCGCATCGCATTCACTCACTAACGAATCGAGCGAAGCGTCGTCGATTCGTTCGTCTACAAACGTATAGTTTGCGTTTCTAGCGAAAAAAAGCTCTTTCTCGCTGTATTCAACTTTACGACTGTCGTCGACCTTTCCATCGACTGCCACAACTTCGATTCCTTCATCTAACAGTAATTCGCTCAAGTGAAACCCAATGAATCCAAGTGCACCGGTAATAAGCACTTTCTTCATATTCCTCATCCTCCAAACCTGAATAATTGACACAATCAGAACGCAGTCTAAGAAAACCAACTTAAAACGGAAGGAAAATGGACTATGGACCTTCACAATGGGAAACCATTTTGGCCAACATTACAACAGCATAAAACACTCTTTCCTAAGCTAAAATCTTCTACCTCATGTGATGTGTTGATCATCGGTGGCGGTATTGCAGGTACCATCATGGCTCGCATGCTTTCAGACTATCAATTGAAGACAGTGTTACTTGAAAAAGATGAAATCGGCTCTGGTAGTACTGCTGCTAACACAGGTTTATTGCAATTTTCGAATGATGAGTTTCTTGTTGACCTTATCGACTCCATCGGAGAAGAGAAAGCCGTTTATTTTTATAAACTTTGCTTAAAGGCCCTTGATGAACTCGATAAGTACCATTCCTACTTACCATCGCCTGCAGATTTCAATCGGGTGGACAGCCTTTACTATGCGAGTTCTGATCGACATGCTAAAAAACTTAAAAATGAGTTCGAAGCGTTACAAAAACACGGATTTGCGGCGGATTTTTTAGATCAACGAGCGATTGAGAGTCTATATTCCTTTCGTGCTCCATGTGGCATCTATACGAAAAATGAAGTGGAGGTCAACCCGTATAAATTTGCTCATGCTCTTGCAGCCCATTCACATGATCTAGGTGTTGATCTTTACGAACACACGGAAGTGTTATCACATAGATTTACTGACAACGAGCTTTATTTTGAGACAGAATATGGACAGGTCAAAGCGAAACACGTTATCTATGCAACAGGTTATGCAACTCAAGAGTTTGCAAAAACAAAAGGCGCTCTACTTGAGCGCACTTATACAATTGCGACTGAACCTATTGAAAGCTTTGATGGTTGGCACAATCGTTCTTTAATATGGGAAACCAATCGTCCTTACTACTACTTACGCACCACAGCAGACAGAAGAATTCTGATTGGAGGTCTCGATACCTCATTCAATAAGGAGGATATGCTCGAAACGACTAGTACGAAGTTGCTAGATAAGCTTCATTCGATGTTTCCAAACATCCAGACTTCGATCGCCTATGAATGGAGCTCCGTCTTTGCCTCTAGTAAAGATGGATTGCCATTTATTGGACAACACCCAAAATACAAGGGCGTGTATTTCATGCTAGGATACGGAGGCAATGGGACCGTTTATAATATGGTGGCGGCTGACATCTTGAAGGACCTTATTCTGTACAACTACCACCCTGCGATGATGATCACTTCATTAAAACGGTAAGGTTAAAGACTACTTTCTTCCGACTGAAAAAACTGAACGATCTTTCTACCCAATGATTGATAACTATCACTTAACAATGTTAGTTGTATTGGAGAGCCAGCAGTTTCTTGCAACTGCTCATACTTTCTGATCTGTTCGAGCGAGTAGGGACTTTTGATAGAATGATGCCATATCTTAACTGGACAACGAGCGATCGCAATTTCTTTCCCATCTAGAGTTTCTAATACATCTTCACGCTCGACTCCATATGCAAGACCGATTTCTTTTATCAATCGTTTATAAAACAATTTGTGCTTCTGTTCTTGCAAAATGAGATCTTTCACATTTAAACACGGATTCAAGTAAGCAGCTGAACGAATACGGCTGCTTTTATTATGTTGAAAGGCGTTTGCTGCAAGCACTCCCATTCCTTCAGCTAAAATATGAATTTTCCCATTCAAAATTTCCTGTTTATGAACGAGCTTATAAATCCGCTCTGCTAATCTAACAGCTTTATCTGAACCCCAGTGGCGCCGATATAAATTGCTCGTATAAACGGTATAGCCTGCATTCAGGAGTTCTTCAACGATACTCGCTCTTGTATAGTTTTGAAGCCAAAAACTTGTATCGGCATCAACAAAATGTGAGACGTCTCCGAAAATGAACACGCCGAATCCGTTAGGCTTTTCAGGGACAAGAACGATCGTCCACTCCCCGTCTAATCGATAGACTCGTTTACGAATACACATACTCTCCCCTCGCCCTTTTACATCTTTCTGTATACACTATGCAGGATAAGCTTAGAAGAAAGGGAGATGTGCCTATTTTATAGTCTTTTTCTATGGAGTGAACCACTATTTTCAAACGATGCCCCCTTACAACATCGTATGCCAACCCGAATCGATTCATGATAGAGCTTATTATTACAACAAAAAGGGTAAAAGGTTTGTGGTGGTGATAATATGAAAAAATCAACAACATTAGTATTTTTTGCTGCATATGGATTATTTAGCCTTTCGGGGTTTCTGTTTCCTTACGACGCAGATTGGTACACCAGTCTTGCGAAACCTGAATGGACACCAAACGGAGCATTGATCGGTGGAATATGGGCAGTATTATTCGGTCTTATTTCCCTTTCCGTTGCTATCGTTTATCAGACGAACGGGTTTGGAAGACCAAATAGTGAATACCTTTCCCTCTTATCGATAAACTATTTATTGAACCAAGCGTTCAGCTTCTTTCAATTTCAACAGCATCAGCTGTTCACATCATTTCTCGATGCATTGTTTTTAGCATTAACGTCCCTAGCTCTGATTTTTCTTGCCGGTAGACAGAACAAGCTTGCAGGCTGGCTACTCGTTCCGTATTTCTTATGGACGAGCTTTGCAACCTATCTTTCATGGATTATTTATGTCATGAATCGTTAAAATTGATAGGTGTCGAAAGCCTGTCTTTATGGTATGATGTTCGGTAGAATACGTTTACAAATGGGGTGAAATACTGTGCGCTATATCTGGGCAATTATTTGGGGATTCCTGCTTAGCAACATGATCTTCTACGTACTTGCATCCATGCAGGGCGGCCAATTCAATTTTGCGGCTGCAATTATCTTTGGGCTTATTATCTCAGCAGCTTCGATCGTTTTAGGTGATGGACTCATCACTGATTCAGCTGAACAATAGAAACAAGCGCCTGCCTGGCGCTTGTTTTTTTAGTGGTGTGGTTTTGGCTCACGTGCCCACTTACGATTTTGATTCGAACATTGAGGGAAAGCCTCACCAGCTTTGAGTTCAATCTGTTTAGGGTCTTTTACCATCGTTCCGGTCTCACCTATTTCAATATATACCCCATTGTTCGGAGCTTTTTGCCCTGGCGTATATTGACGATTTTCTCCACCCATCTGACAGCCTCCTTCCTCTTATTCACACCGCCCCCTTTAACAGCATTCAACACCGAATAGTTTTTTATGTAGAAACAAGGTCTTTACAAAACTGGAAAGCCTGGTGTTTAATGGATACATGTGTCAGATAGACGTTTAATTATTGGAGGAAAGAAATCATGGAATTGTGGGTACTTCTAAAGTACGCATTACTTGGACTGCTTCAAGGATTCACGGAACCGATTCCAATCTCTTCGAGCGGTCACTTAGTTATTGCAAAAGAATATTTCAACTTAGAAACAAAGGGGTTAAGCTTTGAGGTTCTTATGAACTTCGCTTCTCTCATCGCAGTACTGATCATTTACCGACGTGACCTTATAAGGTTAACCACGAATGGCTTGAGTTACATGACGTCAAAGAACAAAGCCGCGAAAGACGACTTTATGTTCATCGTGTACTTGGTCATCGGTACGATTCCTGCTGCTGTACTCGGAATTCTGTTTGGTGACTTGATCGGTGAAAACTTAAGTCATTACAAAACGGTTGGCGTCACTCTCTTGATTACAGGTGTTGCGCTCTGGTTAATTAGAAACCTTCGTGGTGGAAAAGGCGATCAAGATCTTAACTTGAAGGATGCACTCATCGTTGGTTTCGCTCAAGCAATCGCACTTATTCCTGGAATCAGCCGCTCTGGAGCAACGATCGTTGCCGCAATGGGTGTTGGGATGAAGCAAGAGACTGCATTACGTTTCTCATTCTTGTTGTTCATTCCGGTTAGTGTAGGAACGATGGTCTTTGGTATCGGTGACATTCTAGCCGACCAGCGTCTACGTTTAGATGATCTGCTCATACCGTATATCGTCGCTTTCCTGCTTTCCTTAATCGCTTCTTATTTCTCCTTAAAATGGTTCATGAATATCATGGCAAGAGGAAACCTCATTTATTTTGCGATCTACTGTTTTATTGCAGGTGCACTTGTACTTATATTCTAAAATAAAAAAACACCCAATTCGGGTGTTTTTTTTATTATCCTCCGCTAACTGGAGGAATAAATGCGATGACGTCATTCTTCTCCATTAAACGGTTCTCTTCTTCTTCATATTCCTCGTTGACCGCTGTCATTGTATGGTCAAGTGCTAAAGCAGGGTATTTCTCCTCTAAATAGGTCTTAACAGCGTGGATGTTCATCCCTTCACCATCAAACTCCAATTGATCTTTTCCCACTTTTTCTCGTTGATCTGCAAAAAACAATACCTTAATCATGCCGTTCCTCCTCTGGTCGACCGTTTGGATAAGAGGTTTGTTCGAGTTGATCACCGATCCACTCTTCCCCATCAACCCAGTATTCTTTCTTCCAAATAGGTACGATTTCTTTTATACGCTCAATCGCATACCGACTCGCTTCATAACTTTCTGCTCTATGTGGAGAAGCGACGGCGATGACGACGGCTATATCGCTAATCGCAAGCTTACCTGTTCGGTGGACGATCGATGTTTTTACTCCAGGCCATCGATCAGAAATTTCACTCCCTATTCTACAAAGCTGCTTCTCTGCCATAGATGGATAAGCTTCATATTGTAAGGAGACAGTCTGTTTTTGACCAGTAAACTCACGAACAGTTCCAATAAACGTATTCACAGCACCTGACTCAGGGTGAATGACGCTTGAAACAACTTCATTAACGTCGATTTCTTGAGATGTGATTTTATAATACTCCATTTTGTAACTCCTCTAGTAAATGATCGATGCATTTATTGATATCTTGCACGTGATAGCTTTGAGTGTTAGGTAATTGCGACCCCTGTGTGACAATAGCTTTTATCATAGAACCAACGAGCAATCCATCATCACGATGGTCTCTTAGCATCACGACGCGTGGAAAGTGATGGCGTTTGTATCCTTCGATCATAATGAGGTCGAGCTCAAAAGAAGAATAAACGGATATGATTTTTTCAAGCTCCCACTCCTTTTCGTTCATAGCATTGATCGACAAAAGCCCATCTCCACTTACACCTGTTACAACTGCTCCTGCATGTCGGTGTCGGCCGGTGTCCTTTTTACGATCATATACGTCCGGCTTTCCATGACCGTGGTGTTTGATGACGCCTATCTTTAGCCCTCGGTTCTTTGCTTCTTTAATGAAGGTTTCAATAAAAAGCGTTTTACCACTGTTTTGGTACCCAACGACTTGTAAAATCGCAGCACTCATGAGTGGCTGGATCCTCCCTCACGAAGATGGAGGATTTCGACTACATCTCCTGCTTTAAACCCTCGTGTCCCACCAGGGAGAACGGTAAGCGCGTTTGCTTCAGCAAGCGATGTGACGCTACCGGATTTATCTAAACCGGTTGGTTTCACATGGACGGTTCCTTCTACTTCTTCTGTTTTACTGCGAACAAACCTTGTAAAAGGGTTCGGTTTAGGGAAATCCTTTTGTAGCACTGCTTTGCTTCTTAGACGGTATGGTGTATTCGAAAGAAGTGCTCGCTTAAGAATCGGTCTTACGAACAGTTCGAATCCAACGAAACAAGCTGAAGGATTTCCAGAAAGTCCGAATAAAATTTTCCCGTTCCACTCGGCAACCGTCGTTACGCTGCCGGGTCTCATGCCTACTTTATTAAAGAGAACCGTCGCTCCTAACTTCTCATAGATAGCCGGTAAATAATCATAGTCCCCTACAGATACTCCGCCTGTTGTTATAAGAATATCAACTTCTTCAAGAACTCTCTTCACGGAAGAGAAACATTTCTCAAAGTCATCTTCTAGCACCCCATAATATGTTGGTAGCCCGCCTGCAGCTTTGGTCTGTCCTTCGACCATCGGGGCGTTGCTGTTTCTGATTTTTCCAGGCTGTAATGCTTCATTCGGATCAAGGAGCTCAGTACCCGTTGCATAAATCCCTACTTCAGGCTTTTTTACTACCGGTACGTCTGCATAACCGAACGTAGCGAGTAGTGCTTTAACACCAGGAGATATGACTGTTCCACGTTCTAAAAGTACTTCTCCCTTCGATGCATCTTCACCTTGTTTAGATATGTTATCGCCTTTGTTAACGTTTCGCTTTATGTAAATGTACGGGGCATCTTCACGAACGAGTTCGAACATGATCACTGCTGTAGCACCGTTCGGTATCGGTGCACCCGTCATGATTCGAATTGCTTCGCCACGATTAAGAGTTTTCTTCGCAACTGTTCCTGCACCGATCTCTTCGACCACTTTTAATCGAACAGGATTTTCCTGACTCGCTTCATTGGTATCCTCAGCTCGAATGGCAAAACCATCGTAGGGAGAGCGATCGAACGGAGGCACATCATGATCTGCCTTTAAATCAACACCTAGATGCCTTGCGTCACTCTCAGAAAGGGGGACCGTCTCAATTTGACTTTCGTAAGATAAAGCCATGACTTTTTCTATGGCATCTTGTACTGGTAGTGGTTTTCTTCTTTCAACCATCTTGATCTCCACTCCTTTATTATCAATTGATTTCATTGTAACAAAGAACTCATCCATCCATTGGAATAAACGTTGAATGATTGCCAATCGAACTGAATAGAGTGATAGTGATGCTACTTATATGTGAATGGAAAGGAGTGATGAATATGCCTGAGAGCCACTATATGGTTAAGCCCGGCGATACGTTGTTGTCGATTGCTGATTCTCATAATCGGCCCGTGAGTGAAATTAAAGAACGTAACGGACTTCCTTCGAACATCATTTACGTCGGACAGATGCTCCGGATTCCTACAGATTCTACGCCGTATGAAGTCCAAAGAGGAGACACACTTTTAACAATTGCCGATCGATTCAGCGTCCCTGTCGACGAAATCAAGCAAGAAAACCAACTACGAACCAATATTATTTATGTTGGTCAGCAGCTTGACATTCCTGAAGGACGCAGCCGCTCATACCGATTGGATTATACGGTGAAAGCTGGAGATAGCCTCTACCAGATTGCGAACGAATACAATACGACGGTGAAAAGTCTCCTTACATTAAATAACCTTGAAGCGGATTCATTGACCATTGGCCAAAAGTTGAAGATTCCTATGTATACCGAAGTTGTTACACGAACTGATCGTGCAAATGTAAGAACGGGACCTGGGAAAGGGTATAACGTCATTACTCAAATGCGTTCTGGCGCAAGACTTGCTGTTAACGGGATTCGTGACAATTGGTACAAAGTTGAGCTTTATGATGGGACGGAAGGTTGGATTTCTGATGGTGTCGTTGAGTTTAAAGTGTATGGCGATGATAAGCCAGTCTCTCGTATCATAGGCTATTATACACTTGAAGAAGGTCCTCAGCTTCCTTCTTCTTATAAATCGTTTGTGTCTCATCGGCCTTCCCTATCTCAACTCGCGCTGTTTCTGTTTCGAATCAGTCAGGAAAACCCAACGAAGATAGAAAAGTTTGGTAAGTTCACAGATAAAGAAATCGCTAAACTCGTGCAGCTCGCTCATGAGCAAAACATTAAGATCATGCCCGTCGTTCATAATCTTCTATATAAAAAGGGAGATACTGAACCGAGTAAAAAAGTGGTTCAGAAGCTCGTTTCCAGCGAAGAAAATAGAAGAGCTTTTGCGCTAAATCTCGTAAAGCTTGTGGAAAAATATAACTTTGATGGTGTTGACATCGATATTGAAGATGTGTACATCGAAGACTCAGAAAAGCTTTCACTTCTTTATAAAACGATCGGAGAGGAGATGAATAAGAAAGGCTACTTCTTCTCAGCGAGCGTACCTTCACGCGCATCTGACGAACCTGCAAATCCATTCTCTGACCCGTTTGATTATGCGGAGATCGGAAGTGCTGTTGACCAATTTATCGTTATGCTCTATAACGAATTCGGATGGCCAGGAAGTCCTGCTGGACCTGCGGTAACTGCAGGATGGATGGATAAAGTGATGAAGTATGCGAAAACGAGAATTCCTCCTGAAAAACTCGTGGCTGCAGTTTCTGTATTTGGATTTGACTTTAATCTTGATAAAGATAAAAGCACTTATGTAACGTATGATATGGCAATGAAATTAAAGAAGAAATATAATGCAGAATTAAAGTTTGATGAGGAGCGTAAAACGCCTTACTTCACATATACGGACGATGAAGGGAATAAGCATGAGGTGTGGTTTGAAAACGAAGAAAGCATCAGGGCGAAGATTAATCTCGCAGACCAACTCGGCATTCAAGGAGTAGCGCTTTGGAGACTCGGCATGGAGGATCCGGCGATGTGGACGATGGTCAGCGATGAAGTCGTTGTAGAAAGAACTGAATAAATAAAGGAAGAGGGTGAGCCCTCTTCCTTCTTCATGTTATCACGTAATGCCAAGTGCAATCTTAGCATAACGGGACATTTTGTCTTTTGTCCAAGGTGGATTCCACACGATATCAACCTCTGCGTCATTCACTTCTTCAACATCTGAAAGACAACGTTTTACGTCGTTGACAATCGTACCTGCTAGTGGGCATCCCATTGCAGTCAACGTCATCGTAACGTGCGCATTGCCTTCTTCATCTAAATCTACATCGTAGACGAGACCTAGATTTACAATATCGATTCCAAGCTCAGGGTCGATTACGTTCTCAAGAGCTTCGAGCAATTTATCTTTCGTTGCTTGATCTGCCATCTTCATTCTCCTTTCATACGTCATCCACATACTATTATAACAAACTGAGTTTTAACTTAAACCGAAAAGCACTTATTGCTACAAATGAGTTTTAAACCACTCCACTAATTCGAGCACAGCTTCGCGCGAAACTTTATGACCAGAAGTTTCATCTTTTACAAACTTTAAGTTTTGCTCGTTGCCCTCGTAATGCGTTTTAATTTGATGATAGAAATCATACGTAAGGGTGTAAGGCACTACTTTGTCCACTGTACTATGCCACATCAATAGAGGGCGACCACGCAATGTTTCTTCTTTTAGAGAAAGATCATATTCTTGCAGTCCTTCGATCTGTCTCTTCATCTCTTCTTCAGAAATCGGGAGACTGAACCCTTCTTCTTTCAAATAATGTATCTGTGCATTTGCTAACTTAAAATAAGAAGGTGACCCCATCAATGAAACAGCTGCTTTAATCCAGGAGTACTGTGTCAAAGCACCAAAGGTAAGGATTCCTCCCATGGATGTGCCTGACATACCGATTCTCTCTTCTTGTACGAGGTTTCGGCTAATTAGATGCTGCCTTATGTAATCGAGTTCATTCAAACTCTGAATGACAATATCCCAAAATACATACTGCCTCTTTTCTTCTGAGAGGTTTTTTTCACGTTCTCCGTGATGGACAGCATCAGGAAGAACGACCCTGAACCCTTCCTCAGCTAACAAGTATGCAATGTGGAGATTGTGTTCCTTTGCACTTGTAAAACCGTGCTGAAACATCACAAGAGGCAGCTTCTCTTTAGAGAGATTCGCATCGACTATATGTAACACTGGGATATTTTCCATCAACTCATTTTGTATCGTAATCATGTACATAGCCCCTTTATCGTTTATCTCTATTAATCCTACCATTCAAGGAAAGTATTAGTAAATTTTTTGCTCCATTTTCAAAAAAAAACACGCAGGCATTTGCCTGCATGTTCAATCTTATTTATTGAGTTGCTTTTCGTTGCTCTCTTCTACCGATTTCATGTTTTCAAGTTTGTTGTAGTACTGCGTAGGAAACTGGGACCCTTCATAAACCATCTTGCTATCTCCACTATCGTATGCTTTATCTGGAGGCGTTGGATTTCCTGCTTTTTCAACAGGAAGACCATCACTGAATTTTTTGGATACTTGATGGCGAATATCTTTGGCTTTCGTTTTCAACTTTGCTCTCTTCTCCTTATCTTTCAATAAGTAAGAAGAAATGCCGATTGTACTAGCTGCTGCAATACTTGAAAGAAGTAACGTTTGTTTTTTCGTCATAATCGACTGCACCTCCAATAAAATGTTAATAATGGTTTACCCTCGTAATTCTATTCTCAAACAGGCATACCCTTCTTTTTAATTTATTGTAAATTTTGTAATATAGTTAGACACTTGTTTTGGAGCGATGTACAATATTCAGTATAGCCAGAAAGGCTTAAACTAAAGACACTTTTCAAAGGAGCTTCTATGACAACAAAACCGCATCTTATCGCCATTGATCTTGATGGAACGTTGTTAAACGGAGAGAAAAACATTTCTGAACGCTCAAAAGCGGCGATCCGCGAAGCACGAAACCAGGGACATCATGTTGCCATAGCAACGGGAAGACCGTATCGAGCTAGCGCCCGCTATTACGATGAGCTTTCACTCGATAGCCCGATGATTAACTTTAATGGTGCATTTGTTCATCACCCGCTCGATTCATCATTCGGTACGTACCACACACCGCTTGATCTCAAGACTGCGCATTCGATCGTTTCTTCTTGCAATGAAATAAAGGTGAAAAATATTATGGCAGAAGTAATCGACGATGTATATCTTCATCAGCATGATGATCAAATCATTCAAAATATGATAATGAATGAGTCCTCCATCGTTACTGGAGAGATTCTTAAGAACTTAAATCATGATCCAACGTCTCTTCTGATTCTGCCTCATGATGAGCAGCTCACACAGCTTAGAGAAACGTTACACACTCATCATGCAGAAGCAATTGAGCATCGTGTTTGGGGAGCACCGTGGAACGTGATCGAAATCGTACGCATAGGACTTAACAAAGCGGTTGGCCTAAAGCGACTTGCCGAACACTTCAATGTCCCTCAAGAGCGCGTTATCGCATTCGGTGATGAAGATAACGATCTTGAGATGATCGAATATGCCGGGACAGGTGTTGCCATGGGCAATGCAATCGATCAACTTAAAAATATTGCGAATGAAATCACCGTAACAAATGAAGAAGACGGAATCGCGGTCTATCTAGAAGAACGTCTTAACTTATCTTCACAACGTACAGGACAGCTTTTATAAAAGCTGTCTTTTTTTATGCTCTATATCAAGAAATCACGCAGGTGATGACTGCATAATTACTACAAAAAGGACTCATCCTAGTGACAAAGGGAGGGATTTCTTTTGGGTAAGAACAGCAAACAAAAGCAAAGAATGGCAAGAGCAGGAGCAGATCGAGCGGTTGCACATGACGACCCGCGTGATCTGACGAGCATGAGCAGTCAGGAACGTAAAAAGGTAGAACAAGAACGTCTATCGGGTGGTGAGTAAATGGGCAACCGATACTTTCAACTTGCTAGAGAAGCCGTTGAAAACGCTGAGCAGCTTGCATCAAGCGGTCAACAAGGTCTCCAGCAGCAAATCGAAGTAGCCAAAAACAATTTATCTGCTGCTTTCCATCAATCGACATCAGCAGAGAAAGAACAGCTTACTGCATACCAACAAACCATTCAAGAACTTAGTCAAGAATCTTCCAACAAACCCTTTTAAAAGCAAAAAGAACCCGGCTGCTGCCGGGTTTTCTTCGTTAAAATAATTTCAGCGCTCTCCTAAAAGAAGATCGAACGCCTAGTGCTTTATACAGTTCACTCGTTAACAGCTTATATCCTTTCCTGTTTAACTGAACACCGTCTTTCTCATACAGGGATTCCTGCGCTTTGTGTTCTTTCATGATCGACCATAGATCGATGTGTTTCGTATTAAACTTTTGTGAAAGGGACTTAATCTTATCTGCGTATCCTTCGATCTTATGATTGGTCACAGAAGCGTTCTCCTCTTCTCGAATCGGTGAAGGCGATATCAGAATGACGCGCTCTCTCGGCAAATTGTTCAGCATATACCCGATGTTTTTCTCATATTCGAGGAGATTACTTTCCTTATTTATGCAAGCTTCCTGTGTTCCAAAAAAGATCGTGACAAAATCAGGCTGATAGCTTAATACATCTGTTTGAAATCGTGAAACTCCTTCTCGAGTCGTTGAAGAAGAACCAGCATTGATCACGATCCATTCCTCTAATTCATTTCTTATGAGAGATGTAAGCCGTTCATTTCCTTTTTCATCAACTTCCCTTGCTGTTAAACAGTCCCCAAAACAGACGAGTACTGGCAATGATACCGCCCCTTTCTTTATTGAATTTTAATCTTACTCCCCTTGAAGTCGTGCAGTTATGTATGGATCGTTGTCGATCATGCCTTCAATCGAAAACGATACGGCATTTGCAAAGATCGGTCCATCATATACAAACGTATGAAATTCCCCATTTTCACCGCAAGGATCAACTTCATCACACAAACTAGAAAGAAAGGTGTGATCGAAAGGTCTCCCTATCCAAATGGGATTGATCTTCGTATGATCTACTGTAGTGATAACCGCTTTAAATCCGCTCTCTATAAAACGTTCTGCCGTATCTATGGTTGAATTTCGCCATAAAGGGAACACCCCCATTAGGCCACTTTTCTTTAAAAGCTGTTCCCGATAGTTTCGGATCTCTTCTACATATAGATCAGCGTATGCAATCCCTTCGATTCCCCTAAGGATAAACCGCTCGAAGGATTGCTTCATGATCATTTCATACTGGTTGTTTGAACAATTATCTGGTAGATTTGTAATCGTTAGTGGAAGTTGTAGCGCTTCGGCCTGTTTCTTTAGTAAATTCACCGTTACCCCATGAAACGAGATCATTTCTTTTGGAGCAGTGATCGTGGTCCACAGGCCATCAAGATGGATCTTTTCATTTGTCATGATGTCATAAAGAGCTAATGCGCTATCTTTTCCAGAACTCCAAGAAAAAAGAAGATTCATTCGTCATTCTCCTTTCCTCTATATAGACGAATGAGAATGCCATAATGTTTCAATTATTTAGAAATTATTAGAAATAATATTAATTTACTTTAACAAGGGTTCTTCCATGAAAGAGTCGAAACAATTACACGGAGGTGGAGCGGGAATGAACGTTTACCAGTTGTCTAGCCAAGTCGAGGATGATGTGATCGAAAAAGTAGCGAAACTACTCATGAAGCAGATCACGCATGCCGATCGCGAAGGAAGTTATGAGAAATTAATCAAAGGAGCAAAACTTGCGATAAGCGAAGATACGGCTTCTAGAATCGTTGTTGCAGAAGATGATAACGAGATACTTGGCGTTGCGTTTTTTAATATGGGAGTGAGTGTCGCAAATGGCGGTCCTTACTTATGGTTGAATGAATTATTCGTGGATCCAGAAGCAAGAAATCAGGGTATCGGTCGAAGGCTTTTATTACATGTGATCTACTGGGCTGAACGCGAAGGAATCACGGGCATTGAACTTGAAACCGGGATAAATAATGCTGTTACGAAACATCTTTATAATTCACTTGGGTTTCACGATATTATTTCTAAGCGATATGGTTTCACTTTCTCGTCATAATTGATTTATGCTAAGAGAGAATTTTGGTACACTAGTAGAAGTTAAGAAAAGGAGGCTTATTATGCAATTACGAGTAGATCATACACCAAACCCAAATGCGATTAAAATCACAGCTGACAAGAACCTTTTTGAAGGCTCATCCAGTCATTCTTTTAAGAAGAATGACACTCCTGATCATCCAGTAGCTGCTGAACTACTGAAGTTAGATGGTGTCGACAATGTATTTGGCTATCAAGATTTCATCACGATCAACAAAATGCCTGAGGCAGAATGGGACAGCTTGCTCCCAGAAGTAAAAGAAATCATTACGAATAACGCATAAAGAAATTCCCCGGGACATCCCGGGGAATTTTATTTAGTGGTCTTTTCGGAAAAACCCAAAAATACCTGCAGTATTGACAATGTTCGTAAACGCATGAGGGTCGATATCATTGATGATATGTTCGAGATCATAAAGTTCATAACGTGTAACGACCATCATAAGCATTTCTTTATCTTCGCCTCGATATGCGCCTTTCGCAGGAAGCTTTGTAATTCCTCGTACAAGCCTGTCATGGATTGCTTTTTGCAGCTCATTCCCTTTAGAAGTGACGATCATCGCCGTTAGTTTTTCATGACGAGTATGGATGACATCGATCACACGAGAAGAAACATACAAGGTAACGAGCGTATAGAGTGCTTTCTCCCAACCATACAGCATACCTGCTGTTAAAATGATCAAAGCATTCAAACTAAAAAAGTAAGTACCGATCGGACGGTCATTCATTCTAGAAAGAATCATAGCGACGATATCCATTCCCCCGGTCGAAGCACCCCACTTTAACGTAAAGCCGATTCCGATCGCGGCTAGCGCTCCTCCAAATACTGCGTTAAGAAGAATGTCTTCTGAGAGAGCTTGAACAGGAATAATTTCAAGAAACAATGTTGTAAGGCCAACACTGATCAAACTGTATAGCGTAAACGCTTTTCCTACCTTCTTCCAACCTAGAATGCCAACAGGAATATTTAATAAGAATAGCAAGATACCCGTTGAGATATGGATCGGCGTATAATCGTTCAACACGCTCGAAATCAACTGGGCAAGACCGGTAAAACCACTAGCATATACGTTTGCTGGGATAAGAAATAAATTTAGTGATACTGCTCCTAGAATTGCTCCTAATAAGATAATAATTATTTTCTTTACTTCTTCCATGTTAACACCCTTTTCTGTAACTGCCTCTTCTTGATGAAAAAGGACGATTGATTTTATTTCATTAGCAAGATTTATTGTAAGGCTTTCGGCACAGTTCGACAACATCAAATTTAAGTGTTATTCAAGTAAAGCCGATCAAGCACTTACTTTACGATATAATCATTGATTTTAAACGATTCTAGGGATAAACTTTAAGAAACTAGCCTGTATCATAATTATGAAAGGACGGTTCTTAATGAGTGTACAAATCATTACAGATAGTGCCTCTGATCTTCCAGAGGAGTTAGTGCAAAAGCACAACCTCGAAATCATGCCTCTCATTGTTATTTTAGAAGAGAAAGAGTATTTCGACCGCGAAGAGATCAAATCGAAAGAGCTATACACTGCGTTACGAGATGGAAAATTAGCGAAGACCTCTCAAATCCCTCCGGCTCGCATCAAAGAAACATTTACAAAGTTCGCGAAAGAAGGTCAACCGTTCATCTATATCGGCCTCTCATCAGGTATATCTGGAACGTACCAATCAGCAGCCGTAATCAAAAATGAAGTCCAAGAAGAATACCCTGATGTCAAAATGGAAGTCGTTGACTCAAGAGGCGCATCTCTTGGATATGGGCTGATGGCGATCCACGCTTCAGAACTTTCAGCACAAGGAAAGAACGTTGAAGAGATACTCGAAAGCCTTAACGAATCATACATCGATCATATGGAACACATCTTTACTGTAGATGATCTCGACTTCCTACAAAGAGGTGGCAGAGTGAGTAAAGCATCTGCTTTCTTTGGCGGCATGTTAAAAATAAAGCCGATCCTCCATGTGGAAGATGGAAAACTCGTTCCGATCGAAAAAGTCCGTGGAAAGAGCAAGGTGTACAAGCGGATGGTTGAAATCATGGAAGAACGCGGTGTGAACCTTCAATCTCAGGTGATCGGTATCTCACATGGTGATGACCTTGAAAGTGCTGAAAAACTAAAAGAAGCGATTCAAGAAAAGTACGGCGGACAAGACTTCATCATCACTGAAGTTGGTGCCACGATCGGTTCTCACTCAGGCCCAGGTACACTTGCCTTATTTTTCCTAAATAAGTAAATTGTATGCTACATAGTATCTCCTTCAACTGTGTACCCTAAAAGTAGTGATTTAAACTATGGGTCCAGGGAGGGAATATCGTGCCTAATACGACAGACAATAATAAAAAGCCAGTGGATCATAATGCGAAGCGAATGCTGAAAAATGATCAAAAAGAAATAAACCGTGAAAAAGGGAAACATCAGTATTCAAAGAGCAGTGATCATCTATAAAAATCAAGCAGGCTGAACGATCAGCCTGCTTTTTTTGATCAAAAAAACAAAACTGCCTATTGACCGGCAGTCTGTACCTTATCTAGAAACCTATGTCATTATTCGGTGCTCCCGATGCCGTAGTCTATGACAATCGCATGCTTTCCGCGGACGAACGTCCAAGCCCGAGGTGAAAACCACACCCCGGTCTCGGCCGCCCGTTCTACCGCAGGAGTCCGCGATTGTCTCTCCTACTCGAAGTGAATAAATCCAAAACGAACATCCCGTCCCATTGATTAACAAATGAGAATTCTGATCTTCCATTTATCCTTCAAGTTATTTATAACGGAAAAGATCGACTAGTCTCACCGCAACACCGAGACTTTCTCTACACTCTAAAAACTTCCCATTGCTCGGCAGTTTTGTTTTTCATTCTGAATTTCTCACATCTGTAATTTCATATGTGGGGACTTCTAACCCCAACCAGACCATGGTCACTACTCCTAGGACGATGTACAGAACAAACAGTCCATCGAATTTTGATAAACGGGTCTCATAATAATACGTCCGTTTTCCATTGTGGAACTGCTTCGATTCCATCGCCACTGCTATTCGATGCGCTCTCCGAATACTTTGGGATAAAAGCGGTACAGCATACAACGTGATGGATTGCGTAATCCTCTTCCACCCTTTCTCTTTCTTTACTCCACGAACTAACAGCGCATTCTTAAGCTGTTGAAACTCTTCCACCATCATCGGTAGGATTCGAACTGCCGCCATAAAGCTATATGCAAACCGAGGAGGGACTTTCAGCTGCTGAGTCAATGAGTAAAATAGCAGGACAGGTCTTGTCGTAAGAGCAAAGATCAAACCGAGCAATGCAAAGTTAAGTGCTCGGAATCCAATATGAAGACCTCTGTAAAAGCTCTCTTCCGTAATATGAATGAGTCCCCACTTCCACCACGTCGTCGTACCCTGTCCAAAAAAGATCATGCTTGATGAGCTAGATACAAACAAAAGAAGAAACGGAATCATCAAAATCAACAATAGCTTTCTTTTATGTCCTGTAAAGAACGCCACAAGAATGAGCGGGAGCAGCGTTACATACGTGATGATGTTCGGATTATGAATAAACAACAGCCCTAAAAACAAGAAAAGGAAAAAGACGAGCTTAAAGGCAGGATTCATGCGATGTAACCACGTTTCATTGTAATCAAGAGTCAACTGCATGAACGACAGCCTCCTCTCCTCGATTCACGTTACGATCAGATACCCTTCTCCCTTTCGAGATGATCCACTCTCTCGTCGCGTACGTTTCTACGATGTTTTGGTCATGAGTAACCATCATGATGGTGATCCCTTTTGACCGTAAATCCTCGAAATACTCCAGTAGTTTGAAGGTATTCTTTGCATCCTGTCCAAACGTTGGCTCGTCTAACAATAGGACCCGTTGATTTCCAAACAATGCCGTTCCAACACTCAGCTTGCGCTTTTGTCCCGTCGAGAGCTGATAAGGATGCTGATGTTGATGGTTTAACAACTCATAGTTCTGAAGCCAGGTCGTGACTCGATTCTGTACGTCCTCAGACATCGAATATGCTAACTCATCATATACCGAATTCGTAACAAATTGAAATTCTGGATTTTGAAATACAAACGCTAGTTTTTCTCTAGCTTCTTTTATAGAGTGCAACGCTTTACCGTCAACATGTACATCTCCGGTTGTTTTCAACACTTGCATGATACTAAGGAGAAGAGAACTTTTCCCGGCTCCATTCTCGCCAGTGACGACGATCCACTCACCTTCATGGATCACGGCTTCAGGAAGTTCAACAAGACACTTCTTCCCTTTGAAGCCTTTTAAATCCTTAATGGTCATAACAGAGAGGGCGTTTTTCGTCTCCCTTTTCAAGCCATGCTCGTGTTCTTTCCAAATACCAGGGTACCAAATTCCGAATTCCTTCATCTTATGTTTATAAAAAGAAAGAATCGTTTCAGGGTCACTATCTGCAAGTATCGTTCCGCTATCGTCGAAAAGAACAACGCGATCTACAAAATCGATGACATGATCAACCTTATGTTCTACGATTACCATCGTTTGATGCTGTTCGATCTTTTTTATCGTCTCCCATACGTCCTTCGTCCCTTCAGGATCTAGAAGAGCTGTAGGCTCATCCAAGTAAAGGACATCTGGTTCTAAAGATAAAACGGATGCAATAGCAAGCCTTTGCTTCATTCCTTGAGAGAGCGTAGCGATTTCAACATGAGGATCATCAAAATGTAACCCAACCTTATCGAGGTACGTATTGATCAATCCCTTCATCTCGCTTCTAGGGATAGCACGGTTCTCTAAAACAAAAGCCATTTCCTCATCAACGTAAGGCATACAAAATTGTGCGTCAGGATCTTGAAACACATACCCTGTCGATTCAGGAATCATCTTCTCTTCCACTTTCATTGGGACTGGTACTGCCGCTGGGATGAGTCCCGATAATACTTGAAGCAACGTTGATTTTCCACAGCCACTAGGACCTAGTAAAAGCACCTTTTCCCCTTTTTCGATATGAAGTGTAAGGTCATTAAAAAGGAGCTCAGATGCTCCTGCATATTTCACTCTAAGATTCGTCACTCCTACTCTCATAAGCTGCCTCCTTACTTATCCAATGCTTTGAAGTCCTCATGACTAGCAGGTCTTACAAGGCTTGTCACCCCTGTTTTTTCAAGAGCTTCCACAAGGAAGTAAGCAAAGATTCCGGCGATCAGTATACCACCAAGAACTCGAGCTGAGATCAATAATAGCAAGTTCCACAGTGCGAGATCTAAAATGTAACCGTAAGCTACATCCATGATCAAGGAACCTGCAGCTGCTGCAATTCCACTAAGAGCAGCTACAAATGCTGTGTAGCGCTTATATCTAAACAGCGCAAAGACAAGTTCAGTTCCAAGACCTTGAACGATTCCATATAGAAGAACAGAGAGACCATACTCTGAGCCGACTAGAAATTCACCTGAAGCCGCTGCTGTTTCGGCAAGCAGTGCTACACCTGGCTTTCGTAAGATCAACATTGCGACTGTTCCTGCTATAAACCACATGCCATATACGATGTCCCCAACATGAAGGCCAAATGGTTTCACAAGGTTATAAACGGGGCCCCAGAGTTTATAAATGATACCAAAAACAAGTGCGATGACGATGGTGATCAGAATATCTGAAAGTTTCAACCTTTTCATATCCGCTCCTCCTCCAGGATTGGAACAGGCCACTGTTCAATCGTATATGCCATCTCCCAAAAACCATACTCAAGTTGACAGCTTTGAATATAAAGGTCTCTCATCCTCTTAAACTCAGCCTCCGTAGCTGATTTAGCTCTTTCGTCCACAATTTCCCTCAGTTGATCTGTTACGGACACCATCTCTTTTTCACCGTAAAATGTGATCCAATCGTAAAATGGATGATCTTTCCTTGGAGAAAGGTCTTCAATCAGTCGCTGTCCAATCTCTTGATACGTCCATGGACAAGGAAGTAGAGCAGCAGCAATATCACCTAATGATCCAGAATGAGCTGCATCGAGCATGTGTCTCGTATAATGATGGGCAGTTGGGGCGAGCGGAAATCCTTGCAATTCATCGTACGTCACGCCTGCCACGTTACAGAAGTTCGTATGAGGGTGAACTTCACTGTTTAAGACAAATGAGATTTGTTCATTGAAGAATTCCATCTCCTCTCTCTTTTCACATTTCGATAGTGCAATCCCATAAATACGAGCAAACGTATTCAAGTACTCGAAATCCTGCTTCACATAATGAATAAGCTGCTCTTTTCCCAACTTGCCTTCAGCGATGCCCCTCACGAACGGATGTTGGTAAATGGCTTCAAAAATTGGTTCTGCTTCTCTTCTAATTTGATCAGTAAACAACATAAAAAACTCCTTTCCGCTTATCATCCGCCTGATGAAGAGGAAAGGAGCTCACATGCACGAACATCAACATTTTTGAAGCAAAACAAAAACCGCTCCAAAAATGGAGCGGTTGCGTTATGCATCCGTCTCCACTTTCCTCCGCTGGCGCTAACCAGATCAGGTTCAAAGGGTCCAGGTATTCCTGTCTCAGTCATGTGAATGACTCCCCTAGTGGACTATAAGCATTTCATATTATAATCTTAAAGCTACTATTCATTTCTTCCTCTGTCAACAATTTTCTGGAAGTTTAATTACGAATGTTGTTTCATCTTCATTGGAACGCACAGAGATGGATCCATTGTGTTTTTCAATAATTTGTTTGCAAACCGAGAGCCCAAGGCCTGTTCCGAGCTCCTTCGTACTAATAAAAGGCTCAAATATACTTTCAACGAGATGAGAAGGGATCGGCTCGCCGTTGTTCGTAATTTGAGTGATAACCCACTCACCCTCCTTAAACCCCTCGACCACTATCTTTCGTGACTCTTGATCGTTCTCACTCAATTCTTCTATCGAGTTTATCATGATATTTAGAACAACTTGTTTAAGCTGTTCCTCAACGCCGCAAACGAACAATTCTTTAGAAACCGTTGTGATCACTTCAATATTCGATTCAAGGAACCTCGGGTATAACACTTCGACAGAGTACTCGAGCAAACTAGTCATGTTCACCTTCGACGGCGTATCGTCGATTCCACGCATCTTTGAAAGGAATAAAAATTGACGAACTTTTTCTTCAAGATTGTTCATTTCTTCATTGATAATTTCAAAATAGTGGTTCCTCAGCGTCTCATGCTGCTGTCCTTCTAAAAGTTTGAGAAACCCTTTTATCGATGTGAGAGGATTACGAAATTCATGAGCGAAGCTAGCCCCTAACTGTCCAAGAATCGTAAGTCGATCGCTGTGCATCTCTTTAATAAACAAATTCTTATCTTGAATGATACTATCTTTTTGCTTCGTATATTCGGTCACTGAATGGTAAAGGTAAGAATTAAAATAATCATTGACCTTATCTAATGCTCTCGATAGATCGTCGCGATTGAATTCCGATTCATTTAATACAGAAATCACCACTGAACGACCTGAATTAATATTCGCTACGAATTCACCTATATTCACATTCGCTTGAATACGCTCCGTTGCGATTTTCTTGGTTAGCGTGACGATCCAACTTTCATCTTCTGTCAAAATAAAATGAGAAATCAATTCTACCGTTCGTTTCCCGTTGTTTATGATTTCTTCATAGTAAGGATCTTCTTTCGAGAGCTTTGCGATGTTTAGCCACTTTTGAACAATTTTTGGCTGGCTATCTTTTAAAAATGCTGCGAGTTGTTGTTCAAACTGTTTATCATTTTCCATGGCGTTCCCTCACTGACTACTTATGCTTGTTCTAGTTTATCATGAAATACTGATTCCTACATGATAGAAGCAATGTTTGAAAACTAACAGGAATGGTAATCACTACCATAGGTAAAATTATTCTTGAGGAGATGATCTGATTATGCGACCAGATTTTAAACAAACGGATGGTCAACCAGCTCAACATCAAAACCATCAACCAGGCTCACAAGAAGAAATGAATCCAAAGCCATTGATTGAAAACTGGGATTACAAAGGGTCTGGCAAGCTTACGAATAAAGTTGCTCTCATTACGGGTGGTGACAGTGGGATCGGTGAAGCTGCCGCTCTCGCCTATGCGAAAGAAGGAGCTAAACTCGCAATCGTTTACTTAGATGAAGAAGAAGATGCTCAAAACACGAAAAAACTCATCGAGGAGCATGGGGCTGAATGCCTTCTGCTCTCGGGTGATATCGGTGATGAAGCATTTTGTCAAAGCGTGATCAACCAAGTGATCGAAGCTTATGGCACCCTTGATATCCTGATTAACAACGCAGCCGAACAGCATCCTCAGAAAGGGTTAGAGGATATTACTGCAGAACAACTTGAGAAAACGTACCGAACGAACGTGTTTTCCATGTTCCATCTAACAAAAGCCGCTCTCCCTCATTTGAAAAAGGGTAGCGCAATCATCAACACGTCTTCCATAACAGCTTACGAAGGAAACGAACAGCTGATCGACTATGCGAGTACGAAAGGTGCAATCACGTCCTTTACAAGGAGCATGGCAAAATCGCTCGTAGGAAAAGGTATCCGTGTGAATAGCGTTGCTCCCGGGCCAATTTGGACACCATTGATTCCATCCACTTTTTCAGCAGATAAGGTGAAGAACTTTGGAACGAATACACCGATGGGACGCCCTGGACAGCCAGAAGAACTCGCTGCTGCTTATGTGCTTCTTGGTTCCGACGACTCTTCCTATATGACGGGGCAAACCATCCACATTAACGGCGGACAGTATATGACTTCATAGGACCTTATCCAAACCTCCTTTTCGAAGGAGGTTTTTTACTTTGGCTAATAAATACGGATTTTTGGACAACAAATCGAGATTTTAGACAGTAAAATGGATGTTTGGCTAATAAATTTATTTTTTAGACAATAAAGCTCTCTGACGGGCAAATCCGACTCCTCTTTCATTCTATGTGCAACCGAATCCCACCCTTTTCTCTGCATGCTTTATCGTTCATGAGACATTCTAACAGTATAGAGAAGCTGAAAGGATTGAATATCATGCATACGATGTGGAAAGGCTCGATAAGCTTCGGTTTGGTTAATATTCCGATAAAGCTATATTCCGCTACAGAAAATAAAGATATCAAAATGCGCTACCTTCACGAGAAGTGTCATACGCCGATAAAATATGAGAAAACATGTCCTCACTGTGAAAAAGCACTTGAATCAGATGAAATCGTGAGAGGCTACGAGTATGAAGACGGTAAGTTCGTGATCATCGAAAGAGACGAGATCGAAGCGCTCGCTCAAGAAAAAAACAAGTCTGTCGAAATTGTGGACTTTGTCGAACTAGATGACATCGACCCCGTGTATTTCAACCGCTCCTATTTTATAGGACCGAACGAAAATGGCAGCAAGCCCTATACTCTACTGAAAAAAGCAATGGAAGCGTCGGGAAGGATCGGTATTGCAAAAATTACGATACGTTCAAAGGAACACCTCGCTGCCGTTCGTGTATACAAAAATGGATTGATGATGGAAACGATGTATTTTCCTGATGAAGTGCGTGAATTAGATCATGTACCTGATTTACCAGAAGAAATGGATTTAAGTAAGAAAGAATTAACGATGGCGCAGCAGTTAATCGAACAGCTAACAACTGAATTCGATCCTTCTCAATACAAAGACGAGCGACGAGAAGCTATCATGGCTCTTATTCAGAGTAAGATATCTGGTGATGATATTAAAGTCGTGAAAGAAAAACCAAAGAAGAATGTTGTTGATCTGATGGATGCCCTTCAGGCTAGTTTAGAGCCGGCGGATACTGGCTCAAAGGCAAAGTCAGAGCAAAAGAAGAAAAAAGTATCTGTGAAGAAAAAGAAAGAAAAAGAAGCGAACTAGCATGCTCGCATAGGCACGTGAAATGAGGATTTAAAATGAAACCGATCAAACCATTTGAACCAGTATCTTCTACCACGATTCCACCTTCTTATCTTGCTCAGGTGAAGTGGGATGGCGTGCGGGTTTTAGCCTATTTCGAACAAGAGTTAACGCTTTTTAACCGCTCTCTTAACGAACGTACTAATACGTACCCCGAGCTACACGATCTGCCGGATTTAGTAAAGGCAAAGTCATTTATTTTTGATGGTGAAATCGTAGCTCTAAACGAAAAAGGTGAACCTTCTTTTCATGATGTCATGCGCAGAGACCGACTAAAAAAAGACCACCAAATCGCAAGAGGTGTTGTATCGAACCCGATCTTCTATATGATTTTTGATGTTGTCTATTGGGATGGTGAATGGGTTAACGAACGTCCATTGTTTGAACGGCTCGCTCTTTTAAAGAATGGTCTCGAAGAAAACAATTCGATAAGAATCGTTCAAAATCACGAGGATGGTAACAAGCTCTACGAGGTGATCAAAGAAAAAGGAATGGAAGGCATCGTATGTAAAGATGTTAACAGCCCTTATGTAATCAATGGAAAAAGTGCAAATTGGATGAAGATCAAGAATTACAAAGACATTTATGCTCTTGTGTGCGGTGTCACGTTTCGAGGGAAATCAGTCAATACGTTGTTGTTGTGTTTGTACGACTCTAATAAGAAATTACGCTATATCGGAAGTGCTGGGACGGGGAAGCTGAAGAGCGATGAGATCGCAGACTTTTCTTCAACAATCGAATCACTACAAGAAGCGACGTCACAAGTTATTGATGGCCCTCAACAATCAGGTGTCACTTGGGTTTCTCCTAAGATCATTGTAAAAGTTACCTACCTTGAATGGACGAGTGATCTTCGCCTGCGTCAACCTGTCGTTCAAACAATTGTCGAAGGTGATCCTACTGATTGTACGCTTCAACAAACTTAGGAGGGGCGTTAATGGAACAGGTATTGAAGGAAACCCTCTCTCATGGTGGTAGAGGAGTCATTATTGTTACTGGGTATCACGAGATACGCGCGGAATTTATCGCATCGATTATGAAAGACGATGTGGTTACATTCATCGGATTTTTTTCGCAAGGTCTCACGAAACAAGAGTTTGAGAGCTTGCTTAAGACCATCGAATCAAACCAATCGCACCGTGATGGAGAAAGCATTTCAGTAGCTCCTGGAATATGCGTTGAACTTTCTTTCAAGGGTATGAAAAATGGCGAACTCACCGATACTTCATTTCTTTCTTTTACACTCGACACTGATTATCAAACGTGTACGATCGAGAAACTGATCCTAGACAACTTGCCTCATAGAGAAGACGTTTCCATCACACACCCTTCGAAACAATACTGGTCTCATGTAACGAAGAGTGATTATATTTCTTATCTAATGCATGTCTCCCCTTTTCTACTACCGATGCTGAAAGAGAAGCAATTGACTGTTATCCGTTACCCTGACGGTGTGGATGGAGAGTCGTTCTATCAAAAGAACTGTCCTGACTATGCTCCCGACTTTATTCAAACAAGTAGACATGATGACATCGACTACATTGTCTGCAATGATTTATCAACGTTAGTTTGGCTAGGAAATCAGGGGACCATCGAGTTTCATATTCCCTTTCACACGCGCCGATCAACGAAGCCCGTTGAAATTGTGTTTGATTTAGATCCACCTGACGAAGAATCCTTTCATCTCGTCATTTTAGCTGCGAAGGAGATCCATGCTATCCTCTCCTCTT
The DNA here is from genome assembly GCF_056158505.1 of Anaerobacillus sp. ABR4_321. Classification (NCBI taxonomy): domain Bacteria; kingdom Bacillati; phylum Bacillota; class Bacilli; order Caryophanales; family Bacillaceae; genus Anaerobacillus; species Anaerobacillus sp. ABR4_321. The sequence continues at coordinate 3,148,240 of NZ_JBSWTK010000001.1, forward strand.
TAAAAATCGTGAGTTTTCCTAAGCTCACAGGAAGCAAAGGCATACAGATCCACATTCCGATAAAAGGGTTAACCTATGAGGAAACAAGGGTGTTCACTTCGTTTGTCGCAGATTACCTTGTCGAAGAGCACCCTTCCTCATTTACTGTGGAACGGTTGAAACGAAACCGTCACGGAAGACTGTACGTAGACTTCCTTCAGCATGCGGAAGGTAAAACGATGATCTGTCCTTATTCAACAAGAGGAAAACAAAACCCAACCGTCGCAGCACCTCTTTTTTGGGAGGAGATTACTGATTCTTTATCTCCTACTTCGTTTACTATCGAGACTGTCCTTGAACGAATACAGGAGAAGCCTTGTCCATTTGATAAGTACTATGGTGAAAAGAACGAACCACTTAACGTGATCATCGATAAACTCCGTGAACGATAAAAAAACCTGCTGAGAAATTCTCAGCAGGCTCCGTAACCTAAAGCGTTTTTACAGACCAGCGTTCAACGAGCTTATGCGGGACACAAACACGCTTGTTGCTCGACTCTGCATCTTCAATCTTTTCAAGTAAACAAGTAACAGCCTGATAGCCTAGTTGAAAAATATTGATATCAACTGACGTTAGTGGCGGACTTGCATATTCTGCAAGCATCACATTATTAAAGCTGATGATGGAAATATCATCTGGGACAGATAGTCCGATCTCATCTAACTTGCTCATGATTCCAAGCGCCATTAAATCATCCGCTACGACTAGTGCCGTTGGAGGTTCTTCAAGCGAGCACAGTTCCATCACAGCTTCATGTCCGCCTTCCTTCAGAAACTCCACATGCACGATATACTCATCGCGGTACGTTAAATTTGCCTCACGCAATGCTTTTTCATAGCCACTCAACCGATCTACCGTCACAACTAAGTCGAGTTGACCACCTACGAACGCTACTCGTTCATGCCCTCTTTCGATCAGATGTTCCGTCACGTCTTTTGCGGCCCTGAAGTTGTCGTTATCCACATGTGTTACTTCGTCAGGATACTTGAACGGCTTTCCAATCACTGTAAACGGAAACTGTTCCTCTTTTAAAAACTTCATGATCGAGTCATCGATTCTAGAATAAAGTAAGACGATTCCATCTACTCTTCTTCCATGAACCATCCCTTTCACAGCATCCAGAATCTCTTCTTCCTTGGAACCGGTCGACATGTAAAGCGTAAATTCATTTTCATGTGCTTTTGTGCTGATTCCCCTTAAGACTTCTGGAAAGAAAGGGTTTTGAAACACTTTATCTGCTGAACTAGGCATGACGACACCTAGCGTTTGTGTGCTTCTGTTCGCTAAGCTACGAGCGTTATAGTTCGGGTGATAACCGAGTTCTTCCATCGCTTCACGAACGCGGCGCTTTGTTTTTTCACTGATTCTCGGATTATTTGCAATGACACGAGAAACAGTGGATGGGGCGACATTTGCTAACTTTGCTACATCTTTAATCGTTACTGCCACTGGTTTCCCTCCTGAACAACAGGCAAGTCGCTGCCAGTCTCACCGGTCAAGCTTCTTCCGTTGTTTGTTACTTTCTTATTGTAAACGATTCCACTTTTAAAGTACAAAATGAATTAAGAAAGGAGAAAGAAGATGGCATTCACCTAATTCCTCTTCCTCCTTTATGACTTACCCTTTTGTTCCTCCTGCTGTTAGACCGGAGATAAAGTAACGCTGTAGCGATAGGAATAGAATGGAGATCGGGATTGCAATGAGAACAGAGCCCGCTGCGAAGGTTGTAAACTCATTTCCGAACTGATCAGAAATCATTCGATATAATCCCACTGCTAGTGTAAATTTCTCTTCACTTCTCAAAATAATCTGTGCAAGGATAAAATCAGTAAATGGTGTGATGAAGCTAAATAGTGCTACAACTGCTAGGATCGGCTTTGCAAGTGGCAAGATGATCTGCCAAAAAATTCGGAAGTGTCCTGCACCGTCGATACGAGCCGACTCATCGAGCTCTTTCGGAATCGTATCGAGATACCCTTTCGCAAGCCACGTATTCATCGGCAACAAGCCACCAGCATAAACAAGGATCAACGCAAAGTGTGTATCAAGGAATCCTGTGATATAAGCAAGGACATAGATTGCGATCAATGCTGCGAAGTTAGGAATCATCTGCAAGATCAAGAATGTCATCAGACCATTTTTACGTCCAACGAAACGATAGCGTGAAAACGCATATGCCATGCAAGAAATCATAGCGACCGCAATGACCATCGTGATGATACAGATCTTCAGTGTATTCCAATACCAAAGTAAGTAATCACTTTCAGCAGTATTGAAAAGATCTTTGTAGTGCTGAAGCGTTGCATTTTCAGGAATGATCGATGAACCAGACAAACTATCACCCGGATTGAAGGAAGAACCGACAATCCATGCTACTGGGTATAGGATGATGATACAAGCGATAGCAATAACAATATAGGACAGTGTTAAACGGATGGTGTTCTGCATTTTTGTACTCATATTACATCATATCCTCTTCTTGGAATGATTTCGTTCTTCTAAACTGCCACAATGCAACCGCGATCACGATCACGGAAAGGATCATGGTAATTGCTGCAGCTTTACCATACTGTGCTGAAGTAAACGTCAATTTATAGATCCATGAGATCAAAATATCAGTCGAACCTGCAGTTTGACCTGAAACAGCAGGTCCACCTCCATTGAACAGATAGATCACGTTAAAGTTGTTAAAGTTAAACGTATACTGTGTGATCAGAATCGGTGCGATCGCGAAAAGAATCATTGGGAGCGTAATCGCTCTGAACTTTTGCCAGATCGAAGCACCATCGACTGTTGCAGCTTCGTATAATTCGTTTGGAATCGACTGAAGTACACCCGTAACCATCGCAAAGATGAACGGGAAGCCTAACCAAAATTGTATGAGTATTAAAGCTACTTTGGTCCAGAAAGGATCCGTTAACCACGGAATACTATCTACTCCAAATGCAGCTAAGATGTCATTGTTGATGGCACCGAACGTTTCGTTGAACATTCCTGCAAAAACAAGGATCGATACGAAAGCCGGTACTGCCCATGGCAAAATGAAAATTGTTCGAATGATGCCTTTGAATTTAAGGTCTTTCTGGTTCATCAAGACGGCTAGGAAAATACCGATTGCGATTTGACCAGTTGTTGCGACGAACGTCCAGACGATCGTCCATGAGAATACGTCTAAGAACGTATTACGCCAAATATCCATACTAAAGATGTCGATGTAGTTTTGGATGCCAATCCAGTCTACTAGATTAGCAGGTGGCGAGTGATAAAGATCATAGTTTGTAAACGATAGTAGAATTACGAAAAGAATTGGAAAAATAACAACAAAGATTAATAGAAAAAATCCAGGTGCAAGCATTAAATAAGGAAAACCTTGCTCAGAAACATTTCGATACTGTTCTCTTACTGAGTTAAGTGGAATGCCAAGGTCACGATTTCTTCCGTTCAAGTAAGCATCCCGAAGGTTCAAGAAGTAGATCAACAACCCGATCGCAATGACGAGAATCGCGATGATCCCTTGCGTTAAAAGGAAAATGGAGTGATCTCGTGGTAACTTTTCTCCTAGCGTAACGATTCCCCATAGGCCGATATTGATTAGATCAGCAAAAGCAACCGCAAAGGAAATGGTTAGAATAAAGAACATTAACCCTTTCAAAAGCTGCTTGTTATAAAATTGACCCAACCCTGGTATGAGGGACAATGCTAATGCAATTTTTCGATGTTTAGTTTGACTTCCATTTGCCTCCATCGTGATGGCAATCCCCTTTCTCCCCTCACTTTGTCACCCTTTAAAGTGAGAAGCAGCACTCCGTTTCCGGAGTACCGCTTTTAGTTTTCTTTACCTTAATTGCTGTGGTTTTGTTCGATTTGAGACTTGATTGTTTTCGTAGCTTCTTCAAGTGCAGGCTTAGGATCTTGTTTTCCAGTCGCTACTAATTGAAGTGCAGATGCTGCTGGTCCCCAAACTTCTGCCATTTCAGGAATGTTAGGCATTGGAGTACCGTACTGAGATTGAATTGCAACTGCGCTAGCAGCTTCGTTGTCAGCGATTACAGGATCTTCGATAAGAGATTTAACTGGAGGAATTTCACCAGTTTCTTCGTAACGAATCTTACCGTTTTCTGCATTTGCTACCCATTCGACTAGCTTAGTAGCCCACTCTTTGTTCTCAGAGAAGTTACTTACATGCCAGCCTTTAACACCGATAAACGTCTTGAAGTTTTCACCGTTAGGAAGTTTAGGCATCGGTGCTACACCGATCTCGATTCCAGCATCTTTGTATCCTTGGAAAGACCATGGACCGTTCATTACAGATGCAGCTTTTCCTTCGTTAAAGAGACCATCCATCGTAGATCCACCGTTTTCACCAATTAGACCTTTAGGGAATAAACCTTCTGTGTACCATTTCTCGATATATTCTGTACCTTCAACAGCACCTTCGTTTGCTAAACCAATATCTTCTGGGTTCAGACCTTCATCAGAACGATCGAATACATAACCGCCGTATCCAGCTAGGACTGCGTTCGCGAAGTAGAAATTATCCCAAAGTGCAAGGAAACCATACTGCTTGTCCTTTGTGTAATCTTTTGCGAATGTGTATACATCATCCATTGTTTCTGGAGCTTCGTCCATGATTGCTTTGTTATAAATAAATACTGGTGTTTCAGTCGCTTTTGGAAGTCCATAAAGCTTACCATCGTATGTTTGTGCTTGAATAGAAGATTCAGTGTAACGATCAACAACTTCTTGATCCACTTCGATTGGAGAGATCAATCCTTCTACAGCAACTTGTCCAATTTGGTCATGAGGTAGAGTTAGAACGTCTGGTCCAGTACCCGCTGGGCCATCAAGACGAATTTGCTCTCTGATTTCATCAGCCATTCCTAGTTCTTTAAATTCAACTTTAATACCATATTCTTCTTCGAAACTCTTAATTGCTGGTTCAAGCGCAATGCCTTTATCTTTATCTTCCCATACAACTAGTTTCTCAGGTTTGTTAGCATCAGCGTCTCCTTCAGAACCTCCGCCTTCGTTCGTAGAAGCGCTTTCATTGTTTTGCGGACCACAAGCAGCGAGTACGCCGATTGCTAAGACCAGTGTTAGAAATAAGGCAAAAAACCTTTTCATTTCCTAAACCCCCTCTAATTTTTACGATAGTTATGCTGAATCGTGAAAACGATTGCACTAACTTTCTATAACTAATTATACATGTAGCGGAATTTTTAGCAACCGTTTGCACAAACTTTTTTGAAATTTTTTTATTCTACATTTCTTTCGTTTATAAAGGGATTTGACTAGTTCTCTATAATCTTCTACATTTAATCTAAGAGTGCGTATCAGACTTCGTTTGGTTCGATAGGTACTTTTATACTAACAATTCATGCAAGCGATTGCATTCAGGAGGGGACAATTTGCAAAAAGAAGCGATCTATCATCGACCTCAAAACAACTTCGCTTATCCTTATGACGATGAAACGCTACACATCAAACTACAAACGAAGAAAAATGATGTAACGGCTGTATCACTCATACATGGGGATCCTTATGATTGGAAACAAGATGGCTGGCAATCTATGAAGCAACCTATGAGCCTATCAGGTTCAGACGCTCACTATGATTATTGGGATGTTGCGATCAAGCCTCCTTATCGCAGGCTTCGATATGGGTTTCACTTAGAGGACGATCAAGAATCATTCGTCTTCACTGAAAAAGGTTTTTACACAGAACAACCAGCTGATACGAACGATTACTTCAGCTTTCCCTTCTTGAATAGTAAAGACGTATTCCGTGCACCTGAATGGGTCAAGGACACGATCTGGTATCAAATCTTCCCTGAGCGGTTTGCGAATGGAGATCCTTCCATCGACCCAGACGACAGTTTACCGTGGGGAGAAGCTGCACCAACACCAACAAACTTTTTTGGCGGAGATTTTCAAGGCATCATCGATCACCTCGATCACCTTATTGAACTTGGCATTAACGGGATCTACTTCACCCCTATCTTTAAAGCTCAATCTAATCACAAGTACGATACAATCGATTACATGGAGATCGATCCACAGTTTGGTGATAAAGAAACGTTTAAAGAACTAGTAAGACTCTGTCACGAACGAGGAATAAAAATTATGCTCGATGCCGTATTCAATCACAGCGGCTATTACTTTGAACCGTTTCAAGACTTGCTGAAGAACGGAGAAAAATCCCGTTATCGTGATTGGTTTCACGTTCGCTCGTTCCCAATCGAAACAGATCCGTTACCTTCATATGATACGTTTGCGTTCCAACCAGCGATGCCTAAACTCAATACGGAGAACCAGGAAGTACGTGACTACCTTTTACAAGTTGGTCGTTACTGGGTTGAAGAATTCGACATCGATGGATGGCGTCTTGATGTTGCGAATGAAGTGGACCATGCTTTTTGGCGTGAGTTTAGAAACGAAGTGAAAAAAGTGAAGCCGGAACTCTATATATTAGGTGAAATTTGGCATGATTCGATGCCATGGCTCCAGGGGGATCAGTTCGATGCTGTCATGAATTATCCGTTCACGGCTGCAATTCTTGATCATTTCGCACATCAAAAAATTTCAGCTACAACGATGGCAAACAGACTCACTTCACTGATTCATTCATACCCAGCGAATGTGAATGACGTTGCATTCAACCTTCTCGGGAGCCATGACACTCCGAGGTTGTTAACGCTCGCGGGTGAAAACAAAGACCTCGTTAAGCTCATGTATGTGATGCAGCTATCGTTCCCCGGTACACCTTGTATCTACTATGGAGACGAAGTCGGTATGACGGGAGGGGCTGACCCTGGCTGCCGATACTGTATGGTATGGGATGAAAAAATACAAGACAAAGATCTGTTTGAATTCCTTCAAAAGCTCATCTCTTTAAGAAAAACGCACGATGCATTCGGGAGTGCTGGGTCATTTGAATTGTTAACAGATCATGATAAGATTACGCAATATGTGAAGCGAACAGAAAAAGAAACGTTACTGTTCCTTTTGAACAATGACGATTCTTCTTCTACCATTTCTATTTCAAACTTTGGTAGCCATGCGAAGAGTTTGTTAAGTCATGAAGAAATCGATAAGAATCATATAGAGCTCAAACCTTATGGCTATGAGATCATCTCACTAACCTAATCGCAAAAAGCTTCTGGATTTTATTCCAGGAGCTTTTTTGTGTTCAAAAAACACTTCCATATTGTGAAAGCGCAACCACCTATACCCAGCCTGCACTTATACGAATTTAGAATTCCATCCATGTCAGATTACCTTACAGAGTATTTTAAATTTTCTAAAAATAAGCTTGAACTTATACGCTGTTCAGCATAATATAAGCATATAGAAAAATTAGTTTGTTAGATTAACTCACATGGAGGTGCCGAAAAGGTGAAAAAAGTCGAAGCGATTATTCGTCCTGAATCATTTCAGGACTTAAGAGATCGGTTACGTGATGAAGGGATTACAGGGATGACTGTTTCAGAAGTAGCGGGTTGTGGTCTCCAAAAAAAGCAAACTGGATTATTCAGAGGAAGTCATTTCGAAGTCGATCTCCAGCCGAAAGTGAAAGTTGAACTTATTTTTGAAGATTATCTTCTCGATCATGTTGTCAAAACAATTCGCGATGTTTGTTCCACTGGACAGGTAGGAGACGGAAAGATCTTCGTTTATCCCGTAGAAGATGTCATTCGTATCCGGTCTGGTGAACACGGTCTAACTGCTTTTAAATAAAACAGTAAAGGATGGTTACGTCATGAAAAAAGTATCAGTTCTCTTTGCAGCTATTATTCTCTTATCAAGTGGAAAGGCTTTTGCTGCCACAGATGCATCTGCGGTTACAGCACTCAGTCAGTCCATCGACACGGTTTGGGTTATGATCGCAGCATTCCTCGTGTTTTTCATGCATGCAGGGTTTGCGATGGTAGAAACAGGTTTCACCCGCTCGAAAAACGCACTGAATATTTTGATGAAAAACTTGATGACGATGTCGATCGGAGCAGTATTATACTTTGTAATCGGATATGCATTTATGTTCGGTGAATCTGCTTCTGGCTTTATTGGCAGTAATGGATTCTTTCTCGCCGGTCAGTCTGATCAAATTGGGTTCTTCGTTTTCCAGGCCGTGTTTGCTGCAACGTGTGCGACGATCATATCAGGTGCTGTTGCTGAACGTATGAAGCTTATAAGCTATATTGCGATCACCGTTGCAATGGTAGGCTTCGTTTACCCAGTAGTTGGTCACTGGATCTGGGGTGGCGGATGGTTAGCCGAACTAGGATTTACTGATTTTGCAGGATCAACGGTCGTCCACCTTACAGGTGCTCTTGGTGCAGTTGTTGCAGTTACGTTCTTAGGTGGTCGTATTGGGAAATATTCAAACGGTAAAGTAAACGTTATTCAAGGTCACAATATTCCACTTGGTGCTCTAGGCGTATTTATTCTTTGGTTCGGATGGTTTGGCTTCAATGCTGGTAGTACATTATCTGCTAGTGACGCACTCATTCCTTCTATCGTCGCAACGACTCTATTAGCCGCTTCTGGTGGCGTTATCTCAAGTGCCCTTTATTCCTATATCAAATACAAGCAGATCGATGCTTCACTAACGCTTAACGGTGCACTGGCAGGGCTTGTTGGTATCACTGCTGGTACCGCGAGCGTTTCACCGATCGGAGCGATTGCAATCGGTCTTATCGCAGGGGTTATCTTGATCGAAGCTGTTCAGTTGATCGACCGTCGTGTGAAGCTCGATGATCCAGTTGGTGCCATCGCGGTTCACGGTGTATGTGGTGTGTGGGGTACGCTCGCTGTAGGACTCTTTGCGGTCGATGGCGGCCTCTTCTATGGAGGCGGCGCTGCTCTTCTAGGTGTTCAAGCAATTGGAATTCTAGCCGTCATGGCGTGGACGTTCTCGACAGTTGGCTTGTTCCTCTTCGTTTACACACGCTTCTCATCGATTCGCGTTTCAAGAGAAGAAGAAATTCAAGGACTCGACTTCTCAGAGCATGGATCAACAGCTTATGAAGTTCGTGGAGCGATCAACTCAAGCAATAGTCTTTCCACTGGCGCTGGCTTTGGTCATGGACTTGTCGATCGATTGAACCGGTTAGAATCTCCGAAAGTAAAAGAGTCTCAAACCCAATAAAGTAGGAAAACCGCTCGTAACCTGAGCGGTTTTTTCTTTTTATGATGAGGCCGTACTTGAATAATAGTCCACTTTGGATGGCATCACGCTCAAAACAATTAGTGGAAGCGATAAGAGGAACATGACAACCGAGCCTCCAATAACAGCAAACTGAATTGAAATCACTTCTGCCGTTAGTCCAACTATTCCCATCACGATAATAATGAGAAGTGATTCGATAAAACCAAATAAACTCCCGATTCTTCCCATTATTTCGACTGGAACGTTCGTTTGATAAAATGTATCGAACCCTGTGTTTGCAAAAGCAAGTGCGAACGATAACGTAAAGAACCCAACACTCGCCATACCAAAGCCATCTGATAAAGCATAGACGATATAGCCTATCGAGAGAACGACCGTCCCTCCTCCTAATAACCATGATGTCGTTAGCTTTTTGATGAGAAGGGTATTAACGGTCGCACCGATTAAGATTCCTACGCCTGAAATACTTACAAGATAACCATACGTACTATTCGTTAAGTGCAACACTTCTTTTGAAAACGCAGCTTCTAGTGAATCCGTCCCCCACGTCATGATCGTGATTGCACTAAATAAGAAATAGATCGCGACAATGTAAGATGCCTTCCTAGAATAGTTAAACACAACCTTCCAATCTTCCACCATCACACGGAATGACAGGTTTAGCTTTGCCTTAACACTTCGTTCAACATCAGGGAGGGCCATCATAATGACAGCAGAAACTACGACTGCAAGAGCGTTTATATAGATCGCATACGTAGGCGTTCCTACGATAAACAGAAATCCCGCTATAGCCGGCCCAATAATAAAGGCACCAGAATCTACGAGACTTCTGATCGAATTGAAAGCCTTCCTATTTTTAGCCGGAATGAACTTTGTAAGGTATACCATCGATGTTGGCTGATAAATGGAACCTGTCATGTTGATTAAAAGAACCATGCAGAAGATCCAACCAATCGAACTTAGTGAAGGTAGAAATCCTATAACGACAGATTGAAAAAGAGCTAATCCGATCATTAACGCTCGTTTGTTCAAGCGGTCGATCAAGGTACCACACCACCCGTTCGTAAGAAGCGATGCGAGCGGCTTTAAAGTATATAGAGCTGTGATTGCTAGCACTGATTTTGTCATGTCGAGGATGATCAAGTTAAGTGCGATATGATAAATCCACCCTCCAACGTTGGATAATCCGATGCTGACCAATAAGATAACATGATCCTTAGTAATTCCCTTCATCATACACACCCCGTTACATATTTTTTATTGAAACAATAAAAAAATCTCACCCCCAAGACTTTTGTCTTGAGGGCGAGAAGTATCGCGGTGCCACCTCAGTTTATCGATATGTCACCATACCGAACTTATCAGGTACGGCAATTTAACATTGCGTATACCCTATCTCGATAACGGGAGCTCCCGTTACACCATCACCAGTCGGATCCGATGTAAAGCTCAGAGGTTTGGTTCGATCACATATCCTTCCTCCTTTTCAGCAACCGGAGTTCTCTGTAAAAAGATAGCATGATCTACTCTTCTCTTCATCGCAGCTTATTTGTGAAGATATTACCAAATCTCTTAACAATTGTAAATCACTATTTTTCACTTATTGATTTAAGTCAATGTGTGAAATACAATCTCTCAGGTATGATAGGTGTAAAGTAAGGAGGGTTATTATGAAACGTGTAAACACTCAAGAAGTGAACCCGCGACCAGCCATCATTGCTGGAGTCAGCTTAATCGTTATGACGCTAGCCGCTTTCTTTTCATATGGATTTGCTCATACTTCTTTGGTAATGAATGATGATGCAATGGCTACTTTGAATAAGTTACAAAGCTCTCTTTTGTTATTTCATTTTGAACTTGTGGGATGGGGAATCATTATCCTCACTGACATCATCGTTTCATGGGCATTTTACATGGTTTTAAAACCCGTCCACCGTTCATTTGCACTAGTCGCTGGGGGGATTCGGCTTTTATATACCTCGATTCTTGCCGTAGCAGTTTTTCAGTTAGGTAGAGTCACCACCCTCATACAGAACGATTCGACTGTAACACGAGATTTAGCAGCACAAGTCATGGGACAGATTGAAAGTTTTGAAACAACGTGGTCCATTGGATTAATCGTATTTGGTATTCACTTATTGGCCGTAGGTACTGTTGCGATGAAGGCGGCATTTATTCCGAAGGTGATCAGTTTATTGTTACTTATCGCTGGAGGAAGCTACATGCTGATTCACTCGATGTATAACCTCACTCCTCAATATGAAGAGATCACAGGTACGATCGAGATGTTCCTTAGTCTGCCTATGATAATCGGTGAATTAGGGTTCGGTATGTGGCTATTGTTTAAAGGAATCAAACCAAAAGTTAACCGCTCATCCCTTCAAACTCCCTAATCGTTTTTTTATTCTACTAAATGATTCAGGCGTCATTCCTAGATAACTAGCAAGCTGATGCTGTGGAATCCTTTTTAAAAGCTCCGGCCTTTTCGCAATGAGAGCTTTGTACCGCTCTGCAGGAGAAGAAGACATAAAACTAGCAAATTCATCATGCATTTCTCCTAAGTCACCTTGAACCATATTTAGGATCATCGCTTCAAGACCAGGATTCTCTTCATATGCAGCACGCTCTTCTGAAAGGTCTCCAACAACAAGGACACAATCCTCCACACATTCTAAACGATACCGTGATGACTTGTCCGCTGCATGCTGATTAAAGATGGTTACGCTTTGCTCCTCTGTGTAAAGATTGAAAGTCGTTTCTTTTCCACATTCACTAACTGAATATTTACGAATACAGCCTTTTAAAATAAAGTAACATTTCTCAGGAATTTCTCCTTGCTGTAGCAAAACGGTCCCTTTTGAAAACTCTTCAATAGGCACATTGGATGCAATTTTGTTCAATTCTTCTTCAGTACGATCAGAGTATCTTTTCATATAGTTGATAAGGATGTGTTTCATAAGAGTCCCCCCTTCAGTCTCTTAGCAATGGATCACGATTCTACTGAAGGAGATCCATTACCTTCTACAAATTGTTTCTCTGAAATGACTGTAAAACCGTTTCGTTTTAATAGCGCAGACGTAACGCCGTCCCCTACAACCTTTTTGCCGTTAAATTCCCCATTATAAATCATTGAACTTCCACAGGATGGACTATTCTCTTTCAAAATTATGGTAGTGGCACCTACTCGCTTCGCTATTTCCAATGCCTGTTCCGCACCTTCAATATATGAAGCGGTCACATCCTTTCCTGTTTTATCAACGACTCTAGCATTACCGTCTAAAACGTCTTCTCCGCTCCCTCCTATGATTTCAGCGGGCTCTCTTGGCGTTCCGAACCCGCCTAGTAATTCAGGACATACTGTAACGGCTTTTTTATGTTCTACTAATCTCCTGACTTTTGAATGTAAACTATGGTTTCCATCATATCTTACTTCTAACCCAGCTAAACAAGAACTCACTAGGATCATCAGCTGCACCTCTTCCGTTTTTTCGCTGCTCATCTATAGAACACTTTCTTTTATTACTTTATCATTTTTCGATTCCTCGCATATCAGAATTTTGTTGGTAGTAAGAATCATGAAGAAACCACACCTGTTCTCAAAGGTGTGGTTTCAATGATGTTATTCTGAGCGATCAATCGACAAGATTAATCTTATTATGCTCTAACCAAAAATTAATCTGTGCAAGATGGGCGATGAGCTGCGGCCCTGCCATAAGCTGGCCAAACCATGGAACTTTGAAAGCTTTTCCATCCGTATCTAAGATATCCTGAACGACTTTTCGGTCGATCAGATCGAGGATTGGCGCCTGTTTATCTGCAAGCGTCTCTGTTAGCCACGTCTTCACCGCTTTCGTGTAAGCAGGGTTATACGTTTTTGGGTAGGGGCTTTTTTTACGATAAAGGACGTCATGTGACAATGCTCCTGTCATCGCTTTTCTAAGAAGACCTTTCTCTCTTCCATCGAGCATCTTCATTTCCCAGGGAACGTTCCACACATACTCGATGATTCTGTGATCAGAAAAAGGTACACGCACTTCAAGACTTGCGCCCATACTCATTCTGTCTTTTCTTTCGAGGAGAGTGGTCATGAACCAATTCAAATTCAAATAGAAGAGTGCTCTTCGTTTCGCCTCAAGTTCACTTTCACCATCGAGCGTTGGCGTTTCTTTGACCGTATCTCTGTACCGTTCAGTAACATAGCTTTCGAGCTTTAACTTGTTTCTAATATCTTCTTTTAACATTGCCTGACGTTCAAGAGTAGAACGCATCCAAGGAAACTGTTCTTGGTCGAGTAGCTCTGGCTTATGAAACCATGGATACCCGCCAAAGATTTCATCTGCACACTCACCGGATAGCGCAACCGTTGCTTGCTGTTTGATTTGTTTTGAAAACCATAATAACGATGAATCAACATCAGCCATACCAGGCAGGTCACGGCAGATGACCGCTTCTTTTAAATGGTGCACGAGCTGATCGGTATCGATGACGCAGTTACTATGGTCCGTACCAAGCTCCGATGAAACTTTCCGAATCCAAGGCGCGTCTGAATTCGGCTGAAACTCACTGCTTTTAAAGTATTTATCGTTATCTACATAATCGACAGAAAATGAACGAAGGATGCCTTTTCCGTCATCTTTAAACGCCGATTGCGCGACAGACGTTATCGCACTCGAGTCAACTCCACCTGATAAGAATGTACACACGGGAACATCCGCGACAAGCTGGCGTTTTATGGAGTCCTTCAAGAGATTCCCAACCGTTTCGACGGTTGTATCAAGGTCATCTGTGTGTTCCGCACTCTTAACGTCCCAATAGCGCCATGTTTTCAACCCGCTTTGATTAAAGACCATGGCAAATCCAGGTCGAAGCTCATTGATTCCACGAAAGACGCCGTGGCCAGGGGTGCGCGATGGTCCGAGTCCAAATATTTCTTGTAACCCTTCTCGATCGATTTCTGTTTTCACATCTGGGTGCGCAAGAATCGCTTTAAGCTCTGAACCAAACTGTAAGGATGGTCCGCTAGATCGATAGAAAAGAGGTTTTACCCCAAGACGGTCTCTTGCAAGGAACAGTTGTTTTCTAAGTTCATCCCAAATGGCGAATGCGAAGATTCCGTTCAAATGATCGACACAGTCTTCACCCCATTCGATATAGGATGTTAATAGCACTTCTGTATCAGAATGAGAGCGAAACGTATAGCCTTTTGTAAGCAATACACTACGTAAATCTTCTGTGTTATAAAGCTCTCCATTATAACAAATCGTATATTTCTGATTAAGATGTTCCCGTGACATCGGCTGGCTTCCGCCGGACGGGTCTACAACGATAAGACGCGTGTGACCGAAACCACAGTGTCTATTCACGAAACAGTTCGTATCGTCTGGTCCACGCTTTGACAGGGTGCTAGCCATCTGTTGAAGTACGCTTTCTTTATGTGTCAGGTCCTGCTTCCAATCTACCCACCCGGTTATTCCACACAAAGGCTTCCCCTCCAATCCATACTCTCTTTAACGTATGCAGGAGCCCAGGTTTTGTGATTGAAAATCATAAAAAAAGAAACCCTCTACAGGGTTCCCTTATGACGCTTTTTGGAACGTTAAACAGTACCAAGCCCCTTCTTTCACGATCGGTTTCATGTGCTTCAGTCCAAAACCAGCACGCGCTGCCATCTCGATCATTTCGGTGCTAGTTGGGAGCTGGTGTAAGTTACTATGAGCACTCATAAAACTATTGAATGCTGCTGAGAATGCATGCCCGTGATCTGATTCATGAAGAGGTGAAATAATGATAAGCGATCCGCTATCATTCGTGACCTCACTTGCTTTTTGAAAGAGATGAGACCTTTCATCTGGTGCAAAGTAGTATAGAAGATTATTCATCATCGCAACGTCAAAACGTTCACCATCCCATTTCCAACTCATCATATCTTCAGGATAAAGATCGATCGATGATTTTAATCGGTACGGAATATGTGATTCAGCATCTAAACACACTTGCCGATTCTTCTCGATTCCTACGAGTCTCATATTTTCTTCTTTAGCACCGATTCTAGAAAGGTAGCCTGCATACCCAGCTCCGAAATCAACGACAGACTTTGCATCTATCTTTTGTAGCCATTGATAAACCTTCGGAAATGCGAAACGTTCGATAAAGCTTGAAGTAGCCGCTACTGTGCCTGCGTAATCATCGTCTTTGTATGAAGCATAGTCATCTCCTATCAATAGATCAGAGTAAGAGAGGAGAATCGGAATATGTAACTCCATCATCTCTTTTAACAATACGCCAACATCCTGGTCACTGCTTTTCGACATGGATTCAACCATGTTTTTCTTTGAGCGAATCGTGCCATCTTTCTCTTTCTTCAAGTGTCCGATCGCAACTCCTACTTCTGCCCATCTCGTTAGAAGCAGCTCGTTCATACCACGGTTCCTCGCTACGTCTCTGACTGTAGCGCCATGTTCGAATTCATCGAAAAGATCATGCACATAGCCTACGTGCGCATGCCAGGCGTAAAGGAAAGGCTCGTTGCTTTTCATCCATTTTCTTGCACGCCAGATCTTTTTAATTTCATTCATCCTATCTCCTCCTCATTCATTAACCAACGTTCCATGGATAATCATCTTTTTTGTTAAAAATCACGCTATGTTCCTTGGCTGAAATTTTCTTCGTATTGCTCCTAGCCGGAAGGAGACCAGCTTGCTTCATCCGATCCCAAATAGTAAACTTCCAAATTCCTAAGCCAGAAGTATTGAGCATCTGCTTGTAGTGTAGAACGGACGAATGTTCCGTTTGCTGCACGCCTTTTATTCTAAGCCTTTGCCATGTGCGGTACGGAAATGAATATAGTAATGCCGCCTGATGGCTGAGACGAGAAACAAATTCCGCTCTTGGCTTTCTTACTTTTTCGTACCATTCAAGGTGCTTCCAATCCGTTTGGTTCGTCTTAAACATCCAGCAAAGGAGCTCCCCAAGAACGTCAGAGTCTTGAATAGCAAGGTTCATTCCTTCACCAGCCATAGGATGAACACTATGCGCGGCGTCTCCAGTCAAAATAATATTCTCTTTCACATACTGCGAGACATTGTGTCTTACTGGGATCATGAGCTGTATCTTTTTCCAAGAATCGATCTGTTGCACATACCCATCTAATTCAGGGATGAGTTCACAATATGCACGATAAAACGAATCGAGCCCTTCTTTACGCATCGTCTTAAACTCCCCAGGCTTTATCAATAATACGCTGCGGACCTCGTTATTCGGTAAAGGAAATAGCCCTAGGAAACGATTCTGTGTCGTAATGATCGTCGATTGATCAAGGCTATCTGGACGAGGAAACGATACCGTTAGAAATTGATGGTTGTAGGTTGTTTTCTTCATCTCTACGTTCATGGCAGTTCTGGTCGGTGACGCTCTTCCTTCAGCACCTATATAAAATTTCGCTTGAACTTCAAGACTGCCCTCTTTCGTCTCGATCAGCGCTTTTTTCTTTTCAGGATCCTCATCTGTAAATCCTGTAAACTTAGCTGGTTGAATGTGCTCGACCGAGTCGTACTTCGATGCCTCTTCAAACAAAAGCTCCTTTAACTTTTCATGCGGGATCATCAAGGAAGTGTTATAAGGTGAATCGATCACGTCATAGCGAAATTCATTTTCACTTAACTTCTTAAGAGAGGAATCATCGAGTCGTTCAAATTCATGAAATTGAATGGATGGAAGAACAACTCCGTTTGCTTTCACCTTCTCAAGCAGGCCGATTCGATCTAAGATATCAAGACTCTTCGGCTGTAAAAGTTCTCCTTTATAAATCAAGCCGCTTTTCTTATCTTTTTCTACGAGCAGGGTCTTCACATTGCTCTGACCAAGTTTCACAGCAAGGGTCAGGCCTGCGATTCCTCCTCCAATAATCAAGACATCGTATCGCATCTCTATCACCTCGTTAATACCCTTCTCTTCCCTTCAATTGAGGGGAATAAACAGCTTGAGGCTCTTGTGTGCGTTAACATAAAAAACCACCTATTGAACCAATTCGATTCAATAGGTGGTTAGATTCCGTTACGTTGCGAGCGGGAATTTACGAGACGTAAGTAATTTCTCAAAGTGTTCTTTGTTTAAAGGTTTACTATAAAAGAACCCTTGCGCGAAATTACATCCAAATCGTTTGACGATTTCGCCCTGTTCCTCTGTTTCGATCCCTTCCGCGACGATCGATAAATTCAGCCCTTCACACATTGTGATCACCGCTTTTACAATCGCTGCGTCCGCACTATTTTCCTTCAAGTTGCGAATAAACGATTGATCGATCTTTAAAATATCGAGCGGAAAGTCCTTTAGATAACTAAGTGAAGAGTAGCCAGTGCCAAAGTCATCGATCGAGACTTTGATCCCCATCTTCCTCAACTGCTTTAGCATCGAAATACTATAGTCTGTGTTCACGAGCGTTGTGCTTTCCGTTACTTCTAAATGTAGTGAATGAGGCGATAGCTGAGACTTGTTAAGCGCGTCACGAACAGATTCCACAAATTGTTCGCTCTGGAATTGCCTACCCGAGACGTTCACAGAGATCGAAAGGTGCTCATATCCGAGATCCTGCCACATTTTCGTTTGCATACAAGCTTCATTTAATACCCAGATACCGATCTCTTCAATAAGACCCGTATCTTCAGCAAGCGGGATGAACTGTGCAGGTGATACTAAGCCCAACTTTGGATGATTCCACCTGATTAAGGCTTCACAGGCATAAATCTTCTGTTCATCTAAATTCACTTGAGGCTGATAGAATAGCGTGAGCTCTTCCTTCTCGATGGCTCTGCGTAAATAGCTTTCTAGCTCCAGCCTCTCAAACGCCTGGTCATTCATCTCATCTGTGTAAAATTCAATATGATTTGCGCCCTGCTTTTTCGCTCGGTCTAATGCGATATAAGCATTTCGCATCAATTCATCCATATCGACACCATCATGAGGGAACATACTGATTCCGATTCCTACCGTCATGAAGTATTCCACATCGTTAAACACGATCGGCTCTTTAAGTTCATCGATGATTTTCTTTGCTAAACACAAGGCTTCATTCTCGGCTTTTATACCTGAAAGAATCAACGTGAATTCATCGCCACCGAACCGTGCTAACACGGCATCATCTTGAACGGCTTCTTTCAACTTCGCTGTAACGAGTTTTAATATGTGGTCTCCTTGGTGGTGACCAAGACTATCATTGATAAGCTTGAAACGATCTAAATCTACAAACATAACAGCTACCATCTCATCAGGTGCTTTAAGAGATTCTTGTAATAGATTCTCAAATAAGAGACGATTAGGTAGTTCGGTAAGGACATCGTAATAAGCAAGGTGTGCGATTTTTTCTTCTGCTCTAAGCTGCCTCATGATATTTTTACCGATTCCATAAGCGCCAACGACTTCCCCATTCTCGATAATAGGAATATTCGTTATGGTAAAAAGAACGCTTTCGCCAGACTTGTGGATTAAATGCACATCATATGACTGAGCATTTCCGTTCAAAGCGAGTTCAAACTTTTCTCTTGTTTTTGAATAATCATTTTGACTTACGAAATCTAGAGAGTATTTGCTCATCACCTCATCTGGCCTATAGCCTAACAATGGTTTAAGAGCAGGGTTCACGCTGGTAATCTTACCGAAAACATCAACAGAATAAACGAGGTTCGGATTTTGTTCAAATAAGGAGTTATACCGTTGCTCAGACTGCTGCAAACTCGCTGCCAACGATTCCAACTCTTCTGTTGATGCCTTTATCAAGTGAGATAATGCCTTTGTTCCTCCATCCAATTCGTTCATCTCCTGCATGTTAAATGATAGTATACGTTCGATTTCCGTCTCTATGTAAAATAATGACGTTTAGTTACGTCCATAATAACAAAAAGTATAGGGGCCCGAATACCTTTAAAGCAAAAATATGTCTATTACCCTATTCCTTATATCGGAAGAAAAAACCATTTGTTTAATAAAAAAACCGCCGTATTGGCGGTTTTTGTCTACAGCTGATATAGATGTAGTACAGAATACCCATAAAAAAAGACAAGAAAGAATGCAAATAGAAATTGCAGCCAAAATGGCCAGATCGATTTCCCCTTCTTTCCTCTTACGAGTATCATTTCCATAGATGAAAGCAACCAGATCGCTAGGACTGCTTTTACGATGGAAGGTCCCCAAAAATTATATCCAGAAACTAGTATAATTCCGGAGATCAATGTTAAGACGTACAACGTTCGGAGCACCATATGAGTGATCTTTTGCCCTTTCGCCTTCCCTTTTCTCATAAGAAAGTAGCTAATGATAAAGACCAATAGCGTTAATCCGAATGCAGTATAATGAGCATGAAGCATAGTGATGTTCCTCCTCAGAATGATTACAACGCTTCTATCTTATCATGAAGATGGATTCTCTTGGAAACTATCAGATTATTTTGACTCAAACGATATGAAGGATGCGATTTCATTGTTATAATAATGGAGTGTGACATGAATAAATAGACGGGAGTGACGGAGTATCATGGTACAAACACAAGACATTATTCAAATGACAGAGCAATACGGAGCTAATAACTATCATCCATTACCAATCGTCATCGCAGAAGCAGAGGGAGTTTGGGTTAAGGATCCAGAAGGGAATCGCTACATGGATATGCTCAGTGCGTATTCAGCAGTGAACCAGGGGCATAGACACCCTAAGATCATCCAGGCTCTTAAAGACCAAGCCGATCGCGTCACATTAACTTCTAGAGCATTTCACAATGACCAGCTCGGACCATTTTATCGTAAGATTTCAGAATTTACGAACAAGGACATGGTGTTGCCGATGAATACAGGTGCTGAAGCTGTAGAAACAGCTGTGAAAGCGATGCGCCGCTGGGCTTACGAAGTAAAAGGTGTAGAAAAGGACAAAGCAGAAATTATCGCTTGTGAAGGAAACTTCCACGGTCGTACGATGACAGCTGTTTCTCTATCTTCTGAAGAAGAATATCAGCGCGGATATGGACCGATGCTTCCTGGTATCAAACTCGTTCCATACGGAGACATCGAAGCATTGAAGAAAGCGATCACACCGAATACGGCTGGTTTCTTATTTGAACCGATCCAGGGTGAAGCAGGGATCAACATCCCGCCTGAAGGTTTCCTAAAAGAAGCTTATGAATATTGTAAAAAACATGACGTTCTCTTCGTTGCTGATGAGATTCAAGCGGGCCTTTGCCGCTCAGGGAAAAAGTTTGCTTGTGATTGGGATGACGTAGAGCCTGATATGTACATCCTTGGTAAAGCACTTGGAGGCGGGGTCTTCCCTATTTCTTGTGTTGCAGCAAACAGTAACGTCCTCGGCGTATTCACTCCGGGATCTCACGGTTCTACGTTTGGAGGTAATCCGCTAGCTTGTGCTGTTTCAATCGCTTCGATCGAAGTGCTTGAAAATGAAAAGCTTGCCGATCGCTCTCTTGAGCTCGGAAACTATTTTCAGCAGAAACTAAAAGAAATCAATAATCCGGTGATCAAAGAAGTTCGCGGCCGTGGCCTATTCATAGGCGTTGAACTTCATGAAGCTGCACGCCCTTACTGTGAAAAGTTGAAAGAAAGAGGCCTTCTCTGTAAAGAGACGCATGAGACGGTAATCCGTTTCGCACCTCCACTTATCATCAGTGAAGAAGACCTAAACTGGGCGATTGATCAAATTAAAGAGGTACTTTCAGCATAAAATTAAAGCCCCGCTTAGCCAGCGGGGCTTTATTCAATGTTATAATCCGATCGAAACATATTTTGTTTCTAGATACGCTTCGATTCCCTCATGTCCACCTTCACGGCCAAGTCCACTTTGTTTCATTCCACCGAACGGTGCTTGCGCAGCAGACGGAACGCCGTCATTCCATCCAACGATTCCATAATCGAGACCGTTAACGACAGCATTGCCTCTTCGCACGCTTTCACTGAATACGTAAGCTGCAAGTCCAAAAGGTGTTTGATTTGCATACTTGATCGCTTCTTCATCAGTAGACACTTTTTGAATCGGCGCCACTGGACCAAACGTTTCTTCGTTCATGATCAGCATACCAGGTGTAACGTCCTTCAAGATCGTTGGTCGATAGAAGTAGCATCCGTTCTCTTCGTATCCTTCGCCTCCAAGTGCAACTGTTGCTCCCTGGCTCGTAGCGTTCTTCACATGTTTATCAACTTTGTCATATCCATCTTTATCGATCATCGGTCCTATATCAGTTCCAGATTCAAGACCATTACCGACTTTTAACGCTTTCGTTTTCTCTACGAACCGTTCGACGAACTCGTCGTGAACCTTTTCTTGTACATAAACCCTGTTACCACAAATACACGTTTGCCCACCGTTTCTAAATTTTGAAGCGATGACACCGTCAACAGCTTTTTCGATATCGGCATCATCGAGCACGATGATCGGTGCATGGCCACCTAGCTCGAGCGAAATGTTTTTAACCGTTTCAGAAGCTTGCTCCATCAGCTTCTTCCCGACTTCAGTTGAACCTGTGAACGTCATCTTTCTCACGTGAGGATTACTCATCAGTTCTCCAGCAACTTCTGAAGATTTCCCTGAAACAAGGTTCACAACGCCTTTCGGAATCCCTGCCTCTTCACAAAGTTCAACGAGTCGAACTGCAGTTAGCGGCGTTGCAGAAGGTGGCTTGACCACAAACGTACACCCTGCAGCAAGCGCCGGTGCAAGCTTTCTCGCGATCATCGCTGCTGGAAAATTCCACGGTGTGATCGCACCGACAACACCGACAGGCTGCTTTCGGACTTCCATCATTCTACCTTCTTTATGTGGAGGGATCGTGCGCCCATATACGCGCTTCCCTTCTTCTGCAAACCATTCGACGAATGAAGCCGAATAAGCGACTTCCCCCTTCGATTCATGAAGAGGTTTCCCCATCTCCTTCGTCATTAGTTCTGCTAACTCTTCTTCATGCTCCATCATGAGAGCGTGAAGTTTCTTTAAGTATGAAGCTCGTTCGTATGCAGTAAGATTAGACCAAGCAGGAAAAGCATCATGTGCAGCTTCGATTGCTTTTTTCGTTTCAGACTTCCCACCGAGTGGAACTGATCCAACCACTTCATTTGTTGCTGGGTTTCTTACTTCGATCTTTTCTAAATCGTGACCTGTCCATTCTCCGTTAATGTAATGCAACTTCTCCATTTGCTAACCCTCCTGATAAACTGGAATCTCGCCATACATTTCCTTTTTTAACGAGCTGTTAAACGCTCACCCTATACTTATTTCATTTTGAAGGGAACCAATTCCTTCAATAGAAATCGTAATCTTATCCCCATCTCTTAAGAACTTAGGAGGTTTGAACCCTTTTCCAACCCCCGAAGGCGTCCCCGTTGCGATAATGTCACCTGCTTCGAGCGTCATTCCTTTTGAAAGTACCGATATGAGCTCTGGAATATCAAAGATAAGATCGCTTGTATTTCCGTTTTGCCTCACCTCATTATTAATTGCTGTAACGATATTCAGCTGATGAGGGTCTTCGATCGCACTTCGGTGAAGAATGGCTGGTCCCATCGGACATGACTGATCAAGACTTTTACCGATAAAGAACTGTCCATGTTTTTTCTGAAGATCACGAGCCGTGATGTCATTCACGATGGTATATCCGAAGACATGCTCCATCGCATCTTCACGAGAAATCCTCTTCCCATCCTTTCCAATAACAATCGCTAGCTCACCTTCATAATCTAGCTGCTCCGAAACGTCTTGCGAGAAAGACAACACCTCATTCGGATTCGAGATGGTTGTCGGTGCTTTTGTAAAAATCATAGGGTCAGATGGAATATCCTTTTCACTTCCCATCTCGATCGCATGATCTCTGTAGTTTTTGCCAACACATAACACATTCTTATTCACCTTCGGGATTGGAGCCAAAAGCGTAATCGCGTTTATTGAGATGCTATACTGATCATTTTTTTCAAGAAGGTTTATCATCTCATCATGCATATCGGTCTTGATCAAATCGACTAAGGTTGAAATGTGTTTTCCTTTATCTTTGAAATACTGAAAGCAGTCGATAACCTTTTCCTCTTCTTCTAACCAAACTCCAAACCGCTGTTCTTTCTCATAAAGAAATGATACGTATTTCAATTTTTCATTCTCCCTTCGAGATATGTTTAAAAAAGACCTGCAGGTTGCAGGTCTTCTCTCTATCCTTTTGCTTCAGGATCGTTTTCTTTTTTCTCAGATAGTAGCTCAGTAAACTCTTCTCTTGGTCGTTTTAACACGTTCTCTTCAACATTAAGACCAGATAACACTTCAACTGCGTTTTCTTTTCTTCTTCCAGTTTCAATCGTTCTTAGCTCGAGCTTATCCTTTTCTACGACAACTACATACGATTTATCATCTTTCATGATGATGCTCTCCTCAGGAACGACCGGGGCATCTACGTTTTGATGAAGCGGTACTTCGATCACTACGTGCGTGCCTGCTTTCATTTCGTTTGTTCCTTCCATCAAGACAGTAAAGTTAAAATAGCTAGATCCCTCTTCGATGGCGTACGGACGGTTTTCAATCAGTGTGATACGCCCAGTTAGTGATTGGCCAGGATACGCAGGCGCTTTGATCGTCACTTCTTGATCGACAGATAGTAAGGGAAGGTCGAGTTCAGAAACAGACCCTTGAACAGCAAGCTCGTTCGACAATACTTTCGCTACAGCTTCTCCATTTTCAGGTGTTCGGTTTAACTCAGCAACAGTCCCTTTAAGAGATGACTCTACTTCTCGTTCAACGTCACTGCTCTCGGCTTCCTGGATTTTACGATTGAGCTCTTTCCCTTCTAACTCTGCTAAACGCTTTTTATACTCGGTCTCTCGTATTTGTTCATCGATCCCGAGTAGGAGTTGAATCCTTTCTTCCTCATTCAACTCAGAATTAAGTTGTATGGTTGAAGCCTGTGAAGAAAGGTCATCAAGTTGATCATCCAACACATCGATCTCTGTTTCTACTTTGTTTTCTTCTGCTTTAAGATCTGATACATTCACATCGTTCTCTGCTTCATATTCAAACAGTGCGGTTCCTACTGAAACTTCTTCTCCTTCACTTACCAAAAATGCTGAGATATCGCCCTTCGACTTTTCATAGTAGACTACTTCTTCATCTTGGGGAACAAGGAGACCTTCATAGCTATGTAAATCTTCAAACGTTTCTTTTTTGACCGATACCGTTTCGAGCTTCTTCTCACCTGCAAGAACACGATGGATAACAAAAGTGTTTACAGTTACGAAGATCACAAGAAGCAGACCGACACTTATACTGACTAAGACCGACTTACGGTTCAAGACGAAATCCACCTCTCATTTAAAATGCCGTTCGTATATATGCCATCGCGAAAGCAAGCACGATGTCTAGAATGATGATCCAGGTAACAATGTATCCTCTTCTTCGAGAGGTCGATTGGTATATGGCAGCATACTGTACGATGATGAGCCATACAAAAAACAACGATAGACTATAGCTAAAATAAAGCCAGAATGAATCATCCACGAAAAGATCGATATAAACACCGATACTAAAAGGTGAGATATATGAAGGTTCATGGAGAAACATAATAAATGGCAGCTGCAAGATCATGCCGATCAACAAAATAAACACGCCATAACTATGTATAAACGCTAATCTTTTATACCCCACATCCTGAAAGAACGGCCAAAACAAGAGAGCGCCTACAAGAATGATAGATAAAAAGACAAGTATTGCTAAAATGCCGTCTGAGATCACTTCACTCAATACGAATAGCAGCTTCTCACTTGAGGCTAGCCCCCCATACTCTGGCAGCTCACCTGCGTATTTGATATTCAAAAATGTTGTCGCTGCCGTTACGAGAAACGCAAGTAACGCAAGTAAAAAAAGACGCCACCACGAGCCTTTTATACGGTAAGCCGAACGTAATGTTCGAAAGTGAGTAAAAGGCCTCACAATTCCTTTTCCTAATTTCATAGAGTGCAACATCCATGTTCCTCCTACATTAATTACCTCAACTACTAATCATATTTTTACATAAAATGCGTTAATTTGACAGTCTCTTTCTTCAATTCTTTACATTTATTGTCTCTATCTAAACAACAAGCCGCCGAGAATACTCTCAGCAGCTCGCTTAACCTTATAAAGTTTCTAGTTCGATTCTACTTCCTTTACCTGAAGGCTCAGACGGGGTGACGATCAGCTTCCTAGGAAGTCTCGCTCGTAATTCAGGTACATGACTGATCACGCCAACTGAAAGGCTTTCTGTTTGCAGCTTCTCAAGCGATGTGATCACCGTATCTAGTAAGCCTTCATCAAGCGTACCAAACCCTTCATCCAGAAAGAAGAACTGTAGCGGATGTGCGCCTCTCAATTGAATTTGACCCGATAATGCGAGGGCTAATGAAAGTGAAGTTAAAAATGTTTCTCCACCTGATAGCGTTGAAACAGGTCTCTTCACTCCTCCGTTCGCATCATCTCTGATCAGGAATCCACCAGAAGAATCAACTTCAAGCGCATATCGTTGACCCGTTAGATCTCCTAGTTTCTGTGAAGCGTCGAGGCTTACCTGCTCGAGCTGTTCTGATGCGATAAACTCTACAAAGCTATTGCCTCGGAATACAGCTTGAAGTTTGCCTAGCTTCTCAAGCTCATCACTCGTTTTCTTTCGATCGCTTTCTAACTCCATAAAGCGTTCATGGCGTTTCGTAACATCGTCTAGATGATGACGACTTGCCGCAACATGCGAGTGGGCATCGTCCCTCGCTTTCTGCTTTTGCTTCAGAACATCCTCCGCTTCTTTCCATTCTTCTTCTGTAATCTTCTCTCCACCGAGTCTTGCTTCGAGTTCTTCAATTCCATGGATCACGCGATTCCATTCTCTATCGTGCGATTCTACCTCTTCTTCCCACTTTTCTCGAGAGTGTTTCGAAACGTCTGCTTCTCTCACACTCTCGCGATCTTGGAAGATCGATTCCTCTTGTTCTTCCTCGTAAGCAGATCTCGCTTTTTCCAAACGTTCACGTACGTCCTTAACATAGTGGTCATCAGATGCAGCCTGTCTTTCTGCGCTTTGGTAGTGTTCACTCTTTTTTGTTAATTCTTCTTGAGCCGCCTTTTCTGCAGCACGTAGATCCGTTAATCTCTGTTCAACTTGAATATAGGATTCATGCGCTGATCCTTCACCTACTAGTTCATGAAGGTCTCGTTCAAGTCGTTCTAACTGTTCTTTATTTTGCTGAAGTGTACTCTTGATTTCCGCTTTTTGAACAGAGAGAGCTTGAACGTTTTCTTGTAAACTAGCAAAGCGTTCTTCTTTCTTCTCGATGTATGGAATGCTTTTTGAAAGGCGTTCTCGAATGACTTCGGCTTCGCCATCCATCTCCTGAAGCTTTGTTACTTTCTCTTCAACTTCATCAATCGTAAGGGAAAGCTCTTCCATCATACGTTCCTTTATTTCATCCGCTCTTACAGAAAGCGTATGCTTCTTTTCTAAGATGGCGGACAGGTTATGATTGACCTGATCGAGTCTGTAGGTATTTTTTGATACAGCCGTGTTGTACTCCTGAAGTTCTTTCCCTAGTTTTCTGATGTACTCTTCAAGCTCACGTACATCTTGAGTGAATGATTTCATTTCGGTGAGGAGATCGTCCGACAACTCGACAGGCTGATCGGAAGTAATTTCTTTCACACCCTCATCAAGGTCGAGCATTTGATCAGAGAGCTGTTCGAGCTTGTATTGCAACTGCTTTCCATGTAAAAGGCTATCTTTAAAAGCCTCTCTCTGCTGCTCCGTTTGCTCGATTTTATGCTGCCATTCAAGTGTCTCGTCTTCTCCATCTGCAAGATCAACATGCTCGGTTGCTCCACAAACAGGGCACGCGTCTCCATCCTGCAGTTCTGAAGCAAGCTTGATCGCGATCGCATGAGTCCGACTGTTCTCAAGCTTTTGATAAGCGTCATGAATCTCTTTACTTAATCTTGCTATACGTTGGTCTACCGCTGTTTTGCATGCTGATACACCTTCATAGCTTCTCAACACTCTTTTGAAAAAGGTACGATAGCTTTCTTTCGCTTTTGTGAGCTTCATATTCAAATCTGACTGCGAAGCTTCTAAAGAGTTTTTTTCTTCGTTGATTTTCCGTTCTTCCTCTATCACTTCATCGATCTGCTTCTTAGCACCTTCGTACTCATGCTTTAATTGCTGTGCTGTCGAAAGACGCTTTCGTTCATCATTCGGAACCTGAAGACCGTCGAGCTTGCGATTTAAATCCTCTTGTAAGTTTCTCGCAACGTTTAAATCGTGCTCAGCCTGTGTCATGGCTTTGTTCGTTTCGTCATCGTCTTCTTTGATCTTGTTCCATTTTACAAGATTTCTTTCTCGTATCGTTTTAAGCTCATCTACTTCTTTCTCAAGCTTTATTCCACGTTCGAGGTCATTCAACCTTTTGATCAATTGTGGTTCTTCACTCTGTTGTTTCGCTCTACTATCATCATGCTTTTTCTTCGCATCTTCATAGTACGTTTTCGCTTCAGTTAAAATTGCTTTCGTACGCTCATAACGGAGACGCGCTTCTTTTTCTTCCTTGTCGGTCGATTCTAGCGTATCCAGATATGGCTTGAGTGCTGAAGCCGCAAACGACCGCTTGATCTTCTTCTTAAGATGATCCATTTCTTCACTTTTCAATAGAAGTTTCGATTTCTTATTCGATAATTCCGTATGCTCTTTCTGAAGTGACCAGATTCTCTCTGCATCGTTTCTTCGTTTCTTCGATGCCTCAAGCTCTTCATTCGCTTTTTCAGCTGCTAGCTCAGCGCTTTTTAACGATTCCTTCGCTTCCTTCAGGTGCTCCTTAGAAGCATCTCCTAGACCCGTTTGCTCTGCTGTAAGCTCATTCAACACGCTTTTTTCTTTATCGACTCGGGCCTTCAGTCTGCGGTTGAACTGATCGCCATATTTCTCTAACTGAAACAGCCTCTGAAGCATCTGACGTCTTTCAGTACCTTTTAACGAAAGAAACTCGGCAAATTTCCCCTGTGGTAAAACGACGGCACGAGTAAAATCATCGATCGTCAATCCAAGAATTTCTTGAATTCTTTGAGATACATCGCGATCTTTATCTGCCAAAACGCTTTCTTCATCAGTGATTTCTACTAGACGAGAGGTCGTTGAGCGTACGGATATGTCTCCAGAACGCTTGTAGCTCCGCTCGACACGGTAATGAACCCCTTCACTGAGTTCAAAGGTAAATGACACGGACAGCGTATCTTCTGCATGATTCATGATTCCCTGCGTATTGTTCGTCGCACGTTCGACCTTCCCGTACAATGCGAGCGTCATCGCATCGAGCAAGGAAGATTTTCCACTTCCAGTCGGGCCAAAAATACCAAAAACGCCTCCTTGACAAAGTGCTTCAAAATCTACAACCTGTGGTTCTCTAAAACTATGAAGACCTGATACAGATAATCGTAATGGTTTCACAAGTGGTTTCCTCCTTTCCTACTCATCTTCATCACCGTGAGAAAGCTCTAAAAACAAGCGAACGAGCTCATCATCCGGCTCGCCTCCATCCGTTTGCTGTTCATAAAACCGTTTGAACAGTTCATCGATCGGAAGACTTGATTTTGCCGCGGTATCCTTCTTTTCACTTTTATTAAAAACGGGACGAATATGAATGAACCCGTCATGCTTGCTCCGAAGCCTATGGATTTCCTCGATCGAAAGCGTATCGTTTAAATGCACTTCAAGATCGACCCAGGCATCCTGATCTTTTCCTTCTTCAAGCCAGGTATAGACCTGCTCGATGCCTTGATCTGCAACCCATTTCACAAGAGGTTTCCCGGACTGGAGAGGGACTTCTTCAATGTGTGCGAGCCCAACAGGGTCCACTTCGACCAACGTAACCGACTTCGCATGACTTGCTTCAGAAAAGCTGTAAGCAAGAGGTGAACCAGCGTAACGAGCAAGAGCAGAACCTCTTGTAATGGTTTGAGGACGGTGGAGATGTCCAAGTGCAACGTACTGCGCCTCCTTCGGTAACGAGTTCGCAGAGACGGTGTAAGCCCCTCCTACTTGAATTGGCCTTTCTGAATCCGTTTCTCTACTTCCTGCAACATAGATATGACTCATCGCAATATGAACTGCATCGTCAGGAACATCTGAGGAAAGGTCATTAAACAACTTCTCCACCCGATCGTCGTAAGCGAGCTGAAGGACGCCTTCTTCCTGGCTTTCTGTTAAGCATTCGTTTAATCGTGATTCTGAAGGGTACGGAAGAGCAGCGATCGAAAGCGTTTGTCCATTACGCACTGTTAACTGAAGGCGTTCTGCTGTTGGAAAACCGATGATCGTGATCCCATTTCGATCAGCAAGTGGGCGAGATGCCGCTAGACGATCTGGACTATCATGATTACCTGAAATAATGATAAGCGGACGTTCGCCGTTTTGCGTGAGCTTAACAGCTGCATCGTAAAATAACGTTTCTGCAGCTGCTGGAGGATTGACCGTATCGAAGACGTCTCCTGCCATCAAGATCGCATCCACCTCTTCGTCATCAGCGATGTTGATGAGCTCATCAAGAAATGCTTTTTGTTCAGGTAATCTGCTTCTTCCTTCAAGCGTTTTTCCTAAATGCCAATCTGCCGTATGAAGCAACTTCATCGTTTTCACTCCTCTGCTAGTTGATTATGTATGTTTGAATAAATAAGCTAGCCGGACATGAGCCCGGCCAGCATGTTAATCGATCGTAATCGATCGTCCACCATCGAAAAAGTAAAGTACTTTTTCTTTACATGGGAGATTCCATATTTCATCGATTGCTTTTTCGTATAATTTCAACTGTGTTGAATAGCGATTTTTCATGGTCGTTTCGACTTGTTCTTCTGAACTAAATCTGTTCTGAATCACATCTGTCTTATAATCGACTAGGATTAACCCATCTTCTTCTTCGATAATACAGTCGATGACACCTTGTAAGACGACCGTCTCCTCTTCACCTTCAAAATCAGCATAAATCCAAGTGGAATCAACACCAAGGCTGAAAGGAACTTCCTTGTGAATCGCTTTTGCGTGTCTCATCTTCTTACCTAGAGATGACTGCGTGAACTGCAAAATCTGGTTCGCATCGATCGCAGCTGTTTGTTCAGGTGTTAATAATTCCTTTTGTTCTAGTCGAGCGATCAAATCTCTTACTGCATCTTCATCCGTTACATTCGTAACATTCAAGTGTTGCATCACAACATGCATCGCCGTTCCTCGTTCAGCCGGTGTGAGCTTTTTACTTTGTAGGAAGCGAGGGCGCTCTTTTAGCGACTGTTTAAACCCACTAACGATCGTTGAGTCACTCCGCTCATCAGAAAACACTTCCCTCTGCCTCTTCACTTCAGTGACAGACTGCTTGGATTTCGTTTCAGTCGCTGCCGTGTGGGGGTACGTCCAACTGAGTCGTTTTACGACTTCATCTCGATGTGTACTACGTTCAGGAATCGTCTCTTTTGACTGAAGTAATTTCCCATACTCTTCTTGCCTCGCAACATCTTCAGATTCCACTTCTGCAAAATCGGCTGCAGAGTGAATCGCTAGGTCCCACCTTGACGTATGATTAAAGACAGGAGTTGGCTTCTTAATATCTGCCACGTCATCAACAATTTGTGCTAAATCTCGATGACGAAGTAGCGAAGGGCCAATCCAGCTCAAATATGATTTTCCTTTCGAACGTTCAAAATCAGAAAGCAACCATTCTTCTGTTGAAGCACCTGTCCAGGATAAGAGCTCTTTTTCCCACTCTTTTACGGTACCGATCAAATAGAGCTTCTCCTTTGCTCTCGTCAATGCAACATACAACACACGCATTTCTTCAGCAAGCATCTCGAGTCGCATTCTCTTTTGAAGAGTAAAATACGGTAGCGTTGGATATGTGATGCGATTGATAGGGTCAATGAATTTGGAAGCTACCCCAAGCTCTTTATGCATCAGCATCGGATTGACCATATCTCTCAAATTGAACTGTTTTGCAATCCCTGCCACAAAAACGATCGGAAACTCAAGTCCCTTACTTTTATGGATGGTCATCACTCTCACAACGTCTTCCTGTTCACCGAGCGCTCTAGCAGTCCCAAGATCGCCACCTTGCTCTTTCATGCGATCGATAAAGCGTAGAAATCGGAATAAACCTCGAAACGACGTTGCTTCATACTGTCTCGCACGATCGTAAAGTGCTCTCAGGTTCGCTTGACGCTGAAGGCCCGCTGGCATTCCCCCTACAAACTCATAATAATTCGTTTCACGGTACAACTGCCAAATCAATTCTCCAAGAGAAGACTGTCTCGCTTGATCCCGCCATTGATTTAGCTTCTCTAGAAATTCTGAAAGCTTGTCTGCAAGCTCATCTGACTCATCGTCTGCATACGTTTGTAGTGCTTCAAAATAATTCCCATTTTTCTCATGAATTCGAATCTGAGCCAGCTCTTCCTCTGTTAGACCGAAAATAGGAGAACGAAGCACGGATGCGAGCGGAATATCTTGATACGGGTTATCGATCACGTTAAGTAAGCTCATCATGACAGCTACTTCTGTCGCTTCAAAATAACCTGTTGCTAAATCGGAGTATGCAGGAACCCCTGCCTGTTTTAACTCTTCAAGGATGACCGGAGCCCAGCTCGCAGTCGCGCGAAGCAGGATGACCATATCTCTGTACTCAACCGGTCTCATGCGCTCTTCTTTTCGGTCGTATACTTTGGCACGCTCTCTTTCACCTTTCCCCATCATCGTCTTGATGCGAGATGCCATTAATCGTGCTTCGAGCTGCACCTTTTCGACATCCTCTTCCTGATCTTCTCCTTCTGAACTCTGGTCGATCAGATGAACTTCTGGAACGACCGCTTCTGAAGAAGGGTAGCTGGCACCAGGAATCAACTCAGCAGCTTCATCGTACTCGATTTCACCAACACGTTCATCCATAATTTGCTTAAAGATGTAGTTCGTCCCATTAAGAACTTCTTCACGGCTTCTAAAGTTACGTGCAAGATCGATTCGCTTTGAAGGGTCGTCTGATGAACGCCCGAACGTCTTATATTTAGAGAGAAATAAACCCGGCTCTGCTAATCGAAAGCGATAGATACTTTGCTTCACATCGCCTACCATGAACCGGTTCCCCGCTTCTTCACCACTTCGACTGATCGCATTCAAAATCGTTTCTTGGACTGAATTCGTATCCTGATATTCATCGATCAACACTTCAGCAAACTGCGTTTGATATTCACGAGCTGCATTCGAAGGGATTGGATTTTCCGGGGTAGAATCCTTGTCGAGTAGTACGGCAAGACAATAATGTTCGAGGTCACTATAGTCGACGAGCCCTTTTTCTTTTTTCAGAAGCGTATACCGTTCTCTGAACTGCTTAACGAGCTCAGATAACGTACCTAGAACAGGCGCTAACTGTTCAAGATCTTCCACGTACTCTTCAGGAGTTCTCTGGAACAACTCTTCCTGCAAACTCTGAATCGTCTTCTTAACTTTGTCCCTCATCCCTTTGACCGCATCGATTTTGGCAGTGTCATACTGATCGCCTTTACATGGTTTCAACCGACCGAAATGAAAAGCTTCAAAGCTAGATGCTAATGACGACCAGGTTGCTTGAGCTGAGGATAAGGCATCTAGTACCATCTTATGCTCAGACTGTAACGTTTCGAGGTACGGTTCAGGACCATCTGATGAAGATGCGAGCTCGATCGATTTTTCTTGGAGCTCCTTCATACCTTCAAGCTGAAGAATGACATCTTTCTTTAATTCCTTCACCCAAACGAGTTCATCAAATGCCACTTTCCCGGCATTTTCATACTGAGCGACGCTTTCATACAACCATTGATCTGGCCATGGATGACTCGAGGAGAAGTGATACAGCTTTTCGACGAGCTGTTGAAGGTCAACATCGCTTCGATCGCTGCTGTACCTGTCGACTAGGTCAAAGAACGCTTCGTTCTCACCGCTATACTGTTCTTCGAATAACTCCTCCATCGCTTCCTCTCGAAGAAGAGCCGCTTCCGTTTGATCAGCTACCCGAAAAGCAGGATCAAGATCGATTTCATAATAATAGCGACGAAGTACTTCCATGCAGAAAGAATGGAGCGTTGAGATGGAAGCTCTGTTAAGCATGGATAGCTGTCTTCGTAAATAGAGCGAAGAGGGATCTTCTTTTAATCTCCCTTCGAGTGCTTCACCGATGCGGTGTCTCATTTCAGCTGCAGCAGCATTCGTGAATGTAACGACAAGAATCCGATCTACCTCTGCTGGGTCTTTCTCATCCGCGAGTCTTCGAATGATGCGTTCAACTAATACCGCTGTTTTTCCAGAGCCTGCAGCTGCTGCAACCAGCACATCCTGGTTTCTAGCCGCGATGGCATCCCACTGTGCATCCGTCCAGTGGGAACCTTCTGGTTTTTTAATGTACTCCGTCATCCGTGCCCTCTCCTTTCTCTCTCATATTTCTTAAAATCGTTTCATCGTCTTTTACTGGGATCACTTTGTACGAATTGTCTTCCATCGCCTGGTCAAACTGACAGAACGATCGGTATGAACAGAACGTACACGGAATCTTATCTTTCATTTTGTATGGATCGATATCGATTTTACCGTCCGAAATATCTGTTCCAATTCTTTGGATCGTCTTTCTCGTATATGCCCTAAGCGCATCAAAATCTTCAGATGAAAGGACAGATGAGTTCTTTGTAAAGTTCCCATCTTTTTTCAGCGCTGCCGGTACGATATCTGACTTATCTCTTTCGATCGTATCGTCCATCAAGCTAACGACATCCTTATCAGCAAGTAACAAGCCTTTCATCTTAAACTTCTTGAAAAGCTCCCTTTGTATGGCTGATTGAGCTGGTGAAGACGTTTGAAGCATCGGATTATGAACGTGGAAATAAAGCATACCAGCTGCTGCCGCTTCTCTTCCTAGCCATAGATGAGAATAAGAAATCACGACATCTAAATATGTGAGCATCTGTAGTGCAAGGCCAAAGTACACTTCTGACAGATCGAGCGAAGTTCCGCTCGATTTGTAATCGATGACCCTCAAGAGGAGCTGATCTTCTTTAAACGCCTGATCGACTCGATCGATCCGTCCGATGAGCTGCAGCGTAACGCCGTTCTTAAGTTTAAATTGAATCGGTGGTATCGCTTCTCCAGGACCAAAAGCAAGTTCAAGCCCAGCAGGCTGAAATCCGCTTCGCTTTGCTTGCTGTCCGAGTACAGACGAAGCTCTCCCAACGACTTGCTTTAACTTCCTCATAATATAGTGATAGCGATTCGAGCTAAGCAGAATTTCATTTTGAAGCCTTGGCGCGAGCTGTTCGACGATTTCTCCTGAAAGCTCATAGTATTGATTCGTCGAAAGCTTACTCCAATCCCAGTCTCGCTGCTTGATTGTTTCAGCAAGCATGTTTAGTGATGCATGAAAAAGCTGACCGATATCCGGCGCTTCTAGTTTAAAGGTGGAGCGCTCTTTTAACTTGAGGCCATGTGAAGCGAATTGCGAGAACGCACAAGACTGATACCGCTCCATTCTTGAGACACTCGCCTGGATTTTCGAACCGTATAGCTCACGGCTCGTTTCACGAGAAAGGTTAGTCGCTTTGTTTCGGTAAAACAAGCTTTCTACTAATCTCAGTTTACTACTCTCGCGATCGCTGTTTTCAACGAACCAGTTATACGCATCCCACCAGATCGCATCGATCGGGTAGCCCCTGTGCCACTGTCTCAGTTGGCCAGTAAGCCTTCCGATCGTTTTTAGCGGATTCGTTATGAATGAGAGTTCGTCATCTGCTTCCTCGCCAGGTTCAGCAAACTTCAGTCCAATCGATAGATCTCTGAACATTTCCTGCATTCGATTCATGACGATCGAAGGCTGTAGGCCTTTCCCTTCGCCGTCCGCAAGTGGACAGCTCACCCATAAATTCTCTGATGGTGTTGAAAGGGCGTGATAGATTAGGAATTCTTCATCTAGTAATCGCCGCTTCAAGCCTGGAGCAAGCTGAATCCCTTGTTCTTCAAGTTTTTCTCGATCTTGTTCACTTAAAAGTCCATCATCCTGAAGTTTTGCTGGTAACACCCCGTCGTTCACGCCGAGCAGAAATCCACACTTTACATTTGTAAAACGGGTCCGGTCGATGCTTCCGATCACCACTTGGTCGAGAGAAGCGGGAACAAGTGCAAACTTCATACTTTCGATACCAGCTTCTAATAGTTTCGTAAACTGTTCGATCGATAACTCCTGGTCTCCAATCAATTCGACCGTTTCATCGAGAAGAGCGATGACTGCATCCCAAACTTGATCATGCTCTCTCGCCTTCGTTAATTGTCCCGCTTTCTCAGCGTGTTCTTTTAGCCGATCTACTTTTTCAGCAGCATTACAGTTTTCAAGGAAATAGTATAGAACTTCACACTTCTCGCGTACTGTCTTTGCTTGTTTCATCTTACGCTCGAATTTTTCTAAAGGGTTCGAAACCCATTCTTTCGTTTCGTTCAATCGTTCTTCCATTCGCTCGATTTCATCAGACGTTACGGTTTCTTTATCCTCTAGTTGACGATAGATATTCGCCTTCCACCGCTCTCCTGATCTCCACCGGTATCCTTTGATCCCTTTTGCAATCACATAATTTTCGAGCTCATCCATTCGATTTCTAAGATCTGCTTTGCTATTCTCCGTGTCGTCAGGGTACAGAAGCTCTGTTTTCACACAGCGGAAAACAGCTTCATATCTCCAGTGATACTGAATGATATCGAGACTCGATCGTATAAGCTCGATCAAAGGATGATGGAGCATCGTCCTTTTTTGGTCAGAGAAGATAGGGATTCCATGATCTGTAAAAATCGTTTCAACAAGCTCGTAATACGTTGACATATCCCTGACCATCACAGAGATATCTCTGTATCGATAGCCTTCGTCTCGTACAAGCCTGAGCGTCTCTCTTGCTGCAGCTTCAACTTCAGATCGAATATTCACCGCATGATTGACTTTTATATGCTGAAGCTCTCCTGTATAAAGGACAGGAGGGCGTTCTCCGTAATTTGCTTCTAAATGACGAAGCTCGTTGTTTTGGTACCTCTTTTGGTTGGTTAGTAGCTCTGGTGCCTTTACGTCGATCCCTTCTTCATTCGCCATTTGAAGAAGGGTCTGGTACGTTGTCGCTGGCTCGTGAAAAAGATCTAGTTCATGGACAGAAGCTGGATTCATTTCGGTATCCATCGTGATGGTAAACGTGATATCCGCACCTTTTTTCATCAAAGCTTGTAAAACGAGAAGCTCCTGAGGTGTAAAGCTATGGAACCCATCCACCCAAATCGCGGCATTCTCTAGATACTGTGATTCAGAGATTTTCTCAGCTAGCAGCTGAAGGTAATCTTCCGAATCTAAATAATGACCGATCATCGCTCGTTGAAATGCTTCGTATACAAGGTGAAGGTCATAGAGCTTGTCTCGTAGAAGACTTCGATCGTCGGTTGTATAGTAATCATCAGCGTAACTTTTTATATGATCTGGCTCGAGGCAGTAACGCTTAAATTCAGTGACCATATCATTCAACTGATCGATATAGCCTGTTTTGTCTGACGAACGTTGATAAATTCTCAATTGTGCTTTATTTTCTTCAATAATATGTCTGAGCATCATACTCGTACCGACAGACGTTAAATGCGGCCTCGCCATACCACCTGTCTCTTGAAGGACTTTCCATGCAAGACGTGTAAAACTGAACACTTGAGCACGAATCATGCCTTTTAAATTACGGTTATGTACGAGCTCATACTCTGACTGAAACGTCATCTGTTCTGGAACTAAGTAGATCATCGTCTCCCCAAGAGGACGTTCGGTCAACTCACGCTGAATGTCAGTAAGACAGTGATCGGTTTTTCCGCTCCCCGATCGACCTATAATAAATTGAACTCCCATTCGTTTCTCCTCCCGTACACGTGTACTAACTATCCCATTATCTCACGTTTTTTCGCAATTTAATAGACTTCATAAGAAGATACGTTCGCATTCTGTTTTCCAATTATTGAGTGATCGTCTCAGTAGGTTTCAGGGAAAACTGTAAGGGTATAGAGTACTAAGCACAACTTTTGAAAAGGAGTTTTGGACATGGAAAATAAAGAGATGGATACATTTAAATGGGAGCTCAACCGGATTACGAGAGATATGACAGAATTTGTGCATAGTTACGAAAAGCTCGATGAATCACAGAAAACGAGCGTCCACAACAACTATCCGTTTGAGTTAGATCTTCACGAATTAAAAAACGCGTTAGCTAAATGGAATAACACCGTAAACAAAATGTAAGCCAGCCAAGCACCTCCAATGAGTGGAGGTGCTTTTTTCATGGAGCGAACATCTTTTATAAGGAAAAAACATACATCTAATAAGGTAGCCAATCGAATTTGTAGGAGGGGAACGATGTACACCAATAGGAAATATTACGAACCTTATATTAGCCCCTTTGACCCGTGTAAGCCGATTCGAGTGAAATCTTACTCTACGCCTCCAAACCTTTACTTAGGTTTCCAACCTCCAGGACTCGAGCAGTTTTCGCCACGAGAAGCGCTCGCAGCAGGAACGCTCTGGAAAGTGTTCTATGACCCTTACGAAAAGAATAAGGAGGGCTAACGATGAAGCACAAACAGCTACCGAACGAGTATTACGAGTTACTCGAAGAGCTTCAGGCTACTGACTTTGTGCTGTTAGAACTAACGCTCTACCTCGACACCCACCCGAATGACATCGATGCGATCAAGCAGTTCAATGAGTTTGCAAAATTGAGGAAGCAATTAAGGAAGAGGTATGAAAAAGATTACGGACCTCTTCTACAGTACGGATTAAGCTACAGCAGCTACCCGTGGAACTGGAATGATACCCCATGGCCGTGGCAAGTTTAATTTGGAAAGGATGAGTGCTTTTGTGGGTTTATGAAAAGAAACTGCAATATCCAGTAAAGGTAAGCACATGTAATCCGATGCTTGCGAAGTTTCTAATTGAGCAATACGGAGGCGCAGATGGCGAACTCGCCGCTGCCCTCCGATACTTAAATCAACGTTACACGATCCCAGATAAAGTCGTAGGACTTCTAACCGATATCGGTACAGAAGAATTCGCTCATCTCGAAATGATTGCAACGATGGTTTATAAACTAACGAAAGATGCAACACCTGACCAAATGAAAGAAGCTGGACTCGGCGCGCACTACGCAAACCACGACAGAGCACTCTTTTATCAAAACGCAGCCGGCGTCCCATGGACAGCAAGCTACATCGCAGCAAAAGGCGACCCGATCGCTGACCTTTACGAAGACATCGCCGCCGAAGAAAAAGCCCGAGCCACCTACCAATGGATCATCGACCTCTCCGACGACCCAGACCTAAACGACTCCCTCGCCTTCCTAAGAGAACGAGAAATCGTCCACTCCCAAAGGTTCAGAGAAGCTGTGGAGATTCTGAAGGAAGAGAGGGATAAGAAGAAGTATTTTTAGTGCGAAAAGCGGAGACGAGCGGGTAGAAACGGAGCTATTGGAACTCTTGGAATTGAACACGTTCTTTGTGTTCAGTTGAAAGAGTGAAATAGCGTAGTTTCTGCGAGGCGCAGCTGGACATCGAAAAGCGGAGGTGGCCCGTTTAAATACGCAGGGAGTTGGAAGAAGAGCGAATGAGACGTCTTTTTGTCTCAATCGCTCTTCTGAAACTACCGGAGTATTTGGCCACCGCAGCTGGACATACCGAAAAGCGGAGGTGGCCCGTTTAGGCTCGACAAGCGCTGGAAGCGTTGTGGATGAACACGCTTTTTGTGTTCAACCACAATGCTGAAGCGTCTCGAGAGCCTGGCCACCGCAGCTGGACATGAAAAGCGGAGACGAGCGGTTAGAAACGGAGCTATTGGAACTCTTGAAATTGAACACGTTCTTTGTGTTCAGTTGAAAGAGTGAAATAGCGTAGTTTCTGCGAGTCGCAGCTGGACATAGCGAAAAGCGGAGGTGGCCCGTTTAGGCTCGACAAGCGCTGGAAGCGTTGTGGATGAACACGCTTTTTGTGTTCAACCACAATGCTGAAGCGTCTCGAGAGCCTGGCCACCGCAGCTAGACATGAAAAGCGGAGGTGGCCGGTTTAAATACGCAGGGAGTTGGAAGAAGAGCGAATGAGACGCTTTTTGTCTCAATCGCTCTTCTGAAACTACCGGAGTATTTGGCCACCGCAGCTGGACACGAAAAGCGGAGGCGAGCGGTTAGAAACGGAGCAGTCGCAGCCTGTAAACCTCAGTTCGCCGATAAAATCCTCATTTTCGCTGATATATTTAAAAAAGCGCTGATAAAACCATCATTATCGCTGATATATCAGAAATTTCGCTGATATCCGTCCAATTATCGCTGATATCTTTACCAAAGCTCCCTGCGAAATAAGCAGTACACCCTAAAACAAACCTGTTATTGTCCAAAATCTCTATTTATTAGCTAAAATCATGTTTTATTGTCCAAATCTAAGTTTTATTAGCCAAAATCGAATTTTATTGGCTAACTTACCGCTCTAACATCAAAACAAAAGCCATGCCGCTACCGGCATGGCTTATCTTGATTGATCTTCCATTCTTGTTTTTCTTGGTCGCTGATTCAGCTTGAGCTCGATGATCTTCCCTGCACCCCATAATAAACCGATGGCGAGGACGATCAGCACCAATTGCAGTGGTTGATGGATTAACGAAAACACGTCATGTCCGATGAATGAAACGATGGCGATCATGACCATTTTTCCAAGAAGAACAGCTAGTACAAAACTTCTGATACTCATATTTGAAAGTCCAGCGACAACGTTGATGAGGGCTGATGGTGTGAATGGAAAGCACAGTAAGAGGAACACCATGCCAAACCCATGTCGCTCGATCCACCTTAGCGTCTTATCGATCTTCTTATGCCTTGTGATCAAACCCATGAACCGCTGTCTTGCAAGTTTTCTTACGACAATAAAAACGAGCAATGCACCTAGGGATGCACCTAACCATGAAAGAAGTGACCCATACCAAAAACCGTAGGCTGCAGCATTACCGGCCACAAAAAGAAACAATGGCAATATCGGGAGCACTGCTTCTAGCATCGGTAGCAGGATGCCTGGCAATGGACCAAGTGCAGCATACTGGTTAAGCCATTCTTTTATCGTCTCTTCGTTTAAAGAATCAATAATCATTCCCCACTCCATATGGGAATCAACCTCGTTTCATGATGCGAGTGTCAT
This sequence comes from Anaerobacillus sp. ABR4_321, assembly GCF_056158505.1. Classification (NCBI taxonomy): domain Bacteria; kingdom Bacillati; phylum Bacillota; class Bacilli; order Caryophanales; family Bacillaceae; genus Anaerobacillus; species Anaerobacillus sp. ABR4_321. The sequence continues at coordinate 3,188,708 of NZ_JBSWTK010000001.1, forward strand.
TTAATGTGACAGCACGAATTGCATTTCTTACTCTATATTAAAGCATAAATAAAGATCGATAGAAAGTTGGAAGCTATTTCATCAGAGCTGTATAGACCTCAAGATCCAGCGCTTCTGCTTTATCTTTGTTGTATGTTTTTTCAAATTGTGGGTCTGCAGTAATTTTGGCTCCCCAGAACATAGACTCGATCACCTGCTCAACTTCAACGTTGATCTTAGCAAGTTTTAATGAAACGCCGCTCATCGCCTTTTCTAAAATGGATGCGTTCCCTTGAATAGAATATACCGTTTCTAAGCCGATGATGGATAGTACGACACCCTTGTTACCTTTTACATTTTCCACCGTTCTAGAGTTACTCGTCACGGAAAAACGAATATTGTTCTTATCCAACGCTTTCACCCAGGAAATAGCTGAAACATTCGGAGTGCTTGTTTCATAGTCGATCGTCGATAGCATGACTAGTTTTTCGCCATTAAGAAACGATGCTAAGTCTTCTGTCAATTCGGTAACTTTATCTTTCTTTGCCATTCGCTTCATCCTTTCACTTCTATCTCTACTCTTTCCTAAAAGATTAGCACGAATACTTCATTATGGAAACGCTTCAGAATAAGGAGGTTAACAAAAAAATTGCCGCACTCGAAGAGTACGGCAAAAAGGGGGAAAATCAATGTGAAACATCATTACTTAGGGGGTTTGATACTAACTATACCCGGTTTTCTAGTTTCAAAACCTTAAAATTTATTTTTTTAACAATTTTAATGAGGCGCTTACCTTTTCCCTTACACGCACAATGTCAGGAAGGTAAGATAGCTTAACGGTTACTGGAGATAACGATGTGGCATGGCCCATATCGAGGTTTATGAGAAAACCTGTATCTGACTCTTCAATATCATAGATGAGGATATCATCGCCATTCCGATCTTTAATGGAAAGAGTGATGAAATCTTCTTTATATGGAAACTGACTGATCTCGTTTTCATTAATCATATGTAGCATTCGAATGACATCGTGTTCAACGGAATCTTGCGCCTCTAAAGAAAGAGCAAGAGCGTGCGACGATCCTCTCGCTCTCATACTGATCCCATAAGAGACTCCACCATAATTACCTGCTTCGACAACACCGCCATCTTTTAGCTTCGTTAACTCTTCAGAACTTAATGTTGATTCAACCGAGCCAGTTTTATCCCTAAGAATTCCCGCTATTTCAAGATTCAACTTCTCTTGTAATTCTTGAAAAGGTTGCATCGTTATTGAGAAACGATCACCTTCATTTTCGACTTTGTACCCATTTTGAAAGGTATGGTCTCCAACCTGCTCATTAACTAAGATGTAGGAGAGATCGTTTAAGTCTGATTCAAAATACAGCTTATTTTTTGTGTAGGAAGCTGTAAATTTTTTGAACTCAATGGTCCCATCTCCCACTTGCAACGCTTGATCTAAATCGGCTTCTGCAAAAGGTGTTCCTTTATAACCCTTTTCCACCTTTAACGTCACATCGTTCAGTGTTTTTTTCTTTTCACCATGGCTTACTACGATGTCTTTTAACGTTAATTCCTCCAAATTGAGTAAGTCCATTTCTTCTTCAGTAATAAAATTCAGGTTACTTTCAGGGGTCAAGATAACGGCTTGATATAAACGGTATTCATTTACTATCGGTTTCTGTGATTGAATGAGATGTTGCTCCACATACTCTGATTTTTTTGCACCTGATCCATCTCTATAGCTAATACTTCCAATGGAAAGCCGCGGGAGGTCGAACGGCATGTCTTCTTCATTAAGCGAAAAGGAATAAGATAGGTAGATTCCACCGTATGCTACCACCATCGCTTCGTGTATGATCAACTCTCGATCCAAGTCGAGAATCGGAATAGATTTATTGTATGTATTGATAAGGTCGAGCTCTTTCGCTAATTTGAATTGGGGGATCATTTGATTCATGTGATCATCAAGTGCTTCTGCAGACTCAACGACATCAAATGCTTTTGAGTTCACTTCAAAATTCGGCTCTCTATTTTGCAGAAAGTTGAAGATCACCAGAAACAATCCGAATGTAATTAATATTCCGACTATTTTATATAGATTGAGTTTCTTCATTCTTATCCCCCTATGTGTTGTTCCTTCTAGTTTAGCATACGTTTTGAATTCAACTAAAAAAAAACAGCAGATGTTCTGCTGTTTTTAAGGTTGAATTTCAACAGGAATACGGAATACGAACTGTTCCTTTTCCCCTTCGTATTCGATTGGAACTGCGACTTCAATTTGGTATACACCGGGATCGAGTTCTGGCGTTAGCTGTGCTTGTCCTTCAATCACTTCTTTTGGTGTTACTTCGACTGTATCCGTTGGTTCTTCAGAGCCAAAAGGGATCACAACTTCATCCGTTTTATGCTTTGTAATTTGATAATTCAACATCTCACCATTGATCACTTTAAACGAACCATCTTTTTCACCGCTGTATCGAAGTTTAGCGACTAAAGAAACTTGGTTATCGATCAGCTTACTATTTAGTAATCCCCCTACTGGAATTTTTGGTTGTGTTTCAGATCGAGATACGACATCCTTTTGATCTTCACTTAGAACATACTCACTCGTGTTCATTTTGCCGTCACTCATCAAAACGTTTGTGGCTCCGACGATAACAAATACGATAAAGAAAACAATGATAAACGTTGTACCGTTAAACTTGATTCGTTTCATGCTGACATCCTTCCATCCCTTAACTCAATGCTATTAGTATAGCATTTTCTTTCTCTTGTTGGATGAAGAATCACACAAACTTTCTAAACAGTTTGTTACACTAAAAGGAAACCTTCACCTGAAAGGATGTCACACATGCTATCGATTGTAATGGACGTATTGATTGCTATCGGACTTTTTTTCTTTTTACTGTTTGGATTGTACTTAGTCGATGTGTTTCGTCGCAAGAAGTAAATTAAGCTTCTGGCCCAGCCTTATATAACACTGATGGTGCCGGATCCACCACGGATGCGTCGAATTCTGTTTGAATTTTTGTTGGCGGAATTTCTTTTATTGCCCTTACAAGTTCCTCTTCATCAGGGCTATACCCTTTGTTTGATAAATACTCCATGATTTCATGAGTAGAAACTGGTTCTTCAACATTTCTTAGAAATTCAAGAATTGCGTTCTGCATATCAAGTCCCCTTCCTTGTCATTTTAACTCCATGGTTGATTATTATCTCCATAGGTTCATTACCCATTCAATAAGTAATGTAACCGTATAACAAGGTAAACCCTTTCCATTTCATCTAATTTTCGCTAAACTTAAACATACTAGCACATGTATAGAGGCATGTGTAAGGAGGGAGAAAGATCAGTGCGTCACATTATTCTTTTACTTACAATTGTGATCGCTTTCGTTATCTCTGGCTGTCAGAACAATGCTGAGCCAACAGATACAAATGGGGGTGAAGAAGTGTCTGAGGAGATTGATTTTGAAATCGTCCAAATGAATAATGCACCAAACGATATACAGACCACTTTGCAACAAAAATGGATTGAAAGAGCGACATTCGCCGTTCCTTCAGGAGATCACCTTTATATCATTATTACGCGAGGTGAAATGCCAACAGGAGGGTACTCGGTCACAATCGATAATATAACTAAAGAAGGAAACAAGCTGCTCGTTACATACTATACGACGGACCCTAAAAAAGATGACATGGTGACCCAGGCTATTACGAAACCTTTCACAATCGCTAAGATCGACCATACGAATGCACGTATTAACTTTCAGGAAATCAAAAAAAGCTCCCCTAACTAGGCGGAGCTTTCTAAACCTTTCGAAAGGATGAGTGGATGATCGTCTATGAACATAATGACTGCTTTGTCATGATCAGGCAGCACGAACATGCGCTTCTATCAGGACAGCTTGCCAAGAAGCTAAACCGAACGTACTGGCCAGACCTTTCATATCAATATGATGTTCTCTATGCGATTCACCATCACGATCGTGGATGGAAAACGCTGGATTCGGTTCCAATATGGAATGACGATGAAAAGTTCCCATTCTCTTTCATGGACTACCCTCTTCCGATCAAGCTCGATTACTACCAAAAGGGAATCGAAGAGGTTTTAAACTACAGCTCATACGCTGCATACCTTTGCAGTAAACATTATCAATCCTTCTTCAAACAAGCTACTTCGCGAAGAGGGGTCAGCTTTTACAATCATGAAAGCAAACGCCAAAAAGATTTGCTACATGACTTCGAGGTCCAGGAAGACCTCTTTACATTTCACTTTCAGCTCCTTCAATTTTTCGACGATCTTTCCTTATATGTATGCTTTCAAGAACCAGGTGTCACGAAAGAAAACGAACTTACGTGGTTTAAAGAAGGCTTTTCACAGTCGTTTTATTTTCTTGAAAAGGACGAACGCATACTCGCTAATTGGAAGGATGACCATACGATTCAATTATCACATCCACTGATTCCAACAGACGAGCGTTTTTCAATTCAAATAAAGCGCGTTCCAAAAGAGCTTGTTCAAAAAGATGGGATCGCATCAGCTTATGAAGCAACGTCTGTTGAACACCGCACATTTCAATTTTCACCCCCAAAAAGTTAAAATCTAATGAAAAACAGAGAAAACCGACGCATATTTAAGTATTTTAAGCATGAGTTCGCTTACACGGCACTATTAGGGGCTCGTCACATTCCTATTTCCTGCGTATAATTCACCTTGTTTTGTCCGGTTCACCTTTCCGGGGAGGAAAGGAATACGCAGAAAAAGGAAGTGTATTATTTGTCAATTCAACAATTAAAAAGTGAATGGTTTGGGAACGTCCGTGGTGACGTGATGGCAGGCCTAGTCGTAGCGCTTGCTCTTATCCCGGAAGCCATTGCTTTCTCTATAATGGCAGGAGTCGATCCAATGGTTGGATTGTACGCCTCATTCTCTATCGCCGTCGTCATTTCGTTTACTGGTGGAAGACCTGGAATGATCTCTGCAGCAACAGGTGCAATGGCTGTATTGATGGTTACTCTTGTCGCCGATCACGGACTGCAGTATTTATTTGCAGCAACGATCTTAACTGGTATCTTGCAGATTGCTATGGGAGTCTTGAAAGTCGGTAAATTTATGAAGTTCATTCCTCGTTCGGTTATGGTAGGCTTTGTAAATGCCCTGGCTATCCTGATCTTTAGCTCACAGCTGCCACATTTCGTTGGAGAATCTTGGCCGATGTATCTCATGGTCGCTGGAGCTCTTGCAATCATTTACCTTTTACCAAGGTTTACAAAAGCTGTCCCTTCCCCACTCATTGCCATAATTGTGATTACGATCATCGCAATTATGTCAGGAAGCGGAGTACGTACAGTTGGAGACATGGGTGAGCTTACCCAAGCACTCCCAGCATTCTTTATCCCTTCTGTTCCATTTAACCTTGAAACACTAATGATCATCTTCCCTTACTCATTAGCGCTTGCTCTTGTAGGACTTCTCGAGTCGTTCCTAACAGCATCGATCGTTGATGATATGACGGATACAGATAGTAACAAGAACCGTGAAGCAAAAGGGCAAGGTGTTGCAAACATCGTAACAGGTTTCTTTGGCGGTATGGCTGGTTGCGCAATGATTGGACAATCTGTCATCAACGTTAAGTCTGGTGGTAAAGGCCGTCTTTCTGCACTAGTTGCCGGTTCGTTCTTAATGTTCTTGATCCTTGTGATGGGAGATATCGTGAGTCAGATTCCACTAGCGGCTCTTGTTGGGGTTATGATCATGGTATCAGTCGGAACGTTTGACTGGTCATCACTTACAAACTTACACCGCCTGCCAAAAACAGATGCAGCGGTAATGGTCGTGACGGTATTAACCGTATTATTCACGCACAACCTTGCAAACGGCGTACTTGCTGGAATCCTCTTGAGCGCTATTTTCTTTGCTGCAAAAATCTCTAAGATTCATGTTAACAGCACACTTGATGATGCGAATAATCGCAGAATCTATGAAGTTTCTGGTCAAATCTTCTTCGCTTCGGTCACTGATCTCGTGAAAGCATTTGACTATAAAGAAAACATCGACCGTGTTGAGATCTCACTATCAGATGCTCACCTCTGGGATGATTCAGCAGTTGGTGCGATCGATAAGATTCATGCAAAATTTGTTCAAAACGGCATTTCTGTTAAGTTCGTTGGCTTGAATGAAGCAAGTACAACATTGATGAACAAACTATCCGATAATAATTCAGATAAAGTTGCGTCTTAAATGGAAAGGCACTTCCCCTTTTTGAGGAAGTGCCTTTTTTATATACAATTTCTACAATAAGTATGTGATGCCATAAATCAGTACTGCAAGAGTTGCGATTGAATAATTAAAAAGGCGATTGTCTTCTTTCCAATTCTCAGCGTTGAACTTTTCAAAGGCAAGGAGTCGGTATTTCGTCTCGCTTCTCACTCTCAACACATCCTTTTATTTAACTATTCAGAAAATATCTTTCTTATATTGTAAGCGCTTACTTTATGTTTGTAAAGAATTCTTCTCATATAAATAAGCGCCCGCATGGACGCTTATTTGTGCAGCTCTATTGGTAGTTTGATGCAGACGGTTGTTCCGATCCCTTCTTCACTTTCAAACGTAAGCTCACCTTGATGGTTTTGAATAATTCTTCTACAGATCATGAGTCCAAGTCCATTCCCTTTTTTCTTGGTTGTGTAGAACGGTTCGCCTACATGAGGTAATTGATGATCTGGTATGCCTGTGCCGTTATCTTTCACTTCAATCATAATATCTTTAGAGTCCACATAAACGGATACAACGATTTCCCCACCGTCTGGCATGGCTTCTATCGCATTTTTCATCACATTGATCAAGACTTGCTTGATTTGATTTTCACTGCATGTAATGGATGGGGCTGTATTAATAAGGCGTGTGTAGATTTGTACATTGTTTAAGATCGCCTGTGTTTCAATTAATGTCAGCACATTCTCAATAAGATCGAGAATGTTTGCTTTTTCAAAAGAAACGGCTTGAGGCCTTGCCAATACCATAAATTCGTTTACGATCATGTTGATTCGATCGAGCTCAGACATCATGATCTTAATAAATTCTTGATCACTTTCATCAGAAAGCCTTGACTTAAGAATTTGTGTAAACCCCTTCAATGATGTGAGTGGATTTCTGATTTCATGAGCGACTCCAGCCGCAAGTTCACCAATGACCGAGAGTTTATCAGAAGTTCTTAGGAATTCTTCGGTTTGTTTTCGATTCGTTATGTCTTTTCGAATATAAACATATTGATAGGGTTCTCCTTTATCATCTAGAAAAGGGACCACTGTCGTATCAACCCAAAAGATTTCTCCATCTTTCTTTTGATTGTTTATTTCACCTTTCCAAACTTCTCCATTGGCGATCTTCTTCTCCATCTCATGGAAAAAAGCAGGGGGATGATACCCTGAATCTAATATCTTATGTTCTTTACCCATCAGTTCCTCTTTTGAATAGCCAGAGGTTTTACAAAACCGGTTATTGACAGATGAAATTCTTCCTTGCTTATCTGTAATCGATACGAGCGCACTTTCATCTAACGCATACTTCATATCCTTCAGCTGTTTAAGGGTCTGCTTTAATTCTCGCTCCGCTTCTTTTTTCTCTGTAATATCTCTTGTTACGACAACGAGTGTTCGCTCACTGTCCACTCCTGCAGGTATAAGGGTTGCTCGATCCTCAAGACATAGCCACGATCCATCGGCATGTTTTCTTCGAAATTCCACAACAGCTGGTGAGTGATCAAGTGGATCATCCTTTAATAAATCAACGATACTTCTCTGGTCATCAGGATACACATCGAGTTCGATGGATTCACCCAGGTAATAATGTGGTGGATGACCAAGAATTGTTTCGTGGGAGGGAGATGCGTAGATCACACGATCACTCTCAACATTCACTAAACTTATGAGCTCTGAAGTATGTTCAGCAATAAGTCTGTATTTCTCCTGGCTTTCTCTTAGAGCTACGGCTGTCTCTCTTTCTGACGTAATATCTCGTACGATACTAAATGCACCATCAATTTTATTATCTATGTAGACTGGAATCGTAATGATCTCCACATCTACTGTAACTCTTACTTCGTGTAAGAGGGTCGTTTGAATTTGAGTGATCTGTCCTGCTAGCGTATCTCTAAATGCTTTGTCGACTTCCTCTCGATCTTGATGAATAATAAATTCTGTATAATGTTTGTTAATAACAGTTTCACCACTTTTGTGAGCAAACTGTTCACCAAACTTATTCATATTTTTGACGAGTCCATCGAGGTTTAGAGAATAGATCATACCAGGATAATGGGTAAAGAGAGACAGATACTTCTCGTATTCTCGATGTAGCTCATGAAGCTGGTGTTTTTCTATGAGAATATTCTCTGACTGTTTGACCATTATTTCCTCCCCAATTTATGGTAAAATCATTATCTTCCTACACTTTTCTACAAGATTAGGTTTTTATCCTGCTTTTCTTAAAAAAATCCAACAAAAAAAGCCGTGTCTAATTAACGGCTTTTGCATTCGTTAAGTGGATCAACTTCGTCTTTCCACATTTGTTCATTTCGAAGAGCATACAACGTCCAATCATCGTTCCCATTATAATTAATATCATTGCATTCTCGAAATTGTACGATGGATTGAAAGATACTGCCTTCGATCGATTCTATTAATTGATTTCGCTTAGGGTGTTCTTGTATCCAATCAAACAACTCTTCGTTTAGAATTGCTTTAAGGTCAATTTTCATGATGATTTCCTCCTTAATTAACCCACACAGGAAGAAAAATATTTACCTCTAATTTCTCTAACCCGCTTATTACGTAGTCCGGCGTTGCATAAGAGCATTTAACAACCGGTCTAACTCCTGACTGCAGCGAATCGTTTTTTCAGAAGCAAATCCATACCGTCCAGCTATATCGAACATTTCTTTTCGTTTTTTCTCGATGATTGCTTCATACTCATACATTCTGCATTCCTCCTCAATCGAACACATAACCATTATGCCCAATACTGAGTGGAATCAAAACGCATTCGACTAAACTTCTAATTACTTTGCATATAGTGCATAAATTAGACAAGCTTCGCCGCAACCTATTTATCAAGAATGTTATAAGAAAGTCATTTAAATTACTTATTTGTCTTATTCCCCAAAAAACAGGAAACCATGCATTTTGAAGTATAGAATTGCTTTATATGAACAAAACACATCAATCTTACTATATTATGAATACCTTCCTGATCATAAAAAAAGAACCAGGTGTGTTGGTTCTTTAGAGTGCCGAGAAAACTTTATTAGCTATCTACCGATAATGAGATTTCTCAAATACGCGTTGTATTAAGAGAAACATCAACTTGAAATGACGGCAAGTAAGGTTTGGTAGGGTAATCGTTCGGAAAGTTTATCTCATTTAACTGTATTCTAGTAGGAGTGAATACCGCTTGACTCCCGCGGAAGAACGGGCGTCAGAGACCCCGGACCGGACGTTCTTTGTCCGGGAGGAGGCTCGGGCGCTCGTCCGCAGGAAAGCAAGCGGTATTCAAACTCCTACGGTATAGGGAACAAAGTGACACGAGTTCAAGACACTGATCCTCTAGATCCTAGAAGCTCTCGATTACTGTTCAAATAGCTGATACAGCGAAACATCATGCTCATGATCTGGTCGATCTGTTTCATGAATTCTCGCTGTTTCCTTCTGCTCGTTTACGCTAGTCAACCAGACTGGGTTTCCGTTATGAAGGACTTGAATCTCTTCTTTTGAAGCTAATATTTGCTTGGCTCTCATTGCATCCACTAAAAACATCCTCTCGTCTTTTGTTTTCAGTTTGTACTAGTAAGAGTCAATTATTCATCCTTTTCCTTCCCACTCGTTATAAAATTGATCAAGAAATGCCTCCATAAATTTGTGGCGCTCTTCTGCTAGCTCTTTTCCTTTTTTCGTGTTCATCGTGCCTTTTAGCTTTAACAGCTTTTCATAAAAATGATTGATTGCTGTAGAACGTCCTTTCCGATAACTTGATACCGACATGGCTTCTCTAGGTGGAAGGTGCGGGTCATACATCTGATCCCCCTTGGATCCAGCGTACACGAACGTTCGTGCAATTCCGATCGCTCCGATAGCGTCCAACCGATCTGCATCCTGCACAACTTTTGCTTCAAGGCTCTCAACTGGCGGCATCCCTCCTCCCTTAAAAGAGATGGTGGAGATGATGTTTAAGATATGATCTGTTTCTTTAGTGCTAACTTTCTTTAAAAGATGTTCGACTTCTCGTATCCCTTCTTCAGGATCACCAAGCTTATCATCAACAAGATCATGAACGAGTGCGGCCACTTCACAAACGAATCCATCGGCACCCTCTGCTTCAGCAATCGTCTTTGCATACTTTGTTACACGATCGATATGTGACCAGTCATGGCCGCTCCCTTCATTTTCAAGCTTTTGTTGAACATACGCACGAATTTCTATAATTACATTCTCCACTTCATTACCTCCTGCTTCATAAAAAAAGGTCAGCTTGTTGGCTGACCTAGATCATCTCTTCTATTTCTGCTTTTTCTTTCAGCTCTTCTCTAAGCTCTTGAACTTCTTTTTGCAGCTTTGTTTCTTCAAGGTAGCTCTTGATTCGGTCTTTCATTTCATCATAAGATGGCGGGTTGTCCGCGTCCTTTGTAAACTGCTCATCGTAAAATGCCTTCATTTCTTCTTCAGTGACTTCTGGCGTGTTAATTTTCTCTTCTACATATTTATCAACTACAACAATGTTTTCATATTGAGTTTCAAGCTGTTCAAGTGTTAGCCCTTGCTTTTTCAAAGCTTCTTGTAACTGCTCTTCACTTTGAAACTGTGACTTCACTTGTTCAAGCTCTGTTTCTACTTCCTTATCAGATGCTTTATAGCCTTCTTCTTTAGCTTGTTGCAATAGAAGTTCCTGACCGATCAGGTTGTCCATCACTTCATTCTTAATCGTCTCGGCAGTTTCACTTTCAGAAGGGTCTTTTCCTTCCATCGTATAGCGTAGTTGCGTTTGCATCAACATTGAATTGTAGTCTTTCCCTTTAATTTCTTCACCGTTAACAGTCGCAACTATTTTATCTTCTTCAACCTTCATTGCTTCGAGTTGTTTTTGCGTTTCTTCCATAGACACCGTATCATTCTCGGAAGTTTCTTTCTCTTGCGTGTCCCCTTCATTGTTTGAACAAGCAGCTAGTAAGAGGGCTGCTAACAGGACTAGCATACTTATTTGTTTTTTCATGCTGTGTCGTTCTCCCTTCACGTTTGGCAATTTTCCTATGTAAATGGTATCACACATTCAATGACTTTTACGACATAGAAAAGAGTATTTTGGTAATTTTTTGATACTTTTCTCTAAAGAAAATCCCTGCTAATGCAGGGATTTAGTTCACATAATAATACCGCTTCTCTAGCAATTCTTGTATGAATGACACGGCGACACAAACACCCCAATAAATGAAGGCAACCAAAATATAAAGTGTCATGAAATCAAACTCGCGCCCTCCGACTCTTTGAGCATGATGGAGCAGCTCTGGCACTGTAATAACGGCCGCTAGAGAGGATGCCTTGATCAAATCTAGCATCACGTTCGATAATGGAGGGATCGCAATCCTGGTTGCTTGAGGTAGAATGACCTCTTTCATCGTTCGCCAGTAGGACATTCCGAGCGCTGTTGAGGCTTCCCATTGTCCTTTTTCAATCGAAGAAAGCGCAGAACGCTGAATCTCAGCCATGTAAGCTGCACTGTTCAAACTGAATCCGATCAACGCAGCTGTTATGGCCGAAAACTCAATTCCTGCCATCGGAAGTCCAAAGTACAATATATAGAGAAACACTAGAATCGGTGTCCCCCTCATGAACGAAATGTACAACCGAGCTGGCCACCGTAACATTTTGACCTTCGACATTCGACCGAGAGCTAGAAACAAGCCGAGGATCAGGCCGACGATCATTCCGACGACCGAAATCAACATGGTTAACCCTAGGCCTTGAATCACATAGGGAAACGATCTTATCGCAAGATCTGCATCAAATAGGTTTTCAGGTTGAAAATTCCCCATTTGTTACAACACCCTTCTACTGCTCAAAATCAACATCAGGCTCTACTGAAACATCTGCACCGTTGAAGAACTCTGCAGAGATCTCTTTCAGCGTACCGTCTTCTTTCATTTCCTTGATCGTTTCATTAACCTTTTCTAAAAGCTCGTCATTTCCTTTATTCATCACAATCGCTTGATTGTTTGGTAGATACTTGATGTCGGGGTGAATCGTGATATTTAGTTCAGGAAATGCAGCTAAAGCGAGCGTTTGAAGGTAATAATCATTTAAAATGATATCCGTACGACCTGTAGAAACGTCTCGTAAATATTGTTCGTTGGTAGCATTTGAATAGATTTTCTCTTCAGCACCATTCTCTCGAGCGATCTCCATATAAACTGTGGTAGATGCGCCTGCAGCGATCTTCCCTTCAAGATCGTCTAGTGATTCGATGCCTGACAGATCATCTTTACGAACGATCGCTGTTCCATAAGAATATTTTACAGGCTCAGAGAAAGTAAACTTTTCTTTACGTTCTTCCGTATCTGTAATGTCATTCGCTGCAAGGTCGACTTGACCTGACTTTAGACTTGTCAGCATGCCATCGAAGCCCATTTCCTTAAATTCAACTTCAAGCTCAAGGCGCTTTGCCATTTCCTTTACAACTTCTACTTCATACCCAGTGATCTCATCAGAACCTTCTTTATAATACGAAGTTGGGTAAAGCGTTCCTGAAGTTGCAACGACAAGTTTGCCCTCTTCCTTGATCTCATCCCACTTTGAAGTCGTTTCTTCGCTTTGTTCGTCATTCGAACAAGCACTTATCGCTAACACGAGTAGTCCTACAACAAACATAGGTACCAATCGTTTTATGTACGTAGACATACTAGTAATCCCCCTTTAATATACTAAACAGTTAAAAATATATCATTTTTTTACGACAAAATGCAACAAATTGTACAACTTCCTGCAACATACTAAGTATTCGCTTTTTTCACAAAATAAAAAGCACGACCGTTTTCTGTAAGTAGTTCAGTTTTGGAGTACAAAAACACAATTTGTACCCTTAAATGAACTGCTTTTTTCATATGAAAGTGTGTACTAATTTGCACCCTAATTCACAAGGAAAATTGCAACCATAAATGTCAGTTTTATTGGAAGAATTATGGTAAAATGAAGTGGAAGTATCGATCCGTAAAAGAGCAGTTTAACGGAACTTTAGAAACTTAACTAAAATGGGTTTCGTATAATTCTAGTTGTCAAATACGGGATTTAAAGGGGGATATTGATGAATAAGATTTCCGTTCAATCGTTGCTTTTGGTTCTGAGTTTAGTTATCTTTGCAGGTTGTGCTAACGAGGAATGGGAGGAAAGCGGCATTTTTGAATCAGGTAGCTACAAAATGATTGGAGTCGAAGACAAACTAGGATTTATTTATGATTCTGAAGTGACCCGATTTTATCCCGACAGAGAAAACAAGTATATGTGGCATCTATGGGGTAACCCAGGAAATTTAAAAGGAAATTTGAAAGTTACTGCTACTCATAATAAATCTAATGAACAGGTTACCGTTATCGAAGGTTTACCATTAGGAGGAGCTCACAATGGTGCAGATGCCCATACCCCTTCAATGATGTCTCTACCTAAAAGCGGTATGTGGAAATTGGATGCTTATGTTGACGAACAGTTACACGGTTCTGTATTTGTAAAGGTATATGAAGAATAAAATGCTTCGATTCAGTATTCAATTATAGGGAGCGTTTGCTAAATAAATTGCATTGTTTTGTATTCAATAGTATGAAAGTAATAGCCTTTATTTACTGAATAAATAAAAAACGTTTTATCATTATGTTACAATTACTCAATATATCATCTACATATGAGTTATGATAACTGACCGATAATGATCATTTCACTACCCCGAAAATATTGAGAAGTTACTAGAAATTATCTAATTTAATGGTACTGAATGTTTAGTAAGACCCTTAAAATAGTAGTAAACGAGGAGGTTCAACACCTTATGTAAATACACCCTTTTTTAATCGATAACAAAAAACGATAAAAAGGGGTAGTTAGAATGAAATTATCATCTTTTCGGTATTTATGGATAGGACAAGCCTTCGCTAATCTTGGCGATGTTTTTTATATTGTAGGATTAATCTCTATTATGTTCGCAGCCTCACAGTCAGCATTCTATTTAGCTATGCTGCCATTTATTAATACAATTGGACGGTTTATAAGCGGATACCTCTCTCCCATATTATTTAATAGGTACCCGTTAAAAACACTCTTATCCGGTTCTCAAAGCAGTAAAACCGTTGTACTGTTTATTTTGGCGTTCATCATCACAACTTTTTCTCAAGATGGAATGCTGATTATTCTGCTTTCTATTTTCATCATTGCCTTCCTAGACGGATGGGCAGCACCAGCTAGCCGTGCAATGCTTCCAAGGTTAGTAGAGAAAAAGGAAATTGTTAAAGCAAATAGTTTTTTCTCTGTTATTAATCATGTGAATCAGCTAGGTGGTTGGGCACTTGGAGGGGTATTGGTTTCCTGGATAGGAGGTCAGACCGTCATATGGGTAACGGTTATCTTATTTACTCTATCTAGTGCTATGATGCATCTGATTCAAGATCCAACAGAATTTACTTCTAGAAATGGAAAGGATCCTATAGGAGCGGTTTTGAGGCAAGGTTGGAAAACGATTTGGGAGACACCTGTATTTAGGAAAATTCATGTTGTGATCTTTATAGAATCGATAGCAAATGTTGTGTGGATAGCTGCTATTATCTATGTTTTCGTTTCTCAAGTTCTTCATAAAAGTGAAGCATGGTGGGGGTATATTAATACCACCTTCTTTATTGGTCTTCTTGTTGGTGGCTTGATTTGCACCACCTTCTCATCAGTCATTGAAAAGAATTTGAAGCAGTTAATGCTATATTCTTCAATCAGTGCAAGTGCATTAACTTTTCTTTTCGGCTTTAATGATATTGCATGGATTGCCTTACTTTTGTCTGTGTTATATGGGATCGGAGAGCAGATTAAGGGGATTACAATTGAAACTTACCTTCAGAATGAAGCGACAACCGAAGAATTGCCCAAAATTTATGGAGCACAGGGAGCCTTGACTTCTTTAACGTTTGGACTGTCCTCATTGTTGCTAGGTGGCATGGCGGATCTTTTTGGTGTACAGCAGGTATTTCTATTATCCGCAACATTATTAGCGATCGCTGCTATTTATATTCTAGCTTCAAAACAATATTTTAAAACTAAGTATGCACATAATCATCAAGCATAAAATTTTCTCTACGGGAAGACTGCACTAATCAACGGTGTGGTCTTTTCTTTAACAATCGGGAGCAAATTTGAAAGGAGTTATTAATGTGAGAGTAACCATAGCTTTAACTCATTTCTCTCCTACTCTTAATGTATCGGAGAATCTGGGAAGAATGATAGCATTAATATCCAATGCAAAAGAAAATGATATTGTAGTAATGCCCGAAGGTTGCTTATCTGGATATGACGAGAATTTGAGTTTTCTGGACTCTACTGTTGCTTTTCATATCGAGTCGTCATTCGAGCAGCTACAATCCATTGTTGATGAAAGAAATATACATTTATTATTTGGCTCATGTATTTTTGAAAGAGGAAGTTGGTACAACGCAGGTATCTATATGGCACCTCATAGAAAAAGGCATACATATAAAAAAGTAAATTTAGCCTACCAAGAAAGGGGTATGTTGCAACCAGGTAGTGAATTATCGTGTTTTGAGTTACACCTAGGAGATTCAAGCATACTTGCTTCAATACAACTATGTCGGGAGATTAGGTTTCCTGAGCAATGGAAAGCCTTGGCCCAAGAAGGTTCACAAATTACTTTCTATTTAACTAATGTAACCAATTCAGATAATCTATCTGTTTGGAATGCGCATTTAATTAGTCGTGCTGCCGAGAACCAAAGGTTTGTAGTATCATCTAATATATCTCACCCTGAGCAAGGCTGCTCCTCCATGATTGTATCTCCTAAGGGGAAAATTATTAAGAAGCTCCAAGATGATGTAGAATCCATTGAAAGAATTACTATTGATTTAAACGAGAATTCTAATTGGTATGTAAACCAAACTCGTCGGGACGTTGTTAATATTGTGACGAGTTAAACCATGCATATTAAGATAACCAATATTAATTAGAGACAGAGCGGAGGATGCACGCCATGGAAATTAAAGGACTTAACCACTTTCTCTTTTCTGTATCTGACTTGGAACGATCTATAGATTTTTATAAGCAAGTATTTAATGCTAAGTTACTTGTAAAAGGAAGAAAGACGGCCTACTTTGATCTTAATGGATATTGGCTAGCTTTAAATGAAGAGAAGGATATACGTAGGAATGACATATCAAAGTCCTACACTCATATAGCCTTTTCGATTGAGGAAGATGATTTTGATCATACAAATGAAGAGTTAAGACGGTTAAATGTAAACATTCTGTCAGGTCGGAAAAGGGATAGTCGAGATAGAAGATCAATCTATTTTACTGACCCTGATGGTCATAAGTTTGAATTTCACACAGGAACTTTGGAGTCGAGGTTAGACTACTATAAAAAAGAAAAGACACACATGGAATTCTATGATTGAGGATTGTAGAACTAGAGTGTTCAATTAAAGGGAGCTTTAACTGAATAAGTCACCAAACAGGAGCTTGGAATATTCCAAGCTCCTGTTCTATATTCTTGTTTCTTGTTGCCACAATCCCCCCTTGTTTTTGGAGATAAATTACACCCATTTTAACACCCCAAATTACAATCAAACAATAATTATTGTCCAGTGTTAATTTACGCTGCGTTTTCCATTACATTTTTGACAGGAAAATGATGAAATCCCTTACCACATCAATGAAAAAAGAGTATCAAATTGACCTGCAATTTGATACTCATATAGCTATGCATTTTCACTTTTTGTACTTCAAAACTGAACTACTTACGTTTTCTGGAAGTGCTTTCTTAGCTTAACTCTAATGATGACGCATTTGCTCATCGATCTTGTCATGAAGATATGCGGTAGCTTCGTCAAGGTGCTTGATCGCCTCACCAGGAAAGCGGTCGATCTCTTTCGCTCTCTTCACATGACCATATAGTACAAGATCTTGTGAGTTCATAATGATTTCAAGAACTTCACTACCGATCTCATCCTTCCTTTGATCCATATGAATCGCTGTTTTGTATTCTCGAATTACTTCAGCAAGTATTTGCAAACGTTGAATATCCATACACTCAAACTCCTTACCTTTAGTCCTATTAAAAAGGTTACCACGATTGGTAACCTTTTTACATCATCTTACTTCATAAATCGGAGAAGATCGCCGTAAATCACGCGATCAGAATAATCTAGCTCATCTTGTACGTGTTCGAAGTGTCTTGCACATTTGTTTCGATTCGTTTTCTCTCCCGTTTCTTTGTTGTAGCATGTGTTCTTCGTATACACATAATCCTGGGTCACAAAACTTCCGTCACGTAAGATCACAAGGTTTTTTCGATCAGGTGCTAAGAGACTTCTACCAAAATTCAAGCCATTCTCCTCTTCAACACCCAGGAGTTCAAGGATAGTCGGCTTAAGGTCGATCTGCCCTCCAACGGTGTCAAATACTTTTCCCTCTTGACCTGGAATATGGATGATCAACGGTACTTTTTGAAGCTGAATGTGCTCTACTGGACCGATTTCTTTACCGAGGTATTCACCGATCGCGTTATTGTACGTTTCAGATAACCCGTAATGATCCCCGTACAGAACAAAGATTGAGTCTTCATAAAGCCCTTCTGCTTTTAAGTCTTCAAAGAACTTTTTGATCGATTCATCCTCATACCGAACAGTTGCAAAATAGCGATTCACAACGCTTTGGCTCGTCTCTGGTAATGGGATGTACGTGTCTTCTTCTTCTAGCAAGAATGGGAAATGATTTGTGAGCGTGAGAAATTTTGCTGAGAAAGGTTCTTCAAGCTCTTTCAGATAAGGAATAGACTGTTCAAAGAAGGGGATATCCTTCAGTCCATAGTTGATTGAATTCTCATCTGTAACATCGTAATCTTTCTTTGAATAAAAACGATCATAACCTAGTGTTTCATACATTTCTTCACGATTCCAAAACTGGCGGTCATTGCCATGGAATGATGTCGTCGTATACCCTTCCTCCTTCAATACTAGCGGAAGAGAATGAAAGTTGTTTTCTGGTTTCCTAACGAAGACCGAACCTCCTGCAAGAGGGTACAAACTATTATCGATCATAAATTCAGCATCTGACGTTTTTCCTTGTGCAGTCTGGTGATAGAAATTCGGAAAGTAAAAACTCTCATCTTTTAAGCTGTTCAAGAATGGCATAACTTCTTTGCCCTCAACTTCTTCTTCCATCATAAATGCTTGAGTGGACTCAAGTGAAATAAGAATAATGTTCTTATCTTCTGCAACACCGAAGAAAGAAGACCGGTCTCCACTGTTCTTATCTACAAAGTCCTGTATTTCAGATATATCTGTATCGTCCGCGAAAACGCTATTTAAAGATGTGATCGATTGGAAAGCTACGTCGTACACGTGATAGGTATAAGCTCCTAACGACTTCACGAATAGCTCACGGTCGTAGGATTTCTCAAATAGTAATGGATGGAGCATAATCGCAAACACTGCTGTCACGAGAAACATTCCCGATGCAAGATAAGCTGTTCGCTTCTTTAGCTTGCTAGATAAGGTAGTCCCATGAATCTTCCACTTTTTCAATAGCCAAAACAATACGAACGAATCTAAGACAAGTAAAGGATCATACCAGTTGATCAGTTCGACCGTACTTTGACTCAATCCACCTACGTTACCAAACTGGAAAAGAACAGGCACCGTTATAAAATCTATGTAAAACCGGTAATAGAGCACATTTGCATATAAAATCACAGATAACAAAAAATAAACTGCTAACATCAGCCCTGGTTTTGAATGTTTCTTAAAAAGGCCGATCCCAAGCAGCAAAGAAATTGCTCCTAGTGAATTGATAAACAACAACAGCTCTTCTCCAATCCCGGTCATCGTTAATGAAAACTCAAAGCGGTAGACAACATATGTTTTCACAAATAACAGTGCTACTAATATAAAATAGAATTGCCATATTCGCTCTTTCCTTTTCTCTACTTCCATCTACTCCAACCCCTTACGTCTCCCTGTATCGTTCTATTCTATACATTAATACCACTAATAGAGGGAGACCAAACGGCTACCCTTGTTTTCACATTACTAGTTAAACGAATGATCTGCTGAGAAGGTTTCGTTTTAGTATGAAAAAACAAGTGCGATCACACCAAGTACGATGAGGATTAAGCCAGTAAACACACAAAAGAGCGTCACGATCCACCATGGTATCGCATCGAGTGCTTTCGTCTCAAGAAAGAACAGGATACTTTCTCCTCGATCAGAGTTTCTAGATGCTCTTGAATGATTGGCTGTATCTGATTTCTTTAATTCAAGTTTATGGAACAATACCCTTGGACTTGCAACGAACAATATTCCAAATGCCCAAAGAAGCATAGCAATCGTCCAACCCATCACCAATCCGCCTTTCATTACTCTATATGTATCGTAGTATGAGCCGATACACACAAGAACATGCGAAACAGATAGAAAAACGCTCAGAATTTACTCTGAGCGTAGCTTGATTCGGTCGGCTCTCGTATAAACGTTAAATCCGCCTCGTCTTATAAATCCGACTGTTGTGATCTCTAAATCTTCTGCAAGACGTAAAGCGAGATCTGTAGGTGCAGATTTAGATAAGAGAACTCCGATTCCCATTTTGGATAGTTTTATTACGACCTCTGACGAAATCCGTCCGCTGAAGGCTACTGCTAATTGAGACGGTGGCACCTCATTCTGAAGCATATATCCATATATTTTATCTAACGCATTGTGACGACCGATGTCTGTTCGAATCGCAATCATTTCTTCACGGTTAAAAAGAGCAGCATTATGAACACCACCAGTGGAATGAAAGGTCGAAGATTCATCTTGTAACGTGCTCATGTACTTTATACAATCTTCAACCGACAAAGTAGGCGCGTTCATGATCGTTCTAGCAGTTTTCGAATCACTTTCAAAATAAAAATGTCGACTCTTTCCGCAACATGAACTGATTTTTCTTTTTGTATATGCCTTTGTTTCAAGCGAAACGTTCGTTTTAGCTTTCACATTCACTATTCCTTGTCCATCGTTGAAAAGCATTTCTTCAATCATTTTATGAGATGTCACAACACCTTCTGAAGCGAGAAAACCAATGACCAATTCCTCAAGATCATCAGGAGTACACACAACCGTTGCAAACTCCAAACCGTTCACTCTAATCGTAAGCGGCTTTTCTAACGCAATCGTATCTTCTTTCTCAACAAACGTTCCATCCTGATAGCTAACGATTCTTCTCTTGCTACTGTTCATCTCTTTTACCCACCTATGAAGGACATTTCGATCTTTTCTCGCTTTTCGACTCCTTCTTCCGTTCGTTCATCAGAATAGCGGTCGTCTCGTCCCTTCCAAACGGAATGGAGAAGATCTGCCATCTGACTGTCAGTCGCACCGTTTCGCAATGGATTTCGAAGACTTGTCCCCTTGGATGAAAATAAACAGGTATAAAGAGCTCCATCCGCTGATAATCTCGCACGCGTGCAATTCGCACAAAATGAATCACTTACAGAAGAAATCACACCGATTTCACCAGCTCCATCGAGGTATGTGAAACGATTCGCAACTTCTCCATAATAAGCAGGTTCAACCTCTTCCAAAGGGTACAGGTCAGAAATAGCATCTACGATCTCTTTTTTGCTTACGACATGGTCAAATTTCCACCCGTTTGAATTTCCCACATCCATATACTCAATGAACCTCACGACATGTCCGCTGTGTCGAAAGTACGCTGCCATCGGGATGATCTCGTGGTCATTCACACCTTTTTGTACGACCATATTAATCTTTACTCTGAGGCCAGCATCCGTTGCTGCCTGTATCCCATCGAGGACCGGCTTGATCTTCGTTCCTCTTCCATTCATCTTCCCGAATGTTTCATCATGAATCGCATCCAGGCTTACGTTGACACGATCTAAGCCCGCTTCTTTTAAGCTCACAGCATGCTTCTTTAGTAAAGATGCATTCGTTGTAAGAGCAATATCTTTTATTCCATCGATCGATGAAAGCATATGTACTAAAACAGATAAGTCTTTTCGAAGGAGGGGTTCTCCTCCAGTAAGTCTGATCTTCTCGACTCCCATTCCCACAAATACCTTCGCAAGTCTTGTGATTTCCTCAAAACTCAATAAACTTGCTTTTGGTAAAAATTCGTAATCTGGACCAAACGTTTCCTCTGGCATACAATAGCGACAGCGAAAATTACATCGATCGGTTACAGAGATTCGTAAATCTCGTAGCGGACGCTGATAGCGATCATAAACCTTTTGCTCACGAGCCATAACCTCACTCCTTTCACAATGTGGTAGTAAGGTTAATGTTAAAGGGTTCGTGCATATTTTTCCAGCCATAACCCCAAATTTATTAGGATTGTCCAAAGAAAAAAACTGGCATGGCCAGTTTAACTTATGGATTTCGTATAACGATCAGCAACACTGCTCGCTCCATATGAGTACGGTTTAATACGGGCAATGTACCCTACTGCTGTTACCCAACCAACAACCTCTTGGATGATCTTACGCGTTTCACCTTGTTTTCCTACATCAAGATGAATTTCGATCGGCCATTTCTTTAAAAGTTCAGCGATTCCTTCTTCCTTTAACGATTCCATAAGCTCGAGACTCATTTCAGTTTCTTTATAGATACGATGTCGCAATTCATGAATGGGTTTGTGTTTTTCTCTTCGGTAGAAGATTCTTGCTCCTTTTCCTACACGGTGGATGATCAAGGCAGTTACGAATTGCGTCGTTTTACGTGTTGTTTGAGAATCAGTACCTATAACAATGCGATAAGTCGCTTTAGGGTCTTCTTTCGTATATGACTCGATTAATCCGGTAACTTGTTCGACCGTCACTCTTCCAGCTGAGGGACTAATAAAATCCATCGCAGTTCCCTTCTTTCATCTAAAAGTAGTAGTTAGTACTACTATATTTATTCAAAAGCTGAAAAATATGTACGCCCGAACGAAATTTACTAGTCATTATAGAGGCTTTTATCCTCGATTTCACCGTCTAACTTATGGATGATAAGCTCTGAGGGTCTATTAGAATCACAAAGCTCTCTTCCAAACTGATAGGCCTCTTCTTTTGTAGGAAACGTTTTGGTAGCTTGTTCAGCTCCTTCTCGTTTCACTTGCCACTTCTCATCACGATGGCTCTGAACGTGATAAATCGTCTTCAATTAGAACCACCTCCTTTTTGAAAAGTTAATACCACTTCCGGCCCTTTTTTAAACGCTCTGCTTTCGCTTCGTGAATAAGAGAATTTCTGCAGGCGCTTTCTCTACTTTTATTACGAGCGTCTTATACCCTTCTTTTTCTTTAGCTTGAAAGGTTTTCCGCGTGATCGGACGTCTTGCCGACCATTGGATAGAAGAGGGATTTTGCCAGGAATCATGAGTAATGAGCTCCTGTTTATAATAATAGTGATTTCCGCTTTGATACTGTTCGCAAATATAACGAACGGTTTGCTTTGTGTGCATGCAATTCACTCCTAATATTGGATAGAAAGAACCGCAGCGGAATCGCTGCGGTCGTGTGTTAATTACCGTCTTTTACAAGAACAACGTTCAAACTAGGTTCATCTTCTAGGAAACCTACTGCTATCGCAGTATAATTCTGCCCACTTTCAACAGGAATATTCGGTAAATCTAAAACGGATTGACTACTCCCTGCAGGTCTAATCTCAAGATCATACGTCCCTGGGTCAACCGTCTTGTAGTCGGAAGATTTACCGAACGACAGATCGCTGATGATTGCATCTCCATCTTTTACAGCGATATCGACAGCCGGCGCGTCTGGCGAAGCATGAACAGCGCGGATACCCGCTTTCTCTGAAGTCGCTGTCTCATCCTCTAAAACAAGCAATGAAAGGTCAGAAAGCTTTCCTAAAGCAACAACAGAATAGTCTTTGCCGCTGCCGATCGTTAATGTTTTCTCGAGGACTGCATCCCCTTTTCCTCCCGCAGATGAAGGAAACACTTGTATTTTCCTTTCACCAGGTGTTACGGATGCATAGTCCGTTGCTGCTTGGAACGTCGCTCCTTCAAAAGCAGGTTTCCCGTCCACATAGACATCTACCTCTGGCGCATCTGGAGAAGCATGAATCACTCTTACGTTTGATTGTTCGCCAGCTTGAGTGATCTGGGTTAATCCCATTACCATACATACGGTTAAGAGTAATGAGGCGATCATCTTCATACAAACACATCCTTTTTCTTCTATTATCTGACGAGACTATTTTTTATCAGAAGGAAGTCAAATATTCAAAGAAGAAACGATCTTTATTAAATATGCTGATGACCCTTCAATACAAGAGGATGGATCCGCCCAATCACTTGTCTGAACATTAGCCCGTTTTATCGCATACAGTAACAAGAGACGCTAGAAAAAGGATGTGAAATCATGCCGGCATTAGTTGGAGCAATCAAAGTAAACAGCATCGGTAGTAGCGGAGTATTTCATGTCGGTGACGTGTTTATCGTATCTCCTATCAGCACAGCGAAAACATTTGCTGGTGCAGGTTCATTTAATACAGGAAACGGACTTAACGTAAGTAGTTCCTACAGCGTAACGACAGTAAACGATTCCGATGTTGCAGATCAGAACGTGGTTGCAAATATCTAAAATAGGGCGAACACCTATTATCGGTTACAGCATAGACTGAAGTAAGATTCCTATACGGGAGAGGATTGTCTATGTATCCAAACGATAACTTATACGCGATACTGCAACGGATGCAAGAAACTATTGCCCAACAAGACAATCGAATCAGCAAGCTTGAAAAAAAGATCAAGCGGCTCGAGTTAAAAATGCAAGAGCAAGCGCAATCTCCTAAAACAAATATTGAAAAAGTTGAATATAAATTTGACCAACTTAAAATAGAAAGGTTGGATGGTACCCTCAACATCGGACTGACGCCAGGCGCAAATGGAGAAATGTTAGAAGACTTTACGGTCAATGGTCAGCCACAAGGACCAAATGCTCCAGCAGCTTCACCAGAAGCCATTCAAGCCATTCAACAGAACGTCCAATCTTATATGCAGAGGGATGCGTTGCCTCAACTAATGGAATTGGAAAAACAATATAATTACCCTCTCGACGATCCTTATCGTCATTTTATATTAAACGATATACAAAAACAGCTCGATCAAAGAATCAATCATTATTTGAACGATTCGAGCACTCGTTCTTCTTCAGCAACGAATGAAGAAGTGACGGAAGAAATCGTAACAAAAATCAAGCGGGATGTCGTAAAGGGAATGGAAGCTTTCATTAAAAACTTACCGAAGGGGATGGAACCACAGTGAAGTACACCGTCATAAATAGAGGACTTTCAGTAGGTCAGCTTTCGATCATGGCCGTAGCGAGCTCATCAGTCGTATTGATTGGAGATACGCAAACTGTCGCATGCTCATCAATATTCGATACACCTCCCGAATCATTAATCGTCACAAGACCATTTGTGCCGATTACGACATGATCCCTTCTAGAGCTTCACTCGTTAACTGGATTCGCGTCGCGTCAGTAGACCTTGCTGCAACAGTGCAGATTGGGGATAGCAATCAAGTTACTCCTGAATCGCAGGTATACGCCGTGCAAAGAGAGTACCCCATCTTTAAAGGCGATGAAGCAAAGGATTTATCCGAATTTCCTATTTATTCTCAAGAGATTCCTCTCCCTGTAATTACGGAGTGTGTGGAACAAATAACGATACAAGAAAACCCTGTAATCAAAGTAGGCGGAATAGATATTATCGGTGTTGCAGCTTCTTCTGTTCTACACGTAGGTTCCACGCAATTCATTCGAAGCGAAGCGAGAGTAAAGAACGTTCGTGAATTCTTCTCTGATCCTGAAGAGGATAAGTCGAACATATCCCTAGATTAGACATAGTATACGGTATAACTATCACTGCAAAGGATGTTTATCCATGCCTTCTATTGTAGGTCCAGTAAAAATCAACAGCGCAGGGGGAGTCGTAAACTTCGGGGACAGCTTCAATACAACACCTAAATCGACTTCGAAAACATACGCAGGTTCAGGAGGGTTTAATACTGGAGATTTTCATGTTGTAAACAACGGATTCAGTATGACGAACTCATTTGATCCTGACATCGCTGACCAAGATATCACCGCAAATAATTAGGGAGCTGAAGAGCCTTGAATTTCTTTGTAAACCAAAACATCGTCATTCATCAGCTTAGAGTCGAAGGAATTTCAAACTCTTCAGTTCTTCAAATTGGTAGTGCAGGTGTCATCAAGCCACTTTCTAACCTTTACAATACTGGAGCGTATACAGAGCCAGCTCCAGAGTTTGAATCTCAACAGTTTCAGTCTGAATTCAGCCCATATGTACCGTTAGCTCCTCCATCTTAATACCGCCAAAGTGGCGGTATTTTACATATGAAAAACAACTAAACCTCCAGATGTAATCTGGAGGTTTTCAACATTAGCCGTTAGAAGACTGCTTCGTATTTTCAGTTGAGTCATCGTTTGATTCTTCATCCTCTTCATCAGTTTTAGAGCTTCCGTTTCCCGGTTCTGCTGAACCCTCTTCATTTCGAGTGTTTCCTGAATCTGAGTCATCAGTTTCTTCTTCACTTCCGGAGTCTCCTGACCCTGAGCCAGCACCTTCTTCACTTCCAGAGTCTCCTGATCCTGAGCCAGCACCTTCTTCACTTCCGGAGTCTCCTGACCCTGAGCCAGCACCTTCTTCACTTCCGGAGTCTCCTGATCCTGAGCCAGCACCTTCTTCACTTCCAGAGTCTTCTGATCCTGAGCCATCACCTTCTTCACTTCCGGAGTCTCCTGATCCTGAGCCATCACCTTCTTCACTTCCAGAGTCTCCTGATCCTGAACCATCTTCATCTCCGGAGTCTCCTGTTCCTGAGCCATCTTCACCTCCGGAGTCTCCTGTTCCTGAGCCATCTTCACCTCCGGAGTCTCCTGTTCCTGAGCCATCTTCACCTCCAGAGTCTCCTGACCCTGATCCTTCTTCACTTCCGGAATCTCCTGATTCAGAACTCTCGGTGTCTTCTTCACTTTCGGTCTCTTCTGAACCTTGTTCACCGCTGTTCTCTTCGTTTGCATCTTCAGAAGAATTACTCTCATCTGTTTCAGAGGACTCTTCAGGTTCATTCGTTTCTTTGTCTTTTTCTGCTTCCTTTTTATCGCTATTGTTAGAAGGAGCTGGTTTCTTTTTCTCTTCTTTTTTCGGTTTTGGTTCAGGCAGCTTTGCTTTTTCTGGTTCCTCACCCTTGAAGAATAGTTCTGTAATCGTTTCTGAACTAGGAGTCTTTAAGTTTGCTCGCAAGCCTGAATTCTTGTCGATCTTTAACTCTACAACAGAATCTGGTTTCTCAAAAGCTGCTGTTTCTACATCGGTCGATACTGTTGCCATCACATGCTTAAACAACAATTTTGCGATGTCGTCATCCTTCTTTTTTATAAACGTTTCTGCCGTTGTTTGATCATAACCCGTCCATACTGCTGCCGTAAAATTAGTCGTATAACCTGAGAACCACGAATCTGAAGTTCCTTCAGCATTGATTTCTTCTGGTAAGTTCGTCGTACCAGTTTTTCCAGCTACGTCAAGACCTGGAATGCTCGCTTGCATACCCGTCCCATCTTTTACTACGGTGCGAAGCATATCTGTGATCATGTAAGCTGTTCCTTCACTCATGGCACGGCTTCCCTCAGATGCTAGATTCAGCTCTTTCCCATTTGGATACACGACTTTCTCTACGCTATAAGGTTCATGAAAAACTCCTCCAGAGCCAAAGGATGCGTATGCTCCAGCAAGTTCTAATGGAGATATCCCTTTATTGAACCCTCCAATCGCATATGAAGGATAAGTATGGTCGATCGAGATTCCTAGATTTTCAGCGAATGCTTTCGCTTCTTCCCCACCGACTTCCATGAATGCCTTGATGGCTGGGATATTATATGACCACTGTAATGCAGTCCTAATGGATACACTGCCATGGTACTCATCGTTCCAATTGCTAAATTCTTTTCCATTTAGTTCAAGCTCTTCATCCACGAACTGTTTGTTCGTAGACCACTTTTGTTTTTCAATACCAGGAGCATAATCTAATATAGGTTTAATCGTCGATCCAGGCTGACGCTCTAATTGTGTTGCATAGTTGAACCCTTTTTGAACATCTTTCTTCTCAGAGTTACGATTTCCACCTATAGCTCTGATCTTACCTGTTTGTGTATCGATCAACGCAATACCAGCTTTAAACTTCTCATCTGGATACGCTACTGCCTTATCCGTTGTGAGGGCATCATCAACAACTTGCTGTGCATTTTGATCGAGTGTCGTATGGATCTCCAAGCCGCCTGTAAAAAGTGCTGTCTCAGGTATTCCTGCTTTCTTCAAATCTACGATCACTTGATCAATAAACGCGTCATTGGTCGTAGAAGGTGCTTTCTTCTCGACAATCAAGTCAGATACTGCTACAGATTCTGCTTCTTTTCGTTCCTCTTTACTAATGAAACCGTGTTTCTCCATCAGATAGAGGACGGTTCCTCTTCTCTCTTCAGCAAGATCTTCATGTTTGTATGGATCATATCCAGAAGGTCTTTGTGGTAATCCGGCCAATAGAGCAACTTCACCAGTCGTTAATTCATCCAAATTCTTATCAAAGTATGTATCAGCTGCGGTTGCGACACCGTATGCTCCATTACCAAAATAGATTTTGTTCACATACATTTCGAAGATTTCTTCTTTCGAATACTCTTCTTCTAACTCAATTGCAAGATAAGCTTCTTGGACTTTTCGCTTCATCGTTTTCTCAGGTTCAAGAAGCATGTTCTTCACGACTTGCTGTGTGATCGTACTAGCGCCTTCTGCGCCGAAACCTTCTTTGATATTCGCAAGAATCGCACCGCCTATTCGTTTCACGTCGACGCCGCTATGATCCCAGAACCTCACATCTTCTACTGCGATAAACGCGTTCACGACGTGGTCTGGAATGTCTTCAAATGCTACTGTTTTTCTATGCTCCTTACCGATAAGATCTTTTATCTTATTTCCATCTCGATCGTAAATCGTTGAAGACTGTGCAAGGTTTAACTCTTTCTCATCAAGTTTAGGTGCATCATTGATATAAGCATACGTATTATAGCCACCAAAAGATAATACAAATATCATGATAAACACCATGCTCAATGCTATGTATCTTAAAAAAGTACGTTTTCTAGGCTGCTTCGTCCCCTTATTCGTGCTTTTCCCCATTATAATCCCACCTTAAAGGTCTTAGTCTATAAGGAGGAATACCCACATACTACTTGTAAAAAACATTAAATTTTGATGATAAAAGTTCTATTCCCTTTCATATAGTAATAACGGCAAGTAAAGGAGGATGAAATATGGACAGTTCCACACCTGATGAGCTATTGATATGGGGAAATCATTTTTATGAAAAGATTATGAACAATGAGCGGTACGAATCACTCATCCCGTTAACAGAAAATTGGTTAAGGGATTTAGAATATCATGTAGAGCTCCAGGACCCATCTCCTAACAATTCTCTTTATATAAGAGCCGCAGAGCTATACAACGAATGGAGAGCGATTCGCCGTGAGAGTGTACCGATCGGTGGTCATACACTGCCTCCTCTGCCTTATGCGTACGATGCATTAGAACCTTATATCTCTGCACGTATTATGAAGCTTCACCATGATAAACATCACCAGAGCTATGTAGATGGCTTAAACCAAGCAGAAACTGAGCTCGAAAAGGCAAGAAAAAAAGGAAAATACGAGCTCATCAAACACTGGGAGAGGGAGCTAGCTTTTAACGGTGCAGGGCACTATCTACACACGATCTTCTGGAAAGTGATGACGCCACACGGAGGAAAACCTTCTGGTGTATTGCTTGATGAAATCAATAAGAGTTTTGGTAGCTTCAAGCAATTTAAAGAACAGTTTACGAACGCTGCAAATAAAGTCGAAGGTTCAGGGTGGGCGATTCTCGTATGGTCACCCGTTTCGAGACGATTAGAAATTCTCCAAGCAGAAAAGCACCAGAACCTGAGTCAATGGGATGTGATCCCTCTTCTTGTTCTCGATGTATGGGAGCACGCCTACTACCTTCAGTATGAGAATAATCGGAAAGAGTATATTGATAACTGGTGGAATGTTGTAAACTGGCTCGAGGTAACTCATCGTCTTGAAACAGCACAACTTGTGAAATGGGAATCGTTTTAAATAAAAGAAGCAAAGACAGCGTCTTTGCTTCTTTACTTATCTATAAGAACCTTGCCAGTATGGTGAACTATACTGACTTCCATATCCTCCGTAACTACCTGGGTAGCCCCCGCTTTGGTAGCCTGCTCCATATTGTCCTGGGTAGTTTTGATATCCATACGGTGGATAGCCATAACCTCCACCGTAATAAGGAGGCCTTGGACCAGGATAGCCGTATCCGGGTGCTATGGCACTTCCGATAAATCCTCCAGCAAGCCCACCTGCCAAACCGCCGAGAAAAGGATATCCAAGGCCAAACTGTCTCATTTGATGATTGTATCTCGTGTGTAGACGCGGATCATAACAATTCATATGATGTCCCATATACCTCACATGTCATCTCCCTTTCCATTACCGTTCGATTGCCTACAGTATAGGTTATGGAAAGTGCTCGATTATGAAAGGGACATTAGCGGAGATATTGGGATTTCACACATTAAAACTTAGGCCAATATACACTTACCCAAATCACAATGATTCCAGAAGCGAATAAAAACATCTCAGGTCGTCTTGATACATATTGTAAATATTCTAAAACAGTGTGACCGATGATAATAAAGTTTAGTTCGAGTATTAAAGTAACGCCACCTGCGACAGAGAGACCAAAGCCAACTAGAAAAATGAAAAAACGAAAGATCATGTCACATAGGCAAACGTCTTTTTCATTCCTGCCTGTCCCTCCCAACGTTTTTATTACCCATCATATTAACTTGTCCTTCTAATTATGAGTGTTAGAGCATATATCTTTTCATCTGTTGGCATAAATGATAAAACGGAATGGGGATATTACATACGAAAGGAGGAGAAAAAGTTGATCGAAAAAGTTGAACAAGCAGTAAGACAAAACTGGGTTCCATCGTTTCGATACGAAAAGAACGAAACTACACCTTTCACACCTTTTACAAAAGATCTAAGTAATGCAAAAGGTGCTATCATCACAACAGGTGGGGTTTATGTAAAAGGACAAACACCTTTTACCGATCATTTCGGATTAGGTGATCCTTCTTACCGAGAAATACCTGCAACAACACCGAATAAAGATCTATCTTTCTCTCATGAACATTATGACCAAACGAACGTGAGGCAGGACCCTAACGTCCTCTTCCCGCTCGAAAGAATGAACGAACTGGTGGAGGAAGGAAGAATTGGGGGACTCGCAGATACCCACTATAGTTTTATGGGCTATATCCCAACTCCTCATCCACTAAAACAGGTTACTGCACCTGAAGTAGCACAAAAACTACTTCAGCAAAACGTTGATTTCGCATTGTTGGTTCCTTCCTGACCAATTTGCCAACAGTCGGCCGGTCTGGTCGCTCGCATATTGGAAGAACACGGAATTCCAACCGTTACACTCTCGATGTCAAAAGAAATTGCAGACTATGTGAACATCCCCCGCACGCTATATAGCAGATTTCCTTTTGGTAGTGCTGTAGGACAACCTGGTAATAAAGAACAACAACAACAGGTTCTTCATAAAGCACTCGATTGCTTGAAAGAGGTAACTGAAGGCGGAACGATCGTGGAGTCTAACATAAAGTTCAAGTAACGAAAAAACCGGCTGAAATCTGGTTTTACCCCTGTCAAGTAGACAGTATAAAAAAACTACGCTGCCAACGCGTGTCGATATTCAATCGGCGCGCGTTGTTTTAATTTCTTTTGGAAACGTCTGTAGTTATAGTGGTAGATGTAATCCTCGATTGCTTGTCTGATCTCATTTTCTGTTTTACACTGTTCGATATACAACTTCTCTGTTTTGAGATGCGAAAAGAAGGACTCAATACAGGCGTTATCTAGGCAGTTTCCTTTGCGAGAGTGGCTGCCCTTAACGCCATATTCTTCTATTCGTATGTTGTATGCCTTAGACGTATACTGAAAGCCTTGATCCGAATGGAGAACGGCTTCAGTTACGTCTTTTTTCTTTGTCCATTGGGCTACTGTATCTAATACAAGTTTTAAATCGTTTCGTTTAGAAAGCTGCCAACTTACGATCTCATTGTTGAATAAATCTTGGATCACCGATAAGTAATAGAATCGTTTACCATCTGACACATAAGTAATGTCCGTCACCATTTTCTGATTCGTTCCCTTGGCTTTAAAGTTGCGTTTTAACCTATTTGGATAGACGACAGACGGGGTGTATCCATGCCTTTTTCTTTTTTTACGGATTACCGATTGAATGCCCATTTCTGTCATCAAGCGATACACTTTTTTGTGGTTAATGTGGTAACCACTTTCTTTTAATAAACGTGTCATGGTAGGATAACCTGTTTCCGGGTGAAGAAAATGAATCCCCATCATATGCATTTGGATGTCATGATCTTGATTGGCCTTTTCATCTCGCTTTGCTTGACTGGCTCTCCATTTGTAATAACTTGATGGTTGGAGGGAAGCAATCTCTAATAACCAAGTGACAGGTGCTTTGCCCCTTAAGCCTTCCACGGTTTCATACTTTATTTTTTGCGTGATTTTTCCTCCTTTTCGAGATTTTGATACTGCTTTTTTAAGTAATCCACCTGCGCTTTCAGGTAATCTCTCTCTTCTTCAATTGTGTTAAAGTTTGTACGCGGCCTACCATACATAGGATTTTCTCCACTGCGACTTCGAATATCAAACGGCTCACCATTCTTCCACTTCTTGACCCACACTTTAAGTTGTGTACAATTCTTTATTCCCAATTCTTCCGCTAGAGCTTTATAACTTTGGGAACCGTTAATGTATTTCATCACGGCATTATGTTTAAAATCGTCTGTATACTGTTGAAACGTTTGTCCTTTTTTAGCCATAGAAAAATCCCCTCCAAGTATCATCCTTTCCTCCACCATATCATGGAGGTTTTTTTGAATGTCTACTTAAAGGGGATAATATCAATCAGCCGGTTTTTACTTTAATTCGTCGAAAACTGTTCTTCTTCTGTTGACCCTTTGAGAGCTGTCGTGGAAGAAGTTCCTCCTGTAATCACTTGAGAAACCGCATCAAAGTAACCAGTCCCTACTTCCCTTTGATGCCT
The DNA here is from genome assembly GCF_056158505.1 of Anaerobacillus sp. ABR4_321. Taxonomy (NCBI): domain Bacteria; kingdom Bacillati; phylum Bacillota; class Bacilli; order Caryophanales; family Bacillaceae; genus Anaerobacillus; species Anaerobacillus sp. ABR4_321. The sequence continues at coordinate 3,221,213 of NZ_JBSWTK010000001.1, forward strand.
TGTCGCAGTGTAGCCATCCGCTTCGCTTGCAAACTCAGCTTGTTGAAGCCTCGAATAGGCAGCCATTCCATGATCTTTGTAATCCCGAGCAAGCTCGAACATGCTGTGGTTAAGCGCGTGGAAACCAGCAAGTGTTACAAACTGGAACTTATAGCCCATCTTCCCTAATTCTTTTTGGAATTTCGCAATGGTTTCGTCATCAAGCTTCTTCTTCCAGTTGAACGATGGAGAACAATTGTATGCAAGAAGTTTTCCAGGGAATTTCTCATGAATCGCTTCTGCAAATCGTTTCGCTTCTTCAAGGTTTGGTTCAGATGTTTCACACCAGATCAAATCAGCATAAGGTGCGTATGCAAGCCCTCGAGCGATCGCTTGATCGAGTCCAGCCTTCGTGTAAAAGAAGCCTTCCGGTGTTCGTTCGCCTGTTAAAAACTCTCGGTCATAGCCGTCTACATCGCTTGTGATCAAGTTAGCAGCGTTCGCATCTGTTCTAGCGATGATCACGGTTGGTACACCCATCACGTCAGCCGCTAGTCTTGCGGAGATAAGGTTCCGCACAGCTTGCTGCGTTGGAAGCAGCACTTTCCCTCCGAGGTGCCCACACTTTTTCTCTGAAGATAGCTGATCTTCGAAGTGAACACCTGCAGCACCTGCTTCAATCATGGACTTCATCAGTTCAAATACATTCAGTGCACCACCGAATCCAGCTTCAGCATCTGCTACGATCGGAACAAACCAATCACGATTAAAGCTACCTTCTGAATGCTCAATTTGATCTGCTCTTTGAAGAGCCTGGTTGATTCGTTTTACAACTTGCGGCACGCTGTTCACTGGATATAGACTTTGATCGGGATACATTTGCCCTGAAACGTTTGCGTCAGCAGCTACCTGCCATCCGCTTAAGTATATAGCCTTCAAGCCCGCTTTTACTTGTTGAACGGCTTGATTTCCTGTCAATGCACCGAGCGCATTCACAAAGTCTTCTTCGTTTATGGATTTCCAGAGCCTTTCAGCACCTCTACGTGCTAATGTATATTCGATCTGAACCGATCCTCTTAACTTCATTACGTCTTCAGGTGAGTACGGTCGCTCAACACCTGTAAAACGGTCTGATTTCCAGCTATCCAGTAACTTTTTTCCTTCATTCATCATTAATTCCTCCCCTAATGTAAGTTAACAAGTGATTCCTTTTCGTTTCTTCCATAACTGATTTGCTTCTGGCATAATATGATTCCAAATGGTTACCATACTTTCGATGGCTGTATGATTGCTAATACTAATTCCGTCAAATCCAGTTATCGCTTCTGATTCGGCTGCTTTCTCGGTGAACGTTCGCTCTTTAAGTGCGATGACATGAGTACCTCGCGCATGGCCGATCGCAATGGTGTTTTGTACGATCTCGCTATCAACGTGTCGATCATCAGTCACCACCCTAAGACCAGCACAATGGTCTTTAAACTCATAAAGAATGTGTTCGCAGTCGGTATAATTCACAGCGTCAATTTCAACCGCCACTTTGACAGTACCTCTTATAAGTGATAGTTCAGCTTCAGCGAAGGAGAAAAGCTTTCTCCATACCCTCGCCATCTCACAAGAAGCAATCCCTCTTAGTGAAAAATATGGTGCTGACCGCCTATGTAATAAGGCTTCAGCATTTTGAAACAAGTACTTTCCAACGATTAAGACCGATTCCTTTTCGTTTGCTTTTACATCGTACATTATCGCTGGAATTTGGCTCCTGCTTCTCGTTGCTTCTTCGATAGAGCTTTGAATATAGCTAAATGAGGAATGACGATCTGATGAGTCTAAAAAGTCGACCGTAATCACCTTCGCCCTCGATTCAAGGCATCTCTTCATTTCTGAATGATGTCTTACGATCAAACCGACTCTTTGATCTTGCAGATCTTTTCTCACCGGCTTAACGTGCCAGTTGCTGTCGATACGATTTACGTTTGTGTTCAATCCGCTGTTTCTTGGCTCATGTATCTGGGAGCGTTCTACATCGAATGTATGAATGAGCCTCGATAGGAACTTTGCTTCTTCATCTGACCGTGTTAGTGATACAGTTTTTACATTCACCGTTCCCATTTGTAGCCCCCTTTCAATTAATCCAAACGTCCGTTGCCACTGCAGCGGTGGCATCCAACACAGCCTTCTCCGCGACAATGCTTGCAGTGTTCAGCCGTTCTTTCCTTACCGTGACAATGAGGACAAGAAAGTTCACCATTTCCAGAACACGTATAACAATTCATTATTTACTTCCTCCTATCTGTTATAGTACAACTAACTTAATATGTTAGTATTATATAACAATAAAACAAAAAGGTTCAACCTATTTTTCAGAAAAATAAAAAATATTATAAACACCCAAATTTCACAGAGTTTATCGAGTGATTTTTGTGTGATAACACAGAAAAGCACAGCATCCTGCGGGATGCTGTGCGCTGTTTTCTTATTTTCGTGTTATGATACAGAACTTCCCTCCTAGCTGTGAACCAGGAAAGCCTTAACCTTTTATAAGAGTCGTGATTCTCTCGATACTTGAAGCAAAGGAATCCATGTTAACAAATCGTGCTTCTCGGATCGTTTCTTTTCCCTCCACATATAAGAGGAGAACAGGGATCGTAAACACGGAGAACTCACCTGCCGCTTCAGGAACCTCATGTACGTTTAATTTTCCACACTGTATTTCTGGATACTGCTTCATCACTTCTTCTACCTGTGGTAGTAATGCATGGCAAACTGAACAGTTCGTTCCATACAGGTATAAAAAGAACAATGTTTCATCCTGTATCGCTACTTGTGCATCTTTCAACGAAATCTCTTTCAAACATTCCACCTACCTATGAAGAAACGGTTACTCTCCTATTCTTCGCCTTTACAAACATAAATAATCCATATGCGATGAAACCGAGAGCAACAATAGCTAAAAGAACTGTACCATATGGCTGCTGCGACAATTCTGAAAGGGCGCCATCGAGTCCTTTTGTTTTATCAGGATCTGCTGTGATCGCTGTTTGAATAAAGAAGATTCCCATCAAAGCGAATACAACACCTCGAGCACTCAAGCCAAATTGACCGAAGCGCTTGCCCCACCACTGTTCCTGGTCATGCATATTGTGATTTTTTAAACTCTTCATAAACGACTTCTTATATGCTCGAACAACTTGAGAAATGCCGAATATGATGAATCCAACGCCAATTAATGCGATGATCCATTGTCCAAAAGGCTTACTTAATAACATAGCAGACCATGACTGTTTTCCGCCAGAAGAAGAACTCCCAGCTCTTGAGATGATCTGAACAGCGTTGTAGGCTAAAAATACATGAACGATCCCACTTCCGACAAATCCAACGCGTAAGAAGAATTCCTTCGTCCCATTTCCCTTTTTCTCAGGATCTTTAATGCCTTGAATACACTTCCACATCGCATACCCAAGCAATCCAACAGCTAAGACCCAAAGAAGTGCTTCTCCAAACGGTTTTGAGGCGACCGCTGCGAAAGCTCCCTTCGAATCAGTCGTTTTTCCTCCCGTACCAATTGCGGCTTGAAAGGCCAGAACACCAATAATCAAATACACAACGCCTTTTGCAATATAGCCCATCCTTGCCAGTCCTCTGATCCAGGGCTTTACATCGTTTTTTGCTTGCTGAGCCTTCACTCTTGATTCTGTACCTACATCCATCTCTATTTCTCCTCTCAATCAATTCCATTCCACAGGTATATTCCCTGTGAAATTTCATTTCAATCTAAAAATAAAAAAAGAAATAGCCATCCTAACGAATCCAGCATTCGTTAGGATGGCCCTTCAATTGAGGAGATAGACCCGTGGGTACAGTCTATCGATATGAACTTACTATACTATAAGTCTCTAAATTTTCATATAGTTTCGAATCATTTCTTCTATAATTTATCGCGTTAAATGGATTATGAGTGCTGTGTAGATATCGACCTTCTAGCAAGCACCTTACCTAAGAGTCCATGTTTCGGAGATAAAATAAACGTAAGACCAAAGATCAAACCAGCGATCGAAGCCATAGAACCTGAAATCGAAATGTTCCATGCAAGCGCCGCGTAATAGCCTCCGACTGCAGAAGCGACCCCGATTACAGCACTGATACAAAGCATGATGATCAATCGATCTGTTAACAAGTACGCGGTGGCACCAGGTACGACCAACATCGCAACAACTAAGATCGCACCAACACTATCGAAAGATGCTACCGTCGTAATGGATACCATCGACATCAAAAGGTAGTGGATGAAGATGACCGGAATCCCGATCGCTGTTGCCATAGCAGGGTCGAATGAGCTGATCTTAATTTCCTTATAAAAGAAAAAGATTAAGATAAGGTTCAGTATCAGGACAAAACCAAGCATCCATACAGCAGATGGTCCAAGATCCATTCCATTGATCGTTAACGTATCCCATGGAATGAATGTAATTTCACCCATCAATGCATGGTTGACGTCAAGATGAACTTTTCCTGCAAAAGCTGATAATAAGATAACTCCAAGAGCAAACAACGATGTGAACACAACGCCGATCGCTGCATCAGATTGAACGCCAGACGTATCGAGGACCTGTACTAAGAAGGCCGTCAAAAGTCCGATTATTCCAGCCCCTACAAGCATATATATTCCTTCGAGGGAGTGACTTACAAGGTATGCAAGTACGATTCCTAATAAGACGGTGTGACTGATCGCATCAGCTAACATCGCCATCTTCCTCAATATTAGAAAACAACCAACGATTCCACACGATACTCCTACGAGTGAGCCTGTTAGGATAATCCATGCGCCATAGCTCATGATCAGTTCACCTCCCTTTTCTGCTCATCATGATTTCCAAAAGTCGCAAATAACTCTGGATCTAATTTTGGCGTTCGGTCGTGAACTGCCATGTATCCCTTAAGTTCGTTTAACGTTTCCGCTGGAAGTTCTTTATAATTCCATGAATCGTTTGCGGCTAGTTGAAGATGTGCGAACTTCATTTCATACATCAAGTACGTTTCGAACAATCGATTGTTTAATGTGATTTCATAGCTCTCTACCGCACCGTTAGATGTTAATTTCCATTTGTCTCCCGAATTAACAACCAAGCCTTCTTTTTCAAGTGATAAAAGATTCGCTTGAAGTTTTCGATCACTCATCGGTCTGCGTTCAGCAATCGCTTGCGGTGTAAATTCGATTTCTCCACCGCTCGTGGTTGTCGACTCCGTTAAATCATACAGCGTTTGGAGAACCGTTTCACGAGCGACCTCCTTACGTAGTTTATATAGCTTCACACCTTTTGAAACTAAACCGCGTTTTGGAGCGAAGACGAGTGAAAAAAGAAACATCAATGTCGCAGCAATGACGATGACTGGACCAGTCGGAAGACTATTCGCCATCGAACTCAAAATCGTGCCGAGAGTTCCTGATAGCGCTCCGATTCCTCCTGCAATGATAACCATGCGATCAAGACGATCCGTCCAATAGCGAGCGGATATTGCTGGCGTAATCAGCATCGCAGCCATCAAGATAACACCTACTGCTTGAAGACCGATTACAACAGCACTAACGATCAACGTCATCAATAGAGCGTTCAACAGCCCTGTCGGTAATCCGATTCCTTTTGCGAATTGACGGTCGAACGTAAACAGTTTTAGTTCTTTAAACAAGAGATACGTGATGATCAGTAGTACAATTGCGACACTAGAGATGACCTTTACATCATTTCCAACTAATGATGCCGCCTGCCCAAAAATAAAATCATCTAGACCACTTTGATTTCCGTTTTCCGATTGTGCAATTTTTGTTAAAAGTACGATACCAAAACCAAAGAACACGGAGAGCACTAGACCGATCGCCGTGTCTTCTTTGATTCTTGAATGATGGATGATCGATTGGATGAAATAGGTCGCTAACAAACCTGATAGCGCGGCACCAATAAGAAACCAACCGATCGACTTCGTACCGTATAGGAGAAAAGCGATACAGATCCCCGGCAATGCCGCGTGGGCCATCGCATCTCCGATCAAGCTTTGTTTACGAAGCAGCGCAAAACTACCGAGCACGCCGCTCGCTATACCGAGAAGTATGGATCCAAAGAGGACCCATTGTGTATTAGCATCCTGTAGAGTCAGGAGTATCTCATTCCACATTGCCGGTCCTCCTTATCACTGTTGAACGAACGGTTGATTCACTTGCTGATCTAGAAACGCAAGTCTTCCTCCGTACGTTTTCTGTAAATTATCGATCGTAAACACTTCTTCAGTCGGTCCAAGTGCTACCTGCCTTTTATTCAATAGTAGGGTCCAATCAAAATATTCTTTGACTGTTTGGAGGTCGTGATGGACCACCAACACCGTTTTACCCTGGGCTTTCAACTCGTTCAATAGCGCGATGATCGCTTTTTCTGTAGCAGCATCTACCCCAACGAACGGTTCATCCATAAAATAAACGGTTGCATCTTGAGCGAGAGCTCTTGCAAGAAACACGCGCTGTTGCTGTCCACCTGAAAGCTGGCTGATCTGTCTATCCGCATACTCTTTCATTCCAACTTTATCGAGTGCCTGCATCGCGATTTTAGTATCCTTCTTACCAGGTCTCTTAAACCATCCGATGTGGCCATATCTCCCCATCAGAACGACATCAAGCGCATTCGTTGGAAAATCCCAATCGACAGAGCCTCTTTGAGGAACGTATCCAACGAGTTTTCTCTGTGCCTTGTAGGGTTTGCCGTATATCTGAACAGTGCCAGAAGCTGTTGGAACCAGCCCTAAGATGGCTTTGATCAATGTAGATTTGCCTGCACCGTTAGGACCTACGATTCCAATAAGCTTTCCTTCAGGGACATTGAATGTCACTTCCTGAAGAACTGGCTTTCTGTCATATGCAACTGTTACGTTAGATATATCAACGGGATTCATTCCTGAAACTCCTTTCGACTTCTTACATCCTTATTTTAACGAATTCGTGATCGTATCGATGTTGTGTCGGTACATTCCTGTGTACGTACCTTCTGGCGTTCCCTTTTCTCCCATTGCATCTGAGAACAATTCACCGCCAATTTTCACATCGTGACCCTTTTCTTTTGCACCTTCGACTACTGCATTGATCGAGCGTTCTGAGATACTCGTCTCGATAAATACTGCTTTAATGTTTCTGTCAACAAGAACGTTCACAAGGTCTTGCACATCGCGCAAGCCGTATTCTGAATCCGTGCTTAGTCCTTGAAGCCCTTTTACTTCCATTCCATATGCCTGACCGAAATACTGAAATGCATCGTGTGCAGTTACTAGCACGCGGCTTTCTTCAGGAATCTCGTTGATCTTCTCCTGAGCTTCTGCCTGTACTTCTTCTAATTCCTTAATATAAGCTTCCGTATTCTTCATATATTCTTCTTTATTCTCAGGATCGTATTCGATCAAACCATCGCGCACTTCTTCAACTGCATATTTCCATAGATCGATGTTAAACCAAACGTGTGGATCGATTGCAGATGCGTCAGCTTGATCTTGAAGAAGTTTTTCTTCCGGAATGGCTTCAGCAATCGGATATGTTGGCTTATCTTTCTTCATCTTTGCGAAGATGTCTCCCATCTTTCCTTCAAGATGAAGACCGTTGTAAAAGATAATATCAGCTTTTGAAAGTTTATTGATGTCTCCCTGTGAAGCATTGTATAAGTGAGGGTCAATACCTGGTCCCATTAGTCCATCCACTTCTACGTGCTCTCCACCTACATTTTCAACGATATCTGCAATCTGACCGATCGTAGTTGTAACAACGATCTTTTCGTTCTCGCTCCCTGCATCTGTGCTGCCACAAGCTGAAAGAACGACCGCAAGTACCGCCCCTAGAAATAGTCCTATAAATTTCTTCATGATTTGTTCCTCACTTTCGATTAGTTAAAATAGTATTCTTCGGTTGTGATATTGTGCATAGCGGAAAAAAAGGTGGCTTGGTGCATTTGTGACAAGTAATCTTGGCCACGTTTATATTTGTTTCCCCCGGGCAAAACTTGGTTAAAAAAAAGGAAGTCAGTTATGACTTTCAACTTTTTATCACACTATGCATTCACACACAAATGTTTCCTTAGTACAAAACTATCGCGTTCTGCCATCTTTGTCAACATTATTTTATTCATTTTATAGCCGTTTAGAATCATATGCGTGATGAATGTCACAGTTTTCTTTCAAATCAGTCTATACAATAGCACTATAAACTGCTACTCGATAGGCAAATGCCCGCAATAAAAATTTGATAGGAGGAAGAGAAAATGAATGGATTATCTGAAATTATCCGAAGACATAGACTTGAAAAAGGGATAACGATTGAAGAGCTTGCCGTGAAAGTCCGCATTGGAAAAGGTGTGATGAAGGCGATTGAAGAAAACCGCAAATCTCCTGACGGGCAAACGCTTTTAAAAATTTCGACCGCTTTAGATATTCCCGCTTCAGAATTCAAAGGATTTGATCATCCGCATCTCGAGCAGCCGACGAAAAATGGAAGTTAGATCGCACAAGCGTTACGCCCTGGAACCGATTTTTGGTCAAATAATAAAAAAAGTAATATGTTTCTACAATAGGAAAAGCGCTGACAACTGTCAGCGCTTTAATTGACTATGATTAGATTTTCTTCAACAGAAGGCAAGACGACTTCGACAGTGGTTCCTTTTCCCTCACTACTTGTCAGCTGAAGCGTACCACCATGATTCTCGATGATGTTGAAGCTTACCATCATCCCTAGACCCGTACCGTTTTCCTTCAACGTGTAGAACGGTTCACCGATCCGTTTCAGCTGTTCATCTGAAATCCCCACACCTTGATCTGTTATACTAACTAACGCTTCGTTCTCCTCATTCAGCAAAACCTTCACCGTGATGATTCCGCCATCAGGCATCGCCTCGATCGCATTCTTAATAAGGTTAACAAATACTTGTTTGATCTGGTTCTCTTCACATGTGATCAGGAGACGATCAAATTCGTAATGCGTTCGAATCACAACGTCATTTAAAATCGCTTGTGTTTTTAGCAATGTAACCACATGCCTTAGGAGTGAGATCAGGTCACTTCGAGCGAACTCTTTATCGTGAGGCCTAGCGAGGAGCATGAACTCACTAACGATCACATTGATCCGATCGATCTCAGAGAGCATGATCTGTAAAAACTCTTTCGACTTCACGTCTGTCGTAGAAGTTGAAAGGATGTTTGCAAAACCTTTTAACGATGTGAGTGGATTACGAATCTCATGTCCTACACCAGCAGCTAATTCACCTACTGCAGTTAATTTCTCTGATTTTCTGAGAAGCTCTTCTGTTTCTTTTATCTCAGTGATATCTTCTACAATGACGATAACCCCTTTAATGCTAGCATCGATCACATGAGGAATCATTATCAATCTAACTTTGACAGAGTGTCCCATCTTGTGCAGGATCGCTGACTCACATTTTTGTGAAACTCCTCTCTTTACTTCTATAAAGCACTTCATAGTTCTTTTTTTCGTTTCACCTGAAAGGATGTTATAACAGTTGAGATTTGTAGCCTCTTTTAAATTATAGCCCGATATTTTCTCTAAAGCAGGATTGATGTTGATGATCATTCCCTCAAGATCAACGAGCATGATGCCATCTGGGTTGTTTTCTACAAGAGAAAGATAGCGTCGTTCACTTTCCCGCAGCTGAGCTGTCTTTAATGCTAACTTTCGATCTCTAACGACACTAATTAGAAGAAGGACCGTTACGATAAAAACAGCAGTTAAAACAAGATATTGCATCATAGAGTTTTCACTGTAGTTTTCAAGGTTAAACGATGTTGATGAAGAAGCATAAGAAATCGAGAAGTAATGAACAGATGCGATCCCTAACCCTATTACTAGAGCACCGACTAAGTTATTAATAAACTGACGCTTTTCATTCCTCATACCGTATACGATCCAAAAGCTACTAAACGATGAAAATAAAGCAATAAAAGCAGTCACGACCAATTGCCAGACGTTCCCTAAACTATAAGATATGCCTAGAATAAAAACAGAGCTCAAAAGCTGAAGAGCTAGCAAAGTCATCGTTAAAGAGATACTGCACAACAAAACAGTAATAAAACGACCGAGCTTTAATGAAAGTAAAAAAAACGTCGCGATCGAACCGAGCAACGGTAGCATAAAAGAAAGCATAATGAAACGCGGTGTATCGAACTGTGATGTAATATTGCTCGAGTACCCATGCAAGCCTATATAATAAAGAATCCAAATACCAGAACCAAGCGTAATCGAACTTCCGATCACCCATAGCCTCTTCGCTCTGTAAGTAGCATTTAATGATCGCTCATGAAAGTCGAATGCCGTATAGGCATAGCTCACCACCATGAAGATAGACAGTGCAACAATAAAGAAGTGAAATGTATAGGTGAAATTCCCCATAGAATACCCCGCTCAAATTGTGGATGATTGCAACACAATGTAAAAATAGAATTGTTATGTAATCTATTAGACATTTCTTTGTAATACCCTTCCATCTTTCAGCAAAATATCCTAAATTTCTCAAAGCAGCGCATCCATTTATAGGCACGACTTCTTGAGTGTTTTATAATAACAGTACCATCATAGAAGAGGAGGCTTCTCATGGATCAACTACTATTCAAAGTACAGAGAGTCATACGACTCGAAAACTATCATATACCAGGCACGCTTGAAGCGGAGGTAGAAGTAGAGTTGATCGATCGCAAATCAGGAGATTTGCTCAAACAAGCTGTCCTACCAGTCCGCTTCAATGAACATGGTGCCTTTCCTTCGATTTCACACGTTCGCTCATTTACAAGCGATAAAAAAACGCAGACGAAGCTATTGTTTGATATTAGAAGATACATTAGAAAACTTCGTCCATTCTTAGAACCTGATCAAGATTGATTCACATCATAAAGGTATTTATAGATGTTGCATGCGACCTGAATATTTAATAAATCCCCAGGTGAGTTAAAATCAACAGATAAGATTTCTTGTATTCTTTGTATGCGATAGTTCATCGTATTGACGTGGATATGAAGTAATTCAGATGCTCTTCTTAAATCCTGTCCAGTAGAAAGATAGATGAAGAGTGTATGAAAAAGGTCGCCTTTCCTACGTTTCTCGTACGTCAATAGTGGACTTAGATAGTCGAGGGTGTAATCGGAAAGCTCTTTTTCATTATTGTTCAGCAACAACCTTAGTGCTCCGATATCTGCATATGAAGCAACACTTCCCTCAAAGGCGAACCTTCGTAAAAACAGTACGGTTTTCTTGGCTTCTTTAAACGTTTCAAACAGCTGCTGCATTCCTTTAACAGTTTTTCCTATTCCGATTCTGTATTGCGGGTCATCGATCACTGTGTTCAGTAGCGATGTTAGCTTTTTAACAAAAGTGTCGACTTTCTCTATTGCATCGTGACGCTCTATCTCCTTGTCAAAATAGAAGAGCAGAACGATTTGCCTTCCCCACTCCGTAACGTGGATGTTTTTACATTGAGATTGAGAAATAGAATACTGAATCGCAGCATGAACACACTGCCTCAACCACTCTTCCTTATCTGGACCCGTTTCCTTAGGAAGATCGATAAGTGAGATCGTATATAAGCCGTCTTCACTCGTATGTAGTCGCGTGGCAAGATAGTCAACATCAGCATCCTCACCTTCGACTGACATCATGTTGATCAATAGCTCATTCGTAAGCCGATGCTTTTCCTTCTCATCCCCTTCTTTCTTCATTAACTGCAATCCAGCAACGGTACAAGAATGCCAAATAGCAGAGTGTTCAAACCTTGTTAGTTGAGTGCCGTTCGATAAGATCGCTAGATAGCCTGTTGGAAACGTTAACCTTCCTAAAGCGAACAGCATAAAGCCGTCTCCGTGGAACATACTCTTTCCAATGCTTCTCTCAGTAGAACGTATATTACAATGAATGGCTTCCCTTATTTCTTCAACGTGAGGAAACTCCTCTATGCTCGTTGCTTGAACATCTCCAAAAGCACTAAACAACACGACTGGACGGTCGATTGAATTTGCTAGGAAGGTACAGATATTCTGAAAAGAGTTCTCTTCCATCCCAAAATCAGAGAGAGATTGATGCGTTTCAACCGATTTTGATAGATTTTCGTTTTGTTCAACGACTGTTTTATTAAACGTCTTTAATTTCTCGATCGAAGCTTTTTTATTTTCATAAAGCCCTGCATTTTCAATAGCGATTGCAGCTTGTGAAGAGATCGCTTCAACGAGCTTGATATCCTCCTCTTCAAACTGCTTCATCTCATTAAAATTATCGAGTACGATCACACCTGTACAAGAAGATTCTTTCTTGATCGGAACACAAACTGTACTCATCGGTAAGCGGATTGCCGACTCATGATACAGCTCCTTATTACGTGAGGTCATCGTGCTCATCGCCTCGGCTGCTTTTTCACTCGTAGGAAAATGCATTGTCTTCTTTCTTTCAAACGAAAGCCCCGTCATCGATTCTCCAGGATACAAAACGACTTCATTCAGGCTCGTTTTATTGAACCCTGTTGAAGCAGCGACTTTCAGCCCCTCCTCGTTTTCGTCTAACAGAAAAAGAATGCCTCCTTCAGCGGCATCGATCGCAGAAACTGCCTCTTCAATCACCGACTGTATAACAGAGTAAAAATTTAAAGATGAATTTAAAATCGTGGAAACTTCCATGAGTAGATGAAGTTGACGTTTACTTAGTTCAGCTTCATTGTTTAGTAACCCTTTCGACATACGTCCACTCCCAATCCGTGTAAACTCTCTCTATCTATGAGTCTTCTCTAAATATTTTAATGTAACATCACAAAGCGTTTTCGCTGCGATCAGCATCGCTTTCTCATCGATATCGAACATCGGATGATGATGCGGATAAACGGCATTTATTTCTTCACTTCTTGCTCCAGTTAAAAAGAATGTGCCTGGGACTTGCTGTAAGTAGTATGATACATCTTCCCCTACCATCAATGCGTCTGTTTCAATCGTTTCGTTCACATCATCAATCTTTTCTGCAACTGATGCGAGCAGCTTTGTTTCCTCTTCATGAGTAACGACAGGAGGATACCCTCTTTTATATGTGAAGGAATAGTCGGCTCCAACTGCGTCACAAGCTGCTTTGATCATTCTTTCCATTCTTTTTACGATGTCTTCACGCACTTCCATATCAAAGGTTCGAACAGTCCCTGTTAACGTAGCCGATTCAGATATGACGTTGTAAGCAGAGCCAGCATGAAATGACCCAACAGAAAGGACTGCTGTTTTAGAAGGGTCGATCGAACGGCTGACGATTTGCTGTAGACTTCCGACGAGCTGACTCGCGATGACGATGGAATCGATCGCCTCATGCGGAATACCGCCATGGCCACCTTTACCTTTTATGACGATTTCAAATGAGTCTGCTGCTGCCATCAGTTCGCCCGCTCTGTAAGCGATCGTGCCTGTAGGAAATCCAGACCAAAGGTGCGTTCCAAATAAAGCATCTACTCCGTCGAGGCAACCGTCTTCTATCATCGGTTTTGCTCCGCCTGGTGCAAGCTCTTCAGCAAACTGATGGATGAAAACGATCGTTCCTGTCAGGTTCTCTCTCTGCTCATAAAACGCTTGGGCTAAATAAAGCAATGTTGAGGTGTGGCCATCGTGTCCACAAGCGTGCATGACGCCTGGAACCGTAGACTTATACGGAACTTCTTTTTGATCATGAATCGGAAGAGCATCGAAATCTGCTCGAAGCGCGACGGTTTTTCCGGGTTCTCTTCCTTTCAGCGTCGCCACGACCCCTCTTCCTCCTACTTTGGTTCGCACTTCCATCCCGAGACTTTCGTAAAAGGATGCGATCAATTCAGGAGTTCGAATTTCTTCGAATGAAAGTTCTGGATGCTGGTGAAGATCTCTTCTGAGTGACACCATATCTGGGTATAGTTCTTCGAGTCTGTTATGTAACGTTTCCTTCATGTCGTTAACCCCTCTCCTGTGTTCAAAGTTGATTAGACTTATGAGTAGTTTAACAAAAAAGACTGGTAAAAAAAGGCTAATTACAATAATTTTCTGTTAAAATCGCAAATTTTCTAACAGTTTACCATAACGATTCGAACGATGCGCGTCGTTTGTTACGGGAAGTCGGTTGCATTGCAATCATAATGGAACTTTTCTAAAATAATGGAAGAGTACAAGGAGGTTTATACGATGCATATTTTACTATTAGGTAGCACTGGGAGAGTCGGAAGTCACGTACTAAGATCAGCAGTCGAAGACGGACATGATGTGACCGTCCTCGTCCGTTCTAAAGAGAGGCTACAAATGAAGGAAGGGCTTACGATTATCGAAGGTGATGTGCTCGATGCATCGAAACTCGATGAAGCTGCACGTAATGCTGACGTAATCGTTAGTGCTCTTAGTACAGATAAGACAACAACGTTATCTGAAAGCGCTCCGCTCATCATCGATACGATGAAGAGGCATGATATTACGAGGATCGTTACTGTTGGAACAGCAGGAATACTGAATAGCCGGACAAACCCGGAGCTGTTCCGATATGAATCACCAGAATCAAAAAGGAAAACGACGAGAGCAGCTGAAGAACACCGGAGCGTCTACGAAGCATTAAAAGAAACGGACCTAGACTGGACGATTATTTGTCCAACTTACTTACCTGACGGTGAAGCTCTTGGACATTACCGTACGGAACAAGATGTTTTACCTGAAGACGGCAAGAAAATTACTGTAGGAGATACTGCGGACTTTGTTTACAAAGAACTCTTTGAAAGAAACCATCTTCATAAGCGAGTTGGCATTTGCTACTGATCATTGCATCATTCCAGTGTCCTTCACTTTCACATCGACCGATAACGTGATCGGTGTCGTTTGAAGGATACTGTCTTTATCTAACGCTTTCCATTCCTTAAAGGATAATGAATTTCGCACATACTGCTTTAACCCAAGGCTGTCTGTGCGATTCTCTTTTAAAATGGAAAGAACTTTTTCTCCATTCTGTGTGATATAGTCTTCTGTTAGCTTTTCAATCTTTTTACTTTCTTCAGGAGAGGAGATCACGCCCTCTTTTGTATCTTCAAGGACCGAGCCTTTTAAATCGATCTTAATCTCGATTCCAGTGATGTCCTTTCCCTTCTTCTTCACCTTAACGTCTCGATCACTTTCATTATAGTTAAAGTTAATATAGCGCATATGCTCTCCGTCTGGCATCTTCACCGTTAACTCACTCGAATTCACTTTGCCGTATAGTGTTAAGAAGATTCGAGATAACTCTGAATTCAAACTGCCTACATACCGATCGTCCTTAAATAACGCTGTACCCTTTAGATTAGCTCTCCCCTCTGTCAGTCCTATTAAAGGCGTTACAGGGTCAATCCCATCATCGAGGAGATCTCTGTAAAAAATGTGGATGTCTGAATTAGGAACTAAATATTCCTCGGCAGCTTTCTTAATCATTTTTTCCATATAATCACCGATGTTTTCAACACCTGTTGACTTTAAGATGGCTACAGCTTCGCCCTCTGCAACCATCGCCTTCACACGTGAACCTATTTCTTGCTCCCTTTCCATCGCTTGAATGATATCCTTAATTCCCTTAGATGCTAATTCTTCTCCGAATATCACAGAACGAATTTGCCCATTCACTAATTTTTGGCGCGTCTGATTCGCCAATTTCTCTTCAGCTTCTTTCATAAGGCTTGCTTCTGCCTCAAGTATTTCTTGTTCTGATGTTGCTTCGATGGAGTAATCAGGAATCACAGCCGTTACTTTCATCTTGTGCTCTTCCGATTCACTAATATCGTCATAACTGATTAAACTAACGATCCCAAGTTGTTCGATGATTTTTTGGTCATTACAACCTGTTAGCAGTATGAAGGCAAGGGTAACCACACAGCTCATTTTACGCACGATTTCTCCTCCTTATTTTCAGAATGCCTAACACTGTAAGCAAGATGAGAGGTAATGCTATTGCGATGCTAGCTCCTATCAGGCCAAATATATTCAACCACTCTCCTATCTCATACTCCAAGTTTGCATTAAAGGTAATGGCTAGTCCTGAGAAAATAAGAATGAGGGTTACCCATTTATCCGGAACGACTGGGAGAGCTCTCTTAAATAGGAGTTTTGCAACCCAAATATACATCACGATCGACACCACAATTTTCATCAAAAACAGCGTAAAGATAAAGCTTTCTATTCGCTCGATCAACTCTATTTCTATGAAAGCAATTAAGTTTAGGACGGGAAAACTCGTTAACTTTAGCTGCTCAAGTGAAAAGAACATATAGGAGACGATCGATATCGCTAAATAAATGAAGGTTGTGATCATATTTCCGATATAAACACTTCGAAACCACTTTTTCTTCGACCGATCGATATAAGGAAAGAGGAAGACCACAAGTTCAAAACCAAGAAATGCTGTGAAGAGATTGATAAATCCTAAGAGAAAGTTCTCTCCTTCTGCTAAAAAGAATGGCGTCATTCTTGTAAAAGACATATATGGAAAGTGATAGAACATAAGTAATGTCATCCAAACCGTAAAAACAAAAAACACAGTAGTCACCTTTGTAATGGTATACACGTCTTTACTTACTAGATAAATGACTAGAAGCAGCATGATGATGATAAAGTAATATGCGTTTGTATTTTGGAATGAAAGCACCTGTGTGATCACAACATAATCTTTTCCGATGAGAATGACTAACACGGAATAGATAAATGCGAGTAGAAGATAAAAAGGTGCCATAACACCTCGAGGAATCAGCGCTTCCATGATATCGAACAGGTCCTTCCCTTCACCAATTCGATTCACAAGACCGATTAGAAAGATGTTACAACACGCAACGAATGAAACGAGGATGACCATGATCCATCCATTCGTTCCAAAATCAACAGCAAGCAAACGAGGTAGTTTTGTAAGCGTTACTCCCGATTGGATCATATAGATTAAGATAGCTAGATGAAAAGGAGCAATCTTTTCAGACATACTCATCCCTCAGTTCCCTATGCGTTTCGTTATACACTCATCGTTTTTGTGAGCTCTTTGAAATCGTCGGCTTCGTTTTCATAGAAGAAAAAGGAGCTCTGATCAAAAAGTCTCTCCAGTCCTTTTTAAAAAAAGGAGATAGAGGTGCAGTATAAGGAGCACCAGCACTAGTTAACCCACAAATATGGATGATTAGAACAGTAAGTCCGACCATAATCCCAAAATTCCCAAGAATTCCAGCAAGAATAATTAAACCAAACCTCGTTAACCGAATACTTGCACTCATCACATAGCTCGGAATGACAAAAGAGGAGATCGCTGAACTTGCAACTACAATAATAAGAACGTTACTCGTAAAACCAGCTTGTACAGCTGCTTGTCCGATCACGATACCCCCTACGATTCCGATCGTCTGTCCGATTTTCGTAGGTAATCTCGCTCCAGCTTCCCTAAGAAGTTCAAGGGTGATCTCCATCATCAGCGCTTCATAAATCGGTGCAAACGGTACGCGACTCCGTGACTCAACGAGTGTCTGCAGAAGAGATTCAGGTATCATTTCATATTGATACGTTGTGACTGATACGTATAGAGCAGTTAATAAAATGGTGATAAGAAATGCTGCAAAACGTAATAGTCTTGTCGCTGAACCTGTAAGCCAGCGCTGGTAGTAATCATCACCAGCTTGGAAAAAATCAAAAAACGTAGACGGCGTGATGATGACAGACGGACTGCCATCAAAAAGTATGGCGACCTTCCCCTCAACGAGCTCAGCCGTTACTGAATCCGGCTTTTCGTTTAACACATGTTGAGGAAAGAGCGAGTATGGATGATCTTCAATTAACTGTGAAAGCATATGAGAATCATACACACCATCGATCTTGATCGACTGAACACGAGTTTTAAGTCTCTCGACGAGCTCCTCGTTCGCGATTCCTTGAATATAGAGTAAGGTAACCGTCCCGTTCGTAACTTCCC
The DNA here is from genome assembly GCF_056158505.1 of Anaerobacillus sp. ABR4_321. NCBI lineage: Bacteria > Bacillati > Bacillota > Bacilli > Caryophanales > Bacillaceae > Anaerobacillus > Anaerobacillus sp. ABR4_321. Next base: position 3,239,157 of record NZ_JBSWTK010000001.1, read on the forward strand.
CAACAGAAACATCCAAAGCCTTTAAATCTGAACTCTTCAATCTTCTTCTAATCAGGGAGAGGTTCGTTGAACTACTTTCGACAAATGCATCATGTGGGCCGTTTATCGTTCCCTCAGTCTCAGACGGTTCAATGCTTCTCTCTTTTGGACCGTAGAGATCGATCAAATACACCTTGTCTTGAAACAAGATACCGGCATAACCGTTTAAAATCTTTTGAGTGATCTCATGTATGTCGTCGGAAGCCATGTATGTAAAGCGATTAAAGACGGTCAACATCTCATCTTCTCTAACCTGATAAAGAGGTTTTAACAATTCTGTTTGAAACATCTCGTCATCAAGTAAATGTTGAAAATAAAATAGATGCAGCTGTAAATCAGGCAAAAACCTCTTAGAGAGATCTGCACATCCTTCAAACTGATGCTCAATTTGCTCTAGAAGAGTTGCTTCATTGGTAAGATCCTTTTCTTCTGATTCTTGTAATTTTCTTCTTCGCTTTATCGACCTTCTAACCATAACGAATCCTCCAACTGTTAGCTCTTCTTAGCATGACGCTAAACAATAAGAATATGCGTTGGACTTTGTGAGCCATAAAAAAAAGAGGCTGTCGTTTGGACAGCCTCTTACGATGTATTATTTTTTTAACGATGCTTCAAGCGCAATGACCATCATATCTTTGAACGTCGTTTGACGTTCTTCAGAAGTTGTTTCTTCTCCTGTCACGATATGGTCGCTTACCGTCAATACAGTAAGTGCGTTCACGCCGTATTTCGCTGCGATCGTGTAAAGAGCAGAAGTTTCCATCTCTACACCTAGCACTTGATAATCAGATAACTTCTGGAAGATCTCTGGGTTGTCACGATAGAATGAATCACTCGTGAACACATTCCCAACATGTACGCTCATTTCTTTTTCTGCTGCAGCGTCATACGCATTCTTCAGTAGGTTGAAATCTGCAGTCGGTGCAAAGTCCATGCCGTCGAACTGAAGACGGTTCACGCCAGAATCAGTCGTTGCACTCATCGCTAGGATGACGTCTCTCACGTTTACTTCCTTCTTCAACGCACCGCAAGTCCCAACACGGATAAGATTTTTAACGCCATAGCTCTGGATCAATTCGTTTACGTAAATCGAGATCGACGGTACACCCATTCCTGTTCCCATTACAGAAACTCGTTCGCCTTTGTATGTACCCGTAAACCCGAGCATTCCTCTTACTTCATTAAAACAAACCACATCGTCAAGAAACGTCTCTGCGATGAATTTTGCTCTAAGTGGATCTCCTGGTAGTAAAATCGTTTCAGCGATATCGCCTTGTTTTGCTCCAATATGTACGCTCATTTGTGTTTCCTCCTTGAGTTTCATTCACTATCAAAAGTAGCATAAGATGACAAGACAATCCAGTATGAATCGCCTTTTGTTACGTTTCCATATTTTACAGAATGGTATGCGGATTTTGGGTAGTTTCCGCCAATAAAATTTGAAGTTTGGACAATAAAAAGCGATTTTAGCTAATAAATCTTGAATTTAGCTAATAACGTGTGCGGTTTGGACAATCAGTTGCGCTGAGGCGATGTATTGGAAATGCGGATTAGCAGATATCAGCGAAATGCAACTGGATATCAGCGAAAAATTCATTATATCGGCGATTTTTCAAATATATCAGCGAAAATCACATACTTATCAGCGATATTCCACTTTTATCGGCTAAACCGCCTCGACCACCCTCTCCCAAACAAAAAAAGCGCTCGAGTCAGCGCTTTTTAATAATACGGAGAGATCATCAAGTACACGATCACACCAGTCAGGCTGACATACAGCCAGATCGGCATGGTCCACCGTGCGATCTTACGATGTTTCTCGACTTGCATGTTCAAACCACGCGCTACTGTGATCAGCGCCAGCGGCACGATCGCTGCAGCAAGAATGATATGACTGATGAGAATGAAGAAATAGATCGAACGGATGATTCCTTCTCCACCGAACGAAGTCGATTCAGATAAACCGTGATACGTCACATAGGATAGTAAAAATAATGCCGTCGTCGTAAAGGCAGCAAAGATAAAGCGTCGATGCACTTTCACGTTTTTCTGTAAAATAAAAATCAGGGCAGCTAGTAAAAACACAAACGTGAAGCTATTTAAAATCGCGTTTAATAATGGAAGGATCGTAATATCAAATCCTACTTCACCGTTGTATTCTGGTAGTAAAAACAGAACGACAACGAGCACGTTGACAGCGATCGATAGCCCTACGATCCATGGTGTATAGTTACGTTGTTTTACTTCATTCATTGGGATTCTACTCCTTATCACTGAGATGTACATACTAAGGATAAGAAAGTTTACCTTATTGAGCAACTACTTGCAGTCAACTGTAGAAAGATATTTTCCTCTCCATTCACGTTTTGTTCACATTACGGCGTCCATTGATCGTGAACGATCGCGACTAAGTGCGGCTCACCTTCATAATCGCTAAAAACGAGTTTGAGACTTTTCCAGTCCATCCCTTCATACTCTTCAGATCCGGGAACAAAATATTCCACATACGTACTTTCCGGGAATGCTTCATGGATGTTCTCGACACTGTTTGTCTGTTTGTACATCCCGTCTTGCGTTACAAAATCTGTTTCTAGAAATTCAACATCATATACATATTGATCAAAATACTCACGTGGGGTCAACCGAATCGGATCTCCTTTCCCAGCACTCACACCCCACTCAAACTGTTTTTCAAACTCCAAGAGCTTTTCGACCTGGCCTTTCATGAAGACTTGTGCTCTCTTCTTGTCGATCGTCGTATAAGGTGAGAACAGCAATCCTTTCGTCGGATGAACGACGTTCGAAAGTGCCTCCATTTCTTCGTTCTTTATTGCGGAAAGGACGTTGTACGACCGCTCCATCACACTAACAGGTTTCTCTGCTTCCACAGGCTTTTCCTCAACGTGTCCGTTCGTACAGCCTACCAATAATACTGCAAGGAACAAACAGATGACTCCTTTACGCATCGTCAATCATCCCCCTTTTGTTAAGCTGATTCGTTGTTAACTATATTCGCCGTTCGAGCCCACAATCATTCATATCGTCTAAAAGACGGGAATTTTCCAAATAAATTTTATTCGTTCTGTCATCGCTTACATCTCTATGATGATAGGTTCAAACGGGTAACTAGAGAGTAATCCTCAATCTCACAATTTGATTTTAGTAGGAAAAAGCTATAAAATTTTTACTTGGGAACCCGATAACTCATAAGTTATGGGATCGTCGCACTAATCATTCGAATCAAATTGTAGTGTCTGTTTCGTGATTAACGATACAAATGTCGCACTGTTCCGTTTGAATCCGTTCCCTCTGGAACAGCAATAATGAAAAGTGAGGTCAGAAAGATGAATCAACCATCCAAAAAGGCTTCTGTTATCGTCATATTTGGAGCTACGGGAGATCTAGCAAAACGTAAACTTTTCCCTTCGTTGTATAACTTATATTGCAAAGGTGAACTTGAAGAAGATTTTGCTGTTGTTGGTGTAGCTCGCAGAAAGCTTTCAAATGAAGAATTTCGTTCTCGTGTACATGATGCAGTGATCGATACGGCATGCATGGACAAGGATGATAAGCATAAACAATTCAGCGATCACTTTTTCTATCAACCTTTCGATGTGACAAAAAGTGAATCGTATCAAGATTTAAAAGCGTTGACTGAATCGCTTGATACAGAATTCAATATTCCAGGAAACCGTATTTTCTACATGGCTATGGCGCCAGAGTTCTTCGGAACGATTGCACTTAACCTTGATGCTGAAGGATTGATCGAAGGCGATGGCTGGAATCGTCTTGTGATCGAAAAGCCATTCGGTCATAACTTCTCCTCTGCTCAAAAGCTTAACGATGAAATTCGCCAAGTGTTCTCAGAGGATGAAATCTATCGTATCGACCATTATCTAGGAAAAGAAATGGTACAAAACATCGAAGCGATTCGTTTTGCGAACGCACTGTTCGAACCGCTTTGGAACAATCGTTACATATCAAATATCCAGATCACCTCTAGCGAAACGGTTGGCGTTGAAAACAGAGGCGGCTATTACGAAAAATCAGGTGCCTTACGAGACATGGTGCAAAACCATATGCTTCAGATGGTGTCCTTGCTCGCTATGGAGCCACCAGCTAGTTTATCGACAGAAGAAATTCGTAGTGAGAAAGTAAAAGTTTTACGTGCTCTTAGAGCCGTTATACCTGAAGAGGTTAGCAAATACTTCGTTCGCGGTCAGTACGATGCTGGTGAAGTGAACGGTACCCATTTACAAGGCTACCGTGAAGAAGAAAACGTCGATGAAGCATCGAATACAGAAACATTTGTTGGCGCGAAACTGATGATCGATAACTTCCGCTGGGCTGGCGTACCGTTCTATATCAGAACTGGTAAACGTATGACGAGTAAATCTACTAAAATCGTCATCGAGTTCAAAGATATGCCGATGAACCTCTACAAGGAACAGAGCGGAAAGCTCGGTCCAAATCTTCTTGTGATTCACATTCAACCTGAAGAAGGCATGACTCTTCACTTGAATGCGAAAGACACAGGAGATATGCGTAAAACGACGCCAATTCAATTAAACTTTAACAACAAACAGGAGAACTACATCAACTCTCCTGAAGCATACGAGCGCCTGCTACACGATGTGATGCGAGGAGATGCAACAAACTTTACTCGCTGGGATGAAGTAGCGCTTTCTTGGAAGTTCATCGACCCGATCTCGATCGCTTGGGCAAATGAGAAGGAGCCTACCTTCCCTAATTACGCTTCAGGATCGATGGGGCCACAGGCATCTGATGACTTGCTTGAAAAAGACGGCTTCCACTGGTGGCCGTTACCAGAAAACAAATAAGAATAGAAAAAGATACGTGCACAGCGTATCTTTTTCTTTCTCATATCCACTACTATGAAAGGAAGTGCAATGCGATGAAAATGTATGATGTAAGCGCACCAATTTTTAAAGGAATGGCAGTTTATAAGAACAAAGAAGAAAAGCAGCCAGAAATCGAAACGAAGACGAATGGTCATGTTACGGAATCTCGCCTTTCACTTGACGTTCATACTGGTACACACGTTGATGCTCCTCTTCACATGATGAACGATGGTGCAACGTTTGAAACGATTAATCAAGAAGACCTCGTCGGTACGGTAAAGGTGATCGACGTTACAAACGTTAAAGGGGCAATCACAAAATCTGATATCGAGTCTGAAGATATTCAAAAAGATGATTTCATTCTATTCAAGTCACAGAACTCGTTTGAAGAAGAATTTAACTTCGAGTTTGTATTCGTAGGTGAAGATGCAGCACGTCACCTTGCAGAATGCGGTATTAAAGGTGTAGGTGTCGATGGTCTTGGAATCGAAAGAAGCCAGCCGGATCACCCAACGCACCGTTCCCTCTTCGAGAAAGATATCATCATCATGGAAGGTCTTCGCCTGAAAGATGTCGATGCTGGTCAGTATTTCATGGTCGCAGCACCACTGAAACTTCAAGGCACGGATGCATCACCAGCACGTGTGCTATTGTTCGAAGGCCTAAAAGAAGCATAATAAAAAGCCGGGGATACTTCCCCGGCTTATTCTTTTACCTCAAGCGCCATCTTTAAATACTCGATGAACATGAACGACTGCTCTTTTAGCTTGATATCTTCTCGATCTAGGATCGCGTAATCGAGCGCAAGTCCATCAACGAATGAAATGATTGACCGCGCGATCATCTCACTGTCGAACTTCGAGCTGAACTCACCACTCTCCTGTCCTTTCTTAATCACGTCATGATAAATGCTTAACCCATAAAAGTAGCGCTCTTTTCCATACTTCCTTCGTCGTTCATCGTTACGACCCGTTATGAAGAATTCAAGATTCGATGGTGCCATCGGATCCATCTCATCTAGCTCTTGCTCTTCTCCGAATAACCGTTTCATAAGAAGTGCCCAGTGAGTGAGCTCCTCTTTCTTAAGAACTTCCTCAGTGTCCTCCATAGCCGTTTCTAGGCCTTCTTTTAGAATTGCCTCATAAACATCCTCTTTACTAGAGAAGTACTGATAGAGACCCCCTCTGCTTACATTCGCTTCTTCCATGATGTGTTTCATCGTTGCACGCTCATAGCCACGTTCTATGAAAACAGTTTTAGCCGCCTCTAACAACTCAGCTCGACGCTGCTCCTTGTGCTCCTTGCTCACCTTTGGAGACATCGTTCTCACTCCGTTCTATTTTTGATCTAAACAGCAGTCCTACTAATGACATGATAACAAGTAATGATGCTGTTGTGATAAACATTGGGATCACCCCGAATACCGTTACGAGAATTCCGCCTAATAATGGACCGATAATCGTAGCTGTTGTTGTTGCGCTATTGATCACCCCAAATACTCTTCCCGTTATGTGTACCGGTGTATCCGTTTGAACAGCAGCTTGGAAAGGAATAAATACGATCCCAGCCGAGAAACCGGCTACGAGTCCAAGACCAGGTCCCCATAAAATTGAGTGTGCGAGGTCCATACCAGTGAGGACTGCTAATAAACCAAAGCTTACGCCCATTCCAAAAACACCAAACAGCATGAGGAGAATCGGTTTATAGTCTGTCTTTTTTGAGAGGATCCAACCGGAGAAAAACATTCCGAGACCAGAACCTGTCACAATGATACCGAACAAGTCAGGAGATGCGTTGGTTAACTCTCTGATCAAGACGATGATTTGTGAATCCGATAGTTGCAAAATAAGGAGGCTGATCGTGAGAATCGAAAGGCCGACTAACAAGAACTGATTCCCTTTCATGAAATTCACACCTTCTACAAAATCCTTTCTAAACGATGAGCTCTTACTCTTTTCACTTTCTAAAGGTTCGTCCAATGCGCTAGCAGGCAACGTGATGAGAAGGATTGCGGATAAGATAAAAGTTGCTGAATCGATGACGAATACAGGTGTAGAACCAAATGCTGTTACGAGCAATCCACTGAGTAGTGGTCCAAGCACTTTCGTTCCAGAATCGATCATCGATGTAATCGACATCGCACTCTTCATTTGATGATCAGGAACTAGTTCTTTTAACTTTCCATTTTTTGCAGGGATGAAGAGTGCAGCAAACAAACCGATACCAAATAAACAAATGTAAACCATCCAAATCGTTGTAGCAAAGATCAGCATGATGACGAGGCCTGCTCTAACGAGATCCGAAACCACCATCAATGTTTTTCGGTTGAATCGATCAGCAAATGTACCAGCAAACGGTCCAAACAACGCCATTGGCACAGCAAGACAAAGGATGATAAGCGATACTTCGATCGGTGATGCGTTCCACTTTAATCCAACCATTGTGATGATTGCAACGATACTTAACCAGTCGCCGATGCTTGAGATGAGCTGTGCAACCATAAGCGTAATGTACCCTTTGTTACGTAGTAGTGATCCTTCCATACGAACGCCTCCTCAAAACGACACTAGTGTCTTTTTTTGTTACTCTCATTATAACGACACCCGTGTCTTTTTTTCAACCCTCTTTTTCAGAACATAAAAAAAACACGCCTGACCTTAGTAGGTCAAGCGTGTTATTTCGATTACGATTAATCTTCAAGCCACTCTGTGTGGAAGACGCCTTCTTTGTCGATACGCTGATACGTATGAGCACCGAAGTAGTCGCGCTGTGCTTGTAGTAAGTTCGCTGGCAATGTTTCGCTACGGTAGCTATCGTAGTAAGCAAGTGCACTAGATAGACCAGGAACTGGGATCCCACGCTGTACAGCAAGTGATACAACGTCACGTGCAGCGCTCTGGTACGATTCAACGATCTCTTTGAAGTAAGGATCTAGTAGTAGGTTCGTTAAGCCAGCTTCACGGTCATAAGCTTCTTTGATGTTTTGTAGGAAGCCTGCACGGATGATGCAACCACCACGGAAGATCATAGCGATGCTGCCGTAGTCGAGGTTCCAATCGTACTCATCTGAAGCAGATCGCATTTGAGCAAAACCTTGTGCATACGAACAGATTTTGCTTAGGTAAAGGGCTTTACGGATCTTTTCGATCAACTCTTTCTTATCGCCATCAAATGGTTTTACATCTGGGCCACTCAGAATCTTACTTGCTTTCACGCGCTCGTCTTTCATTGCAGAAATAAAGCGGGAGAATACAGATTCTGTGATAATCGATAGAGGCACACCTAGGTCAAGCGCACTTTGACTCGTCCATTTACCAGTTCCTTTTTGACCAGCAGTATCAAGGATTACATCTACAAGCGCTTTGCCTGTTTCAGGATCTTTCTTTGTGAAGATGTCAGCAGTGATCTCGATCAGGTAGCTATCGAGTTCGCCTTCATTCCACTCTTTGAATACTTCATGAAGCTCATCAGTTGATAGTCCTAACACGTGCTTCATCATATAGTAAGCTTCACAGATCAACTGCATATCACCATACTCGATGCCATTATGCACCATCTTCACATAGTGACCCGCTCCGTCTGGACCGATATACGTTGTACACGCTTCGCCGTCTACTTTTGCAGCGATATCTGTAAAGATATTTTCAACTTCACGGAAAGCATCAGGCTGTCCACCAGGCATGATCGATGGGCCGTTAAGCGCCCCCTCTTCTCCACCTGAAACACCTGCTCCGATGAAACGGATGCCTTTTTCCTTCAATTGCTCAGAGCGAGCTTGCGTATCCTTGAAGAATGCATTTCCTCCGTCGATGATGATGTCATCTTTATCAAGATGAGGAATAAGCTGTTCGATCGTTCCGTCTGTTGGTCCGCCTGCTTTGACCATCAGCAAAATTCTTCTTGGTTTTTCTAGTGATTGAACGAATTCTTCAATGCTATATGTATCTTGGAAGTTACGTCCTTCAACTTCACTCATCATTTCTTTTGTTTTACCTTCTGAACGGTTATAGACAGAAACAGAATAACCGCGACTTTCGATATTCATGGCAAGGTTCTTTCCCATTACGGCAAGACCGATTACACCGATTTGTTGTTTTGACATGTTTTACCCTCCAACTTTATACTGTAATACTCTACTCGGGTGACTGCACTTGAAAGTATACCATAAACAGTGTTTTATAGTATGCACGCCTTACGGTTACTCATACAGCCTGACAGTATGCATTATACGTCTTTCATGCTTTTGGTGCAAAGGTTACAACCTCAGGGTGAGTAATTTTAGAATGAATGGGAAAATAAAAGAAGGTAACAAAAAAGGAGTGACTAGAGTGAATGAGAAAAAAGTAGCTGGTGAGCGTGCTGCTCACCTCGTTCAAGATGGAATGGTCGTCGGCCTCGGAACGGGGAGTACTGTTCATTATACAATATTGGAGCTTGCATCAATGGTAAAGGATGGCCTTTCGATCACAGGTATCCCAACATCTAAACAAACAGAATTATTAGCTCGTGAGCATGGCATTCCACTCGTCACGTTAGGTGAGGTAGAGAAGATCGACTTAACGATCGATGGTGCTGATGAACTGGATGGGCAGCTAACACTTATTAAAGGTGGCGGTGGCGCACTACTCCGTGAGAAAATGATCGCCTATCACTCGAAGAAGATGATCGTCGTTGCAGATTCAAATAAACTTGTGAGACAGCTTGGAGCATTCCCCCTTCCAGTCGAGGTAGTTCCGTTTGGATATCAGAAGACGATGGACGCTCTTTCAAGACTTGGCTGTCGAACTAAGCTACGAATGAACGGAGAAGAAACATTCATTACAGACAACGAGAATATGATCGTGGATTGTTCGTTCGACAGTATTCCTTCTCCTCCTAAGCTCCATGAGTGGCTCAACGCCATTCCAGGTGTCGTTGAAAACGGGCTATTCATCGGAATGGCTGAACAAGCCTTTATCGGTCGCGATGGCGGCGTAACGGTTATCGAATAAAAGAAACCCCGGCTGATCAGCCGGGATTTCCTATTTAATCACGAGTACGGGGCAGCTTGCTCTCTGTAAGACGTTATGACTTACGCTACCAAGGAAGATCTCTTTGATTCCACTGAGCCCTCTACTCCCCATCACGATAAGATCACATTCATTTTCCTCTGCATACTTGACGATCTCTTCGCCAGGATTTCCTTCAAGCACCATCGTACTTAAATCATCCTGTGGAATTCGCTTTTTCACGCTTTTACTTACTTCGTCCAACATCTCAACAGCATCTTTCCTTAATTCGTTCAATACGCTCGCATAAATGACCGCTGAACTGATTTGAGCTGTAGGATTAAGAGCCGTTACGATGTTGAGATGAAGCTCTGGGTTCTCCTGAGCCATCTTAATGGATTCCTCGAGTGCCTTTACGCTCAATTCAGATCCGTCAAAAGCAACCAGGACTCTACTATATTGTTTCATACGTCATTCTCCTTTCCTGATCTGCTTAAAACATACCAAGTCTTACGTCCGGAGTCTGTGACAATGATCACAATAGGCAACCCTTTATGCTTTTTTCTTATACAACACTTGCTCAGTGACGATCGCAGTGATCGAACCTAATATTAAACCATTATTTAAGATTGACGCCATGATAGGCGGCGTGTTTTGAAAGGCTTCTGGCGGTATGAACATCGTACCAATACCAACCATAAAGGAAATGCCTATTATAAATGCTTTTCCCTCAGAAGTGTCCTTATTAAACTCATTGAAAGCAATTCCCACCATTTTCACAAAAACTAGAAAGATAACGGCATATCCTACAGGTTCAGGAAGAGCCGCAAAAAAGGCCATCACGGCTGGAAAGAGACTGATGAGCACGATCAATGCACTCCCAATTATAAACGGAAGCCGCTTTTTAATGCCTGTTGTGATAATAAATCCAGCAGCACCTGATATTGGAACACTCCCTACTGCTGAGAATACGCCACCAAGGAGCTGGTTGATTCCTGAAATGAACCCTGCTTGCTTATACCGAGACTTCGGCCGCTCGTTATTCAGATTACTCAATACCTCTTCCACTACCCTGATGCTCGCGATCATGTTCGTAAGAAGCAATAGCGTGACGAGCGCTGCTGTTACGATCATACCGGAGTCCCAAATCGGCATACCAAAAGCAAAGATTTCAGGTAGCTTTAAGAGTGACTTTTCTGATAAAACGACCGGTTTAGCTAAGCCTAACAAAGCAAAAATCGCCCACCCTACCATCATAAGGATCAGGATGGAATATTGCTGAATAACGGGTGGCATTCTGCGTGAGAACCAGATCGATAGTATCACAAGAACGAGTGACAAACCTGCAATTCTTAGATCGAGTCCTTCTTTTAAGTAGCCTACTCCCATCATGCCGTTTAGAAAAGACCCGCTGAGCTGTGCTACAAGAAGTAATAGGTACACCCCCGTTACAACAGGTGTAAAAAGTTTTGATAGTTTCTCAACTAGTCCTAGCCCGCTCAATAGAATAAAAAGAATTCCACTTACGATCATAGCTAGTTCAAGTGCTTGTAGTGTTTTGATTTCAGAACCAAACAACGTTGCACTTAATCCCGCGTAAAGGACAAAAACTCCCCACCATAATCCGGCAGGTCCTTCGTTAATCGGCAGGCGATGACCTAGGGTAACTTGTAGAATTCCTGCTACTCCTAATACAAACATTGTTCGCTGTACAAACCCTGCAGCAGCAGTCGGATCTAAATGAAACAAACTCGCAATCGCAACTGGTGCAACAATCGATCCTGCAATCATAAAGACAGCCCATTGAAGAGCAGATAACGTGTTTCTCATCATATTGAATCCTCATTTCATGGTGATACGTTCCAAACTTCCTTTTCCATCATAACAAACGGTACTTGAGCGGTCATTACGAATTTTTCCACTGGGCAACGTACCTTCCCTCTGTTATACTGTTTTCTTGGTGATTTGATTTTTATCAAAGTCACGGGTGGGAGAGGGATAAAAAAGTAAGAAGGGAATATAGTGAAAACGAAAATTAATTTTGATTTTCAAGCTCACGATACTTCACTGAAAAAGGAGATACTCGCAGGTTTAACATCGTTCTTTACGATCGTTTACATCGCAGCTGTCAACGCTTCGATCCTCGCAGATGCAGGCATTCCGTTTGAAGCTGGGATGATCGCAACGGTCATCACCTCGGTCTTTGGGTGTTTGCTCGTTGGTCTATATGCAAACGCACCGATCATACTCGTTCCAGGAATGGGCGTAAATGCGTTCTTCACGTTCACGATGGTACAGTCGATGGGCTTAAGCTGGGAAGTTGCGCTTGCCTCCGTGTTTATTGCAGGAATTCTGTTTGCGATCACGGCATTCACACCACTAGCAGGGTTACTTTCAAAAGCGATTCCAGTTTCACTTAAAGAAGCAATTACAGTTGGTATAGGACTTTTCCTTACCTTCATCGGTCTTCAAAAAGGTGGAATTGTGGTGTCGAGTGACTCAACGTTCGTTGCACTCGGAGATATAGGATCAGCCCACGTTCTTGCAACGCTTGCAACATTAGCAATCGCAGCCTTGCTTTTCATTCGAAACATTAAAGGTCATTTCTTGATCAGCATGCTGATCGGAACTGCTATCGCATGGAGCATGGGATTGATCGAAACAGGTCAACAACAGGAAGGCTTCTCGTTCAGTTCATATGCATCGGTTTTCGCAGCGATGTCTTTTGAAGACTTCTTAGTATTACCGTTCTGGATCGCAACGTTTTCGATGGCGATGATCCTCGTTTTTGAAAACATGGGTCTTCTTCATGGACTGCTTCCAGATCAGTCTAAGTTCTCAAAAGCCTACAAAGCGAACTCGATCTCTGCTATATCAGCTGGACTTTTCGGAACAAGCCCGACTGTATCGACGGTAGAGAGTGCTTCTGGAATCGCAGCAGGTGGTCGAACAGGCATGACGTCCGTGACGACAGGACTACTGTTCTTAACCTCGCTGTTTTTCATACCTGTCTTCAAGATGATTCCTGATTCAGCGATTGCACCAGTGCTCATTATCATTGGTGGTTTGATGATCACGTCGATTCAAAACATTTCGCTGCAGGATTTCTCAGAAGGCTTTCCAGCATTCTTAATCATCGTGATGATACCACTTACGTACAGTATCGTTGACGGAATTGCGTTCGGTTTCATCGCTTATCCTTTCATGAAGCTAGCGCTTGGTAAAGGAAAAGATGTACCGGTTCCAATGTATGTAATCGCGAGCTTGTTTTTCATCAACTTCTTCCTCCACGGAATTTAACAAAAACGTCCCCACCGGGGGCGTTTTTTTGTCTAACGTTTCCTAAAAACCTGTGATATTCTGGTAAATAGGTGATGATATTGAAAAAAATGACTTTCGCTTTACTTTGTTTCTTGCTTGTTGGCTGTGACCAGGAAAACGTTGTATTCCATTCCAATATCGTAAATACGATCCCTAAAGAGAAAGAGCTCCCAATACGTTCAACACTAAAAGATAAAGAAACGATCCTCTCCACCTTCATCAACAAAACGCCTAACGAATGGGGAGAACATGTGACGGGTGTGAAAACGTCCTTTCAAACGAATGAACGTGAACTTGCGCTGACGTTCGATGCATGCGGAGGTCCATTCGGAAGTGACATCGACCACGAGCTTCTCTCTTATCTAAAGGATGAACGGGTTCCAGCGACCCTTTTTGTGAACAGCCGCTGGATTGAAGAAAACAAGCAGGAGTTTCTAGAATTAGCAGAAGATCCACTTTTCCAAATTGAAAACCATGGGACTGACCACAAACCACTATCCGTTACAGGGCAAACTGCCTGGGGTATTCATGGTACCTCTTCCGTTGGTGAAGCTTTTGATGAAATCACAAAAAACCATGAAAAAATCACTGAGCTAACAGGACGGTCTCCAAACATGTTTCGCTCAGGGACTGCTTATTATGATGAAGTGGCAGTTGAAATCGCAGATGACTTGGGGATTAGCGTTGTGAACTACTCTATTCTTGGAGATGCCGGTGCGACCTATTCGAGTCATCAAGTAAAGACCGCTTTGTTGAGTGCTTCACCTGGCGATATTGCCCTATTACATATGAATCAGCCGAATAGCGGAACAGCTCAAGGTGTGATTGAAGCGGTACCGCTTCTTAGAGAAAAGGGCTTCTCGTTCGTCCAGCTTTCTAACCATAAATTACGTTAATAAAAGCAAGGTCCTCTGGCTATGTTAATTATCATCAACTGAAAAGGGGTGATGATGAGATGAGTCAATCAAAAGGACAGCGCGAGCGTCAATTCCGAAAACGGAAAGAAGCACAGAATCCTCACGGCAAGATCAAGTCTCTTGAGCAGCTATCTAACGAAACGGATTCTAAAAAAACACCATAAACCAATCTAGCCGATTAAACTCCACTCATATCGGGTAACTACGCAAAGAGTGAACAATTTGAAGGGAGTTTATCCATATGAACGAAATTAAAGTGTCAGTAGCCGGCATGAAGGGCGAGGACTGTATACAAGAAATCGAACAAGCTCTACTTTCTCTTAGTGGAGTGGAAAGAGCTCTAGCTGATTTAAAGGAAGAGATGGTATCGATCGAATATGATGAAGAGGCGATCGACGTATCCGTGATTATCAATACAATCGAAGGAATCGGCTTCGAGCCTGCACAATAGCCTGCATCCATGCAGGCTTTTTCTTTTCCATCAAAAAAAGAGTAGGCAAGTGCCTACTCTTCAGAATACCAGTACCCCTAAACATCTAAAGAACTTCCCTCATTTGGAGCACTTACACCAATTTTTCGCTTATGGATTAGGGCATTGATTTCTCCTCCAACAAGAAGAATGAGTCCCGTTAAGTAAAACCAAAGCATTAAGATGATGACGCCCCCAAGACTTCCATATGTTGCAGAATAGTTCCCAAAATTACTTACATAGAAAGAGAAAGCGAGTGAAATCACCTGCCATCCAATTGTAGCGACGATCGATCCGATGAACACTTCTTTAAAGGGAAAATGTTTGTTTGGAGCATAGCGATACAATACAGAGAGCACTAATGCCATAACGGCTACTGCTACGACCCAGCGAAGAACTCGAAACAAGATTTCCGTTGACTCAGGTAAATACAAGGACCTCGTTACAGTGTCGATGATGAGATCACCGAATACAGGTAAAACGAGTGTAACAACAAACGCTAAGATTAGTCCGATCGTAAGAAGAATGGAAAGAAGGCGAGCTTTAATGAATGACCTCGTTTCTTCCACATCGTAGGCCAAATTCAATGCTCGTATAAGCGCCATAATTCCGTTTGAGGCAGACCAAATCGTACCAAGAATACCGACCGTTAACAGCCCTCCCTGTGGTTCACTAATAATCGAAACAACATTATCCTGCAGGATGCCTCCGATCTCTCCTGGGGCAAATTTCGTGATAAAGTCAACCGCCTCCTGCTTTTCTATCGATAAATATGGGAGGATTGAGATGACCAATATGAGCAGAGGAAAGATCGATAGCATAAAGTAGTAGGCAAGTTCAGCTGCTAGACTTGTTACCCGATCTTCTCCAATTTCTTTTCCGAGTTTCTTAACAAAAGACATCATGTCGCTTTTCCCCTTTCTCTCAGTCTTTAATTTTCATACCCTCATTGATCGCTATGTAATCTTTCAAAAGAAAAAGAGCAGGCTGAATGCCTGCTCCTCGCTTGTTTAATTTGTGGTCCCTATGCCGCAGGAGTATGAAGACCTCTTGACTCCTGCTAGAATACACTCTAACGAAATTAAACTTTCCGAACGTTTATGCTAAATCTTTCTTTGCATTATTCCAAATAGAAGATCAACTGTGACCTTCTTTATTTTCCTCATCTTGATGTTCGATCGCATTTAAGCTATCGCTCGCTCCTTCAATATCCAAATGATCCCTTAACTCCATTCTTGCATTACTTAGCGTTGGTTCATCTAACTTTAAATAGTATGTGGAGCCGGGTTGATAATTTTCACCTGAAAGCTGAATCTTATCGATCGAATCAAGGTTTGAAATAAACGGATAAAGACTTAGTGCTTCTTTAAACGTCATGCTCATCGTGAGGTTTTCACCTATTCGCTCGAGTACGCCACCGTACTTTGGAATCGACGAAAGCGAACTTAGTTTATCGATCGAAGACGTAATAACTTCCATCTGTCGCTGTCCACGCATAAGATCAGAATCCGCTTTACGAGTTCTTGCGAATGCCAATGCCTCTTTTCCATCGAGCGTATTTTGCCCGACTTTTAAGGCCACCTCACCTTTTGATTCTTTATATAATTGATCCACAATACTTTGTTTCTCGATCGCAACATCGATACCACCGATCTCATCGATGACCGTTTTGAACGCATCGAAGTTGACTCTGACCACTTCATCGATCGGAATGCCGAGCATCCCTTCAACCGTTTGGATCGTTAAATCGATGCCTCCATATGCATGAGCATGTGTGATTTTATCCATCCCCTGCCCTGGTATTTCAACATATGAGTCTCGAGGGATACTCAATAACTTCATCGACTTATCATCCTGGTTAAACGTAGCGACCATCATCGCATCGCTTCTCCCATCAGATGATGCTTCTCGATCATCCACACCAAGAAGCAGAACAGAGAAATGGTCTTTCCCGATGTCCACACCCTCTTCTCTTAAAGTAGATTGTGCCCCTCTATCCGGCTCCATCACAGACTGTTTTGAAACCGTTGAAACTTTATAAAATAAGTAACCCCCGTAGCCGGTGACTCCGATTAAGAGCAGTGATAATACGAGGATAACGCTTCTTTTTAATCTTCTCTTTCTTCTATGCTTTCCATATCGGTTGTTCATTGTTCTAAATTCCCCTTTAAAACAGTCTCATTTCGAAACATTTAGATCATTCGAAAGTAGCAGGTAAAAAAAGACGGTACACGCTCTAAATGTTGAGATCACTAAGTTTTTTGTGTTTCACGCTTTATAGCTGTAAAATACATAAGTAGGCCAAATAGAAGGGATGGAGCGCAGTGGAGATAAAAATTAAATATGTACCGTGGATTATTATAGGAAGCTATTTCGTATTCGGTTCTCTATGGATCCTGCTCTCCGACACCATCCTTTATCAGATTACAGATAATTTCATGGTCAGTAAACAGATCGGATTGTATAAAGGCTGGTTTTTTGTCTTAATCACCTGTCTTCTACTTTACTTTCTATTGAAACAACTTCTTTCCATAAATAAAAGCACGCAGGATCGATTGACTGAAAGTGAAGAACGATACAGAAGACTTGTAGAATCGTCTCCTTACGCGATCGTACTCTATCAGGAGGGGAAAATCGTTTATTCGAATCAAGCGGGACTAGATTTGGTTGGCGTTCGATCGAAGGATGTATTAGATGACCGAACTCATCCACGAGTCGTTGACCCTGTCGATCTTGTACATATAAGAGAGATCCTTAAACGGTTGCAGGAAAAGGATCATGGTGTCGCAGAAAGCTTTGAATACCAAATTTTTAAGGACGAAGGATATGTAATCGATGTGGAATCAACGTTTACCCCTATTTCTTTTAAAGATAAGAATGCGGTTATCATTCAGACAAAAGATATCACAGAACATAAATCAGCTTTGAAGGAACTGTGGGAAGCAAAGCAAATGATTCAAGCCATCATATCCGCTTCACCGATCGCGATCGTGACGCTCGATTTAAACTCGACCATCCGTTCTTGGAACCCTGCCGCTGAAAAGATTTTTGGCTGGAGTAGTTTTGAAATCATCGGAAAACCGAACCCCATCGTTCCAAAAGATGAAAAAGATATTACGATCGCTGAAATCGTTCAGCATGGCCATATCGTAAATAAAGAAGTGAAACGAAAAAGAAAAGATGGCTCGATTGTCTACACCGTTTTATCAACTGCTCCTATCGAAGACGAAATGGGAGAGATCAACGGAATCATGGCTGCTTTTATGGATGTGACCGATACGAAGAAAACCGAAGAAGCCTTGTTGAAGACGGAGAAGCTTTCTGCTGTTGGGCAGCTCGCTGCAAGTGTTGCTCACGAAATACGGAACCCGCTCACTTCTGTAAAAGGATTCATTCAATTACTACAGCGTGATGAAGAGATTGCAAAGAATGCGCCATATCTCAGTATCATTCTATCTGAAATCGATCGGATGGATAATATCATTAAAGATCTTTTAGTCCTTGCAAAGCCTCAGGCTGAACGTTACACGACTCTCTCGATAAACGATTTACTCTCATACGTCGTCCAGCTATTGAACAGTCAGGCTTCCCTGTATAATATCTCTTTCAAGATGGAGTTAACAGATGAGTGTCTATGTATTTACGGAGAAGAAAATCAATTGAAGCAAGTATTCATCAACTTGATCAAAAATGCGATCGAAGCAATGCCGACTGGCGGGACGGTAACACTTGAAACAGATCATGTTGATGACGAGGTAACGATAACGATTCAAGACGAAGGAGTAGGCATTCCTGCTCATAAAATCAAAACACTCGGTGAACCCTTTTATACAACGAAAGATGACGGTACAGGTCTTGGTCTTCTATCTAGCTTTCGTATCGTAGAAAATCACAAAGGATCTCTATTTTTTGATAGCACAGAAGGCATCGGTACAAGGGTAACAGTAAAGCTGCCCCTTGCTGAATCGGCGTGTGAATAGCCCAAACTAGTCGTTTCAATTTGAATTTTTTTGTCCTTCCTTCCCAATCTATGCTAAAATATCTTTCGTCTCTTATGTTCGAATAAGGTTCACCTGAAGGAGGAAGCAACATTGGATAAAATCAAACGTAATGATCCGTGTCCTTGTGGAAGCGGAAAAAAATATAAAAAGTGCTGTATGGGATCAGAAGCAGCACAAGGTCAAATCGAAGAACAGCTCTACACACAGGAGCTCTACACGATTCAAGCACAGCTTGTTGAATACGCGATGAGCGAACATGATTATAAGATGGTCACACTTGCAAATGAACTATTCATTCGCTATAACATTCCAAAAGAGTTAGAAGAAACGTACATGCACGGCATTTTCCCATGGGCGATCTTCCATCAATCTGTTAATCAGTGGAATAAAACGATCGTAAAAGAATACATTCAGCGCTACGCTAGCACGTTTTCAACTGATACAGTTAGAGAAGCTGTTCAAGATTGGCGCGATGCTTACATGTCTGTCTATCTAGTTGAAGAAACAACAGGGAACACGGCAGTGGTAAAAGAATACAGTGCTTCACAGCCATTTAGTATCTTACTTCCAGATGGCGCAGATCTTACAAGAGGAGAAATCGTAGCAGGTATCATGTTACCTGTAAAAGGCGGAGCAATGCCATTCATCGAGCTACTTAAGATTTCAAACGAAGCGATGAAGACGATCATCACGAAACTTGAGCAAGATCAGCAAACGATCCGCACGCTCATGCATACTGCATTCCCTGAAGTTTTGAGCGACATTGTAAAACTGAAAAGCGGTAGCAAAGAGAACGAAAAAACAGAGCTTCAATGGGAACGAGAAGAAGATCAGGAAGTGGCATCCCTCTTTACTAAGCTAAGCGATGAAATAAGTACTGATCAGCGACATGAAATTCTCTCATTCTGGAAGAGATACAGTGAAACAGAATCTCCTTCTATTAGAAAGCCTGCGATTTTCGCAGCTGCACTCGAGTATTTAGCAGCGAAACAATACGGCATTTCAGTAAGCCAAAGCGCACTTGCTAAAAAATATGAAACGTCAGCATCTAGTATTTCAAGTAAGTATAAAGCGATGGCAAAAGAATTTGAGCTTGTACCACAGTAATTGAAAGAGGCTGGGACATAAGCATATAACCATGAGAAAGACCCGATCAATTCATTTGAATTAGATCGGGTCTTTTGTAATTTACAGATAGAAAACCGCCGCTTCGCCAACATACTTCGCTTTCCGCGGGCACGGCCTCAGTCTCCTCAGAAAGCAAAAAACGCTTTCCTGCGGGGCCTTCGGACTCGTGCTGTTCCCGCAGGAGTCTACGTATGTTGGCTACGCTAAGTCTTACTCTTTACCATTCTACATTCGCGATTTCCTTCATGTATGTTGGTTTTGTCCTAGCCTCTTTTTTATTACCATGAATCATATTTGTAACATTATCGAAGATTTTGTAATGGTTATCGAAAATAACACATAAAGACCAAATCCTCTTCCCTCCCCTGCTATACTAATATCAATCCAGTTAACCTTTCTCTCAACCCGGAAAGGAACTGGTGTTGATAGGAGAAGTAAGTAAGTGCATCCCTTTCCCCCCGGAAAAACCTCCTTATTCTTAAAGCTAGAAAGAGGCGCGTCGCGAGACGCGCCTCTTTCGTATTTGTAGAAGGCTCGTTCCGTAAACATTTTCTCTTGCAACAAAGATTCCCCTTCCTATTTCCTGTATGATAGACATTAGGAGGGTGATGAAGATGCTTACGGCAGAACATATTTATTCCACTTTCGAACCGCTTAGAAATCGTGAAAATGCAGAGAAAATGGAGAAATACATGCGGAACCTCTTTCCTTTTCTAGGTGTTAAAACCCCTGAAAGAAAACAGGCTTATCGATCTGTCTTAAAAGATTATGGCGCACCTGCTAAAGAACAGATCATTCCGATTGTAAAGGAACTATGGCATGCAGAAGAACGAGAATACCAATACGTAGCTCAAGAACTACTTGCTCGTAAAAAACAGCTCGAGGTAGATGACGATGAACTGATCGAATTTCTTGTTACGACAAAATCATGGTGGGATACGGTCGATGGACTTGCTTCCAACACAGCCGGTACATATTTCATGCAATACCCAAAACGGACAGAAGAGCTTACTGGAAAATGGATTCATCATGAAAACATGTGGCTGAATCGAACAGCTATCCTTTTTCAATTAAAGTATAAAGAGAAAACAGATTTTGAACTTTTAAAAGACTACTGTTTAATTCACGCTGAATCAAAAGAGTTTTTTCTACAGAAAGCGATCGGATGGGCGTTGAGAGAATATTCGAAGACAGACCCTAATGCTGTCGAGCAGTTTATTGAACAGCATGAACTCGCTCCACTAAGTAAGCGTGAAGGGCTGAAAGTGGTTAAGAAACAAGCTACTATTAACAGATAAAAAAAGGCTGTTGAGAACATTGTCTCAACAGCCTTTTCTATGCAAATCGTTATTTTCCGATAAATTGTTGCGTCCAGATGTTTCCTTCTTCAACATAACCTACACCGATATGAGTAAAGCTTTCATTCATAATGTTCTTACGGTGTCCTTCACTGTTCATCCAAGCATTTACAACTTCTTCAGGAGTTTGCTGTCCTTTCGCAATGTTCTCTCCTGCTGTTCGATACTCAACGCCAAACTGATCCATCATGTCAAATGGAGAACCGTAAGTTGGGCTGTTATGCGCAAAATAGTTGTTCGCTTTCATATCTTCTGACTTCGCTTGCGCTACTTTACTAAGTTCAGTATCAACTTCTAGTGCTGGCAAACCAGCTTTCTGTCTTTCAGCGTTCGTCAACTCGACTACTTCTTGTTCAAATTGAGAAAGCTCATTTCCTTGCTTTGATTCGTTATTTTGAGATTTGTTGTTTTGAGCTTCATTCTTTGAAGCTGACTCACTCGGTGCCTGCGGTGTAGCTTTTTCTTCATTCTGCTTCGAAGCAGGCTTTTGCTCTTTTCCATTTGAAAAGTTGATTGAATCCTGGATCGATATATTATATTGGTTTTCGAATCGCTCGATGAACGACTGAAAATCCTTCATGTTATCAAATTGATAAGACTGTGTCTTCACGTCGATATTGGAGTTTTGTTCAGCTCCTGTACTCGCTGAACTTGTTGCTGGGTTTGCTGCCAACAGAGCTGCTGCCGCTGTGACACTTAGCAAAATTGATTTCTTCAATGGTATTCCTCCTTGTTTTGGTGAAAATGTCTTGCACATTGAACGTACCATATGAAAACGAGCATGTAAGACCGTAAAAAATTCCTGCGACTGAAATATCTGGTAAAGACTATTAAACTCATAAACACGAAAAAAACCCTTAATATCAAGGGTTCAGTTCATTTCTCGCCCATTTTATAGCGAACGTCACTTGGAATTTATTCCATATTATAGGAGATGAATAGCCATTAACTATTCTTTTCAACTATTTCAAAATCGTAACAAAAAAGAGAGAGCTGTAACAGCATCTCTCTTAAACACTCAATTTGTTGATCTAAAGTCAGTGAACGGATACCAAACCATTTCCGCTCGCCCTACTACATCATCCGTTGCAATCTTACCGAGACCGTTTCGACTATCCATGCTTCTAAGCCGGTTATCACCCATGACAAACAATTGGCCTTCAGGTATTTCGATAGGTCCGAAATCTTCAGTTAACTGCATTCCCATCGTTTCCGCTTTATTTCGGTTCGTCGTAAGATAAGGTTCCTCTAATTCTTTTCCGTTCACTAAGAGGCTATCATTCTTCATTTCTACCGTATCACCAGGCAAGCCGATTACTCGTTTGACATAGTGTTTGTCTTTCTCAGGATCTTCTATAATGACGATATCACCTCTTGCAGGTTCGTCTTGTACATATGAAATCAATTTATTTACTAATAGACGATCACCGTCATGCAAGGTTGGATCCATCGAAGCACCTTCCACGATATAGGGTGCTACGATAAACATTTTCAACACAAAGGCTAGAGCGACCGCAAATAATAAAGGACTTGCCCACTCTTTTACCCATTTTGTTTGAGATTCTTTCTCCATGTGATCCTCCTAGTATGCATAATATCCTAACCTGATGAGATTCCCAGTATATTCTAGCATGATTTTCCTATAATTTTCTAGTCTATGCCACCGTCTAACTGCCTATTTTTTGAGCATTAGATTTCATTTTTACACCAGTTTATGATGAACTTAACGTATCACACGTTTAGGAGGATATCTATGGATACTAGCAAAGCATTCGTTTTCGATGCTTATGGAACGTTATTTGATGTATTCTCAGTCATAGAGAAATGTGAAGAGCTTTTCCCTAAGAGAGGAGAGGCAATAAGCCAAACATGGCGGAAAAAGCAGCTAGAGTACAGTTATTTAAGACAGATGATGGGAAAGTATCGGCCTTTTTCTGAAGTCACGAGGGATGCGCTTCGCTACGCCGTTGCAGAAGCTGGGCAGGAGTTAACGTATCAAAATGAACAAGCGCTATTGGATGCATACAAAGAGCTTCATGTATATGAAGAAGTAGCTGAAGTATTAAAAGAGCTTAAAGCACATAACGCAACGATTGCAATATTCTCCAATGGGTCCCATGATATGTTAGACCCTCTCGTAGAACAGTCGCCTCTTTCTGAATATATCGATCATATTATTAGCGCTGATGACGTCAAACAGTATAAGCCAACCCCAGCATCATACACTCATGTGATCGATTCTTTAGGGATTAAAAGGGACGACGTTTTATTCATGTCTTCAAATGGTTGGGATATTTCTGGTGCAGCGAACTTCGGGTTCCACACAGCCTGGATCAACCGAAAAGAACAGCCAGTTGAAGAACTGAGCCTTCCACCTACATCGATCTATCATGATTTAACTGGATTAAAGAAATGGATGTAAACGACAATCCTATATAGAAATACGAAACTGCCGAGAGAAAACCTCGGCAGTTTTTTGATGACTTTTTTCATTCTTAATTGCCCAAACCATTTATAACTTCTTACATACAATACTATTACAGATCAACAAAAGCTTGTTAAAGGAGGTGACTAGAATGGGTTACGGCTATGGCCAAGGATTCGCGCTTATCGTAGTTCTTTTCATTCTGCTTATCATTGTAGGTGCTGCTTTCGTTTATTAATCTGTGCTAAAAGAAGAGGGAAACTCCCTCTTCTTTTTATTACTTCTTACGTTGCATCATTATAGTAACATAGGTTCTTCAAAAAGAACGGGTCTTTAGACCCAAGTGGGACGAGCTAACTTCCCATTTTATACCCATTGATTCTTTCACCTCTTAGCCTTATAATCTTCGCATAGTACAAGTTTGATGAAACGTGGTAAGGAGGGATGGGTATGATGCAAGAAAACGGTTTATTCAAAAGCGAAATCATTCGTTATCAGGAACATTTGAAACAATATCGAATTTCTTTTCAACAGCTAAGTGTTCACACACCAGTAGAACCATCTGTACGAAACTGGTGCAAAGGTGTGGCATACAAGCTGATCGAGCTTCCTAAGCTTTCAGACCGTGTCATCCAAACACGAAAGCTCCCATACCGAGAGCTTGTGCAGCACTATTTATTTAATAAATCGACCCTTAAGCGCTATCATAAATACATCTTAGCCATTTTCCTATTAAAGCACGGTAACTACGAACACCTAAGTGGGTATCTTACCTTTTCATTATAAAATTTCATGTATGGCTTGGTGCAAATGGGCGTATGTTTTAACGCGATCAAAATCCAGCCCCAAGCTCACTGTTGTCTGTGCAATCTCTGGTCGAATTCCTGTGACCGTTGCATCGATACCTGATAGCTCTAGTATCTTAATCAGCTGAAAGATTTCATTCGCGACCATCGTGTCCATAATTGGGACGCCGGATAAGTCGATTACTAAGTGAGAAAGGCCAAGCTCAGCACTTTTCTCAATTCCTCTACGTTGAATGAGAGACGCACGGTACGTATCGATCGTCCCAATCAAGGGGAGTACAGCAACGTTTTTTGATAGTGGAATAATCGGAACGCTCAATTCTGAAATTTTCGTATCCTGTGCATTCATCCTCTCTTCATTAAGCTGATTCGTATAAACCGTCACTTTATGAAGAAGTAGGTCAAAGGACTTGTTCATGAAGCTGCCCCATTCAGCCAGCTGGCTCGCTTGGATATTTTCTGTTGTTTCTTGGCTAAACTCAACCATAATATCCCATAGAATCTGTCTTAAATACGTAAGACTCGCCACAGATTGTTGCAAGGAAAACGTATGGTTCACAAATATTTCTACGATCCTACTCGCCCACTGCATAACATCACGTTCATTTGATTCGAGGAAAATCATTTGACGCACAAAATCTGAGCAAAACGCTTCGATTTCTCTTTTAAGCTCTGCATCATCGATGACTCCCGTATCAGTCGCCTCTTTTTCGTTAACAAGCAAATGTAGTCTTGCAATCCACTTTTCACCGATTTCTCCTATGTGATCTTGGAAGAAATCTACATACCTTCGTTCAACTTTGTTCATGATCTCTTCTCCCATTTTTTAGAATTTATTGTTAGTACATTGATTCCCCCTTTTTTCATTTTATACACTTTACTACCATGAAGAATGTGCCATTTTTTTAAAGGTATTAGCCTATTAAAGTGGAATAGTATAAGGTGGAGAGTTTATTTCATATCGATACGTTTAGTAATTGCAAGCAAAGGGAAACAGTATTTTGACATGATAATCGGAAGTCAACGGCTCTTGCCCTGTATCATACATTCTCCCGGAGGTGCCACATGCTAAAAGAAAAACTATTAACGAAAGAGGAACTTCGACGAATCGTACGTGACCTTCAAGGAAAAGGTGTTAAAGCACAGCTCTGCTACAGAAAAGCATAGGACACTCTGAGCGATCTTCCAAAAGGTCGTTTTTTTTTGTCCTAAAATAGACACAAACGGCTTATTTCAACTCTTCCACTTCCTCAATATTCCTCATTTGCTTCGGTGAAACATGCCATTTGAAACCTTTACTTCGATCAAACATTCTGTTTACTAAGGTGAAGATCAAACTGAAATACACTAAAGTTGCCTTACCGACGGAATTTGAAAAGGGTGCACCCTCACTGGAGAAGTATAGGTGGAAGATCATGAATTCGAAGTGCTCGTTACGCAATACACGCCTCTCATAAAAAGTCAGATTGCTAAACTGCGTCTTACGAAAAACTATGCGTACTATGAACAGATGGCTATGATCGCTTTATGGGAGTGCGCTACTAGGTATGACGCATCAAAAGGCAGTTTTTCATCATTTGCTTATGTAAAAATACGAGGGGAATTGATCGATGAGATAAGAAGAGAAGCAACGCGATCTACCCGATTCGTTAGTTCTGATGATATCACTGAGTTTCCTTCTGCCGAAGCTTCTGTTCGCTCTGAGTATGAATTGTCCCACTACCTTACTTTATTAACGTCGAATCAGCGGAAGTGGATCGAACTGTCACTTGTCGAAGAACTTTCCGTTAGCGACATTGCAATGAAAGAAGGCGTGACGGTTGAAGCGGTAAAATCGTGGCGAAAGCGTGCGATCATGAAACTGAGGAAAGCACTAAAGTAAAAAAACACCCCGTGGGAACGGGGTGTTTTCATGCTTAGCGGTTGTATTTCTTCTTAAACTTCTCAACACGACCACCAGCATCGTTAAAGCGCTGCTGACCAGTGTAGAACGGGTGAGACTCAGAACTGATATCAACTTTGATTAGTGGATATTCGTTACCGTCTTCCCACTCGATTGTTTCGTTTGATCCTTGAGTAGAACCAGTTAGAAACTTAAATCCGCTACTTACATCTAGAAAAACAACTTTTTGGTATTCAGGATGAATTCCTTGCTTCATTAGTAGACCTCCTTTATCGATCGAATCATCATTTACGTTTAAATGAAGGGTATAACTTAAGAGATTTTGACTTCAACATACGATGAGTTCAAAACCCGTCCTTCCTAGTATATAATCTTTGAGCAATTTGTTCAAACATTGAATCACAGATTTTTAATAAAAATTTATTTTATGGTATGTAACGATCTTATCAACTCGTGTATACGGACGACACCTTCTAATAAAAACCGTATGAAAAAATCGATAGAGATTCAATGGAATAGTTATGATAAGCTTATCGTGGAGGTTGTTGAGCGACGTAGCTCTAGAAGTAGAAGTGATTGTGTATAACGCGTCTTGATGAATAGAAGAACCGATATCTATCGAACTGCTTCTTTCTGTTGAAACTGAAATCTTTGATAAGACGTTAACAAACTATCTAACTCTTGACTACACTGTAACGTTTCCTCATGCGATATTCCTTTTTTTACCCCGATCTCAATCATTTCCTCCTGTTTACGTTTTATCCAATCAAGCAAAACTTCCCTAGCATCATAGTCAACATACAACAATCCAGGTCCCTCCTTCAATTTGTACAAACTCTATTATCCAAATTTTCACTCGACTTGTGAACCCTTTCGCCAAAACTAGACAAAAACTCCTGCTGTGTTTAATCTCTATACATTCATTCGCACAAACTTCCAATTTACGACCATATTTTTGAAATAAAAAACAGCTTCTAAATGAGAAGCTGTTAGGAACTAACTTTAGAATTTAATACCTGAAGCGTTTCTTTAGTAAGCGACAAGTAGTAATAAAATAATTCTGTAGTAGAACATTCGTATAATTGCTTATGCTTTATCTTGTATATTCCCTTTTCTAATAAAAGGGAGATAAGCTCATCTTTCGAGCGTGTAACCTTTGCCACGTACATTCCTCCAACTACTAGGTATCAGGTTTAGCATCATCAAAATAATCAAGTGTCAGCCTTCCATCAGAGTGCAATTGCGCTAAATAGACCTCTTCTATGCTGACTTCTTTCTCTTTAAGTTTTGCATGTAACCATCCTTCCGATTTTCCAATATTAGCAAGCACTTCTGTCATGACGTCTCCGTCCATGATCAATGACTTCGGCTCCTTTTCTTCAGGAAGGTGTAGCCATAATTCTGACGGTCGTACCGGACGGTAGTCCCGTTTCAAGAGGATGCTGAGCTCACCGTCTGCTTCTAGTAATGCAAACTCAACTTCACTTGCTGAAAAAACATCTTTCTTACGTAACATCTCTAATAGTTCATCTGTAGAGATGCGCTCCTTCCTTAAGTTCTTCTCAAGAATCTTTCCATCCTTGATGAACACAGTTGCTTTCCCTTCAACGATATCTCGAAACTTTTTGTTTTTTAGCGAGATGATACTGATCACAACTGATGCTCCTGCCCAAATAAACAGACTCGTTAGTCCATTGAACAGGTTCGCTTCTTTACTCATTGTCAACGTACCTGCGATATCACCGATAATGATACCGACGATGTATTCAAAATAAGACAGTTTTGAGAGCTGCTTTTTACCAAGAAATTTTGTTAATAAAAATAAGACGATCAGCGTAAAAAATGACCTTCCAACGATTTCTAACCAATCACTCATCTCATTTTCCCCTTTTTTTCAACTTGAAACATCTCATTAACATTTTCTACTAGTTTGCATAACTGAATTGGAATTTATGTGTCCTGTACAGCTACCGTGGTGTACGATAAGATTAAAGTTGTCCGTTCTGACAGAAAGGAAGATACCATGCTCGATCAAGCAAAAAGTCAGCTGAAACATTATTTTGGATATGATGAGTTCCGATCCGGTCAAACGAACATCATCAAAAGTATTCTTACAAAGCAAAATACCCTAGGAATCATGCCAACTGGTGGAGGTAAATCGATCTGTTATCAAATCCCAGCTCTTATGAACGATGGGTTAACGATTGTGATTTCACCGTTGATTTCTTTGATGAAAGACCAGGTAGATGCCCTATCTGGATATGGTATCGATGCTGCTTATATAAACAGTTCATTAACAGAAACAGAAATACGAGCGACAATGCAAGAAGCAGAATACGGTGAGGTAAAACTTCTTTATATCGCACCTGAACGATTAGAAGCACCTTCTTTCCAACAGTTATTGAAACGAACGTCGGTTTCCTTGATCGCGGTTGATGAAGCCCACTGTATCTCTCAATGGGGACATGATTTCCGCCCTAGCTATATGAAGATCAGCCACATGATGGACGCTTTCTCTGAACGCCCGCCGATTATCGCGTTAACTGCGACCGCTACTCCAGAAGTCGTTCATGACATTCAGCGCATCCTTAACATCGAGGAAGAACAGACGTTTATCTCGGGTTTCGAGAGAGAAAATCTACATTTTTCCGTTGTAAAAGGAGAAAAGAAAAAAAGCTTCATTACCTCGTACTTGAAACAAAATGCTTCTCAATCGGGCATCATCTACACGGCCACTCGAAAGGAAGCAGATCAGCTGCATTCCTCACTTGAGAAGCTTGGAATAAAGGTTGGCAAATATCACGCTGGATTATCAGAAACCGAGCGAAAGGCCGCTCAAGAAGCATTTTTATTCGATGATATTGTGGTAATGGTTGCTACGAACGCCTTTGGTATGGGAATTGATAAATCCAACGTGCGATTTGTCATTCACCATAACCTTCCTAAGAACATGGAGTCTTATTATCAAGAAGCGGGCCGTGCGGGAAGAGATGGGGAGGAAAGTGACTGTTTTCTTTTATTTTCACCAGGAGACATTCATATTCAGAAATTCCTCATTCAAGAAAACCAGCATGACGCTGTAAGAAAGTCAGCGGATCTTGCAAAATTAAAAGCGATGGTGGATTACTGCCATACTGAAAAATGTCTGCAAGGCGCGATCTTACACTATTTCGGTGATGAACGTCCGAACTATCGCTGTGGAAAATGCAGCAACTGTGTTGACGAGCGAGAAGCTGTCGATATTACGAAAGAAGCACAAATGATCTTCTCTACGATCAAGCGAGTGAACGAACGGTTCGGGAAAACCATCATCGCACAGATTCTAAAAGGCTCTAGATCAAAACGAATAAAAGAACTTCAGCTTGATCAAGTTACAACGTTCGGTCTCCTAGCACGTCGAACGCAACAGGACATCATCGATATGATTGATTTTCTCACGGCTGAGCAATTCATCACGTTAACAGATAGTAAATACCCTACACTCATTCTCCAAGAGAAAACCTTGCCCGTGCTTAAAGGACAAACGGCTATCCATAAGAAAGTATCGAGAACGCCTCAAGCGATCGAAGGAAACGATGAGCTGTTTGAAAAACTCAGAACGCTCCGGAAGCAAATTGCTGACCGAGACGGCGTTCCACCGTATGTCGTTTTTGCTGATAGTACGTTAAGAGAATTATCCGAGGTGCTCCCTACATCACGTGACGAGATGCTGAAGGTCAAAGGTGTTGGAGAAATGAAGTATGAAAAATACGGAAAAGCATTTCTTGACCTATTAGACTCTCTCTCTTCTCGTCATCAAGATGAAAAGCCTAGCCATCTCGCAACGTTCGAACTGTTTCAAGATGGAGAAGAGATTCCGATGATCGCTGCTTCAAGAGGACTAAGTGAATCAACCGTCGAAGGTCACCTTTTAAAAGCAATCGAAGAAGGATTGTTGGAAATCGATCGATTAGTAGCTCCTGAAACGGAAGAGCTCATCTTGAATGAAGTAGATCGAATTGGAGTAGAGAAACTCAAGCCATTGAAAGAAGCACTGCCAGAAGAAATTACCTATACGCAAATTAAAGCTGTATTGACGAAAAAGAGAAAAGTAACGAAATAAAAAGAGGAAGAGCGATTTGCTCTTCCTCAGCTTGTCGAGAACCTATTTCATTATTCGGTGCTCCCGATACCGTAGTCGATGACGATCGCATGCTTTCCGCGGACGAACGTCCAATGGTTTAACAGGCGGATATTCACTATCCATCAACATAATTAGAATGGAAATAATCATCTACTTTCATCTACATTGGAGACTTTCTCTACACTCTGAGGAAGAGCAGGGGTGCTCTTCCTTTGCTATATATATAATCACATCTGAAACACAGCAAAAAAAAGGAAGAGCAAATCGCTCTTCCTCTTTCATTACCTTTATTCATAACGCAACGAATCGATTGGATCGAGTCGTGACGCTTTGTTTGCTGGTAAGATGCCAAAGACGATACCGATCAGCATCGAGAACACGAGGGCTCCTACGACAACTTGCCAGGAGATGAGTGATGGCCAGTTCGCAAAAAACGATACGAGATATGCCGTACCTGCACCAAGCAAGATGCCGATCGTGCCACCGATCAACGTCAAGATGATCGACTCCACGAGAAACTGAAGCAGAATCTGCTGTCTCGTTGCGCCGAGTGATTTTCTTATTCCGATTTCTCTTGTTCGCTCCGTAACGGAAACGAGCATGATATTCATGACTCCGATTCCTCCAACGAGCAGCGAGATACCTGCAATACTACCGATGATCGTCGTCATGATCGTCGTGACCTGACCGATACCTGCAGCGATTTCCTCCATGTTCATCACTTGATAGGAATCCTCAGTATCATGCAAGCGATTCAAAACTTCTGTCGCCTGCTCTCCTGTCGGCTTAAGGTCATCTGTATCTCCTACTTGTAACGTTACCTGACTATAATTATTCGTTCCAAACATGTTCCGCATTGCAGACCATGGGAGATACGTGTCGACAGATCCAAATGCAAACAACCCAGTAGGCTTTTCAAGTACACCGATGATTTCGACGGGCTGAACGCCTACTCGAATGATTTCTCCGATTGGTGATTTTCCTTCAAAAAGCTCTTCCTTCATGGCAGCACTAACTACCGTCACTCTTCTCCCGCCAAGGAAATCAGCGGAAGTAAACCCACGACCTTCTGCAATATCAAGCTTGTTGACGTCCATGTACGCCTGGTTGATGCCGATGATCGATGTATCGGTCGATTCTTCTCGGAGCCGAACAGTGGAGTATTCTGAAGTCGATGCTACGACCTTCGTTACTTTTTCAATCTTTTCAAGCTCTCTGATATCATCGTTAGTAAATGGGTTCTGCTCCCAGTCGCCACGCTGCATCTCTTCTTCTGATGGCTGATAAAAGACTTCGATCGTATTTCCATCTCCAGCAATTTGAGACTTTAGCATCGCTTCGCCACCCTGACCGATCGCAACGACGACGATGACAGCGGCTACACCGATGATGATGCCGAGCATCGTCAAAATCGATCGCATTTTGTGAGCCTTAACGGACATCAGAGCCATCTTAATATTTTCTAAGAGACTCATGAAGGGAAACCTCCAGTCGTAGGCTGTTTTCCGAGCAAACCATCTCGAACGTAAATCACACGATTCGCATACGCCGCTACTTCTGGTTCATGTGTTACGACGATGATCGTTGTACCTTCCTTGTTCAGTTCAACGAAAAGTTCCATGATCGCGACACTCGTAGCCGTATCGAGGGCACCTGTAGGCTCATCCGCAAGAATGAGAGATGGATCATTAACAAGCGCTCTTGCAATCGCGACACGCTGCTTCTGCCCACCGGATAACTCGTTTGGAAGATGCCCCATTCGATCTCTAAGGCCGACGCGTGTCAATGAATCACTAGCACGTTCTTCTCGCTCTTTCTTCGAAGCCCCTGCATAGACCATTGGAAGTTCAACATTCTTTAAAGCGGTCAACCTAGGCAGAAGCTGAAACTGCTGAAAAACGAATCCGATCGATTTATTACGGACCTTCGCAAGTTCAGGATCTGAGTGTTTCGAAACATCTTCTCCTTCTAAATAATAGGATCCTGCCGTCGGACGGTCTAGGCAGCCGATGATATTCATCAACGTTGATTTTCCTGAACCAGACGGCCCCATGATCGCAACGAACTCACCTTTCTCAATATCAACGGAAATCCCTTTTAATACTTCGACCGTTTCTTTACCTAGCGCGTAGCTTTTGACGATTTTTTCTAGTTGGATCATTTAACACTCACATCCATCCCATCCTTAAGTTTACCAGGAGGGTCGATGACAACCTGATCATCCTTCGTAACACCGCTTGTTACTTCGATTCGTTCAGCGGTAGAAGAACCTGTTTTGATGTCTTTTCGAACAGCTTTTCCACCTTCAACAGCGTAGACATACTGATCATCACCGTCCTGAAGGACTGAACTAAACGGCAGCGTCATCGCTTGATGTGATTCAGTTTCGATCTCTACAATCATTTGAAAGCCCGGTTTAAGGTTAAGCTTTTGCCCATCATCGATCGTAACCGTGACAGGGAACTGAACAGCAGAAGATCCGCTCTCTGTTGCAGTGGTTTCCGGTAAATAAGCGACTTCAGAAACTTTTCCTTTCCATTCCTGATCTGGAACCGCATCTGACGTAAGTGTTACACTCTGGCCATCATCCACGCTCAACGTGTCATATTCAGAAAGCTTGCCTTTTACAACAAGATCGTTCATACTCCCGAGTCGAATGAGCGGCTTCTCACCCTGAGTCGTTGGCGAGCTACTTTCGTTCACTTCAATCACGACACCATCGATTTCGCTCGTCACTGTTAATTCAGACATGCGTTCTTTCAGACGATCACGCTGCAGCAACGCTTGACGAAGGTCAAGATTTGCCATGCGAATATCCATTTGTATTTGGTCGAGCTCAGCTTCCATCGTCTCTTCTGCTTCTTCTCTTCCTACGTCGTCTGCTAGTTCATCTTCTTTTTCTTGTAATCTCGTTTTTTGTTTGTCGAGTGAATTAATGCGAAGGTAGAGCGATTCGATGTTAATATCGTTCTGCTCTTTCTCCATCTTTAGATCAAGATTCTCGTACGTTAATACGTTATCACCCTTCTTAACAGCGTCTCCCTCTTCTACATGGACCGTCGTTAGTTCACCTTTCGATGGGTCTTCAAACAAAAGACTTTCATTTGCGAGGGTCAATGTCCCAGGAGTCATGACCGTCGTATTGATGTTTTCACTTTCTAATGTTCCTGTTTCAACCTCAGCTGATTTACTAGCTGACGTTCTGTATACGTTAAATCCTATTATCAGAGCTAATACTGCTACTACAGAAATCGAAATCCATACTTTCTTCTTCATTCGATTACATACCTGCCATGCTGTTCATAATCGCACCGATCGCTGCGAAACCGATACCGATCAAGAAGAAGATGATTGGAATGATCCATGCAAGTGCTTTTGGCCATCCAGCTGTAATTCTAAGACCGATCGCCGTTAGGATCGTTGTCCAGATTCCGAAGATTTCAAAACCATTCAAGATGCCGCCTGCAGCTCCATCTGCATTTACTAGACTACCGATACTCGTATACATCGAATCGATGGATCCGCCTAGTAATGCCATCAAACCACCGTTCAATAAAAGTCCGATCGTACCAACAAAAGTAATGAATAAGTTCATGGAAAATAACTGCTTGAATGTCACTTCAGAAGGTGTAGCTTTTGAAATCAACCAGTAAATAAAGCTTCCGATCAATACACCGAATATTGGGGAGAGACCGATCGAAATCGCAGTTGATATCTTAATGAAAGTCAGCATGCCTTCCATGCCTTCCATACCTTCTGCGCCGTTCATGTTACCAGCCATCATTTCTTGTTCAAAGTCAGGACTCATCACCATCAACCAGCCCGCAAAAAGTGAAGCGAGCACTACGATCAGAAGTGGTACCCATACCTTTGGCTTTTCGCGGATCCTCTCAAATTGTTCACCTGGGCTAAAGATCATCCCTAGGATTGATGGATTTGTTGAGTTCTCGTTCATCTCGTCACAACCTTTCTAATTTACTCACCTGTATATACGCACAAGGATTTTGAAAGGTTCCCAAAAATTATAAAAAAATGTTTTGATTTTCCTTCACTCTTTCTCATATTCGGCATCTTTTAGAACACGTTCATACTTCCTGACCGCGTTGATGATAAATCCAGCAACACTCAATAGTGTGAGCGATAGAACTCTTTTCATAAGATGCTCTCCTTTAGGTATGATTCCTTCATCGTATGATGGCATCGATGTTCAGTTCCATGATAAAAAAAGACGCTCAACTAAGAGCGTCTTCCTTCTGATGATTTAGTACAGTTAATAGTTCATCATAGCGTTCAAAGAGCTGTTCTTTTGAAAGAGGTAGCACTCTTGTAAGGTCTTCCACCACACGCTCATCTGACCTTAACCAAGCGTTATACTGTCTCTTAACGTATCGTTCTGCGTCATCGAACGTATGGAACGTGCAGTCTTCCACTTCACCTTGTCTTACTACCTCAAACGTCTCATCGACTTGTCGAATAAAAATGATGTCACCTTCATGATTTTCATAGAATGAACCACTTTCACCATCTCTTTGGTTTAGACGATTACGATCAGCATCGCTTTTTAACGGCTTTAATTGAAATGGTTTTGCGATAAAGATTTCGAATGTCTCTTCTGTTAATTCGCATCCAGAAGCTTTTGGATGGCCACCGCCTCCAAATCGACCGGCAAACTCCGAAACATCCACTTCATCATGAATCGTTCGAAAACCAAGACGCTTGCTTCCAATGTTGATGATCGTGATGAGGTCGAGATGAGGATGGCGTTTGTTCAGTTCGTTTCCTAACTCAGAATGATAAGATTCAGCATGCACCATTCCTACGCAATATTCGTCAATGAACGTTTGTACGATTTGAAAGTTCTTCTTATGAATGTAGCGACTGATCTTTCGCTCTTCTAAATCGAGAATCATTTCTTCGGATTCGCTCAATGAGAATGAGTCCGGATCACGAGTCAAACGTCTTATCATTTCTGCTTTGAACGTTTCTCTCCCTAATATCGAAAACAAATCGTTCAGGCGTTTGGCATCCGTATCATCGTCTTCTTCCCATTCCCACGTATCATATTTACGTACGAGTTCTAGGAAATGTTCTAATCCCTCACTTCGTTCAATCTTTTCACGGTCTACTAAGTATTGATAAAACAATGTAGCTGCGCACGTTTTTTTGTCATCACCAGGCTCTACATATCCCCATTCGTACTCATTAAAATGCATTGCGCTCGCATGATGATCGATCATTTGTACATGTTTGCCTTCTTGGAAACGCTTCTCCAACAGTTGTTCGATCTCTTCGTTCACAGAAAGGTCTGTAATAAAAAGTGGACTTTCATCGTTTTTCTCTAGAAAAGATTCTACGCGTTCATTTAAGTTTCGATATGTACAATGTGTAATGTCAGCACTTTTCTCAAACGCAAGTTCTGCAATGAGTGCACATGCTGATCCATCTAGGTCACTATCTGTAAAAAGTTTTATCATCGCCCACTCCTCCTATTCCACGTTAGTATGTGCTTGGTGTTTAAAATCATTACGAAAATCCACCTCATAAAAAAAAGCGAGCACGGTAGCTCGCTTTTTCTGACAACCTGACAACCCGTTAAATTATACATCTGAACGGTTTATGACACAACAGGTGGTCATGCGTTAGTTTTTGTTTCAAAACGTTCACGGAGCATGAACTTTTGAATTTTCCCACTTGCATTCCTCGGTAGTTCATCAACAAAAATATATTTCCTTGGTCTCTTATAAGTCGCTAGGTTAGGACTTTCTTGACAGTGACGATCAAGATCTTCTTCAGTGATAGATGCGTCTTTTTTCACGACGATCGCCGTTACGACCTCGCCCCACTTTTCATCTGGCTGCCCAAGCACCGCTACATCTAAGACACCATCATGGGCATGCAAAACGTCTTCGATCTCTCTTGGGTACACGTTCTCTCCACCAGAAATCACCATATCATCTACTCGGTCGGAGACGTATAGATAGCCTTCAGCGTCCATATAACCTAGGTCTCCAGAGTGGTACCACCCTTTATAAAGGGCCTGTTCTGTCGCATCCGGACGGTTAAAGTAGCCCATCATCATACATGGTCCCTTCACGATGATTTCTCCCACTTCTCCCGGCGGAAGAATGGCTTCTGGATCTGATGGTCCTTCTTCAGAAGGGTGCACGACTCGCACCTCATGGTTGATCGCGGCTCGCCCAGCTGAACCAACTTTAGATAACTGTTCATGCTGATCAAGGAACGTCACTGCAGGTCCCATCTCTGTCATGCCATAAGCCTGAAGGAGATTGATACCGAGCCGTTCTTTAATAATCTTCACCATCGCCGGTGCCATTGGGGCAGCTCCATATAGCCCTATTCGAAGGCTGCTAATATCATACAAAGCAAGGTCTTCTTGAAGAATCATGTTCCACATCGTAGGTGCACCAAAGAAGATGCTTACTTTTTCTTCTTGAATTGTTTCTAACACCTTCTTTGGTTCGAAATGATGAAGGATGACGTTAACCGCTCCAAAATGTACACGAGGCAAGAAATTACAATGAAGTTCAGCACAATGAAACATCGGAGCAGCGACAAGTCCAATGTCATGATCTTTCACATGTAAGCTAGCTCCACATATTAAACTTTGCTCCACCATGCTTCTATGCTTATGAAGCACTCCTTTAGGTCTTCCTGTCGTTCCGCTCGTATACATGATGGCATACGTATCGTTTTCATCTACCTCGATCGTTGGCTCTTCTACAGACGAAAGGCGTACAAGCTTTTCGTAGCTTTCAGAAAACGCTTGTGGCTCTCCTTCTGTTAACCAGAACGAGACATTAGGAAAATTCTCTTGCACAGCTGTTATGACAGGTTCGAGCATCTTTTCATAAACAACTACGGAAGGCTCAGCGTCTTTCAAAATGTAAGCGACTTCATTTGGCTTCAACCTAAAGTTGATCGGGTTAAGAACGGCACCGATCTTAGCACAAGCGAAAAACAGACAAGCGAGCTCAGTATTGTTAAACAGCAGTGTAGAAACACGGTCACCCTTTTTTACACCTGCATCCAAAAGCGCATTCGACACTCGATTTACTTCGACATTCCATTGCTCATATGTCCACCGTATCCCCTTTGTCTTATCGACAAGAGCTTCCTTAGGACCGAACTTTCTTACCGTTTGCATAAATAGAGAACCGATCGTTACGTACATGTACATCCTCCTCATTTGAATAGTGTGACGATGATTGGTCTCGTATGTATGTGTCCACTGTGTATAGTTCCGTTTTCTTTGCTAAAAATCCTTCTTATATCTGAAAATTCTGATATAAATGGAGCCTAAGACTGTCAAAAAGACTTTTGAGACCCATGACAGAATAGAGAGGATTTTCCCTGAGACCGCATCAACAAATTAAAAAGACTGTCGTGAATCGACAGTCTCATTAGTTATATTCGATCGGTCAGGTCGTCTTGACTCCATTTGTTCATCTTAGGTACGTGATGATGCTTGATCATCTCTAGTAATTGAACGGGGTCTTCGTGTGAAAGGAGAGGTTCCATATATTGTTTCGCTAGGAAGCCTTCGCTTACCATGTGTTCTAGCATGGAATGATAAGGTGCGTAGTAATTTTTTGTATTTAACAACGCGATCGGCTTGTTATGGTATTCGAGCTGGTACCAAGTGAATATTTCTGTTAGCTCTTCTAATGTACCGATTCCACCGGGCAGTGCTAGGAACGCATCACCGTGATCGTACATTTTTGCTTTCCGTTCATGCATCGTTTCTACGATGATCAGTTCCGATAACTCTATGTGTGCAACGTTATCATAGATTTTTCTAGGAATGATGCCAGTTACTTTCCCACCGTGTTTAATCACCGTACGAGCTAATGCACCCATCAGCCCTACGTTTCCACCGCCATAAATAACTTCGATTCCTTGGCGTGCTAGTTGCTCTCCAAGTTTTTCGACAGCCTCATAGTAGAGCCTGTCTACATTCTCACTAGAACCACAAAATACAGTAATACGATTTAAGTTCGTCATTCACAGCGCCCCTTTCGTAAGATCTTCCCAACTATATCGTAATCGTACTATTTTATATGAAAGAAAAATAGAGGAAATACTCACAAAAAAGTGATGCCTAATAATCCAAAAGAAGAGACTGCCAACGTTGGCAGTCTCCCCATCACCCTTTTTCTTCTGCTAGCTCTGTTAATACATCTTTGATTTTCCGATTGATGACGAGATCAGCCATCGTATCATATTTTGTTTCTTCATCGTTAACGATGATCACTCTGGCACCATGGCGCTTCGCTTCTACCGGAAACAAGTTTGCTGGTGAAACACTTAAAGATGAACCTAGCACGATGAAAAGATCCGCTTTTCTTGTTTCTTGCTTCGCTAAGTGGATCGCGCTCATAGGCAACGGCTCTCCGAACAACACCACTCCCGGTCGTTTAAATCCCCCACATTCGCAAATATTGTCATCGTTTAAGAAATGAGCGTTTTCGAACGATTCACCACAATCGTCACAATACACTTCACATAATGTGCCGTGCATTTCTGCGACGTTTTTACTACCAGCTTTTTTGTGAAAACCATCAACATTTTGAGTTAGTATCGAGCTAATATGACCGCTTTTCTCCCATTCTGACAAATAGTAATACCCTTCATGAGGCATTGCAGATTGTAATTTTTCAATTCGATTTTTATAAAAACGGACGAACAGATCGCGTTCATATGTCATGGCATCCCGACTAGCAAAAAGCAATGGATCATACTCATTCCACATGCCATCGAGTGCCGATCTAAAATCAGCTAAGCCACTCTCAGTGCTCATCCCAGCACCTGTCAGCACAACAGTATGTTTCGCTTCATAAAACCATTTTGCAAGCATTATCATTCACCTGCCTTAGAAGTACGAATAATTAACCATTCACATATTTTCGATTGTTCAAA
This sequence comes from Anaerobacillus sp. ABR4_321, assembly GCF_056158505.1. Lineage (NCBI taxonomy): Bacteria > Bacillati > Bacillota > Bacilli > Caryophanales > Bacillaceae > Anaerobacillus > Anaerobacillus sp. ABR4_321. The sequence continues at coordinate 3,278,434 of NZ_JBSWTK010000001.1, forward strand.
CCTTTTTCCCCATATTTTGTTATTTCTTTGTAATAAAAAAAACAATGAGGCGATTGTGCCTCATTGTTTTGTCAAATGTTACGATTTTGCAGGAGATGGGTCTTCTGAAACCTTTTGATCTCGCTTCTTATCCTTTTTAGGTTTAGGACTTTTGGCAACAAGATGCTTCTCTTTCGTTATCGCCTTATAGAAGGAGACGGTCATGAGAATCATAATGACTGAGAACGGCATTGCAGCGAGGATGAGTACATTCTGCAGTGCCTGTAACCCGCCACTATAAAGCAACACGGCTGCCATAGCTGACTGTGTTATTCCCCATGTGAGCTTTACACTAGTACCAGGATTTAGTGACCCATACGTTGTCTGCATTCCAAGAACAAATGTTGCAGAGTCTGCAGACGTTACGAAGAATGTTCCGATCAATGTAATCGCGATGATGGAAAGTACTACACCAAACGGATAGTTCTGAAACGTTCCGAATAACGCTTCTTCTGTCGCAAGTGACGCGATATCTGCTGTTCCATTTTGCTGAAGGTTGATCGCAGAAACACCAAAAGTTGAGAACCAAAGGAACCCTACGATAGATGGAACTAACAATACTCCAACAAGAAATTCTCTGATGGATCTTCCGCGAGAAACACGCGCGATGAAGATTCCAACGAACGGAGACCACGAAATCCACCATGCCCAGTAGAAGATGGTCCAGTTGTTGATCCACTCTCTATTCTCAGGGTTTAGCGGAGCAATGCGGAAACTCATCGCTAAAATGTTTGTTAAGTACGATCCGATCGTATCTGTAAACATGTTCAAAATGTAAATCGTTGGTCCAAGGATGAACATTGCGAGGAATAAAAATCCAGCAAGACCAATGTTCGCATTACTTAAGTACTTGATTCCTTTACTGATGCCTGTCCATGCTGAAATCATGAATAGCACAGTTACGACAGCAATAATAATCAATTGAGAGGTAAAATTGTTAGGAACGCCTGTTAAGTAAGAAAGTCCACCGTTGATTTGTACTGCACCAAAACCAAGTGTAGTTGCTACCCCAACGATCGTAGCAAAGACAGCTAACGTATCGATTACTTTACCAAGCAGACCGTTCACGCGATCACCAAAGATCGGGTAAAGTGTCGCACTGATCAACCCTGGCTTATCATGTCTAAATTTAAAATAAGCGAGCACGAGTGCAACGATCGCATAGATTGCCCAAGCATGCACTCCCCAGTGGAAGTACACATACTGCATGGATTCCTTTACTGCTGCTGGTGTTCCTGTTTCAGCTGTTGGAGCATTCACAGCATAATGATAGATCGGTTCTGCTGCTCCCCAGAAAACAAGTCCAATCCCCATACCAGCACTGAACAGCATGGCAAACCAACTTAGTGTTGTAAATTCCGGCTTTTCATCCGGTTTACCAAGCTTGATCTTACCGTACGGTGTAAAAATGATAAATACACAAAAAATAACGAGAAGCGTTACTAATATTAAGTAATACCAACCAAACTTATTCGAAATAAACGTTTGGGCACTGGCCGAAATGGACTCGAGACTGCCAGGAGAAATCGATCCCCACACGACCATCATTAAACTGATAACCAGCGTACTCCAAAACACTGATGAAATTTTTCCTGTCACAGTTGTCACCTCAACTTCATTTAATTTTCTGTTTTAAAACAGAATTTAGTACGTTTTTACCTCTATCTATCTATACCACTACAAAATAGGTCGAAACACCGAATTTCAAGTTAAGGCGATCTCTTTTACCCACTATTTACTAAAAACCCTAATAACATGCGACCTATAGCGGGACTATTTTTTTCTATTTTTTTCGTTCGATTTCGACACTTTGACTCGTTTTGTAGGTGGTTGTTTTTTTATCCACTTTAAAAACCGTCGAATTTGGTCGTCCTCTTTTAACTTTTTTATCGTATTGAGTCTAATTGCTAACTCTTGATTCGTGTATAACGCATGAATTTGCTTGTGACATGCAGGACATAAATTTGCAGTTGGTCCAAAGGTCCCTCCCTCTTCTTTTGGTGTTAAATGATGAACCGTACTAGATACTCCTTTTCGCCCGCACAGTTCGCATTCCATTCCTAACCACCCCTCAACTCTTCGTTATTATTTGTTCTTTGTTATTACGTATACCACTTAATCAAAAGAAAAAAGCCTTCCGATGTTTCGGAAGGCTTCTTGCGCTATATACTTAAAATCTCTTTAATTTCTTCCTCAGAAAGGCTTGAAATCATCGTTTCACCAGGCTGTATGACTTTTTGAATCAACTCTTTCTTCTTTTGCTGGAGCTCATATATTTTCTCCTCGATCGTTCCTTGCGTGATCAATCTCAGAACTTGAACAACTTTCTTCTGACCGATTCGATGTGCTCTTCCAGCTGCCTGCTCTTCAACGGCTGGGTTCCACCATAGGTCATATAAGATAACAGTGTCGGCACCCGTTAAGTTGAGTCCAGTTCCTCCAGCTTTTAATGAAATAAGAAAGATTTCTTTTTCACCGTCGTTAAATCGTTCTGTCATCTCAACTCGCTCTTTAGATGGTGTTTGACCATCTAAATAAAACACTTCGTGTCCCGCGGCCGTAAGATGATCCTGAATGATGCGCAGCATGCTTGCAAATTGAGAGAAGATCAGTATCCTCTGTTTGTTTTGAATAGACGTTGCTACGATATCCATAAGCTGTTCTAGCTTACCTGAGTACCCATCATAATTTTCAAGAAACAATGACGGGTGACAGCATAGTTGACGCAGTCTTGTCAGTCCTGCAAGAATCTTCATTCGGTTGCGTTGGAAGCCTTCTCCTCTGAGACTCTCCTTTGTTTCCTCCTGAATTCGGTGCAAGTAACCGAGATAAAGTTCTTTTTGCTGCTTTGTTAATTCAGAAACTTGAACAGTCTCGATTTTGTCCGGCAGTTCTTTCAATACATCCTGCTTCACACGTCTCAAGATGAATGGGCGAACCATTCTAGATATTTGTTCATGCGGTAGCTTTTTAAAAGAACTTAAGTCTTGAAAAAATCCCGGCATGATCGAATGGAACAATGCCCACAGTTCATCTAGTGAATTTTCGATCGGCGTACCACTGAGCGCAAACCTTTTTCTTGCTCTCAACTGCCTAACGGCTTGGGACGTTTTTGTAGCAGGATTCTTAATCGCCTGCGCTTCATCTAGAATCACTGAATCAAACTCCATCGCTTCATAATGAGAAATATCCTGCCTGAGCGTTGGGTAAGATGTAATCCACACATCTGGCTCCGATTGAGACAACAATTCTCTCCGTTCAGGAGGTGCGCCGGCATTGACAGCTACTTCCATGCCAGGTGCGAATTTCTCAAATTCTTTCTTCCAGTTATAGATGAGCGAAGCAGGTGCGATAACAAGTGCTTTTGCATTCGGATTTTCTTCCTTCTCTGAAAGGAGATAGGAAATGCTTTGCAGCGTTTTTCCTAGCCCCATATCGTCAGCAAGAATACCGCCTAAATGATAATATCCAAGCGCCTTCAACCACTGAAAGCCTGTCAGTTGATAGGACCGCAATTCAGCATCCAGCCCTTCTGGCAAGCTGAACTGAAGGTCTTCAGGATGTTTCAGTCTCGATAACAGTTCACGAAAAGCTTTGCCATAACGAGAGCTTCGCTTCTCTTTTCCCATCGTTTCATCGATTTGCAAGCCTCGATAAAGTGGAAGCTTGAGATCTCCTCGACTGATTTCACTTTCTTTAATGTTCAATTCGTCCAAGAGCTTTCCAACGTGCTGGAAATCTTCATCTTCGATCGAAACGAACGAACCGTTCTCAAGACGATAATACCGTTTCCTTTCGATCATCGCTTTCAGCACATTCGAGATTTCGCCCTCATCGATGCCTTTCATATCAAAACTAACGTCGAGCCAGGTTCCTGTTCTATCTACGTCGACGGATGTGACCGGAACAGACTCTTCATCAAGTAACCATTTCTTTGCAGAATCTGTTAAAAGCACTTCTGCAAGTTCATCCAGCCGAGGAAGCGTCCAATATAAGAAATCAAAGATTAATGCTTCATCGTCTACGTACAGTTCTCGGCCATTGAATTTTAAAGATGCTTGCTCGATTAGCGCCATGATCTGCTGTTCTTTTTCACTATCTCTTAAGATTATTCCTCCATCCTTGTTCTCAATACGCGAAGCGCTGTCGAACGGATCGATTCGATCTTCCCCATATTTATACGTAACGTTAACGAGAAGACGCTCACCCTCTGCATTCACATAGACCTTCGCTCGAAGCGCTGGACTTTCGATCTTCTCTGAAATATCTTCTGATAAGGTGACGTCCCCTAGTTTCTTTAAACGCGGGACGACCTGAGATAGGAATGGTTCGATCTGGTCACCAGAAATCGATACAGAACTTGCAGCTGAATTTCGAAAGGGAGCTAACTCTCTTAGAAGTTTCTGCTGCCTTTGGCTCACTTTGTAAAGCGATTCATCGTGAAACACCCATCCGTATGTTCCAAATACAGCAGCTTCTTCAAACCCATTCAAGTGTAAAACATAGTCAGACTCTACTTGCTCAACAGCAAAGTCGAAAGGATGCTTATCTTTAAAGAGCGTAACGCCTTCAAATAATTCACGATTAAATTCAAAACGTAGCGAACGGTCCTGTCTATAAAGCTCTTCTAAAAACTCATTCGCCGTCAAAGGAGGCAAGATCAACTCTCTGTTATCTGTAAACCTTCCCCAGTTATCCGGAATGCTTAAATACACTTTCTCGTTACTTCTAACAGCTAGCAACAATTCAATAAAGGGGTAATCCCGCTCATCGAATTCTTGTTCATGTGGCTCATAACTAAATTTCTTAGTAAAATATAACGATTCTTCAGCTAGCACAGCATCTAGAAATGCCCTAATGTCCTTCACGATATATAAGCGATCGACCCCTACTTTCATCTCGATCGTCCACGGGGCATCTCCCCTCGATCGTCTAAGCGATGGATAGGAGGTTCCTTTAATCGTAAACTCCACCTGCAGGCGATCCTTTTTGGATGAAGGGATATCAGACAAATCCACATCATAATCGCTCAAAGCTCGGATCAACTGATCTGTTTCATCGTAGTTCTTGGGTGGCGCAGTGCTTTTTTCTTTCTTCTCTTCTTGATCCGGTGGATGAGAGTCGCTGATCGCGATTAGGACAGCGGCGATATGCTTACACGTTCCATACGTATCGAATGCGGCACATTCGCACGAGCCGAACCAGTTATCGCTCAAAAGCTCGATAACAACTTCATAATCATCCGTTCCATGTACGTGTGCCGTATACGACTTTTTCTCTGTATCATAGTTCAGGACATGCACGCGACCGTCCTGATAGTAAGTGAGACCTCTTTGATAGAAGCTCACCGGAAACCGTTCTTTTATTTCACTCTTCGAAAACATTGAGTATTGGTTCATCTCGATATCACTTCAATTCTCAGCGTAGTAGTACCCTTCATTATACAATCTTCTATGCATTCCACAAAATCTTAACCGCTTCTTCAGATATTTTTTCATGCATCACTTCTATTTTTCTACTTTGGGACATGTATTTAATTAGAGACATGCCAAAAAGGAGAATGCTATCGATGCTAGAAACTGTGGTAGGTCATATCATTCTTGGTTTATCGATTGCAGCACCGATCGGTCCTATTAATATTGAGATCATGAAGCAAGGAATACATAAAGGATTCTGGTCTTCCCTTCTCGTAGGCGGAGGCGGGATGAGTGCAGATCTCATCCTGATGTGTTTGATGTACTTTGGAATCGCTGCTTTTGTGAAAATATCTTATGTACAAATAGCTTTACTCGTACTCGGGTGTGTGATTCTTACATTATCTGGACTTCAGGGGTGCTTGTCTTCTGTCAGTATTGACGAGGCGAGAGACAAAGATAAGTCGGGACTTTTCAACTCATATGCAACAGGCTTCATGATCGCTGCCTTCAATCCGATGAACCTTCTATTTTGGCTTGGGATTTACGGTTCAGTTCTCAGTCAATCCTTGCAGCGCCCTGACAAATGGGAAGCATTCTTTCTTTCCACACTCGTTTTCGTCGGGATCGGTCTTTGGAACTTGAATATGTCGTTGACCGTCCATTTTGGCAAGACACTTATGAAACCAGCAACGCTAAGAGGAATAAGCGTTGTTGCAAGCCTTGTCTTACTCTTCTTCGGTCTTCGATTTGGTTACCTCGCTGCAGAAATGCTATTTGTAGCTTCAAAATAAAAAGAGCAGCTTTAGCCGCTCTTAAATCATGTACACATAAATTGCGATTCCTGCAACAGCTAATATACTCACTACAACATAAATAGAAAAAATCGTAATGCTCGTGTTTTTCGCTTTCTTATCGTACCCACTATCACTTTTTCCTGCTACCATAAGCGTACCGATCAAAATTAACACGATAAAAAATATGATTAAACCAGTTGCTACCTGTATCATATCTTTCCCCCCTCTTCTTTATCATACATTGGATTGGAGATATGATGGAACAAGGAATTTATCGATTTTCTTACAAAATCCCCGGGCATTTTTCAGCCTTACAACATGAGCACAAAATTTAATTATTTTTTTAACGTATTTGATTCCGGATTTATGACAACACTTTTTTATACAGTCGGTCATTATCTTTCATTATAATGAAGATGCTGTCAGATGGCCGGCCGTACCACAAGCAAGTCCCTTGAAAAGCCCCTCTACTTAGAGGGGCTTGTTCCATTGTCTAAAACGAAGTCTGCATGGAGCACGGGGTCTACTTTTTCAAAATAGTAGTCTTCAGCTTTCCAATAACGATCATGAAACTTTTTAAGGTTCTTTTTCGTTTCCTCACTCTCTCTTTCAAACCTCGCTCTACGAGAACATTCAAGATAAATAACGTAATCGAGATATTCTCTCCACTCTTCCCGCTGAATGAAGACTCCTTCAATAAGGACAAGCGCATTCTCTGGAATCTGTTGAACGTAAGAGATGTGGGTATCGTTCCTTTCATCAAAACGCTGAAGGGTTAATACAGAAGTCTGTTTAACCTTATCAAACAAGTGATCTCGTAAGTAGGAAACATCCCATTGGAGATAGTAATATTCGTACCATTCCTCATAGTCTGTTCCATATCGTTTACTCCTTGACACGATAAAGTCATCGATGTGGATCACGATGACTTCTCGTTCAGTAACCCTCTCACGCATGTTATTCACAAAAGTCGTTTTCCCTGATCGACTCAATCCATCGATGCCTACTACCACCCTGTTTTGTTTTGGAAACTTTGATAAAATATCGTTCATTACTTCCTTCACGCTTCACTCACCTCAGAAATTTTGCTAATTTTCAACATTTTTCACAAATTCTATTGCTTTCCAACAAGGCAATGGATAAACTGATAGTACATTCGATAAAAAGAACAGTTTAGGGGGATTGAACGAATGCATAAAACCAAAACGCTGCCAGAAGACTGGCTACCTCTGGTGGAAGAAGCGATGAATTCATCCACTACGAAAGAAGAATTTGCTGCTTACTTAAAAGAAATAGAGACTTCACTTAAAAAGTCTTCATAAATAAGAAACCCCAACGGAAAGACGTTGGGGATTTTATAGAAACAAATGAAGAATGGACATAGGCCCTGATCTGCCTTCTTTCTTTTTACCTAAATCCACATATCCTTGTTCAAGGTAGATCGATCGAGCCACCCCGTTTTTCACATTAACGGCTAACACCACTTCATCAATTTCAGGGAAATTAGATTTTACATAGTCTTTAACAAGAAACATGGCATGTTTTCCATACCCTTTTCCCTGTTCCTTCTGATCGATACTGAGCGCTCTTAACAGCATAGCGTTTTTGTTTGAAGTGTATTCCTTCGCACCTTCACCACTATGTAATACGAAAAAACCAACGACTCTCTCTCCTGATAAAATGACGACTGGATGCCGTTCAGGATCTTTCATACACGTTTCAAATGCTGGCATCGGCAGAGAAGTGTACCTCATCTGATCATCTGAAAGAGTGAATTTCCGTAGTGCTTCAAGGTGAAATCCTTGTGTTCTTGCTAGTTTTAGTTGATCCGTAGCCTGCTTTGTCATCACTTCTCTCTCCTTTCGCACCATACTCATTCTATTTAACATATCGAAAAACCTTCTTCTAATAAAAAAAGCAGCATACGAGGTGTATGCTGCCAACATGTCATTTCTCTCTTCTTGCAAAATCAACGAACCGAAATTTATCTAGCCTGTGACGAGATTCGGTATACTCGATTAAAGTCGTGTCGTTTAAATACACATAGTTCCGCACGACAACGACGTGCTCATAATGTTTTAAATCTAGATAGCGCCTGTCATCTTCGTGTGCATCCTCAACAACGATTTCTTTCTTCGCATAGCTGATCGATAATCCAAGGTCGTTTTCCAAATAATCATAGATCGAGTTCTCACAGATCTGTTTTGTTAATTCGGGAACGGATTGTACAGGAAAATAATCTCGATCCAAAATGATTTTTTCTCCGTCTATTTCTCTTGCTCTGACTACATGCCACACAGAATCGCCACTACGAAGACCAAGTTGCTCTCTCACCCATTCTGTGGGCTGTTCTTTTTCCAGGTAATGAACGATTGTTTTAGACGTTTTGCTCATTCGCTTAGATACTTCTTTAAAACTGACGAGACCCGAAACAGGAAACTCATATCGATTGACATCGATTACAACGGAACCTCTCGCTTTGATTTTTTGAATCAATCCATTTTGTGAGAGGAGGTTCAATGCCTTTCGAATCGTTTCTCGAGATGTTCCATACGCTTCTGCTAGTTCGTGTTCAGAAGGTAGTTTACTGTTCGGTTTGTACGTCCCATCTTGAATTTTCTCTGATAGCTCTTGATAAATCTGAGCATATTTCGTTTGTTTCATTCCACCATCACCTATGACTTTTTGACATAGTACACGACGGATTCAAATGGTCTTAGCACCTTACCATCGATCTCCTCATGTGGATCTTCGGAGTAATTTGAAAGCAAGCGTTCGAACCCGTCAACCTCTACATGATCAGGAAGTTCAACCGTTGCTTCAGTTTCATAAAAGTTGTTAATAACGAGCAGCTTTTCTCGATCGGTTTCACGTACGTAAGCGAAAATCTGTGGATCTTTCGCTAAGATGAGTTCATAGCTACCTTCCGTTACAACCTCAACGGTCTTACGTAGCTCGATCAGCTTCTGATAATGTTCAAAGATCGAATTCTCTTCTTGAAGCGTATCTTCTACGTTGATTTGCTTATAGTTTTTTGCGACCGGTATCCAAGGTTCACCTGTCGTGAATCCTGCTTGAGAATCTGAGTTCCATTGTACAGGCGTACGAGAATTATCTCTAGACTTGTGTCGTAAAATCTCAAGGATCTCTTCTTCACTATACCCTTTTTCCTGAAGAATGGAATAGATGTTCAACGATTCAACGTCACGATAAGAAGAAATATCGTCGAACTTCGGATTGGTCATTCCGATCTCTTCGCCTTGATAAATGTACGGCGTTCCTTGCATCATGTGCATCGTCGTAGCCAGCATTTTTGCTGACTCTTTTCTGTACTCACCATCGTTCCCATAACGGGAAACGATTCTTGGCTGGTCATGGTTGCACCAGAATAGCGCGTTCCAGCCTCCTCCTTCATGCATCTCTTTTTGCCATGTCGACAGGATGTTTTTTAATTTGAGGAAATCAAAGTCTGCGACCGACCACTTCTCACCGTTAGGATAATCCACTTTCAAATGGTGGAAGTTAAACGTCATGCTTAGCTCATTACGCTCAGGATTAGAATACTTGATGCAATCCTCTATCGTTGTTGACGACATCTCACCGACTGTCATCGGATTGTACTTCATAAACACTTCTCGATTCATTTCGTTCATGAATTCATGAGCACGAGGTCCATCTGTGTAAAATTTACGCCCATCTCCAGGGGCAACGGATCCATCATCGTTCGGAAAATCTTGATCTTTCGAAATAAGGTTGATGACGTCGAGACGGAACCCATCAACACCTTTTTCAAACCAGAACGTCATCATGTTATAGACTTCATCACGTACTTTTTCATTTTCCCAGTTCAAATCAGCCTGTGTCACATCGAATAGATGAAGATAATACTGTCCTGTTTCCTGATCAAACTGCCATGCCGAGCCACCAAATTTAGATTGCCAGTTCGTAGGTTCCTCACCGTCCACAGGATCTTTCCAAATATAATAATCACGGTATGGATTATCCTTTGATTTACGTGATTCAACAAACCACTGATGCTCTGTCGACGTATGGTTTACAACGATATCCATGATGATTTTAATGTCACGTGCGTGAGCTTCCTCAAGCAAACGATCGAAGTCTTCCATCGTCCCATATTCTTCATAGATACTGAAATAATCACGGATATCATATCCATTATCATTTTGAGGGGAATCATAGATCGGCGTTAACCACACTACGTCCACACCTAGTGTTTTTAAATAGTCTAACTTCTCAATGATTCCGTTGATATCTCCTGTACCATTTCCTGTCGTGTCATTAAAACTCTTTGGATAGATTTGATACACGACTGACTTTTTCCACCATGCTTGCACGAAACTCAACTCCCTAATTCAATTTCAATGATTTCAATACGAAAAAACGATATCACCGGAACTGTCATATGAACCGGTAGACATTCCAGGTGATATCGTACGTCCTAATTAATTCTCTACTTTTCTTATCTTCCCATACATGAGTGTAAGAAGGAATGGTAGAACAAGAACGATTGCCATTCCTAGGAAGAATGCTCCCCAATATTCTTTAAAGATCGATAAGAATCCAGGAACGCCCCCAACACCGATCGACTGTGCTTCTACTCCCATTACCGTAATAACGAGTCCTGCGATGGCAGAACCGATAATTGCTGCAAAGAATGGGAAACGATAGCGAAGGTTTACACCGAAAAGTGCTGGCTCGGTTACACCTAGGAATGCAGAAACTGCAGATGTTCCTGCGAGACCTTTCGTTTTCTCCTGCTTCGTAACGAGCATCATCGCAAGTGCTGCTGCACCTTGAGCGATGTTAGAAAGAGCTAGCATCGGCCACAAGAACGTGCTTCCTGTACTTCCGATCAATTGAAGATCGACTGCTAGGAATGTGTGATGCATACCAGTAATAACGAGAGGAGCATACAGTGCACCATATACAAGGCCTCCGATCGCTGGTACTGCATCGAACAAGCCAATAAATCCATCAGTCAAGAGGTTTGCAATCCAGAATGTAACAGGTCCAATCAACGTGAACGCAAGGAATCCAGTTACGAGCAATGCGACTGGTGCAACGACAAGCATCTGTATGGAATCATGCACCCGTTTATTTAAGAACGTTTCAATTTTCGCTAATATATACGCGGATACAAGAACTGGTAAGACCTGCCCTTGGTAACCGATTTTTTCAATTTCAAGACCAAACAAGTTCCAAGTTGGAATGTCATCTGCCTGACCATAAGTCCAAGCGTTAAGTAGATCAGGATGGACTAAGATAAGACCAAGAACGATTCCGAGTAACGGACTACCGCCAAACTGTTTCGCTGCTGACCAACCGATCAGTCCTGGTAAGAACACAAAGGCGGTGTTCGCGATCAAGTTGATGATACTTGCAAGGTCAGCCCACTGAGGATATACCTCAACGAGTGGTGCGCTGAAGAAGATATCTTCAGCAGTAAGGATGTTGTTGATACCGAGTAACAAACCTGCAGTTACGATGGCAGGTAAAATTGGGATAAAAATATCTGCTAACGTCTTAACAGCACGTTGTAACATATTTTGTTTCTGTGCTGCAGCGTTCTTTACATCCTGTTTGGATGCGCTCTCAATTTCTGTAATTTCAGCGAAGATCTTAAACACTTTATCAACAGTTCCTTGCCCGATGACGACCTGAAACTGACCGTTAGCCGAGAAAGAACCTTTTACGAGATCATTTTGTTCAAGTGCTTCCTGATCGACTTTGCTTTCATCATGTAATACGAGTCGTAGTCTTGTTACGCAGTGTGTAGCAGTTGATACGTTTTCTTTACCACCGATCGCTTCAACGATCTGCTCGACAGACTTTCTGTCAATAGCCATGCTTCTTCCCCCTATTCATAACCAACAGGCCGCCTACGAACGACCTGTTGTCATTCATCAATTACTTCTTAACCTTTGTATGCATAATTTCGACTTCACCACGAGTAGCGCCATCTGTATAAGACTTCTCAACATTCTCAAGAATATCTGCATTTGTGATGATGACAGGCGTGATCGTACTTGCTGCTTTTTCCTTCACAAGATCAAGGTCTACTGAGATCAATGGGTCGCCGACCTTAACTTTGTCGCCTTCCTTCACGTGTCCTTCAAAACCTTCTCCACCCATACCAACTGTTTCTAAACCAACATGGATGAGTAGTTCTAGTCCAGATTCAGACTCGATGCCGACAGCATGTTTCGTGTGGAAGAACTGAATGATCTTTCCGTTTACTGGTGAAACAACTTCACCATCAGTCGGTTCGATCGCAACACCATCACCCATCATTTTTTGTGCGAACGTCGGATCCGGTACGTTTTCAAGTTCAACGACCTTTCCGTTCATCGGAGCAAGAATCTTCTCCTCTGTAGGCGTTTCCTTCTTACCGAATAATTTTTTAAGCATCATGTATTCTCCTTTCAACCGCTTTCATTTATTGTTTAACTTGTCTATACATGTTCAATACAATTCGTAGTTTACCTTGTATATACAAGTTAGTCAACTGGAACGTTTTTTAATCGATAATCGGGGGAAGAAGCAATTTCCAATGAAATCAATAATCCTTTTCCCTTTTATTCTCCTGCTAAACGAAAAGATGTTTTATGTTGTGTGAAATCGTTTAATATATGTATTAGACATGAAGGAGGGATAAAGAATGAACAAAGTGGATGTTGAAACGCTCTATTTAAAGGAGAATGGGGACATACCGAACAACCCAGACCTTCCTCTTATCCTTTATCCTGGAAGTTTAGTAGATCTTGAGAACCAATGCGCGGATCAATTCAAAAAGAACAACTGGACGAACAGCTGGCAAAACGGCGTGTTCGATTACCATCACTACCACAGCAATACGCACGAAGTTCTTGGTGTTGTAAGTGGAGAAGCTACCATCACGTTCGGTGGCGAAAACGGTGAAAAAGTAGACGTTAAAAAGGGCGATGCAGTCGTTATTCCCGCAGGCGTCGGACATAAAAGAGAAAGCGCATCTTCAGATTTCCAGGTCGTTGGTGCGTACCCGAATGGAGCAGATCATGACTTGAAAACCGGTGATCCGAACGAACGAGATGCTCTTGAAACAATCCAGCACGTTCCGTTTCCAGAGACAGATCCAATCTTCGGTGGCGATGGTCCGCTTATAGAGATATGGTCGAATGTAAATAGAGGATCGTAAGGAAGCCGTTCAATAGACGTACACAAAAACCGACCAGTGGCAAATGCCTCTGGTCGGTTTTGTTGGTATAGAGTCATGTTATTTCAAATACGACTACCCTTTTCTTTCCGGGACCGTTTCATCATAAAAGGGTTTATGGTCTGGATGATGAGCAAGCCTGCTATCTTCATTGCAAGCATCGATCTTCTTCATTTGTTCAGATGTTAAGTTAAAATCGAACAAGTCAGCGTTTTCTTTTATCCGCTCGGGCTTTGATGACTTTACGTTCACAACAACATCGTGGTTTAGACACCATCTCAATACAACTTGAGCCGGTGACTTTCCAACACTCTTACTGATCTCTTTGATCGCCCTGTTCGATAATACCTTGCCTCGTTTCAGAGGAGACCATGCCGCCACTTGAATATTTTTCGCTTCACAATAGGCTCTAAGGTCTTCTTGAATCAGTTCAGGATGAAACTCGATCTGGTTCATGACAGGCGTCACACTTGAATTCTTAAGGAGCGTTTCGAGGTGATGCTTCTCGAAGTTACTTACACCGATCGCGCAAACTTTTCCTTCATGATACAGCTTCTCTAGAGCCTGCCATGTCTCTTGGTACAGCTCAGGAACGGGCCAATGGATTAGATAAAGATCGAGATAGTCAGTACCGAGCCGCTCGAGTGACCGGTCGAACGCGTTTAGCGTTTCATTATAGCCCTGCTCATCGTTCCAAACTTTTGAGGTTATAAAGAGTTCTTCACGAGGAATCCCTGATTGCTTGATCGCCTCGCCAACTGCTTCTTCATTTCCGTAGTAAGAAGCGGTATCGATACCTCGGTATCCGCACTGAAGCGCTTCGGTTACAGCTTGAACAGCTTCGTTTCCATTTAGCTTAAAAACACCAAAACAAACCTGTGGCATCTTCACACCGTTTGAGAGTGTTACGCGTGCTATTCCCATCCCCTCTTCATCCTCCCCCTATGGTTAAATCAACTTCTTATATTCTTCAACAAACGAACGAGGATCTTCTTTTATCATAAAAGAGATGACGCCTCTGTTTGTGTGGAGATAAAGAAAACCAAAGCTTTCCGATGTGAAACGATACGATACATCGAACACATCGTTCAACCGATAATACTGAGACGTGGAGCGAATGCTATCTTCATAGAGCTCTAATTCGTATTTTTCTTCTACCGTATGCTGACCGGTCCGCTCGATCTTACGAACCATCTCTATAAACGGATGAGAAGTGATAAATGTCATGTTCGTCACTGCTTTCTTTACATAATCTCAGTTACTACTATATGCCTGTTATACCATGTTTTAATCCTGCAGTAAAAATCCACTTCTACACCGTGCCCTCTAGCTCCTTCTTTTGGAACACATGTAACACGGTTTCGCTGATATAAGGGAGATTTCGCCGATAAAATTCATTTTTCGCCGATATCCACCCATGTTTCGCTGATAAAAAGCAAAAATCGCTGATATTCTTTCGTTTTTCGCCGATATGTCTGTTATTCCCTTATTTTCCGTCATTGAAAACCCACGATAAAACAAAGAAAGAGCGAATCTCGAGGATTCGCTCTCCATATATGCTTATGCTTCTAATGCTTCGACGACTTTATTTGCTGCGCTAGCACTTGATTGAGGGTTTTGCCCTGTTACGAGCTTGCCGTCACGAACTGCATAGTCAGCCCAGTTGTCTTTAGAAGTGAAATCTGCGCCCTTAAGACGGAGCGTGGATTCAAGCAAGAACGGCATCTTTTCGACTAGCTGCATCTCTTCTTCTTCAGAATCTGTAAATGCAGTCACTTGCTTACCTTGTACGAGGGGTGAGCCGTCTTTGTACGTTACATTTACGAGTCCAGCTGGACCGTGGCAAACAGCTCCGATGACCTT
The DNA here is from genome assembly GCF_056158505.1 of Anaerobacillus sp. ABR4_321. Taxonomy (NCBI): domain Bacteria; kingdom Bacillati; phylum Bacillota; class Bacilli; order Caryophanales; family Bacillaceae; genus Anaerobacillus; species Anaerobacillus sp. ABR4_321. The sequence continues at coordinate 3,293,760 of NZ_JBSWTK010000001.1, forward strand.
GTCATTCTCTGCTTGTTCCTGAAGAACGTGAAGAAGCGTTTCGCTATCTGGGAAGTCGAACATCGTACCGTGTCCACCAGGCAAGAATACTGCATCGAACTGATTCGCATCTTCATTTGATAATTGCGTTGTATTCGTTAGCTTTTCCTGCGCTTCCTCCCACTCTGCTGGGTTCTCTTCAGGAATACTGTTTGGATCCAGTTCTACTCGTCCACCTTTTATTGACGTTACCTTAATATCGTAACCTTTTTCTTTGAAGATATTGTAAGGAACTGCAAACTCTTCAAGCCAAAGGCCTGTTTTATTTTCTGCATCGATTTCTGTATGGTTCGTTACGACCATTAGTACTTTTTTACTCATTGAAATCCTCTCCTTTATCTTCTATGATCTAACCACTTTTGTATATTACCCGATGAAATAATTTTTAATCATCCGAAGTGGCTAGACTAATACAGTACCTTTGGAATGATAAAGAACATATAAAAAACATTCAAGAAAACTGCTCCGAAGACGAGTAACGTGTTTTGCTTTTTCACCTGTATGATGTACAAAACAAGCCAAATGAGCAAAAGCCCCATCGGAATCAAGCCGTACACGTTATCTGATCTTAAAACAATAACGCCGATCAACTCGAGTATCGAGTAAGGGACGATGATGATTCCAAGAATTCCGTTTATAATATGTATCCATTTCTTTTCAAGCGGCTTCAATACTAATTCTCCTTTCGCTATCCCTACTATTCTCCTTTTCTAGTATATAACAATGCGTCGCCTTCTTTGTAAAACCATTTTCTGGTCGTTCTCTGGTTAAAAGGTAGTGTTTTCCTCTTCGATTGTCGTTACATAGCGAACATTGCCGAATACCTTTCTGTGAATACAATTGCAGAAAGTGAGGAAACATGATGTTTCGTAAATCAAAAATGATCATGATGTTCGTAGTTGCTGCATTCGTAATGATGGCAACGCCCGCGCTTGCATCGGCCGAGCTTGGGGATCGAACATTAAACAAAGGAGACAGAGGTTCTGATGTTGTGGAACTTCAAAACTATCTCCTAACAAAAGGTGTGTTTCCGTATCATACGGCAACAGGGTACTATGGAGAGATCACTAAAAATGCAGTGAAAGAATTTCAAGAATCTCGTAATCTGAAAGTAGATGGCATCGCTGGACCGAACACGAACAGTAAAATCAAAGTGCTTCGCTATGGTGATATCGGAAAGCAAGTCATACATATCCAGAGTCAGCTTGAAAAAACAGGCTATCACACGTCAGGCCTTGACGGAGTTTATGGAAGCGGAACGAAATCTTCTGTGAAGAGCTTCCAAAAAGCAAAAGGGCTTACAGTCGATGGAATCGCTGGACCAAGCACCCGCTCCGCTCTTGATCAAGCTGCTTCAAAAAGTACAGCTGCAGGAAAAGAACTTACTGTAGAAAGCACAGCTTATACAGCTCATTGTGACGGCTGCTCAGGAGTAACGCGTATGGGTGTGAACTTAAAGAAATACCCTGATGCAAACCTGATCGCCGTTGACCCTGAAGTGATTCCAATGGGATCGATCGTTGAAGTAGAGGGCTACGGCCGTGCGATTGCTGCTGACACAGGCGGCGCGATCAACGGAAAGAAAATCGATGTCTTTATTGAAGATCAAGACGATGCAATGGCTTGGGGTCGTAAAGACGTGAAAATAAAAGTAATCAAGTAACCATAAACCGTACCGCTTCCTGAGATTAGGAGGCGGTACGGTTTTTTTATTACGTTAATGTTTTATGTATTACAATAGCCAAAAGAAATCACTATAGAACGCTGACACCATCACGAAGATTAAAAAGATTAGTTGACTTATCGTAAACAGGTAATCTTTTCGATTCGCTGCATACTTCCATTCCATGAAAGCTGTAAACGATTCAGAAATAATGATCAATAGAATTAATAAAAACCAAGGTTCGAGAAACCATACCCACTCTTCTCTAGCTCTTGTAATATTATAGAAGGTCCCAAAAAGGATAAGGACGATTGCTACCCCTCTCATAACCCGATCCACTTTCTTATGTGTGCCATTCACAATGGTATTGGAGTAAAGCTTCTTCTTTTCAACCTTTAGCACCCTTCCCATAATCGCATTGAAAGATGTGATTAAGAAAACTAAGATCATCAGCACAATCAGTAACTTCAGCCAAAAATATGGTTCCACGCCATACAATTAAAACCAATCCTTTCCCCCGCAAACCAGCTTATCTTCTCTTCTTATCTGGAAAATCCTGATAAGACAAGCTTATCATAGAATTTCTCTTTCATAACGATCATTCAGTATTCCATACAAACAACGCCCGGTTTCCACCGGGCGTTTTCGCTAAACTATCTTATTTTCCATACCAGTTCTTATTTGCTTCGATTTGGTCGTCATGTTCTTGATCCCAGTAGTCGACGCTATAAGCATAATCGTAGTTCATAATGCACTTGATGCCGCTTCCTTGCGGGTCATGACCTAGGCCATAGTTATGAGAGAATTCATGCTGAGCTGCATGCCATGTGTTTTCTGCACCTTGGTCAAGGTTTACTGAAACTGCACTCTGATATGGGTCGTTGGAGTACACATATGCGATTCCACCAGAGTTAAAGTTCGCATCACGCGTGAAGCCTACTAAGAAATCTTCTCCATTTCCATTCCAGTCTCGGTCAAGGTCTTGAAGAATTTCAGAAGCGTTCGCACCTTCTGAGTTCCATTGTGCGAAAGTCTTCACTTGAAAATCAATATCGTGGTCACGAGTAAATCCGTTATCTGCGTTTTCAATAATGTTTTGAGTATACGTTTGCCAGTCACTGTGTGCTGCACGGTATTCTTCGTCAGCTGCAACGATGACCGTTACGACGCGCGTTCCGTTATCTCCTGAACCCGTATCGCCATCGTCGTCAGATCCACCTCCACCGCCGCCACAGAACAAGCAGATAAGCTCTCCTTCTTTCTTGTTCTTAGCAACATTTTTATCTTCTTTCTTTTGTTTCACGTTCTTTTTGATTTTCTTTTCTCCGATTTTCTCGCCTTGCTCGTTCACGATCTCTGCAACGGAATCATTCTCTACTTCAGCAGCTTCAGCGAATTCTTTTTTCCCTTTGTTCTTCGCTTTTGGAAGTGATTCGATCATGACTTTATTTCCTGCAGAATCGATCGTAGTTTCCCCTTCATGCGCATCATGTGTTGAAAACCCTGGCGCGATCGCTAGCGTAAGTGCTAGAGATAGTGCAACAAACCCTTTACGTTTCATGTGATGTTTCCCCCAAGTTTTTTTATTTTAAATTCGAACAACTATTAATCTAGCACAACTAAACACACGATTTCAGGGGGCTATTGGTCGAATCTAACAAGTTTCTGTCTAAGAACAAGGAACTGTTTTTTTGATATAAAATGTTAATAAAATTACCTCATTAACGAAAAAAACTCTCCTAATGGGGAGAGTTTTTGTTTAACTACCGCTATGTTTGCCGCGCTGCTGGAGCTTTATGAGTCTATAGGTATGGGTAGCGATCACCTTTAGAACGGCATAGGTCGGAATGGCTAGAATGAGTCCGAGAAACCCAGCTAGACTACTAGCAACGAGTAATAATAAAATGATCGTCAGAGGATGAATATCGAGTCTTCTCCCCATCACCTGAGGTGAGATCAAATTACTCTCAATTTGTTGTATCACGATGACACCTAAGACGACGTAAAGCGCAGTTAATGGAGATTGAATAAATCCGACGATCACACCTGGGGCTGTCCCGATGATCGGACCAATAAACGGTACAACGTTTAAGAATAGCGCTATGAATGCTAGGATCAGCGCATAGTCGAGGCCGATGATCACATACCAGATATAGACAAACGTTCCGATAAATAGGCTTACGATCAGCTGCCCTTGAATGAACCCACTGAGTGCATCATCCATATCCTCAAGAATCTTCGCACCTTCCTTGCGATGAGCACGAGGCACAACGCGTAACAAAGAAGGCATAAGCTTTTTTCCATCCTTCAACATGTAATAGAGGATAAAAGGTAGAAGGACAATTCCTATTACAACATCCGTCACGATGGTTAAGAACGATAGTAAGTAGTTACCGAACGATGAACTGATCTCTCCGATCGATCCAGATATCCGTTCTGTCAATCCATCGACCGACACCATCTCACTCTGTAAAAGGTTCGCTATGTAAGGATTGCTTTCCCACTCTGTTAGTGCGTCTTGAAGGTCTGCGACAAGTGCAGGCGCACCTTGAGCAAGACTATTAAACTGCTCTGTCAGTATGGGTCCGATGCTCAGCACGAGACCTGTAATCCCACCAGCAAGAGCGAGATATACGATCAATATTCCAAGCGGTCTCGGAATCTTCCCCTTTTCTAGTAAAGCGATGATTGGGCGCAATAAATAGTAGAACACTCCAGCAGCAATGATAGGGAATGCGAGTGTCGTAATTAAAATCCCGATCGGCCGAAATAGGAATTCGATTTTACTTCCGACCCATATCACTGTAAAAATCAATAGAAGCCATATGAGGAAACGAAACAAACGCGACCGTTCAATCATAACCATCCCTCACTTTCCTTTGTTAAATTTGATGATCCCTTTTCGATATAATCTGATGACCGTTTCTACGATCCATGCTGGCACTTTCTTCGGAAAATAAGAATTGCAGTAAATCGTATCGTACGCTGTCTTCAAATCATCCCAATGGCTGCATTCTTTCGTCTGGCGAAAACGAACAACGTCGATCACACGCACTTCTCCATTTTTAAGCAACATAACGTTTTGAAGATGTGTATCACTTGGATTCAACCCTTTCATTCTAGCGTAATTGAGGGCTTCATCAACGACCTCCACCATTTCCCTAGTGATTTCGACCCCTTCGATCAAGCAATCATAGAACGTGATGCCATCCAAATATTCCAGAATGAGATAGCCCTCCCCAACTTCGTAGAGCTTCGGATAGTAGACGTCATTATCAAGTTCTTTATAAATTTCTGCTTCTTGAACTGCTAGGTTATGAAATTCAGGATAAAAGACTTTCACTACCTTCTCTTCACCAGAAAGTTTAAATACCGCTGCACTCCTCCCTTTCCCTATCGGATGGAGTCCGTCTGGATACGCAACGATGGATGCCCCTTCAAAACGAATGCTGTTAACGAGATCGACTGCTGTTGTCATAGGGTCTCTTCCTCTCCTGATCCTGCCGTTATCTCTATTATATACGAAAGAACCACTACCACTATGGTAACGGTTCACGAGCAGTACCATATACATTTCTTACGATTTTTCTATACTAAAAGTTTCATAGCTAGAATGAGTCTCCTGTCATAATCTCCATGAAATATCGATAAAAGTTGAAATAGTCCAGTTTTATCGCAACGTTTTGTACCGGCCTACCATCAAATTCTTCCTGCTCAAAACTTTGCCTGAAATCACCGATACTGAGTCCTCGTGCCACACCATCGATTTCAACCGCAACTGGCGTCTCAAAAAACGTAAACAATTCGGGATGAACAACCGCCATGATCGTTGCCGCATCATGAACTGGTGATCCGCCTAAACCAGGTACCTTTTTCTGATAAAATTCAAAGTAGTAGTAATCAAGAAGTGGCTTGATCAACTCAGACTTGCCTTTCGAATCGATATAATCGACCATCCCAGGCGTAATGATCGCGCTTTGTGTCACGTTTAACGGAAAAAGATTCACATTTTGAGCGTATCGCATCACGATGTTCGCTGCGACCGGATCTGCATGGAAATTGGCCTCTGCACTCGGTGTCACATTACCAGGTACATTAAACGCACCACCCATTACGTAAAAAGCATTGATTCTCTCCATCTTCTCAGGATACAACAAAAACAGCGTCGCAAGTGACGTCATTCTCCCGACGTTCACGATTACGAGATCATCATACTTTTCGATTAACGGAATCACCTGAAAAAAGTTTTCCAGCGGTGGAGAATGAATCGTTGGTGGTGTGATGGGCCCGAGTCCTTCTGGTCCATGAACGTCGGGATAGAAAACAGGAACTTCACCGGTCATAGGTTTTTCGGCACCACCCATCACGGGAATGTCCGTACGCCCTACTTCCTTTAAAAGGTAACGAACGTTATTCGCAGTTTGTTGTTTCGGAACATTACCATAACAGGCAACGATCCCAATCACATCGATTTCACTCGATAAGTGAGCATATAGAAGTGCAATTGTATCATCGATCCCTACGTCTCCAAAAAACAGTACCTTCTGACCCATAGATCCACCTCATCCAATTTCATCCTTATGGGAATTTATTCAATGAGATTGGCATATAGACGTATTCGAAAAGAATCATAGAACCGGAGCCTTGTAAAACCTGCTTAGTCATTACATTCATACAAGAAAAAGAGCAGTTCTCACCTACTGCTCTTTCACAAAAATCGTTAGCTCATTGTGCAAGGCTTTCGCGCTGAACGGAAGGGGAAAGCCTTCATCTCCATCGATGTTTACGACGAGGTCCACCGAGGATTTTACTTCAAGGTTTGAAGCTGGGAAATACTCGATCTGCTCGTTACTCTGCAGCTTGCCATTGAAGAGGTCTGGAATCAGTTTGATCACATGCGGAATCGAAAGTTTCTTAAGAATGAACACATGAAAATACCCATCGTTCACTTCAGCATGTGATGCGAACGACTCGATGCCACCAACTGAATTCGTTAACGCTACAAGCATCAGATAACCTTCACCGCGCCACTCTTTGTCATCGTATGTAACCTTGAGATCAAAAGGTGTTTTGTCTCTGAGCGCTTTTCCTCCTTCGATGAAATAAGCGAGTGGACCAAAACGTGACTTTTCTTCAGGTGTTACATCATACACCGCTTCAGCAATGGCTCCGACAGCAAGAACGTTCATGAAATATTGATCGTTGATCTTTCCGATATCGACCGATTTCGTATGACGATCTCTTAAGATGTCGAGAGCTTTTTCCGGCTGCATCGGTATGCCGAGTGCTCTCGCAAAATCATTGACCGTTCCAAGTGGGATAAATCCAAAGTCAGGTCTGTCTTCTCTTTCAGCAAGGCCATTGATACTTTCATTGATCGTCCCGTCTCCACCTAGGGAAATGAGCGTTTGGTATGGTCCTTCACACGCTTCCACCGCAAACCTTGTGGCGTCTCCTTCTTTCTCAGTAAAACGTACGGTCACCTCATCGTGATTCTCTTTCAATATCGCTACAACTTCTTCTTCAAATTCCACTGCCTTCTCTTTACCTGAAGAAGGATTCACGATCAACATCGCTTTTTTCATACAACATCCCCATTTCTCTTACTAATTGATAGGTAGAAAGCTATGGTTCTTTTCCCATTATGGAAATTGATGAAACAACGTGATCAAGGAGTATCGATCATCTTATATGAAACCTTCTCTTTCCTTCATCCGTATACGTAATGTACCTCACAATTGAAAGGATGATCTCATTGTTTAAAAAGGTTGCCTCAGACGTATTAGGACTAAGTGATGTAGGAAGTGTCATCAAACCTGCTGATTACGACAAGGTAGATGCAGATGATTACGTACTTCACGAAGATGGAGAAAAGATTTATTTCTTGATTAAATCGAAAGCTGATGAATATTGCTTCACAAATCTCGCTTTAATTCATGTCGATGGTAAGAGCGCAACGAGCAGCAAGCGTACGTTAAGACGCTATGAATACAGCCACAACACGTTCAAGAACGTAGCTCTTGAAACAGCTGGTACAGTCGATCTTGACGTTGAAATCAAGTTTCAGCTAGGGAATGAAGTGTTTTCAATCGATGTACATAAGAAGTTTATTGAGGAGCTGAAAGATCTCTATAAGTCTCTCATCCGAATCGCTGAACTATCTAGAGAAAACGAAACGTATCACGAATTCTCAAGAAAAAGTCTAGATTTAGCTTCCTCTACTTTGACGAGTATGCGCCACAGCAACACAAACCTTCATGAAGAGTTTAAGCAGATCAACGAGATTGCATTCAACTGGCTCGAACAATCAAAGAAACAATACACGATTAAAGACTTTGGAGATGTGTTTGAACGCTACATCAACAATTAATGAACAATGGGTCAGGCAATACGCCTGACCCTTTATCTTTGACTTTCTAACGTCAATCCTTCTCTCGCTAGTGCAAAATGAATACCGTGACGTAACGTTGAAAAACAAGTAAGTCCTTCAAGTTCTGCCCGTGATTGAACAACTTGTATACTAAGCTTAGGGGAGATCCCTACCAACAAGCATGTTACGCCTAATAATTCTGACGCTTTTACCATGCTATGCAGTAAGTCGATGGTCACGTTATCGACATCATTTATTCCTGTTAAATCGAGAATAAGCGTATTCGCTTTGTAGTCTGGAAGCTGTTTAAGCGTTTTTGTCATCAACTCATCGATTCGAGTTTCATCGTATTTCCCTATGAGTGGAATGACGAGAATATGATCCAATACCGGAATGATCGGTGCCGAAATCTCCTTGATCATCTGCTGCAGCTCATTGGTACGCTCTGATACTTTTTTCTCTAGGTCCACAAGTTCAAGCCGCTTTTTCTCCTGAATCATATCCGTGATGTGTTCTTTAGGCGTTATGGATGATGGCGCGAATTCATACTCTGAATAGCTGTCGCCTTTAATTTGGCTTTTCCTAACGTTATACCAAACTTTCTCTTTGAACAAGCCGCTGAAAACTCCTGCCCAATGTCCTGGAATAAACGTTCCTTCCTCATGTTTCCCTTGTTCTCTATTAACCTTGTATTCCCAGCTGTTCTTCACACGAACAATAGCTTTGTTTCTTGCTTGGTCAACGTCAAGTATCGTCGTAATGCCCCAACCAGCTGTTTTGTAAGTATTAGGTAAACTACTTACGATGAGCTCAATATCCCCAATCGATTCATGATAGAAATCGCTTACGATTTCTCCGGTTCGATAGCCTGCCGTTTCTAACACGAGTGCTGCCTCGTCTTCCCCTGCTATTTCTTCAATGGAATCCAGAAAAACTTTAAACGCGGTATTGATCCAGAAGATTAATGCCCCATCTCCTTCATACGTAAAACTTCCTTCGTCTGTATCCCACTCGAACTTCGAGCCGTTCACATCTAGATAGTGGTGATTCGTGCTTAAATCATTCCCCATCGGTAAACCTCCTAAAATGGGGTCAGGCACGCGCCTGACCCCATTGATATGCATATCCAGAGAAATAAACATCTTCATTATCTTTAAATGTATAAACAACTTCTTCTTGCTCAGGATGAAAGTAGACAATTAGATAGTCTCCACTCTGATCTTTCATACGCTTACCACAATTATACAATGGATACTCGTTAATTTGTAGAGAATCGCAATTTAATTCTGTCCTGATCCACTCCATCACCGCTTCATTCTCATCCATAACTTCCCCCTAAGATGTAGCTTATTAACACTACGTTTCCACATATCGGAGGTTCCAAAACCATTAATTGTTAGATTTCAATTTCCTTTGCGTCTGGATCGAGGTTGTGTACTTTTTGTAAGTAATGAGTGATATTCTTCTCGACTTCTTGTGGGCATTCAAAACCTAACTCATTAGCGACGTGTCTACAAAGATCCATGAAAAGGTCATTCATATTGAAAAGCGCGTTCCAATTATCCTCAATATCTGCCCCTGCATACGTTTCCTCAAGCTTTTCCCACGTTTCAGAATCAAGATAGCGCTTAAACCAGCGCCCGCATTTATTAGGGTTAACTTCCCAGTTAAACTGGACCCCTAATGACCATTCAAGAATTCTTTGTAAGTAGTTAAACCGCATCACATTGTCGAGCATGTATTTTGCAAAAAAAAGTTCATCACGCCACAAGCTTTTGGCCACATACGTCGTGTCCCACCAATAGCTATTGACGAGTTCTTGAAATTCATCTTGTGTCGGCTTTTTCACCTGAAATGCTTTGTTACTAGGCGTCACCATATCCTCAACGATCTGATCTTTATCTAATAAAACCTTATAACCCAGGTCATAGTGAGGTGGCAGTTCTTGTAACTGTGCGATTTCTTTTAAAGTCGCTGTACTTGAGATTTGGAAATCGATCCGAGTACCATCCATATACATGACGAGCCTCGTCACCCACCCATCACTTTCTCTTGGGACTAGCGGGACAGTCGTCAAACGATCACCAAACCGATTCAGCCATGTGTCATCTTCTAGGAACCGGTCCAAGCTGTCTGTAAATACTTCGATATCATAATCTGTAAACACATCGCGAAATGCATGCGGATTTGCACGAGAGCTCGTCATCAATAACGCTCGAACATGTTCATCTGCGGTTCCCCATTCCATCAAGTCCATCAACATTCTTTTTTGATCCTTCACTTCTGCTTCACCCGCTCCCTTATTCTTTTGTCTGCCATTATGTATAAAAAATCCGAAGCTTCATGCTTCGGATCTTTTATTTAAATTTAAAACAGTACTCCAGCGATCGCTCCAAGCACTCCTAAAATGATGATTAGAATCACCCAGAAGATCGCAAAGATAACAATGATCCAACCAATAAGCTTTCTGCCTGTTTGGATAAAATAAATACCAAGTACGAGCGGACCAATAATCAATCCCAAAATCGCCCAAAGAATAGCGCTTTTATCTCGTTTTTTTGCATCAACATATAAATAAATAGCGATCACGATATTAATTAATAAACTAAATGACAGTTCCATGTCCTCACCTCACTTCTCTGTTGGTAAAATGATACCCTATTGAATTTTTAAATAAACAGAATAAATCCTTATCTTAAACATTCACCAAAAGCGTATCGTAAGCAAACGACACGTTCTTTCCTTCTAGTTTAAGCTTTTCTTCCACTTTTACTAAATCATCGTATCCCAAGCGGTCTGGTTCTTCTATATGCGTAAACACAACCTGCTTCACATTTAACTTCCCAATAATCTCCAACGTTTGTTCAAACGTTGCTTCTTCAGAAAGAACAGGGTGCTCTTCTAAGATTTGTCTCTCACCTGTTAATGGATTGAACTCAAACACGCCTGATGGAACAACTGCGAGATCAAGTTCTCCTAAGTCTGGTGGATTCCAGCTATATAGCTCGTCTGGGGCAATCAAGACCCTTTTATCTCCTTCAAATAAAAAGGCATACACATAATCCTCTGATAAACGGAATGGTGTGATCGTCACCCCATTTTGTGTGATCGATTCACCATCCGTAAGATGATGAATTGCTATGTAGTTTTGACTTTCAAAGAAGGAAAGGTGCTCACCGGAACCTAATCTCGTATTAAAATCGATGCCTACTTGTTCAGGTAAATACACATCCATCGTCGTTCCATTCGGTGGGTAGTTGATCCAATCTGCATTCATCGTCTCTAGTACCCTTCTTCCCATCACATGGTCAGGATGCCAGTGAGAATACAAAACACCATCGATCTTCTGAACGGATGAGCGATTCAATTGCATGTAGCTATCTTCTGGTGTATCGATCAAGACGTTCGGACCATGAATAAAAACACTTGGGCCAGACCTACTATATGGAACTCCCTTCTCTCTCGCTTCATTACATACATGACAATGACAAAGCGGACGCGGTGCAGCCATCGCTCCGCCTGTTCCTAAGAACTCGATCTTCATAACTCCACTCCTCTCTTGCAATAAGTCTACAGAAGTTCGTTATGGAAAAAAAGAGAAATAGTAGTAAAGTTTTACTTAAAATACACAACGGATTCCTCAGTTTAGTTCTCACTGTCGGTGGAAGATTTGCTATAGAATCACTTAAAGGAGGATGTTAGCTCTATGCCTGAAACTGAAACGACTTACCAACTGCCAAGGATTGGTTCACCAGCACCTGCCTTTACAGCAACAAGTACACATGGAAAGATTTCTCTTGAAGACTATAAAGACAAGTGGTTCATTCTCTTTTCTCACCCTGCAGACTTTACACCTGTTTGCACGACTGAGTTCGTCGCTTTTCAGGAGGTTTATCCTGAGCTTCGAGACTATGGAGTCGAGCTTATCGGATTGAGCGTTGACAGCGTATCTTCTCACCTCGCATGGATCCGAAACATCGAGAAGAATTTTAACAAAGAGATCGAGTTTCCAGTCATCGCCGACCTTGACCGAGAAGTCGCAACAAAATACGGCATGATCATGCCTGGAGAGAGTCAAACTGAAACGAGTCGAGCAGTCTTCGTCGTCGATGATAAGCAGGTCGTCAGGTCGATCATCTATTATCCGTTAACAACCGGGAGAAACATGAAGGAAATTTTGAGACTCGTGAAAGCATTAAAAACAACGGATGATAAAGGAGTCCCGACTCCTGCAAATTGGGAACCTGGAGATAAGGTACTCGTCTCTCCACCTAAAACGGTTAAAGCGATGAACGAACGGAAGATGGATCCAAACCTCGAGTGCATCGACTGGTACCTTTGTCAAAAAGAACTGAAAGAATAACAGGTGCACGGCTGCTCAAATGAGCGGCCGTTTTGTATGTCCAATCCATTCCTGAAATTTCATCTTATGGCATATTCCTGCGACGATTGCACACAGTAAAGCTATATACGTAAAAAAAGCGAGGTGATGGTGATGTTCAATAAGAAAAAATCTTTTCATAAACGAATCGAGAACATAAAGCAGACGTTCGGACAACCTGATGACTTAATCATTCATATTGTCCAAAAAGAATCGATTGCTATTGCCATCATCTACTTTAAAAGCCTTGTAGAACAAGATGCCTTAAAAAGGGAAATCGTCAAGAAGATCCAGCTTTCTTCCGTTGATGAAGACTTTCTAGAAAACTACATGAACGTCGTGACGTCACCCGCTTCACTTAAGGAGCAAGACGAAATATTGGATGACCTTTTAGAAGGAATGGCCGTTGTGATCGTGAGTCATTCAGATGCATACGTGATGTGTGATGTTGCATCGACTGAAGGAAGAGATATCGTCCCTTCAGAAACTGAGATCAACATTAGAGGTCCTCATGAAGCATTTACTGAAAGACTCGATAAGAACCTTGGTTTACTTCGCATGCGTCTAAGAAACCCTAAACTACGGTTAGTCACTTTCCATATAGGAAACGTGACAAAAACAAAAATAGTTGTGAGCTATATAGAAGGTACAGCTCCTTCAGAAATTGTGGAAGAAGTATTCAGTAGACTTAATCAAATCGATATTGATATCGTTCTTGAATCCCAGATGATTGAAGAATCGATCGTAGATAAACAAATATCGCTTTTCCCAACCATTTCAAATACAGAACTTCCTGCAAAAGCAGCTTCTAGACTCATCGAAGGGCGAGTTGCAATTCTCACGGAAGGGACTCCATTCGTACTAACTGTCCCTTCTCTTTTTACCGAGTTCTTTCAAGCCCCAGAAGATTATTATCAGCGCTGGGACATTGCATCGCTGCTTCGATTGTTGCGGTTTACAACGTTCATATGGGGCACACTTGTACCAGGGCTATTTGTAGCACTCACAACCTATCACCAAGAAATGATCCCCGGGCATCTCTTATATAGCTTTGCAGCACAGCGTGAGGGTCTTCCTTATCCATCCCTCGTGGAAGTTCTCATTATGGAGTTTATCTTTGAAGTGCTCCGTGAGGCTGGGGTTCGGATGCCTGTTGCGATCGGTTCTGCCATTTCGATCGTTGGAGCACTTGTCCTAGGTCAGGCAGCGGTACAAGCAGGCTTAATTTCTGCTGCGGTTGTTATTGTCGTGTCACTCACAGCCGTCGCAAACTTTGTTAGTCCTGCATACAACTTCGGTGTCACTGGAAGAATACTTCGATTCGGTTTCCTTTTAGCAGGCGGATTTCTGGGATTTTATGGCATGTTCTTCTTGTTTTTGATCGTCCTGATCCACGCTGCTTCCCTTCAATCATTTGGAGTATCATACCTCACACCTTTTGCACCAATAAACTTGCGTGATTTACAAGATACGTTCGTACGTTTACCTAGTAACTGGGTAAAAAACCAACTACCTAAAGGAATCGAAAGAAAGGAGTAGGAAGATGAGAAAAATCACTGCTCTTCTCCCTCTTCTTATCCTCGTGCTCCTTTCTGGATGCTGGGATCAGGGGGATATTTCAGAACTCGTGATCGTGGACATGATGGGTATCGAAAAAGATAAAACGACCGATGAATTTATCCTTTACTTTCAAGTGGTCAACCCAACATCTTTTGCAACACAGGATAGAAGAGTAGAATCAAGTCCAGTCTATACGTACGTTAGCAGACATAAGTCATTAAAAGCTGCGGTAGATAAGGCGAGTCTACAAGTTCCGAGACACATGTTTTTTGCTAAAACAAAAATACTACTGTTATCAAACGAGTTAGAAGTATCGGATATGATCGAGATTTTTAACTTTCTTGATCGAAATAGCGAAACAAGAGCACCTATTCAAACTGCAGTCTCTCTCCAACCCCTAAGTGAAACGATGTTTCGGCTCACAAAGATAAATTTTATCCCAGGGCAGTGGCTCTATGATAACTTCGAAGCCTCTCAAAAGCATTACACGGCAACACATACGAAGTATCGAATCAGAGACAACGTAGAAAAATACTACAGAGACGGTAACCTTTTGTTCCCTGCAGTAATCTTCTTAGACCAAGAAGCAGAAAACCTTGAATTCTTAAAAGAAGTGGACACGAGTAGTGGCCATGCTCAGTTTGTAGGTGGAGTGGCATATCAGAAAAAAGCTGATCCCGTCTCACTTTCAAATGAAGAGATGGCATTGTATCACCTGTTAACGAATCGACTGAATCAAATGCCGATCACGGTAATGGAAGATGAGAAGGATGCTCATTTTTTAGATATCAATCGATGCGAAACAAACCATAAAACCACAAAAAAATATCCTTTTGCATTTTCATTCGATATTAAATGCAATGCTGACTTTTTAAACAGTAAAGTTTCAAAATCTATAACGATCAATACAATCGATAACATCCAGAATAGCGCGAATGAAACTCTTGAAGAAAAACTGAAAGAGTTAACTGAAAAGCTGCAAGAGGAAGAGCTAGACTTACTCGGGCTTTTTGCGAGGTATCCTTCGATGAACACTGAAGAGAAGCGTGCAGCATTCAAGAACGCTACGATTTCATATGACGTTACCATCAAAATTGATGACGTCGGAAACATCATCAATCCATACAGCGACTAGGAGGAAGAGAGATGAAGGATTCAAGCGTCAACCATTTGACAACGTGGCAATTCTTCTTACTTGCAACGAACTACTTGATCGGACCTACCTATTTCGTCCAAATGAGCGGGTTGATCGGAACAACAAAACAATGGTCATGGATCCCACCTATTCTTGCATTCATCATGAGCCTCGGTGTTATTTGGCTTTGGTTACACCTCCTGAAAAGACATCCAGGAAAAGACCTTGCAGAAATTACGGTTAACCTGCTTGGGCAAAAAATAGGGTTCGTTATCTCCTTGATTTTTATTTATTTCTTCATCTTAATTGCATCTCTTGCAACTAGAAATGTTGGTGATGTGATCAATACGGTGGCGATGGATTTTACGCCAACCGTCGTGTTTAACCTCCTTACCATTACGGTCGCCATCTATGTACTTTCAAAAGGAATACGTACACTAGGTCGTACAGTAGAGATCCTAACTCCATTAATCTTCGTTATATTCTGGGGTTCACTCTTGCTCGTTATCGGGGAATGGGACACGGAACGCCTCATTCCATTGCCTGGGTCATTCGATTTGAAAGCGATCGGCAGCATGACGGTCTCGTTTTTCAGCTTTCCATATCTTGAATTCCTTCCGATTCTCATGCTGATTCCACTCACAAGAAATAACAAACGAACAAGGAAGAGTGTGTATTTAGCGAGCACCGTTACGACGGTATCTACGATCGGGGTCATTTTCCTCCTAGTAGGAACGATCGGTTGTATGCGTATATCAAACTTAACGTATCCTACCATGGCTTCCGCTCAAGAAATTAGTCTATTTAAAACAATTGAGAACCTTGACGTGTTTGTTTCATCGATCTTGATAACGACTGTATTGATCAAAGTTTCGATTCTGCTCTACGCAGCTTTTATCTTTATAAAATGCGTCTTTCGTTTTCCATACAAAACTCCCATACTTTTTACCCTTCTATTTACGACAACCGCTTTTTCAATGGGTGCTCACGCTAATATCGTTGAAAACATCCATTATGCTAAAACACTCGTACCGATCTATTCTGTAATCCTCGGTATTTTTCTCCCGCTGTTATTGCTAATCATTTCATATGTACGAAAGGGAGTTCAGTCATGAATGTGTTCATGTTTTTCCCATTTCTTGCTTTCATACTCATTACAGTGATCTACCTTATCGTTAAGAAAGACAAAATAAACCTGATAAAGTTTTTATTAATGTCCCTTGTAACCGGATGGATTTGGTGGACGTGGTCAATGGACAAGCTCATCGATCCACTCTATCCAATAAAGCTGCTTGCAAAAGGACTTCAAAACCTTTGAGAAAAAATAAAAATAACCCCAGGCAACATGCCAGGGGTTGAACTTAAACGCTTACGATAGCACTTTAAGAACAGCATCAATTTTTGCATGATCTTCTGGTGACGAATCAACATGATGCCAGATCAGCTTTCCGTTTTCAGAATATACATATGTTCCACCTTGGATATACACGTCTGCTTTCTTCATTGAAGTTAAGACAACATGCTTCTGACGCTCATCTTTTGGAATAAAGTTTTTCACCTTTCCAAATAAGAAGCCGAATGCGGCTTGTGATAGTAGCTTCCATTTCGGTGATGTTTTATGCCCTAGCTGATAATATGCTTCCTTATTCGGATCACCTAGAATTGGGTATGGAAAAGGTGCAAATGCCTCTATAAATTTGCTAATGAACACTGCATTCGACGGCGCGATTACATAAACAGTAACACCTTTATCATGAAATTCATCAATTCGCTCACGCAACTGCGTGAGATATTCTCGGCAGATTGGTCAACCGAGGTGACGAACAAAGACAACGACAGTCGGATTTTTCTCTTCGATGATCTCATCAAATGAAATGAAATTGGTAGATTGTGTTTCAAAGAATATATTATTCATTTTAGATCCCTCCAATCTTACTAATTGTATCGATGTTCACATCCTGTTATCAAGAAAAAGCCACCTAACTCCATCCATATTTTGGGTCCTTCTACTTTTATTATTTAAGTTGACACTTAATTAAGCGAATGCTACATTATAGGCATGATAGAAAAAGCGATTCACTCACTATCCGCACCAACACGTCGTGAAATATTGCATGTTCTACAAGATCATGAGCTGACATCAAGTGACATCGCACAACATTTTGACATGTCAGCACCAGCGATCTCGCAACACCTGAAAGTCTTGGAGCAGTCGGGACTTCTTGCTTTACGAAAGGAAGGGACGAAACGCTACTATCGAATAAGAAGGGAAGGTTTTGCAGAATTAAAGGGATTCATCGATCAATTCTGGGACAACAGCTTACTACGACTTAAAGAAGCTGCTGAAGAAGAGGAAAGGAGAAGCGATGAAGCAACCGACAGAGAATCTTAGAAAAGAAATTTTTATCGAATGCCGTCCTGAGACACTCTTCCCTTTCTTCATCGACCCAGAAAAAATGATTCGTTGGATGGGAAGACAAGTGTTGCTAGAACCGGTCCTTGGTGGTAAGTACCGCATCTCTATCAACGAAGGTAATGTTGCGATCGGAGAGTACAAAGAGATCGTTAAGAATAAGAAGGTCGTTATGACTTGGGGCTGGGAAGGTTCAGACATTATGCCGCCTGGTTCTAGTACAGTAGAGTTTATATTAGAAGGCAAGGAGAAAGGTACTCTCCTTGTACTAACTCATTATGATATCCCAGTTGAAAAAGTCCCTTCGAACAAAAAGGGATGGACACACTATATGGAGCGGATGAAGCTTCTTGGTGAAGGGCACGATCTAGGCGCTGATCCTTGGTCAATATGAACTAAAGAGGAGGAAAATAAGAAATGAACAACATTCATGAAGATATCAGATTTGATGCAAAGGCAGAAGCACTTTACAATGTGCTTCTTGATTCTAAGCAGTTTAGCGAAATGACAGGTGGCGCACCTGCAGACATTACTCCAGAAGCAGGTGGCTCATTTTCATGCTTTGGTGGAATGATTGAAGGAAGAACGATCGAACTTATCCCTAACGAACGGATCGTCCAAGCGTGGCGTGCAGGAAATTGGGATTCAGGAGTCTACTCCATCGTCAAATTCGAATTTAAGCAAGTAGGTAATGAAACAGAACTCATCTTTGATCATACCGGATTTCCTGAAGGACAAGGCGAACACTTGAAGATCGGTTGGGAAGAAAACTATTGGAAACCACTCAAGAAATATTTAAGTTTATAAATAGTAAAGAGCTTGAATCTTCAAGCTCTTTTTTACTTTCACGAAACTTTTTGACCCAGTAACTCGTATACAAGCCAATCCCATCACTAAGGAGGAACGACATGTTCAAAGTAGGCAGTATTTTCATTCCTGTAACTGATCTGGGCAAAGCGGTAAAGTGGTACGAAGACAACCTCGGTGTGACGAAGATTGACAGCTGGGATGGCGGTGTTGGATTTTATTTTCCAAACGATGATACACAGCTCGCCTTAATTCAAGTAGGTGAGTCACAGTCAACTGAATTCACAATTTCGACTGATTCAAAGAACGGGTATTATAATTTTCTCGTCGATGATATTGAAGAAGCTTATGAGAAGTTACACGAAAATGGCGTCGTGACAACTGAAATCGATGCATTTGGTGGCATGAAGGTATTTGATTTCTATGATTTAGACGGCAATACGTTCAGCGTAGTAAATGAAGTGAAGGACTCTCCATATCATCGTGATGAGGTACGGAAAGCACAGAACAAGCTCTAACATAAAAGCGCCCTCGCTTGGGCGCTTTAGTTATTCATTCCTGGACGATCGCATATACTTTTAAGTCACGATGTGTCCCTTTTACAAGCATTGCTTTTCTCGTTATCCCTTCATAGGACATCCCTAATTTCTTCATAACCTTTTCGGATCCGATATTTTCTAAAAAACACCTAGCCTGAATTCGCACTAAATCCATGCTCTCGAAACCAAACCTTATTACCGCGCTACCTGCTTCGGTGATGATTCCCTCTCCCCAATGTTCATGAGAAAGAACATAACCAAGTTCTGCGCTTCTATCGTTAGGGTCCCACCAGACGAAGTGAACGGTACCGATCAACCTACCAGTTTGTTTGAGTTCGATTCCCCACGGAGCATCATATCGAGGTAAAAATGTATGAATAAATTCGATACTGTCCTCCAATGCTTCGTGAGTATGCCACGTGACGAGATGAGTTACGTCTTCATTCGAAGCGTAATGATACACATCCTCTGCATCATCGAGCGTTATTTTCCTTAGGATGAGTCGTTCTGTTTCAATCGTTGGGATATCGCCAAACCGTTCAGCTATCTTCATACGCCACCTCTCATAGTTCATAGATCCTTGCTTCATGAGGTCTAAGAGAAGTCCCCTTTAATACATCGTCCCCAGTAACATCACGGTAGTTTGCAAGAATTAATCGCTTGCTGTTCTCATCGATCGCTACATCGGTATGAAAAATCGTATGATCGTCGCTATAGTTTAAGATGATGAGCCAGCGTGACTCACCGTACTCCCTCGTATATACATATAGCCTTTGTTGTCCTTTTGATAAATCTTTATAATCACCGTAAATCATAACCGGATGCTCTTTTCGTAGTGCTATAAGCTCCTGATAATAACCAAAGATCGAGTCCTCTTCAGAAAGGTCACGCTTGACGTTGATCTGTTTATAGTTTGGGTTTACCTTGATCCATGGTTCACCTTCTGTAAAGCCAGCTTGTTCTGTTTCATCCCACTGTATAGGTGTCCTCGAATTATCCCGACTCAAAGGCAATAAGGTTTCAAATACCTCAACAGGGTTTCGGCCCTTTTCAACTTCTTCTCTAAATTTATTTTTCATCGCGATATCGTTGTAATCTTCGATCGAATCGAATCGAACACCCGTCATACCAATTTCTTCCCCTTGAAAAACATAGGGTATTCCTGGAAGTGTATGAATCATTGTGGCAAGAAGCTTGGACGATTCTTTTCGATAACGATTGTCATTCCCGTATCTCGTTACCTGACGTGTGTGGTCATGATTATTCAAAAACTGCGAATTCCACCCTTTTCCATAAAAAGTCTCATGCCACTTCTCCTGAATTTCCTTATACCGGACCATATCCCAAGTCGGCATATCGTCAGCTACCTCAAAATGAAAGAGCGTCTTTAACTCTCCTCGGTCTTCTGCTACGTACTTTAAGCCTTCCTCAGGTGTAACGAACGGAATCTCACCAACTGTCAAAACGTCATAATGAGAGAGAACCTTTTCGTTCATCTCTTTCAAATACTCATGGATACCTGGATTATTTGCAAGGTAATCAGTGTAGTCGGGATTTTCAGCATTCGGAAAACCATCGACCTTCGCTAGAAGGTTAATAACGTCCATTCTAAAACCATCGATCCCCTTCTCAAGCCAGAAGCGCATCATCTCATAGATTGCCTCTCTCACTTCTTCGTTCTCCCAGTTCAAATCTGGCTGCTCAACTGCGAAGGAATGAAAATAATATTGTCCTGTGCCTTCGTCAAACTCCCAAGTTGATGGGGTGAAATAAGAGCGCCAGTTATTCGGTTCTTTTCCATCCACAGGATCTCTCCATATGTACCAATCTCTCTTCGGATGCTCTTTTGAGGACTTTGATTGTGTAAACCAGTCATGTTGGTCTGAAGTATGGTTCACCACGAGATCCATTATTACCTTTAGGTCCCTCTTGTGGGCTTCATGTAACAGCTCCTCAAAGTCCTCCATCGTACCGGCCTTCTCCATCACTGAGTAATAATCAGAAATATCATACCCATTGTCACGATCGGGTGATTCGTAAAAGGGATTGAGCCAAACGACAGATACCCCAAGCTTCTTGATATAATCTAACTTTTCGATCACGCCTCTTAAGTCGCCATATCCATCTCCATCACTATCATAGAAACTGCGCCAGTAAACTTGATATACGACTGCTTCTTTCCACCATGTTCGTTCCATCCCGCTTCTCTCCTTTTAAACCCATCTCTGTGTAATGACGCTAATAACATACTCCGGCTGATCCCAGTGGAGCATATGTGTACTATAAGGAACAAGTTCCACGATCGCCCTCGCTTCTTTCTCAAATACACTCGCCATCCTCGAACGTTCACTCTCCCGCTCCTCCGGGAGAGTAGCGCGCAGTAAAATGATTTCTGCTGGGAGCGCTTTATACATATCCATAATCTCATGCTTGTGCATGGCTTTTACAATACTACTTCCCGTTTTCCCTCTCGCGTGCCAGTAATACTTACCACCTTTCATCAGTAGCAGATCTTCTGCTGCGAGATCTAAAGATGGAGTTCTCCTCGTAACCGCTCCATACGCAGCATGCTCTCTAAACGATTCCCACGATTCCATATAATCTTCAAAATCGATTTCATACGAAGCGGCTTCTTCTTCCATCGAAAGCTGTGACTCTCGTTTACTTTGATAACCTCCATCTAGTAAGAGTGAACCTTTTACCTTTTCTCTGTTTTCCTTCAAATAAAAGAGTGTAACAAAACTTCCCCATGAATGGGATAAAAAGTAAAATACGTGAATGTTCAAGCGATCGAGCACACGGTTCAACCACTCTACCATTTTGGGCATCTCATAGTCTTCTTCTCGATCGAAAGATTCCGATTTCCCATGACCGGGGGCGTCAACCGCGATGATGTGGTATCGCTCTTTTAATCCTTCAGCAATTTCAATAAAGCTAAGGCTCGTACTCCCAAGTCCGTGCAAACAGAAAATAGTCGGTTTATCCTCATTTCCCCACTCCGTAACACGGACGTTCTTTTCATTTACATTTATGTAAAATCGATTCAATTACTTATCCTCCCGTAAGCTTGATCCGCACAACGCTTCTATTATTGTAACAGACTGACAATTCAGAAAGGGGGCCGCCTGTAGATTTAGAGAAACCAAAAAAATTGAGCGTCAATCAATTGCGCGCTCAATTTTGTCAGGTGTTTATTCTATTAACTCTTCTTCATCGAAGATAAACACGTCTTCTATCCGTGACTCTAGCTGTTTTGCAATTTTCGCAGCAAGCTTAAGAGATGGATTGTACTCCCCTTTTTCCAAAAAAACGATCGTTTCTCTTCGCACGTTAACCCGCTTTGCAAGATCTGCTTGTGTTAACTTGCGGATTGCGCGCAGCTCTTTCATTCTTGTTATCATTACTGAAACCCTTTCCTTCTAACAAACAACCAGTTAATTCCGAAGCTTAAGATCATGCAAGCGAGCCCTACCATGAGGAGGTCATCTTTTTGGAGATAAGAATGGAAGGCAAATAGGACAAGCCAAATGATAAGAGATGAAAAATACGCATAGCCAGCGGCAAACATCTTCACCTTTTTTGAGAGCTCATCATCATGAGGTATTCCAGCCTTCACATCTTTTCTTAGATTTAAGAGTACTGGGATTAAGATCACCATCACTACCACGGTTGCAGCAGTTAGTAGCAGCTGTGCTGACGTCATGTTATCGCTACTAAACAGCGAGTACAGTTGAAAAAGGAGTCCACCTACAAGGGAAACTGACAGAATAGAAAAGAGCATCAACGCCGTTTTTGATTTCAATTCTTTCACTCCTTTTGTTAGAAATAATTAACTTTATGTTATAAATATATAACATTATAACTGATTTGTGCAAATTTTTTCTAGAAATAAAAAAAGCATGAAATCAATACGATTTCATGCTCATCTTTGTTAATTTATTGTTCCACCTGCTTGAATGTACCGTGCGTTGAATTCCTGTACAAATTGGTTCGTGATTGCATCATCATGAATGATCAGCATGTTTTCGTCATTCACGTCGTTACCGTTTGTGCTCCAGTTCGTTGAACCGACAATGACGGTTGGATCACTGTTCGTTTCTGCATCCACAAGCATCGTTTTACTATGAAGCTTACGGGATTCAGCATCCTTGTATACTGGAGCAGCATTCGCCCAGCGAATATTCGGGTTGTTTTGACTTCCCGTTACCGTGCGGCCCGTCATTTCGATACTCGCTGACCACCACTGATTCCAGAAATCACTTGAGAATACGCCTTTTACATCGAAGCCAGTAAGTGTTCCTTGCTGGTCCTGGTAAGAACCTTCCCACTTGTACTTCAGCTCATCGACTAGAGTCTGATCACTCCAAGCGAAGATCGTGAAATACGTGTTGAGATCAGCTTCAGTTTTGATTAGTTCAGCCATACGACCGACCGCATCATCTCCAGCGGAGAAGTAAACCTCAACTGTTTTCCCTCCGATCGTTACTTGATGTGGTGTGTTATCCGTTTTACGAGAGCCAAAGTTAGCATTCGCTGTGCTTGGTGTTAATGTTGATGTTCCCCACATTTCGTTGAATTCAGTTTCATAGATTGATGCCAATTCCGAAGAATTCACTTCCACAACGTGCTGCTGGTTACCATCAAGAACGCCGTTCGCCATGTTTTCTTCAGACCCATAAAGACCTGTCACTGTAAAGTTCCAGCTTCCAGTAAACACCCACTGGTCATCAACGAGTGCAAATTTATTGTGCATTTGATCGTCAGGAGAATAATACGTCCCGTCAGATTGCTGTTCCGCTTCAACGAATAAATAGCCTGTCATTTCAGTGTTCCCGATCATAACCGTACGCTGTGGGAAATCATCTGGTGAAGAAGGTAGGTTATGGTCCGCACGTAGATTTGTGTCTTCGACTGCTAGCATTGGAGAATCAGAGAATACGTGAATATCGTCTGCCGTTCCGACAACCATATCTTTTCCACGCACCATTTCTTCAACATAAAGTCTCATTGTCTTGAAGCGGTCTACGTAGTGAGGATCTGTCGCGTCTTTCGAGTCTGCGATCACACGTACGTCTACACCTTCAGATGCCTTTTGGATAAGAGCATCAACAATTTTAGGAAGGTTGATCTCATATGTCGCGAAATCGATGCTTGTCGTTGCTGCATTAATACGCTTTAAGAGACGATCTTCAAGATTTACATTGTAGTTTGCTTCGTTACCTGCATCAGCATATTGAGCCATCGCACATTTATTGAAATAAACGTTGATTGCGTCAGGTGATTCAGAAACTTGATTCAGGTGCTCTGTTGTATCTGTACAAGCTCCCCCAGAACCGCCTGAGCTGCCGCTCGTGTTCGATGAAGCAGGCGTTCCTTTACCTTCAGTGTATGAACCAGTAGAAGTAACCCAGTTAGAAGCATCTGTGCCTGCTACTCCAGGGTCTACTCGTTCCATCGTCGCCTTCGTGTCGTTATCACCCGCATGCCATGCGTCAACGCTATCGATCAATGCGCCGCTACCATCGCGAAGTTCGAAGTTTTCGCCAGAGTTACTAAGTGCGCCGCTGTAAATATGATCAGCACTAACGCCAGATATTGTATTATCATCAGTTCTTTCAAGTATGTAATAACCGTCTGCTGGGATACTGCCAGTCAAGTTGATAGAAGGACTGCCATCTGTTGCGTTTAGCGTCCAGCCATCTAGTGAAATTGTGCTGCCCGTATTGTTGTAAAGCTCGATCCACTCATCGTTGTAATCAACCGTCGTCCCCATCCATGCTAATTCATTGACAACAACATCGCCATTCGTTGCTGCATGAACCTCATTTGGCGTCATCGATGGCGTAACAACAGTAAGTGCCATACTGATCGACGCAATAATCATTCCCAATTTCTTCATCGTGTTTCCCTCCCTAAGATGTCCTTTATGTAACTCGTTCCACACTATCCTACAATTTTCGACGAATTTTTAATATACTTTTAATGAAAATATTTTGTAAATTATAAATTTACATACTATGCACTAGTTCGAATAGCCCGAATAAAAGGTAAGCGCTTACATAATTGCCATTAAGAGCTACTATGAAGGGATAAAAACAGATAGAAAAAAAGACCGTCGAAACGGTTCCGACGGTCTTTACGCCTTTTGCAAGTGCGTAATTTTAAAGTCTTCTGTAGATTTCAAGCCATAGCCGATCATCCTATCCATGCCGATATGAGCGGTCCAAATGAGTCCGATGGCTACAAAAAGGGGCTGATCGATCATCAGACTTATCAAGATCATGATTAACGGTAGACTATAGGAATGGAAGACGTTATAGCAATAAGCTCCTACTTTCTTACCCATCGCATAACCGAACATCGCGACATCCGGTGCGAATAATAAAAGAAGAAACGTCCACCAGCTTACGTCCATTGTCGAGAAAAAGTATAGAGATAGAATTAAGATTACGAAACCTTCTATATGCAAGAGTGGTTTAGTCACTTTGGTATCACCTCTGATTGAAAAGCTGAAGGTACGGTATAGCAATGACTCGAATTGCAGAGCTTTTGAGACTGACTGTTATAGGAAAGCACTTCTCGAGTTTGCTTTCTACTAAACTCTTTCATACCTTCAGAAGTTTGGAGGACGATCGCATAATCCCCTTCTTTACTCCGACTGCTTTTTGATGAGTCTCGTATTGCTTCCAAGAACTCCTCTGCCCCTAAAACCGCAATCGTTTCACCCTCATGTTGTACAAAGACTTGGTCCATTACGCCGAATTCTGTTCCAAACATTTGGTTGATCTCGACCTCGATGTTTGATTTAAGAGGAGAGGGGTCGCCACATCCTGTTAGAACAAAAAGAAATAAGAGAGTAAGCAGCTTTCGATTCACTCACTTGTCACTCCATCGGAAAAACCGTGATGCAAGAATCGTAGATACGACGGAAATACCGAGCAACACCCCTACTTCAAGACCATAATCGGTAATCGGACCAACGTTCCACGTTCCGCGAAGCAATTCTACTACGTAGTAAAGCGGAAGAACTTTTGCAGCATTTTGGAGGATAGTCGGCATGAATTCAAGCGGAAAAGCAGCTCCCGATAAGAAGAGCATCACGTTCAAACATAATGAGCTGATCGCTGCGGCTGCCTGCGAATTTTTTGCAAGCGACGTCAGAAACAATGCAAACGGGAAAAACGCTAGAATGCTAACAAGAAGGGCTAGCAACGTGCTTCCCATATATACTGGTAACGTGAGATCGTACATCAACATTCCGAAGACCATAAGCAATAGTGCGGAGATAACGAAGATGACGGAACCTTGAAACGTATGTGCAGCAAGAATCATCCATGATCGAATCGGTGTGGATTGGTACCTCCTTAGAACCCCCGTCTCTCGATAGTTCGTTAAAACGGTTCCTAGGGTAAAGAAGGAAATCGTCACGATGTTTACACCAATCCAAGAAGGAACGAACATTTCTGCGAAGGAAAGTCCATTCAGATTGCTATCTCCAAACATAGAGCCGAACATCCAGATCATGAGAACAGGAAAAAGAAATGTCCAGAACACGCTCAGACGATCTCGGAAAAACATTTTTGTTTCTAAACTAGCTAGCTTCATCATCGCGGTCATGCGGACGCCTCCTTTTCAAGAAAATGGACGAACAGATCATCGAGTGATCCCTTTTCGAACCTAAAGTCTTGAACCAGAATCTCGTTATCATAGCAATATTTAAAAATGTAATACGCAGTCGTTTGCTGATCATTGCTTAACACCTTGTATGATTGGTTCTCGTTTTCAACGCTAACTACGCTTGGTAAGGAGATGAGGAAATCGTACAGCAGCTCTTCGCTATCAAACGTAAGGTAGTGAGCAGGAATTTGATTTAAGAGCTGTTGAGGAGTACCTAGTGCTCTTAGTTGACCGCTATAGATCATCGCAACGCGATCACAAAGCTTTTCTGCTTCTTCCATATAGTGAGTTGTAAGAACGATCGTGCACCCCTGTTCTTTCAGTGCATTGATCAAGCCCCACAGTTCTCGCCTAGCGTGAGGGTCAAGCCCCATGCTCGGTTCATCAAGGAATAAGATTTCCGGTTTATGAAGGGTAGCGAGTGCAAGCGTAACGCGCTGCTTCCACCCACCTGACAAGTCATCGAACATCACACCTAGTTTTTCATGAAGCCCCAAAAGATCGATAAGATGATCTTTTTGAGTAGTTGGATAAAATGATGCGAATAGATCGATCGCCTCTTTTACCTTCATCTTCTTCTGAATGGCCGTTGCCTGAAACTGAACACCAATTTTCTTGTTCAACTCTCGCAGCTGTTTATGAGGCGTTAGGCCAAGAACCGAAAGTTCTCCACCGTCAGGCTTTCGTATGCCTTCAAGCATTTCGATGGTCGTTGTTTTACCCGCACCATTCGGTCCGATGATGCCAAAGATCTCTCCCTTATTAACTGTAAGTGAAATGTCTTTTACTGCCTGAATACTACCGTATGACTTTACTAGATGGTCAGCTTTGATCACTTCTTCCATTCCTAGTCCCCCTTGCTTAAATTTCGCGGATACCTGCTAATTGATATGATAGTCTTCAACTTCTAATACGTTAATCCTTCAGAATAGTTTCAAAACAGTTAAAATATCAGGAAGATTACCATAACGGGCTATGGAAACCTATTTAGGCACAAATACCATATGCCAGAGTAGCCTCCTCAAGAGGTTTATCGGCGATCGTTAGCATATATCAGCGATATTCTGTTTTTATCAGCCAAATAGAAGTTTATATCAGCGAAAAGTGCTGTTTTATCAGCGATATTTCCTTTTTATCAGCGAAACCTTATTGGTTCAGACAGCATAAAAAAGCCACCGAGATTACCTCGGCAGCTATGTTCTAACTCAATTCATCGTAGTGCTTTTTGATTAGGTTGAATAGGGATGAGCCTTCTTCAATGCCTGTGTAAGTTGTGATAGCGTTTGACAGGCCATTCGTTTGGATAGCTTCTTGGATTTGGACAGCTTCTTCGTCACCTTTTGGATCGAAAAGAAGTGCCGCCGCAATTCCTTTTGCTAAGTACGTTGGCTCTTTACCGATCTTCATCAGCTGACTTGCGGGCCCGGTTAATCGATCGTTCGGACCGAGTTTACGAATTGGTGCACGACCGACTCGTGTAACTTCGTCTACAAGATGAGGATTCTCGAATCTCGCAAGAATCTTCTCGATATACGCACTGTGAACTTCTGAGTCAAAGCTGTATTTATGGTTTAGCAATGCACCCGTTTCTTCTAAGGCACGTTTCACATCTGCATAGAGCGCTTCATTTTCAAGAGCGTCTTTAATCGTTTCTGCACCAGCAAGGTAACCTAGATACGCCGTCATCGCATGACCCGTGTTCACAGTAAACAGCTTGCGCTCGATGTAAGGCGCGAGATCGTCAACGTACGTAATTCCCTTAATTTCCGGGACTTCTCCCACCATCATCGTCTTGTCGACAGCCCACTCATAAAACGGTTCGACCGCTACTGTTAAAGGATCGTCATGCGTTTGGTTGGGTACGATACGATCGACCGCTGCATCTGGAAAACCAGCATACTGTTCGAGTGAACCGTCTCCGCCCATTTGCTCCTGAATCGCTTCTTTCAACATCGTACTTCCGCCGATCATGTTTTCACATGCGATGATGTTAACGGGAGCTTTCCCTCTTTCGATGCGCTTTTCGATGCCTTTTTTTATACTACTAGAAATCATTTTTAGCACGGTTGGACCAACCGCTGTCGTGATGAGGTCAGCTTTACTAATCGCCTCAACGACCTCTTCAGGATTTGCTTTACTGTTGATCCCCCGTACGTTATCCACCTTGATTTCTTTACGCTCTTGGCCAAGAATTTCTACAGTGTATTGATTCTTTTCATTCAGTTCATCGATTACCGTTTCATTGATATCAACAAAACAAACCTCATAGCCTGATTGTGATAGCAGCTTACCGATGAACCCTCTCCCGATATTCCCAGCTCCGAAATGTACAGCTAGCATGATTAGTTCACCTCGTTAAACATAGAGATAAATGTTTCTTTATCTTCTGCTTGAATGAGCTTCTCCACATTTTCTTCTTCTGAACATACGATTGCAATTTGAGATAGAATTTCAAGGTGCTCGTTATCTTTTCCAGCGATTCCGATAATAAGCTTCGCGATATTTCCTTCACCAAAATCAACGCCTTCACGAAGCTGTACGATGGAAAGACCTGAATGATTTACTGATTTTTTCGCATCTTCCGTACCATGAGGGATCGCTACGAAGTTCCCCATATAAGTTGTCGTGATCTTCTCACGTTCAAACATTTGGTCGATATAGCTTTCTTCAACGTACCCTTTCTCCACAAGAATGTTTCCTACAAGACGGATCGCGTCTTCCTTCGTTGCTGCAGTTTCGTTCAATACGATATTTTCTTTCGTTAAAATGCCGTTAGCCATATTATTTCTCTCCCTTTGATTTTAATTTTTCAGTGATGAATCCTTTTAAACGCTCTGCTAAGAAGAGCTTGATTTGTTCCTCATCTTTCTGTTCAAACAAAGCGAGTGTTTCACCAGTTTCGATAATGATGGTACTGATAAAGCTCATCACTTCAATTTGTTCTAGCGTTGCTTCTTCTGGTGCAAGCTGTAACAGAATCGTTTTCATATTGATTTCTGTTCCATCCATCGCGCTTCGCTTAACCGGACTTTCCAACCTGATCATTGAAAATGTCGGCTTAAGAACCTCTTTTGTACGCGCATGAAACAACGCAAGAGAAGATTCCGGTATTCCAACGCCGCCTAATTCCTCGCGTTTTAGAACTGCTTCCGTTACTGAAGCTGAACTCGTAATGGTATTACCCTTTTGCAGTCGGCTGCATTCGTTTATTAACAAGTCTTCTAGTTGATCTGATTTAGCTTGTGTTAGAAGGAAATGGTCCATAATTGAAGCTGCTGCCTCGCTGTATGAGGCTGTTTGCGTAAACCAGGATACAGCTTCTCTCCCTGACTGAAAGGCGCTTTCTTTACGTTCAAGTACTCTTTTGCTTGATCCAGTCGATCGTTGAAGGGCTGTTCGGATGCCTGTTGCTTCTTTTTCAGATAGAAACGGACTCACTTCAATATAGTCTGCATCCAACTCCGTTAAAGGGATCGTCGACACGATCAGGTCGAACGCATGGACATCTTCTTTTTCTAGTTGGAAGAGCGAGACGCTCTTCACATCATGTATCTCATGAAATTCTTGCTTGAGCCTTGTAGCGAGCATCTTTGACGTTCCGATTCCGCTAGAACAAACGGCAAGAATTCTTAGATCGTTCTTCTTATTTCGACCTTCAAGCGCAGAACCAAAGTGAAGGACTAGAAATCCAACTTCTTCATCGGGAACGGAAAGCCCTTTGAAGACAGTTTCAACAGCTTCCGAGATGATAACGAAAAGTTCTTGATAATCTTCTTTGATTTTCGTTAAAAGTGGATTATGGATGCTCATTTTCTGGTTGAGACGATGCATCGCTGGACCTAAGTGTGTCACAAGCCCTTGAAATAGAGAATCATTCGACACAAGATCCACGTTCGTCTTATCACTAACTTCTCTAATCAGCTGTTTCGCCTTTACAGTGATCGGATAATTCGACTCTTCTAAATAATAACTGCTTGAATTCCGAAGCTTTGCTCCTCTGAGGTGCATCGTGATATACCCGACCTCAGCTTCAGGGATCGGAACAGAGAAATAATCTTCCATTCGCTTGCTGATCGTTTCTGCAATCGTGAATTCTTTTGTTTCTTTCATAGTGGAAAGAAAATCTCTTTCCATCTCGATTTTTTCACCTTGCTGAATTCGTTCGATCGCAAGTGTTAAATGAACGATGAGACCAATGTAGGCACTATCTGCCATCATGTGAGATAGGTCATTATTTACTTCCCTAACGATCGTTTCGACTTGATGCAGCTTTTCGTGATCAACAAGCCCAAGAAGCTGCTTTGAAGCAGACTCCATCACGTCACCTTTTGATTTGTTTTGAATCGAACGCTGCAATAATGTAAAGAAGTCTGAGTCGTTATACTCTGTCGCAAGCAGAGAACTGATCGCATGTCTCTTCAATGCTTCTGCACCCTCTACCTGAACACCATACCCGCGCTTTCTAATTAAAGAAAGCTGCATATTCTGTAGCCATTCTTCTACTCTGTTCAAGTCGTTGCTGATCGTTGCCACGGTGACCCTGAGATCATGCGCAAGACTGACGAGTTTAATAGGCTCATGGGATTCTAAAAGTTTACAGAGTATCAATGTTTCTCTT
This sequence comes from Anaerobacillus sp. ABR4_321, assembly GCF_056158505.1. Lineage (NCBI taxonomy): Bacteria > Bacillati > Bacillota > Bacilli > Caryophanales > Bacillaceae > Anaerobacillus > Anaerobacillus sp. ABR4_321. Next base: position 3,324,962 of record NZ_JBSWTK010000001.1, read on the forward strand.
TCATCTTGTGTATACTCGGTAATGTTTAAATTGTACAAGTACCGTTTGAGCTCTTCACGCTGAGAGGGATGTCCATCGAATTGGACACCCACCCCTGCCTTTTTTATTAATGTCAATCCGTAGTGATTCACAACATCTTCTATTCCCGCTAAATCTCTATGAACGGTCCGTTCACTAACACTGAGTTGCTTAGCTATTTCTTTCACCGTAAAGAAATCGTCTGTTTCAAGCAAAAGTTGTAGAATACTTCTTTCCCTTGCTGATATAAAGATGTGAGTTCACCTCTATCCTTTTGTTAACGGTCTTTTAGCATGTTAACAAGTTCATCGTACTTAGGACTATTCATGAAGTTCGCCACTGAAATGTGCTCAGCGTCTGGACGCTTCGCTTTTGCACGATCGGTTAAGTCTTTGTGGGTCACGATTAAGTCTGCATCATCTGGTAGATTGTTGATAGATGTGTTCGATACATCGATCTCTTCAAGTCCTGCTTTCTTGAACTTGTTTCGTAAAACAGATGCCCCCATCGCACTTGACCCCATTCCAGCGTCACATGCAAACACGACTTTTTGAATGTCTTTTGCAGCCACTTCAGTGTCCTTCGTGCTAGTTGTTTCTTCCTCCTGCTTATCCCCTGAAAGATCACTTACAAGCTCATCATATTTCGGACTGTTCATAAAGTTTGTTACTGAAATGTGATGCGCCTTTGGAAGCTTTGCTTTTGCACGATCTGTTAAGTCTTTATGAGTGACAACAAGATCTGCATCGTTCGGAAGATTGCTGATCGATGTGTTGATCACTTCGATATGCTCAAGACCTGCTTTTTTAAATTTATTTCTCAACACGGACGCACCCATTGCACTTGAGCCCATACCTGCGTCACATGCGAATACAACTTTTTTGATGTCTTTGTAGTTAACAGTTGCGTCGGATGACGTTTCTTCTTTCGCGCCTAGCGATGACCTTACGCTACTCTTCTTCCCTTTCATCGCTTCCATCTTTTCTGCTGCTTCTTCAAGATTTTCATCAGAGTCACTTGATCGCTTAAGGATGAAGGATGCAACTAGGAATGAAACGAGTGTAGCGACGACAACACCTGCGATAACCCCAAGGTATCCTCCACGTGGTGTCATGATCATGAGTGCAAAGATACTACCTGGTGAAGGTGGTGCGATCAATCCTGCATTCAGAATACCGAATGTGAATACGCCGCTCATTCCCCCAAGGATCACTGCGATGATCAATGCTGGTTTCATCAAGATGTACGGGAAGTAAATTTCATGAATACCACCGAAGAAGTGGATGATCGCAGCACCTGGTGCTGATTGCTTTGCTGAACCTTTTCCTGCAAACCAGAAAGCAAGAAGAATTCCAAGTCCAGGTCCAGGGTTCGTTTCTAATAGGAACAGAATCGATTTTCCTGCGCTAGCTGCCTGATCGATTCCTAGCGGGCTTAAGATCCCGTGGTTGATCGCGTTGTTCAAGAACAATACTTTGGCTGGCTCAACTAGAATACTAGCTAGTGGTAACAGTCCAGCATCTACGATGACTTCTACTCCAGCTGCAAGTGCTTTGTTTAAACCTAGTACAACTGGTCCGATCGCTAGTGAAGCGAGAATCGTCAGAATACCACCGATGATACCTGCTGAGAAGTTGTTAACTAGCATTTCAAAACCGGATTTGACTTTGCCTTTGATCGCTTCGTCGAATTTCTTAATCGCATAACCACCGAGTGGTCCCATCGCCATCGCACCTAGGAACATCGGAATATCCGCTCCGACGATCACACCCATCGTCGCTGTCGCACCGACTACTCCGCCTCGTGCGCCGTAAACAATTTTACCACCAGTGTAACCGATTAAGAGTGGTAATAAGTAGTTGATCATTGGACCAACAAGTGATGCTAATTGTTCATTTGGAATCCAACCATCTGGAATAAATAATGCTGTAATAAGTCCCCATGCAATAAATGCACCGATGTTCGGCATGATCATGCCGCTTAGATAGCTACCAAACCGTTGAATCTTCACTTTGAAACCGGATTTTTCTTGGTCGCTCATGATAGTTCCTCCTCTTCTTTCGCAGGGAAGACTTGTTGACATGTTTTATTAGATCCTGTCAAAAACGTTGTCGTTAGATTTCCTTGCGAAATGTTTTACTTGTTAATTCCAATAGTAAGGCCATAAGAAAGCGTTCGCAATGAATTCCAAACTCAAATTCGGCAGATGACTTGTTGACATTTTTAAATAATGGACAAAATGACCCAATAAATTGTAATGCAAAGTGAATACGAAGGTACTGGTTGGAGATAACTGAAATCGTGATTAAAAGGAGGGAGCTTTATGGATGAAAAGAAGAAAAAGCCTCAGGACGAGACGTTAACAAACCAGCAGGGACATCCTGTCACGAACAACCAGAATGTCCGAACAGTAGGGAGTCGCGGGCCAACCACTCTTGAGAACTACGATTTCCTTGAGAAAATCAGCCATTTCGACAGAGAGCGAATCCCTGAACGCGTCGTTCATGCACGAGGGGCAGGTGCGCATGGGTATTTTGAATCGTATGGAAAAGTAGGAGACGAACCGATTTCGACGTATACACGTGCAAAAGTGTTTACGGAAGCTAAGAAAACGCCTGTTTTTGTAAGGTTCTCAACGGTCGTGCACGGCACACATTCACCAGAAACGCTGAGAGACCCTAGAGGATTTGCAGTTAAGTTTTATACAGAAGACGGAAACTGGGACCTTGTAGGAAATAACTTAAAAGTATTCTTCATCCGTGACCCTCTGAAGTTTCCTGATATGGTGCACTCCTTCAAGCCTGATCCTGTAACGAACATACAGGATATGGAGAGAATGTTTGATTTCCTTTGCCAATCTCCTGAATCGATGCACATGGTTACCTTCCTGTTCTCTCCATGGGGCATTCCAGCAAACTTTCGACATATGCAAGGATCTGGTGTCCATGCATACAAATGGGTGAACGAAGAAGGAAAAGCTGTACTTGTAAAGTATCACTGGGAACCCGTCCAAGGAATTCGCAACCTTTCACAAGATGAAGCGGATCACATTCAGTCGATGAACTTTAACCATGCGACAACTGACTTGTATCAAGCGATCGAAGATGGAGACTATCCAGAATGGGAGCTCTATGTACAGATCATGGAGGATGGTGAGCATCCAGAACTAGATTTCGATCCCCTCGATCCAACGAAGCTTTGGTACAAAGAGGATTTTCCTTGGCATAAGGTTGGGAAGATGACGCTCAACAAAAACCCTGAAAACTATTTTGCTGAAGTGGAACAAGCAGCATTTGGTACTGGGGTATTGGTCGATGGGCTCGACTTCTCTGATGACAAGCTTCTGCAAGGCAGGACGTATTCCTACTCTGATACGCAGCGATACCGTGTTGGTTCAAACTACTTACAACTTCCGATCAATAAGCCGAAGAAACATGTTTCGACGAACCAGAGCGGCGGCCAGATGGACAACCGTACTGATTATGGGAAAGATGAAAACCCACATATCAACTATGAGCCTTCTTTGATCGGCGGGTTGAAAGAAGCAGCGAATCCAGGTGTGGAACATGAACCATTTGTTGAAGGAAATTTATCGAGAAAAAGCATTCCTCGTGAAAACAACTACGGTCAAGCGGGAGAAACGTATCGCAGACTGAACGACTGGGAGCAAGAGGAACTGATTTCAAACCTCGTCAGTGCACTCATGGACTGCCGAGAAGAGATTCAAGAGAAGATGATCGAACACTTTACACAGTGTGATAAAGAATACGGGGAACGAGTCATGAACGGATTGAAGGAAATGAAGAAGTCTACCGGCTCTGTACTCGATGAAGCTGTATGTGAAGCTGAGGACAAGAGTCATCCATCAGATCCGTACTAAACAGTTGAAAAAAGCTTGGCATCGTTGCCAAGCTTTTTTATATAGCGTTTAAACTGAATTTATGATTCGTATTTTTCTTTACAGCAGCTTCCCCATATAATACTCATCTACATATGTATCATCCATCAGCAACGAATGTCGCTTCAACCCTTCTACTTCAAAGCCGAACTTTTTGTATAGCGCGAGCCCTCCTTCGTTCGGGGTCGCGACGTTCAACTCCAACCTATGTACGTTTTTACTCTCCGCCCAATCCTCTAATTTGTTAAAAAGGGCCGTTCCGACTCCTGTGCCTTGAGCCTTTTCGAGTACACCGATGACGAGGTAAACTGCATGACGCTTTTTCTTTGCTTCACTTCCAACAGCGACTAAATAACCTACCAATTCCTCATCTTGTTCAGCGACAAAGATCGTAGACGTTTCATTTTTCAACATCGACACAATCTTCTTCTTTTCTTCCTCAACATCGACTTTTCGCTCATCAGCACTAAACAGCATGTATCGTGACTCCGCGTCGACCTGATTTCTAATCTTACAGAACCCTTCAACGTCTTCTGCTTTTATCTCTCTAACCTTCATCCTCTTCCAACTCCTTTAAAAGTTCCTATTAAAGCTCGCACTTTACATTCCAATTCATTCCGAGAAAGTCCTTCTCTATCTTCGCTTCCCCGTTTGTTTTTATACAGCTATCTACAGTAGATTGCAAACTGAAGTTATTTGAATAAAAAGCAATGGCGAGAAATAAGATGATGACCACCCCGACTGTCGTTTTTCTCACGATCGATCCTCCTTTATATAAAGCAAAAAGGGATGAATCACATCATCCCTTCTTACCTTTCACCATATTCTATTCTGAAGCATCTTTTTCCTTCAACGGCTCACCGATGACCCTTACTTCACGTTCTAGATCGACCGAAAACTTTTCTTTTACAGTGTTCTGCACGTGATGGATCACGTTCAGATAATCTGTTGCAGTGGCATTGTCGATGTTAACGATAAAGCCTGCATGCTTTTTGGAAACTTCCGCTCCACCGATTCTTGTTCCCTGCAAGCCTGAATCTTGAATGAGCTTTCCAGCGAATAAGCCTGGCGGGCGCTTGAACACACTTCCACAAGAAGGATATTCGAGCGGTTGCTTGCTTTCGCGTTTAAACGTTAGATCATCCATAATCGCTTTGATGTCGTCATAGTTTCCTTTTTTCAACTGAAATGTTGCTTCAAGTACGAGGAACCCTGTTTCATCCACGTTACTATGACGATACGATAAGTCGAGCTCTTCTGCTTTTCGACGAACAAGCTTGCCGTCTTTTGTTACCCCTAGCACACTTTCGAGGCAGTCTGCTACTTCGCCGCCGTACGCGCCAGCGTTCATATACACAGCTCCACCAACGGAACCAGGAATACCACATGCAAATTCTAATCCTGATAAGTGTTCTTTCAATGCGAACTGTGATACTTCGATGATACGAGCGCCAGCTTCTGCAACGACCGCATCTTCCGTACGTTCAATTTTATCAAGCGTCGAGATATTCAACACGATTCCTCGGATTCCACCATCCTGAATGATGACATTCGATCCTTTACCGAGAATGGTTAGCGGTAAATCATGCTTGTTGGCATACTCCACCACTGCTCTTGCATCTTCCGCACCACCTGGAAAAACAAACACATCTGCTTCTCCACCCATCTGTGTGTACGTATGCACATTCAGTGGTTCATTCAATCTGACATCTGCTGTAGGCAAACTATTTCTCAGGTCGTTAAACACACGTTGATTATCCATTACTTACCTCACTTATGAACATGTTCGATTGTGTAATCGTACTCGAACCTTTTATTTTTATTATAGTTATAATCAAAACTGTTCGTGTCTAAAATCTTTATTATTACGGCATACCGCAAAAAACAGCTTTACACAATCATTTATTTTACCATTAATGGGCAAATACTTCATCTCTAATACAAACTCTCATTACGATTATCTACTACTTTTCCTTTAATGAATCATTCAATTGAGAAAGAATGTCTTTTCTAAGTTCGATCAGTTCAGGAAATTGATAAAAGAAAGCTATTTTCTGCTCAGCGATCGTATCACCTTCTGGCTTCGTAGAAAAGATAAAATGTGTCCACGCTTCTGCGATATCTTCTTCAGGATGTGTCGCTGCATAGTCGGTTGAAAAGTGATCCGCATAATCATCATAAAACGCGACCTGCGCTTCTTCGTTCCATTCAACTTCCTTATCGAGCCACTCCTCATAATAATCGGACCAAAACGTTTGGAAGAAGGCGTTCATATACGAATTTTCCTTACTACACCCATTGAATGCAAAGTAATCATCACATGCCATGAAGGCTTCTTCTACTTCATCTTCATCCTCTAAATTCGTCGCATTCACCTGATCATCTTTCAAAGTCAGAAGATGACCATATTCGTGCACGAGCGTATAATAGAAATCCTTCTCGTTCGTTGTATCTTCATAATCGATCGCGAGACGCCACTCTTTCGAATTGTCTAGTGGTTCCACATACCCGAGGACTTCATCCTTCCCATCTGTAAAGATCAAAAACTCCTTTACCATACTTCGGTCTTCCGAAGGGATCAAGTCAGCAAATAACCTCCAGAGCTGCTCATGTTCTGCATTCTCTTCTGTGAAAGGTAGGAACGCCTCTTCTTCTGTTAGAACATTACGATTCTCTATGTGATTTCCGACGATATCGTATAATACAACTTGTGTTTCTACAGCTTCTCTTTCTTCTTCTAAAGACTCAGGGATATCTAAAAAATCCCCTTTTAGCGCATTGATTTCGCTTAAATACCGATCGCCTTCTTCAATTTCAGGCACATCTGACACTGAAGTGGTGCTCGGTTGGCCCACATCCACCGCGCAACCGGTCAATAACAACATGACAAAACAAGCAATGATCCACTTTTTCATCGTGTACCCTCACTTTCTAGTTTAAAAAGCAACTACATCTAATGATACATTATGTTGCTACGTAGATAATGACTTTTGTTACTAGAAAGAATAGGTAAAAAGCTAACAAACCTACTACGGCAGCCCTTCCTTTTTTCATTGCTAGTTTAATGAAGTAAACGACTGCTACCCCAACGATAATCACGACTACTGAAAACATAGTGGTAAGTATAGGAGATTGTGAGATTTCAGCTTCAAAGAAGGATAGGATTCCGAAAACGAAATAGGAGCTTATCAAGATGGTTACAAACAATTTGTGTGCTAGTTGCTTACGGTATAAAGTCGAGCTTTCCAACGGATCACCTCACATGTTGATAGTTGTTTCGATGAGCAACGTGAAAATCCTCCATAAAAAAAGGATGCCTAAGCATCCTCACCTGTTTCTTAGTTTGAGATTTGTATCACACCGCCGCAGTGTGAGAAATCGTGAAATTCGAGTTTACACGATCCTTCTAACTCCGCTTTTAGTTCATCAAAAGCAAAGTAAAATTCATCATCATCCCAGTGATGAAGGTTTTCGCTTCGACACGCTTCTAATTTCCTGCGATTTTCAAACGCCACATCACCGATCAAAATCTTTCCGTTTTCTGATAGCTGTGGAAGAAGTTCTTTAATGAATGCAACCTTCTCACGATCAGAAATATGGTGCAAAGCGTATGTGCTGATAATAACGTCATACTGCTTTTTCTTAAAATGTTCAGGAAGTCCGTGTGTAAGATCCCATTCGATCAGCTGCGCATATGGCATTTTCAACTGAGCGATCCGAATCATTTCGTTCGAAAAGTCGATACCGTTTATGTCGTGACCGGCTTCGTACAACCTGCTCGCAAGAACACCTGTCCCAAATCCGATATCGAGGATGTTTGCCTTTTCGGTCGACATGACCTCGTTATAGATGGCATTCAAGATTTCCTTATAGCCAGCGAATGGATAAGAATCGCTTTCTTCACTTACCTGTACAGAATGATCGTACTCATTCGCCCATAGATCAAATCCTTGTTTACTTAGCATCAAAATCCTCCTACATTTATGTGTCTATCTATTACGTTTGGAGTTCGACTTATCTAAATACTAACACATTTCAGTTTTCTCCCGCTCGTTCCTCGACCTTAATCTTCAAAAGTAGGACAACATGCTCATCATGAATCATTTCTTCAATGCCTTCTTCCGTTTGCATATCAACCGACCTGATCATATTATCTTGCTCACTTTCATAGTACGCTCCAATCACTTTTGTATCTCCAGAATCAAGCGTGATCTCCTCTTCCAGCGTATATCCGTATCCGTGTGGTTTGTCTGTATTTATGGGGTTATTTGGTATCGCTTCAGGACCTGTTGTGGCACCTGGTGCATACAGAGAAACTAACTCTTCTCCTGATTCAGGTTGGATGATGCCGAACCCAACGCTCCCTTCTTGTTCTTCCTCTTGACTAAACCCATAAGAGAGCTCAGTTAGACGTGACGGTGTCATCGGCTCTCCATCGCGGTAGCCTTCGACCCAAACTGTGACCCACGTTTTATCCGCTTTTGTAAGCTTAAGATCATAGTTTAATAGGATACCCATATTCATCTCTTCAAACATCTTTTCATGGTCGTTTCCCACCTTGTGAGAAAGGTAAGCAAGGTGCTCATCTTCCATCGAAAACTCAACACTGCAGCCTCCTAGAAGGAACATAACTAACAATAACCAGAACCTTTTTTTCAAAACACTCCTCCTCTCACCTGTAAAAATTTTACCAGTTACTCCCTAAAAATAGGTCTAAAGACTTTTATTTCCATGTTATAATTTACCTTGTACTCCTAATTTTTTATAACTTTGAGGTGTAGATATGAAACGTTTGGTTATTCTAGTAAGTTTGTTGCTCGTCGTTGGTGTGCTGAGTCTAGTAGCTGTAAATCCTTTCAACCAATCAGAAGCAGTCAACTCTTCTAACGTTCATTCAGAGATTTCAAGAGATCTTTCGAAAGAGCTTATAGGGAAATCGTCTAGTTATGAGATTACAGTCGTAGGGGACACGATGTTCGACTGGTCGATCAAAGAAGCGATGAGCTCGAAGGGGGCAAACTTTCCACTTCAACATATTTCCCCGATCATCAAGGATTCTGATCTCGCCATCATGAACTTAGAAACAGCGATCGGAACAGCAGGGATAAAAGAGAACAAGCTGTACACGTTTCAATCCCCACCCGCTTCAGCCAAAGCAATTAAAGACGCTGGCTTTGACGTCGTCTCACTCGCAAACAATCACGCGATGGACTTCGGTCGTGAAGGCTTACATGAGACGATCGACTTACTGAAAAAAGCAGACCTGAACTATGTCGGAGCTGGTACGAACGAAAGTGAGGCGTACCGTGCTCACTCGCAAACGATCAATGATCACAAAGTCGATATTCTTGGTTTTTCGCAAGTTCTGCCAACCATCTCATGGTACGCAAATGAAAATGGAGGACTCGCTAGCGGGTACCAGCAAGACCGAGTGATCGAGCATATCAAACAATCTGCAGCCACCTGTGATACGACGATCGTGTATATCCACTGGGGAGCTGAACGGACGATCCAGCCTAGCGATAGTCAACGAAACTTTGCACACAGCATGATCGACGCGGGGGCCGACATCATCATTGGTGCACACCCTCATGTGCTGCAAGGGATGGAGTACTATGATGGGAAGCCGATCTTATACTCACTCGGCAACTTTTTATTCCCAGACTACGTTGAGGGTGACACCGCTGACACGGTTATCGCTAAGATCGACGTCACTGTGGACAACTATGAAGTTACCTTTATCCCTGCAGTCATCCATGACAGCACTGTTACTCTCGCCGATAAACAAAACGCCACTCGCATCACAGATAAGATGATTTATCGTTCTAGCTTAATCTCGCAAACTACTGATTTTGCTGTATCTGAAGGAAGCGCACAATCATTAATGATTGCAAAAGCAGGCGAATGATAGAAAGCGTTTCCTTAGAACACCTTTGCGTAAATACATGTATCCGATAATCCAGATCCATCTAACAAAACATCATCGTTTCGTAAAGTCGCTTCAAGCACGTAATCGAGTCGTTCAGGTACTGCACGGCTCTTTTTGTTTTTCAGGTCACATTGAATCTCGATTCGTTTCATGCCGAGTTCTTTCTCCGCAAAGTTTGTCAGTTCACCAACGGCTTCTGTTATGTAACCGCGTCCGCCAAACTTCGTATTGATCCAATACCCAACTTCCGTCTTCGGCACATCCCAATCAAGATTATGAAGACCCGTTGTGCCAACATATTCACCTGTCTTCTTCTCAAATATCAGAAATCTGAACCCTACTCGCTTTAAAAACTTGATATGTGCCTCTCTAACATTGATCTCTGTATCTTCAACCGTTGGATTTTCCCTTGCGAATCCTACCCATGGAGATAGTTCCTTCATTGAAAAGTGAATCGCTTCGTTGATGACTTTACCATCACCTGGTTGAGGCATACGTAGGATTAATCGTTCCGTTTCTAGCTCAGTGCGTACATCCATTAAAATCGGGTTCATCTGCTTCTTTAGCTCCTTCTGGTAAATGTAATAGCTCTATTATAGGCATAGTAGATTTTGGAAATAAAGGGTAATATTTTAAAAAATCACTATCTTTATACAATAAAAAAAGACGAGGCGTTTGCCTCGTCTTCAAAGTGAGAAGCCAATTCGCTCCTCATCATTCCACCTCAATTATTATCATCCTAACAACCGTTAACGATCATTCACTATCTTTATGTCCACTTTCAGGCAGCGTATCCCAGAACGATGTATCTTGAGACTCGATCGATCCATCCGCTATCGCTTTGATCACGGCTTTCATCCCGGTAACAGCCTGATTGATCAAATAACCGTTACTTTTTTGACCAAGAATATATGGCTCGTAATAATGATCTGCCATTCCTCTCATCTCAAAAAGAAGCGTAGAAATCCCATACTCGACTGCAAGACCATTTCGACTGATCGTAGGGGCTGTTCCCCCTACGTACTTGGACAAGGTGCCATATCCTTTTGCTTCGATCGCATTATACAACACGCCACCAAGCTGTTTAGATTTTTCGCGCACCTCAGCATCTACGTTTTCATTCGTTGGGTAAAGAATCGAACCTGATACAAGTTCATCAGTATCCCCTAGCGTCGTTTCGGTACCTTGATGGTGAAGGTCCACCATGTATTCCGGCTCATATTTCTGTAGAACATTCTCATGCAATGCCTTTGTTTCTGGCTGATTTCGTTCAACATGATCGCGATTCAAATCTACGCCGTTTGCATTGTATCGTGTATGTGTACCAGCTGCGTAATCTTCAAGGGAAAAGTTCACGTCCCCTTCAGCACCATCTACATTTAATCGCGGTGCGATGAGTACGTTCACGTTTTGGAGAAGCTCTCTCACTTCCTTATTGTTCGTACTCAAATACTTGATAACCTTTAACGCACCTTCTGTAGTGAGCGTTTCGTTTCCATGCTGCTGAGTTAAAAAGAGAATCGTAGGGTTTTCTTCGTTCTCTCCAAACTTAGCAAGGTAAAGATCCCTGTCTTTAACAGATTGACCATAAACTTCAAGCTCAAGTGCATCAGACTGCTTATCGATCCTTTCGAGCAGTTTTACCATTTCCTCATAGCTATGTAATCGCTCATTCTTCACCGTTTCATTACCGTTATACCCCGGACCATTTCCAGTAGCTCCCACGGTAGCACCGTTTAACAGTCCTCCTGAAACGACCAACATCCCTGAAACGACAATCGGAATCATTTTTTTCTTCATCATAAGTCCTCCAGTTTTAAAAGATTCCTGTCATGTTTTCGCTATTATTTTTTCCTTTCCTGTCAAATAATAGGATTTGATTCGTTAGACCTGTTCGGTTTCGAAAAAATGGAAGAAGAAGATTGTTTAGCTGGATTTTTAGTACAATACTCATGATCAATGAGCGCAACCATCACTCACATAAGAGAATAGAATCACCTTTCGTCATCCTTCTTCTAAAAAAATGAGGCTAACGATAGAAAAAAGAGCAAGCTCATATTGAGCTTGCTCTTACTTTCTTTCTAATTCGCTTTTGCAACGGACTGTACGTTCTTCTTTTTCGACGTTAATTTGTCGACAAGACCTGATAGTGCTCCGTCTCCCGTAACGTTCGTTGCTGTACCAAAGCTATCTTGTGCAAGATAGAGTGCGATCATAAGAGATACCATCGTTGCATCGAATCCTAGCATGCTCTCAAGAAGTCCGATCGCGGCCATCACCGCTCCACCCGGTACACCAGGTGCTGCGATCATCGTGATCCCTAGCATCAAGACGAAAGGAATGATAGAAGCGAACGTTGGGTCCTGTCCATTTAATAGCATCACAGCCATCGCACAGGAGACGATCGTGATTGTACTTCCTGAGAGATGAATCGTTGCTAGAAGCGGGATACTGAAGTCCGCCACTTTTTCGCGTACGCCGTTCTTCTTTGTCTGCCTAAGCGTAACCGGTATGGTTGAGGCAGATGACTGTGTACCGAGAGCTGTGAAATACGCTGGAATCATCCCTTTTAATAATGTAAAAGGATTTCGCGATGTAGCAGCACCCGTCACGCTATATTGAATCAACAGCATCGTTAGATGAAGTAGAATGATCATGACAAAAACTTTTGCAAACACGCTTAAGATCGTTTGCACCTGACCAGCACTCGTCATATTCGCGAATATCCCAAGGATGTGCAGTGGCAGTAACGGAATGATCACGTAGCTGATCACTTTTTCGATGATCGTTCTAAATTCAACCATAACGCCTTTAAGCTTATTTTCTTTCATCGCTGCCATTCCTAAACCGAGCGTAAACGCTAGTACAAGAGCTGTCATAACGCCCATCATCGGCGGGATTTCCACCTGGAAAAATGGCTCTAGAAGTGATTCTTCAGGGTTTTCCATCTCTGAAGCTGCGCCGCCAGTTGTAAGAAAAATAGGATAAAGGTTACGAGCTGCAAAGAATGCGAGTAATCCTGCTAGAAAAGTAGAAAGGTACGCAACCGTCGTCGTGACCCCGATCAGCTTTCCAGCACCTTTACCAATTTCACCTATTCCTGGTGCGATGAATCCAATAATGATCAGCGGAATAGCGAATCCAAGGAAGTTACCGAATATACCGTTGAATGTCGCGAATAATCTTACTGTCCATTCTGGTAGAAATGCTCCAATTAATACACCTAAAGCAATTGCGATAAGAATTCGTGGTAGTAGTCCAATCTTCTTCATAGTGTCCTCCAAACAAAAACATTTGTCCATCTGAGATGTAATCTACGGAGTACTTTACAAGATAATCGAGGTTCTAGCAAGCTTTTAACGCAAAAAAGGATTAAAAACTTTTTCCAATAAAAAATCACCGCCCTTTCACAATTGAAAAGGCGGTGTTTTTCATGCGTTCAACGCTTCGTTATGAACTTTTTCAAAAAAAGCTTCAAGCGGAGCCGTATCTTTCAGGTACTCATTACACAAGACGCTGTCTACACACATATAGTGACCGACCGTGTGGTAGTCTTCATGATCATAAACCCGGGACGATACATGCGCAACTTCACCATACCGACCGCATAAGTAACAGGTTGTCCTCTGATTTAATATCGTATAAGATCCTTCCACGCCGAGGAGGTCGCCTTTATATGGATAAATAAGATACTTTCGTTTTGATTGTATATCATTCCAACCAAGATAGGTGATCGTTCTAGGATAAGAATAGGGAAGCTTTACTTTTTTACTTTTACGAAAAAGCTTCTCTATTTCGTTCTGCGCTAGCTCTGGGAAAGGAATAACGACTTTTTGTGCTCTTTCAAGAAAGTGTTCGATTTCAGAAACGTCCAAGTAACGGATTTCGTCGATGAAGGCATGTTGTTCTTTCGAAAGGGTAGGAAACAGAGCGAGTAGTTTATCTGCGATCGTATGCTGCACGGCAGCTTTCACGTCGGCATCAACGAGATGACTAACGTTGTATAATAAAACATCGATTTGTTCTCTAATGACATTCAGATGGTGATTATACAAAAACGGCTGAAGCATAAAAGCACCCCTCCTTGTGTTTTCTTTATACCACAATCAGAGTGTTCCATCTACACAAAAAGCCGGCTATGCCGGCTTTAAAACGCGAGATCAATCGCTACCTGTTACGAAGTCATCTTCTTTCATCGATGCAAGAATGACGCCAGACGTCACGCGATCGTTTTCTTGTACGTGTAGTTCAGAGATTTGCCCACTTACGTTGAGCGTGACATCCTCAACGTTGCCCTGTCCATCGCGAATGACAAACATCGGCTCCCATTCGTACACACGGGATGAATGGTTCACATAAACTTTTTCAACAATCCCTTCACATGGACAGACCACTGTGCGATTCATGTTATTGTGCCCCTTTCTGACATGTATTGTTCCTCGAATGAGGACGAAAGTCAGTTTACTATCATGATATGTTTCACATGGCCAAGTATGATGTGAAACATTTACTGAAAAACCTCGCGTCTATTTTACCGGCATTTGAAAGAATCGCAACCCCGAAACTAAAATCCATACATTTCAGAAAAATGCAACCGAATTCAACGTAAAAAACGAGCACCTTATGGATACTCGCTTACGGCTTCCCTTCATCAATTTTGTTTTTCGTTTCGAGGTCGATGAGTTTTCTGACCTGTTTCATTAAAGGGTGATCGAGCTCATACTCTTTCCCATAAGTAAGGTTGAACTCGTAGTCGAACCCTGGTGGATTCGTTCCTTGAGTATGCTGAATGATCGTTTCCATCTTATCGAGTGCCTTTACAAACTTTGCTTCGCTCGTTTCTCCTTTGTTATATTCCTTACATAACGCTAAGATCGCGCTTTGGTTTTCTTCTGGCAAAGCATCCGTTAACCGCTCGACACCTTTTTCCTCTTTTTTGATCTTTTTATCATGATTCACCTTCACCGTTGCTGAAATGTCTCCATCATACGCCTCTCCAAGATCGTGAACGAGGCACATCTGAATCACTTTATTCATGTCGAGCCCTTCTAGCTCATCCTTTAGTGCAAGTGCAAACATCGCGAGCCTCCAAGAATGCTCAGCAACGCTCTCTCGTCTTCCCTTCTTCGTATACGCAGATCTCGTCGTTTCCTTCAGTCTCTCTAACTCCTTAATGAACGTGACGATTTCCTTCGCATCCACCGTAGCTAACCCCCTCTGTTTGGTGCCCTGTTTGGTGCCTGTCACCACCCGTTTCATGTCGAATGTCGAACGTTTTTCAACTGCTGCTCTTTTTCGTTTAGGCGTCCCTTTATCTTCTCACACTCATCGTGATGTTTCTTCAATGTAGCTCTTCGCACTTCGATCATTCTCTTTACTTCAGTAGGGTTGGGGCCTCCTCTTACACTTCTCCTGCGAACAAATTCTTCAGGACAAACGATCCCTTTCCACTCTTTATCTGAAAGAGCCACTGTCATCTTTATTTGCGCTTTCAACAAATCGTTTACTTCTCCTACGTTCCAATCAGCTAACTCACGATTTTCATCAACACATTTTCTAGCTAAATGACTCGCAGCCTTATGAGCCTCACGATAGGATACACCCTTCTCTCTCGTCAATACATCTGCGAGCTCTGTAATCGTAATACAGTGTTGAGACGCTTCGGAACGCGCTCTTTGTTTATTTACTTCCATCGTCCTAATAACGGCATTCATCAAGCGATACACTCGTGAGGCTTTATCGAATCCGCGATAAAGATGGGGCTGTAAGTCATCTTCCGTATCGACGATATCTCCATAGGGCGTATTGTGAATCATCTGAATCACACTTAGCGCCTCACCTACAGCACTACTAGCAATTGCGCGAGCATGCTCGATCGATACAGGATTTCGTTTTTGCGGCATGATGCTGCTTACTTGCACGTAAGGTGCTGCAACGTGTAAGATCCCCACTTCAACCGTAGCAAGCCTTAAGAAGTCTTGTATCCAGCGACCGGTATTCGTCATCGATGTGAGAATGGCAGTAGCAGGATCGAGTAAATAATCAACGCCGCCGATCGCATCGTATGAGTTCTCCATCACACCTTCGAAACCTAACAATTCACTAACCCGCTCACGGTTGATGGGAAAGCCAGTCGTCGTAATCGCCGCTGCTCCCATAGGGGAATGGTTTATGGTATGGAATGCATCCCAAAACCGATTCAAATCACGCTCAAGAACATCGTACACTGCTACTAGATAATGCCCGAGGGTTGTTGGCTGTGCGGGCTGTGTATGCGTATGAGCAGTCATTACTGTATCGATGTGGTCACCTGCTTGCTGGATAATACCTTCCTTAATCGAAATCAAGTCACCGATGAGCAAAAGAACGTGATCACGCAGCACAATACGGTACATCGCTTCACCCATATCGTTTCGACTCCTCGCAATATGCATCGCGCTTGCTAAATCCGGACCAATTTCCTTACTTATCGTCGATTCCATCATGAAGAACAGATCCTCAAACTCTGGTGAATAGGATAGTGAACGTACATCCATCTCTTCAAGACGATTCACGCAGTCAAGGATCACCTTAGCATTTTTCTTCTTGATGATTCCCTGTTCAGAGAGCATCACAACATGAGCCCTGTGGATTTGAAACATCGCATGAAATAAATAATCACGCTGATCTTCGAACACATATGTCAATAGCGCCTCAACATACGTCTTACCAGGAAAGACGCTACCTTCTTTTTTAGTGAATTCTTCTTTGTTCATTTGGTGCCTGTCACCACCCGTTTTTACTCATCATATGTCGAAAGAATAAAAACGGGCATTGAGCTGTTCGCTCAATTGCCCGTTTTGTTGTAGTTTTCTTTTTTCCATACATAATACGCTTCGTGGTCGACTTCTCTTACCCAAAGGCTGTGTTTTGGCACAACGCGATCAGACACTTTGTACCATACGCCACCTCTTAGCCTTCTGTAGAGCTTAAATCGTGACAAGAACTTTTCATTAAGTGAAGGCAGTAATTTCTTAAGAAACTTCAGCATACCTCCACGCACCTCCTTCATAATAGGTCAACAGAACACAATATGTAAGAAGGAGTGAAAAGATGTTAAAAAAAGGCCTTCGACTACCTTACAATTTCACATTGCGCCTCACATCGAGATAACAAGAATTACCAACCGTTTTTTTGCAACAATTTCCTCATATTAGGAACAATGAAGGTAGAAAAAGGAGTGAATGAAAAATGAATCTCAACGATCCAACACAATACCAAGCGGGAGATATCGTTTATGTGATGTATCGAAATCCACATACATACGACGTCGCTAACATCCAACAAGCAGCAGTCGTGAATGATCCCGACCACCCTGGTGAACTTGCACTCTTTCTGTATGAAACCTATTATCCATTGAATTCAGATATTGCGATTTACCAATCAGAAACAGAGGCACAGCAAGCTTTCGATATGTACTTCGGATAATAAAACCATTTAAGGAAGGAGGAACTGTATTGGTTAAACCGTTTGTTCCACAGCTCGTATATATAGAACCCCGCGCTACCGAATATCCCCTCGGTCGCCAGTTAAAAGAAAAGTTTACGAAGATGGGCATCGAAATACGTGAAACAACCTCTCATAACCAAGTAAGAAACCTACCGGGTGATAACCATTTCCAGCAGTATCGAGTGGCAAAGTCAACGCTTGTCGTTGGAGTTAGGAAAACGCTGAAGTTCGATACATCGAAGCCTTCTGCAGAATACGCGATTCCCTTTGCTACAGGCTGTATGGGGCATTGTCACTATTGCTATTTACAAACCACGATGGGAAGCAAACCTTACATACGAACGTATGTGAATACGGATGAAATCTTCGATGCGGCTGAGAAGTATATGCAGGAACGTGCTCCAGAGCAAACGAGATTTGAGGCATCTTGTACATCTGACATCGTAGGGATCGATCATCTTACGCACACTTTAAAGAGCGCGATCGAGTACTTTGGGAAATCAGAATACGGAAAACTTCGTTTTGTAACGAAATTCGCGCATGTTGATCACCTTCTTGATGCGGAACATAACAAGAAAACAAGGTTTCGTTTCAGCATGAACGCAGACTATGTGATTAAGTTTCTTGAGCCTGGTACTTCAAGACTCGATGAGAGGATTGAAGCTGCAGCAAAAGTCGCTGAAGCAGGATACCCGCTCGGTTTCATCGTTGCACCGATCTACCTTTATGATGATTGGAAACAAGGGTACCTCGAGTTGTTTGAACAACTCGAAGCAAAACTACCGAAGAAGGCTACAAAGGACTTAACGTTCGAACTTATCCAACATCGCTTTACAAAACCAGCCAAGCGCGTTATTCAAAAGAACTATCCGATGTCAAAGCTTGAGATGGAAGAAGAAAAACGCCAATGGAAATGGGGTAAATACGGAATCGGTAAGTATGTCTACCAAAAAGAGCAGCAAGAAGACATGAAAGAAACACTTGGAGGCTATATCGATAAGTTCTTCCCCGATGCAAAACTGGAATACTTTACGTAAAGACGGTGCCTGTCACCACCCGGTTTAGGTCGAATGGTGTCGAGAGCAACGTGCCATTTGCATTTCATTCCGTAACACCTTAAAATATGAGTGTACTCATTTATGAGCGCACTCATATTTTTAATTTAGGAGGAATCTTACATGAGTGGATTACGTGAACAGAAGAAGCAGGAGACAAGAAGGAGAATTATTGAATCTGCGAAAAAGCTCTTCCTACAGCATGGGTTTGATCATACGTCGACAGAGCAAATCGCAAAGCATGCTGAAATAGGCTCTGGGACAGTATTTAATTATTTTCCAACGAAGTCGGATATCCTGATCGAAGTGATGAAAGATGATTTTATCCGTAGTGGTGACCACTCTCCCCCTTATCATATGAAGGAAACAGCTGAAGAGACGGTTCAATCCTATCTATTCCACAGTCTTGAAACCATCAGCTTACTCGATAAACGGCTGTTTCGTGAAGTGCTCACAGCCTCAATGAATGCCTATCAAAAGAGACCTGAGTTCCTATCGAGCCTGATGGAATTAGATTTCATGTTCATCGATGAATTGGTCGAACTACTTGAGGAGTTAAAGAACACAAACAAACTAGAGAACCAGTTTGACTCTTCAACAGCAGCTGAAGTGATCTATAGCTCAGTGATGTATGAAGCCCTCCTCTTTCTTTATATCGAGGAAAAAAAGATTTCAGAAACGACAGAACGAATTCGGGAAAAGATTAAATTTATTTTTAAGTGAGGCGAATAAAATGGACGTTTGCATTGTTGGGGGAGGAATTGCAGGTTTGACGTTAGCTTATTGGCTAAGTGAAAAAGGAGACAACGTAACGGTCCTAGAGAAATCATCATCCTTAAGAACAGAAGGCTATATGATCGATTTCTTTGGCCCAGGTTATGAAGTAGCTGAAAAAATGGGCTTGATGAATGAACTTCGTAACATCCACTATCCGATCGACTCGCTTGTATTCATGAAGAACGACGGAGAGAAAAAATATGACATCCCTTATCCAAAACTACGAAAACTGATGGACGATAAACACTTTAACTTCATGAGAGGTGACCTCGAAAGTGTTTTATATAAGCAGGTTAAAAACCGAGTAAACGTGAAGTTCGATTCCTGGCCAGTTTCAATCGACCAAGATGACGATCATGTATACGTCACCTTGTCTGACGAGTCCACATTAACATCTGATCTTCTAGTCGGTGCAGATGGAATGCGTTCTTCCGTTCGCTCCCTAGCATTCAATGAAACTTTCAACGATTCGATTCGTTACATCGGCTATTACACTGCAGCGTATATCATTGATGATCCCGCCGTTCTATCAAAAACTGGACGAAGCTTTTATACGTATTCTGAGCCAGGCGCTCAAGTATCTGTTTACCCGATTCGAGGTAACAAAGTAGCGACATTCTTTTTATATACCTACCCTGAACAACAAGGGCATGTAACCCAGGAAAGAGCCTTTCATCAACTGGTTGAGCGATTCGGTCATATGAATTGGATCGTTCCGGATTTACTAAAAGCAAGTGTAGATGCGGATGATTTCTATTTTGATGAAGTGTCACAGGTGGAACTGCCAGAATGGAGAAACGGGAGAATTACGTTTGTTGGGGATTCGTGCCAATGCGTTTCATTACTTGCCGGACAAGGGGCTTCCATGGCGATGGCGGGTGCTTACACTCTCGCAAAATCTTTAGAAAACCAAACTGACATGTCAAAAGCCCTCGCTCACTATGAACAGTCTTTACATAGTGATATCGAAGCCTTACAGCGCTCCGCCAGAAAGTTCGCAAACTATTTCCTACCTGACTCATGGTGGCGCATTTATGTAAGAGATGTGCTTACTCGAGCTTCAGTTTTGCCTGGAATCAGGAAGTTTGTAAACTTTAAAACAGTACGGCTGCCGCAATAGTTCAAAAGGGGGCATTTCGCCCCCTTCTTCTACTAAACTTGTATCGCTATTTGATCTTGATCCACGCTTTTTACACCTTCATTGAACACAAGTCGTGTTGAAAACTTGTAAGATGTACGCTTTTCAGTTTCAGGAATATTTTCAGGAATTCGGAAAGAAAATGGGATCGTAACGCGTTGCTCTTTCCGTACATCTTTTACCGTTAAAATTGTGACAGAATCAACGATCCGAGACGTTTTTTCAGCATGATTAATGTAAACGAGATCACATTCTACACGTTTGACTCGTTGCTCGATCGTCCCACCGGTGATTTCAAAGCTACCCGTCACGAGTTCACCTCGCTTGAAGCTTAGCTTCTCAAGGACAAGATCGATTTTAGCTGCTCCAATTCCTAATAAACACATCGATTTTCTTAGGAGCACGTGCTACTTCCCTCCTTTAACAACCGATTTTCGGTGAAAACGATCATACTTTTCATCAAGCTGACGATCGATACGGTCCATTTCTTTCTTGTCATGCATCAAATCTTCTTTATTTTGTTTAACAAGTTCTTTAAATGAAAGTGATTTATTTTGTGAGTATAAGTTTTTCCTCATAATGATCTCCCTTGCTTCATTTTTATTTTGGTTGGAGAAACAACTTATCATCCAATAAAAAATGACCTTTACCACTGTGGTAAAGGCCAAACAATAGACCTTTACCGTCTGGTAAAGGTCTTGCTAACAGCTGGTTGCTGCCAATAAAGCCGAGAGCATCGCGCTCTGTCTTGACGACTTTATTGTAAAAGCTACTCCCCTTTAGGAGAAACGATAAATTGTTATCTTAATATTATAGAATTCATGAAATAGTGTCAATAGTCAAAATCATATTTCTCTTTTAATTCTGCTGGTGCATGTTTCACGATTTGGTGAAGAATGAATGTCAGAATCATAACATCATCCACCATTCCAAAGATACTGAGAAAATCTGGTATCAAATCGAACGGAAGAATAACGTAACCAAGGATTGCGAGTAGCGAGAGCCATTTCCTCCTACCACCATGGCGCGTAAAGTACTCATACAAAAACGGGATAAACTTCTTCACTTTGAAGAACAATCTTGCTCGTTTTACGATTGCAGTCATATTTTCACCCCTTTCAATTCTACTTCCAAATCAAAAATAACCTCTGCCACATCTGGCAAAGGTTATTCATGAGGAGCCCTTTACCACATAGACGGTAAAGGTCTTGCTAACAGCTATTCGCTGCCAATAAAGCCGAGAGCACCGTGCTCTGAAATGACGACTTTACTGTAAAAGCTACTCCCCTTCGAACGTTCGTTTGTAATTCTAACTTTAGATCAGCAAGATCGATTCGTCAAGTAAAAAGTATTGAGCGTTAAAACAGCAGTCTGCTGACAGAAATAACGCCGGTTACGGTCACCATGCTGAAAACGGTGGACGCGAGTACGATTTGAGCAGACAACTCCGGTTCGTTTCGATATTCCTGTGCGATGATGGCGCTGTTGACCGCTGTTGGCATCGCAGATGATATTAAGAGCGCTTGTGCGGTTACCCCTTCCATACCAAGAGCGTAGATCAGCCCGATCGCGATAGCCGGACCTAGGATCAAACGAATAAACAAACTCACGTACACGACAGAAAGGTTTTTTGAAAATTTAAGCTGTGCGACCTGAGCACCAAGTGTTACTAGCGCGATCGCAACCATGGAATCTGCAATGTAATCAGCTGGAATCAAGATGAATTCCGGCACATCTACATTCGTTACATTAAGGCTTATTCCAAAAACCATAGCATAAAGAACAGGCATTTTGAAATATCCGATAACCGCACTCAGCTTGTTGCCATCGACGGCTTTTAACGTGAAGATTCCCCATGAAAACGTTAAGATGTTTTGAAAAGTAAGGATGATGACCTGAATCGACATTGCAAACGGGTCATGTTTAAAGACAAGGTCGTTTACTGGTACGCCGTAGTTTCCAGAGTTATAAAACAAAATGCTGTTCGTGAATGATGCCCGTACACTCTTACTGTACCGAAACACTTTACTAACGATCAAAGAGATCACATAAAGGAGCACAACGAAAAATGAAAAGAACGACAGAACAGAGATGAAGAGCGAAAGAGAAAACGTTGTTTCGTAGAGCTTTAAGAAGATAAAGCCAGGTACGATGAAATAAATGTTCACTTTCGCTAACGTGTAAAGATCTAACCGAAAGATCCGGTGAAGCAGTACACCGATTCCGATCAAAATAAATACTGGTACAATAATATCGATAAAAACACCAATCATGCTAAATCCTCAAATCTATACGATGTGAATTTCTGTAAAGGTTAATAATAACAGAATCACGTATAGAATTCTTCGCACGTGCTTGTTCACGCTTGAACAAAAACGTGTAAGCTTAGCGTTGACTCACGCCATCAACGCCCTTGCCTCTCTCACCAGCTTATTCACAGCTTTTCGGTTTTCCCAAAGCATCTTTTGAAGATCCTCTATCGATACGAACGTTTCTTCCTTATCACAATAGGACTCTCCCTTTCCATGTACGGAATAGGTCGCTTCATCATATTTCATCACCGTCCATTGGCCATTTCGATCGTTGTCATTAAAAACAATATAATGCTTCTCCCCGGTTGGATCATAGTTTGCCACTTTTTTAAAGTTCAAGAGCAGCTCTTCGATATCTTTCTTACTTCTGATTACATTCATTCCTCTCTCTCCTTTGTTCCCAGTAGGTTTAGATAATAATTCCCTTTAAAGGTAAAAATCCCTTCTTTACCACAGAAAAAGCAGCTGTCTCCAGCTGCTACTCGTTAAAACTCTTCTACATCATCGAAATAAACGTCGATCAGTTCTTTCTTTTTATCGTTTACGAGTACGTATACACGAACATTTTTCTTTACCCCATTCGATTTTAAGGTGAAGTCGAAATTATATTGATGCCTTTCATCAGAAATAAACACCTTGCCATCATACGTATATTCCGTAACACTTTCCTCAGGATACTGCTTCTTCGTTTCTTGAATGGCAATCTTTCCCCATTCCGCATAAGAAGGTTGCTGTGCACTTGCAAAAGGTCCTTGAATCAATAGTGCGAGACCTAACATGAGGCTCAGGCACCAGGTAACTTTCTTGAACATAAGGTGTACCCCCACTCTTTATTGGTATGGAGATAGTATTTAATACTTTGGCGTCATTCATACATTCGTGACACATGCATCAGGTTGCTCGTCCAAGCAAGTTTCACTCCCTGGACATACTCTATAAGTAAGGTAGATGGTTCCCCTTTCTTTCAATAATCTGGTGGAACGAATTTATAAAACACGCTAGAGCGTTCTAGTGTGTTCCTTTTTGTTCTTGATCAGGCAATTTACTAATGAATTGTAAAAGACATCGGATAATGACAAAAAATACATAAACACTTATAAAAGTGTAGTACCATTTCCACGTATTGTACTGAACTAAATCTGTAAATTTTTCAAGTAAAACTTCAGTAATGGTTAGGATCGACGTATACATAAACCCTTTTAGAAGGTAACCTTTAAACGAATAATGATACGTTGTTTGATAATAATGAAGACTTAATACAGGAAACAGTACGAGTTCAAACAGAGGGCTGCTATCAAAATAGGGAAAGATCGTTACGGGATAGGACAGCATGCCGCTTTCCACGACCATGACTCCGAGAATCAGTGCAAAATATCCTGTAATAAAGAAGGCGAGTAGCCAATCCTTTATCGGGGGCTTGCGCAAACTATAGAAAAAGAACAAGAGTCCACCTACAAACATGGCATAAAGTATGACTTTTTCGGCTCCCATTTTTTCACCTACTTTACCAGCTAAGATTAAGATTGATGATTCACGTCTTACTTTTTCCGGAATGCGCTCCTTTTATCCATTCTTAACACTAGTCGTTAAACGTGGTCGAAGTGAGTATCACTTTTGCACGTTTATGTAAAATAAATAAAAAAAGAATTCAAGTTTTACCATTGTGTACCAAGGGAAAAACGCTATAGACATTGGTAGAAGGGAGTCGCAGTCATGTTCAAAAAATTCTTACCCTGGCAGCTGCGCAAATATTTTGATATGCCGAGGAGTGTGCGAAAGCATGAGCTTCAATCCACCCTTTGGTATATGCCAGCTATCTATATTATCTGTGCAATCTTATTCTCAGGACTCACTCTATATCTCGATTTAAAAGTTAATCTTTCGCAATTCACTCCCGAGCTCATGCATGCAAGCACACAACCGACGAGATTGCTCGTAAGCTCGCTGATCGGTGGAATCTTAACACTAAGTGCTTTCACCTTAAACTCCGTACTCGTTGTGTTAACAACGTTTAGTGGACAGTTTTCACCGCGGATGCTTCTTAATTTCGTTGCAGATCGAACCACACAACACTTTGTTGGGATCTTCCACGGAAGCTTCGTGTACGTACTTATTACGTTCCTATTCCTCACTAGCCAGTCTGAAGAAAATTTTGTTGTCATACCTGCAGTCACATTTATGCTTGCATTCATTACCGTGATGACGTTTATCCTATTCATCAACCATGCAACGAGCTGGATGCAGGTACATAACATCGCGACCAACATGAAGAAAGAATCCATCTCGATCGTGAGAACGTCATTATCAGATGAGCTCGAAGAATTCAGAAGTGAAACACCCGTTCATTTTGATAAAGAAGAAAGAATCAATGAAAAAGAAGCGTGTTCCCTTGAATCAGGCTACATTCAATTGATTGACTTTCGAAGTATGATTGAAGAAGCAAGAAAAGACCGCATTGTGATACAGCTGCAGAAAAAAGTTGGAGATTATGTTTTAAGAGGCACTTCCCTTTTTACATTTTGGGGCGAAGGTGCAAAAGACATCAACGTGAAAAAGTATCATAAATTTCTTGAAATCGGTTATAAAGAAACTGAGATCCAAGATATTAAGATGGGTATGACGAAGCTCTCTGAGATCGGAGTAAAGTCACTTGGTAACGATGACCCTAAGACGGCAATCACCATCATTCACCAGATGGCTGACCTATTGCTTGAAGTCGAAAATGATATCACGTTCACTCCATACCTCGCTGATTCTGATGGGTGTGTGCGGGTCATTATGGAGTCTGAAAGCTTTAGCTATTACTTATACCGCGGCTACGGTTACATTCGTCACTACGCTGGTGAAAATTATCTTATCATCTCAGAAATTATCCTTGCCCTCAGTCTTGTTGCACAATCGATTTCTAAGGACAAGTTGAAGGAAGTTTGGGAATTTGGTAAGAATACCATGGATCACATCGATGAAAAACTCATCTATGATCTGGATCGAGATTATTTACTCGAAAAGCTGTATAGCCTCGCCTATTACACGGGTCACGAAGATGATTTCCACCAAATTGAGAAACGGTTTGGTGAGAGCGGTTCAGAGGGCCATAAAATGGAAAATTAAGAATATGAAAAAGCCTGCCAACACTGTGGCAGGCTTTGCTTATTGAGAAGCATGTAATCCATAACAAGTATGTAATCCTTTTGCTTTCCGGTCCTCGAACGCCAGTCTGAGCAGGGAAGACTACAGCGGTTTCGCTGATAACTCGGAGGATTTCGCCGATAAATTCAGATTTCCGCTGATATAAGCTTTATTCCACGTGCCGCCAGCGGCTACAAAACAAAATAAGCCTGCCAACATGATGGCAGGCTTTGCTTCTCATTTAACGAAAAGCCGCTATTTTGCTTTCGATCTCATCTTCCATCTGCAATTCTTCAAACGAATAAATCCGTTCTACAAAAATTTGATGCCAAAGCATGAAGACTAGGACGGTCCAAATCTTTCGAGAATAGTCACCCTTCTTCTGAACATGAGCTTCCAATAGGTCCGCCACGACTTTCTTATCGATGAGATAATCCGTCTCACTGACATGGATCAGCTGCTTTGCCCAATCGTAGAGTTCGTTTCGAAGCCAGTGTCGAATCGGAACTGGAAAACCAAGTTTTTTACGGTCGAGTACATGGTTAGGAACGATGCCACGAGCTGCTTTTCTAAGAATTGATTTTGTCGTTCCGTTAGCGATTTTTTCATGCACAGGAATTTCACTCGCCACTTTAAAGACTTCTTTATCTAAGAAAGGCACGCGCAGCTCAAGCGCATTTGCCATCGTCATCTTGTCAGCTTTAAGAAGAATATCCCCACGCAGCCATGTTTGAATATCGATATATTGCATCTGATTTACTGGATGATCTGATCGCACGTTTTGATAAAACGGTTTTGTGATTTGCTGATACGTTTCTTGCGGATCATAGGTTTGAAGCAGATTCTCTTTCTCTTTTTCCTCGAACATCTTCGCGTTTCCGATATAGCGCTCGGAAAGTGCCGTTGACCCTCGTTCTAAGAAGCTCTTGCCTTTCATTCCTTCTGGTAACACGGTCGCGACTTTGTTGATCATCTTTTTCAAACTGGTTGGAACCGGTTGGAACATGCGAAGCGCTTCTGGTTCACGGTAGATGTTATACCCACCGAATAACTCATCAGCTCCTTCTCCTGAAAGGACGACGGTTACATGCTTACGAGCTTCTCTCGCGACGAAATATAATGGAACGCACGCGGGATCAGCGAGAGGATCATCCATGTGAAACATGATCTTCGGGAGCTTTTGAATGTATTCTTTGGCCGATATCATGTAGGAATAATTGTCTACATTCAGCTTGTTTGCCGTTTCCTTCGCAACATCTACTTCTGAATACCCATCTCTTTCAAACCCAACAGAAAACGTCTTGATGTTCGGATTAACTCGTTTCGCCAGTGACACAATAATGGAAGAGTCGATACCACCAGAAAGGAACGAACCGACTGGCACATCACTTCTCATATGTACATTCACCGAATCGATGAGGACATCTTGAATACGTTTCGTCCACTCTTTCTCATCTCTGTTGAGAATTGGGTTGAATGTCGCATGAAAATAGCGATGAAACTGAAGAGGTCTATTCAATTCCTTTACGAAATAATGACCTGGCTCGACCTTCTTTATTCCGTCAGTGAGTGTCATTGGCTCCGGAGAGTACTGAAAACTTAAATAGTGTTGAAGTGCTATTGGATCCACTTCTTCAAATTCTTGCAGAAGCGTTATGCTTTTCTTTTCAGAAGCAAAGATTACATCATGATCCTTTTCTTTAAAGTAAAGAGGTTTTATTCCAAACGGATCTCTCGCACCAAAAAGGGTGTTTTCATGTTTGTCCCATATCAATATAGAGAACATTCCGCGCAAATCAGCGAACGAATCTACACCCTTTTCTGAGAATAACGCGATGATCACTTCTGTATCAGATTCCGTTTGAAACGTTTTGCCTTGCTTTTTTAACTGCTCACGAAGCTCTACATAGTTGTAGATCTCCCCGTTAAAAACCATCCAATACCGTTCGTTCTCGTAGTGATAAGGCTGATGTCCAGATTCAATATCGATGATGCTTAGTCTCCTGAACCCTAACGAAACATAGTCATCGGTATAATAGCCTTCATCATCAGGGCCTCTATGAGCAATGACCTGGTTCATTTTAACTAGATCAGATTGTGAGTGATATTTTGATTTTTCTGGTTCCGTACGTAGAACACCTATAAAACCACACATAACTATAGCCACACTTTCTTTGGGATAGTAATACAATTGTAACATTTAAGTAATGGTTACGTAACAGTTGAGTGAATATTTTGGTAAAGCCGTTCTATTTATACTGTAGAATCGATTGCGTCATAACAGCAAATAATCAAAGAGGTGTATGTAAATAACCGTTGTTTGAAGATTGCTGCGTTCAATTCCAATTTCAGTAATGATTATCCATTGATATTCCAACTATTACTTCTATTAAAGCACATTCTTACCGTAAATTGTCCCTTCTTTTGACCCAAACCACCGTATTAGGAAGATAGTCTCACCTAATCTGTTCATTCTTTTCACACTCTCTTCACATAATACAACGAAAAAAGCAGCAAAATAGTTCGCTACTTTTATTGTTGACCAATATTTTGTGTTGTGATCATGATTCCCTCTTGACCAGGCGTCCAATTTGCCGGGACACCTTTTCCCGTTTTTTTATGGTACTGAAGAGCATGAATAAGTCTTACTAACTCGAATGAATTCCGGCCTACCTCTGGAGGATAGACCATTTTCGAACGAATCATACCAACAGGATCGATGATCACTGTTCCACGTAAAGCTGTTCCTGTCTGTTCTTCTAAAACGCGATATGATTTGCTTATTTGATGATTCCGGTCACTGACAAGGGGATATCGGACTTTTGCCGCTAAAGGAGAAACTTCTGTAAAAACTTTGTGAGAATAAACACTATCGGTACTAATTCCTAGTACATTCGTGTTGATCGCTTTTAATTCAGGATAACTAGCAGCGACCGCTGCTAACTCTGTTGGTCAAACAAATGTGAAATCACTGGGATAGAAAAATAGGATGACCCAGCTACCGCGATAATCTTCTAGACTAACCTGTACGATTACTTTTTTGATGGGATCGTAAGCAGTTGCTCGAAATAATGGCGCAACATCGTTCGTTTGTGCGCAAAACGGCAGGCTCTCCTCTGACATATCCACTCTCCACCTCTTTTCACATGCCCTATATCATATGAGAACCCCACTTAAATCATTCGTTTCTTTGTATGATCAAAGAGATTGTGATTGACAATAATATCCTGCTTTTTTTTAGAGTAAAAACTTTTTCTCTGGTGATATTAAGAATCGATTCCATCAAATTTAAGGAGGAAAAGATATGAAGAAGAAAGCACTAGTATTAACAATGGTAGCTGCTCTTTCTACAGGCTCATTAGCAGCTTGTACGCCAGAGCAAGACGATATGAATCAACAGCCTGAAGATGTGAATTACGATCCAGTTCGTTACGACAACAACAGAGATGACGACATGGACAGACGTCACATTCGTCAGCCGGGCGAACGTGATACTCCAAACAATATGGATGAAGAAGAGCCAGATTTGGATGAAGAACCGTCCGAGCAAAGACGCCAGGACAGACGTGACCGTAACTACTAGAACTCACAGCAGCTTCTGTACATGAGTGCAGAAGCTTTTGCATGTTATTTTTCTACATAAAAAGCCCCTCTAAACGAGGGGGGAGAGAATAGGCTATTGTTCATTATATGATCGGTGTGATCTATGTATTCCTCTAAAAAATGCAAGCGCTATCTAACCTGTCACTATCAATAAAGGGTAATTTTCCCTGATTATTAGGAATGCGAAATAATTTATGTTATCATAGTATCTACTCTAAATGGAAAAGAGGGGTTTTACGTGGAGGTAGAGAACGATATTATACTCCCAGAAATCGGTAGTGACGTACAAATAGGTAGCCGTAAAGCTAAGGTTATCAGCATTTTAAACAACACGATCGTAGCCGAATGGCATGAAGTATCTGAAGACGAAGAAAAACGTGTTGTTGCGAAGCACGACGAATATACGATTCTCTAAATTCTAAAAGGACAGGCTTTGCCTGTCCTTTCAGTTTGTCCTGTCAGCGTCCTCTTTCAGCTCTTCATACGCTTTTTCAAATTCTAGATACGTACTCTCCCCATAAACATTCTGGTCGTTATCGAACAGTTCCCTAAATGTGAATGCTTTTGCTTCGTCTATCGTAAACCCCCTGGCATTCATCACTAGGTTGAAATAAGATACGAAATAATGCTTACTCATCTTTCCTGCATTTTTAGTGATCATCGTTTCCTCCGTTACCTTTACGATTAAATTCGAAGGGTTCGAATTAACTCCCTCTTCTATAAATAAAATACCCGCTCAGCCTTATCTCCACACGAAGAAAAGCCATTTACTTATCATCAGCAAATGACATCTTTTTCACGTTAGCTTAACAAAGAGGTAACGTAATAGTAAACGTTGTTTCATCTTCATCGGATTTACATGAGATCTGACCGTTATGGTTCTGAATGATCTTTTGACAAACATAGAGACCGATTCCTGTGCCAAGCTCCTTCGTCGTATAAAACGGCTCAAAGATCGTATCGAGTTTTTTCTCAGGAATCGCTGGTCCGTTGTTGGAAATATGAAGCTTCATCTCACCCTTTAGCTTCTCACCGAAAAGATTGATCTTCCGGTTTCTTTGGATTTCCTTAAGCGCATCGATCGAGTTCATTACGATATTTAAAAGAACTTGACGGATCTTATCTTTTTGTCCGAAAATCCGTAACCCTTTAGGTATGTTATTCGAAATGTGAACATCTACGTCCACTACGCTTGGGTAAATGAAGTCGATCATTTCATTGAAGACTTCCCCCACTTCAAACTCTTCCTCTTCCACCCCATCGATTTCCTTTTTCGATACGTGGAGGAACTGAGAAATCCGAAAGTTTAGCTGTTTCAATTCATGCTCAATCACATCAATATACTTCATTTCAGGATTTTCTTTCCTAAGGATTGCCACGAAACCCATGATGGCTGTTAATGGATTTCTAAATTCATGAACAAAACTTGAAGACATTTGTCCCAAAATCGATAGCTTTTCTTGATGAGTTTCATCTATGTATGAAATCTTTTCCTGTAACTCATCACTTTTGATCTTCGTATATTCCGTTACCGCATGATAGGCAAACGTGTCGAACAAGTCATTAAACGACTGAAGGATCGGAAGAAGATCATCAGAAGAAACATCCGATCGCGTCATATGGTCAAATAACACACTTCTCCCTAAGTTTACATTATAAATAAAATCCCCGATGTTGATATTCGCTTCAACTCGTTCCCTCGCTATTTGCTTCGCAAGGTTAGCGATTTTATTTTCATCGATCGGCTCAACGATATTGGTTCTAACAAGTTGATACATTAATTTTCCATTCGCGACTACCTTATCCTTATAAATATCATCGTCAGAGATTCTAACTCGACGTTTCCAGCTATTAAGATATTCGTCTAGGTTTTGGTCGAGGTAGTCTACTAATTGATTTTGTGCAATCATAACCTCATCCCTCATTTATTTATAGTAAAAGACGAAAATATACAGAACTTTCTTACTAGTATAACAATGATACCGAAATGTTGAAATGATCAACTCAACTTAGGCTTTTAATACGATCATGAACATCATTTTGTACACAAAAGCATTTTCGCCTCAGCTTACACGATACTCTTACTATTCGTAAAAGCTCATTCAACCCCAGACCAAGTTTAGCCTAACACTTCTGTATATCATAACAATCGTCTCGAATAAAAAACGATGTCATTACTGAAGTTATTACAATCGACAAGCTATCATAATAAGTTTACATTAATTCTGAAAAGAAATCTGTGCATTTCCGAAAATTTTATTCGCGAACGTACCAGCCGCGATTCAGAAAGTCATACTCCCTGATTCCCTAGAATATATTTTAAAATAACATTCCCCTTCTCCTTAAGGATGGAAGGAGGTCGTATTATGGATAAAAAGGGAAGGTTTGAAGCGATTGCGTTCTTCCGCAGCCAGTATGCAAGCCAGAAGATGAGGAAAGCTCGCATGAGTCAGTTGAACCATTTATCAAATGAAGAAAAGAAAGAATTGCAAACTTCACTCGAAACCATTTACAGAAAGATCGCTAGTCTAACGTCGATTCCCCCACATTCGATTGAAACACAGAGCATCATCGATGAATGGTATCATTTCTTATGCGATTATTTTAACGGTTCGTATACTCTTGAGGAATTCTATCGACTTGGAGATCTTTATGTGAAGGACGCTCGATTCAAACGTAACATCGACAAATATGGAGCAGGCCTCGCTGAGTATATGCGTAAAGGGATCGCATGTTATATCGGCGTTGAACCAAATGAAACAACGGGATAATCCGTTGTTTCATTTTGCGTTATGGAATTTAAAGTGTGAGCAATGCATTCACAGGAATCGGATCTTTCGAACTGACGTGTATACGACTCTCCGTTCTCTTCCCTTTCTTAATGAGGAGATATTCCACATCTCGTAGCTCGTGAGGCACAAAGTTAACCGTGTACGTACGTAGAAACTCTTGAGAAACGACTAGGCAAGACATTTGTTTAATCCGAACGACGGACATATGGTGTTCGATCGACGTCGATGTGTCTGGCCTCAACAAATGACTAATGTGTTCAGTCTTCTCTTTCAGCTTAATGTGCCCTTTCCCTTTCAAGATGATCAGTGAATAATCATTGAAAGATGGATATGGCTTCTCTTCCCCACATGATCGTCCAAGTTTTTTTGCAAGAAGCGGCAAGCTCTTATACAGCACTTCGTTATGACTACCTTGAAAGATGTGTTTATCACCTTCGAGCGAAAACACGCTACTCAGCGTCGCATTTCCATCTCCAAGCTCTGTTTTCAACGAATTCGTCACTTCTCCATCTATCCAGATATCAGGTGAATCAGACGGTTCAACTTCCAAATACCGTATGGTTTCTTCACCGATGCCTCCGATCAGTGTGATTGGAATATGCCTTTTCTTCATCACTTCTCTCTTATTGTTTAAGCCATCAAGGAAGTTGTTCTTCGTATTCATCGTTTGATATGGGACGACACCAAATTCTCCATCGTTATTTTTCATAAAAAGGTAATTCCCGTAAGCAGCCCCTGGCGTAATATCTTTCAATCCTTTAAAAAATTCATGAATCGCATCAACTCTACTCATGTTGGTCACCCTCGGTAAAAGCCAGAGGTAAGCATCCATATAAAGGCGGACAAGGTTAACTTTCTCCCCTGATTCGCCAGGTAATGACCCACCGGTCCAATAACTAAAATTAGGAGGTGAGCCAGCATTCGGTGTACACATCATGATAATCTGACTTACATCGAATTTGTAGTAGTTGCTTTCGACATAGGAGCGACTCACTAATCCGCCCATACTATGACTTATGATGACAACCTTTTTCTTGCCCGTTATTTTCTTCGCATGCTGGATCGTATCGTATAAATACCGCCTCGCTGAATGCTCGATCGGTTTCCGCCAATCGTAATAGGAGACGAAGAAATTTTCTCCTTCTTTTAGACCAAGTTCTCTTTCAAGTAACTTTACGAAAGGTTTGTACACAATTCCTGCGAGGCCAAAGTGCCAGTTTCCTGTGCCTGGAATGATCTCGTCACCCATCGAACCAAATAACCCAGGTACAAACACTACCGGAAAATCACCTATCGACTGCTGTTGAATAGCCGTCCTCTCCCTTCAAGCAGGACTCGTAGCGAATACTAGTAAACTATATTCGGTTTGGACGAGAATAATAACTTTTGCCTAGAGCTTTTTATAAAATCCCGTTGCACTTCCTACAAACCCACACCGCTCATAAAACGCATGAGCATCGATTCGTTCAGGACGGTTACCGCTATTCAACGTAACCAACGATGCTCCGTTCTCTTCCGCCCAAGATTCTGCAAAGTGTAGAAGGGATTTTCCGATACCTTTTCCTCGAGCATGTGAGTCCACGACAAAACCGTTTATCCTAATATACGAGTCGCTACTTTCATACCGATAACAATGCATAAAACCGATCATCCCTACAACCACATCACCATCAACATAAACATAAGTCTGGTAGTACTGGTTCTCAAAGATAATGCACATTCTTTTTTCCATTTCCTCAACACTCGTCGGATACCCGAGTTCTCCCATCAAATGTGCGAGTCCTTTCACATCACGACTGTTTGCTTCTCTAATCACAATGATTCCTCCAATCGCTGAAATAAGTTTTGACATGGAAACCTTTGTCATGTACATTAAGTAATAGACGAACAATATTTTAATACTATCAATGATTATTCGTATTTAGGGGTGTGTATTATGGAAAACGTGTTTGATTATGAAGATATTCAATTAATTCCTGCTAAATGTGTGGTTAACAGTCGCTCTGAATGTGATACAACGATCACACTAGGTGAGCATTCGTTTAAGCTTCCAGTTGTTCCTGCCAACATGCAGACGATCATAGATGAAAAAATCGCTACTTATTTAGCCACAAATGGCTATTTTTATATCATGCATCGCTTTCAACCGGAGCGACGCCTGTCCTTCGTGAGTGATATGAAGAAGCAAGGTCTTATCTCTTCGATCAGTATCGGAGTGAAAGAAGAAGAATACCGTTTTGTCGAGCAGCTTGCAGAAGAAAACCTGACCCCTGACTATATCACAATCGATATTGCACACGGACATTCTGAAGCCGTGATCGAAATGATTAAACACATCAAAACGAACTTGCCACACAGTTTCCTCATCGCTGGAAACGTTGGTACACCAGAAGCAGTCAGAGAGCTCGAGCATGCTGGTGCTGATGCAACAAAGGTAGGAATTGGACCAGGTAAAGTATGTATTACGAAAATCAAAACAGGATTTGGTACAGGCGGATGGCAACTAGCCGCTCTTCGCTGGTGTGCGAAAGCTGCAAGCAAACCGGTCATCGCTGACGGTGGAATCCGCACTCATGGTGATATTGCAAAATCCATTCGCTTTGGAGCATCGATGGTCATGATCGGCTCACTTTTCGCTGGACACGAAGAATCCCCTGGTGAAACGACAGAACGTGATGGAAAGCTTGTCAAAGAGTACTTTGGATCAGCATCTGAATTCCAAAAAGGTGAGAAGAAAAACGTTGAAGGCAAGAAAATGTTCGTAGAACATAAAGGTTCCCTTCAGGACACCCTCATTGAAATGGAACAAGATCTGCAGTCTGCGATCTCTTATGCAGGTGGTACGAACCTTGATGCACTACGCCACGTTGATTATGTGGTTGTAAAGAACTCCATTTTTAATGGTGACAAAGTATACTAAACAGTGAAAGCCACACGATAAGGTGTGGCTTTTTTCATGTTTCAGATGGATGGTATCTTTGTGCCGCTGGCTTCATCCTAACTTCCCTAAAACAATAAAGGCGTTTCGTTCACCCAAATCTTCCATTCTTCATACTCTTCTAGTTCCGTGACAATTTGATAGTTGTCAGATTCTTCGACGTTACTCTTGTCAATGTCACCTTTTACATAACCAACGCTATATCCATCGTCTTTGCTAAGAAACATTCTTTTAAACGTTCCTATGTCATCAGATGGTTCTTTCATATTCGTGATCGACCGTACGCTCCACAAATTTTTGTCACGAACAAAGTGAACTTCTGCAAGCCATATTGCTTCTTCTGTATACGTTCCTTTCAGAAAAACTAACGCTAGCTCGTCATTCACTTTATAGGTTTCATAAAAACGTTCATCTTCTATTCGGTCGTATGTTTTCACAGCTTCTTCAGGCGTATTCTGGCCTCCTTCTTCCCACTGAATGCAAGCAGGCAGCGTAAAAAGTACAACCGCAATAAGGATCATCCGAATATGCATGGTTGTGCCCTCCCCTTGTAGCATTTACTAAGGTATACGATTCCCCCTCCCATAAAGTTCCATTTATTCTAAAAGGAGCTCTTTAGTTAGTGCAATATACCCACCTTTCTCAATACCATTTTCATTCATTCTCACATCTTCTAGATATATGTCGATATACCGGTCATTTCAATCCAATAGACCTATCAAAAATTTCTTTAAACTAGTGATATCGTTTCTTGTTGTATTGATGGAATATTCATACAGTTAGAATATGAAATAAAGTAATTAGGAGGGTTTTATGAAAAAAAGACTGATTCCGTTACTTGTTTTCCTTCTCTTTTTTGCCCCGCCCCTCGCTAACGATGCATACGCAGGAATTCTTGGAAAAGGTGATGCTACTGGGACACCTGGTGAATGGTACATAGGAGATGAGCCACTTTCAACGCGGTCAGGGTCGCTTCCAATCGTGTTCGTACATGGGTTGAACAGCTCTTCTAACACATGGATCGACGAGAACGATATGGATGAAATAACATACAACAAGAACTATCAAACCGCATTCATCGACCTTTACCCGACGAAAAACATGTGGGACAACGGTCAGCTCCTTTCCACTAAACTATCAGAGATGTACACCTATTTTGGTAAAAAAATGATCCTCGTCACTCATAGTAAAGGCGGAATCGATGCACAGTCCGCGCTCGTTCATTCTAATGCACATCAGTATGTTGATAAGATCATCACGCTTTCAACCCCTCACCATGGCTCACAACTCGCAGACCTTGCCTACAGCAGCTGGGCCGGATGGCTATCTGCAATCATCGGTACCAAAAACGATGCAACCTATTCTCTTCAAACCGGATATATGAGCTACTTTCGTTCGATCACAGATTCAAATTCAAAAACAATGCTAACGCCCTACTACACATTCGGTGGTACAGATTGGGGTAGCTTCGGTGGCTCGCTTTACTGGGGTGGTCTTTACTTAAGACAATACGGAGCAAATGATGGAGCAGTTACGGTCAAAAGTTCTAGACTGCCATATGGGAATGAAGTTCGAGTTGGGGAGTGGGATCACGGAACAATAAAGAACGGTAACGCTACATTCAACTTGTTCGAGCCTTACCTCAATCAGTCTGTTCCTGCCTTTACATCACACCGATCGTTCAATGGTACTAATGAAGAAACTGAAACGGGGAATGTACTAGTTAGGGGCGGCGAATTTACAGGAACAAAGGTTGAAACCTTCGAAGTTGAAGAAGGTGCTAAGAGCATTGCGTTCGATTGGATGAGTCAAAACAAAGACTCTGACGTCATCATTGAAAGTCCTGAAGGCAAAAGATTTACAACCTTGAAAGCAACCAAAGACAGCGGAGTCTTTCAAGGTGCCTATCACCATCAGGTAAAAGTAGATTCACCACGTTCAGGTAAATGGAAGGCCATCGTTAAACAGCAGAAGAAGGAAAGCTATTTGATGCAAGTATCCTACGATAGTGAGCTTAATGATGGGATTACAGTCGATGAACAGAAATCTAGCGAAGTAAAATTAGTAGTTGATTCTTCTGCAATCGAGACAGAATCTCTAAAAGGAGACATCGTGATTCAATATAGTAAAAATGGCAAAGTAAAACAAAAGAAGATCAGCTCAAAGAAATTTCATGCACTAGAATCTTTCCCTATTAAAAAAGCGGGTGAAGGAATCTATCACATCATGATCGACGTTGAGGGTGATACTAAGAAAGGAAAACAATTCGAGCGAACCATTCTTTATACGATCTATGTTGATAAAAACGGGAAGGTTTATAGGCCATAGCGAAAAGACCCGAAGCGATGTGCTTCGGGTCTTTTCTTATTTCTTATCATTAATAGAATGAATGTGATCGAGTAGCTGTTGAAAACCAGTCAACGCATTTTTAAACTCCTCTTTTGACAAACCGCTGTTAGTAGCCATCGCATCCGGAATAATCGAAGCTTCTTCCCTTAGTTCTTCTCCTTTGGTTGTTAACCTTACCATCACTCTTCGTTCGTCCTCTTTAGAGCGTTCGCGCTTAACAAGGTCTGCCTCTTCCATCCTTTTAAGCAGTGGCGTCAACGTTCCAGAATCCAAATAAAGTTCTGCACCTAGAGCTGTGACGGTTGTTTCGTGATGTTCCCACAGAACGAGTAACACAAGGTATTGAGGATAAGTGATTCCAAGCTTATCTAAGTATGGACGATACATCTTTGTAATTTCTCTTGAACAGGCATAAACAGAAAAACAAAGCTGATTTTCTAATTTTAATTGATCATTTCGTTCGATCTTTAACACCTTCTTTTACAAAAGTTGTGCACAATCAATTTATCTTGAAGAGCCAAGGAAGTCAACTTTAAATCGTTGACAAAGTGAAAGATGTGCCGTATATTATATTTTGTAAAATTAAATTGTGCACAACTTAAATAACAGGAGGAGATTAGAATGAAACCATTATACACAGCAAAAGCATTCGCTCACGGTGGTCGTCAAGGGAAGGTTGAGTCCTCAGACGGTGTGATCAATATGGATCTTCGTATGCCTAAGGAGCTTGGTGGACAAGGTGGAGAAGCTACGAACCCAGAGCAGCTTTTTGCAGCTGGCTATGCAGCATGTTTCGATAGCGCACTCAATATGGTGGCAAGAATGAAGCGAGTTAAACTAAACGATACCTCTGTTGAAGCCCATGTCTCCATCGGAAAAGAAGAAGATGGTGCATTTGGACTCAGTGCGAAATTAACGGTTACGATTCCAGACATCGACCAACAAACTGCAGAGGAATTAGTAAAAGCCGCTCACGAAACATGCCCTTATTCAAGAGCAACTCGCGGCAATATGGAAGTTGAACTAAATACGATTACGAAATAGATGGACGATAGAGCTGCCGATTCGGCGGCTCTTTTTTTGGGTGAAAAATTCTACTATTCTATCGATCAGAGTGTTTGTCACGAGGTTGAATAAGGAGTATAATTTGATAATTGATTGCAGTTAAACTAGTAAACGAAACTCTTAAATTAACAACGGTCAACTAGAAAGGAGGCGTTTAAATGACGACCACTCAACCTTATAATAAATTACTGATCGCTGCCTTATTACTCGCAGGATCGTTTATTACGATATTGAACCAAACCCTTATGATCACTGCCATTCCGCCTATTATGGAAGAAATGAGTATCACAGCCAATACCGGTCAATGGCTGACGACCGTTTTTATGCTAGTGAATGGAATCATGATTCCAGTGAGTGCTTTTTTACTCGAACGATTTACGACAAGACAGCTATTTATTACCGCGATGGGGATCTTCTCAGTCGGAACCGTTGTCGGTGGATTAGCCCCTAACTTTGGCATGTTGCTGATGGGCAGGGTGATTCAATCCGCTGGTGCGGGTGTGATGCTCCCATTGATGCAAACTGTCTTCTTAATGATTTTTCCAGTTAATAAACGAGGGACCGCAATGGGATATATCGGGCTCGTCATTTCGTTCGCTCCGGCGATCGGGCCAGCACTTTCCGGATGGTTGACGGCTAACTATTCGTGGCGCTTATTATTCTGGTCGATCTTACCGCTTTCCATCATGATC
Organism: Anaerobacillus sp. ABR4_321; assembly: GCF_056158505.1. Taxonomy (NCBI): domain Bacteria; kingdom Bacillati; phylum Bacillota; class Bacilli; order Caryophanales; family Bacillaceae; genus Anaerobacillus; species Anaerobacillus sp. ABR4_321. The sequence continues at coordinate 3,364,145 of NZ_JBSWTK010000001.1, forward strand.
ATCATCATCGCATACTTCATCATGAAGAATGTGACAGAGCTTTCACGTCCTAAGGTTGATCCTGTTTCAATCATCTTATCTTCCATCGGTTTCGGTGGTTTACTTTATGCATTCACAAGCGCAGGAAACAATGGATGGGATAGCCCAATTACGCTTATCGTCCTAGCGATCGGTGTCGTTACCCTCGCGATCTTCATCACCAGACAGTTACGCATGTCTCATCCGATGCTAGAATTCAGAGTGTTTAAAGATAAAATTTTCACAATCACAACCATAATCGGAATGATCATGTTCCTTGGCTTGATCGGTGCAGAAACCTTAATTCCACTCTACATGCAGAACATGAGAGACTTTACAGCTTTTGAATCAGGATTAGTCCTTTTACCTGGAGCGGTCATCGTTGCGTTCATGTCTCCGATCACTGGTCGAATCTTTGATAAGTTCGGTGCGAGATTACTTGCTATTGTGGGGCTAACGATCGTTACCGCTTCAACAGTCGGTTTTGTATTCATCGATCCAACGACTACCATCACCTACCTTACCGTTATGTATGCGATCCGCATGTTCGGGCTTTCCATGGTGATGATGCCTGTTACGACCGCAGGACTCAATCAGATGCCAAAACGACTCATCCCGCATGGTGCAGCGATGAATAATACGATGCGGCAGATCGCAGCGTCTGTCGGTACAGCCATCCTCGTAACGGTCATGACGACAACAGCACAAACCGCACAGCAAGGATCTACTGCTAACCCAGATATTTATGGTGTAAAAGTCGCGTTTATCGTCATTGTCGCACTCACCTTTATTGGGCTCTTGCTCTCGTTCTTTATCAACAAGAAAAGCCCTGAAGAAATGGCCAAAGAGCAAGAAGCAGCGGAACCAAAATCAGTGAATATGTAAAAACTCGTCCACATCGGACGAGTTTTCTTTATGATTTGCGTAATTCGCTCCACACATCGAACACGTTGCCATCAGGATCTTTGAACACAAAATTATTACCTGCATGCCCACGATCTTCCACTTCTCCTACCCTCACACCGTTTTCATGTAATTCAGCGCGCAAATCTTGAAGTGCATTCAAACCATCCACTTCAAACGTTACACCAAAATGCTGATTTCCTTTATAATCGGTAAACCCTAATCGTTCCCCATCCCTCGCTCTTACGAGAAAAAACTTTGATCAGCAACATCGATGATCGCTTTATCATGATCCACATAGTTTTCAACAGCACCTAGAACATTTTGGTACCATTTTGAAGAATTCTTAGGATTTGCAACTGGAATATAGGTCGTGCCGACTCGCTTTAATAAAGAACTCAACCTGCTCCCTCCATTTATCCCAAAATCGTTTGCATGCGTTCCGCTTCCATCTCTTTGTTAAGGTACTCATAAAACCCTAGGCGATTTCCCCATGGATCCGTAAATGTTCCCCATTTTACCGGAACTTCTTCTCTCGAGTGTATTTCGAAATGAGCAACGTTTAGTTTCTTCATAACTCTTTCTTGCTCTGCTGAAATGTCTTCTACCCCTAATCTTAGCGGACCGCTTCCTTCCGTCGGTGTTCCTTCAGCAAGCTGCAGCCAACTTCCGGGCAGCATCTCCCATTCAACGAAACCTTCGTGTGGAACAAAATCAGGATCACGCTGAAAAAGTTCTTTGTACCAAGCCAAACCTTCTTCCATATCAGATACACGTAGTTGAATCGTCATTTCAAACATTGCTCGATCGCCTCCTAAATTATGTATACAAAACTCTCTTTTATCTTACCAGAACATTTGTTCCTTCGCTAGTTATTTTTTAATTATTCAGTTTACTTCAGATCAAAATAATCCATTAGTGCATACGATGAGTTCGAATGCTTCCGTGTAAGGGGATGAAAGTATGAACTGTAAAAACCGTTTTGCTTGTGTTGACCCATATATGCTGAACCGCTTATACGCTACCCTAGGAAAAGCGTTACTCATCCAAACGAGGAAAGACACGCTTCGAGGAAGTCTTATTCACGTTCAGCCTGATCACATCGTGCTCTATGACTCTGGGTGTGAACGGATCGTACACACTGAACAAATCGTTTTGATTATGCCAGAATAAAAAGAGGAAGCACGTTACGTGCTTCCCCTCTTAACTAAACCTCGACAGTACATTGCGAGATCAACTCTTTTAAAACATCCTCTGCAGATCGAATCGCTTCTCCTCCACCTTGCGCAAAATCTTTCTTTCCGCCGCCTTTCCCGTTGATCACAGGTAAGACTTCCTTTAGGACAAGGTTCATATCCAGGTTAACATCTGTCCCTCTACCACAGACGATTTGAATCTTCTCTCCTACCTCGCTAACGAGGAGTACGATAACGGAAGAGTTTTCATTCAGCATCATCTTCGCGAGCTTCTGAAGCTCCTTCATTCCATATTCTTTTGTGATGAGCTGAACTACGTTATAATCTCCAACAGGAAGTGGCGAATTCACGAGCGCTTCAGCTTCAAAAGCTAAGAGCTTTTCACGTAAATCGTCCATCGCTTTCTCCTGCTCTTTCGTTTGCTGAACCAAACGCTGTGCCGCTTCCGCTACGTTTTCTTGAGGAACGCTAAGCGTTTTCGTCAACTTCTCCATCACTTTTTGCTTTTGATAAAGCTCATCGATGATTCTCTTCCCACATACGAACGTTACTCTAACAAGCTTCTTCTGTTTTTCCCATTTTAAAAGACTGATGCCGCCTACTTCCCCAGTAGAAGCGGGGTGCGTTCCACCACATCCGCTGTAATCAACATCTGGAATCATGACGAGACGAATGTTCTCCGTAACAGAAAGCTTCTTTCTAAGTGGAAACTGTTTAGCTTCATCTGGAGCTACCCATTTTGCAACGATCTCTTTATTTGTGAGGATCACATTGTTCGCAACATCCTCAGCACGCTTCGCTTCCTCTTCAACGAGGTTTGAAATGTCGAGATCGATCGTACATGTATCCTTTCCAAGGTGAAAGCTGATCGTTTTATACCCGAACAGATCTTCAAACGCAGCAGACAAGATATGCTGGCCAGCGTGCTGCTGCATGTGATCGAAGCGACGGTTCCAATCAACTTCACCTCTCACTTTCTCTTGGCCACTGAGAGGTGATTCAAGATAGTGACGAACTTCTCCATCGACTTCTTCAACATTTTTTACAACAACACCATCGATCGTTCCCACATCATGAGGCTGCCCGCCACCTGTCGGATAAAAAGCTGTTGATGTCAAAACAACATAGTGACCGTTCTCGTCCGTTTGCTCTTTTTCTAACGTTGATTCAAATGTGCGTATGTATGGATCTTCATAATAATATTTTTCCGTCAATCGATACCCTTCTTTCTACATAATAGTTTTTATCGTATCACGTCCAGTGCACGCCCTGCACCTTTTCTCTCCAAACAAAAAGCTTGAGGCAACGAATCCTCAAGCCTTTCCCTCACTTCTTCTTTGTAAACTTTGAAAGCAAAATGGCAATTATTAAAAACAAAATTCCAAACGCCATGATGTTATCTGAAATAATATCCATAGTGTACAACTACCTTTCACAATTTGTTACCGATAGTAAAAGGATACCACATCAAAGAAAGGTACCGATAATCCTCACTCAATCTTCAACCGGAATAATGGCTGTCCTTTTCGCCTTTCTTAAATTGCCAGAGGATGATATACATGATCAAACTACCGATACAAAATAACGTGATGAAAGGCCAGCTTATTCGCTCACCTTTCAGTAGATCCACTAAAGAGATCGCTACGATACATCCGATCGCAAACGGAACCCAATGCCTCAATAAATATGCGATCACCTTTCATCACCTACCCGCCTCATTTTCTTCGTAACGTATAGACCTTATTTCTCGATATTTCACGACAGCCGTTCGCTTTAAACGTTTGTATCATGGGAATGTTTCGAAGACTCGTATTTCCTACATAAGATTTGGCACCAAAATCGTCTCGAAGAAAGCGCAAGCCCTGTCTATGAATCTCTTTACTTTTTCCTTTACCTCTCTCAGAAGGTACTAATCCAAAATAAAACAGCCGTCCTTCTGTTTCTGTTCCGGGTTCGATATGAGGCATCATGACGCCGATTGCTTTTTCACCTTCATAAACAGTCAGGCAGCTCTTTCTCCATCCCTCTCCAAGCTCACATTCAACGCTTTTCAGATGATCCTCGATCGTAAGAGAAGACTTGGAATTGAATGAACCAGACATCGCATCAGCCCATACATCTTTGAATACATCTTCTTCTCCGCCGTTTAGCGAGACGAACGTAAAAGGGGATGATTCTGCAATTTCCATCTGAAGATCATGTGTCACCTGGACCGTCTCATCATGTAGAACAAATCCCTCCTCCACGAGGAAACTGCATATCTCTTCTCCGCTGCATACAATGTTCAGCGTTTCTTTTTCTTTAAAAGCAGGATCGCTCAGTACATTTGCAAGAAGCTCTTCCACCTCATTTTCGGATGCGTGATCAAGCTCCTCGATCGTTACAAACTTCTCACCTGTTACAATTTTCACCTTCTCATAAAGATCATACCTTCGTGAAAGAGCTAGATAGCCAGGTGACCGGAGTACCTCCGCCATAAACAATGCTTTTTCATTACGATATGCTTCCATCTCTTTCCCATGAAAAGTAGATTTTAATGAATTATATTTCGTCGTTAGACTCGGGTTTTCCTTGAAATAACCAGTGACTTTCAAAAAGTGATCGACCTCAGAATGCTTCAGCGTCAATTGTAGCCCGAGCGGTAACACTTCATCATTCTTTTCATAAGCTCCAAAGAATGATGTTTGACTACTTCCTTCATTCAGAGCGTACGCTTTGTCTAAGAACGTCCTCGCATGTTCAAATCCAGTTTCATCTACACGAACCTGGAGATCCACATCACCTTTCGTTAAAGATCCTTTTACGGCTGTACTGCCAACATGATAAACTTCAGCACCCGGAATCGCTCGTGTGATGATCTCTTTATGTTTGCGATAGACGTTCTCTGCGCTCTCCCTTAAAGTTTCCTCATATACAAATTCAACGATTTCTCTCATACCGATACTCCTCTTCTGTTTCTCTCACTTGTACCCTTCATCGGTACCATCCTTAATCTAGCATTTACATTCGTCCTACTATCTTCCATTCAAAGTGGGAGAAACCCTTTCCAAAAAGACTTTAAAAAGACATGGAGGTTTTTGTCGGCTTCAATGTACGCTTACCGTTCAAGACTTTCCACCAAAATCATTCGACTTTCTGCAATCATTTCCCTGGAAATCTCCTATAAGCAGACATTGGAATTCTGCTAGATTAGACAGTAAAAATTTTTCCGACTCGACACCGATAGCCCTTTCTTTTACTAGGGTTTATGTATAATAAGTCCAAATCTATTGTTCGGGAGGAATCTTATGCGACCTTTGCGCCTCATGTTCTTATTTCTTTCTCTCATTCTAACCGCTTCTTGTAACCTTCTTCCTGGAAAGGACGCCTCAAAGGAAAGCGAAGCTGAAAAGCCAACTGAAGCAGTGGAAGTCGGCACAACACCATCATGGACAGAAGGAACGTACAAATGGGAAGAAAACGGAAATATCATGGGAACTCTTGATATTACGGACCCAAGCGGAGATTCTTTTGCCTTTTCGTTATTTGCTTACGATGGACAAGATGTCGGTGAACTAGCTGGTACCTCAAGCGGAAATGATCAGGCTGTCTATACGCACCCTGATGATAATGAATGTACGGTCACGTTCACGAAAGAAAAAGAAGCGGTCGCAGTAGCAACTACAGAGGGATGTCAAAACGTCGCTGATGTATCGTTTAACGGCATTTATACGTTTATTCCTATAGGTACAGAAACAACAGAAGAGTCTTCCTCTGAAGAAGAAGCATCATCTGAAGAAGAACCTTCAGATAATGCAGAAGCCACGACCGAAGAAGCTGACGAACAAGAGGATATCTCACACTGGAAAGAAGCCCTCTACATCGATGGAAGCTTCGACACCGGTAACTTAAGCGTGTATAACGTAACACCTGATTCATTTATGTTCTCATTTGACGTAAGCAATGGAGCACATGTTGGACAGCTTACTGGAAAGGCGAAAGCAAACGGAAACGAAGCGATCTTCCAAGATAATGATCAGCCAGAATGCAAAGGAACGTTCGAAATAAATGATAATGTGATCACTTTTAAAGAAGATTCATGCCTTTACTACCACGGTGCTGCCGTTGAATTCTCTGGTGACTTCACTATGACTGATGATCCTCCAAAACTTCCAACAGCAAAAGCAGACAAGAGCTGTTCAGCTGAACCATTTCATTCTGGACTCTTATCCTTTGCAGAGAAAGGACACTTAAAGAACGCTTCGATCTTTCTCGGAATGACGGAAGACGAATTAAAAGCTTCAAATCCTTCCCTTCAATATGATGATTGGTATTTTGAAGGAATTCCTGCTTTCTTTGATAATACGTATGCCTACATGACGGTAGACGATAAAGTCTTCAATATGCGCTACAACGCATTATCTGAAGGTCCTGCGATCCCTTATGAACTGTTGACCTGTCAGTTCGGTGAGCCAGATGAAGTTTTCTTAAACGAGCTTAGAGGAGAATATTACCATGTGTATCATGCAGGCGATAATATGATTTCTTTCATTTCATCAGAAGAGAATGGCTCGATCAATGCTGTCGAACTAGAGTCTCAGGATGATAAGCTGCAAGAGCATAAAGATTCCCATTAACAGTGACCAAGGCGCACATTGTGCACGGGGGTTCTTGACGGATAATAGCTACTGACCCCTTCATTCGGTGCTAAAAAAAGAATGCGCTTCCATATAATTTCCTATTGCATACAAAGCTTTTATTGTGTAAAGTGGTCAAGTATGTTTTATAGGAGGTTACATCATGAATCAAACACAGCAAGTTCAAATTAAAGTAGCTGACCCTTCCGCAATCGGGTTATTTGGATTAGCGATGGTGACACTCGTCGCTTCATCTGCAAAACTCGGATTGACGGACGGCGTTTCGTTCATATTACCATGGGCAATCTTTCTTGGAGGAATCGCACAACTTTTCGCTAGCGTGTTAGACGCAAAGCACAACAATACGTTTGGCACAACTGCTTTTGGCGCATTCGGACTATTTTGGATGGGTGTCGGCACTTCGTGGTTGATCCAATTTGGAGTCTTTGGAGATGCGGCTGCAAGCGCAGTTGATCCGAACCAACTAGGAATCGCCTACATCGGGTACTTGATCTTCAGCTTATTCATGACGATCGGTGCCATGGAAACACATAAAGTGCTATTCATCATTTTCGTTCTCATTGATTTTCTTTTCATCGGACTTTCTCTATCAACGCTAGGAATCGCTCCTGAAGCGATGCACTTAGTCGCAGCGATTGCTGAGTTCCTCATCGCGATCTTCAGTTTCTATGGATCTGCTGCAAGTGTGCTCAACACGCATTTCGGAAAAGTAACGATACCAGTAGGAAAGCCATTTGGGGTATTTAAATAGCATGACAGAGGGACCTTTTAGGTCTCTTTTTTTTCGCAAAGCCACACAAAAAAGAAGGACCTCTAGAGAGGTCCTTCTGTGTATTAAAACTCAAGTGGTCTTAACTTCTCTTCGATTTCAGCTCGCTTTGGCTCAAGAAATGGCGGAAGAGCTAACGCTTCACCCATCGACTCTAACGGTTCATCCGTCGCAAATCCAGGTCCATCAGTGGATAACTCAAATAAAATGCCATTCGGCTCCCTAAAGTAAAGCGCTTTGAAATAATATCGCTCAACCTTTCCAGAGTTGGGTAATCTAAATTGATTCAAGCGATCAGCCCATTTATCGTACTCTTCTTCATTTGGAACACGAAATGCTACGTGGTGGACGCCACCTCTTCCAAGTCGAGCTTTAGGAAGATCAGGGCGAACTTCGATATGGACTTCAGCTCCACTTCCACCTTCCCCCGTTGAATAAACGAGAATATCTTTCTTATTTTCTGGTGCGGGATACGTTCCATCTTCTCTAAAACCCATCACTTCTGTTAACACTTGTACTGTAGGTTTAGGATCGTCAACTGTTAATGTCACAGGTCCGAGTCCTACAATGCTGTGTTCTGTTGGAATATCCTCCCGCTCCCAAGGCGTTCCGGCTCTTACACCTTCTTCACCATCGTCAGCAACAAGAATCAGTCTCGTGCCATCAAAGTCTTCAAAACCGAGCGATTGACGACCTGCTCGCTTCTGTATGTCTTCATGCTTCACATTGTAAGCTTCAAAACGTTCTTTCCAGAAGTGAAGTGCTTCCGTAGTTTTTACTCGCAATGAAACATACGAAATATCTGATGTTCCTCTATATGATTTCCCTAACCCTGGAATATCGAAAAATGTAATGTCTGTACCCGGTGTACCTTTCCCATCCGCATAAAATAGATGGTAAGATTCTGTATTGTCTTGATTCACTGTTTTTTTAACTAATCTCATACCAAGGATCTTTGTGAAAAACTCATAATTTCGTTCTGCTTTTCCAGTCAAAATGGACACGTGATGTAGTCCTAATAAGTGCATCGTGATCCCTCCTTTGTGTTCACCACTAGTATAAACCAAAATTATCTCGAATTCAATATACTTGATTTCAAACTAACTGTCACATCCCCATCCATATACTTTCATTTCTCCAATCGCTTTGAAGCCAGCACTTTTGTAAATAGCAAATCCGTCCGGAGATGCTTGCAAGAAACAGGCGTCCTTCTCGTACTTACTTGCTTCAGAAAGAAGATAACGAAACATGGCAGTACCGTACCCTTTTCCACGTTCTTCATCCGATGTTCCCATATCATAAATGCCAACACTATCTGAGCTAACGATTATTGAACCAGTCGTGACGGGTTTTCCTGCAGCAATCCCAATGTATAACGTCAAATCCGAAGACTTCATGCTGAGAGAAGCGACGTCATCGTAATATGACTTGACCGCTTTTCCTTCTAATGAATCTCCGAAAAATGAAGAAATCAACGCTCCGAACAAGACGATGTCTTCAGGTGATTCGATTTTTTTAATCTCAAAACCTTTTGGAAGTACCGGTTCATTCTCGGTATCATCCATTTCCTTAACCATTGCAACATTGGTCTCTGTCTCAACCAATCCAAGGTTATTGAAATCGTTCTTACGTGTACTTTCCTCATTCCAACACCATACGCTCAAAGGATACTCTTTATTTTTAAACCTAGATATTGCTCCTAAGAAGACTTCTTCTGAGAGCGTTTGTCGAATCGCAATAACATTAAACGTATCTGAAGGGTAACCAGAGTCAACAATTGTCGCGTCCATGGTTTCGATTACTTCCATCGTTTTTAGGCGTTTCGCAAAGTAAGAAACTTTATAAATAAAATTATTTACTAATCGGTTTTTGTACGTCATAAAGATCCCCTCTTCTCTGTTGGAAATAAATCCTTGTCAGCGTTGATAAACCCTTTTTCTCCAAATTATGTTACGATTAAATTATACAAGAAACACATTCTTAATGAAGAAGGGAGCGAAAGATGAAGATGACGCAAACCCCTGCATACAAAAGCATTCATGACGCAGCAAAAGATGTACTAGAACTAATCAGCAAGTTTATCGACGTGAATACGTTTTTCGTCGCTAGAAACGATAAACAAGACGTTGATATCCTCGAAGCGTTTAATCGAAATGAAATTCTACTCGAATCCGGTTTCGAAACGTTATATCGTGATTCTTACTGACAATTCATCGTACGAGCTGGTCGTGAACCGCTCATCATTGAAGATCTAACGACAAATGCCTTTACAAAAGATATGGATGTTACAAAAAGTCTTGGTGGAGGCTCATTGATCGGAGTACCGATCAATTTTCAAAACGGCGAAAACTTCGGAACACTTTGCGGGATGGACAGTCGTCCTTATCATTTTAGTGAAGACCATGTTGCGCTCATGAAATCGATGGCAAATTTATTAGGAAACGTTTTAGAACTAGATCGTGCACAGACGAACATCGAAACGCTATCTGTACCGCTCGTTCCCATCTCAAGTGAAGTAGCGATTCTACCGATAATCGGAGACGTCGATAACGAACGCACAGAGCGAATTATCGAAACTACCTTAGCACACAGTGTGAAGAAAAATCTCGAATACATATTACTCGACCTCTCGGGTCTTATTGATATTGATGAGAGCAATATGAGCAACCTATTGAAAATCAGCAAGTCCCTCGACCTTGTGGGTGTTCATATGATCATAACCGGCATTCGGCCTCAGCTTGCCTTGAGAGCCATTCAATCGGATAGTGATCTTGAAGACATTACTGTACGATCTAACTTGGAGCAAGCCTTAGATTATATCGGATACAAACTCGTAAAAGAAACTTAAACAGACCAGGGACGCTCCTGGTCTGTTTTTGATTACAGCGCTTCTTTAATAACCTGTTTATAGTACTTAATCGAAAGCAGCCCAAAGACCGAATAGAGAACTGTATACAATACCATCACTATGATCATCGGTGTCCATAGTTCTGTACCAAAGAAGAACCAGCCTGACCGAACAGCGAAGTAGCTATGAAGTAACCCGACGATGAGCGGAATTCCAAAGTTGAACACCTGCTTACCAGCGATTCCACGGAGCAAATCACGTTTTGAGTACCCTAGCTTTCGAAGAATACGATAGCTTGGCTTCTCTTCCTCACTTTCATCCATTTGTTTAAAATAAAGGATGCAGCCTGACGTGATAAGGAACGTAAGGCCAAGGTACGCTACGATAAACATCACCAAGCCCATGTTTTGCTTTTGATCTGTTGCAAGATCTGACTGAGACTGATAGATGTTACCGAAACCGAGATCATGAAACAATGTATTGGCTTCGTCATGCGTACTGCTTTTGGTCACATTGATCCCCACATAAACATTGTTTGATTCTTCCTCTCGTAAGGTTGAGAAAAGCTTCTCATCTACAACAGCGGTCGGTAACCCTCCAAGAGACACACGATTATTTACGATGTATTCTTCTTCTAAACCGATATAGGTCAGTGGTAATGAAGATCCTTCACTGCTTACACTGATTTTTCCTTTCTCTTTAAGAGGCATGATCGCCTCGACCACATGATTGTATCCTGTAAACATCACTTCGTTTTCTTCTAGACTATTCGATACAGCATTTTCACTTACTAAGGTCATGAATGTTTTTGAAGGATCCATGGCTAATTCCAGATCAGTATCGATTAGCGATGAGATGTCTACTTCCTTCTGAACATACTCCACCCTTTTTTCTTCAAATGGGATGGCGTTTTTCTGAAGTGATTTCTGGAATCGTTCGGCATCATCAACATCTGTAAACGCAAAATGATCGGGTATGCTGATCTCAGCATTTTTCTCTGCTGAATAGAACGAAATGTAGCTCAAAGATAATAAACCGATTGCAACTGCTGAAACCGTGGTAATGACCGTTAACATGAAAGCATTCGATTTCATCCGAAACATGATCGATGAAAGAGACAGCACTGCATTGATATCGAGGTAACCACGCTTTTGTCTTCTAATGATATTCGTAATGAAGCGAACAGATCCTTTATAGAAAAGATAGGTTCCAACGATGACTGCCGTAAGAATCGACACCATGGCGATCATCATCTGAACGAGAGAGGTGATATCTCCTTCGAATAGCCGTGATGATATATAGTAGCCGAGGAGAATAAATGCGATTCCTAAAACGCCCATGACGATTTCCCAAACTGACATTCGTTTCACTCGTTCTTCAGCAGTCGTTGAAACACTAAACAGTGATAGTATTGTTCTCTTCTTTATAAAGAAATAGTTTCTTATTATCAGGAGAAGAAAGATGAACCCAAACACTGCAAGAGTTAACCAGAACGCATCCAAAGAAAAGTAGAGACTTGCTGTTTCTTCTATGCCTACTACCTTGAAAAAGATCATTAGGATGAGCTTTGATAAAGCAAAACCAACGAAAGTTCCTATCAAGATCGACAATACGAACACGATGGCATTTTCAATGCTAACGATGAAAAAAATGCGATTCTTCGTCATCCCGATCAGCTGAAATAGCCCGATTTCCTTGCTTCTCCGTTTGATGAAGATGTTATTCGCATATAGAAGAAAGACTCCTATAATGACGATCAAAAAGATCGATGTTGTTCGGATAGCTGCTGTAGCATTGATCGAACTGTCATTGCTAAGGGCCGGGGCAAATTGCAAAGTAACAAACGTAAAGTAAAGCGCAACAGTGAAGACGAGTGCAAAAATGTAAAGATAATAGTTTTTTACGTTCTTCTGAAGGTTACGGAATATGAGTTGTTTAGTACTCATACGTCACACCGCCAAGCACACCTTGCGTTTTCATGATGTCCTTAAGAAATGCCTGTCTCGACTGCTCTCCTTTATTCAACTGGGTGTAGATGCTTCCGTCTTTAATAAAGATTACCCGTGAGCTGAAACTTGCCGTCACAGGATCATGCGTGACCATCATGATCGTTGCTTTTCGTTTCTCATTCATCTCACTCAATTTGGTTAACAGGTCTGAAGCAGATTTCGAATCGAGGGCACCTGTTGGTTCATCAGCAAATATAATGCTCGGTTCATGGATGAATGCACGTGCTGCTGACGTCCGTTGCTTTTGTCCTCCAGAGATTTCATTTGGGTAGCTATCACCGATACTCTCGATGTCCAACTCTCCCGCCACTTCTTTAAATTTTTCATTCGTTTCTTTCTTCGATACCTTCTTGATTGATAGCGGTAGAAGAATGTTCTCTTTCACTGTAAGCGTATCGAGCAGGTTATACTCTTGAAAGATAAAGCCGAGCTCATGCTTTCGATAGTTTGCTAGCTCCTTTTCTTTTAATTTTGATATTTCTTTTCCTTGTACCTTAATCGACCCATGACTGATTCGATCGATTGATGAGAGAACGTTTAACAACGTTGTTTTACCAGACCCAGATGCCCCCATGATACTGACGAACTCCCCTTGCTCGATCTGTAAATCGATCCCTTTTAACACTTCATGTTTCGTGAACTTATTTCCATAGCTTTTATGTAATTTTGCTGCTTCTAATACGATCATGTGATGACCTCCCCTTACTTGATGTCTTAAGTGTAAATGAGGTGAGAACGGGTTTCCTTTCAATCACCTAACAAAACACAAAAGCATGTGACACTTTTGTCACACGCCTCTAATCGATTCAACTTTATTTGCGTTAGGGAAGATCACCATAACAGTCGTCCCAACACCAGCCTCTGACTCCACTTCTAGTTTACTATGTAGCGCATCTGCAACTTTCCTCGCAAGGTAAAGACCCATTCCAGTCGCAGCATGATCGGAATGCCTCGTTGTCGAGGTGAACCCTTTATCGAAAATACGAGGTAAGTCTTGCGAGTCGATTCCTCGTCCATAGTCAGTAATAATGAGAACAGCTTGATCCTGAATCATCGTACTCGTAATATTCAAATCGGATGAATCACTATATTTCACAGCATTCGATAATAGCTGTCTTATGATAAACGCAAGCCACTTCGCATCACTCAACACTTCCTCTACATCAAGATCAATTTCAAATCCGATTCCTTTTCGGATACACCACGATTGCAGTGTCTTAATTTCACCGAAAAGAATTGACTCAAGATTTACCCGATCGATGTACACGTCGGTTTCAATAAATGAAATGCGCTTTTGATGAAGCTGTTGATCTAACAAAAGGTGAATCCGAAGCCACTCGTACGTTAACTGAGCTTTTGCCTCTTTATCCTCGAGGCGCTCAATCATTAACGACAAGACAGTAAGAGGTGTTTTCACTTCATGAATCCACGAAAGCATATCATCCTTTTCTTGTTCAATCGCCACCTGTTTTCTTGATACTTCTTCTTGAAGCTTTTCGATTTCTGAAACTAAATTACGTTCAACAATTTGCTCAAAGGGACTGTTTGCCTCAGGAACACTCCATCTTTCAAGGTCGTTTTCCCTCTGTTCTAATTCTCCGTAAAATGTTGTTTCGTTTCGATATCTCATGACAAGAAAAATCGTCATGATGAGCGTAGAAAGAAAGACAACGTACAGAATCGACGAGAACGAAATCGACTGATCAACGTACGAGGTTAGGAGCAGCAAAAGCTGCAGAAAAAGAAATAGACCGATCCAACTTCTACGTTCGATAAGAAAGGTTTTAATCATTACACACGCTCCACAGCCATGTATCCCTGACCAACCTTCGTTACGATCGAATCTCCAAGTCCAAGCTCTGTTAGTTTCTTTCGTAATCGGTTCACATTGACTGTTAGCGTATTGTCGCTCACAAATCGTTCATCTTCCCATAGCACCGTGATGATTTCATCCCGACTAATGATCTTATTCTTCTGCTCGATCAAGATTTTTAGAATATAGATTTCGTTTTTTGTTAAATCGATCGTGCCCTGTTCATTCGATAAGCGATTCCGCTCATAATTTACCGTCGCTCCAAGCCACGTCTTCACGCCAGTCTCTTCGGTGTTGTAATTGTATACACGTCTTAAGATCGCTTGAATCTTAGCAACGAGAACATCAAAATGAAACGGCTTTTGAATGAAATCATCTGCCCCAAGATTCATGGACATCACCATATCTGTCGGATGGTCCCGAGACGATAAGAAGATGATCGGAACGTTTGAATGTTCTCGAATCATCCGGCACCAGTGAAAGCCATCAAACTTTGGAAGCTGGATATCGATGATCACTAACTCCGGCTTCAGCTCCACAAATTCCTTAAAAACATGATTAAAATCACTCACCCCATGTACATCATACGACCACTGGGTTAAGCGTTTTTTCATCTCACTAAACAGCGACTGATCATCTTCGATCAGAAAAACCTTGAACACCATACTTCACCACGCTCATCTGTCATTTTTACCCAACTACTATCCTACCACACATTCGCTCGACGCCTCTATCTTCCATACCAGCTTCGATCGAATGAAAGCCCTAACGATTCACCGTACTGAAAAGCAAAGTCAACATAAGATGAACCCCTTGCTGTAATAATCTGTCCATCTACAAGTATTGGCTTATCACTGTAATAGTCTTCATCGAAGGTTGCTAGAAACGTTCGCTGCTCGCGCGTCAGGCCCGTCGTGTATCGTTTGTTCTCTAACAATCCACTCATCGCTAAGAAATATGGAGCACTCGAAATCGCCCCGATCAACAAATCTTCTTCCTTCAAGCTCTTTAAGAATGCTTTTAACTCATCGTGCTCAACAAGATGTTCGAAATCATCAACCCCAGGAAGAACGAGACTATCTAACTTTGATCGGTCGACCTGATTGATACTAAACTGTGGATAACAAGGCATCCCAGCTTCTCCTGAAACAAGTCCGTGATCAAGTCCTATAAAAACGACCGTCTTCTTTCCTTGCTTAAGCACAGAAACAAGAACCGATAATTCATACTCACTGAATCCATGGTATAAGAGAATACCCGTATACATGACTCACGCTCCTTCTTCATATTGACAATGCAGAAAAGCGACACGAAACTATTTTTTGTTCAACTTTCCCAAACACTAGTACCTTTTCTGCAACGTCATCACGTTTTCCTTTCTTCTAACCTTCAAATGGAGCACCTTTTACTAGAATAGGATTAATAGAACTGAGTTTTGTCTATACTGGATACCACTAAGATTACGTATAGGGGAGAAAGCAATGTCAAATTTGGATATCACATTACACATCATCTATTTTATTTTAATGATCGCTGCCGCTATCTACTTCTTCATCCTAAGTCGGAAACCAAAGAACGTGCCACTTTATGAATACGTCATCCCAATCATCATCACCGCCTGGTCTGGGACAGCTTACCTCTCGATCGCTTTAGGACAAGGCGTTGTTGAACGTGCGGATCGAACGATTTATTTCGCACGTTACCTTGACTGGGTTGTCACGACCCCGCTGCTCCTATTATCGCTCGCCTTGACCGCTATGTTTTATGAGAGAAAGAAAAACAAAGGACTTCTCATCGGCTTAGTTTCTGCTGACGTGTTTATGATTTTAACCGGGCTGATCGCTGACTTTTCTCCTGAAAGAACCAAATACATCTGGTATGCGTTCGGAATCATTGCACTCGTCATCGTCTTATTCATCCTATGGATGCCTTTACGAAAACTAGCGCGAGCTGGTGGTAAGCGACTTTACCGCCATTACAACATAACCGCTCTTTACTTAACATCCTTCTGGGTGCTCTATCCAACAGCATGGCTGCTTGGCTCCACAGGCTTAAATATAACCCAGGAAATGGTCAGTGCCCTTTCCTTTATCATCCTGCCCCTGTTCTCAAAAATCGGGTTTGGGATCATTGATTTACATGGACTGAGAAGACTGCATCAATAGAAAAAACCAGTATCTATGCAGACGATACTGGTTTTTTCTATGTATGTTCTCTCTCCACGATTCTTACCCCAATCCTTCCATGAATACCTTAACGACTAAAGGACCTAAGATGACGATAAAAATCGGAGGGAAGATAAATAAAATCATCGGTATAAGCATCTTCACAGGTGCTTTCATCGCTTGTTCCCTTGCGATCTCACGTCTCTGCTCTCTTAACCTCGTCGTTAAACTCACGATAACTCTAGTCATTCCCACGCCTAGGTGATCAGCTTGAATAATCGATGTCATCACGCTTCTAAAACTATCAGAAGGCACCCTTCTTTTCATATCGTAGAAAGCTTCACGCCTCGATTTCCCTCGTTTCATCTCATCTAACGTTTTCTTAAATTCAGAAGATAGCGGTCCTTTCATACGGTCACATACATCCGTGATCGCTCCTTCTAGACCAACACCAGCTTCTAGTAGTAAGCTCACCATATCGAAAAAGTCAGAAAGTTCTCTGTTAATAAGCTTTATCCGTTGCGTTCTCTTCTTAGCTATATAAAAGATGGGATAGCGATAAAACAAGAAAGATACTGCGATCGCAAAAAATAAAGTAGATAGGCCATCAGAGGTCGGTCCAATCAGCAATAGCGTAAGAAAAC
Organism: Anaerobacillus sp. ABR4_321; assembly: GCF_056158505.1. NCBI lineage: Bacteria > Bacillati > Bacillota > Bacilli > Caryophanales > Bacillaceae > Anaerobacillus > Anaerobacillus sp. ABR4_321. The sequence goes on from NZ_JBSWTK010000001.1 coordinate 3,381,147, forward strand.
CACCGGTAACACACGCAAGAATTTGGATCAGACGAAATTCGATAGGTGATAGTTTTTCATAGCCACTTTCCCGAATCATCAGCTCTAGCTTTCGATGATCCTTTCGCTCAAGCAGCCTTCCAAGACGCGTAACACTTATATTCCACAATTTACGAAATAGCGTTTGAGTAATTCCATTCGATGTCTTTTTGGTCCGTTTCTCACCACCTTCAGATTTACCAAAATAGACATCTGCACGGGATTCAATCGCTATATCTCGTTGATAAATTGTAGAAAACACCGCAGTGAAAAAGAGCATGAAGAAAACGACGGAAGAGATCACAAACAACATGCTGATCATATGCTACACCTCGATTCGTACAATCTTTTGAATGATGAACCAACCTAGAATAAGGGAAATCGACCCAATACCAAGCAATACCCATCCTATTGGATAATCGATCATTGGTTGAAAGTAGTCAGGGCTTACAAAATAAAGATACAACGTTAAAACGACCGGTAGTGCTGTAATGACCCACGATGAGAGTTTGCCTTGTGCAGTTAATGTATTGAGCTCTTCTAGTATCCGGATTCTTCCACGAACGGTTTCCTCCATGTTATCCATGAGCTTTGCTAAATTTCCTCCGCTCTTACGCTGTGCTAAAATCGCTTGGATGACAACTTCAAGCTCTTTATTTGGAACCCGAGCGATCAGGCTTTCAAACACTTCTTCCATCGGAATCCCCATCCCAATTTCCCTAACCGCACGCTCAAACTCAGGACCGATCGGATCTGGCATTTCTTTTCCGATCAATTTCATCGTTTGAACAAAGCTAAACCCTGCTCTAAGAGAGTTCGACATTGTTGCTAAGGCTTCTACTAGCTGGTAAGACAGCTGTTTGTTTCGTTTTCTTGCTTTATTGACCATATATCGTTCAGGCAGAATATACCCGATTCCAATCGCTAAAAGACAGAAGTACCATGGAACCGTGAGAAGAAAAAGTGCGATAGGAGTTGCAGCAGCGACAAGAAGTCGTACGACAAAAAACTCCTCGACCTTTAATGTACTTCCTGCCTGCTGAAGCTTTATTTCCGTATCCTTGCTAAACTTCACTCCATTAAAAAGGTTGGAAAGTTTAATGATCAGTGGCCTCAGTAGTTCCTTCTTATCCTCGCTCTTCTTTTCAACGACCGACGGACCAGCTGGTACGAACTCTTTGATTCTCGTATTGGCCTTCTTCCTTTTCTTCCAACTCATCGTAATGAAGTAAAATGTCAAAGAGAAAGCCAAAAATATCAGTATCAATAGAACGATCTCATTCATCTCACCACTCCTCTTTGAACCATGAAGCTGGAATCGTAAATTCATTTTGTTCGAGCACTTCGGCAAACCCTGGTCTTACCCCAGTCGATACGAAGCGGCCCTCGATTTTCCCTTTGCTATTACGTCCCTCTTCTTTAAAAACGAATAGATCTTGAAGTACGATCGTTTCTCCTTCCATACCGAGAACTTCAGTGATCTTTACCATCTTTCTTGAACCATCCTTCAAGCGAACTTGATGAACGATAAGATCGAGTGCATTTGCAATCTGCTCACGAATCGCACGAAGCGGCAGATCGAACCCTGCCATCAATACCATCGTTTCCAAACGAGACAGCATATCACGAGGAGAATTGGCGTGTCCTGAACTTAAGCTTCCATCGTGACCCGTATTCATCGCCTGCAGCATGTCGAGCGCTTCTGCACCACGAACCTCCCCTACGACGATACGATCTGGACGCATACGAAGGGCATTTCTAACGAGGTCACGAATGGTGATCGCTCCTGTTCCTTCTATATTGGAGGGACGCGATTCGAGTGCAACGATGTGATCCTGTGAAAGCTGAAGTTCGGCAGCATCTTCGATCGTTACGATTCGCTCATCGTTTGGAATGAACGATGATAATACGTTTAATGAGGACGTCTTCCCTGAACCTGTTCCGCCACTAATGAAGATGTTTAACCGTGACTTAACGCACATACTTAGAAAATCTGCCATTTCGGTACTGAGCGTATTGTAATCGATCAAATCATAAATTTGGAAAGGAGTCGCTGAGAATTTTCGAATCGTTAAAGACGGACCCCGAAGTGCTAGAGGAGGAATAACCGCGTTGACACGAGAGCCATCTGGTAATCTCGCATCTACCATCGGCGAACTCTCATCGATTCGACGCCCAAGGGGGGATACGATCCGCTCGATTACACGCTCAACATGTGCATCATCACGAAACGATGATTCACTTTTTAAGATTTTCCCTTGATGTTCGTAATAAATATCGAATGGGCCATTCACCATGATCTCAGAAACCGTAGAGTCTTCTAGTAGAGGCGTGATGGGTCCATACCCTAAAAGCTCATGCTCGACCGTTCCAAGGAGACTCTTCTTCTCTTCGAACGTTAACCGCTCACCTTCTTTGTCGATGAACGCCTTACCAAGTTCACGAATCTTTCTCGTTTCTTCATCTCGATCAAACTGCTTTTTCTTTAATTCTTCTAATAAATAGTTTTGGAGTTTTGTTTCCATCACAATGTATTCATTCGTCTTAACAGGAACTTTAACCTTGCCTTCGCCAGCATCTACAGGTTGAACATCTACATAACGTTTAAAAAGAGACACTCGATTCCCTCCCTTACCTACTCAATAAAGGCCAGCGCATAGACTTGATCGATTTTAATCCAGATTGAACGGACTCCTCTTCTTCCGGCAACAGTTGCTTTGAAAGCGAAAAGATCGCTTTTGATAGAGCGTTTTTCGCATCTTTTAATACGAGCGGATACCCTTCGTTTATTGAAGTTGCAACAGGTCCTGGTTGGTCTGGAAGCATAGAGAGGATCGATTTTTGAAGAATCTCTTCTAAACGCTTCTGATCGATCGTCGTTTTTCTAGAATCTCTGTTCAAAATAACGCTTACCTTCTCGATTAACTTCAGTGGTTCAAGCGTTTCCATGTAGAGCTTCGTATTACGAACAGCTGGTATGTCGCTCGTCATCAGCAATAAGATATCATCAGAAAGAACGAGGCTCTTCAGATGGATTTCTGAAATCGTAGAAGTTGTATCAACTAAAATCACATCGTAATCTTTCCTAAGTTCGGTGATCGCCATCTCGATGTGATGCTCGGTAATGATCTCAAAAAACTCTGGTCGAGGTGGTGGAGCTAGAATCGCAACACCAGAATCGTGTTTTGTTAAATAATGCGTGACTGAAAATCTCCCTTTGTCGTACCCTTCCTTCACCCATTCATAAATCGTATTTTTCGGTTTCACGTCAAAGTACATTGTGACGTCTCCGAATTGAATGTTCGTGTCGAGCACAGCGACCAACTTTCCTTCACGTGCGAAACTCGCCGCTAAATTCACGGTAGTTACCGTTCGCCCGATTCCACCACGTGGACTACAAACGGAAATCACACGACTGTCGTTCTTAGGTTCATGATTCTCTTTTACACCTTGCTGTTCAGCACGATAGTTCATGTATCGGTGAGCCTGTGTCACCACATCGACGAGCTCTTCTGTTTTGATCGGGAGTGTCAATACGTTCGAGGCACCAGAATGCATCGCTTTCTTTGTATTTTCATTCGTTTCTTCAGAGATGATGATGATGTAGATATGTGGGTGCTTGATCGAAATCTCTTCGCTAAGTTCATAGACATTGTAAACATTGTTTGGCTGTAAAAAGAGAGTAGCATTAGAGGTATCCTCAAGACGTGACTGCAGGTCTGTAAGAGTTTGAAAACACGTTAAATGTTGTCCTCTCTTCAAAAGGAACGTCTCAATTTTTTCTGCTCGGCCGTTTGAGTCGCAATAAAAGTACCACTCTACACTCATTTCGCAACAACTCCTTCAACAACCTGTCTTGTTTCTTTCAGTTCTGCCTTCTCGATCGCTTTGTCGGTTTCATTTCGTAACATTAAGTAAAAACCGTTCGCATCCGTTGAAGCTAGACTTATTTGAACACCTTGTTTTGCATCTACTTCTAATGTGACAGTTTCATACAGAAGTGACTCTTCACCAGCATCCGAAGCTTTTCCGGAGCCTAGGACTTTAACATTTTGGAGAACAACCTTCGCTGATCGAAGCTCTTCTTTCTTTTCTTCGTTCACAGATGTCTCAAACGCCACAACATCTACGAATGATCCTGGTACAACATAACCCGATACCCCTTGTTCAAGCGTTACTTTTATTGAAATGGCTCGCTTTCCTTCACTGACCTCGAGCATTTCATTGCTCATTTCCCTTTCGATGACCGTCGGGGCAGCTTCTGCGACCTCAACAACCTCTGGCATCTCTTCCACATCTGAGTCAGAACCTGTTGAGGCAACGATCCCTATGTTTGAGAAAAGTGCTACGTAGACGATACACGTTGCAATCACTCCGAAGACGAGAGACCACATCCAGATTCGCTTCGTTTTCATATGCTCCTCCTTACCTTTTCCTGTCTTTACTTGATAAGTTTCACGCCGTAAACGTTCCCAGTTTGTGACCCATCGATTTCCCCAGATGTGATCATCTTCTTGAACTTTCCAACAATACGCTTTGGTTCGTCGATGCGATCGACCCAGTAAGAAGCAAATCCTACAATTTCAACCGTCGATTTCCCATTCACTCCGTCCCAAGACTTGATTAACGGGATAATGATCATCCGATCGCACGATGCGTCTGCTGACGTCGCACTTTGACAATGAGCTTTTCCTGCGTCGTTATTGATTAGCGTCTGAAACGCACTCTTAACCGGTCCCCACTTTTGCCCTGGCTCAGTTTGTACGGTTTTAGTACCTTTTGGTATCTCTACACCGTTTATAATGTTGTTCGCAAGTCCCTTTGCACCATTGCTGCCAATATCAAGATAGCCGCAGTTTCCGTTTTTTTCACCTGGGTTGCTACACTTCAATTCCGTTTGATGTGGTACTGCTGTATACTCTAGTGCAATTGGCGTGATCCCCTTTGTTGGCCAAACAGGTCCAACTTTTGCTTTTGCAGAGGCACTTACCTTCGCATCCTTAATGCCGAGTACTTTCGCAAACGTCATCGGCACATTTGTAGCCTGAGAAACATGAATCGTGTCAGCTCCGGTCCGTACATCGCAGTAAGAAACCGGATAACCATTTTTATTCGCATAGCTTCCAGCAACCAGCGTTGCTTTACTTCTGCTAGTGAGCAGCTCTTGAGCCCCTGCAAGGGCTGCTGCATCAACTGCGTTCTGCAATGTACTCTTTTCATGATAGAGGCGCCCTACGTCAACTACCATCGCCGCTGCACCGAGTAAAACTGTAATACTGACCGCAACCATCACCATGGTACCGCCGCTTTCATTTAATAGTAGCTTAACTATTCTTTTCATCACTCCACCCTCATCGCCGTTGTACTCGTCAGATCGATCGGACCAGTTAATGAGGCGATCACAGGAGTGAGGAAATCAATGTTGTGACTGATGGTGATCCTAACTTCGCTGCCTGATGTTTTCTTTCCACCAGGAGAGATCGATACTTGAGAGCCAGAAAGATTGATACTCGTTGCATTATCAACTGCTACTGCCCGAATCGTCGCATCGTCTTCTCCAACGCTTGCTGAACGAGCAGCTTCTCGACTTGCATGATCGATGGTGAGGTAGGCATGGAAGATTCGCCCAAAATCAACGATGCCGAACAATAATACAATGAGCACAGGAAGAACCAATGCAAATTCAACCATCGATTGACCCTTTTCAGATTTCACATCATCCCTCCTAAGAAAGACGCACACAACGTCCCAACTGTAATGGCTACTCCATATGGAAAGGTGATTTTTGGTTTGTCGTTCTGAGAGCTTTTTAAAGAAAAAAAGAAAGAAAATAGATAGAGGGGAGAAAGTCTTTTGAGTTCTATTTTTCTGACAAGTAAGATAAGCCCGATCAATCCACCTATTAGTACCGTGTAGATAAATGACTGAAAGACGAAGGTTACGCCTGTAAGGGCTCCTATTGCTCCAAGTAGCTTCACGTCACCCGCTCCCATTCCTCCTAATAAGTAAGGAATGAAAAGCAGCAATAATCCTACTAATAAACCAGCTCCACTAAATAAAAAGCCATCGAACCCTTGTGTCACCGTATGGTAAACCAAGCCAATCAGCATGGCTGGGAACGTGACGATGTTTAAGATCTTCCTACTTCTTATATCCGTATAGAAAGATAAGAGTAACGTAACGACCAAGATACTAAAGATCATCCCTATGCATCTCCTTTTAAAATTAGCCCCACCTATGAAAGTGGGGCTAGAGAAAGAAGGTGTTCGTACTATTGAAGTTTAGCTGTTACTTTATCGATCAATGCATCAACCTGACCACCAAGTAGATTAAACGCGCCAACTGCTACGATCGCTACCCCAGCAAGAATTAATCCATACTCTGCCATCCCTTGACCTTCTTCTTCTCGAACGAACGCTGCCATCTTCTTTAACATTTCATTTCCTCCCTATTTGGTTGTTTTTATTTAGTGAGATACTTATGGCTACAAATGAAACGGATTTCAGTAAGTATGCTTTAGAGACCTTGAAAGAAAGTAATAACATAGCAAGATGAAGCAGTTACGCTATCCTCATTTCAAACCCCCTTTTACTAATGAACGTCAGTATACGTTTACGATCGTTCATTATAGTGTTCGATTCTGAGTTTTCGTTCTTTTTAAAGAACTATCTGTACTTTTATTGTAGTTCTCAATAACGAATTTGTAAACCTATTTTTTTATTTTAATTGTAAATGTTTGAGAATAATAGAAAGTCGTTACATACAGTTGTGAATGTTGATCCCTTGTTATATAGTATATACAACGAAATCTCTAGGAGGTATGAAGAACATGAGAGAACCCTCTGGACGTATGATATATAGAACACTTCCTCATTCGATTATGTTCGCTGACTCATTCACAACACGGTTTAGAGGATTGATGTTTCGTAAACGACCTCTCCACTTAGAAGGACTGCTGATCACACCGTGTAACGCCATCCATATGTGCTTCATGACCTTTTCCATCGATGCTGTTTTCCTTAACAGCGAAAATAAAGTGATTAAACTCATACCGAATTTAACTCCGTGGCGTTTTACGATGCCGGTTAAAGAAGCACGCTCAGTTCTTGAACTTCCCGCAGGATCCATATCAGAGTTTAAACTCAAGGTGAACGATTATCTTCAGTTCTAGTTTAACGATAGATAAAAAGATCGGTATAGCGCTATGCACTACACCGATCTTCCTCACTCACTAATCTCTCGCATCTGCCTCAGACGATACAACTCATATATGTTTTTGATGATTACCTTTAAGACAGAGTAAAACGGAATCGCAATCAGCATTCCGATAAACCCATAAAGCGCTCCCGCCACGATCAATAGCAGAATGATGGTTAATGGATGGATGTTCAACCTGCTGCCTAATACGAGCGGTGCGACTAAGTTCCCTTCAAGCTGCTGCACGATAACGAGTGCCACGAGCACTGAAAAAGCCATCATCGGGTCTTGTGTTAGAGCGATAACAAGTGCCGGGATAACGCCGATGATCGGCCCGAAGAATGGCACGACGGCTGTAAGCGTAACAAACATTCCAAGTATAAGCGCATAAGGAAGCCCGAGTATGAGATAGGCGATATACATAAGTACACCATCGACGACTGCCACGATCACTTGACCTGTAATGTAAGCTGCCACCGTATCATCGATGTTCTGTAAAATCTTCTTCCCTTCTTCTTGGTGATGGCCAGGAACAAACTTCAATAAGTATGGAATCAACTTATGATCGTCTTTTAGAAAATAAAAGAGAACGAAAGGTACGACGATCAGTACTGTTGTCGCACTAGTAAGAGTCGAAACGATTTGCGTGATGTTATCTCCGAAATTTTGTGTGACGTCTCCTAGAAAACTTGTTGCTTTATGTCTCAAGTTTCCAACTGAAACCATGCCCATATCATTTTTCTCAATTGCTTTTTGTGCCTCTTCAGCTGATTTCTCAAGCTTCTTCGGAAGATCCTTCATAATACTGGTCGCCTGATCCGCGATCGTTTGAGCTAATAGCTTAAACCCTATATATACGAGTCCACCGATCGATGCAAAGACGATCAAAATCGCTGCAAGATTTGGAACGAATGGGATCTTTCGAACGAGTCGAACGACCGGTTTAAGAATGTAATAGAAAAATCCTGCGATCAGCACTGGGTAAAAAAGCGTGCTGATGATTGTGATGACCGGCTTTACAAACTCTAATTCAGCAAGAAAAAAGAATAAGATAAGTACGAGTATCGCACCAGTCATATATTTAAAAAAATTGTGTTTCATCCACATCGTCATAACTCCTCTACGTAAAAGTGATAGCTTTTACTATATTCCACAAGAAGGAGTCTTCATAACAGGGAATTTAAATTTTTCCATAAGTAACGTCTAGAAGAGGCCATTTAGAAATCCAGTTTTTCTTACGGAGTCGTTCTTCATAAATCCAACTACGCTCGTTATTTAAGAAAGCTGGAGTTGGACGCAGCTTCATTTGAAGGACATCATCTAGCCCATGAGGGGCAGCAATGACTAAGCGGTCTAGTTCGTCTAGCTTTAACCCAAGCGAAGTAGCTGACTCAGGAAATTTTGAGATGGCATCCACTGAAGAATGGTAGGGTGCCATGTCGTTTAACACGTGCATTCTTGCTTGGTTTTTCACCGACCAAGGCACGTCTTTAACGATCTTGTAAAGCTGTTTCTCTAGCATTACTTCTTCACCTTCGTCGATATGATCCTTGTCAAAATAAATGACGTCCACATCTGGCAGCTTCGTAGCTTCTTCATAGCCGTGCTGAATATCCCAGATCTTTGAACGCACAAAACCAGCACACACCCACCAATTTGGAAGGTTTAGTGACTTTACTGCTCTCAAAATTTCCATCATCTTAGAATCCTTTTTTACACTAGTCAGCAAGTCTTCTTCAGTATGTAACATCTTGATTCCCCTCTCGCTAATTGCAGCCTGTCTTCTTTGCTAAACCAATTATTTCAAAACATGGAAGGAACCACAATCGAAAATAAAAAACACTCTCAAACGAGAGTGCTTCAGTTTAATATGGTGGAACGCTTTGTTGAAAGCGAAACACGTTTAATGGATCCACTTCTGTCTTGACCTTTCGTAACCTGTGAACGTTTTCCCCATAGTAAGCCTGTTGCCAATCCCTAATCGTTTCATCTGGCCAGTTTACATAGTCACCTTCCGTATACCGTCTCATTTGTTTCCTTAACCCAACTACCCATTGAACGTTATCCCTAGCTTCTTCTTCATTCGTCCACGTTGTGTTATATTCTTGTGCGATCTTCGCATCTCGGTGAAAAAAAGCAGTGTCTGATGGCGGAACATCAGAAACAGCGCCACCTAGTGACTGCTGCCAAATAACCGCATCTTCATTCGGCGCGTGTTCGAGGAATCGTTTCATAATCGAAATGCCTCGCTCCGGAATAGGCTTATACACGAAAGACCCAGACCTTTTAAAGAATGACGGCTTATTTCCTGAAGGCTCATTGAAATAATTGAACGCCTTATTAAAAGGAAGGGATCCAACCTGGACTTTTCTTGGCTTATTGTCCTTCAGCAACGGTTTGATCAGTTCAATCAACCGTTTCTTCGACCCCAAGAACTGACCTTCAGAGCGGATGAGGTTCTTACTTTTCGCATGAAGTTCTAGCGTCGAGGTAAGCTTATGATCAGTGAACGGAGCCCAGTTTTGCCACGTTTCGAATACATCTTCGAGCTGATCGAACTCCCACTCGATTTTGAAAACGGAGACGTTGTCGATCGGATGTGTTCGAAAAGTAAACGATGTGACGATACCGAAATTCCCGCCGCCTCCACCGCAGCAAGCCCAGAACAAATCGCTATTTTCATCTTTTGTTGCCTCAATGATTTCGGCACCTCTCTCACCTTTTGGGACGACGATTCTCATGCGCTCTACATGATCACACGTCAATCCGAATTCTCTCGACAAATATCCAATGCCGCCACCTAGCGTTACACCCGAGACACCTACACTGAACTCTGTTCCACCAGGTAATGCCAGGCCATATTTCCATAGCGTGTTATACACTTTTCCTAAATCCGCTCCAGCACATACCTTCGCTGTCTTGGTAGGTACAGATACCGATATCTCGTTCATCTCACTAATGTCGATCACCAATCCACCATCTAGGTTCGAAAAGTTTTGATAGCTATGTCTTCCGCTCCTCACTCGAAAAGGAAGACCTTTTTCACGAGCAAATGTTAAGGCATGTAAGACATCCTTCTCCTCCTGACAAAATACGATCGCTCCAGGAAACTTCGATTGATACAGATTCAGATTTTCCCTTGCTTTGTCATACGCTGGATCACCAGGTAACACGACCCGTCCGGTTAATTCAGTCGCCATCCTCTCGCCCACCTTTTCTTATTCATACAGCAGTGTATGTGGGCGGAGGACGTTGGGTAGCTTCTGTATATAAAAAAGTGATAAAAAGACCCGCCTATTCGGACGGGTCTTAACGTTTATTCCTCTGGCAGTAGAACGATCTTCCCTAACTTACCAGCATTCTTAAAGTACGTCTGTGCTTCTCTCGCTGCATCAAGTGGAAACGTTCGATCGATGACAGGTTGGATCTTCCCTTCTGAAATGGCAGTTAACATCTTCTCAAACTCAGCGCGCGTTCCGAGTACAGATCCGTAAAGAGTAATATGTTTTAAATAGAGCGTACGAAAATCGAGCTCAGTCTTCTGTCCACCAGCAGAACCTGACGTACAAAACTTTCCGCCTTTTTTCAATACTTGTAAAGAGGTCGCGAAGAGCGCGTCTCCAACAACGTCTAGAACAGCGTCGATCGGGCCGCCATTCGCATCGAGAATGTCTTGTGCAAGGGTTTCAGACTTATAAGAAAGCACGTGCGTCGCTCCAAGCTCCTTCATGCGTTCTTCTAGTTCAAAATCACCGACGATCGCTACGACATTTGCACCAAATACGTTCGCTGCAATCTGCACGTTTAAGGATCCTACTCCACCGTTCGCACCTGTAACCATGATCGTCTCTCCAGGCTTTGGCTGGATTTGTTCAACCATGTGCCACGCGGTCATCCCACTTACGGAGAATACGGCACTTTCAATATAGTTCGATAGCGGCATATCAAAACATAGGTCTGCTGGCCACACAACGTATTCCGCATAGCCGCCATCGTATTCCGATCCGATAAAAGACATGTCTTCAGAAATATGTTCAGCGCCTTCTTCCCCACTCGAGGTAAAAGGAAAGAGAACGACGTTCCTACCTTTCATCGCCCCATCGACACTCGCTCCAACTTTTACAACCTGACCCGTAATATCCGACCCTGGCGTACGCGGGAATTGTACCCCTTCAGGACGCCAGCCGGACTTTGATCCCGTTCCATATGCACCTTCTCGCATCCAGATCTCTGTATTGTTGATCGCGCAAGCTTTTACTTTTACTAACACTTCATGATCCTTTGGTTCTGGGATCGGTACCTCCGCAACCTGTAGCTTATCAACATCACCGTACCCTGTTACTTGAACAGCTTTCATTTCTTCCTCACCTTTCGCGTTATGTAGTCTTGTTACAAATAAAAAAAGAGCCTTAGCTCTTCATAGTCTTTCACAGTGTGAATCATTATATCATTCGTCTTCTTTATTAACACGGAAGTTGCTTTAAGCAGATAAATGTTAAGCCTGGTATTGCTTCGACGTTATAAATTCTTCTTCCATCAGCACGTACGGGTGGGTTTCCATGAGAATATCGATGAGATAATCTGGCATCCGTTCATCTTCATATGCACAGATGAGCGGAAACGAATATTCATGAACGGCGCGATCAACAATTCTCTCGAAATCTTCTATAATATGCAGTGGTTCTTCCATCGAGGCCCATTCGACATGCGCCCAAGACCTGAACGAAACATTATTCTCTACAAAAGGTTCCACGGATTTTTGAAAATGCTCTACAATCGCTGGAGGATGATAGCTGCCGCTTGAAAAGTAAAAATCAAAGTTGTTGATCCGGTGGACGTATGATCTGTCTTCTTCTGTTAACAGTCTGGAAAGTTCTTTCTCGATAAGACGATAAACAGGTTCGTTTTCAATCAGGATTACATGTTCACCCGCTTTGATACCATCTTGGATAAAACCGAGCACCTGTTTAACATAATTCGATCTTCCCTGGTAGGCATAGAGCACATGAACGCACCGTTTGTCCTCAAACAACCGATTCATTTCACTTTTCAATACATCACCCCTCTAGTTTATTTAAGACTTTCTTACTACGAGGACGTTGCTCACTTAAAGTATTAGACAAAAAAAGAGCGAATCCTTTATTTGATTTGCTCTTTTCCTAAATTGCTACCTTTTAACTATGCAATTTGCCTTTTTCGCATGACGTTAATCGTCATAAATGCAAACACGAGCCCAAGGACACTCATCCACAAAATGGCGATGAACGGATAGAGAATGGGTTGTCCAAAGGCATTGATCGCATTGAAATCTCTGAACAAGAACTCGACTCTCATAATGTAAAAGTATGAAAATTCAAAGGTGTCACGTAACCACACCGGCATTTGAACTAACTCTACGAAAACGAATGGTATGCTGAAGATAGCACCACTCACGATTAGAGACACGATGACACTTCTGCAGAGTGATGAAATGAAGAGAACAAACAACGCAAAGCTGAGCGCAGCAAGTAAGTGAATACCGAGTTGAATCCCATGATACTCGATCATACTTAGACCGAATGGTGAAAAGTGATACTTGAATGTGTATTGAATCGCAGTTGACCATCCTTCGTTCCCGAACAGAAACACTTTGCTCACGATATTCCATACCTCACCAATCAAGACAACGACGAATGTGTAAAGCAGCGCTGCTGCCATTTTAGCGCGAGCGAGGTCTTTTCTTCCTCTTTTCGAACTAAGCATGTAGTTGTCTACACCAGAGCTATATTCTCTTGAATACATACCGGACAACCCGATCAAAATCATCAAACCCGTTACTAAGAGTGAGAAGGTGCTCGTATAGTCGATGATTTCTCGTGGGGCTTTGTTATAAGCAAAGTGAGAAAAATTGTTCTTCTCTAGAATACTCGTTTCAAGAGCTGTACTATAAGTATCTTCTGTTTCTAGCTCACTCAACCTTAGCTTTGTACGCTCTTTCGCATTCTGAATGAAAGCGATCGTCTCATATAATCCTGCTTTATTCCCCTCTTCTTCTGAAAAAGCTACCGCAAACTCTCCTTTCTCTTCCATTTCCTTCACACGTTCTTCATATAGCTGGTTCAGTTTTTCATTCTCTATCTTTGACCGCTCGATCTTTTCCTCCGTCAACGTTCCTTTCCACTTGCTGTAAAGCTCCTTTTCAGCTTCTGTTGTCTTATCGAAATTCAGCATATAGCTTGATGAAATGAGAAGCAAACCGATAAATGTGATATAGATCATCTTTTGCTTACAAAGCTTATACAGTTCGAATCTTACTAAATTGATCATGCGACACCGTCCTCATCGAAGTAATACAAATACAAATCTTCAAGGTTTGGCTGTGTTAGGACCGCATTCGGATGGGGCTTCGTTTCACTTAGAAGGCGAAGTTCGAACCGCTGGTCACTATGCGCGATATTTCCACATCGGTAGTGCTTCTGGAGGTTCACCACTTCTTCTTCATCAACAACTGCAGTCCACACCTTCTCTTTCATTCGTTCAAGCAGCATTTTGGGCGCTTCTTTTTGGATAAGCTTTCCTTCCTTTAAAATCATGACTTCTTTTGCGATAAACTCAATATCTGAAACGATGTGGGTGGAAAGTAGAACGATTCGATTCGCTGAAATCTTGGAAAGCAAGTTACGAAAGCGAACGCGCTCTTTCGGATCAAGTCCTGCCGTAGGTTCGTCCACGATCAAGATGAGCGGATCATTCAATAGCGCCTGCGCGATACCAACGCGCTGCTTCATTCCCCCAGATAGCTTACTCATCTTCACGTTTTGATGAGCCTTCAGATTCACAAGCTCAACCAACTCTTCTATCTTCACTTTCGCTTGAGACCTTTCGATGCCTTTGAGTGATGCAATGTAAAGAAGAAACTTCTGAATGGTGAAGTTCTTGTAATAGCCGATGTGCTGTGGTGAATAGCCAAGCAGCTCACGGTATTTCTCATCTAACACTCCAATATCTTCACCGTCGAAAAGAACCCTTCCTGATGATGGTTGTGAGACGCTTGCAAGGATTCTCATCAGCGTGGTTTTACCTGACCCGTTACTTCCTAGAAATCCATAAACACCTTCCGTTAATTCGAACGAAACATCGTTTACCGCCACTTGATCACCGTATGATTTCGTAAGCCGTTCAGCCGTTAGTTTCAAAATGTACCCCTCGCTTTACTCGTTTGATTTGAAAACTTAGAAACAGCATTGATAGGAAAAATGCGGTCATATACGACCCGACCGAGAGCGATTCAAGGTATGCCTTGATGTCGACCGATTGCAGAATCATCATGCTTGCTGTAATCCAGATCATTAAGATGCTAGGCACTGCAATTGAACTTCTGAATCGAATGGTCAAAAATAAGCCGAGCGCTGACATGAGTGTCATTGGTAGTATCCAGTATCCGACTAATTTTAGAATAAGAAGGTTTTCAAGTGATAACGAAATCGCACAGATCAATACCACGCTGATTAGAAAGTTGTAAGTACCGATAATAAACAAACGGGATAGCATAATTTGCTGTGCTGAATATTTACACGCTAGTTCGATTTCCATTAGTCCACTCTCTCTTCCTTTAAACACTTCACCAAGTCCGATCAAAAGAGGAAGTGGCGCAAGGAAAAGCATCGTACCGTACGGATCTCCTTCGAAAAATATCACGTAACTAAACCCACAAACGAAGAACATCATGTTCATCACCCAGAAGAACGATCCGATGAACGACATTTCTCTAATAGAATGATTAATGAGACCTGCTAACCTTCCTCCCATTGTGTCACCCTTTGTCTGAGGGTCTGGAACATAGTTACGAAGGCTTTCGATCGTTTGGTCGATCGCAGTTTCATCTGGGTATTCGATCGTATAGTGTTTAAAATAATCCGCGATCTCTTCTTCAACACTTTCCTTTTCTTTTCTCATGCGTTTCACTTCCTTTCAATCTGACTTTTAACTTTTCCATGCCCTGACGCAGCCTTGATTTTACGGTCGAATCAGTCGCACTCGTTGCTTTCGCGATCTCATTTATCTTCAAATCGTGAAAGTACTTTAAGATAATCGCTTCCCTTTGCATCGCCGGCAACGTGCTGAGCGCGTCTTTTATTTCTTTTCGCGTTTCATTTTTATCGAAAATGTAGGTAACATCATCCCTCTCGCGGAACATTTTATCTTCGTATTCATTGCTGTTAGATGCCTCCTTGAACGCTTTCGATCGATAATAATCTCGGCAATGATTAACAGTCATTGTAAGCAGCCAGTTTTTAAACTCACCTGTCGCAGAGTACGAATCGATCTTTTTTAGCATCTTGATAAAGATTTCCTGAGTAAGGTCATACGCAATTTCCTTATCAGACGTTTTTCGATACACATAAGAATAGACGAGTTTGTAATGTCGTTTTACTAGAACGTCCATGGCGGATTGACTTCCAGACTGAATCTCCTTTACGAGCTTTTGATCAGTTAACATGTTTTCACCTCATCCAAATAAACGTAATGGATTTAAAAAAAGTTTTAAAAGTTTTTATTCACACAGGCATGAAAAAGGAACTTCCCTTAGGAAGCTCCGTAAACCATTATTAGTAAGAAAGCTTATGTAACCACGCTAACACATCGTTAACCATTTCACCCGTGAATTCATGACCAACACTAGGGTAGCGGCGGAATTCTGCATGACTTCGATTCTCTTCCATCACTTTGCGAAAGTAATCTTCCTGCCCACATATCGGAACGATCACATCGCATTCACCATGAAGAAGTAGCGTAGGCGTTAACGAGCACGACTGCTCAACAGGATCATAATTTTTCAACCCTTTTAAAAGGTTATTCGGGATCTCTCCTCGGCGATCACGCTTTCGGAATAAGGTTTCAGACCGTACGAATGAACCTGAGCCATTCACACTTATTAGCCCTCCTACCGAGTGCTTACTTGCAATCCCATTCGCAATAAAGCCACCCATCGAACTTCCAAGGAGAACGACGTCTTCCATTTTTTCATCGATCGACTGAAGAAGCTTTGGAAATTCGTCAATGCTATGGAAGATCGTTTTCCAAAAGTACGACTGCATGATGTTCGGTTGAAAATGATTGGCAAAGGGGTCTCGAGAATCGTGGTAGATCAGCTCCGGAATCACGACTGAAAAGCCTTCCTCAAAAAGGGTTTCTGCTACATCCAGCAAGCCTTCCACCTTGCTCCCCCAGCCGTGATACAAGACGATTGTTTTGGAAGCTTTCGATTTAATAGTTGCTGTATGATAAGGCAAATGTTTATTCTCAATGCGTTTCACCATATTTTCACTCCATTAGGCAAAAACGACGCTGAACATATAGATCACCTAATTTTAAACGGTCACTCTTGCTTCCTTTCAAACATTTTAATGATTGAACGATTTTGGATGGAATAAGCCATTAGGGATACAATTACCCCAATAACTAGAGCTTTTCCTACATGGCCGAAAATTGATGGAATAGATCGGCTGCCGTAATCTCCGAATAGTAGAGATAAAATAAACGGATAGCCGAACCACTTACTAGAAAGAATTTTTCTCAAAAACTCCCCTCCAGAATTGAGCACTATGATAAGTGCTTGATGCAATTGAATAGTGGGTTGTGCCAACCTTGACCCGCTCTTTCGATGATTGAAAGTGACGTGTTGTCGATCAACGCATGAGTGTACTCTTCAGGAAATAAATGTTCTAGCGTGATTCCGATCCAAGCCCCGTGGCTCACGACGAGAACTCTTTTTCCTTGATGATCCTTCGCTAACTCTTCTAAAAATGCGTTACCTCTGATCGCTACATCAGATCGCTCTTCCATTCCGAGGTCATGATCACGCCAATTCTCACCCCATTTTTCCACTCTTTCATCCTCTGTCGTTCCTTCGATATCACCACAATTTATTTCTCGAATCCACTCTTGCTCGATCAGAGGCGTGTTCAGTTTCGTAGCGATTATCTCCGCCGTTTCCTTCGCCCTCATAAGGTCACTCGTGATGATAACATCCCATGGTTCTTCCTGTGAGAGTCTCTCAGCGAGCGCTAACGCCTGCTTTCTTCCTTCCTCGTTCAAAGGCACATTCGCATGTCCTTGTGCTTTTCCTAACGTATTCCATTCTGTTACGCCGTGTCTTACTAGTCCTACTGTCGGCATAGTATCCCCTACCCTTTCTTTTTATGTATCCCCTTTATCTATTAAAAACATCTGCTACAAGATTACTAAACTCTTTTAAATAGTATAAGTAGTTTTCACCACCATAGTTATACCGCTTGTTGTACATCTTCGCGACCACCACACCATATTCAGGAATAACAAGAAGCGTCGGTCCTGTTACACCAAGAATTTGATAAGATCCGCTAGGAACGCGGCTGCCAAGCTCACTCCGTTCACGCGGAACGTCTTGAACGTACCAGAAGAAGCCGTTCTGGGGTAGTTCCTTATCAGTGTAAGGTGGATTTTGAATCGTCGCTGACAGATCAATCACCTCTTCTGGCACGATTTGTTGCCCATTCGCCTTTCCCCTGTTTAGAAAAAGATTACCCCACTCTGCAAACTCTCTTGTATTTACGAAGAGATTTTTATCTAGACCATCTTCAACTGTTCCTAATGCACGTTCCCCTTCTTGATTAGGATTTACGATCACCCTAACGAGCTCCTCTGCATCCGAAACTTCCCACCACGTCTTCGTAAAACTCAGTGGTTCAAAGACTCGTTCTTTTAATAGTGAAGGGAAGGGTTTACTGTAAAGATGGTGGATGAGCTTTGTCATCATGACAACATTGATGTTTCGATAAGCCCAGTTTTCACCAGGTTCGAACTCTCTATATACGGTACCATCGGCGTCCTCATCTAGACCATGTGAATGTGTAACGAGATGCCGAATGGTGGTCGCCCCGAGCAACTCAGGATCTATTTCTGAGAAGTAGTCTCTCGCAAGATCATCTAAACTCGTAATCTTTCCTTCATAGACAGCAAACGCAACAGCAAGACCAAGATAGCTTTTCCTTGCAGATGCGACGTTGAACCGTGAATGGTGATCGACCATACGAGCACCCTTCGTGTTATTGTGTGTGCCACTATAATGTTCAAATAGAATATCGTTGTTTTTCATAATAAGAAGTGAAGCAGCTGAACTAGCATTTTTGTTCTTAATGTCTTCTACCCATGAAAGAAGCTCATTCATGGTACCTGTCTCGTTCATGGTACCTGTCACCACCCGTTTTTTACGATATATTGTCGAAGAATCTCCACCATAAGTTTAGCATAAAATTCCAAATGCAACTCTCGATTCTCAAAGAAAAGAAGGAGGTATCTTCCCTCCTTCTTGCTTAAAGCGATCGTTTAGATTAATTCAAACTCTTTACCATATTGGATCAGCCCTTCGTACGAATCACCTTCAATTCCAAGCAATCTACAAAAAGCTGGCTCTGTTTTGTATCCTTGTTTCTTAAGTTCGACCACACGTTCCCTCATACCAGGTTGCTTCTTCATGAGTTCATACTCGATCACCATGTGAAGATACGCATATTGGTTATGTACTGGTTCCGCTTGTCCGAACAGTTCAAATTCAAACCCTTGAAACCAAAAATTAGCTTTAATGATGGTTCTCCCTCTGATCACCGTTCTCTTTAATCTGAAGTCATCTTTCGTCCCATATAATTCTGTAACTCTCCGCTCGAACTCTTCAGCATCATTCACTTCCAACACAATATCAAGATCTGAACTATCAAGGTCGATCCCGATCGGAATGGTTCCGCAAAGTACTGGATGATACGTTTTTAGATCCTTCATAATCCCTAATACATCGATTGCACGATAAGCGCTCTTTTGCTTCTCACTACCAAATTTCATCGAGGAAAAAAGACTGCGGCCGATCGATTCTGTACTACACATTCGCAGATCCTAGCGTCATGCCCCCATCCACCACAATTTCAGTTCCTGTGCAATAAGAGCTTTCGTCTGAAGCAAGGAAGGCAACAGCTCTTGCGATCTCGATCGGCTGGCCGATTCGACCAAGAGGAATCGATTCATAGAAAGATGGTACACCTTGCCCCTGTGTTGCCATTTCGGTCTCCACTCCACCTGGGTGGATCATGTTCACCCGAATTCCTTTAGGTCCCACTTCGATGGCTGCTGCTTTTGACATGGCTACAACAGCCGCTTTTGTCGCAGCATAGGCAGTGGACTTCCCGATCGGTGCAAACGCAGAGATCGAGACGTTGTTGATGATCGATCCTTTCTGCTGATTTTCCATCAAAGGTAGAACTGCCTGCATGCCGAGGAATACACCGAGCTGGTTTACGTTGATGAGCTCCTGGTAGTCTTCAACGGTTATTTCTTGAAACGCTTTTCGTTTTAGGACGCCAGCATTGTTCACGAGAGCATCTAACTTCCCGAACTTCTCTTCTATTTCAGCCATAGCATTCTGCCATTGTTGTTCTCTCGTAACATCTAGCTGCATCGGATAAGCTCGTTCGTCATCTAGCTCATCACAAACGGCCACTGCACTTTCAAAGTTTCGGGCTGCGACAACAACTGTTGCTCCGAGCGTGACGAGGTGCTCCGCAATCGCTCGCCCCTGACCTCTGTTAGCGCCGGTGATAAGTATAATTTGGTTCTTTAAATCTGGCATAGTACCCCTCTTTCTTTCGTGGTGCCTGTCACCGCCCGCTATTTGTCGAACGGTGTGTCACCTCTCTTATCTTCTTCGCTGGATTGCCTCCAACGACTACGTTATCTGGTATACTCTTTGTGACAACTGCTCCGGAAGCGATGACAACATTATCTCCAACCGTCACTCCTGGATTAATGATTGCACCTCCTCCAATCCACACGTTATCACCGAAGATGATTGGTTTCCCGTATTCTTTTCCAGAATTACGTTCGACTGGATCTAGAGGGTGCGTCGCACCATAAATATGAACCCCTGGACCTAACATACAATTATCCCCAAAACGCACCTCACAAATATCGAGGATCACACAATCAAAGTTCATAAAGAAGTTTTCTCCAACGTGTATATTGTACCCATAATCACATTTAAACGTTGGTTCGATGCCCACGTTTTCCTTCGTAGAACCAAATAGTTCTTTTATTAACCGTGAGCGCTCTTTGTGATCTGTTTCGATCGTTTGATTATACAATCTCGTCATTCGTCGAGCACGAAGGCGATCGATGATTAGTTCTTCGTCACCTGGATTATACAGTTCTCCGTCTAGCATCTTTTGTTTTTCGGTTTTCATCATTTTTCATCCCCATTCATCAAACGAATACAATAGGAGCTTACCACTCAACTGGTAGACTCCAACAGATTGCGATTCTTTTTATCTACTCCATCCAAAAATGCTGTTAACATCTCTGTATACAAGGAAGGTTGCTCACTATGGACAAGGTGAGAAGCAAACGGCAGGACACTCACATGAACATTTTCATGCATCCGCTGGTATTTTGAAGCAGATTTCACTTCATCATGATTTCCTTCACCGACCATGAACAATACAGGTACATGGACACCGTCGATATCTGAAGTAAGTTCAAACGGATACCAATTCACATCGCGAGCCATATAGATAAACTGCTTCCAATCACCACTATGAAGCTGATCAAGTTGAGCAACAACTTCCTGGTTTTGAAGAAGTTCTGTTTGAAACGTCACTTCTTTTGCATGAGATTCGTTCCAATGATCCGGTCGATCAGCTGTTATCCCTGATAAGGTTACACTCAGCAGTCGATTCGGAAACGTTTTGGCAAATAGCAAAGCAACTAGTCCACCTAACGAACAACCGACTAAGTGAATCTGATTTAGATGCAAATGGTCTATCGTATCTCTCAAATCCTCTGCAGCGTCTTTGAAATAATTGGAAAATTCATCATTCACTGATTTCCCATGGCCTCTTAGATCCGGCACTATAACCTTTCTGCTTTGCTGTAATGCGTTTCTTTGTTCGATGAAGTCAGTTTCTCCAGTTTGTAATCCTGAGTGCAATAAAACAACAGGTTCGCCTTCTCCGTATGTTTTTGTATGTAAAATCATTTCATCTCCTCCTGTTGATCTCATTCATTAGCATGACAAAGAATATTGAGCATCTTTCCAAAAGGATCTCTTACGAAAAAACGCCTGACTCCCCATGGCTCATCTACTGGACCATGCTAAAACTCTCGCTTCTTTCATCACCCAAAGTGCTTCCTCTAGATCATCCACTTCAATAGAAAGATCAGGAGTAGGAATATTGGAACCTCCATCTATAGCTGCATTGATTTGCGCCGTCCGCTGAACCATATGTCGCGATCCAACCAAGATTCATCAATTCTTCAAGGTCGAGGAGATCTCCTTAAAACGCCTTTGCTTTCCCCAAATCAACCGGGGCTACAATACGTTTAACTTTCATTTCGCCCCACTTCTTTTACTCCCAGAAACAAACCTGCATTCGATTTCCATCAAGGTCATAAAGGTCGAAGAACGTATTCACTTCATCACGCTGCAGCTCGCTTACCTCAACACCACGGCTCTTAAACGTCTCATAAGTCTCAGCAATCGCTGATGTGAAGAAGATCGGATAGTTCTGGTGCTTAGATTTAGACGGTTCACCTTCCTCAATCGTGATTGGAACGCTACTATCACCCACACTTAAAATGCGATAACCATCATCACGAAAGGTCTCTTTCAAACCTAGATTCTTTTGATACCACTCACTCGCTCGCTCAACATCACGCACTCTTAAACAAAACGTATCGATTCGTTCGAGCATCACATGCCCTCCTTATAGTTAATCAAACTCTTTACTCTTGGTCGAAAATATTCTCTCACTGCTGAAAGTTCGCTTTTCTCAAACGAACGCTCTTTCATACCTGCATAATTTTCGTAAGCCTTTTCGATCGTTTTACCAATTGCTCCAGTAAACTCTTTCCTGCCCCAGTCCCCTGCTTCTTGTTTTGATGAAATCACTCCATCGAGTAAGTACCGATAAACGCGTACGATGTTTAGAACACAGTACACTGGATTTTCCTCTATATCATCTAGACAGTCATCATAATCATATAGAATAGAAGCAACATAGTCTTTGTACGGAATCATAGGGAAAAGCTCTTTGATCGGAGGTCCCTCAATGCAGACCCCTCTAGAGTTTAAGATTGTGAGGTGCGCTGCGAGATCAGGGTCTTCTCCTTTCAAATCTGCGATGTACTGGATATCTTCATTTTGTATTGCAAGCTCATATCGCTCACGCCAGTCTTCACTATAGTGAAACTCATAAAAACACGGATGCTTCCATGCTTGTAAATGCTCTAGTGTGAGAATACTAATTTCAATTGGATATGGGTTGTTTGAAGCCTTAAGGAGGTATGTTGCCAGCTTCTCGTTCTCCTCACTCGTTAACTCCCTTTTGGCTCCAACGATCATGTCGATATCACTTCTCGAAGGATTAAATCCACCCATCGAAAGAGACCCATGAAGATAAAAACCAACAAAACCTTCCTTCAGAATGGCTTTCATCTCGTCTACTGCATTCTGCACAAACTCTTTTACTTCATCTGAACAGTTATTCCAGCTACTACTCATGACACAACTCCTATTTCTCTACTCATTTGCTCACCTATATCACGTTCAACATAATCACCAAAAAACCTGCCCGCTCTCGTTCGACAAACATCGAGCAAAAGCGGGCGGTACCAGGCACCTTCTCTTTACCAATCGGCAGCGGGCTTATTCACCTGTGGCTGAAACCCTAGCTCCTTCGCTGCAGCAAAAATCATTTCCTTCCTGAAGTAGAAGCTACGATGGTAGACGATCTTATTGTTTTCAACTTCTTGATACTGGATATCATGAATCTTTGCTCCTTCTTCATCTTCATAAAAGACCACGATAACCGGCTTCTCCCAAAGCACCAACGGCTCCGCTCGGAAGCCAGGTAACCCAAACTGCATAGACCCGGAACGCATCTCGTTCTTTGAATATTCTTGAAACCCTAGACCTACATCGTTTTGCGCCTCTTCACTAAAGAGGCTAAATACAGCATCCACGTCTCCATCGCTTAACGCCTTCAAGTATTTCTTAATTACTGGATTGTTATGGTCAACGCTTTCCTTACTGCGCTCTTCTAAGCTGGTTTCACGTAGCTTTTCTTTCATCCGTCTCACGCTCGCATACACAGCTCCTGGCGTCGTGTGAACGATCCCCGCAACTTCTTTCGCGCTGAAAGTGAAAACTTCTTTTAGTAAAAAGGTAGCAGACTCTCTTGGTGTGAAAAGATTTGCTAGATGCGTCAACGCTTCTTCTACATCTAATCGATCTGAAAACTCCTCAGTAGGCATGTCCCCTTCTTCTAACGTTCCGACGATCCGCTTTTGCTTCCGACAGTGGTCGATCCAGGTGGTTGTTGCGACACGGTAAAGGTATGACTTAGGATTTGTCGGATGCCATCTTTGATAAAGTCCACCGAACGCCTTCAGAATGGTTTCTTGAAATAAATCTTCTCCATCCCACGGTGACCCAGTGATATAACGGCAGTAGTTCCATAGATCTTGTTTGTACTCTTCGATCAATCCATCGAATTCAGACTTTAAATCACGGTTCCTCTCAGTAAAGGTCTGTAGATCCTTTTCCTTTTGATACCTCTCCATCGAATCCTCCTTAGAATGTTTTCATTATGTATAACGTATGAGCACACGAAAATTATACAGAAATCTGTGCCTGGTACCGCCCGGAATTTGTCGAATGCATGAAGACAACGACTTTCGAACTATTTCCAATTAATTGGTGTCTAAATTTTCAAAATAAATTGACAGCGCTTCCATAAAGGACTACTTTAAATATAACGCGTAATACATAAACCGTGAAAAAAATCTCATATAAGGAGATGGGGAAATGGCTACTTACTCAGAGTGTGAAGGTTGGAATCCTAGTGAAATGAAAAAACATCAGCTAAAAGGATTACAGAACACCGTAAAGCGTGCATTTCAAAACGTCCCGTTTTACCGCGATTCATTCATGGAAGCTCATATCACCCCAGAAGAGATCAACACGTTAGACGATCTCCGCCGACTCCCATTCACGCAAAAACATCACCTTAGAGAAAACTATCCTTTTAATCTACTAGCAAGTCCAATGGAAGACATCGTCCGAATTCATGCTTCTTCAGGCACAAGCGGGAAGCCGACCGTTGTCGCTTATACGAAGAACGATCTAGAGTGCTGGGGCGAAATCGTCGCTCGAGCAATCGCGTTAGCAGGCGGTCGAAAAGGCGATATTCTTCATAATGCTTATGGGTATGGACTCTTTACGGGAGGCCTCGGATTGCATGTAGGATCAGAAAAACTAGGCTGTGCGACCGTTCCCGTATCTGGTGGAAACACCGTAAAGCAGATCTCCCTCATACAGGACTTTAAGCCGAGGGTCATATGTTGTACGCCATCCTATTTATTAAGTATCGGAGAAGCAATGATCCAACAAGGAATCGACCCTGCTTCAACTTCGCTAGAAATCGCAATACTAGGGGCCGAACCCTGGTCAGAAGGGATGAGGAGTCAGATCGAGCGGATGTTCGACCTTAAAGCGACCGACATTTATGGTCTCAGTGAAGTGATCGGTCCAGGCGTTGCACAAGAATGCGTAGATTGTCAGGATGGCCTTCACATTGCTGACGACCACTTTCTCGTTGAAGTGATTGACCCAAATACGCTAGAGCCTGTTGAAGACGGCCAAGACGGTGAGCTTGTGTTTACCAGCCTTACAAAAGAAGCGTTACCAACGATCCGTTACCGAACTGGAGATATCGCTTCGATAACGCGCGAGCCTTGTGAATGTGGCAGGACGACGACGAGGATGAGCCGGGTAAAAGGCAGGATCGATGACATGCTGATCATTCGTGGCGTTAACGTCTTTCCATCTGAGATCGAACGATTCATCTGTAGCCTTGATGAACTGGTGCCTCACTACCAAATTCACCTTCATAAGAAAGGCCCTATGGATCACGTGGAACTCCACGTCGAAGTATCAGAACAATTCTATACGTCTCTTAACGACCAAACGTTCAGCCATCCGGCTGCACAAGAGCTAACGTCAAGAATCGCATTGATGGTGAAAACCGAAGCACTCGTCTCGATGGAAGTCTTCTTAAAAGAACCGTCTGCCCTTCCCCGCTCTGAAGGAAAAGCAAAGCGAGTCTTTGACCATCGCACCGCTACGGTGACAGGTACCACCCGGATTAGCTCGAAGGCTGTCGAACAGAACTAGGTACACAAAAAGACGTCTGCTTATAAAGCAGGCGTCTTTTGCAACACAGTCACTTCCTCCAAAAACTCGTACATTCCGCTTTATCACGAATATTAAACGAGATCATCTTCTCAAGCAGCCCATAATTCACCGGTTTGTTCCACGGAATTCGCACGAGCTCTTTTGTAACATCATATCCAGCTGCATCGATATCATCAGCGAAATGCTCCATCACGACCCGCTCTGGTGCGACCGACATGTGCTTCTTCGCCTTACTAAAAGCGATAATAAATGTGCCATGGTCGGTATACATCGGTTGGTTCCATGCAATCCTTCGCTCTAAGTTTGGATACTTCTCCTCAACCCAATCGAACACTTCCTCCATTCGAGCGCGGTGCTCAGGCTCTTCGATTTTGCTAAGATAGTCTTCAAACGTTTCCACTCCATTCCCTCCTCTACTAAAGCGCTAGCCTCTCAGCTGATTCTTAAAGAACAAGACCGTTTCCAATTCATCTTCACGGTCCTCAAACAGACCTAGCTGTTTTGCGACTGCTACCGCAAATTCTATGTACGCATTTCCTTCAGCGGTAATCAAGTTTTCACAAACCGTTACGTCCGATTTGTTTTTGTTTGCAACCTCAAAGATCGTTGGAAACTCTTCTGTTTCAATTGAAGTCGAATACTTCCTTTCACCTAATACTGAACTCGCGCCGAGGAATGTTGAAGCTCCACATATCGCCGCGATCCACTTCTTTTTCTCATCAAAACTCTGGATAAGGTTCAAAAACTTCTCTTCCTCTAATAGTGGCACTGGGTCACCACCCGGGATAACTAAAATATCATAGTCGTCTGGTGAACACTCGCTCACGGTCTTGCTCACACGTATATTGAACTTCCCGCTATTCGTCACTTCACGGTACAGAGCGGTGGTCTCGATATCGACGTCCGTTTCACTAAAAATATAGCTAAGCGTACTGATTTCCCATTCTACATAGCCATCATACAGTAAAAATAATGCCTTCATCCCTTCAACCCTTTCTATTTCTTCTCTCATACCACTCTACGATTCTCGCCTCACCAATCATGTAGAGTAGCAGTCTTAACAATGCATAACAGGTTAAGAACCCAGCAACAATTGAGATGAATAGCATGACCGCAAACCCTTTTACTGCGCCAACGCCAAAGATAAACAGTCCACAAGCAGCAATTGCGGTCGTTATTTGTGCATCCCCAATCGTTATAAACGAACGGTTAGAGGCTTCCATCACGAGCGTTTCGAACGAAGCTCCCCTTCTCTTGATTTCCCGCAAACGCTCAAACGTTAGGATCGACGCATCGACCGCCATCCCGAGGCCAAGAATAAACGCTGCCAATCCTGTTAGCGTGAGCACACCTTCTAAGAATACAAAGATGGCGAACGTCAAATACAGGTAGCTTACCATGCAAAGAACCGAAATCATCCCCAGATAAAGGTAATTCCAAACCATATACAAAAAGATCAATAGTATCGCGATTCCGCATGACAACATCGTATTGTTCTATCACGAGCAGCTCCACTAAACCACCTCCAAAAGTAGCGCTACTACTATGTACGAATTTGAAAAGCATGAAGTTCCATTTTTTCTCATAAAGGCATTACCTACAAATAATAATATCCGCTATTCCAATCATGGAATAACCGCGGTCGGTTGTACTCTTTCGTATACCCGATTGCAGAAAGCGCGGCACCAGCTGTTTGTCCATAGCTTCCGATCGCGATCAGCTGCTGTCCTACCTTATCTTTTCCTTTCGTTATATACACGAGACCAATCGCCTCGATCGCAACAGAGATCGATTGCACCCTCTGGCCTGCTGCAATGAGCGCCGCATAATCTGAATCTAGCAGACTAGAACTTTGAGCTTCGAAGCTCGCACCGATCGATTGGATAACGTCACCAAGAATATCAATGCTCAGTCCTTCCTCCACTTCATCATTGAGTACGATCGTTCCGCCGACTACGTTTGCAATATTTCCAGCAGCCTGAAACCAGTCTCCTACAATCCCGAGCGTTTCTGCTTCACTTTCCTGAATTTTCGTTTGACCAACCGCTTGGAGGGAATTTCCCGTTGCTTCGACTGCGTTACCTAGAATATAAAGTTCGCTGCTGACTCGTTCATCTTCTTCGCTTCTATCCATAGCAGCAATCGTGTTCCCGATCGCAGCCACCGCTGCCCCGATCGTTTGAATCCATGCTCCTGTGACGATTAATCCTTCGCCGTTCCCCTCCATTCTACACACGCTCCTCACCTTCTTTATCTTATTCTAGAAAAACGAACGCGTAACAGCTTTCCCCCAACTCACAAAAAAGGTGACAGACGCTGATGTCTGCCACCTTCTCCCTATTCCTCCAATAATCCATTTTCCACAAGCCAATCGTGGGCAACGATCGAAACAGGGTTTCCTTCAATATCCACTTTGTAGTTCAACTCACGCATGATGTCGCTGTTTAATTCTTCAGCTAGTGGTGCAGTAATTTCCTCGATCTCTGGGTATTTTTCATAGATTTCTTTATTGATCGTTAGAGCTGCTCGGTACGGCGGGAAGAAGTTCTTATCATCTTCTAATGTAACCAAGCCGTATTTTACGATCGTTGGATCCGTTTCATAAGCTACTGAGAGATCAACCTGTCCATTATCCAGCGCTCGTTGCGTTAATCCGATGTCCATCTGCTTGATTTGACTCGAATCAAATTCAAAGCCATACGTTTTTTCTACGCCAGGAATACCGTCCGGTCGGTTTGCGAACTCTGCATCGGAAGCGATCGAAAGCTCTCCTGGGTTCTCATTGATATACGCTGCGAGATCACTGATCGATTCGATTCCGAGTTGTTTTGCCTTCTCTTCTTTCATCGCAATCGCGTACGTATTGTTCACGTTAGACATGTTCATCCAGTCGATATCATTCTTCTTATCGAGTTCTTTTACTTTTTCGAACGCCTTAACTGGATCAGAGATCTTATCTTGTCCCATGTACGTGATGAGAGCTGTTCCGGTATATTCCCACATCAAATCGACCTGTTCGTTTTCGAGTGCTTTTCGAACAACCGAGCTTCCCAAGTTGTTCATCTGCTTCACATCAAACCCCTCTTTCTCCAATAAGAACGTCGTCATTTCAGAAAGAAGGTACTGTTCAGTAAAGTTCTTACCCCCAACAGAAACTTGCTTCCCTCCGATTCCAAGTGTGGAGCAAGAGGTCAGCATCGAAATGATCGCGACGAGAAGGACGCCGCTCATTAATTTTCTTTTCATAAAAAACACCTCCTGTCATAACCGTTACAATTCTTGCGGTGGACGAGACCCTTCTGGCACGATTCGTCGCTCGAGTAGACGCAGTAAGTAGTCAACAAAAATGGCGAGTAGCGTGACAGGAATCGCCCCTGATATTAAGTAGCCGTTATCGAAAAGTTGAATTCCAGTGAAGATCCAAACGCCAAGACCTCCGCCTCCAACAACATAGGCAAGGGCTGCCGTACCGATGTTCAATACGATTGCTGTTCGAACACCAGCTAAAATCGAGTACGCCGCATTCGGAAGCTCGATTCTTAAAAGGATTTGAAGGGGCTTCATCCCCATCCCTCTTGCAGCATCGATTAAATTCTCATCGATCGAGTCGATGCCAGCTACCGTATTTCGATACATCGGTAACAATGAATAAACGAACAGGGCGAAAACCGCTGTTTGAAATCCGATACCAAGAATACTGATCATCAAAGCGAGTACAGCGAGACTCGGAATCGTCTGACCGAGGTTCACCGTATTCGAAACGATCCACTCAGCTCGTCGAAAGCTTTTCCTCGTAACAAGAATGCCTACAGGAATCGCTACGATCAAAGCGAGTCCAGAAGAGAGTAAGACAAGCTGCATATGCTGCTTCACAAGTAATAGAAACGTCGATGTTTCACTGAAAATATAGCCAAAATAATTGTTACTGATCGCGTAGAAAAAGAACAAAGCGACCAGTCCATAAACAGAATAGCGAACGATTTGACTAATAACCTTCTTCTTATTCATACCATCACCCTTTCTCTACCAGGGTCGGCTTCGCTTTGATTTCGAAGTGTAGATACTTCTGCACGATATCGATTGTGATCGCACCGAGCTTATTTCCTTCATCATCGACAACGATCACCTGATCTGCTTCCTGGTTTAATAGCATCGAGAGCGTATTACGAAGGTCATGGTTTACATTGATCGTGATTGTATCCGTGATGCCCTCATCAAACTCCGCAAGACCGATGATGTCTTGCAGCTCACGGATGGTATGGAGGCTCAAGCTCTTGATCGCCCGGTCCTTCCCAAAAAATTCTCGCACGAATTCACTCTTCGGTCGAACGAGCATTTCGGATGGCGTGTCGTACTGCATCAGCTCGCCTCCACGTAGTAGCACGATTTTATCCGCCATTCTGATCGCTTCATCGATATCATGACTAACGAAAAGAATCGTTTTCTTCACTTCTTTTTGAATCTGTAGAAATTCATCTTGAATCTTTTCACGAATGATCGGATCGAGCGCACCGAACGGTTCATCCATGAGCATAACGGGAGGATCTGCAGCGAGCGCACGAATGACGCCGATTCGCTGTTGCTGTCCACCAGAAAGTTCATGCGGGTAGCGCTTACCGAATTTCTCACTATCCATGCTAATCATGTTCATCAACTTTTTGAATCGTTCTTTCTTATCCTTTTTGCTCCATCCTAGAAGATCTGGAACGATCATGACGTTTTCTTCGATCGTCATGTTCGGGAACAATCCGTTACTTTGAATCACGTACCCGATCTTTCTTCGTAATTCGATCGAATCTAGTGACATCGAATCTTCACCATCAATCATGATCTTCCCATCAGATATCGATTCCAGACGGTTTACCATGCGGAGTAGCGTTGTTTTCCCACACCCAGATGGTCCGAGCAACACAACGATTTCTCCTTTTTCAACTGTAAAATCCACACTTTTAACAGCAGTGACGCCGCCATCGTATGTTTTCGTCGTTTTATCGAAAGTTATCATCTCTGCACCTCACTCTTTAATTCGCAATGCTTTTTGGTGTGTACCTTTTTTGAATCCACATCAAGAATCCATCTGCGATCATTGCTAATATTGCTACTGCAACAGACCCAGTTATGATTAAGTAATTATCTCCACGCGTGATTCCCTGCGTGATCAGAACGCCGAGACCACCTGCCCCGATATAAGCTGCGATTACACCGATACCAATATTGATCACGACTGCCGTTCGAATACCTGCCATAATGACAGGAAAAGCGTTCGGTATTTCGACGCGAAACAGCCTCTGAATCGGCTTCATCCCAAGCCCGATCGCTGCATCTCTCATCTCAGGATCTACGTTACGGATTGCGGTATATGTATTCCGTATAATGGGTAGCTGCGCGTATAACACTAGCGCAACGAAAGCTGGCACGAATCCAATACCAAGGTTCACAATCGAAAAGATCGGAATCATAACGCCAAATAGCGCGATACTCGGGATCGTCAACATGACTGACGCAATCTGAAGAACCGTCTCAGCCAGATAATCATTCGTTGTTAAATAAATGCCAAGAGGAACTCCGATCAATAGTGCAACAAGGATCGCTGCTCCGACCAAGATGGCGTGTTCTATCGTTAAATCAAAGATTCGCGGTGCATTAATCTCAAGAAACTTAAACCATTTATCCAATATAATCCCTCCTTAACCTTTAATTCCCTAAAATTACAACAGGTACCATGTTAACATAATAACTGTAATTCGTCTTCTTTCCCAAGAATACGCTCATTCGAGAACGTAAAAAAGCACATTCCTCAGCTTGGAATGTGCTTTCCTAATCAACTTGTTAAATCCCTTAATAACACGATCAAAAGAGAAGAGGTTACTCTTCTTCACCCTGACTCATGTCCCACTTTTGTCCGGACTTCCCCATGTAATAAAGGAAACCTGCAGATGATAGGATCGTTAAAAGGGCAATGATAAATCCCACCGCATTCCCTCCTTTCATGCAGTGTTTATCATTAATTTTACCACATTCTGGGATTAACATAAACTTCTTAAACTTTCGTCGCGTTCTCTCTATTAAATACATCGACTCCTAATTCACCTAGGACATCGATCGCTTCTTTTACAGGAAGGTTAGGGAGGTGAAACTCTTTCTCCATCACTTCCTTGACTTCTTCTCGCGTAGTTAACATTACTTCTTCCACACGCTGGTCGTCATACTTGATCGACAGCTTGTTGTTGATGAGAGAAAGCGTCCGGTTTTGTTCTAACTGATAGTGGTGGCAGCGTAAATGAGTAAGAAAGAAAGCACCTGATTTATTGGATTGCTCTACTGTTTCAGTGAACTCTCCAAACTCCTTCCCTTCATCCGGCTTGAAGTCCCAGTCATCTTTCACAACCTTGCCATCTCGATAGCGTACGAAGCGATAAAAGCCTTCTTGGTTTGGGTCCGGAATAATTCTTATTTCCTCGATATCATATGCGGTCAGATTATCATGATCCTTCTCAAAGTTAACCGGCTTGAAAAAAGGAGAGGCAGAACCAAAATCTGCATACCACCTTTCTCCATCGAGCTCGATGATAATGCCGATATGAGAAGAACCTAACTGTACATGATAGCCTATGAATCCTAACTCTTTTAATAGAGTCAAAGCATGAGAGTTGTTTGTGTAACACGTGCCGCCATAATCGAACTGAAACATGTTTTCTACGTATACGTCGATCGGCGGAATATGAAAGCCATTTTTCTCAAAATCTCTCAAATACAGAAGCTTACTAATGTTTTCAAAGGGGACAGCGTTTAAGTGTGCTCGACACACTTTTTCAAGAAAAGATAATGTTGGCGGCTCCTGTTCGATCCCTAATCGCTCTAGATATCTCTGTGCCCAATACGGTAACGTCATCGTGTTCCTCCTCTCTGTCTTCTATCTTATTTCAAAAAGACTCATCGTTCAGCCTTCTAAAGGAGGAAATTCACCTTAGACTTTGTATCTAGACGCTTCACTTTCCGAGCTCCCGCTTAGCGACCATTTTATTATCATCATGAACACCACTCATAAAATTGAAGAACGTAAACTTCTCCTTCATGTGTTCTTGTAATCCATCATCTTCATTTGGTAGTTGTTGAAGGTAGTGCATCGTAAAGTCGAGGCGGCTCTCCATTTCACGCTTCTCTTCCGTTGTTCGACCGTGTCCTGGCACATGCAGCTTGATATCGTATCGAGAAAAAATCATCTCAGCTTTCTCGATCGTCCGAACATAATCGAGATAGCTGCCTGTTATGAAAGGAAATTCGACGTCTGATAAGTAATCACCCGACAGAAAGATGCCGTACGGTTCGACGACGGTGAAGATCCCATCGTCTGTGTGTCCCGGCGCTTTGTAAAACGTTAACGTGACGTCTCCCACTTCAAGCTTCTGTTCATCATGTGTTACGACCACATCGACTTCAGGATAAACATGCTCATACGAGCGTTCTAAATAACGAGCTTCATCAAACTCTCGGTTTTCTTGAACGATTTTCTCTTTATCTGGATACGTAGCGAACGCTTCAGAAGCGAAAACGACCGCATTAGGAAAGGCACCCGCTCCAATGATATGGTCATAGTCGTTATGTGTGTAGATGATATAAAGTTGCTTGCTGCCGAGAAGACTTTCAACGTACTTCTTAATCCCTTCTACCTCGACCGGCAGCCAGTTCGGATCCGTTATGATCACGGCATCATCTGTCTCGATCACTGCTGAGGTCGTCATATACAACGAACTTTGAAACACGGTTACATTCTTCTTCTGGAATTGAATCATACCTTCACGCTCCTATAACTAACATTTCTCTTTCCTATTCCACATTCCCTTCGACAAAAAACGGGTGGTTCCTGTGACAGATCCCACAAAAAAAGACAGGCGCCAGCCTGTCTTTCATTTGGGATGATTTACACTTTATTCATGAGCTTTACGTTTAACAAAAAGTAATGCACCAATCACGATAACGAGCATTCCTAAAAGCATAAAGGCAGGGTAGTTCGTAGCAGTGTCTGGCATTGCATCGCCTTGTTCTTCAGAGTCACTTGCTTCTGTTGTATCATCCGTTGCTGAATCGTCTGAAGCTTCATCAGAAGATTCATCCGACGTTGCGTCGTCAGACCCATTTACCGGTGTGCCAGCGACATATGTACTGTCATAGCCACTTAAACTTTCGCACACAATGCCGTCATCATCTCGATCTAAGTCATGTGGATCGTTTGCTGGGTCATTGTTGTTAAAAAAAGTTTGGGCTTCTTGCCAAGTGCTAAAATCTCCACAATCTTTGTCAGTTTCTGCAAGACCAATGTTAGCAAAACCAAACACCATCAAAAGCGTAACGACTGTAGATACTACCTTCTTCATAAAACTCCTCCTTGTTCAGAATTTTCTAAATCATCCCACCACCAGACTATCAACCATAAATTGGAAAGTCACACAATAGGGCTTGATATCCATAAAAATGGTAAGAAGTATCTACGTCCAGAACCTGCAGAATCTAACCGAATAAAAATGAGCCACACTCTGAATCTTAGTAGATTAGGGTGTGGCTCAAAGCTATTCCTTACTTCGAACGATTCAATATATCCATTACACTTTCACCATCAAGCTCTTTATACGTCCCTACCCCTGGCTTGATGAACGTCTTCTCTACGATCGTTTCGAACTCACTGTCATCGATGTCATAATCACGCAACGTGCTCGGTGCTCCGATCGAGTTCCAGAACGCTCGAAGTTTGCGCGCCCCTTCACGTGCAACCTCTTCATCGCTCTTGCCTGATGGAGCGACATCCAACACGTTAACCGCAAGCTGCTTCACACGAGATGGATCTTCTTCAAGCACATGTTCGAGCCAGTTTGGGAATAGGATCGCAAGTCCTCCACCGTGCGGGATATCGTACACAGCTGAAATCGCATGCTCGATGCGGTGTGTCGCCCAGTCCCCACCGTCAGTACCGTTCATCAGCGTCCCGTTAAACGCCGTCGTACTGATGTACATCATCGTTTCTCGATGCTCATACGAGTGAAGGTCGTTTACGAGCTTCGGCCCAGTTTCGATCGCAGTACGTAAAAGAGATTCGATGAACCCATCGATCATCGGCGTGTTCTCCGTTCGATGGAAGTAGTGCTCGAGTGCATGAGACATGCTGTCGACAATACCGTACACCGTCTGATTTTCTGGTACTGAGAATGTATTCTCAGGGTCTAGAATCGAAAACGTAGGATAAACAAGCACAGATCCCCAGCCGAGCTTATCTTTCGTTTCCCAGTTGGTGATTACTGATACGGAGTTCATTTCTGAACCTGTAGCGGCTAGCGTAAGTACCGTTCCGATCGGTAGTGCATCCTCAATCGGCGCTTTTTGCGTGATGAGCTCCCACACATCACCATCATACTTCGCACCGATTGCGATTGCCTTCGTGCAGTCGATCACGCTACCTCCACCTACTGCTAAAAGAAAATCGATCCCTTCATTTTTACAGATCTCGACCCCTTTACGAACTGTGGTTAACCGCGGGTTTGGCTCTACGCCTGATAACTCATGAATCTCTGCACCTACAGAATAGAGCTGCTCCATCACTTTATCGTAAACACCGTTTTTCTTAATGCTTCCGCCTCCGTATACGACGAGCACGTTCGATTGCTTTTTGATTTCAGATGATAGCTGCTCCATCTGACCTTTACCAAAATAAAGCTTTGTTGGATTGTATTGTAGAAATGTATTCATGGTTGCACCTCAGTTTTAAGTTTGATTACGTTAGTTAGTTTATCATATAGAAACAGAAAGGAGTCAGGCACGTGCCTGACTCCCTCTTTTGAATCCTTTCCAAGCTTCGTATGCGTTGATCCCAACCACCACAATCGCAGTGATGATGAGAGTACGTTCTAGATAACTTTCCGGTAATGGAAAATAAGTTGCGATCTTGGAATGAATAATGTTGTTATTAAAAATGATCAAGAGGAAGACGGTTGTCGAAAAGGCAAGTTGAAGCGTATTTAGAATCGCCATTCGCTTCGTCCAAACCCCAGCCACTAGCTTATACGCTGCGAGGAGAACCTCACCGATCAAAGCAGCTACGGCAAGCGGCCAATATGAAAGCAACACGTCGTTATTGAATAGAGGTGCGGCCATTTCTCCATTTTGGATCACACCGATCAGACTCGATGCATTGAAATAAAGTGCCGCAAGTACAGCCGTCCAAAAAAGATCCCAAAAGATCTCCATCTTCTTAACAGCTTTCTCAGTTAAATAACTCGGTGATTTTTTCAAGTCGTCAGGTGACCATTTCTTTATCGTTTCCTTTTTATGCTCTGTTCTTTCAAAAATCACAAACCCAAGCGTCACCCAGAAGAGGACCTGGAGCGTAACATCAAAGAAGACAGCGAACGCATTTCCTATCGCCATCCAGAAGATCTCGATTACCGAGATGACTCCGGAATGTTCGATGAAATCCACGGTTAATAACGAAAGAAAAGAAATGAGGAGGACGATTGGCAGAAGAATTTTCAGTAGCAAAACGTACGACTCAAAATACTTCGGCCCAATAAGATGCATAGGCCAATTTTTATAACCGTTCGCCAACATAAACGGACTTCCAAGTTCACGTAATGCAGCCTTCTCCTCTTCTTCACTGTAATCTTCAGGCAGCGTATCATAGATCGTTGACCTTAGTTCTAGGGCGATATCTTCCCGCTCCTTTTCTGGCAGCCTTCTCGTCACTTCTCCAATATACGCTTCAATCAACTTCACGTGATTCGTCTCCTTTCAGAAGGGAGTGAAGTTCCGCAGAAGTCTTCTCCCACTCTTCCTTTAATTGGCCATAAATTTCTGTTCCAAATTCACTCAGTACATAATACTTTCTTGGTCTCTTCTCCGTCGTATCCCAACTGCTCGTGACAAGCTCTTGCTTTTCTAGCCTTCGTAGAAGTGGATATAACGTGCTTTGTTCGATCGTGACCCCTGACTTTTCAAGAGACTGAACGAGTGAATACCCATACTGCGGAGATCTCAACTGACTGAGCACAGCAAGGGTTAATGTCCCCCTTCTAAGCTCGGTTACTAAAGAATTCAACAACGTCATACCATCACTGCTTTCTATTACTGTATGTCGTACACTATCTATACTATGTATCATACAGTAATGTGTGAGAAACAGCAATAGAAAATAAAGAAAGGATCAGGCACGCGCCTGACCCCTTACGATGATCGTTTCGTCTGATTGTTTGTCTGATTGCTCTTCGACTCTTCCTGGTCTCCTGATGAAGAATGCTAGCAGCAGTGCGACACCCGCTATAAATGTTGCGACGAAGAAAGCAAAGTTAATGCCTTCAAGCATCGCTTTCATCATGATCTGCTGCTCACTCACTCCCGAAACAGCTAGCTCTGAAGCTGTTGATTCGGTTCGAGTCGACATCACCGTAACGAGCAGTGCCGTACCGATCGCACCAGAAACCTGATTCAACGTGTTGTTCATAGCTGTTCCGTGCGGATAAAACTTCGCTGGCAGCTGATTCAGCCCATTCGTTGAGACAGGCATCATCACCATCGACATTCCAAACATTCGTACGGCATGAAGAATCATTAAATACG
Source organism: Anaerobacillus sp. ABR4_321 (assembly GCF_056158505.1). Taxonomy (NCBI): domain Bacteria; kingdom Bacillati; phylum Bacillota; class Bacilli; order Caryophanales; family Bacillaceae; genus Anaerobacillus; species Anaerobacillus sp. ABR4_321. Next base: position 3,418,219 of record NZ_JBSWTK010000001.1, read on the forward strand.
TGTAGGTCGTTTCGAACGATAGCGTACTAAATAAGTAAGTAGTTGCTACCGTAATCGTTAGACCGGTCATCGCTAGGATGCGACCACCATATTTATCAAAAAGTTTACCGGTTATCGGTGACATGAGTGCCATCACGAGCGCACCTGGTAACATCATGAGTCCAGCATCAAACGGCGAGATTCCACGAATGGTCTGAACATAAATCGGCAATAGCAGCATGCCAGAAAACAGTGCCATATTGATCACCATCGTAATCGAAGACGATAAGGCGAACATTGGATATTTAAAAATCGTAAAGTTCAGCATCGGTCGTTCTAGTTTCGACTGTCTGATGATAAAAGTAACGAGTGAAATGACGCCTACAGCAAGTGTGACCGTCACGTGCGGGCTTTCCCATCCTTTGCTGCCTGCAGAACTGAATCCATAAAGAATGCCTCCGAAACCTGCACTAGATAGAACGAGTGACATAAGATCGAGCTTTAACGTTACTTTTTCTTTTTTATCCTTTAATAAGAAGAAACCTAGCAGTAACACACTGATTGCGATCGGCGTGACGAAGTGAAACAGCATTCTCCAGTCGTAATGTTCGATGATCCACCCTGATAGGGTTGGGCCGATTGCTGGTGCTGCCATCAAGATTAAGCCGAAAACCCCCATCGCTGCGCCGCGCTTTTCGATCGGAAAACTAACAAGCATTACGTTCATCAGTAGCGGCATCATGATTGCTGACCCTGACGCTTGCAGCATTCTTCCTCCTAACAGAACAGGAAATACATCTGCCATCCCCGCAATGATCGTTCCGATTGAGAACAATGCCATCGCTACTAAAAACAAGCGTCGCACAGAAAATTTTTCAATTAAAAAAGCTGTGGCAGGAATCAGGATTCCATTCACGAGCATAAATCCAGTCGTCAGCCACTGAACGGTAGCTGTACCGATTTGTAAATCCGCCATAATGGACGGAAGTGCGATATTCAAAAGTGTATTATTTAAAAATGCAATGAACGCTCCGACGATGAGTACAGCAAGAACGCCATACTGTGGACGAGGTGTTTCATTAACTGCTGCATTCATGTTGATCCTCTCCTATACTACCAGTTCATTTTTTATACCATAAGTTCACTACGACTATTTTATACCATCGGTTCATTTTAATCAACACCTTTGTATCTCCTTCTACAAAGGCATTTGTTCTTTATCAGAAAATGATGTATTATCAAATTTATACAGGTAGTACATTAATACACAGGGTGATGATACAGTGAACGATCGAAAACAACAGGTAATCATTAAATCTCATGAACTTTTCATCGACAGAGGCTTTCACGCAACGTCGATTCAAGATATTCTCGACTATACAGGTATTTCAAAAGGAACGTTCTATAACTACTTTTCATCAAAGAACGAGCTTTTGATCGCGCTCTTCAAAACGTTATTGAATGAGATGGAGGCAAAGCGCGATCGCTTATTAACTGGAAAAGATTCTGCAAGTATCGAAGTTTTTAAGAAGCAGATCGAAACACAAATGAACACGAATCGAAAGAACCGCCTTCTCACGCTTTTTGAAGAAGTTGTTCTATCACCAGATGAAGAGATTAAAGAGTACATCAAGGAAAGTCAGGCAAGGATGCTGCAGTGGGTTTATCATCGTTTTGAGGATTTGTTCAGCGTGGATGCTAAACCTTACTTACTCGATTGTGCGATTATGTTTCTAGGCATTCTTCACCACAACACAAAATATTACGCGCGCACGCACGGTTCTACCGTGAACATTCAGCTCGTCGTGAACTACACGGTTAACCGAATTGAGAGAATCGTGAAAGAAGTAACTGAGAGCGGTGAACAATTGATCGAACCAGATGATCTCAAAAACTGGCTTCCTGATGCAGAGCTTAAAGACCAATCTCGGAAAGAGTTACTGAACGACGCGATCCTATGTATGAAGAAGAAGCTAAAATCTTCAAATGATTATGCGCAGTACAATGAGCTTCTTGAATTTATTAGAGACGAATTCACGCAGTCAAAAGACCCTCGTCATCACTTGATGAAGAGCGCCCTCACAACACTTCAATCTTCTATTCCCTCCTCTGTTTCTCGCGACCTTGAGAAAGTAGAAAAGATTATTATAGGGAGCCAGGCACGCGCCTAACTCCCTTTTACTATTTAATGTTTGCACTTCTCCATTTTCTTCAGTAACATGAGAAGGAATGATGCAATCTTTTGACGAATGCACGCTCATTTTGTCTTCTATTGAATGATATACCACTGTACATCTAGACCTAAGGTTAAATCAGATACGAGATCGAGAAGGTTTGAGAGGAGAAAATGATATGCAACGTAATATAGAGCTCCATGATTTTCTGTTAAATAAAGCAGAGCAGCTAAACGAAGAATGGTACCAATCACTTGATAAATCAGATCCAGAGGGCGTTTACTCATCAAATGATCCGAAGGTGATCGAGAACCTTAAAGCTCAAAACATGGCGTTTCATCACCATCTTTGCAAAATATTTGTGATGGAAAAAGAACAGTTTTTTAAAGAATTCGATGAATGGATCATGGAGATTGCTACGGATGCAGAGCACATTAAAACCCCTACCCATTTGATTATGAGGGAGTTTTTAAGGGTTCGTGAGCAGTACCTTACGTACATACAAGAATTTATCAACCAGCAAGACTACCCGATTCCACAAGAAAAGATCGATCTTTGGAAAACGGTGATCTATGACTCGTTTGATATCGTCATGATGCGTGTGTTTGAAGGAAAGGCGGAGCATCTCAACAAGAGAATTGAAGAGCAGCAGAAAACGATCAATGACTTAAGCTCTCCACTCATCTCTTTACAAAAGGGACAGGCACTTCTTCCGATCATCGGCGACATCGATGATGAACGCGCTTCAGCCATCATCGATAACACGCTGACAGGCTGTATTGAAAAAGGTGTCAATCATTTGTTCTTAGATCTGTCAGGCGTCTACATGGTCGACACGATGGTCGCTCAACAAATCTTCCAATTGCTCACAGGTCTCAAGCTCATCGGTGTATCAGCTACACTTTCAGGCATTCGCCCTGAGATCGCTCAAACCGCCGTACAGCTCGGTATCGACTTCGGATCAGTGAACATCACATCGAACCTTGCTCAGGCAATGACAAATAGTACAGACATGGAAATTGAAGAATAAAAAACAGGCTGTAGAGTGCATCTCTACAGCCTTTATCGTTACGAGCCGCTTTCCACTTTTGCTAAACCCATCGCAAAATGTTCCCATAAGATCTTCTCTACCTTTTCACTAATAGATGACTCACACTCTACGATCAAAATTAAATCCGCTTGTTTCCGCCTCACTCTTTTCTTCCCCTTCTCTGTTTGCCAAAAGATGATTAACCTGATGATAACACCTAATACGAAACCCGATGCCGCTCCGATCAGCCCCCAATAGATCGGTCCCCATGCTAACTCAAATCCGATGCTTGCAGTAATAACGGAAAATGCAGTAGCTAACGGCAAGCCAATGTCGATAAGGGATATACCATCAGAGCTGTGTAGTGTATCAAAAAGCTTTTTCGTTTCTGCTCGTTTGTCAAGCGGCACTGCGTATATTTTTTCACGTGAGATGCCCTGCTTTTCAAGGTTTGAAATTGCAATTTCAAGGTAGGAATGATTTTCGAACGTGGAGAATAGTTGCACACGCTTCATGACATCTTCGTTCCTTTCTTAATAATGAAACTTGGAGACTGATACGTCTTTAGGAGATATCTCCTTTGTTCTTTTTTATAAAGCTTATTATTTTCTACGGTATTTATATATGCATCGAAAATCGCAAAACCATAAAGAGAAGGAAGCATCAACAGCCAATCAGGCTGGATTACTGAAGTCGCTTTACTCGTTTCACCTAAGAAAAGTAAGGAGACAGCCTCAAGAGCTTGTGAATAGTAGAAAAACGTTACCCCCCATACAACAATAAAAAAGGCTGTGAAAATGCGGTGAATATACAATTGCCCTAGGCCCGGCATTAAGAAAGACCATAATGCAGCCATGATTGGACTCCGTTTATCCAAATAGTTCACCTCAAACGCACCCATACTAAATGTATTGATTCGATGATCCTCCATATCAGCTAAAATATACACTTTATTCATATCTACGGTCGTTCGGTAAGTATCCCATATCGCAAAAAGGTAGACTGGTATGTAGATAAGTAACCACCTTGTATCCAATACTTCCTTTGCCTGCTGTATTTCACCTTGAAATGAATAAATCATAGCGGTATTGACATGTGCATTCATATTTACGATGACTTCCCAAGCAAATAACATGAACCCTCGTATATACTTTGAAAGCAGCAAATGACCAAACCCGGGAAACGCTGCTGACCACCATGCCATTACATACGGATTCCGCAAATGAAGTTGTGTGGTTCCCCACGTACTCACATGTGCCCTATAGCGCCTTGCTGTATTGTCGTTCGAATAACTGTCCATGTTTTAAACACCTTCTATTTATCAGTCATTCTTTATTTTACTTATATTAGAAAATACTATCCATTTCATAAAAAAAACTGCCAGCACCGAAGCACTGGCAGTTTTCATTAAATCTGAGCAAGTTTAGGACTTGAACCGTACTTGTTTTCATCCTCACTATCGAGTACTAGGAAAACAATCAAAATGATCGAACCAATGATCGGGATGAGTGAAATCAGGACCCACCAACCACTTTTACCAGTATCATGCAAGCGTCTAACGGCGACGGCTAACGATGGCAGGAAAACGGCGAGTGTATAGATAGAAGTGAGCACAACCCCCATATCCGCTGCAGTTTGAATCCATGAAAGAAGAACACAAATGATGACGTGAACTAGAAAAAACATCCAATACTCTTTCCGTCGAGCTCTTCCTTTAAAATTCACATAATCCTTTAGCACCTTCAAATACCAGCTCATCGCGATTCCTCCTCTGTCTCACATTGATGATTTGCAAGCTACAACTAAATGTATATTCGGACAGAGAGGAATGTACGACTTTTTTTGTGCTAACAATAGACCGGATTATTTGAGTAGTGACTGATACACCGTCCCATCCTTTCCATTTGTTTCTGAAGCCTCGAAAGCGATACGGGGACTTCTAGCTTTAAACCACTATGAAAATGGACCATCGACGAATTCTTAGTTAGTGATGTCATGTTCCTCACATGGTGATAGAAGATCCAGGAACACTCAAGATTATCAGGGGATTCAGTAGGAAAGGCGCATATTCCGTTTGAGGTAGAGATGACGATTGGCGTTTGGTGCTCATATTTCAGGTGATACACCATCGCTTTTCGTCGTCCTTCATATGTAGATCCCCCTTCAAGGCAAGCATCTCGAATCAAATCGATCTGAGTTCGTTTCGATAAATAAACGCCTGATCGATCGTAGATTCTCGTTTCGTTCACAAGTTCTTTTGCCGGTAGCAACGCTTCCGTTGTACGGCTGATTTCGTACTCTAAAACCATTTCTTCGCATAAAATTGTCATTCTCTTTTTATCCCCTTCAGTATATTGTTCAGGAACACCCATTTCAGTTCCACTTATGGTTAAGAAGCGGTATACTTATGAAAGTTGGTTTCTTAAACCAGCGACGCCTCTGAATGTACTCTTACCAGGAACTGCATTCAGAGGTCTCTTATGTACCAGTCCATCCTCCTATCGACATCAAAAATTGCACACTTCAAAACCCTCATGCGAACACGAGGACTGCCAACTCCTTTTTTAATTTCTGGAATATTTTCACACCTCCTAATCCGATTATAATGAACTATCTGAAATTTAGGAATACTTTTTAGGTAGATTTTACCTATTTTATTTTCATTGTAAAATAAAACAGCTGATAACCGTTCAAAGGTTACCAGCATTAAGACTTTCTCTCGATTTCATGAATGATTTCTTGGTACACGGCATTCCATTTCGGATAGTAGGCACTTACTTTTTCCGGGGAGATGAAGCGCCTTTCACTTGATTCATACTCACCGCCAAAAGGATGAACGTCCGTGATTTCCATGCTGTAGAACACTTGATAACCTACTTTAGGATAGCGGCTCGACTCATTCCACTGTTCATTTTCACTGTGATCGACGACGATGGAGCCGAGCAGCGTACAGTTTCCAGACACATACCCCTCTTCAAAAGCTTCTCGTCGAAAACATGTCTCAGCTGTTTCTCCCTCTTCAATGTGCCCGCCCGGGAAATCCCATCCTCTATCATTCAGATTCACAAGAAGAAGCTCACCATCCTTAAAACAAAAGCCGTGTACGCTCGTAATGAGCTCACGTTCGGGAAGCTCACTGCCCGGTCTCCACGTTAACGTTAGACGTGACTCTCCCCATGTTACGACCGTAGATGTTAACACCTCATCACCATCCTCTTATCTCGAATCCCGCTTCCCTATCCCAACCGCTAATCCAATGAAAATATACGCATACGAAAGAATGATCATCTCAAGAAATCCAATTCCGAAGAGCATCGGTCCTTCATTATGGCCATCGGTGTAATAACCACCACCAATCATATACATGCCAACAAGAAGATAAATCATTACAGAAATCGAGATGAGAATCTTCCCAGAAAGCGCGAACCGGTATTTCATCACGACCGTCGAAAATACAACAAGATAACCGATTCCTAACAAAAGCAACAAAATAGGAATATACATTGGCTCATATACATCATTCATACTGTTTCTTCACTCCATCCAAGTTTGGCAATTCCCACTTTATTATTCCAAACTTATCCAACTAGAGCAACAGAATAATAGATTATCGCACATCACACTTGAAAAACAGGATTTTTAAGAGACGGTGTGTAATTGTAAGAATGCAGGAAAGTATTTTCTTTTGATAATCCATAACCGATTCGAGGAGGAACACATGTTACAACACATTGAATCCACTGAGTTACGAAATCATTTGCGAAAGTCTTATAGAGACGTAAGAGAGATGACGATGAAACTCGTTCAACCACTCGAAACAGAAGATTATGTGATCCAGTCGCACCCTGATGTCAGCCCTCCTAAGTGGCATATGGCACATACGACATGGTTTTTTGAAACATTTATTTTAAAAGACTACCGTGAAAACTACGTTTCCTTTCATGAGGAGTTTGAGTATTTGTTCAACTCCTACTACGAAAGCGTCGGCAGCTTCTTTCCGAGACATTCAAGAGGACTATTAAGTCGACCAGGCGTTGAAAAGGTAAAGCAGTATCGGTCTGATATCGATTCTGAGATCACTCTTTTGATCGAAGAACTCGACGAAAAGAAATTACGTGAAGTAGCGAATTTAATTGAAATCGGACTGCATCATGAGCAGCAGCACCAGGAACTTCTTATGACAGACGTGAAATACAATTTCTCGATCAATCCGTTGAAGCCAATTTACCTTGAACTCGAAACGACCACAAAAGACGTAGCACCTCCGCTCGAATGGGCACGTTTTGAAGGTGGACTTTTTGAGATCGGAATCGATGAAGGAGAGCGTTTTTCGTTCGATAACGAACGGCCGGTACATAAGGTTTGGCTAAACCCGTTTGAACTAGCGACAAGAACGGTTACGAACGGAGAGTTCCTTGCTTTTATAGAAGACGGCGGGTATGAACGAGCTGAATTCTGGCTGTCAGACGGCTGGGCAACGGTAAAGAATCAACAATGGAAGGCACCGCTTCATTGGGAAGAGCGAAATGGAGAATGGTACACGCTCACAATGCATGGCTTCGTTCCCCTTAACAAAGAAGATCCTGTCACACACGTCAGCTACTATGAAGCAGAAGCATTCGCAAGCTGGGCAGGGAAACGTCTTCCAACTGAAGCGGAATGGGAAGTTGCCGTCCGAGATCAACCGATTTCAGGAAACTTTGTTGAAGACGGTATCTATCATCCAGTCGCCTCTATTAAAGACGACGAAGGCCAGATCAAAAAAGCGTACGGCGACGTGTGGGAGTGGACGAAAAGTCCATACATGGCGTACCCAGGGAACAAACCTCTAGACGGCGCGCTCGGTGAATACAACGCAAAGTTCATGAGCAGTCAGATGGTACTGCGCGGCGGGTCTTGCGTTACATCTGCGTCTCATATACGTCCAACGTACCGAAACTTCTTCGGACCTGACAAACGCTGGCAGTTTACAGGCATTCGCCTTGCAGGAGACCAGACATGATCAACGCGAGCCTCCGAATCATCGACCAGCTCACTACACAGCCCGATCGTTTTCATGAAGCTCTCGAAGGCTTAACAGCACAAAAGAAAACCCTGCCTCCTAAGTTTCTCTATGACCAGACGGGATCAGAGTTGTTCGAACAGATCACGAAGCTTGAAGAATATTATCCTACTCGAACAGAACTCTCGATTATGGAAGAATCGCTCGATGAGATGATGCGTCTCATCGGAACGGGTTCCACAATCATCGAGTTTGGTAGCGGCGCGAGTCGAAAGATCCGTCTGTTGCTCGAGTCAGGTATGATTTCTGAATACGTACCGATCGACATCGCAAAATCGTTCCTTAAGGAATCTTCAGAGCAGCTTGCTACTGATTATCCTAACGTCGACATTACCGGAATCGTGGCCGACTATACCGGAGAACTGAAGCTCCCTCAAGAAATCCTTGATCCTTCAAAGAAAAAAACCGTCTTCTTTCCAGGCTCGACGATCGGAAACTTTGAGAAAAAAGAAGCGGAAAGCTTTCTATCAACTATCGCGAATCTACTATTGCCAGGAGATGGGTTATTGATCGGAGTCGATACAAAGAAAGATCCTTCCGTTTTCCATGATGCTTATAATGATAGAAAAGGTGTGACATCACGTTTTAACCTCAATATGCTTGAACACTTAAACCGGGAGCTCGACGCCGATTTTAACCTCGATACGTTTAAACACTATGCGTATTACAACGCGCCGATGGGACGGGTCGAGATGCATCTCGTCAGCATGATCGAGCAGACCGTTACGATTGGAGACGAATTGATTTCTTTCAGAGAGCATGAGACGATTCATACCGAGAACTCCTATAAATATAGCATCGATGAGTTTAAGAAACTCGCATTGCGTTCAGGGTTCCTGTCTGAAGCGATCTGGACAGATGACGATCAATTGTTCAGCATCCACTATCTTAAGGTTGAATAACTTCTCAATCTAGTAAAAGAGAGCGAATCACATCGATTCGCTCTCTTTTCTCTATAACATAAACCGTTCCTTTATCATATGTGCCACTTCTTCTGGTTTCAGGTTTTCATTATTGATCCGAAGATAATGTTGTTGATCGATCTCACCTTCATACGAATTTAACCTGTTTGTTTTCAACGTTTCAAGCAGGTTGTGTTCAGATTGTTCGATGTTTCTTTTCGTAGGCTTTTGTTCAAGACGATACGGAGTACGGTTACGTTTTAACCGTTCGTCAACATTCGCTTCTAATTCTACGAAGTATAGCTCTGCGCCTTCCGAGGTAAAAAACCTACACATCTTCTCGACGCTATCCCAGTCCTTCTTCTCATCGAAGGCCCATACGTATGTAAAAATCATGCCGTATTGCTCGCTACGCGCGAACGTTTTAAATATTTCCTCGCGAAACAATGATGAGAGTCGCCACATTTCTGAACTGAACCCAAATAGCGGCGCGAGTGGATCGATGGTCATATGGTTATGAAAAAGTTTCAGTCCCGTTAGCTTCGCTAACTCAGCTCCGACCGTCATTTTCCCAACGGCCTGCGGTCCGAATATCAAGACAAACTTCATACGCCGCTCTTCCCTACATACGTTTCGATGTAATGACGGTACTCATTCGTTAAACCATCCGGGAGATTCTCTACGGAAAAGTAGCGCATGTCTAAGGACTCCGACTCATCCATCGTGATCGTACCCTTAACATCCCTCGTTACATAAACCGCGGTGACCGAATATAGTTCATCACCGTTTGAAACCTTGAGGTAATAATCCGATCCCGAAAAGACATCCACGAGCTCCAGGCTCCCTATCGTTAATCCGGTTTCTTCTTTCACTTCTCTTCTTGCAGTTTCTTCAAGACTCTCACCGAGTTCCATGATGCCACCAGGCAGTCCCCATCCTCCATCAGTTCGATGCTGAAGCAGCAGTTCATCCTTATCATTAAGGATAATCACAACAGACCCAGGTAAGATGAGCGGTCTATGACCTACAAGCTCTCTTAATTCTTTTACATAATCCAATGATTTACCTCCTTCCGCGACTCCATTCCTTATTCAAGATCGCATACAAATATTCGCTTCCCCACTCACCTTTAAACCAGATGTTTTGAACAAAATGACCTTCTCTTCTCATTCCGAGGTTTTCTAGTAACCTTACCGACCCTTCATTTTTCACATCCGTAACAGCGAATGCGCGGTGCTTCTTAAGGTCTACAAATAAATAGTCTAAAAGCGTTGTTAACGCTTCGTAAGCATACCCTTTTCCTTGAAACTTGCGTGCTAGGGTAAATCCGATCTCAACCTGACGTGGATCTTCTGCTAAAGGATGCACAACGCAATCTCCGATCAAATCATTCGTTTCCATGAGCTCGAATGCAATTTGATAATACTCACCGGGTGCATCGAAACGAGCATTCGCCATCTCTTCAAAGAACGCGATGCCATCTTCTTTCGTATAATCGTCCCACGATTGATATCGCGCGACGTCAGGATCAGCGCGGTACGCGACGAACTCATCGAGATCGGACTCTTTGAATGGTCTTAATGCTAATCGTGCACTTTGAATCGGACTAAATTCTTTCATACTCTCACCTCACACCTTCATTTTACACTACATACAAAACTATCATAATTTTCTCTCAAATACATGAATTTTTTTCCTTTTTCTAGTAACCTAGTACGTAGAGTGAAAAAAGGGGGATTATCGTTGGAACATACATTAACAAAACGATGGGATTTAGACAGTATTTATCCAGGTGGAAAACACTCAGACAAACTACACCAGCACTTCAATGAACTAGAGAGCGAGATACCAGTTTTAATTGATCAAATGCATTGGCCTCTCCCTACAAAAGAGATTGAGCAGCTTTTACAAAAGGTTCAACACATCATCTTGAAGGCTTTTCAAATCGATGAGTACTGCATTTGCCTCTCTTCACAAGATACACAGGATCAAGAATCAATGAAATTAACGGAGCGAAGCACGAAGCTTCAAACGAAAGTGAAAACGTTAAAAGCGGAGCTTGATGGCTTGTTCTCGAAACTAAATGAAGAAGAATGGCATCAGTTATTGGAATGTGATTCGCTTCAATCCGTTAAGCCTTACCTTTTACAGAAAAAACAAAGCAAGAAGCTGCCACAGTCAATTGAAAATGCGATCAACACGCTCTCGATCAACGGCATTCATGGTTGGGAAGATCATTTCGAACAGCTTTTATACAAGCTAGAAGTGCCTCTTTCTGAAGGAGATGAAACGAAGAATCTATCACTATACGAAGCATTCATCCAATCTCATTTTGATCAAGACCGGAACAAAAGGGAATCTGCTAGTAAAGCGATCCGTCGGGTACTCGAGCCACAAAAAGATACCTTTGCGTCGATCTTCAATCACTTTGCTGGGTTTCGCCTTGATACATACGCATTAAAAGGCTACGAAAAGACGCAAGCTGAATTCTATGAAAAGAATCGGATCGGCGAAGAAGCGATCACAAGCATGATGAATGCTCTTCGAGAACACAATGAGAAGGAACAGCGTTTTTTACAAAGGAAAGCGGAGCTTATGGGCCTTGAGAAACTCAGTTACTACGATATCGACGTTCCGTACTTTTCTTCGAAAGCAAGCATCGACTATGAACAAGCGGCAGAAATCGTGAAAAAGCAGTTTCATCTGTTTAGTGAGGATATGGGGACGTTCGCCGAGCGTGCGTTTGACGAACAGTGGATCGATGCCGAGAAGAGGAAGACGAAACAGTTCGGTGCATTCTGTGCAAAGATGCCGTTAGAGGACCAAAGTCGTATCCTGCTTTCTTTCAACGGTGATTATCAAGATGTCGTAACATTAGCGCACGAACTCGGGCATGCTTATCACAATTCGATTCTACAAAAGGAAGAGGCATTTTCACAAGAAACCGGATCTTCCCTTGCCGAGAGCGCGTCAACGTTCGCTGAAAACCTTGTTCTAGACGCTGCCATTCAACATGCCGAGACAGTCGAAGATCAACTGTCACTTCTCGAAATGAAGATTACGAATGGAAATAAATACATATCCAACATTCCTTACACATTCGACTTTGAAAAGCAGTTTTATGAAAAGCGCAAATCAAACAAGCTCAGTGCTGACGAGCTTTCAGACCTTATGGTTGAAACGGAAAAGCGCTGGACAAATCATGCGTTAGCAGAATACAATCCATACAATTGGATGACGATTTCACATTACTACTCTCCTGAAAAGCCGTTCTACACCCTTTCGTATACGGTAGGATACCTTTTCAGCAACGGAATCTACGTACAATCGAAGCAAGGGAGCGAAGGTTTCTCCGACGAGTATGTAGAGCTTCTTCGACACACAGGTAAAATGTCGATCGAAGAGCTAGGCGCAACGTTTCTTAACGAAGATCTAACTAAAAGTGAATTCTGGAAACAGTCTCTTCAACCGATCAACGACGCAATCGATCAGTTTATTGAACTAACAGATAAGTATGTGAAGGAGTAACTCCGGCAAAAGAAGCCCCTATGCGAGGGGCTTCTTTCATTCTATTTACGACGCACTTTCTTATCATAAAGCGATACCCCCCATAGAGAGGCGATCCCAATGAAAAAAATACCTAACCCTGCAAAAAATGCACCGATGTATAACAAGCCCATCTACTCAACCTCCTATCGGAGTAGCTTTTTAATAAACGTGCAAATGAAAAGCAGTTCGCAAAGGATACCGCGTACGATATACCTTTTCTGAACTGCTTACAATTTATCGATGCTGATCGAGAAGAATTGGATTTCCGTCAGGATCTTCGAGGGTGATGCTTGCAGGACCTTCTCCAGATTCATCCGCTTCAGAAATCAATTCGATGCCGCTTTCTTTCAGATGCTTCTGCAACTCGCGGATATCCGTGAAGGAATCCAAGTTCTCCGCATTTTCATCCCATCCTGGATTGAACGTGAGGATATTCTTATCGAACATGCCCTGAAATAAGCCGATGATGCAATTGCCATTCTTCATGATGAGGTAATTATGAGACATATCTCCGCCCATGTCACTAAAGCCAAGTTTCTCATAAAATGCCTTTGACTTCTCAAGGTCTTTTACCGTTAAACTGATCGAGAATGCTCCTAAATTCATAGTTCCTCCTTATGTAATACGTATTTTAACGATGGTTCACTTCCACTTATTCAATAAAAAGACCGCTACTCCTTCTTGTATTTAGACATGCACCTATACTTCCCCTTTCAATAAGATGATGTGAAGGAGTGTTGCCTATGCCTTGGCATCAGAAGATTCAATATTTAATCGGTCACCCTGTGGGCATCTCATTAACGAATGGCCAGGGGACGTCTGGCGTGTTATGCGGTACGTCACAAGGTAAAGTGTTAGTGATGGAATATTTGTATCAAGCCCAATTCGCCCTGAAACAATACGATTTTTCGATGATTCAGGATATCAATGGTTTTCCACCTTGTCAGAACCAACAGCCGTTATATTAACTGGAGGCCTCTTGATTGAGAGGCTCCTTTTGTATGTTTAAGCTCAATTCCTTTTTAATAAACTTCGCTGCGATCTGATGCTGCGGCAAAGGCGGACTACACAGATACCCCTGATACTCATGGCATTTACTTTCAATGATCTTATTCAACTGCTCAGGCGTTTCAATACCTTCCGCGATCACATTCAAACCAAGCTTCAGAGCCATATGCACGATTGTCTCCACAACTGCCTTGTCCCTTTGATTCTCATGAATGGCCTGCGTGAACGATCGATCGATTTTCAATGTATCTAATGGGAAATCTTTTAAATAACTAAGAGAAGAATAACCTGTTCCAAAATCATCAAGTGATAGTTTGACGCCCATCATTTTCAAACGATGCATGGTAGGAATTGCGTGTTCAGGTTCTTGGACACTACTTTCTGTTAGTTCAAGCTCCAAATAAGATGGATCTAAATTGGTTTCTTTCAAAGTCGCCTTGACGATGTCAGGAAAGTTCGGTTGTTTAAACTGGATGGCAGAAATGTTCACTGAAATATGAGTCAACGTATGATCATCATCTACCCATTCCTTAAATTTAATGCAAGCTTCCCGTAAGATCCACTCTCCCATCGGAATGATTAAGTTTGCTTCTTCAGCGAGAGGAATAAATTCTCCTGGTGAGACGAGACCGAGCACAGGATGATTCCAGCGAACGAGTGCTTCAAATCCTATAACCTTCTGTGTGGCCACATTGACCTGCGGTTGATAATAGACTTCCAGTTCTTCTCGTTCAATCGCCTTACGAAGGCCTGTTTCAATCATCATTTTCCTTGAAATCACTTGGTCGAGCTCGTTCGTAAAAAAGGAATACTGATTCCCGCCTTCCTTCTTCGCTTCATACATAGCGGTATCCGCATGCTTTAACAACGTGTCCGCATCCGTACCGTCCTTGGGATATAAGCTGATGCCAACAGATGTTGATGTATAGAGTTCTAATTTATCGATAAAGAAAGGTTCAGCGATTGCTTGAATGATTTCCTTCGCAACGTTTCTAACCTGATCCTCACTCGTTTCCGTTAATACGATCACAAATTCATCTCCGCTTTGTCTTGCTAATAAATCGTTTGAAGTGAGGCAAGACTGCGTTCGTCTGGCAACCTTTTTTAAAAAATGATCCCCAACGCGATGACCGTAAACATCATTTATTTGCTTAAAACGGTCTAAATCTAAAAACATAACAGCGATGGTTTGAGCACGAGCAGCTGCTTCTTCAATACATGAAGATAAGTGATCATACAGCATCCTTCGATTCGGCAAATGCGTTAAGTCGTCACGATAGACGAGCTCTTCAATTCGCTTTTGGCTTTCGATTCGTTCCGTTATATTTCGAATGATTCCTGTAAAGTAAACATTCGCTCCATCTTTGATCGTTGATAAAGAAAGTTCGATCGGAAATGCGCGGCCTGATTTATGTATACCTTCTAATTCTACGGTTTGACCTGTTCGTTCATCGTTTCCCTCTCCCTGATCCTGGTGCGCATTTTGAAAACCAGTTGGCAAGATTTTCTCAAGAGGTGCCTCGATGACTTCCTTCGAATGATACCCAAAAATTCTCTCCGCAGCTTTATTCCAAGATAAGATGTTCCCCTCATGGTCAGCAGTTATGACGGCATCATTCGCGGATTCGATGATCGAACGATGCATACGGTCAATAATCGCAAAACGATGATTGCTATCTTCAATCCTTGCCTGATATTTAATGACGATGACCGTAAACGCCATGATTAATAAAACGCCACCAACGACTAGATAGCCTAATGTATCTTGATCAATGCTTGAATCCATTTGAGGAAGAATAGCTACGCTCATTCCGTCGAAGGAAGCCGCTGCCATCCCTGTATAATGCATCCCTGTGATCGCGACTCCCATGACGCACGCACTCGTCCATAGCCTCCACTTGCAACTAGCTGTTTGAGCATAAGAAAGAAAAAGTTTTAACGCAGTATAAGAAGCAATAAATGCAATACAGACAGAGAGTGCTACTAACTTCCCATTGTATGTAATGGCTGCTGGCATCTGCATCGCAGCCATCCCAATATAGTGCATCGAAATGATCCCCATTCCGATAAGACCAGATCCAAGTAAATAGGTACTCGTTTTATTAACCTCTAAACTGATCACGTAAAACGCGATCGCACTTGAGACGATGGAGAAAAGAATACTGATGGACATCAATAACGGGTCGTAGGTTACCGTCATGTGGGTGTCATAAGCGAGCATTCCCACAAAATGCATCGACCAAATCCCAGCACCCAGCGTAAAACTCCCTATCGATACCCAAACGATACGATCGTTCCCTTTCGAACCTAGCAAGCGGCTCGCAATATGTAACGATGTAAAAGCAGATAGGACCGCAATTGCGAAAGACAATGATACCAACCAAACATTATACTGACTAAACTGATCCCCCATCATCCATCTCTCCCTAATCCCTAACGACGTTTTTCGATATGTTGTAACCAACCTAACTCCCTTATAAGATGGATGAACGTTCTCCCCTTGTAGGTTGCTAGTAGTTAATCTTATCATTAGTTTTGTATAACGACTATTTTGTAGGTGAAGCAAATGTGTTTTCCTCCGTTGACGAACCTTCCAATAGGACGATTGGAAGGGTCCTTAACACAAACACTCACCAACCCATATTCTACCATACTAAAGCATACAAAAATGCCCTGTATTGATATACAGGACATTTTGCATACATACGCTAAACCCTTACATGACGGGGTTCGACATCAATCGAGCTAAAACGGGTGGTACCTGTCACCTGAGGTATAGCGCAACCGATGTCACGATTAGTCCAAAAGCAAACATAATTCCTCCAGCGACTATAAAGTTGTTGATAAAGCCCTGGACAGCAATATGGTAATACTCCATATTTGCCCCTCCTTCTTCAGCTAACCAGTTCTCAGCTATCTCTGTACCGAAATCCACACTAAAGAAAAGCATGATTATGCCAATCAATCCTACTAATGAACCTAAAATCAAGGCAGCTCGAAGCTTATCTTGATCCATTGTATACCTCCTAACTTGTCATCGATCACATAACCGAACCCTAGAGTGAATGCTGTATAACGTCCTTAATGTCATTGATGCTCCCAACCAACGTTAAAGTAGGAAATAGCATAAATGCCCCTGCCTGAAGCAAGCTCCTTTTAAGGGAACGCCTTCTAATAAAGTCGATTCCTGCCCAAAAAATCGCCACGGTCACCGACGTGAAGAAAAAGAAATAGTCTTGTGGCAGTTGATCGATTCGCTCACTCAGGTAAGTCATCCTCCACTCATTTTCTTCTTCCGGGCGGTAGGTGATCTCTTCATCTTTCATTCCCATTATTGTATAAGTTTGTAGGGTCGCTTTGTCTTCTGTTGATTCTATCAATTCGTAACCATTAGGTGCGAACCCAACCGGATATGCAATAAAATAAGACACTGAAACCGCAATAATTAAAAATCCTATGTAGAAAAGAACAAGCCTGATTTTCTTTAAGACATCTTCACTCATGTTTCACCTCACATGCTATCTGACTCACAACGACACTCATACTCTTTGAATGTAAATTCTCTATGTAACGTGATGTTTTTAAAATCACTCGTCTCTGACTCATACACTCTTACAAGTGGTGCAACATCTTGCTTCGCGAAATCCTTTACCTGAGCTTCCATTTCTGATGACGAATTAATAGGATACTCATTCATATCTACAAACAAATCATTATGTTCACAAACATCATAGGTCACAGCAAGGTAATACTTTTTCATAATGTCTCTTCCTCATTTTTAATAGATTTGTAGAACGCATCACTGTTTTCACACCACAGTTCGCGAACCTTGTCCACTCTTCGTTTAAGGCTGCAATTTCATTAACGCTCCGAAGTGCTGTTGAGCAGTGGTGAAGCAGATAAACGCGAAGAGCTCGCTTATCTCTTCCTCAGAAAAAGACTCCTTTAATACATTGATTATGGAGGAAGACACATCGCCGTTTTGTTTTAAGTATACTTCAGCAAAGCCGGCCGCAAGAGAGGTTTTCTCACCGAAAAGGGATGGATCTGGTTTCCCCTTCGCTTTACAATATTCACAGCCATTCTGTTGAGCCAACGTTCTTCTTACTTGTTCTTTTAACGTTGAAGTAAGGATACCATCGTTTTCAAGTACATCTCCTAACGATGACCATGCCTTCATCACATCAGGATTATGTCCTAGAAGCTTTTGGAACGGTGTGTTCCCTACATCAGATTTTTGTATGATCGTCATCTTCATCACCTATAAGTTCAGTTTATCTTTCAACCACATTTTACCATACTCATAATTCGTTTTGAGTAAAAATAGCAACACTAGCATTCTAGCAAAGAAAAAATTACCCTGTGCTAATGCACAGGGCAATAAAACTAGTCGACACCAATCGAGCTAAACCGTGTGGTACCTGTCACCACTACTTCCTCATTTGTTCCTCGATGGCTGTTAGGTCGATGAATGGCAAGATGGCATTCACTTCTTTTATGCCTCCATTCGCTATAGCTTCTAACGCAATACGATTTAACAGCTCTTTCTTCAAGAATGGGGCGATTGCTGTGATGGAGTCCACTCCATTTATTTCAACACTCCTCTTCGCAAGCTCACTCAAAGCTGCTTCACTCATAAATGGTGCGAGTGCCGGTAAGTGTTGTACGCCGCGTAATTCGTATTCCCTTCTAGCACACTCGTCGATAAACTCTTTGTTTAAAAATGCGGCGACCGATGATAATGTCTTTATCCCTTTATGCTCAAGTTCTTTCCCTGCTAATTCCTCAAGAATCTCCAGGCTTACAAATGGGACGATTGAAGTGATCGAATGAAGACCATCCTGTTCAAAACCCTTTACGGCAATGTAATCAATCGTTTCATCACTTAAATAAGGCGCAACAGAAGACAACCCTTCAAGACCACTAGATTCCATATGCTTCTTTACGAGCGTATCGATAGACGCCTGGCTAATATAAGGGGCGATATGAGAGATATCATCTATTGAAAATTCACTGTTTAGCTGCTGATACACACGCTCTGCTTGATCTGTCGTAAGAAGAGGTGCTGCATTCAACAACTCTTCTTTTTCCACCGAGTGTATGATGAGGGTGTCACTTTCAGCAATAGTCTTAACTAGTTCCGTTCCAATATCCCCTTGCAAAATGTGATCGATTGTAACACCAAACTCACTAGCCAGCTCCGGAAGTTTTGCGATATCAGGCATCGTAAGCCCCCGTTCCCAATTACTGATGGCTTGATAACTTACCCCTAACTTATCAGCCAATGCCATTTGTGTAACATTGCTTTCTTTTCTCAAAAACGCAATTTGCTTCCCTACCTTTTTCATGTCGAACATGTGAATCACCTCTTTGATTAGTATAGATTCATCGTATCGTTTTCATAGAGGTCTGCCTATCAACTTCTGCTTGAGTGATAGACGTTACATAACTCAACTAGAAATTGAGTAGTTTTGAAAAAGAGACGATAGAAACAAATATGGAGGCTCTCAAGAAGAGAACCTCCTTCAGTATGACATTCTTTGACTAAAACCGGGTGGTACCTGTCACCCTAAGAACACGGCGCCATATACAAGGGAGCCCACGATTACGAAGGCAGGGTGTACCTTCATCCGTTCCATCAGTATGAAGCTGGCGGCGATGAGAAAGATCGTTTGCAAGAAGCCCGCTCCTTCGTAAGAGCTTGCAAAGAATTGAAATGCCATAACGCCGAGTAGGATGGCAATCGTAGGTCTGATGAGCGCTGTCATCAGCTTGACCTTCGGTGAATCCTTAAATTTATAGAGGATGCTCAATAAGACGACCATTAAGATGAGCGACGGAGCGACTGTTGCGAATACGCCTACGAACGCACCGAGAACGCCTCCCTGTTGAAAACCGATATAACCTGCCATCTTCGTCGCGATAGGCCCTGGTAATGCATTCGCCATCGCGAGCATCTCACTGAACTCGTTCACACTCATCCATCCGAAGCGTCCGACTACTTCATTCTCGACGAGAGGGATCGATGCAGGGCCTCCCCCATAGCCAAGAATCCCTGGTATGAAAAAGGCGACGAAGATCTCCCAATAAATCATGACACCTCCCCTCCTTTTTCATCCTTTTTTGAAGGCTTAAGAAGCGCATAAAGCAACAACACCCCGATGACGATTCCAGGGTGAACGCCAGCGATTTCGATTACTACAAACGAAACGAACGTCATCACTAACGTAAGGACCCACCCCAATTTCCCCTGTGCTTTACGAAAGAAGTCATACGTTAATACGGCAAGCATCACACCGACAACAGGAACAACCGCCTGCGTCATTCCCTGAACCCAGGCTTTGTCACGGAAACTGGACAAAAAGGTTAAGAGGACGATCATGATCGTGATCGTTGGTACGATCGTTGCCAGAACGGCATTCATCATTCCGGTGATTCCGGCAACGCGGTGACCGATGTAGCCGGCCATCTTCGTTGCGATCGGCCCAGGTAGCGAATTACCTAGAGCAAGAATATCCGCAAACTCATCATCACTAAGCCATTTATACTTTTCGACTACTTCTTTATGCACAAGAGGAATAGATGATGGCCCGCCTCCATATCCAAGCATCCCCACTCTAAAAAAGGCAAGGAATAGCTGCCACTGTTTCATGAAGTACCACCTTTCTACTTCTCGCGTTAGTAAGCTGCGATTGAACCATCTGTTCGAGATTCGGTTCCACCATACAGTGTACCAGTTTGGTGGTCGCGCCAAATCATTTGCCCTCTTCCAAACGCACCTTTTTCGAGCTGAACTTCAATCTCGTGCCCTTTTCTTCTTAGTGATTCCGCAAGGTATGGTGGGAATGTAGATTCAACCCATACCTTCTTCCCCTCTGTCCATTGCCACCTCGGTGCATCGAGTGCAGCCTGTGGATTTAAATGAAAGTCGATTAGATTTGAAACGACCTGTACATGACCTTGCGGCTGCATAAAGCCACCCATGACACCAAACGGTCCGACGGCATTCCCATCCTTCGTAAGAAATCCTGGGATAATCGTGTGGTACGTACGCTTACCGCCTTTAAGCGCGTTGTCGTGGTCTTGATCCATAGAAAAATTATGCCCTCGATTTTGCAGGGCAATTCCTGTACCTGGCACGACCAACCCTGAACCGAAGCCCATATAGTTACTTTGAATGAACGAAACCATATTGCCTTCTGAATCAGCCGTCGATAAATAAACCGTTCCTCCTTTTGGAGGCTCTCCTGGTGCTGGCATCAGCGCTTCGTCAGAGATGAGCTTCCTACGTTCATCACCATACTCTTTTGATAACAACCCTTGAACTGAAACCGACATCTCACTTTGTTCTGTGATATATTTCTGTCCATCAGCAAACCCAAGCTTCAGCGCTTCGATCTGCTTATGGTATGTTTCCACCGAGTCTTTATGATCGAACTCGAATCCGTTCAAGACATTAAGTGCAGATAGTGCGATCAACCCTTGGCCGTTTGGAGGGATCTCCCACACATCATAACCCTTATAGTTAACAGAAATCGGGTCAACCCACTCTGGTTTATAGGAAGCGAGATCATCCTTCGTGAGGTATCCATCATATTTTTTTGAAAAAGAAGCGATCTTATCAGCTAGTTCACCTTTATAAAACGATTCCGCATTCGTTTCGCCAATTTTTCGTATAGTGTCTGCGTGACCTTGAGACCTCCACACATCACCTACTTCAGGTGCTCTACCATTCGGCGCAAACGTTTCGAACCAATGCTCGAACTCTTTATCTGTCAGCGCTTCACGAAACTGTTCGTACGCATTCTTCCAGAACTTAGCTAATACCGGTGATAACGGATATCCTTCTTCTGCATAGCGTACTGCAGGTTCGAGCGTCTCTTTAAGGGAGAGCTTTCCGAACTCGCGAGATAGCTCAGCCCATGTTCCCGGAGCTCCCGGAACGGTGACAGGCACCCATCCATACTTTGGAATTTCATCGTAACCTCTACTGTTTAAGGAATCGATTGAAATCGATGCTGGCGCAGGACCGCTCCCGTTCAGACCGTAAAGTTTTCCTTTCGTCCAAACAAGCGCAAAAGCGTCACCACCGATTCCGTTCGATGTCGGTTCAACTACAGTAAGCGTTGCAGCCGTTGCAATCGCAGCATCGATCGCATTGCCCCCTTTTTTCAAAATATCCAGACCCGCTTGAGCTGCAAGAGGCTGAGACGTTGCGACCATGCCTTTGTTGGCGACGGTCGTCATCCGTTGAGACGTATAAGGGTGGTGAAGATAATCGGTTGTCATCGTTAATAAGCTCCTTTCATTACCAGTTCACTGATTCACTTATTTTCAATTTGTTTATAGTTGTTCATATATCTATACTATTTGTTAATCAATTATGTTATTTTAATTAACAAACGGATACATCCAATTATAGATGAAATGTTTTGAAAATTGAATCCTTTTTATGAAAAACATAAAATTGAGTTAGGATGTGAAACGATGAAAGAGGACGGTAAGCTCAAGATCGATGACATCGATAAGCAAATCATCGTACTGCTCGTAGAGGATGGCCGTATGTCTTACGCGGACATCGGAAAAGAATTAGACCTCTCCCGTGTCTCGGTGAGGTCTCGCGTGAATCAGCTTATGGAATGTGGGGTGATCGAGAAATTTTCATGTGTGGTAAACAGTGAAAAAGTAGGTAAAGGGGTGTCAGCCTTTTTCGAAGTGGATTGTGAACCGAGGGCGCTCGTTGAGGTGGCAGAAAACCTGGCAAACAATCCATATGTTGCGAGCTGTTACCAGATGACTGGACCAAGCACCCTTCATATGCACGTACTTGTACAGGATTTCATTGAATTGGAGTCGTTTGTAAACAATGAATTATATGCACTTGAGGGAATCACAAGAGTGGAATCGCATATCTTGCTGAGAAGGTTTAAGAGCAGAAGTGGATTAAAGTTATAGTTTAAGCCTTTAAACAGTAATTGCTTTTTTGTTATCATCTCTTTTTAAACAAATCTCTATGTAAAGATGGGTCATGGCGTAAGAAAGTGTTTTCTTACTCAAAAGGATATCAGGCGATCTCCATATCGTTCGATAAAAATCTGTTATCGTTGCCTCGATTACCGCTTCATCGAATCCCATGTTTACGGCGATTCGATAGAGATGGGTATCATATTGATCATAGAGGAGTGTCAATGCGTCCTTCTCCTTATTCATGATGCGACTGATCAGATCAAGATCTGAAATCATTTTTACTCCTCCTAGGTACCGAATACTATGATAAATTCCCTATTCCGAAAAACTCAAACTAAAGATATTTGAATTCAAGATTTTTTTATATAAAAAGAGGGCGCCACTGGCACCCTCTTTTTGTACGGACCTTTTTGTATGTTTGGTCCGATTCTTCCGGCGATTAGTAGCCGTATCCGCCACCGTATCCGCAGCCTTTTCCATATGCAGGCGCTACATTGTTACATCCATAAGCACCGCCAAGTGCAGCTGCACCTACGATGATTAGAAGGATAAACAATACAACGATCAAAGCAAAGCCTTTTCCAGCTCCACCTCTGTAAGCTCCTTGAACATCACACTTTTCACTCATTCTGATTCCCCCCTTTTCATTTCTTTACAGCGTATGAAATGGGTGAATGGTTTGTTCGGGCACTCAGCAAATTTATATTTTTAATTGAATACCGGCTACCCGTCCATGCGAATGATGGCTTGGTTACATAAACTAGTACCGAATACTACGAATTATAGAAGAGGTGAAATTATGTCTTATCAAGATCATTTCGGTAGTAACGTTGGCAGATGCGTAGAAATTCGCTGTCATGATGGAAAAGTACATCGCGGATATGTTGATCACTGCGACAACAACCACGTCTACCTTCGTCCATTAGACGGCGGAGACAGTGGTCCAGGGTATGGAAGCTACTTTTTCTTCGGTGCTGCGCTTATCGCAGTAGCATTCGCTTCGATCGCTGCTTTTAGCTACGGACCTTTCTTCTGGTAATCTAGAAGTAGCCTTTAGTAGATTAGATAGACCTATTCGTCGCACCCCTCACCTCCCGGATCAGGATCCGAGAGGTTTCTTTTTTTTATAAAACTAGTTTTAGCTTGTCTTCACATCTTTCAAACTTCTACATAATCTAGTAGTAAGAGAGGGAATTTCCTCTTATTTAGGATTTGGGAGGGATATTCATGTCAGGATACAACAAAAACTTCGCGTTGATCGTGGTATTGTTCATTTTGTTGATCATCGTTGGTACTGCTTACTGTAAATGGTAAGATTTCATAAAGTGAAGGCACCTAAATAGGTGCCTTCATTCGTATTGAATATAGTGGGGAATTTCGTTTCGCGGATAAAAACTCGTTTTAGCGGATATAATTTGATATTCGCGGATAAATAGCGAAAAGCGCGGATATATCCTGGTTATCGCGGATAAAATGAATTTTTCGCGGATATCGTTATCCTTTACGCTAGCGTTGATCCATTCCACTCATCACAATGGCTGAAAATTCCTCATCATCGATCACAAAACGCACGTTATTCGTCACGATTTCAACGAGCTGCATGCGATACATAACTGGACTAGAAAAATGATTGCAATCGCAGTTGTTAAAGACAATCGGTTCGATCGTCTTCGTACTCGGAACATCAGTCGGAATAATTTCAGCACCCTCGAACTGCCATTCTTCGAGTACGGTCGTCTTCTTTGTGGCTTTCGGTGTTCTTACCAACTGGAAACGGAGGCTAATAATAGGCTCAACACCCTCAGTAACGAACCTTATATTCAACGAATAATTCAACAGCACGCAAGGAGACGAAACGGTGCGAGGATTCACCACAACTTTTGCGAGCGTGATAGGTGGATTTTTTCTCGAGAGCTCAGAAGGAATCTTTTTCTTAAGAATCTCACCGCACGCTAATGTTGGAATGCCAAATTCCTTCATATCCTTTCATCCTCCCTTTTAATCGGGGCAGGAAAAACGAGTCCCGTCATGCTCTTGTTCGTAATATCGTAAAAGGATGATTTCGATACATTTGCTTTTACAAGAAAAAGTGTATACGTACACGTCCTCATCGGCGGATTCTCATCACAAAAATTGTAGACGAGCGGCTCCTTTATATCAGTAGGAGATGGCAGCTGCCTTTGAAACGAATACTCTCTTAACGGTACTTTCATTGAGGAACATTCACGGACCAGACGAAACACAAGGTTGTTGAATGCCCCCGCTTCTCTTAGAGCTGATGTGATAAAACAAGAAAAATTAATAAGAACATTTGTAGGTAGCGAACTCTTCACCGTGATCGATACACGCGTTAATGGTACAGGTCGATCATCTTGAGAAAGTTCAAAAGGTAACACTGGATTAAATACTTTCCCGCACGCAATAAAAGGGTTTACGTACCGTTGCTCTTCGGACTTCACGCTTGGGACAGGCTTATACGACTTAACAACTGAAGGACGCTTTTTTCTCATCGAGCTCCCTTCCTTTCATGCTGAGACTCACCTGTGATGGCAGTCGCAGTAAAGCTTTGATTTTGAAGACGATAGCTCCGAACGCCATTCGTCTCAATCTCAATGATTTGAATGTGATACGCGAGCTTCCTTCTCCCCTTCTTCAAGCAATCACAGTTATTGAGAACCGTCGGTTGTATCGCATTTATATCTCCAAATCCCACTCGATCGGTAGCATCGTATAGAAACTCCCATTCTTGTAAAATCTGTGCGTCTCTAACCCCTTTTCTAATCAGTCGGTAACAAATACGCAGCTTCGGATTCAATCCAAATAGCGTAAACTGGATAAACTCTGAATACTTTGTTAGCACACAAGGGGTTTGTATCGATTTCAAATCGACGAAAACCTCGGCAATGGTAATCGGAGGCTCACTTCGATCAAGCTGTTCTGGCAATTCTGGAGCAAACGTTTTTCCGCAAGTTAATAAAGGTAGTCCACTTTTCAATAAAATTCCCACCCTTCATCGATACGCTATTACTATCAGCCTATGCAAAAGGTTAAGGGCTTTACGACTATATTGATGCAAATAAAAAGAACTTCCCTAACGAGGCAAGTTCTGATTTGTACGATGGATTCGATTACGTCTAACTGCGAAGACGATCGCAGTGATCTGACTCGCGAGTGCCATTAGCCAACCGATCACGATTGAAAAAGGAACAATGTCACTTAATGCCATACCACCTGCGATGAAGGCAGGTGCCAGCATGAGGAAGAAAATTGTATAGTTACGGTTCTTACTTATCGTCATACAAAAACAGTCTCCTTTCAATCTTGAGTTCCAAAACCGTTGTCGTACACTGAACTATCCGCTGTGGCTGCTCTAATAATGTCCAGTGTTTCCACCGTTAGCCCCAGCACTCATAACGCATCTTCAGAAAATCATATGTACTCCCATTCGTATCCTGCATATACGTTTCTACATCTTGAAAGCCTAGCTTTCGATACAACGAAATCGCTCGCTGATTAAAGGTGGCTACAGCAAGCGTGATGGTTTTTGGTTCATATGTAGATTTTACGTAAGAAATGCCAGCCTCCAAAAACGCTTTTCCATGTCCTCTTCCAGTAAGATCAGGTCTCATCCCTAATCCGATGTCGATGATGTCAGCAACCTGGTTCGCACTAAAGAACCCGATCAGCTCATCGTTATTCGTCACAGCGTACATCGATTCTCCCCGCGCATTTGGATCAAGGAATTCAGCAAGATCCTCTTCATCTGCTTCCATATCATAAAAGGCGTACTGCCCATCATAATGCCAGTTGCGCGCGATTTCCTCAGCTTGATTTTGTGTCATCACGTTAAATTCGTAATTCATTTATGAATTTCCCCTTTTAAAAAACGTTACATGATCCAACTTGCGATGATTTGAACCATTCCAAATCCTACAGCAATCACTCCACCAATCAATAGACCGGTTAACAGCGACTTTATCATACTAAAAACAAGGTTTGATGGTTGCTCTTCATTTGCCTCTTCTATCTTCCCTAATCGATGGTTTATTTCTTTCAATTCTTCTAGAATCTTTTCGTCTGTGTTCATTCCGTTCACCGTTCCTCCTAAGGCGTAAAACATGCTCCACTCTTAATTATTCCAAACTATTCCATATGCCGCAATACTGTTATCGAAAGACGATCAACTTACATAGCATTAGCGATGACATTTACTTTTTCATGGAGATAACTTCTCTTCACTTTGATAGATCACATACAGTAATACACAACAAAGCAACATGTTGTATAAAGGCGTTAAAGATTCTAAGGTCGTCACCACAATAAAAGTGATAATGAATAATCCGCTACTTAAGAGACTCTTGATAGATACACACTCTCCTTATCGATCGTAACGATTATCTTAATGTTGGTCGCATGTATAAAGAAAAGGCGCCGAACGAATTCGACGCGCTTACCGTTACTCTTTTTGTTCTTTCTCTAATTCTTCTTCATACGCAGAAGCGACTTCACTTTCATACTGCTTTTGCTCACGCTCGTGCGCTTCAGCATCTTCAGCTTCTTCCGTTTCTTCTGCTTCAGACTTCTTCTCCTCTGAAGCGAAACTATTATAGTTTCCTCTCGATACGAAGCTTTCAAGCATGGCTTTTAAGTCCATACCTGTCGACTCTTTAAGACTCGCTTGAAGTCCCGTCATCGTTTTCGTTACGTTATCGGTGATCTTCGCAGAGCCATTGCTGCTTCCTCCGCCCATATCGATCACTTTCATGTCTGAGATTTGAGAAAGCGGCTGAGAAATTTCATGCGCATATTTCGGCAGCATCTCTACGACCATTTCTATGATCGCTGCTTCTCCGTATTTCTCCATCGCCTGAGCCATCAGTTCTTTTGCTTCCGCTTCGGCTTTACCACGTTCGCGAATAACCTCAGCTTCTGCAAGCCCTTTTTGCTTCTCGATTTCTGCTTTTGTCTCACCATCGATCCGATCTTTCTCAGCTTCCGCCTCTGCTCTCGCACGGATATCGTATGCGTCCGCATCAGCTTGTGCTCGTCTACGCTTCTGTTCCTCAAGCTCTAGTTCAACCTGACGCTTACGTTCGATGTATTGAACCTGCATCTCTTCTTCTTTTACCTTCTGGTTAAGCGTAGCTTGCTCGAGGTTGTAAGACTGCTCAGAACGCGCACGTCCACGTTCAACCTCTGCTTTATATTCCGCTTCTTTCACATCTTTATCTTTTTGAGATTGCGCGATGTCGATCTGACGTCTGATCTCATCTTCTTCTGCTTCTTGGTCTGTTTTTGCTTTATGCATACGCGTTTCACGTCTCGCGTTCGCTTCAGCAATGTCCGCATCTTTACGTGCTTCTGCGATTCTTGGACGTCCTAGCGCTTCAAGATAGCCGTTCTCTTCGTCATCATCTTTTAACTCTTTAAGCGCGAACGATGTGATCTCAAAACCTAGGTTCTTCAAATCTTCTTCTGCGATATTTTTAACCTTTTTGTTTACTGAATTAAAATCTTTGTAGATTTCATCGACGGTAAGGGAAGAAATGATCGCACGAAGGTGACCTTCTAGAACTTCCTTCAGCTCACGTTCTTTTTCCTTCTGTTCCTTACCGAGAAATTTCTCTGCATAGTTCGCAACGATCTCGAGCTTGCTTCCGATACTGATCTCCGCAACACTCGTCGCTTTAATCGGTACCCCTTCAGACGTGTATGCTTTTGGTGAAGCGATCTCGAGCTGGAACGACGTAAGGTCGATCGGCGTACTCGTTTGGAACATCTTGAGGCGAATACCGCCACCTCGCACGATCTTCATGCTTCTGCCGTTGTCATCGACGAAAATGCGATTGTCTTTTTCTGCATCTCCAAGTTTTGGCCCCGTGATAATCAGCGCTTGATTGGAGCTTGCCGTCTTATACCGCTTTTTGAAAATAAAAAAGCCGATTCCGGCTGCGATCAATAAGAAAAACAAAATGACCGCTGAAATAATCAGTCCGATAAATTCCATCATATCCCGTTCATCATCCTCTCTTGGTTTGCAATCTATGTAATTGCCTTACCTTTTCTACGGACTAGAACAAGAAAAGTTTCAGATTTTACCGAATTACCCAGAAAAAAGGAAATGAATGAATGAATGAATCAATCATTCAATCCTTTTCCTTCAAGAATATGTGGCACATATTTCTCAATGCGAGAAACCCTTGTCTTCGATTGTTTCGCTTTTGAAAAGTAAAAGCCATACGCGCGCTGACGTCCTGGCGTCAGTTCTTCGAACGCTTTTTTCAATTGTGGACTCTCATTAAATTTTTGCTGAAGCTCTTCAGGAATTTGAATATCTTTGTTCATTTCAACCTTCAGTCCTGCTTTCTCCACCTCGATCGCTTCCTTAATATAGTCTTTCAGTATCGGCGCTAATTCTACAATTTCGTTCACGTTCGTAAACCGAACCTGACGTGCAGCCTGCACATTTTCCGTCTGCTGGATGAGGATGCCTTGAGGATCCTTAAGTAACGCACCTTTGTGAAAAAGGATCGCGCAGTACTCATTGAATCCGTGGATCAGCACAATGTTCTTATCATCATACATGTAGCAAGGGTGCATCCATTTCATGTCTTCTGTTAAGCCGCAGTCTAAAATGATCTCTCGCAACGTCTCAAATTCTTCTTTCCACTGCTTCGCTTTCTTAAGAAAACCATCTACTTTTCGACTTCTACCATTCATTTGAACACACTCCTTTTTAGATCGTGCACCTCTTCACGTCTCACTACTACTATTTCTCATCTTCACCCATACTCCTTCTTCAATCTCGTATGATTTTCTGTAAGCACATCCGAATGTTTCCTAGTTAACTAAAAAAGGAAATTTAGGAGATAACTTAGTACAAGGACTAATCATAGGAGGTGTTGAAATGGAAACGCTCGATTATTGGATTTATCTCATACTATCACTTTTAAAATTGTTTCTATTTAGTTTGTATACGAACACAGCGTTTCAGTTTGATTTCCTCCTTGTGAATGTAGCAGGCATGGTGATGATCTCGTTCTGGACCCTTTTCTTAAAACCGAAAAAAAGACGATGGATTCTTTTCATCCTTCTCTTTTTACATAGTACGCTCATTCTCTCTGACCTCTGGTACTACCGCTACTTCGACGATCTGTTGTCGGTCGCGTTGATCTCACAGATGCTTCAGATGAGTGACGTTGGTGGTGCATTTATGGAGCTCATCATGGTGAAGGATTTTCTCATCTTCACTGATCTCGTCATCTTTGGAGTCGTAATTTTTCTATTACGTCATAAAGATAATCCACTACCAAAAAAGAAAAAGCGCTTGATCGCTGGCCTTTCGTTATCCGCGGCAATCGTTATTTTTGCGACACCGCTCGTTATGAGTTTCGTTAATAAAGAAAAATGGCTGATGGATGAATCGATTTCGAACATGCGCGAGTATTACCAGCTTGGGTTCTGGGGCTATCATGGACTGGATGTTGTCACTGAACTAAAGCGGCAAATCGACGACGAACCGAACGTTTCGAGCGAAGTGAAATCAGATATTAAAAAGTCTCTCAACAAAGAGACAGACCCTAAGAAGGTAACTGATAAGCCAAACATCATCCTTGTGCAGCTCGAATCGTTTCAGGATTCTGTCATCGACCAATTCGTGAACGACCAGGTGTTAACACCGAATCTAAACGAGTTGAAAAAAGAATCACTTTACTTTCCATCTTTCTATCACCAAACCCATGAAGGGCGAACATCGGATTCTGAGTTCACGACAATAACATCACTTTACCCGCTGAAATCAGGGTCCGTTTACACGCGCTTTCCAACGAACGAATACAAAGCGCTCCCTGACCTTCTTAAGAACTACGGCTATGAAACGGCAGCGATGCATGCCTTTAAGGAAGGGTTTTGGAACCGGGATGATGTGTATGAGAACGTCGGATTTGATCACTTTTACAGTGAAAAAGATTATCCAGACGGAGATAAAGTGGGGATGGCGTTGAACGACCAAACCTTCTTCACCTCCTCGATCGAAAAGATGGAAAAGTTGAAAAAGCCTTTTTTCGCCTTCATGGTCGCTCTTTCGAGTCATACGCCTTACGATATTCCAAAAGAGAAGCGAGAACTTAACCTTGAAGGCTATGAAGATGAGCAGCTGAAGAAGTATTATCAGACGGTTCATTTTGTTGATAAAGCAGTTGGGGTGATGATCGAGGAGCTGAAGCAGAAGAATATGTGGAACGATGCACTCGTCATCTTTTATGGAGACCACGACAGCGGCCTTACGATGCCAGACGATGAAATGGCAGAAGAAGCAAACGTTGAGAACGATATCGATGCGTTCGAACTCGACCGTCAAGTGCCGTTATTCATCAAGCTGCCGAATGAAGACGGAGGAAAAGTGATGGAAGGAAACGGAGGACAGATCGATATTGCACCTACGATTCTGGATGTATTAGACATCGAACCAACATTCATGCTTGGAAACTCATTACTCGATGACAAAGAAAACATGACCGTTTTCAGAGATGGCTCGTTCCGTTATCAAGACCTTTATTACAAAGCCAATTTAACGGAAGCGTCTGGAGAAGGAACATGTTACTCTGTTTCCGCTGAAAAAGAAGTTTCCCATAGTAAGTGTGAGGAACAAATTGAGAAGTCCGCGGAGCAACTGCGCTTATCAGATGCTATCATCGAGAATAATGCGCTTGAGTAAATGAAACATATACCGTAAAATCGCAAAAATAACGGTCAGCGGGCCAAATGCCTCTGATCGTTATTTTTTTTATAGGTTTTTAGCTCTTTTTTCTAAAACGGTTAAGGGACGGTTTAGTTTAGACGTTGCTCCAATGATTCGATTGCTAGTTTAAGCGCAGTTAAACGGCGCTCATTTATTGTTTTTTGCGCACTACCTTTTTTTGCTCGTTCAATCTGTTTTTCAATAGATGGAATAATGCCTTCTAGAACTTCTTTAGAATTCCTTATTGGTTCTTCGTCATAAAAGAACCCCTCACTGTTCCAATTGTCTTTTAAACTTTTTATTCCGATCTCTACGGCGTTAAGTCTCTTTAAGACGAGCGTCGTATTTGAACCTTTTTCGCTTATGCTTTTATAAGCATTTGAAAGTTTATTGTAAGTGGACTCCAGCGATTTAATGGACATCTCTTTGGCTTCTGGGCTAGTCATTAAATACAAGTCACCTTTCTTTAATCATAGAATTCCATATGTGTTTTTTCTTTTCTGTAATAATCTAATCTGTCCTTCATCATTCCTGAATGAAATTCAAATTTATGGCCATCTGGATCAGTGAAATAAATCGATTTCTTATCTTCTTCCGCTCTTGGACGGCCTGACAAAATGTTGACTTCAAGACTTATTAATTTATTGACCATCTCTTCGAAGTCGTCTTCTTCTACCGAAAATGCAATATGCGTATAAGATTGCTTTATTTCATTTCGAGGTATGTCCTTTTCTTCATTAAGAGCAAGCCATATTCCATTTAAATCAAAATATGCTGTTGTTTTACCTTTCACTAACAATTTAGCGTTAAATACGTTCTTGTAAAACGTAATAGAATGTTCCAAGTTAGAAACCGAAAATAAAAGATGATTTATACCCGTTATAGACATCCTACCACCCTAACCTTAATAACGATATCAGCTTCATTTTACTACGCTTTTTTTAATCTGTAATGAAACAAACCGATAAACAAAATACGAAACACCGCTTAATCCTAAGATACCAGTAATCGTTAAGAGCGGCATCTCATTTAAGAAAGACATGCTCACGACAAACAGTAAAAAGAAAAAGACGACCCCTATCCCATTCAATACGTTCTCTTTGTTTTTCATCGTTCGATCTCTTTTCGAATGGATTCCGATAAACGTTTGCTCAGAATTTCACCTGGTAATCCGTCTATTTCACCAACTTTTTCTGATACGAACTGCTGATTGACCAAAATTTTTCTAGAAGCTATATTATTTGGATCAATCGTCGCCATGAGCTTTTTCACATCTGTTTGTTCAGCAAGCTCGATCAGCATTCTTGCCACTTCAGTTCCATATCCTCTCCCCCAAAATGGCGGCAGCAGCATATAACCGATTTCAGCTTCGTAAGCTTCTTTCAACGTGACGTGACCAAGACCTAGGAATTGGTCCTCACTCATGATCTTATAAGAGCCTAGTAAATCACTACCCTTGTTACTCAATAATACCTTCTCATAATTCGACCGCGCTTCTTCTAACGGAATGGCACGCTCGGTGATTTGAGCCATCACGCTTTCATTGGAAACAAGGCGATAATAGTCTTCAAAATCATCCTTTTGGAACTTCACTAAATTCAATTTAAATATGATCTTTCACCTCTCATTGGTCAGAATCGTTTCTTAAATCTTAAATTCATAAACCCTATAATCTCCATTATCAGAAGAGTATTGTAAGATGTTTTCATCTTCAGGAATCCCTCTAAAATAAGCACCGATTCCTCCCGTGGTACATCGGTGGCCCGCAATAAGAATTTGCTTATCGGTAAAGTTCGTCTCGAGCTCGCTCATAAAATGAAACACCCGTTTCATAAATAGCCGGGGGTCTTCTACTCCATTGTAGATAGAGGGGTCAGGAATTCCATTCACTCTTTTCACTTCGCTAACCACTAAGGAATCAGCTGCCCCAAGGTCGAACACATTCAATCGATCATCGAGCGTGGCTTTTTTCCCTGCCACTATTTCTGCAGTTTGAACAGCACGTTCCTGCGGTGAGGAGTACACGAGATCAAACTCAACATCCTGAAGTTTCTCCTTCACGCGTTCTGCTTGATGAACACCAACCTCATTCAGTGGCAAACCACGTCTTCCTTGCAGTCTTCTCTCCTTGTTCAGGTCAGTTTGACCATGGCGAACGACGTAAATCATCAGGATAACTTCTCTGGAGAAGATGCATAAAGCTCAATATAGCCACACTTTGGACATGCATAAGCCTCCACACTGCTCATCGTCTCTTTATTCGGCTTCACTGAAGCTTTATAAACGCGAATAGGCGAGCTATCTAATTTTGCTTCCACCATCTTCGAATCACACCTTAAACAATTCTTCATTCTTTTATCCTCCACTCTCCATCATCTCACCCAAAGGCACATCCAATAACGGCTCATACTTACGCTCATCGGCATTTAGCTCATAAATCCGAATGAACGTCACGTCAAACGTTGGATAAGACGTCAGTTCTTCCTTTGCTTTTTTCTCCATTTCCTTAAGATCAGATCTTGAGACACCTTTAGAAATACCGCCACTATACGTCTCTTTTGCTAGCGTTAAGTGAGGGACAAAATCCTCACCTTCAAAATACTGCTTGATCATCTCGTTTGATGGTGAAACCGCCCTCACAAGCTGATGGTGCAGTTCGATCAATTCATGTGAACGAACTTGTAAGTATAAAACGATATCTCCAAAATACGCAGGACCCTCGAGCGTTAGTTGAAACGGCGTACTTTTCGAACACACTTCCTTCACTTTTTCGACCCACTCTCGATCAGCAGTTAAGCCCCCTTGCGCTTTTAACGTAATGTGAGGCTCAACTCCTGTATGTTCATTCCACTTATTCTGGAAGTGCTGTATTCTTTTTAAATAACCTTCCGGCGGTACGATGCCGATAAAGTAAGCTCTATCCATGCTACCCCTCTATTCATCACGTAGTTTCTTTACGAATAACACTCGATCTTTTCCTTCTCCATCATAGTTTGAATGAACCGGTACCCGATCGACCAATCGATCCCCTTTAACGATCTCGAAACCCATCTTCGTATGATAAGCGATGGAAGCTTTGTTTACCGGGGACGTCACCGCTCTTACAGTATCTCGATTTTCGAATGTTACTGCTTTAAAAAATCGCTCGTAAAGCGAACTACCCACGTTATGTTGCCTAAATTCCGGATGGACGCCAACAAAGTGTATGTATGCTTCCTTTAAGTTCGATTGAGAAAGAAATCCGATGAGGAAGCCGATGATATTATTCTCTTTTTCTATTACAAAACTAGTAGGTTGAAAATGATCAAAAAACAGTTTTGGTAAAAGGTCTGACATCTGTCTGCCACCCCACCACTCGTTGATCAAAGGTGCAAGCTGGTCATAATCTGAACTTCTCACGTTCCGCACGTGCAACGTGATCTCCCCCTTTCAAAACTCGAGCGCAAAATCGCAGTTGTTTTTTTATAATGATAGATTAGCAATTCCGCGACCTATCAAACTCACTTCTCAACATCCCATACACTTCAGCATCTTCATAGGTTCCTAACACGATTCGATCCTCTCTCAGGACGCCTTCTCGTACCATCCCAGCATGCTGGAGCACCTTGATCGATCCTTTGTTTCGAGTGACCGCTGTTGCCCACACCTTGTTTAGTTCAAGGTCAGTAAATCCAAATGTGATCATTCGTTTGACGGCTTCTGTCGCAAAACCCTCTCCCCAGTATGACCTTCCGATCCAATACCCGAGCTCACCTCGATTGTTTTTCTTGTCAACACGTATACAGATCGTCCCAATCAGTTCATCGTGATCCTTAGAGTACATAACGAGCGGGTACTCTGTGCCGCTTCCAATCAATTCCGGCTGAATCTTGATCCACTCCTCCGCATGCTCCAAGCGATACGGATAAGGTAAGCCAATGATGTTCGCCACATCTTTATGGTTGGCTAACTGCTGGATGCGAGGTGCATCTTCCATTTCAAATGGTCTTAATGTGATTCGATCTGAATCTAGTGGCTGCATCACGGTCCCCCCTTTCGCTAACATAAAAAAATCCCGCCCCTCGCTTTGGGACGAGATTATCTGTGAAGCTGCACGCCATCATTTTTTAAAAATTCTAACACGATTAGAAATACTTGTAAACGAAGC
Organism: Anaerobacillus sp. ABR4_321; assembly: GCF_056158505.1. NCBI lineage: Bacteria > Bacillati > Bacillota > Bacilli > Caryophanales > Bacillaceae > Anaerobacillus > Anaerobacillus sp. ABR4_321. Next base: position 3,453,777 of record NZ_JBSWTK010000001.1, read on the forward strand.
GGTTACTTCCACGCATGACCATGTTTTTTAATAAACGCGATCTCTTCCTTGTAATGCGTGACATGCCCCTCCTCGATCATTTTTTGAAACGCCTTGTCACCTTCTGACGCTTTTCTCGTAATGGTCTGACAGAGACCTTCTAATCGATCCACCACAACCTCTACCCAATCGTCTTCAAACGTTTCGCCATACGCTTCGAAGAACATGGAGACCCGCCTCTTGATCTCAGAACCTTCCTTAACCATGAACCTGCTCAAAGGTACGCACGTGTAAAGGGTATAAGCGATATCCCAGATTCTTGGACCTGGTGCCGCCATATCGAAATCGATGATTCCAACTGGTTCTTTATCGTGAAAAATAATGTTATAGATGGCAAAATCATTGTGACAGATCACTTCATGATGTGGAGGTGTATGCTCTAACGGTGGCCAGTCGGGATCGTAGGCGTAGTCACTCACAGCATCATGATACGTGCGAAGCATCCGCGCGATCTCGACAAGTGAATCGTCTGAAAGCATGTATTCTTTTAGAGGGTAGTTTCCCGCCTCTCCCTTAATAAAAGTCAGCACTTCTCTCCCTTGCTCATCGATACATAGGAACCTCGGTGAATGAAGATATCCCTTACGTTCGAGGTGATCGAGCAGCGCATGAATTCTGTAGCTGCCTTCCTTCAATTCTCGTCTCACCGTTTGACCTGATCGATAGACGTTCGACACGTTTCCACCTTCTAAAACTTCTTCTTGGTCTCGCATAAGCTCTCTCCTTTCTACTACTGCGAAACAAACAATCCAGTAGATTTCGTAATCGGTATCGCACCGCCATTCGCTTCCTTTACTTCCTGTAAATACTGTAGAAAACCTGCCACTTCTTCCTCACCAAATCGGTGTACATTCGTTGAGTGTAAATAGTCGATGATGGCGTGCTCATCGGTGATGCTGAGGTCACCTGGAAAATCGATGAGATCGACATTATCAAATAAACTTCTCAATTGATCCGCTCCATTTTCTAATCCAAACTCCTTTGCGTGTACGGTGGCGGATGGATAATCCAGTTGAGGAGAGAACCCTTTTAAAAGGTCTCCAAATCCCCTCATGTGCTCTTCTCCAATTGTAGAAGAAAAAAACGTACCACCATCCTTCAACACTCTCCGCACTTCAAATAACGCTTTGTTACGATCAGGAACGTGGTAAAGCATATGATTCGCAATAACGACATCAAAAAGGTTCTCTTCATAAGGAATGTTTTCAATTTTCATTTGCTCCACAGAAATGTTTGCCAACCAGCTCACGTTCGTTTTTGCTGCCTCCACCATACCTCTTGAAAAGTCAGACAGTGTGATGCTCCATCGCTCTGATACCCGCTCGCGATTTTTCACCCAGAATGTTGCATCTCCACATCCGATTTCTAGAATGCGCAATCTTTCATCAGGAAGGTTGTATCGGTCGAAGAGCCATCGATGCCAATCTTCTTTGTTTGTGCTGAATCGCTCGTGAATACTGATGCGTGTACGTAAGTTCGTCGATTTCTTATACTGCTCCTCTATGTTGTTCACGCCTGTCCCTCCAAATGATTAACTAATCTACTCAGAAACTCGTGATGCTCATCGATACGTAACGCAACTCTCGTATAAGACTTTTGGATCCCGAAGAGGTGCGTGGCCTTACAAGGATTCTTTAGTTCTAAAATTAGTTCTGGCTTTACTTCTTCAAAATCTTTTGCGATGAATGCGATGGTTGTCTTCTTGTCGATCGCGCTATCTAAAGAAGCACGATCAACCGTAATTGACTCAATTTCATCCAAAGAAACGATCATTCGTTTCGTTAAACCAAGAGATAAGTAAAGTCTTTCACCTTCTAATCTTGCTGGGTTTAAGCGAATCGCCTGGATTTCTCCAACGAGGAAGGCGATGGAATACACATTTAAGATGAGTAACACGAGAGAAATGCTCGCTGACTGCTCATGTAACCAATAGTGAAGTCCGATCGTTTCGATCGCGATCGCGTGGATAGTCATGATGTGAATCATGATAAGACTTGATTTTTTATGTAACGTAAAGTTCGTTTCATCCGCACTCTTTTTCCATGAGAAAAACGCATAATAGAACATGAGGATTTCTGAGACGAGGATTCGGATAACGGAATGATCACGAACGTTTTGTTCCATAGCAACTGGAAAAGAAAATAAAAAGGTTTCTTTACTTTGTTTCACTCCTCTAACAATAGAAGGAACATAGCGGATCAGCGCGATAAGCAACCCGATTTCAAGCGCGAAAACAAGGACTCCTAACGCCATATCGATTTGAGACATGTTAAAAACTGAAGAAAGGTATTCTACTGGAATAACCCACCTGACGAGAAGGAGTCCACCTGCCATCGTGAGGAGCAGCCGCTTCACAGAAAACATTCCTATTATTGCTAGTATGAAAATAGGCGCGACGATGGCTAGATCAACGATTGAAGCCATCACGAGCAGCTGGGCCTCTCGAGGAACGGGCAGCGAGACTGGTAACCTGTAGACAAGGAAATTTGCTGCGAGTACAAAAACGAGAAGCATCGATAATACGTAATGTTTTGTATCAAAACGCAATGCCACCATGACTCCACCTCATTTTTCCATATTTAGCTATCTACTCTATGTTATTCTCCTCGATGTCCGACAATCCTCTAGCCTTTCTCTATCTAAATTCCTCTTTTCCTTCTATAGAAAGTTGTCTTCCTGTTAAGTTTCGAGATAATTCGACATGATAAGATAGAGATAAAAACTTGTAACGGAGGAATCGTAGAAGAATGGTCTATCCTTTACTCGCCGACTCAATTATCCAATATGCGAAAGCAATTGCATTACCAATATCCGAAATCACTATTTTTTACAAACAAACGAACGTGTTCACGAAACAATTCGACACACATGGCGGTGCGACTACCAAGATAGAGAATGGCCGCTATACGATCGTGATCAAAGCAGAACAAGAATCCTCAGACCTCACCGAATTCGTCAAAAAGCAAAGTCAGCTCATGTCCACGACCGTAGGAGTTGAACAAAAAGGCAAGGATCTCCTCCTAAATCTTTCAAGAACGCTCGCGCTCTATCAACGGCTCGATGAAATCCTGAGAAGAATCATGGACATGGCGATGGAAGTTCTTCCACTATCCGATTCATGCAGTCTATACATATATGATGCCAAGGAAGATACCCTGATTCCACGGGTGACGCGCGGTTTTAAATGGAAGCATCTGCAGCATATCCGTTTTAAGCCGGGCGAATCGTTAACAGGGTTCACGTTTCAATCGAAGCGCCCGCAGATCTTCCATCACACTGATGAGGTGTACCAAGGGATGGAGTCGATGTCGAAGGAAAACTGGAAGCACTTCGAGGAGTCGACGCCGATCGAAGGCGGCGAACGAATGAAAGCACAAAGCGCGATGTGTTGTCCTCTTATGATTCAAAACGACTGTATCGGTGTCGTGAGCATCAATTCGTTCCGCCAGACAGGGCATTTCACAGATGAAGACCTCGATCTCCTAAAAGCGATTTGTAACCAGGCAGCGTTCGCTGTTCATCGAGGGTACCTCTTCACTGAACTAGAAAACCAAGCGGATAAATTGATGAAGCTGAATCATGACATCCAGCTAAAAAACCAGACGCTCGAACAGACGCAGCACAATCATAATGAATTGATGAAGATCGCGATCGACCAGCAGGGAATGGATCCGATCATCGCTTTTCTCAGCGAGCGGTTAAACGCCTCGGTATTTATGTACGATGAGTTCAGACAGCTCGTGTCATCGTATGAAAAAGACGGTGTTCCGTTCGAAGCTGCGATCCCACCATTTCTAGATACATTAACGCCTGACTTGTTGAAGCCGGTTCAGCTAGATACCTACGATGTTGTTGTCATTCCGATTATCACAAGAAGGGAACCTAGAGGCTTCCTCGCAATCTCAAACAAGGAGCTTCCTCTCGACCATCTTGAAAAGATGCTTATCGAAGAAGCGCAGAACATCATTTCAATCGAGCTTTTAAAACAAGAAGCAGTTTACGAAACGAAACAGCGAATTCAGGGAGAGTTTCTAGAGGATATTCAAGGAAAAGTGGACATCAGTGTATTGATCGATCAAGCAAAACTTCTTGGTTTAAGTGATCGAGAAAACTACCTGTTCTTCGGACTTCATATCGATCAACAGCAAAGCGAATGGAGCGTCAAAGAAACGAAGAGTCTTCACCACATCGTTGAGAAGTTTATCGCACACTACTACAACAGCAACATCATCTTCAAACGAAACAACGGCCTCCGAGGCATCATCGGATTTCCACCTGATACAACTGAAGAGTCTGTACGAAGTCAGATGGATACGTTCATCGATCAGCTAGACCTGTATATCCGTAGACATTTCGAGAAAAGAACGTTTTCCTATGCGTTAGGAAGATTAACCTCCCTAGAAGAAATCAGGACGTCCTATAAAGATGTGTGGTACTGCATCGAGATTTTTAACCGGCATAAACGCCCCAATCAGCGGATGACGTATCGAGAAGTCGGCGTTGCGAAGATGATGATGAACAGTTCGGAAGAAGAGCTCTACCAATTTGTCATCGATCAAGTGAAGCCGTTGATGGATTACACAAAACAGAATAAGCGCGAGCTACTCGATACACTCGAACATTACTTATTCAATCATCAGCATTTAAAAGAAGTTGCGGATGCGTTACACCTTCATAGCAATACGCTCAACTATCGACTAAGACGAATCAGCGATATTCTATCCGTCGATATCCGAGATGCCGAGGTCATCTTCCACCTCCGTATGGCGTGGAACATTATGAATTTATTAGGAACAAAAGAAGAGTGGCTCTTCCGTTCTTAACACCTATTTGTTTAAAATTCAGTAAAATTATTATTTTTTTGTTAAAACACACAATAAAAAGAAAGCGCATGTCCGATACAATGGTTTTAAATATTCAAAAAACATTATAAAAATAAGGAGTGCGTGAGATGAAACGATTACTTGTTTTACTATTAACTCTAACTGTTTTCCTCGGTGCATGTGGAAGCGGCAGCGATTCTGCTTCTGATTCAGGAGACGGAAGTTTTGAAGAAAGAACGTGGAAAGTCGGCTTTAACACGGTTGAAGGCTCTGTCCGCGATGTCGCTGCTAAGAAGTTTAAAGAAGTTGTAGAAGAAGAAACAGACGGCGCAGTCACAGTTGAAATCTACCCTAACGAAGAGCTAGGCAGCGCGCAAGAAATGATCGAATCGGTACAAGTCGGTGCACTAGACATGCAGATCGCTGGTGCCAACATGATGGCGAACACGATTCCTGAATACGCGACGCTATCGCTTCCTTTCTTAGTTAAAAACTTCGATGAAGCACATGCAGTACTTGAAAGTGAAACTGGCGATAAATTGAAAGAACTCGGTTCTGAGCAAGGATTGAAAGTATTGTCTGATGTTGAACTAGGCTTTGCTCAAATCACGAACAACGACCACCCGATCAATACTCCAGAAGATCTAGAAGGCTTAAAGATGCGTTCACCGAACGACGTAACGTTGATCGAGACATTCAAGACACTAGGAAGCTCTGTTTCAACGATGCCGTTTACTGAAGTTTATCTTGCCCTATCCCAAGGAGTAGTCGATGGTCAGTTCAACCCGCTCGATGCGATTTATGAAACCAAGTTCCATGAAGTACAAGATCACCTTGCGATCCTGAACTTCACTTACTACTATTCATACTTCATCATGAACCAGGGCACGTTTGACGGCCTTGAGCCCGAGCTTCAAGAAATCGTACAAAAAGCATCGAATGCAGCACGTGATGCATCTTATGAGTTCACAGCAAGCAAAGATAAAGAAATGTTAGATAAAATGCAAGATTCTTTCGTGGAAATCACTGAACCTGACGTAGAACCATTCCAAAAAGCAGTAGAGCCTGTTTACGGAAAAATGGAAGAAAGAATGTCACCTGAAATCATGAACGAGGTTCAAACATTCCTAGAAGAATACCGCTCTGAACAATAACACATCATTCAGCGAGCAGGTCTTCTGCTCGCTGAATTTTCATTATAGGAGAAAGTTGGTGAACGAAATGCTAGAAAAAATCACATCGAGGTTTGTGAAGGTTACTGAAATCATCGCAAGTATCCTTATGGTTTTGCTTACGCTCGTCGTGTTTGCAGAAGTCCTATCAAGATATGTTTTCGACTATCCTATTTCATCTTCTACTGAGTTGACGCAAATCTTCTTCCCTTGGATGATCTTCCTCGGAACGATCGCCGTTACGAAGAATGAAGATCATTTGAAAATTACCGTTTTACAAGAGAAATTCGGCCGAGGCGTTCAGTGGGTGCTACAGATATTCGCAAAAGTCATCATGCTCCTGTTCTCGGTTTATATGGTTTATGCAAGTTACTTACTAGCAGATGCTATTCGCATGCAGCCTCTACCGATGCTGCAGATCTCAAAGTCGTGGCTATACGTCTCTGTAACCGTATCGTTTGCTTTAGTTGCAATCCTTTTAATTCTTCAAATCAGTTTACTTATTCGAAATAAAAGTACGTGGATGGAAGGAGGAGAAACCCAATGATTGCCATTATGATTATCAGCTTTTTCGTTATGCTATTACTCGGAGTCCCAATTGCGTTCTCCATGGGAATATCGGCCGTTCTTTTCTTTATCGTCGACGGTATTCCGATGGAACTCGCAGCACAGCGTTTCTTTTCAAACACGCAATCATTCGCATTCCTTGCGATTCCATTCTTTATTTTCGCCGGAAACTTAATGATCCATGGTAATATCGCTCAACGAATCATCAAAGTCGCAGATTCGATGGTTCGCCAACTGCCAGGTGGTCTTGGCTGCGTATCCGTCATCACGAGTATGGGTATGGCAGGCGTTTCTGGTTCTTCTGTCGCAGACGCCGCTTCAACAGGTAGTGTGTTGATCCCTTCTATGAAAAAGAAAGGATACTCTTCTTCCTTCTCAGCTGCGATCAACGCATCGAGCTCTGTAGTTGGAATCATCATCCCACCGAGTAGCACGATGATCATCATCGCATGGCTAGCAAACCTTTCTGTTGCAGAAATGTTCCTAGCAGGTGTGATCCCAGGAATTTTAATCGGGTTAACGTATCTCATCACGACAGTCATCATTTCGGTCAAACGTGGATATCCGCGTGAATCGATGCCTTCTTTTAAGGAGTTTTTCGTAAGTCTTTTCAAAGCTTTCTGGGCACTCGTCCTTCCTATCTTCTTGATCGGAGCCATCGTATTCGGAATCGCAACCGTTACAGAAGCAGCAGCCCTAGCGGCGATCTACGCGTTCCTTATCGGGAAATTCGTCTATCGCTCGCTATCATTTAAAGGGGTTTATGAATCATTAAAAGAAACCGTATACGGTACAACGGTCGTGATGCTCATGATCTGTACGTCGATGATCTTCACGTATGCGCTGATCTCAGAAGGCATTCCAAACTTGATTTCAAACTGGATTTTAGGTCTTGGCCTTTCTGATGGACTCGTGATCTTACTGTTGATCGTCATCATGCTTGGTGCTGGAATGGTGATGGAACTTGTTCCAAACTTGTTTATCTTTATTCCGGTATTTTTCCCGATCGCAACTGGTGTCGGAATGGACCCTACCCACTTCTCAATCGTGATGCTTTGTTCATTCGCATTGGGACTATTCACACCACCAGTAGGCTCTACCCTATTCATCTCGTGCCACATCGCTCGAGTTAAAATTGAAAATACAATTAAAGATATATTTCCATTCTTCATCACTGGAATTATCGCAATCCTACTGATCGCATACATTCCAAGTTTGACGCTATGGATTCCAAGTCTATTTGATTAAAGAAAGGACGCTGTTCATGTACGGAAAAATGATCGAACAACTAGAAACAGAATACCCACAAATGGTCGAATGGCGCCGTCACTTCCATGAAAATCCAGAGCTTTCGTTTCAAGAAGTCGAAACACCGAAGAAAATTGCAGGCTTTTTACGAGACATCGGTATCGAAGAAATCGAAGAAGGTGTAGGTGGACGAGGAATCGTCGCGAAGATTCACGGAGGTCTTCCCGGTAAAACAATCGCACTTCGAGCAGATTTCGATGCTCTCCCCATTCAGGATGCTAAAGACGTACCGTATAAATCAAAAGTGGATGGTGTTTCTCATGCCTGCGGACACGACGCTCACACCTCCACGCTGCTTCATACAGCAAAAGTTCTTCACGATAATCGCGAACACCTTAATGGAACGATCGTTCTGATCCATCAGTTCGCTGAAGAACAAACACCCGGCGGTGCAAAGCCTATGATAGAAGCAGGATGCCTCGAAGGTGTCGATGAAGTGTACGGAACTCACTTATGGTCGATGTTCCCAGTAGGATCTGTGTTCACGAAAAGCGGTCCATTGATGGCATCGTCCGATCGATTCACGATTGAAATCGACGGAAAAGGCGGGCATGGTGCTCTTCCTCACGAAACGATCGATCCGATCGTCTGTGGATCTGCCGTTGTTCAAAATCTACAGCAGGTTATTAGTCGAAACGTTAATCCACTAGAGTCAGCGGTGCTTTCACTAGGCGCATTTGAGTCAGGTGGCCCCTTTAACGTCATCCCGTCTCACGCGAGTATTTTAGGAACGGTTCGTACGTTTTCACGAGACATTCAGGTTTCCGTGAAAAAGCGGATGGCTGAAATCGTCGAACATACAGGAAAAGCATACGGCGCTACGTGTTCTTTGAACTATGAAGAAGGCTATCCAGCCCTATTCAACCATGAGAAAGAAACGACGTATGTAAAGCGCGCTGCTGAAGACTTATTTGGAGCTGAACACTCACTGGAGATGGATCCTATGATGGGTGGAGAAGATTTCGCTTATTATTTGTTGGATAAACCAGGTGCGTTCTTCTTTACTGGAGCAGGTCATAAAGAAGCTTACCCCCACCACCATCCGAACTTCGATATAGAAGAAAAAGCGATGCTACAAGCGAGTAAGATGTTCATCAAATTGATCGAAGTTAGTCATGAGGAGGGTGTTTCAGATGGATAACCGAGTCAGACGATGGAAGGAGGAATATAAGCCTCTTCCTCGTCACACCCACTTACCTATGAATCATTTCATCACCTATTTCGATGCCGTCAATAGTATTGGAGCAACGGAAGCCGGCGGCAATAGCCGCTTCCCCTATACTTCTGAATACAGAGAAGCGATCGAATGGGTTAAGAAATGGATGAGGGAAATCGGAATGTCCGTTCAAGAGGACGCGATCGGCAATGTTTATGGAAAAATTAAAGGCATCCATACACATAAAAGCCTCATGCTAGGCTCTCACATCGATACCGTTCCGAACGGCGGCATGTTCGATGGCCTGTTGGGCGTGCTATCCGCTTTAACAGCAGTTGAATCGTTCATCGAACGAAACGGAATGCCAAAGTGGTCGATCGAAGTCGCTGTTTTCGCCGACGAAGAAGGATCACGCTTCAACCATGGCTTGTTAGGAAGCCGTGCGATGATCGGTGAAATCGACGAAGAAGCGCTCCACACATACCGTGATGATGAAGGTACGACGCTCAGTGAAGCGATGACAGCGGACGGTTTGAATCCTGATGGATTAAAAAGCGCTGAACGAGACATGGACGAGTTTATCGGCTACCTCGAGCTCCACATCGAACAAGGTCTCGTGTTAGAAACAAACAAGCAGCAGATCGGTGTTGTAGAAGGAATCGCGGGTCCTGCCAGAGAAACGTTTACGTTTATCGGAAGCGCAGATCACGCAGGAAATACGCCGATGAACATGAGGCAAGATGCCCTGATCGGCGCAAGTGAACTCATCACGTCGATCGAACAGCTTCCTGCCAAATACAGCGATACCGCCGTTGCAACAGTTGGAAAGATCACCAACTCTCCAAATGGAACGAACGTCATCTCAGGGAAAACAACGGTAACGGTTGATATTCGAGACATTGACCGAGACGCAAGGGAAAACCTGATCGATGCGATTAAAGAGCGTGCATCTTCTATCGCAAAAACACGAGGACTTCTACTTGAAACGTCAAACAGCATTCGCGTTGAACCTGTTCATATGAACGATGAGATGACGAATATGATTGAAGAATCAACGAACGAATTAAACTTAACGTATCGTAGAATGCCAAGCGGCGCTGGACATGATGCCATGCTTGTCGGCAAAAAAATTCCTACAGGTATGATTTTTGTTCCGAGTAAGAACGGGAAAAGTCATACCCCTGAAGAATGGACATCGTTAACAGAATGCTTAGACGGCATTCTTGTGATGGAACGAACGATTGGGAAGATTTTATCAGGTTATAAAGAAAGCTAAAGCTCCACAACCATGCGAGCCCATCACTATTGTGGTGGGCTCGCATTTATTTATGATCATCGCTATTCGCTTATCGATCGACCTAACAATATTCCGTAATTAACGATTTCCGTTCTTAACCCACTCCGCTACAGATGCTGTACGTTTTGCTTGATGCTTCACAGCGGGTTCGACGTTTTCCTGCATCTTCCCGTCTTGACCAACTGTAACGCTCGTACCATAAGGATTCCCTCCAGCAGCGAAGATCGAGTCGTCTGTATATCCTGGACTCGCTACGATCGCTCCCCAGTGGAACATGGTCGTGTAGAGCGATAGGATCGTTTGCTCCTGACCTCCGTGCGCATTGCTCGCTGAAGACATCGCACTTACAACCTTATTCGCAAGCTTACCATTAAACCACAGTCCGCCCGTTGTATCGAGGAACTGCTTCACTTGACCAGGCAAATTACCAAAACGAGTAGGAATACTAAAGATATACGCATCTGCCCACTCCAAATCATCAAGCGTCACTTCAGGCACATCCTTCGTTTCTTCCAAGTGCGCTTTCCACGCATCGTTCGATTCGATCGCTTCCTTTGGAGCTAGTTCCGGAACTTTAAGTACCTTTACTTCAGCACCGGTATCCTTCAAGCCCTCCTCTGCCCACTTAGCCATTTTATAATTTGTACCTGTAGAACTGTAATAAATAATTGCGACTTTAACGTTTTCCATTTTATTTTGCTCCTTTTCAGGTGATTTCCCAAAGATTTTTTCTAAAAAGCCCATTCTTGCACCTTACCTTCCCAATGTGAACTGCTACTATTATTTACTCGAAAACTTTTTTTATCAGACGAACGCTACTTTTAAATCAATCCGATTTCCAGAAGGATCTTCTGTTCTTACAATCGCACCTTCTTCAACAACCTCTGCTCCGACCTTTCTTAAGTTAAAAACGGTTTCTTGAAGCTTTTCGTTACTTGGATAAATCAGTTCGAACGATTGCAACCCAACACTTTTTTCTGAAGGCTTTGAGCCGCCAAGGCTATTCCACGTATTGAGACCGATATGATGATGGTAGCCTTCTGTTGATAGAAAAAGCGCTTGATTTCCAAAGCGATTGACGACTACGAACCCTAGACCTTCAGTGTAAAATGTTTCAACCTCTCTTAGTTCACTAACTTGCAGGTGGATATGCCCCATAACAGTGTTCTTTGGGAGCTCACTCCACGCTTCCCCTCTTCCTTCTTCTAATACCGCCTGCGTATCGAGCGGATCTACGGACATCTTTACCTGTTCACCTTGCCACGTCCAAGTAGAAGAAGGTTTATCGTAGTAAATCTCAATACCATTTCCATCAGGATCATTTAAATAGATCGCTTCACTAACGAGATGATCTGAAGAACCGATCGGGACCCTCTTTTCTGCAAGATGATTGAGAACCCTTCCTAAATCAGCTCGTTTCGGCAATAAGAGCGCAAAGTGAAACAAACCTGTCGTATGCAATTGCTTAGGCTGTGCTTCTTCAGGTTGGTACAACGTAAGTAATGGTGTTACACCATCCGCCGTAAGCTCTACCGCCCCTGAACGATGATTCAAAACTTGAAAACCGATCATTTCTTTATAAAATTGGAGTGATCGGTCAATGTCCATGACGTTCAATGTGACTCCTCCAACATACGTGCTCGGTGCTTTATGAAACATCTGATCGCACTCCTTTATTCGAGAACAGCATGTGATCTAGTGAAAGATCGACCGGTTTTCTCGTAACGAAATAAAAAGATAGGACAAGTAATAAAAGATCTAATTCATAGCCCGCCGTTTCACCGCCTAAAAATCCAGCACTTAACTTCACTGTAAAAATTGCTCCGATCATGATGATTGCGAATAACCCTGCAACAATTCTTGTTCCGAGTCCGAGTATGATTGCAATTCCGCCTATTAATTCGATGAGTGCTACGACATACGCTGCAAACCCCGGTAAGCCGACCGATTGGAAAAATCCAACGGTATTCTCAATTCCTCCTTGAAACTTTGCGAACCCATGAATCATAAATGTTGTGCCTAGTACGATCCTTAGTAAGAGCACGCCAATTTTTTCTGAAACCATTCTCTGCAACTCCCCTTTAATTATTTTTATTAACTAAGTTACTTTATGTAACCAACTATAAACAAGTAACTTTATTACGTCAAGTAAATAATTTATTATTAATTATTATGTGTGGTATACTATTATTGGAAAGGAGGAGTTTAAAGTGAATCAATCAGAGATATGTCCGAGGTTTGAAAAAGCCATTACGATTCTTAGTCAACGATGGACAGGACTGATCATTTATCAACTACTGTCCGGTCCCCAGCGAAACTGCACGATTAAAGAATCGATCGGAATAAGCGGCAGACTCCTTTCAGAACGGTTGAAAGACCTTGAAGAAGAAGGCATCGTTAAACGCCACGTCTATCCAGAAACCCCTGTTAGAATCGAGTATGCGCTAACTGATAAAGGGTATGCCCTTGAACCCTTAATGAAAAACATTGAAGACTGGTCTCAGAACTGGTTAGAAAAAGAATAAAAAAAGCATGGATTCCGCATCCATGCTTTTTTACTTTCAATTTTTTTAAAACTCATCCTGTTAACAAGTCCTCATTCGGATAGCGAATGCGAGATCGATCAGGCTGAGCAAGTGAGAACGCAAGGGTAAGGGGTCCAATTTTTCCGAGAAACATGAGAAAAATAATCACGATCCTCCCGACTTGCGAAAGATCACCCGTTAAGCCCATTGATAAACCGACCGTGCCAAACGCTGAGACTGCTTCAAAAATGATCGTAGTTACATCTGCGTTTTCTGTTTGAACCAATATGAAGATGGACAGATAAACCAAGAGGATACTCATGATCGAGATGGTTAAGGATTTCAGAACAACTTCCTTCCGAATGGTGCGACCATACAACACAGGATCGCTTTTTCTCTTAAGGAACGTGAATGCAGCAAGAATGATCACAACCGCTGTCGTTAGTTTAATCCCTCCGCCAGTAGAAGTACTCCCCGCTCCTACAAACATTAAAACAAACATAAGAAAGGCAGTCCCTGTTCCAATCGCACCAATATCTACCGAGTTAAACCCCGCCGTTCTCGTCGTTACGCCTTGAAAATACGAGCTCCACAGCTTTTCTGACATCGTTAAGTCTCCGAGCGTATTAGGGTTATGGAATTCAAGAAAAAGAAAACCAAACATCGCAACTACATTGATAACGAGCGTCCCTATGAGCATGATCTTCGAGTGAAGCGCGAGAGAACGCAGCCGCTTTGTTCGAACAAGGTCGTCTAATACCGTAAATCCGATCCCTCCCACAATAAAAAGGGCAGAGATAACAATGTTTACGACAGGATCTCCAACATAGCCCATCAAGCTATCAGACCAGATGGAGAACCCCGCATTGTTGAAAGCTGAGATCGAATGAAAGAAGCTCGCGTAAAGGCCATCTTTCACTCCTAATTCTGGTACCCACCTGAATGCGAGAATGATCATGCCGATCGCCTCGACCGTTAAAGAAAAAAGGAAGATTGTCTTTACTAATCGAATGACGCCTCCAGGTGAATTCTGGTTTGTGGCTTGCTGCACAAGAAGCCTCTGCTTCATCCCAATCTTTTTTCCTAACATCATGAACGTGATGACCGCAAACGTCATGATTCCAAGTCCACCGAGTTGAATGAGGGAGGCGATAACAAGTTCTCCAAACAGCGTGAATGCCTGACCGGTGTCTACCACAACGAGTCCCGTCACCGTCATCGCAGAAGTTGAGGTAAACAAAGCATCGATCCAGCCTATTTCTTCCGTTGTTGCGAAAGGAAGCTTCAATAACGCTGCTCCAATTAAAATAAAACAGCCAAACACAAGAATGAGCACCTGTGGAGGTTCTAGCCGTTTAAACCGTTTTGACCGAATCGTCATTTTATTACACTCCAATTTTTTTTAAAAATCGAACACAAAAAGACCACAGGTAACTAAACCTGTGGCCGATTGCTAGATCACAAGTTTCACCGTCCTCTCCCATAACGCTTACGGACTTAGCTGTCGGATTCGGGCCATAGAAGTAGCCCTACCTGTTAAACAGGATTCACCCCTAGCAGTAACTTTACTGCATCAATCATTGGGTCGTCCGCTCCGATTGGATTAAGCGATTTCGAATGAGAAACTTTTAAACTAATATCTTAATGAGACATAGTCTACTCCTCGGTGTCACGTTTGTAAACAATTAAAAAACCCCGTATCGATTCAAATTTTTGCAATATACGACAAAAACTTCGCAATCATATTGCTTTTTGATTAGCTAGGACCTCCTTACTCCTGTTTTCACAGCTTCTCTCGTTCCCCTCAGAGGTTAGTACTACTAAGCTAGTCATCTTCAATCCTTTACAGTAGACTAGTAACAAGACTTGATCATGAGGAGTGATGAAATGAATGAGTTCATGATCCAATTAGACCGAGATCGGTCCATCCCACTCTACTTACAACTATACGATGAAGTTAAAAAACAAATCCTAAAAGGCACGTTGCCTAAAGATAGTAAGATGCCTTCCGTTCGACTCCTTTCATCGAACTTAGCGATCAGTAGAAATACTGTGGAGACAGCTTATGAGCGGCTGCTTTCAGAAGGGTACATTTATAGCAAGGCGAGAAGCGGTTATTTTATTCAAGATCTCGCTACAGATGTGATGAGAGAAATCGATAAAGAAAGTCCCATCCGCAGTAGTGATAAAATTAACGATTCTTCATCCATTACATACGACTTTAGAGGCAATCGAGTCGATACGACGAATTTCCCCCTATCCACTTGGAGGAAGATTACGAACCAAAGCATGAAAGATCAAGTCGATGAACTGTTTCACTTTGGGCATCCGCAGGGAGAAATCGGCTTACGAAAGGAAATTGCGCATTACTTGCAGCAAGCTCGTGGTGTCACATGTTCTGAAGAACAAATCATCATCGGCCCCCATTCGCAGTACCTTCTCAACCTGTTATGCCAGATGATCGGCTTGAATGGGCAAACCATCGCTTTTGAAAATCCCGGCTATTACGCTGCAAGGGAAGTGTTTCGTCTCCTTGGCTACAAAATTGACTCCATTCCTGTCGATAAGAACGGGATCGACCTTAATCACCTACATAAAAGTTCAGCAGTGATGGCATATGTGACCCCTTCCCATCAAATTCCGTTAGGGTACATCATGCCCGTCCAACAAAGGCTAAAATTGATCGAATGGGCCGTAGAGGGAAATCGTTACATCATCGAAGACGATTTAAACAGCGAGTTTCGGTATAGTGGCGACCCTATCCCAGCTCTACAGCATCTTGATCATCATGGAAGAATCATCTATATGGGAACATTCTTCAAATCGCTTTTGCCAAGTATTCGACTCAACTATATGGTTCTGCCGCCTGGTCTTTTAGAAATCTATCAAAAAGAGCTGATCATCTATCAACAAACCACCTCAAGGGTGTTGCAGAAGACCGTTGAGATATTCATGAAAGAAGGCTACTGGATCCGTCACTTACGCAGGATGAGGAAAATTTACAAAAAGAAATTTGAGTGGACAAAAAAATGCATCCAGCGTTATATGGGAGATCATGTCACGATTCTCGGAGATCATGCGGGACATCATGTTGTGATCAAACTAAACGAACCTGACAAGGATATCGATTATCACTCCCTCGCTTCTGATAGCGGAATCGCTCTAGACTCTGTTGAACTGTTCCTTGATAAAACTCATCCCTCCAATTTTCACCACATCTATATGCTTTGCTTCACCGCGTTGAGTGAGGAACAGATCGAAGAAGGAATTGAATCACTTCGAAACGTCTGGTTCCACAACTAATCTGCCCCCTATAAAATTTCTAAATCTGCCCCTTTTAAGAGGGACAGATTTTCTTTATGATAATAAAAATTCAGAAAATTAAAACGGAAGGGGACAACACGATGGCGCTACCTAATCCTTCGCCTGAGAAGGGAAACGTAAGTACAAAAAAGAAAACAGTAACTCAAAAGTTTTTAGATCTGATCGAACGAGGAGGCAATAAGTTTCCAGATGTTCTCACGCTTTTTGCCATCATTACAGCCATCATCCTCATTTCGTCTTGGATCGCTTCGACATTAGGAGTCAGTGCGATCAATCCTGCAACGAATGAACGGCTCGATGCTGTTAATCTCCTGAACGGAGATGGCATTCGGAGAATCATGACAGAAATGGTTAATAACTTCGTCTCCTTCCCACCACTCGGTTTAGTGCTCGTCGTCATGCTAGGTGTCGGTCTAGCAGAATCAACAGGACTCGTATCGAGCTTCATGAGAAGAATCGTCTTTGCCGCACCTCAGAAATTGATACTACCTACGATCGTCTTGATCGCGATTCTTGGAAACGCTGCTGCAGACGCTGCAGTAATCGTACTTCCTCCGATCGCAGCCTTGATTTACTACACTCTCGGTAAGAACCCTATCGTAGGACTCGTCGCTGCATACGCGGCAGTTGCTGGAGGGTTCAGTGCTAACTTGATTATCACCTCCCTCGATGTTCTCTTAGCAGGGTTTACTGAATCAAGTGCTCAGATCATCGATCCATCTTATAAAGCGAATCCAGCGATGAACTTCTACTTCGTCTTTGCATCCACGTTCGTTTTATTACCGATTACGGTTTGGATTACAAACAAAGTTGTTGAACCAAGATTAGGAGCACTACCAGTTTCAACCGTCATGGATGACCAGAAAACAGAACTTTCTCGTGCAGAGAAAAAAGGCCTGCGTTTTGCAACGATCACTGTTGCTGTCTTCTCCATACTCATCGCCCTAACGATTATCCCTGAAAACGGGATCTTAAGGAACCAGGAGACTGGTGCTATCATGGACTCTCCTTTCATGAGTTCACTCGTTGCCATCATGTTCTTATTCTTCTTCCTTCCGGCGTTAGCGTATGGAATCGGAGCGAAGACGATCAAGTCAGATAAAGATGTCGCTAGTCACCTTACAAAAGCGATGTCTGGAATGGGATACTACATCGTCCTTACGTTCATCGCCGCGCAAATGATCACATACTTTGCATGGAGTAACCTTGGAGCCATCCTCTCGATCAAAGGCGCTGAGTGGTTACAAAATATTGGACTAGTCGGGTTACCACTTCTGATTGGCTTTATCTTACTTTCAGCATTAATCAATCTACTCGTCGCAAGTTCATCCGCAAAATGGGCAATCCTCGGGCCTGTATTTGTTCCGATGCTCATGATCTTAGGATTCAGCCCAGAATTTACACAGCTCGCTTACCGCATTGGAGACTCGATCACGAACATGATCACGCCGATGCTTGCATATTTTGCGATCATTTTAACCTTTGCGAAAAAATACGATCCGAAGATGGGTGTTGGAACGTTAATTTCAGCGTTACTGCCTTACTCGCTAGCATTCATGGTCTTCTGGATCCTACTTTTCACCGTGTGGTATCTTCTAGGGCTACCAATTGGCCCAGATGCTTATATAAGACTTAACTAATTGAAAAGGAGTTTTGCATGATGAAAATTAAAGCTGTACTCGAAAACCTTTACGACGAAATGGTGGAAGTAAGGCGTCACCTTCATATGAACCCTGAACTATCCTTTGAAGAAGTTGAAACCCCGAAGTTCATTGCAGAATACCACCGGAATCTTGGACATGAAGTCCGAGAACAGGTTGGTGGACGAGGAGTTGTCGCGATTCTTAATGGCGCAAAGCCCGGTAAAACGGTTGGGTTGAGAGCTGACTTCGACGCCCTTCCGATTCAAGAACAAAACGATGTGGATTATAAATCAAAAGTGGACGGAGTCATGCACGCCTGTGGTCATGATGGTCATACCGCAACCCTTTTAGGAGTAGCGAAAGCATTGAATAGCATCAAGGACGAATTAGAAGGTCGCGTCGTATTTATCCACCAGCATGCGGAAGAAATGCAGCCGGGTGGGGCGATCGCTATGATTGAGGATGGCTGTTTGGAGGGTGTCGACGTAATCTATGGTACGCACCTATGGGCTACTGAAAAACTAGGAGAAATTCTATACAAAGAAGGTCCGTTAACGGCTGCAGCAGACCGCTTCGAATTGGTCATTCAAGGAAAAGGAGGTCATGGCGCTCAGCCGCACCTAACGAAGGATTCCATCGTGATCGCCTCTCAAGTTGTCGTCAACCTCCAACAGCTCGTCTCAAGACGCGTGGATCCACTCGATCAAGCTGTCGTATCGATCGGCTCATTCGATGCAACGAATGCCTTCAATGTTATTGCAGATAAAGTCGTTCTGAAAGGAACGGTACGCACGTTCAAGAAGGAAGTTCAGCAAATGATTAAGGAAGAATTGGAGCGCATCATTAAAGGGACGTGTCTTGCAGCGGATGCTGATTATACGCTCAATTATGTCGACGGATACCCTGCAACGATAAATCACGCGAAAGAAACGCTTCAGCTGGCAAACGTCGCGACTCAAGTCGAAGAAGCGACTACGATCAGAGAATATAAAGAACAGATGGGCGGAGAAGATTTCTCCTATTACTTAGAGCACGTCCCTGGCACGTTCTTCTTTACTGGAGCGATGGTGGAAGACGAAGCGAACGCCTACCCTCACCACCATCCGAAGTTTAACTTTGATGAGAGAGCGATGCTGATCGCGGCGAAAACACTTGCACTTGTGACGCTGGATTTTCTTGAGGGCAATAAAACTTCCACTCGCGAGGAGATCGCTCAAGGGAACAGCTAGGGAATGATTAAAGCGGAATGCGTAGTTAAACGAAAAGAGCTTGGGATTCGGTCCCAAGCTCTTTTCTAACGGTTTCGCTGATATAATCACCGTTTCGCCGATAAATGGCTGACTTTCGCTGATATATTGAAAATTTCGCTGATATCTTCTCCAAATTCGCCGATAAAAGCAAAATTTCGCTGATATAAGCTCATTCCTTCTCAATCAACTTCCATCACACTGAATGTTAAGCAGGAAATCTCCTGATCATCGCTATTAGTCTATAAAAAAACAAAAAAAACATCCTATACTCACCGTTAGTATAAGATCAATAGAAGTCGTTATTCGATTCTTACAAGAGAACCCTCCTCTTCTTCCATCATGACATTAAGAAGAGGCTATCTTTGATTGTAATTCTGCAGAGTGGTTTGCAGGAATATTTCCAAATTCTAGAGATTCAAGAATGGATTCTTCCGAGAAACCTGTAATAACAGACAACGTTCCAATCTTGATTTTTTCTGTTGATTCTCGCTGCAAACGGTCAATTGCAGTTCTAGTCTGATAGAAAATCATGCTATATCTACTAACTAGCATCAATCAGTATGCTCCTTTCTTTCCATTTATGTTTGGAGAAGAGGAGCCATTCTCTTGTCATACACCCTAACACGTTCTTCACGGATTTAATACCTATTTGCTAAAATATGTAGGAAAACCGGTAGAGCAATCGTACTAATCACAATTTACTAAACTAATATTATCCATAAATTCAAAATCGAACTATTTTATACAGGAAATTACCTATGAGCTGTTCTAGCATGTATACATTAAGGTTGAAGTGGCGTTATGATAAATATTCCAAAGATGATTATGATTCCAAGCAATAGTAATGATAGAAATAAGCCAATTGCAGCCAGAAGGTTTTTTTCATTTCTTTTAAATAGTGCAATCCCTATAAGAATAAATGCAATGAGAGTACCAAAAGGTGTTAGATAGATTGTTACCATTGAACCTTTAGGTATGATGTACACCAGAAGGATTATGATTACTGGAACCCCTAACGAAAGATAACTAAGCCACGTATATTGTTTGTTACCTTCTCCACGCCCCCGATACCAAGCAAGAATTACAAGTAACGTTCCAATTATGAAAAGAACAAGAAATAGTTGATTCAAAGGATCCCCCCTTTTCCCTGTTTCTAACTACGTAGAACTAATCTGAGTGAATGAACGGTTCCTGCGCTATTGAGTTAATTTAATTTCTTTTATATAAAAGGATAAATACTCCTACACTACCTAATAAAATGATAGATAACCCTATGCTTATGAATGTGTCACTAAACAAAAACGAACATAACACTGTCCAAATGACCGCGCCTACTGCAAAAGAAACTCTTGGATAATACATTCTTATTTCTACTAAATAAAATATCATTAGAAAAATTGCCATGGTTATCCCTATGTAACCCCATAATTCGATGCTTTTTATGTCATAGATTAAAAAAGATAGAAAAAGTGGATACACCGAGATAACGATTAACTTGCTCATTTTATCTTTTGTCATATCTTCCCCCTAAATCAATGGTTTGTTTTTTACCTGCTTGATGGATCCAGCCCAAGGAAGTAACTTCTAATCTCTTCAGGCAACTCTTCAACTGCAAGCACTTTTAATTGTTCTGTACCTGGGGAAGTCATGACTAAAAATGTTCTGTTTTCATATTCCAATAGAGTAACTTGACTAACTCTGTTCATAGTTGGGCCTAGTTTTTGTAATGAAATAAAATCCTCTTCTTTGAAATTGGCTTCATACCCTTTTAAAACAAGACTTTGTACTGCCTCATAATCCTCTGAGAATGAAATGGTCTCGTACAACTCCACTGAGTTTTTAGGAGACATAAATACAAAATAATAGAAGAATACACCTGCTAACAACAAGTACAACAGATAGAAATGCAAATCTCTCAGTGAAAATGTTTTATCTTTTCTTTTTAGAAATACCGCCATTTACATTCCTCTTCCCTGTAAAATGTGCTTTCCTATCATTAATATTGAATAATCCTAAAATGATACCCTCTTACACTCCCTGACTAAAGCGTTCCAATAATTAGCCATTTATATATTACCATATTTTAGCACATCTAATAGTAGATTGAAGATAAACACTTCCTTTATATTCCTGCTAAACTAACAAAAAAGCAGTTCAAATATGGACTATGCGATACGCTCCATAAACGAACTGCTTCTTCCTCTACTATTTTATAAACCTAGCTCTGCTTTTTACTTAACAATGTGATGGTGACTAATATGATCACGATCCCAACAACTTGAATACCATTAAGCACTTCACCTAAGATCAGCACACCGAACAAGGAAGCTGTCACAGGTTCCACCATGGCGATCACAGCCGCAAGAGACGCCTTCGTTTTCTTCAATCCTTCTAAGTAAGCGAAGAACGAGATCCCCGCTCCGATGATTCCTAGCGTAATAAACCAAACAAGATCATCTGAACGAAGCACAGATACCGTTTCGTCTAGATCGATGATTGTCAGCATCAAGGCGGTAAACGCAGCGAATGCTACTGTTAATACAAACGGCGGATGGCCATGTTCCGTCGCAAACTTAAAACCAAATATGAAAAGCGCATATGAAAGACCAGATAGTAATCCACTTATGATTCCGATTAGATTTAAGCTTCCGAGTCCTACTTCAAAGACATTCGTTAATAGCATAATGCCAATCATTACGACAAAGATCGAAACCACCTTGAATGTTGTCGCACGCTCAAGGTGCAAGAAAAAGGAAATGATAAAAACAAACAGTGGCGCTGTATACATTAGCGTGGACGCAACCGCCACGCCAGACTGCGAAATACTTAGAAAATAGAAGCTAAAGTTTCCTGCTACTCCAATTCCCGCTAAAATCGACCAGAGGAAGGTTTTTCTCTTGTTCACCTCGCCCTTAAGCTTTGGTTTGAATAAAAGCCAAATGGAAAGACACACAAGTCCAACTGCTCCTCGATAAAACGAGATAACAAGAGGATCCCAGTCTTTCTCCATGAGAATTCCTGCAAGACCACCAGAAATTCCCCATAACATCGCTGCTAACACCACGAACCATATACCAAAATAATGCATTTTCTTCTCCTTTAATCGATGTGATTGCTTTCATGTTCAGAAGCAATTCCCACACATACATTGAATAAAACTCGAAATAGGAGATTACTGGTATATTTTTTGTTAAATTCATCAATTTCAGGGGAAGTTTCTCTGAAAATCATTTCGTCATCGTTCTCGCTTTTTTGAAATCATACACACCGAACATCCCACAGACGAAAACACCGATGATCAAGATTCCTGTAAGAATCTAATTTGATCCCCTGCTGCTGTGGCATATTCAAAAATTACAAGCTAGACCTCTTTTCTAGTTACAAAAACAGCTAACACGACGGCACTCATTCCACCGACCAATTTTCCAACGATCATGGCAAAAACGATTTCCTTATTCACTCCTGCTACAAACCCTAAATGGCTTCCCAATACGAACGCCCCACTTACAGCGAATGCGACGTTCATAACTTTTCCTCTTGGGTTCATCTCTTTAAGTAACGATAACATTGGGATATTATGTGCCAAGCTTGCGATCATCGCGGCAGTTGATACGTCGTTTATCCCCATCGATTTCCCTATTTTATTCAGTGGTTTTTTTAAGATGAATGAGATAAATGTGACTAGCGGAAATGCACCCGCAAGAAAGACAGCGATCTTGGCCACAATTTCAATAGCTTCAATCAGTGGTGTCATATTCGGAATCATAACGAAACCCGTAAACGTTTCAACACTGATCGCAGCTAGCCCGATGATCGCTACTACCTGTATGCCTTTCGCAAACACAGCGAATCCAGCGATCATCTTATTCGTATATTTAAATAATCCGATTGAAATAAGAACAGACAAAATGATCGTAGGTATCAAGTTCGCTACAATAACGAGAAGATCCAAACCTGCAACGATTCCACCTACTAAGCAGCCAATAGGAACAGTGATTAAGCCTACTAATATCCCTTTAGCGAAATACGGATGATCTTCTTTTGTAATAATGCTTAATGCTACGGGAATCGTAAATGCTAACGTCGGCCCCATCATCGTTCCTAAAAATACCCATGCAAAAAGTTCAGCATCCTTGCTTTCTGCCATCTCTGTTGCTAGCGAGTACCCTCCCATATCAAGAGCTAACAAGGTATTCGCAAATGAAGCAGGGTCTGCTCCAACCAACCCATAAATGGGAGCTACAATTGGGGTCAAGATACTTGCTAGAACAGGAGCCAATGAAATGATTCCCACCATCGCAAGGGTTAACGACCCCATCGTCATAAATCCCTCTGTAAACTTTTCACCAAACCCCCATCGATTTCCCATTACTTTATCGATCGCACCTATACATAAAAAGCCGATAACGATATAGACAATGATGTCATTGATTCCCAACCTTCTATCCCCCATCTTCAATCACTTAGATCACTATTCTTCTATGCAGTGACAACTGCCATTTATGGTAACACGGAAAGTTCGGTTTGGTGTGAGTGATCGCGTAATTTTTAATCACGCCATACATATGACGGGTTCCTTTAGAGATAATACAACAGATGAATAACATAGGAGGGAAGAAGATGAATCATCAACAAAATCAAATGAATATGCCAAACGTCCAACAACCTCCGCCAGACACAGGGGAAACAGCACATACTAATCATGGCGGTCACGAGTTGTACGACGCCCATGAAATCATATCAAGCATGATCAATTTGCTCGATCAGTATCAGATGTATGACCAGCATATACAAGATCCTGAATTAAAAGGAATTCTACATCATCAAACGAACTTCATCACGACTATGTACAATTCAATCGTCCAAAGTTTTCAAACCGGACAAGATCCAGTGAACCCTACAGGAAACTATACGATGCAACAGTCGAATGAGGTTGTGTATGGGATCAAGCCTAGCCCACCTAAGAAACCAAATCAGTCAGTCCGTGACTTATCTGATCAAGGATTGTCAGCTTATATGTTAGGTCACACGAAGTCGTTAGCGTCCTTATTTACAATGACTGCACTTGAAATGACGAACCCCGTATTACGTCGAGTTGTCAGTGACAGTGTGCCGAACCTGATCGAATTAAGCTATGAAATCTTTCTTTATCAGAACAAGCATAGCTACTACCAAGTTCCACAACTTTCAGGCCAGGATATGAACCTCATGCTGCAAAGCTATACTCCTGTCTCTGATCAGGGAACGCTTCAATAATGACGAAAGCTGAACGGATAAAATCGTTCAGCTTTTTATATCCAAATACATTCGTTTAACGTTGTTCCATCAAAATGGCAGTGCTCGACCATTGAAAGTACTAACCGCTTAAACAATACCGTTATCAATAAGAAAACACTTAAACAAACGAGCCCCATGTTCATATGAGAGGTCGTTGTCTGAGATTGAAAAGATGTGCAACCCGTGACCTTTAACAGATACCCAATTCCCCACCTTACTCACAGATCGATACAGCTTTGGATCATACTCCTCTACAAAGACATCCCATACAGCTTCTTTCTCCCTTTTATAAGCGATCACTTCATAATCATAGCCGTCTTCGTAATAGCCTATATGAAGGTGCTGGCTAGCGTCATACATGATCCGACCTCCTTCTCTTTGAACCGTCTTATCTTAAAAACGGATGCTCCTCTTTTAACTCCTCTATCATCCTTCGAATCTCTTCATTATCATCGTTTGTTAGATTGCTCACAGCTTTGTTTATATGATTAAATGAAGCTTCAGGTAACTCATGGATATATTCATCCATACTCGTTTCAAGCACACTGACCACCGCTTCTCTCACGAGTAAACTCGAATGCTTGCTGAGCTGCGAAAGTTTCGTCACAACCCAATCGAGATCACCTGCATGCTGCATATAAAAGAGGACCTCTTGAATAAGAGATTCGTCCTTACTTGAGAAGATCACCTCAGCTTCTTCTCTTGTCCACGAAAGTTCCTCATCACCTTCGGGAAAACCGACACTCAGCTTCGTCAGAAATTCATCAAAACTAGAAGCCACCTTTATCACTTCATTGCTTTCTCCTTCGATGTAGATGATCGCAGGCGACTCAGTGGAATAATCAAAGGCAAACCAATCGTTCCCCTCTCCACTGAAAAGGATGATGTTGTCTTTAAGTCCCCACTCTTTAATGAGGTCTGGACTATCGAGTAAACCAGGACGACCGATACCATAGATATGGTCTATTGCTAGATAGGTTTCATCAGCAATTTTCACTGCATTTTGCTTGATGTATCCACCATTCTGCTTCAGCACGAGCTCCTTATAACTCTCTGGCAATGTACGGTTTATTTTCTTCTCATACCTATTTATTGTACGTTCAGTCATAGGTTTTACTTTATACATGCTTCCTCTTTGGTCATCCCATACTTCCAAAAACGTTCCTCCTCGTTGAAAAAGCTTACTCTATTAGTATACCTCCCTTCCATATGATGGCAATATACTATGGTAGAATAGTAGAAGTCGATTGCAAGGGAGGAATAGGATTGAAACGTTTTTTACTACTATGTCTTTCAATTCTGGTAGTAGCCTCGTGTCAAGCGAACGATAGCGGTAAAACAAAATTTGAAAGTTATGACGGACCACCGTTAACCATCGCTGTTGTTGGAACGGAACCAACGATAAAAGAAGAGCGGTCGATCACATTCGTTCCGATGGATTTCGAAGGTTTAAAGGAGATCGACCCATTCGATTTTGACGCGGTATTCATTATGAAAAAGCACTTACAAAAGGCTGCGGAAAGGGAATATGCCGAACTATACAAAACAACGGACCTTCCTTTCTTTTTCATAGGATCAGAAAAAATACCCTACGCTTTCTGGAATGCGGATTCAACTTACGAAAGTGCTCCAAGTCTAAGTAATTCAGAATATGCGGTAGGTTATTATGCTCAAGAAGATGGTCATCTCCATTGGGGTTACGGTCTCTATAATCAGGAAATGTCTCAAGAAAACATACTAGACGTCTATAATAGAATGTTCACCACAATCTCAGAATTACAACGTAAAAGAGACTCGTCATCGACGAGTCTCTCTCCTACTATTCAAACGCTTAAAGCGCAGATGAAACGGGCTCATGCTTCGAACGATGCTTGTTAAAAAATTCTAACGAAGCAGCATTGAACTCTTTTGGCTTTTCAACGTTACATACATGGCCACATTCTTCTAATACCAAATGACGGGCGAGTTTGTCGCTCTTCGTGTCTTCTAGCAATGGTTCTACAAAAAGGTGGTCTTCTTCTCCAGAAATGTATAGCTTCGGGACGTTCTTTCCTTTCTTTTGCACATCCGCATACGTTTCTTTCACGGTAAACGCTAAATTATACCACGCTAAAAAATCTTGACGATTCATTTTAACAGCTTCTCTAATGAACACTTTTCTTGCTGTTGCATGATTTGCTTTTGGCATCATGATGTAAGCAAACAGCTTGTACAACCACATATAAGGCACAAACCGTTTCACCGCAGTGCCAGCCAATAAGAGAAAAGTTGCGAGTGGGGTGAACCGTGTAATAGCCCCTCCAAGTACTGCACTTTTCACTTTCTCTGGCGCACGTTGTAGCATGTGATGAGCAACTACAGATCCTAGTGAAATTCCTACCACGTGAGCCTTATCTATTTTAAGTTCATCTAGAGTATGCAAAAGTTTATCGACAACTAAGTCACTGGTAAATGGTTTATCATAAGTTGAAGTCCCAGGTGATTTTCCATGTCCAGGTAAATTGATCGCTAATACATGAAACTGTTTTTTAAACGTTGCGATCTGTTTACTAAAGATACCATAGTTACCTCCAAGACCGTGTAGCAAAACGATCGTTTCATTATTTTTGTCGTTACATTTGTAGTATTTATAATCAAGCATGGTGATACAATCCTCTCTATAAAAAAGGGGTGTTGTGTCCTTCTTCTAAAGAACAAGTATAACCTTAAAAGGGTAAAGAAATAAATAACCAAACGCGACAAATGTGCTCTTTTTGTCGGATTTTGCGAGGTTCGTCACACTTTTTTAAAAAAATTTACCTTTATAAGGGAAAAAAACCTCTTACTTGCAGTTAGAAGACTTCTCTTTAATCGTACGAGTAATCGCCATCTTGACGTAAGCAATTAAAGCTCACTAGCCTCGTCCACACCCTTACGAGCGACACCTTTCCTTCATCATAGGGCTCGTCACCAGTTTTCTTTTCCACGACATCGCTTTGTTTCCACAATAAGGGCATGTTAGCATGGTCCATCTCCTTTGCCGAGATTTTACTCATACTCTACCCTTAACGCAAACAAACCTAACGCAGCCTTACCCCCTCGGCAATGCGTTTCTCATCCTGCACATCGACCAATGAAACGTCGTTTGTTGAATCGCATCATGCATCTCCCATAAGTCATGTGTGATCCGAAGTTCAACGCCGTACGAAAACAGTTCTTGAAACAAATCATCGATCTTGTGTTTAGCAATCGGTATTTGCGCTTCCTCACTTATGTAGTACCCAGCGTTCTCATCGAAACTTTGAAAAGACGTCGGGGCAAATTCATACAAAACTAACGTCGTGTTCATCATGGCTTCTAGCCACTTTTGTTCGATGACGACCACATGATGATGCTGCTGTGGTGAAAGGTAAAGCTGTTTATCGTTGTCGGTCGTCTCCCTTCCAACGTGATAACAAACCCTCGGGCAATCTCGCGGTGTTAAGAAATTCGGTAAGCACCTCTCTTCAACCGCCCACACGAGCCCTTTTGTTTGATCAAGATCCTTACGTGTTGGAATTCTTGGTTCAAACACTTCTATGTCACTTTCTTCGCTAACATGAAATAACCTCACTGAAGATCTCTCCCTCATTAATTCTTTCTACAAATAAAAACGCGAAGCTACATTGGATAGAATACCTTAGTCTGTGAATACTAACAGATAGCTTATGTTCGGAGTGATTCTGACATGAAAATAAGACGACATTCAAACAAACAACAAGATTCTTCAAAAGAAAGCAAAAGCATTAAAGAACGAATCATGGACGATTTTCATCATAGCAGTGATCTCCACTGCAAGTCTTTTGAAGTGCCAGAGATCGAGATCACAATTTTGTTTATCGCAGATATCACCAATCGAAAAACGATTCAAAAACTGATCATAGCGCCACTTCTGTTTCTAGCACAAGAAAATGAACCCATTACCCCATTTTCGATCACTGGCAAATTACCAGTAGAATCGATGGAAGTTGTAAAGAACTACGATAAGATCAACACCTACTTGATGGATGGCTTTACGATCATCATAGCAAAAGGAGAAACAGAAGTCGTCTATGCGATTGAAACGTGTAATTTCGTAAAACGTAAAACGAATGAACCCGTTAATGAACCAACGATCAGTGGACCACGTGATGGGTTTGTTGAATCGATTCAAGATAACAAATCACTGATTCGGATGCACCTTCATTCGAATGATTTAGTTTTTGAACGGTTTGCTGTAGGGACGGAAGTCAAAACGTATGTTGAATTAGCTTATATAAAAGGGAAAGCCTCGGAAGAGTTAATAACAGAAGCTAGAGAGCGAATTCAATCCGTTGAGGCAGAATACTTAGGAGACGCTGGATTGCTCGAGCAAGCGATTGGGAAAAGCAAGTTCTCAGCATTCCCAGAATTAACGAATACGCAGTTCCCTCTTAAAGTAACAAACGCTTTGATGGAAGGGAAAATTACCATTTTGACAGATGGTTCGCCTACAGCACTCATTGCACCTACCACACTAAACATGCTGCTTCAAACCCCTGATGACTATTATTTCAAATGGATTCCGGCTTCTCTTACACGAATCCTTACTTATTTTGCTGCAATCATCTCGTTCGTCTTGCCTGCTGTTTATATTTCGCTCATTTCCTTTCATCACGGTCTCATTCCAACGGACCTCGCCATCTCTTTATCAAAAACAAGAGAGGGCGTGCCGTTTCCATCGGTAATTGAAGCGTTTTTGATGGAACTTACAATCGAAATTTTACGAGAAGCTGGTATACGCCTTCCGAAGCCAATCGGCTCGACGGTGAGTATCGTCGGAGCGATCGTTATTGGTGAAACGGCTGTGAGTGCAGGAATCGTAAGCCCCATGATGGTGATGGTAATTTCATTTACAGCGATCTGTTCATTCACTGTACCGAATTATCAGCTGAGCCTTGCACTACGTTCGATTCGGTTTTTCCTGTTGTTTTTTGCTGCGATACTCGGCATCTATGGAATCCTAATCGCGCTATTTATTCTTTCAACACATCTGGTTTCACTCAGAAGCTTTAACGTTCCATACATGGAACCTTTTGCACCAATTCGATTCAGACAACTCAAAGACTCAGTAATTCGTTTGTTTTTCAGACTAGGTAAAAAGGATGGGAAGCTACATGAATGACAAACAACTGTCCAACTTCCCCATCATTGTGTTCATCATCTCGACGATCATCGGTGTCGGAATTGTAACGTTACCACGTGAAGCTGCTAATGTTATCGATCAACCGAATATGTGGGTCAGTGTTGTACTAGGTGCTGCGATTGCTTTTCTGAATGGGCTGTTGATTTTTTCTGTCATCAAGCGCTACCCTGAACAGACGATCTATGATATTGGACCAAACGTCGTAGGTAGACTTCTCGGGAGTGTATTCAACATCATATTCGTTTTGTACGCGATCTGCATTTCTGCTTTTATTATGAGAATGATGGCTGAAATCGTAAATTATTATCTGCTTGACTTAACACCTAGATTGGTCGTCATTTCCGTTCTAATCGTCGCATGTGTCTACCTTGTTCAAACTGGAATCACAAATATTATGGCTTTTTTGCAACTTTATTTTCCTATCATTTTGCTGATGTTCCTGTTATTGACCATCCTTAGTGTCCGGAACATTGAAGTTACAAACTTACGTCCAGTTTTCGTAAATGACATTGTTCCTCTCATCATAGGTGCAAAAACGACATTCTTCTCTTTTGTTGGATATGAACTGATCATGGTTCTATCGAATCGGAAGTCAATATCGGGGTGGAAATCGATGTCGATTATCATGTTAATAAGCCTTGGTACTGTATGTACGATCTACGTTCTCTTTTTTATTTTGAATATTGGGATTCTGAGCCTCGAGGAACTGAAGGTGACCACGTTTCCAACCATCGAGATGGCAAAGTCGATCGAATTTCAAGGGTTCTTTTTTGAACGCTTCGAGCTATTGTTTCTGTTCGGATGGATCATCACCATCTTCACGACTGTCGTTGCCTATTACTACGCTGCTTTATTAGGTTTATGTAAAACGTTACGTTGCAATAAGAATATTTACCTAAACATCCTGATCGGTTCTATTATCATTGTTCTGTCTATATTCCCAGACGGAATAACCGAACTGTTTTCGTATGGAACATACATCAACTATTTGTCTTATGCGTCACTAATTGGTATTCCTTTCATCCTCTTACTCATTTCATCCATTAGGAGGTCTTTACGATGATAAGAAAGATGGTGTTTACCATTGCTTGTTTACTCTTTCTTTCAGCCTGCTGGGATAGTAATGAAATTGAAGATGTTGGCTTGATCATTGGAGTTGGACTTGATTTTGGGGAGGATGAAAAATTTTCAATGACACACCAGTATGTCGTGCCGAATAACATCCAAGGATCCCAAGGCAGTCAGGCATCCGGAAAACCATTTCAAAACCTGACCCTTGAAGGAGAATCGTTTTTTGAAATCATAAGAGAAAATTCTCTTGAAACCGATCGTCCACCAAACTTTACACATTTAAAATCACTTGTTCTTTCAGAGAAACTTATTGAAGAAGAATCTGTTCGGAAACTGATCAGCTTCTTTTTACGAGATCATGAATTCCGAAGAACAGTCGCCGTATTTGTTACGAAAGAAAAAGTGGAAGATATCATGAGCGTTGAGCCTACAAAGGAAATTTTCCCTGCGGTCCAAATTAAGGAACTTACACAAAATAATGATAAAAGTTTGGAGATTTTAGAGAACACCAAGTTCAGCGAACTTTCAAGTTATATTTCAGAAGATGTGAGCTTTGTTATCCCTGAAATTGAAATCAACCAAAACCGTATTCGATTATCAGGAGCAGCTGTCATTTCAGATCAAGATTTCAAACTTGCAGGTTGGCTAAACCGTGAGCAAGTGGAGGGTCTCAAGTGGCTTACCGACACCGTAAAAGGCGGTTTAGTGTCCTTAACTGACCAAAAAGAAAAGAATTCAGAAGACCATGTTGTTCTCGAAATTATTAAATCTGGTACAGAGATCCATCCTAAGGTAGAAGACGGTAAGCTAAAGATAGGAGTTATGGTTAAGACGACTGTCCGTCTAGGAGAAGATTGGAACATTGAAAGAGATGTGTTTAAGCAAGGTTGGGATGATAAGATAACAAAGGATGCGGAGAACCACATTGAAAGGTCCATACAAAAAGTCATTGAACCAGCTCAAAACGAATATGAGTTAGATTTTCTTGGTTTATCTAAATGGGTAAAGATCAAAGAACCTGCCTTCTACAAGTCTCATAAAAAGAACTGGAACGAGACGTTTAGAGATGTCCCCATTTCTGTAGACGTTAAGGTTGATGTCGATGGATATGGAACGCAGGATCTACAATAAGCTCCTCTTAACATCATGAGAGGAGCTTTTTTCTAGCGCATCGTATCTGATAAAAGCTTTAATATAGAAGGAGAAACCGCATGAAGGTACATCTTCCTTTCTAAAACGCCGCTTTTTATAGGTACGAACGTAACGCCTTTATGTTCGATCGCATCAGCCATCATCTTTGGAAGATAAGCGATTCCGATCCCGATCGATACAAGTCCAACCATGCCGAGGTAGTGGGTTTCAAGCACGTCTATTTCAATGCCCTTTTCCTGCATCATGTTCGTAACTTGTTCTGAAAGGCTCCCTTCTGGGGGAAGGATCTGCTTATAAATAAAGCACTCCTCCATCGTTACCTCGTTTCTTGAAGAAAGTGCGTAAGAAACCGGAATCGCTGCCACGAAAGGTTCTTGAAACAATAACGTTGAATATATCCCTTCGATCGAGGGCGTATCTTGAACGATTGCAGCGTCGATGTCGTGCGCTTTTAATAATGGAACGAGATCACGGCTGTCATTCTGAACAACAGTTACGTGCAGGTTCGTATATTGTAGCTTTTTATAATAACTCGGTAAAAAGTACGAACTTAACAGTGGCGTAGAACCAAACCGGATATGATCAAACTGCTTATAGTGATGGACAGTTTGATCGATTTTTGAAAACAATGGAGAGAGATCTTCATAGAGCGACCTACCTTTTCTCGTTAGCTCCACCCCTCTGATCGAACGATTGAACAGCGCAAAACCTAGCTCCTCCTCAAGGAGTTTCATCTGTTTACTAAGCGCCGGCTGCGAAACAAAACACGCTTCGGCCGCCTTTGTAAAACTTCTTTTATCTGCAATTTCAATAAAATACTTCAGTTTATGCAGTAGCATGTCCCCACGGCCTCCATAACTTCACATTATTTAAACGGAACACTCATTTCTTAATATCACTCTGCTTAACACTTTATCATAACCTGAAGTTATCATTTAATGCATTTTATGTATTACCACACTTCTACTCACACCCGTTATTCTAGAAGTATAAAACCAGCGCACTCAAAAGGAGACTTCATTATGAAACATTCTGTTCTTCTCATTGTCGCGATTCTGTTTGAAGTGATCGGCGCAACGTTTATGAAATTTGCAGACGGGTTTACGAACACGGGTTATAGCGGCATCGTT
Source organism: Anaerobacillus sp. ABR4_321 (assembly GCF_056158505.1). Lineage (NCBI taxonomy): Bacteria > Bacillati > Bacillota > Bacilli > Caryophanales > Bacillaceae > Anaerobacillus > Anaerobacillus sp. ABR4_321. Next base: position 3,486,693 of record NZ_JBSWTK010000001.1, read on the forward strand.
TTTCTGAGCTATGCCTTAGCACTCACCTTCTATATCATTCTAACAAGAGACCACGATCTTGGGATCATCAATGCACTTTGGTCAGGTGGTGGAACGGTTACGATCGCCGTCATCGGAATCGCACTCTTCGACGAAGCAACGACCGTTACAAAACTAATCGGCATCACACTCATCGTGATCGGTATCGTTGGGTTGAACACACCAGGTAAACATGCTGAAAGAGGAGGACAACCGACATGATGTTTTTAACCATCTCACTTATCTGCTCAGTGTTAGGAAGTATCAGTGTCAAACTGTCTAAAGGATTTAAAAAGCACATCCCCAGCGTGATGTCGTTCCTCTTGTTTGGCTTCTGTATCTATTTTCTCACACTCGCTGTTCAAACGATCGATGTCGGAATCGCCTACGCCGTTTGGTCAGGTGTATCCATCGCTGGTACCACGCTTGCTGGCATCCTGCTTTTTAATGAAAAAGCAAACAAAAGAAAGTTTCTATCGATCGCCGTCATCATCGCTGGCGTTGTTATTCTATAAAAAAAGCCGATCGTAGCGTGCACGATCGGCTTCCTTATATTTACGTTAATTTCTTTAATGCTTCCTTATCGAATGGAAGTAGATCATCCGCTCTTCCATCACGAACTTTCTTCACCCACTCAGGGTCCATCAATAGAGAACGTCCGATTGCGACAAGGTCGAATTCATCTTGATCTAATCGATCAACAAGGCCATCAAGGCTCGTCGTGTTTGCACCTTCAAAGCTCGTGAACTCACCGTCAAGTCCAACTGAACCAACGGAAATAACAGGCTTACCTGTTAGCTTCTTCGTCCATCCAGCAAGGTTCAGATCAGACCCTTCGAACTCTGGCTCCCAGAAACGACGCGTTGAGCAGTGGAAGATATCTACGCCAGCTTCAACGAGCGGCTGTAAGAAACGCTCTAGTTCTTCTGGTGTTTCCGCTAACTTCGCATCAAAGTTGAACATCTTCCATTGTGAGAAACGGAAAATGATCGGGAAGTCCGGTCCAACTGCACGTCGACACGCTTCGATGATCTCAGCTGCGAATCGCGTTCTACCAACAAGGTCACCGCCGTAACGGTCAGTACGCTTGTTTGTTCTTTCCCAGAAGAATTGGTCGATCAAGTAACCATGTGCGCCGTGCAGTTCGATGCCGTCAAAGCCGATTCGCTTTGCGTCAGCTGCAGCTTGCGCATACGCTTCTACTAATTCTTCTACTTCTTTTTCAGTCAGCGGTTCGTTCACCTTTTCTCCTGACAGATCAAGACCAGATGGGCCAACTGGCTGTGCTTCCTCATTAGGTAGGTCGCCTGCTTTACGTGTCATTCCAACATGCCAAAGCTGTGGCACGATTTTTCCGCCTGCTTCGTGTACTTCTTTCACAACATTTTCCCAGCCGCTCAGTGCCTTTTCTCCGTGAAAGACAGGGATACTCGCACCAGAAACAGAGGCAGGATGATTGATTCCAGTTCCTTCTGTCACGATAAGACCAACACCGTTTTCCGCGCGTCTACGATAATACGCTGCAACATCCTCTCCAGGCACGTTAGCAGGAGAAAAGCCGCGCGTCATCGGGGCCATCACCGTGCGGTTTTCTAAGTTTAGGTTTTCACTTGTAAATGATTCGAATAGTGGTTTTAATGAACTCGTTGTTTTACTCAATGGTTTCCTCTCCTTCCATTAATGCAATTTTTATTATTACAGATTCATTATTGGAAAGAAAGTAATCTGTTTGTAGGTAGAGGTTAGCCGGTTGCCCTCACCTCTCCTCTTTCTGAGAAAGCAGCTGGTCGACCTTCTGCTCCAGGCGATCCAGTCTAGATTTTCTTCCCTTTAATACCAATACCAGCACAATTATAAGGGTAGGAATGGATAACAGCATCATAAATGCGAAGAGCTGATAAAGAATATCTCCAATATTTACGTTCATACAGTTGCTCCTTTTTAATAGCTTTTCTCTATCGTTAATACTTTCATGCCAAACGTTGATCCGTAAAAACTTTCTGTTCATCCTTTCTTACCCAACGAAAAAACCCTTTTCACAGGGTTTTTTGTTTACCGTTTATTTTGCGTTCTCATCCGGTTGATGAACACCGAAAATATTCCCTTCAGTATCCATGTAATAGGCCTGCCAAGCCATGCCTGGGAGCGCGTATTTTGCAAGGGCAACTCTTCCGCCATTCGCTAGAATGACCTTTTCCGTCGCTTCGATGTCTTCTGATCCCATCGTACATGCATACCCGTTCATCGCGCTGTTCACTTCTGGAGGAGGCGTCTGTCGCTGCATCAACGCGCCGTTGATTCCAGGCTCGTTCGAGTCGCCAGTTACGACTCCAAAGTAAGGCATGCCAGCGTACTCGCTCCAGTCTTCAAACGTCCATCCAAACACTTCTCCATAAAACTTTTTTGCACGGTCCATGTCGTCAACATGAACTTCGAAATGAATGACTCTACCCATAAAAACCTCCAAATAGTTTTGCCTTAGCGTTCACCTAACTATATTCGCTTACTCGGTACATTCTCCTTCTCCAGTTTTATGGTTTATCCGTTATGTAAAGTTGAGCGACAACTGCATACTCTGCATCTTTCACTGATTCAGGAAGGGTTTTATAGTCATCAAGCCCTCCTATATCCATGTGGTTCTCACTCGACCCCTTTACGTAAGCGAGATAAACGGTTTCTCCACTTTTTAGCGTGACTTCTCCTTCGAGCTGTTCAAACCCATAGCCTTGAAGATCACGAGGCATTTCGGTCGAACCTTTGCTGTAGCCAGTCGGTGATCCCATCGTGTAAAAAGCGGTGCCTTCTTCCATGTGAAGTTGAAAGGAATGCAGCGCTTTTTTAAACGTTTGATCGTCACCATACGTTTGGAATTGTTCCTTCCCACCGTCACCATTTTGAAAAACAACGATTGAACTAACTAAATGCTCACCATCCGCTAGTTCACCATCAACGGTAAAAAACGTTTTGTAATCGATGCCGATTTGATCGATGATCCTTTGCTCACGCTCAGTTAATGATGCTGACTTAATCGTCAACGTTGAATCGCTTTTTGCTGAAGTCTTCTCCTCTGTACCGGTCGTCTCTTCATTCGTGCATGCTACTAAAACGAGCACCAAGAGCAGCGTCAATAGTTGCTTCATCCCGTTCTCTCCTTACTGAATCTCCCTCCAAAAACGCTTCTAATAATGGTCACCACTAACATCAGGATTCCATTTAGAAGTAGACCGATCGCGCAATAAGCCGTGACGAACGCCGCTCCTTGGCTGTGCAACATCCCTGATACAAGTAAACCAACAATATGGAAGATGACTGCTGAAGCCATCGCTACGAAACTGAGAAGATAGTGATTTATACTCTTCTTAACGTAAAGAGTCCAGCTTCCAATTAATAAGCCGATCGTGACAATGTAAAACCCCAATATCCTTCCTCCTTACCTACGCTACGGAAGCTCACACTTCAAGGTTATTACGCTTTTTCTGAGCTCTTAACGTTTGAATCAAACATGGCACGCCGGCCATCATACTGACAATAAAGCTCCACATCACATACCGCCATTCACCTGTTAAGGATGCCACGATAATGAAGAACACAAGCTGCCCAACCAATGCAAACCAAGTCGCAATCCACGCAAGTGTTAAGTTTTCTTTCATTCCTTTACCTCCCCCCATACTAAGGTTCGCCCCTTCCAATTATTTCAAATTTTCTTAAAAAGAACAATCTCCTTTATTAAAAAGAGGTATAACTTTAGGAATATGCATATAAAAACTTACACCTTGACAGTAAACCGACCGGTATGGTTACATACTTGGTAGTAAGTATACCGATCGGTTTATTTTTTGGTAAAATAAAGGAGTGGTAAGATGCTTTCGAAACAACATAGCATCATAGCAGCAGTAGGCTTTGTCATCATGTGGAGCTCGGGGTTTGTTGGCGCACGATTAGGGACAGCGGAAGCGAGTTCCATGACGATCTTGATGTGGCGATTTATCGTCGCATCAGGTATTCTTGCGATTTGGTGGTTATGGAAACAACGGAAGAAGCTTTCTGTGAAGAGCGTTGCAACGCAGGCACTCATCGGACTTTTTGCTCAAAGCGGCTACCTTTACTGTGTGTTTCTCTCTGTTGAAAACGGGGTTTCTGCGGGGACATCAAACTTAATCACGACACTTCAGCCAATCGTCGCCGCTGCACTCGCAGGTCCCATTCTTAACGAGTCGACTTCAAAGAAGCAATGGGGTGGATTAGTTCTCGGGATCCTCGGTGTGTTATTCGTCGTTTACGGAGATCTTGGAAGTTCTACTTCCGTTCCTTTATGGGCATATGCGCTATCATTCATGGCGATGATCAGCCTCGTTTTTGCGACGCTTTATGAAAAGACGCTTAAGAGCTCCATCTCCATTACAGATGCACTGCCGATTCAAACGTTGATCAGTGCACTATTCTTTACGATCATCGCCGTGAACACTGGCCAAGCGACACCGCCAGCAACAACTGGTTTCTGGATCGCAGTCGCGTGGGTAGCTGGCTTATCTACGATTGGAGGATATGGATTTTACTGGTTGAACCTTAAGCTAGGAAGCATCACGAGAGTCAGCAGTCTCTTGTATCTGACGCCACCCGTGACGATGGTGTGGTCCTACGCGATGTTCGGGGATAGAATTGGTTTCTTAACGATTGTCGGAATGGTAGTATGTTCATTAGGAGTATGGGTGATCAGTAGAGATCGTTCATCGAATTTGAAAAAACGTGAATTTAAGAAAGAGGTTGTGTAATAGATGGATGAAAACATCAAAATGACGCCTGCAGCGCTTCGCATTCTAGAAACAGCATCAGATTTGTTTTACTGGAAAGGGATCCATATGATTGGGGTCGAAACGATCGCGAGTGAAGCAGGCGTTACGAAAAAGACATTGTACGACCGCTTCGGTTCAAAAGATCAGCTGATCGTAGCTTATTTGAAAAATAGGGACGAACTGTATAAAGCGCACCTGACTTCCTATTTAGACCGTGTTTCAGATGACGAGCCTTATGAAAAAATCCAAAGCATCTTTGACGCACTAGAAAACTGGTTAGAAACGCACAACAAAAGAGGCTGCGCGTTCGTAAACGCATTAGCCGAACTTCCAGAAGAGTCTCACCCTGGAAGGGAAGTTATCATCGAAGAAAAAAGATGGATGAAACAGCTTTTCACAACGTACCTCGAAGAGCTAGAAATCAAGAACGCTGAACAGCTCGGTGAACGTCTTCTCGTACTGCACGAAGGGGTAACCGTGACATTTTCCATGAACCTTTATGAAGACGGCATTTTATCAGTCAAAGAGACAGCAGCACTACTCATTAATGCGAATCGATAAAAAAGAAGGGCCGCCGCCCTTCTTTTTAGTGTCTTTTAAACGATAATCCATTGTTCGCAAGAGCTTCCTTTAGCTTTGGAATGGAGGAAGGTCCCAGCCCATGAAACGTTAGCAGCTCTTTCTCGCTATAAGTCGAGAGCGTTTCTAACGTTGTGATTTCATTATTTTCGAGAGCTCTTCTCGCTGGTGCTGAAAGCAATGAAAGAAACCCGCTTTCAGGCTTTCGTTCCTGTTCGCAGATCGGGCAAGTTGGACAGTCACTGCTTTTGAAATAACAGTGTCCCTTTTCACAAATCCGTTTCGTTTTTGAAGACATGAGCAGCTCCTTTCAAGCACCGTTCAGCTATTGATCCTCTTTGCTTGAGCAACGATCGACATAATGATTTTAGACGCTGATTCTTGGCGGCTTAATCGAGGGCTTTGCCCTGACCAGAGAGACATAAATTCGGGATTATGTTGTTTTGCGGCTTCTTTTCGAATACCTTTTGTTAACGCGTTTTGTAAGGGATAAGCCAACAGCTCGTGTTCATGACCTTCCATTCTATCGATAAAGGTGTTTCGAATGCCTCTCGCTGGCTTCCCGCTAAAGGAAGAAGTTAGTACGGTTTCTGTTTCTTTCGTATGTACGATCGCTTCTTTATGATGTGGGTTCGCTCCACTTTCATCACAAGTGACAAACGCGGTCCCGAGCTGCGCGCCATCTGCCCCTAGAACCATGGAAGCACAAACCCCTCTTCCGTCCATGATGCCACCCGCTGCGATGACAGGAATCTTCACTGCATCTGCGACTTGAGGGATGAGTGACATCGTCCCAACGCCTTCGTTCGTCGCTAAAAACGTTCCACGATGACCGCCAGCTTCACTACCCTGTGCGACGACAGCATCCATACCAGATTTCTCATTCACGATTGCTTCTTCCACGGAAGTCGCTGTGCCAATCAAGATGATTCCTTCACCCTTAAGGTCTTGAATGACCTCTTGATCCGGTAGTCCAAATGTAAAACTTACAATAGGAACGTTCAGCTCCTTGATCACCTCAATTTGGTTTTCAAAAAGTGATTTATCTATCTCTGGAGAGGGTTCTTCCGCTAGTCCTAGTTCGTCTCGAAAAGGGTTCAAAAGCTCGTTTGCATGCTTCATTTCTCGCTCTGTAGCCTTAGGGTATTCAGGGACAAACACATTCACAGCAAACGGCCTGTTGGTTAACGTCTGGATCTCTTCGATCGCCTCTTTCATCGCCTCTGGTGTCATATACCCAGCCCCTAGCGTACCGAGTGCTCCTGCATTAGAAACGGTAGCAACGAGCGCTGGCGTCGTAACGCCTCCAGCCATTCCTGCTTGTATGATCGGATGTTCAAGTTTCAGAAGTTCAAGTAACCGGCTATGCTTCCACATGCAATCTTCTCCTTCCGTAACCTTTTTTACAGTTTACCACGATTACGGAGCATACTGACGTAGGAAAAGAAAGCTAGTACCTTTCTCTATTAAAAAAACGTCTCTATTTGGAACTTATTCAAATAGCGCTTCATATCTTCCACGTCCTCACCCACAAAGCCGATATAACCGTCTGGACGAACGAGATATAGCGCACTTTCCTGCAACCCCGCAGCTTCCACAGAAGAGTCCCATTCATATGCATGCACAGGTATCGAGACAGAAGATAGTTCGTCTCTCACCTGTTGTTTTACCGTTCCATAAACATGAATCTGCCAATCAAACGATTGCAACGCTTCATAATTATTGTGGTTTTGTACCCATGGCAGCCGATCGCCTCCTCGACGTTTTCCGGCTGTGCCTACACTCAGCATACTTTCATGATAATGAATGCGCGTTTGCGAGATCGTCTTGAATACGCCTTTACGTGTTGATGGGAATCGCAATAGAAATGGTAGAACATAAGGAAAGAAAACGGTTCGTAACACTTTCCCTCTTCGATGCTGACCGATGATGTTAGTAAATGCACGATCCGTCGTTGAAACGAGACTGTTCGCAAACGCACGGCGTTCCTGTTCATACGTCTCTAATAGATCACGTGACGCTTTTCCTTTTACCACGCTCGCTAGTTTCCAAGCTAGATTAACTGCATCTCCGATCCCCGTATTCATCCCTTGCCCTCCTGCTGGGCTATGAATATGAGCCGCATCACCTGCAAGGAACACCCTTCCTTCTCTAAATTTCTCACTTACTCGATGATGGACTTTATAAGTAGAAAACCAGTTTACTTGAGATACAGTAAGATCAAGCTTTTTCTGAACTGTCGGGTAGATCTCCCAGAAGTCGATCGCACGAACGTCCTCCGGTACGATTCCGATCAGACGGATGATCCCCTTTTTTCTCACCGGCATAAAAACAAAAAAGCCGTTCGCTTCCATGTTCATATACATGTCACCTAGTACGAGAGAGTCACTCTCTGCTTCAACATCTGCGACAAAAAACTGCTGGTCATACGTTCCACCAGGAAAATCGGTTTCCATTCCGTGGCGAACCGTACTATGTGCGCCGTCACAGCCACAAATATAATCGAACTGACACTCCTCATGACCATCTTGTTTAAGAATAACTTTGACTCCGTCCTCCTGATTTGTGAACGAAACGAGCTCTGTATTCCACTCGATCTCAACTCCCGCATTCTCCAACTCTTTCACTAGCAATCTTTCATGAACATCTTGAGGCAGACTCAGCACATAGGGGAACGGGCTTAATGCGCCCCCTATGTCCTTCAGTCTCAGTTCCGCTTTGTCTTCCCCTCCATTTCTAATGTGAACAGCAGTAAGCGGAATCCCTTCTTTCACGAACTTATCAGAAACACCTAGCTGCTGGTAATGTTCGAGGATACGAGCTTGGGTTACTAAAGCACGCGATGTTTCACCTGGCCCTTTATTTTTCTCAATGATGCGAAACGGTACGCCAAGCTTGGTAAGGGTTAACGCCATCGCTAGACCAGTTGGCCCCGCTCCTACGATCAATACGGTTGCTTTCATCCTCCCAACTCCTCTTTAAAAAAGTTCCTCCTACACCAATTCTTGTTTTTGTACGGAAGCCCCTTCTTTCATCTCGACAGATGACCGTTTAAAACGTGAAGAAAAAAGGACAACGAGACTTCCAACAGCGATCCAAACGAGCGCAGACGTAGGTTCATTCCATTCCAAGGCTTTATCAAAGTAAAATAAATCTCTCAAACCTTCTGTCATGAAGCGCATCGGCATCCAAGGGTAAATCCAATCATGATAAAAAGAAGTCATAAATTCGGTTGGAATCGTTAAGAGTGGCGCTCCAAAGAATAGTAACAGCGCGAAGATTCCTATTCCTTTTATCCCAATCCACGATAACACTGCAGAGATCATCACAAAGAAGCTGAAGTAGACGAGCGATAAGAAGAAAGCCATATCTACAAAGTTCGGAATCGTTAAACCGACCATCACTTCAGCTAACCAGGTTAATCCAAAGCCTGCCGTTAGTGCGAGAACAAGACCTAGCACTAGCTGAATCCCTCTTGCTTTTAAATCTTGCTTACGCGAACGTTTCTGAAGAAAGAAGAACGTTAGCGCAGCACCCGCCATACAGGCCATCCAAAGAGGTTGAAACAGAGAAACAGGCGCATTACCGTTCGCACTATTTTCACCAACCTCATTTACCTGAATGTCTTGTTTTGTAATCGGTGTTGCTAGCTGTTCAGCCTGACTTGGTGAAAGGGTCATCCCTTGCTGTTCAAAACCAGTGATCACTTGCTTCCGAACGTTTTCGTTCAGGTTGGTAACTACTTGATCCAACATCGATTGTGCGACCATCGTCGCCATTCTGTTCATTCCTTCATTGGTATACACGTCTAATTGAGGTGAAGTAGGATTTGGTGACTGTAATGAACCTTGATTCATGCTAAACGTTTCTGGAATAACCAATCCAGCATAGTAGTTTTGGTCATCGAACCCTTTCATCATTTCCTCAACGCTACTAAGTTCCACCAACTGAACTGGCGGTTCCTCCGCTGATGCTGCCATCTTTTGCATCGATTCTACGATGGTATTCCCTACATTTAGTTTCCCCTGCTCGGGAATCTCTGCTCCCTCATCCAAATTTACGACGGCTACCGGTATGTTTTTCGGTGTCTGGTTAACAGATGGAATAAGTGTCAGCGAAAAAATAGCTAGAATAAGCAATACGATTACAGGTAAAACCACCCACATTTTGCGATCTATCATGATCCTTCCCCCTTATCTATTTAATAAACACTGTGTTGAATAACGTTCACACTGTATATTATAATTTGTTTACAAGTGATTACAATGCACAATACTAGTCGAGATGAACAGTACTTAACACAACTGTAGAAAGTGTTGATTAAAAAGGGAGCGATGAAGAACCGATGGACAGAGATACGACCGATCGACGAATTCTACGTACAAAGCGGATGCTGCGTCAGGCTTTAACTGAGCTTATGGAAGAAAAGGGATTTGAAGCATTAACGGTAAGCAGTTTAACGGAAAGAGCGGACATCAATCGTGGTACTTTCTATATTCACTATCAAGATAAATATGACCTGTTGGATAGATGTGAGGATGAAATCCTGAAAGAGTTCGAACGAATTGTGCGTGAAGGTTTCCCAACTCAGCAGAATGACTATAGAAAGCTCGTTCAGACAGACCCCCTTACACACATCCTCAAACTAGTAGAATACCTTAGTGATAACTCTGCCTTCTTAAAGACCATCTTAGGCCCAAAAGGTGATCCATCTTTTCAGGAGAAGCTGAAAGATCTCATGAAGAAGAACCTCACCGTGCTCATCGAACAACGGTTAAGCGACTCTCCTATTCCTACTGATTATTTGATCGCATACGTGAGTTCCGCCAATTTAGGCGTGATTCAGCACTGGCTGAAATCTGGGATGAACGAGTCGCCACGAGAAATTGCCCTCATCCTATCTCGACTCACCATTCTAGGACCAGGGATTGAGGCTGGATTGAACTAGCCTATTCCATGCAAAACCCGCCACTCTTTTAAAGAATGGCGGGTTTCTGCCGTTATAGAAATTTCCCCATCAAAATATCATCAACATACTCGTTTGGACCGAGTTTCCCTTGCCTTACTCGTCTACCTTCTACAGTAAACCCAAACTTAGAGTATAAGTGAAAGGCTCTCGGATTGTTTGAAAATACTTCGAGAGATACTTTTTCTACTTCGTTTTCTTTCGCCCAGTCCAATAGTTCCGTTAGTAACGAACTGCCGATGCCGTTATCCGAAAATTGTTCTTGTACACTCATTCCGAACATTCCTTGATGACAGAACTTTTTCCTAGTGGAACGACGAAAGTTAAGCATGCCAACGATTTCACTATTTACTTCCGCAACTAACACTAAACCGTTTGAATCGTGAGCGTTGATCCATTCTTCTTCTTCCTCAACCGTTGTCGTAAACTCTTCTAACGTAGAACTTAAAAAGTGAGCGTTCTCGCTCAACACCTTTTTTGTATGCTGAATCAGTTTAACTGTGTCATTTTTGTGAGCTTTTCTGATTGTCACCGAATCTTTCATCGGGATCCACCTCACATTCATTTAAGAACAGCAAATCCATTACGCGCTTAAGAAACCCTTCTTGAACATCTCATACCATTCATGAAGCGCGTCTCCTTCTAACACGCTTAACGTTCGTAAAATATCTCTTGAAAATTCGACTGCGCCACTTCCATTAGCGGTGATCAAACCTCCGTCACTAACCGACTGTTTCTCTATGTAGTTCTCTTCACCTTTGTAGTGAGGTGCACTTTCTTTTAAATAAGGCAATGAATTCCCTGTATGCTTATAGTGATCGAGAAAGCCATGAATGCCGAGGAACGTAGTCGCATCACAGATTGCTGCAACAGGAATGTCGTTCTTAAAGCACGCTGCAACGAGCTCTTTTACCACTTGATTCTTTTCTTCTCTCCACCCTGTTCCACCAGGAATGATCACCATCGCTAAATCTGATGCAACCGAGTAGTCTTGTAAACTATAATCAGGTAGAACAGTGAACCCGCCCATCGATGTTTTAGGATCTTTGTCGATCGCAATGGTTTGAACATAGTAGCCCGTACCTGACTTATTCAATTCTGGCGTGACGTAACTTGCTTCCCAATCAGCAAAACCATCCGTGAGCACAACTAATACTTTTTTCATTTCAAAACGCTCCCTTTTCCAAAAAATAGTGTAACACGCTACCCTTTGTAGCTCGTATCCCCTGTCTCAACTAATTCTTTTAGTCCTCTAAACATTAAATCCCATCCATGTTCTGTTGCGTCATGGTACTCAGATAGCGCTTTTTCCATATCAGCGTCTGTCCAACTTTCTTCTCGCTCAACGTGAATAAGCTGAGTAAACGTCATCTGTGCTCCGCTAACATTCTCAATAATCTCAACCTTGATCTTATCTTCTAACTCACTAAACTGCGGCATTTTGAATGTGAAGACCAATTGGTTTGGAGCGTTGAGTTCGAGGTACTCCCCTACCGCTCGGTAATCGACGCCCTCTCGATGGTCGATGATTTCCCAACTGCCTCCGACCTTCGGATCATTGTGGACGAGCTTGTTCGTTCCTTCTAACGTGAATAACCACTTTCTCATCATGTCTGGATTCACCCATGCTTCATAAACCGTTTCAGGCTTTTCCTTGAACGTTCTCTCCATGGTTAATGGTACCGTTGAGACATTATCCATCGTGTCATCTCCTTTACTATTCTAGATTCTTATCAGCGAACCACTTCTGTTCCAGCGATCCAGTCATAGAGATTCTTCCTTTTCTTATTCGTAAAAGGAAGAAGTAAACTTGAAGAGTCGTAGTCTATACCTTTATTCAGCAGCCTTGTCTTTCTCTTTTCTTTTATTTTTCTCTATCGTATAAGTTACGTAAATGAGGAAAACAAATCCGATTCCGCTCATGGTTAACGCGATAATATGATGTGCAGAACCTTCAAATGGAAAGAACATCGTAATAAAACTAATTCCGACGATCGCAAGTATTATCCAGTGTAAGTATTTACTTATGAGTTGCCTCATGATTGCCTCCTCTATATGAAATTCCCAATGCTCGGTTCATTCCTTATCATCAAAATGTAACAGAGCTAAACAGATCATTCCGATCGATAAGAACGTAATCGGACTGCTTGCTTTGATAGCCCCTTGCATCACTAAGCTAATCGTTGCGATCCCAATTCCTAACGGCGTGGTTCTTAATATCATTTTAATCCATTTCTTTAGCATTTCTGCCTCCAAACGTTTTAAAGAGTTTACCTTTTTCAATACCTTCCCTGTTATGCTGATGTTAGAAAAGTCCTCAGCTCACTTAACGATAATTCTCTATTCCAATGAACGTAATGACCACCTTTTGCTGGGTGATAGGTAATCGGAAGGTCATGCTGCTTTATTTTTCGTATGTATTGAGCAGTGCTTCTGCACTCTTTCTCGTTCATATCTTCAAACGTACCGTAAACTAAATAAGTCGGCACCTCTACCTTTTTAAGCAGGTTAGCAATATTCAAACCTTCATTACCAGTAAAACCACCGGCAGGGAGGAGGATTGCTGGTTCACCTTGCCCTACTTTTTCAACATAATAATCACGAATGAGATTGTCCTCCTTTAACTCTATGAAAACCTCCTTCTAACATAATTCCATATTGAATGAGACAAACCTCTCCATAACCCAAAATTATCCACCCATTCCAAATACGATTATTTCATTTAAAATGTAAAAGCAGTTCAGTTCGGAACAATACGCTCCAATCTGAACTGCTCATAGATACTATTTCAATAACGAACCAAAGATTATAGGTACAAAATAGTACACTATGATTACTGAAAAAATGATGCAACTAAGGTTCAACCAAATTCCTGTCATCGCCATTTTCCCCATCCTGATATACCCAGTCGCGAACACAATTGCGTTTGGTGGGGCTGCTACTGGGAACATAAATGCGAACGTTGCCCCCATACAAGCCGCAACCATTAAGATAATCGGATCTGTTCCAAGCGCCGCTGCACCCGCAGCAACGATCGGATACACCATCGTGGATGTCGCTGTATTCGACGTGAACTCTGTAAGTAACGTGATCACTGCGATGATCAAGCCTACCATGAGAAAGAATGGCACATCACTAAAGTTAACGAGTTGGTTCCCGATCCACTTATCTAGACCAGAACTTACGATACCCGCCGCTAGTGCAAGACCACCTCCAAATAGCCAGAGAATTCCCCAAGGCAACTTCAAAACCGTCTCCCAATCTAGGATACTGCCACTCTTGTTTTTAGCGGGGATCAAGAAAAGTAGAAATGCACCAAACAAAGCGATTAGCGTATCATCGATTCCTGGGATAAACTTCTGCAAGAAAAGACTTCTAGTAATCCATGCTAAAGCCGTAATGGAAAATACCGTCAACACAATCTTTTCTTCGTAACTCATCTTACCAAGCTCTTTTAGCTCTTTCTTAATGATGCTTCTTCCACCAGGAATATTCTTAACGTTCATCGGATAAGCGATCTTAACAAGATAGAGCCAAATCAAAGGAATGAGTAACACGACCATCGGAACGCCGAATAACATCCATCTTGCAAAGGAAATATCGATACCGTATAAATTATTAACTGTTGCTGCTAAGATCGTGTTTGCAGGAGCACCGATCAGTGTCCCAAACCCTCCGATCGTTGCAGCATACGCTGTTCCTAGCATGATCGCCGTTCCAAAAGGGAAGTTTCCAGGTGATGTATCTGTACCACTATTATCTTTGAAAGAATTCGCTACATGTTTTGTTACGGCTAAACTGATCGGTACCATCATCATCGTACTCGCAGTGTTTGAAATCCACATCGACAAAAATCCAGTAGCCGTCATAAAGCCAAGAATGATCATGTTTGGACTGCTTCCAATAAAAGCAATGATGGCTAGTGCAATTCGCTTATGAAGGTTCCATTTTTCCATCGTTAAGGCGATCATGAAACTTCCTGCAAACAAAAAGATTAGAGGATCTCCATATGAAGAAGAAACGTCGCCTGTTTCCATAACACCTGTAATCGGAAACAACAGTAGTGGAAGCAACGAAGTGATTGGGATCGGTAGTGCTTCAGTTACCCACCATGTCGCAATCCACGAAATTAAACCTAGCATTTGGACTGCCTCTCCGCTCATTCCTTCAGGACTTAGAAGTAAGGTGATCAAAAAATAAAGAAACGGTCCTAGAAAAAGTCCAACTCGCTGAGGAAACGTATACTTTCCTGGCTCAGGTGGTTTGTCACCCACTTCACCGTTCGATTCGTCGACATCTTGTTTCATCGCTGCACTGCCTGAACTCTTAATAAATGATAAAGACACCATACTCCGAAAGTCTTTCCTGATCTTATGATCCCATCGCCATAATTGCTGCCATACGGAATGTATGTACATTCACCTATCATCCTTCCTTCAGTTTGATAACGCTTTCATATTCGAATCATACTTTACGTATACATTAAAGTCAATGTTTTCTGATAATTTATTATAAAAGTGCTGTTTTGTATTATTTAATTGACATTTACGTATACGTTATTTAATATTTAGAATAGTTAATAAAATTCTACCCTAATAGGAGGAACGATGTATGGAAAATAAGAAACATTTTCGATTAGCTGTTATCCCTGGTGATGGAATTGGTCAAGAAGTTATCAGCGAAGGTCTTCGTGTGGTAGAACACCTCTCTAAGATGTCTAACAAGTTCACTTTTGAAAGCGATTACTTCCCTTGGGGATGTGAGTACTATTTAGAAGAAGGAAAGATGATGGCGGAAGATGGATTAGAACAAATTAAGAATCACGACGCGATTTACTTTGGTGCTGTCGGCTACCCTACTGTACCAGATCACATCAGTCTTTGGGGCCTGCGCCTAGCGATTTGTCAAGGATTCGATCAGTGGGCAAACATTCGACCAGTTGAATTCCTCCCTGGTGTTGAAGGCAAACTGAACCACCCTAATAAAGAAAAGTTAAACTGGATTCTAGTAAGAGAAAATACAGAAGGTGAATACTCAGGCGTTGGCGGACGCAACTTTACAGGTAGAGGTCCTGGGAAAGAAGTAGCCGTTCAATCCTCTGTCTTTACTGAAGAAGGCTGCGAGCGAATCATTCGCCACGCATTTGAACTGGCCATGAAACGGGATCGAAAGAAAGTAACAAGCGTTACGAAAAGCAATGCACAGCAGTACGGTATGGTCCTATGGGACGATGTGTTTAAGCGCGTAAGTAAGGAATATCCTGAGGTAGAAACCGATCAGTGGTTAGTCGATGCGATGGCAGCCCGCTTCGTCCTTCATCCAGAAGAACTAGAAGTGGTCGTTGCTTCGAACTTGCATGCAGATATTCTATCTGATCTTGGGAGTGCACTTGCTGGAAGTCTTGGTATCGCTCCAAGTGCGAACCTTCATCTCGATGGTCGTTTCCCAAGCATGTTTGAATCCGTACATGGATCCGCTCCTGATATCGCTGGACAAGGGATCGCAAACCCGATTGGAACAATCGGCAGTGCAGCATTGATGTTAGAACATTTAGGTTTAGCAGAAGAAGCGAACCTCATTAATGAAGCGATTCGCTCTACGACAAGAGACGGTATCCTAACAGCGGATATAGGTGGAACAAGTACAACAAGGGAAGTGACCGATTCAATTATCTCTCACCTTTCCAGCCTTTACGCAAAGGTTTAAATGTCTGAAGGATTTGGGAGGGACTGCCCTCCTTTTCTCTTCCTGTTATAATTGGTAGAAAGACCAAAGGTGACGTGATGCATAATGACAAATCAACATGTGATGAACACAGAAGGATCAATCGATATTGTAAAGGTCCAACAAGAATTAGAGCCGATCTTCTCAACTGTAACGGAACGAAAGCTTCCACAGCGCGCCTATCAAATTCTTAGATTAGCGATTAGGGAGCTCAAACTCTTACCTGGTAATACGATCTTGGAAAGAGAGATTGCTGAAGTTCTCGGCATGAGCCGTACTCCTGTCAGAGAAGCGCTAATTCGTCTTCAAGCTGAAGGGAAGGTGAACCTAATACCTAGAAAGGGCTTTGAAGTCGAACCGATTTCAGCGAAAGACTTGCGTGAAATCTATGAAGTTGTAGAGATGCTCGAAGGCTTAGCTGCTAAGCTCTCTACCGAAACGATCACTTCTGAAGAACTGAAAAAATTAGAGACTTTAATCGAACTTCAAGAAAAAGCAATCGATGAAAATAATCTTAGTGAATGGGCAAAGCTTGATAATCTTTTCCACTTTAACATTATTCAATATGCCCAAAACAAAAGGCTTTCAAGTGTGATTGAAGTTCACGATGATCAACTGTATCGCGCTAGATTAATCACAATAAACAATCGACCACTCCCCTACCAATCGATCATCGAGCATCGCGCAATCATCGCTTGTATGCGGGCAAACGATGGTGGGGCAGCACAAATGTCCATGCAATCTCACCGTCAACGTGCTAGAAATGAAATTTTAAAAGCTTTATAAATGATGCCCAGAAAGGAAAAGGTATATGAAATGTATCCTGGCTCCTGACTCTTTTAAAGGGAGTTTGTCTGCTTTAGAAGTAGCACAAAGTATGGAAAGAGGCATTAAAAAAGTCTTTCCAACAAGCGAAATCAAAACACTTCCTTTAGCTGACGGCGGCGAAGGAACAGTTGATTCGCTCGTAACGATTACAAACGGAAGATCTTTCAGGCATGAAGTCAATGGCCCCCTCGGTAAGAAAGTAAATGCAAAGTGGGGAATATTAGGAGATGGGAAGACCGCGGTCATCGAAATGGCGGAAGCTTCAGGAATAACACTGCTGTCAGAAGCTGAACTCAATCCACTGCGTACCTCCACATATGGAACAGGAGAACTGATTACAAAAGCGCTCGATCATGGATGCAGTAAAATCATTTTAGGGATCGGAGGAAGTGCGACAAACGATGGAGGTGCTGGTATGGCCTCCGCTCTAGGGGTCACGTTCTTAGATAACAAAGGTACCCTTCTTCCTCCTGGCGGTCAGGCTCTCAAACACCTGCATACGATCGATGTTGAGAATTTAGATCCAAGAGTTCACGCTACAGAAATCATCGTCGCGTGCGATGTAACAAACCCGCTATGTGGACCAGAAGGCGCGTCAACCATCTTCGGTCCCCAAAAAGGTGCTACCCCTGAAATGGTAAAGGAACTTGATGAAAGCTTAGCGAACTATGGTCAGAAAATCGAGGTCTTCCTTCATAAGAAAATCATGGATGAAAAAGGCGCTGGCGCTGCCGGAGGTTTAGGCGGCGGACTAATGGCATTTCTTGATGCAACGCTACAGCCAGGCATCGATCTTATTCTAGATCTTATTCAGTTTGAAGATGAATTAACGAATGCGGACCTCGTTCTTGTCGGAGAAGGCAAAACCGATAACCAAACAGCTTATGGAAAAGCACCGATGGGAGTCGGGCTTAGAGCGAAAAAGCACGGCATACCAGTCTTCTGCATATCCGGCAGTCTGAGCGAAGGCTATACGGTATTAGAAGAACATGGAATAAACGCTTTTTTTAGTATCGCAAACTCCCCTGCCTCTCTGAAAGAATTGAGAGACAACGCAAGTGAGCTTGTAGAAGAAGCGGTTAAAAACGTGATGAGAGTATACAAAAGCAACGCTTCATAAAAAGGTCTTTCCTAATAGGAAGACCTTTCTTCGTTTTCATTCAAGATATGACGCTCTACAATTTCCTTCAATCGATGATTGTTTTCAGACGCCACATTTTCAGCAAGCCTAGCCCCCGCAATAATCGGCGCCCACTCAAACACCTCGTCCAAGGAGAAGCCGCTACGATCACATGCTAGTTTTACATACCGCTCAGCCCACTCCATAGAAAACCCCGCATACAACAAGTACGTTCGATACACATCCGCACGAGGATCACCTGCACTCGAATCCACCCAATCGATGACGGTCACATCGTTATCCGATTGGATTAAATTAAATAAGTGGTAATCACCGTGACAAAGCTTATTCTCTACGTTCATCCGATCAAGTTTTCTAAGAAGCGCAAGCTTTTGTCGACCTTCTAACACCGAAGCTGACTGAATCTGTCGTTTTAATTTCTCATTCATAGGTTCAAGCGAATCCGTCGTAATGTCATGGATCCCGCACTGGATATCGATTGATAGCTTCATGTAGTCTTCCGCTTTCTCCATATTTTCAAGAGCAAGGTCACCAAGCGTTTTGCCTTTGATGTACGCCATGATGATCGCCTGTTTTCCATCGACCTTCGTTACGTCGTAAATCTTCGGAACAGGTAGACCACAAGCATATGCGTGCTTTTGTTTATCAGCTTCAGTGACAGCTTCAGAACTTGGTAAATGCTCCTTAAACACTTTGATCACGCGATCATCCTGCAGATAGATGGTCGCAGTATTTCCTTCTGCGATCTGAACAGCTTCCTTCACTCACGCCACTCCTTTAACGCACGGGAACTACTCGTCCATTCGCCGTGCCAATATGTAAGAAATTTGAATCTACTACTACTATAGCAATCTTTTAAGAAAGGACTGAGTAGTATGAGCTTATTCGAGCAACAGCCTTGCGGAATACCTTCACACAAGAAATGTACGAGCAGCATCTGCAAGAGGTTAAGCAGGCTCCAACCAGGTACATCTGTCGCATTAAGAGTGTCTGGCGTCAGAGTACCTGGAAGTGGCACGTTGATTTTACAAAGCTTCGACCATACCGACTGCTGTGCAACATTTGATGCCGGTGGCGGCGCGAGTCCCTTTGTTATCGACTGTCACCGTATCGATGGGTTTACGATCAATGCCTAATCACCCTCAAGTAGAGGGTGTTTTTTCACTTAGATCTCTAAAAGAAAAAATTCCCGGCGCTTAGTATCGCAGCGAAAATGGCTAAGCTCATCGCAACCTTATAAATCGTCTTCTCCCTTTCTTCCTTCTTCTTATCAAAAGATATGTTAGCCATTGAGAATGCGATTGTAATACTTAATAAAAGTGGAAAAAGTTCTGACTGTCTCGTGAACCCAGCCCAAACCATCGCACTCATGGACAATAAGGTTAAAATGATTAACGTTACTCTTAATTTCATTGTGTATACTCCTTATGTAATTGTGTTGTACGCACTCCTACCAATTATTTCAAAATGAGCAGACGAACTCAATACTTTATTCCATCAAAAAAGGAGCCTACTAAAAGTAAGCTCCTTTGCTCATTATTGCATTTTCCTAGTAAGCACCTTCTGAATACGTTAGCTCATAGCTATGTGTATAGATCTCAAAAATGTTACCGAATGGATCTTCTACATACACCATCTTAAATGGTTTTTCACCAGGGTAGTATTCACGGATCGGCATACGCTGTTTACCACCGTGTGCTTTGATCTTCTCAACCATTCCTTCAATATCAGGATCCTGAATACAGAAATGGAAGATACCTGTTTTCCAATACTCGAAGTTGTTTTCAGGCTGTTCGTTCTCTGGGAATTCAAATAGTTCGACACCGATCTTATCGCCCGTTGAAAGGTGAGCGATTCGGAATTTCTCCCAGTCGTTACCGAACACATCACGGCACATTTGGCCAATCGGTGTATCGTCATTTTCTACATCGGAAGGCTCCATAATGACGTACCAACCGAATACTTCTGTGTAAAATTTAACCGCGTCTTCAACGTTTGGGACAGATAGTCCAATATGAGAAAAGTTTCTTGGATATGTTACCATAGTAGTAATTCCTCCTTAGAAATTGTAATTTATTTGATTACAGAACACATTATATAATGAGTTTTTATACATGAGAAGAAGGCACTTTTATGTGAGACACTAACCTAAAAGTAAGTAAAGGACTGAAAAAAGATGGACGCACCGATCAATCAAGATGGAAAACTAAACTGTTCGATCGAATACACATTGAAGAAAATCGGCGGGAAATGGAAAACGGTCATTCTCTGGCACCTCGGAGTCGATGGGAATTTTAGATATAACGAGTTACGCAGGTTATTACCAGGCGTTACGCATAAAGTCCTCAGTGAGCAGTTAAAAGAATTAGAAGATGACGGGTTCATCGACCGGAAACAGTTCAACACAATCCCGCCAAAAGTGGAATACTCGATGACGGAAAAAGGAAAAACGATTTTGCCCATTCTCGAACAAATGCACAAATGGGGAACCGAACAGATGGACAATCAATAGATTTTCCTAAACAAACGGTTTTATGCGAAAAAGAGCGCCATTCTCGATCGAGAATGGCGCTCATTTGACTTTACTGAACTTCTTTCAACAACTCGTACGCTTCTTCATCAGATTTCACTTCAAGCAGCTTCTCTCGATACTCATCATCCATAAGTTTCCTTGAAAGCATCTGAAGAATCTTTAAGTGTGCGTCTCCTTCGCTCTCTTTCGGTACCGCGATCATGAAGATCAGTCTCGCTTCTGTACCGTCAAGGCTGTTCCAATCGATGCCATCGCGCTTGATTCCAAACACGACCCGAGGTTCGCGTACAGCCGTCGACTTCCCATGAGGAATGGCGATGTTCATGCCGATTCCAGTTGAGCTTTCATTTTCTCTCGCAATGATCGCTTCCTTAAAGCTCTCTTTTGAATCGAGCACGTCTTCCATTTCAAGCATGTCGATCATTTCATCGATCACGTCGTCTCTCTTAGATCCTTTTAACGCAATGTTCACCAATCGTTCGTTCGTAATGTCTGTTAGTTTCGTTACCTCTGTAACCCTTGATACCGTCTGTTCCTCTGCTGGTGCCGCTTCGACCTGTACATCAGTGCCTACGACTTCCATCGCAGCTACGTCTTTTTTCAATGTGTTAACAAGAAGCGCAGTCACGAGTGCACCTGCAATCACTGCCACAAAGAACATGAGCACGTTATCAACAGCACCAAGTACCGCTACAATCGGTCCACCGTGTGCGACACGGTCCCCAACGTTCCCCATCATTGCGATGACAGACCCTGTAATCGAACCGACCATAATACTCGGGATAACGCGGAGTGGATCTTGAGCTGCGAACGGAATTGCACCTTCCGTGATTCCGAAAAGCCCCATCGTAAACGACGCTTTTCCAGTTTCAATCTCAGCTTCTTGATACTTCCGTTTCTTAAGAAATGTTGCTAGGCCCATTCCGATCGGTGGAATACAGATCGCGGCTGCGATCGGTCCCATGATTTCATAGTTTCCTTCTCCGATCATGGCAGCTCCGAATAAGAACGCAACCTTGTTTACTGGGCCACCCATATCGAAGGAAATCATTGCCCCAAGAATGACCGCAAGAAGGATTGAACTCGTTCCCTGCATGCCTGCAAGCCAGTTCGTTAACGTTTCAAATACCTGCGCAACTGGCGCACCGATGATAAAGACAAATGCGAGTCCAACGATCAGTGATGCAAGAACCGGGATGATGATGATCGGCATGATCGGCTGAACAGATTTTGGAACCTTGATTTTCTTAATCGCAAGTGCAACGTAACCTGCCAAGAAACCAGCGATAATCCCGCCGATGAACCCAGCTCCTGCTTCACTTCCATAAAAGCTGCCGTTTGCTGCGATGAACCCTCCGATCACACCAGGTGCGAGTCCAGGACGATCCGCGATACTGTAAGCAATGAATCCTGCAAGAATCGGGATCATGAACGTGAACGACGCCCCGCCTAGCTGTTCGATCGTCTTCCAGAAGGAACCTTCTGGGATCACTAGACCGTTCTCTGTTGGCTCTCCGCCGATCGTTAGTGCAATCGCAATCAATAGCCCTCCGACCACAATAAACGGAATCATATACGAAACGCCGTTCATAAGGTGTTTGTAGATCGGATTTTCTTTTCCTTTCTTATCATCCTTCGCCGTTTCTGCTCCACTGCTGCGAAATTCAGGTACGTCACCGTTTTGATGCTTTTTTATCAACCCTTCAGGATTACGAATTCCTTCTTGAACACCAACGCTAAGTACCTTTTTACCGTGAAAGCGATCTTTCACTACCGTTTTATCGGCTGCAATGATGATGCCATCGGCTTCTTGAATGTCCTTCTCTGTAAACTCATTCTCAACGCCGATGGACCCTTGCGTTTCTACTTTTAGCTCGACGCCTAATTTCTCTGCAGCTTTTTGTAAATTCTCAGCTGCCATATACGTATGAGCGATCCCGTTCGGACAGGATGTAATCGCTAACAACTTCATGTGCTTCCCCCTCTTTCTTTGATATCGCTTACACATATCGTATCTTATAAAGAGTAGGGAAAAAGAAAGAAAGTTTACCGGAACTTCCGGAAATATGACTATTTATTGTGATGAACGGTTTCCACCAAGAATGTCGATTACGGATTCAGGGTCACTCTTACTCACAATTTCCCTAAGCAAATGCGGGTTTTCACTCAGAGAGGAGATCTCCCTAAACAGTGCTCTCGTAGCCTCACTATTATCGTTCTTTACCGCTAATAGAAAGACGAGGCTCACGTTTTCTTTCTCCCATTCGATAGGTTCTTTCATGATTCCTACCGCAATCGCTGACTTATGAATAAGCTTAGGATCACCATGTGGAATCGCAATACCAGACCCGATGCTTGTGGATGAAGCTCGCTCTCTTTCAAGCGCACGCGTCGCATACTCCTTCGCGACATACCCGCTCCGAGAGAGTGCGTTCGACAGTTCTTCAATGACGTCGAATCGATGAACAGGTTCTTCATAAATAAACACAAATTCAGGCTTTACATAGTCCGTAAATATCGCGCTGCTTTGATCGATCTCCTGAATAAATGCCTCTAGTTTACTTTCTTCTTCGATGTTCAGTAACGGCGAAATCACGATCGACGGAACAGCCTGCACGGACTTAAGCTCGACCGTTGAGATAACGAGATCGACTTCTTCTTTTTTCAAAAATGAAGGAAGTTCTACCTGGGAAATACAGTCCAAAATCGTAAGCGATGCGAACTTCCGCTCAAGCTTTGTTCGTAAAAGCTGGGACATTCCTACACCGAGATGACACACGATGACGACTCTTTTTTGCTTTCCTCTATTTGAATGAAGCCGTTCAACAGCCGCTTCAAAATGCAGCGTTAAATAGGCGACTTCATCTTCTGGAATCATCACCCCATGCTTTTCACTAAATTCTGTAGATAGTCCGATGAGAAGATCGAATAAATACGGATACATCTGCTTAATTTCTTGAAGCATCGGATTTGTGACAGACAGACCGTATGTAATCCTGTTAAGAGCAGCATACAAATGAACGCGCAGTCCTTCTAGCAAATCATCGTCATCATGAAAAGAAAGAGACGTCAGTTCCGACATCCTATATACAAGGTCTGTTGCGATGGGATCGATTTCTAGCTCATCTTCCTTCATACCTCGTCGTTTGGCACCGATAAAATGAAGGGCGAGATAGGCGATTTCTTCTTGTGGAAAATGCACGACAAACACAAACTCAAGCTTCTTTAACAGGCTTTTCGCCCACTGATATTCCGCAGTTGACGTCACTCTCTCAACATCTTCTTCACGAAGTGTAACCACGTGTCTTTGCTTCACCCGTTTGATCGTAAACAACGTATGCATGAGAAGATTTTCATACGCTTCATCTGTATACGAAATATCATGCTCGGCTTGATGCGTGCGTAATTCAGTTTCGACGAGACTGATTTCATAAGGTGAAAACTGCTTTTTAAAGAAGGATTGTACAAGAGTGTCATCATGTACAAACTCCCGTAAACGAGCGAGTGCCCTCCTTTTTGCCATCTCCTCTCCATCTACCAACACACCAACTTTTTGCTTAAAATGAAGGACAAGTTCAAACTCTTCTAACCAGGTGCGGATATCCTCAAGGTCTTTTCGGATAACGAGTCGATTCACGTAATAGCGCTCTGAAAGACCCTGAATTGAAACTGGATCCTTCGTCATCAGCAGCTCATAGACGATTTCAACTTTTCGCTGCCGTTCGATGACTTCTTCTTTCTTCGTATCTACTGAGCTGAACGTTTGATAAAGCCTCGAACGTTCGTATTCATCCACCTGTATGTAAACCCCTAGCCCCGGCTTCTTAACAAGCTCACCGTTCGTTTCGTTCTCAACGTATTCTTTTATCGTCCCAAGGTCGTTCCGGACAGTCTTCTCAGAACAAGAAAGATGCTCCGCAAGTTTGCTCACTCGTTCTGTTTCTTTGCTTTCTAGTAACATAAGCAACAGTTTCTGTTGTCTACGATTCATCCTATCCACCTACTTCATTGCTTTCCTAAATATAGGTAGTATATCAAAAGTATTAGGATAAAAGGAATACTTCCTCTATTGCAAGCATTCTTCATAAGAAAAAAAGCAGTCACCCATAAAGAATGACTACTTCACCTTTAATCAACTCTCATAAACACTCAACAGCTCTTTCGTATACGTATTCCGATTTGGACGAAACAGCTCTGTTTTCTTAAAGGAATCGACAAGACTTCCATTTTTCATTACCATGATTCGATCGCTCATAAATGCTACCGCTGATAGATCATGCGAGATAAACAAGTAGGAATACCCATGTTTATCTTGAAGGTCTTTCAACAAATTTAAGATCGATGCTTGAACCGAAACGTCTAAGCTTGAAGTGGGTTCATCGAGTAGAAGAAGAGACGGATTCGTACTGATCGCACGGGCGATCGTGACGCGCTGCCTCATGCCTCCGCTTAGTTGATGCGGATAGGCATCGAGAACGGATGGTGGAAGCTTCACCATCCGTAGCAACTCGATCGCTTTCTCCCTTCTCTCCTTTCGATGAAAAAGTTTTCTTCTCATAACGTCATAGGGCTCCATAAGCGAGTCCAGAATTTTTAATTTAGGGTTCAACGCTTCTGAAGCGTCTTGAAAAACAACCTGCATGTTTTGCCTCGCTCGGCGTAGTGCGCTGCCTTTTAATCTGTGTAGATTATGCGATTGAAACTGTACGTCCCCACTGTCTTGCTGCATCTGAAGTAAACAGCGAACGATGGTGCTTTTCCCACTTCCACTTTCTCCTACTAACCCAAGACACTCCCCTTTTCCAATCGAAAAGGTTACATTTTCGATGACTGGATGTCCAGGATGATAGCTCTTTGATAGATTCGTAACGCTTAGGAGAGGTTCAGTCATAAGGCATCATACTCACTCGTAATCAATCTCGTTGTCTCACTCTTCAAATCAGGAATCGACCTCAACAACATGTTCGTATAGGGATGTTTTGGGTTCGTAAACACCTCTTTCTTCGTACCTGTCTCCACTAAGGTTCCCTCCTTCAACACGCCGACTCGTGTTGCGTGTTTTTTGACATGCCTTAGATCGTGAGTGATGAATAGCACCGCACACCCTGCTTCAGACGCTAATTCATGAATAAGAGTAAGAACATGCTGTGCTGTTAAAGCATCGAGTGCTGTTGTCGGTTCATCAGCTATGAGCAAAGAAGGTTTGAGCATCATCGCAGACGAGATCGCAGCTCGCTGCAGCTGTCCACCACTTAGTTGAAGAGGGTATTTATCATACACCGTTTCAGGGAGCTTTACTTTTTGTAACACCTCTTCCACTGCTATTCGCCTTTCTGAACGTGACCAGCTCGTATGTGTTTTAAGCACTTCGTCTAACTGCGCTCCAATTTTTAAAAAAGGGGTAAACGCACCGCTATAATCCTGAAAAATATAAGCGATTGTGTTTCCGAGAAGGCTCTGACGTTTCTTTAACGTCAAAGTATCTTGGTTGCATACTCGAATCGATCCGCTTTTGATAGAAAGATTACTAGGAAGCAGCCCTCCAATCGCTGAAGCAGTCAGGCTCTTCCCGCTCCCACTTTCTCCTACGAGCGCAAACCATTCTTTCGGTTGGATCGACATCGATAGATTCTTCACGAGCGTTTCTTCCTTTGAAGTGATCGACAAATTCTCTATCTCTAGCATCATCATCCCCCCGTTTTCACATCATAATGATCTCGTAAACGATCACCAAGTAGGTTTGTTGCTAACACAACGAGGACGATCGCAAGACCTGGCACCACCATAAGATGTGGTGCTAGTTGAAAGTACGCTCGTCCTTCGTTCAACATCGCTCCCCATTCAGGTGCCGGCGGCTGTGCACCTAAGCCGATATAAGATAACGAAGCGATCATCAAGATGACTTTTCCAATGTCGAGCGTCCCTAGCACAAGCACATTTCCGATCACGTGTGGAAAAAGGTGTTTAAAGAGAATAATCAAAGGCGGTACACCGTTTAACTCCGCTATTAAAATATAATTCTTTCCTTTTTCTTCGATGACGGTACTTCGTACGAGTCGAGCGTAACTCGTCCATTTTACAAGGATGATTGCCATCATTAAGTTAACCATTCCAGGACCAAGCAGCCCGCTTAAGACGATGGCAACGATAAAATCAGGGAACGCCATGAACGCATCCGTGATCCTCATAAATACTCGGTCTACTACACCACCGATTCCCCCTGCGATAATTCCAATCGGAACACCGATACTAAGAACGATGAGAATCACGAGTATGCTCGTTCCTACCGTGGTCTTTGCACCGTGGAGAATTCGTGACAGGACATCGCGCCCGAGGTGATCGGTCCCAAACATGTGCTCAAGAGTTAGTGGTTGCAAGCGATTCGTTGGATCGATCGAAAGCGGATCGTGAGGTGCAAGATATGTAGCCGCGATAAACCCCAACACCAAACACGACCAAATGACAACGATGCTTTTTCTTCGTAACCTACGTCGCTTCATCTCTGCTTCACCTCTCTAATGCGAAGCTCCGGATGAACCAGATGATAGGAAGCATCAACAGCTAGATTAATTAGCATGATGAGGATCCCCATGAGAAAAATATAACCTTGGATGATTGGATAATCTCGTTTCATAATCGCATCGACCACTAACTTACCGATCCCCGGATAAGCGAAAAGCACTTCGATGATGACCGTCCCACCTAGTAGACTTCCAAGACTAACGCCGAAGATCGTTATAACAGGAAGCAAGCTATGGCGAAATGCATGGTGAAAGAAAACGCGGGGGCGAGATAACCCCCTTGCCTTGGCAGCTCGTATAAATTCTTGTCCGAAGCTATTCAATAAACTTGATCGAAGAATGCGCACGTAGACAGCTGCCATCGCAAGCCCGAGCGTCAGTGATGGTAGAAACAGGTGCTCCCATGACCCCATCCCCATCGAAGGAAACAGGTTTAACTCTACTGCAAAGAGATGAATGAAAATCAGCCCTAGCCAAAAGCTAGGGACTGACGCTCCAAGAAGTGCAAACAGACGACTCGCTTCATCGAGCAATGTGTTTCGATAGATCGCTGCGAGACTACCGAGCGGAAAAGCAACGACCACCATGATGAAGAGGGAGGCAATCGTCAGCTCAAGGGTAGCTGGTAATCTCTCTAACAGTTCCTCTCCCACAGGTTGTTTCGTCATATACGAGTTGCCGAAATCAAAGCGAAAGAACCCTTGCATCCACTTCCAGTATTGAACATAGATCGGCTCATTGAATCCTAGCTCTTCCCGAAGCTGATTCAGCTGTTCATCTGTAACCGCTACTTCATCTGTTTTCATCATCGACATAGCCGGATCACCAGGAGCCATCTTAATAAAACTGAAGCTTACGAATGATAGAAACATGAGAAAAATGATTAGCTCAAGGATGCGTCTTATTACATGCTTCATTTTGTCTCTACATCTAGGTCTTTTGTTAACACATAAAATTCACTCTTACTCGTCACCCAATTCTTCACACTGTCTTTGTAAGCAACAACATTACTCGGATGCACGATAAATGAGTGAAGCGCATGTTCATTGATGTGTTGACTTGCTTCGATGGCTAGCTTTTGTCGTTCTTCTCGCTCAACAGTGGCATTGAGCTGATCTGCCACCTTCGTGATCTCTGGGTCATTCAGTCTTGTTGCTTCATACAAATAACCGCCTGGTCGATAGGCCGCATTCATGAAATAGCTCGCATCGCCTCTAGGGGCTGTTAATAAGCTGTAAGTTGCAAGGTCCCAATCATCTTGGGTAGCCATTGCTTCATCGATGTTTTCCGCTTGTTCAATCTTGATGTCGATTCCAAGCTCTTTTGCATTCGACTGAAGAATTTGTGCCATCAATGGTAGTTCAGGTCGGTACGAATACGTCAACACCTTTAACGAAAGCTGCTCTCCATCTTTGATCGCCTTTCCATCTTCCATTTCGACTCCTGCTTCTTCGAGGTATTTCTTCGCTTGTTCGAGATCAAACGCTTTTTCTTCGTTAGATGCAAACGGGAGCTCTGTGGAGAACGGACCACCGGCCGCTGTTGCATAACCAGCAAGTGTACTTTCTGCAACGACTTCTCGATCGATCATAAGATCAAATGCTTTTCGCATGTTTTCATCCTTGAAGACACTGCCGAAATGATAGAGAAACAGCTGGGATCGAATGCCTGGCACCACGTCTGCTTTGATGGATCCATCTTCTTTTAATACATCAAGACTTTCAAAGGCAGGGCGATAGACGATGTCAGCATCACCCGACTGAAGCGCAAGTGCTCGTGCATTCGCGTCTTCATTAAATGTGAACGTTGCACGATCGAGGTTAGGCTCTCCGTCCCAATAGTCAGCATTTCCTTTCAACTCAACTTTACTGCTTGGTGAGAATGATGCGACTGCGAACGATCCAGTTCCAACCGGGTTCTGTTCGATATCGTCCTCCTCACTATCAACGATTGCGGTATTAGGATGCACGAGCTCTGATGGGAGCTCAGGAACCTGGGCTTGTAATGTGACGGTAAGCGTCTGGCCCTCCGCTTCAACCGAATCAAGTTTCAATGCGGATTTCATAGATTCGCTAACTTCAACACTTCGTTCGAGTGATTTTTTCACAGCTTCTGCATCTAACGTCTTACCATTTTGGAATGTAACGTCCTCTCGAATCGTGAACGTCCAAGTTTTTCCGTTATCTTTACTCTTCCAGCCTGTCGCAAGCCATGGCTCTAGTTCAAGGTCTTCATTGATCTTAACGAGCGTTTCATTGATTCCTGCTCGTACTGGCGTATAGCTTAAATGTGGATCAAGCGTATCGCTTGGAAAATTCGATAAAAACGTAATCTCTTTATCTCCTTCTGTCTCGCTCGTGTTAGAAGCAGACGAACAAGCAGAAAGAAGCGTGATTAAACATAATACAACGATATAAAATCCTTTTTTTCTAGTCATCAACTGTTGCTCCTTTTTATCATGTCATTGCCTTCTCAATACAGGTCGTAAGGACACCTTCGTCCTCACCTGTTTCTTTTTTCTCGATAGTAAAATACACGCGGAGACGATGAAAATCCCTCCAGAAATCGTAAGTAGATCTGGCACTTCTGCCCAGAACAGAAAGCCCCAAAGGATGTTGAAGACAATCCCTATGTAGCGCGCGATTTCAACGACGACCACACTTTCATGAGTAAAGGCCTTCGTTAAAAACACTTGTCCGAGTAAGGAGACGACCCCTATTCCCACAAGAATCGTTAAGTCTGCGGCAGTTGGAAGCACAAAATCATTCCACATCAACGGAATGGAGACGAGTGTCCCAGTTGCCAGAAAATAAAAGACGATTTCAAACGAGTGATGTGTTTTACTTAAGAATCGGATACTCGTTGCCGCCGCACCCGCAAATAGTGCACTCACGACTCCTACGAGCGCATAGAGTGAGTATGATGAATACGCACCAGGTTTCGCTAACAGCACGATCCCAACAAGAACAAGCGGTAGGATGACCAAAACTTGCTTAGACACCCGCTCTTTTAAGAACATGTATGAAAAGAACACCGCAAAGAAAGGTGATAGATGCGCGAGAATACTCGCATCCGCTAGCGGTATCTTAGAAATCGTATAGAAATATGCGAGCAAATACAGCGCTCCAAGCGCACCTCGCAGCATCAGAAACGGAATTCCTTTTCTCGAGAAAGAAACCTTTCTGCTCCTCATAAAGAAGAAAATCAGCACAGTTCCTATGAAACTTCTAAAAAACACGATTTCAGAAGTCGGCACCGTGTCACTTATACTTTTCACGAGGGCGTTCATGATACTGAAGATCAAGGAAGATAGTATTGCAAGCAGGACGCCATTTTTCATCGAATCTCCCTTTCTGCAAGTCTCTGAAACCCTCTTACCTGTTCACCCTTCAAGCTTTGCCACTCATGGACTTTTTGCTCGAAAGATTGAATCAAGCGAAACATTTCTGGTAATCTGATTCCCCTTTCAAACCCAAGGTGGTGCATTTGCTTTAAGTTCATATAATCTTCGAATGGAATTCTAGGAACGCACCATTCCCCAGAAGGCGTCCTTGAAATTTGTGGAAAAGGTACTTTCGAGAAATCAAAGTATGCACCGTTTTTATCAGGTTGTGAAAAGGGGTCGATCAAGATCGACGCATAGCGAATGTAAAGTAAATACTCCTGTTTCACAGCTTCGAACTCTTGAAAGCCATCAAGATCCGAACGGGAAAGCGACTCCTCGTGTACAGGGTAGTTATCATCGTTAAGGAATTGAAGTAAATTGATCGGTTCCCCTCCTAATTTCACAGTTAGCGCTGAGATCTCTTTCCACAGCTTCACCATGACCATGATCGTTTCTTTCGTGATCGGTCCTTCAGGATAAAGCTTGTAGAGGGACTTCAAGGATTTCTTCTCTGAAAAGATCTCATTCAATGAAAAAGAATTGATGAAGAATGAAGGATGCACATAGGTCGTGATGTTCCGACATTCCGCATCGATCGGGTTTTCTTTTACAACGGTCTCGACCCCAGCTTCCTGTAATAACATTTTGACTTCTTCTAGAGCTAGAGACCCTTCTTTACTCGTAGCTAAGTAAACCCGTTTTTTTACCGCCTTCGTAAACGCAACAAGGTCGCCCTCAGGCACGAATTTAGTTGCGGCATAATAATTTGAAAGGCTAATTACTTCAATGCTCTTATCTGTTTCAGAAACGATCTCTCTAACAAGTTCGTTCGATCCGATTACGGGTGACAGCAAAATAATCTTGTTAAGTTTTGTTAGCCTTCCAATCCCAATCGATCGAAGGACATCTTCATAACTGTAGCTTGGAACACAGACGATCATCGTGTCGAACCGATCTTCAACGCTCTCTAAGCCATTGTAGAAACGAGAGATTTCTACTTTTCCAGAAAGGGAAGGCCAATTCGGGGCGATTGCCGTGACCACATGTTGAGTATTCTTTAGTTGATTTTGCACGCGTCCTGAATAGGATCCATTACGATTTACAATCGATACGTCTCCCTTCCAGCTCTTCTTAACAGCAACTGCTGTTTGGATGGCCGCAGGACCTGCCCCGACAATCAATGTATGCCTTCCACTCATGAGATCACCTGAGTCTTTTTCTCAAGAACGAGTGTTTCATAGATTCTGTCACTGTTTTCAGTGTGAATGTACGTCTGAACCCAGTTTCCTGTGATTATGTTATCGATTGGGTAATTAAAGATCGACTTCAAACCGTTCCCGAATCGTACGATGACTTTTGTACCTTCCCATACCTTCTCCTTAAGCACCTCGATGACTTCATGTTTGTCTTTCACAAGTGAAGCAATAAAAACATGTGTGATGCCCTCGAAGCTATGGTGAGCGTGGATGTCACCGTGGAAAAATGAGATCTTCTCTTCTAGTCCTGAAGCACGCGCCACTTCTCGAGATAAGGTAATCGCTTCTTGATCGATGTCCAAACAAATCACCGCAGCACCCGTCTCTTTCGCGATCGTTAAAGCTGTCGTTGGAAATGCACCAGAGCCAATAAATAAAACGTTTGAATCACTATGTATACCGAAGTTGTTGTACTCATCCCTTACCGTTTTCGCTAACGAGGATAAATATTGTCCGACGGGAAGTCCCACCTGCTGAGCGCGAATGGACTGGTATTTCTCTACGTCACATAACGCATTGACTGATGTTTCGCGGAGTTGATGCGAAAGGACTTGAACTTCTTCGATCGCGCCCCATTGGTCCCATTTTTGGTCGTTCTCTTTGCTCGTGATGAACGTACACAAATCATCCAACTTGCTCTTTAAGAGATCATAGCAACCATCGAATTCCTTTGCATACCTGGCGAGTTCTGCAATTTCGACTTCGATTACTTTCAACGAACAAAGTAGTTCATATTTTTCTTTCAATAAGTTCACCTCACAATAATGTTTTCACAAATCGAAATCGTTTCGATTTATAAGCTATAGTATAGGTAAACCCTTTTGCTCTGTAAATTCTTTTTTCCAATTTCTATATAAATGAGCCAATAGTCTTTGTAACGCTGACTCCATCAAAAACACCCACGGTATCATTCTCAAACGTGGGTGTTGGCGTGATCTATACATTTCTTTTATTACTGAGTAAAAGGTGATGAACAGGTCAAAATACCTATTCACGATTCGTTACCGGTCGTATGTACACAGAATAGAAAAAAGCACCGCCAAAAACGGCACTGCTCATTAATTCATCCTATAAACGACTTACATTTCTTCCTTCTACTTTTATTATAATCCTGAAATCAGAAAATTTATAGACTACTTTTTTTAATATTTCTCCCCTATACTCTTACTTACAAATCAAATGAGAGGTGGATTCGAATGAATGATAAAGATGTGTTGGATAACGGTCCTTTCTTTCATGGAACGAAAGCGAAACTCAACATCGGAGACCATTTGAAGCCGCAGCATTTATCAAATTATCAGGACAAAAAATCGAACCACATTTATTTTACCGCGACGTTAAATGCTGCAAAATGGGGTGCTGAACTAGCGAAATCAACCGAAAAAGAAAGGATTTACATCGTTGAACCACTAGGTGAGTTTGAAAACGATCCAAATCTAACGGACAAAAGATTTCCAGGAAACCCAACACGCTCTTATCGCTCGAAATCACCTTTGAAGATCATAGCGGAGTTAAAGTCATGGGAAAGGCACTCAGATGAAGAAATCAACCAAATGCTTACTTCACTGAAAAAATTGCGTGAAGAAGGAAAAGACGTAATCTATGACTGATTCTTTGTATTATAAAAAAGGGAGTCTGGTTTAAACCAGACTCTCTTGCAACTACTCCGCCCTCTCCCCAACCGCAAAATAATTCTCTTCTAAATCCGAAAAGTTAAAAACGCGATTTGTTCCCATCTTCACGATTTCCCCAACCTTCACACCTTTCAGTTTGAGGTCTTCATGCAGATGATCGAGCTCTTTAGTAAAAAACATGAGTGAAGGCGTGTCGAGATTCATATCTGGCTGCATTTTTGCGATAACGTCTTTGTTATGAAGAACGATGCTCGTTTCTGCAGATGTAGACGGTGCTACTTCGATCCAACGCATCCCCTTATTTTCTTCTGAGATAACGTCAAACCCCATTTTCTCTGTCCAAAACGTGACGGCTTGATCTTGATCCTTCACATACACCATTACCTGTCCAAGCTTTGCGATCATGGATTTCCCTCCTCGTTTCCTTCAATTCTTTCTTGCGCCTTTTCTTTTCTCTAAGCGCTTAAAGATATCCTTTAAATGTCGAAATGATGAGAAGAAAGTCGGTAGGAAAATAAGCCCGATTAATGCTCAATAGGAGGAGCATCATTCGTTTGAAGATCTTTCTTTGATACGGAAAGCTCTCCCTGGTCCGTAACACCAGCATAAAAAATCTCACTTACGTCGCCTTTTCCAGTCGTATGTAGTTCATTCAATAGCCATTGCTCCGTCTTGCCGATTCGCTCAAGCAGATCCCTCTGCACCTTGCCATCTAAAATCACAGGAATTTCATAGTCGTTCCCAGCTTTGTAAATCTGCATATCTTCCCGCAAAATGCCTTCTTTACCTGGATAGAGTTTTACACTCAGCTGTCCGTTGGCTTCAACAATCGCAAGCTCAACGTCACTCGTATGAAACACATCTTTTTCTCGTAACATCTGCAGGATGTTGTCGACCGAATACTGAATGCGTTTCATATTTTTCTTTAGAAACGTACCTTGGTACATCACAACGGTTGGCTCGAAAGTAAAAAGCTTCCCTAGCTTTGGGTTCTTTAGTTTCACTTTAATAATCAACTTTTGTAAAAGCGCAATCGCAATCATCGCGATAACCGTATGAACATGGTCGATCTTAGGATCTGCGATATCCGCTCCGACAACAGCACCAAATACGAGTACGACGAGAAAATCAAAAACTGGGAGCTCTCCGATCGAGCGCTTCCCCATATATAGTCCGATCGCAAGCATGAGCGGAAGAATTGTCGCAATACGAAAGATAACCTTCAAGGAGTCCATTAAAATGTCCATGATGAGCACCTCTTTCATTCTTTACGCTCATCATTCCCAAACTCTCCTTAATCCATTAAACGCTTTTAATGACTCTCGACACAACGTAAGCGATCGCTACACTGAGTAAGAGTAAGATGAATGAGACGCTGTTTTCTCCAAATTGAACCGTTTGTAGGAACGTGGACTCATCAGCACCCGGTGTATGGAACGCCGTTAGGAGAAACCCTGAGCCCCATTGTAAAAGAAAAAAACACCACGATAAAACTTGCGATAAATACGACAAATCTTTTCATACAATCACCCCGTAGTAGTGTTTACGATACAGAACGGCTTTCGTTTCACTTCGATGTGCTACGATGTGCTACGATGTGCTACGATGTGCTCCTTTCAGCATGATTGCATCACTCCATGGGTAATCATAGGTAGATACGGAGAAATCAGAGACCAGATAGGATGATGACATATTCAAAAAACAATACTTTTCAGCTCTCTGTTTCTAGCTCATGCACTTCTTTTTATTAGCTTCGTCTACTTTCCAATCATGTTTTGGCCTGTTTTCTCTGTAACGCTTGCGATCTTAATCGTGATCAGCATCACGACCGGCAAGCTGGTATTTAAGAAGATTACAGGAACAGACCTCATATACATCATCGTCAGTGCACTCTTCCTGTACGGATTAAGCTATGTAGGGATCGAACTCATCATCTGGGCGACTCCCTCTCTATTTGATAACATGGAACAGTTTTATGATATCGTGCAGCCTGTTAAACCTTGGCACTTCATCAGTCTTATTCTCATCGTGATTCCAGGTGAGGAGATTTACTGGAGAGGCTACGTCCAGCAGCAGTTCAAAAAATACAAAAGTGGGGATACCATCGTTCTCGCAACGCTTCTCTATGCAGTCGCGCACCTTTATTCTGGTGCACCGCTTCTCATTGTCGCCGCTCTTGTTGGCGGGATCGTGTGGGGATGGATTTATGAGAAACGGAAGAATTTCTGGGTGCCGCTTCTCTCACATATTTTGTTCGACCTACTCATCCTCGTCTTTATTCCACTGCTTTAGATATAAAAAAGGAGCTTGCGAAGGCAAGCTCCTTTTTACACAGTAACAAATGCCCTCGTTGTCTTTATTCGAACAAGCGGAACTTCCTTTCGAATTCCCATCAACGCTGCTTCGTACGATTCCATTTCGTACACTTTTAGCATCGCTCGAATCTCCTTCCGTTCAAGCATATCAGAGGAAAACATAATATCGTTCCCTTTGCTTTCTTGCTCGATTCTTGAAGCCATGTTGACGGTATGACCGAAGTAATCCAGTTGGTTGTTCGCCGTTACCGCGATCGCGGGACCTGTATACATGCCGAGTTTAATCGTTAAGTTCGTTCCATGCTCTGCATTGAAATCGCCGATCGAATGTTGAATGTCGAGCGCCGCTTTTACCGCATTCTCTGGTACAAAAAAGGCTGCCATCACAGAGTCGCCGATCGTTTTGATAATCGTTCCCTTATGGTTCTTAAATTTCTCTGATAGAAACTGAAAGTGATCGTTCACCTGGCGATAAGCGCGCGCATCTCCTGCTGATTCATAAAGGGAAGTTGAGCCTCGCAAGTCACTAAAAACGATCGTCACATTTTCAACGCCGATCTCCTGGCCTTCTGCTAGTACCTCAGACGAAAAGAGTCGTCGAAACTTTGTCATCGTCGTTACGTTAGCAGCGGTCACAACGTTCGGATCGCGCTCGACTTCTTCAACCACCGCTACGATATCGCGGCTGCTCTCATTTTGAAGGGTGCAGCCTTGAATTGAAAAATGATCGCTATCAAATCCATCATCACGATACGTTAGCGCCACACCCTCATCATCACGTTGAGAAACGAGATGACTCCTTGTTAAAATGCGGAGCCTCACGTCTTTTTCTGAATGAATCGCAGGGAGTTCACTTGAAGTCCCTGAACGGATGCGTTTCTGCAAAAGGATATGCGGCGTAATATTTGGCCCTCCGATACAATAAGTCTGTGAAACGGCTTTTCGAACCGCCGGGTGGACCGTAAATCGCAGTTCGATCGTTTCATCGAACGTCATGTCGTACGTTATGCCGCAAAGGTCACAGTGCACCTCGTTTTTCACATCTCGAAGGGAAGACGCGCTCTCTTTTGCGACACGACACGTCGGACACATCAAGCTCCAGGATAAGGTTAGAACGCCAGCTTTTGTTGCTTCAAGAAACAGCACTAACACTTCTTCGCGATCGATCCCCCATTGATCTGCAAGTTTATACGGCTGCATCTCAACAAGCGCTTGATCATGAGACTGATTGATGTGCTGCTTGAGGAACTCTTTTGCTTTCGAAGGTTCGAGCTTGTCCATCGCATAGGAAAGGGCTTGTTTGTTTGTGGATGAAAGGTGTTTTGGTGGAGGCAACACAACGATTCGTGAGTCGAGCGCTATGTATTTTTCAATATATGCGATCGTTTTTTTCATACCAGGAATCGCAATTGCAGGGATCGCGAGTTTTCCGATGATGTTTGCCGGGCGTAACATCGAAAAAACCTCGACTTCTGTCATTGGGTTCTCATCGACCGATACATCCCTCATTTTGATTCCTGCATAAAATTCAGCGAGTGGACCTGCTGTGTACAGCCTTTGAACCGAATACTGTTCTCCCTTCACCCATTCGAACGGATACTCCTTCCATTCAAGCGAGACGCCACCTAGCTTTGCCTTTGCAGGACGGTAAAAAAGAGATTCATCGAATCGCGCATCTGAGAATTCTACTGGAAACAAACCGATGAGCCTGTTCAAATGATCGTTTGTTGCGAGAATATCCCACGCTTCTTCTTTCCGTATTGGAAATTGCTTCACAAGTGAAAAGTGACGTTCCTTCATCTAGTAACCTCCCAGACATTATAAAATCGATACGATGATCGCAATAACGATAAGATGAAACACTTGGTCTGTGATTACTTTCAACCACCCTACAGAATCATCAACATCCCTCATTACAGTCCTCGTCCACCATGTAACGAACGTTCTCCGGTCGAGAATGACATGAGTGATGAAGATGAAGCCGAGCTGTAACATCGAAAGGCCTCCGAATCCGAACCAGGCAACGGTACCTAACACGGCTGTGTAGATCGAGACGTGAGATAACAGCGGAAGCCACCTGTTATGCTTATGCTCAGCCATCCATTTCGTCTGAAAAAGAAAATCTCCAATCAAATGGGCGATAAATAAATATTCAAACGGAGTCATGTTTTGCCTTCCTTTACCTACCGCTTTAATACATCAGCGTGTATGATAGAATTATCCTACAAATCCTTATTTTTCTTATCATACCATTTTTTATAGAAAGAAATAGAACGAATAGACTAGAATCCCAAATAGGTAGACGAGGAGGTCTCGAGTTTTGGAATCGAATCGGTATCATAAAAGTGAATTAAATTCTGAAGAACTTCTCCAAATCATATTCGATTATGCTGCACAGATCACGACCGAAAACAGCCTCGATCGTTTGCTGATGTTGATGGCAGATATGGGACGAAAGATGACCTTAGCGGATCGGTGTACACTTTGGCTTTATGATGAAACAAAAAATGAGCTATGGGCACGGGTCGCCCATGGAATGGAAGAAGTTCGGGTCCCTTCATCAGTAGGTCTCGCGGGACACGTATTCCAATCCGGGGAACCTCTTGTAATCGATGATGCTTATCAAGATGAGAGATTTCATTCTGTCATCGATATACAGACCGGGTATCGAACGAAATCCGTCATGGTGATCCCTGTGAAGAACAAACTCAATAAAACGATCGGTGTTTATCAGGTGATCAATAAGCTAACGGAAGAGTCTATATTTCATCCGAATGACTTGAAGTACTTAAGTCTTGCAGCCTCCTATACAGGTCAAGCACTAGAAGCGATGCTCGTCAACATCGAAATCGAAGAAACGCAAAAGGAAATCCTCTTCAAGATGGGAGAGATCGGAGAAGGACGCTCGAAGGAAACCGGTGCACATGTGAAACGTGTCGCTGAGTATGCGAAACTCCTCGCATTAAAGGCAGGGTTAGATGAAGATGAAGCTGAACTGATCAAAGTTGCTTCTCCGATGCACGATATCGGAAAAGTCGGGATTCCAGACGCTATACTGAATAAACCAGGAAAGCTATCTACGGAAGAATTTCAATTGATCAAAAACCACTCAAAGATTGGGTACGACTTATTGAAGAGCTCAAAAAGATCGATTCTTCAAGCCGCTGCGATCATCGCAGAGCAACACCATGAGCGCTGGGATGGTAAGGGTTACCCTAATGGCCGGAGCGGAGAAGACATCCACCTATATGGGAGGATCGTCGCCGTCGTTGATGTCTTCGATGCCCTTGCATCACACCGCCCGTATAAAGAAGCATGGGAGCTCGATCGCATCCTTACATACTTTAGAGAAGAAAGAGGCAAACACTTTGATCCGATGTTAGTCGATATGTTTCTTCGGAATGTTGAAGCGTTTGTGAAGATTAAAGAGCAGTATTCGTAATGAAGGATTATGTGTATAAAAATAACAAACTAGCCAACTTTAAGTACTAACCGAAAAAATAATAGTGGCGAGGTAATATGGAAATGGGAGCACCTTCATGGGAATCGATTACATCCATCAGAGAGTCTTTTCAAGTACAATATTGGAACCATTGGTTACATGATGATTTGTTTTCATTTGGTTGGTGGTTAATACTGATCATCAATCTAATCTTTCTATATGTAGCATTCAAACTCATTGATCGCAAACGTTTATTTGAATTATTGACTGTTGGTGGAATCGTCATCGCCATCAGTACGTTGATGGATGTTATTCTGATACAATATGGTTTTACTGCCTATCCAACAAGTATAACACCATTAAGCCCATCGTTTTTTGTTTCAACCTACATCGTTTTACCAGTGATCTTCATGCTGTTATATCAATACTTTTTCACTTGGAAGAGCTATATGCTGGCTATGATTATCACATCGTTACTACTCGCTTTCATTGTAGAAAACCTTCTTCGCTGGGTGAACGTGTACGAATATATCAAATGGAATAATGTTTATTCCATGATTGCTTATTTATTGATCGGTATCATCGTGAAAGTTCAGATGACTATCTTTAGTAAAGCATCGATCCGCTCGTAAGAAAACCATCTGCTAAAGTATGAAAAGATCGCATTCGCATCCAATAAAAAAAGCGTTCCATAAACGAAACGCTCTTTTCCACTGGTTTTATAAGGGCATGTCCAATGCCCAGCAGCTCATTTTAGTAGAAGCCGCCTCCGAAACCACCGTAGTTTCCGCCGTAGTTGCCTCCAACATTACAGCAACGACCTCTTCCGCCTGCGTAGCCAGCAGCACCAACGATAATTAATAGAATAAATAGAACCACAACTAAAGCAAATAGTCTGCCATCATCGCGTCTATGCTTCTTGTCAGCACCCATCTTCTCAACCTCCCTATTCTAGTTTCTATACAGTGTATGTCCAAGCTACCATGACTGGATAGGCAGGAATTGAAGTTACGCGAAAAGAGGCATCTACCTCTAGTACTGTCTATCATATCTTTAAGAATCCATAGAAAAAGACGGAGCTCATAGAGTCCGCCTTTTCTAAATTACGCCCACCTTTTTAACTTTGGTAAAACGTCTTTCATCATGTCTCGCGCCTCGGGTTCCTTCATGCCTTCCTCGACGAGATGAGGAACACAGATGTTCACCATTTCGTTCATCGTGACATTCGCAGTGAATGATCCATTTTCATAACAATAGACGCAGTATTCTTCGTTTTTGGATCCATCTTGATTTGTACCAAAAAGCTTTTCATCTTCCATCGGCATTGCACAACTTTGACATACTGGTTTGTTCATTTTGACTCCTCCTTAATAAGTAAAATCTAACCTTATTATAAGAAAGGAAAACGACACCGTTATGTCGTAATTACAGATATTTTTTCAACGTTTTCTCCGCACGGTCTTTGATTATCGATCGAATATGGTTTGGTTCAATCACTTCCACCTGATCTCCAAAATGGAGAATCATCCCATATACCCATTCATCTTCAGGATAATATTCCGAAACATAAATGAAGCCATCTTCATGAAACGCCAAGCGATCGAGCTCGAAATAATCCTCCAACTGATTGAGCGCTTGTTTATTGAACTTTAATCGAACAAGTACTCGTTCACGTTCATCCTCAGTAAAATCGAATGGCGGAACCTCTCTTTTTTGATCGATGGTTCTTTCTGTCGTCTGCACCTCATACATCCTGCCTAATTTAAACAATCTGAAATCATTTCGAAGGTTACAGAACGCATATAGATACCATTTGTTGATTTTTAAAATTAAGGAGACGGGCTCAGCTTCACGAGACGTAACATTCCCGTTAATATCGATGTATTGAAAATGAATGGCTTTTTGCTGATCAATCGCTTTTTGTATCACATTCACTTTCTCTTGCTTTTTCAATTCCGGTCCCCAAGCACTGAAATCGAGAATAAGAGACCGATTAGTTGAAACGGGTTGGCTCATTTTTATCGTTGCAAGTTTTTCAATGATGTTCTTTAAGTTCTTATCGTCATACGTTTTGTATACACCATCCAACGCCGTCATTAAAAGTTGATGTTCGACGTCGTTAAAGTAGCCGTTATGAATCTTGAACGTTTCCAAAATAGCGTACCCACCGTTCACCCCTTTTTCAGAAGTGATTGGAATACCCGCTAGTTCAATGGACTCCATATCACGTTGAATGGTTCGAACGGAAACTTCGAAATAATCCGCTAGTTCTTTTGCCGTCATCTTCTTTTGATTCAAGAGTTTAATCACAATGGCGAGTAAACGCTCTGTCTTCATCAATCAACACCCCACCGTCTGCACTAAACACCTACCACATCACTTCTTCTTTCGAATAGAATCACATCTCGCCATCGCCCATCTTGCATGCGTCCCACCCTTTTCCGAATTCCTAGTTTTTCAAAACCATTCTTCTTATGTAACGTAATACTACCGATGTTCTCAGGAAAGATCCCAGCACTTAGCGTCCAAAAGCCCGCCTCTTCAGACCTTTTGATTAACGTTTGCAGCAACAAATTCCCGATTCCCTTCCCCTTTTCACGCGGATGAACATAGACGCTCACCTCTCCGACTCCGCGATACACGTACCGACTCGACGATCGATTGCATTTACACCACCCTTGAACACCACGTTCGTCCACTGCGACCAAGGTACATTCATTAACAGCGTTCGAGATGAACGCTTCGTAGGTAGGTGTGCTATGCTCAAATGTTGCGTTACTCGTCTCGATTCCGAACCGATAGATTTCTTTCACTTCTTCCCAGTCTTCCCTCGTCATTTCTCGAATGTTGGTCATTGTTAAACTCCTTATTTGATCGACTAGCGGTATTTATACGACCTAAAAGCAGAAAACTTCCTAGCGAGAAGTTCATCCAATTCAAATGCTTCCTCTTTCCCATAAATAGAATACTCCAAATGCAAGAACGACCATACATGCAGCTAACCACTCATGGTAATGTGCTTTACTCGTTGGATCTTGAAGATAATCCTCCACTCCACGATTGATGGATATGAGAAAGGCCATGATCATCGATGGCATTAACATCACGATCGCTGGGGAATTTGGTCTCTCAACGATGAATTCAAATGAAGTAAAAATGAAGGCAAGCACAATCACAACATCGATGATCATCGAAACTTTATACCGCTCATCATGGAAAATCCATCTACTACGCTCTTTAATACCTAGCATTCGCTTCATGTAAATTTCGCTTACGAAGAGATAGATGACGGTTAAAACGATTAAATAGAAGAACAACACAGTACCGCCTCCTCTACAATCTACTGTTCTTGCCTATACTCCTTTGAATTCCATGCCCAAGAGAAAAACATATGAATGAGCATCGCTAAAAACGACACCATGAAATATTCCCCCCACGTGAAGGGGCTTCCGTTGAAGGTATCTACAGTAAGATGACCTAAAAACAAACTAGCAAAAGTAACAAAAAACCTGCTTTTTTTCTTATTCTCCTCTTCTTTCATTCTTAGAACCTCGCTAACGTTTTATCTAAACTATAGTACTGCTTC
Source organism: Anaerobacillus sp. ABR4_321 (assembly GCF_056158505.1). Lineage (NCBI taxonomy): Bacteria > Bacillati > Bacillota > Bacilli > Caryophanales > Bacillaceae > Anaerobacillus > Anaerobacillus sp. ABR4_321. The sequence continues at coordinate 3,529,414 of NZ_JBSWTK010000001.1, forward strand.
CCTTCGTACACCCGCTCATCATAAACTTCAAACCCAATCGAACGCCAAAAACGTAACGCGTATGTATTTTCCGCATGAACAGCGATCTGAATGAGATCGGCACCTTTTTCAACCATCTTACTCTCATAAAGACCGTACACTTTCCTAGCATAGCCTCGCCCCTGGTATTGCCCATCGATTATCAATAAACTTAACCACGGCTTTCGAGATTGCGGGCTCTCCATGCCGTATTCGATGACCCCTAGAACGTGTTCATTCTCCTTCACCAAGTACCGTTCAGTATGAAACTCCTCCACATCACGATACTGCTCTTGTAGATCTGAGTCATCTAGCGTTTCTTTATCAAACGCGATCACATTATAAGCAGGGTTACGATTGAAAATCTCCTTCTCAACTTCGAGCTGCGTGCCATCACATGGTACAAATGTAATCATTCTCCCTCTCCTTTTACAGAAAAATCGCATGATCATGCGTGGAATGAACATGAGGATATTTGCGATGATCTCGAGAAACGTATATTCTCCAAGTTCCCGTAGAAGCCCTTTTTCTTTCCGCTTTCTCACCGTTACTCACCGCTTCCATAAAACTTCTTCATCCATTTCTCTAGTACATGCTCGATCGCAGTCATTGTTTCTTCTGCCTCATGACGAAATTTTAGTCTGAAATAACAACTTTTAAGAAAGCCTAATACGTTCGCTTTTGTATGAGAAAACGCGGCGCTAAATCCTTCTTGGTCGAACGAAGAAGTGAGCTCATCGTCAACTCGCTTCACCCATGTTGCGAGGACATTATCTTTTAACCCTTTATGAAGAAGTGCCTCTATCGCCATCAGTAACCGCTCGTCTTCATCGTCAACGTACACACCTTTTTTAAAGAGACAGCCCGCAATCGTATTCATACAAGTATCGATCTGTTCTCTACGAAACGCATCATGACGAATCGCTTCATCAAGTGCATCAGCACCGTGCGCGATACTGTGCGCCCAGCCCTTCCCCTTCACATAACCTCTTACATCACACTCTTCCTGAAGGTAGCGCACGACTGCTTCAGTTGTATCTTGAATCAGTTCATCTGGTAAAAAAGAGGATTCACGGTCTTTATGTAAAATCAATGCGATGACCAGTACAGAAAATGAGCGAGTAAAAACAGCATCACCTTTTTCCTCAACTATTTTATAGAAAAGATGCTGATCATCAAGACATGTCTTCAACGTTTCGATTAACTGCTCTTCATTTAGATGGTTCTCCATCACAAGATGACAAAACGTGCGATAGATTAACTCATCCCGTAGCACCGGATCCGTTGTCCCGATTTCACTTAGCATCTCTTGAAGAAGCGCATCCATGTCAACGGCTTCACAATCTAACTCTCGTAACGTCTTCTCTAGCGTTTCAACACTCACTGACAACACCCCTTTTTCCATAGTTTAACAGGTTTATTACGAATGTCAGACTTAATCTAACAACCGACGAATCGAAGACCATCCATAGTTTACCGTGACAAGAGGATGGCCGTTGATAAGATCGGTCTGCTCACTGAAAACCTCCCCATCCAATCGGTCATAAAAAGCTCTGGCAGCTTCGTTCGCTTTGAAAGTCCCGATAAACATCGATTCCACATGATGTTTTAAGAAATGCTGAACCGCTTTTTGTATGAGCTGCTTCCCTATTCCAACATGTTGATACTCCTGCAAGACATAGAGCATCTTAATTTCACCTTTATGACCTTTTGGAGGATGTACCGCGAACGTTCCAAGAACAAATCCTACGATTTTCTCATCGCATACTTTTACGAAGGCAAAAGGACGTCGGACATCACTTTGGAAGATGCGCTCAAATCGATCGAGAACCGTTTTATATGTAACTGTTTCTAAGAAATCTCGTGGTAGAATGACTGCGTGACTTGATAGAAATACTTCTATATAGATATCCACCAACTCTGGTAGATCTTCTGATGTCATCTTTCTGATCAACGTTATCCCCCTCTCATCACCTTATTGCCTGCGTTAACACATACATGAGCAGCAGCGCGTATCCCATAAAGCTTCTTCTCACTAACCTCTTCTCCCTTCATCCTTAACCAAGCAGGATAAAAGAATCCGATTACCGGGGCTAGTATGAGTCCGATCGACATCAGGGCAACTGCAATAACATCCATATTTATCACGTCCTTACCCATGAGCTTTGTCTCTCACCATATCCCCGAGTTCATTGATTACGATCGCTGCGACGATCAACAGCACCCCTATCCACTGTAAAAACGAAACGGCTTCCGACAACACGATCATCGCCGAAATGATGGCAACAGGCAGTTCGATGGAACTTAATACGTTCGCTAGCCTTCCTGTAATGAGCGGAGCGCCCTTCGCAAAGAACAGCGTCGGGATAACGCCTCCAACAAGCGCGAGTCCTACCCCTAATAACCACAAACGACCGTCTATCACGGCGATCGTTGGGATGTCTCGAATGAACACGATCATGACGAGAACGAGAGAACCAGCCACCATCAGCATACTCCGTACGATTGGATTGGACTCTGTTGCAACCTGTCCGCTAAAGAAAATGAACCCGGCATAAGATGCACCTGCGAGAAATCCTAACAATAAGCCGAGGGGATGAAGTAACGACACCCCGCTAACGATGATATTTGATGCGAACACAACTCCTGTCAACGTGACGAGCAATGAGAGGAAATTCATTCTTGTCGGCTTGACCTTGCTGAAAATCCACTCGTAGATCATGCCGATCCAAACGAATTGAAAGAGCATGATGATGGCTAATGATGCGCTCAAATACAACATGGCACCGTAATAGAAGATGCTCGTTAGTCCCATCGCCGTCCCTGTCATCATGATTTTTATCAAATCATTTTTCGACTGGTTAACTCTTAACCCTTGTAACAGGCATAAACCGAGCAATAATAAAAAGGCGAGTAGCATTTGAACAAGATTGACCTGCCCTAATGTGTACTCATAGCCAAAGGCTGTCTTCACGAAGATCGGCGTGAATCCAAAGCTTCCTGCCCCGATTAGGACATAGGTGATTCCTTTTATCTTCATACCGTTACCTCCTTCCCTAAACAAAAAGACGCACCCCTACTTAGGAGTTACGCCTTTGTCGTACCGTTGCCGCTTGAAAAACAACACATCGAAGAACGTGATCCCAACTGCAATCCCGAACGACGTGAAGAAATCAAGGGGACGGATGTCCGTTGACGTGATCAACGAGACCGCAACATCCATCACGGTCAGACCTCCAAACCAAGCTAAAAACTTTAGAAGCCTCCCCTTCTTTTCATCTCGGTCCATTCCAAACAATTTCACGATTGCAAGGATGGCAAGATAGAAAACATAGAGAAACAGGAACACCAAACCAGCGATCACGAATCCTATTCCTAGGTTGCTGTTTATGTCTCTGTAGACGATTAGCATCATGAGCATTAAGCTGATCAGTAATAAGCTAAACAATGTGACATTTACTTTATGTAGTCTTCTCAACGTAATTTGCTCCTTTTGCGGGACAAGGGGACAGGTTCACTGTCCCTCTCACGTGAATATCAATTAGTTTTACTGGTACATGGACCCTGTCCCTACGTCCCTCTCTCCTTCCATAGTTTAACAGATTGCAAGACACGGGGACAGGTCCTCTGTCCCTCAAGTCTTATGGAGAAACCCTCTTAACAAACCATAGTTCCGCTCCATAAATGACCGATTCTTTTCAACCCCTCTTCTTTTGCACCAGCCAATCGAATTGAACGCATCGACGAATGCGTAGAACGGTAACACTTTTTCTAGATCGATAAGTGGGCGAACCGTTCGATACCCTTCCTCAAAGGCTTCTAATGTCCCAGGAAAGACGCTGAAGATATCACGATTGATCTTTGTAAAGTCGATTTCTGTTGAACCGATTCTGACACTTTCAAAATCAATAATCCCTGCAACGCGGTTCTCATTAACCAAAATATTTCCTGGACGAAAATCCATATGTACAAAACTCGGACCATCTTTAGGTGGAAGAGAATGCTGGAGCTGGTGAAAATGGTGAAGTGATCGCTCATACAACCTGTGATCGATCACTTCCTTCACATCCTCCGCAAATGAATAAAACTGTCGTTCAATGAACTGAGCCCATTCGTCATACTCGTTCGAAACTGCGCTCTCGAAATCCGATTTCTCTGGAACGATGGCATGTAGTTTGGCATGATGAACACCGATATCATACGCCAAAGCGGGATCAACTTTTTCAGAAAGAGGAATCCCATCGATTGCAGATAATAATAGTGCTCCAGTGATGTCATCATCACCTTCCCAGTAATCTAGCAGTTTCGGCACAGGCAGCTCGTTATCTAAACGCTTGAGAACCGTTACTTCACGGTCCCGTTTGACCTTGGAGTATGGAATTTTAATATATACAAGGTGTTGATCACTGAGTTTCACCTTATATACAGTCGAACTAAATGACTCTGGAACATTCTCGACTGCTAGCACGTTCAACTTGAAGGTGTCGATTACTTTCTGTAATTCATCCATGGGCATACCTCTTTTCTGGGACCCAGGGACATGGGACCCAGGGACAGGTTCACTGTCCCGCTCATCTGATATGTCACTGGGACAAGGAACCTGTCCCTTCGTCCCTCACCCAAACACGTCTCTTAAAGCGATTCCTAAATTCTGATAAAAAGCAGCTTGAACGTTCTCTTCATGCGATTTACTCCACTCGATTGCGACAGACGGACGGACTCCAGTGATGATGACGTTCGTACCGATAAGAGAAACTGTTTTCACTAGCTTTTGAATGTTAGCGAGAAGAACTGGATCAATGTTTCCAATCGAGGAAAGGTCGAGGATCAATCTACTCACCCTGAGCTCCGAAACCCTTTCGACCCCTTTATCGATGATATGATTAAACTCATTTTCATCCATCGTGGATTGAAGAGGAAGTACCGCGATTCCTTCACTAAGAGGAATGACGTTTACTGACAAGCTTTCGACACGACTTACGAGCTGCAATTGTTTTTTATAGAGGTCCGTGACATCTGTAAACTCAACCATTGCACCGACGACGATGTCATCTTCTCTTAGCAGTCTCGTTTGAATCGAGAGGAATGTATCGTATTTCCCATATTGATAAGGCATCACATCGATGTGATATTCTTTATGAGTTTTAACCGTCCTCTCTACATGCCGAACCTCTTCAGGAGCATCAGGGAACACCTCATACATGTCTCTCCCCAGCACTTCTTCAGGTGATAATTCTAGTAAACTTGCTCCGGATTTGTTAAGTAACGTGATTCGATATTCCGTGTCGATGGCTAAGACTCCGTAAGAAACGTGATCTAGCACAGCACGAGAAAGGCTGTCCACCCTTAATTCCCCCTTCACTACTTGAGTGTTTGTTGTTTTATGCCGTCCTTTAGATATAGGAACTATTCTCTATTAATTCGTCATCGTTCGTCATGTCTCCTTTTTTTGGGGGACGGAGGGACAGGTTCACTGTCCCTCTCACCTACAGGGAGCGTGGAACATGCTTGAAGCGATCCATCTACTAAACATATAGCGTGTCAGACTTTGTCGGTCTGACACGCTATGGCTTATTTATTCATAGAAAACCCAGGTCATCGACGATATGACCTGGGCTTTCGTTTAAATTCCGGTTCTTTGCAATTCAGTTTTAACCTGAGTGCTTGAATCACTCTCTTTTCCTTCAATCGGTTTCTTCGACCAAATCGTAGCAAGAATCGGCCCCGATATATTATGCCAAACTGCTGCGATAACATTTGGAAGTGCCGCTAGTGGACCGAAGTGAGCTGTTGCGAGGGCAACACCGAGTCCAGAGTTTTGCATACCGACTTCTATCGAAATCGCACGGCGCTTACTTTCATCTAACTTCATCACTAATGCTGTAACGTAGCCGAGCGAGAGTCCTAATAGATTATGAACCATCACAGCTGAGAAGATCAACAAACCTGACGTTGTAATACTTTCAACGTTTGCTGAAACAACAGCAGACACGATGATAATGATCGCCATGACTGAAATCAGAGGGATAACGGCAGAACTTTTATCAACCGCGGTTGGAAACACTTTTCGAACGAGTACCCCTAAAGTTATCGGTACGATGATGACTTGTACGATCGATAGAAACATAGCGATGGGATCCACTGGTAACCATTGCCCTGCTAGTGCTAACAATATGAGTGGAGTTACGATCGGTGCGAGCATAGTAGACAACGATGTCATCGCAACAGAAAGAGCAAGATTCCCTTTTGCTAAATAAACCATCACGTTCGACGATGTTCCACCAGGTACAGATCCTAGCAATACGAGACCAGCAGCTAATTCAGCGGGCAGCTGAAAGACGATGGCTAGAAGCAAGGCGATCAAAGGCATGATGATGAATTGAGCCGCAACTCCTATGATGACAGGAACAGGCTTTTTTAGAACCAATTTAAAGTCTACTGGCTTTAGTGTAAGTCCCATCCCAAACATCACGACTCCTAATAGAATCGTAATGTAACTTCCTAACCCTAAGAACGGTGTTGGAATGAAGTAAGCAATTAGCGCTACTCCAATCACCCATAGAGCGAAGTATTTTCCTGCAAGATTACTGATTGATTCTAAGATTTTCATAGACTACACTCCCTTATGCCAGTGGTTTCGACAGGTAAATCGACGGATCAAATGCTCACCTCGTATGACAAGTCGAATAGCTAATGAATCGAATTATACACAATAATCTAAATATTTCAATAGTAATATCGCAATTCTTTGGGACGGAGGGACAGGTACCACGTCCCTCTCTTCCATCTCTACTAATTTGGGACAAGGAACCTGTCCCCACGTCCCTCCTCTTTACAAACCCTCCATATTTATTTACAAAATTCGACGTTTTCCTTAATACCGACTTTATAAACACGTTGTAAGCTGTAGTTGTAATTGAATAACTGATTGATAGAACAAGTGGAGATCATACGGAGAAAATCTTGTTCATGTCAAAAGAAGGAAACACGTTCCGGAGCACTATGCTCTTATTTTCGGCGCGTCCTCTTTTGACATGGATGGATTTTCTCTTTTTTATTTCGTGAGTTCAGGAGGGAATTTACATGATTCAATTAACTGATCTAAACCCGATGGTCGCTGCCGTTCGCGAAGAAGCGCACGTACAGGAGGCGATCGATTCGAACGTCGATATCATCTCGATGATGACGGGGAACCTGTCGAACATCGAAGACATTGTGAAGACAATCCATGAGGCAGGAAAATACTCCTTCCTTCACGTCGATCTCATCAAAGGGCTCGCAAACAACAACGAAGCTGTCGACTACCTAGCAAATAGAGTTCAGCCAACAGGCATTGTGACGACGAAGGGACGCTTGATCAAACGGGCGAAGGAGTCCGGACTTCTCGCAATTCAGCATAACTTCATTATCGACACGCAGGCATTCGCGATGAGCATTCGTTCTGTGAAGCAGAATCAACCGAATGCGATTGAAATCATGCCAGGCTTGATGCCTCGTGTGATACGGGATCTAAAAACGGAGATTGAACAACCACTCATCGTCGGTGGGTTGTTGAACACACAGGAAGAGATCGAGGAAATCCTCAAAGCCGGAGCAAGCGCAGTTGTATCTGGGAAACCAGAGCTTTGGAACTTGAAACTTTAGGATTGGAGCAGTAAGGATGAACAACTTCAGAGGATTTATATTTGATTTAGATGGCACGATTTATGCCGGCACAAAGCTGATCGACGGGGCAACTGATTTACTTACCCTTTTACGCAACGAAGGAAAAACGATCGCGTTCATGACAAACAATTCGACGTTGAACGCTGCAGAGATCAGAATGAAGCTCGCAAAGTTCGGTGTTCCCGCTGAAGAAGAGGAAATCATTTGCCCAACCGATTGCGCAGGGACATTCTTAACCGACCACTTCGGTCCTTCTAATGTATACGTGATTGGCTCAGACGCACTTAAGGAAAACGTCGCACGAAGCGGTCATTCGCTTTTAGATAGCGTAAATGCCCATTGTGACGTCGTCCTCGTCGGAAGAGACCTCGAATTCACTTACAGGAAGCTCGAGGAGGCGTCCATCCATGTTCAAAAAGGCGCTCTGCTCGTAGCTACAAACATGGACCACACGCATCCAATTCAAACGGGTGATGACGTTCCAGAAACAGGTGCACTCGTTGCGGCCATACAGGCAACCGTGAGCGTCGAGCCACTTATTATTGGAAAGCCTGACGCCTACTTATACGATACCGCTTTGAAACGGTTCGGGCTTACGCCAGAGGATACGGTGATGATCGGCGACAACCCGCTTACAGACATTCAGGGTGGCATCAACGCAGGTCTCCATTCCGTTCTAATCGATTTACATGGTAAGAAAATGCGTCCAATGACGGGAGACGTTCGCACCGTCGAACGACTCAAGGACCTTTATGTTGCCTATCGTCAATCACTTGTAACAGGAGGATTGTGAAATGAACAACCGAACGCTTCTCATCTGTATCGATGGATTAGCTGGAGCATATTTGGAAGACCCTTCCGTAAATGCGCCTCATCTTAAAAAGTTGATCAAAGAAGGCAGTCTCGTTTCCAGATTGATGACGACGTATCCGAGCGTAACATGGACGGCGAACACGAGTGCAATCACAGGATGTCATCCTGATCGTCATGGGGTTCTAGGCAATTCTGTTTATGACCGAACAACGAACGAAATTCAGCATCATTGGGGCGATCAGCTTGGGTCGAAAGAGGACATCATCAAAGTTCCAACGTTCTATGATCTCTTCGCTGAAAAAGGAATGAAGACGGCGTCGGTGTGCTGGCCGCTAACGAGAGAGGCTACAAACATTTCTTACAACATTCCTGAGTTTTATGACCAGGCGCTTTTTGAGCAATACGCTACGCCAGACTTCTGGGAAGAGCTGAAGAAAACTCTCCCGGTCGATCGCTATGGTGAGTGGAGTTCAGATTTTACACTAGGAGATAAACAGGACTGGCTCACAAAGGAAATCTTGCTCTACATCCTTAAAGAAAAAGACGCTGATTTCATCATGGGACACTTCCTCTCCATCGACAGCTTGCTACACGATTATGGGAATCGTTCATCACAAGTGTACGACGCCATCACCCATATCGACGAACTCGTTGGCGAACTGATGGCGTACCTTGATCAGCAAGAGACGGACGTGATCCTTTATTCCGATCACGGTCACCTCGACGTGCATACGGCGTTTTATCCGAACCGCCTACTGAACGAAAACGGGCTCGGCGATTCCTTCACTGCTGTCAGCAACGACGGGTGCCTCTTTACGGAACGGACCAGACGATCGACCGCCAACAGGAAGCAAAGGACCTGTTCCAATCGCTGCCGTACGTAGCTGACGTTCTTTCAACGGACGCCTTCCCTGAACGAGGCTTACCGAAGATCGACCTCGACGAATTTGGTCATACGCCTGACTTTATCGTTGAGCTAAAAGAAGGCTACCTTTCAAAAGATGACGGAGAAAAGGGAGATGTTCTAGGTGATAGTTCTTACTTGGCAACGCACGGCTACTCACCTGAACATCCACTTTTAAAAGGGTTTATGATTGCGAGCGGCCCTTCTTTCTCCAGAGGAAGTAACATCAATGAGGCGCACATCGTGGACATCGCACCGACAATCGCAGTAACACGAGACATCACGCCTCATAAAATGGACGGCGATCCGCTCTCTTCGATTCTGACAAAAGGAGGAAACACGATTGAAGAACCAGCTTACTAATTCCAACTACGCGATTCCTCGCTCCTCCTCTCTTGATAAGAGGCGGGAGAAGACGGGTCCAAGAAAACGACGAGCAATTTTTACTGTCGAAAATATCTCAGGTTGGTTGTTCATCCTCCCTGCCTTCGTTCTTCTCGCCGTGTTCTGGCTGTATCCAATCGGGTATTCGTTTTACTTGAGCTTTTTCGATTGGGACATGTTGAGCACGCCGCAGTTCATCGGGATCGAGCATTACGATGCGCTCTTAAACGATCCAGCATTTGTTAAGTCGATGATGAACACATTTTATTACACGACGTTCTATGTGATAGGAGTCGTTGTGCTAGGGCTCATTCTTGCCCTACTCGTCAATGACAACATCAAGGGCATTTCGCTGTACCGTACGCTTTTGTTCTCGCCGCACATCACACCGATTATCGCGGTGTCGATTGTGTGGATGTCCCTTTACGATGTCGACGATGGGCTGTTCAACCAGATACTACGAGCACTCGGACTCCCAGAAAGCGCGTGGCTCTCTTCGCCAGACACGGTACTCCTCTCCCTTATCATCATGGGACTTTGGAAGGCGATCGGCTACTACATGATGTTTTTCCTGGCTGGACTCCAGTCGGTACCGCACCATCTCTTTGAAGCAGGCAAACTTGACGGAGCGAACCGGATGCAGCTCTTCCGCTACATCACACTACCGTTCATTTCACCAGTCACGTTTTTCGTCGTGATCGTCGCGATCATTGAAGCGTTCCAAACGTTCGACCAGATCGCTGTTATGACGCAAGGAGGACCATCGAACTCATCGAACGTGCTCGTCTATATGCTTTACCGACATGCGTTTCAGTTCTTTAACATCGGCTATGCGTCTGCGATTGCGATCATTATTTTCTTGTTCTTAATCGCATTTACAATCGTTCAATACGTCATCTCAAGAAAATGGGTTCACCATTAGGAGGGAGAGAAACACGTGTCTATTGCAGCCAAATTCACAAAATATACTGTGCTCACGATCATCAGCTTTCTCATGAGCATTCCGCTCCTCTGGATGATCTTAACGAGCTTGAAAACGCAGGACGAAGCGAATTCATCCCGCATGTCCCTTTGGGTATCAGACCCACAGTGGTCAAACTACGTGGAAGTGTTCCGATCTGGTGAGATTCTACAATACTTATCCAACACGATGGTGTATGCCACCTCTGTCGCGGTCCTTTCCGTTTTGTTCGCGCTGTTTGCGAGCTACGCGCTCACGTTCATCTCGTTCAAAGGCAGAAAACTCTTATTAATCATCTTCATTTTTACGATGTTTTTGCCAGCACACATGACGCTCATCCCATCGTATTTGACGCTCGCAAACCTTAACTGGCTCGATACGTACAAAGGACTCATCATCCCGAGTGCCGTGACAGGGTTCAACATTTTTCTTATGTATCAAGGCTTGAGACAAATTCCAAAGGCATTAATTGAGTCGGCGAAAATTGACGGGGCTTCGCACCTCCGCATCCTTTTTAAAATTGTCACGCCACTCACGCTCCCAACGATGGCAACGCTTGGCATCATCGTGTTTACGTATCAATACAACAACTACTTCTGGCCGCTCGTCGTTACAACGAGCGACAGCGTGAAGACGATTTCCCTCGCGCTATCTGAGCTCGTTCAGGTTGACGGGGCTTACGGCATCCAGTGGCCGATCGTCATGGCGGCAAACACCGTCAGCGTTCTACCGGTCATGGTGCTGTTCTTGCTTTTACAAAAGCTTTATATACAAGGTGTTATGTACCAGGGCATGAAGGATTAACAAAACCATCCAAAAAGGAGCTTTCTCATGACTTTCAAACCGTTCAAACTGTTTACGTTCGCACTTCTTTTTCTCGTCGTTCTAGCAGGCTGTGGATCAAGCACTACCAATTCGGGTGAAAACACCAACGCCTCTGGGCCTGTTGAAATTGAATTCTGGCATGCGATGAGTGGAAACCTCGGGGAAGAACTTGAAGCGATCACGAAGGAGTTCAACGAAAAGCACGAGGACATCAACGTGAAACTCGTTTTTATGAAAGACTATCCGACAATCACAAACAAGTTCCAACTCGCTCTTCAGTCTAAACAGTATCCGGCGCTTTTACAGTTAGATGATGCGACCCTTCAAACGTTTGCGTCTTCCGGTCACCTACACGAACTAAACGATTCGATTACAGAAAGCAATCTCGAACTCGATGACTATGTAGATGGTTTTATTGAAGCAGCTTCACAGGACGACAGTATTTATGGCCTCCCATTAAACCGAAGCGTACCGATGCTTTACTATCGAAAAGACATGTTTGAACAAAATGGAATCGATCCTTCTCGCATTGAAACGTGGGAAGGTGTGAGAAGCGTTTCGAACGAACTCGTGGAAAAAGGCGCAGTAGACATTGGTTTCGAACCGATCCGCTACCCATGGTTTTTCTCAGGACTCGCTTGGTCTAACGGCGCAGAGCTAGGCGATACGGCAGAACAGGTTTCGCTTAACTCACCAGAAGCGAAAGAAGCACTCCAGTTCTGGGGCGACATGATTCATAAGGACGGCGTCAGCAAGGTGCACTACGGCGGTGAAGGCTGGGCGTACTGGTATGACACCATCGGAGATTTGTCTAAAGGAAAAGCCGCAATGGTAACAGGATCAACGGCGGACATGGCTGCGATGGATGAGAACATCGGGGCGGCGTTCTTCCCGAAGTTTGAAGGAGAAGAGCTCAGCGTTCCGATCGGTGGATCGAGCGGCGTTATACCAAAGGAAGCATCTGATGAACAGAAACAGGCTGCATTTCAATTCATGACCTACTTCTCAAAACCAGAAGTGACCGCACAATGGTCGAAAGGTACCGGCTATCTACCAGTCCGATACTCAGCGAAAGAAAACATGCAGGAATTTTTAAGTGAGAATCCAAACTTCGAAGTCGCGGTCGATGAACTGAAATACGCTCGCCCTACCCCACTCTTCCCGAAATGGAACCAAGTGGAAACCGAAGCGATCAACAAGGCGTTCGATCAAGTCTTCGTAGAAGGCATCTCAGCGGACAAAGCGCTCGACGATGCCCAAAAGAAAGCTGAGAACATCGTAAAGTAAAGACTAAGCGTAACGGGAGGTCTTCCAATGGCTGAAGTAAAGCTACATGACGTTAACAAATATTATGATCGAAAAACAAAAGCCGTCGACAACTTTTCCATCGACATCAAAGACGAGGAGTTTATCGTCCTCGTCGGGCCATCAGGTTGTGGGAAGTCGACGACACTCAGGATGATTGCTGGGCTTGAAGAAATCTCAGACGGTGACCTGTTCATCGACGAAAAGCACATGAACGATGTTGCACCAAAAGATCGTGATATCGCCATGGTGTTTCAAAACTATGCCCTCTATCCACACATGTCCGTGTACGACAACATGGCATTTGGGTTAAAACTTCGAAAAATGAAGAAAGCGGAGATCAATGAACGCGTTCAAAAAGCAGCGAAAATTCTCGGACTCGAAGCGTTGCTAAACCGGAAGCCAAAGGCACTATCTGGCGGACAGCGACAGCGCGTCGCATTAGGACGGGCCATCGTGAGAGATGCGAAGGTGTTTCTCATGGACGAGCCGCTCTCAAACCTCGATGCAAAGCTTCGTAGTCAAATGCGCGCGGAAATCATTAAGCTGCACCGCAGGCTGAAGACGACGACGATTTACGTTACGCACGACCAAACGGAGGCAATGACGATGGCAACCCGCATGGTCGTCATGAAGGACGGTGTGATCCAGCAAGTTGGCTCACCTAAGGATGTTTACGATTATCCCGTTAACACGTTCGTAAGTCAGTTCATCGGCTCTCCTTCTATTAATCTCGTAACCGGTGTTTTGAAAGACGGGTACGTGGAGATCAAGGGCACAAACCTAACCGTTCCACATGTTCACATGACGAAGCTAAAGGCAGACGGCTACCTGAACAAGCCAATCACGCTCGGCATCCGACCGGAAGACTTGTATCACGAGAATGATCAAACTGAGCTCACGAACGCGACCACGATTACCACCACCGTCGACGTCGTTGAATCACTCGGTGCCGAAACGTACTTGTACACAGAATCAACGGACCTCCCTCTCCTTGCAAGAGTGGACGCCGCAATCCGTCCGGAATCAGGGGAACCCGTCACCCTGAAGCTCGACATGGATCGCTGTCACTACTTCGATTATGAGACAGAGCAGCGTATTCAGCTCGAAGAAGTTCGTGAGATAGTTGCTGTTGGATAATGAAAACCACCCGCCTCCTTTTGTGAGGCGGGTGGTTTTTGCATTTATGAATATCCTCTCACTATTCACCAAAAAAAAATATTCTAAGTATTCCTCTATACTATCCATCAAACTAACGCTGTCTTACGCTTTCTCTAACAAACATGTTCCTTTACAAAGAAGCAACCATACGCTACTATTCAACTAATTAGTTGAATAGATAGGAGGACTTCCATTGGATCCAAGAACGTTCAAAGACCAAATCTATGCGGGATTCACACAAATTGGAAAAGTAGTATCGAGCCCTAAACGAATCGAGCTTCTCGATCTGCTTTCGCAATCCCCAAAAACCGTTGAAACGCTAGTGAAGGAGACAGCGATGAGCACTGCGAACACGTCCAAGCATCTCCACGCTCTATTGGAAGCGCAGCTAGTCCGCTATGAGAAAGAAAAAAACTACGTCATCTACCAACTTGCGAACGAAAAAGTCGTCGACCTCCTTTTCGCAATCAAGACAATTGCAGAAGAACAGATCGAGGACGTCACTCGATTACGTGATGAATTTATCGTCCGTAGCGACGATCTTGAAACGATCACGCTCGAGGAATGGCTTAACCGCCGAGATACGAACGAACATGTTCTCATCGACGTCCGCCCTCAAGAAGAATATGTGAACGAACATATCGATGGCGCGTTATCAATTCCAATCGAGGCATTGAACGAGCACATCAGTCTCCTGCCTAAGGACAAAGAAGTCATCGCCTACTGTCGTGGAGCATACTGCGTGTATGCGACAGAAGCCGTCGAGCGTCTGAAGGTTCTAGGCTATCAAGCGGTCCGGTTAGAGGCCGGTGTACATGAATGGCGCGAACATTATCATAAACAAACAGACGACTTCGTAAGAAAGAGGTGATACCTTTGACAAAACCTGTGGAAATTGGAATTAAACAAAATCTCATACCGTTTTCTCTTCTCGTCCTTATCAACCTATTTGTCGGGTCGATGGTCGGGCTTGAGCGAACGATCCTCCCAATAATCGGTGAAGAGCGGTTTGGGCTCGCTTCCACGAGTGCAGCTCTTTCCTTCATCGTGAGCTTTGGATTTTCAAAAGCAATCATAAACCTTTTCGCTGGGGAACTTGCAGATCGCTACGGAAGAAAGCGTGTCCTTCTCATTGGGTGGGCGTTCGGATTCTTCGTCCCTCTTATGGTCATCTTCGCTCATGCGTGGTGGGTCGTCGTCGCCGCGAACGTATTACTTGGAATCAACCAGGCGTTGACGTGGTCGATGACGGTCAACATGAAAGTCGACCTCGCAAAAGCGAATCAACGGGGGCTAGCAATTGGCTTGAACGAATTCGCAGGCTACATCGGCGTCGCTCTTATGGCGATCGTTTCTGGATACATTGCCTCCGTCTATTCTCTAAGTCCAGAACCGTTCTATATCGGCATCGCTCTCGTCGTAATCGGGTTCGTTTTATCACTCGCCGTCCAAAATACCGACGAACACGTCAACGTTCAAGCAAAGCAAGAATCAGAAGATCCTCTTTCCTCGATAGAGGTCTTTAAGCGAACCTCCTGGAGTGACCGTAATTTATCTACGAGCAGCTTCGCTGGGCTTACGACAAACCTCAAAGACGGCATGGCGTGGGGACTGTTTCCAATTTTCCTCGCAACAAGCGGGCTAACCGTTGGCCAAATCGGAACGGTGGTCGCCGCATATCCTGCCGCCTGGGGTTTCTTCCAGCTTTTCACGGGGATGTGGAGTGACCGAATCGGACGAAAGAAGCTCATCGTATCGGGAATGCTACTCCAAGGACTCTCACTCTGGCTTATGCTGCTCGTCAGCACGTTTTCTCTGTGGCTATCTTCAGCCATCTTGTTAGGAATCGGAACAGCACTCGTCTATCCGACTATCATCGCCTCTGTCAGCGATGTCGCTCATCCGAAATGGCGCGCGACATCACTAGGAATCTACCGCTTTTGGCGTGACAGTGGCTATGCGTTCGGAGCAATTATAGCCGGAGTCGTCGCCGACATGCTATCAGTATCCTGGGCGATCGGACTCGTCGCCCTCCTTCCTATCTTAGCCGGTGTTCTGGCTATGACGAGGATGAGAGAGACGCTCACATAGGAGGGACATGGGGACAGGTTCATTGTCCCGCTCACCTGTTATCTCAACTGGGACATGGAACCTGTCCCTACGTCCCTCCTTGTACTCTTCCAATGTCATCGGTAGAATAATAGTAAGACAATTCAGTCAGGAAGTGTATGCAACTAAATGAATAGAATGAAATCACTTTCTCTTCAAACTAAATTATCATTAATGATATTGGCACTCTTATTTACAGTTTTGTTTAGTATTGGACTGATTTTTACACATTTATATTCAACAAGTGTTGAGGAGCAGATGGGAGAGCGGGCGTTAAATGTAGCGCAATCTGTCGCGATGATGCCAGCGGTGATCGAAGCGATGAAGTCAGAGAATCCATCAGAAATCATTCAACCGATCGCTGAGGATCTTCGGTCTAAAACAGAAGCTGAATTTATTGTGGTTGGCGATAAAGATGGCATCCGTGTAGCCCACCCTGTACTTGATCGGATTGGAAAACCGATGGTAGGTGGAGATAGCCAGCAAGCTTTGGTAGGCGGGGAATCCTACGTCTCAAAAGCAAAAGGATCTCTTGGGTCCTCCTTAAGAGGAAAAACTCCAATCTTTGACGATGGAGAGATTATCGGCATCGTCTCCGTAGGCTTTCTAATAGAGGATATCGAACAGAAAGTCGATCGATTCGAGTTAAAAGTGATGAGTTTAATAGGAACGATCTTGTTACTCGGTTTAGCAGGTGGTTTTTTCATTGCAAAAAACGTAAAGCGGTCTATTTTTGGTCTCGAACCTTCCGAAATCGGAGCGATGTTTTTAGAGCGAAATACCATTCTTCAAACGATTCGAGAAGGCATTATTGCGGTTGATAAGAAGGGTGAAATCACACTTGCCAATCAAGAGGCGCATCGCATGCTGAATCGAGATGAAAAAGAAAGTTTAGAAGGACAACATATTCTGTCCGTTTTACCAAACACAAGAATGCCAGATGTTTTACATTCCGGAAAAGCAGAATATGATCAAGAAAGCATCATAGGGGAAGATCATGTCATTGTGAACCGAATTCCAATCATTCAAAAAGGTGAGGTCACGGGCGTTGTTTCTAGTTTTAGAAGAAAAACTGAAATCGAAGCGCTATCACGAGAACTCTCTCAAGTCCAAAGCTACGCGAATGTGCTTCGCTCTCAAACACACGAATACGCCAATAAGCTGTATACCATTTTAGGATTGATTCAGTTAGGTGCATATGATGAAGCCATCGACTTAGTACATAAGGAAGCGATTGGATATCAGGAGGTTGTTCAGCTATTAGTGAAGGCTGTGCCAAACCCTATCATCTCAGCGCTAATACTGGGTAAGTACCACCGAGCTCATGAGCTGCATATTCAGTTTTCAATCGATGAAGAAAGCAATATGAGTGACCTTCCTGAATGGCTGGAGCAAGAAAAAATCGTTACGATCGTTGGAAACATAATCGATAATGCCATGGATGCTGTCCTTGAGAAAAAGGAAGATGAGAGAATGATTCACCTCTTCATGACGGATATTGGAAGAGACTTGATCTTTGAAATAGAAGACTCGGGGAACGGCATACATGATGATGAAATGGAACAGATCTTTGTAAGAGGGTTTAGTCGTAAGGATGGAAAAGATCGAGGAATCGGACTTTCTCTCGTGAAAAATGCACTCGATTATCTCGGCGGATATGTCACGATATCCAGAAGCCGTTACGGTGGCGCTGCTTTCACAGTTGTGATTCCTAAGGAGGATGATACCAATGTCTGAAATTGAAGTATTGATTGTTGAGGATGATCAGCGAATTGCTCGAATCAACCAGAAGTTCACGGAAAACGTCCCTGGTTACACTGTTATTGGAGTTGCTTCAAGCATTACCGAAGGAAAAGAACTTCTTGAAATTCTAGAGCCAGACCTCGTTCTACTCGATATCTTTTTTCCAGAAGAAAGCGGACTGGGATTGCTGTGGCACATTCGTGAACATTACAAAGAAACGGACGTCATGATGATAACCGCTGCAAAAGAAATAGAAGCAGTTCAAGAAGCGCTTCGTGGCGGTGCGATCGATTACATCATTAAACCGGTTATCTTTGATCGTTTTAAGCAAACCCTTGAAAAATTCAAGCAAACCCGTGGAGAAATGAACCGTCAGAAAATCGTGAGTCAGGAAGAAGTAGATCACTTGTTTACGAGACATGGCGCTCAAAGGGCTACTGTAACCGAAGCCGCTCCAAAGGGAATCGATCCTCTAACACTATCGAAATTGAAAGAAGTTCTGCTAGAGCACACGCCTCAAGGCATGACGGCAGAAGAAGTTGGCAGTGTGATGGGATGTAGTCGAACAACTGCAAGAAGATACTTAGAATACATGGTTTCGCTAGGAAATGTGGATGCTGATCTGTCCTATGGATCGGTAGGCCGACCTGAGCGACGCTATCATCCAGTATAACTAATAAATGTAAAGAGCCGCTTTCAAACTATCATGAAAGCGGCTCTCTCTCTTTCTTTTAAGATGCTAGATGCTCTTTCTCCTCTTCTTCTTTCTTTTTACTTAGCTTGCTTTTGATGAAAGGCAGCGTAAGAGAAAGAACTGAAAGAACAAGTAGAACGACGGTTACCGTGCTATCAAAAAACGTCATGTAGCTTCCGTTTGAAATCGTAAGTGCTTGCCTAAAGGATTGTTCCATCATTCCTCCTAGAATAAATGCAAGGATGAGTGGCGCTGCTGGAAAGTTTATGAGTCTCATAATAAACCCGATTATCCCAAATGCTAGTAGAAGATAAAGATCAAACGTGCTGAAGCTAACCCCATACACTCCGATCATACAGAAAATAATCACAAGCGAGATCAACAGCGCTTTTGGAATATAGAGAATACGCGCGATAAACGGAATGAGCGGCAAATTTAGGACAAGTAAGAAAATGTTACCGAGATACATACTTGCAATCACACCCCAAAATACATCCGGGTGATCAGTAAGCATCAAAGGTCCAGGTTGAACACCAACAACGAGGAGAGCCCCAAGAAGAACTGCAGTGGTCCCAGACCCTGGAATCCCTAGTGTTAAAAGTGGAACGAAAGCCCCGCTCGTTGCAGCATTATTCGACGTCTCAGGTGCAGCTAGTCCTTTGATGTTCCCTTTTCCAAACGAAGAAGGGTCCTTTGAAATCTTCTTCTCTGTAATATACGACATGAACGAAGCGATCGTTGCACCAGCACCTGGGAGCACTCCAAGGATAAATCCGAGCACTGAGTGCCTCGCAATCGGTCCCGAGATGTCTTTTGCTTCTTTTTTCGTGATTTTCAACGAGCCAACGTTCGTATTTCCGCCCATCATTTTCGATTTCCTAGACAGAATTAGTGAGCATACTTCAGCAAGCGCAAACAGTCCAAGTGCAATGATCAAAAAGTCGATACCTTCAAGAAGATTCGGGCTACCAAACGTGAAACGCTGTGTCCCTGTCTGCTGATCGACGCCAATCGTAGCGATGATCAATCCAATTGTAGCAGATATCAATGCTTTTACAGTTGAGCCTTCCGACAAGCTCGCGATGGCTGTTAACCCGAGCAGCATGAGAGCAAAGTATTCAGTTGGTCCGAACGAGACCGCAAAGCTTGCCATCAGGGGAGCAACTAACATGAGGGCAACGACACTCACTGTCCCACCCGCAAATGATGAGATGGCGGCAATGGCTAGTGCTTTCCCTGCCATACCTTGCTTCGCGAGCGGGTACCCGTCGAAGGAGGTTGCAACGGTCCCCGATATTCCCGGTGCGTTTAATAAAATGGATGATGTTGAACCGCCAAAAACGGCCCCGTAGTAAACCCCAGCCATGAGAATAAGAGCAGATGCCGGGTCCATGCCATAACTTAACGGAATCATGATCGCAATCGCTGAGATAGGACCAAGTCCAGGGAGCATTCCGATTAGTGTCCCAGCAAGAACGCCGATAAAGACAAACAGGATATTTTGGAACGTTAAAACAACTTGAAAGCCATACAGCATATTCGAAATCGTATCCATCATCTTTCCTCCTTTCTAAAAGGGTAAGATCCCCTGAGGTAAATAGATTTGTAGTAAGTAATTAAAGGAAAAATAGAGCACAAGCGTAAAGCCAACCGCAACGGCAATCAACGACTTCCATTTTGTATAACCTAACAATCGCGACGTAACGAGTAAGAAAAGAATCGTGACCACAACAAATCCAAGTAGCTCAAATAAAAGAATATAGACGAATATGAGGCCAGCAACTGCAAGCAACATCAGCACTTCATCTTTTTTCATATTACTTTTCTTTCTGTCATGAACAGGATTTTGAATAAACAATAGAATTGATAGTGCCGCGAGTAAAAATCCGAGTCCTTTCGGAAGCGCATCAGCATCGACGATGGCATACGGAAATGTTGGTAGGTTAAAAGTAAAGACGAGATATGCAAACGAAAATACGAACAAAAACAAAGCTACTTTTCGTTCAACACTAGCGAGCATAGCGTGTCACCTGCCTTTTATGTAATACGAAAGGTCAGCATGTGCTAACCTTTCGTTCCCTTCTTATTTTGCTAGACCGACTTCCTTCAAAAGTGATTCCATCGTTTCTTTTTCTTGATCAAGGAACGCTTGGAATTCTTCACCTGACATAAAATTATCATTCCAACCAAAGTTATCGCGCTGAGCTTTCCACTCGTCCGTTTCCATCATATCTTTCACAGCTTGCTCATAGAATGCTCTCGCTTCAGGACTCATATCTTTTGGTCCCATAATCCCTCTCCAAACAATGAATTCGTCATCGATTCCCTGTTCTTTTAGCGTTGGAAATTCTGATACCGTTTCACCTTCAAGCGGCTCAGGAGACGTCACGGCAAGCACTTTCACTTTACCAGCGCGTGCCTGTTCCGTTGCTTCAGCGAGGCCCGTTGAGTAAACATCGACTTTGTTACCAAGCAGCATGCTCATCCCACTGCCATCTTGAGCTGACACGTATTTCAGCTGCTTAATATCAACACCTGCTGCTTTTACCGCTTTAACGAAGGCCATGTGATCCATACTACCAGGAGAAGAATCCCCCACAACCGAAACGGAAGTTGGATCTTCTTTTAGAGCTTCAACAAGATCGTTCATAGAGTCGTACGGTGAATTAGCAGGGACTGTAAAAGCTGAATAGTCTGCGATAACACCAGCGATCGGCGTAAAATCATTATGACCAAGATCAGATTGACCGTTTAACGGAACGAACAAGATCGGCGGTGATGTGACGAAAAGGGTGTGATCGCCGCCTTTCTTATCCACATAAGACCAACCTACGGCTCCTCCACCACCAGGTTTATTGGCAACAGCCATACGCTTATCGATCACGTTTTCTTTCTCCATCACTTTTGAGATGGTTCGAGCCGTGGTATCCCAACCACCACCCGCTCCGGCTGGTGCGATCATCTCAATCGGTTTTGTTGGACTCCATTCACCACCATCTGCTGATGAACTACTAGAACTTTCACTACTACCACACGCGCTCAAGACAAGTGCGCTTCCTAACAATAGTGACATGAACATGCTTTTTCTTTTTTTCATCTTGATAACCCTCCTAATTTGTAATCGCTTACATTCCCGATAACCAAACTATATCTAATCTTTTGTAAGATTTTAATAAAACGGAAATAAGAAAGGTTTGTTTCATTTTGAGCATTTTGTTCATAAAGTTCATCAGGGACATAGAACCTGTCCCTATGTCCCTCCGGTCTGACGTTTCAAGTGTAGACGGAGGTTGAAAGCTAAACGAAAACCGGAGTGTATGCATCATTCGCATACACTCCGGTTTTTGTTGGGACATGGGGACAGGTTTACTGTCCCTCTCCCTCGATACATCAGCTGGGACAAGGAACCTGTCCCTCCGTCCCTAGGAACCTGTCCCTCAGTCCCTCCCCCGTCCCTCACTCCTCCCAAAACAAATCGTCCAGCGTCTTTCCGAGCGCCTTACAGATCGCTACACATAGTTGAAGCGTAGGGTTATACTTTCCAAGTTCGATCAGTCCGATCGTTTGCCTTGAGACACCTACCTTTTTCGCAAGCTCCTGCTGCGATAAGTCATGTTCGACTCTGGCCATTTTCAGCTTTTTATTTTTCAACGTTGATCACCGCACATCCTGTTCATCTTCATCGTCCATGTCCTCGAGTTCTTCCTCGTTCACGTTATCACTCCGGTACTTCGCCATCGCGTAAGGAAGGACAAGAATGGCAAACATAAAGGGAATATAAATCATCATACTCACGAAAAAGATAACGAAGAAAAACTCTATCGTCTCTGCTCTCGTTTCACCAAATCGCTGTGAATTGATTGTTGCGAATGTTAACGAAATCCCCAATCCAACAAGCACGCTGATCACCATATTTTTCGTATTCATCTTCCACTTACTCGACCGATCATGCATCTCAACCTCATCTGTGAAAATGCCGAGCATCGACGAACGTAGAAGATAATAAGCCCCGCCCCCAATAATGATCACGAGCTCAAGCCAGACTTTCCCCAAACTAATGTCTCCAAAGAACTGCTCATAGAAAATCGACAATCCACAGAGCCCTACGACGATCGCATAAAGTTCTCGAAAAATACCGTCCTGAAGCGCCGTTACCCGCTCATCTAACACTTTTCGTCTAAACAATCCCATGCCTCTTCCCCCTCCTATCAATAATCGACCTTAGGTAGTTTTATAAAAGCGAACGCGAATAAGCCGAGCGTCACAAGCACCGTAATCATCATATCGTACCCTTCCATCGCAAGAAAGCCAATTTTATTCGGCAGCGTATACAGAGGAAGATGACCGATGAACTCTCTCGCAAAAGCAGGCAAGCTTTCAACCATTTGGACCATACCGAGGATGCCTGGTAAAACGAGAATCGTCACAAGCGCAATAATCATGATGTTCATCGTCTTCTGATAAAACATCGAGATGACGAAAAACAGGAGCGTGAAAAACAGTCCGAATAGCACGTAATGAAGAATAGCCGCCCCAACGTCACTCAAGCTAAAAGCCTGCCCGTTCAGCACATGGTTCACATACAGAAGTGCTCCGCAGCCGATTCCGAACAGCGTCGATACAGCCCCCATCACGACAAGCCTTGAAATCAAGTACGTGATACGGTCACGAGTAGAAGAAAAAAGCAGGTAGATCGTACCGTGATGAAGATCAGCGACAACTACCTTTGCAGAGTAGATGCCAAGTGCAACCATCGCGATCGTCGCATATAGACCCGCAACGTTTCTTGGCTGAAATGGTCCACCTAGTTCATGGATCGAATAAATGATGCCGCTCCCAAGTGCAAGTGAAAGTACGATCGATAAAAATAACGGAAGACTGATCACATTTCGTTTTAGTTCAAGTGCTAGGAATTTTCCAACGTTCATGTCGCTTCACTCTCCATCTGTTCAAAATAAAAGTCCTCTAACGTCGCCTGCTTTTTCTCCACGTTTTCTGGATAGATACCTTTCTCAGCAAGCTCCTTCAACACACTTTTTACATCCTCCGACAGTACACTTACCTCTGCCCCGTTATGCGTCACATCCCAGCGCTGACTTAAAGTGGCGACCGCCTTCTGTCGATCTTGCTTAGATAGCGTGATGCTCAAGATACGCTCAACTTGCTTACCGGTATACTCGCTGATGATCGCCCCGTTTTTAATCACATAAACACGGTCACTAATGTTCTCAACATCCTCTAAGATGTGACTCGAAATTAGCAATCCGATGTTCCTCTCCTCCACAAGACGTTTGAGGTAGTTTAAGATATTTCGTATCCCATCAGGATCCATCCCGTTCGTCGGCTCATCTAAAATGAGGTAGTCCGGATTCGAGACGAGCGCAAGCGCAATTCCCAATCGCTGCTTCATACCGAGCGAGTAATGCTTTACTTTCTTTTTTAAATAAGGAGCCATTCCAAGTGACTGAACAACTTCATCAACCTGCTCAGTGCTAGCTCCATACAGTGCACGAAAGTACTTGATGTTGTACGCCCCACTCTTACTTGGAAAAAACTTTGGCTTCTCGATCAAGCTTCCGACTTTCACTGAATCGTGAACGAACTCCCCATCATACGTAACGATCAGTCCTGATAACACTTTCATCAATGTCGTCTTCCCAGCTCCGTTAGGACCAACTAACCCAACGATTTCTCCCCTCTGTAGCGTAAAGTCGATCTCAGACAGGGCAAACTCACCCTTCTTGAACGACTTTGAAAGACGTTTCAATTCCATACTCATTTCCCCACCCCACAAATTGTTAGTAAATACCTTCTTTTTCCATTATATAATAAGAATGTCTTTTTGCAACATATATATGTCATTTAGATTAGTATATTAATTAAAATCCCTTGATGTTCCAGTGTTTAATAAAAAAAAGCCTGGAGGCAGTCTTGCCTTCCAAGCTCTCATTATTAAACTCGCTCAAACGTTCCTCTTCTACGTATCGTCTTAAATCCCAACTCTTCATATAGCTGGATCGCACCTGGATTATTTTGATTAACATGGAGCACGACCGAGTTCTTTCCCTCTTGACGAAACGCCTCTAAACAGCAGCAAGTTAACTCCGCAGCAATCCCCTTACGACGCCACTTCGGGATAACCCCAACTTGAACAATATACCCTTTCTCATCTGGAAACTCCTCGTCAGCATCGGTCGCAATAAACCCAACTACTACATTTTCAACAATTGCGAGATACGAACGCTCAGGAAGAAAGGTCGGACTCGATGAGATTCACTCCACCCATTTCTCCATCGACCACCCTGGGAATCCTGGCCGATCTTTGAACGACGCAGTATACACATCGTAAAAGTCTTTTTGAGAAGATGCTGTCCAACTTTTAAGTGTCAAAGGAACTGAGTGGACCAGTTTAGGAATCTCTGACAAGTCATGTTCCATCACATATTCCATAAATACTAATTCATAGCCTTGTTGCAAAAACGATTGAACCGCGTCATCCGTGATGTTTTCACTTTTCACTTGATTAACCATCTGCTCTCCTCTTTTCAAGTAACCTTCAGTTAGAGCGAATGAGCATTCTCTTCTTCATCCTGGTTTGAATGCTCCTCAGACAAGTTCATTAAAGCAGTAGCCACCACTTTTACAATCAGAATAAACATAAAGACTAGCACAGCATCTCCTATATACGAAACGACCCAAATGAACGTAAAGGGATCGTAATCTGACTGCATGTTGAGAGACGAATTGATAACACTCGTAATCACGTAGAGAAAATAATAGATTGGTGTGTAAATTGCGAGCTTCTTTCCTGCTTCAAAGGCTGGAGAGCTCTCTTTAAAATACTTCGCCATCGTGGCGTACACGTTCCATAAACCGTATAGGTTGTAAATCGGGATCATCACGCGTGCTAGCGCTCCACCTGGAGTGATTGGGTACGAGGCATTCATTTCTCGTAAATCGTTATGTACTTTGTAAAGCCATACAAGGTAAAGCACGATACAAGTAAGAAAATTAATGCTCAAAATAACTGTGACGGCGGAATCATAGTACAAGAAAGATTCACTAACACCAATCGTTCTCACTATAGAAATATTGATTAATAAAATCGTCGATAGGATAATATCCACCCATAGAAACTTTGTTAGTACACTTCCTAGTTTTTTCGATCGTAAATTCATCTGCACTCCTCTTTTCAACTAAAATTCATAGAAGTGAACCTTACAGATCAAGAAACGAATGCTCTCGTTCGATCCTCATTCTAAAATGATTCATGATCCGCATCTGGTCCTCAGTAAGCTTCTCTTTATCCCAGTACATGTGCATCAAGCTGTACTCAAAGAGTTCTTTTAACTTCATAAATAGAGGAAGCTTCTCCACCATCTCTTGTGAAAGTTC
The DNA here is from genome assembly GCF_056158505.1 of Anaerobacillus sp. ABR4_321. Taxonomy (NCBI): domain Bacteria; kingdom Bacillati; phylum Bacillota; class Bacilli; order Caryophanales; family Bacillaceae; genus Anaerobacillus; species Anaerobacillus sp. ABR4_321. Next base: position 3,555,391 of record NZ_JBSWTK010000001.1, read on the forward strand.
ATTCTCCTCTTCGTACCCTTCGAGGATCGCACGCGTAATCTCACGTCCAAAGTCCACCATGTTGCCTCCACCTGTGTACGTATATTCGATCGCACTATAGATCGGTACGGCTAGGTCAAAAATATAAAAATGCTTCTCGCAATCTTGAAAATCGATAAACGTCATATTCCCATCATCATCAACAACGGTGTTTTCTAGCCAGATATCGCCGTGCAGTAATCCATAATTCTCATCTGTTCTCGGTATGTTCTTAATCGTTGTATGAACGTCTTCCGCAATTGCTCGGATCGCACGTTCTTCCTCTGGAATATGAGCAAGAAAGTCATATTCCCCGCTAGCATACCAGTCATCGATGTGCTCGGTCGGATGCGTTTGTTCAAACTTTTTAGAAGCAAGGTGCAAGCGTCCAATCTGACGCCCCAGCTCTTTTAACACATCTGCGTCCCATTGACTCATCGGCAGGTGTTTGCCAGGCGCAGCTTCGTACAGCACCGTTAGCACATCTTTATCTGGAAGCGAAAGGGTTTCAACAACGTTACCATTTCGTGACGGTATTGCAGGAGATGTGCCGACGCCTTCGTTTCGTAGAAATTCCGTATAGCGCACTTCCTCTGCTTGCTCATCGAAACTCTTGTAATTTGTAACTCTCGCATAGTACGTTCCATCTTCAGCATGACACCGGTACATCTCATCTGTGACTTCTTCTACATCGTTTAGATCAACTGGGTATCGTTCATTTAGTCGTTCACGTATCGTTTCTACCAACGTCATTCATCCCTTCATGAAATCTATTATTCTCTTAAAACCTTCATTGCGAGACTTGCTAGTAAGAAGGAGCTCCCAACCATTACCGGTAATACGAAAAGGAGTCCAATCAGATCGGTCTTATAATGAAAGGGTATGTACTTATTCCAAAGCCACCCTACCACTCTCCACTCGATAAAGAAGATGAAGAATGTCATGATCAAGTAGATGGCAGTCCTTACTAGTTTTTTCAAACGTCTCCCTCCATAAGGAATTAGGTAGTTCGCGGCAATTGTCCTCCTTGAGTATACCTACCAATTATTTCAAAACAGGGTAGTTTCCGCAATTGTTGTTTCCATGAAAAAAGAAGCTTACCTTGAATAAGCTTCTTATCGAATGGTAGGTAAATGAATATGGTAGGTATCTTTTTCTCCTACTTTATTGGCTACATATAGAAAAGCTGCCGTAAATAGAACCACCACGTAGATCTCCATTTAATAACTTCCTTTCAATTTAATGTTAAGCTCATACTCCAACGTCGCTACGTACGATAAAATTCTTTCCTTCATTCCACCAATATTGGTAAATAAAATGTATGTGTCTTTTGTAGTCTTAATCACGACTGTATCCGTGCTGGCATAAGGGTTGCCAATCCGAATAGCCGATTTCACTTTCCCACCAAACGTATTGTCATAATTGACTTCAACGATTTCCGATAATGGAATCTCAATCTTACTTAGCTGCCATTTAATCACAAGGTTTTCATCTTTCTTCGTCACATTAACCTCAAATAAGTGCATGTGATTCACTCCCGTCATCTTAGTATTAGATACGAATGGCTGGGTGAAAAGTTTCAATTAATTTCCATGGTACAGGTTGTAATAAACGTTATATGAAGAAATCTTCTCGACAAGGAATCCATAAAAAAAAACAGGAACCTATCTTACACAGTTCCTGTAGCACTTTTTCGTATTCTTATTCAATCTTTGTGGTAAGATTACGCACTCATCTTTCTTGAATTAATCCCATAAAACATGATGTACGACAAGATCGCAATCCCTATGTAAAACAACTCCAAGTTTGTATTACTGATTTCAGTGACACCACCACGTACGTTAAAAAGCCCATAAAGAACGTTGATCACGAGGAATAACAAGACCGTTAACCAACTCTGTGTAATCGAGCGCTTCTTGATTTCACGCTTCCTCTCATCGTCACTCTTACCAAATGGATAGTCTCGATTGCCGGTTAGAAATCCTGCTAAGAATATCCAGATAATAACGACGACTCCTTGGATTAATAACTGCATCTTATTCACTCCTTTTGTAGTTAAATAACTCCTCTAGCGGAGTTTCGAGAACAGAAGCCAATTCAAACGCAAGATGAAGCGTAGGATCATACTTATTGTTCTCAATCGCATTGATCGTTTGGCGCGAAACGGAACAAGCCGTTGCGAGATCTTTCTGCGAGAGGTTCCTTTTCTGGCGAAGCAACTTAATGTTATTTTCCACATCCATCACCTCTCATATGTCAAATACTCTTTACACCAATACTGTAATATAATACCAACCGTGTGTCAAAATGTTTTGACACATTCGACAAGTACCTGTCACCTGTCGAACCTGTCGTGGTGCCTGGTACCTGTCGAATTAACTCAAAAAAAAGAACTTCTTGAGTAATCAAGAAGTTCCCTTTATCGATCGTCCTATATTTAAAAGAGTAATAGACTTACACCCGTCGCAAAAATCACAACACCTGCAATCGAAAAGAATAAGCCGGAACGGTTGTCGCCTTTGATTCGATTCGAAAGACCAGCTAGTAGATTCAGCGCACCAAACGTGATCAAGCTTCCTAATAGAAGACTTTCCTGTTCAGGATACATTAGGTACATCAGTGGTAAGAAGAGAATTGAGGTAGCAAGAACCACCTGAACAATACTTAATGAATATAATAGTTTGGACTGTGCTTCTGTACTCATACCATTCCCTCTTTCCTGTCATGACTTCTAACCTAATTATAGCAGGACTCTTTGGGAATAAGTTTGACAGTGCTGTGACTTTTGGTCCCTTTCCAGTTCATTTCCTATTCTTTTGAAACGAATGCCGTTCTGTTTCGTAACCTTATTTAGGAGGGATCTACATATGAAATTCAAACTAACTTTTTTAATCGCTGGTTTACTCATCGTATTAGCTGCTTGCAATACGAGCGGTGCTAGCTCCACTGAAAATGAACTCGAAGCGCTTAAGGACAACCATCCTGAAATAGAAAGCGAACTTGAAAAACTACCAGAGGAATTTAGAAATGAAATTACGGTTCCAGATATCGATGCCATTCCTCTTGATGATCCTACGATTGAAGGAGAAGCAGGAACAAAGCTCACCCCCAATACGATGGACATCTATTACCAAGATGGCAAGAAGCAATTGAATCTATGGATAAAAAATCAAAAAGACATAGGCGTATCGATGAGCAGTGAGCCAAATCAACAACTTAGTAATGATATCGATGGTTTCTACAATGAAAGCGACGGGATAAGGGAGCTCATGTGGCTGAGTAAAAACGAGAATGCACTATTCTCAATACAAGGCGTTGTGGCCCCTGGTGAAGAATCACCTTTCAATGAAGAAAATATGGTGGAGATTGCAAACTCAATCATTCAGCAAAGGAAGTAGAAATCAGTTAGTAAACTATCAAGAAAACATGTTGGAGGGATCACTCTGTTTACCGCAAAAATTTATTGTGACGTATGCAAAAAGAAAATTGAGTACTTAGAAGACTACTTTTTCCAAAGTAACCTACAAACCGGTCTTGGAATGACGAACTTAAAAAGATACTACAAAGAAAACGGCACGATTTACTGTCGAAGCTGTTTGAAAGACTCGCTAACGAACTAAACCGAAAGTCCCGCGCGGACTTTCGGTTATTTTGAGCGCTCCCTAGGGTGCTCGGAGCACTCCAGGGAGCACATATCGGCGATCTTTTCATTTTATCAGCGAAATAAGAGCGTATATCAGCGATTTCACTACTTTTATCGGCGAAACATCAATTTTATCAGCGAAACCGAGATTTTATCGGCGAAACCAGAATCCACGCCCCGTTTTTATAGCCCCAAAACAAAAAAGAACCATGAGCACTACCCCATGATTCCAGATTCCCTATCGATAAACCGATCCATGTCCGTGGTGGTACCCATACCACGGGGAATAGCCGCTTTGTCCGTGATGATAGCCGTATCCAGGAGCATATCCGCCTTGACCATGATGATAGCCGTACCCTGGTACATACGTGCCGTGCCCGTGATGATACCCGTAGCCTGGGATATAGGTGCCATGCCCGTGATGATACCCATACCCAGGAATATAGCCGCCGTGACCAGTATGGTACACGGGTCTTCCAAACGCTCGATACACCAAAAGCCCCCCTCATTCGTTCCTACACGATAGTCTATGTGGTGTGGCGGAGAGGCGATTGGGCAAAAGCCTATAGAAGTGAATTCCCCTGGAGGTTCCGTCCCATAAAAATGACCCCTATCCAGGAGTCATTCTTCAACATAAGGAATCGTGAGCGGTCCGAGCGGCAGCACCGCGACCGACATATCTTCCCCATACGTTTTCTTTAATTCATCTAACGTCTCTTCCATGTTGTGGATCGGCTTCAACATAGCACCCTTCACCTGTTCTTCCGTAAGCTTCGAGTACACGTGTACATCCGCCCACACTTGAATCACCGCTTGCTTCTGTACCTGCCACTGATCGAACATCTTGAATTCCGGGTTGTTGATCATGTCGAGCAGCTCTTGTGGACTGTCTGCCATTTCGAAGATCTTCGAATAATTTCCGTGACTCGGTAAGCCATCCGAACACTCAGACGCGACGAGAATCGCGCCGCCTTCCTTTACGATCTTATGCGCCGCACTCATACCTTTTACAGCTTGGTATAAGTTTTGGTCGAGCGGATAACCGGAGTTCGACGTGATAACAACATCAAACCGTTCATCGCACTTAACCATCGCATGCTCCTTCGCATACTCACAGCCTCTGTCATGCGCTTCGTAAAGTTCTCCTGCGAACACTTCTGTAATTTCTTTTTCTTTATTTAACGTCACGTTCAGCATGAAATCTGCTTTACACATCGCATTGATCTCTCTCGTCATATCTTGAACAGGATTATCGACCATGTTTCCCCAGGTCGCGAGCGGGTCACCGATCATGCGCGCGTTATGAAACGTCATGATCGTTTCGATTCCGGCGATGCCAGGCATAATCCCCTTTGGACCTCCTGAAAACCCTGCGAAGAAATGCGGTTCGATGAATCCCGTTACGATTTTGAAATCTGCGTTCACGTATTCTTTGTTCAAATACACATCGCAACCGAACTTGCTTTCACCGAGGTTCACGAGCGTCTCCTTGTCGTGACATTGGTTGTTTATGATGCGGATGTTATCGACGACCCATTCCCCTAGCATCCCGACGAACTCTTCACGCGTCTGATCGCGGTGAGTACCAGTTCCGTTGATGATCACGAAGTTTTCTAGCGGAACATGGCTTAGTTCTTCAATCAAAAGTGGAACTAAAATATGGTTCGGCGTTGGTCGTGTGATGTCACTGATGACGATCGCGACCGTATCGGACTCCTTCACCATCTCTTTTAGAGGCGGTGTGCCGATCGGATTCTTAAATGCATCTTTAATGCTTCCCTTTTCGTCCTCTAGAGGCTTCAGGTTCTTTGGTTCGACCACGAATGCATTTTCAGGCAAATCGATGGTCAAGTTCTCTTTTCCATAAAGTAATGTCGTTTCCAAGTGCGCTCCCTCTCTTTCTCTAGCAAAGATTACTCGTTGTATACCCTAAAAGGCGCTTACTACGCAGATTCAACCGCATTACGCTCAGCTGTTTTCTTTTGTTCAGTCTGTTCAGCCGTTCCGTCGATGCCTTTATTCCGCTGATAACGATCGACGAGGATGACGGCGATCGGACATAAGATCGCTGTTGTAAGTGTCGCGATGGATATTTGTGCTGTCGCAATCGCAGCGATACTTTGAAACGACGCCGCTTCCCCAGCGGACATCATGCCTGAACCTGCTGAAACGGACGCGGCTGCTGCGATCGCGGCTGGAGTTGCCGCTGCGTTACCTGCCGTTGACGCTTCTGAAACCGGTGCGATGTAACTTTTTTCTTTGAATAGTTTAAAGACAAGAATTCCTGTACCACCTGTCAGAACGGTCGTTAGGATACCGATCGTTAGACCTGCTGCTACAACTTCTGGGTTAAAGAAGTTCACAAGGTTCATTCCAGCCCCTAACGCGAATGCGAAGAATGGAACCGGTAGAATTTCTCCAGGCTTTAAAAACTCTCTGATCTCACTGTCTAGGTTACCAAGCAGCATTCCGATCGCAATCGGTAGAAGCACTGCGATAAAGGCGATGATCGGGAAGCTCGAACCTAATAATCCTAGCGCAAGAAGTGTTAAAAACGGACCATCGTTTAACGATAGAATCGCGACAGCACCGACATCTGAACGGTTTCCATACTGACTCGTCAATGCGGCGTACATTCCGCCGTTTCCATTCGTCATCCCTGCGATGATCGCAAGCGTGGATAGTCCGAATAAGCCTGACATCGGATCGAAGAAATAACCGAACAATAGACCAACAGATAGCCCTGTAAGATACTTCGTCGTCGTGAGGAGCACACCTTTTTTCAGTGCGGATCCGCCGATACGTAAGTTCATCTGACTACCAGCTGAGAATAGGAAGAGTGCGATCAACACGAGTGCACCGTTTTTGAAGAGGGCTTCAGAAAAGCCTCCGATACGAAGCATTTCGTAATACCCTTCTTCAGTTGGAGAAACGCCGAGCGCTTCTAACGCATTCATGATAAAAGGAAGGTGCATCTGGTCGATCGTGTTGATCAAGGCACCAAACATCAATGGGACAACCATCAAACCACCAGGAACTTTTTCAATCGTCTGCTTAATTCTCATAAAACAAGACCCCCTTGTTTGTTTTGAACATGACTATGGAAAAACGATCGAACGACTTGTTCTGTACTGCTTTCTAATAAACGTGACGCTTCCTTCATCGCGGCATCTAACGTCATCGGCCGGTTCACCATACTATGTACGCCTATGACGCCATAAGGGTAAAGAGCTTCGATTCCGTCCCCAACAGAACCAGCGATAACGACCGTTGGAATACCAAGGTCATTCGCTGCTTGCGCAACACCCATCGGCGTTTTACCGGATGCGGTCTGTGAATCCACCTGTCCTTCACCGGTTATGGCGAGTTCCGCGCCGACGAGCTTTTCCTCAAGATCCGTATACGCGATCACAACGTCGATCCCTCGTTCCATCCTAGAAGGGAAGAACGCTTGAAACGCACCGCCTATTCCTCCTGCTGCACCTGCGCCAGGCTTGTCATGAAGTCTAACCCCTGTTGTGCGCTCAACTTCGTCTGCCCAGTGTTCGAGGTGTTGATCTAATACCTCTACACCTTCAGCACTCGCACCTTTTTGAGGACCGAATACGTAAGAAGCACCAGTCGGTCCGATCAGAGGGTTTTCAACATCCGAAGCGATGAGAAACGTGCTGTCTGCAACTCTCTCGTCAAATCCCTCCAGGTCGATTTTACGAACGTGTTTTAGATTACCGCCTCCAAAGCCTACTGAGCCACCTAATTCATTTAGAAGACGAGCACCCAATGCCTGCAGCATACCGGCACCGCCATCGTTCGTCGCAGATCCTCCGATCGCCAGAATGAATTTCCGGTATCCGTCATCAAGCGCCTCAGCGATCAGTTCACCTGTACCGTATGTCGTCGCGAGAAATGGGTTTAACTCCCCCTTCGGCACGAGGCCGATTCCTGAAGCACTCGCCATCTCGATCACACACGTTTCATCATCACCCAGAATGCCGTACATCGCTTCCACGTCATCACCAAGCGGTCCCATCACCGTAACGCTTCTCGTAAAACCGCCTGTTGCGACGACAAGCGTCTCTAACGTTCCTTCGCCGCCATCTGCGATCGGAACCATCATCGCGTCGCTTTCAGGGAGAGCCTTCTTCACTCCCCGCTCGATTGCTTCAGCAGCTTCAACGGCCGATAAACTCCCTTTAAATGAGTCTGGAGCAATAACAATCTTCATGTCTGCACCTCCTAGAAAACGCTTTCATCTTACAACCAATTATACGTCCCTTGACGAATGAATGCGTTGTCTATAATGTATAAAAAAGATACAGATTCATCTAAATATTTTGTCAATAGTAACTAAAAGGAGGTTCGTCATCCATGTTAACGAGAGAAATCGCCAAAACGATTGTCATCGAGACCTCACTCCGCCTGAACCGAAACGTGAACATCATGAACGAAAAGGGCGTCATCATCGGTTCTGGAGACGCTGAGAGAATCGACCAGATCCATGAAGGTGCCCTCGAAGTACTGAATACAAAAGAGCCTTTAGCGATCTACAAAAATGATGATGGAAAATGGCGCGGCACCCAACCTGGTCTCAACCTTCCCATCTCATTCCAAAACCAAGTGGTCGGTGTTATCGGAATCACCGGAAATCCTGATGAAATGAACGATGTTGGCGGCCTTGTAAAAATGACGACAGAACTCATGATCAAACAGGAATTTATCGCACGGCAGCTAGAATGGAAGCAGCGAACGAAAGAGATGATCATCGAGGAACTGTTGAGGTCCGCCCCTTCCTACGAACAAATTGAACGTGGGATGAAATTGATCGAACTCAACCTCCCTTCTCCTTATACGATTTTAGTCGTTCAGATCGGCAACCGCTCCATGCCGAATCATGAGTTGATTCAACGGATCGAACGTTGCATCTCTCAACACGATGCGCTCGTTGGATTCATCAATGTGAACACGTTGTTTATTAGCCTCTGTGGCGTTGGGGATGAGAAAAAGCCTCTTGACCAAATTTCTTTAGAATTGAACCGACTGTCTCTTGATTATCGACTTGCCGTTAGTAATGTGATTACCACGTTCGATGACTTTAGCCAGGCCTATCAGGACTGTAAGCTCGCACTCGAGATCGTCACTGATCAACAGCTTATTTTTTATGCGGACATTGAACCGCAGGCCCTTCTTCATCAAACGAATTCCACTGAAGCCGTTCGGTTTCGAAAAAGAATCGTCACGGACACCGTCGAAAAGTATGCAAGTACGTTAACAGCCTTTTTTGAAAACAACCTCAACATCCAACAAACGTCTGAAGCCATGTTCATCCACCGAAATACGCTCGTGTACCGCTTGAACAAAATCACAAAAGACACCGGCTACGACCCGAGGGAATTTCGAGATGCGCTAACCCTTCAGATGGCACTGTGGATGCCGGAGAGCAGTGATTAACGATACGCTATAGAAAAAGCACCTGTTGAACAGATGCTTTTTTTGTGCTAAAAATGTTTTCCTACCACACGCTATACATGTAATAAACCCCAAACACTACGCTGACAAGGCCTGCGAATCGCGTCAGGTTGTAGTGAATGCTCTTTGATTTACTCAGCAGAAATGGTACCGCGAGAACCGTCGTGAAAAAGAGCATACCAACAACGGTCCCAAGTCCGAACATAAGAATGTACAACGCGCCTTCCCAGATGTGATCGACGGATGACATCGTGAGAAGAACGAGCGCACCGCTTCCCGCTAACCCATGAATACTCCCGATTACGACTGACTTCAAATACGGAGATTTCTGATCGTGTGCGTGACCAGCTTTCTGCTTTCTAGCAAGTACGATACTCTTAAATCCAAGATAAACGAGCATCACACCTACGATCACTTCCATCCAAAGTGACCATCCCTCAGGTATCGTGCCTTTCAGCGCGATGACCATGATGCCGACGATAAAAAGCGTCGCTGTGTGACCGATCCCCCAGAAAATTCCCGCCAAGGAGGAACGCCACCATTTCTTCGTATTGCTCGCAACAGTCGAAACCGCAATCACGTGATCGGGTTCGATCGCATGTTTGATACCAAGAATAAGTCCAACGAATAAAACCGACATTAAGCTGCTGACCATATCTTCCCTCTTTTCTTACATTCAATAGAAAAAGGTAGATGCCTAAAAGAGGCAGCTCTACCTAAAGCTGTTCTTTAATCCTATACAAAATAACCGTTTTCATCAAACACCATTTCACGCGGTTCTTCTAACGTTTCAATATTATTAAGATGTTTCAGCTCATCATAGATCACTTCTGAAACAAACATCTCACCGATATGAAGCGTATTCGGAATCCGAACGATTCTCGCTTCTTCATCCTCAACTCCCCATGTCGCGCGAAGGGCAGCTTTCAGTGCATCTTGATCGTTTTCAAGCACGATCGGAATCTTTGCGCGATCAAGAAACGTACTCGTGATCACGTTCTCGTTCATCGCTTTCATATCGATCTTTTCGTAGAGTCTTTTCGTTGTGAGATCAGCAAGTCCAATACCAAGCGCGTTCCCGTGGCTCGCTTCACTTAAGTTCGATGCGATCAAATACTTCACTCGAGGAAGCTCAGGCTCCTCGACTCCAAGCACGCGGATGCGTCCGATGATGTTCGTATCCATCCCGGTTCCGCTGTAGTTTTTCCCGATTTCATCGACGACGAGGATGTCGATGTCTTCGACCGGTAAGCTCGGCATGAACGCAAAAGCACGTTTTAGAAGCTTTCTTTCCTCTTCAAGAATGTTCTCTGGCTCCATTACTTTGATGATTGCCGTGTCTTCGTGCGCATTTTCTACAATTGCAACACCATAAAGCGTCTTCGAGTTTTGGATTGCAACTTGCCCGACTTCAGGCATCATGTCTCGGATACCTTTGATTCCGTGTGTATGTAAAGCGAGCGCCTGCTTGTGTTTTCCCATGCCGATCGAAGCCATCTTCAGGACGCCGCTTTCGATATCTTTCTTAAAATCAGTGTGAGGCTTGACGCGGTTCATGACGATGATGCCATCTGCTTCATACGCATGCTTATCGATGTAGACGGGAATCCCTGCAGATGTTTTCCCAATCTCAACAACATCCATCGATGACCGAATCTCACAACCCGTCGACGCTTCCGTCACCCCGAGTCCGTCCAACACTTCGATTTGACCTTCCGCTGTCGCGCCACCGTGACTTCCCATCGCAGGAATGATAAAAGGTGTCGCGCCACGCTTCTTCACTTCATCCGCGATTCCTTTCACGATCGTCGGGATGTTTGCGATGCCGCGACTTCCGACTGTAATCGCGATCTCCATCCCTGGCTTTATTTTCTGATTCGCTTCGATCGATGAAAACTGCTCTTCGATGACGGTTGAAACGTCTTGAATGCTTTCAACGTCAAACGATTGCCTGATCTTCGCAACCTTTGGAAATGCCATCTGTCTCCACTCCTTTTTTATAACGACTATAGCAAGAGACAGAGGTGTCTCTTGCTATCGCTGAGTTCTTTATTTTACTACCTTTGTCGGCGCTAACTCATAGGCCATCCGGATCGCTTCTTTCAACGACTTTTCATCTGCGATGTTTTTCCCAGCGATATCGAATGCCGTTCCATGGTCCACACTCGTACGGATCGTTGGGAGTCCAACCGTGATGTTCACGCCAGACTCAAGCCCGAGCACCTTGATCGGTCCGTGACCTTGATCATGGTACTGCGCGACGACGATATCGAAGTCCCCGCGCTTCGCTCTGAAGAAAAGCGTATCTGCTGGGAGCGGCCCGACAACATCGATGCCTTCAGCTTGCGCTTTTTCAACGGCAGGAATGATCTTCTCTTCTTCTTCACCGTTTCCGAAAAGCCCGTTCTCCCCAGCATGAGGGTTGATCCCACAAACCGCGATCTTCGGCTTCTCGATCCCAGCTTTTTGGAGCGTTTCGTGTGCAAGCTTGATCACCGTGTACTGACGCTCAACGTCGATCTTATTCACCGCATCGATGAGACCGATGTGTGTAGTCACATGGATGACGCGAAGTCCTGGAGCGGAAAGCATCATCGCAAAGTCTTTCGTATTTGTAAGCTCTGCTAAAATTTCGGTATGGCCCGGGTAAATATGCCCCGCTTTATGAAGCGCTTCTTTATTAAGAGGTGCCGTACAGATGCCCTGGATGCTTTGCTCGTTCGCATACGAAATCGCTTTTTCTAAATAGCGAAACGCTGCGTTTCCAGCTTCTTTTGACACTTCGCCCCACGGAAGGTCTTCACTAACGAGATCAAGATCGACAACATCGATCGTTCCGTGTGTAAATGATGCCTCCTCAGGTGAAGTGATGCTTCTCACTTGAAGGTCGACACCCGTTACGTCGATCGCCCTCTTGAGCATCTTTTCATCACCGATCACAAATAGGTCACAGTTTTCATGTACCGCTTTGTCTTGAAATGATTTTACGATAATTTCAGGTCCTACGCCAGACGGATCGCCCATCGTAATCGCAATAATTGGTTTAGCCATGCGTTCGTCCTCCTTTTTTACTTATCGAAAAGTTCCACTAGGAATAGTGATATCTCCGGTATATAACTGATGAGTAACACATCGACGATCAAGATGAATAAAAACGGCAGGACCGCTTTTGATAACGTTTCTAATCGTATCCTGGATATTTGCATCGCAACGAACAAGTTGACGCCAAGCGGTGGTGTTACCATTCCGATCGCAAGGTTCACGACCATGATGATTCCGAAATGGACCGGATCAACACCGAGTTGGATCGCAATCGGTGCGAGGATCGGCGCTAAGATGATGACCGATGCAGACGTTTCGAAGAACATTCCTACGATGAGTAGGAAGATGTTCACGATCAATAAAAACACGAACGGGTTATCCGAAAAGCTCATAAAGGACTGTGCGACCGTTTGAGGAATGCGCTCCTTCGTCAACAGCCAGCCTAGTAGACCTGCCGTACCGATGATCAGCATGATCACGGACGTCGTTAACCCTGATTTCACAAACACTGGAATCAGGTCTTTCAGTTTGATTTCTTTATAAACGAACACGCCGATGATGAGGGCGTATGCAACAGCGACGACCGCTGCCTCCGTTGGTGTGAAGATCCCTCCGTAGATTCCACCAAGGATGATCGTCGGCATCAACAGGGCGAAGATTGCATCTTTAAATGCTGTGAAGCGCTCCCCCCATGTAAAGTGCTCTGTTCCTTTGTACCCGCGTCGCTTTGAAAAGATAAACGCGGTTAAAATCAATGAGAACCCGATCAATAGACCAGGAATGATGCCTGCCATAAACAAGTCCCCGATTGAAACACCTACGACTACTCCGTAGAGGATCATCGGAATACTCGGTGGGATGATAACGCCGAGCGCACCCGATACAGCTTGAACAGCGGATGCGAAGTTTACGTCATAATGCCTCGCAACCATCGCCGGAATCATGATCGAACCGATCGCCGCTACCGTCGCTGGACTCGATCCAGAAATCGCAGCAAAGAACATCGACGTGATGACCGTTACACCTGCAAGTCCACCCGTCATGGAACCAGCGAGCGTATTTGCGAAATGGACGAGTCGTTTTGAGATGCCTCCCGTTTCCATCAAGGCACCTGCCAAAATGAAGAACGGAATCGCCATCAGCGGGAACGAATCGAGCGACGTAAAGATACGCTGAACGATAACGAGCATCGGGAGATCACTCGTTAGCCAAATGGCGATCGCTGAAGCTAATCCGATCGCAAGCGCGATTGGAACCGTGAAGAGGAACAGAACTAACATCGTTGTTAATAATACCGTTGTCATTGTTCACTGCCCCCCTTTAGGTCCAAGATCACTTCTAAAATCACGGCCACACAGTTGATGATCATCAACAGAGAGCCGATCGGAATGGCTGAATACGCCCACGCCATCGAAATATTCATCGCAGGAGAAAGCTGTGCCGAGATATTTCCTACTAAAACAAATCCATAGTTTACGAGAATCGCCAGAAACACGATGCTCACTAAATAGACGGCAATATTCAAGATGTTCCTTGCGCGAGCGGACATCAGTTCTTTGATCGCATCGACCGAGATGAGATCGCGTTTTCTGATCGCAAGTGCAGAACCGATAAACACGCTCCAGACCATGATGTACCTTGCCAATTCTTCTGACCAGCGCAATGAATCTTCTAAAACAAACCGCGAGAAAACTTGATAGAAAATAACGGCGGACATCACCATGATGAGAAGAGCAAGGACGACACCTAGTAGTTTATTAAATCGATCGATCGTCTTTATGATGGCATTCATATGTATCTAAACCTCCCCCATACAACAATATGATGGGGGAGGTCATCCCCGCATCATAAGTCTCATGCTTTCTTATTCGTTTGCAGCATCCTGGATTTTCTTGATCAGATCTTCTCCAACTTGATCCGCATATGTTTCGTATACAGATTCAGTCGCTTTTTGGAATGCCTTCTTGTCAACTTCTTCAACCACGTTCATGCCTTCGTCTTTTAATCCAGAAATCATTTCTTGTTCCATCTCAGCAACAAGCTCACGCTCATACTCTGCACCTTCAACTGCTGCTTCTTGTAGCGCTTTTTGCTGATCTTCTGTTAAACCATCAAACACTTGAGAGCTTACGAGAAGTGCAGCTGGAGAATAGAAGTGACCCGTTAGCGTTAAGTGATCTTGAACTTCATAGAAACGAGAAGTCGAAATGATCGGAACTGGGTTTTCTTGTCCATCGACAACGCCTTGTTGTAGTGCTGTGAATAGCTCAGTAAAGGACATTGGAGTCGGGTCTGCACCTAGTGCTTTAAAGGAATCTTGGTGTACGTTGTTTTCCATCGTACGGATCTTCAAGCCTTCAAGATCTTCAGGCTTCTCGATCGCACGCTCACTGTTCGTCACGTGACGGAATCCATTTTCCCACCATGCTAGGCCTTTTAAGCTCTGGTCTTCAAGGTTTGTTAGTAGACTTTGTCCAATTTCACCGTCAAGGACTTTGTACGCATGTTCACGACTTTCAAAAAGGAATGGAAGGTCAACGACGTTGATCTCTGGCGCGAATCCACCTAGAGGACCAGTTGAAGATAAGACCATATCAAGAGAGCCAACCTGTAGACTTTCAACCATGTCACGCTCTCCACCTAATGAACCGTTCGGGAAGATTTCGATCGCAAGCTCACCGTCAGACTTTTCTTCAACGAGTTCACCAAAATGCTCAAGACCTTTGTAGTAATGAGAATCCTCAGCAAGCGTGATGCCGACTTGCAGCGTTTTCGTGTCGTTAGAAGCCGCTTCACCGTTCGAACTTGCTTCCTGATCCGTTCCACCACAAGCAACAAGTGCACCCAGACTTAGTACTGACACAGCACCCAATACTTTCTTCTTAATGTTCTTCATCTTGTTTCCTCCAATATGAGTTATTTTTGAACCTTTTCATATGCGTGTTTCGTAACGGCCCGTAACGTTTCAAGAGCTTTCACAAGTGCCTGTTCACTGCCGAACGACCCTGCTTTCGTCGCAAGCGGCAGCCTGTTGTATCGGCCACCAAGCAACTCTCCATAAGGAAGTCCGTCTTCCACTTCTCCAATGATGCGGATGCCTTTTCCATTCAGAACTTTGCAGGTTGCGCCGGCAATGTCGCCACCCGTTAAGACAGCGCCCTGAATTCGTTTCCTGTCGATCAAACGACCCGCGATCTCACCTAGCGCATCTGCGATTCGGCTGCCAACATCCATGTTCGTGATGCCGAGCGACTGCTGAACCTTCCTCACCTCGTCGATCGCTTCAGGATCACGTTTTGTGGAGACGATCACATCACCTTGCTCCAAGTACGCGTTTCCGAGTTCGACAGCTCGGTCGATCTCACTTCCTCGCGTCTCGTTACTTAAAAAGTGATGGGGCGAAATCACAACTTCTTGAATCGCCGTCTTTTTCTTTAATTCCTCCACTTGCTTTTGGGTGATAGCGCTGATACTTCCTGCAACCACGAGTAATGGAAGCTCTGTCTCAACCTGATGCTGCGATTTCGCGCGTTCTTGAATCGAGTTACAAAGGTGATACGCGATTCCGGCCGATCCGACCCAAAGGACATCTTCATCTAAAAGCTTCTTCGCTTCGACGATCGTATGTAACTCCTCGTCCGTTTCAGCATCGACGACGACCAGCTTAGATCCCCCACGGGACAGCGCTTTCATTTTTGATGCGAGCTGTTCTTTTCCTTCTCGAACATCACTTATCGAAATACGCGCGATTTCTCGTTTACTCTGCTCTTGCAATAGTTCTGGCAAGTAACTCTTATTGACCGGGCAAGTCGGATCGTTCGCCGTTTCAGTTTCATCGAGCGGAATGCCATCGACATAGTGGACACCTTCAACGGTGATGCGTCCGCTTTTCGGAAAAGCCGGAACAACGTATGCTGTTGTAAAATCATACACATCCATCACGGCGTCGATTTCTGCACCAACGTTTCCTCTCATCGTAGAATCGATCTTCTTTAAGACTGATGTTACGCCTAACTCATAAAGCTGTGACGATACGTCTTTCACGATGCGATACGCGTTCTCTCTTGGCAGCGCTCTGCTGTTTGAATTCAACACGATGACGTCTCCATCAAGATGCGCTGGCTGTAAGACCGTATCTGGAAACAAGACGGTCGTGTCTAACCCTTGCTTCGCAAATTGGACGCCCGTATCGTTTGCTCCTGTTAAATCATCTGCGATCACTGCTAATTTCAAACCCGCTTCTCCCCCCTTTCCGCTATGTTTCTCTTTCTCTAAACCTAAGCCTTTTAGACCAGCAACAAAGTCATGATGTTTTATTTTCGAACACATTAAAACGCTTACAAGAATTATAGTAAATGAAAGCGTTGCATTTAACAATACAAATTTCAAACAAATCTAGTAAAAAACCGAATTATTTTCTAAAAACTCAGCAAACACCTCATATTCGTTGCAAATTGAAACACTAGAGCTGTTTTTCAGTGCTTCATTTCCTTTTCTTTACAACAAAAAAAAGACGCAAGCTTTATTTAAGCTTGCGCCAAAGTGTGGATCGATTAATACCAAGCCGCTTCGCAGCCTTGGATTGATTCATCTCTTCTTCCTCAAGAACTTTCTGAATGATTTTCTTTTCGATATCCTTTAATGATCCGCTAACTTCAATCGTACAGCTGCCATCTCCTTCAACCTTCGGACGCTGCTTTAACAGGTCGATCAGTGATAATACGGCGTCTTTCTCGATGTAGTACGATTTCGAGTGGAGCACGAGTTGTTCGATTACCTGCTTCAGCTGATCGACGTTACGCGGCCAGTCATATTCCTTCAGCTCATGCATCGCATCCTGTCTTACCCCGACGATCTGTTTTCCATATTTCGAATGAAATTCAGAAATGAACACAGGAATCAAGTTCTCGATATCCTGCGCACGTTCTCGAAGAGGTGGAAGATAGATGATTAAGCGTGCGAGGAGCGTGAATAAATCATGATCGATCGTCGCATCCCCTTCATCCATACGAAGCTCATCTTTCGATGAAACGATCAACCTTGGAAGCTTATCTGTTTCATTACGCAAATAATGATACAGTTCTTTTTGAGCCCGTACGTCTAACCGGTCGATTCGCTTCAGGTGCACGACCCCTTCAGCATGGTTCGTAAAGAACTGTTCCTCAATCAAATCAGATATCTGACCTTCTTTTAGTAATTCACAGTTGATCGTAATGAACGGTTCATTGTTTCGCTTGCTTTTCAAGTAGATCGACTGAGCGACCGAATCCTTCCCTGTGCCGGTTTCTCCGATCACCCACAGCGGCTCGTCCATTCGACTATACTTTTCGACCTGTTTGATCACTTCCTGCATCTGTTCACTCTTTCCAGTCAAGAGAAAGTGAGGAACGGCTGTGACAACATCGATCGCATATTCCTTCCGCTCTTCTATCCCACCTTGGGATTGATTCGGAAAAGCTTTCTCCATATACAGGATCACGCGCTCTTCCGCCTCATTCGTCGTGAGGTGCCAGAGCTGATTTTCAACCGTCACCATTTTCTTTTGCAGCGTAGATGACGTGTTTTTTACGATGTCTAGAATCGGAGGAGAATTCTCGATCTTCTCTCTAGAAAACGCGTTTTCAAACCGTTTATTCGAACAGATCACTTTCCCTTTCCTATCCATCACACCGATCAACCGCTCATCAGAGTCGATGATCGACTGATACAGCGATACTTCTTTATGTAGCTCTGAAAATAGGCCAAACACTCGTCGCGCTTCATCCAGCGCTTCCATCACAGCTTCCTTGCCAGATGTGATGAGCACCCCGTTCATGCCAAGCTGCTTCGCTGTTTCAATAGTGACCACGTCTCCGATCACAACTTCATATCCGTCGTTTTTCAAGCTCTTCAACTTTTCCTCAACTTCATGGTCCTTCTCGATCGTGAGCGTATTGATATCAAGATCGAGGAGGTCACAAATCGTTGAAGCACCTTGAGAAATATTCGGAAACCCTACGATGGCAGCTTTTCCTGAAAAGCCCTTCACGAGCGTCAAAAGACGGAGGATATCATAGCCCGACACCTGTATATCGATGACCGGAATCGACACGACTTCTTGAACGAGTGAAGCGGTTCCCCCACGGCTGATAATCATGTCGAACCCATTCTTCTCATACTGTTTCGCGACCTCTACCCCTTCATACAGGTTCCCGAGCGCGGTATGGATCTCGAAATCTTCAACGTCTATGTCACGCATGATTTCGATAAGCCCCTCGTAAGGAGCGATTACTAATGCTTTAATCATATCGTTTCACCTTCTGGTTAAAATTCCTACTTCTGATGACGAAGCTTCTCCCATACGACGCGGTATACCTCTTTGATCGGAATCTCATATTTCTCCGCGATCGCTTTGCAATCCTCGTATTCAGGAGCACTTTCGACGGCTTCTCCACGATGGACGCCTCGTTTAATCGTCACAGGTCCCCACTCCGTCTCGATTTCATCGAACGATCGCTCGAGGCGATGAACGGAGATCGGGTAGTAACGAATCCCAAACGTCGTCGTTTCTTCGAACAGCACACGCTTAATGTCATCTAACTTTTCCCTGTCACATAGTAATTGAAGCAAAATGGCAGGACGGTTTTTCTTCATATAGATCGACGAATAAAACACGTCGTTCGCACCGTGATCGAACAGCTTTTCCATCACATACCCAAGCCACTCGCCCGGCATGTCATCGAGGTTCACTTCGACCTTCAGCATCTCGTCGTCGATATGTTCCTCCTTATGCGAAAAAGGTTGAGACATCAAAACCGACCTCCTTTCTTAACTGCCTAGAACCGCTCGGAGAACGTTCGGGTGATCCGGGAAATCCTTCGTACCCGCTCCATACCCGACTGACTCGACAACAAACGAAGGCATCGGACCAAAATCGTTCGCAAGCGCAGCTAATATACCGCCCCCTGTCGGCGTTGTCACTTCTCCTTTGATCGCCGTCTCTTGAATCGGAATCCCTTTCAGTAACTCTAACGTCGCAGGCGCCGGTACCGGATAAATCCCATGCGCGATGCGGATACGCCCGTTGCCTACTGGAACAGGAGAAGAAACGATCCTCGTCACGTTGAGAGAATCGATCAAGATACACGCACCCACAATATCCACGATCGAATCAACCGCTCCCACTTCGTGAAAATGTACTTTTTCAAACGGCATGTTGTGAATCTTCGCTTCCGCTCGGCCGATTTTTTCAAAAACAGAAAGCGCCATCTTCGTCACGTTTTCATTCAGTTCAGCACGATTGATCATGTCAACGATGTCCGTGTAGTGGCGATGGTGGTGATCGTGATCGTGACTATGATCATGATCGTGGCCATGATGATGACCGTGGTCGTGGTCATGACTATGTTCGTGTTCGTGACCGTGATCGTGACTGTGGTCGTGGTCATGGTGATGCTCTTCCTCATGTGTAAGGAGCACATCAAACTTCGTTGCAGAAACGCCCTGCTTCACCACGTTATACGTTTTTAACTTGTATTCTGATTCAATATTAAGCTTCGCGATGTCTCGCTCAAGAACGGAGTAGTCCGCACCTAGATCGAGGAGCGCTCCGATCGTCATATCGCCGCTGATTCCTGAGAAACAATCAAGGTATAGTGTTTTCATCTTCTTCCCCCAGTTAATCGATTATCGTATCACGATGATTTTTATGAATTAATGTCGCATAGTATCCTGCTCCAAAGCCGTTGTCGATGTTCATCACGCTGATGCCTGGTGAGCAGGCGTTAAGCATGGAAAGAAGAGAGGAGAGCCCCTGGAAGTTTGCTCCGTACCCGATGCTTGTTGGCACAGCTACGATCGGATTACTGATCAACCCGCCAACAACGCTCGTTAACGCGCCTTCCATCCCAGCGACCGTGATCGCGACCGTCGCGTTCTCGATCTCGTCAAGGTGATGGAAAAGGCGATGGATGCCTGCTACACCAACGTCATAAATCCGTTTGACGGATGCACCGAACGCTTCAACCGTGACAGCTGCTTCTTCTGCAACAGGAAGATCGGACGTGCCTGCGCACACGACTGCAATGTACCCGCCATAGAGGACCTCTGGTTCGTCTGGATGCTTCCAGTACAGCGTTCGAGCTGCTTCATTGTACGTAAGATCTTCTACTTGTTCCATCACAAATGCCGCCTTCTCAGGTGAGATCCTCGTTGCAAGAACGCGGTTTGTATGGCGCTTCAGAGAACTTAAGATCTCGACCATATGTTCAGGCGTCTTGCCCTCTCCGTACACGACTTCAGGAAAGCCCGTCCGCTCTTCTCTCTGATGGTCGACCTTTGCAAACCCGATATCTTCAAACTTCGAGAGAAGGCTCTTCGCATCTTCAACTCCTAGACTCCCATCCTTCACTCGCTGTAGAACGTCATCTACGTTTCTCTCTCTCATCGTGAAACACCTCTTCGTTTATATAGTAGATTGTTCGACTTCTAACACTTTGTTCATGCTGCCGCTCTTATATCCTTCAAGGTCGATCGTGACATACTGATATCCAAACGACTGCAGCTTCTTAGAAATGCTGCGATGATTGTCCATCACCACCTGCATATCCTTCGGCTCGACTTCGATACGCGCCATATCCCCATGCGTCCGAACGCGAACTTGTTTGATGCCGAGACTCTTCACATACGCCTCAGACTTATCGACCTTCGTCAATTTCTCCTGCGTGATTTCTTCCCCATACGCGATGCGCGATGATAAACAAGCGAAGGAAGGCTTCTCCCAAGTCGGGAGTCCCAGTTCTTTTGACAATGTACGAATGTCTTCTTTGTAAAACTCCGCTTCCTGAAGCGGTCCACGCACGTTATGTTCCTTCGCTGCCCGCGCACCAGGTCGGTATTCACTCATGTCATCCGCAATCAAACCGTACACGACATTCTCAAATCCTTTTTCTTTCATAATCGGCATCACTTCTTCGAACAAACCGTTTTTACAGAAATAGCATCGATTTTCATCGTTCTGCGTATACCCTGGGATCGCAAGCTCTGACGTCTCGATCACCTGATGATGCGCACCGATTAAGACCGCAAGCTCCTTCGCTTCTTCTAACTCACTGCTCGGATACGTCTCAGAATCCGCCGTTACCGCGAGAACGTTCTCTTTTCCAAGTTCGTCGATCGCTACTTTTAATAGGAACGTACTATCCACACCGCCAGAAAACGCGACGACCACACTCTTCATTTCTCGTAAAATCGCTTTCAAATTTTCGTATTTATGTTCTAACACCCGTTCATCACCTCTCCGACTTATGTATCGTCTTAAGAAAAGCCGACTGTAACCGTTTACAACAATGATATAAAAAAACGTTGCAAAATAAGTCGGTTCATCTACGTTTTATTAAACAACAATTCTACCCTTATGCATTTTGCAACACCCCAATTATAAACCAATACCTGGAGAAAGTAAAAGGATGGATTTATCTTTTTTATAGTAAAAGTAGAACAGATGCATACTAGTGAAACTAGTAAACTCTTTCGCCTATACCCCTATGCGTTTCTTACCATTTTCACACCAAACACTACACTACTTTCAACTTCCAACCGATAATGATAGTAACATCATTAGAGAGGAAGAACTTTTCATGAAACGTTGGCTGCTCGGTTTTACAATCGTCTTGATGTGTTTCCCTATTCATTCAACTGCAACGGCTAGTACCCATAACGATGCTCGGTACGGATCCTGGATGTGGGATGCCTCCTACATGTACAACCAGGACCAAACATTTTTCGGTGAGTTAGACGCGCTCGAGATCGACACGGCGATCATGAACGTCGGGTATGACCCGAACCTAAAGGCGCACGTGCTACAGTCAAAACCTGAAAGCTATGATTCTTTTATCCAGACGCTGCATGAACAAGGGCGAGAAGTCGAAGCGCTTTACGGCAATTCCGACTGGGCGCTAGATGCCTACTACTGGCACTTAAGAAAGAATGTACAAATCGTACTCGATTACAACCGTGACTACTCCAACCGGTTCGATGCGCTCCATCTCGATATCGAGCCTCATACGTTTGCAGACTGGGAGCAAAACAAAGAGTCGTACTTAACACAGTACTTGGCGAACTTGAGAAAGGTAAGGAATTTAATCGATCAGCATAATATCGCTGCTTCAGACTCGCTTCGGTTAGTCGTCGTTGTTCCATACTGGCTTCACGACTACAAGTTTTCAGATGGACGCAAGTTCCTTCCGAAGCTATTCGGTATCGTTGATGAAGTTGCGGTCATGAATTATACGAGATTCAACAGTGTTTATATTGATGCAGGCGTAGAATTTTTGAAGGCAGCTGAGGCTGCAGGTAAGCAAGTCTCAATAGGTTCCGAGTTTTTAAGTGGTACGCCTGAGCTAGACTGGATCTCTCTGTCTTCCTTCACGCGTGCTGAATTGAACGATTACCTGAGCAATGGGTACAGCGTTTTTCACACCTATGATAGCTTCAAGCAGTTTAACGTTCATACCTTTGAAGCATACAAAGAGTATATCGAGACACATCCTGCGGGTGATCCTGAATCACAGTAAGATAAATTAAAAGGACCTTCATTGCGAAGGTTCTTTTTATGTTCTAGACGCTTACGATGTTTTCATAGACAGGTAGACGCTCTCCACTTCATGTTAAACTAGACCTAGAACATAGGTTTTTCTTCCATTAATGAAAGAAAGCTTAGTTTTGATTAGTAAAAAGGAGTTGTTGACTATGAGCGAAAAAGGCTGTATCAAATGCGGAAGCACCGATGCTGGGGAGAAAGAAGTGGCGATGACGGGAGCAGGCGTTGCCAAGTTTCTCGATGTACAAAACAATAAATTCAAGGTCGTGTACTGCAAGAACTGTGGATACTCTGAATTCTACTCGAAGGACGCCTCGAAAGCTGGAAACGTGTTAGACTTTTTCTTCGGCGGTTAACTCATTGTAATGCCTCACCTAGAGTGCTCTACTAACGACCATAACAAACTGTGAGGTGATTTCTCTGATCGACTTCTTTAAACGGTACATCACTTCGAATACTGCCGGAAGATTACATATTATTTATGAGGTCACGCTTGCATCTCTCGTGATCTATTCCATTATTGTGGATACGAACTACAGCTTAGACTGGTTCATCTGGGGGATCTTTGTGATCGATTACTTCACTCGTCTTATCATTAGTGATAACAAGGTTGAATTCGTGAAATCGAATGTGTTGGAATTGATCGCTATCATCCCTCTAGGCGAGATCTTCCAATCCGCACGATTAATTCGCCTCTTCCGAGTGATAAGACTGCTTGCGATCATCAAGAAGCGGAAGTCGTCCTTGAACGAAGTGTTCAGTCGATTGAACATCGACCGCTACATCATCCTTCTCATCGCATCGATGTTCATCGCATCACTCCCGATGGTGTGGTTAGAACCTGCCTTCGAACATTATGGGGATGCATTATGGTGGGTAATCGTTACGACGACGACTGTTGGGTATGGTGACCTTTATCCTGTAACGGGTATCGGTCGAATCATCGCGATCTTCTATATGCTTGTCGGGATTTCATTGATCGGGATCGTAACGGGTACCGTCGCTTCCTTAATTACAAAACAGAAGAAGACGACGCTGCCTCCAGAACTCGAATACGTTCATAATAAGATTGATGAGTATCCGGTACTGACGGATGAAGATTACGATGAGATGGTAAAGCAAATCAAGAAAATGAAAGAAGGATAGCGCTGCGCGCTATCCTTCTTTTCGTGGTGCCTGTCACCTGTCGAATCTTCCTAGTGCCTGGTACCTGTCGAATTATCGTTACATAAGGAGTTCCATCCAGATCTTGATCGCGGTTCCTAAGATCAAGAGCGCGAGGATCACCTGCAGGATCTTTGTATTTACTTTCTTCCCGAAGTTCGCTCCGAGCGGTGATGCGATCAGACTTGCGACGATCATCACAATCGCAGGAATAAACAGCACCTGACCTGTAAACACCTTACCAGCCGTCGAACCGATGGAAGAAATAAATGTGATCGCAAGCGATGATGCGATGGTCATGCGGGTTGGAATCTTCAGCACGAGCAGCATGATCGGCACGAGAATAAACGCACCTGCTGCGCCGACGATTCCTGCACCGATTCCAACGAGAAACGCAAAGAATGCAGCTAACCATTTATTGAAGGTTACCTCATCCAAAGGCTGGTCGTCGATGCCCTTCTTCGGAATGAACATCATGATCGCAGCGATTGTCGCGAGGACCCCGTAGACAAGATTGACGCCATCATCACTCATGAATTTAGAGCCAAATCCACCGATAAAGCTCCCGATCAAAATGCTAACACCCATATAGAGTATTAACGTCTTGTTTAAATAACCGCCTTTTCGGTATGCCCAAACGCCGCCGATGGTGGCGAATAGCACCTGGACGGCCGAGATCCCCGCTACTTCATGCGCCGTGAATGCAGAGAGTCCGAGAAGTGCTGGGATATAAAGCAGCATCGGATACTTGATGATCGATCCACCGATTCCTACCATTCCAGATACGAATGAACCGATGAAACCAATTAGAAAGATGACGATTAAAAAATAAATGCTATAGTCCATGTCCGTTCACCTTCTTATTGAAATAAGGACCGTTCAAGGTCCTTATTTCGATTTATGCTTTTTTAATCCAGAATTTCAGTACGCCGTCTTCTTCCGTATCTTGAAGAAGCTCATGGCCACCGGATTTCACCCATGCTGCGATATCGCTTTTTGCGCCTTTGTCTGTAGCATGGACTTCAAGTACGTCACCAGAGTTTAGTTCCTGGATGCTTTTCTTTGTCTTAACGATTGGCATTGGGCATGCGAGTCCTTTTGCGTCTAATACTTTTGTTGATTCCATTGTCTTATCCTCCTTACGTTTATTCGTGAACCGCACAGCGGTTTGGTCCAATTTCCATTTCACGTTGTTCTTCATCATCAGGGGTAACTTTACCCATGTTTGTTTTTCTGATTTCTTCATAAGCGTTAGGCTGTGGCGGGAGATTATCCGTCACCATACTTCTAAACTTCTCTTCATCCTCAACCTGTAGACCTTTGTTCTTCTCATAAAGTTCACCAAGGCGCGCAGATACCTGTCCGCCTTCTCCTAGTTCGCTTGAGAACGAGAAGTGTGCTGGGAGAACAATCAAATCATCCGAGAGCTCCTTGTAACGACTGTATAGCGTGTTACGAAGATCGCCGACCCAGTCTTCAGCTTTACCAGCAAGGTCAGGGCGGCCGATCGATTCGACGAACAGAATGTCACCTGTTAAAAGATACTGATCATCGATGATGAGTGACGTACTTCCGATCGTATGCCCAGGTGAATAGAGAGGCTGAACCTTAACCGTTGTATTTCCGACTGTAATATCGTTGCCTTCTTCAAGCGGCGAGTATTCGTACGTTACTTCTGTCGCATCCTTTTCAGGAAGGTGGTATGTTCCACCAGCCTTTTCTGCTAGGTTGCGTCCACCTGAGATATGGTCTGCGTGAAGGTGAGTGTCGATCGTATGCTTGATCGTCACACCTTTTTCTTCTGCGAATTTCTCATACACATCGATCATACGGTTCGCATCGACGATTGCAGCTTCTCCGTCTGACTCGATGAAGTATGAAAGACACCCTTTTCCTAGACGAACGAATTGATAAAGGCTTCCTCCGCCGTTAAGGTCTGCGATTTTCGTTGGTTCAAGGTGCTCACTCCATGCCTTCATTCCACCTTCAAGGGAATAAACATCTGTGAAGCCAGCTTCATCGAACATCTCCGCAACCATCTGAGATGAACCGCCCTTCGCACAGACAACGATGATTTCCTGATCCTTGTCCAATTTATGCTCCACATCTTCAATCCCATCAAGAAGGTTGAAATATGGCTCGTTGATCACGTGCACACTTCCGCCTTCAATTTTCCAATCATCGAATTCATCCGTGTTACGAACATCAAGAATTGTTGTCTCTTCATTCGTCACAACTTTTCTTGCGATTTCTTTCGTCGTAATATGCTTTACAGCCAAAACAATAATCCTCCTTTATTCTTAGAATGTTAACGAGATGTTAGCATCCTTCGCATATTCGATATATGATGCAGCACCGCCTACTTCGATGCCGTCTACAAATTCATCTTTTTCAAGACCCATAACGTCCATCGTCATCTGACATGCGATTAGTTTGATGCCAAGTTCTTGTGCAATGCCAACAAGCTCTTCGATCGACGGTACGTTAGTTTTTTCAAAGCCTTCTTTGAAATGCTCTTTTCCTTCAGGAATAGGCAGGTTCTTGTGTCCTTCTTTGTGAATTAAGTTCAAGCCTTCAAATGTAAAGAAGATCCCTACTTCTGCGTCAGAAGCTGCCGCTGCTGTTGCAACGTTGAATACTTTATATGCATCGAAAAGACTTCCGTTTGCTGCGATAATCGCTACCTTTGTGTCTGCCATTTTAAAAATCCTCCCATAATAAAATTAATTATTTGTTTCAGTCGGTCCCTGCCATTCTTTCATTCCAGGAACAATGTTTTTTACATACTGATAGCCTTTTTCACTTAGCTTTTGTGCAGCTAAATCACTTCGGCTTCCCGTACGGCAAATGACGTGGATGTCATCGTCTTTATTCAACTCTTCAAAGCGTTCTTCCAACTCCCCGAGGGGTATATTAATTGCGCCAGGAATATGACTAAATGCATATTCAGCAGGCTCACGAACATCAAGAATCGAAATGGTTTCATCGCCATCGATCTTACTTCGGAGACCATCTAAATCGAGTACATCCCCATGCTTCTTCTCTTCAGATGTCTCTGCTTCGCTCGCCTTTCTGATGTAATGTTTTAGCACGTCACCTTCTTCTACGGTTCCTAAATACTGATGCCCGGTAGATTCTGACCATGCTTTGATATCAGCTGTTGAACCCTTATCCGTTGCCTGAACCTCGATCACATGACCTGGTTCAAGGTTCTTGATCGCCTTCTTCGTTTTTACGATCGGCATCGGGCATGCAAGGCCCTTTGCATCAAGCGTTTCATTCGCTACAAGATTCATGCTGAAATCCTCCTTATTTTTCTACGTCGTCTTTCCACTCGAGCATACCGCCCGTCATGTTCTGAACATTGTAGCCCTTCTCTTCAAGGAACTGATAAGCTTTCCCACTTCGACCGCCAGAGCGGCAAACCATAATATGCTCTTTCGATTGATCGATCTCATCCAAGCGATCTTCCAGTTCTCCTAATGGGATGTGCGTTGCACCAGCAATCTTACCTTGAGCAACCTCTTCATCCTCACGCACGTCGATGATGCTTACATCCTCATTGTTCTTCACTTTCTTCGCTACTTCTTCTGGTTTAATTTCCTTCATCATTCGTACCTCCTTGAATTCGTAGTATTACCTTGTAATCTCTTTTCATAATTACCCTACGGGGTATAAGAAAAACTAAAAATTTTTTATCACTTTTCTGTCGACTACGATGCAATTGTATACCCCGGTGGGTATATTGTCAAACGCAGTAGTTCTACCACTTTCTAACTAAAATTGGATTCATCACAGCATTTTCACTTTTCCTAATACCCTCTTAAAGCTAGATTACTGCAATCCGCTTTAAACCTACCAGGGTACATGAGGCATGGTTTTTCTTGCGATTTACAGTTGTTATTTTATACCCCTACAGGTATATTGTCAAACAGAGGTGCTTGTGCCTATTATTGCCCCATCAATGCTTTCAGTAATGCTATAACCCGTATGGGTACTGAATAAACATCATTTTATAAAAAAACTCAAAGCTTTATGCTTTGAGTTTGTACACTATATAAATAATTGTATAAAAGGAAGACGTACTAATTGATATCGTTTGTATCATCTTTTAGCTTCTTATATAAATCACCATAAGACAATCCAGTTATGGTTTCGAAGCTTTGTTCAAAATCACCCGATTCACTCGTCGCGTCGATGATCTCTTTGATCACTTCTTCCCCATTTTCTTCAATCACGTACGTAACGGTGAAGTAGCTCTGCCTGTACACGTCTGTCATCTCTCTTGCCCCTGCTTCTTCCCACTGTTCGTGAGTGATGAGCTGATCGAACGGGACGAGTTCATAGTCCCACGTTTCTACGTTACTACCTTTGTTCGCTACATAATCCGCTACGCCCTCTTGGAACCATAGTGGATAGAAATGCAGCCCAGCGTTCGTCACTTCTACTTTACGATCTAACGCATAATGCGTGTATTCGTGCAGAATCTTACGTTGAAAATGATAAAGCGCTTTTTCATTACCTTCTACTACGCCCTGTTTGTCATCAACGAGCACACCAATCATCATCGCAAAGCGATCATAGAAACCTTCCACGTGACTCAATTCACTCAATCCATTAAATTCTTCTTCATTCGTAAACAGAATAAGGTCGACGTTTCTCTCATCCACTTCACCGATTAACGCCTTCGTTGTCGTTCTTGCTTGCTTGAGTGTATCTTTTACGAGTGGAAAGAGATCTGTATCTTCATCTTCTACATAAATCGTGACGTCCCTATCTAACATTTCGTCCCTCGACTGCTTTGCTTCCTTCTCCAACTCCCCATCGAAGTTTAACGTAACGATCGCTTCAACGGCATGATAGTAGGACACAGTCTCACCCGCACTCTCTTCGATGAAACTATGAATGAAGAAAACGGCAGTTCCTACGAGTAGCAGCGTGAGTGTCAGAACACTTGAGATAACGATTAGCGTTATTTTTAAAGTTGCGTTCATAGGTACCCTCTCGTCCATTTTATATGTGTAATCGTACCATAATTCAGAGGGACACGGGGACAGGTTCACTGTCCCTCTCACCTGTTACATCCACTGGGACATGGAACCTGTCCCTCCGTCCCTACATACAAAAAGAGGATGCAATCTGCACCCCCTTTTACATTCATTCTTTATAACCTTACTCCATAAATCCTACTTCGCATACGTCTCCTTAATCACCGGTACTGACAGCGCCCCAAGAACAAGCAAGATTCCTGAGATCAAAATCATGAACGGCATGGAAGAACCGATCAGTGGGAATAACACGAAGCTTAATAGTGAAGCGATAATTTGCGGCAAGCAAATGCTTCCGTTAAACAGGCCAAGGTATGTACCCATGTTGCTTCCCTTCAAGGCGTTCGTTAAGATCGTGAACGGGAACGTCATCATCGCTGCCCAAGCGATTCCGATCAGTGTGAACGAAATAACTAATGCCCATTGATCTTGAATGAAGAAGACCGAGCCAAATCCGATTCCACCTAGCAACAAGCTGATCGAGTAATACGGCTTTCTCTGATTGTTTGGAATACGCGCCAACACGAGCGACCAGACAACTGCGCCGATCGATTGAACCGCTGTCATAATACCGAACCAGTTCCCTGCATCTTGATACGCGGGGCTTGACGGATCACTTGTATTCCACACGTTAAGCGCAATCGCGCCTGTTCCGTACGTCCATAGATACTGGAATCCCATCCAACAGAACAACTGAACGAGTGTGATTGTCCAGAACACTTTTGGAGCGCTTCCAAGTAATTTGAAAAAGTTTACTTTTTCCTTCGTCGATTCCTTTGTAATGCCATGATACATCGCATACTCATCTGGGTCATACTCACGCACTTTGATGACTGTGATCAAACTACATACGATGAGGATCACCGCACCAGCGTAAAATGAAATAACAACAGACTGTGGCACGACGCCTTTAGGTGCACTATTCGATACACCAAGCAGCGTTAATCCAAACGGAAAAATACTCGCGAGTACTGCACCACTGTTTGATAGAAAACTTTGAATCGAATAAGCGAATCCTTTTTGTTCCTTGTTGACCATGTCCCCAACCATCATCTTAAACGGCTGCATCGCCATGTTTGACGAAAGGTCCATAAACAGGATCGCAATCGCACCGAACGTCATCGCCGTAACGGCACTAAACCCAAAACTACCGGAGTTCGGCAATAAACACATCACGATGACCGCAACCACCGCTCCAACTAAAAGATACGGAATTCGTCGACCGAGCCTCGGCATCCATGTTCGATCGGAAAAGTACCCGACTAACGGTTGAACGATTAATCCAGCCAGTGGTGGCAGGATAAAGAAGATTCCTAAATTATGCGGGTCCGCACCGATTGTTTGAAAGATACGCCCCATGTTGGCACTTTGCAGTGAAAATGCCATCTGTACGCCTAGAAACCCGAAACTGATCAACCAGATCGTCGTGATCGGGAGAAACGGCAATTCTTTTTGATACCTTTGGTCATTTGTTTGTTCTACTGTTTCTTGTAGCATGATTTCCTCCTATACGTGCACGAACAGCTGCGAAGTGAAATGTGTTTATTATAGTTTTGTGCAATCGCTTGCATTAAAGATTAAAAAAGTAGGCTGATTCCACATTGATCGACTGACTGCGTGCAATGAATCTATCCTTTTACGTCACTGGAAAATTATACTTTAACAGTATATACCAAAGTAGTGCAGTTAAGCAACCGTTTGCACAAAATTGAATAGTAAAAAAATGAAAAGGTATGTAAAAAGAAGGATAGCCCTGTTGGCCACCCTTCTTCTCTTCCGCCGATCACAGCTCAACTTCTTCCCCGTACCCCATCACGAGAACCTTCGTATTCGTTCCCGCCAACTCATGTGCAAGCTCATCATCTCTCCCCATCATGCTTTGAACAACAGGAAATGCATCCAGCAATTTTTCTAGTGTTTCAGGTTGAGCAGCTGTTTCTTTCGTCGGAAAGGTATGACTCGGAATTACCGTTTCCACATTCAATAGATGTTTCACCGCGTACGCAGCTTCCTTAGGTCCCATCGTAAACTGACCGGATGATGACAGAATCGCGATGTTCGGTTCATACACATCCTGGATCAGCTTCATATCCATCATGAGTGAGGTATCGCCTGAATGATAGACGGTATGGTCATCTGTAAAAGTAAACACATAACCTGCCGACTCCCCAGCATAGATCGGGGTCCCTTCTGTTTCCTTGTAGCTCGAAGTATGCTTCGCCTGTACCATCGTTGCTGCCACACCATCTAGCTGAAGCGTTCCACCGAAATTGAGTGGGTAGGCATTCTGAACACCCTCTTGCATCAAAATCATCGCTAGTTCATACTGCGCCACAACAGTACACTCCGGATTATGTACAAGCAATTTCTCAAGCCCGCTTGCATGATCGAAATGCCCATGCGTCAAAAACACCGTATCGATACTTTTCATAAATTCCTCAGTTTGAAAGTCATCCGGACACCCAGGGTTCATATCAAAGAATGGATCAACCAAATACCGCTTTCCACCTTTACTTGTGAACAAGTACATCGCATGACCAAGACGAGTGAGTTTCATACGAATTCCTCCTTTGAATAATACCTTCAGACTAAAAATCCTATTTCACTTAATAAAACTTCGGTGTGCTTCGATCTAAACCTTCCATCAAATCATAATAAAAAACGCTCAAATTTGTGAGCGTTTCTGGATCGTCCCTTAGTAATTTGTTTGTTCCATTAGATATGAGAATGAACTACAACAACTACTTCTTCTTCCTCCTAAAACTACTGAACGCTAAAAAGAGTACAAAGAAAACAGCAATCCAGAAAGCAGTATCCACGCTACCCCACCTTTTGATCGTTGGTTTACCTTATATACGATTGAATATGGATTTTGTTTCACCACTTCATCAGCTTCTCTAAGATTCCTCATCTTCTCTACTAATAAGAAGACTTCTATGATTCTTTTAAGTAAAATAAAGTACGAGGAGTATTCATAAAAGAATCGCAAAACCTACTGTAAAGGGGGATTACCATTGCAATACGAGGTAGACACACCAGAACAATATTTTGAAGCGCTAGAAGATGATTGGAGAAAAGACAAGCTGCTAAAGATCAGACAGTTCATTTTACAAAACGGACCTGAGCTTCAAGAAGGCATTCAATACAAAATGCTTTGTTACGGCGATGAATCATTCAATCTCTTTCATCTAAACGCCCAGAAATCTTATGTCAGTGTGTATGTTGGCAATGTAGAAAAAATCGAGAATGCCAAACAGCTCCTTAATGGGTTGGACTATGGTAAGGGTTGTGTGCGCATCAAAAAAACTGTGACATTAGAGGACAGCGGGCTTGAGGATTTTATAAAGAAAACGATTGAAACATGGAAGACCGGCAAAGACACATCCTGTTAATTACGTAATAGCTATAACGCTACTGTTATATCGAAGAGCCCGGAATAGCACCATGCCTCCAGGCTCTTATTTTTGGTACTAGCTAGTCACTCTCCATCACAACCTCATCCATCACCATCTCATCTACCCACTCCGAAATCGTAACCGGCAACTTCCCTTTGTACTCTGGATCGTTCGAGTGATAACGAATCACATCAGAATCCGTCACAGCAGCATAAACATACTGCTCGTTGATCATGATGATTCCGCCATTTGAAGCCGCGATTCCTCTCACAAAGCCTTTTATCACTTTTGTTTCAAGTCCATCGTGATCTTCAACTTCCATATAGACATTGAAATTATTTAAATACAGCTCATAGTCGTTCCCAACCACATCTTTAAAAAGTTGATCTTCTGATTCAGAGAGAACGCCTTGCTCGATGAGATCTGTCTCGATCTTCACATCCCCTCGCTCATACTCTCCGTTGAAGAACGTTCCGACACCACCCCAGATCATGCATTCATCACTTTGTTCGATCGTGATGAGGTCCTCTGAAAAATGAAACGTAAGCTCACAATCGATTTCAGACGTCTTGAATGTTGCACTGTCCCCTGAAATCACCGCCTCCCCTTCCATACCCCCAACATTCGCACCTGCGATGACATTCAGCGTGAATCGAAAACGCTCTTCCGTTACGTCTATTATGTTGAGATGTCCCGTGTAATGGAGGATATTCCGAGTCCATTTTCCTGTTAAGTCACCTGGCTTCACTTCAACAGCTGGTTCTAATGTTTCCTCCGCTTCCTCTTCCACTCGCTCATTTTCCTCGACCTCAGACACCGCAGGTACTGATTCATCATCTAAAAACTGATCAACCACAAACCCTCCCACTCCAACTAGTAAAACAATAAGCAAAACAACGAGCGTTTTTTTCAACGACCACTTCCTCCTTCCACCATAGCTCTATTAAAGCTATGTACCTCACCACCGAAAATGCAGGTCTCATGAATTCCAGGGATAAAATAGTTCTTTATACCTTTCACCTCAATCACCTGTTTTACAAGTACCAGTAGGTTTTGTAAGATGAAAGCTACTTCCATCGCAAAAAAGGTGGTCCGGCATAATGCCAGACCACCTAGTTCATATTCCCTAACTTATGAATTGCTCTCTCCCTAAACGCATGATCTTCTACCAACGCCTTCAAAAAATCATGAAAAACATTCCGAATCCACAACAACTCATACCGCTTCTCATCTTGAACGAACACCGAAAGCGCTACAGAATCTTCACCATCACATTGATACATCGCCGAAGTCAGCGTAAACGCCGTGGATCCTCCCTTAAACCAGCGTCGTTTTCCGCTCTCCTCTGCCCCTCCAAGTATGCGGTCAATCAATTCCTTGTCATCGATCGATAAATCATTCGATTCCCCTACTCGCATCATGAAAGTTGCGTATTGCTCTGTGGTTGAAGAAGGCAACTTGTCCATCAGAACGCGCTGAATGGTCATATCGTTGATGGTCGATAATTCCTTAAGAAAAGGTGCAGCCTTTTCGTTCAACACGTTATGTAGCATCGTATTGGCTAAGCTTTCAAATTCATGCTGCTCTATCTCTTTCATTGCCTGGGCAATCTGAGCTTTCTTCAAGCCATACTCAACCTTTAAATAAGCAGGAACCAACATCGCTGAACTGATCGCATAAATCGGTGAATGAGGATTGAGCTCGTACTTCGTAAGCGTGTGATTGATACGATCAGCACCTAATCTATGAAAAAGAAAGTCCGTACACGCATTCGAGCTAAACTGCATCATCCCCTGTGCGATTTGAAACAAGGTAACTTCTTCTCCGATGTTGTGCTCTTTCTTCCATCTTGGATGAGCCCCTCCATCCGTATTTTCGAAATAGAGAGCGTCAAGGTCATCGACTTTCACCTTTTCATCGAGCGTCACGTTCTTTTCTCTTACCGCTTCAACGAAGTTGATTAGGTAGATCAACTTAACGGTACTGGCGAGCGGCATTCCTTTCGTTTCGTTGAAAGTGAGCAGCTTATACTTATTTTCTAGTAACGTTACTGAGCAGGCGTCTCTGTGCTCCTCGATGTAGGTGAGGAGGTCTTCTTTCGTTTTGGATGCGTTTTTCTTTTTTACGAAAAGTAGCATAAGTATAGGGGTAATGATGAAGAGAATCAGCACCCCTACAATAAGTGTGAATAGTAGTTTCATGATAAACTCCTTTTTATCTGTGAACATAAAACAGAATGTTATTAGCTTGATGGTGGATTAGTAACGAACCCATTGCCTTAAAGGTTCTGTGCGTTTCACGTAGAGTGGGTGTCTCGGTGCTCCGCTTTTGGTTGTTCCGAGGCACCACAACCGAGCATCTGCTTGTTGAGCTAACCGAATAAAATGGTCTACTCGTTTCTTCCTTGCATTCACTCCCCAAGCACATATAATATCTTTGTGTTCTAGTAATAGGTTCATTAAGTACTGATTATTTTCAATGCCAACCGGGTCATCGTGAACCCATAGCTCTCTTGGCTTTGTCGCTCGCAGTGCATATAAATTTGCAACTTTTATTCCAGCATACCCCCAATCTCTACCAAACCTTCTACACCGTCTAATTGTTGGGTCATCTTTTTCAGCATCTGCGGTTGAAGGGTTTAACATAATGAAAAGTGCTGGACCGAATTGAGGCTGTTCTACTTCAGAAGGTCGTTCAAGAACATATCGATAACTTCCACAGGAACTTATAATTGCTCCCATTTTATCCTCCTTTGAAATGTACGTAACCCCTTCAACGTACTCATTCACACCTCCTCACGTCTCACAATCAATACCCTAAGCATCATCACCTGGTTCGTCGCTATGTTCAGAGCCTTCATTCCTATTAAATATCAAATTTACATTTCCTGTTAGTTAAGTAATTTTACACTCAACCTTATATTCCTTTTTAAAACTTCATTTAATGTTTTGTTACACAAAAAGCCTAGGATAAGCATTTCCTATCCTAGGCTCCTAAAAGATTAATATGATGTGGGTTAAGAGGAATGGGTATGTGCCAGCCTTTCCCTAATTCATAGCGTTCTTCTTTCCCCAGTTTTCTTAAGGCGTTTCTTTAACCAGTAGTTTATTTGTATCCAAGCTTCTTTTTCCACTTCATTCGTTCCTTTTATTATAAGTTAATTATTAACATGTTATAAAAAGAATTCAGGTTCACTCCTGACTTCTCTCATCCTTCTTCATCTTCTCTTTTAACCTCTTAATTTCTGCCTCGTCTTCTTTTATGGCTTTTCGCAAGATATGAATCGTTTCATCTAAATTTCGCAGGATTTCTTGATGACGTTTTCGTATGTCCTCGGATTTTCTCTCCAACAAATTCACAACCTTTTAAGGTATTTTCATTGCTCTTAAGGAAAAGGCATCTAACTACAGTCTATGCATTTATCTCCTTTGATTGGAAAGTATTTTTAACAATTGCAAAACTAAGAGTAGGATCGGTTTGAAGTATACTTGTTTAGGATTAGATCTTCCCTATTTGATTCTGTCGCTTGTTACAAGAATACAATAATTATTGGATATAAATAAAAGAGCATAGCTTGTTGTGGCTATGCAAAAATTGTTCTCCAATAATTAACTTATTTAGTTTCGTAAACTAAGCGCGTATTTAAAATTCGTTCTTTTAACTGATCCACAGAAAGGTACACTCCGTTTTCCTTCCTATGTAGCATTGCATGACAATTTGGACATACTGGAATGAGGTCATTCTCAGGATCAACAACATAATGTTCCCTAATATCGTGAAGCGGCTTAAGATGATGCACATGAATGAAGTCTTTCCCTACATCTCCATACGTTTCTTCAAAGTCTAACTCACATACTTTGCATTTAACTCCATGCTTTTCAATACATCTTTTTCGAGCTATCGGGTTACGTTCATACACATTTACAGTAACACTTTTACGCTTACCTTCTTCTAATTCTTCAGGGACTTCATCCGGGAAATAGTCATTGGTCATATCTCTATCAAAGTAAGACATAATAAAGTCACAAAGCTCTCCATGCAGTTTCATAGGTCCTTGAAGATTACCTCTAAGCCCATGATTACGCAATTGCTCAAGGGAAAGCTCATCACTATCTACCTCATCTAAAATTCTAATACGAGTCCAATCTGATTGTTTAGCGTCCTCTAACTTCTCTTTATTTAACCAGAATTTCTCGTTATAGTTAACAGATTCTATTGGGACTTTACCTTGGACTACCTCAACTTTATATCTAACCTTTTGAAACGCCTTTGATATATAAAAGAAAAAGATATCGCCATTTTCATATTTAGCAGATCGTTTCCAGTCAATTTCGTCGTGACTACTAAAAGCACCTTCCAAATCAAAGTCACTTGGGTTTGCTGAAACTAACCAAATACGACGAGCATTTTTATGATCGCTTTCTTCAAGTTCTGAGCGACGTTTATACGCCAATGATTCAGGAGCTATGAATCGATATTGGTCATTTTGATGTGAATATGGAATACTATAAGCATAGCCGCGTTCAATAGGATCGTAGCATTTATATTTTGATATGCTAAGGTGCTCTGCCAGAAATCTAGCTGCATCTTGGATACCCTTTGCTTCGAACAAAACATCATCATTTTTTATAATCGTTATAGGAGTAGCCACGTAGTTACCTCTTTCTTCATAATATTTTAGATTGTGTAATAAGTTATTCTTCAACCATTCTACCAATTATTTCAAAAAAACTTAATCACGCAATCTATTATTCCACCAAGCAAAAAGGAGTTTATCTTTTTTAAGATAAACTCCTCCGCCTCTTCCAGAGCCAAATAATTTTTTACTTAGCCTTCCTTTCAAAATGCTCATGTAAACGGTATTCACATATCTCTTTCGTCCATTGATACAAGTAACGATTCTCTTCATCTGAAAAATTTAAATTAAGCTTAAACTCGTTATCTTCGAAAGACACTAACCCCTTAGAATTACTGCTCCATTTGGTCATAGGCATAGTGGCAATGAGCCTACTAACTTTTGCTTCATCGTATTCCCATAATCTCTTTGAGCCTTTATCTGAGAAATCTATCTTTTTACGATACTCTTTCTTTGTAAGGTACTCATGAAAATAAGGTGCTACTTCATTAGGGGTTACTGGCTTTAGCCAGTCCTCCAAACCTCTACTTAACATATATTGAAGGACGATCATTTTATAGCTTTTCGACATGTTTGTTTTCTCTACCTCATGTATCCAGCTGCCTTGCTCTTTATAGACGGTTCCTTCTGTTTCAGTAAGCTCTCCAGCCCACTTTAAGAAGCCAACATAGGACTTGAACTCCTGCTTATAAGCTTTGCTGTCTTCTTTACCGTAGAGGTGTAATTCGTAATACGTGGGTCGCCGCCCCATTTCTAACTTCAAATCACGAAAAGCTTCCAGCAACTTTTCTTTACGAGGCTGTCGTTTACGACTCAGTTCTTGAAGTAGATCTACAACTTTTAAATCCAGATTCAACTCGCAATTGGCTGGAACATCAGGTTGAATATTAATATTACCTTTTGTAGAGGAAGGATTAGTATCGAATAAAGAAAGTTTGATATCTGCATTACGATAGTTCCCTATTAAATCGATAATGTTGCAGTGTGACTTACCTTCGAATAGTCTCAGGCCTCTCCCAACCTGCTGAGTAAATACAGTAAGGGACTCCGTTGGTCGTGCAAACAACAACGTATCAACTGGAGGAATGTCGACACCCTCATTAAAAAGGTCTACTGTAAAAATGATTTCAATCTCACCAGAAGCTAACTTTTTAATTGCATCGCTTCTCTTGTAATCAGATTGGGAATGTAAGCTAATAGCTGAGTAACCTCTCTCACTGAAATAATTTGCTAGAAAGACTGCTTGCCTAATAGAAGAACAAAATCCTATTGAACGAGATTGTTTATGCTTCAGCCAAGCATCTAATATTTTCTCAGTTAGTTCCTCCTTCAATTGAACCTGCAGCAACTCTTCCTTATCATACTTATTTCCTAACCAAGTGATACTAGCATAATCCGTCTCATCATAAACCCCGTAATAACGAAATGGCGTTAACCACTCCTTCTCAATAGCCTCTGTAAAATGCATCTGGTAAGCGACATTACCATCGCACAGCCCATATACATCCTTACTATCCATCCTGTCTGGAGTAGCTGTTATCCCGAGTAAAAAGTCTGGGTTGAAATAATCAATAATTCCCTGATAGGAACGAGCCGCTGCGTGATGAAACTCGTCTACTACAATTAAGTCGAATTCATCAGGAGAAAACTGATGCAGATTCTTCTTCTGTCCAATAGTAAAAACTGAAGCAAACATCATATCTGCCATCTCTTTTTGCTTACCATTGTATATTCCAGTAGTACGTACCGGAATAACATGTTTAAACGAACTCTTTGCCTGATATAAGATTTCTTCACGATGCGCCACAAAAAGAATTCGCTTAAATGAACGAGCAAAAAACGCAGCAAGATAGGTCTTCCCTATCCCTGTTGGTAAAACTACCATTGCCCGAGAATAACCTTCATCTAAGGTTGTATCCAGCGCTTCAAGTGCTTCAACTTGAGCTGGCCTAGGTGTTAACTTCTCCTCGGCTTGAACGTTATACACACCTAGGCTTTCTTTTATTGAGGAATTTTCAACTGAAGTTCCCAGAGTCATATCAACTTCTTCTAATTTAGTCCAAGTATCTTTTAGTTCTGGATGCTTGAGATGATAATGTGAATATCGGTCTTGATACAACTCTAAGGTTTCTTTGTTTAAAGGCAGCGTGTTGTCATGATAAAACGTATGTAAGAATTGATCTTCTGCTTCTTCATAGGTAGAAGGAGAACTACTCTCGGGCAGGTAGATATTCCACTCAATTCCACCTGTAAGAGCTGATCTCGAGAGATTAGATGAGCCAACTAGAAATGCTCCTTCACCTTCCTCTTGACCGAATATGTATGCTTTCGGATGAAAAGAACGACCGTTACTTTGATAAAGTCGAACTTCAATACCTTCCAGTTCAAGTAGCATCTCTAGAGCTTCCGGTTGAGTAATATAAAGATAGTCTCCAGCGCATATCTTAACATTTGCTCCCTTATCAAGAGCTGACTTCAAATAAGGATAGAGCAACTCAACACCTGAACGCATAATGAAGGATGTAAGAATATAAATCGAATCTGACCGTTCAATCTCAGGAGTTAAAAATTCGTATAATCTATCTGTAATTAATTTAATATTACTCATCTTCAACATCGATTAGAAAGATTTTTTTATCGAACCCTCCGCGT
This sequence comes from Anaerobacillus sp. ABR4_321, assembly GCF_056158505.1. Lineage (NCBI taxonomy): Bacteria > Bacillati > Bacillota > Bacilli > Caryophanales > Bacillaceae > Anaerobacillus > Anaerobacillus sp. ABR4_321. The sequence goes on from NZ_JBSWTK010000001.1 coordinate 3,595,034, forward strand.
TTATCTTTCTTGTCTTTTCGTACTTGTTCAAGCTGATTTATAGACGAATTGTGTACTGAGGTTAACGAGTGAATTAATTCTAATATGTCTGCGAGTTCTTCGATAGAATCATTGTCTTCAATTGCTTCTAAGTATTCTTGAAGTTCTTCTTTTAGTTTTAATTGGAGCTCTTTCTTGTACTCTTTCTCGTTTAGAATTTTAGAAGTGTATTCTTTTCCTGATGCTTCAATGATTTCAGGGATTCTATCTCGAATGAGTTTGTTGTAAGTTGGCATAATTATCCACCCTTCGCATTTTAAGATGATTAAATGATAATATAGAATGAGAAATTGCAAAAAAGGAGTTGCTGTCATTATGAAAAAAGTTAACGTAGTCGGTGCTGTAATACGAAACCAAAACAATGAAATTCTTTGTGCATTAAGATCTCCAACTATGTCACTACCAAACTATTGGGAGTTTCCTGGTGGAAAAATTGAAGATGGAGAAACCCCTGAGGAGACACTAGTACGAGAAATCAATGAAGAATTAGGCTGCGAGATTACAGTCACTCAAAAAATTGAAGAAGTCAGTCATGAATATCCTTCTGTACTTGTAAACCTAAGTACATATGAATCACAGATTATTAGCGGTGAGCCGCAAGCCAAGGAACACGCTAAACTGCAGTGGGTAACACTGGAAAATCTTCGTTCTCTTGACTGGGCTCCGGCTGATATCCCTACAATTGATAAACTGCTATCTAATTAAATCGATGAACAGGTCTTCTGGCACGGGATGGTGGAGCTGCCACTTGATATTCATAGGCTTGTCTCCATGACTGGAAACATAATCGACTTCTCCTAGATACGTAAATGGCAACGTCATTCCGTGCATACTATCAAACTTTCTAACAAACAAGTGAATACGTATACCCTTCTCTTTATGATAGATATAGGCTTGTCCCACTGAAGAATTGTGAGAAGTTTGATTTTGACTTTGCCAATGAAAGTGGTTCTGATCAATAAAGTAATCTTTGTAATCAAGATGGTCTGACACTTCTTCATCTTTATTTAAATTAATAAATAACAGATAGTCGTTTCCTACTTTACTAACACCTTCACGCCACGATCCTTCTTGTACTCCCGCTTGAAACAAGAAGATTAAATCATTACGCGTATAGTTTTGATAGAGAATAATTCGTTCTCCTTCTCCTAAAAAACGCTCCGGTTTGAATGTACGCCTAAACTCAACTATTCCATACTCAACCCGCTCCATAAGTTGCTTATACATAACCTGATTTCTTAAAGAATTACATAAATCCTCATCCAAAACAAAAGAGCCATTATCTACAGTTCCTATTTTGTATTTATGCCTTTTATACTGTTGCGTAAGCTTTACCATTGCGTCTTCTATTAGAGTACGATGCTTCTCTTCCTCTAGTTCTAAACCGAACCTTTTTTTAAGCACTTGCAATACTACAGTCTGAGTTACAAATCTTTTTTGTGTAGCAGCTTCTATAATTGCCAACTCATATGGCCATTTTATTGGATACATATTTTCTATTCTTTCGAATAGCTCACTTACTTGCTTATTTTCTAAGACAGCCTGATCTATATCAGTTAAGTCCTTCATTTTCTTTTTGGTGTTTACCCATGAGTCAAACTTTCTAATGAAGAAGTGAAGATTTGGAGCACTTTCAGAATATAGAAAGTCAATCACATCAGGAGATCTACCTAGCTCTCTCTTAAACTGTGCATAAAGGTTATTTAACATTGCAACTAAGTCCATTCGAATGCTATCAATTCTCTCTAAGATTCGCTTTTGTGAGACTTGATCTAAATCGACATATGACGCCCCTGGAAGATCTGCGAATTCATGCTGAACAGCAATGCGAAGGGCATCCTTATCAAATGCCTTTGAACTTGTTTCTCCAGCTAAAGCTAATGGCACAATAAACGATTTTTGGTAGTTTCCAATGAAATCTAAAATCGTAACAAAGTCTTTTCCTTTTACCTTGCGCAAGCCACGACCCAACTGCTGAATAAATACGGTTGAAGATTCAGTAGGTCTTAAGAACAAAATAAGGTTTAGACGCGGAATATCTACGCCTTCATTGAAAACATTCACAGAGAAAATTATTTGTAGCGGATCGGTATCATCTTCTAATCTCTTAATCACTGACCTTCTCTCTCGAGCAGAATCTTGTCCTGTTAATACCGTCGTTACATAGCCTCTGCGATTAAAGGATTCACTCATAAACTTCGCATGTTCTATCGTTGCACAAAAGCCTAACCCAATAAGACGGTCTCCATCATAGCCATACCGTTTTATCATTTTATCGACATAATCAACGCGCTCATTCGTTTTCAATGCCTTTACCAGCTGGCGCTCATCCAATAATCCATTACGAATGTTAATCTCATTGTAATCAACAGTATCATCTGCTAATCCAAAATAATGAAAGGGAGCCAATAGTTCAGCCTCAAGAGCATCACGTAATCTTATCTCATAAACAACATTATAATCACATAGTGCTAGCACATCACGACCATCCATACGCTCTGGTGTTGCGGTTAATCCAAGTAAAAATCCAGGCTTAAAATACTGGAGAATTCTTAAGTACGTCGGTGCTTCTGCGTGATGAAATTCATCAACAATAATGTAATCAAAATCATCTTGTTCGAATTGTTGCAGTGCACTCTCAGTATGGAGTGACTGGACAGTACTAAAGAGAAACGGTTTATTTATATCCTTCTCTCTTCCTGTTAACTTCCCACACATATTATCAGAATTAAATACTAATTCAAACGTTTCCTTTGCACTATCTAACAACTCTTCTCTATGAGCTAGAAACAACATTCTCTTCGGTTTCATCTCATGTACATCAAACGCTGATAAAAAAGTCTTACCTGTACCTGTCGCCGCGATAACTACACCTTTTTGATGTCCATTTTCCCGAGTTTGCTTCAAGGCTTGTAATGCTTTTTTTTGCATATCATTCGGCTTAATATTTGATCGATAAGAATATTTAAAAGAATCCTCACCCACTTGAGAAACCTGAAATGTTTGCAGATTATTTGTTTTCTTTTCTTGTAAACCTATGTACTGTTCATAACGGTTTAACAACGTTTCAGTTAAAGCATATGACCGCTTATCTTCCCAGGCATCATGAAACTTCTCCATAGCTTGCCTAAAAATTGGTAGATAGCTAGTGTCTGGGATTTTAACATTCCATTCGTGTCCATTTGTCAGAGCAGCTTGTGATAAGTTTGAAGAACCTATAATGCCAGTATGAAGACCTGATGCTCTTTCAAACAAATAGGCTTTCGTATGAAAAGATTCTTTTCCAGAATCAAATATTCGGACTTCAACATTAGGAAACGCAAGGAGCATGCGAAGCGCTTTTGGTTCCGTTATATTCATATAGAATGAGGTTATTATCTTTACTTTTACACCTCTGTTGCATAATTCATTCAAAGACCGAATCAGCAGTTGCAATCCAGACCATCTAATGAAACTCACCATAAAAAAAGCTGAATCAGCTGTTAGCATCTCAAACTTCAATGACTTAAATAAGTTTTGCATTCCTTGCTTATCGTTTGATAAGAGTTTGATCGAAGATAATTGTTGATCATCAAACTCTGGTATCTCTTGGTCATCGTACCGATAAAGTACGTTCGTAAGTGGAAGTGCAAAGTTTTCGTCTTTATTACCCATAACCTTTATAACTTTTTGCGTAAGTTTAATCGCTTCTTCTAAATCTCCATCTTGTAACATATCTTTAAATTTCCGTCCAATTGCGAGTGCACTTTGATGGATTAACGACTCACTATAGTCATTAGGTGAAACTGTATATTGTTTTTGGTTATGCGGATAATCTTTATTTGCTCTCTTAACTTCTTCAAAAGTACCTGGATTTAAAGTCATATCTTGTCATTCCTTATTAAAAAAAATTATTATTTATTTTTAAGAATACATCTTCAAGAAAGTTTTTTTCCAATAAAACTTTCATCAAAATTAATATTATTTACGTAATCATCTAAAAATTTTCATTTGAATTTATTCGATTAAGCTATTCTGATAAACTATTCACTATACTGTCCAAGCTTCTTTTGTTTTCTTAATTTTCAGACAAACGTTCTTGAGTAACTCCAATTCTTTCTCGTCAATCAACCTGGAATGAGCTAGTTTATTCCTCGTATTTAATAATTTCTTCAAATCTAAGATAAGTTGATCGCTAAAGTAACCTTTCATCTCTGGTAAATTAATAATAATAATTAGCTCATAAAATTCCATTTCAAATAAATTCTTGCTTAAAATCTTCATTTTATATTTTTTTCGAGTGTTGTGCTGCCAATTAGCTCCAAAGTTCATTTCTAGTATGTATGCACCTAATCTTCTTAAATTATTTTCAATTAAGAATAGACATAGGTAGCCATCTCTCATACGGTGTAACTGTGCTAAGGAAAAATCCATACTTGCATCACACCTTCAGCATGTATTCACTAAGTTCTTTATATATTTTACTTATCAAAATAAAAGATGAAGCTAAAATGCTTCATCCCTTAATTTATCACCAAGTTAGTAAAAGTCGATCTTGCACATTCTCGTTTAACATAGTTTGCCCCTGCCTCTGAAGTCTATTAATCATGGAGACTCCACAGTTAACATAAGCCTCCCTTTCAAACAATCCTTCAGGTAAACTTAGTTCTGAATCGAGTGTTCCTGATTTACGTTTTCCATTGATAGATAGTATTACCTTAGCTCCTCTAGCTTTACACTTTCTTATTTCCTCATATAACTCGTTTATATTAAATGACTGTGCTCCATATATGATCGTCTGACTATGTGTATAAGGTGGATCACAATATACCAAATCACCTTCTCCAGCAAGGCTCATGATGTTCTTATAATCCGATTCAAAGAACATTGTGTTTTGCACAAGTTTATTCCATATTAATACTCTTTTTTCAAATTCATCTGGTGATATTGGTTTGTGAGGTCCGATCGGAGTACTCATATACCCATCAGATTTTCTAAACCTAATAATACCTGAATAGCAAGTCCTAGTGAGTAATAAGAAATCTAACGGACTCCGTTTTTTGTTAAATCTATCTCGTATCTCTAAATATTTCTCGCTTCGATTTTCATTGTAATTTTCAATGTGCTCGCGATAATAATTTATTAAAATTTCAGGATCAAATTTAACATGATTAAATATCTGAATGACAGGACCCAAGACATCAGAAGCTATGGCTTGTTTATACTTAGTTGAAGGAGTTAATGTATTATTGCTTTCTGCTAATGTAGCTAATACTGCTCCACTACCAAGAAAAGGTTCAAAATAAGTATTGATATTTTCAGGCATATAACCGAGAATTTCATTAGCGAACCTATGTTTATTACCTATCCACTTTAATAATTGTGGTACCTTTGTGTAAGTTGTAGTTGTCATATAGTTACCTCTCAATTCAATATTCAAATTCATTATAACAGATGTTACTTATAGTCTGTAGACAAAAGGAGAAGTGAATAGTAATTTATGGATAACGAGTCATTTAATTACAAAAAAAGCTTCGGAAAGTCTGTCAAACACTTGAGGAGTATACGAAGAATATCTCAAGAGCACTTATCAGAAAAGACTGGACTTCACAGAACGTACATAAGTGAAATAGAACGTGGAGTTAGAAATGTTTCATTAATAAATATAATTAAGATTTCACAGGGATTAGGTGTAAAATCATCATTCCTTTTATCGACTATGGAAAAGGAGTTCATAAATGCAACCAAATAAGCAATTTTTAGGTAAATCACAGCAATTCTGGGGTTATGTTCGAGTAATATCAGAGAAGATAAAATATTCAAAAGGAGGCATTGTTAAAGAACCTGATGAACATGAAATTTATAAAAAGTTAAAGCAAGTTGACATTAGTATACCACCGAGTTTAATAGACGATATAATCTCTTACTTACAATATAGGGCCAATACTATTAATAATGAAGTCCGTAACAACCTTATGGATCTAAATGAGGCTCGAACTCTTTTTACTCATTTGCACAATATCTACAGAGATAACAATTTCACTTGCAAGCTCCCATACAACAAACAAAAAAATGAAAAATCTGACTTTGCATTCTTTACATGTATTATAAATATATTAACTGAAAATCACCTTAGAAATTTCGCTTCTATGAACAATCTTACCTATGGATTTGATATATGTTTTAATGATGACCCTTCAAACTTAACTTATCTGAAGGACAGCAATAATGAAATCCTAGGCACTCTTTCAAGAAGATTTGATGGAGCTTATCCAAATACAATAAATCCCAAAGCTATCTGGGAGATAAAAGAATATTACTATACTACGACTTTTGGTAGCAGAATAGCTGATGGAGTGTATGAAACCCAACTTGATGGTTTTGAAATTAATGAATTATCGCATCAAGTTGAGGGAGATATAAAGCATGTTTACTTTATTGATGCAAGAGATTGTTGGTGGAAGGATGGAAAATCATATTTGTGTAGGATCATTGACATGCTTCATATCGGCCTCGTTGATGAAGTTATAGTTGGTAAAGAAGTTGTTTCAAGGTGGAGAGATGTTTTAGATGGTATTGTGAAAGATGAACTTTCATTCAATAAATGATTTCAAAAAAGCTTCGTACGAAGCTTTTTTGAATAGGTGTTATAATGTAATTAATAGTCGAATTCGATTTGTTCACTGTCTCCATGAGCTCTATTAAAATGTTGAATAAATGTTTTCCAGTTTGGCGAAATTTTCATAAGAGTAATTACACTTGTCAGTTGCTGTTGTAAATGTCGATTCCCAACATCAATTGTTAATCCCTGATGTAATTTTTTGTTTTTTGGAACTTTCCCTTTCAACTCACTTGCAACGCCTTCTGGTAATTTGTCATAAATAAGTTCCATAGTTAGTTTACCAACATATTGGGGTCTCTTAACACTTGAGGGATCATAATTCCAACCTCGTAAGCGAAACATTTGCTTATAAAATTCGTCAGGAAATTGCTTAGTCCATGGTAATAATTCCTCACTAATGTATGCACTTAATATTTTGTGCAACTCATGACGTTCTCTTTCATATTGATACCCTGTTGCTTCGTCCACTAAAGCTACAATTCCAACCTTGGAAAGACTGCGTACTATTATTTCGCTGGAAAATGCCAAGGACTCTTGTTTTTTAGTTAATTTGTTGTGCTGTCTAGCTGCCAAATACACCTCACATAATAGAGGAATAATCTCAGCTTTAAATCCATTTACCACCCTACCATTTTTAGCATAATAGGATACTTTGTTTTGAAGCATGTCATAAAGCTTTGGAGTAATATAATCTTGCAAATTACTAGCATCCACAAAACCTGGCATCTCAGATTTTATAATCCCTTTAACTTTCCTTTGGCCTCTTACAGGTCTATCAAACGCTTCAAATACTGCCGTGTAACTTATAATTCTGGAGTTATCTTCTAAAACAGCACAATTTAATTCCTTGTCACCAATTGTTAACTTTCCATAATGTGTTGCCTTTAATGGTTTACTCAAATCTATTTCCTCCTAGCAATAAGAATTCAATTCCTTTATTGAGAATTGTATTTTCATTGAATAATTCTTTATCCAATTCACCAATAACATTTGTCTCTATCAATTTTTGAAACTCTAGTTGATTATCATGAATCACTGCATTAATTCTTTGAATAATATAATAACTTGTTTTCACGCTAACTTTAATTTCATTAGCAAGTCTTCGGCAAGAGATATAGCCATCGTACTTTACAATTAAGTACATAGAGAAAAACCATTTTTGCAACTCTACCTTTGTCTTGTGGAAGACTGTCTTGGTGGTTACACTATAGGATGTATTGCATGTATTACAGTGATGCCTATTCTCGCTATACATTGAGGTTTTATAAAAAGAACTACAGTAAGGACAAGATGCATTTCCATTCCAGCGAACCTTCTCCAATAAGTGAATACAATCGGATCTGTTTCCAAAAGATTTATACACATCTGTCATTTCCATTTAAACCCACCTCTTTGAAAACAATTATACATTTTTTTGTTTTTTTTGAAAATACAATCTTCTACCGTTAAGTAATACAAAATTAGAATTTACTCTCCATTAGGACACAGGGACAGGGGCACCGTCCCATCAATGATCAGATAAGCTCTCCCTCTATCCCTCTCATTTAACTCATCTTGTTGCACCTCTATATAGGACACTTCGGAAGGTGAAGTAACATCCACTCGCTCCATTTATTCTACTAAGCATTACTCATCCACGTTCAACTCATGAGGTCCTCTTCTCTGAACACTTATTCATGGAACGCAGCATCAGGAAGTGCAGAAGTTTCAATCACTCTTGATAAAAGTTTCACTAATGTCCACTGCATAGAAAAAAGATCAACCTGTGGCTGATCTTTTCCATACTGCTCTAAGTTGATTTTAAAAATCCAAGACGTTTTGAACTCGTCTTTACGACCTTTAAATCTTCTGTTTCCCCCAAACACCAAGATTGCAAATTCAATAAAGGCATTGCTTTCAGCGAATGGTTATTTATACTTTCTTCATATCATCAATACCAATCACATTAAGAACAACTACATTCACTACGAGGACACAGGTAAGTATCCAATTTTCGCCAGAAACATATAAAAGCTCCATATTTAATTCGCCATATTTTGAATCTAGAAGGTTGATTATGAGTGCTCATTATTCACCTCTGGACGTGATAAATCTAAAGAACTACAAACCTACGATGCTGTAGTTAAACGAGCGCCCAAATGTACCCCGAGTGGAATTGAAGCCCAGGTGATTAAAATAGACAATAACAAATACATCCCACGAGTTTTTCCTCGATAAATAAGCAGACCGACTAGAAATCCAAGCGTCCAGATTAAGAGAATCACAAAAAACTCTGGTGCAACCCACGTTTTATCCGTATAGTTTTCGGCAATCGCCCCACCTGCAAAAAAGGTAGAGATCAGGATTGCCAGCACACCACTAATAATCGAATTGATGATGTAAGTGATGTTTATTTTCATCAAGACCACATCCTTTCTTTCTTCGAATCGAGCTGATTTCCAAAAGATGTTACAACTACATTAACATAAATATCTAATTACAGGGACAAAGGGATAGGTTCATCGTCCCAACAATTATCTAGTATGCTATATGCAATGGATCGAATAATACGTTTCATTTGTAAATAGAATTAACGTTGCTAGCAGGTTAGTAACACTCACCAATACATTCCATCACTTTTAGACTTTTGAGTGGGACAAGCAACCTGTCCCCTTGTCTCAAAATGTATATAATGTTTTATTTTTAATCTCTTGGGAAAATAAGGAATAGGTCGAAGGAGCTAGAGATTAATGTGCATCACCAGATAGCACAATACATACTCTTACTGCCAAAATGCGAGCACAAAATAATTTTCACCAATAACTTTTTCAAAATTTATCATTGTTTGTTTCAATAGTTCATTTAATTGTTTCACATAAATTATTAGGAATTTCAACTGAATACATGGCAGAAACTAATTTAGCATGCTCTTATTGGAGGTCCACCTGCATATTTTTCAAATCGGTCATTTGCGGTTTATCAATACGATTTTGTAAACGGTGCTATAAGATTAATTCCATGCTCCCTGCAAGCTACTGTATTCACACCTGAAATCACAGCTATTTTCAATCTGAAATATTTATTTCAGATTTTTCATCAGGGTGAATTAAGCTGTGAAATGATATGTGATTTGGTGTGTGAAACCTCCTAAAACACTGATTTAACAATAAAATCACACCGGTGAAATAGGACGTGATTTTTAATGTGAATTTATATGCGATTTCGTATAAGTGCACCTTTGAAGTAAACCCGTTAATAACAAATAGAAGGTTTTACTAGTTAGGTATCTCGAAGCCCCTTTGTTTTGGAAAACACCTTGGTATAGTTTATAAATAATATGTAGATGATATAATTAGTGTAAACAGTAACATTTGTTGTATTTAAATTAGACTGCGTCTATCAGGTCCAGTAACACATAAATATTGAACAGTAACAAGATTTGTATTTAAATCCGGCTGTGTATGTTCCATTTGCACTTTGTACAGCTAATTGAACAGTAACATGAGATGTTAAAATAAGCCAAAAGCTCCCTTTTAGGAAGCTTTTGGCTTATTTCAAGTATACTTTTAGCCCAGCGCTGGAGCCACCGCTTTTAGTTTATCAGTTGTGAGATTCACTAAGATGCCGGTCATCACAGTGCATATTGCTTTGTTAACTATGTTTTTATTTGTCATATTAACCACCTCCAGTAGGATTGCTGTCAGTAATAACGTAATTGCAATCATTAAGCCATCAGGAATTGAACCTAACACGCTGGACACTGGGCTATAAGTACAAAGTGTGTAAATTATTTTATCACTAATAAACTGAGGAATAAAGTCCATCAAATTCATATTTATGAAGTTATTTTATAACTCCGTAAATATGAGATAGGTAAGATTAGAGACCACCTGTATTTACTCTTCAACCCACCTGTCTTCATTGATTAAAATGTCTTTTAATCTCCTAAACATTTTAGGATGATAATTTACCGAATTTGAATGATTGTTAACTTCTGTTGGAGCTAGAATTCCATTAGAACCAACCCAAATCTTTTCTTTGTCATTTTTGTCTTGCCAGAAATTCACCACAAAAGTAATAGTCCTATCAGCCCTATGAATTTCTTTCCTCCTAAAAGTTTGTGATTGAGTCAAGTTTAGCACCTCCCAGGATAGGATATTTTTATTCAGACAGAAATTCAGCTATCTATATAAGAATACTACTTTTGTCATTAAATTCCTCTTACCACATTGAAATAAGCTCCTTTACTAAGTATATTTTTCCACTAAATAGTGATAAAGCTTTAATGAAGCTGCTGGCAGAACTTTACGACTTTCTGCTAAGCTATAACATTCAAGAAAGCGTAGTATCTCCTTAGTTTGCTCCTTTTGAGCCATTACATAGTGTTCCCTACACAATATATGCGGAGGTCTTTTATGTTCTAGGTCAGACCAGCTATACAGTTTTCCAACAGCATCTATTTCATTGCCAACAACCTTAAAGCAAAATTGACATGACGCACAAGGATTTCGTATAACTTCTACTTTGCTCAATTTTAATTCCGCCCCCTATCGAACTAATTACATCTACTTACTATTTAATATGTACGATGTTGGACCAGGGTATATAAATAACGTTGTGTTGTCGATCCACTACTCTTATTTCTTTCTTTGGGAAATCAATAAAATGAACGGTACCAATTACTTTATTTAACTGCTCCTTATTATTATTAATTGTGAGATACAGCTCCTCAACTGTCTCCATTGCAGAATATATCCTCGGTAGAATGTTTTGTTCAGGTTTAGTCTTTTGAATCAAACACATCATCCCCTTTCCCCTATTAGTTATGTTCTTTATTATAAGATAACGAACATACGTTCTTTAAACAAGATGTTTATTAGTTTAAAGTTTTTTCAGGATAATAAAAAAGCTACCAAACTGAGTGGTAACTTTTCGTAGAGGTTATTGCATTATTTCATTGCTTTTTTAATCTCTTCCACACGGGCTCTAAAAGCTTTGAGTTTATCATCGATCTTGCGCCTACGCTCATCATTAATTTGTTTTTCTGTGATTTAAAATGAATTACCCTGGACTTATTTGTATGTTCTTCCTTGTTATTCATTTTTCACCTCCAGAAAGTTACTACCCGGTCCCCATTAAAAGAACCGCTTCCCCCTTTGTTCTACCAAAGGTGCACGTGATCCTGTGACGTTATGTACCTTACTAGGAGTTTTGAAGGAGAGACCAGAACCCTGTTGAAGAGGGTTACGAGAGTATCTCATTGAATCACTTTCCATTTTAGGAATCTCATCCATTAAAGTAAGAACATCGCTTTTCATCTTTCTAAGTTTTGTTACAGCTTCAGGGCTTGAGAGCGCTTCTTCTGCATGTAACAAATACTCATAAACAAGATCTAAGGATAAAATTGCATCTTCTCCCGTACCTAACTTAACCATTTGAGTTTACCTTTTTCCTATATATCCTATCTTCTAACCCTACTAGTTCCACTGTCATTTGATCTGAAAGAACATATGAATCTAAGTATCGGCAAACAGAATAATATATTTTAGGCTTTTGCGTAATATACCGCTTATTGGACAAGTTATGATTCTTAATTAGGAGCTCACAAACTATCAGAGCGCTTTCTACACCCGTATCCAAATACCCATCTATGGCATCTTGTATCTCTGTTGGAAGTTGTTCTTCTACACTTGGTTCAATGCGCTTAACAGATTTCTTAACAGGTGCTGCAGCAACCGGTTCTGGTTCAAAAAAATCAAAAGAGGGTTGAGATGGTTTCTCTTTTTTCTCTTCATCGTCTCTGTCCATTGAACCATTTGAATAGTGCATTGGAGACGGAATAGGTGCTTTATTAGTCGGTTCTCTTTCCTCCCTCTTTCTCCTCAACAATATGAATAACCTGTCTTGTTGCCTATCTAACAATGGGAGATTTAACTCGAGCATCTCACTAATATCTTTTGGTAGTTCAATGTCCGATGGAATATCGTATTTAGCATCTCGACCATTACTAACCTTTGTTAGAATTTCGTCTAGCTCGTAATCAATCTTATTAAATCCTCGAACAACATCCTTCACAATTTTTGAGGGTAGTCCAGTATGTTCCTCAAAATGTGTGATACCAAAACGTTTTGTTTCATTCGTACCTAAATGTCTGACGATGTATTGATACCTCAATGGTCGGCCACACTCGCACTTATGGTCTTCAGATACAACCCCCGCATCAATATAGTCATCTAAGATCCAGTCATCCATAAGCATTTCAATTTCTTCATCAGTTGCACCCGGCGGTATATTCCTCCCCTTACTCCCTGCAAGAACATTAGCAAAAGCAGTCTTTCTACCGCGCTTCAAATATTGAGTTAGATATGTACGTTGCTCTTCATTAAGTTGGTTAAGCAATTGATCACGCTGCGTAATCGTAAGAGTATCCCCCATGATATATCCTCCACTTAGATTGTCTTATCCTTATTTTACTCATCTTTTTGGCAGATTCCTAGAAATTATTGTAATTTATTTACTTCTATTATTAAAACGAGCTAGCTATAGCTCTACGCTATCGCTAACTCATTTAAGGGTCAGATTATTATGAGCTCATTTAGTTTCTACTTACCGTTCACAAGCCCATCCATCTTTGTCTCGATCATGCTTAGATGCATACGCGGGATGGTCTGAAGCTACACCATTAGGATATACCTTTCGTAATTCAGTACAGTTTTTAAATGATTCCTGCTTAGGTGCTGTACTTGGCGGACTTGTTGTATTTTCATTTGAACTGCTAGAGGATGAAGACGGTTTGGTTGTTGTAACAGTCTTCTTTTCTTCTTTCGGGTCTAAATCACCTTTTGTCGTACCATTCTCTCCATACGCCCATAGACCTTTATCTTCTTCACGAGCTTCACGTCCGAATTTAACAAAGTGCTCGCTATATTTTACATCCGGCTGGTAGGTAGAAGGTTCTGCATAACCATTTAAAACAAGGTTGGCATTGAACATTTTGGAGCGGATCTCTTCCTCATTCATATCATCTTCGGGAATATCCATCCAGATGATCCTAAGATAACGACCGTACCGATCGGTATCAGACACATCCTTTTGTATCCATACTTGCTTACCTTCAAGTTGCTCAGAAGTATAATTGCTTGCTTCTTTTCCATATTCTTCTTGTCTGCTGGTGGATTCAGGAGTGTTTACGCCGATTAAGCGAATCTTCCGACCATCTTCTAATTCAACGGTATCACCATCTACAGCTCTTGATATGGTGACAGCTTCAAGGTTGAACTGATTCACCATTTCTTGTTTCTTTGCTTCTTCCTCTGCTTTAGCTTTTTCTTCAGCCTCTTTTTTTGCTTTCTCTTCAGCTAGTTTTTTTTCTTCTTCAGCTTTAGCTTTTTCCTCGGCCTCTTTTTTCGCTTTTTCTTCGGCTAGTTTCTTTGCCTCTTCTTCTGCTTTTGCTTCTTCTTCAGCTTCCTCTTTGGCTTTATTTTCGGCCTCTTCACTGTCTACTTCGGTCTGTTGGACAACCTTTGCTGCTTCCTCAACGGGCTGTGGAGTGACCGCTGACATTATGACAGTAAATATAATCCCAATTGCAATAAACCAACCTGGTTTTGAGAAGGTCATCATTCCTTTTCTCTTCTGAGCACTTTGATATAACCCAAAAACAAGTATCAACAATCCTAGCCATGCCCAGGGAGATAAAAGAGTAAAAAACAATGTGAAAAGTATTGCTAAAACAGCTAAAAACCAACGAATGAATTTCATACATTCACCTCATTATCCTAAAATTTTTTCCTTTTCAGCACGGAACTCTTCGTCAGTTAAAATGCCCTTCTCCTTCAATTCAGCAATTCGTTCAAGTTGTTCGTACCTATCCGATGTTTCTTCGGTTTTAGGAGTTTTTCGTTTTGTAGTCTTCGTTACAGGCTTTTGTCTAAACTCAGTGATTTTTCCGTTGATTACAGCTAAAAACGACTTAAAGTTATCATCATCAATAATGTCATCAAACTTTTTTCTACCTGATCCATAATCTATATAAAGCTCTTTAGATGCAAATCCATCTCTCGCAAGGGTAATACCCTTCATCTTTGAGTAGTCGAACTCTTCAATATACTGGTTACTACCTTTAACAAATGCAAAGATCATCTTCTCTTCAGCTGCTATGAGTACACCTTTTATCTCACGCTTTTTCGTCTTGTCATATTCAGCTTGAAGAACACCTAAGACTTCTTCATCTGCACGTAGCAAGTGATGATCGACGTATTGGAAAGCCTCTTTGTATACAGAGTAGGTTACCTTTTTCCCCATACCTGGTGCAGGACCAAAGAACCGTTCGACTGCTTTTAATTCCTCAGATTTTCTTCTTTCCTTCTCAATTCGCTTTTCTTCTCGCTTCCTTTCTTGCTCTTCCTGATAACGTTGCGCTGCTTCAGCATTTCGTTTCTTTTTCTCTTCCTGTTCTTTCTCTCTTCTGGCTCTTTCCTCTGTAGTCAATTCAGTTCTGCCAATCACCTTTTTCCAAAAACTCATCCAACCTTCCTCCTTTTTTACTCTTATAAACTATTTGACGAACCTCCTAAAAAAGAAATGCTTGGAAAAAGTTATAAAATACAAATTATATCCTTATTTTACCACATAATAGGTCTTACAAAGATAGATAATCAGTAAAAGTGTCTCCCTTTTCAGGTCTTAAAAATATAAAAAACCAATGATGGCAACACATCTACCATCATTGGTTCCACTGCTAATATTTAAAATCTAGACTCCACTCAACTAATGACTTTGGTGCATTTGGAATGCTTCGTAGGCAGAACCTATTATTCTTACTGGCACTGTTGCTTGTCTGATAGTTCCATTCGCAGACGATGCCAAATGAACTTTTATCATAGTAAGTCTGAAAGATTTCTCTATAAAACTTAGCATCGATGATGATCTTTTCTTTTCCATTCTTATGCATCATCGACACATCAGTCCGCATTCCAGGTAGTAGAGATATGTTCCCATTAAGCTCCCATTACAATGTTTCGGATTGAACATGATATTGATCTTACTCAATATGATAGAACCGTAGCAAGAACTCTTCGAAGATTAGATTTAGATCACTATCATTCAACCTTGCTGTAAACAAAGACCATTCACCACTTTTAGTAAGAGAGAAGTTGTAGCTCGTATAACATCCTAGCAAGGTGATCAATAACATTTCTCATATATATTGCCCAATATTTACTTTGATATTAATAAACTAGTAGTTTCTTTCAAAACCCTTACAGTTTTTTAAATAGTTTGCATTTGAAATTCTAAATAAATAACTACTAAGACTTTCATCACAATAAATTTCAGGTGGATATACAAACAAATAACAGCCCCTCTTTCAAAGGTATAGTGTATTCATTTCTAGAATTTAAAACTAAAGAAAAGGAGGGGATAATGTTGCATACCAAGTAGGGATGGAACTAAGGAAGATAAGGAAGCAAAAAGGTATAGACATAAAAGAGCTAGCAAATAGACTAAAGGTTCCATCAGGATATCTAAGTAAATTAGAGAATGGCAAAACAGAAAAGATTCATTCACCATTTTAAATAAAATGATCCAGGAGATAGGCTATACTCCATTTTTAATTCTATTGAGCTGGAAAAGGAACTGAATTTACATCTTCAAAAAATTAAACACAAAATAGCTGCTGTCTCAAAGGCTGACCTGAACGCTTAAGATTGTTCTTGAGGATCATGGAAAACTCAATATAATTACTAGATGGTGAGGCATGAACCCTTTTCAATAAATTATTCCTAAAACAAATTTCATTTAAATCAATGTTTTATTAATTTCACACACTTGGTTATATTAATTATTTTTGAAAAGAAAGGAACGATAGTATGGAAAATTTATTGTATTTCCCATATATATCAATTCAAAAGTCACCATGGCTATGTAAAACGCTATTGTATTCAGATACAATCCACACCATAACTCCTATTGAATATCTTGATTTTCCGAATAAGTTTGAAGAACATATGCAATTGTTGATTAGAGAAGGCTTAGTAAAGCAGTTTTCTCCTTCTGCATACATCCACCATATAAGCAATTTTGAAGGGAATTTTATTAAACTTATTAGACGTAATTATCTAAGTAATTCAAATGATCAAAACACAAGAATACCTATTGATGATTATAGCTACACAAAAATACATTTAGAAAAAATGAACTATCGTTTAGGAAGCTTTTTGAGAGAAGAGGGATTAGCATATAGAGGCAATGGAAAATGGTTATTAGTTAGACAGGATATTGCTAGAGATTTTATGAATTATTTAGCAATATTAATTGGTAATAACAGTGAGCTAACACCTGCGACTGATTCTATGAATTATATAAGCCCTATATATAATGAAGTCAGAACACCATTCAGTTCAGAAAATACATCAAATGAAGATAATATACAAAAAAGTGCTATTCGCACTCATATCCTTGAAGGGGTATTTTCTATCCCCCTAGATATTACTTCTGACACTCATAAAATTATCGACTTTAAACAAAAAAACAATGAATTACTATTAAATTTTCGAAGATTAATCGAGAAAACTGTATCTGACACTTACTGTTTCTCTGAGGAAAAACAGAGGTTAAGGATAGATGATTCATTAAAAGAGATAAACGAAGAAAAAATTTTAATAAGAGAAAAAATGAGTAGGTATTGGTCGGTGGGTGACTTCGGTTCACTAATATGGTTGACTCCAACAGCTAGCCTTCTCTCGAATACGAATATAGAAGACAGTTTATTAACAACATTAGCTTATTCTACCACTATTGCCAAAGGTGGATTTGATGTCTTGAAAAGAGGCTTAGACAATAGAAAAAGTTTAAATAATAATCCCCTTGCATATGTAATAAAAGCCGAAAAGCATTTTGGAGTATTAAACAATGGTACGAATCAACAAGCTAAACATAAGGTTATTGAGCATATATAGAATAAATGTGAATTTCAAGCATAGATTCGCAAAACAAAAAACTCAGATTAATTGTTATACAAAAGGGCACCACTAACTCCATTAGGTGGTTGCCCTTTAATAAATTCATATTCATTTAATAAACTTATATGTACTACATTAACAGATAGTGTGATATCGATAAGTATTAGACTTTATCAGAACTTTTAAGATAGATACTATTATATTTGAAAATAAAATTAATAGTAAGTACTAGAGGACCACTGGACCAGGTACACCGTCCCAACAATGATCTAATAAACCAAAGAGCAAGGTTAGTAACTTTTCATCGCTTTTGAATCTTTGGATGGGACGATGAACCTGTCCCTCTTCATTTATATTCAATTATGAAACTATGAAAATCCGCAAAATAAATGGTATAATATTCTAAAAGTGAGGTGAATGTAAAATGACAAAATACAAAATTGAATATTCTTCAATTGAGACTGACTCGGAACCTGGGCAAAACTATGGAGTTACTAGTAACAGTTACAAAGAAATTGAGGCTAACAGTGAGGAAGAAGCTAAAAAAATATTTAATGAAAAATATGGAATCGTAGGCACAGCAGAAAATAGGATTGAAAAAGTTACTGAAGTTTAATAACTTACATAAAAATCATTATAAGATAGGGAGCATTTTAGAGTGACCTAATAATCTGAGACTTAATAAAACACCTTCAAAGTTGTAAATACTACTTACACTTGGAGGTGTTTTTCTTATGGGTAAAAAAAGAGTCCATTATCCTGAAGAGGTAAAAAAGAAAGTTGTTCAACTAAAGTTAGAGGGCAAACACTCGGATCAAGAATGTTTCTCAAATTAAAACGTGGGTCAAATGGTTTCGAAACGGGGAAAGCCATCGGTTCGCTCAACCCTTAGGTAAACAGTATGCTTACGGTAAAGGACCAGAAGATGAGAGCGAGATTATGAATTTGAAGAAGAAAATTGCTTACTATGAGATGCGAGAAGAACTATTGGGAAAGTACCAGGAAGTATTCATCCAAACCGTCGAAGGGCTAAAGCACAAATATACAGTCAAGATGATCTGTGACTGTTTTGGTGTTGCGAAAGCCACTTATTACCGTTGGCGGGGAAAGTCATGGGGACCATCTGACTTAGAAAAAAAGATCATAACCATGTGTAAGGATCTAAAATTTAGAGTGGGTCACCGGATGGTCCGAGACCTTTTACGTAAGGAAGATCACACTTTGGTAAACCGAAACACGGGGTTCAAAAAATCAGGCAGAAATACCAGGTTCAATGTCGCGTAAAACCAAAGAGGCAGAATTATATAGCTGGGGAAAGTAAGGTGATCGTACCGAATTATTTAGAGCGTGACTTTCACGCTTCTAAGCCTAATGAAAAGTGGGTGACAGATATTACCTACCTTCCATATGGGGAGAAAATGTTATATTTATCAACGATTATGGACCTCTATAATAACGAGATCGTTGCTTATACCATTAGTGATAAACAAGATAAAGAAATTGTATTAGAGACATTGAGAGAAGCTTGTAGAGGGCGAGACGTCTATGAATTGATCCTTCACAGTGATCAAGGTGCGCAATATACGTCATACGACTATTAGGAAGAAGCCAAAAAAAGAGGCATTATCACAAGCATGTCCCGCCGGGGAAACTGCTTTGATAATGCCGTCATTGAATCCTTCCACTCCTCGTTAAAGTCGGAAGAATTCAGCCCTCATAGCCGAGGAAAAATAGATAGCCATACAGTACGAGAAAAAGTGGACACGTACATGTATTACTATAATTATAGTCGACCTTTCACAAAACTAAACTGCCATACTCCTGTTGAATTCAGGACTATGGCAGCCTAGGTGTTTTATTTAGTCTTACTTAAGTGTGTCACTCCATTTCGCTCCTTGTTTTTTATATCATAGTATATTCCACAATTCTTATAATGCAATTACACTTGTTTTCAAGTAGTTACCCTATAAAGGTTAAAGGAAGGATTTGGCTAAACTTTTTGAAGTGAACCAGCTATCACCGCTCCACTTCTTTCACCTCGTCTATTACTTTCTATGCCTCTTCATCCTCGGATTTTCGTAAGCTATTTTAATTAATTCTTTTAACTGGTTCACTTCATGAATATTTGCAAATGGGATATTGATTTGATTGATATACTGTGCCCGCTCTGGCTCATCAAACTGTACACCTAACTCCTCTCTTCTCCTCAAAAGGTTATCTCTCACTTGGTGGGGAAAGTGAAGCAGTAAGGCGTTAGAATTACTCGGTGTAATGGTAACAAATTTTATAAAGCCTTTCTTAGCAATTGAAATACATGACCTAAGGGACACCACTTCTATAACTTCATAGTTCTCTTCTATTTGATAGTAGATCTTTTCGGCCAACCTTCGGTGATAATCATCTTTCATCAGAGGGATATATCTTTTACGGTTTTATATTCCATACATACACTCACTCCCACTCACACTTTGGTAGTCTAACATCATTAGGAACCAATCACCCTAGTTGTCGAGTCCCTTCCCCACCAACCAATCATAAGCCCGTCCAGCAACATAACTCTCAAACTCATCACTCACATTATCTGTACAATGCTTAAAGATTTCAGTTATGTCCTTCCAATAAAGCACTCCGAGTCCTTTGAGTTTTTGGAGACTCCTATTACGATATTGAAAATGCTCTAAGAATTGTTCCCTATCCTGAACAATCTCTTCGTAGTATTGGTTAACTGTCCTCACACCTTTAGGGGACTGCTTCTCACCAAATACTAACAACGAAAAGTAAAAGTCCTTTTTTCCTGCATAGTTCGATCCCACATTGATGTTGCGCAGTACCTGATTCCGTTCTCTATTGTGAGTCGTTCCGGTCGATATATCTGATTTGTATTTCGCTTCAATCACCCACACAAATGCGTCACTCTCAATCACGATATCAACTTCAGTTGCTCCCTCGGTTTTATGTAGTGCAGCTGGTGGTTTAATAGATTGCCAGAGTTTCATTTCAAGCTTTTCTGGAACCTGATGAAAGGTTTGCTTTGTTGTGCCGTCTTCTGGTATACGTTTTATTCCTTTTGAAATCAATTGAGGAAACCAGTGCTCGGGATAAATTTGTTGAAGAGATTTGAACACATTCCATGTGATGGCGTCTTCACTATTTTCGCTACTGAGATGTTTAGTTTTCATGCTTCTCATGGCTTGAAGTGTTGGATGGTATTTATCGATGATCAGGTTGTCTCGAAAGTCGTGGAACTCGAATACGCCATTTTTTGAATGGGTGCCTTTCGTTGAGCGTATTTCAGCATTGTTTTTGAGGTAGTGGTAGTCAAAATATTGGTGAGAAGGTGTATTTTGTATTAATCTTGGTTTGTGCTGCAGGACTTCTTCTCGCTCTAATAACCAGAACATGTAGTGCTTATCTGGCTTTTCAAACCCAAATCCCGCTTTACGAGCATTAATGTATGATAGAATCCTTTTTCTTGAGTTGTGATCTAAATGACTTAGCTTTTCTTCAAGGTTATCATTCGTTGGGTGAAGAACTACTTGACCATACACATTGTACAATTCATTCATATAACCGCCTTTTTCTCTAAAGGCTACATAAGGAGTGTCGCGGTAGGGGCGAGCGTGGGGATAGGCATGGATACTGTGCTCACGTAAGATGTTAATCGTTCCACTCGCCGGGATTGTTAAGACATCTTGATTCATGAGATCACGTTCCCATTCTGTATAAATTTGTTGATTTTATTTTACAATAATTGTCTTTATATGTGTATTTTTTTGGAGTACACAGGCAAGTATCCAATTTACGCCCCAAACACTGATTGTGCTAGCTAAACAACATAGCGCAATTACAAAAAATCCATATTTCATTCGCCATAATTTGAATCTAGAAGTCTGTTTATGATTGCTCATCATTTACCTCTAAACATGATAATTTTCAATCTAATAAACTACAAATCTACGATGCTGTAGCTAAACGAGCGCCCAACTGTACTCCGAGTGGAATTGATGCCCAGGTGATTAAGATAGACAAAAACAAATACATCCCACGAGCTTTTCCACGATAAATGAGCAAACCGACTAGAAATCCCAGGACCCAGATAAGGAGAATCATAAAAAACTCGGGTGCAACCCACGTTTTATCCGTATAGTTCTCGGCAATCGCCCCACCAGCAAAAAAGGTAGAGATCAGGACTGCCAGCACGCCACTAATAATCGAATTGATGATGTAAGTGATGTTTATTTTCATCAAGACCACATCCTTTCTTTCTTCGGATCGATTTCCAAAAGATGTTACAACTATATTAACATAAATATCCAGTTAGGATTGCTGTCGATAAGACACAGGGACAGGTACATCGTCCCAAAAATTATCTAGTATGCTATATGCAATGGATCGAATCATACGCTTCTTCTGCAAATAGAATTAACGTTGCTAGCAGGTTAGTAACACTCACAAATAAATCCCATCACTTTTAGACTATTGAGCGGGACAAGCAACCTGTCCCCTTGTTTCACTAGGGGGTACCTACCATGTAAGATAAAATGACCGCTGAACACATCATTAAGGCAATTGATAAAATGGATAATGGGGATCTTTTCAAACTTCTCAACACGTTGGCTGAAAAACATTTTGGGAAAAAACCTTCTATTGAAGAAATTAGAACAATGGATTATGAAGCTGTGTAAGACGACGAGGAATAAAATAGTGTATAACAAAGAAGGCGAAGGAAGACCTACGCCCTCTAATTATTTTTAACCGGCTGTATTAACCATTACAAATTGAACCTTTCAATTCTTTTTAGTCTCATTTGAATAGATAGGTATGTTATTACATCATTCACAGACAGTACCAATAGCTATTCCGAATGGATTTCTACCAACAGGAATAGTATCAATCATTAAATTTGTGATCGTGTTTATGACAGATACTGTATTATCAATTGCATTGGTAACATAAGCTCGGCTTCCATCTGGCGTTATTGCTATTCCAAGAGGGGCGTTCCCAACAGGGATAGTATCTACTACTAAATTTGTAGCAAGATTTACCACGGAAACTGTGTCATCTCCCACATTGATTACATAAGCTTTACTTCCATCTGGCGTTATTGCTATTCCTAGCGGATTATCACCAACGTTAATAGTGTTGGTTATCATATTAGTTATTGTATTAATAACTGAGACAGTGTTATCTCGTTGATTGGTTACGTAAGCCCGGGTTCCACTCGAGTTTATTGATATTCCAAATGGATCATCTCCAACTATAACCGTATCAATTACCATATTGCTTATTGTGTCAATTACATATACTGTATCATCACCTCTACTGACAAGATAGGCTTTGTTTCCAATAGGAGATAAAGCTATTTCACGTAGGGTGTTTCCGACAGAAATTGTATCAACAACCGTATTTGTTAAAGTACTAATAATCGAAACTGTGTTTCCATTAGCATTCGTGACATAAACTTTGTTTCCCTCAGGCGTAATGGCTATTCCGAGTGGAGAAACTCCAACGGAAACAGTATTAGTTACCATGTTCGCTACTGTATCTATTTCAGAAACATTATTGTCATCTTCAAGACAAACATAAGCTCTCTTTCCGTTTGGGGTTAGTGCTACTCCAGTTGGAGAGTTTCCGGTAGCTATATTTTCAATTACCATGTTTGTCGCCGTATCTATTACGGATATAGTATCATCTAATCGATTTCCGACATAAGCACGAAATCCACACGTTATAGCAGGATTATTGCTCACTCCCAAAACCGTATTGCAATCAAAGATAAAAACCTGCCCGTCCCTTAAACATTTTACGCAATTTGTATGTTCTTTAATTTCAAGGAATTCTACTGCTATAGGTAATAAAGAGCCTTTAAATATTACACTAACTACTTTACCTGACTGAATTCTTTTAAACAAATTACAAATACATGAAGGATTTAAAGGATCCATGACTTTCCTCCTTCCTAAGCTTGTATATCTATTAATATATGCAGTAAATGTAATTTGGTATAGACAATAGCGTTTATCAACACCTGGAGGACACAGGGGCAGGGGCACCGTCCCAACAATTATCTAGTATGCTATATGCAATGGACTGAATCATACGTTTCATTTGCAAATAGAATTAACGTTGCTAGCAGGCTAGTAACACTCACCCATAAATTCCATCACTTTTAGACTTTTAAGTGGGACAAGCAACCCGTCCCCTTGTGCCTATAAAAATGTAAATAAATGTTTTATTTCTAACTACTTGGGAAAATAAGGAATAGGTCGAAGGAGCTAGAGATTAATGTGCATCACCAGGTAGCACAATACATACTCTTACTGCCACACTATTTCTTTGTCTTTCTTTTGCCAAATAAACGAATAGGAGTGTTTGGATGTTAAAGAAGTTAGTCCCTTTATCAGTAGCAGCAATCGTTTTTGTAGGAGCCCCTTTTCACACGTCTGCGAATGAAATGAGCGCCTCAGACATCTTAGTAAAGTCTAGTGATGCGATGACAGAAGTGAAAAGTTACTCTACCGAAATGAAGACAGAACAGTCTAGCCCTATCGAGGGAGAATCAATGATGACCTCAAGCCAATCAAAAGCAGACATCACCTTAGAACCTTTTGCAATGCACCAAACGATGACAACATCTTCCGCTCAACAAGGAGAGATCACATTAGAGTCTTACTGGACAGAGGAAGGTTTTTATCAAGAAGATCCTGAAAAAGGTTGGGTAAAAATGCCTGATGAACTCACTCAGGATTTAGAGAAACTTCAAGGCATGTCGACCGCCAAAGGACAAATGGCTCAAGCAAAAGAACTTGCTAAAGAAATGAAGGTTGAAGATACAGATGACGCATACGTGTTAACGTATGAGGGAGATGGAGAAACACTATTAGAATCGTCCATGAAGATGCTTACACAGAATATGTCAGGGAATGAAGAGTCACCCCCAATGGAAGGTCTTATGGAACAGATTACGATTAACAACGTAAATTATAAAGTGACCATTGATAAAGAAACATATTATGTACAACAAATTATGATGGATTTAGATATGGAAATGACGATCGAAGATAAAACTATAAATATGAAGCAATCAATGGAAATGTCACTTACTAATTACAACCAAGTTGGTACAATTACCATTCCACAAGATGTAATCGATTCGGCAGTACCCCTGGAACCAACGGAAGAAGGCGGAGAATTACCTGATACAGCCACCCCATACCCTACTCTTGCATTGAGCGGATTAGCATTAATTGCTCTCGGAGGTAGCTTACTAGTTTTCAGAAGACGGAGGGTCACTATTTAACTAAATAAAAAAAGCTAAGAGCATTAAAAATGCAAAACCTGTATCGTTGATTATGCAACCAATGATACAGGTTTTCTAATTCTATGGAACAAAGGGACAGGTTCACCGTCCTACATATGATCAAATAAGCGTTCCTACTATCCCCTCGCCTCTAACGAACAATATAACCATCCTTCATATCCACATGAAGTGTCCCATCTTGCTGCACCTCTGCATAGAAAACTTCGGAAGGTGAAGTAACCCCTGCTCGCTCCATTTGTTCAGTCAACCATTTCTCATTCAGATTCAACAACAATAAGTTCTTAAAGTTAACGACACCATCTGAGATGACCTCCGTTGCGATTGGAAACTGCTTTGGTCTAATAGAAACATTCATATCGGTTCTCGTTACGAACTGATGAGGATCAGTTTTCAAAACAGACAGCTTCCCATTCGTTTCAAATATCGCAAGATCAACCTCTGATAATTGGAAGACATCTTTCTCTCTTAAGAGCGTTCGTAGCGTATCAATATCCAAACGGGTTTTGCGAAGAGAATGTTCCATAATCTTGCCTTCTCTAATGACAATGATTGGCTCCCCCGTCGTCACCTTACGTGCGGCTTTAAATTTAATATCGATAAACCCAATCAGTATTGGGATTGCAAGCCATGCCACAAGCACAATTACCCCTTGTAATAAACTGAGTTCCTTATTGACTACGATATCCGCAGCTAGAGATCCAATTGCTACAGATGATACCCAATTGAAGAACGTCATCTGACTGATTTCTTTCCTGCCGGCTATTCTCGCGAGAGCAAATAGCACAACAAATGTAACCGCTAATCGAAGTAATAGTTCTGACATGCTCATGGTAAATCACCCTTCTATCTTAAACAGTCCTCACTATGTATATATAGCATCTATATGTACTATCTGTTATATCCTTTAGGACTATGCAAGCAGGGTTAGACGCAGGGGCAGGTCCGTTGTCCCCCAACAATAGGTAAGTCATTGGTTCGTCTCTTTTCATATAATTATGTTACGATCAAATAGATATAAGAATTAAAGCGTATTCATTTTACTTTACTTACATAAACTATCGTTTAAAACGTATTCCTTACGATGTCACTTACACCGGTCAACTTGGAAAGGAGCCCACTCATGTACAACATGTATCGATCAAAGATGACGACCTGGAAATCATATCTCTTCTTAATCATAAGCCTGTTAACAACACTCGCGATGTTCCTGATCGATCCAATCGCAAATAACTCAGGTGAAGCCCTTGCCCTCAATGTTCTCATCTTTATCTTTGTTGGTTGTGCGCTTTCTATTCTGTTCGCTTTTATCGTTTTTCGATCGAGTGATGAGAAAAAAGGACTAGCAAGTATTGCACTCCTTTTTACAATCTTCAACGTCGTCATCACGCTTTACTTTATATGGGTTGGGATTAGCGCATCCTAATCCTTTTCTCTTTCTCCCCCTTCTCTTCTTCAAGACGCAAAATATCACTTCCAACACATATGCTTTTATAAAACCGTGTTTTGGAAGGAGTGGCACACATGCTCGAACAGTTTGTGGATCGCCTCCCCATCATGCCAGTGATTCAACCTCAATCATTTAAAGATCAGATTTCCTTTTATGAAGTGACGATGAAAGAAAGCATGCTGAAGCTTCATCGTGATTTACCACCGACGCGAGTCTGGGGGTATAACGGTCTGTTTCCAGGTCCTACGTTTCATGTGTTCCGGGATCACCCTGTACGTGTTCTTTGGAAAAGCGAACTCCCGGAGAAGCACTTTCTTCCGATCGATAAGACGGTTCACGGAGCGGACCATGGTGCTCCTGAAGTTCGTACGGTTGTCCACTTACATGGCGGGGTGACACCTGATACGAGCGACGGGTATCCGGAAGCGTGGTTTACGCCAGGGTTTCAACAGGTTGGTCCCTATTTCACAAATGTGGTATATGAGTATCCGAACGGTCAGGCTGCGACGAACCTCTGGTACCATGACCACGCGATGGGTATCACAAGGTTGAACATATATGCGGGGCTTGCCGGGATGTATATCGTGCATGATGAGGTGGAACTGTCTCTCCCGTTACCACGAGGAGAGTATGATATCCCGCTCGTTATACAAGATCGGTCTTTTCACAATGATGGGTCTTTGTATTACCCTTCAGAACCTACTCCTCCAGTGGAAGGCGTTGATCCATCTGTTATTCCTGACTTTTTTGGTAAAACGAATCTTGTTAATGGGAAGGTTTGGCCTTATCTTGAAGTGGAACCTCGGAAATATCGCTTTCGAATATTGAACGGGGCGAATGCAAGGTTTTATGGCTTATCGCTTTCGAACGATCTTCCTTTTGTTCAGGTTGGAACAGATCAAGGATTGTTGGAACACCCTGTGACAGTGCCCTACTTACTGCTTGCGCCAGCTGAGCGTGCGGATGTGGTGATTGATTTTAGTTCTTCCGCTGGTGAAGAAATTGTGATGAAGAATGATGCTGCCTCTCCTTTTCCTCAAGGAAAAAAGCCAAATCCGAAAACGACTGGTGTTGTGATGCAGTTTCGTGTTAAGAAAGAGCTCGCTTCAAAGGACCAAAGCAGC
This sequence comes from Anaerobacillus sp. ABR4_321, assembly GCF_056158505.1. Classification (NCBI taxonomy): domain Bacteria; kingdom Bacillati; phylum Bacillota; class Bacilli; order Caryophanales; family Bacillaceae; genus Anaerobacillus; species Anaerobacillus sp. ABR4_321. The sequence continues at coordinate 3,622,506 of NZ_JBSWTK010000001.1, forward strand.
GTTCCTTACGTTTTATCAAATTATCATGTGATGAGCGAAAAGCAGGCTAACAATGAAAGAAACCTTACGCTCGGCATGAGACCAGATCAGTACGGACGATCGATCCATCTTTTAAACGATGACCTTTGGATAGATCCAATAACGGAAAAACCAGGGTTAGGTGCTACGGAGATCTGGAGTCTCGTGAATGTATCGAAAGCGACGCATCCGATCCACCTTCATCTCGTGAAGTTTCAAATTCTCGATCGGCAGCCGTTTGATGGGGACGTGTATGAGAAAGAAGGAAGAATCGAAACGACTGGGCCTAGGGTGAAACCTGATTTAAACGAGCGAGGGTGGAAGGATACAGTAAGAGCGAACCCAAAAGAAATTACGCGGATCATCATGAAGTTCACCCCGTATGCCGGTTTGTTCGTTTGGCACTGTCATATATTAGAGCATGAAGATTATGAGATGATGCGGCCGTATCAAGTGGTTTTGAAGGGTAACTGATTTGTACCTGATCACGGTGCCTGTCACCACCCGAATGAGCTCATAAAATGTCGAAAAAAACTGATTGACTATTCCATCAAAACCGCATATTATTATCTTACAGTTACCGAGTAAAAACTGTGCTCACTACGAGCTTATAACACTCCAAAGGGGAGTAGCTTACAGTTATGTCGACATTACGTGATGATACATCACCGGCTTAACTGGCAACAGAAATGTTGTTTGCGAGACCTTTGCCAATTTTGGTAAAGGGACATACGTTGTATATCCAAACCTTTACCACATTTGTTGGTGAAGGTTTTTTATTTGGTCAAAATTCGATTAAGGGAGAATGTTAAATGGATTTAGCGCTAGTAATGGAGTACGGATGGGTATTGCTTATCCTGATTGGTTTGGAAGGGATCCTAGCAGCGGATAACGCGCTTGTGATTGCTACAATGGTAAAGCACCTTCCTGAAAACAAGCGTAAAAAAGCTTTATTCTACGGACTCGCTGGTGCTTTTGTTTTTCGATTCGGTTCACTCTTCATCATTTCCTACCTTGTTCACATCTGGCAAGTGCAAGCGATCGGAGCACTTTACCTATTTGGTATTGCTGCGTATCACCTTTTGAAGAAGCACGTTTTAAAACCTAAACTTGAAAAAGCTGTAAAGAAATCAAAGGGTTCTGGCTTCTGGGTAACGGTTATTAAAGTTGAGCTTGCTGACATCGCTTTTGCGATCGATGCAATCCTAGCAGCAGTAGCTCTAGCTGTTACGCTATCTCCTACAAGTCTTCCTGAAATCGGTGGGTTAGATGGAGGTCACTTCGCGATCATCCTTACTGGTGGTATCATCGGCCTTGTGATCATGAGATTCGCTGCTGGTTACTTTGTTGGCATTCTTGATAAAAGACCTGGACTTGAAACGGCTGCATACCTTGTCGTTGCGTGGGTTGGTGTGAAGTTAGCAGTCTACACACTCGCTCACCCTGAACTTGCGATTTTATCCGAGAGCTTTCCTAAGAGCGCAACGTGGAAAATCATCTTCTGGACAGTTCTTCTCTCCATCGGTGTTGGTGGTTGGTTGATGTCTAAAGAAAAGAAAAAAGAAGTAAAATCGAATCAAACGGTTGAAGTGAACTAATGAAGAAAAAGGACCGTTCGAGTACTGCTTGATGTACACAACCACAATTGTTCATGTGAATGGCTATCTAATCAGCAATTCAAAGAACTAGAAAACCACCAAACAAAAACGGTTAGCGGCAGTAGCCACTAACCGTTTTTTTATATGGACGTGTTTAATTAACGCTCCCTTTCACCCGAGTACCTTTAAAACAGCTTCAGATAGTCTGTGCCTTAATACCTTGTCTAGCTAAACGGATGGCAGACAAAAAAACAGCGCCCCGCATCGCAGGACACTGCTTTGTTTTCTTATCCGAATACCTTTGCCAATTCTTTTTTATCCTGATTAAGCCAGAAACGCATAAGGCGCTTAGCACCTTCTAAGTCATGAAGTTTAGCCTGGCCACACTGCTTTTCGTTCGCTGCAGGAATGTCAGTGATTTCGATGGCATCTTTCAGTGTGTCTTCTATAAGATCGATGATTTCTTCAACTTTCGCCTCACCGCTTACTACCAGATAGTAGCCTGTCTGGCAGCCCATTGGCGAAATGTCGATGATCTCAAAGTGATCATACTTTTCTGCATGCGTGCGAATATTGAAGGCAAGCAGATGCTCAAGTGTGTGGATTACGTCTGGCTTCATCGCCTGTTTATTCGGCTGGCAGAAGCGAATATCAAATTTGTTTACAAGTCCGTCTGTTCCTATTTTATGAACGCCACAATGCCTCACATACGGGGCAACAACTGCGTTATGATCAAGCTCAAAGCTTTCTACTGATGGCATAGTACCACTCCTTTTATTACGTCTAATTTCATCATACACTCAATTCCGATAAATTTCATCTGTTTTATCTGAATAAGTGCTTTCGATTTTGCTTTTTCTTACAAAAAAACGCCGTCTGAAAAAGCGCTAATGGTTTTCTTTATTCAACGAATGCCGATTTGTTTCCTAATTTTTCTCCAGAATAACAAGTGAAGAAATCGATGGTACCAATCCAACTGGACTCTGAGAAACAACCTTCCATCCCTCTTGAAGAAGTTGATTTAACTCATCTACGTTATTGTTTTTATCGGATTGATATTTCACAGTGATGGCCTTTTGCATCGTACACCTCCAATTTGTAATACGTAATCGTCTAACTCTTTTTGTAGTAATACCACATTGTGTTTTCAGATTAACCTGCTCTTTAACTAATGGATTACTTCCTATATTTCACCATACTCATTTAGTTTCCTTCATTGTCTGGTAGTTTAGATGGTCTCTCATTTAGCACACCAGAAATAGGAGCACCAATTCCAATGGGGTTTGATGCTCCATTTTATACGAGATTTTAGGTTTTGTGCTCAAGAACGCGTTCGTTCACGCAGTCCAATTTACGTGGAGGCTGCCTCCCCCACTTCTATTTCACGATCAATACCGGATAATTCGCTCTATACTCTCGCTCACTCCGAACTTGCGATTTTATCCGAGAGCTTTCCTAAGAGCGTAACTTGGAAAATCATCTTCAGAACAGTTCTTCTCTTCATTGGTGTTCTTTATTCTGCTTAGCTTCTAATCCAACCCTTTTAATCTCTTCTGTCTGTTCCTTGATGGTGGTATTGATCTTTAGTAACGCACCGTATATAACAAAAATCCCAACAATCACTAAAATGATAAACAAAGTCCCCATATCTTCCACTTCCAATCATTTGTCTTTTTTTACACGATCGCCATTATTCCAGAAATTACTGGAAATCTCAAATCAATCTTCTTTTATAGAAAAAGACGGCGCGTTCACGCCGTCTTTCCTCATGCACCAGCCCATACGTCCTTCGCATATCGGCCTTCACGCTCTAGATCTTCTAACCACTGAATCGCTTCTTCTTCGGTCGTCCCGTAGAGTGAAGCGAAGCTCATGGTGAGCGCTTGTTCTACTTCTGGCGCCATCTTGCTTCCGTCACCACAGATGTACAAGCGTCCGCCTTCTTTTAATAGTGGTAAAATATCAGGGGCGTTTTCAGTTAAACGATGCTGCACATATGTTTTTGGCTGATCTGGGCAACGTGAAAATGCCGTATGAAGGGTGATAATTCCTTCATTTTCAGCCTGTTTCAATTCGTCTTGATACAAAAAGTCGTGTTCAGGATTGCGGCAGCCGAAGTAAAGATGAGCTTCGCCGAGCGTAGCACCCTCTCTCTTCATCTCTCGTCGTGCTTGCACGAAGCCTCTGAACGGAGCGACACCTGTTCCTGGTCCAATAAGGACGATCGGAGTTTTTGGTTTCTCTGGGAGCTGGAAGTTCGATTGCGGTGTGTTGATAAAACACGCGACTTTATCGCCAAACTCTCGCGTTGCAAGGTAGGTAGACGCCACTCCTTTGTACTCACCATTTCCGTTCCAAGCGTTGTCACGTACGACGCTCACGGTGATGCTCGCTTCTCGTTCGCGGTGCTTCGGTGAACTTGAAATCGAATAGTAGCGTGCTTTTAGAGGCGGCAGCAGTGCGATGAACCGCTCGAACGGCATTTCACACGCCATGTAGTGCTCCACGAGTTCAAGCATCGTCACACGCTTTTCGAGCACTTCTTTTTTATAAGTTTCATCTTCAAGCAATTGCTCGAGTTCCACAACGTGTGGCGGACAAACCGTGTGTTTTGCGAGCGCACGAATTTGCGAGCGTGTCGCAGGATCTTGAAGCTCGACGTAAGACGATAGCAATTCCTGCAACTTCACCGGTTTATCGGTTGGAAGGTGCGCTGCTTTTCCGAGATCTCCAGTCAACAGCACGTGGTCTTCACCGTTTAAAGAGAAACGATCAAGAACGCGGTTCACCATCTCGTCTCGGTTTTGAGGAAGGATCCCGACATGATCGCCTTCCCTGTAAGATACCCCATCAGGAAGCATGAGTTCGATATGACGCGTGCTGCGACCACTATCGTTATGCTGGAGCTCTACGTTTCGATTGATGATCGCCGTGAACGCATGATGCGTCCTTGCTACCGGCGTATCACTCACACCGCTCACGAAGCTCATCGAGATCGCGCTGTTCTCTTCATTGTTTTCGTGAAGTTCGATGTTCATCGCATCTGCAAGTGGTTCCCACAATGTTGCTTCCCATTTCTCAAAGTCACCTTCAAAGTCATCGCTCGCATCACCGAATCCTGCTTCTGTGATGCGTTTCGCTCCTTTTTGTGGGAGCTCTTCATCGATGAGTGAAGGAATACGCTGATACGTGTTCGCCCAGTTCCGATCCCCGCATCCGAACACCGCATATTGAACACCAGCGAACGCACCTTGTTCAGCTTCATCGAGCCATGTAACGAACTCATCTGCATTATCAGGTGGATTTCCATTGTACGATGCCGACACGATGAGGACCGCGCCTTCTGTTGGAAGTTCGTTCACATAGTCATTCAACGGTGCCACTTCAGAATGAAAGCCAAGCTTCCTGCCGCTTTCAGCGAGGTCACGTGCAATTCCTTCAGCACTTCCTAAGTTCGAACCATATAAAACGAGAAGTGGCGTGCTGTGTGCGTTTTCAGGCAGCGTTGACGCCTCTCTCTTTTCTTTTTCGGGCTCTGTCGCTTGCACCGCAAAGGAGAGCGATTCTTTTCTCGGCTTTACCTTCATCTTAAAGCCGTCCGGTTTTAACGTGAGCGTTTCTTTTACCTCAAGCTCATAGTCCGCGTGATCGATCAGGTCGAAATGCTGAACGACCATTCCGAGTACTAGCGTTGCTTCATGTAAGGAAAACTGTTGTCCGATGCAGGCACGCTGCCCGTTTCCGAACGGTTTGTATGCATGCTGCGGGATGGCGGATGGATCTTCAAACCGCTCTGGAACGAAGGATTCTACATCCTCTCCCCAGATCGACCGGTCGCGGTGAAGTTCGGGAAGAAGCAGCGTAAAGACGTCTCCCTTCTCCACATCATACTCTCCACCAAGCGTCGTATCTTCTTTCGCATAAAGCGAAAATGCTGGTGCAGTCGGCCATAAGCGAAGCGTCTCATTTAGAATCATGCGCACATACTTTAGCTGCTTCACCTGTTTGTAATCAGGAATCGCGTCCCCTGCAACACGGTCCACTTCTTCCTGCGCTTTTCTGAGCTTATCAGGGTTGTTCATCAAATAATAAAGCGCGAACGACAGCAGCCCGCTCGTCGTTTCATGCCCAGCGATCAGGAACGTGATGATTTGGAAGCGGATGTTTTCGTCATCGAGCGCTTCACCCGTTTCAGGGTCTACTCCTTTCAGCATGAGTGAAAGAAGATCGCCTTCGTTTCCATCGCCGTTCTCCTTTCGATCTGCGATGAGATCATCAACGAGTGAAAACATATACTGAATGTCATCTCGAAACTGCTTCTTCGACTTCACCATGAGTTTATCTTGAACGCCGAGGCGCTGTGATTGCGACATCGCTTCATCCATCGCACGGACCATCGCGTCGATGAATTCATGATTGTTTTCACGGTAGAAGCTGTTGAAGCGAAAATTAAAGCCGCATAGCCCAATCGTATCGAGCGTTAAGCGCGTCATGTCTTCTGCCACGTCAACTTCCTCGTCAGGGTTTAACCGTGCCCACTTTTGAACGAGCTGCGTCGCGAGGTCGACCATCTTCGTATGATAGTTTTTCATCGCCTGCTGGCTGAAGCTAGGCAGAAGGATATTATGCGCCTTCTGCCAGTTCGGCTCTTCGGTTTCACTTGTAAACAAGCCATCGCCACCGAAGGCGCGAACTTTTTGAAGAACTGGACCTACTTTTTTATCAAAGCGCGTTTGATCGCTGATTTCTTCTACAAGCGCTGCGCTTGAAACGAACGTACTCGTACGAGATGGAAACTGAAATTGATAGATTGGTCCAAACTCTTTTGCGAGTTTCATAAACGATTGAATCGGTTTCTCTTTATCAATAAGAGGAAGGCTTCCTAACGGGCCGTATGTCTTCGGTTGTGGAATCGATTTCTTAGCTAACATGAATGAATCACCTCATCTATAAGTTGTGCGGAATGAACGTTCATTCATTCCATATTATGAAGAGCAACTGCTCTTCAATTATGACGGCGAACGGAATCCCAAAGGCTTTCTTCTACTCCAGATAAAAGTTCAGGAGATGGTTCAAGCTCGCCTGCTCGAATAAGGTTTTGAAGCTCAAGGAATGCGCCATACAAAATGGCGATCAGCGCTTTTGAAGGCAAGTTCCGAATCTCGTTCTTCTCTTTTCCTTCATCAAAAAACGTACTGAATAACTCCAAAAGCTGTGTGAAGTCTTCCCGGCTCTGTTCATTAAGAAAATGGCCGGCACTATGTTTTCGAATAAAATAAAGCGCATGCTCATGTTGATTCGTAAATAGAATCATATTTTTAAAAAGATGATGAAACTGGTCACGAATGGACTCATGGTATGGAAAGCCCTCTTCGATCGTCTTCATAAACGTTCCAACGTATTCTTGAAAAAGGGTGTTCACGAGCACCTCTTTGTTTTCAAAATATCTGTAGATCGTTCCGGCTCCAACATTGGCAGAAGTCGCGATCATCGGAACCGTCGTCGCGTCAAAGCCACGCTCAGCGAAGAGTTCGAGCGCGCTGCTGACGATCGTATCTCGTTTGTTTAGGGTCGTCACAGTCATCCCCCTTTCATTTCGAAATCATGCGGAATGAACATTCATTCCTATCTTTATTTTACCTACCAAGGAAAACATTAACAATGAAGCAGAAGTACTAGAAAGCGTGAAGAGTTTGTAAACGAATCGGTTTTAGTGGAATAGTTGAAACCTTTCTATCGTACAATCGTACGTGTACATAACAGCGTTCTAAGTCTTTGGGCTTAGGGAAATGGAAAACGTTTGAAGTCCATTTTAAGTGAAGACATCTTGGGGGAGAAAATTGAAAACAGGGGGGAAAATACGATGCAAGCGATTACGAATTGGGCGTTTCGAAACAAAGCTGCGATGGGGTTGTTCATCGTCATTACGATGCTTGTCGGAACCGTCAGCTACTTCATGCTGCCGATGGAGTTTTTGCCTGAAGCAGACAACCCGCAAGTAACCGTCGTCACGTTTGGGCAGGGGTACGACGCTGGGTCGATGACGTCATCCGTGACGGAACCGATCGAGCAAGCCGTCGCATCGATCGAAGGAAAAACGAGTGTCCTATCTACCACGGGTGAAGGGTACTCACAAATTGTCATCAACTTTGACTCGAGTACGGTGATGAAAGACGCAAAGAACAATGTGAGCGATGCGATCGCGTCAATCTCGCTTCCTGAAGGTGTTTCAGCACCTCAAGTCTCTCAGCTGAACACTTCAATGATTCCAGTCGGTCAGGTGTCGGTCACGTTTGAAGATGGATTGACGAAAGAAAACACGGAGCTTGTAAAAGACGAGATCCGACCGATGTTCGAGAATACCGATGTGATTTCTCAAGCGAGCGTGATGGGCGAAAACACGTCTCGCGTTCAGATTAACCTTGATAACGATAAGATGACAGAACTCGGTATCCCGGTGAATGCGGTGATGGGTGTCCTCCAAGGACAAAGCATCTCAGCATCGGCAGGAACGAGTAACATCGATGGTCAGAAAAGCACGATCAACGTAACGGATGACCTTGATTCGTTAGAAGGAATCGGGAACATTAAGCTACCGCTTCAGATCCCTGATGCACCTTCCGTTAAGCTTTCGGACGTTGCGTCTGTTGAAAAAGTAAAATCAGACAGCATGGTCACAAGGGTAAACGGAAAGGAAGCGCTCGCCGTTATTCTTTTTAAAGAAACCGACGCGAGTGCGGTGACGGCTGGGAATCAGGTCGTCGATACCGTTGAAGAGATCAACAGCACGTATGGGAACGTTGAAGCACAGACACTTTTTACAACGGGTGACATGGTAAAGAGCTCCGTCAACAGCATGGTGCGTGAAGTTGGACTCGGTGCCCTATTTGCGACGCTCGTGATCCTGCTCTTTTTACGAAAACTAAAGCCAACGATCGTGACAGCGATCTCGATCCCGCTCTCACTCGGCATCACGCTACTCCTTCTCTGGCTGTCAGGCGTCACGCTTAACATCCTAACGCTAGGTGGGATTGCGGTAGCCGTCGGGCGACTCGTGGATGACAGCATCGTTGTCGTCGAGAACATCTTTAGAAAAAGTCAGAACGAACGATTATCAAAAGCAACCGTTATCGACGCAACGAAAGAAGTATCTAGGGCAATTACGTCTTCAACACTGATCACCGTTGCTGTGTTCCTTCCGATGGGACTTGTGAACGGATCGCTAAAAGCCTTCCTCCTTCCGTTCGCACTAACGGTATCGTACTCGCTGCTCGCATCGCTTCTTGTTGCGCTAACCGTGGTACCGGTCTTAAGCCGCGCGATGCTGAAGAACACGACCCTTCCACCACACAGGAGACCAGAAGGCTACTTGCGCGTATTGAAGTGGTCACTGAACCATAAGTTCGTACCGATTCTTGTCGCGGTCGTCGTCCTGTTCGGTTCGATCGGCCTTTACGTAAGCATGCCAAAAGCGGCAACTGGTGCGAGCGACGCTTCTATCGTTGTCGTCGACATGGTCTTCCCGAGCGACACGCCGGAGGATGAAATCAAAGAACGCATGTTGTCGTTTGAAAAAGAACTCACGGACATTGAAGGCTATGAGCATTTCATCACCCAGTATGGCTCGAGTACTGAAGCCGCTCAATACGGCGAAGTAAGCGACCCTGATACGGTCATGTACACCTTCATCATGGAAGAAGGTGCTGATGCGGAAGCCTTCATCGAAAACGTGAACGAAGCGAAAAAAGATGAAAAGAACGTCGAGATCGAAGCTTATCCTACCTCCATGTTCGGCGGATCTTCCAACTCCTCCATCACGTATGACGTAGTTGGAAACGACACGAAAGACATATTGAACACATCTGAAACACTCATGGAAAAGATTGAAGGCGTTGACGGTGTTCAGAAAGTATCGAGCAACCAGGATAAAACGACACCTGTGTACACGGTCGAGATCGATACTGAAAAAGCGAACACCCAGCAAGCAGCGATGCAGATCAGAAGCCTGCTGAACCCGCAGGCGATCGGTACGGTCACTCTCGATGAGCAAACGACACCAGTCTTTCTAAACGCTGGCGTTACTCCGGATACACTAGGCGATCTAGAAGAGCTATCGATCACAACGAACGCTGGGGTCGTACCACTTTCTGACGTCGCATCGATCACCCAAGAGGAAAAGCCAAGTACGGTTCTTCATAAAGATGGTGACCTGTATGCGAGGGTTACTGCAGAAGTGACGCCTGAAGAACTTTCTGTTGTTTCAAAAGATATTCAGCAAATCATCAACGACCTCGACTTACCAGAAGGCATGAGCATCGATACCGGAGGCGCTTCCCAGCAGCAGGCGAGCGACTTCCAGGATCTTGGACTCACGATGCTTGCGTCCATTTTAATCGTATACCTTGTGATGGTGCTAACGTTTAAAACGCTTCGTGCACCGCTTGCAATCCTTGTTACCCTTCCGCTCGCATCGATCGGAGCCGTTCTCGGACTTCTCATCTCAGGCGTTCCAGCGGACGCAACCGCCTTGATCGGAGCGCTGATGCTGATCGGAATCGTCGTCACGAATGCGATCGTCTTGATCGACCGCGTGAAGCAAAACGAAGAAACGATGATCATCCGCGACGCCATCATCGAAGCATGCGGAACGCGTCTGCGCCCGGTTATCATGACTGCGATCGCAACGATCTGTGCGATGATCCCGCTCCTCTTCGGTCACGCAGGAGACGGAAACCTCGTTTCGCAGTCGCTCGCAGTGGTTGTCATCGGCGGTCTTGCCGTTGCGACAGTACTGACGCTTGTGATCGTTCCTGTGTTTTATGAGTTGTTGTACTTTAGGAAATCGAAGAAACAGCGAATTGCACAGGTAGATGTAAAGCAAGAAACGATCGCGAATTAAAAAAAGAGCTTGGACGTGGCGACTGCCGCTCCAGGCTCTTCTTTTCAATTACTCTCGCTTTTCATCCACCCACTCATACAAAAGATCCGGAAGATTCTCCTCGTTCTCATGTCCTCGACCGATGATCCTAAACCCGTGCTTTTCATAAAAACGCTGTGCGTTCGTATTCACTTCAAATGTATAGAGTGTAAGTTTCCTAGACTGTGCTTTCGCTTTATGTAGAAGCGCACTTCCAATCCCGAACCCTTGATAATCTACATGAATATACAGCTGATTGATTTCATTTTGATTGTACGCAATCATTCCAACAACCTTATCATCCAGCAGCGCAATTTCGATCACATACTGCTTATAAAGAACATGATTAAGGAAATGGAGATGGTTTTCAAACGTATGCATTTCTTTCTGACCTAACGCTCGTTCCTTACTTTGCCTCCACATTGAAATCGTTTGTTCCCCGTACGTTGGATGGTATGGAGCTAGGATGACGTCTTCTTTAGAATGATTCATCATTAACGCTTCCTTTCACAGCGGATGGTTTACTATATAACGTTACATCAACCTTATCATATACCTATTCAGGAAGAGTCAGCACACTCGTTGCAGAAACACCGATCTAGTTCCCGAAAAATCACATCTTACATTTTCTGGCTAATAACTTTATGATTAATCTATCAACCTATTTTTCTGGAGGTGCCCGTAGCATTGCTCGTTGAAAATCGTATTAAGGAAGTAAGAAGACAGCACAACGTTTCACAACTAGATTTGGCAGAAGAAATACAAGTGACGAAGAGAACCATCATCGCGCTCGAAGAAAATAAGTATCACCCTAGCTTGGAACTAGCTTTAAAAATCAGTACATATCTCAATACATCGGTTGAAGAATTATTTCATTTTGATGAGAGTAAGCAAGTGGAGAAGAAAAAGAGTAAGGCTGTTCCCTTTACCGTAGTTGGATTTGTCCTTCTGTTTAGTATCGCTTACTTTACAAGAAGCTTAGACTACTTCTTTCCTATATTGGCGGGAATAGTTGGTTCTCTTATTGGAGTAGGGATATCAAACTACAAATCTAAAGTGGAACAGCCGAAGCATCCTAGTCGTGATGAACGAGTAGATGCGAGGGTAAGCAAATTCATAACCATCTTCTTAACGGTCGCGATCGGTATCTTTACAATCAATGGGATCATACTTGATTACCTTGGCCACGATACAATTTCTGTGCTGTTTTTCTTTCAATTTATGATGGCTGCTATCATTTTGTTGGCAATAGGTTCGAATATTGCCGGAAGAATGTAGAAACTAGCATACACACAAAAAAGTAGCGCCCCTTCCACAAGAGGCGCTACTTTCTTCTTACATTAACCGTGTTTCTTCGCGATTGATGCAAGTTCTTCTTTCGTACGGAAGCCGACTGCGTTATCCACAAGCTCTCCGTCTTTAAAGAATAGCAGCGTTGGGATGCTCATCACGTCGTACTTGCGTGCTGTTTCAGGGTTTGAATCGACGTCGAGCTTTACGACTTTTAGGTCTTTTTCTTCTTCATCAAGTTCATCGAGAACGGGTGCGATCATTTTACAAGGGCCACACCAAGGTGCACCTAGATCTGCTAAAACGAGTCCTTCTTTTGTTTCTGCTTCAAAGTTATGGTCTGTTACTTGTTGTACTGCCATGTTATCTCTCCTCTTTTTGAATCTAACTACTAAAAATTTATTTAGTGGTTAGAATAATACATTATGTTATAATCGTTGTCAAAGATAACGCAAAAGGTGTGTCTCATAATGAATCAACAAACGAATTTTCCACATTTCTCTGATCACCTCTTCATCAACTTGATGAACACGATGAAGATGCATGAAAGTAGTCCGACAGATCTGTTAGCAACGGAAGCGGATGGATTGGAATGGATCGAGTTGATGAGGGAAAAGGGATTACTAACAACTAGACAGGTAGAACGGATCAATGAAGGTCCTCTCCATATGAACGATCTTAGAAACTTTCGTGATCAGTGTCGCGCGTACTTTGCTGAGGAAGATGAAAACGTGATCGGCGTGCTGAGCACGATGACGGAAACAGCACCGCTTTCTTTTATCATAGAAGACGGAAGCCTAACTCCACTCCCTTCACAAGGTGGTACGAACGGACTTCTCGCGATCATCGCGCTTTCAATGCTGGAGCTTCAGGAAAGCGGGACTTTAACAAAAGTTAAGGCGTGCGAAAATGACGAATGCCTCGCTTTTTTCGTGAATCAAAAAGGAAAGCGAAAATGGTGCTCCATGGAGGTTTGCGGAAACCGAACGAAGGCTAAGAAGCATTATCAAAAAACAAAAATGTCCCAAAACAAAGGATGAGGCCACTTGGGACCTCATCCTTATTTTCTGTAGAGGAGTGAAAGGATGCTCACGATCAAGCAAATCACCCCGTCTGATCTATACCCTTCTATGCTAGACACGTTTAAAAGAAATCAAGAAACAACGCGCGTGCTCGTTAACAAGAATGGAAGTCTCGTCGAAAAAGAAGATCACTTTAAAGACGAATGGTCTTTAACGCGTAAGCGAGAAATCGTCCAGCACTTTCGAGATGTGACTGAAGGCGGTGGCGCAGTGATCATTGCGAATATGGATACGACTGTTGTCGGATTTGCCGTCATCGAACCGGAAGTATTCGGAGAACGTTACTCCTACCGGGAGCTATCCTACATTCACGTCTCTTCAGAACATCGCGGGAATGGCATTGGTCGAAAGCTTTTCAACGTCGTGACCAACGTCGCAATGCAGTTAGGTGCTGAGAAATTGTACATAGGCGCGCACCCGTCGATCGAAACGCAGCGTTTCTATTTCAGTATGGGGTGTGTGCTCGCAGAAGAAATGAACGAAGCCATTTACAACCGTGAACCACTGGACCTTCAGTTAGAATATACGTTGTGAGGTAGGCGACTCCTACCTTAACAACGCCCGTACTTCATTAACACCATCATCCGTAATCATACATCCCCTAACTCCTTTGTTCACTTCTATAAACCCTTTCTCACGCAGCTCACTGAGCACACGTTTTACTTTCCCTTCTCCTATCACGATTCCTTTGTTCTTAAGCTCCGATACGATTTTTCTTCGACCGATACCATATTTTTTATGAATCATGAGAAGAACCTCTTCCTTCTCACTCAATACACTGACCGGTCGTGGCGATACATCGGCTTCCTTCAAGAAATAGCGCGGAAGATCACGGAGCGCTATTCGTTCATTTGTGAGCTTCATGCTCACGATGTATTCAACGACGTTGATCAGCTCTCTCACGTTCCCTGGCCATGGGTGTTGAATTAAGAAATCTACTGCATCTTTTTCGATATATTCATTGGCGTGGTAGACTTCTTCTTCCGTAAACGTATTGAGGTAATGATGCATCAACGGGAGAATATCTTCTCGCCTTTCACGCAGGGGAAGGGTGTTCAACGGCAACACGTTAAGTCTGTAGTAGAGATCCTGTCTGAACGAGCCTTCTTGAACTTTTTCTTCAAGATCAAGATTCGTCGCGGCGATGATGCGCACGTCGATCGGCACTTGTTCCGTTCCACCGACGCGTCTCACGCTTCCTTCTTGGAGAACACGCAACAGCTTCACCTGTAGATCAAGCGGCGCATCACCGATCTCATCCATGAAGATCGTGCCGTTGTGCGCCTCCTCAAACAACCCTCGCTTTCCGCCTTTCACAGCGCCAGTAAATGCGCCTTCTTCGTAACCGAACAGCTCACTTTCTAAAATGGTTGGCGATAGCGCAGCGAAGTTCACCGGAACAAAGGGCTGGTGTGACCGGAGCGATTCATTGTGGATCGCCTGAGCAAGCAGCTCTTTTCCAGTACCGCTTTCACCCTGAATCAAGATTGCCGCATGACGTTTCGCCATTCGCTTCGCTAACGCCGTCATCTCCATCATCTTCTCGTTACGCGAATATAGATGATGGAAATCGTAGCGCGCAACAAACTTCTTGTTTTTGATTTTTGAGCGAATGACCGTGTCGAGTTCCTTTAACGTGTCGTAGTTTTCGATCTCAAGTAAATAACAGATGACGCCTTCTTCATTCTCAACCCGATCGACGGAGACGATATATGTGTTCCCGTTAAGTTCGACCACCTCGTCCTCATGCTCGCCATCCGTCTTAAACTGAAATTCTTCTCCAAGAAAATCGCTGATCGTAGGCTGTTTTGCAGGCGTACCATTCAGCATCCAGTTCATCTTTTCGTTCGAATACATGATGTTTCCGTCATCATCACAGAACAGCAATGCCTTTCCAAACTTATCAAAAATCGTCGTTAAGAGGAGGTTCGATTGATCGTACTTCTGATTCAACGTAGATAAATATTTCGTTAAGCCAATGATGTCACTCACAAACTCAGACGATGCGAGCGTTCCTGCTTCGTGAAGGTGATCGAGCTCGAACATGATCTCTGTGATGGTCGTGATGTCCACCTGGCGATTTCCGATATCGATCACGTCACGTATTTCTTTCGGAACGAGCTGGCTCTCCCCTGGTGTGATCGCGACCTGGCACGTTGGATAGCCATCAATTCCTGGATAGTAAGGATGGAGCAAAAGAGATTGAAAACCGTGGCTCTTCAACTGATCCATCGCTTCGAGACAGCTTTCTTTCGTATCGTTCACAAGAAGAACATCCGTCTTTTCTTTTAGCGAAAATACTGGTTCGATAAAATCATAGCTAAGAGCTCTTCTCGCGACGATGATTTTCTTCGCCCCTTTTATATAGTCAGCAGCAAGATTCAAAACGGTTTCACCTGTAACGAGCACAACGCTGTTTTCAAAGTTTTGATGGATGCCTCGTTCGATCGCATACCCTTTCACGACCACGTTGTTCCCAAGGTACCGTTTTACCTGTTCGACGACACTATGTAATGTATTTTCTCCTAATGAAATGACGATGAGTTCTTTCATGTGCAAGCTACCTCTCATTCTGTATCTATTCGAACACGCCTGATCTTGTTATCTCGTATTCTCTCATAAAAGCAGATCCGTTGATATACACGTCCTTAATGTTCAGCTCATCATCAAGCAGAAGTAAGTCTGCGTAATTGCCTTCAAGGAGTGAGCCGCGCTCATCAGCTAGTCCAAGTCCCTTTGCAGGCGTAATCGTGAACGGTTTGAGCGCTTCTTCTACTGGTAGTCCGCATACTTGAACGAGTTCTTTGAACGCTTGTAGCGATGGTTCAAATCCTGCCACCGCAAGGCCATTCAAGTTTCCTTCCTGATCAAACGATGGAAGACTACCATTCGCATCCGAGCTCATTGTGATGTTCTCAGTCGGCACTCCGTTTTCAATAAGGTATTTCATCGCCTGTGCTGGGCTTAATGACCCTGAACTAGTTTTCGTGACCGTGTTCGTTGTAATATCGAGCAACCCACCGCGTCTGCCAAATTCGATGGAAGCTTCTAATAGACTTTCCGTTCGATTGATATGCGTAGGACTGAAGAGGCTGATCGGAAAATCTGTTTCTTCAAGAACCTCATAGATTTGCTCATAGTGATTCTTCCCGCTTCCCATGTGAAGGTGAACGAATCCTTTTTTCTTAGCGAGCATGGATGCAACTCTCGTGTAGCTAGCAAGACGCTTCAGTTCATCGTTCGTGACGTAAGAAGAACGATGATCCTCGATCGCAAGCTTCAACCCTAGCACTTCTTGAAAGAAAAGAATATCTTCACGAAGGTCGCCGGTAATGGTGTTCGATGGATACCCATAGCCACCGGTTAACATGTAGGCGTTCATGCCTTCTTCCCTAAGTGCCTTCGCCTTCGACAGCAAGTTCTTCGTGTTTCGTCCGATGTCGTTTGTTCCAAGCAGCCCAACGACCGTCGTGATCCCACTTCTGACGAGCGTACCTAGCTGAACTTCAGGAGTCGAAGAGGAGAAGCCCCCTTCACCTCCACCACCTGTAATATGAACGTGTCGATCGATGAAACCAGGCACGCACGAGGTGCCTGTCCCATCAATGGTTTCAAACTCAACGCCGCTCAACTCGATCGAATCCTCGATCGTGACGATACGGTCACCCGCAATCAGCACATCTTTTTTTCCTAAAAAGTCCGGTGCGTAGACGTTTGTTTGTTGTATTAACTTCAGCATGAATGATCCTCCTGTCGTCCCGTACTAAATTTTATACTGTGCTTCTTGCTCAGAATCGACCTTCATCGCCCCAGGCTGCTTCTCTACTTTTGTAATCGAAAAGCCTGTGAACCCGAACAAGATCGCAAAAATAAACCCGACGTAACACATGATTGCCCATGGCAAGTATTCGATAACCGGTACTCCGAGCGTGCTTGACATGTACACACCAGCGAGTGACCATGGCACGATTGGAACGACCACTGTTCCGGAATCCTCAAGCGTACGAGATAAGTTCTTTGCGTGAAGACCTCTCTCTTTGTAAACATTTTTAAAGAGTTCACCTGGAATCAAGATTGATAGATAAGAACTACCCGTTGTGACCGCCATCGTAATACACGAAAGCACTGTCGCAAGGACCATGCTGCCTGTTGACTTCGCTTTTTCATTAACCTTTGCAAGTACAACTTCAAGCGCGCCGATTTTACTCAACACCCCAGCAAAGGAAAACGCACAAAACGCGATAAGCGTGGTGCCCATCATTGAACTCATTCCGCCACGGTTCATCAAGTTCGCAACTTCTGGAGCAATAGTCGCTGGGTCCATCGATGCTGCCATCATCTCAACGTTAAATCCATTCACACTTGCAAGAAACGCACTTTCAAGCGTCACACCTTGGAACACGAGTCCAAGTAATATCGCAACAATCGAAGACGACAGCATAACTGGAATCGTTGGAAACTTCATGATCGACCCACCGAGCACGATGATGACAGGTAGTATCAATAAAATGTTCCAATCGAACATTGTCCCTAGCGTCGACGTCATCATCTCAAGCTTTTCTTCGTTCCCACTATCACCCGTAAGCGCAGATTTTCCAACAAAGAAATAAATGATCAAGCCGACTAACGCTGCTGGAATCGAGGTGTACAGCATATGTCTGATATGCTCATACAACTCACTTCCCGCTGCAGCTGGTGCAAGGTTCGTTGTATCAGAAAGTGGTGATAGCTTGTCACCAAAGTAAGCACCCGCGACCACCGCTCCAGCCGTCATCGGTAACGAAACACCTTGAACGATCGCGATCCCCATGATCGCAACACCGATCGTACCCGCAGAGCCCCAAGACGTTCCAGTGAACGTCGATACGACTGCTGTTACGATGAATGCTGTGATCAACAAGTAACTAGGATTGATGAGTTCAATTCCGTAGAAGATCATCAATGGGATCGTCCCAGATAGCATCCACGTCCCAATCAACACACCTACCGTAATCAAGATTAAAATGGCCGGCATCGCTTTCGCCGTCTTTTCGACGATGCCATCCTGCATCTCATTCCACGACACGCCAAGTGACTTTCCGATGATCGCTGCAATAATCGCCGCTGTAATCAATAATGGCTCAGCACGCAGATGAAACACCCCGTACCCAATACCTAGCAACAGCAACATCGAGACAATTGGAAGTATGGCTAACAAAAATCCTGGCTTTCTCTTCATGAATAGTTCCCCCTTTTATTTTTACCGCTACTTTTATACAAGCAAGTTCCGTGCCAACATTTTAATTCTTCAAAAAACGGTGAAAACAAAGGGGGTTCTTTGTATGGAAACCTTGTTTAACCGGGTAAGTCATGGGACAAAACGGGACTAACGGGATATAGTGGACCGTTCGATGTTCCCTTACTACACACTTTATCAATTGGTTCTGTTTGGTTGTTGTTGGATGAAAAAAGCCGACCAGGTTATCCTGATCGGCTTCTTCTTTATGCAGCTACATCCCGCTTCGTGAACAGCAGCCATGACAATGATAAAAACACGATTAAATAGACAAGCAGTGTTACTAACGAGAATCCTAGCGTCATGCTTTCAATGATTGGAGCCCCGTCGAAGTAGACGCTTAAATCCGTATTTGCGAACAGAATGTATTTCACCCAGTCATACTGACTAAGAAAGAATGTGAGCTGACTGCCGGTGAACATTAAGAAGATCGCTAACCCGATCGCAAGGGATGAACTCCGGAAGATGCTCGATAGCATGAAGGCGAACGTCACCATCATAAGTAAGTTCACACTCGCAAGCGCATACTCGATGATAAAATGAACTGCCATGCTCATTTCGGACACTTCTCCACCCTTATACGTTAAGTACGGTTGATCCACCGCACCAAAGCCAAGGCCGATCCCTCCTATGATAAATGAGGAAATGTATAAGATTACGAGAGACAGTACTGCAAACATCAGCGTTGCGATAAATTTTGAAGCAAGTATCTTCGTACGCGTAGCGGGTCTGATCAAGAGGAGCTTAATCGTCCCCCATGAATATTCGCTTGCTATGATTCCTGCACCAATAATGATCGTAAAGATGGAGATCAAACTGACCAAGCTGATGGAATTATCCATCAGACTCCAAATCGAGTCACTTTCTAAAGGTGGAATATCATTTGCGAGACGGTATTCATTAATGGCAATACTTCGCTCCATCTCGGATTTAAAGGCAGTTGGCATACCTTCTGAGTTTTGTAAGCTTTCCTCCGATTGCTGAATAGCAGTTTCCGTGTTCGATCGCCAATCAGTCGTTCTTTCATCTCCCGCAAGATTCGTAAAAATGGTTGCGAGCAGAACGCCAATGACAATCAGCCCGAGCATCACCCATGTCCCAACTCTTCGATAGATTTTCATGTTTTCATTTTGAATTAAGTGGAGCATACTAGACAACTTGCTCACCCCCTGTCACTTCAAGGAAAACATCCTCTAATGTTTTCACAGACGATTGAATTCCATAGATGCGAATCCCTTTTTCAACTAACGCGACTGTTACGTCTGGAATAAGTTCATGCTCCAACTTCACCATCATTGTTCGATCGCGTTGCTCGACCTCCGCATCAGGAAAGTTCGCTTTGATGGCATGAACGGCGTGGTTCACAGGGTCTACTTCAAACGACACCATCACCGTTTGGTCCTTCTGAACGAAGTCGTTCACGCGCTGCACATCGACCATTTTCCCAGCTTGAATAATGCCGATGCGATCACACATGAGCTCGATTTCAGAGAGTAGGTGACTCGAGACCACCACAGCCACGTTTTCCTCTCGTGCAAGCGTTCGGAGGTATTGTCTGATCTCACGAATCCCCGCTGGATCAAGGCCATTCGTTGGCTCGTCGAGAATGAGGAGCTTCGGACGATGAAGAAGCGCCTGCGCAAGACCCAGTCGCTGCCTCATGCCGAGCGAATAGCCTTTTACTTTCTCATGAATCCGCCCTTCGAGTCCAACAAGTTTAACGACTTCTTGGATTCTTTCCTTCGAGATTCCCTTCATCATTCGGGCATAGTGCACGAGGTTTTGGTATCCCGTTAGAAATTTGTACATCTCAGGATTTTCAACGATCGCTCCAACATTTACGATGGCATCTTCATAGTCCGTTGTAATGCTGCTGCCGTCGATGAGGATCTCACCTTCCGTCATCTTCATCAGACCGACCATCATACGGATCGTCGTTGTCTTCCCTGCCCCGTTCGGTCCTAGAAACCCAAACACTTCGCCAGGGTAAACATCGAACGACAGCTGATCAATGATCTTTTTCTTTCCGATCACCTTTGATACGTCACGTATTTGAACGACTGGTTCTACCGCCATGCTCACACTTCCTCCTGATACTGTTTTTTCAACCAATCGACGATTCTCATACCATCGCGCTCACGAATCGTTTCAACGTCTTCAAGCGCAAGAACTTTCCCGTTTCGAATCGCAATGACCATCTCGAGCAACGGCTCGATCTCCGCCACTTCATGCGTCGTGATGATGACGGTTTGTTTTTCTAGATCAATAAAAGAAAGCAACCCTTTTACAATTGAATCTCTTACCATCGGGTCAAGTCCGGATAGCGGCTCATCCATCAGAATGATCGGAACATCTCGCGCAAGCGTGAGGGCGATTTTCACCCTTCCACGGTTCCCTTTCGAGAGATGCTTTACCTTCTGTTCGCGATCAACTTCCATAAAATCGAGAATCTCGTACGCCTTTTCTGTTTTAAAATCAGCGAACTGACTTGCAAAAAAGGAGATCGTTTCTTTCACAGAATAAAAGGAGTAATATTCATCTAACTCTGAGAGATAAGCAACTTTATCCGCTGTTCGCCTCGTGACAGGCACTTCGTCGATCGTTACGTTTCCTTCAGTAGGTCCAACAAGGCCTGCGATCATCTTCATAAACGTCGATTTCCCGCTGCCGTTCGATCCAACGAGACCGATGAGCTTTCCTTCTGGTATCGTTATATTCACATCTGACAGGGCACGTTTTGTTAAATACCGTTTTGACACATTCTCAAAAGTAATCATGCGTTATTCTCCTTTTCATTCGTGACGTACGTTCTGATGCCATCGATCATATCTTCTGATGAAAATCCCATCTGCTTCATTTCTTCAATGAAATTCTGGATGTGGTTGAGTTTCAGCTCTTCTCGAAGTTCGCTAAGTCTTTCTTTTTCCTCGGTTACAAATGTTCCTTGCCCTCGTTTTGTCTCCACGATCTCCATCCTCTCCAGTTCATTGTAAGTGCGTGACACTGTATTTGGATTCACACCCGATTGAATCGCCATTTCCCTTACAGAAGGAAGCTTTTCACCGGCTTTCCTTTCGCCTTTAATAATTTCCCAGCTAATGCGATCTACGAGCTGCAAGTAAATCGGCTTTGAGGGATTAAACTCTTCTCCCATTCCTTACACCTCCACTTTTCGATCAAGTAACCAACTTGTTACGAAGAAAATAACGACTAAGAGGATTGTATCGAAAATCACGTTTCCAATTGGAAATGGAACCGTAGACGTGGATATTTCAAACGTTTCCTGCGTCACTTCCATACTTAATGGAGACGGAAATTGAACGTAACCCCAGTCCATCAATACTTCTCCAGCACGCGTTCCGCTAAACCATCCTCCAAACCAGCTGATCAAACCGATAAGCACAAGAACAACAAGCAGCGCCCAGCGCCCGATATACGTTTTCAACACTTGATACGCCGTCCAATAAAAGGTAACCCAAATCCCCATCGTGAGGGCACCTGCCAAAATGACGGCTAAAACGTAAGCTCCTAGCAGCCAAACGTTGTCGATCGGAAGCACAATGTCAGCTGTCTCAAGGTTAAACGCTATGAGAGACAGAACACTGACAACAACGAGTGAAATCAACAGTGCGAGTAATCCATTCAGCACTTTTGCGCCAATAAGACGCGAACCAGACTGTGGATTATGAAGCCAGAGATGCAGCTTCCGTCCTTCACTGTTCAAACTAATCAATAAGTAAATGGGCAGGAAGAACATGTGCATAAAAGCGAGTACGCCTCCAACTATTGCGGTCAGATAGGGCACTTCCCATCTTTCTGATGCCACAAAGATCCCAATCATCATCACTATGTCAAACGCAATCACGGCAAATAAAAACGTTCTCGTCACACGAAATTCCTTACGAAACAGCCCGCTCCAATTCATCATTTTACAACTCCCCTTAATGTGTTGGTGTATTAGTTACATAGTACACTGGTATTCTAGAAGAGTCAATCGGTGATTTGTAAAAAATTGTTTTGGAGTTGTCTTAGTAGTTGTAGAAGCGCTGTTTTACTGAGGTTTCTTCTGTAAAAATAAAAAAATCAGGCAGCCTTTTTTGGCTGCCTGATTCTTGAAAGGTGAACAAGCGGGTCACTCACTAGATACCCCAGTGCCTGCTCTTCCCTCAATTTATCTTCTTATAATCACTTTCTATTAACCTTCAACACTTGCGCAACATTCTCAGCAGTCCTCTCCACATTCAGAGCGCCATTCCGAAGCGCCTCATCAAGCGTCACCACACCATTCACCACGCTAAACGCGGCATCGATGCCGTGATCAAAGACCGCTTCATAACCCTCTCCAATACTTCCTGCAATCGCAATAACTGGTAGGTTATGAAGCGCCTTCGCTCGTTTTGCGACACCGACCGGAGCTTTTCCATGAATCGTCTGTGAATCGATGCGTCCCTCTCCCGTTATTAAAAGGTCAGCACCGTTGATGCGGTTTTCAAATCCAATTACATCGAGGACAAGATCAATTCCGCTACGTAATTCTCCGTCAAGAAAAGCGAGGATGCCAGCACCAAGTCCTCCGGCCGCTCCAGCACCGGCCTTGTCACTAACGGATTTCCCTAAGTCTCTCTGAATCACTTTTGCATAATGGGCGAGACACGCATCTAGTTCGCTAACCATCTCTTGTGTAGCTCCTTTTTGCGGCCCGAATACAGCAGAAGCACCGCTCTCCCCAGTCATTGGGTTCGTCACATCACACGCAGCTTCGATCGAAACTTCTTTCAAGCGGCTATCGAGTCTAGTCGCATCGATGGAATGAAGTTTCGCTAATGCTTTGCCCCCAAAAGGCAGTTCTTCACCTTTTGAATCTAGCAACCGAACACCGAGAGCCTGTGCCATGCCTGCGCCACCATCGTTCGTCGCGGAACCTCCGAGACCGAGCACGATCCGTTCGACACCGTAATTCAGTGCGCCTAGAATCAGTTCACCGGTTCCAAACGTCGTCGTCACGAGCGGGTTCCGCTCACCTCTTGGAACGAGATGAAGCCCAGAAGCAGCTGCCATCTCGATGATCGCTGTCTTCCCGTCACCCGTTATTCCGTAGAAGGCTTCTACCTTTTTTCCAAGTGGACCTGTGACTTCTTGCGTGATAATCTTACCCTCTGTCGCATCGACGACCGATTGAACCGTTCCTTCACCACCATCCCCGACAGGAAGATGTGTAAAGGAGGCTTCAGGATACACCTTCAGAAACCCCTTTTGTACAGCGTCGCACACTTCTTTCGCTGTTAAACTCTCTTTAAATGAATCTGGTGCGATGACGATGTTCATTTCATCACCCTTTACGATTTAATCCACATGTATTGATAAGGAGATAGTGTGACAGACTTCTCAACGTTTTTCTGACTGATTACGTCATGCCCACCATACGGAAGTTCGACCGAAACCTCCTCATTCGCTGCGTTTACAACGAACAAAACCTCTTCACCTTCATTTCTACGAATCAATGAAAATACCTTTTCATCCACATCGATGATTTCTTGCTCTGCGAAAGGAGAAAATGCTGGTTCGTTCTGGCGAAGACGAATCAAGTTTTTCATACCATTGAACACCTCATGCCGCCTCTTTGAGGACGCTAACTCTTCAACAAGCTCATCATACTGAAACTTTTCACGATTGATGCGTCGGTTAATCCCAGATGATTCGAGTCCTTCGTAGTCATTCTCTGAACCTAGTAGAGAATGGTAGTAAACCGCTGGCACACCCATCACAGAAAAGAGAATCGAATGCGCAGCAAGCATTTTTTGAATCTGCGTATCTTCATCAGTTTCGTCAGGATTGATGAGCGCATCCATGTAGTTGATGTTCAGTTCATATGGTGACTCTGTGCCGTCAGGGTTACTTTTATACGAAACGCGTCCACCGTTTTCTAGCACTTTATCCGCAAGTGCAACCCGCTCTTCTTCTTCTAAGATCCCCTCCGTCGGACGCATGCCGATGCCGTCGTGACTCGCAAGAAAATTGAAGTACGTTGCTTGATCAGACACTTTCTCGATCGTTTTCGCCCAGTCCGTGAGCGTACGGGTGTTATGTGTTGTGAACGTGTGGAGCACGAGTGGCGGCAGCGAGAACTGATACACCATATGCGCTTCGTTTTCTCCGTTACCGAAATAGCTGATGTTCTCTTTGTGCGGAACGTTCGTCTCCGTGATAAGAATCGTGTTGAGTTCAAGCTCTTCTAACAGTTCGCGCCACAGCTGAATGATCGCATGCGTCTGCGGCAGGTGAATCGATGTTGTGCCGGATTCCTTCCACATAAATCCGATCGCATCGAGTCGGATACTCGTCCCTCCGCGGTACGCATACTCTAGCAGTATCGTCGTCATCTCAAGTAACGCTGGGAAATGCCTGAAGTTGATATCGACCTGATCTTCACTGAAGGTTGTCCATGCTGTTTTACCGTTTTCGTAATGATGGAAAAGGGGGGACGTACGCGGACGAACAACGTTCGACGCATCGAAACCTTCTTCTTCACGGATAAAATAGTTCGCATACGTCGGATCATCGTTCAAGTACCCCTGAAACCACTTGCTTGATTTCGACATGTGGTTCGTCACGAAATCAAACATAAGACGGTAGTTCTCTGAAAGACGCTCGACATCAGACCAGTCGCCTAGATCCGGATGAATCTCACGGTAATCCACAACCGAAAACCCATCGTCAGACGTATACGGGAACATCGGCAGCAGATGAACGTCCGTGATCTCATTTTTTGCGTATTCGTTTATAAACGTATTGAGCGTCTGAAGAGTAGGCTCATCACCCTGACGAATCGCGTCTCCATACGTAATGAGGTACACGTTCTTCTCTGTTAATGGAGAAATGTCCTTCCAATCCTTCTTCTTCCATTCCTCGACCATGTTCACGATTTCTTCTTTGTATGACGGAGAATACTCCTCACCATAAATGGTTTGGAGTAAACTCTCGACCTTCTCTTTAAACTTCATCGCACATCCACCTTTACGTTAAGCGTCACATACCCTTTCGGCGCTACTGTTACGTCGCCTTCGATCACGTTTCCATCCTTTTCATCGAGCTTCGTTTGCATGATCGACTCGATCGAATCACTCGTTAGCGCAACGAGCTGTTCTTCATTCGTCGGGTTAAACAGGCGAAGAATAAGATTTTGATCATCGTACGCTTGTTTTATCGAGCTAATGAAAACATTCTCGTTCGAAGCGTTGAGCAAGCTGAATTCTGTTGGCAGCGCATCGACCGGATACGGAATTTCAAAGCGATCCAATCGCTCTTCAAATGTGTTCAGGTTTTGCTTCTGATAGCTCACACCGTGGTCGTTGTACTGATCGACGAGACGGAATAGTGAAGACTCATCGAATCCTTCTGCAAAATGAAGCGCG
Source organism: Anaerobacillus sp. ABR4_321 (assembly GCF_056158505.1). Lineage (NCBI taxonomy): Bacteria > Bacillati > Bacillota > Bacilli > Caryophanales > Bacillaceae > Anaerobacillus > Anaerobacillus sp. ABR4_321. Next base: position 3,648,098 of record NZ_JBSWTK010000001.1, read on the forward strand.
TATTCGAACGTCATCTCGCCCTGCATCTCGGCGTCAGGTGTATACACGACTTTGTTGTTGATCCCTGATGCGCGACCAGGACGCCATGCGAGGTCGTCTCTTCCAAGCAGGCGAACGCTTCTGAATAGGGTTAGCGCGAGTTCTCCTGTTTCTTTTAAAAGCTGATACTCTTTGATCCCTTTTGTCACAACAGCTGACGTTAGCTCGCCATTCGTCGCACCAGCAAGGTTTTCGAGCGGATAGATCGGGACAGGTGCTTCTGCGAACTTCTGCTCTCTCCAGTTCGCCATGTACGGGTTAACCGTCGGGCGCTGAATCAAGCTGAATCCTTGATCACCGAAGGAGTTCTCCGGTTTTTCAAGCGACGTTTTTAGCAGCACGCTTACTCTGTGGTCTTTCACGTCATTATCGATGTGATGGTTCACTCGAATGAACGCTTCGTTTTGGTGAAGCTCGAAGCTTGAGCGAATCACGAGCTCTTTAGTGGTGATGCCAGCTTTTCGCTCTTCAAGATCAGCTGGTACCATTAGCGAATGCTGAACATCCATTACTTCTACGCGAGCATGCCTCGTAACAGAAACTCGATCCACTTCAGAAGTGAAGATCGGCTCGTCGCCATCTAACGGGGAGAAGTCATATGAATCGCCTGCGTCCGCAACGTCTTCAAAGCGCAGGAAGTTCGGAATCGTCACATCGTTCGCTTTGATGTGAAGCAGAAGCGTACCGTTTTCCTCGCTGATCGAAAACGCCTCGTTCTCAATTTCTTTCCCAGTTTCTACGCTCGCGGTAACTCCTTCACCTTCAACCACTTCATACGTCTGATACCCCATCGCAGGCAGCTCAAGTTCATGAAGGAGCACTTCACTTCTGTAGTAGCCAGGTGCTTCCACCTGCTTTTCACCCTCAGCCGTCACGACGATCGTCTTTCCACCGCTGATATACTCTTGTTTCAGCGTATCGAACGGAACGTTTTCCCCATTCATCGTCTTCACTGAAAGCTCCTTCTCTCTTGTGAAAAGAACCGCCTTCTGTGAGCCTTCAAACGGACTCGGCAGCAGGTGGAACAAAACGAGTACGGAGTCTTTCCCGAGCTTACGGCTCACCGCTTCAGTCATTTGTTTTTTCAGTAGGTTCAAGCAACCGTCGGCCATGCGGATGACTTTTGTTAGTCGGTTTACGATCTCCTGATTCGTATCATCAGAGTTACAGCCTCCGATGCTGTCGTGGGCGTGGACGTCGAACAGCATCTTCCACATCTCATCGAGCCATGCTTTCGGATACTTGAAGCCGAGCGTACTCGCGATGCTTCCGAGCGGCTCGAGTTCGTTGATAATCTTCTTCTCAGCGATATCGTTCAGCTTCTTGATGTCATAGCGCTGTGAGCGGATCGTGTTGTGAATCCGTGACTTCTGCGTTGCGATGAGTTCGCCCTGTATTTCGTTTGTAAAATCGCCATCCTTAAACGTTTCTTCCATGAACGTTTCAAAGTCTGACAACACGTATTCATGCTTGTCGTCTTTCTCGTTCAGTGCCTTCACGGTCTCAGGGAAATGCTCACGAACGAGCACCTGATCACCGCCTGAAGGAAGCAAGAGGTTATCCGTGCTTTTATTCAGCGCTGAAATTTTATCTAAGATCGGCAGCAAACGCTCTTCCATATAGTCATCGTCTGAAGAAAGAAACTTCCCAGGTCCATAGCCGAAGTACATGTTGTTCGTTTTGATACTCGCACCGTCCGGAGACGTCCAGTGAAAGTTCAGGTCACCGTTCAACTGACCTGTGTAGATGCCACGCTGTAAAATACTGTAGTCGATCCCAAACTCTCTAAATAGCGATGGCAAATACGTGTTTTGCCCAAAAATGTCTGGGAGGTAGCCGATGTTCATGCTGTGACCCATTTTTTCTGCGATTCGCGTTCCGTAAAGCAAATTACGGATGAGCGATTCTTTGTTTACGAGGAGCGAATCCGCCTGTGTGTACCATGGTCCTACGTAGATGCGCTTTTCTTTGATCAACGTGCTAAGGCGCTCTTTTTCCTCTGGTCGAATGCGTAAATATTCATCGATGATGGAAGACTGCGCGTCGAACACGTAGCCCGTGTAATCCGGGTCTTTTTCCATCACGTCCATCAAGCGATCCATATTTTCAACGAGTAAAAGGTTCGAATCTTCTATTGTGAAATACCACTCACGGTCCCAGTGGGAGTGCGGTACGACGTATACTTTTTTCTGTTTCAATCTAGTTCCCTCCAGTACCTTTTAAAAGAAAAAGGGCACTCTTTTTCAAGATGCGCCCTCTATGTGATTTAGTTTGCTTGAAGCTCTCGTTTTTTGATCATCGCAAAACGGATGAAGATGTTCGCGAATGCGATGAACGATGCACCAACGATCAGGCCTAATAGGTATGCCCATAGGTTATCGACGAGCGGCCAGCCCCAGAATGCTGGGAGCGGGAGCCACTGAACGGCACCTAGTAGAACTGCCGTACTCGCACCAACGATCGCACCGATGATGTTGATTGGGATCGTGATGAGAGGGTTACGAAGCATGAACGGAATCGCTCCTTCACTGATCGCGATGAATCCGAGAAGTAATGCCGTGTTTCCTGCGACACGAAGGTCAGCTTCAAATACGCGACGACCGACAACGTACTTATCGATAACCGTTGCGAGTCCAAGTCCAATTGGCGGAATAACGATCGCAAGAACACGTGCTGTTAACGGATATACTTGATCTGCTGCGAGTCCGATTGCGATCGCACCAGCTGCTTTGTTGATCGGTCCGCCAAGGTCAAATGCTGTTGCAGAAGCGATGATCGACGCTAGCACAACGTCCCCTGTTCCTTGAGCGGATTCGATCCAGTTACGAAGAACAACGTTCAGTCCTCCAAATACGGGATCGATTACATAAAAGTTTAAAAAGAAGATCGATAGAACACTGATTGCAGGGATGAGGAACATCGGTTTCATCGCCTGGAAGTTCTTGCTGAGCTGAATCTTTTGATTTAAGAAACGGGAGATGTATCCTGCTGCTAGACCGAGGATAAGAGCTCCTAAGAATCCTGATGGAATGCCTTCGATTCCCCAGAACGTATGGTGAAGGCCGCCTGCGAATGCGCCTCCGATAAAGCCTGCCACTAACCCAACACGGTCAGCGAGTGAGTACGCGACGAATGCTGCAAAGATCGGGTACATGAACTTAAAGATCAAGACGCCAAACTTATCGAGGTGGTGCAGGATCACGAATAGTTCATTTGAGTGTGTTGCATATTTCGCTTCATGAATTTCATTCACGAGACCAAATGGCATCGCGCCAAGCTTTGCGATCCCCATCATAAGACCAGCTGCTACGATGACCGGAATCATGTAAGAGATCCCTGTCATAACCGCTTGTACCGCGTCTTTTAGGAATCCGCCACCGTTTGATCCAGTGGACTTAGATTCTTCCTCTTCCCCGTTCGTTTCGACAACACCGTCCGGTTTCGATAGTGCTCTTTGAAGCATGTCCTTACTATGTTTCAACGGTTCAGCAACGCGCGTTTGAACGTAGTTCTTTCCTTTAAATCGCTCTTTCTGCTTTGGTGCAATGTCTGTTGCGAAGATGACCGCGTCAGCTTTTTCGATCACGGGTGCTGTAAGCTCATCTTCAATTCCGTTTGCACCTTGCTTTTCAACGAGTACATTGATACCGAGTTCTCGCCCCGCTTTTTCAAGCGCTTCTGCTGCCATGTACGTATGGGCGATACCTGTCGCACATGCTGTGATAGCAACGACCGTTTTCGTGTATTCTTTTTCTTCACTAACTTCTTCTTTCTCTTTAATATCTAGTCGAGATAGAAATTCCTCTGCGCTATTTGTCGCCATCAACCCTTCCATATAGCCATCGCGCATTAAGTTCGTACTCAATGTGGACAATACTTCTAGGTGTGTGGAACCCGCTTCACTTTCTGGAATCGCTATCAAAAATACGAGTTGTACCTTGTTCGTAGGATCGATGCTCTCCCAATCTTCAAGCGGCGTCTTCAGGCGCGCTACGGCGAACGTTGCTTTTTTCACCGCGGATGATTTTCCGTGAGGTATCGCAAGCCCTCTCTCCATTCCGGTCGGTGATAGCTCTTCACGCTTTAAAACCGCTTCCAAAAATGGCTGTTCCGATTCAACATAGCCTTCCTTTACTAAATTTGAAATAAGCTGTTTGATCACTTGTTCTTTACTCTCTGCTTCAACGTCGAACAAGATTAAATTTTGATTCGTCATCTGTCTTAGTTGCATCTCGTCACTCCTATCTATTCCGATATGAAAACACTTACAAGTTCTTATAATATTGTTTTATCATGAAAACAACGGGTGTTTCTGTACATTGTCTGTACAATTGTACAGACTGACGCGTCAGCATGCTATACTGAAACGAGCATATTTCGAAAAAAGGAGCAATCACATGGGCAAGATCATTGATCAGTTTGGTAATAGCCTTGCGAACTTAACGCCGACAGAAAAGCAGGTGCTCTATTACATCGATCAGCATTTAACAGAGGCGAAGAATCTCTCACTAACGGAAATCGCTAAAGTGAACAACGTGAGCACGACGACCGTCGTCAGGATGTCACATAAGCTAGGATTAGAAGGATTTTCTGAACTGAAATATAAACTGAAAAGCGCGGATGAAGAGAGCGGAGAGCTTGAAGAAAACCCGATCGAAAGCTACAAAAAGGGCTTCGTTCAAGCGTTTGAAACGATTCAGCTTCATGAGCTCGACCGTCTGAGCGAGCGAATCCATCAAGCGAATCGCGTCATCGTCGTCGGGGTAGGTTTGTCAAAAATGATGGCCGAATACTTCAGTAAGCTGCTCATGCAGACGAACAAGCAGACGCACTATACATACGAATCGCACATGATCGACCTTCTTCCAAACATGGTGAAGGCAGACGACCTCGTATTTTTCATCTCGACAAGTGGCGAAACAAAAACGCTCATCCACGCAGCTGAAAAGCTTTCTTACTTGGTCGCAGACACCGCCGCGATCACGAACTCATCGGACTCTACGCTCGGCAGCATGGTCAACACGAACCTCAGCATGACGGTTGGGAAAGTGAAGTTCGCTGGGTATGATATCACAGCAAGATCGACGCTCATGCTGCTGATCGATTTATTGTTTGAGAGTTATTTGAAGAAGAGTGTGGAGGGGTAAGCAGTACATAATAAAAGCGGGTTTGAAATTTACTACGATAAAGAGGAACCGTTACTTATACCTTCATTCCAGCGTTTATACGAAAGCAGCAGCCATTTAGGTATGCTGCTTTTTCATCAAACAATTCGTCACCTACCTGCTACAGGCAATTCCAACCAAACCACATTCGGGGCTATCCCGCTTGGATGGGGGGATAATGGAAGTTCGCTGATATTTTTTCAAAATCGCTGATAAAAGTGGTGTTTTCGCTGATATTGGTGGTCTTTTCGCTGATATAATTGAAATTTCGCTGATAAACTGAGAAAATTCGCTGATTTCGTCTTCGACCACTACGATCTATCAAATGCTCACCCACATTGATTTGGTTTTGCCGTCAGAAAGAACGACATTTTAGTAACTTTCCTCTACCACCATTAAGAATCCATGAAAAAGAGCTAAGGTATCTCCTCTTCACGAGAAAACCTTAGCTCAATCAAACGCACTATACAGTTATGTGGACTCTTCCTGAGCTGACTCTTTTGTAGGTGAAAACCACCCGATCAGGGCGATCGCGACTAATACTCCATAGAAAATCAGCGTCCAAAGTAGACTATGTGGGAAGTGATGATCGATGACCCCAATATCTTTGTGTGCAAGAGTAATGATGGCAAGTTTGACACCAACCCATGCAACGATCGCATATGCCGTTGTTTCAAGTGCAGGACGTTTTGTAAGAAGCTTTACGAACCACGTTGCAGCAAACTTAATAAGGATTAGTCCTGCGATACCGCCGATCAAGACAACGGTAAACTGTCCGCCGTCCATTCCACCAAAGTCGCCTAGAGGGGAATCTGGTAGACCGAGTGCGATCGCAACCGCAGCTAGGATCGAATCGATTGCAAATGCGAGGTCAGCGAGTGCAATCTTCCCAACTGTCGGCCAAAAGCCTTTTCCAGCCGCTTTCTCTTCTTCTTCTTTAGAAGGCGGTTCATGCTTAATACGAGCCTTGATAATATGTTTTAACCCTAAGTAAAGAAGATAAGCGGCACCGATTGCTTGTATCTGCCATACGTTTGCGATAAATGAGATTGCAAAGAGTGCACCAAATCGAAATACAAACGCCATGATGATTCCATAATTGATCGCCTTTTTCTTCTCATCTTCTGGTAAGTGCTTGGCGATTACAGCGAGTACGAGCGCATTGTCTGCAGATAGCAGCCCTTCTAATCCGATCAGGATTAATAATGCCCACCCATACTCTAGCCAAATTGTTGATTCCATTTCGTTCTCTCCTTCCACAATCAAAGGTGTGCTGAGTTTAGATTCTCCTATTAAACCATAGACAATTCCATTTAGTCTTCTTTAATGGCTTTAGGGAACGTAAGCATCCTCTTATGTATTACTCCAACCTTCTTTAAGTTTAAATTTTAAAATTGGAATATGTATCGGTGTCTTACTCCTCTTCCGTAAACAACTCACTCATAATCTTTTCTTCCTGCCGTTCATAAACTTCACTACCATATCTCATGAAATCAAATCCACAGTAAGTTTGCGTCACTTGTAAAATTTCATATTCTGCATTCTCTTCATATGGACCGACATCCCCCGCTATTCCACGATAAATGCATTCTTCATCAATAGCTGTTCGCTCACCTTTTTCATCGGAATAATAGTAAGTATCGGTTACTTCTCCTTCCGTTCTAACAGATGATGTTCTTGCCTCTGCATATTGAACCGCATCTCCTACATACGTGTAGACCTGTTCTGCTATATGTAACGAAACTACGTCTCGATCGTTCTCTTTTTTAAGCTCTTCTTCACCAGGCATATTGTATAAAACCACGATCGTCCCTTCGTATCCTTCAGGAATCACGTACGTTCTGTTCGTTTTTTCTGTTGTGTGTAGTTGAGAAACTGGCGTTTTTTCTGCTATTTCGAGTTTCGGAAGCTCCCATATACCAAATAGCAATGCGAAAAATACAAGAGCATTACCTATTGCTATCTTCACTCGAAAAGTTCGAAGCTTCCGATGTTGCCACTCTTCCGCTATGAAGAAAAACACGGCTGCTATAACTGCAAATAAATACAACCCTTGGATTGCCACAAATGTAACAACTGCCATGGACAAATGAATAAATGCCGCTATGATGAAGCGAAACGACGGGACTTTGTTTGAAACCCAATCAGATAAAAAGGAGACAGGGATACCATAGACGAAGTTGCCTATCGCCGTTAGTACCATAACCATCATCACAAATCCAAAATCACCAATACTGGGCATGCGCCCCTCATCAAAGGTTCCAAGGATCAACCATGCCGTTCCTATAAGTAAAGTAGAAAATAACGCTGATAATACCTTAGTCTTTACCCTCATCTTCCTCCCCCATAACCTAGAACTATCATGTGAATTACTTCACATTGATTGTATCATAAATAGAAAAGGTTTCCATTAAAAAATTGGAGCCAAAGAAAGAGGAAAAAAGTCGTTCAGAATAAGTGAAAACTGGAGCGCTTGGATGTAAGCACTCCAGTTTTAGCTTTGAATTTTAGTAAAATCCTTCACGAAATTTTCAGGTCGCCTATCGCATCTGAACCCGTTTATCGGATATTAGCGCACCGGATCACAAAGCTCTACGACATCCTCATCTTCCGTCCACTTTGAATACAGTTCCAGCGTCCATTTTTCCGGAACCCTTTTATAACCATTCTCATCGATCCATTCATGCAAATGAGAATAAACTTTGAAAATGTCAGATGCATGCCCGTTAAACGTTAGAACAGCACGTTTTTCTTTCGGAACAGTAAGCGAAACCATGTCTTCCGGAATGTCTTCATGCTCCTCTACTTCAAAACAAACCCAATAGCCATCATCTTCTGTAGATTCCGCCGCCTTAAAGGCACCGATGAGCTTCACCGGTTGAACGAGATGCTTGATCTCATTTTTTCTACGAACGAGTAACTGCGAGGCTTTAGGAATCTCTTCCGCATATCCAGCCATATCTTTGCACACAACCCGAAAACCGACCAGCTTCTTTTCATCGATTTCTTCTACACCCTTGACCTTCACCGCATCGAGCTTTTCCATGTGTATCCCACCTCGTAGCGTATTGTATTAACACCTTACATATTTTCGCTTAAACCCAACCTTCCCATGGTCGACTTGTTTTTGAATCGTTTCAGAAGCATTCAAGATGCTGCTCTTTTTCTTGTCACGCTTCATCTCAACCGGTCCAACTGCTTTCGCAACCTCGACCGCCTTGTCGTGAAGTGGCACGTAGGAGATGCCTACAGTCGAAATAAAATTGTTCATCGATGCCTTTGTCCGTTCTGGCGCGTCATGAATGGATTCTGCTGCTTGATCAAGCATCTTCGAAAGCTTATCCGTGTCGAACTCCTCATCCTTCCGATTTCCAAGCAGCCAGCAGTAGCAGCTCCAGCCGGCAGACATCTTCAGGTCTTCCCCACTCGCGATCCATTTGTCACTAACCTGTTGCGCGATTTCTGTTTCCGCTAACGTGACGGCAACAACATAGTCGGAAATCATATAAAAATACGCATCGTCGATCCACCGCTCAAAATCTGCTTCCGTCATCGCTTCTGGTTCAGCGATAATTCCTGCAAAATACATCGCATCGTAGTTCCCAGTCGCATAAAGCTGCTCAGCAAGCTCTTGATCTTGCTTAATCTTTTTCGCGATCGGTTTCATTTGCCCAGTAGCCACACCAAAAACAGGCTCGTGCGCACCGCTTGAAATGTACATTTTCTTTGTACGTTCCTTACCAAGCGCTTCTAATTCATGCATGACCGTTTGTGCATCCATGCTTAACACACTCCTTTTTTTGACGGTCTAGAAAGCACCATTTTCGTTTGGAGAATCCTCTGGCACTGCTTGACCGATATCCCATGCTTCTACAACACGACCATCTTGAAAACGGAAGAGATGAACAACAGCGGCACCGAGGTCTTCAGGGTGTTGTTTAATATGGGAATGAACGGCAACGACGTCTCCGTCCTCGATCACATGCTTCACGTCAAACACTTTTTCAGGTGCTGCTTCATCATTCTCTTCCATCGCGGCCATCAATGATTCGCGATCACCTTTAAAATAAGGATTATGGTGGATAAAGTCCTCTGCTATGTACTTGTCAAACGCGACTCTGACCTCGCCTGCCACAACGTGTTCTAGTAACGATACTGCTTTTTCTTTATTGGATTGCATTTTCTTCTCATCCTTTCGTTGTTCAATGATGGTCTTTCTTCAACACACCTAAATACGCTTCCCACGGACCAACATCTTCACGATAGCGTTCTGCCATCACGCGCACGATTTGCGAGATATGCGTTAAATCGTGTACGACCCAGGTGGAAAGCAGTTCTCTTAGCTTTACTTCACCGAATGCAGGATGGTTTCCTGTTAGTTCAAACTGTGCGTCAGATTTAATCAGACCGATCACGATCAGAACGTTTTGTGCTCTAAGTCGTTTAAACGCTGCGAGCTTTTGATCGATCGAGCTATCCGATGCCTTACTTAAGTGAGCATCACGATCGAAAGGAGGAAAATCTTTATTTTCACTTTCCACAATCGTCCGTAACCTCGGAATCCAGTTCGTTTTCTCACACTCGATCAAATGATCGATCACTTGTGACGTGCTCCACGTGCCTTCTCCTTCATTGCACGTTAACCATCCTTCTGATAATCCAGAAAGAAAGCTCTCCAACGTTTTTGGCGTTCGTTCAAGCATCCCGATCGCTTCTTTAAGATTAAAATCCATCTGCTGTCTCCCCCATCCCGATAAAAAGTGTAGAGAAGCGTTTGCTCCTCTACACCGTTCTTTTTTAAACTCTTACCATCTAGCTGTTAGCATTTTACGTCTCGTATAAAACTCTACCCCGTCAGACCCGTTCGCATGAAGATCTCCGTAGAAGGAATTCTTCCATCCAGAGAACGGGAAGAACGCCATCGGTGCAGGTACGCCGATGTTCACACCAAGCATGCCGACTTCAATTTTCTCACGGAACGTGCGAACATTGCTACCGTTCTGAGTAAAGAGGCATGCGCCGTTTCCGAAGTCTGATTCATTCGTTAGTGCGATCGCGTCTTCAAGACTCTTCACGCGCACGATTGAAAGCACCGGCGCGAAGATTTCGTCTTTCCAAATTTTCATAGAAGATGTCACGTTATCGAAAATAGTCGGTCCGATGAAGTAGCCGCCATCATGATACGCTTCATCTTTTCGACCGTCGCGCACGAGTGTTGCGCCTTCCTTCTCACCGTGCTCGATGTAGCTTTCCGTTCTCTGTTTATGTTCTTGTCGAATGACTGGACCGAGGAACACGTCGTCTTCAAGTCCATTCCCGATCTTGATTTCGTCCGCTTTTTCATTCAGCTTTTGAATGAGTGGATCTGCCACGTCATCAACTGCAACAACGACAGAGCATGCCATGCAGCGCTCACCTGCTGAGCCGTAAGACGCTGCGATGATTTCTTTTACCGCGCTATCAAGATCCGCATCAGGCATCACGATGGAATGGTTTTTCGCACCCGCGAGTGCTTGGACACGTTTACCGTGAGAAGATGCCGTCTTATACACATACTCCGCAACTGGCTGAGATCCTACAAAGGAAATGGCAGGCACATCTTTATGCTCAAGAAGCCCGTTCACAACATCATGTGCACCGTGGACGATGTTCAAGACACCATCAGGTAACCCCGCTTCTTTAAAAAGCTCTGCGAGTCGGTTCGCGAGCAGCGGCGTGCGTTCTGATGGCTTCAGGACGAACGTATTCCCCATTGCAATCGCAAGTGGAAACATCCAGCATGGCACCATCATCGGGAAGTTGAACGGCGTGATGCCGCCGACTACTCCGACTGGGTAGCGATACATCCCCGATTCGAGGTTCGTCGCGATATCAGGAAGCTGTTTTCCCATCATCAAACTCGGCGCGCCAGCTGCGAACTCAACGCACTCGATGCCTCGCTGAACTTCTCCATACGCTTCTTTATAGCTTTTCCCATTTTCTTCTGTGATCAGTTTCGCTAGCTCATCCCAGTGATCGACGAGAAGCTGCTGGTATTTAAAAAGAATACGCGCTCGTTTTGGAACAGGAACTTGACTCCACGACTTGTAGGCGTCCTTCGCTACCTGAACGGCCCACTCTACGTCAGCTTTCGTTGAGATTGGAACTTGAGCGATCTCTTCACCCGTCGCAGGGTTTGGAACAGGCTGAAACTGATCCGTTTTTGCATCTACCCATTCACCGTCTATATAGTTCTTTAGTACGTTTGTCGCTGTCGTCGTCATGTTTCGATCTCCCTTCGTTTTAGCGCGTTATTTTTTCTAATCGATAGTCATAGCACATCGTATACAGATTTTCTAACTCTTCTTGAGAAGGCAGGCGCGGGTTATTTTGAGGACTGCCGCTATCGAGCGCATCCATCGCCATCTTTGGAATCGCCTTTTTAAACGCCCCTTCATCGATTCCCCACTCTTTCAAGTTCGGAATCTCAAGCGTCGAACAGAGCTCTTTCACGGATTTCACGGCGATCTCGGCTGCTTCGCTGTCTGAACGTGCTTCATCAGGCTTAAAAATACGACCAAGATCAGCCAGTCGATCGGTACAAAGGTCTTTGCTGAATTCGAGCACGGCTGGCAGCAGCATGGCATTCGAATAGCCGTGCGGCACATGAAAAAGCGCTCCGATCGGACGAGACATCCCGTGCACGAGGCAAACGGATGCATTCGTAAACGCCATCCCAGCTTGGAGTGCCCCGAGACTCATCGCTTCACGAGCATCAAGATTGTTTCCATCACGGTAGGCGGTTACGATGTTTTCGACAAGCAGTTTCATAGCCGAAAGCGCGATCGTATCCGTCATTGGGTGCGCACGCTTTGAAAGATACGCTTCGATCGCATGACTGAGTGCATCGACGCCCGTTGCGGCAGTTACGTGTGCTGGGGACGATACGGTTAAAAGCGGATCCACGATCGCAACGTCCGGCATGAACGCAGGCTGTTTCATCATCATCTTCACATCATCCGACGTGTTTGTGATGACCGTGACGTCCGTTGCTTCTGACCCCGTTCCTGCTGTCGTTGGAATCGCAATATGCGCTAGCGGCGCTTTCTTGGCAGATGTGCGATTGGCTCTGTAGTCCCCTATGTATCCTCCGTTCGTCGCAAGAACCGCGATCGCTTTTGCCGTGTCGATACAGCTTCCCCCACCGATTGAAAGAACGAGGTCACATGCGGTGTTCTTCAGTTTTTCAAGAGATTCACTCACATAGAGATCTGTCGGCTCAGATTCCACGCCCGTATACGTTTCGCTCTCGATCCCTTCCTTCTTAAGCAGTTCCTGACATTCATCCACATATCCGAGTTTCAGCATAACCTCGTCCGTTACAATGAGGGCTTTCCGTCCTTTCAAGGCAGCTTGTACGCCAACTTGTTGGAAAGACTTCCTCCCATATAGGATCGTCTGAGGTGTACGAAAAACAGCAAAATGTTCCACAACATCTCTCCTTTTTTCTACCAAAAGTAAGACCGTTCTGGATGCGCTAGAATCTCTGTAAAGTCTCGCCTTACTATCTTCTTGATAAAGAGATGTCATTCCTACTTAATCAGAAAATTTAGACGAAAGAAGGAAAGATGTCAACCGTTTCCCTAAAAAAAGAACCGCAGACGTAATCTGCGGGGTATTTTCAATCGATGTAGCGGTATTCCATCAAGCTGTTTAAAATCTGAAGCTCTTGCAGCAGTGCTTCTCCAACGTTCGTTTCGAGAACCTTCTTCCGCTCAAGCTCTTTATCGACTAGTCTCCTAACGGATAAAACATCCGCCCCATTTAAGAGGACTTCTTCTTTTGAATTAAAATGCTTATGAGCGACGAGCTGCATGCCGAAGGAGTTATAAAGTAACGTGTATCCAGCGATCCCCGTGGTCGATTGATACGCTTTCGAGAAGCCTCCGTCGATCACGACCATCTTCCCGTTCGCCTTCACCGGATTTTCCCCTTCGATTTCTTTTACCGGCGTATGGCCGTTAATGATATGGCCTTGATCAGGATTAAGGTCAAATTCAGCGAGAAGCTTTCGGCACGTTTCTTCTTCTTCTCGTAAATAGTAGTAAGGGTTTTTCTTCTCTTTATGAGATTTTTTATCTTGAATAAAGTAACGCTCGAACGTCGTCATCTCACGTTTTCCAAAGAGTGACGAATACTCGCCTGTCCATAAATACCACACCATGTCTGTTGCGAGATCATCCGTTTTCTCAGGGTGCGCGTATGCTTCACGAAGATATCGTTCAAATACATCGAGCAAATCACGCCCTGCGTACGATTCCCCTTCGATCACCATGCTCTCCATGTTTCCTTCTTCATCAAGCGGAATGCACCCGTGGATCAAGAGATTGCCGTTGTATTTCAAATAAAGGCTTCCTTTTTTCATAAGAAACTTCATGTGTCGCGCGAGCTTTTCAGAATGCTGAACAGAAAATAGGAGCTTGTCCATCACTTCTTGTTCTTCCTCTAAAAGTTTCTCCGGCTGTTCAGGGTCGATCGTATTAAAACACGTATTTTCAAGGTCGTACGTTTTCCCGTGAATCGTGATCGTACTGTTCTCATGATCGATCTTCTCAAGCAAGAGGCGCTCTGACATATTGAAGTTCGGTCGTCTCTTGATGATTGGGCTTTCGAGCTTAAATTGAATCATTGCAATCGCCTGGTGAATCTTCGTGATTTGCAGCAGCTCATCTTCTGACGTTTTATCGTCTTTGTCGACTTTCGGTCTGAATGCCGGGTTGTCACCATAGTACTTCTCCGCAAGGTTCAAGAGCGGACGAAGGTTGATGCCGTACGCGTCCTCGATGATCTCGAGGTTGTTGTATCGGGCACAAATTCGGATGATGTTCGCGAGGCAAACCTTTGAGCCGGCAAACGCCCCTACCCAGAGGACGTCGTGATTTCCCCACTGAATGTCGACGGAATGGTAGTTGATGAGCGTCTCCATGATCTTATCAGGCTCCGGTCCACGATCATAAATATCGCCAACAACATGAAGGTGATCGACGACAAGTCTTTGGGTCGTGTAAGATAGCCCGATGATGAGCTTGTCCGCCTGACCGAGCGAGATCACCTGTTGTAGAATCTTCTGATAGTACGGTTCCTTATTCGCATCGTCCGATTTATAAAGCAATTCCTCAATCACGTACACGAACTGTGCGGGCAGCGCTTTTCGCAGCTTCGAACGCGTATATTTTGAAGAAGCATAGGAAATCAGCTTGAACATTCTCTGAATCGTATCGTTATACCACTCGTTCAGCTCTTTATCGTTATCGAACGAATTCTTGATAAGCTTAATTTTTTCTTCAGGATAATAAACGAGGGTAGCGAATTCATTCAACTCTTCTTCAGATAGTTCCTCTTTAAAAAGGTCGGAGATTTTCTCCTTCACTTTCCCCGATCCGTTTCGTAACACATGTTGAAAGGCTTGGTACTCCCCATGTAAATCACTCACAAAGTGCTCTGTCCCCTTCGGCAGGTTTAAAATGGCCTTCAGGTTGATGATTTCTGTTACGACTTTTTCTTCACTATCATACTTCTGAGCTAGCAGATCTAAGTATTTCGTGTTCACGATGATGTAACCCCTTTCAAAATCAGTTACGAATGATGTAAGTCCTCTCTCTATTATAAGAGAAAACGTTTTTGAAATTAAACCCTCTTTGCAACAAAAGGGAATCCAACATTCTCCATCATCAAAAATCTCCTAATTTATCGTTCTAGCGAATTCCATTCGATAGGTTTTACAGATATTTACTAGGGGAATAGGGGACTAAATGTGCGATGGAGGTTTATGAGATGAATACAATAACAGCCAACAAAAGCGTGCGATGCGCTACAGAATACGATGCACTAAACCATGTGCTTGTTGTGAAGCCCTCATTTATGAAGATCACTGAAATCATAAATGAAACGCAGAAACACTATGAAAAAAGCAACATCAACGTGCCGCTCGCACTAAAGCAGCATGAGAACTTCGTCTCGACCTTAAAAGAAAACGGCGTGAACGTAAGCGAACTTCCGACCGACCCTCACCTTCCTGAACAAGTGTTCACGAGAGACATCGGGTTCACGATCAACGATGAACTGTTCGTCGGAACGATGAATGAGCGAGTACGCCGCTCTGAAACAAACATTTTGAAAACATGGCTCAGCGATCGAGGAATTGGTTTTCAAGAAGGACTACCTGGTTCAATTGAAGGCGGCGATGTCGTTGTTGATGGTTCAACGATCTGGATCGGTGTAAGCGGTCGTACGACGAAGGGTGCGATCGATGAGTTACAGCGAAGACTGCCAACGTATCGTATCGAAGCGATTCAACTGACGGAAGACATCCTTCACCTTGATTGTGTCTTTAATATCGTTTCAAAAGATACTGCGCTCGTGTACCGTGAAGCTTTTACAAAAGAAGGATTGAAGAAAATCTCAGCTCGCTTCCCATCACTCATCGAAGTGACAAAAGAGGAGCAGTTCGAGATGGGTCCAAACGTGCTCTCGATCGGAAACGATCATATCGTGAGCCTTCCGCAAAACGAGCGATTGAATGCGATTCTTCGTTCAAAAGGCTTTCACGTCATAACCGTTGATTTCTCAGAAATCATCAAATCAGGCGGTTCATTTCGCTGTTGTACCTTACCGCTTGTTCGTCGTTAATTATACAGCCCAAAGGAGACCGAACGATGTTAAAAACAAAAAGCCCTCATTTACTTACGAAAGAAGACATGGAGAATGGCGAGAACCTGCCTGACTGGCTGATCAACGAATACCAGACGTTCAAAGAAGTCGTGACCGACCCGACATTCCCATGCTTCTTTGGCAGAACTGGACAGAAAAAAGGAGAGTTAAGATACGCATATATCGAACATGATCACTGGGCGAACCTGCCTGAAGCGGTCGAAAGCTTTCTCAGCTTGTTCGAGGAACCTACGAAAGTGCGGCACGGCTTATTTATTTTCGTTGAGCCAGAAAGCAGTGAAAAGTCGATCGAGTATTATCGCTCGTATTTCTGGGACATTCTCCAGTATTTACATAGTCAGGACCGCTTCCCATGGCCAAGTGACGCACCAAAAGATCCCGATCACTACTTGTGGGATTTCCACTTCGCCGGACAGCCGATCTTCACTTTTGGAAATGCACCTGCATACAAGCAGCGAAAAACGAGAAATCTAGGGAACAGCTTGATTCTCGGCTTCCAACCACGTGCCATTTTCCAGGGTCTTGAAGGGACCGAGAAAGGCGGCATCATGTCCCGGGAAAAGGTACGCGCTCGCGTTGAGGCGTGGGATCAGTTACCGAAGCACCCTGATATCAGTCATTTCGGTGACCCTGACCATAACGAGTGGAAGCAATCGTTCATTGGGGACGACATCAAACCGATCGAAGGAAAGTGTCCTTTTCATCATAAAGCGGATTAATTCACAGCAAGCTTGGAAGCGCCATTCCAAGCTTTTTCTTTTACCTTCGTTACGTTAACGTATCAAATGTCAAAGTTCTCACATAATCGCTAGAATCGCTAAAAGCTGTGATAATGTATGAACCAAGGAGTCCCCCCAAACTCCTTCCCCCCTTAAATTATGATATAAAATGGTCCCCCTATACGATGTATAGGGGGACTCGTGTGTTACATCCTTTTACCCGTGGTCGTGCCCATACCCTTCTTCCATTTCAATCGCTTCGGCTTTTGTTCGATGAACCGTACCGAACGGATGGTTTGGAGGTGCGTAGATCGAATAAAGCTTGAGCGCATCTTTTCCTGTATTGATCACATTGTGCCACGTTCCTGCTGGAATGACGATCGCAAAATCATCGTAAACAGGTACTTCAAACGGCAGCTGATGTTTATTCATTCCCATTCTCACAAGTCCCTGCCCCTGTTCCACTCGTAGAAACTGGTCTACATCAGGATGCATTTCTAATCCGATGTCTTCCCCTACTCCAATACTCATCAACGTAATTTGAAAATAATCTCCAGTCCATAGTGCTGTACGGAACGTGTTATTTTTTAACGTTGCTTCATTGATATCCACCACGAACGGCTTCGGTCCATAATCTTGAATCTTTACTCTTCCTATTCCTTTTGAAGCTCGATCTTCGCTGAACGAACCTGAATCATAGGACATCCAACTCATTCCCTTCACAGTTTCTAAAACTATGCTATTCAGCGTGCTAGGGAATGTGCCTATGCGGGACATAGGGACAGGTACTTCGTCCCACCAATCAACAATATGAGCGGTTACTCCTTATGAAGAGGGACACGGAACCTGTCCCCATGTCCCAGCAGAAGCCCTCACCCATGAATTTTATACAAGTGCTGTGCTAAACTGTTTGAAATAAGCTTCGTGTTTTGAAAGAACTCTCATTTATTGAAGGTGCTCCTATATGATAAAACTTTTATTATTGATGATTGCGTTTGGCGTAGGATACTTGTTCGACTTGATGAGCATTCCAGCGGGGTGGTTACTCGGTGCGATGCTTGTCGGCGTGTACTACCGTCTCATGATCGATGAGATCTCCTACCCGAACCTTCTTTTCGACCTATCACTCGCTGTGATCGGCGTCAGTATTGGCATAAGTATAAAGGTATCCATGTTTACAGAGGTCGCAAGCTATCTGTTCCCACTAGC
The DNA here is from genome assembly GCF_056158505.1 of Anaerobacillus sp. ABR4_321. NCBI lineage: Bacteria > Bacillati > Bacillota > Bacilli > Caryophanales > Bacillaceae > Anaerobacillus > Anaerobacillus sp. ABR4_321. Next base: position 3,665,940 of record NZ_JBSWTK010000001.1, read on the forward strand.
CGTTTCCCTCGTCATCCTTCTTGTTGCGAGCTGGGTTCTCGGAAAAGTGCTCGGGCGATATTCGAACCTTCATGCGAAGACAGCTCTCTTCTGCTGTCTCCCTGCAGGGGCTTCCGTCATGATGGCACTCAGTCGAGAGTACAAAGCAAACATGGGCATGGTCGCAGCCTTTCAAACAGTGCGAATCATGATGCTCGTTGCGACGATTCCGATCGTCGCTGGGTTTATGACTCCATATTTGAAGACGAAGGAAGTGGAATCGAGCGGGTTAAGTAAAGCTGTAGAAGGGGCGGCACCCATGTGGCTCGCTATGCTTTTTTATCTCCTACTCATAGTGGTGACGCTCGTACTGGCAAAGAAATGGCGAATTCCAATCGCACCGTTTCTCTACGCGATCGTTCTCTCCTTTATCTTTCATTCGTTCGTCCAGCCACTCCCTTCGATGCCGAACCTAGGTGTAGGACTTGGGATGGCGATGCTTGGTGTGATCATCGGCGTTCGGTTCGACCGTAAGTCTCTTTCAGATATCAAACAAATCGGATGGACAAGTCTCTGGATCCTCGTATCCTTTTTCTTTCTTACATTCGTCGTGACGTTCGTGTTCTATCTCATGACACCGCTCGACTTCATCACGAGCCTACTCGCGATCGTACCAGCAGGGGCACCGCAGATGGCATCCGTCGCCGCATCGCTAGACCTCGACGGAAGCGTCGTCGCTGCCATGCAGGTTATTCGACTGCTGATTCTTATTCTATTTATTCCAATGCTTGTTCCGTTTCTTGTGAGGCGGGAAGTAACCAGCGGGACGTAGGCGGCGCGGAGCGGGACTTAGGGACAGGTACCTTGTCCCATCAATCATTAAAAAATCCCACCCTCTGTGTTAGGGTGGGATTTTTTGTGCCGTACGATAGGTCCATTCACAGATGGCTACTGTTTACACTCAAACGAGTAACTATTCGTAAATTCATTATGAATCTCTAAGCTCACTTCCCCATCGATCTCATAGCACCTAGACGTTAGCAAACTGATCTCTTTACTATGAAAATAGTTTGACGTCAGGATAAGAAACGAAATGGACAGGGCGACTAAACCTGCTAAACTAACTCCTATTATGTATGTACGGTTCACGCTATCAATCCTTCTTTAAATATTAATCGTTATTCAGCCTTCTTTACGATCGACTCTCCAGCTCTTCTAACCACTTTTCTAATAAAGCTCTACTACTTGAATCGGTCAGTGCTAATCCGCGCTGTCCATACTCAATCGCTAAATCAGTATCACCCATGTTAGAAGCATATTCAGAGAGTGTTTTCCAATCACTGTATGATGAAGGTACATAGTTCAGCCTCTTCAGTCCAACCGAAATAGCAGCTTCCCAATTCTGTTCATCGATATATATTGTCTCAAGACTCGAATAGATAAAAGGCGCATCGTAGTAATAAGGACCTTTCGTTTCATCAAATTCTAGTAACTCTTTCTTGAGCCGGCTACGATCATATCCCTCATATAATTTAGCTGGTGTTTCTTCATAAATTTCTTCATTTTGAATTAAAAGCTTATGAACATCAGATAGAGGTTGCTGGGTATATTCCATAAACCTTTCCTCAAACGATCCTTGCTCCTCAGCAATAAGTTTAGAAACCACTTGCTCACCGTGGTCTTCTAATAGTTTCTCCACGATAAATTGCGCCATCACATATCGCTCACTGGCTCCTGGACCTTTCATGTCCATTTCTGCAACAGGCACAACATCCCAGCTCCCAATCGCTTCATAAAATGGAAGCGGAGCGAACCTGTGCGCGAAAGCTTCGGATACTCCTTCGTGAAACCAGTCTGGCAGATCCGTAATCGCCACTTCTTGTCCCAAGCTGTTCATCAAATAGAAATGAGCATATTCATGCGAAAGGGCGTGTACCCTTTCCTCTTTTGATAATTCCCCGTTAATGAGGATGATGTTGCTAAGTGGAAGATAAAGCCCATTGCGGTGCAGTAATATAGGATGAGGGAGCTTGCCCTGTTTTGTGAGTATGACTTCTAACTGAGGCAGATCGCTCTCGCCAAACCAGGCAACACCTAACTCCTGAAACCCTTCGATTTCCTCAGCTAGTTCATTCGCTACTTCTTTTTGCTCACTGTCATACGTCAGCTCCATGTTACCCTCTTCAAATGAAGGATCTTTAAAATGGTACAACTGTAATACAGCGTTTGATGTAACGTTGCCTAAGTATCCTTTAATCGGTGTGAACTCTATTATTCCTCTAATAACAAAAAATGTGACTGTCACGATAAGGATTTGAACAAAAATCTTCTTCATTTTCTTTCTTTTCAAAACTACCAATCTCCCAGCGCCATCGACAACGTATTTTATTCCAATTATTTCAAACCCTTCAAGACATTGCAAGGGACATCAGGGACAGGTACCTCGTCCCACCAAACGTATACTCCCTTGTGTATGAAGAAGGGTACCTCAACTATCGGTTACTAATCTATCCGTCGGGACACAGTACCTGTCCCCTTGTCCCTTTTGTCACGAACGCGTATCATAGAAACTAGCATCTACCGGAAAATTCCATCAAGAAATGAGGGTATGTAATGAGAGAATATCCACTAGAAACCATGGTTGAGATGGTGCTTGAACATTTCGAAATCAATACGATAGAAAACGAGCACTTTCGAATGAACACACTCAGGTACATGATCGAAGAAGGGCTGCTGGAAGACCTCCCGCATCTTGTAAAAGAAATCAAACGTCAGCGCGCCGAGATACTTATTGAACCGATGCGTTCTATTGATCCTGAAGCAGCCAAGCAAGTAGAACTATGGCTGCAATCGTGTAACTCTTTTTACGGAAGAGGTGATCTTCTTGTATTCGAACGCGCTCAGCATGACGGACTTCATAGCATACATAATAGTCCTAAGTCTTATCTTCACGATCCACATCTATAAAGAAAAAGTAAAAGAAAATAGAGAACGAATTGCAAGACTTGAAGAAGAGAATTCGAAATTAAGAGAAGCAGTTAGCTTTTACCATGATAAGGTTAGTCGAGAGTTTGATTGATGGTGATAGAAGCGAAAACAAAAACAGGAGCCCACATAGGCTCCTGTTTTACTATTTCTCTATCGATCATTCCGCAAACGAAATGGTAATCATCGCAATGTTCTCTATCGAAATATCCCCCATCTGTGTTGAAGTGATCGCTTCAAGCGGATTCTCGATCACGTCCCAATTCTCACTTACTTTTTCTAAGTAAACTGTGAGATCCTCTCTCGAAAAGTCATCCTGTAAACTCACTTCTGCCTCTGTCACAAACATCGTGTCGATCTTCCAGTATTGCTCAGACTTTATTAAGTGTCTAGAGATCACATGCTGGCTTAGAGGCTCAAGTACTTTAGAAAGAACGGCCAATGCATGATCCTGACTATCAGACACTGAGTGAACTCGTATAAACATTCTATTCTCCTTTGCGTCAAATTCTTCTTGGTAAATGAATCATTCAAGGTACACTCCTATTAAGAACAGAAAGTATACAATCGAGGAAGGCAGCGCAATGAAGATGATTATTCGCTTAATCCCTTTTGATAATTCATTAAATCTAAGATAAGTATCAATAGCTAAATAAATACATGAAAGTTGAATAACACCGATCATCACTATCCTGACTACATCTATTGAACTTAACGTTGTAAAGGGAACATTGAAATTCTCTCTAAGATAAATTCCTGATACACCAAACACTCCAGATAAAACAAAGAAATACATAAACATCTTAATCTTTTCCATTTTTCTCTCCAGCTTTTCTAAGATAAAAACACGCCAAGTGTAAAAATAAACGCAACGACGAACCCTAGTGTAAAGAGCAATACTCGTTTTACTTTTATCGACGAAAACTCAAAAAATAGATTAAAGATAAATTCAAAAAAACCATGAGAAAATCCCTCTGCCATATTCTCTATATCTTTTCTCTTACCGAATACTGAAAACCACATTAAAGCTATGCCAAGTAATGCAAGTAATGCTAGAAATACCTTTAACCACACTGATGTTATCCTCCGAGTTAAATTACCTAATTTGTGTTATACAATTGATTATCTCAGATCCTTACGATTCAGGTGTTGGTAAGTTAAGGTAGTTAACAACGTAGTTCATGAAAAAAAACGCTAATTTTCATTAGATCTTTGAATAGAGAATTTCGATAAGACATGAGACCTACTCTATTCCCACTTATACCCCATATACTCATACGCTTTTTTAGCCACTTCGAAATGATCGGCATGCCAATTTTCTACATCGAGCAGATGATGGTATTTAAGTTCTATGCTTTCTATAGATGTTCGAAGGTTTCCGTCCTGTATCTCACATATAAAAAGTGGATGATACGACGTATGAGGCTGACCAAAATCTTCTGGTTTTCTTGTAAAGATGCTAACTAGATCTTGGACTTTTACATTTAATCCTGTTTCTTCTAAGAACTCTCTTTTTAGTGATTCCTCGGGGCTCTCCCCCGCGTCACACCAACCGCCGATAATTCCCCAGGTTCCATCATCAGCACGACGTTCTAATAGTATTTTCTTGTCAGAGGAAAAGACGATACCGTTCACGCCAACTTTAGGTGTGATGTGTCCCAGTTCACTTTTAAACCTTTCTACTACGATACTTTCCTTAATTTCACTTATTTCAGAGTATTCTTCGCTTGCCAATTGCAATAGTTTTTCATATCTTTCAATATCATAAGGGTCTTTTGCATATCGTCTCCCCAATTGCGCAATTGAACGAACCTGTTCTAGTAATGAAAGTCTATTTTTCAATGGTAAACCTCACTTTCGGTTGAGAGTATATCAAACTCAGTTTTTTACATGCTACGGAAATTAGTTTGGAGGATCCCTTTCGCTTTTTGAGTATCTAAAGATGTATCTAACGCTAGGTGAGGGAACGCTTTCTGTGAAATTTCAACTGGGCTTAGGAGTCGATCATCCCACCCAAGCTGTTTCAGCCGTTTTTTAAAAAAGGTATAGTAACTTTCTTTATGTAATGGCCCAGCATGTAAAACTCCTTTAAATTCTATCTCGCAAAGCTCAACAACCGCACGAGCTAAATCATCCACATTAACGAACGTTCGATACACATTTTCCCATGCTTCAATCGGTTGATTTTCTTTTACTTTATCGATTAAGTTTAACGTTCGCTTCTCAAGGTAATCACGATTTCCGTATAGTGGTCCAGTTCTTAAAATTACGTGATTAGCATGATTAGTAAGAACTAAGTGTTCTCCAGCATATTTTCCGTTCACATAGTTAGCTAAAGCTGCTTCCTTTGGTAAAGTTCCTGTGGAATCATTTTCTGTGTATCCTCCTACGCCATCAACAAAAACGGCATCAGTTGAAAGAAAGATGAACTTTGTTTTCCCTTCTATCACTGATAACAAATTTTTAAGGCCTACATCGATTAACTGCATCTCTTCTTCAAAATTCATTAAAGACCAAACAACAACATCTGGATCAATGGTTTCAATGGCATGGGCAATCGATTCATTATTCGTGACATCGACTTGGATAATCGTAGATTGCTCATTTATCAACCTTGAGGTACCTACAACTGTGAAGCTATCGTTTTCTGAAGCCGCTTGGTAGATTCTCGAACCTAGAAACCCTGTAGCTCCTAATATGAATATCTTCATCTCTACCCTCCTTAACTGTTCCTAACATAAACTTCCCTGTAATTGAATAAAACGCTTGCTATTATTATAGCAAGCGCTCCATCTTAATAAATTTTTACTATACATTTCACTTCAACTCTTCAAATTCCCGCTTCAATATTCCCATCAGCACAGAATCATGATACTCGCCGTCATAAAACAACTCTTCTCTAATCCTACCTTCTTCTTGAAAGCCTAACTTTTTATATGATTTTATCGCTCTTTCGTTATAAGAAAATACATCTAACCCGATTCGATTTAAATTTAAGATTTTAAATCCATATGATAAAAGCAGCGACATTGCCTCAGTACCATAGCCCTGCCCCCAGTACTTTTTATCAAATATGGAAATTCGAACGACGGCTTTTTTATTATGATGATCGATGTCCATCATCGCAATGTCACCAATGATTTGGTCCGTATCCTGCAAACAGATGACTAGGTCGATCCTCGATTGATCCATCACAATTCGATCGTACCAACTTTGCACACCCTGACGACTGAACACAACCTGTGTACCTGTAAGCTTTCTGCCTTCAGGATCCCAAAGCGCTTTGGCGTAAAATGTGTCTAAGTCTTCCTGCTCGATCGGTCTTAAATAGACGCGATCAGCTTCAAGAAATTTAATGTTCTCCATAACCGTTCCTCCTCATCATGACCTTGGTTCCATTTTAGAGGCAAGGATGAAGAAAATGATATGACGAGTTTTTTTTAGAAAGAAACTACCTAAAAAAGATTACCCAATCAGGTAATCTTTTTCTTAGAATAGATGATCTTCTTTATCGTTTCTACGGAAAGATGATTCTTCTCCGCAATCGTTTCTACCGAATGTCCGTGCAAGTACTCTTCTTTTATCGAACGATTTCGCTTCGATAGTTCACTACGAATACCAGTCGAAGCTCCCCACTTTTCTCGATTGCGTTGAGGTTTTGGTATATAAAGTGTTTCGCCTTGTATGTATTTTTGAATCTCTTTTAACAACTCATTAGGTAACGCTTTTTCTGCATTTACATATTTCATTTTGCCAGCCCCTTATTTTTATTCCGATAACTAATAAGGTGCAAAGCCTAATGAATGAAGTCGATGGCGATGTTTAGTTGTATGACCTCATGCAAAGAATCGCCATTTCATAGGCTTTGCATGAGTTTCTCTCGTTATCTCGTATTGAACATCTCGCTTCATCTGATCCACCTCCGCCTTTTCTAACTTTCGTTTTCATCATCTCAAACTATTCTGTCTAATTCAATTTAATAAGGTCTACATAACCAGAGGTAGAGATCATGTTAATTTTATTCCCATTCTTATAATAAACGACCGAAGCACCCAGCCTCTCTTCCTCTTTCCATCCCTTTGCCTTCAAAACGAATTTGTATCCAAGTGGAATGCTATTCTCCTCAGAAGCCTTCGACCACTCGTACCTTTCGTGATCTTCACCTTCCTCAATAAGAACCGCACGTTTTGGAACTGGGAAATCAGATAGTTCATCTGAAGGTGTGAAGGAGGAAAATACGATGGTAGGCCCAATTAAAAGTATGGAAAGAACGAGTGTCGCAATTGCGATTTTCTTCATATCAGCTACCTCCTATCTCATTAGATTGCTTTCTTATTGAGCTCTTTTTCCAATAAAAAAATTCAAAACAAATTCTCTTGTTTATCCGTCAACTCCACTATAAATGGATATGCGGATAATAGAATTCCAAGCAATAACATGATTGTTAATCCTGAAATTGCTTCAGGTATATCGTACAAAACAAAAACAATCAGCAATATAGGTAGAACCGGGATGAAGGAGAAGGAGATTTTCAAAGATCTTGCAGTAAAATATAGATTTTGAGAGCAGTGAGGACACGCTAAAGGGTATTCTTTTTTTAATAGTGTCCTCTTAAATAAATACCACCTTGAAACGGTATTATAGCAGCTAGGACAGCCGTTCATGTTTATCACCCTTATGATCGTAGTGCTTATCTCTTACTTACATTAGCTAATAAGAAGCAAATTCCTCTTCCTATGTTCCTTTTTACTCAGAACGCAGTCCTATCACTACCTCCTTGCTGTCTTTCACTTCAATTTCAACATGATTACTTAGTTTAATAGAGAGAGGATGAACAGTAGACCGTTTGTTGGAAAATATCCATCTCCTGCCTGGTTTAGTTATTAAAAGAAAGCTCTCTTTTGAACGATCCCCCATAAAATTAAGCGCACGCTCACTTAGTTCATCGTTATCACGCTCTCTAATGCCTAATTCAATCAATTCTTGGCCAGTCTTAATAGGGTCATCCACTGTAAGACTTATTTCACTCAGATTTATTATGCTATGTTGTGAAAATGGTGCTACATCATACTTGATAACTGACTGTCTGGAGATAAACTCAACGATGTTTCCAGCAGGATCATAAAAGTAAAGCGATTTAGCTGGCAAATGGGTAAAGTGCGCTTCATCTTTTCCATCTTCATGATTTAATTCAACTTTGCTTTTAACCCATGCCTTCGCTTCCCTGAACTTGTTTGAAGGAATATTAAAAGCAAAATGATAGAAAGGTTCTCCTTCTACGCCTGACGTGAATATAAGATGACTAGAACCAACTGCTAGTTTAAAATATTCGTTTTTATCCTCTATCAAAGACATTCCGAGAATTTCGGAATAAAAACGTCTCATCTTTTCAAGTTTCTTCGTTCTTAAAAATACCTCACTGATTTCCAATGCCAAGCCCCCCATGTCTTTTTATCGATCATAAAACCTTTACCATTCTTACACCACACCCAAAAGAATGAGATGATCTGCGACTATCGACTGAGTTTTTCTATATAGCCGTTGCAACCTCTACCATTCTATCGGGACACAGAACCTGTCCCTACGTCCCTCTCCTATGATATATTATCCTACGTACTAGATTTGAACGGGGGCACAGGGACAAGGAACCTGTCCCCACGTCCCCCTCTCGAACGGAGTTGATACTATGAATCATACAGGAAAAGAAATAACGCTGATCATCATCGGTTCACTGTTCTTTGCGCTTGGTGTAAACTGGTTCGCGATCCCAAACGAACTTGGTGAAGGTGGCGTAACGGGTATCTCGATGGCACTCTATTACGTGCTCGGATGGTCACCAGGTCTTACTAACTTTATTATGAACGGTGTGCTCCTTGCGATCGGATATAAAGTGCTCAACAAACGCGTCACATGGTATACGATGCTCGCGATCTTCTTCACATCTCTATTCATCCATCTAACAGAAGACATGGGTAACCCAGTCGACATCATGCTTGGTACAGTGTTTGCCGGTGTTTTCATCGGGATTGGACTTGGACTCGTCCTGCGTTCAGGTGGAACGACAGGTGGATCGACGATCGTTGCGCGCATGCTGAACCAGCACTTCGGCTGGAGTGTCAGCACGTCGATGTTTGTGTTCGATATCTTAGTCGTGATGGGATCATCCTTCATCATCGGAATCGAGAATACGATGTACACAGGGATCTCGATCTATATCAGTACGAAGATACTCGATTACTTGATCGATGGTTTCGATACGAGAAAAGCCGTTACGATTATCTCGCATAACACCGCTGCGATCGCTGAAACCGTGAGCGCGGAGATGGATCGCGGCGTGACGATCATCAATGCACGCGGTCACTACTCGAATGAATCGAAAGACATCTTGTACGTGGTCATCAACAAACAGGAGCTGTTCCTGTTGAAGAAGATGATTCAACAAGCAGATGACAAAGCATTCGTCGTCGTACACGACGTGCGTGATGTGTTCGGAGAAGGTTTCACCTTCCCAAAAACGTAACGCTCTTCACTAAGGCTCCTCATCAAGAGGAGCTTTTTTCTTTTTACCACAGCTAAAAACTTAAAAAGCAAATTGTTCCAGCCCACTCCCTTTTCGCTTCAATCTATGAAAACGTTCTATCTACCATCCCCTCGCACTTCCCTGATCCTCGCCTCGCACAAAAGGTCACATTTTGTCGAACGCTTACATATCTCCACTGAATTTTTCTAACATTGTTACTATTAGACTAGGTATTGCTACCCCCTTTTGCATCTGCTAGATTGTTAAAATAACTTCACATCATTTCTCTATATAGTTTTGGAAATACGGTCCGATAAGTTTCTACCCTGCAACCATGAATTGCAGGACTATAGGGAAGGTAAGCTGATTCGTTGTTCACAACGCCTAAGCCTTATTCATTCTTCCTGAACCCGGACTTTCCATAAGTGCGGCTTTTTTTATAGATCTGTTTTTGTGAAGCAACACTTCTTTCAGGGGGATTTCATCACCATGAGCATCATATTTGGTCTATTATCCATTGCGGGGATTCTTGGTATCGCATGGCTACTCAGTAACAATAAGAAATCAATAAACTGGCGAACGATCGGAGTCGGACTCGCAATCGAGGGGGCTTTCGTTCTTTTCGTACTAAAAGTTGAGGCAGGTAAGGCGTTTCTTGAAAAAGCATCTGCAGCCGTCCAAAAGGTCATCAACTATAGTAACGAAGGCATTCAGTTCGTGTTCGGCGGTTTGTACGAGCAAACAGAGTTAACGTTCGTGTTTGCGATCAACGTACTTTCCGTTATCATCTTTATCTCAGCACTCGTCTCTGCTCTTTACTACTTACGCGTCATCCCGTTCATCGTACAGATCGTCGGTGTGACGGTCGGAAAACTGATGGGCACAACAAAAGTCGAATCGTTTAACGCAGTTGGGAACTCGTTCCTCGGCCTTGCTGAAGCACCGCTTCTCGTTAAACCATACTTAAAAATCTTAACGCGTTCAGAGATCTTCGCCGTTATGGTCGGAGGAACGGCTTCCGCGAGTGGCGCGATTCTCGTCGGGTACTCCCTCATGGGTGTCGACATCAAGTATCTCTTGATCTCCGTGTTCAGTGTTCCATTCGTCTCCCTTGTGATCGCAAAGATCATGGAGCCAGAAACGGAAGTATCCCAAACGAACGATAACGTGAAGATGAAGCGTTCAGATCATGCGAACGTGTTCGAGTCGATCGCAGATGGAACCGTTAGCGGTGTCACGCTAGCCCTGAATATCGGTGGTCTTCTGATCGCGTTCATCAGTATTCTTGCGCTCCTCAACGGACTACTCGGTTTCGTTGGGACCGACCTAAGCACGATTTTTGGCTACGTCTTCTATCCATTCGCACTTCTTGTCGGTATCCCGCTCGACGAAGCGTTCCGTGCTGCGTCGATCATCGGAACGAAGATGTCGATCAACGAGTTTGTAGCGTTTCAGGATTTAACGTCTCAAGAGAGCGAACTTACTGAGAAAACGGTCGCGATGCTGTCTGTCGCACTCTGTAACTTCGCAAACCTTTCTTCGATTGGTCAGCTCATCATCAGTCTTGGTTCACTTGAGCCTTCGAAGCGTCCACAAGTATCGAGACTTGGTTTAAAAGCGATCATTGGAGGTTCGCTTGCTTCCTTTATCACTGCGATCTTCGTCGGCATGTTTATGTAGCAAAAATGCCTGGTCACTAGACCAGGCTTTTTCTTATGCATCTTCCCACGGAATCACCCGAAGATCCCACTTGCTCGTCCACTTCGCAGCTTTCGCTTCATACACTTCTCTCGTAACCATCGTTTTATTTGCTCGAACCGTCATTGTAAAAAGGTCGTTCAAACCGAACGGAGCGTAGATTCTGAAATTCCCTTCGTCATCCTTCCTGACCCCGAGCGCCGTTGCCGTCGTCGGCCAGCTGTTGATGGCGTCCTCAAGCGATTCGTACTGCTCGATCTTCTTCCCGAATTTCTCTTCATACCAAAGATGAACCCTTGCTTCGTTCTTCACGTCAATTTCAAGCGGCAGGTCATGAAGTAACGCTTGCAAGTGCTCTTCCATACGCTTTTCCTTCTCTCGACTCAAGTCTTCATCATAATAGATGATGTCGATATCACCGATGCCATGATTCAGCGGATTTCCAGATAAACGATTCCACACCGTTTGAACGATGCTTCCCGCTCCGATGTAATAATGTTCGAATTCTGCATGCGCAACGTTCAATACACGTTCGATCGTTTCATTTTTATGTACGATGTCTTCTAGCATTTCCATTTGACTCTGTAAATCAAGATTCCTACCACTTTGCATGAGACGATCCTCCTCTTCTAGGTTCCACCTCATTATCTCGTACTACTGATGAATTTTCAGCAATTGAGCAGTATTTCTCACAGATCATAGCACACATAAACCATGCAACTCGTCCGATTCACCTTTATAATAGAACATATAAGTACCGGAAAATCTTGGAGGGATTCGTTTGGATATCACGATCATCGGGGGCGGAATCGGTGGATTAACTGCCGGGGCGTTACTCACAAAGGACGGGTATAATGTGACGGTGCTAGAAGCGTCGAACGAATGGGGCGGTTCTGCCGGTAAGTTCAGCCGAAAGGACTATCTGTTTCCTGTCGGTGCGACGATGGGGATGGGGTTTGAGGAAGGCGGCGTTCACCACCGCATTTTTGATGAACTTGGACTTTCAATTCCGTTTGTAAAATTAGACGAAATCATGAGAGTGTATAACGGTTCTTCTGTTATGCCTTACTATGCTGATCGAAACCGGCACCTCGCTGAATGTACGTCTCAGTTTCCTGATCATGCGGAAGCAATCGTCTCGTTCTATCAGGAAGTGTGGAAAATAGGTGCTGAAATACGGAAACTAATCAAGCCTCTGCCCGTGCTGCCACCCGTCACGATGACGGAATGGAGAAAACTGCTCTTCTCAGTCAACATTGGAACTCCAAAGCTTCTCCCTTATTTACGGAAAACGATGGGCGATCTTTTAAAGAAACATCACCTTCATGAAGCGCATGCGTTTCGCCATTTTATCGATGGTCAGTTGATCGACAGCATGCAGGCAACGAGCGGTGAATGTTCAGCACTCATGGGAGCGCTCGCACTCGATATTTACCATGAAGGCGCATACTACACGGAGGGCGGCCTCTTCTCTATCGCTGAAAAACTGCAGTCTTATATTGAAGAGCACGGTGGCAAAACGTTTAAACGAAAACACATTCAAACGATTCGCCGCGAAAAGAAAAAGTGGGTCGCGGTCGATCAGCGCGGAGAGAACTGGAGAGCGGATCATCTGATCTGTAATCTCCCAGTACAGAGCTTCGTCCCTCTCCTCTCAGAACCCCTTCAACTTGAGCTTCCGAACAAGCTTCAAAAAAGAAGCAGAATTTCGCAGTGGGGAGCGTTCACGATGTACCTTGCGATCGAGGAGTACGTGATTCCAGAATACACAGCTCTTTTCAATCAAGTATTAGTTGAAGGCGGAACCATGACAGAAGGGGACCACCTCTTTCTCTCTCTTTCAAGCTCAAAGGACCGGATACGTGCACCACAAGGTTACCGAACACTTACTGTGAGCACCCATACAGAGCTTCATCGCTGGGATACGAAAGAAAAATACGATCAGTACAAAGCTTTCTTAACGGAAAAAGTTCTGAGTGGCGTCGAGCGTGTGATCCCTGAAGTAAGAAGCGGCATCGACATGATGATGGCTGGTGCCCCTCGTGCTTGGGAGCGATTCACGAAACGACCGAACGGCATGGTCGGTGGGTTTCCACAAACGAACGAATTCAGCTTGTTCAATAGCCTATCGCATCGAACAGGACTCGATGGGTTATGGCTTTGCGGTGATAGCGTATTCCCAGGTGCTGGTACGATCGGCGTGTCGACGAGCGGGTATCATGTGTATCAATCGATCGCAGGGAAGCGATAGGAAAAGCTGCGCCCCCGCCTTAACCTCTATCCTTCTCCTGCAACCAGTTCTCGAGCGTCGGCATGGAATCGGCATACTGCTTGATCTCGTTTAACGTTTGCAGCACTTGGTCTGTACCCATTTTATGTCCTTCATCCAACGACCCATCTAGCTTCAGCGAACGCTTCAGGTTGTACTCTAGCCAGCCAAGCTTTCCTGAAAAGCCTGTAGCGAGTACCTTTTTCCAGTCGGCATACGGTTCACACGTTTTCTTATAGCCGTCGATGAATGAGAAGAAGCGCTCTTTGTCGATCTTTCCTTCCCCCGTCATCGCCCAGTAAACAGCCGTTTCAAGAAGATCTTGCATCGGATTGATATACCCAGCCGATTCCCAATCGATGACGATCGGCTCACCGTTTGACCAAAGCACGTTTTTAGGATCAAGGTCCCGATGACTGATCACTACTTCTGAGGAAAGGATTTCGGACGCTTTCTTCGCCATCGCTGTCCACCTGTAAAGGTTCTCTACATACGTAGCAAATAGCGGAACCCAAGGCGCATCGGCTTCTTTACCGAGGTGCAAGTAGTACTCCCAGTCCGTCACCTCACTTTCCTCAATGTTAAACGGGATGTGTAACGTGGAAAAATCAGTCCGATGAATGTCTGCAAGCAGCGCGCCAACTTTTTTGATATGGTCACTCGTGATCGACACCGGTTTGAGGCTTTTTCCTTCAATCCAGTCGTAAACAAGAAAGTACTGTCCATCGAGCTGTTGAAGGAACGTACCGTTAAGCCACAGAGCAGGAAGGGCTGGGATCTCGTTCGACACGACCGTTGCCACTTCTTCTGAATTCAAGAAGTTTTTTACAGCAGAAGGTCTCGTGATGACCTCCTCGTTCAACACTTTAATCGCGTATTTGCCTTTCGTAGTCAAAACAGCATACATCCGGTGTAAGAGCCCGCCATGAATCCGTTCAGGTAGCGTGGTCTGCTTACCGAGCCCACATATCTCACACATCCGTTCTAAATCGGGTTGGCTCATCTGCCGTCCTCCTTTATAAAGAATCTCTATCCTGTAGCATACAACTTTTTTGCTTATAAAACGAGGGCCGTATTTCGTTATAAAAATGAAAAAGCCCAGGAACAAACGTCCCTGGGCTACTTGTTATTCTCTTACTGGACTAATCGTGATTGAAGACAGATCGAGCGTGATCGTTCTCCTCGCTCCCGTTTCACTTACATACGAGAACGTTCCACATCCTCTTGATTCATTGATGCTCTCCATCCTGAACAGCGTTGGAACCATCCCTCCATCTAATCGTAAGAACTCTCCTCTATTCGTCGTAATATAATACTCGTCACGAACCGGTGGCGGCACTGGTGACGTTGAGACCAAGCTGATTTCAAGGAGGACTTCCTCATTCGGACGAACGCGAACGGTCGTGCTGAACGGTTCATATCCTGCTCTCGTCGCCCTGACTTCATACATGCCAACAGGAAGACCAGAAAGTGAATAAACTCCTTCTTCGTTCGTTCTCACTTCTCGAACCAGCGTCCCATCTTCATTATAAAGCCTGATCAACACACCATCGATCGGTACTCCTGTTCCTCGGTCAGTTACCCGGCCAGCGATTCCTCCGTCCTCACCAGGGCGAAGTGCAAAATCGACTCCTTGACGCTCTTCACCAGCTGCTAGCACCACTACCTGCCGATCTTCTAGATAATCGATCGCATCGGCTGCGACCGAAAAGGTCCCTGCGCTAAGGTTCCCAATCGTATACGCACCATTTTCATCTGTGAATGTGTCTCCAACGAGCACGCCTTCTTCATCGAAAACACTGATGGTCGCTTCAGTAATCGGCTCCTCCGTCGTTGCAGATCGTACTGTACCTGAAATGGATGCTGCAGCCTTTCCAAGCGCAAAATTCTCTACATTCGTATCGTTCACAAACAACGTGGACTGCCTTCCTTCAGAGCCATATCCTTGCGCTGATGCTCGTAGTGCATACGTTTCATCACTGAGTCCTGTGATCGTGTATCTTCCGTTGATGTTCGTTAGCGCAACCGCAACCGGGCGATTGATGAGATCGAACACTTCAACGATCGCACCTACGATCGGAAGACCTGTTTGAGCATCTGTAACGAGTCCTGTAAATCGACTTGGAATCGCTACGAGTGCACTGTTCACGACAGTCGGGGCGTCAGGTTCAGCCTGGAACGATACGACGTTCGCTCGATAATCTGGGTTGATCGTTGAGATGTTGTACTCTCCAGGGTTCAGCCCTTCATACTGGAAGTTCCCGTCAGCATCCGTCTGAACTTCTGCTACAACTACTTTATTTTGATCAGATATTCGAACGAGCGTATTCGCTAAAGGTTCCGTACCCTCTCCTGTCACGCGTCCTACCACACTTGCTTTTGTTACGGAAAGCTGAAGATCAGCAAACGTGGTTTCACCAGACTCAACAGATACTGCATCAGCGTCGTCACCGTAGAAGCGACTGCTCGCAACGACCGTATAGTTACCCGCTTCAATGTCTGGAAGTACATACATGCCTTGTGAATCCGTCAACGTGGATGCAATGACTGGACCTGAGGAGCTAATCAGACGTAGCTCCACGTTCGTCCTCGATAAAAGCGCACCTGTTTCGGAATCTGTGACAACACCCTTCACGGATCCTGGTACGGATGGAAGCGAGATACTCGTCGCGGTCGTTTCACCTGAAGAAATATTTGCACTTAACGACTGCTGTTCATATCCTGGACTGTTCACGAGCATCGTATAGATGCCTAGCGCAAGGTCGAACACCTTATACGCTCCATTGCTCTGCGTTAACACCGTCGTGATCACGGAACGTTTCGAATCAAGGATCTGAATGGTTGCACCTGCGATCGGATTACCGTTCGCATCTGTAATAACACCTGCCAAATCACCGGTTTCAGGAGATAGAACCAAGGTGGCCTCTTTTGTAACACCGGGCTCAATAATCGCTCCTTGCGAGGAGTTCGTATAATTAGATGCGGCTGCTGAAACAACCACTGTCCCTGGTTCTAAGTCTTCAACAACAGCGATTCCATCCTGGTCTGTCACAGCTGACGTGATCGGAATGCCGGTTTCATTTTTCACATTGGTCACGACGCCCGTTACAGGTGTGCTCGTTACGTCATCGACAACGAGAATGGATAATCCGCCAGCACGAGGACTCAACGGTACTCCGAGCGTGCTCTCTTCACCAGCTTCGACCGGAATGGCAAAACTTGCTGGACTGAACCCTTTGGTTGTCGCAGTAAGAAGGTAGTTGCCCTCTTTTATGTCCGGTATCGTGTACGTGCCATTCGTCTCTGCTTGAACTGACGTGATCAAGGCATCGTTCTGGTCAAACAAATTGACCAGAATGGTTCTATCTGTAAGCACGTCTCCATCAGCATTCGTGATCGTTCCGGTAATACTTCCAAACGCTTCAGGCGTTTGAACATCAGATGTTGTGGTGTCATTTGGTTCTACAATTCCCCCTACTGATGTGGTTGGTTGATTAGGTTTATCAGCAATGATTTGATACGTCTTAGGCTCTAGATTCTGAATGGTATAAAATCCTTCTTCATCTGTTACAACGGAATCAACAATTGTTCCATCAGGCGATACGATATTCACAACGGTTCCAGGTTGAGGATTACCATCTGCATCTGTTACGATTCCATCTATCGATCCATTGTTTGCTCCAAGTTCAAACGACACCGTCACCACTTCTCCTGGTGTAATCGCTACACCCTGCTTTGAATTTTCATGGTCAGGGGCAGTACAGGAAACAACATAAATTCCCTCCGGCAGATTTCCAATCGAACACGTGCCGTTCGCATCCGTCACACCTGATCCAATAACGCTGCCGTTCGGATCGATGACTTTTACTGAAGCACCCGCTACCGCTCCGTCTGGTCCAGCGACTGTTCCCGTCACGACACCAGGATCTGGAGTGAGAAAGCCATCGATCGTTGTTGTTTCATTCGCTGCAACAGTTGCTCCGGCGGTGAACGTATCAAAGTTCGGGGAGGTGATGATGACCGTGTACGCACCAGGTGCAAGACCTGTAACGGTGTATTCACCCGCAGGATCTGTAACCGCTCGTTCTGATGGCTGCACGCTATCTCCATAGAGAATCTGCACGATCGCACCACTCACAGGGAAGTTCGTTTGTGTGTTCAGAACCCTTCCAGAAATGGCACTCGGACGTGGGACGAGATCAAAATTAACGGTTGTTGTTTCCCCAGCTCCGATCGTAAACCCTTGCTTTTCAGATTGATAATCAGGATTGTTGACCACGAGTGAATAGATACCAGGATTAATGTTTTGAATGAGATACCTGCCCTCTGCATCCGTTTGGACCTCGAATAGATTTGTATCCGTGATATCTAACAATCGCACGACTGTATTCGGTGCAGGAACTCCGTCAGTCGTAACTACACCTTCCACGCTAGATGGATCCGGCGCAAGTGCAAATTGCTGGATCGTTGGCACACCTGCCTCGATAAGGACAGAGCCGCTTTCGCTTCCATAATTCTCAGCGGTGACGACGAGGGTATACGTTCCATTCGAAATCGTACCGAAATCGTAATTTCCGTCACTATCGGTCAAAACCGTACTTATGACCGGCCCGAACGGACTGACCGACCTCAGTTCCACCGTTGCTCCTACAACGACCTCCCCGCCGACATCCAATATCGTTCCTTGAACAACTGCGCCTGTCGGAATCAATGAAATATCTACGACAGTCTCTCCATCAGGAGTTACTGTTCCTGTTACAACATTTGCACCGGTACTGCTTTCACTAGCGGTCACGGTATACTGATCAGGATCTAACTGAGGGATCGTATAAGAGCCATCGCTATTTGAAATAACCGTTGCGACTGACGTGTTCGTACCGTCCGTCACGGTGACTGTCGCATTGCCGATCGGCGTCCCATCGGTATCTGTGACGACACCTGAAATGGTACCCGTAATCTCTGACAGAGCGAGTTGAACAGATGATGTTTCAGCTGGCTCCACGATCACTCCGATCGTTGTAGCGCCATAGCCAGGGGCAGTGGCTTTTACATTGAGCTGCCCTACCTTAATATCTGAAAGAAGAAATTCTCCATTCTGATCCGTCGTGATCGTCGCAACGAGGACGCCATTCACATTCGTTACCTCAACAAAGCTTCCCGGAAGCGGCGCGCCGCTCGTATCGGTGATCGTACCTTGAATCGATCCTCCCGCTAAAGATAGAGGAACGGTTAGCTCCGTTATCTCTCCATTCTCTACGATCGCACCGACTGTAGCTGCTTGATAGCGATCCGCGATCACATTGATGCGATATGATCCAGAAGGAAGGTTCAGGACTTCAAACGTTCCATCCGATAAAGCTTGGAGCGTCTGCAGCAGTGCACCGTTGTCGTTTAACACCCTGATAGCGATCGAAGTATTTTCGATCGGATCGCCGTCCACTCCAACAACGGTTCCAAAGATGGTGCCACCGACTTCTTCAAGTGAAAAACTGATCTCTGTCGACTGATTGGATACAACGATAACCCCTGTCTGATCTTGAACGAAATATGGTGAGCTCGCGATGACGGTGTACATGCCAGGCGATAAAAGCGGCGATACAAATTCACCGTTCGTTTCAGAGTTTGTAGAAATGATCGGAATTCCTTCAGGTGTACTCACGGAAATCAACACACCAGGGATCCCTTCACCAGTTGATGCATTAACGACGCTCCCGGTAAATGTTCCCCCGAGAGGGATCATGACAACCGTGAGATCACTGTACTCTCCTCCTGGTGGAACCGATACACCCGTTGTAAACTCTGCATAATCATCGATTCCTGCTATAACTGTGAAAGAACCTGGAGGCAGATTACCCACCGAGAAGTTCCCATCAATATCTGAAATCCCGTTCCCTACCTCGACTTCATTTTCATCGATAATTCGTACACTGACATTTCCTAATGGCTGACCGGTATCATCCACTACTGTGCCTGAAATTGTAACAGGATCTGGGACAAGGCGGAATTCTAACGTCGTGGTTTCGTTTGCTTCAACGGTGATCCCCTTTATTTCTTGACTATAATTAATCGTGTACGCATTGATCGAAAAGGACCCTGGAAATACCCCAGTGATCGAAAAGTCTCCGCTCGCTCCTGCGGTTCGACGCGCTACTGGTACAGTGGATCCTGGAGAATACACTTCAACCTGTGCTCCAACTAACGGTGAATCCGTTTCTGCATCGAGAATGATCCCCGAGATGCCACCTGGTTCAGGTGTGAAGAAGATATCGCTTACGACCGTTTCACCCGGAAGCGGATTGATCGATACTTGCACACGCTGGTAATTCGGTGAAATAGCAGAGATCAAGTACTGACTCGCTGTGAAATTCGTAAAACGATAGAAACCGTTCATATCTGAGTTCACTGTTTGAATGGAACTTCCGTGTATATCTAGTAACCTCACAAAGACATTTGGCACTGGTTCACCAGTCGTTTCATCGCGAATCGTTCCTTCTGCAATCGCAGGAAACGGTTCGAGCTCGAAATCTAACGTCCGCGATCCATTCGCAGGAACTTTAACGGACGCACTCGAAGAACCATAACCCACTTCTGCGAAAGCGATCACCGTATACGTTCCCGCAAACAATCCAGGGGTATGATACACACCCGAAGCATCTGTCAACGTTGTCGCATAAACAGGGCCAGTCGGTGTTAAATAACGCACTTGAATGTTGACTCCACCGATCGGATCGCCTGTTTCAATATCTGTTACGGTACCGATCAGATCACCTGGCTCTGGCGTAATAATAAAGCTTAAAGACGTCGTTTGATCTGGTAAGATTTCAAACGTAGCACTCTGACTTGAAAACCCTTCAGCAGCAACGATCGCACGATATAAACCTGGCGATAAATTCGGGAACGTAAATTGACCGAAGCTATCTGTTACTACTTTACTTTCTAACGTTTTACCGAAATTGTTTACCGTGACGACTGCATTATTTAACGGTTCACTCGATAATTGATTCGTCACGAACCCAGTGACCGCACCCGGGTTCTGTTCAAGAGCGATATCCATTTCAACGCCTTCAAGCGGAACGGTAACCGTGATGACTTCGTTCCCATATCCCTCTGCATTCACGTTCAATAAATAGGAACCTGGCAATACCGAATCGAATAGATACACACCATTTTCACTCGGATAGATACTCGACACAAAAACGCCCGTGCTCTTTGTGAGCGATAGAAAAACAGCGGTTCCTGTGATCGGGGCACCTGTATTCGCATCGACGACATTCCCGGCAACCGTCGCAAGGATCGGTGAAAGCTGAACGGTCGCATTGCTTACTTCACCCGCAGTGATGATCGTAGACACAAGGTTTGCCGTATACCCTGCTAATGTTGCGGTAACAAAGTATGTTCCTTCCGACAAACTTGGAATCACGAACGAACCATCTGGATTTGCCAACAGCGCTTGCAACAGTTCTTTGTTTGCCCCGAGTAACTTTAGCTGGATGTTATCTCCACTGATCGGATCACCGTTTTCATCAACAACTTGCCCCTGAATATCTCCAACCGTTGTTTTCAGTCTTACGTTCGCACCTGTCGTTTCCCCAGGCGGTACGATTACACCTGTAATCTCAGTTGAATAATTCGGTGCCGAACACGTAATCGTATAGGAATCTGGACCGATGTTTCGATACAGAAACTTTCCGAACTGATCACTTGTGGTGTACTTGATGAGAATTCCGAGACTGTTTCTAAGAAGAACTGAAGCTCCTGTGATGACCTCGCCCGTTTGAAAATCAGAGACCCCGCCTGAAATCGTTCCGAGTACCCTCGCCATGACAAAATCGATGTTTTGCACCTCTTGACCCGCTTCGACGGATACTGTTCCTGATGTCGTCGTATGCATCATCAGCTTCGCGATGAGAGCATAACTTCCTGGTGGCACGTTGCTGATAAAATAGTTCCCATCAACGTCCGTATTTCCGTATGCAATCGGCGTTTCATTTTCATCGAGAAGCGAAATGGTCACGTTCGCTAATGTCGTACCTAAATCATTCACGATGTTTCCGCTGATCGAACCTGGATTTGGCTTAATCGTCATGGGTACGTTCGAAACGGTATCTGATTCTACGAAAGCCCCCGTACAAGCAACGGAATAATTCGGTGCTGCAGCTTTTAAAATATAGTTTCCAGGCGCTAAATTTTCAAATTGATATGCACCTGTTGGGTCAGCCGCGGTTGCGTTTACGAGCTGGTTATCGAGCGAATATAGCTGAACGATTAAATTTTCAGCTACCGGCGTAACGGTTCCGATGATTGAACCTGGATTTGCTTTTAATTCGATATCGATGCTCTTCGTAAAACCCCATGGTACGATTTCTCCGATCAATGCCGTTTCATATCCTTGAGCGACAACAGCCATCGTATAAATTCCTGCAGGCAGCCCTACTGTAAAAAATCCCCCGTTTCCACTCGTAATCAATGAATCTACTTGAAACCCAAGTGCATTACTGATGTTGATCGTTGCACCGGCAATCGGCAAATTCGTGTCCGCATCACGTAACGTACCGGTAATAAACCCAGGTAATGGGACAAGCCCTACGCTTGTTGTCACCGTTTGACCAGGCTCTGTTTTCACGCTCGCATATGAACTACGGTACGCGTCTGTATTCGCGTTGATCGTATACGTATTAACGAGCACATTCTCAAACGTAAATTCCCCTTCATTCGTTGAGAACGTTGTGGACAGCAACACGCCGTTCGAGTCGATCAGCTGCATTTGGATCGATTCACCTGTAATACGATCGCCCGTCTCTTCATTGATAATCGTTCCGACAATGGTGGATGGATTAGGTGTTAGTGAAAAATTAAGCTCTGATTCATTTCCAGAAGTAATGATCGCTCCGCCTAATAACGATTGATAGTTCGGAAATGAGGCTGTGATCGAATAGCTTCCCGGATTAAGATCACTCACTGAATAGTCTCCGTTCGTGTCGGTGACGCGCCTCGACACGAGAACATCAGAATCAGAGTTATTCACGAGAACCACGGCTCCAGCAAGCGGGTCGCCTCCATCTGTCGTTACAGACCCTGTTAACGACCCAAAAATCTGCTGAAGCTCAGCATCGAGGGTAAACGTTTGATTATTGCTGATCAATGCACCTAACGTTGTTGTCGAATAACCATCCGCTGTAAAAATACACGTGTAACGCCCAGGAGAAAGTCCTCTAATCGTATAGGTACCGTCATCGTTTGCGACGGTTTTTGCGACGACGACGTTGTTCGCGACCACATCGATCTTCGCGCCTCCTACTGGACTTCCGTCCGATACGACAGTACCAGCCAGAACTCCCGTTAAACGCTTCAGAAAACAGTCGAGCGTCGTTGTCTCATCAGACCGAATATAGAAGCCGAAGTTCTTCGCTCCGTGGCCATCAGAAGCGAACGTTGCAACATAGTTTCCAGGAGCGAGTGAACCAACTGCAAATTCCCCGCTCGCATCCGTCGTCGCGTTCGCAATCGTTAATCCGAAGGCGTTCGTTATTTTAATAGTCGTGCCTTCTAAATCTTCATTCGTGTCTTCATCTTTCACCCGACCTTCGAGTGAACCTGGATTAGGAAGAAGATCAACATCTACCTCAACCGTTTGACCTGCAAGAACAGTAAACCCTACGTTAAAGGTCTGGTAAGAAGCTGCTTTTGCTCTGAATCGATACGTGCCAGGAGCTAGGCGGTTGATGACACATTCACCAGCTGCATCTGTCGTAGCTGAAGCAACGACAAGGCCTGTCGACCCGATGATGTCGACCGTTGCATTGGCAATCGGCACCCCATCGCTCGTCACCGTGCCTTCCACTATTCCAGGGTTTGGAGCTAGCGAGAAGTTTTCCGTCGCTGTGGCGTTCGAGATCACATCTTTCCCGATCGACTGAGACTGAAACCCATCAGCCGTGACCGTCATCACGTAATGACCAGGCTGAAGGTTGTTTAACGTATATTCACCTGCACCGTTTGTCGTCGTCGCAAGAATTTCCTGCCCAATATTGTTCGAGATCGCTACCTTTGCACCTGAGATCGGAACACCGCCTGAATTAACGGTCCCAGCTAGATTTCCTAGTACAGGGGCAAGATAGAGATTTACGATCGTAACGTTGTCTTCCGTGACTTCTACAACTCTTGTAACACCGTTAAAATCAGCTTTTGAAAACTCAAGCGTATACGTATCTGCCGGGATATTCGTAAAATTGTAATCCCCAAACGCATCAGTTTGCGTTGTGGCTATTTCCGTTGCACCGGAAAGCAAGCGCACCGAAACGTTTTCTTCTGGAAGTCCGTTCACCTGATTGAGCACGTTTCCAGCGACGCCACCCGTTGCCTGAACATCGACGGTAACCGGTGACCGAACGATCGCCAGCTCCTGACCTGTAAACAAATCAAATCCGATGCCTGTTGCGACATTCAAAACCTGGTTTCCGGATGTATAAAACAAGCCATTTTCTATAAAATCTAAGGTTGCACTCTCACCTGCTTCAAGGTCTCCAACCGTCCACGTGAGCGTTTTATTCCCCTCGTTATAAGCAGTCGATCCTTGAGAAACGGATGTAGCTTGAAAAACGGACACGACATCAAGGGCGACTACATCCACAACGTTCAAGATCGTCGCCTGACTTTTACCTATATTCGTTAGCGTGATTCTACCGGTCCACTCATAGTGTTGTCCTGCTACTGGTTCAGTAGGACCTGAGATCATCGTCTTAGTGATTTGCAGGTTTGCTTTTACATTCCCATCGTTCACCGTCGTTGGATCAGAAAGAGCATCCTTAAATTCATAGTCTTCTTTTGTACGTAATGAATCTTTGTTATAGTTGTTGTTATTTGTAGCAGTAAAAGCTACCATTTGGATTGGATCTGCTGGCTTGATATCTAGATAAGAGAAAAAAGTAGAAGCTGGGATAAGAAAATCAATAAAGAAGTTCTGTGAATCCCCAAACGTCGTATCCGCCTGTACTACCCTCGCAACATCAAAGTTAATAATCTGTCGTTGAAAATTCGGCTCCCCTTTTCCATTCGTTCCTTCGGCTGAGTCTTTCCATGAGTTAAATTCTTTGTCTACGTTTTGAATTAAATTCACGCGATTTTTCAATCCATTTACTGCAAGCATCCAGTCGTAGGTTCCAGCTACTCCTGAAGTATTGAGCAGCACGCCCCATGCATTTCGTTTAAACGACGTTTTTGACCGGTTACGTGGATCCGCTCTGACCCGCATGCGAAAATAGACGTTGATCGTATCATAGGCATAATAAAACGACGGATTGCTCTCATCCCCAACGATATCAGTCTGAGATGGATTCATATCCTTGATTAAATCTGCATAAACCTCCCCACCCACCAAGATCGGCGTAAACTGATTGTTATTAGGAAACGGCACACGAACACCTCCAATAGGATTCAATCTTTTTACTATACGCACGAATGCCCAATCCGGAAGTAAGAATTTAGAAAAAGTTAAACTTCTACGTAATAACGTTATGACCGAAATAGAATTCCATGACATCGTTTTTTCCAATATAAAGAAGCTCTTCCAGTTAGGAAAAGCTTCTAATAATCATGTCCATATTAAAATTGAAGCGTTAAGGTTTTGAAAGGTAACCTGCACATGTAGATACTAGTAAACTACTAGTGGCAAGGTTGTCGAAGTAACTATTCTATCGTCGCCGTTACTCAAATTCCTCCATCTTCTTTTCTTTTATCTTATCTACTTTCAACTTCACTTCCATCGGGGCAAGGTCGAGGTTTACATTTACGGCAGCGTACGATTCGACGCCGTCAATTTTACCCCAGTAGCCCTTTGTGTCCTTCGTTTCTTTAAACGTCAGCTTGAATCCTTCACCACGGTCCTCATCCGTTAAATCGATCGCTAGTCCAACGGCTGTCGTTGCGGTATTATCGATAAGATCATAGGTTAACACCTGCTTTAGCGCATCTTCACCAAAGATCCCTGTGTTCGCAGAATTCGGCTGATAATAAGGATCGGTGATGAGTGGCTTGTCCTCTGTAATCTCATAGGTTTTCGACTCAAAGTTGTAGCGGTCTCCCTTTTCAATATAGCTGATCTTTACATCTTTCATCGCAGCAGGGTAGTCTTTCGTCTTTTTTGCATCAGCGAGGTCGACGATAACGAGTCCACTTTCACCAACCACTTCAATCGTTTCACGTTCAGGGTAAACGACCATCGCGCTGTTCTCATCGATTCCGTACGCCATTTCATGATTAGATTCCCATGCCGCAACCATCAATCGACCGAATCGGCCACGTTTTACGAAGTGCTGATCGACGATCCCTTCTTCAAAAAATCCTAGCCCCTCCGTTAAGAACACGCGATTATCCTCCGCGTCACCGTAGTTATCACGATCCGTCACACCGTCGCTCAACGCACCAAGGCTAGAGCCTGCTCCGATCATCGGATCACTCATGATCGCAGCACCAGCGCTCGAACCACCGAGCACCGCTCCTTCTTCACGGATGTCTTTGATCGCCTCTAGCACCGGCGTTTCTTCGTCATTTTTAAGAAGCGTCGTCGTATAATGTAGCTGATTTCCTCCAACGAACCAGATTGCATCGTACTGGTCTACTTGTTCTGCTAGTTCCTCATCGGAGCCGTTATCGACCCACTTCGATTCGTCTTCTTCTGTCGAGCGGTCATCGTTGACTGCGATCGGAAGAATGTCGATGTTTCCTTCCGTTGCACCGTACGTCACAAAGTCTTTCTTATAAGAAGTTGCACTCTCGATCGGGCTTGAGCTTGCTGTTGGCAGGATACCGATTTTAAGGTCTTCCTT
The DNA here is from genome assembly GCF_056158505.1 of Anaerobacillus sp. ABR4_321. NCBI lineage: Bacteria > Bacillati > Bacillota > Bacilli > Caryophanales > Bacillaceae > Anaerobacillus > Anaerobacillus sp. ABR4_321. The sequence continues at coordinate 3,692,215 of NZ_JBSWTK010000001.1, forward strand.
TTCAACGCCTCTTTTCGCTTGAGCTAGCGCGAGGAACTTGTTGTACACTTCTTCATTGTCCGGGCTAAGTGCACCTCCAACGATCACAAGCGCTCCTTCTTCGCCTCCACTGGAAGCACTCGCTTTTGGCTCAGGCTTTTGAATCCCCTGTACGACTAAAAAGATTCCTAAAAAGGCCGCTGCTAGTAAAGCAGTCGTTCGTTTCCATCTACTCATGACACTCTCTCCCTTCTTCTATTGTCAAACTATTATGCAAGTTCCGTGCCAAGCTTTTCCACACGTGTTTGTACGGAAAATGAGTTTTGAATACTACTATTGGTCATAAAAAAAAAACCATAATGAACCAATTAAAAATTCCATCATTCTGAGAGAAGGTTTTGCTTGATAGAAATTGAATAAGTAAAACAAACTATTTTGGGCGAAGGAGGAAAAAATGATATTAGTAGAGAACGAATTTAAAGTTTTGCTTGATAAGGAATCTTTTAATAAGATATTAGCTTTAAACAAACATTCTGATTATAAATCCCAGATAAACCATTACTTTGATACTGACGAGTTCACTTTATACAAAAATGGATGTACTCTTAGAATAAGAATTGAAGAAGATAAAATCCTTGGGTGCTTAAAAAGTAAATCTCTAAAAGAAAGTTTGATTAAATCATCTTTTGAGTACTCATTCAGTGTTAACCAACAGAATTTGAATAATTTAAAAGAAAATTCCCAAAACATTGGAAGCTTTATCAGTAAAGATATCATTGGTTTGTTAGAAAGTGTTAACACTAAACCAACAGAGATTAAATACATAGGAATGATAGAAAACAATAGAACAAAATTAAATTATCTCGATCACAACACATTTGAACTTGACCATACTCTCTTCTTTGGAGAAATTTCTAGTTATGAGTTAGAAGTGGAAAATGTAGTTTCAAATGAGGAATGTTTAAGAATAATTCATACTTTAAATAATCTGGAATGTAATTATGAAATTACTAATTATAGTAAGTATCAGCGATTTATTAATTTATATAAAAACAGGAGACTATCGCTTTAAGCATAGTCTCCTGTTTTTAAGATTTTTTACATTTTTTACATTTACAATTTATTTCTTATTTCTTTTTTATAAGCCCGGAATTTTTCTTTACTTTCATTATTACTAGTGTCAACTTCCATGTAGATTCTTCCCACCATATACTTCCTGGATAATGCCTTGAAGATTATTGAATCACTTACCCAATCAGTATCTTTTTCTATTATATAATTTTCATCGTCATCTTTTACCAAAAGAACAGCTTTTTCTTTATCTAAATCTTTTACAGGATTTGAAGTATTCAAATTTTCCCTAACATATGGTTCAAATGCAGGATCTTTATCCAAAATATATTTTTTACTACTTATAAGAATTTCGTTCAAATCCTCTTTTCTTTCTTTTCCAGGTTCTGGATGAACCTCCAACACTCTCTTCCAAAGTTTTCTAGAAAGTAAATTACTCATAGTTTTTGAGTCAACTAAGTTATTCCGCTCAATTAATTCATCATAAATAGATTCCAAAAATTTTTCATCAGATAGAGAAAGATATTTCTCCTTTAATTCCCTTATGTTTTCAAAGTTTAAGAAATTTAATTCCTTTATATTTCTTGTAGCATGATCTAGCATTGTATTGCAAGCTTGGTTAGTTTTATGAAAGTAAACTTGCACAAACAATTCATACCTTGCTTGTAAAAAATTTTCTATTGCAGGTAATCCACTTTTCTTGATACCTAACTTAACGGAGTTTTGCTCATGATGAATAAATGGCAACAAAGATTTTAGAAGTCTATTCAAATCGTAGGTACCGTATTTAACTCCTGAAAAATAACTATCTCTAAGTAAGTAATCCATTCTGTCACAGTCAAGAGGTGCACCAGCAACAATGTCATTTAGTAAGGGGAGGATATTTAATGTTTTTTCCCCCTTAGTAATACTAATCTCTTCCAAGTCTAAATGACCATTCATTATCGTAAGGATTCGCCTAATTCGCTTATTACTTACTCCTATATCAGATAGTACATTTAACGAAAAATAATATGAAACATATTCATGCTCAATATTCTTATCAAATAAATTATTTGTTTCAAAGATAGAATTAAAAGAACTTGCTAATTCGCGCCCTATTTCTTCTCCTTGATTTTTGAAATTTTCTTCTTTCATCATCTCAATAAAATGTCTGTTTTTCATTGCAAATTTATCAAAAAGGTGTGACATAGGACCATGACCTATATCATGTAATAATGCAGCAATTCTTAAATCTAAAAAAATACTTTCAATATCTTCAACTTCATCAATACATAGGACAGTACGATTATCATCAATATTATATTTCTTCTTCTTTTGAATTAGAGTATTTGCATTATAAAATGCATTTATGAACATCTCACTCGCAAGGTTCATAACACCTATAGAATGCTCAAACCTTGTATGATTTGCGGACGGAAACACATAGTACAAAAATGTATTTTGTTTTATTTTTCGCAACCTATTAAATAACTGGTGAGATATAATATGCATTTCTTCTTCTGTCATTCTGATCAAGCCATGTATTGGGTCTAAAATACTTTTTGTGAGCTTTTCAGTCAAAAATATCATTTTACCTTCCCCCTTTTTTGATATTGTTACACTACCATTCAACATTAGATGAACAATACCTTTAAAATGTAAATTTTTGTTATTAGCACAAAAAAATGCACAAACATCGGTTTGTGCATTTTACTTCTTTATTCAAACGTCCCCTTCACCAGGACCTCTTTGTTTTCTACCATCAGCTGTCCCTTTGCGAACACGGTATCGACTTCAAAATCTTTGTTCACAAGAACGAGGTCAGCATCCTTTTCTACCGCAATTTCACCCTTATCCTTCAGTCTTAGAAGGGAAGCGGGATTTTTCGTAATCACTTTGATAGCATCAGAGATTGGAACGCCATCTTGCACGATCGCATCCCTCACCTCTTTGTAGAGAGATGCAACCGTTCCGATCTGCAATCCTTCAAATTCACCGTTCGCATCAAACGCTGGCAGGCTTGCCTGGCCATCTGAGGTGAACGTGATCTGTTCCACAGGTACACCTGCTTCTAGCGCTCGTTTTAACCCAGTGCTGCACTTTACTTCCCCTTCTTCTAAAAATTGCGGGATGGTGCTTGTCGTAAAGTCGATGTATCCACCTTTTTTCGCATAGTCTAGTCCTGAACGGAATAGCTCTTCCGTTCGATTGATATGCGTCGGGTGGAACGTTTTGATCGGAATATCCGTTGTTTCTACCACTTCTTCAAGAAGTGCTAGTTTCGTAGGGGAATCTCCCACGTGGATATTTACGATGCCGGCCTTACCAGAAAGCATGCCTCCGATACGCGCTGCAGACGCAATCTTCGCCATCTCTTCCACTGTTGGCTGTGAGGAGCGATGGTCGCTGATCGCAATCTCTCCTGCTCCGATCACGCGGTCGATCAAGATGAGGTCATCCTCGATTTTACCTGTTAACGTTTTTACCGGAACTTGATAGCTTCCCGTATGAACGTAGCAGGTGATTCCTTCTTCCTCTAACCCTCTTGCTTTTGCGATAAGATCTGGCATCGTTCTCGTCGTGCCATCCGTTCCGATCACACCGATCAATGTGGTGACGCCTGAAGACGTCGCTTGACTAAGCGTGAGTTCTGGCGTTCGCGTGCGGTAGCTTCCTTCCCCGCCTCCGCCCATAATGTGGACGTGTGAATCGATGAAGCCTGGGAAAAGGAGCTTGCCATCTGCTTCAATCACGTTGTGTGGAATGTCTTCAGGAAGCTCGATGCCTTCACCGATCATCGCGATCTTACTGAACGCGATCAGCACATCTTTTTTCCCTAGATGATTAGGATTGTAGATTTCTGCATTTCTTATGATAGTAAACATGTACGATCCTCCAAGCTATTACTGAAAATTCATGAGTGACGCTGTGATGACAAAAATGGATGCTAGTGCAAACAGCACGAGTTGAAACTTGATGATGAATTTAAACCATGTTCCCCAGTCCATTCTCGCAGCACCAAGCGTTCCCATAAGGGCTGCTGACGTCGGAACGATGATGTTCGTTAATCCGTCTCCGAGCTGGAATGCAAGAACGGCAACCTGTCTCGTTACACCTGCGATATCTGCGAGCGGAGCCATGAGTGGCATCGTGAGTGCAGCTTGTCCTGAACCAGATACAACGAAGAAATTAAAGATCGACTGAAACAGGAACATAAACCACGCTGAAACAGCCTGAGGGAAATCGTCCACAACGTTCCCAGCACTGTAAAGAAGCGTGTTCAGAACGGATGGTTCTCCAGCTGCATCGCCTCCAAGTATGATGACGATTCCCTTTGCCATCCCAACGACGAGCGCGGCAGGTAACAGGTCTTTCGCTCCATCTGTAAACCCATCTGCGATATCATTGACCGTCATGTTGTTCAGTTTAAAGATGACGCCGATAATACCGGCAACAAGACCGATCGTAAAGAACTGTGTCGCGATTTCCGGAATGTAGTAGGCATCTTTAATAACGCCCCAGATGATCCAGCCAACCCCAGCAAACAACGTGATCACAACGAGTCCATGACCGAGACTAAATCGCGAGTCCAATTCTTGATTTTTATTGTAATCTTTAAAGTACTGATTCGAATCTGTTGAGAGAGACTTCGATGGGTCCTTTCGGATGCGGTTCGCGTACCACATCGTGTAAAGAACGCCTACAAGCGTGAAGACGATCCACATTACGATTCTGAACGGTGCTCCTGACAATACAGGAATTCCGGAAACACCCTGAGCGATCGCAACGCCGAACGGGTTCATCCACGATGTTGCGAACCCAATCTGTGTCGCAACGTATGTAATCATGACACCTGTGATCGCATCATATCCAAGCGCAACGACGAGCGGGATAAGGATCATCGCGAACGCGATCGCCTCTTCTCCCATTCCAAAAATCGCGCCGCCTAGTGAGAACAAGACGAACATTAGAGGGATGATCAATACTTCTCGACCCTTTGTTTTATCGATGATCGAGAGAATTCCCTGGTCGATCGCTTTCGTTCGCATGATGATCCCGAAGGCACCACCGATAATGAGGATAAAGGCAACGACTCCAACAGCCGATCCCCACTTACTCCCTGATACGAGACCTTCGAATACATAGTTTAGAAACCCTGCTTCACCAAAAGGCTCAAACAGACTCACACCTTCACGTACAGCGTTACCTTCTTCGTCCTTTACATAAGAAAAGCTATCAGGAATAAGTACGGTCTTCGTTTGCTCCTGCCCCTGGTGTACGTAGGTAACATCTTTTGTTTCAAACGTTCCCTTTGGGATGAAATACGTAAGAACCGCCGCTGCCAATACGACAAAAAAGACAATAACAAACGTATGAGGCATTTTAATCTCTTTCTTTTCTTTCTTCATGTTTCCCCTTCCTTCCGTTACTACTATTGGTTTTAGACTGCTTACTATATACAATGCAAGTTCCATGCCAAGTTTTGACCTTCCTTAATCGTCAGAAAAATCACGAAAATACGTCCTGCTATCGGGTTCATTTGTTACTAATTGGTGATACAATAGAACCAATAAGAAAAAGAAGGTGGTCTATATGAGTCAGCCTACCCTTACGCTCATTGCTGGGAGTAGTCGAACAAAGGAAGTATTACGAGAGCAGCTTGACCAGCTGCTTGGAGATTACATCTCTGTCACTTCGTTCGCAGTCGATGAAGGGCTCCCGCTCGAATGGTCTGATAAGATCATTCTGTATTCTTCTGAAGCCGCTAAACTGGAAGCGGAAGCTCTCTCAACGATCCAAAGTCCAAAAGTCGTCGTTGGCAACAGAACGATTCGTCACGATTACATCGAAGAACTATTGACCCTCCCCGATGGCGAAACCGTTCTAATGGTAAACGACGACGATCAAACGACGGTCGACGTGATCGAATCGCTCTACCAGCTTGGCATCAACCACATCAAATTCGTGCCTTATAAAAAAGGAAAGATGTTTTATGATGATATCACGATCGCCATATCCCCTGGTGAAACGCACCTATGCCCCGCCTACATCGATACGGTGATCGACATCGGCGTCAGGCCCTTTGATATGGCCACTATCCTTAAGATGATCGATCACTTCGATCTTGATGACGTGATTTCTTCTAAAGTCTCTGAGCGCTACATTCGCAGTATGATCACGTTACATCGAAAGATCCTGTTCGCTGAACAAAAAGCAACGAGGACGACTGAACACTATCAAAACGTCGTAGATACAGTTGATGATGGGATCCTTGCGATCAACCGAAAAGAACGAATTACCCTTTTCAACCATCGACTTGAAGCCCTTTTTCAGCTTTCAGCAAAAGAAGTCGTCGACCAGCCACTAAAGGACGTCGTCGATGAAGAACTGTATGAATTCATTCTTCACGATACAGAAGAAAACAAGTACCTTTCGATGAACGGCGTCGACGTCGTCGCGTTCAGACAGCACATGGAAGGTGAGCATACCATCGTCGTAACGTTTAAAAGTGTAAACCAAGCGTTTGAAATTGAAAAAACTGCCCAGCGAGAGCAGCATAAGAAAGGATTCGTAGCGAAATACGACTTCGACGATATATTAGGGGAGCATCCTCATTTAACAGAGTGCAAACGGATTGCGAAGAAGCTCTCGATGTCAGAGCACCCCGTTCTCATTCACGGCGAAACAGGCGTCGGGAAAGAACTTTTCGCTCATGCGATCCACCGCCACTCCCTTCGGAAAAACGGTCCTTTCATCGCCATCAACTGTAGTGCATTAACAGAGACATTGCTTGAAAGTGAACTGTTCGGGTACGAGGAAGGAACGTTTACTGGAGCCAAAAAAGGCGGTAAGAAAGGATTGTTTGAACTCGCCGATAACGGCACGATCTTTCTTGATGAAATCGGGGATATCAGTTCGACCGTTCAAGCTCATCTCCTTCGTGTACTGCAGGAGAAAGAAATCAGAAGGATCGGCGGAAGAAAGATCATCCCCGTTAACGTTAGGGTGATCGCTGCCACGAATAAAAACCTTCAGGATAAAATCGCAGAAGGGTCTTTTCGGTCAGATTTGTTTTATCGCCTGAATGTCCTACATCTCTCCATCCCACCACTCAGAGAACGTGTGAGTGATATTACGCTTCTGATGAATTATTTTGTCACAAAGAGCGGCAACTGGATGAAGATCGATGATGATGTGATTCAGCGATTTCAGACGTACGAATGGCCAGGAAACATCCGCCAGCTAAAAAGCATCATCGATTATGCACTTGTCGTTGCAAGCGGTTCAACGATTACATTGAACGATCTGCCTCATGACAGGCTGCAAAAAATTTCGCCAGAGCCTTCAACACTACCCGAAAGCAGTATGGAAGCAAACGAACATGAGATGATTTTAAAAGGGATTAAAGAGAGAAACGACGCAGGAAAATCTGCAAGCCGAAACCACTTATCCGAGAGTAGTAAAGGTTCCACCACCCCACTCAGTCCACAACAAGTCCGTCTCCGCCTGAATGACCTCGAACGAGACGGATACGTGATCAAAGGACGCGGACGAGCTGGTACTCACATCACGTTAGAAGGGGAACGGTATTTAGCTCAATTGCAAGCACAAAGCCGCTAGGGATTCCTAGCGGCTTCCTGTATCAGAACTTACGCGGGTTGCTCCATCGACAGCACTTCAAAGATGTGACCATCAGGATCTTGAAAGCTCGATGCATACATAAACCCGTGATCGACTGGATCTGAGGACGCTTTTCCTCCAGAATTCAGAGCTTTCTCCACAACGCGGTCGACTTCCTCTCGGCTACTCACCGATATCGCGACGATTGCCTCTGTTCCATCCTTTGCATTCACGACCTCTTTTTTTGTAAACGTCTTAAAGTACTCTTCTACCAGCAGCATGATGTAAGTATTGTCGTTGATCACCATGCATGTTGCTTTATCATCCGTATACTCAGCGTTGAATTCAAAGCCTAGTTCAGTGAAGAAGGATACCGATCGATCAAGATCTTTTACAGGTAAGTTCAAGTAAACTTGATTGACTTGTAACGCCATGCCATCACCTCATCTTCAAATTTTCAATCCCACCCCACTCACTTTTCTACATGAAGCGTTGGAACCCTTTTTTCAACGATGACTTTTATTTAGGACATGTTTTTTGTATGCAGCGATCTTTCCATCGAGCATCTCGTCTGTTGCCTTGAGCGTTTCAATCTGATGCTGAATCTTCTTTTGGTGATTCTCTAATAGCATGAGCCTCTCTCGTGCAGTGTGATCACCCTCTTTAAACAGAAGGGCATATTTCTTTAAGTCCGTGATCGGCATCTGGGTTTCTCTTAACTTTTTAATAAACATGAGCCATTTGATGAGGGCGTCATCAAACTCTCTGACACCATTTTCATCCCTAAGTGGCTCGATGATTCCTTCTTTTTCATAATAGCGTATTGTATGCGGCTTTATATTGACCTTTGCGGCAACTTCACTTATCGAATACATAGCAACCTCCAATTTTTTAAAACAAACGGCTTGCCTTAAAGTGAACTTTAACAGTTACGCTATGATCATAGCAAATAAAGGAGGAATTCACATGACATACACCGTCATTACTGGAGCAAGCTCAGGGATAGGCTATGAAACGGCGTTAACGTTTGCAGGAGAGGGTAAGAATCTTATTCTTGTCGCACGAAGAGAAGTAAAGTTAGAAGCACTAAAAAAGGAAATCCAAAACATCAATTCAGAATTGGACGTCGTCGTGCGCGTCGCCGACTTATCGATCAACGAACAAGTGTATAACCTTTACGAAAACCTTAAGGAATATGAAATCGACACGTGGATCAACAATGCCGGGTTCGGGAACTTTGATTCTGTAGGTGATCAAGACTTACCGAAGATCGAAACGATGCTTCGATTAAATAACGAAGCGCTCACAATTCTGTCGTCTCTTTTCGTTCGCGATTATGCGGATAAAGAAGGAACACAGCTGATTAATGTCTCGTCAGGGGGAGGATACACGATTGTCGCCGATGCCGTGACGTACTGTGCAACAAAGTTTTTCGTTAGTGCATTTACAGAAGGGTTAGCGCAAGAGCTCGAAGGAAAAGGGGCGAAGATGAAAGCCAAAGTCCTGGCACCTGCTGCAACTGAAACAGAATTTGCCGAACGCTCGTTGGATGTAGATGAGTTTAGCTATGAACAAGCTGTTCCGCAGTATCACACAGCAAAAGAAATGGCCGCGTTCATGCTCGATCTCTATAAAAGCGATAAAGTCGTCGGCATCGTTGACGGGTACACGTATGAGTTCTCATTACGTGATCCGATCTATCCCTACGCGTCGAGAGCAGCAAATTCGGATTCATAAAACGAAAAGGGAGTTCGTCAGTACGTTGACGAGCTCCCTTTTTCAAATAACCGTTTCAATCAAGAGGACAGAGTGACTTATTTTACCGAGAAATCTCCTGACGTAGTTTCGACCACTAGCTTATTTTTCGCTTCTCCGATCACACCATGAAATTCGTTCTCTTCTTTCTCCTTGTATAACAGATCCTTCAGGCTACTATCAGCTTCTCCTGAGTTTCCATCGAACGTTACCTCAAGGTCTGTAGGCTTCTTTGAATAGATCACCTCGACACTGCCGCTCGTCGTTTCGATCTCAAACGTTTCGCTTTCTTCTTCCGTTACGAGCGTGACATCTCCAGACGTTGCCTCGATCTCCCCAGAGGTTGCAGTTAGACGATCAACCTCGATACTTCCGCTCGTCGACTCTATCGAAAGATCTTCGATTGTGCTCTCGCCTAGTTCTATGTTTCCGCTTGTAGCTGCTAACGAAACGGTTGCGGCTGTAAATCCTTCAAGCGTATGAGAACCAGAAGTCGACTCGATCATGACGGTATCGGTCGTAAGTGCTTCACCATCAATATCCCCAGACGTGGAACGAACGTTCAACGTTTCAAAAGCATTCTCTGGTATTTCGATAATGAGCGTTACATTTTTGCTTACAAGATTAACTCCAAGCTTACTGTCAGGTACATACGCAACTTGAAGCTTTCCATCTTTCTCTGTCACGTCGATCTCCTGGTTATCGCCATCTTTCTTGACTGTTCCTTCCAATGTTACAGAAAGCTTCTCCTCTGTTGTAGAACGAAAAATAATGTCTGCTGACGTTGTTTTGACATCGAGCGAGCTCATTCCTTCTACCGTAACTTCTTCATTTACATTTAACGAAACTTTTTCTGCTCCCACATCGGTAAAGTACATAACCCCCGCTATAAGAAGTAAGATGATTCCCAACAAAAGAACGAACTTTTTCACTACCGCACATCCCCCATCCGCTACGTTTTCCTACTTTGTATAATGACCGTTAAAAAGAAGATGACAAGATACCCAACCATTAAATAAACGAGTAAGAACGCAGTCGGAACTGTACTCCAAACGAGCTTCGTGATGAAAAAAGCAACGAGAGCAAATATCACAGCACCGAGCCATAACTTAAATCGATTGACATTCATCGTTCACTTCCCCCTTGCTGCTATGAATTTGTCTTTTGTATTAAATGAATTGAAACCCATAAACATACCAAAATAATATAATCGTAAAGATCCCTGCATACACCCATTTTTTCTGTTTGAAATGGATGACGCTGATCAACGCGAGCACAGATAGCATGAAGAAATAATAAAGGTAATCGAACCATTTCGCTTCGATCAGAAACCGATCGATCGTGATCAAAATAAAAAATGCCATGACAAATAATACGTACTTTCTAGATTCCTTTGCCTTATTCAATCAACTAACCTTCCAATCATTTTTTGTTATTCTACATCTCGCTTCATGACAATGTCGTCATCCGTTTCGTCCACTCTCTTAAATCCTGCTTTCTCATAGACTCGGATGGCTGCTTTATTTGTTTTCTCCACTTCTAACCTAACCACGTCGATCCTCGCGTCATAGTAATTTAAGCCGAACTGAATTCCTTCGTTCACGTAATCGACGGCGAGCCCTTTCCCAACTAGACGAGGATGAAGAGCAAGTCCGATCTCCACTGTATTACCGCTTACTGTGAACTCAAACAGTCCAGCAACTTTTTCCCCTTCAAGAGCCACGAACCCATCACACCCACCAGGCCCGATCAGCACACCGTCTTTCTCATAAGAAGTAAAGTACGGTTTCATAAAGAGGTCTTCGAAGCGGCCTTCATAGTCCCATGCGTCAATTTCTTTCGCGTATTCCAATGTCATTGGAACAAATGTATACGTCATCGTTATTTTCCTTTCCTACAACATTTGATCAAGTGATTTATACCCTTCTGCAGTTTGCTTCAATGTATCGAGCGTACTCTCTAAATGATGGCGAATTGCGATTTGCACTTCTTCGACGTCTCCGCTCTTAATCGCTTCGATAATCTTCCGATGTTCATCGAGACTTATGTTCTTTTCCTCACTCTTCGTATCGACGACATCATAAATTCGCAGGTAAATATCGATTTGATCGATCACCTTACGCAAAAATTCACTTATGTATTTATTATCGCTCCTGTCTGCTAGAAGCATGTGGAATCGTTTGTTAAGCGCGATGTATTCTGGGATATCTTCTGTTTTATAAACGCTCACCTCTTCTTCGAGCGTCTCTTCTAACCTTAAGATATCGTGATCTGAGACCTTATCGAGCCCGAACTTTACTGCGATACACTCTAGCTCGATCCGCAGTTCAAACGCCTGAATGATCTCCTTTATGTCGGGCTGTACCACGTACGCCCCCTTGTTCTGCACAAGCGTCACGTAGCCTTCTTCTTCTAGTTTCCGAAACGCATGACGGATCGGGGTCCTGCTTACGTTCAGCTTTTCAGATATGATCGCTTCCACTAATTTCGTTCCGGGCGCAAGCTCTCTCCTCAAGATAGCTTGTTTTAACTTATCGACAATCCTTTGTTCAGCAGACTTTTTTGTCATAGGTGATCCCCTCTACTTTAAATGTACGGTACTACTAGCATAAGCGACCCACGCTTCTAAGCCAAGCACTTGCTTGAAAAATTTAGGCTATTCAAATCGAAAGAAAGGCCTTACAATAAAATTGTAGTACAATTTTGAACTACATTAGTGAACTCAAGTAAGGGGGCACAAGCTCATGTATCATAAATTGGTCGATAAAACGATACCAGAGCAAGTAGAAATACTCACTCGGGCTTTGGTTGAGATCGAAAGCATCAACGGTACATCAGGAGAAGCAGCTGTTGCGGACTTTATTAAAGATACGCTGCTATCCTTTCCATATTTCAAAAAGAATCCTCACCTTGTTTGGGAGCAGGTTGTCGATCAGAAACTAGGCAGAAAGAATATCTTCGCACTCCTTAAAAGTCAAAACGATACGAAGAACACGATACTCTTCCATGGGCATCTCGATACAGTAGGGACGAATGATTATGGCAGCTTGAAAAAAGATGCGCTGAACTCCGATGCGTTAGAGACCTTTTTCAAAGACTATCAGTTTGATCAAGACGTAAAGAAAGATGCTGAGTCCGGTGATTGGCTGTTTGGTCGAGGGGCACTCGATATGCAGAGCGGTGTAGCGGTGCATCTTGTAAACTTACTCTATTTTTCGATGCACCAAGAAGAGCTCAATGGAAACATCCTCTACATGGGCAATCCTGATGAAGAAAGCCAGCATAAAGGGATCACAACTGCGATATCAGAGTTAAATCGATTGAAGCGGCAAGGACTGAACTTTGTTTGTGCAATCAACGCTGACTTTATGACGCCTCAATACGACGGTGATCCCCATCGCTATATTTATACCGGTTCAGCCGGAAAGCTTTTACCGAGCTTTTATATTTATGGAAGAGAAACGCATGTTGGTGACACCCTATCTGGAATCGACTCAACGTTGATCTCAGCTGAAATCAATCGAAGAATCAACAACAACATCAACTTAGCTGAAAATATTCCTGGGGAGCTCATCCTACCTCCTTCGTGTTTGTACCAGAAGGACACGAAAGATTTCTATAACGTTCAGACCGCGAAAAGCAGCTACTTGTATTTTAACTATTTTATTTATGAAGCGACGGCGAAGGATGTGATGAGAAAGCTTGAGGAACTGACGGTGGATGCTTGTATAGAGGTCGAAGCAACGCTTTCAGGGAACTATCAAGCGTTCATCAAGCGGACGGGTCTTCCGACTCGAAACCTCTCGTGGCATATCGAAGTTACGAGTCTTGAATCATTTATCGATGAGTTGAAGGGAAAAGGCGCAGATGTCGACACAGTGACTGCCCAAGTCATCGAGGAAAACGAAGACCTCGAGGCACGCATGCTTTGTTTTAAAATTGTAGAAGCACTTCAACAGCTTGATCCAGATAAGAAACCAAGAGTGATCATCTTCTTCGGTCCTCCTTACCTTCCCCACAATTATTTGGGAGAAAGTGAGCGTGACCAGCTTTTGCTTGATGTTGTGAAACGGAATCTTGATGAAACGGCAAAGCGCACAGGGGAAACGTTCGCAGTGAAGAAGTTCTTTCCATACCTTGCAGATGGTAGTTTCTTATCGCTGCATGAGACGGATGATGAAATCGACGCACTCGTGAAGAACTTTCCTGAGCTCTCAAAAACGTATCCGATTCAAATCAAAGCCATACGTGAATTAAACATTCCGTCTGTGAACATGGGCGTGTACGGAAAGGACGGGCACAAATGGACAGAGCGTGTCTATAAACCTTATTCGTTCGATGTCCTGCCAACACTCATCCGAGATACTACGAAAATGCTGCTCGATCAATCGAATGAAAGGCACGGAAAAAAGGTAGTCACTGAGTAGATGCTACTTCCTTACAAATATTGTTTTTTTCTACCTGAAGAGGGTAATGGATAAAAAACAAGGTGGTGTGCAAATGAGTAAGGCAAAACTGATTGTTTTCATCCTAGCTGCTATCTTCTTCTTAGGGGCGATCATCTTTGACTTAACCAGAGGGGACTTTGGCTATATGTTTCTGAAAGCCATCGGCATGGTCATTACAATCGGGATAATTCTTTACAAGTATGCGAATGGGAAAGAGGAAAGTGAGATGTAGGCTACCTTTACACAGAAGATTGTGAGTAAAGCAGTTCAAAAAGGCCAGAGGCAGCAGCCCCTGGCCTTTTTGTTTTAATTACACATTCAGCAGTTTGAAAACGATCGTATCGTGATACATACGCTATGTAGCTAACTAAATTTTAAACGTAGGAGTGATGAAATCATGGCAGATCGTTACAAAACTGGAGAAAAAGCACCTGAGAACGGAAAGTATGAATTTGATGGTTTAACAAACGGAAATGGCAGTGGGAACGTAACTGAAGATGAAAAGTACATCAGCCTAGAAAGTGGGGAAACGTTTCCTCCTGTACGTTCTAGTAAGGAATCAGCATACTGGAAGAAGGCATAAAAGGTGGAACCCTGAGGGTATAAGTCCTTAGGGTTTTTGCTTGGATACACGTTAGATCATTACCCCTTTTCTGCTCATTCCGTTACTTACTCCAAACTCCCCCTAATTAAGTTAACCAAAAAGAAGCGTAACCCGCTCCCAATTAACGCTCCCTTGGATGTATTCTTGGACTGCTCTTTTTGACGAGAACGGTGGACAGCTTTTAACGATTTCTGCAATATAATCATTCAATAATTCTTCCAACTCACGTGCCTCCTTATGCTTCCTTTTCTACCCTGTATCCTTTTTCAGAGGAACATTCAGAGCTATTGGTTATTTCATAGGATTGAGGAGAGAGTGAAGAGTTTTACCGGCAACACGACGATGGGTGGAGCGAGAGATGGCTCGATTTCAATACCTTTTCATATTGGTTCAGCAATTAAGAACTGTCAAAACAGCAATCGTTTTCGTTCTCAACCGGAATCCAACTCGGCTGTATGTGATCCTAATCGCTTAACTCAGTATCGGATACTTATTTATAACAAAGTTGCAAAAGTTGTTTGTAACGTGAGAATGACTAGACTATACTCAACTTATATTACAAATAATGGAGGTAAAAACCTTGAATTCACCGACTACAAATTCTCTTGTCCAATTAATTACATACAATCGCAATTATGATAAAGACCTTTCGAACTTTCACCTTCCAGATGACCAATTAATGTTCACTGCTTTACCTTTACAGAAAATAAATGACCCTAAACTTTCAGACCAGACACTACATATTTTAATTTTAAAAGATGAAAAAGCAATAGGTTATTTTGCTCTAGAGCAAGGGCCAAGATTACTAAACTATTCTAATAATGAAAATGCAAGGCTATTAACTGCATTTTCAATCAATAAAGAAAACCAAGGCCAAGGGTTAGCAAAGTCTGGACTTAACATGCTGCCAAGTTTCATCAACAAACACTTCCCTACCATAAACGAAGTTGTGCTTGGAGTTAATCAACGAAATCAAGCAGCTATTAGTCTCTATAAGAAAACTGGCTTTGTAGACCATGGCGAGATTTATGAGGGCCCAAAGGGACCACAACATATCTTGCACTTAAGTGTTTAGGTAGGATAAAAGCCGCCTTCTCTTTTTTCTAAGAAGGCGGCTTTATATAGGTTATTTCTTCTCAACTACCATATTTCTTACTCGAAAGCTCCCAATCCCTAAGCATTTACAGATATTCATCTTTCTTTAAGTTAAACAGAAGGGCCATAAAACTCTTTTTTAAATCGTCAACAGTCTTAAAGTTCCTTTCTTATTTCTTTGTGGTGCTTTACTTAAAAACTTTGCGCAATTCATTCTAACCTTAGAGCACACAATACGGTTTATTGCTTTATTTAGATCCGATTAGGCTTACACCTCTCGTATCATTCAACCCTCTCAAATCTGACTCGGCCCCTCACCCTACCTAACATCCTTTTTGTTTACACAGCTGCTTTTACATCTCCATTGTATCAACGATCCGTTTCCCTCTTTACTTCTCTCTATCTATTATCATACCGGTTACGATTCCCTTGACTTTCCGCTCTTCAAATACCTGAATGAACTAGATTTGATAAGGAAACATTGGACAGAGAAAGACTACCTTTTCTACAGCACGAAGTACTGTAGAAAAAGCAGACGTCCTGAATGGTACTGAGTTTGCCTGAGGGGGCCACCGTATCACCCGATTTGAACGCTTGAATTCCTTCAACAGAGAGCTTTCTACACATGAAACCAGTCCCATGTGCGTCGTCTTCTCCCTGCTACCCGTACCGTAGTACGCCTGGTTACCTCACCGAACCATTAGGGCTGTTCACGCCATAGTCTCCCGCCGCAGAAATCGGGAACTGCGTGTTCTGCGGGAACGCTAAAGTTATTTCATCGGCTTCAGCTAACCTGTCAAGTTTAGATTTTAAACGTGTTACTAGGGGTTCCACGTTCTGAACAGCTTTCGGAAAAAAGGCATTACGAAAGACACCTCGCACCATTCTGCTTTTTTTGAAAAGGCCGAGGACTTGTTCACTATGAAGTTGGTATTTCAATATGTATAAGCGTGAGGTGGTGAGGGAGCCCTCACCATCCTCCGGTTAGTGATCGTTACGTAACGAGATGTTCTCTGGCAGCTGTAGAATCGTATCGTTCAGCGTGTCGAGCTTCTGTTCGATGCGGTGAAGCAAGTAGAGCGTCACTACGACCGGAAAACCAACATCACTGATGAGTGTCATCCAAGACTCCATAACAATCCCTCCTTTTTTAGCTACTGGAAAAAGAGAGAGCAAGTGCTCTCTCAGGTAGATTAGATGATCACGTCGCTCGTGTTACGTTCAACGATTCTAGCGCCTCGTTTTGATACAAGATCACCACCGCTAGTAGAGAAGATGTTTTGTTGAAGCAATGTGTCCATCGCAGCGGAAATCGCTGCCGCATCTACCGGCTCGACCGGATCGCTAAGTGAGATCGAGAACGGCTTGTTGTCAGCGTTAAGAAATTGAAGTTCTAGTGTTTTTGCCATGTCGGGTACCTCCTTCCTTATTTAGTTGGATAGCGTACTAGCCTAGTAGATCAGAAGAATCATTGCGCTCAACCGCAAACATCGTGTGCTGTTGAAGTGGAGCTAGCGCTGCTGCAACGGTGAACAATGCATCCGTCGAAGCTGTGACTTTGATGTTGTTGAAGTTCTTGCTGCGAAAGATCGTCTTACCTTTCTCATCGACTCCAACGTCAAGCACCATACGAAGCTGCGTGCTATTAAGAGAAGCTGTTGCCATGTGTGTCACCTCCTTTCGCTTTCACCCTATATATCGAAACGAAAGCGCAAAAAGGGGCATGTCCGAAAAAAAAAGATTCGGGTGCCTGTCACTCCCCGAATCCTGTCGAACGTAAAAGAAGGTGTTGCGAGACAATCTCATAACACCCTCTTCACCTCATATGTAGTTATTGATTATGAAACTCATTTTTCTTGGACAAGTGAGTATTTCGTAAAGTATGCCCCTACCAACAATAAGATGATGTTTAGGGACCATATGAACACTCCAAGAAAACCAAACCACATTCCGAACAAGTTGATGATGGCGATTGAAAAGAAGCAAATCGGTGTTAACGCACTCTTCAATCCAGTTTGCCCCGCCTTTCTTCGTTTCTTTATGACGAGAACGATTGAAGCAATAAGAACGATCGCGAGTAATAGTGACATGATGGTTGTGAACATAAGCGCTTCCTCCTGATAGGCTAAAGATCTTCTACCTTATCTACGGCTTAGCGGAGTGCCTGTCACTCCCCGAATGGTGTCGAACCCACCCTCGTTATCCACTTCCCAAAAAATAGACGCAAGTCATCCAATCCAATAAAAGCCCGTTTGCATATACTTTAAGATAGATTATGAAAGGTGGTTAATTCGGTTGTCTCTTTATTTAGTCGTCAGAAACCCTTCTATCGTCGATACGGATGTACAAAACATCTTGTCTATCTGTGTATTCTCAATCGACTGCAATCCAACATTAAATACAAACGTTCTCGTTTCATTGGGCAATCCCGATCAGGCCCAGAATATTGATTTATTCTTTATGGATGGTACACCGATCACGTTCGATAGCCTCGGTACGTTTGTGTTCGAGGGCGTTAACCCGGATACGTGTGCAACGATCCTCGGTACATTTAGAGAACCTGGCAACTACGAGTTTCACTTCGCTTTGTTAGAAGAAACATCGAACGCACCGATCGATCGGGTATCAGAGACGGTTCGTGTTATTGGCGAGAGTAGCGGAACGATTCGAACACCAGAGCCTCAAGTAGCTCCAAGTACTAATAACGAACGAACAAAGAACGGTCGAAGCGAGAACGGTCAAACCGACCTGGCTCAGAAGCTCCAAATGAAGCAGCTGCAAAATAGTTCCTCCAAAAAGAGTAAATACAAGAGACCAAAGGTCATCAAGAGTTCAAAGCAATGAACGCTTCCCACGTATAAGAGAGCTTATCCAAGCAGGGTAAGCTCTCTTATAATGAAGGATGCAAAGGACAAGAACATAGTTCGCTAGAAACTAGACCCCTAACTAGTCCAAATAAATTTACGTACATATGATAATAGAGAAGTTTGACATGAAAAGAGGAAATCATATGACGAGTCCCGTTTCAGGGTATATCACCGATAACCGAAATCTAGTCGGTGGAAAAGGTACACCAAATTTGTTTTTTGATATAAACAACAGCGTGTTGTTTGAAAGAGATCCAGAAAACATCGTCTATCTTTTATCTTCCACTCAGATGCCTGCCATGATCGGCGGATCTGTCGCAGAACTAAATATGTCGAAGGGGTTTATTAGAGAACCTCACTGGCATCCGAACGCATGGGAGTTGGACTACCTTATTTCTGGTTCAGCAACCGTTGGCATTCTTGACCCTAACAACAATAAACTACAAACGTACAAGCTGACAAAACCAGGCGAAACGGTGTTCATCCCAATGGGTTACTGGCACTGGATCTCAGCTGATTCTGACGATACAAAACTGCTTCTATTCTTTAACAATGATCAGTTTCAAACGCAGGAAGGTTCTACGATGTTAACGCAAACGCCACTTCCTGTTTACGAACAAGCATACAATATTGAGCCGAAGAAAATGGCTGCAGCACTAGAGCCGATCGAAGGTGCTGGCGCAGTTGTCATCGGACCACCACCTCCACTCTCAAGGAAGCGAAAATAACAGAAAAACCATAGCGAGCGAGCCCGTTCACTATGGTTTATTTGATACAAATAACACCTATCGATAAACACTCGCACACGTGCCGCCTTCTGGCTCGTAGTAACAGTGGTTTTTGTATTGACCAGAGAACGGCTGACCGTACCATGTTGAAGGACATGGCCCGTAAGGATTGAAGTACCAGAGCGCGTATTTCCCTGGATGCTGCCTCCAGTAATCCAAATTTTGTTTCGCTAATCGCTTCTCAGATTCTCGCGCTCGATGGTAGAAAACGTTCCCTTTTTGGACAGCTTCAAATGAATAGTTGCCTCCCTGAACCTGATAGATCACCTGAGGAATGGTTCGTAATCCCTGGAAATCCAAACAATCGGCCTGCGCACGATTGACGATGACGTTTCCTACATAGAGCATCCCCTGTTTCCCTTCCCCTTCGGCTTCAGCTCTCATCATCCTTGCCATCAAAGCAACATCTGAATCTTTGTACTTTACTCTTGGCATTTTCCTCACCCCAAGATAGTGTATGATGAATGCCCATGGTGATGTCACTAATAATGAAAGAAAAGTAGCGATGGGCTCGTCATCAAAATTCAAACCGCTCTGTATTCTCATCACCCGTTGCCATGTTTTTCACGTTGTACGTTCCGTTTTTCACTTCCTCTTCACCGATGATGATCACGTAAGGAATGCCTTCTCGATCCGCTTTATTCATCACTTTCCCTACCTTTCGTCCACTCATATCAACCTCAACACGATTTCCTTTGTCCCTGAGAGCCTTCGCGAGCTTCAACGCCTGCACCCCTGTGTTTATAGGAATGATAACATACTCGATCGCGCTTTCTTTTACCTGAACCTCCTCTTTCATCGCGGTATAAATCACGTCGAGTCCAAAAGAAATTCCGACCGTTGAAAGCGGCTCATCACGTCCGATCAAGCCAGCGATCGCATTGTCATACCTTCCCCCGCTTCCAATGCTCGATGTTACACTGCCGCTCGTCAAGAACACTTCATAAATCGTACCCGTGTAAATATCTAACCCTCTCGCTAAAAAAGGATTGAAGACGCATTTCCCATCGATACCGAGATAAGTTAGATAAGATTGCAATTCCCTAAGCTCTTCAATCCCTTCTCTCAGCACACTCTCAGACTTACTGAACCGTTCAAAATAAGAAAGCTCCGTATTCCCCTCATCTTCAAGAAACTGCTTTATCGCCGTTACACGTTGAGGTGATACTTCTTTGTCTTCTAGCTCGTTCACCACAGCGTCCACACCAATCTTCGGCAGCTTATCAAGTGTTAATATCACATCGTTCACCCTGTCACGCGGCGTTCCGAGAACGTTCAGCATGCCGATCAACAGCTTCCGATTGTTGTACTGAATCACCACATCGAGGTTTAACCGACGATAGCCTTCTAACCCCATCATCATCAACTCTGCTTCAGCAAGCTGTGTATCGACACCAACGATGTCAACATCGCACTGCGTGAACTCGCGGAACCTCCCCGCTTTGATGGGACCGTCTCGAAATACCTTTCCGATCTCGTACCGTTTAAAAGGCATGCTTAAGGATGGATTCATCGCCACCACTTTTGCGAACGGAATCGTCAAGTCATATCGTAACGCAAGGTCTCGATTTCCCCGATCCGATAATCGATACATCTCCTCCAAAATCTCATCGCCACCCGCGTACTTCGAAGCCATCAAGCTCGTTTCATTCAAGATTGGCGTCTCAAGCGGCTGGCATCCGTATTGAATGAACAAATCTTCCAGGGTTCGGACGATCTGCCTTCTTACCCTCTGATCCTTAGGCAAAAAATCCTGCGTTCCTTTTACATTTTGAAAACTCTTCATATCCATTCCTCCTAAAAAAGTATAAAAAAACCGCATCGAGTTAAGTTCGTCACTTAATCGATGCGGTTTCATGAAGAATAGCCTTCCTATGTGCGATTTCTTTTTAGAAAATCGAATAGCAAGGCTAGTTGTTATGATGAAGTTGTGTGAATGACAATCGTTCGTTGACCATGTGAACTCACACCTTTTCCTCTATTTCAAATTACATTATCAGAACCTTGCTGGAAAATCAATGCAAAAGTTGTATGTAAAATAGTCTTGCGATCAAGATGGAAAACAAAACGAGCACGATGCCATAAAACAGCTTCACGTTCTTACCTGCTCTTCGGTCCATACGGCTTTTCTTCACGCTTTTTCACCTTTCACAAAATCGGCTTATTGCTGTCGTTACCTCAAACAAGAACCATGCCAATTCATCGTGTCCCTTCATAAAAAAATTGGTCTGTACACGTATATTTTTATCGAAAATCACCGAACATGGAGGATACTTATTGAATAAAATAAGAAATAATGATTACGGAGATGATCGGTGTGTGGGTGATCACAGTACTCGAAGACAACGGTGCTCGGACCACGTTAGATGTTTGCTTCAGTACGTACAAAGAAGCTGCATCTTATGCAGAAAGAGCTAACTTTCCATCGTTTACGATCAAGGTTGCAACGCGATAACGCCCTTGGAAACCGCACCTTATTAAAGGCAGTGCGGTTATTTTATTTTACCCATCTATTTCCCGTACAATGTTAAAAGATCATCGAACCTTTCGATCGATTCGTCATACTCACTCACTTGACCAAACCCATACTTTGCATAAACAAATGGAATCTGAGCGAACCTGGCAGCCTTTCTGTCCCCTTCCGTATCGCCTACATAAACAGGATTATGAAGGTTGTTTCGTTCCATAATCAACTTAATGTTTTCACCCTTTGAAAGCCCTGTTCTACCCGGGTTCTCATAATCTAAAAAGTGTTCACCTAGTTGATGATAGTCATAAAACACCTCGATATACCCATCCTGACAGTTGCTTACGATATAAAGCTTGTACGACTGAGCAAGAACCTTCAGAACCTCAGGAACGTTCTCATAAAGAGATCCACCTTTTTCGGCGATCGTACCTAGTTCATTCTTCCCGCATGCATCGATGAGCTGTTTTCTTTCTTCTTCACGAACATCTGGAAAAAACATTTTACTGATCTCATCCATCTGCAATCCCATCGACCGTTCGAAATCTTCACGCGTTAGCTGTTTGTCCGTGTGAGGACTTTGACTGATACTCTCATTCCAAGCATCGATCACCGTATCGATCGGATCCCATATCGTTCCGTCTAGATCAAAAATTATACTATCCATATGTAATTTCTCCCCTCTAAGCTATTGTTCAGTATATAGTAGATGGATTCATTTGGAAATACTCGGGCCATACGATTGATCTCTCACTACAACTGTTTCAGGTACGAAGCGAATCAAAACATTCTCTTCATCCTGGTGCTGAAACCTTTGGTCCCAAACCTCTTTATTTTCACCTAAGTATTTTGACAGTAAGCGCTCTGCTAGTGCTTGATCGAACGGTTCGACCGTCGCTTTCCCTCTAAAACCAGCGTGCCAAACTTTCCCAGTGTTGTGATCAAAATCAACGATTCCAATGGCACACTTCGGTTCTTCCTTAAGCCGTAACGGGAAGGTGTTTCCGGGGTTGCCGATCATCCATAAAAACTCGTCTTCCCAGTGAAACCACACCGGTGATTCTCTTGGTCCATTTTCAGATGATGTTGAAAGATGAGCGAATAAAGGTTTGTCTAACAACATACGCAGCTCGAACGTTCGCTTTCCGTTGACAATTCTCATGATACCCTCCTATCTATGGGGTCAGGTACGTACCTGACTCCGCCTTCTAACAATTATTTCAAACCGGCAACCAACCCTCAACAATTGAAAAAAAGACATTTCCACATTAACGGAAATGTCTTAACAGCATTTTAATGAATCGATGGCTCGAGTGCGACTGCTGGTCCAAAGAATTCATAATGCATTTGTTCTTCTTTCACACCGAGCGATTCAAGAGCTTCCCTCACCGCTTTCATAAAAGCTAATGGGCCGCAGAAATAATAATGTGTTTCCTGATCAAACGTAAGAATTTCTTTTAGCCATTCACCTGTTACATAGCCTTCTTTATTAAACAATCCCATCCTTCGATCTTCACTCGTAGGCGATTCATAGCACGTATAATAATCAAGAGCAGAGTGATCCAGTGCCCTCACTTCCTTATCGAATGCATGAACATTCCCATTGATCGCCGCATGAATGAACGTCGTGTTTCTGTTCTGTGTTGCACTAGCCTTCACCATACTCATTAGTGGCGTGATCCCTACTCCACCACTCAATAGAACGATTGGATTCGTACCTTCTTCTAAATAAAAGTCTCCTGCTGGTGCAGTAACGCTCAGCGTATCGCCTTCTTTTACCCCTTCATGCAAAAAGTTTGAAACGATGCCATCAGGCTTCGTAGGGTTTTCTTCCTTTTTCACAGAAATGCGGTAGTACGGTTTACCCTGAACATCTGAAAGACTATATTGACGGATGTGTGTGTAAGTATCTCCCGGTATGTTTACTTTGACACTGATGTATTGCCCTGGTTTGAACGGTGCGAGCGGTCTACCGTCAACAGGTTTTAAATAAAATGAGGTGATCACGTCACTCTCTTGCTCTTTACGCTCCACTACGAAGGTGCGATCGTTACGCCAGCCACCTACCTGTGCCTCTGCTTCTTTATACATTTCTTCCTCAACGTCGATGAACACACTTGCGATGACGCCGTATGCTTCTTCCCACGCGCTCAAAATCTCATCTGTCGCCGCATCCCCGAGCACTTCTTTAATCGCTTTTAATAAATACTCCCCGACAATTGGATAATGTTCTGGTTTCACACCAAGACTTCGATGCTTATGCGCAACTTGCTTTACGACAGGAAGGATCGATTCCAACTGATCGATGTGCTTCGCTGCTGCGTAAACGGCATTCGCTAACGCTTGCTGTTGACGTCCTTGCTTTTGGTTCGCATGGTTAAAGATGTTTAACAGTTCAGGATGGTTTGTGAAAAGCATGTCATAGAAACGTGTTGTGATGGCATTTCCGTGGACTTCCAACACAGGCACAGTCGATTTGATGGTAGCAATCGTTTTAGGTGATAGCATAAGAAAACCTCCATAATTTTAAAGAAGTATTTTGTTTACATCTTTATGGTAAAGGGGATCTCTTTTTAAAGCAATATAAAAAATACATCTTTACGAAAGTGTTCACATTTCGTTTAAAACCTTACAGAAGTTTTCATAATGGCAGATGTGCTAAAATAAAGGGAAAGTGGACTGAAATGAGGATGAACGATCGTGCGTTTAAGAAATTATACGGATTACTCATTAAGAATGTTGATCTATCTTGGGAGTATGAAGAATGATAAATTAGCGAGCATCCAGGAAATCGCAGATGCTTACAATATCTCGAAAAACCATTTGATGAAAGTCGCTCATGAGCTCGGAAAGAAGAAGTATATCGAAACGATCCGAGGAAGGTACGGCGGACTACGACTCGCAAAACACCCTAAAGACATAAACGTTGGGGAGATCGTACGAAGCATGGAAGAAGATTTTCATCTAGTCGAATGCTTTGACCGAGAAACGAACACGTGCATCATCACACCCGCGTGTCAATTAAAACATGTGCTCAATGACGCGCTCGAAGCGTATTTTAAGGTTCTCGATGGCTATACGCTCGATGATCTTATCGTGAATGATGACACCCTGCGACAATTGTTCGATCTCAACAAAGGAAGATAGACGAATAGGCAGCTTTAGAGTGTAGAGAAAATCGGTATTGGGAAAAGAGTAGTCGATCAATTCCTTTCCATATAACGTTGATGGTTAAAAGGGAGGTCAGAATTGCCATATTCGTCTGTTAAACCATTGGGACGGAATGTTGACTGTGAATTTATTCCTTCAAGTAGGAGAGACGATCGCGGACTCCTGCGGTAGTACGGGCGGCCGAGACCGGGGTGTGGGTTTCACCTCGGGCTTGGACGTTCGTCCGCGGAAAGCATGCGATCGTCATCGACTACGGCATAGGGAGCACTGAATAATGACATAGGGTTATCGACAAGCTAAAGCTGCCGAATCGGCAGCTTTTTCTATGCCTGCGTATAGATCATCACGAAATGTAGAACGGCCCGAGCTGAGTCTGGATTGATGTAAGCATGCTCTTGATCAGCCTGGAACTTTATCGAATCATACCGTTCTAGCTCATAGATCTCATCTTGCACCCTCACGTTCACACGGCCTTCCATCACAGTGATATACTCGATCACACCTTGCTGATGGGCATCTGCGCTGTACTCGCTGTTCGGCTCAAGAAACGCTCGATGCGTTTCTAATGAACCGTACCCCTTCATGTTGAACATCGGTTCAAGGACTAAAAATTCATCTGCGCTAAGCACTTTCTGCCCTTCATGTTTCTTCGATATCACCACGTCTTGTTTTTCTGCGAGCAGCGATGAAATCGGAATCGCGAGTCCATTCGCAATCTTCCAGATGATCGTTAACGATGGATTCGCTTCCCCTCTTTCAATTTTCCCTAACGTTAGATTGCTAACATCCGTTCGTTCTGCTAGCTCTGATAACGAAAGATTTCGTTCCTTCCTAATCGATCGTAGGGTTGCACCGACTTGCTTCGATAATTTCTCAGGGTCTCCCCAGTTATTTTTTTCACTCATACGATAACCTCACAATGATTTGATTTTACAAACTACTACATATACTATAATATACATATCATTAACTATACCATACAGAAAAGAGCGATTTTATTGAAAGAGATAGCCCTCGGTATTCTTTCGTCGATGTTTTTTGCCGTTACATTTATCTTGAACCGCTCGATGGAACTTGAAGGTGGAAGCTGGATGTGGAGTTCTTCCCTCCGTTTCCTCTTCATGGTTCCTTTTCTACTCCTCATTGTACTGATGAGAAGCAATCGAAAACAAGTTTTCATCGAACTAAAAAAAGAACCGTGGAAATGGCTGACATGGAGTTTTGTAGGTTTCGTCCTTTTCTACGCCCCTCTAACATACGCAGCGGCATATGGACCAGGCTGGTTAGTCGCAGGCACATGGCAATTCACGATTATCGGTGGGATCCTCGTCGCTCCTTTCTTTTTCAAAGTAGAACGAACATCCACTGGCATCGTGAAACGACGACACCGCATCCAAACAAAATCACTCGCCATTTCGCTAATTATCTTGATCGGAGTCCTTTTGATTCAACAGCAAAAAGCGAGTGAGCTCACGATCGTTCAGATTATGATCGGTATCGGTCCTGTTATTCTAGCAGCATTCGCATACCCACTCGGAAACCGCAAGATGATGGAGTTATGTGAAGGAAAGCTCGATACGTTTCAGAGAATACTAGGCATGACGATCGCTAGTTTACCATTTTGGTTGATTTTAAGCGGGGTTGCAGTCGCCAAAGTCGGCTTACCGAGCACGAGTCAAGTGACACAATCGTTTATCGTCGCGATTTGTTCAGGCGTCATCGCGACAACGCTATTCTTCATCGCAACGAATCGCGTGAAGCATCACCAAGGAAAGCTCGCAACAGTGGAAGCCACGCAGTCGACGCAGATTCTGTTTGTGATCATGGGTGAGACGCTCCTGTTAACAAGTCCACTCCCAACTGGACTCGCTTTAGTAGGCGTTCTGTTCATCATCTTAGGAATCATTTTTCACACGTTTAATATGAAAAAGATGAGTACAGTTGAGGTGCCGAGGGCGTCGAAAGCACAATGATTTTGAAAAGGAAAACCTGCTTTACCGGATAAAAGCTTCCTCTCTTTGTTCGAGTGCATCTTCTAACCATTTCGGATGCATCGTTAATAAGTTTTCCGGAAGCTTAGATGCCTGAAAGAACTTCACGTCAAGTGATTCGTCTGAATTGCATCTGAGATCTCCACCTATCATTTCAGCGAGAAAGCACGTTGTAATAAAATGAACGACTTTTCCACCTGGGTAATGAAATACTTGTGAGGACGGCTCCGAATAAACGCCGATCAGCTTTTTAACCGCAACATCTAAATTCGTTTCTTCTTTCACTTCTCTTACCGCTGCCTCAGCGACTGTTTCTCCAATCTCGACATGCCCGGAAGGAATACCCCAAAGTCCTACATCCTTCCTTTTTTGAAGCAGCACGTCATTGTTCTCATTCAGAATAATCACCGCTACACCTGCTTTTAACGCATCGATCTTCATCTCAATAACCTCCTTAAAAATAAAAAGAGGCCCGAAGAGAAAGTTTTCAGCGCATGCGAAATACGCTGAACCTTTCCCCTCGGACCTTTTATGTCAATAGGTGCCTTTTACTTTCGTAAAAGATGCAGCCCTCGGTCACAGTCCTATCGAATAGCGGAACCCTAGCTGCAGTTTTCCAGTTCACTACTAGTCTACTACGGATGGAGAGGTGATGAAAGTGTTTTGCGGAAGGGCGGACGTGTATTTTGTCCCTTATAAATTGACTTAGAAATCAGTTCGAGCTATAGTTAAAGTAACAAGGGGAGTAGCGGCCGATACGGTTGGTGGATCACCATTACGGTATTTCGATACCTGGTCCATCACGCTAAACTTTTAGTACGCAAGACCTTGGTACAAAACGTGCCAGGGTCTTTTTGTATGCACTGGCAGAGAGGAGTTCACCATGCTAATCCTATCCTTTATACTCGCAGCAGCAGTTGTTGTCATTGCCGCTATTTACCTGAACCAGTTCGGTGACGTCATCAGTAAGAAATCGTCATTGAGCGGTGCAGTCGTCGGTACGTTCTTGATCGCAGGAGCAACGTCACTTCCAGAGTTAACAACGAGCTTAACCGCAGTGTACATCGATAATCCGGATATCGCGGTCGGAAACATGCTAGGAAGTAACGGTTTTAACCTACTAATTCTCGCTGTTGTCGACTTGATCTATCGAAGAAGAAGATTGTTTCAACAAATCGATACGAAGGCGAATGTCCCATCCGCGCTCATCGGTTTACTCTTTTTTGTGATCATTATCGCATCGTTCCTAATTCCCGGTTCCATTTCAATCTTTGGAGTTGGAATCGAAATGATCATCGTCGTTCTCGCTTACGTCCTTTGTATGAAATTCATTTCAAGTGATGATGAGAAGCAAGAAGAGATTCCTGCAAAGGATGTCTCCCTTCGAACAGCGGTGATCGGCTTCATCATCGCAGCGGTTGTTGTTTTTGCTTCTGGTAGTCTTCTATCGATTACAGGTGACCGTCTTGCGCAAGCAACCGGCATGAACGCGAGCTTCGTCGGAAGCTTTCTCATCGCTGCTTCTACATCATTACCAGAGCTCGTGACAGTACTCGCTGCTTTTAAACTAGCAAACTACAACATGGCGATCGGTTCGATTCTAGGAAGCAACCTTTTCAACATCCAACTTCTTGCATTAACGGACATCCTTTACCGAAAAGGACCGATCCTCGCAGCGGTCGATGCGTCGAACATGTTCATCGCAGGGCTCGGTCTCGTCATGACGCTCGTGATCATCTACCTACTCGTGCGTCCAGCTCGTACCCTAAGTCAGTGGCGATATGCCGCCCCGTCACTCGTGATGGCTCTGATGTATGTCGTTATTTCATATGTATTGTTCTAATAAAATGCGTGCTGTCCATGTGGGCAGCACGCTTTTTACCGCTCATCCCTTCCTACTTCAACGACTTCCTCCTGCATTGACTCGTGTACGTAACCTTGTTCTTCATAGATTCGGTCTTCCTCTGGGTGGTTCTCATAAAAATCAAACTCATCCTCATATTCAACGTTCGATACTTTTCGGATGGGTGAAGTGACCTGTTCACTCGGCATGCCTGATGCTACACGAACCCGACGTGGTAGATGCCGAATCGCAAAGAAAGCTCCGATCATAAAAGTGAGCGCAAACTCGATCCGGGTAAAAAACAACAGCATCAAAAAAACGATGACGTATAAGACCCAATAAATCGTACTCAACCCCTTTAACTTATTGGATGATGTACCTATCTTATTCATCGATCAGGAGAATCATGTCATTTTTATAACAATGAAAAAGACAACAGCGCGCTGTTGTCTTCCTGTTACTTCCTTTTCAAAATGTCATCGACGATACCATACTCTTTCGCTTCTTGTGCACTCATGAAATAATCACGATCCGTGTCTTCTGAAACCTTTTTAATCGGCTGACCTGTTCGATCGGCGATGATTTCGTTGATGTGCTTACGAAGCTTGATGATTCGTTTTGCTGAAATCTCAAGGTCCGTCGCTTGCCCCCTCGCGCCTCCAAGCGGCTGATGGATCATGACTTCACTATTCGGAAGAGCGAACCGCTTCCCTTTTGTTCCAGACAGGAGCAGCATCGCTCCGAATGAAGCTGCCAAACCCGTACAGATCGTTTGAACGTCTGGTTTGATGTATTGCATCGTATCTAAGATCGAGAAGCCCGCTGATGTCGAGCCGCCTGGACTGTTGATGTAGAGCGAGATGTCTTTATCAGGATCTTCTGCAGCTAAAAATAAGAGTTGAGCTACAATGCTGTTCGCCATATGATCGTTGATTTCTTCACTCACCATGATGATGCGGTCTTTTAACAAACGTGAGTAAATGTCGTACGACCGCTCACCTCGATTCGTCTGTTCCACTACGTAAGGTATCGCATTCACGTTATTGCCTCCTTCGCTATGCTGCTAATGAGAGGATCATGGAAGGTGACGACAGGCGTGACGCCCTTGGAATGAGGGTTGGGATCAGCTTGATGAATGTGGCAGGGTCTTGAATCGCGATCGCTTTCACTAATGACCGGTACAGCACCTCGTCATAAGCGTTTTGTTCATCAGCGTCCGCTACCTTTTGAACCCTCGATCGGGCTCGGTTCAACAATGCCTTCACACCTGTTTCTGACATCTCTAACAGCTCCGCGATTTCAGAAATTTTATACTGAAACGCTTCTTTTAAAACGAACGTCACGAGCTGTTTTGCGGTTAACGTTAACAGTTTCTCAAGTATTTCAGGATCAACATCGCTTTTTTCAGTTGCCTGCCCCTCAAACCCTTCGTCTGAAACAAGGGTTTCCTTTTCTGCCTTTCTCATGTGATCGATCCACCCATGGTAGGCAATTTTCTTCAAAAGGGCTGGTGTAATCTCGCCTCCATACGTCTTAAAAGCCTTCACTACTGCATCGTGAGCGAGGTCCTCTCCAAGCCATTTGTCTTTTGTGAGAAAGGTGCAGTACGCATACAGCTTCGGCAGCAGGGTCTCTAGCTGCTTTTCCTTACCGTTCTTCATTGAAGGGAATGTCTTTTCCACCATCATCACTCCTTTATCCTCTCACTTCTATAACGGATGAACCTTACTAAAAGATATGGGTGGGAAGAAAACTTTTTTCTACCTTATTTTGGAATGCATACTCGAACCAACCTCTCCTCATCGTACCCTATAGCCCTATGCCAACCAACTTATATGGTTCTTACAAAGCCAATATCTCATAACCGTCTTACTTTATTCATATGTATAGGTGGGAAGGTAGGTGGGTGTGGTGACAGAATCGTTTTCTTCATTAAAGTACCCTGATGATTTACTATCCATTATTCGAAACGGTTTGCCGAATTCCTGTCCTCCTCGACACATCATCATTATCGGGGCGGGTTTGTCAGGATTAGTCTCGGCTTCATTATTAAAAAGGGCTGGTCATCGCGTCACGATTCTTGAAGCAAACAACAGAATCGGTGGAAGAGTGTACACGATTCGAGAGCCTTTTTCAGAGAACAAATACATGGATGCTGGGGCGATGAGAATCCCTGATAATCATGCCCTCGTGTTTGAATACATCAAGCGGTTCAAACTACCTGTTAATCCGTTTAAAAACGCTTCTCTAAATGATTTGATCTATGTGAACAATGTCCTCACGACACGAAAAGAATACGAGGAAAACCCAGATATATTAAGGTTCCCAGTGGATGAAGATGAAAAAGGAAAAACGGCAACAGAGCTTTTTCTAGAGGCCACACAGCCTTTTATCGACCTTTATCAAAACAGCTCAGACGAAGAAAAGGAGAACTTGATCAAGGAGTATGGGTCCTACTCAATGGGAAGGTTTTTACGGAGCAACCCCTTCGGACGCCCTCTTTCTCTCAATGCGATAAGAAGTATTGCCGTAATGCTCGGCATCGAAGGATTCCCTAACTTTGCTTTTACTGACATTTTAACTGACATCATCTATCCGATCTTCAGTAATGACATAAAGTTTTATGAGATAAAAGGCGGGAATGATCGTTTGCCGTATGCCTTCTTCAATGAACTGCGGTCAGATATTTACTTCAATCGTAAAGTTGAGAAGATTGTCCAGAACGATAAGGGGGTACGCGTTCAAGCGGAGAACCCACTAACTGGGCAACGGTTCAGCTATATTGGTGATGCGGCCATCATTACGTTACCGTTCCCTCTAATTCAATTTATCGATGTATATCCATACGATTCGATTTCGTTCAAAAAATGGCAGGCAATCCGAGAACTGGTCAACGTACCAGCTGTAAAGATCGGAATCGAATTCGGGAGAAGGTTCTGGGAGGATGACGGAGTCGGAAATGCGCTCAGTGATTTGCCAACCCGTTTCACCTATGTCCCAAGCCATGCCATCGGTTCGCCTGGTTCTGGTGTGTTGTTAGCGAGCTATAGCTGGGGAAATGACGCTGTCCTTTGGGGCAGTTTAACCGAGGAAGAACGCATTCAGATGGTACTAAAAGACTTAGCGAAGATTTACGGAAGCAAAGTCTACACAGAATATAAGAATTCGGTTACGTTCAATTGGAGCGAGAACCCATACTCCGCCGGTTGCTTTACACTCTTTGTCCCAGGACAGGAAGCAAATTTAGGGCAAATCATCAGACAGCCAGAAGGAAAGCTTCACTTTGCCGGCGAGCACACCTCCTCTTTCCACGGCTGGATGGAGGGCGCCATCCAATCCGGGGTAAGAGCAGCGTATGAAGTGAATAACAGCTGTTGAATACGGTGCCAGTACGGTGCCTGGTACCACCCGGTTTCTGTCGAAACAAGGGTTCCGAGTCAGCGCTGACTCGGAACCCTTTGCTTACTTCCTTACTCACATGACCTGCATCCATACCACACCAACCGTTACGATACAGAGTAAGAAGAAGGCTGGCATACTGATGAGCTTCACTACTTTCCCCTCCGCATCCCTTCGAACATTTTCATCCCATCGAAACAATTTTCCGTATTGATGATCACTAAACTCTTTCCAATCTGAACGAGATAAACTCGTAAGCGCGTACAGAGCAAAACCAAGTACAATGAATTTGACCACGAGTGGCAACAGATAGATTGCTACGTTGCTCCACCCTACAACCTGCAGGTAGAACTGAAGTTTATCAAACGATCGAACTAGCCACTTCAAGTAGAGATCGAGAATACGTGAGACCGGATCATCTTTTTTAATCCATTTCCCCTTAACAAGTAACGGTCTTCGTCTCTCGATAAGCGGCTTAGAAACACTTCCGCTCGGTCCTAGGAATAGCTTTGTGAAGTGCTGTTTATAGCCTCTCTCAAGAATGACATCTTGAAAAAACGTTCCCTTCAATGTAAGGCGCATTCGAATGAGGAGAGAGAGGATAACGGCGAGAACAGCACATACGAAAACTAGAATACCTTCACGATCGATTACGGTATGTAAGACGAGAACCGTTCCCACGCCAAGGGTGGTTAGTAACCCAATCATCACCCACTTAATCCAAACGATTGAGATGGTGACTTGAAGAAGATGCTTTCCTAACGTCACGATGACACTCATCAAAAGAATATAGGAAGCAAGACTCGCAACCTCAGAAACTGACCATCCCCATCCTACGATGAGTAATGGGAGGAGAACTCCTAACCCAATGATTCCCCATCCGACAGTCCTTACTAGTGAAAACAGCGTATACCACTTTTGGTAAGTGACCATCAGCTCAGTATTGCCCATAATGAACACTTGATCTGCCTCTTCTACATATGTTCTGAAGGAAAGTGTCGTTGCAAAGAAAAATAACCCGATCAAAGCGACTTCCTCTGGCACACTCGCTGTCCACTCGGGTGCTTCAATCCACCATGATCGATACATCGCGATGAAGATCACGGTTGCTGGGATAAGGATATACAGAAGGACCGTCCAATCGATCGCTGTACGAAGATCTCGATATTTATAGTCAAAATCGCTTTTGATTCGTTTCCTTAACAGCGGAAGAGCTTTCATCGCTCTTGCTCCAGCAAGGTATCTACGCAGTCAAGCAACGAGCCAGTTTTTTCTCCGGACTTTAACTGAAAATCATGCAGCGATCCTTGCGCCAACAGCGTTCCATCGTTCAAAAGGATGAACCGATCGCAGATTCGCTCAGCCGTATCCAAGACGTGGGTACACATTAAAATACCTGCGCCCCTCTCTCTTTCCATCTCGATAAGCGTTAGAAAATCTTTCGTCGCACGAGGATCAAGTCCAAGAAAAGGCTCATCGATAATATAGAGATCTGCCTTTAACATAAACGCTGTAATCAACATGACTTTTTGCTTCATCCCTTTTGAAAAACTCGACGGATAGTCATCCACCACCTTCTCCATACGGAAATACGCGATCAGCTCTTTCGCCCTTCTTTCCCACTCTTCCCCTCCTAGCGAGGAAGCAGCGGCAAGTTCAAGATGCTCATAAAATGTTAAGTAATCATATAGAACGGGTTGTTCTGGTATGTATGCATAGCGAGCGCCGTCTTTTATCTCAACATTACCTTTCCACCCTTTCAATAGACCAAGTAATGCCTTTATCGTTGTACTTTTCCCTGCTCCGTTACCACCAAGAAGACCGACGAGCTCTCCTGCACCTACGTCAAATGCAATGTTTCGAACCGCCTTCCGATTATCCTGATATCCTGCACTCTCAATCGCTACGTTCAGCATGGTATCACCTCACTTACTAGTACGACTGTGACAGCTGAAGGTTTCGCGTTTCTGGTTCCGTTTCTATTCTGGTGCCTGGTACCACCCGGTTTCTGTCGAAACAAAAAAAGAGCCTGATACAACAGGCTCTTTCGCTAAACTATCGAATTAACCAACCTTCTTTTCTTCCTGCTTCGTCTCCCATGCTTCAGTATCTTTAATACCGAGCGCTGTAGGGTTAAATACTGGATTCTTTCCTGCTTTACGCTGTACCTCGTAATCTTTCAGAACCTTCATCGCTACTTTTGCCAGCATGCCGATCGCGATCAGGTTGATGATCGTCATCAGTGCCATGAACAAGTCTGCCATCTTCCATACAAGAGATAGACTTGAAATCGATCCGATCATCACGAATGCCATCGTAAGGATACGGTAGCCAAGAATCGCAGACTTACTTTCTTTAATAAACTCGATGTTCGTTTCGCCGTAGTAGTAAGAACCGATGATCGAGCTGAATGCAAAAAGGAAGATTGCGACTGAGATGAAGATTGCTGCCCATCCACCGATATGAGAGCTTAGTGAGTTTTGCAGCAACTCGATTCCAGATACTTCTCCTGTACGGAACTGAGGAGCAAGTAAGATGATGAAAGCTGTTGCGGAACACACAAGAATCGTATCGACGAATACACCTAGAGACTGGATAAGTCCTTGCTTCGCCGGGTGTGACGTTGTTGCAGTAGCTGCAGCGTTTGGCGCACTACCCATACCAGCTTCGTTCGAGAACAAACCACGTTTTACACCGTTCATGATCGCTGCACCGATCGCACCACCGACAGCTTGCTCAAATCCAAATGCACTTTGTACGATTAATCCGATGACGGCAGGAAGTTCAGTAATGTTGATCAACATCACAATGATCGCAATCGTAAGATAAAGCACTGCCATTACTGGAACGATGATACTCGATAAGTTCGCGATACGGTGTACCCCACCGAAAATAACGAGACCTGTCACAACCGTAATCACTACCCCAACCATAATACGGTTCATGCCGAACGCATTCTCAAACGCTAATGCGATCGTATTACTTTGAACGGAGTTAAAAATGAGTCCGAACGTAATCGCGATTAAGACTGCGAATATGATTCCTAACCATCTTTTCTTTAACCCTTTTTCTATGTAATACGCTGGTCCTCCTCGGAACGCTTTTGTATCTTTGATCTTATAAACCTGAGCTAATGTACTTTCAATAAACGCTGTTGCTCCTCCCAGTAAAGCGACGATCCACATCCAAAAGATTGCACCTGGTCCACCAAGCGTGATTGCTACTGCTACCCCCGCTAAGTTACCAGTACCGATACGAGTCGCTGCTCCAACACAGAAAGATTTAAATGGTGAGATATTTTTCGATCCATCTTTGTATTCCGGTTTCTCAGACATCACCCGGATCATTTCTCCGAAGAAACGAAATTGCACAAAACGAGAAGCCACTGTAAAGTAAATGCCTATACCGAGTAATCCTGCAATGAGTACGTAACCCCAAAGAATGCCATTTGATGCATCGATAATCCCATTCAAAAACCCTTCCATTTACACATTCGCCCCTTTTTGTTAATTCTTTTTAAATTTTCAGAAATTTGTATATTTTTATTATACAAGTAATTCCGGGGAATGCAATACATTTTTCGACGAATTGTGAGGGGTGCCTGTCACTACGACAAGCACCCCTCTCATTCAGGCTTTTCGATCCGCATAAACGGCCATCGCATCGCACATAAACACCGCTAATCCTTCACCGTATTTATCGATATTCTTCGTGAATCGCTCATCATCCACGTACATCTGCCCTAGCCCGCGGAACGCTTCATAAGAATAATCTCCAAAATTCTTCAAGAACTCATACCATTCATGAATCGCTTCCTGCGCCTCAGCCGAATCAGGTGCACCGTGACGCAGCTTCGCAAGTCTCGTATAAATCCGATCCCAGCCCTCCGATAGATTCTGCTGCTCTTCCTTAGACATTCCTCGCACCTTCTTATTCGATTCATCGACCTTTTTATCACCCCAGCGCATACGCGCCTCCTCTTCATACGGGTTATGATCAAAGTTCATCCCCTCAAACTTTTCCTCATTTGTCATTTCGACCTCTCCCATCATTTGTTTTATCGTTTTATCGATTGTCGTAATCATCCGATCCACATGACTGCGCTTTTCAACAAGCATCCTCCGCTGTAACTCCAGCGCCTCCTTTCGATCAAAAGCCGGGTCTTCAAGAATTCGCTGAACTTCCTTCAGAGAAAACCCAAGTTCTTTAAAAAATAAAATCTGCTGCAGCGTCTCTAAATCATTTTCAGAATAAATCCGGTAGCCTGCTTCAGTCGTCTCTGGCGTTAACAATCCTATTTCATCATAATGATGGAGCGTACGAACACTGATTCCTACAAGATTCGCTACCTCTTTCACTTTCATTTTCGGCCAGCACCTCCTTACTCTTCACTATAGGGTATAACGTAACGTGAGGGTCAATGGGTTTTATCACTATATTCTCCTATTAGTAAAAAACATAAAAGAAAGCCGTATTCGACTCCCGAATACGGCTTCACCAGTTCATTTAAAAAGGAACTGAACAAACGCTACGATCAAAGCAACTAGAAAAAAACAGACGATACCTGCCATGATAACAGATCGAAAAAACTTTTTTCCTTCCGCGAACGCTTTTATTATTTTCACGTGCACCCTCCTATAAATGAGTTCTTACTGTCTAATTCCCAATTATTTCAAAACGAAACAGTAAAAATTGCTCATTACGAGAGTCGCATACTTAATTGAAACGTCCTGGCCATCGGCCGCTAAACATCATCTTCGCCATTCTCATACTCCCCACGCAGCATTGAATACATATAGAGATCATCAAATTTTCCACACGTATATTCATAGTGTCTCAATAACCCTTCTCTCATAAAGCCTTGCTTCTCAACTAACTTTTGAGATGAACGATTCTCAAGCTCGATCAACGCTTCGACCCGTTCCAATTCGAGCTCTCGAAAGCCGAACGCAATAACGGCATGAAGCGCTTCACTTGCTAACCCTTTTCCCCAGTAACTCTTATTTAGCTCAAAACCTATCTCCCCCCGCCTGTGTCTCGGTCTACGATTTAAAAAACCACAGCTGCCAATCATTTCATCCGATTCCTTCAGTATCAGTCCCCACCGCATTCCGGAACCTTCTTTATGTATGGATTTGTACCAGTTAATCTCATCTAACGCATCGTCGATCGACCGAAACGGCTCTAGCCCCATGTGCTTCACCACATCTGAGTCAGACAAATAGCCCAACATCGCTTCAGCATCCTCCGTTCTCACTTCTCTCAGCAACAACCGTTTCGTTTCGAGTGTTGGTAACTCGTTGTTCATCACTTCACCTCCGCTCTACCATTCATTCTTTATCCGCTCGATCACCGCTTGATAAAAAGAAACCTCGTGTGGCACGCACTTTTCTTTTCCAACTCTTTCATTGATCAACCGTTTACGTCCCTCTTGATCGATTTCAAATCCTTCCACCTGAATTGTCTCAGCAGTGTCATCCCAAAGCGCCTCAAACTCATCGAGTTCTACTTTCACCATTCCGGCCACTTCTTCCTTTTGAAGCGTAAAGTCTTCGAACCTAAGCGATGCAAGGTGGAGAAACACGTGCGCGATCTCTTTATCTATGAAATCGCCCTGATGAACGGAATAATTCAGGACACCAAGCGGTAACAGTGACTGAAACGCCAAATCGATCCCGATCTCTTCCTTCACCTCTCTCACGCCATCTTTCACCGTTTCATTCGATAAAAGGTGACCCGCAGCCGTAATATCTAGCAAATAAGGGTAGTCCTTCTTCTCTCGACTACGAAGCTGTAAATAAACGAACGGACACCCATCTTCCATACTCACAATCCAGCAATGAAACGCCTCATGCCAATAGCCTTTTTCATGTACTTCTTTTCGTGATGCCACACCGATATGGTTATGTTTTTCGTCGAAAATGTTCAGTTGTTCTTGTTCCATATGTAAACTCCTTTTACTTCATCTACGTCTTCCATTTTAAATTCTCGTAACAACAAAAAATCTCCCTTCTTTCTAGCCGCTCAGCGACTTGAACGAACGATTATCAATTTTTTTCTGATCATACTCCTCTAGACTCTTTTTCTCTTTCCGAACAACCATACCCTTTTTCGAAGCATGTGCTGATTCTTGAAAACCTTGTACCATCATTTTTAAAGCGAGAATCGTTACCGTAAAACAAATGATCGGAACGAGTGGAATCCAATAATAGGTTGTGAACAAGAACTTAAGGCTATTTCCGATCAAACCGGACCATTCGTTGGAAAGCGAAACAAACACACTGTTCCCAAACATATCTTCTTCGATTGCAACTCCTCCGAACAAAACGTTTAAAATCCCAAGGTGTGCTAACAACAACAGGACGAGAATGATTTCTCTAATAAAA
Organism: Anaerobacillus sp. ABR4_321; assembly: GCF_056158505.1. Lineage (NCBI taxonomy): Bacteria > Bacillati > Bacillota > Bacilli > Caryophanales > Bacillaceae > Anaerobacillus > Anaerobacillus sp. ABR4_321. Next base: position 3,730,682 of record NZ_JBSWTK010000001.1, read on the forward strand.
ATGATGAAAAGCTGTGGTTTTAAGTATGGCATGAGATGCTTCATCAACATATGGAAGCGACTTCCACCTAAAACCTTTGCACTCGTAATAAACTCCTTTTCTTGTAAAAGCTCTACTTCTCTCGCAATCGTGGTCATCGTAATCGGCACGCCGATCATGATCAAGACAATGACTTCGAACACCATTCGCTCTGTAAATGTCGTCGAAAACTCACCATCCATAAACAAATCTCTCATTAGAACATAACTTAAAATCAAATAAGCAAGAAGCGGTGCAGGAAAATAAAAGAACCCTTCTAGTAACGGTTTGAATTTTTTCAAAATCGGCGCAGCATACAGCTGCATCCCAACCCCAAGCAGAAAGGATAGTACAAATCTCGCTAAAGCGATCACTAGAGCAATGCCGAGCGTGTATTTTGCTCCAACGAGCAACAAGAAAAACAAATCTTGAGAAACATTATCTGTTCCAAAAGGAGGGTGCTCAACTGGCGAATAAGGAGGCCTCGCAAGGATATCTCCGTTTTGATCATACGTTAGCTCTGCAACGGGAATATGATCATGAAAGAAAATCGTGTAAAGAAAGCTTGCCGCCAGTACACTGAAAAAGAAAGTCGAGCCGATCATAAATTCCGCGTTTTTTATCAGTGCCTTTCCCATCAATCAGCCAACTCCTTTCCGGTTATACGCTGAATGAAAAATCTCGAGCAAGCTTCAATAAGAAAGAGCGGTACGAATATCATCAGTATGCCGATTATTACGATTTCAACTCTTAAGTTGTTCACCATAAACCACACTAGTCCATATAAATTAAAGAGAATTTCAAGCATCACCAGGTTCGAAAGCATGAGAACAATGATGGTTCGCGAGTGATTTACAACGGTAAAAAGCGCGTTTCGTAACACGTGCTTCCACAAGATTCTACTCTTTGAAAGTCCCTTTCCACTCGCAAGTTCTACGTAAGGCGAAACTAATTCATCCTCGAACGTGAGCAGCATGACTCGGTAAAGAAGAATAGCCGGCAAGACCGCGTACGTAATAAGCGGAAGAACGACTGGACGTTCGAATCCCCCAACGACTTCAAAGATTAATAATCCCGTCTCTTTGTACAATGAAACGATCGCAATCTGAAACATTACGATGATAAAAAGATCAGGTATGGCCTCAAGGATGCCCGTTACTCTAATAAACATCTTCCTCAATCGATATGGAAGAAAAAACGTGATATAGGTTAACCCTAAGCTTCCGATCAACGCTATACAAAATCCTGCAACCAAGATAAAAAGGGAATAGCCATAGTATTCAAATATCCCTGGGAAAACTGGATATACCGTCGTGCTTCCGAACAATGGTTCATAAGTTAGTTCCCCTGGATTAAGAATTGCTCTTATTAATTGGACGAACTGATTCCAAAATTCCTTGAGACTCATCTCAATTCCATTTTGGAACATGCCAGCAAAGCTTCCGATCAGTAATATACTCACTATAATCGAGACAAACTTCATTCCCGTTCTCATATAATCTCCTCCAAACATTCTCCACAAAAGGAAAGACGAATGAAACGAGAAAAAGTTCCCATATTATGTTATTTCAATAAAAACACTTACATTTTTTGGTTTATATTTCATAAATAAAAGGTAAGAAGATAGTAACAAGATAGAGAACCTTTTGTTCTTTTTGGTGACCAGTTTCTCGGCTGTTTTTATCACTTTAGAGGGTAGAGAGGAGTTACGATCATGAAAGAAATTGTGCTGAACCTTGTTTTATTTCTCTTCTTATTTCCTGCAGCCATCATCGTTTACGTGGATTCCCTTCAACATGGGAACGTAGCGATGTCACCATTCGTTTCGATTTCAATCGCCATCGCAGTTGGATACATGCTGCTAAATATGAACAGACGTACACCTAAAAAACGATGAAATCTGGAGGCTAGTAGATGTCGAAAAAAAGCGGCTTATCGTTTGGGCAACAGCTACTTCTATTAATCGGGCTTGTTTTATTATTAATAGGCAGCGTTACGACTGCCTTTTATTTTTTTGGACTTTCCGTTGGCTTTCCCACGTTCCTCATCATGATCGTCATCATCGGTTTGATCGGCAGACGATACTTTGACGTCACGAATGAACATTACCTTGCACCTCTAGACCGGAAGTTGAACATAACAATCCTTTTTTGGTTTTTCGTTATCCCTCTTTTTATCTTTATCGTACTATGGGATACATTCACGATCGGATCGAGTGTCATACTTGGCGCCATTTTAGGGTTGATTCGCGCCACCATATTGCTCGGGATACCAACAGTGCTTCACTTCCGCAAAATGAAGAAACTCGGCTATCACCTGAATAACGGAAAATGGGACAAAGAAGGAGTAGAAACGGATGCATAAGGCTCAAATTAGAGCCTTCGTTTTTTTGTGATTCTATTTACATAATTTAGTGCTTTCTTTACGCTTGTAAAAGAAGAAACTTCCGGAGGTGCATTATGCCAACGAAAAGAGAACTAACTGCTCGGCAGCATATTCTTCTTTTAACAACGATGTTCGTAACAATTCTAGGGCTATACTGGATCGCAATAACCTTCTTCAATAACTATGCGCGCTTATTAGGGTTGTTTATCATCTTAATTCCAATCATTATAAAAAAGTTATATGTAAAAAGTACGGACGAAAACTACCTTGCACCGATCGACCGCTCGTTCAATCTAAAAAAACGCCCTTTCACCATCTGGCTGCCGATCTATTTTTTGTTTATCGGCTTGATTTTCGTTACGTCATCTGAAGGGGCAGGTATTGAGACATATCTCACCTTTACACTCATTTACTTCTTTTTGCTCGGCATCTATTTCTTAGGATATTACATTCGAATCAGAGACCTGGGCTATGAGTTGAAGAACGGTAAATGGAGAAAAAAAGACCATATACACACGTAAAGAGGGGGCAGCGAGCCCCCTCTTTCACATTTCCTCCGTCGCATTAGACTTTTCTTTCACCTTCAAGATGAAAAACACCAGTACACCGATCACCCCGACTATCGCAGCTATAAGATGATCAACATACAAGTCGCCATCCCTAAAATACCTGATCGCAAATCCTCCGCCAAAAATAGTAATGATCGTAACCGACACATACAGTAAAAAGAATTTCCCTTTCATCGTGATTCACCTCTATATCTTATCCATCTTCTACTAGTTACTACGTAGATCCCCTACCAAAAGTTTCTTTTTTAAGGAAAAATCCAGACTGCGGATCATCTCCTCTCCTCTTATCAGCGAAAATTTCATTTTATCGGCGAAATATCATTTTTATCAGCGATTTCAAACTATATATCAGCGAAAATCACTCTTTTATCAGCGAATTCCAACATATATCAGCGAAACCGTATTTCTCTACCAATTCACTCATGATTTGGAAGAAAGCTGGACAAAATACATCACAATACGACAAAATTCTTGCATCCGCAATATTCAGGTGGTAGAGTAAATTTTTGTGCCTAAAGCATTTCTAGAAAATTTAAAGGAGTACGATATGAAAAATAAAGAATCAGGCCGGATCGACTGGCCGGTATTTGGTATAAGCGGAGGAATTCTCGTTCTCTTCGTTGTTCTCGCACTATTCGATATCAGTCTTGTAGAAGCAATCGTTAGTAATAGTTTCTCATGGTCAGCAACCTACTTTGGGGCTTTCTGGCAAGTCCTTATGTTAGCGACGTTCTTCGTTGGAATCGGACTCGCTTTCTCCCGATACGGTAAAATCAAAATGGGTAATTTAGACAAACCCGAACTAAGTTTATACAAGTGGCTCTCCATCATCATGGCGACACTTCTCGCAGGTGGCGGTGTATTCTGGGCAGCGGCTGAGCCGATGTACCACTTCTTAACCGTTCCACCTTCTCAATCTGGGATCGAAGCAGGCACGAACGCTGCGATCGACCCAGCGCTCGCACAAAGCTTTATGCATTGGGGTTTCCTCGCATGGGCAATCCTAGGTACGATCAGTGCTGTCGTGATGATGTACGGTCACTATCATAAAGGCATGCCGATGAAGCCTCGTACGCTTCTTTATCCGATCTTCGGCGAACGACTTCGACACAGCTGGATCGGAACGGTAATCGACGCGTTTTCTGTTATCGCTGTTGCAGCTGGAACGATCGGACCGATCGGATTCTTAGGTCTTCAAGCAAGCTATGGCCTGCAGGAGATCTTCGGCATTCCGAATCAGTTTAGCACACAGTTTTCGATCATTTTAGCAGTTGTTGTGATCGCTACGATTTCTGCGGTAACGGGGCTATACAAAGGAATCCAAATTCTAAGTAGCTTCAACGTACAGCTCGCAATCGTATTGATGGTCTTCATCGTAATCTTCGGACCAGGTGGATTTATTATCGACCACTTCATCTCAGGATTCGGTTACTATGTTGATCAGTTTATTACGATGTCAACGTTCCGTGGTGACACGGGTTGGCTTTCGTTCTGGACAGTGTTTTTCTGGGGCTGGTTCATCGGATACGGTCCAATGATGGCGATACTCGTTTCTCGTATTTCTCGCGGTCGTACGATCCGAGATATCATCGTCGCAGTATCGATCTTTGCGCCTGTTATCTCAACGTTCTGGTTCACCGTTCTTGGTGGATCAGGCATTCACTTTGAACTGACAAACCCTGGCTCGATCTCTGAAGCTTTGAACGCAGCTGGTAATCCAGCCGCAATGTTTGCGATCACGGAGCAGTTCCCGCTCGCAGCGATCGTTTCACCACTGTTCTTGATCCTCACGATCCTATTCGTAGTGACGACGACGGACTCCATGTCCTACACGATCGCGATGGCCGTTACAGGTGAAGGCAATCCTAAGAGCTGGTTACGTATATTCTGGGCAGTGCTTCTCGGCGCTATTGCCGTCATCCTATTGATCACGGGTGACAGTGGAATCACGCAGCTTCAGAACTTTATCGTTGTAACAGCTGTTCCGGTTTCACTCCTTCTCCTTCCGATGGTTTGGCTCGCACCGAGAGTCGCTCGAAAGATGGCGAAGGAACAAGGGATCAATAAATAATAAAAACGAGCAAGGAGCTAGCAGTCTCCTTGCTCATTTTTTATTACGCTGCAACTCCTCTTTCTTCACATTCAAAGCGTTTCTTTTTCAGTTTAAGTAGAAAGTAATCGAGTCCTATCTTTCCTGCATTCCATCCTCCAACTAATAGTAAAAACTCCATGATCATAAGGTTTGGATTCGTGCTGATCGCACCTGCAAGTAAAAAGTTGACGTTCATGATTAATCCCATAAATGCTGAAAAAGTTGTTAATAACCCTAGGATTAATGCAATTCCTACTAACAACTCTCCCCAGGGAACCAATACGTTAAAGATCGATACGTTCGGCAAAGCAACGTTCTCAAGGAAGTTCGCATACCATCCTTGCACAGCTGGATGCTCTCCTGTCGATTTCTCGATTCCTCCTTGTAGGAATCCTGAAGCATCAAATTTCTCCTCACCTGAAATTTTTCCCCACCCTGCCATCAAAAACGTATATCCGACATAAACGCGAATCACTGTTAGTAATGAGGCGGCAACAACGTTATTTCGAAACCAGTTCATTATCAAAGTTTATCTACTCCTCTCTTTTTTACCTCAAGACAAAAAGTTGACCTAAGGAAACATTTCTTATCTTTAAAATAACGACTGTAGAATAGTTCGTCAATAAAACCTTTTATAGTTAATCCAAAAGCCCCCGTTATTTCATCGAACTACGGGACAATACTCCCATTAAAATGGTTTTCTATTTCCAATAGAAAAGAAGCATTTCGCTACGCCTATGCGTAAACCTAGCGAAATGCTTCTCACGAAGAACATTCTCAGCCTTCTTCTGCAAGCTGCGTTTTCTCTCCTCCTCGTTTTCTTAAGCGAAACTTTTCATACAAAACCTGCAATCCGTACAGCAAGTACGCTTTATAGTGGATATAGAGAAAGAACTGAAAGTACGTTAACTTATGCAACCGAGCGATCTTTATCTTATTCAAAAAGGGAAGGAACAGAAAAGCGAATAGTGCATTCGCAAGAACATTTAATCCCACGAACTTTTTAAAATTACCGTAAGAATGCTTTAAGATCCACATCGATATGGGCATATATGGACCAATGTCGAATGGAAATTCATCTCTTAAGAACGACTTCGGCTTATCATAAAATTTCCACCATTTCCGCTTTCGGCCGTACAAATGATTGATTACTTCGAATAGGAAAATGATAAAGCTCGCAAAGAAAAACCGCTTGATATGTCGCTTTCCGATAAATCGTAAAGAGAACCACGGGATCAGGATCATCGCAAAATTGAATACAACGTGCCGTTTTGATGTCATAAGGGCATCGACCTCGATAGTAATTATTTCAATCACTCTTACTATCTCCTCATGAATAAAAAAAATTCGTACCGAGCCCTTATTCGAAGCGTTCTATCCCTGTTCACACGAAGGCATACCTGGCACAGGGCCGCTCGACGGCTCCAGCCTCTTCTGTTTACACTGTTCCTCGAGCGCGATCATCAAAAGGTTCATAACCTCGATCGACTCAGGCGTTTGAAACGCAGGATCCGCTAAGTTCTTTTCTTCAAGAGGATCTGTCGTCAAATTATACAGCTCAAACTCGTCTGGCAGGGGATTTACTTTTGTTGTCGTGATACAGAGAGAGGCTTCGACGTTCTCAGAGGTAGGAACTGATTTTTGCTCATGCACGACGACATCCGATACACCAGGGTTACTCCAGAACTGAGGGTTGTCATAGTACCTTGAAAACTTCCATAGCTCTTTAGCTCGGTTGGCTCCAGTAGGAAGCCTCATGATGATCGCTTCGATGTGGTTCGGCTGAATGACGGATTCGTACGGCTCGCCGGTTACCGTAACCTGGTTCAACCCTCTCGTCACATCATCATCCGTCATAAAGTAAAGAGGTTCGTCGGCTCGATAAAAGGCTTTTTTCCCTTCTAACAATGGGGTGAGGTCACGCCCAACGAGAGGATGAACTTCGTTATGACTTTTGCTTAGCTTTTCCTGAGCTTCTCCTGCATCGATGCCTGCAAGCCCGAGCATAGTTGGAAGAATATCCACATGACTCGTCAACATCTCTGTACTCTCTCGTCCTGAGAACAGCTTCGGACTATGGATGATAAAGGGCACATGAATCGATTCCTCATACGTGTTGTACCATTTTTGAAACAGTCCACCGTGCGCCCCCAGCATATCCCCATGATCTGAGAAAAACAACACGATCGTATCGTCATAAAAAGAGGAGTTCCGAAGCGCATCGAAAACCTTGAACATTTCATTGTCGGCTTGCTTCTGAAGAGAATAATAAAGCTGACGATAAAATAGCGTGTCTGCGAGCGGTTGTATCGCTTTTGGATAGGTGAGTCGATAGCTTTCTTGCGCTCTCGGCTTCGTAGCTAGCGATTCGTTTGCAGTAGGAGCTGGCGGGATATCAGGGAGTGATGGATCGACTTCAAAATTATACATCGGATTGTTTCTTGTAAACGCCCCGAACAGCGCGATGTCATGTGGATTGATAAAGGATGTCATGATCATCCAAGGAGAGGTTTCGCAAGCTGAATTTCGCTCGAGCGACCTAATAAGATGTACCGCTTCTTCAGCATAGATTACGTCACGGCCACTGATACCGATTCCAGCAGAAGAACCGGAATTGCGGGGAGCCGTTCCATGAGGTTCCGGTCCTACCCAGCCATTGAAGCCAAAGTCATTCAACCGGTTTGCGTTAAGGTATTCATTCACGTTCTCTGGATCTGGTAGCCCTGTATTCGTATAGCTCGGCAAAGCATTCTTCGTACCAGGTATGAGGATATCCTCGTCCGACGCATGCCACTTCCCTTTCCAAAACGTTCGGTATCCCGCCGTTCTAAGGTAATCGCCAATCGTTGGTACCGTATTCCGGTCAAGCCAAAACATATCAGGATCAAAAGCTCCTTTGGCTGCACCACTTGTTTGTGAAACACCGTGAAGAGATGGATACTGCCCAGTATATAGCGTCGTTCGGCTCGGACTACATGCAGTACTGCCAACATAGTGCTTGTTGAATTCAAAGCCGTTTTCCTTCAAAAGTTCCTGCGTGATTAGATTCTTTCTCCGCCACTCTCGAAGCTCCTCATTCTCATATACCGATGGATACCGCTCCTCATCGACCATCAAGATGAGAAAATTCGGTTTCTTCCCGTTCTCGATCAAAGAAGAAAACCGTTTCCCCTCACTTCCCATGATGTAGCTCCCCCTTCTTTTGATGGTGCCTGTCACCCCTCGAACAAGCTCGAAGAATGTAGAATGATGCTCAAAAAAATTCCAGCCTACTTTAGTGAAATCAATGCGATTGGGTAATATAAGAAAGTATATCTGAAATAAAGGAGGTTCATGACAATGTTAGACGGTAAAGTAGCATTGATCACAGGGTCAGGTCAGGGAATTGGACTTGAAATTGCAACGGAATTCGCAAAAGCTGGCGCGAAAGTAATGTTAAACGACATCAACGAGGATACGTTAAACGAGTCGATCAAAGCATTAACAGATGAAGGTCTTACCGTGGATGGAGTGATAGCGAACGTTGCGAAGGAAGAAGACGTGAAGAATGCGATCGAAAAGACGGTCGAGAAATTCGGACGCCTCGACATTCTTGTTAACAACGCTGGTATCCAACACGTAGCACCCGTCGAAGAATTCCCAAGCGAGAAGTTTGACCTTATTCTCGACATCATGTTGAAAGGTCCTTTCTACGGAATCAAGTACGCTTTCCCGATTATGAAGGAACAAGGGTACGGACGCATCTTAAACATGGCTTCCATCAATGGACTCATCGGGTTCGCTGGAAAAGCGGGCTACAACAGTGCTAAGCATGGCGTCATCGGTCTAACAAAGGTTGCGGCTCTAGAAGGTGCGGACTCAGGCGTTAACGTGAACGCGATCTGCCCGGGGTATGTGGACACACCTCTTGTTCAAAACCAGCTTGAAGACATTGCAAAAACACGAAATATCGAAAAAGACAAGGCACTAGACGAAGCGATCTTATCGAACGTTCCACAAAAACGCCTCATCCAAGTACAAGAAGTAGCAGATTACTCGATCTTTCTCTGTAGTGATAAAGCAAAGAGTATCACTGGACAAGCCGCTGTTATTGACGGCGGATATACTGCACAGTAATACTCCAACCAAAAAAACCATCGTAACCTGGTTTTACCCCTGTCAAGTAGACAGTATAAAAAAACTACGCTGCCAACGCGTGTCGATATTCAATCGGCGCGCGTTGTTTTAATTTCTTTTGGAAACGTCTGTAGTTATAGTGGTAGATGTAATCCTCGATTGCTTGTCTGATCTCATTTTCTGTTTTACACTGTTCGATATACAACTTCTCTGTTTTGAGATGCGAAAAGAAGGACTCAATACAGGCGTTATCTAGGCAGTTTCCTTTGCGAGAGTGGCTGCCCTTAACGCCATATTCTTCTATTCGTATGTTGTATGCCTTAGACGTATACTGAAAGCCTTGATCCGAATGGAGAACGGCTTCAGTTACGTCTTTTTTCTTTGTCCATTGGGCTACTGTATCTAATACAAGTTTTAAATCGTTTCGTTTAGAAAGCTGCCAACTTACGATCTCATTGTTGAATAAATCTTGGATCACCGATAAGTAATAGAATCGTTTACCATCTGACACATAAGTAATGTCCGTCACCATTTTCTGATTCGTTCCCTTGGCTTTAAAGTTGCGTTTTAACCTATTTGGATAGACGACAGACGGGGTGTATCCATGCCTTTTTCTTTTTTTACGGATTACCGATTGAATGCCCATTTCTGTCATCAAGCGATACACTTTTTTGTGGTTAATGTGGTAACCACTTTCTTTTAATAAACGTGTCATGGTAGGATAACCTGTTTCCGGGTGAAGAAAATGAATCCCCATCATATGCATTTGGATGTCATGATCTTGATTGGCCTTTTCATCTCGCTTTGCTTGACTGGCTCTCCATTTGTAATAACTTGATGGTTGGAGGGAAGCAATCTCTAATAACCAAGTGACAGGTGCTTTGCCCCTTAAGCCTTCCACGGTTTCATACTTTATTTTTTGCGTGATTTTTCCTCCTTTTCGAGATTTTGATACTGCTTTTTTAAGTAATCCACCTGCGCTTTCAGGTAATCTCTCTCTTCTTCAATTGTGTTAAAGTTTGTACGCGGCCTACCATACATAGGATTTTCTCCACTGCGACTTCGAATATCAAACGGCTCACCATTCTTCCACTTCTTGACCCACACTTTAAGTTGTGTACAATTCTTTATTCCCAATTCTTCCGCTAGAGCTTTATAACTTTGGGAACCGTTAATGTATTTCATCACGGCATTATGTTTAAAATCGTCTGTATACTGTTGAAACGTTTGTCCTTTTTTAGCCATAGAAAAATCCCCTCCAAGTATCATCCTTTCCTCCACCATATCATGGAGGTTTTTTTGAATGTCTACTTAAAGGGGATAATATCAGATAATATCAACCCGATGGTTTTTTCGTATTTACATCTATTAAATAATTTACTTCACATACCCAACATGCTTCTTCTGTTCACTAATCTCAAGCCCAGGATGATGGTACTCTACTAGCTCAAATACCTCTTCAACCAATCGCTCTAACTCATCGATTCCCTTTTCTGGGTCTCCGATCAAACAGTAGGACAACCGTTCATGGAGGTCGTCAGGCTTGATCTTCATCTCTTCGATCGACACGTGCATCCACTTAAATGCAGGGTGGTGAACATACATCTGATTAAGACCGAACAGCACCCCTAACAGATTCTTCTCCACACCACACATCACATTATACAGCATCAGCCAGTCTTTTCGTTTCAACAGCGCTTTTCGATTGTTCCACTGATTACTGAGCCATAGGTTTTCTGAAATCATGCTTTCAGAGAGCGCTTCTGGATATGCAGCAGCTTTCGTTTTCAAACCCTTAACTTTCACTTCCCCATATAACCCAACTCCATCTTGAACGGAAGCAACGATACACTGCTTATCATAGTCCGTTTCGTACCGCTCGACGACATCTGAAAGAAACCGTTCGATCGTTTCATCTAAAAAGCTGCTGATCTCAAACTTAACCCCGTCTGGATCCAAGTAAGCCTCAGACCACTCCTCGTCTTCATAAGGGTGAAACGATAAAAGAGTGCCACCGATCTGTTCGATAGGATTTTTTCGATCTTCATCTGTCGGAGGGCAAGACCATAGGATATGGAGTTCAATATCTGAGTGCTCATCATGTAAATTCTTCGATACCGACCCAGCAAGGATTACTGCTTCCACGTTCTTATTTTCATGATAAATAGCTGCCATTTCTTTTGCTCTATTCTCTAGATTCATTTCTTCCTCCTAATGTCTATTCTTACGTCAATTCTTCCTTCAACCATCCTGCGTCTTTCGGAAAATCTCCTCGCGACAAACGCTGCCCCGTAATCAACTCCCGATACGATGTGATCGTTCCGTCATGTGACACAACGAAGATTCTCCCCTTCTTACGTGACTTGCACCAATCCAAAAATGCCTCCCCTAACTCTTTGAACGTTTCGGGTGATGTCTTGTTTATCCCATCACGCCAAACCACTTCAGAAGCATGATCGTCCAGTCTGAATGTAGGATACTCTCCTTTAATTACTGAGCGATCCAGTATCACATCACATGGGAGGGTGTGCCAGCTGGATTTTTGAGGAAACATCCGCGGGGCTACAAGAGGACTGGCAATCCTCTCGCATAAAATGCCTTCGCTCCAAATCGACGCAGTTTCAAGTGTTCTCCTAACGGGACTACATACGATCATATCGTTATCCGTCAAAGGAATGCTCTGCCTTAATTTCTTTGCCTGTTCAATACCATTCTTAGTGAGCGATGGGTCATTTAGCTCCAAACTAGCCGGTGTGTTTAGCGTGTGCTCACCCTGACCATGTCGTACAAAAAATAGTTCCATGATTGCCTCCTTTCGCTTTCCCATTACGTATGAAATGAGCGTTCTACCGTTGCATCACGTTCTGATTCTCTCTTAGAACGAGTATTCCATATAACATTTTGAAAAAGAACCCCGATCACCCCAATAAGCGTCAAGCCTATCCCAATCACTTTAAATGCAGCCAACACACCAACCTGCTCAATCAACACACCGCCAAGTAACGGTCCAGCGATAAACAGAATACTCAGCGTAGAATCCACAATACCCGAAACTCTGCCGATCGCTTCTTTCGGTGGCTCCTTTTGAATGAGATAATGAACTGCGGTGAAGATGATTCCGTTCCCGATTCCTCCAACTAGCGCAAGTGAAATCGCTAGGACGAGCACCTGATACTCTCCGAGAAAGCCCATCCCGAACGTCATCAGCCCGATCAAGAGGCTCCCCACACCAAAATACCAGCCATACTTTTTAATTCCATCCATTTTATTCAGAAGGAGCACGACAAGTAAGGAGCCGCCTCCAATCGCTGCAATGACGAAGCCCGTAATCTCTTCATCATCTGGAAACACCTCGCTAAAAAGCGTCACAAATTGAGCATCGATCATCTGAATCACGAGCGTGCTCACAACTCCAAACGAGATACTCGCCGTGAGGATCCTACTTTGAAAAACGATGTGCCACCCTTCTTTCCACGACTCGAAAAATCCTGCACCTTTCATCGAACGAAATCCCTCTTCGATCAAAGGCCCCTCTTTTTTTACCGTGATTTTCATCAAAATAACCCCTGATAGCGCAAAGGAAAAAGCGTTTAGAGCAATCGACGCATTTGCAGATAAAACTCCTGCAACCGCTCCACCTAGAAGCGGACCGACCACCTTCACGAGCTGAAACAAACTTCCGTTGATCGTGACCGCCTTCATGATATCTTCTTCATCAACGATCCTTCTCATCAACCCTTGCTGCGCCGGTAAGCTGACGACTCCTACCGTGTTCCGGAGTAACAGGACCGGCAATGCAAAGAGTGGAGATGTCGTCAAAATCAGCGCAATCGTCAAGATCGCCCGGATCCAATCTGAATAGATGAGCACCTTCACTTTGTCTCTCCTGTCGACAAACACCCCAGCGAACTGTCCTAGCAGAATACTAGGAATCGCGTACATCACAGGAATGAGGGCAATCACGATTGGATCCGCTTTCCACGTATACCGAAACAAAATAAGGACTGCGACAAAATCAAACCAGTTCCCAAAGTTCGAAAGCATATTCGCAGTAAAAAACCTTACAAAATTTCCGTCTTTCCATAGCGATTTCTTCATATAAAAACCTCCTAAGTAACGTTCACTTAGGAGTATAACGAGTGATTATCAGAGGAATATCAGAGGGACGAAAGATGGTCATCCAACAGCTTTCTGATTTTCGGTTCAAGATCAGAAAGCTTGTATTCTTCCGCATACGCTTCCCACATGTTCTCGAATTGCTCTAACGCTTCAACTTTAAAAACATCTCTAAAATACCGAATCGTCATTAAGCTGATAAAGATTCCAGGCACATATTTTGCCTCTTTAAAAAGCTGAATACCCTCAAGAAAATGACTTTCTGCTTCCTCACCAAAAGCAAGACACTGAACCCCTTTTAAGATCGAAAAGCTCGCTCGTTCTCTTGAAAAAGGATACCGAAGAAGGAGCTCCTCCATCTCATGGATCTTTTTCTGTATAACTGAACGTTCTTGCTTTTTTACAAGAGCGAGATAGCTTTCCGTTAACGCTATCAACGGAATAAACCCTTCTAGCTTCTTTTCATGCACTTCTTTTTTCGATGTGATGAGCAGTTCTTCTGCTTCATCATGTTGTCCTGTAAAAAGAAGGAGTGACAGACGGTTCAAGAGTCGAATTTCTAAACGGTGATGCTCAGGTAAAGCTTTTGCCTTCAACGCTTTTGTAAAAAACTCGAGGCTCTTCTTCTTGTCACTCGTCGTGTAAGAATAAATATGTAGAAGGTAATAACACTTTTCCCAGAATGGATCTTCCTGGGTTTGGAACGACTGAAACTCCCCCTTCATAAACCGAAGATACAGCTTGCTCTGAAGATCGAGTTCAAAGCCGAACACCGCCTGATTTTCCTCAAGCAGCTTCAGCGCATCTCCCTGTCCATAAAGATGGTATTTATGAAAAAGCGTCTTCACATTCGAAGACACTTCTTCATCCTTAAGCAAAGGGCTATGCATTTCTTTATGAACCTTCAGCCGGTATCCCTGTCCCCTGACCGTTTCGATGGTGAAAACGGAGGTCAGCGGAGAAAGTTTTTTTCTCAACCGATACACGTGATCATCGACGGTCCGGTCTGTTGGTGCTTCCATCGCCCACACCGCATCAAGGAGTTCGTCTCTACTAAACACACGGTTCTCACGTTCGTATAAGTAGCGGAACAGCTGATACTCTTTTGGCAGCAGGGTAACCTCCTCAGACCCATACCTCACTTTCAGATCACCTTTTTGTAACTGTATGTTTCCCATCCTCTCACCTTCGCTTAGTTGTTTTCACTCCACATATAATAAACGAAATTCATCGTTTCTCCTTTCATGCTAAAACTTTCATCGTCGAAACCAACACATCTGAACCCATTCTTCTCTAACACTTTTTGTGATGCAATGTTGTTTGACGTCGTTTTCGCATGAATTTGTTTTACACCCGTCCCTTTCACTTCTTCCATCAATGCTTTCAACGCTTGTTTTGCTACTCCCTTGCCGGTGTGATCACGACCAATTCGGTATCCAAGATCGCCATGCATCTTTTCATCAACCGAAATGTTCATTCGCCCTACAATGTGTCCTTCTAGATTTCTTACTAAGTAAAAAGCAGAATTCCCTCTACTTTGTTCCGATAGGAGCGCTTCATGCCTTGTTAGAAAACCATCAAACTTGTAATAATCCTCTCCTCGAGTCGGGACCATTTTTTCAAAATAAGCTCTGTTTTCCATTTCAAAGCGAAACAAATCCTCTGCATCCGTTCCGCTCAATTTCGTTAGTGCAATTTCCATTACTCTTCTACACCTTCATAGAAAATAATCCGGTTTGAAAATGGATCGACGACCGTCATCTCGATTGTGCCCCATGGTTTCTTCTCTACCTTTGGGTTAGAGAATGGATAGTCCTTGCTGTGGAGCAGCGCATGATAGCTTTCAAGATCACTCTTTTTCACCCGGACCGCTCCACCCGGCGAAGCGTCTCCGTAATGCTCAGATAAATGAATCGCAGCTTCGTCCATCGACACCTGCACGTACAGAGGCATGTTGTCCGCAAATCGATGCTCCCAGTCTACTTGAAAACCTAGAAAGTCTACATAGAAGGCATACGCTTTTTCACTATCAAAAATTCGAAAGATCGGTGTGATCATATTGAATCATCCTTTCTACCAATTTTTTATACAGCCTGCTTCATCTCGGCTATCTCCCTACGCTTATCGAGAGCTGGGGTGATGAGATGGTAGATTAGTGTTCCTAGTAATCCGATACCAAGTATGGTCCAAGCCATCACAACGGACGGGAGGATTGCCCCGAGTGTCACGGTCAATGAAGCGATCAACATCGATAGGTTAAATTTCAACCCGTTGAACGCCATGTATGAGCTCCCCGCATCGTCTGGTGGGATGGAAGCCATATACGACTGTTCCACAGGCACTCGAAACACTTCCCCAATTGTCAAAATCGCCATCATCACAAACAAGATTACGAGGTTGTTAGAATAAGCGAGTGCGCCGTACCCCGCCGTGAACATCAAACAGCTCAATACGAGAACGGATTTGTCTTGAAGCTTGTGAGGGATACGCGTGACGAACAACATCAACACGACGACGAGGATCGTATTCTCACTCCGAAGAAATCCCATCGTTTTTACACCATCAACTTCCCATAGAAGAAACTGCTGCGTCTCCATTTCTTCACTGAGTCGAATGCCGATATAGTTCGTAAGTTGAAATTCTAGCGAGAGGATTAAAACTCCTGCAATCGTGAAGAGGACGAACAACTTATCGCTCAGTACACTTTTATAAGTAGCGAACAGCTGAAGGATATGCTGATGCGGCTTCACGTTAGAAGCCGTCGGGACGTAACTTTCATCGATGAAAAATGCAATCATGATGACGACGATCGCCGCTGAAACGCTCAGTCCCATGAATAACTCAAACAAGTAATCTTTGAAAAGGAACGCTCCAATAATCCCGCCGATCGCGATGGACAAGTTATTTGCCCAGTACGTGATGGAATACATTAATTTTCGTTGCGGCGGCGTACTCACATCGATCAACATCGCCTGGTTAGCAGGACCTGCTAGTCCCCAGCTGATGCTGTTTACCGTCATCATCGCAAACGTGATCGTAGGTGACTCAAACCATGGTGAATTACAAACCATCATCGTTGTAAACGCAAAGAACCTGAGCGTTTCCGCAATGAGCATGATCCTCTTCCGACCGAATTGATCGCCGAAGTAGCCCCCTACAAACGTGATGCCAATTCCGACGAACACGTTGATGAGTAGCAGCATTCCCGCAATTTTCGCACCGAAGTGAAATGCCAAATAGATCGACATAAACGGAAATATCATACTGCCGATAAAACGACTAATAAACGATTCGATGATCCGAATCTTAATGTTCTTATGAAAATCTCTAAACCTCATCTTAACCTTCTTTCTACTTCTTCAAATCTTGCGGTCTCTCCACTGGAAAAAGTTGATAATTGTAGTTTACCAAACTTTCAGACTATTAAAAGTAGTAAAAAATAAAAAGAGCTTCGAAGCACACTGCTTCAAAGCTCTTTGACCTTACCCAACAGAAGGCATAGGCTCAATGAATTTCTTCCCTTTTTCATAGATAACACTCTTAGGGTGTTCGGAGACCGCCCGCTTCATCGGTTTGTTTCCGTTCGTTACTTGTACGAGGATCTCTTCGTCCGCTTCTAGCTCTTCACAAACCCGTTCGATAAACGCGCTTCGTTTTCTATTCGTGAGATAAGATTCTTCTAGCTCAATCGTTAACACGTACACTTTTTGATCAGGGAAGTGCGTGACTACTTTTTCAAGTAAGTGAGCGACTTTTACCTGTGGAAACATTCGAAGGTACTGTGAGAGCATTCGGATGACCTCACTTTTCACAACTGGCAGACGATACGCATCATCAGGTCTCACTTCGCTCCGTTCCTCGTCCGCTTTCTCGACGAGGTCGCTCCATTCCGCTGCACGTTGATCAAGTGCTTCGATCTCACTATAAAGCCCTTTCGATTCATAGTACCTAGCCATGAGGGAAAGCGCATCAAAGCCAACACGATAGTCTCGTTTGATCGCTTCCTCTAACCATTCTAAGCATTTCACGTTTTCATCTTCGCAGTAAGCGTTCCCTAACCCCATCAAAACCGATACGTTCGACTTCGTCTCAGGGAACTTTTCCAACAATTGTTCATAGATCGGTACAGCCTTTTTCGTTCCATACACATCTTCAAATAGCGTCGCTCGTTTGATCGCGTCGTCTACTGAGAGTGTCGGGTTAGACCCTAACTCTTCTAACTCAAGCTTGAGCTGCTGTTTCTCATACTTACGCTCTTTCCAATCTTCTTTCTCCACTCGAACGAAAACATCATCAAAGTACTCAATAAAATGGTCCTTATCTTCTAAATAAAGCTCAGCTGCTGGATAGGTGACGATCGGAACCTGACTCACCTCGACTTCTAACTTGTTGAGCCGCTCAAAAAGGGATGGATGCGTATCATTGATCGAGGCCACACGCTTCATCGCCTTCATCAACACACTCTCTTGCCGAACCGGATCGTGATGATCCAACACGTCTTGCACCCGAGCGAACGGACGTGGACACTCTTTTTCTTCTAAGCCTTTGTCATATAACGTCTCCCAGAACTCATCGTATCGCTCTGCTTTGATTTCTGTGATCACTAACGCTTCAGCAACGGCATGTGGATCCGTATAGTGACTCGAAAAGCAGTCGGCTTCATGCTCTTCTTGTTTCGCTAATGCATGAGAGTAAGCATCGAACCGTGGGACAAACCAGCGAAAGAACCATCTGAACAAAAAGCCGCCCCACACTTCGGATTCTTCGAACTTATCCAAAAGGGTGATCCACGTTTCACGGACCCGATACAACCATGTTCCGAACTGTCCATCCTTATTCGCCAGATGGCCCATCTCATGAGCGATGATGGCATCGAGATGTTCGCGTGACAGTGCTTGCATGAGCGGTAGTCCGAGGACGAGATAATTCTTGTACCAGCCGAAAATACCGAGACGCGGATGCTGCACGACGCTTGCGTTATAGTGATTGGTCAACAGCACTTCATGAACCTGTTTCGTTTTGTATTTGTATTGAATCTCATTAATCGTCTTAAATAGTTCAGGTGCATCTTCTTCTGATAGCGTGACGCCTTCAGGATGATCGAATCGAACCCACAGCGCGCGGGACATGATGATACCTACAACCAATGTGATGATGCCAACTTTTATTCCGCCAAACGTAAAAGAGCCGCTAATAAAATTCACGATCGCAATCGAAAACAAACTAAGGATGATTCCAAACACCAAAAGGAGGTAACCGTACCCAATCAATGAAAATGCTGCTACCTTCCTCCTGTATGCACTCGGATTTTGTTTCGCTTCGATCTCCTTCTCTTTAACGAGCTTTTCAAATTCCACATTCGTCATTCCGCTATCTCCCTCATCTTAATTGAGCTAATTATATCAGGAGATTTCGGGAAAAAGATGGGCACTTTTACCCAACTCTATCGGGCGAAAACGAACTTTTTTAATCCTCGTCTTCAAGCGTCAGTCCCTCAACAAACTTACGATTCATCACCTTCTTCGTTTTTCGATATTCCTTGGACTTAAAGATGATATCAAAGTCATAATCCTCTGGGTAAAGATCGTTTGCCGAGATGTGCAGACGAAGCCGTTTATGATTATACGTTTTTTTCTCCCCCTGAACCTGTACGATGTAGTTGCCTAGATCATCAGGACCTTTATACACAATTCCCATTTCATCTGTTGCTTGAATGATCACGTTGTCTCCTTGCTCAAACAACGTCACTTCCGCTTTTTCTTCTTTTTTAGCCGTTTTCCTACCATACCGATTCACCGTTACCTGCTGCTTGTAATCATTCGTCGAAAGCACATCTTTTTCTACTGTAAAATCCTGTTCTTCGTTATACGTGATCTTGCTCGCATGCTTTAAGATATCAGGATGAAGCCCGAGCTTATGCGCGATCGCGAAGGCCTGGCTCTTTCCAGTCGTGTCGAGGAGTAATTGATACGTCGGCTTCAAGGTTTCGAGATCGAATTCCATCGCACCGTTGATAAACCCTTCCTTCTCTTTCGCATACTGCTTCATCTCACTATAGTGCGTCGTCGCAAAAATCGTTGCACCTTTGGCTGCGAGCTGATCAAGGATTGCAGTTGCGAGTCCCATTCCTTCACCAGGGTCCGTACCAGAGCCGATTTCGTCTAGTAATAGAAGCGAATGGTCATTTGCTTTTCGTAAGATATCGATCAGGTTCACCATGCGCGAACTGAACGTGCTCAAGTTCTCTTCAAGACTCTGACCATCTCCAATATCAACGAAGATCTGCTGGTAAATCGGCAGCGTAGACGGTGCTTTCGTCGGAATCGGAATTCCGCACTGTGCCATCATGCAGAGCAGGCCGACCGTTTTCAACGTGACCGTCTTTCCACCCGTATTTGGCCCTGTAATGAGAAGCGCTTGTTCACCTTCAGTCATTTTTAGCGATAGTGGAACAGCTTTTTCACCTAAAAGTGGATGTTTTGCTGCTTTGATATCAATTGTGAAATCACTTGAGAAAACTGGGGTCTCCCCATCGATTCTCCGGCTATATTTTGCTTTTGCAAAAATGATGTCGTACTGATGCATCGTTTCTAACGCAATGTTAATTTCACGCTCATATGCGAGCACTTCGCCAGTCAATCCGTAAAGGATCTGCTCGACCTCCTGCTCCTCCTGGAGAGCTAAAAGCTGCAGTTCATCATGGATCGCAGAAAGCTCATTCGGCTCAATAAAAAGCGTCGCACCTGATGACGATTGATCGATTACAGTGCCGGCTACCTTCTTACGATACTCTCGTTTGATCGGTAACGTCTGGCGACCATTTTTCTCAACAGGTCGTGCTTCTTGCATCCACTTCGCATATTTTTTCGCAAGCGTTTCAAGCCGTTCCTTCAGCTTCTCTTTCTTCACACTATGCTGCTTTCTTATTTTCAGCAAATTTTTAGATGCATGATCATCGACCTGGCCATGCTTGATCACCGCATGAATTTGTTCTTCTAGAGAACTTAGATCCTCGATTGAATCAGCATACAAGCTAATCGTAGGTGCGACTGTACCTTTATCGTTCATGAACCTCTTCAGCTTCGTACAGTGCTCTAGAAATGAAACGACTTCTGTGAATTGAATCGCTCGAATGAAAAGTCCTTTTTTCCCCTGCTCGATCAAGAGCCCTATGTCGTTCAAGCTATGAAGCGGCACACTTCCACTCACGTTTAAAATCGCGACGCCTTCTTCAACCTCTTCTAGCCATCGTTCGATGATGCTCTGATTATTGGACGGCTTCAAGTGACGGATCGATTCTTTTCCTCTATTCGTTAAGGCGAATGTGCTGATCGCTTCGATGATTTCGTTGAATTCTAATGTTTCAAATGTTTGTGTATTCATGTTCTCCTCCTATAAAAAAAGCCACGACAAGCTTGTTAGCTCATCGTGGCTTATGATAAACAGATGGATTCCATACGAATCCCCTTTTTACCGCCCGAGACATCAAAAAAGCTATGACTGAATAAGCCAGTCATAGCGTTCTATGATGAAGTTCAGCTATGCTTATGCTTGTTCTTAACTGCCCTGTTGATTCATAACAAAGTAAACGTCCCTCAGGCACGTTTTTTCTTCATTACAACAGGTGCTATCCAATTTGTGGATTAGTTAAGAACAACCACACTCATACATCATTCTCCTATTCTTGTTTAGGCGGTAAAAAGTTCTGTTACTGACAATCATATGCGACACCAGTTCGTTTGTCAATTTGACGAGAGGAAGTAAACCTCTGCCACTTGCCAAACGAACTGAATCCCAAACATTAAGAAAAGAATAACGCCTCCAAAAAGAAATATGTTGAACGCCCTCTTCCCATCTTCCCTTTTCAAGGCATGTTCGATCCCAAACATCGTAAACAAAGAGGCTAACAACAGCATCTTAATGTTCATGCTTATGTTTAGTCTATCAATAAACAAATCATACATCCCCGCACTCATTGCAACGATTGCGAGAATGAGATTAACAGTTTTTAATACTAGAATGGTTATTCCCCCTCGGTAATTGGACTAACGCATCCTTACCTCAATTACTTCTTTCGTCTCAACATTTAACGTGAATTCCATCGTGTGAGGCGCCTCTCCATACGTATGCTCAACCGTTACATGCCAAATGGATTCATCTCTTTCAATCTCGACCCTCGGATTTTCTTTTAACGCTTCAACATATTCCCTTTCTGACACCTCTATTGTCTCACCGTCTCTTTTTAAAAAGTACTCCCCATTCGTTTCGTGGGCGATCTGAAATCCACGATGCGCGTTCAACCATTCATGAACATCAGTTGATGTTTCTCTCGCGACCCCAAGGACCGTTTCTTCCGTGACATCGTGGTATCTTTCTAACACATCAAAAAGGTAATGTTCATAAACGTCGCAATCTCCATCACACACTTCAACGAGTATCGCTTCAAAAGGTAAATCATCGTTCTCCACCTTATGTTTTCCAGCCGTATCGATGATGTATTTCTCCGTGTTTTCGACGACTGCGTAGCCTTCGCGCTGTCCTGATGAATGAAAGGTATAGAAATCAGTATCTTCTTCCAGCATTCCCTTCTCGACCAAGTCGAGTTGAGCAAGAAAGAACTCCGCTTCCGTCAACGTCCCAGCATTTGATACGACGTATGCTTCTTGTTCAAATCGTTTCCGTTTCACAATAAATTCTTCATCATCTTCAGATAGCGAAACATCGTAGTGGACCTCTTCAGGACCATACCCATCTATCATTTGCATGTCGAAGTCTTCAAGATCACCTTCACTACTAATCGTCATATCAAAACTTGTGATCTTCCCGTTAAACTGGCCGTCATCTAGTTCCTTTTGAATGTTCTTGAACTCGTCTACCAAACTACCACTATAAAAATTCGTATCCTGTACGGCTATGTTCCGCGGCCATTCATAGTAGGTTGTTTGAAGAAACGGCAGGAGAAGCGATGAACAAAAAACGAGGAGTCCAAAGAACGCAGCTCCTCTTTTTGCTTTAGCATTTGTTTTTAACGTTCTCATAAACAACAAGAAAATAATAAAACCGATCGGAAGGATAACACTTCCGATTTCTAACCTGAATTCACCTAATAACACGAGACCGACGATCTTCACGAACAAATACGGCTCAGGCTCCTCCGCTTTACGGTAAAATACGATCATCCCTACGATCGTCATGATAACTAACAACAATTCGATCATTCTTTTTGACCCTTCCCCCTTAAATGCCCTTCACAAGTATTTTATTGATAAATGGTTCTTTTTCTTTTGTATATGTAGGCCGATCATCTTTATATTTAGATGCCAGATGCTGTTTCAATGCTTCATATTCCTGTGCTGCATCTGGGTGAGCACGCAAATAATCGCGAAAAGCTAGCTTTTCTCTCCATTGAGATCCTTCGTATTCACATACGTGCACGTGTACCGTTCCTTTCCCCCACTCACCTTTCCGGAAAAACCGTCTGTCTTCCAGTTCAGGTTTATGAACGTAAGCAAAACCAGCGCGTTCTAGCGGGTCCTTCATCGACTCGACCGCTTTCAAATCATGAACGCCGACCGCTATGTCGATGATCGGTTTTGCGGAAAGCCCCTCCACCGAAGTACTTCCGATATGTTCGATTGCGACAACCTCCACCGCCTGAAGGATAGTCTGCTTTTCCTTCTCATACTGTTTCGACCAATTTTCATCGTATTCAACTAAATGAACAGTAGGTTTTGTCATCGCGAGCCTCCTCTTTTAACTACAGGCGCCTACATAGATAGCAATATTTTACATAGTTCTTCCACTTATTTACCATAACACAAAAGAAGTTTACGTTACTGCGAAAAAGATAATTAAAAAGAGAACGGAGGTGAAATCATGTCGACATTTTTAATCGGAGCTACAATCGTTTTTATTGCAATCAATCTCTACTATTTCTTCACAAACAAAGCCTACCGTAAGAGCACGTTCAGTTCAGCTCTATTTCTTAAGCTCGTACTCGTTATGTTCAGTATGCTGGTAGGTTTTGCGCTGATTTATTATCTTCTTTCGCTTCAAAGCGTCATCTTAGTGCAAAATTTATCTTCTATGAAGCCGATCGATATTACCTTTATGAACTTGCTGTATTTCAGTGGTGAAACACTCGTTTCCGTTGGTTACGGTGACATGCTTCCGGTCGGGCCAGCACGCTTCTTTGCTATTCTAGAATCGATGCTTGGAATCCTATTACCAACCGCATACTTCATGAAGTCGCTAGACCTCTCGAAGAAATAGGGTGCCATGACGGTGCCTGGTACCACCCGCTTTTTGTCGAACACCTCGTTATAAGCGAAACGATTTACAAATCTGGTAAATCGTATTATGATACGTAAAGATTAATTCATACTAAACTTATAAGGATTGAGGTGTTTACTCAATGGAAGCAGCTGCAAACGTAAAGAAAAGACTATCAACAACGGTAGTAACACCGTTGAATCCTATACAGAAGCCGTTCGTTTCTTTAGGTATACTAGTTTCGATCATCCTGTTCACTGTGATCGTGATGACTGTTTCTTGGACACAAGGAGCGCTCTTTGTCATCGGGTTAGCGTTAGGGCTAACATTGTTACACGCACGGTTCGGCTTCACATCAGCATTTAGAAGATTAACATCTGTCGGAAACGTACAAGGGTTACAGGCACATCTATCGATGCTTGCCGTTGCGACGATACTATTTGGTATCATCCTTGCAACAGGATTTAGCTTCTCAGGAAACACACCAGCTGGATATGTGTTCCCTGTTGGTGTCAGCGTTGTATTCGGTTCTTTCATTTTCGGCATCGGAATGCAGCTTGGAAATGGCTGTGCTTCTGGAACCCTTTATAATGTTGGCGGCGGAAACGCACCGCTCTTCCTAACACTAATCGGTTTTATTGTCGGTTCAACAATTGGCGCACTACACTTTCCATGGTGGACGAGTGAAGCGATGCCGAGTCTCGGTGCGATTTCACTCGCTGAAACTACCGGATTTGGCTATGTTGGAGGTGTGCTATTTCAACTTGCGATCTTTGCAGGAATCTACGGCATTACTGTTCAAATCGCACGGAAGAAGAATCCTCCTAGCATGAAGCCACTTCCTACGACGACAGGTATCAAGAAGCTCTTCCGAGGCTCATGGCCACTACTTGTTGCGGCGATCGTGTTAGCAGTACTAAATGCGTTAACACTAGCGGTTCGAGGAAACCCATGGGGCATCACATCAGCATTCGCTCTCTGGGGATCAAAAGTACTCATGTTCTTTGGTGTCGACGTAAGCAGCTGGGGATACTGGGCTGGACGTACGCAGCAGCTAACGGATTCTGTGCTGTTCGACTCTACAAGCGTGATGAACTTCGGTATCATCCTTGGCGCATTTATCGCAGCAACGTCGCAAGGAACGTTCAAGCTAAAAGCGTTCACCCCTGGCGTGACGATGGCGGCATTGATCGGTGGTGTTATGATGGGATATGGCGCTCGCCTTGCATTCGGTTGTAACATCGGAGCTTACTTCGGAGGTATCGCATCGATGAGCCTACACGGATGGGTATGGATGATCATGGCACTTGCCGGGACTTACCTTGCCCTCTTCATAAGGCCGTTGTTTGGGTTGTCGAATCCAAGTCCAAAAGATTCGATCTGTTAACTTCACGGTGCCCTTCACAGTGCCTGTCACCACCCGGTTTTTGTCACAATTTGCGTATGTTCATCTCATCTTGGGTCATCCTAATCTTTAGAGGTGATCCTTGTGAAATTGAATAAGAAAAAATACGCAAATCAACCAGGTGCGATGAAAAAGTCTTACACGAACGAAGTTGACTTAGTCGACAACACGAATGAACAAAAAAACCAAGAAGGTCGACTTGCAAACACTAAAAAGAACAACTAACAAACGAAAGGCATAGCCAAACGAAGGCTATGCCTTTTCTATGTAAATCGATTCAAATTGATCTATACCATAAACTAAAAAAAGCTATCACAATAATATAAACTTCTAGGCGATTCCTATGTTAGAATGAATGGATTAAAGATTGGAGGGATGTTGATGGAACAAAAATCAGCTTGGTTATTGATCGCAATCGGTGCTTCACTTTGGGGGATTATCGGCGTATTCGTTACATATCTTTATGAACTTGGCTTTACGCCGATTCAGGTGGTTGCGATCAGGGTGTTAACAGCTGCCATCTTCATGTCCTCTTACGTTTTATTTAAAAATCGGAAATTATTCAACATAAGGTTGAAGGATAGTCGATACTTCATCGGAACCGGAATCATCAGCATCGTGCTCTTCAACTGGTGCTTGTTCAGTTCGATGGAAGAATCATCGATCTCGATCGCGTTCATCTTACTTTATACTGCACCAGCTTTCGTTACGATTTTATCACGCTTGCTTTTCAAAGAAGCACTGACGCCTCGGAAGGTGACGGCACTCTTGATCACTCTTGTCGGATGCTCACTCGTCATCGGAATTTTCTCAAGTTCATCTTCATCCATCTCACTCTATGGACTCATCCTTGGACTTGGCTCAGGCTTTTTCTACGCTCTGTACAGCATATTCGGTAAGTTCGCTCTGAATAAGTATGACTCGTTAACCGTAACGGTGTACACGTTTCTTTTTGCTACGGTCGCCATCGTGCCTTTTAGCGGATTAGGATCAAAGATCGCTATGTTCACCAATCTAAACGTACTAGGCCTCATTATCGGGCTTGGCTTTCTCTCAACGATGCTCCCGTTCATCTTTTATACGAAAGGCTTACAGCACGTGGAATCGAGCCGTGCTTCCATCATCGCGACGGTTGAACCAGTCGTCGCTTCGCTCGTCGGCTTCTTTATCTTCAACGAAACACTCTCGATGTGGCAATACATTGGGATGATCATGGTCATCAGCTCCGTCATTATCGTGCAGGAATCAAAGAAACAAAGCGCACCTCTCTATCACAACGCAGCTCAATAAAAAAAGAGCTTGAATGCATACCTGCATATCAAGCTCTTTTTTTATCATACGTTTACGTTTGACCGAAAGTAACCACGAGAAACAAAAGTCCCATCGTAATCAACACTAATAAACTCACAATAAACGTAACAACAGAAGCGAACATATACTTTCTTTTATTCGAATAATAAATCGCACTCGCGATCGCCACCAGAAAAAAGATTGGCGAAATCATAAAACCATACGAAAACATAGTTAACAAGGCGATTAATAAAAACAATAAAGGCACACCGTCTCAACTCCTATAACCCCACTTCCACCTAAGTCTACCATAAAAAAAGAGCGCCAACTTTTCAGAAAGGATCTTCTTCATTCAATGAGACGTCTACTTACTCAGAGCCGAACTAAAGCGCTGCTTACGATTCTCCACTTCGGATTCTTTGGAATAAAGAATTAATATCCCGATCCCTACCAATAAGAAAGAGATGCCCACCCATGACGTTAGAGCAAGGCTTTCTCCAAGAACGAACACGCCCAACAAGGCAGCCGTGAGGGGTTCACCCAATGCCAGGGTAACGGCCGTTGATGATGGGACGTTTACCATTCCCCTCGCAAACAAGAAATAGGCAAGGCCGGTTGCGATGATGCCGAGATGAAGACTAACAGCCATCCCATTTCCTTCCGTGATCCACGATAAGTCATAGAGAAACAATAATGGCGATAGGAAGATCGCGCTAAGCGAAAAAACTACGGCGACGATGGATAATGACGACTGGTTTTCGACTAGTTTTCTGCTAACTAGCGTATAACTCGCAAAAGAGAGCCCTGCCACCAACGCCATCGCAATCCCGTATGGGTCGACCACGACTGCTTCTTTATTGATGAAAAGCATACAGCACCCGACGATCGAAAGGATCGTCGAATACCACCATACTCGTGCGGGACTTTTTTTAAAAAAGAGCCACTCGATTAACCCGGACAAAATTGGCGCACTCCCGATCGCAATGACCGTTCCGATCGCGACACCCGTCAACGTTACAGCGGAGAAAAAGAATGGTTGGTAACAAGCCATGCAAAGGGAAGCGAGCACCGTTTCTTTTATAGGCCAATTTTTTATTCTTAACTTACCGAAAAGAAGAACGATCAAAAGTAATGGGAGCCCGCCTAACGCTAAGCGGACGGCACCGATTACGACAGGATGCGCCGTTTCAGGAGCAAACGACTGTGCCGTTCCCGTTGTTCCCCACAAGATAGCCGCTAATAAAACTAAAAAAGGTGCGACCTTTTTTTCCATAACGATCACCTCAATAAAAAGACCTTAAACCCATTTTAGATGAATCAGTCTCGCTCATCTTTACTGAGTTTAAGGTTCTTTTTATCCATTCTTCATACTTCTGTACGTTTGTGGAGTAATGCCTTCTTGCTTTACGAACCATCGTGTAAAAGAAGAAGCGTTCTCAAAACCGATCTCCTGGCTTACATATGTGATCGTCCAGGACGTGTTCATTAATAATTTCTTCGCTTCCTTCAAACGTAACTCCGCTATATAGCGCTTCGGGCTCTTCCCCGTTTTCTGTTTGAACCACGCTGAATAATAAGTGGGGTGATAGCGTTCGATTGCAGCTAACGTTTCTAAGCTGATGGACTCTTTGTAATGCCGATGAATATAGTCGACCGATGGGGGGGTAGCGCTCTTCAATTTATTGGCCACATATCTCGTTAGATCTCTTAGTGCTGCTGAATCGTTTTGTTTATTCCGGATTTCCTCTAATAACAAGAAACGAATCGACGTCCACTGCTCATCCATTGGGACATACATACTTTCTGTCTCCCACAGTAAAAAGTCCGTCGGGATATCTAAAATTAAAAATTCATTTCTCACCGATGAACGAAATTCATGATTATACGACGGTGGAAGGTAAAAACAATGATCAGGAGTGAGGTGTAAACCTTGGTGTTTTGTCGAGATGTCTAAAGAGCCACTCAAAGGAAATAGAAATTGACCAAAGTCATGTTTGTGAGATGTCATATCACTAGAATACGACCGTTTATCACAGACCACCTTGTTCGCTCTCAGCACCTGCATCCCCTCCTCTCTTCGCTTCTGGCCAGAAGAATTCTCTCATTTAAGATTCATTGTAAAGAAGGAACAGGGCCTTTGACAACTAGTATTTCTTCCAGCATGGTGCCTGTCACTCCCCGTCTTTTGTCACTATTTGTCACATCCTTCTCCAAACAAAAAAGCCACCTTCTCTCATTTACAGAGTGAGGTATGGCTTTTTTCATTCCATTCTTGATGTAAATTCCTCTTTCTAAGGTAGAAGCTGCTCTTCTAATGCTTCAGCTTCAGCTTTTAATTCTACTTCCTCTTTCAACAGTTGAAACAAGCCTTTCATCACAAGCTCATCCGGTTTTGATTTTCTTGATTCCTCCGAGATCCGATCGATCACATCTAGATAGTAATCTCCGTTCAACGAATGGACCTTATCGTATACCGCTTTCCACGCTTCCTCTCTTTTCCCGAACGATGTGAACGCACCTTCACGATCCATTCCAACTGAGAACGGTCGCATCATCTCATCATCAAGAAGAGGGTGACTGTTTCCTGAAAGAAAATCGTTCGCAAGAATATCGATCTGACGGACGATGTGCTGCCCAAGCTCCTCTGGACCGATTGGGCTTTCAGTAGAAATCATCAATCCTGTATAAGAGGTATAGATCGACTGCGTCATCCACATCAAGTCCCATTTATAAGGTGAAATCTGATCACCATATAAGTCGAGCAAATTTCTCTCAAGCCAGCTGAACAGCCTTCCTCTCATGCGGTGCGCCATGCTCTCTAACTTTTCACTACTCTGAGCGGTTTCCCCTCG
Organism: Anaerobacillus sp. ABR4_321; assembly: GCF_056158505.1. NCBI lineage: Bacteria > Bacillati > Bacillota > Bacilli > Caryophanales > Bacillaceae > Anaerobacillus > Anaerobacillus sp. ABR4_321. The sequence goes on from NZ_JBSWTK010000001.1 coordinate 3,759,797, forward strand.
CATGTGCATTTTCATATAAGACTTGTATTCGAGTATCCCTTCGAACTGCACTTGAAATTGTTTCGCAAACCGCTCATATGGAGGGAGATCATTAAGCCCAATCACAAACGCTCGCTCGAAGACAAGTTGCTGATAATGCTCGTAAATCGAAATGATCAAATCTTCCTTCGATGGAAAAAATGAATACAGTGAGCCTTTCGAAATTCCAACGCTATCAGCAATTTGCTGCATGGATGTATGTGTATAGCCCTTCGCTCCGATGAGCTCAACGGCTGCTTCTAGAATCGCTTTCCTTTTATCCAATTGTTTCACCTCGTTGTTCTCTTTCACGCCACGACATTGACCTAAATTATAACGTCTCTTCCCTGAAAGAGCGAATTCAAATCTGTTATTCCCTTTTCGAGGAGCACATTCATTTCTTGACATCTCCTATTATCTAAGTAAAATGACTAGTGAGTCAAGAAGTTCAAAAGTTTATTTGTAGGTATAGAAAGGGTATACAAAACATCATATTGACCAATCGGTCGGAACAAATTAGAGGAGGCCCCAAATGCTAAAGTGGATTCTACAACGATCAAAGCTATTCATCATATTCATCCTATTATTCGTTATCGTTGGTGTATTTACATTTATTCAACTGCCCCAGCGTGAAATCCCAGAAACGACCATTAACATCGGAACGGTGAACACCATCTACCCAGGTGCTACAGTCGATACGGTGGAACGCTCGATTACAAACCCGATCGAATCATCGATCAGTTCGATCGATGGCATCGCTGAAATCACCTCATCATCAGCAGCCGGTTTTTCTACCATCGTGGTAGAAGTGGCAGAGGGTGAAAGCAAGAAAGAAGTGTTTAGCGATGTTCGACAAGCGGTCTCAGACGCATCCACCTCTTTTCCTGAAGATGCTTTTGAGCCAGAAGTAAACGAATCAACGGCGAAGATGCCGATCGTTTCCTATCATCTAACGAGTGATAATCGAGAAAACCTCCTTTCCATGCAGGAAGAGTTGAACCGCTGGAAAGATGAAGTAAGTGAACTTTCAGGTGTGTCTGGCGTAACGATCAAAGGGCTGCCTGAAGAACAAATCGAAATCGAATTAAGACAGGACGATTTGAAAGAATCAGGACTCACTGTCATCGATGTTCAAAACGCGATCAATAATGAATACTACCCTACCCCTCTTGGTAAACAGGAAATGGACGATGAACTCGTTCAACTTTCTGTCGAAAACTTCGATTCTCTTGACCAAATGGAAGAACTTTTTGTAGGGAAAAATCCCGCTGGCGACTCTGTCTTTTTAAAGGACATCGCGAGCGTCGAAGTGAAACCAAAAGAACTGACAGATATCATCACATATGAAGGAAAACCTTCTGTCTCGTTCACAGCGTATGTCGAGCAAGGCGAAGACATCCCGACTGTCGATGAACGCGTGAGCGAAAAAGTAGACGAGCTTGCGAATGGGTTACCCTCTAACGTTGAATTAGAACCCTATTATTCTCAAGCATCGATCGTGAACGACATTTTTGATGGGCTCTTCCTATCACTTGCAATTTCGGTACTCGCCGTTATCGTCGCGACATCATTAGGACTATCAGGATCAGGCGCACTCGTTGTCGCACTAGCTGTTCCGATCTCTGTCTTGATGGGCTTCATACCGCTGCCATTTGCTGAAGTTGACCTTAACCAGATCTCAGTGATCGGGTTGATTATCGCACTCGGTATCATCGTAGATGACTCCATCGTGATCAACGACAACATTCAGCGAAGGTACAAGCTAGGTGATAAAGGGATGATGGGTGCTGTTAACGGCGTAAAAGAAATCTGGGTGTCGATCGTGACATCTTCCCTTGCGATCGTCTTTACGTTTTTACCACTCATTTTCTTATCAGGCGGAAACGGTGCATTCATTCGCGCATTGCCGACCGTTCTGATTACAACGATTATTGCATCAACAATCGTCGCGCTTGTTTTCGTACCGATTCTCAGGTACTTCTTAAGCCGCAGGTCCAAGAAGCCGATGTCAGAGGCACCAGGTCTTTTAGGGAAACCACTTAACAAATTAGCTGACGTGTATGCAGATAAATTACTTAAGAAGTTTTCTAAAAAACCGATTCTCGTTTCGATCTTAGGGCTCTTGTTCACGACAGCGATCTTCGGGTTAGTTGTATTAACACCGTTTGAATTCTTCCCTGCAGCAGATAAGGAAGAAGTAACGGTCGACATCACGCTGCCAATCGGAACACCGATTGAAGAAACGCATGAAACACTTCAGGAAATCGAGGAACGCCTAAAAACAGATGATGGCGTTTATGAAACGAGCGTCTTCACAGGGACAGGAACGCCGGGACTTTTCAATAGCTCCCTAAGCAACACTGGAGAAAACACCGGTCAGATCGTGGCGCGGGTCGATCGTGAAAATCAAACGACCCAGGGACTAATAGACGATTGGACAGATACCCTTCGAGAGGAGTTCCCTGATGCTGAAATTTTCATGGAGACGATTCAACAAGGACCACCAGTTGGTGCACCAGTTACCGTCACCGTTTCAGGTCCTGAAATCGAGAAGCTCATCGATCTTAGAGATACATTAACGACCGAAATCGAGAACCTTGAAACTGACCTTGTGGTAGACAATGTTGGCGAATTCGAACCTTCACTCGACTATGTGCCAGATCGTGACGCTCTTGAAGAGACCGGCATATCGGTCAATCAGATCAGCCAGCAGCTGCGACTTGCAACGGCAGGTATTCCGTTAAAAGCGTTCGATAATGGGGTTGTAAAACGAGATATGACGATCGTCCTTGAAGGGGACGAAATCGATCTAACAGAGTTAGAGGTTCCAGCCGCTTCTACAGGCGGTCCACCTGAACTCATCGCACTCGATGAACTCGTAACAACGGAACGAAATGAAAAGCTTCAAGTTATCCCTCATAAAGATGGAGAACGTGCGATCACGCTTCGAGCGTTTCCGGAGAATGAAGAAAATTATGAAGCGAATGTGAAGGAAATCGTAGAGGAGCAGCGTGATGGCCTAGGAGCTGACTACAGCATCACACTCGGTGGTGAAAATGAAGCACAAAGTGATTTCTTCTCAGAAATTACCGTTCTCTTCATTATCGTTCTATTCCTTGTGTATCTGTTGATCGCTCTTCAATTCAACTCACTTTCACTACCGTTCCTAGTACTCGTTGCGGTGTATCTCGCCATTGCAGGTGCGATTCTCGGCCTGTTTGTTACACAGACTCCGATCAGTTTCCTCGGTGTCATGGGAATGGTATCCCTCACAGGAATCGTTGTACGAAATTCGGTCGTATTGATTGAATTTATCGAGCAAGCATTGAAGAAAGGCATGGATGTAAAAGAAGCTGTCATCGAATCCGGACGCGTTCGCTTACGCCCGATCTTACTTACAGCGATCACGTCGATCGTTGCACTGATTCCAGTTGCCGTATCTGGTGACGCACTCTTTACACCACTTGCCGTTACCATCATTTCCGGTATCCTGTTCTCAGCTATTCTTACGCTGATCATGGTGCCGATGCTCTACCTCGTTTTCTATCGTTTGAGAAGACGGAAAACGGCGCGAGAGATGTAAACTCATTATTATAGAAAAGCCTGAGGAGATGATCCTCAGGCTTTTAAGTATGTACGTATCTATTCACGATCCATACTAAGATTTCTTCTATGATTGGAGTGAATAACTAGATCTCCTACGCCCATCGCGATCAGTCCATTCAACACGCCAAACGAAGGTGCAACCATCAGACCACTTCCACTAAAAAAGCTTAGTAGCAGCATGATTGCACATCCAACGGTAACAACGATCCCTAAACAATATAAGAGTTGTCCTACAAACATATGACTTCCTCCTTTAACAAAACCTTTCTTTCCAACTCCACTATTGTTCCAAATTTCCCTGAAGAACACCAGTTCAATTTTTATTATAATCACCATATTCATCCATAAATTACTCACCCAAACTTCACCCCCAGAAAGAAAAAAGCGCAAGACTTTCGAACCACAGCCTCATTACTTTGAACTACAAAGTTTCCATAACTTTGATGATGAACTAGTTATTAATCATCATCTTCTTAGAACACGGAAGGGCTTTGTAGAAATTTGTTGAATCCTCTCCCTAACCCGGGTGAACCTTCCGGGAATCAATTAGAGGAGTGATCGAAACATGTTAAAGCAAGTCGCTGCACTCGCAACATCTGCAACTCTACTCTTTTCAGTAGCACTACCAGCATCAGCTGCGGAAACGGAAGGAAAGGAAAAGCCGTTTACGTATTCAAGCAAACAACAAGTTGCGCCACAAGAATTGATCGTCCATTTTAATAAATCAGTCAATTCTACATATGCAAAGGAAATCGTTAAAAAAGCGGGCGGAAATGTTATCGAAACAACCGATGACTTCTTTGTTGTAAAAGTGAACGGAAACGCAGCTCAAGCAATTAAAGCGCTAGAAAAGAACCCTCACGTTGACTATGCTGAAGAGAACTCCATGTTCCATGTGAGCTATACACCTAACGATCCATTCTTTAGTTCAGAACAATATGCACCACAAAAAGTAAAAGCACCCGCAGCATGGGACGTTTCTCAAAGCTCATCTTCAGTCAAAATTGCGGTCATCGATACTGGAGTTGATTACAACCACCCTGATCTATCAGGAAAAGTCATCAAAGGATATGACTTTGCCGACAACGACAATGACCCGATGGATGAGCACTACCACGGAACGCACGTATCCGGAATTGCCGCAGCAAACACAAATAACGGCATCGGAATCGCTGGTTTAGCTCCAAAAGCTTCTATCCTAGCTGTGCGTGTTTTAGATGAAAGTGGAAGCGGCTCTCTCGATGACGTTGCACAGGGAATCCGCTATTCAGCAGATCAAGGTGCACAGGTTATCAACTTAAGCCTCGGTGGAATCCTTGGATCTCAAACGCTTAAGGACGCAGTGAACTACGCTTGGAACAAGGGCTCTGTCGTGGTAGCAGCAGCTGGTAACGAAAGTACGCCGAAACCAAGCTATCCTGCTTACTACTCGAATGCGATTGCAGTAGCAGCGACCGACCAAAACGATATGATCGCATACTACTCAAACTACGGAACATGGGTGGATATCGCTGCACCTGGTTCTAGCGTTTACTCTACTATGCCTGGCAATAGCTATGACAACCTTTCTGGTACGTCGATGGCATCACCAGTCGTGGCAGGTGTTGCTGGACTCCTCGCATCTCAAGGACGCAGCGCTTCAGAAATCCGCACTGCTCTTGAAGAAACAGCTGATACCGTGACTGGAACGGGTACATTATTCCAAAACGGACGCGTTAATGCTGAAGGTGCGGTCAATTACTAATTGGTAAAACTTCGAGGGTGCCATCGTCTGGCACCCTTTTTCTTTAATATGATCGTCATTTCTTTAGCAACCATAAAAAAGCAAGTCCCCATGAAGAGGACTTGCTCTACCTTAATTATCTTAAGAACACATGGTTCCCAATAACTGTCGTAACTTCTTTGCCTTCTAAATAGCTACTTTGAGCTTTATCAGGGTTATAAAAGAAAAGTGATTCTCTATCATATCCTTGATAAGCGAGCGCTTCTTTTACTGCGCGCTTGGACTCATCGCCTGCTGGTTGCTTGATCGTACCGTTCAATACCGGTGAAAACTGAATGCCATCATGGATGACACCATGAAGGGTATCTGGGAACTCATCGCTTTGAACACGGTTCAACACGACAGTCGCTACGGCGACTTTCCCTGCGTAGCTCTCTCCTTTAGCCTCAGCTTCTACGAGTCTAGCAAGAAGATCTGTTTCGTAGTCACTTGGCACGACTGGAAGCTCTAGCTCTTCTCCTGGATGAATCTCGTGCGTTGATTTATCGTTCATCGCCTGCAATTGCTTTGCAGGTACTCCGTAATTTGTTGCAATTTTATATAGTGATTCGCCCTTTTGGACGGTGTGTGTGTTTTCTTCGGCAGAACTTTGCGTTGGTAATGAGAATGCTAGAACGCAAGTTGCTGCGATTCCTGAGATCCACATTTTCTTAAACATGCGAAATCTACCTCCTAAAATCAGTCTAGTACCAAAGTAACACAGGAGGCGATCGCGTTTCATTATTAATTCTTTCCAGTCCTTCCAATGTAAAGAATAGTACGTGAAATGGGGCAAATAATCCAATTGCTACCAAGTCACGCTTGTTCTTTCGTTTTGCCTAGCAAACCTTTTACTAATAAAAACAAAACGACCAGTATCGCTAAAAATGAGACGGTGCAAACGATCGTTAAAAACGGTGAATACCGTAATGCGTAAAGATAATAGTCGATGAGGTAGATTTCGGAATGGTCCGTAACAGCGTCAGGCGTAAACACCACTTCCTCCCGCCATTGATCCGAAAACGGTAAGTAACTCGCCGTCCATGATGAAAGCCAAAAAGTATATCCGAAAATCACTACTAGCGGAAACAAAAGTAGAATATGAAATGTCTTTCTCATCACAGCCATCCCCCCATTCATCTTTTTTTCATATAAAATAGCCACCAAAACAAGATGTAGCAATAGATCGAAACAAGGACAAACGCCCATACTGCGCCATTATGTAACGAGTAAATCAAGTACTCTAATTCAGTTCCTTCCATTCGTGCGATCATATTGATCGAAAGCAGCAGCGCTAACACGACCAGTATGATTGCAATTGAAGAAAGTGCTACTAACTTCCTTTTAAAAATCATCCTCACTGACATTGCGATGGTCCCAATCATCGTTAAATAATAGATGATCCAGAACCAGACGGGTAGTGTTTCCCCACTCATAATCGACCACCTCCTTGTATGAACGACTCACCGGACTACCCGCTACTAAGTTCTTCTAACCGCTTCAATCCTTCTTCACGGTCAAATGAGCTAAACCAGCGAAAATGATCATCATCAAGAATTCGAAAGTGCTTACTGATTAGATTCTGCTGCAGAACATATCTCCCTTTCCTCTCCACATCTTTCCACCACACCTTACCGCCCATCGTTTTGTCTACTGGATGCTCGATCTTCTTATGAGCGATGAGCTTGATGACTTCAATAGGCTCATCTCCTAACACGTGCTGCAGTACCTCACTCTGATGAAAGAGTGAGCAAACGGCAACCGTCACCGTCCAGCTTGCTAGCGCCCGGTTTTTCTCGATTTGAACGAGCGTTTTCTTCGACGTTCCTAGAACCTCTGCCATCACGTCTTGAGAGTAGCCCTGCTCTTGCCTGATCAATCGTAACCTGTCAGAAACCAATTTCATTACTTCTTCTTTCGTCATCTTTACCACCCCGTTCCTTTTTTCACCTTTAGTGTAATATTACACCATTCGTGCGGTGCCTGTCACCACCCGGTTTCAGATTGCGGTGCCTGTCACCACCCGGTTTCGCTCGACCATTGTCGAAAGATGCAAAAAAGCTGCTCCACAAGGGAACAGCCTCACAACATTAGATGTTCTTCTCTATCACGATTATTCACTACCAGCCAACCTTCCGCTTCATTTATCATCCAGTCCCCGAACGTATTCAGAAACGAAAGAATCGCTTCTATCTCTTCCGTTGGGTTCACAGCGAAATGCAACGCTTTTCTCATCTCAGGCTCTTTTTCCGGATAATGCTTCGAGAACCGTTCGTATGCAGGGTACAAGTCTCTTGAATAAGTACGTTCCTGTTCGATGACGAAAGCGAACCCACAGCGAATGATCATTTTCATAACCCACACACAGCAATCTTTTACATCCTCAGGATCATCGTTCCCGACTAATTCCTCTTTCGCTTGGAGAACGATCGCCTTTATATGATAGATATGATCGTTCGCGAGCGCTTTGTCCGCCTTATACCGCGGTAACTGCTTCTGGAGGTTTTCTCCGTAGATGCAGATACTATGCGTTTTGATCATGAACGGAATGATTGCGAATCGACTCGTTTCTAGCACTTCTCCTAACGAAAACACGCTCATCTCCACACCGTTTACAAATGGAAAACGCTCGACTACATCCTGTTCAATATTGTGAACTAGACTCGAACTGAGCTTCTCTCCATCTGACACGGTAATGATGATCGTATCAAGATCTGACACCCCTTCGATTCCAAGGCCTCTTGGAACTGAACCTCTTACATAGATGCTGTGAACCTCACTACTAAAACTCGCTAAAACAGCTTCTCGATAATAGGATATCGCTTCCTTAAATGCTGGACTTACGTTTGCTAGTGATGAGGTATTGATGATCCTTGCTTCTTCATCAACACGGCATACATCACCGATTCTTCTCACTTCCTTCACGGCAGCACTCCTTTCTACCAATTCTATTATGTAACCTATTTGTTCCTCCTAGAAATTCCCCTTGCATTTCTTATCTTCTTTAACACAAAAAAACTCCTAACGATTCGAATTCCTACTATAGTGGTAGTGAAGACTAGTATAGTAAAGAATAGCTTGTATTCATTATACGATTCAAAAACGGGTATTGTTTCATAACCTTTTCTACCCAAGGAGGACAGTCATGCGGCGCAACATTATGAATGAACTTATACAGATGAAAGAACGTGACCTTGAAGTAAGAGAGCAGCTCTTGCGAGAAGGAGTTCTTTTCGAGGGATACCATATTGAAATGGAGAAAGTGCATATCGAAAACGGCCTTCGATTAACCAACATCATGGAAGAAATCGGCTGGCCGAACGAGGAGAAAGTCGGAAAGGAAGCCGCTGATGCTGCGTGGCTTATTCTTCAACACGCCATCAGCTTACCTCAGCTGCAGCGAAACGCACTTCCCATTCTTGAAAAAGAAATGAACGCAGGATACATCGAACCATTTCGCTTTGCTTATCTCTATGATCGGATTTTATTCTTCGAGGGAAAGCCTCAGCGCTACGGCACTCAATTCGATTGGGACGAAGAAGGCAACATGCGCCCATGGAAAATAGAGGATGAAGAAAGCATCGAACAAAGGCGAGCGGAAATCGGCCTTCCTCCGATGCAAGAAGAGCTCGAACGGATTCAGCATGAGCTAAAAGAAAACAACGTGTCACCCCCTTCTTCCATGAAGAAGCGCATGGCAGAAGTCCATGAATGGCGCGAACGAGTGGGTTGGCTTTAAACGATTAGAGTCCAAGCGAGGTAAAGAGAAATAAGCGCGACAGCAAACATAACCATGGACACGAGTCGACTGTGCCTCAGCTTGATGCCATACGTAATAAAGAAAATCGCTGCAGCAAGCTTTGCGATGCTCTGCAACGTACTAGAGAAAGCTGAACTGCTGAATACAATCGCCGTAAGGAACGTCACGATGATCACCACTTTAAACCAAAGCGGTTCTCTCATAAAAGATTTAAAAAACCATGTGATCCTTCCCATCATAACCTCCTCTTTAGGTTCACTTGTCTTATCCCATTATAGTCGAAAGAAACTGAAAGAATGTGAAACATCCGAATGAAGCGAGACTAAAGGACAGGACAGCAAGTGAAAGAAGCGGGTGCTGACTTCTTGGTTGAGAAAGATAGATAATGGAAAGTAAGATTCCAACGATAAACGATAGGACGAAAAGTCCATCGATCGCGAAAGAAAACTGAATGGTAGATCCAAACAATAAATTTAATAAGTAGATACTGTTTACGAGCAGTAAAAGAGTCAACACTGTTCGTTTCATCATAACCTCCTCAAACACGTCTTACTAATAAGGACGGATATAAGAAGATAAAGTTTCATCAAATACAATATGGTAATATCAGGGTAGGACACGATTGAGGTGAGGAGCTATGAAGAAAAAAGGATTTCTACTACTACGAAAATTATTGGTCGGAATAATTACGACAATTACCGCAACAGCACTTTTTGCAGGACTCAGTCAAACCGCTTTCTCGTTAGGAGAGTTCACCTCTGACTTTAAAAACTGGTTTCCATATTTCTTTTTGGGAATATTCCTTTATGGTGTGTGGGCGTCCATCCTTAGCGATTCCCTAGCAAGGTCCATGGCTTATACAACAAAAAAGCCTGAGTGGATTCTCTCGTTCATCATTCACTTTTTAGCAGGTACCGTTCTCGGGGCAGCCAGCCTCATTTCTGCAATCGTATTTTTTATCATCGATCGCGTTGTTCAACGAAGATGGCACGCTAAATTCGCGAAATAAGAAAAAAGGGGCTCTTCCTTAAGTGGAAGTGCCCCTCTATTGTATATCCCGTTCTATTCTAAAACATCGCAGCCGTTTTTCTTAATATAGCCCTCTCCCCATGCGCACATCGCATCGAGTATCGGTTTTAAAGACCAGCCGTAATCTGTTAACGAATAGATCACTTTTGGCGGGACTTGATCAAAAACTTTTCGATTCACAACACCGTCTTCCTCTAGTTCACGCAGCTGCTGTGTGAGCATTTTCTGCGTGATCTTCGGCATAAGTTTCTTCAATTCACTCGTACGTCGCTCTTTCTCGATCAAATGACACATAATAACGACTTTCCACTTCCCTCCGATGACATCGAGAGTCGCTTCTACCGAATTGTTATATGGCATGATGGTTCCTCCTAAGGTACTTTTTTGCACCTATGATCTATTTAGGGTTGTACACGTCTAATTAACGCTAACTAAACTAACATACCGGTAGTATATCCGAAAAGCAAAATGGTTTCTACAGGTACTTACAGGTACCTATAGCACCTCGAGGTTCCTTTATAACAATAAAGTGCGTACTTCACGGCAAGAAGCGTATGTCGCATAATAGTTTTTGCAGAGAGGGCGTGGCTTCATTTCGGCGCAGAACAACGTTCACTCAAGAACTAATTATGCTTTTAGGAGGACGATCCATGAGTTCACATACATTAGAAAAGAAGAAAGGCGGAATCGCAGCGCTACTCGCACTGGCGATTTCTGCATTTGGAATCGGGACGACGGAGTTCGTTCCGGTCGGCCTACTAACTACGATCTCTGATGACTTAGGCATCTCGATCACGTTAGCAGGATTATTAATTTCCGGCTATGCGCTCGGTGTTGCTTTCGGTGCACCTATTTTAACCGCATTAACAGACCGGATGAATCGAAAAACATTGCTCATGTCACTTATGGTTATTTTTATTCTAGGAAACGTCGTTGCTGGTATGGCAACCTCTTTTACATTTTTATTAATCGCACGAATCATCACCGCCTTCTCACACGGAATCTTCTTCTCGATCGGTTCAACGATCGCAGCGGACTTAGTACCTGAAGATAAACGTGCGAGCGCAATTGCATTTATGTTCACAGGGTTAACGGTCGCAACCGTTACGGGTGTTCCACTCGGTACGTTTATCGGGCAAACGTTCGGCTGGCGCGCAACGTTCCTAGGTGTCGCGATGCTTGGAGTGATCGGCATCATCGCAAGCGCGATCCTGGTACCAAAGAACTTAAAAGAAGCACCGCCTTCAACATTTGTCGATCAGCTAAAAATCGTAAGCTCTGGCCGTTTGCTCCTCGCGTTCGCGATCACCGCACTAGGCTATGGAGGAACGTTCGTTGCATTCACCTATTTAACACCACTATTAGAAAACGTGACTGGTTTTAGTTCCAAATGGGTCAGCGTGATCTTACTCGTATACGGTCTAGCCGTTGCGGTCGGAAACGTGGTCGGCGGGAAGGCGTCCAACAAGAGTCCGATCAAAACACTCTTCTGGATGTTCATTCTTCAAGCGATCGTACTGGTGGCACTAAGCTTCACTGCACCGTTCAAAGTGATCGGTCTTATCACGATCGCTCTTATGGGTCTATTCGCGTTCATGAGCGTACCAGGCCTACAGCTGCTCGTTGTAAACCTGTCAGAAAAATATGTGCCATCTGCAGTGAATGTGGCTTCAGCCATGAACATCGCAGCATTTAACATCGGTATCGCGATCGGCTCATTCGTAGGCGGACTCATCGTTGATTCAATCGGCTTGATCCACACCGCATGGATCGGCGGCGTCATGGTAGCCGGAGCCGTACTCTTAACAGCTAGGCTTGGTAGATTAGAAAAAAACTCACAAAGTCAACTTTACAAAGCAAGTGCTTAACATCGAAAGGGAAGTTCCTCGTGGAACTTTCCTTTCTTTTTACTTTCCAACACAAACTTTCTTACTACAACCATTTGTAGTACAATCACAACGAATGGTATGAAACAACGAAAACACATCCAGAGGAGTTAATCATGAAACCAGGTATCTTGGCACTATTTCTAGTACTGATCGTTCCATTAATCGTTGTTTATAGAAAGATAAATGAACACGATGCGATTTTAGAAAATAGACTGAAGGATCGTACAGGGATTAGGTGAAAATTGAACGTAGTGAACGTTATACTGAACATCATTCCGATTAAAACGGTCAGTGGCGAGTGCCTCTGACCGTTTATTATTTTATGGTGTTTTTTTAGTAACCTTTCTAAATTTATACTCCCCATGAAACCAGGTGCCCGTTCCATAAGTAGTCCCAAATATTAGTCCAGTTGTTGTATAATCTGTGAAATGATTGAGTCCTCCATGAAAGTAAAGGTCTATGCCCGCTTCCACTAATGCAATACCCATTCCGCCTAAAATGATTCCGTAAAAAAGGATATACTTCCACATACCCAACTTTCGAGTCTCACTCCATTCATTCAAGAACGCTTCTTCCTTAAAAATAATCGTCACCCGCTTTTCAGGAAATTGTACTGTTTATAACTGTGTTAACCAGAGAGCACCCATCGTCATTGAAATTTGATGCTTTCCATTGTTGTTAGGAGAAATCTATTCACTACGAACTCTCCAACTGAAACTGCTGCTGCGCGAGCTTGAAATAAAGAGCATGGTTCTGCATTAATTCGTCATGCGTTCCGGTCTCAATCACCTTGCCCTCTTCCATCACTAGGATTTGGTCAGCGTGAACGACGGTGGAAAGCCTGTGGGCGATGACGATCGTCGTACGGTCTTTCATCAAGTTGTTGAGTGCCTTCTGCACCTGCACTTCTGACGTACTATCTAGACTCGATGTTGCTTCATCCAAAAGAAGAATGGAAGGATCTCTAACGATGGCCCGCGCGATGGCGATTCGCTGCCGTTGACCACCTGATAGCTTGATGCCCCGCTCTCCAATTTCCGTATCGAACCCATTCGGAAGCTCCATGATAAACGGAAGTGCATAAGCCTGATCAGCCGCTTGTTTTAACACGTCGTCTGAAATCTCACGTTCCATTCCATATAAAATATTTTCTCGGATCGTTCCCGCGATAAGTGGACTCTCTTGGGAAACATAACCGATCTGATTACGCCATGATTGGAGGGAGAATTCGGTGATTTCCGTATCTCCAAGTGTAATCGACCCTTTTTGCGGTACGTAGAATCGTTCGATCAGTGAAAAGGTTGTTGTCTTACCACTTCCACTCGGACCGACGATCGCCGTGATCTTACCTGGGGGAACACTGAACGATGCTCCTTTTAGAATCACTTCTTTTCCATATGAGAACTCCACATCGTTAAAGGCTAAAGGTTGAGATGGATTCGTAACTTCCTTTCCGATCAAGCGCTCTTCCCCTTCATGGTCGAGCAAAAACTGCAGCCGTTCCGTCGCTCCCATCGCCTTCTGGATCGCAGTTAAAAATCTTGCCATCGAGCTAAAGGGAATGATGATCTGAAAGAGGTATAGCAAAAAGGCAACGAGCTCACCTGCAGTAAGTTCCCCAGTTGAAACACGAACGCCTCCATACCCTACGATGACGACCAACACACCCATCAATAGTAACGTCATGATCGGCATGAGGAGCGCGTAGATTTTCGCTTCCTTCATACTATAAGAGAAAACGTTCTTAATGCCATCTTCTCCATTCTTCTCTTCAATGTTTTCAGCTAAAGAGAATTTCACAAGACGTATTTCTGAAAGAACTTGTGTGATCGTCGCCGTGAATTTGGCCGTTTCTTCTTGAAGTCCCTTCGACACTTTGTACATTCGTTTTCCGATAAAACGAATCCCAAGCATCATGATCGGAACGACTGTAAGCAGGATCACCGTCAAACGCCAATCGAGATAAAGCAGGATCGCGATCGAACCTACGATCGACAATGTACTCGTCAGCAAGTTGATGAGATGATTCGAGACGAGATCTTTGATCACGCCTGTATCGTTTACAATCCTGCTCGTGGTATCACCGACCCTGTTGCTGTCAAAGAACGTCACCTTCATGGAAAGCACTTTTTTCATCAGTCTTTCGCGAAGACGCGCGACGACGGATTCTCCTATGTAAAGTAGCAAATACATCGATAGCCCTGAGAAGATCGCTTGAAGCACAAACGCTGCGATCAAGAGACCGATGATTCCGTTCGATAATGTCCCTGACGAGAGCTGGTCGACTAAATTTTTCGTAAAAAACGGGACGATTAATCCAGCAACTGTCCCGATCAAACTCATCGTTACCGCGATCGTGACGAGTAATTTCGAAGGATTCGTTTCTTTTATTAAGGTGGCAAGCCCACTCCAGTTCATTTTCTTATTTTCTATCTCTTCCATTCCTTCATCCCCCTTAATCCTAGTATAGCTTCAAATTGGGAAATGTCATAAAAAAGACCCTGCTTGTCACAGAGTCTTCTCATTTTTACTGAAGGAGCTCCTTAATTGCAGCGCTCGACATGAACTCAGCAGGAACGTCTTCATAGCTAATTTCAAACTCAAGATGTCCACCTACAGCATAGCTCGCTGAAATGCTGATTCCCAATCGATCTTCTGTGAAGTAAGTGAACGTTTCAGAGTGCTGATCTGTTTCGATACTATCGAGGTTATCCGCATTCAAGAAACTAGCTTTTGAAACATTTGCCTTTACATCAACACCGATGTCTTCTACTTCAGGATTAACCGCCTTAAAAGCGTCTGATTTAAAAAATTCAATGAACGCATTATCTACTTTTACAACGTCTGTTAAACGAATTTTATTCCCATTTTCAAGGTCGATGTTGGTCGTATAAAACATTTTGTTCGGATGTGCAGCACCTTCCACGTAGCCTGTACCAGCATATTGCACGCTCAAAAATGAAGGACTTTCATATGTAATGGTATAACCGATGTCGAGCTCGAGCTCTTCTGTATTCTCATAATAGTTCATCACTTTTAATGCTTCATCAAATAACAAGCTGTTGATGCGATCTTTCTTCGCTTCATCTGCAAGGTGTTTGATCTGTGGATATTCGATCGTGATACTACCTTCTGTGTATAACTCTTGTGTTAGTTCAAAACTCGGTTCTTGCTCAGCCGCTTCCCCTTCATCCTCGTTAGAAACATCTTCAACACCCTTTTCTTCCATCGTTTCTTCACCGTTTACACCTTCCGTTTCAGAAGCCGATTCGCCGTTCACTTCTTCAGCTACGAACTCTTTTTCCGTTCCTTCACCAGCATTTTCAGTTTGACCACATCCTGATAACACTAGGCAGAATGTGACAGCACTCGTAAGTATTAATTTTTTCAAAGCAACCCTTCTCCTTTTTACATATATATACATTCATCATACTCTACTTATCGGTGTAACAGAATCCCCTTTTTATTATTGTTAAACAGCAAAAAAGCTCAGTACAGTGACTGAGCTTATCTTTTAAATAATACCCATCATCGCTAAGAAGATGATGGCGATCGTGGCGATCATCGGGATGATGAGTCCAACGACGAACACGTCTTTGTACGAATCTTTATGCGTAAGACCCGTTACTGTAAATAGCGTTAGAAGGGCACCGTTGTGTGGAAGGATCGAGGCACCAGAAGCAACGGATGTAATTCTGTGGAACGCCTCAAGACTCAGTCCGTTTTCAACAGCGATATTGTAATACTCCTCTCCAAGCGCCTCAAGCGCGATTCCCATACCTCCCGATGCTGATCCTGTGATCATTGCGAGAAGCTGAACCGCAAAAGCTTCTGAAAAATATGGGCTGAGGGGGATCGAGAAGATCATGTCTTTTACAGCCTCGAAACCTGGAGACGCGGTTACAACTGAACCAAATCCAACAGCTGCGCTCGTATTGATCGTCGCCATAACCGATCCTGATGCACCCTTGTTGATGGAGCCGATGAAGTTTTTGAATTCTTTCCAGTTAAACGCCATGATGAGAAGAATCCCGATTAATAGGGCAACGAGAATACTAAGATCCTCGAATGCATTCAGCGTAACAACAACTGCGATGAGAGGGATGATGGAAAGAAGCCAGTTCGGTAAATCTTCCTCATCAATCGTATTCACTTCATTATCGCCTTCAGGCTCTGTAAACTTTTCATCCTTTTTAAGGAGCTGTTTCTCTCGGAATTTTAAATAGAAATAGCCCCCGACTGCCATGATCAATCCAGCCACGATACCCATGATCGGTGCTGCCATCGTGTTCGTTTTGAACGTATTGATGGGAATGATGTTCTGAATCTGTGGTGTTCCTGGGATCGCCGTCATCGTGAAGGTAAAAGCCCCTAAAACAAACGTCGATGGAATCAGCTTACGCGATACGTTTGCGCGGCGAAACATCGCGACTGCCAGAGGATAAACTGCAAATACCACAACGAATAGACTTACTCCGCCGTATGTCAGCACTGCTGCTGACAACAGCATTCCTAGAATCGCGCGTTTTTCACCGATAAGGTTTGAGATCTTATACGCAACAGACTGTGCGGCACCCGTGTCTTCCATCAACTTTCCGAAGATGGCACCGAATAAGAAGATCGGAAAGTATGATTTCGCAAACCCAACGAAACCTTCCATATAAGTAGATGTGTACGTATCGAGTATATTCATCCCGCTTAGTAATGCAACGATTCCGGATACGAGCGGCGCGATCCAGATGATCGACCAGCCAAGATAAGCTAGAAGCATCAACAGTGCAAGGCCAATAATAATACTAATCATGATGTCAAGTCCTCCTACCTAAAGATCAACTGTTTGCTCTTACTATGTCCAGCGGTGCCTGTCACTACCCGTTTTTTATCATTAATTGTCGATAGCATAAAAAACGCGCAAAACTGTTAGCCAGTTTTACGCGTTTCCCTTAACTATTTACTTTCGTTGATCAATGATTGAATTTGCAACATTGACAAGCTCTTCCTTTGTCATCGGCTCATCATTACCATTGCGTGGAACGACTGAACGGAGACCAAACATGACGTTACCATTTTCGCTCATCCACGTTAATTCACTGATACTTTCCCAATCGTTGAAGGAAGCACGAATGTCATTCTCAAGCTCCACATCCGTTTTTCCGAAGCTAACTTCTTTCCCTTCTACGTCCCGCTGCATCAAAGAAAGCTGCTCATTTCCTTTCGAATAAATTAACGTTACATCATTCGGTTCTAACTTTGTCTGCGCAGTCGCAGTAACTTCTTCAGCCTCGAACGGAATGCTTTCCATGTCTGGTGCTGATAATTCATCTCGAAATTCTTTAGATAGCTTTTCAACTTCACTCTTCACTTCTGGATTGGCCTCCACAAGCGAGTTGAGGTGATTTTCTGAGTTCGAACTGCCTGAATTACACGCAGCAAGTACTAAAAGAGCTGATAATAACATGCCGAATTTTAGTTTCATTGTAAAAACCTCCTCTTAGACAGACGAAAGAAACAAAAGAAATGTTTCACTAAGGCTAAAAGAAATGGTTACGAGACGTTTCTTCAAACACTTTCCAATGTCCATTCATCATCGAGGTGTACTCTCTCATCACAATGTAGTTCACTTGTTTTCCGTCTTCATTCTCCGTCAAAACAAAATATGTATCAGAACCTCGATAATCGATCGTAATCACGTCGTTTCCTTGAAACGTTCCCTCTTCCGTGATGATTTCTTTTAACGCGTTTTTCTCATTAATCTCTAGAAAGAAGTTGTAAGGACCTAGAAAATTTATAACCAACAATACAACGACGACTCCTGAAATGACGAGCAGTTTCTTCATTACAATTCCCCCAACCACTTTTTTTAGCACACTTATCTTAACATAATATTCCATATTTCATTTCACTTCACCCAAATAGACGGGTCTTTCCTCACTTCCTCAATTAATGTTTATTTAAGAAGGAGTCCACTGAGACAAAATTGAATAACACAATTACAATTGAGAAAGGAGGTACCGTTTAATGTCTAGTTTCATCTCTCATATTGCTACTGTTGAAATACCCGTCAGTAACCTTCCTTCGTCTATTTCGTTTTATCAAGAAATACTAGGCGTCCATATTCATTTTCAAGGAGAACGAAACGCCATGCTGACGTTCAATCAACAAGGAGTTCCGACAATCTTTTTGGTCGAAACGGAATCAACGGAAAAACTCTCTTTTCAAAACTCCTATACCGAAGTCGTACATAGCATCCTCGATTTTTACACAAACGACTTAGAAGGCTTTTACCACTGGTTGAAGGAGAAAGAAATTGAAGTGGGTCCTTACAACGTGAATCCTGATAACGGATTTGGCGGGTTCGGTTTTAAAGATCCAGACGGGAATTTACTCAGTGCTACGAACGTTCTTCATCCTGGGCAATAACTTTTTAAGTGACTGATCACCAACACAAAAAGACACCCTCATAAAAGGGTGTCTTGCATACTTCAATTAAAACGTTTGTGCTGCATCCTTCGCACGCGCAATCCCGTTTTCTTTAATTTCTTCAGCTTTTTCAGGCATCAATGCATGTCCTTCGATATAGACGTGCTCAAGCGTTGGCACACCGTAGAACTGCATCATAACGCCAAGGTAGCGATGGCCCATTTCCATCTCAGCCGCTGGACCTTCTGAGTAGATTCCGCCGCGAGCTTGAATGTGCATTGCTTTTTTGTCTGTTAGAAGACCAACAGGGCCTTCAGCCGTATATTTGAACGATTTACCAGCAACGGATACCGCATCGATATACGCTTTTAGTACCGGTGGGAAGAAGAAGTTCCAGAACGGCGTAACGAATACATATTTATCTGCATCGATAAACTGTTCACATAGCTCTGAAAGACGGTTTACCTTTGCCTTTTCTTCCTCTGAAAGCTCTTCGAATCCGCTTCCTTTTTGAAGCTTACCCCATCCGCTGAATACATCAGCGTCAATTTGAGGAATGTGCTCTTTATATAAATCCATGTGGATGATTTCGTGATCAGGGTTTACCTCTTTGTATTGGTCGATAAAAGCCTTTCCAGCTGCCATGCTGTAAGAATACGTCTCATCATGTGGATGAGCTGTGATGTACAATACTTTCGTCATGTTTAACTTCCTTTCTGTTTTTCTTTAAGGCTCGTCATAGTATGTGTTAATCGGACTACTCCCAATCCCTCGAGCCAAAGAGTTTTTAATTAAGATATCTCGAAACAAAGATAATAATAATATAAAGTAATTAAAGAATCAACTAATATGATTCACTTATATAAAAAAGATGAGAATCTCTTAACGGAATTAAGAAATCCTCACCTTTATATTAGAAATCACGCTTTTCGATACGCACGTCGTTCCGCGTAGGAAACACACTTATAACAAACGGGTTTACGGTTATCTTCTTCGTCCAGATAGTACTGCGGACGCACCGGTTTTTGTTTACAGATCATGCATTTCTCTAGACCGAACATTTTTCGAAAGAAGCTCTTCATATGATCAGCTCTCTTCTTAAGATGATAAGACCTTACTCTATAGTATACATCCCTATGCGGTTTAAGTGCGAAAATGTAGCTCATCACTTCCAAAGAGTGCAAGTGCCCTTTCCCACATTTTTACTTGCGCACGATGCGTTTAAAATTTTGGTAAAATCACATAAAAAACATAACGTGCGGAAGTCCCGCACGTCATGCTTTACCTTTTATGCTTTTTTTGGCTTTTTCTGAAACTTGCTCAACATTTCGTACACGATCGGTACAATCAATAATGTTAGGAGCGTCGAGCTCGCAAGACCACCGATTACGGTAAGTCCAAGACCTTTACTGATGATCGAGCCACCTTCAAAACCGAGTGCGAGTGGCAGCAGCGCACCGATCGTTGCAAGAGCTGTCATCAAGATCGGACGTAATCGCGTCACCCCAGCATCGAGCAATGCTTCACGCGTTGAGTATCCTTCTTTTTCTTTCTGAATAACGCGGTCGATCAGGACGATCCCGTTCGTAACAACGATTCCGATCAGCATCAGTGCACCGATCATAGCGGATATACTCAATGTTTCTCCACCAACTAGCAGCCCTAGAACTGCTCCGATAATCGTGAACGGCAAGGAGAACAGGATTGCGAATGGCGCAAGTGCTCCTCCGAAGAAGATGACGAGCACAACATAGACGATCGCAATCGCCGCAAGCATCGCAAGACCTAGCTGACTGAACGATTCATTGATATCTTCTGTAACCCCGCCGATCGAAATGTCGATCGTATCAGGATGGTCGATCTTATCCAACTCTTCCTTTACAGAAGCAGAGACTGATCCGATATCATCTGTTGTCGCTTTTGCTGAAACGCTGCCGTATACTTTTCCATCACGGCGCGTGATCGTGTCTTCTGTTGTTCCTTCTTCAACTGTAAACAGCTCGTTGATTGGAACGGATACACCCATTGGCGACTGAATTTCCTTATCTGTTAACTCTTCAAATGTTTCATAGTCGTCTTTCTCAACTTCAATGAAGACTTGAAGCTCTTCTCCATCTTCTTTTACCGTCGAAATTTCTGAACGCTGCCCGTTCTGACCGAGCTCCATACCGACTTGACCGGCGGTTAGCCCTAGCTGACTGAGCTTCTCTTGATCTGCGACGAGCGTGTATTCTTCATACGACTCAGCGAGACTGGATTCGGCTTCATTTAGATCATCTTGATCATTGAGGACGCCTTCCACCTCTTCTACATATGGCTTAATGTCATCCATCGTATCACCAAATATTTGAACCTGGATATCGTTACTAGAACCTGTAGAAGAGAATTCCTGGTTGTTCCATTCCCCTTTGTCCGTCATGTTTTTCAAATCTTTGATCACTTGTTCTTTTTCTTCAGTGAAGTTTTCCGTATCATCCGCATACATCACAAAGAATGCCGCCTGGTTGGATGCACCAGGGTTCATCGGATTTTCTCCACCAACAGAGTATTGAATGATCTCAACATCGTCTCGACCTTCAAAATACTTCTCCGCTTCAAGTGCGATCGACTCGACATCTTCAAGCGTTTGTCCAGGTGCAGGACTGAACGTCGGCATCACCATCTTCTCTTCTTCACCTGGTAAAAAGCTAACGCCAACTAGCGGAATCATCGCGATACTCCCTACAAGGACACCGATCGCAACGATCGAAGAGATGATCTTATGATTTAGAACACTATTTAAAATTGAACGGTACCACGTAGCGAGCTTCCCTGGACCATCCTTATGGCTTTTCATTGCCTGTTCTTTATTTAAAAGCGAGTGCGACATCATCGGTACGATCGTAACCGCAACGATTAATGAAGCGAGTAGTGCAAATACTACCGTCAATGCGAATGGAAGGAACACTTGACCTACGACACCTTCAACGAGTCCGAGCGGTAGGAAAACCGCGATCGTCACGATCGTTGACGATAGAATCGGCATGAACATTTCCTTCGTTGCGGATCGAATCAGTTCCTTACCTTCTAACTTCTCTTCTTTTAATGACATCCGCCTGTATATGTTCTCAACGACAACAATCGAATCATCGACAACACGTCCGATCGCAACGGTCATCGCACCGAGCGTCATGATGTTAAGCGTGATTCCCATTTGATTCAATACGAGTAACGCGATGAATAGAGATAGCGGGATCGATACGACCGAAATCAACGTTGTTCGAATGTTACGCAGGAACAACAGAATGACGATGATCGCAAACAGTCCGCCGAACAATGCTTTGTTCAACATCGTACTTACGGATTCTTCGATCGGCTCGCCCTGGTCGAACGTAAAGATGAAGTCGATACCGTCTAGTTCATCTTCAAACTCAGCAGCTTGTTCCTTCACTTGATCGACAACGTCGACTGTATTCGCTTCTTGCGATTTGATTACTTGAACCGTAATCGATTCTTCCCCGTTCGTACGTGAAATCGACTCGGCTTCTGCAACGATTTCAAAATCAGCGATCTCACCTAACGCAACGGTTGGAATGCCTTGCTGTGCTTGAACAGCTTCAGCACCTCCCTGAGCTCCTTGACCTGACGGCGTTCCAGGAGCACCTTGTTGCGGAGCGGTTCCTTGCGGCGCACTCTGCGATGGAATCATTGGAATTTGGAGTTTTTCTAAATCATCGATCGTTGTGATGTTTCCATCGATCACAACGGATTTCTGTGTATCATCAAACGTGTATAGTCCAAGCGGGAACGTCACTTTTGAACCTTTGATCAAGTTCGTAACCGTTTCTTGGTCCATGCCTCGTTCAGAGAGCGCTTCGTCATCAAACTGAAGCTGAACTTCTCTCACTTCTTGACCAGCAACCTGAACATCGCCAACACCATCTAACCCTTCGAGTGCAGGTGCGATCGTATCTTCAACAGTCGAAGTGAGCTCAGCAAGATCACCATTTTCATTCGTAACACTCATACTGATAACAGGGAACGCATTAAAGTTCACTCGCGACACATCAGGCGTCTCAGCGCCATCAGGTAACGCTACTTCATTTACTGCTTCTTGAAGTTCGTCCTCTGCTTCATCTAAATCTTTGCTAAAATTATATTCGAGCTGTAAACTCGAAGCATTTTGGAACGAGCTTGAACTTACGGATTTCATTCCGCTTAAATTCTGCACTTTCTGCTCGATCGGTTCTGATATCTCATCAGCCACCTCTGCAGGTGTCGCACCTGGATACACGGTCGTAACCGTGATGATCGGTGGATCGATATTTGGAATCGTTTCTAATTTCATATTCAATCCGGAATATAGACCAGCAGCTGTAATGATGATGGTCATAAGCCAGACAGCAAATTTATTATTCATCGAAAAATTTATAATCTTGCTCATACGTTCTCTCCTTCCCCTTTTTGACCAAGTAGTCATTCTGTTATAAAATATACATGACCACTTGGTCAGAGGTCAAGGAAGAAATGTTCATTAACGTGATAGAAGGTGGTCAATATATGGAACCAAAAAAAATAATGATTATAGAGAATGCCATCAAGCTTTTTGCGAAAAAAGGATTCAGCGCAACGTCTGTTCAAGAGATCGCAAAGGAATGCGATATCTCGAAAGGCGCATTTTACCTTCACTTTAAATCGAAAGACGAATTGCTATTCGAAGTCCTCATGTACTATTGGAACAGAATGCAGCGTAAAGTGAATGAAGTCGCAACCGAGCCGATGTCTCCAAAGGAAAAATTTACGTATCAACTAAAAGTTTTTATGGAAGAAATCGCAGATCACCGGGAGTTCATCATCATGCAATTCCGTGAGCAGGCGATTCCGTTCAACGAGTCAATCGAAGAACTCATCAGAAAGATGCGCTTCAATTCGTACCTTTTTTACAAAAATCATCTCCTTGCGATTTATGGAAAAGAGTGCGAACCATACGTGTGGGAAGCGAGTCTTGCTGTTCAGAGTTTAATGAAAAACTACATCGACCTTATCATTCTAGATAATATTGAGTTCGATTATTTAGAAGTGGCATCTGCAGTCACGAGAAAAACCGACTATTTGATGACCGGATTTTCAGAAAGTAGTGACCAACCAGTCATAACAGAGGAAGTCATCGAACAGATCATGCCTGAAGGATTTAATCTGCATGACCTCGAAGAAATTAAAAATGTGCTCACACTCATTTTAGAAAAAGAAAGTGATGAAAATCTGATCGATACTGCAACGATCCTTTTAGATGAGCTAGCGAGAACATCCCCAAGACAAGCGGTCATAAAGGGTATGGCGTCCAATCTCGATAAATACGATCGCTACTTGGATTTCGCATCACGTTTACGAAACTACTTTCTATAACGTAACGAAGGGGGTTTAGTCATGATCACCATCACGAACCTTACGCGCGAGTTTTCAAATGGAAAAGGGATTTTCGATGTGTCGTTCAATGTAAAAAAAGGCGAAGTATTCGGCTTCCTCGGTCCAAACGGTTCCGGAAAGTCGACGACGATCAGACACCTGATGGGTTACATGAAGCCGCAAAAGGGAAGCGCGACAGTGTTCGAGTACGATGCGTGGAGCGAGCAGGCAAAAGCACGCGAACATGTTGGCTATTTACCAGGGGAAATCGCCTTTTTAGACGGTATGAAAGGGACAGAATTTCTCGACATGATCGCAGGTATGCAGGGAAAACAGGATAAGGAAAAGCGAGAGGAATTGATCCGTCGCCTCCAATTCGATCCGAAAACCCCGATTCGTAAGATGTCTAAAGGCATGAAGCAAAAAGTTGGGATCGTAGCGACGTTCATGCACGACCCGGACATCTACATTCTCGATGAGCCGACATCTGGACTCGATCCTTTGATGCAGCGCGTCTTCGTTGAGCTTGTGCTTGAAGAAAAGGATAAAGGGAAAACGTTCCTCATGTCATCCCACAGCTTTTCAGAAATCGAACGAACGTGTGACCGAGCCGCCATCATTAAAGACGGGCGAATCGTCACCGTGAAGGATATTCATGAGCTGCAGTCGATGCAGCGAAAATTATTCGACATTACCTTCTTCAACCCTGAAGATGTAGAAGCAGTGAAATCTTCTACTCTATCGATTGAGAAGACGGATGGAAACATGGTACGGATTGAGGTGCAAGGAAACTATGACGCGTTTTTTAAAGAACTCGCAAACTACCCTATTAAAAACGTAAGCGCTGCAAACCAGAGCCTCGAGCAGATCTTCATGGACTATTACAATGCTGAGGAGGTGAACGGATGAGCGCTTCACTCTATAAACAGATGATGAAATCAAACTTAAAAAGCATCATGAGCTTCGGCATCGCTTCTGCTGTCTACGTCATCTTGATGACATCTCTCTTTCCGATGATTTCCGACAACATCGATAAAATTCAAGAGCTAACAGCGATTTATCCTGATAGCTTGAAGAATGCGTTCGGACTCGAATCGTTCGGCACATATGGGGAGTTTATCTCAGCAGAGTACTACGGACTATTCTTTTTATTCATCTTAGGAATCTTCAGCGTGATGACCGCGATACAACTGATTGCAAAGCTAGTCGACCGAGGATCAATGGCTTACTTACTTTCTACCAAAGTATCCCGCGCTGAGGTCGCAATCACGCAAATCGCCGTTCTCATCACTGGCCTTGTTATCATTATTTTTCTAAACTTTGCAGGCGGGTTTGCAGCTGGAGAACTCCTGATCGACGACCAATACGCGATTGGGATGGGCGACTTTTTCCAGATCAACTTTGTAGGATTCCTTCTTTTCTTTGCGGTAGGAGGCTACTCCATCCTCATCTCTTCCCTTTTTAACGATGAGAAAATGGCGTTTGCAGCAGCTGGCGGGGTAACGTTTTTATTCTACGCATTAGATATGGCGGGTAAAATCGTTCCAGACTTAGATTGGCTACGGAACCTTACGCTCTTCTCACTCTTTGAACCAGCGAAGATCGCGAACGGCGATGTGAACGTCGCGTTCGTCTCTGTCACACTCTTCGGATTAGGATTACTCGCATACGTCGCAACCGTGTTCGTGTTTCGAAAACGAAATTTACCGCTGTAGGTGCATCAAGAAAGAGCTTGGAGGCGATGCTTCCAAGCTCTTTCCGTTGTCACTTCGAACTTGTGGAGATAAACATAGAAGCGTCCTGCTTCATGAAAATACCACTTCCATGATGAAACGTCTTGATCTCATTTGATCGAAAACCAACCTCAGAAAGCTTCTTCTTGAGCTCTTCATGCGAAAAGCCGTTATGCACCTTCGGATGAGCAATCTTTTCATTTTTATCAAAATCGACGATGATTAGCTTCCCTCCATCATTTAGGGTGGTGAATAGCTTCTGTAAAATAGTCGTCGTATCGGGGATGTGAAGTAGCACGAGTGACATGATGACGATGTCTGACTTTATTTTTGGCGTTTGTTCCATAAAGTCTGAATGAAGAACCTTCGCGTTGCCTATACCATTCCGAGTAATCTTACCTTCCGCAACGTCGAGCATCTGTTTTGAGGAATCCACTAACAAAACAGAATCTACTAAATCCACGAGAGCTAAACCAACGAAACCAGTTCCGCTTCCATAATCCAGCAGCGATTTGGATTGGCTGTTGTGTAAGTGTTCCCTGACTTCATTTACAATGATATCCGCAAGTTCCTTCCGTTCTTCCGTATCGTAGCGCTTCGCCAATTGTTCAAAAACGTTTTCTTCCATCGTTGAATCCTCCTAGTGTCATGCTTTCTTCCAACCATTCTATCAAAAGACAGCCGATTCTACCTTTTCGGGACTTCTATCATGAACCATTCCGACTGTTCGGACGTCTCTCTTTTCTCTTCCAATCTTTAATGAATAGAAAGCATGATGCGATCTCTGTGCGTTTTATTCACATCGTTAGCCCTATAGGTAAAATGCCATCCCCTTAAACCGTTGTAAACATCTCTGGGTCCTTTTACATGAAATCCTTTAAACCTCGTCACTACACTCTAACCTCTCCTTTATCTTCACTTAACAATCTTTCAGTAGATTGATAGTGAACAACAACAAAAGGAGCTGTTTTACTTGAAAAAACTTATGATGACTACGGTAACTGCCATGGTCGCACTCGGTCTCATCATTCAACCTGCCAATGCTTTTGCCAAAAAAGAAGAGATCGTTAACGTTGCACACAGGGGAGCGTCTGGCTATGCGCCTGAAAATACGATGGCAGCTTTCGAGAAAGCAGTAGACATGAAGTCCGACATGTTTGAACTCGATGTGCAGCTTAGTAAAGATGGCGAACTCGTGGTGATTCACGATACATCCGTTGATCGCACGACAGATGGTTCTGGAAAAGTGAAGGACCTTACACTCGAAGAGCTTCGCTCTCTTGATGCTGGCAGTTGGTTCGATGAAGCTTTTACAGGTGAGAAAATTCCAACTCTAGGAGAAGTGCTTGATGAGTACCGCGGTAAAATCGGGATATTGATCGAGATCAAGTCGCCGTCCCTTTACCCAGGAATCGAACAAAAAGTAGCGGATGCACTAACAGAAAGAAACATGCATAAGCCAAACAACAATAAAATTATCGTCCAATCGTTTGATCACGACTCCGTTCAAACGTTTCATAGCATCCTGCCTTCTGTTCCATTAGGCGTCCTCGTTTACAACCCAGATCATCTAACAGATCAACGTTTAGAAGCATTCTCAGAGTATGCTTCCTACGTAAATCCATCGAAGAGCTTAGTCGATCGTGAACTCGTAACAAGAATTCATGACTACGACATGGACGTTCACCCATGGACAGCAAGAGACCGTGAATCTGTACAAGCCCTCAAAAAAGCTGGCGTCGATGGCATCATCACCGACTACCCTGATTACGTAGAGTAAACGTGGCGCGGAGCGTGGTGCCAGCGTGGTGCCTGTCACCACTCACATTTTGTCGAATAAATTGCTTGCCGCTCTGTTTACTTTTTAATGGAAATGGGAACCAATAGAGGAAAAGGAAGGAGTTGTTGAATATGAGTAAGAATACTTCTTTATTACTTGCGATTGGACTAGCTGCCGGCACGCTGCTTGCGGGCTGTGGAGATAATTCTACAGGGGAAGAAGACGGTAATACGAATACGTCAGAAGAGTCCTCTATGAATGATGATGCGGTAACGGAAGATAGCTCAGGTCAAGGTGGTGCTGGAGACAGCAACACTGCTGGTGAAGGAAGTGAGGTTGACCTCCAAACTGGTGTCGATCAAGTTCTATCTGACCTTGACTCTCTTAGTACAGTACTAGAAGAATCACCTGATGATGTTGCGAAGATGAACGAACTTGGAAACCAGATCGACTCACACTGGGATCTTTTTGAAGAGAAGCTTGAAAAGGAATATCCCGATGAATATAAGGATATTGAAAGCGACCTCTATCCATTGATCGACGAAACAAAGAAAGACGAGCCAGATGTTGAGAAAGTGAAAGAGCTGTTAGATGCAACAAAAACGAAAATCACGTCCTTTAAAGATAACATGACGATGGAATAACGAGTACAAAGAAGCTGTCCTCCACATTCGGAGAACAGCTTTTTATTATACGTTACCTTTATCACGAACAGAAACATCCTCTGCACAATCAAAACAATACAATTCCTTATCTTCACCAACTACGCCATCCAAAAACCCATCTCTACAAAACAGCTCTTTCCCGCACTCGGTACATGTTCCTACACGTTCATTCATATGAATCCTCCTATGCTTACTTCTCCCAGAGCTCAATGCGCCTGCCTTCTGGGTCATCAATCCATATGAACGAACCATATTCACTCTTTTCAAGATCTTTCACTAACGGCACACCGACTTTCTCAAGGTGCATCATACACGCTTCGATGCTTTCGACCTGAAAGTTTACCATCACTTGTTGACCCGCAGGAAAATACCCATCGTCTTCTGAAAAAAATGAAAAGATCGTTTCGTTTCCTTCTTGCGGCTTAATGACCGTTCCATTCCAGGATTCTATCTCGATCCCCAACACGTCTTTGTACCACTTTGAAAGTGCAGCTACATCACCTGTTCGCCAGAACACGCCTCCAAATCCTTTTATCTTCATGTCATCACCTCAGCAACTTGATTGAATTCTCTCTCACACTTTCGCTCCAAATAGGCGGTATTCCTTTTTAACCAAACAAACTCCCCTGTCACTAGACAGAGGAGTATATAAACAAAGCTTAATATAGTTTTCCGTGACGATAGAGCGTATTACAAAGCTTTGTCACCGCATGCATGTAGCAATTTTGACGAAGCGGGAACGGATCATTAAAGAATTGAGGCAACACTTGATCCATCGTTTCCTTCATCTTTTTAACAAGCATCGTGTTCACTTCTTCTTCACTATAGAACTGCGTTTCTCTTCCTTGTAACCATTCGAAGTAAGAAACGATTACACCACCTGCGTTTGCGAGGATATCTGGAATGATCAATACGCCGTTCTGACTCAAATAATCGTCCGCCTTCATCGTGATCGGACCGTTCGCACCTTCGACGATCAAGCGTGCTTTCACATCTTTCATGTTATCTTCATGAATTTGTTCTTCAAGAGCAGCGAGAATCAGAACGTCGGTATCAAGGTAAAGAACGTCTTCGCGGTCTCTAATGTCCGCCTCGATTCCGTAATTGTTCAGCGCTTCATCCGTTGTAGGCAGGTCTCCTTCATTTTCAGAAGTAAAAGCAACGAGCGCATTGATGTCGAGTCCTTCTTCATTATAAAGGGTTACGTTTCGGTCGCTCACGGCCACAACTTTTGTTTTGATGTAATTGCAATTGTAAGCTTCGAGTGCAGCAACAGAACCTACATTACCAAACCCTTGAATGCCAACGGTCAAATCGCGATCCGCATGCTCCATCGCTGTTTTCGCAAACAAGTTCTGGTTTCTCTCAAACCAATCTTTATTGTCATTCAAGAAGTCGTGCATCAAATAGCGGAACGTATAGTAAACGCCTTTACCGGTCGCTTCTCTACGTCCTAGCGAACCACCGTTCAAGTGGCTTTTCCCTGTAAAACTTCCTCGATACGCTTGACCAGGATGGATCGATTTGAATTCACCCATCATCCAATCCATCTCGCGCTCTCCTGTACCAACGTCTGGAGCTGGGATGTCTTTGTCTGGACCAAGGATATCACTGAAATAGTGAACGTATTTCTTTGAAATCGTATGTAGTTCCTTTTCAGAGTACTCCCTCGGATTGATCACAACACCGCCTTTTCCTCCACCGAACGGCACTTCGTGAAGCGCATTCTTAAGCGTCATCAGTGTTGCGAGGTTAACGACTTCATCTTCATCGACCGATTCATGAAAACGAATTCCCCCTTTATAAGGACCAAGCGCGTTGTTATGTTGGACTCGGAATGCTGGAATCCTTAAAATCTTCCCATTCTCCATCGGTACACGTAGAAATGATTTCTGAATTTGGTTTGGTGTAGAAAGAATTGCTTCAAGAGAATCAAACGCCTTCTCTCTCTCTTCCCCGGTAAAGTTCGGCATAAATGTTTCATCTTCTAATAATGCATCCAATGATTCTTGTACTACTGCTCCATATTTACTAGCCAATGTTCATCACCCCTCCAATTTACCTATTCATTTATAAGTTACCCGACTGTATATAGTTCAAACGGGGTATGGTGCCTGTCACTCACCGAATTTTGTCAAATTTTGACGAAACTAATAGCCCCAAGTCTCATAAGGACTGGAGGCTATTAGTTTCACCTTAACTTGTAGAAAGTACACCTCACCCGATCAACCTTACCCCAAACTTCTCTTCCAACCATTTCGGCACAACAAACCTCACTGTCACGAGTGGATCGACAACCTGACACACTTCGACTTGCCCCACCGCACTCATCAGCATCGTCACGTCACTCAACGACATGCCTGTTTTTCCACATATTCGATCGATCATCAGCTCAGTTGCAACCTTAACAGCTTCATCAAGCGTTTCTGCTGAAGCGATTTGCGCCACGACTTCATCGTTTTCTAACATTGGCTGTGTAATGCCTTCATCCTTCACCACTTCAAACGTCACTGTCGCTTTTCCTTCTACTTCGATCCCAGAAACGCTCACTTCTCCATCACCCATCGCCGCGTGAAAATCACCAAGTCCGAACAATGCTCCTTCCACGGCAACAGGGAAATACAGCGTTGCTCCTTCCGTGACCATCTTATTGTCCATGTTTCCTCCATGGGCACCCGGCGTTCCGCATGACACGCCTTCCCCTTCAGGTGCTACCCCAATCACGCCGATCATGGGATTTAGCGGAAGTTCGATTTCGTTAAACACCGCTTTCCCATCCTTTATCGGAATCATCTTCGCTTTCATTTCTTCTAGCCGATGCCCCATGACACCGAGGTCAGGACCCACGACCATCACACCGCGGTCACCGACCTCGAGCTTCTCAATTTTCACTTTCAGAACGTCCCCGTGCTCAGCACCTTCTATATAAATAGGACCTGTCGCTGGGTTAACACGGTTCCAATCGATTCCCGTAATCTCAGTGTCTTCTGACTGAATTTGATTTTCAAAACAATCGTATGTACTGATTTCGATCGTATCTCCTACCTTTACCTTTTTCACTGGAGCATGAGCTTTATTAAAGTCATAAATAACAGAATCAGTTGAGAGCGTGTGCATTATTTTACCTCCTCAAAGTGATAAGTGTACGTTTTCCTCTAGTAAAAATTCCCCACAACAAATGGTACAAATACAATGCGCGCGGGTTCCTCCTTCCCTTCCTTTCATACTAATTCGTTCGAAAACGCTTGCAAACCTCCTCCTTCCTTCTCTATCATTCTAAAAAAGTACAATTCTATCGATCGATAGTCGAGAAATCACCCAGGTCATTAACTAAACATCGTTAAAATTCTTTTATTATCGTAACTTATCGTTTGTTTTCGACTGTAACAATCGACCCAAAAACCTTAACACTTCTCTAACAATCTATTAATAGACCCTTAACCGTTATCTAGTAAAGTACACATTGTGAGAAAAAAGAAACACGGGAGGTACTCAAATGAATTTTAAAAACTTCAAGAAAAAAGCAATCCCATTCGCAGTTGTTTCAACGCTCGCATTCAGCAGCTTTGCTGGTGGCGCTCCTGAAACAGAGGCGAAATCAGATAAAGATCTAAAAGTTAATGGTGAAATCAAAAACGTTATCTTCTTAATCGGTGACGGAATGGGTCCTGTGTATAACACGGCATACCGTTCATTCATGGATGACAAATCAACGCCTTATATGGAAGAAGTAGCATTCGATAAGCAGCTACTTGGGCAGCAGCAAACGTACTCTTGGGATCATGAAGAAAGCGTAACGGATTCAGCTGCAGCAGGTACTTCCATGGCTGCTGGTATCAAAACATACAACGGCGCAATCTCTGTTGATATGGAAAAGCAAGAAGTTGAAACTGTTCTAGAGCGCGCTAAGAAAGAAGATAAAGCGACAGGGCTTGTATCAACATCTCAAGTAAACCACGCTACTCCAGCATCATTCGGTGCTCACGATGAGTCTCGCCACAACTACAATGCGATCGCTGATGATTATTTCGATGAAAAAGTCGATGGCGAGCATAAAGTAGATGTCATTCTCGGTGGTGGTACAAAGTACTTCGAACGCGCGGATCGCGACCTTGCTGGTGAGTTTGAAGAAGCTGGATACAGCTACGTAACAAACAAAGAAGATCTTATGAGTGACGATAATGAACAGATTCTTGGCCTTTTTGGTGAAAAAGGAATGGACAAGATGATCGACCGCGACGAAGAAACGCCTTCACTAGCTGACATGACAACAACTGCACTCGATCGCCTCAGCAAAGACAAAGACGGCTTCTTCCTAATGGTAGAAGGAAGCCAAATCGACTGGGCTGGTCACGACAACGATGTTGTTGCAGCGATGAGTGAAATGGAAGACTTCGAACAAGCATATAAAGAAGCAATCGAATTCGCGAAAAAAGACAAGCACACGCTAGTCGTTACAACTGCTGACCACTCAACTGGCGGCTTCGCAATGGGTCGCGACGGTGAATACAAGTGGGATCCAGCTCCACTAAAAGCTGCTAAGCGTACGCCTGACTTTATGGCAGAGCAAATCGCTGAAGGTGCTGACGTAGAAGAAACGCTTAACAAGTATATCGACCTAGAGCTTACTGAAGAAGAAATCAACTGGGTAAAAGAAGCTACGAAAGCTGAAAAAGACAAAACAACTGAAATCGACAATGCGATCGAAAAAATCTTCGACCTGCGTTCAGGAACTGGCTGGACAACTGGCGGCCACACTGGTGAAGACGTAAACGTGTATGCTTACGGTCCTGGAGCAGAAAACTTCATCGGTCTTCATGACAACACGGAAACGGGTCAAATGGTGAACGACCTTCTCATCAAGCAGAAGAACGAAGACAAAGACGATGATGAAGATGATGATGACGACAACGAGCGTGACGACGATTAATTAAGGGCATACTAAGAAAAACGTTCCCGCTGCTCATACGGCAGCGGGAATTTTATAAGCAGGAGGTCTTTCTCAATGAAAACTATCGGATTCTTTCTAGCAGCTTCCCTACTCCTTGCCGGATGTGCGACTGACGCTGAGCAAGGCGCAGATAATAATACGCAATCTGAAACAACGCAAGAAGACAATCAGCAAAAAGATGAAAACAAAAACGAAAATAAATCAGCCAAAGCTCCCGATAATCCACAAGCACCGGATGACAGCTCACTAACGAAGATTGGCGATTTCCATGAGGATGAAGATGGTTCCGTTACGTTAAAAGCACTCTCAAACTATAACGAAACGACGAAAATCGGAGACGTTGAACTTACTATTTCAGACGTTAAAGTGATGAACTATTCCCCTTCGATGGACTTGATCGACTTCTTCCATCCTTATTCAGATGACGAAAAGAACTTTAATTATGTAAAACTGCACGTAACAGTGAAGAACACTTCAGATGAACCAGTTGATTTTGCTCCTGTCTCCGTGCTCGAAACGAGTGAAGGAGAGAAAAAAGGGTTTGAGGAAGACTTTTACCTCGAAGAACTTTATGGGGTATACGAAGGTAACGAAGAACGTACTGGCGAATTGGGATTTGTGCTTAACGAAACAGATATCGCTGAACTTTCATCCCTAACGGTAAAAACGAGTGATGTGTTTGATGAAGATAAAAACTCCAAAGCTAAGGCAAAAACAATTGACATTCCGATCGAAGACTCCTGATACCAGGGGTCTTTTTTTAGCGTATTAAAGCACATTTCGCAGATAAATTCCTTTTTTCGCGGATATCTACTCGATTATCGCGGATAAAATAAAATTTCCGCGGAAATAATGAGAATTTCGCGGATAACCCCCTCAAAATCGCGGATATCCACTATTAACACTCATCCATCCCCACAAGAAACGATCGATTAAACGCTTATACAGCTCGATATCCCTTCGTTACGTACCAGATCAGATAGCTAATAAACGAAAATCCTAACGTACCGAACAAAATGACCGACTGAAGCTTGTACCCTTTATTTGCGACCATCCACTCTGTAGCCATATGAAAAACCGCTACCAAATCTAGCATCTCTATCTCCTCCTGAGTTAGGTGATACTAGATTATAAGCAAGCGGTTCGTCATTTATGCCTATCAATTATGGAAAGTTTTCAATCGCTCTGTTAGTTCCATGAATGTCTCGCGGTCACGCTCATCTAATGCTTTATCTATTTCTTTCATAAGTAGCTCTTCTCTATGTTTAATAGCGTTATTGTGGACATGTTCTAGTAGCTCTGCGATTACTTCCTGACTCTGCTCCGACACTTGGTTTGAATAGATTTTTCGATGATCCATTGTTTCATCCTCCATTCTATTATTAGAAACGCAGCTACAATTGTTATCGCTGTTACTATAAATCTAACCGATTTTACAAAACTTTAAACTTCACAATGCAGATTCTTTTAACTTTTCTGACTTTAAGGAGATTTTACTAGACTTTCACTTCTTTTACAACGGCTTGAAACGCTTGTTCTAAATCATCGATAAGGTCTTCTACATCTTCTATACCCGCTGAGTAGCGAATTAATCCTTCTGGTATGCCCATGGCCGCTCTCTCTTCAGGTGTGCATTCGACATGACTCGTCGTTCGTGACGGTCCCACCGTTGTCTCCACGGCTCCAAGATTTGCGGCTCGGTTTGCAAACGTAAGCTTCGGTAAAAGATGCTTCACCGTTTCCACACCGCCTTTCACCGCAAAGCTGAACATCCCGCCGTAATCCTTCATCTGCTGTTTCGCGATCTCATGCCCTGGATGATCCTCGAGTCCAGGATAATATACCTCTTCGACAAGTGCCTGTGACGTTAAGTACGTCGCGACCTTCATCGCGTTATCGCACTGCTTCTGTACACGAAGTTTG
The DNA here is from genome assembly GCF_056158505.1 of Anaerobacillus sp. ABR4_321. Lineage (NCBI taxonomy): Bacteria > Bacillati > Bacillota > Bacilli > Caryophanales > Bacillaceae > Anaerobacillus > Anaerobacillus sp. ABR4_321. The sequence continues at coordinate 3,794,718 of NZ_JBSWTK010000001.1, forward strand.
AGCGTTTTCATCCCTCGCAGCAAGAGATAGGCACTCATCGGATCCATCGTCGCTCCGTTGATTTCCCGGTAATGATAGATTTTTTCGACCAAGTTTTCATTTCCACAAACGACCCCGCCAAGTGCATCAGCATGACCACCGAGAAACTTCGTAGCACTATGGATCACGAGATCCGCTCCGAATTCGAGCGGGTTCTGATTGATCGGTGTAGCAAACGTGTTATCGACAACAACGAGCGCCCCCACTCTGTGAGCGGCTTTTACCATCCGCTTGATATCCGTAATCTTTACCGTTGGATTCGTCGGTGTCTCGAGATATAGAATGCGGCATCCCTTCTCGACCTCTTCCTCAATGAGCTCATGATTTCCCGTTTCACAAAGCATCACATCGACGTTTAACATCGGAAGAAATTCCGTGAAGATTTTATTCGTGCCACCATACGTATCTTTGATCGACACGATTCGATCTCCTGGAAAAAGAAACGTTGCGAGCGTATTGCTGATCGCCGCCATCCCTGTCGAGAAACTCGTCGCCGCTTCCGCTCCTTCAAGCGCCTTCACCTTATCTTCAAACGCCTGAACAGTCGGATTCGTATTCCTACCATAGATATGACCCTTCTTATTTCCAACCGCAACCTCATACCACTCGTCCATGTCATCATATCCATACGCTACGCTATGAACGACCGGAACTTGCGTCGCACCATGAGAGAGGTATTCTTTCTCCCCTGCCCAGACGGACGATGTCCCCATTCCTGGTTTTTTCACAATCGATCTCCTCCTTTTTCAGACTGCATCGTTCCCCATCATCGACACGCCTTTTGCATCGATTAGCTTTCTTGAAAAATTCGCAAGAACTTCGCTTCCGCTCTCCGTGACTCTGATCGATTCGCTGATTTCAATCCCAAAATCGTGATACCAGATTCCAGGAATAAGATGAAACGTCATATTCGGTTGTAAAATTGTTTGATCACCTTGTCGAACGCTCGCCGTATGTTCACCCCAATCAGGTGGATAGTTTAGTCCGATCGAATAGCCGAGGCGTGAATCCTTCATGATGCCATGCCGAGCGATCGACTTCCGCCAAACTTCTTCAACCTCTTCGCACGTTACGCCAGGTTTTACGAACGCGAGCGTCTCATCGAGCCCTTCTACCACGACTTTTCCAATGTCTCGAACTCTCTCATCTTGCGTCCCAACTGAGACCGTTCGCGCCATCGGACAATGGTATCGTTTGTAGCAGCCAGCAATTTCGATAATGACGAGGTCATTGTTTCGATACCGTTTATCAGACCATGTGAGATGCGGTGTACACGTATGTTCCCCTGATGGTAACATCGGAACAATCGCTGGATAATCTCCGCCAAATTCAGGTGTTCCACTGATGAGACTGCTATAAATATCAGCCACGACGTCACATTCTCGAACGCCCTCAGAGATCGTATCGACCGCTTTTTGCATTCCGAGTTCAACGAGCCTGGCTGCATTTTTCATATATAGAATCTCTTGATTCGATTTCACCATCCGAACACGGTTCACAAGGAGGGTGGCATCTTTCCACTTCGCGTCAGGAAGGTTTCTTTTCAACGATTCAAACGCTAAGGCGGTGAAGTAGTACGCCCCCATCTCTACCCCGATGTGACGCGTACTTTGATCAAGTTCTTCAAGTGTTTTCGCAACAAAATCCATCGGATGCTTCACGTTCGAATGAACGTAATCATCGGTATACGTTACGAGGTTCTCATGGTGAAGCCATGTCGTTGCCTTCGCACCATTGCCGTCCATCTTTCTTCCGATCCAAAGCGGCTGCTCTTCATCGATGATCACGACGACCATTTGATCCACGTAAAATGACCAGCCGTCATACCCCGTTAAATAATTCATGTTCGCAGGGTCCGTTATAAGCAGAACTTCAAGACCTTCATCGAGCATCCTTCTCTTCGTCAGCTGAATGCGTTCCTGGTACTCTCGCAACTCGAATGGCATCATTGGGACGTCGCCTCCCTAAAACTATTGTTTAAATTTTCAGTTAACTCATACTACCATCATCCCGCCTTACGACACAACTCCCTTTTTACAAAAAATTATAAGGTCACGCATTAAAAAAGCAGACCCATTCATCATGGATCTGCCTTAACCTTTTTACATTACCTTTCGATTCATCCCCAACCTATAAAACCTTTTATCCACAGCCAGGACAGGAAAAGATTTCGGGAGGTCTTCCAACTCCACCCGAACAAAACCATGTTTCTCATAAAATCGATGTGCAGCTAAAAATTGCGGCGTTGTACCAAGGTATATGTCATGAACTTCTTTCTCCCTCGACCACTTTATCGCTTCTTGAAGCAATCTTTTTGCGACAAAAAGAGGCTTCCCTCGATAATCCTTATGTACAAACATCTTACGTAGTGCGAGCTGGTTGTTATCGATGTCGAGTAGGCTAATCGTACCCACTACACGTCCATTATAGATCGCTAGCCAGAAGTTCCCTTTCCCTGTTTGATAAAACGACTCGATCGCATATAGATCAGGCTGTTCTTCTACTGTAATTGGGATTTGAAATTCATCTTGTTGGATCGTAGAAATCAAATCCACCACTTGTTCTTGATAGTCTTGATCATACTGCTGTACGACTAGATTCATTTTCATTACGTCACCTTTTCACTCTAAATAGTTCCCTACTCTCTCCACCTCAACCAAACCACTTTCTTCTAAAAACTGTGAAACGAGGTGAACGTGAGCAGACCCGATGATGAGAAGCGTTCGAGCACCAGGCTCACAGAGCTCTGCTAGATTGTGATAGATAATCAAGTTCCTCTGATACCACCATCGAACCCAATCGATGCCAACGTATTGCTCATCTTTTCCGATACGAGCGATGTTCATATACATCTCGTGATTCTTCATCACTTCTTCAGGAGAATTCATCTCATGTAAAAGCTCGAGTATCGTTCTGTTTTCCAGACTTTTATGAGAATGCGAGCGATACGTTTGGTTGATATGTTCATAAAGCTCAGGCTGCTCTTCTTTTGCCCAATCATATACCTCACTTAGCGCTCGATTTCCGACCGTATCCATCCAATCGACCGCATATACTTGCTTATGCTCTAATTGTGATGCGATACGAAAGCCAAGTTGATGCACTTCATCGATCCTGAGCTCTACATCACCATTCAAGTAATCCTGATACTCTTGATTAAGCCCAGCATTCTCACTCTTTACAATTTCGAATGCTAGTTTCGTAGGCTCAAACCGTTTTAATCGATCTACAACGTCTCGAATTTCTGCTTGTCTTTTTTCCGATTCCAAATCATCCGTATCCACCTTATAAAGGTCTTTTGTATACTTCATATGAAACGTTCCAAACAACAGAACTTTTGGCTTACTCAACACACATGCTCCTCCCTATTCTAAAGAATCGGCATCACTAACCTTTTCATAATAATGTCTACAACCTCTTCAATTCGTCGGTTCTCAGTTGAAATATATTCCCCGAATCCTCCAGAAGAAAAAGCCTCTATACACAGATCGGTTTGGTAAAAACACCAACTTCCATAAGCTTCTCCCCTATTCAGGAGTCTTGTGGTAATCGTTTCCTTACTAGCTGTTAAGCAAAAATGAAACGTCTCAGGATCGATTCGTTTAAATCCATCGAAGATAGAATGAAAATAATCAGGTTTTCGAATCGTCATCGGGACGATGAGGTGTTTCTCATATTTCTCTGCCGTCCGCTTTGCAATCGAGACGGTGAACTCTTTCCATAATTCCAAGTCTTGAAAATCACCCGTAAGTGCCTCTTCTTCTTTGATCGATGAAGGAAGCAACGCACTGAGCATCCCTCCGACCACTTCTGGATCAAAAAGCATACTGTTATCGATTTTGTTTAGAAGCTCATTGGCAACAGTCGTTTTTCCAACTCCAAACGCGCCATTGATCATGATGATCATCGCTTAACTCAACGCCTTTCCGGAAAAGATATTTTCCGTCTCTTTGACGACTTGAACAGCAGTATTTCCACTCAACACTTCATCACAATAAAAATCAGTCACGCTCATTCACTCCTGTTTGGTTTTCAAAAAATTGATTGACTTGCTCCGAGTCTTCAAGCTTTGGCTGAGCGAGGCCGATCAGTTCATCTTCTGATGCAGCTTCAAAAAGATTCTCACCATACCAAGCTTGTAACTCATCTCTCGTAACCGACAATACCTCGCCATCGTAATCAGCAGAAACAACCTCAGCATTTTGAATCAACGTGAAAAGAAACGTTGCATTGAATAGAAACGCTTCTCTTTGCTCTTCTTCTGGTAGCGCTTTTGAATAATAAGCTGTTAATCCATATGGCTCGCTTTTTGTTTGCAGCGATAAACTTTTTAACTCCGTGCTACCAGGCAGCATTCGTAAGATCGCACCAACCGCTCCGTTGTCTCCTATGTATGAATCTTTGTACTGAAAAAGCGTTTCCTCGGCTGGTTCAGCAGAACGACAGCCGCTGACGATGATTAGCAATACTATAAAAACAAGCTTAATTCCCTTCATCTGTTATCTCCTGTAAACCACTGAACGGCTTTAGCTTGTCACATTCTATAACGATTGCGGTCATGCCATCTTCCGTCGACGTCTCATGCCATTCCCCTCTTTCCCACATCGCGAGCTCTCCTTTTAGTATACGAGCAGTTTGATCGCCGCCCTTCACGATTCCTTCTCCTTCTAGCACGAGGAACATTTGTGGCACCACAGCTTCATGACCTCCGATTAATCCATCACGACCAAGATGCATACAAGCGATCTGTATCACATCGACCTCTTCTTCTATCATTCTCGTAATAGGCGAAATCACCACATGCTTACTATCAAACTTCGTAATCTCTTTACCTCGACCAAATCGGTAGCGCTTCATACTTACCCTCCTACATTATGCCCCATACATACTTCGATTCTTAAGGCGCTCTCCCTTTTAATCTGGCAAAAATAAACAAACCCCTCAGGAATTCGTTACCTGAGGGACCCTCCATTTTCACCTTAACCTTGAACGATTCTGACGATGTTCCTTCCTTGAAGGCGCAGTGTCGTACAGCCTTTTCTCTTCATCCGTTTCAGGTAGGATGCCTGGCACGGCTTTCGGTTTCCCTTCTGAGTCGACCGCAACCATCGTTAAGAACGATTCTGTCGTCATCACTTTTCGCCCGTGAAGAAGATCATCTGCATACACCTTCACATACACTTCCATCGACGTTCGACCGGACCTCGTGACACAAGCCTCGAGCGTTAACGCATCTCCAACTTTCGCGGATGATAGAAAATCAACAGAGTCGATCGATGCCGTCACGACCACACAATTTGAGTGTTTCATAGCCGTTAATGCTGCGATTTCATCGATGTATGCTAACACTTTTCCTCCAAAAATCGTATCCAAATGATTCGTATCTGGCGGTAACACTAACCTTGTTTGTGTCATTTTCGAATAGCTTACTGGTAAAGATTCCATGATTGCGTTCCTCCTTCACTTTTTCAACAAAAAAACACATCTCCAAGTTGAAGATGTGCAGGATATAAACGTCACGAAATCACGGAACCACCAAACAGTATCCGTTAGTACTTTCCACGTAACACCCTCCTATCTCCCGTAGGAATCAATGCTCTTCCTTATGGCAGGTCTCCTGACTCAGATTCTTCAGCACATCGCCCTTCCCGTTAAATAACAGTGGTATTGCGATATGCCTCCTCTTCACAGTGGCGGGACCGCGCTGGATTTTCACCAAACTTCCCTTTTCAGCTTTTAATAAAGCCACCATAAGGCCTATTCAGTTAGTAAGAAAACGTTCTTACCTAAAAGTTACTATCTCCTATCGTTGAAGATCTGTCAAACTCGTTCACTGAAACAAATGATGTAACAACCGATCTTTATCATCAAAAAACTCTTTCATCACCTTAAAGTGTTCCGTCTCCTCTAATGTTGTCTCAGTCATTCCATCTTCACTCAGCACAATCATTTTCGAATCTGGGTACGCCATAAGGATCGGCGAGTGTGTGGCGATAATAAACTGAGACCCCTGCTCGACCAGTTCGTGGATGCGGGCAAGCATCGACAGCTGTCTGATGGGAGAAAGTGCTGCCTCAGGTTCATCTAAAATATATAACCCTTCTCCTCGAAAACGATTGGTAAAAGCCGCGAAAAAGGATTCTCCGTGAGATTGTTCATGGAGCGATTTGCCTCCAAACCCATCGACGACTTTTGCCCCCGCAAACGGATCAGCATCTAACGCTTCAATATTTGTAGCGAGATTATAATACGTTTCCGCTCTGAAGAAGAAATGATCCTTCGCCCTATAAACGCCTTTTGCCAGTCGCAAATAGTGATCTAAATTCGAGTGAGAATCATAGCTCGAAAAATTAAAGTTAAGCGTCCCGCCTTCAGGATTGAACCCATACTTAATCGCCATCCCTTCAAGCAGCGTCGATTTCCCCATCCCATTCTCACCAACGATGTACGTCACGTTTGGGTGAAACAAAAGCTCCTTAAAATGCTTAAATACCGGGAGATCAAATGGAAAGAAATCGTATGAAGGGATCTCATCTTCCTTTACATTGAGACGTTTCACATACAGGGTTTCTTGCGTTAACTTCATTGCTAATTGCCCCCTAACTTACAAACGTAGGTTCTATTCATCATACCACTCACACGAGAAGCGCATAATGTAAAATGAAAAAAAGACGCATATTCACTGGAATTCAACCATATGTATAGTAATGAATTTCATTTTTTAAGGAGGAGATCTTATTTCTGATCAAAAGAAACAAGACGAAAACCTGGTGAAGAAAACCTCCAAACAAGCAAACGATCTTGTGAATAAATCTGCGGATACAGTTAATGATATGGTGAAGTCTGTTAGCGGAAAAGACGGTCTCGTTGGCAAGGTCTCTGATACGTCTACTGATTTTGTGAAGAATGTGAGTAAGGCCGGCACAGATGCTGTAGGAAAAACGGCAGATAAGGCTGAGAAAATGATCAAAGGTGCTTCGAAGAAAGTGTTTGGGAAGAAGAGAGAGGAATAGTTGTCAGAACTTACTAAAACTCAATAACCTTAGAGAACCTATTCATCAGGTTCTCTTTTTTTTGCCTATAAAAAACCACTCGACTACAGATTTCGTTTCATTTGTATTAGAATAGAGTCAGCGAAAGATAGGAGTGGATGAGATGAAAAAAGAGATAAAGTTAATCGCGTTAGATATGGATGGCACGCTCGTTAATCATGACGGAGAAGTGTCGAAGGAAAATGAGGACGCAGTGCGCCGTGCGAAAGAAGCTGGGTATCATGTTGTAATCAGTACTGGACGCTCTCTCCCATTCTGTCGTGAGATTGCAGAACAGTTAGGCGAATCAGCTTACTTGATCACGGTAAACGGGGGTCAAATTTATGATCAGCATTTCAACCTTGTTGACAGTACGCACCTCGATAGTGAAATTGTCGCGAACCTTTGGGATCTTAAGAAAAAGCATGATGTTTGGTTCTGGTCTTCCACAACTGAAGGAGTATTTAATTCGAATACTCCGTTCGAGAAAGATCTTCATGAATATGACTGGTTGAAATTCGGTTTCGATGTGAAAGACGACGACGTGCGCCAAGTTATTTTAGATGAAGTGATGAGCAACGATGCACTAGAAGTCACAAACTCTAGTTTGACTAACATGGAAATCAACCCTGCAGGTGTAAACAAAGCAGCTGCCCTACGCAAAGTAACGAAATGGCTGGATCTTTCCATGGATGAAGTGATGTCTGTTGGAGATAGTATGAACGATATCGCGATGATTCGTGAAGCTGGCTTCGGTGTTGCGATGGGCAACGCACAGGAGCCCGTAAAAGAAGCAGCAGACTGGATTACGAAATCTTATACAGAGCACGGTGTCGCACACGCAATCGACCACATTATGAAGGGCGAGTGACAGGCACCCCCCGCTTTATGTCGAAAGGCTGAGTGAATGGAACATTCACTCAGCCTTTTTGTATGACTCTTTATGAAGATTGTGCAGTCTTCACTTCCAGTGTATAGGGTTTATGTGTATGAAGGTTGTCCCCTTTTTCAACATGAACCTTCATGTTGTAGGTCCCTTCATCCATAATCTCTGTTTCTGCTTGATATTCTCCACTCTCTATCTCCTCAGCATCAGTGTATATGTGCTTCTCTTCTCCTTCTTTCCAGTATTCAAAGCGCACACTCGCCCCTTCCACTGCATCGTCTTCCTTTTGGACCAACGCTGTCAGTGTAGCTGGATTTTCAGATCCTTGTTCGAGCATGATCATGAGGCCAGAATCATGATGACCTTCCTGATTGTTCTCTTTTTTTATAATCTCAACACTTAGTGAATCTGCCATGCCTTCCTCACGATCAGAACCCTTCTCCTCCGATTCTTTCATCTTGTTATCGTCGGTCGCCCCATCGTTCTCTTCTTTCATTTCCGGTGAGTTCGACTCACCACTATTTTCAGTTGCTCCTTCTTCACCTGTACCACATGCAACTAACATGAGTGAAAGACCAAGAATTGCTAACATTCTCATAGTAACCTCTCCTAACGTTTTAACTAGCTAACGATAGCATTTATCTATTCGATCACACTATACAAAAAAAAGAAGCTGAACACTCAGCTTCTCTCTTCTATTACCTATTTCCTAATCTTACTGATCGACAGTTTCTCTTGAACGATGCGGATTGCTTCTGCAAGCAATGGTGCGATCGAAAGGACTGTGATCTTATCGATGTCACCGCTCTTCGGTAAAGGCAGCGTGTTCGTCACAACGATTTCTTTAATATTCGATTGTGCGATTTCTTGTGTAGCCGTGCCTGAAAGGACCGGATGCGTGAATGTCGCGTACACTTCTTTCGCACCGTGCTCTTCTAAGATTTGAGAAGTGAACGTCACGTTTTTCGCTGTATCGATCATATCATCGATAATGATCGCTGTTTTACCTACTACATCTCCAATTACGTTGATTGTAGAAGGCTCACCTGTGTCGTATGAACGACGATCGATCAATGCGATCGGAGCATCAAGGAGTGAGCCGAGTTTACGGGCACGCAGTGCACTGCTGTTATCTGGGGCAACGATTACGATATCCTCAAGCTGTTTCTTCTCAAAGTATTCGGCTAGTACTGGAATACCAGAAACCTGGTCAACCGGAATGTTGAAGAATCCTTCGATCTGGTTCGCATGTAGGTCGACCGTTAGGACTCTAGTTGCACCAGAGCGTTCTAACATGTTTGCAATCAGTTTCGCTGTGATCGGCTGTCTTGGACCCGTTTTTCTGTCCTGACGTGCGTAGCCATAATAAGGCAGCACAACATTGATCGTTTTCGCAGAAGCTCGCTTCAATGCATCGATCATGATGAGGAGCTCCATCAAATAGTCGTTTCCTAATCCAGCCCCACCGATCGACTGAACTAGATATGTATCGCATCCGCGAATACTTTCTTCAACATTCATGTTGATCTCACCGTCTGCGAAGCGCTTAACGGAAGACTTACCTGACTCGATTCCAAGAAGTTTTACGACTTCTTCTGTAAGTTCAGGGTTTGAATTCAAACCAAATACTTTCACGTCTTTTTCTTGGCGTAGCATAGCGTAGCTCCTTTATGGTTCATTTCGATAGGAAGTTTCCAATCAAAACGTAATGTAAGGGAATCATTCTCTCTTCAACTATAACACAGCGCCCGTACAACTTTCTTCAAAAAATTAAAGGAAATCTTGCCCTGTTCCCTATCGCCACCGTATGGATTTTACGAGATAAATGATGATCGTGCCAAATAGGATGACTAGGAATACCGGAACGATCCAAAACTCGAGGGTTTCTTGCGTACTCGACATCTCAACGATTTTCTGGCTCAATAACGCAAAGAAGATTGCGATTTCATTTTTTAGAAGGCGAATCATCGTAACGGCATAGTAATACTGCCTTTCAGCGTTTCCTTCTGTTATCTTAACAACATAATTGTAAGAGTCAGGGATACGCTCAAGGAATGAAAGCCCAATCCACATGAGTACCCCAATCGAAGGTAAAAGGAAAACCGTCCACTTGTCTCCCCACCGATCAGGTTCACCCGCAGCGTTGAAATGGTGAGGCACCACCTCAGGAATGCTTGACCAGTTGAGCACAACATAAGCGATTGAAAGGAGTAATGCTGAGATCCCTATGATGTCTAGGACGTTATGTAAAAATGGTTTTTCGATAGTAATGTTCGGTCTATTTCGAGTCCCCATCGTCATCCCTCCTTTTCGTGTCTACTATACTATACGAATGGAGGGTGAGGAAGTTTCCTTTTTAGAGTTCCTTTTTAAAGACATAGCTCACTTTATCATAAGCCATCTTTTCTTCATAAAATCGATGCGCATCATGCCTTTGAAGACCTGAGGAAAGTGCGATGGAACTATAGCCATTGTCTTTAGCCCACTTCTCCACAAAGGAAAGGAGCGACTTGCCGTACCCTTTCGAGCGATCTTCCTTTCGAGTCACAAGATCATAAACCCATACACTTCTTCCATAGTATAAGGTGATCATCGGTGTAAAGCCGATGACGGCTACGATTTCCCCTTCCTCATAGAGTGCATACAGGTGGTACATGTCTTTTTTACGCGCTTCATCCACATACTCTAAATACGATTCTTCATCTAAATTCGTGCGCAGCTCACTCATTACGAGAAATGCTTCCCTTATCTCTTCAGCAGACTTCATTTCTTTAATCATGTGACTTACCTCCAGGATACAGCATGCCATACGAATACCCTAATCGTTCAAATCCACACTTTTGTAAAATTGGTTCACTCATCGGACTTGCATCGACCATTAAAATAGGATGCCCCATTTCTTTCGCTTTTTTCGCACGTGCAGCTAAAAGCGCCGTGTAATGTCCCTTTTTCCTATGCTGTGGTAACGTCGATCCACCCCACATGCTCGCAAAATTCTCTCCCTCCAAGTACATCCAGGCAGCACTTACCAAATCGCCAGCTTCATATATCCCATATAAGGAGAGTGAATTCGTATTCTTAAAATCACGCCATAACCGTTCTCCTAAGCTTGCGAAAGAGTGATTCCAGATGCTTTCTTCAAGCTTCATGATCGCGTTGATTCCTTCTAAATCGGTTATTTCCTTCACATGTGATGTATCGTGACGTAACAAAAAGTGGTCATCAGAAAGCGGGATGACCATCAACGCTTCTTTTTCACCTTTCTTAAATCCTTCACCTTCTAAAAGATCCACAAGGTTTGAAGGCTCGTCATAACTATAAACTTTCCACTCAAACTCCTGTTTTAATGTAGCAAAGCGGTCTTTTTCACCCGTAATAACCTTTTTAGCGTCAGCATCCGTCAAGTTAGAAAAGATGATGAAACCATGTTCATCTTGATGGACTGAAACGTGACGAACAACATGATCGGTTTCTTCCCTTCGGAAGCCTGGAGGCGTAACGTTTTTTCTCATTTCTTCATCAAACAACGCTTTTAATTCATGCTTCTGCATACGACACCTCAATGAATAAAATTTTTGATACAAATTTCAAATCTTTTTACACATACTATCATTGTCTTGCAAAGTGAAGCATTTGGAAACCATTTCTATCATGGATTGTTATTTGAGCGGTTTACGTGAACGAAATAAGGGTATTTATTTCTATAGCTGATAGACAAAGTGAAATTTTATGTCAGGATTCCTTACATAAATCCACACTTATACGTTGTTATCGGTAAAATAGTGAATAGTTAAAAAACTTTCTAAAGGTGAGGTAATGTATGACGATTACAAAAGAAGGCATTAAACAAGTTATTTTGGATGAGGTTCATGAAAAGAATGTAGAATTTATTCGCCTAGAGTTTACAGACATGCTTGGTGAAACGAAGAACGTAGAGCTTCCTGTTGAAGAGATCGAAAGTGTTATGAACAATGAAGCGATGTTCGACAGCTCTTCAATCGCAGGCTTTTCAGATATTCAAGAAAGTGATATGTACTTGTTCCCAGATCTTGAAACATTCAAAGTACTTCCTGAAGCGGTCGACACGGACTGCATCGCACGCTTCATTTGTGATATTCACACGCCCGACGGAGAACCGTTCGAAGGTGACCCTCGCTATATTTTAAAACGAGCGATGAAAGAAGCACAAGACCTTGGCTATACTGTAAACGTTGGACCTGAACCAGAATTCTTCTTATTCCAACTGAATGATGAAGGCTACCCGATCCGCAAAATGAATGACCGCGGTGGTTACTTCGATGCATCACCTAAAGACAAAGGTGACCAAGTACGACGCGATATCGTTCGCACGTTGAAGAAATATGGTTTTGAGATGGAAGCTTCTCACCATGAGGTAGCAAAAGGACAGCACGAAATCAATTTCCGTTTTGACAGTGTATTGAAAGCTGCAGACAACATCCAAACGTTCAAGAGCGTTGTAAAAGACGTTGCGACTGGACATGATTATCACGCGACATTCATGCCTAAACCATTTGCAGGTGAGAACGGTTCTGGTATGCACTGCCACCTTTCTCTATTTAAAGATGGCGAGAGTGCATTCTTTGACGAAAACAAAGAAGACGGAATTTCTGATACGATGAAACACTTCATGGCTGGTATTCTTCACCATGCGAATGGTCTTGCGGCAATTACAAACCCGAACGTGAACTCATATAAGCGTCTTGTTCCTGGTTATGAAGCACCTGTAAGTGTTGCTTGGTCTCACTCTAACCGCAGCTGTATGATCCGCGTTCCAACAACTCGTGGAATGGGTACACGTTTTGAGATCCGTAACCCAGACCCTACAGCGAACCCTTACTTGACGCTAGCTGCAGTACTACACGCAGGTCTGGAAGGAATTCGTGACGAGCTTGACCCAGGTGAACCAGAGTCTCGTAACCTTTACGAAGTGTCTACAGATGATGTACCAACGCTTCCAACAAACCTAAAAGAAGCGATCAAAGCACTTAAAGAAGACCAAGTCGTAATCGACGCTCTAGGTGAGCATACGTCTAGATGCTACATCGAAGACAAAGAAAAAGAATGGATCGATTACTCTCTGAACGTAAGTCAGTGGGAAGTTGAACGTTATATGAATAAGTAAAAGTAAAATCCGCTCATAACGTGAGCGGATTTTTTTATCCTCCAAAAGACCATATAAACATGAAAAAGAATGTGCCGATTAACGAGAAAAAACTTATGACTAGTGAAAGTACAGGAACAAATTTTTTATAGAACATTTCTTTTCTAACCGCGAAGATAGAAATGATGAAGATAGGAAAGCCCGCAAAGATCCCAACCTTCATCACTAGTGTGATTGCTCCAAGTGGAGCATCTTGATAGATCCCTACGACCAAAGCGATCAACACACCCAAATAAAAGAAAAGAGACACTGCACAAACTCTACCTAGCACTGAAGTTGGCAACCGCATACTCCTTTCAACTACATTTACTCTTCCTTCTCTATTTGAAGTTTCACTAATTTCTCATCCAGCTTTTGACTTAGTTCTATGACTTCTTCACTTGAAAAAGTATCTGCTTCAAACGCCACTTCGTAAAGCGCCATCCGCAGCTCATATATTTCTTCCTCCAACTTCTTCACCTACCGAACTCCTTACGTTATTTGGTTACTATCATTAGAGTAACATAAAAAATCCTTTTTCTGTTAAATTTTAGAAGACTGCGGAGAGAAACAATTCTTTAACAAAACAAAAAAAGAGAAGCTGCATGTTCAGCTTCCCTTTTCAACTCTATTATTCTATTAAGCGTTTGAGCGTTTTCTAGCAACTAATACGATTGCACCACTCATCATGATACCTGCGCCGATCAACATGTACGTTGGAAATGGTGTTGCTGTATCAGGTAATTGATCTCCTTCTTCCTCTCCACCATCTACATGCACTTCTGGAAGAAGGTTATTACGGTTACCAAAAATCCATTCACCAGATTTGTAGATATAATCGATTGTTAACGTATGACCCTCATACAGGTCGCTTGTGGCAACTTGTGAAAGCTTGTAATGATTGTCATTCACTTTTGTAAAATCATATTCACGATTGAAATCGATTGTTTGGCGACCATCTTGTGGTAGGACCATGACCTTTCCATCTTCTTCTTTATAGAGACTACCAACATACACTTCTGCAAGTGCAGGGACCATAATTTCGCCAAAGACTTGCTCTAACTTCTCGATAGTATCGTAGCCTTTTGAAATAAGTGAGCTTTCTTCATTCTTTACTCCTAATAACTCGTTAAAATCCGCTTCTAGCTCCTTTACCGGGGGTTCTCCATGATCCAGCGCTAGTGCTGTGTTTTGAAACCCCATAAACAGTAAACCAGTGACAATGATGAGTGCTGAAAGAATTCTTTTCATTGTAAAACCTCCTGAAAATTTTCGGCGCTTCTATGTAATAAATTTAATATTTGTAACATAACTGTAATCTTGCGCCTGTCTAGTATACTAGCATAGTTTGTTTAGAATGCAAGTAATTACCATTAATTTATACAAAAAAAGGAAGCTGATCCATTCAGCTTCCTTCAATACTCCTAATTCAACTCGCTTTATTCGTACGCACATTTGTCTTATTCTCTTTCACTTCCGCACTTGCAGCTTTAAAGAATGAGTATCCCATCATAAGGATCACGACAGAGAACGGGAATGCTGCGATGATAAGCATGTTCTGGAGTCCCTGTGTCCCCCCGAAGTAGATGATGATCGCTGCCATTGCAGAAAGACTAAGTCCCCAGAGAATCTTCACAGGTGCGGCTGGATTCAAGCTACCTGTCGTACTGAGCATTCCAAGCACAAACGTCGCAGAGTCTGCTGACGTGATAAAGAAAATCGCGATCACAAAGAGTGTGATGATCGTCATGAGCGTCCCTAGTGAATACTGCTCAAGCACGGCGAACGTCGCCGTTTCAAGAGAATAATCTGAGATCATCGCGATCCCCTGCTGCTGAAGATCGAGTGCTGATACCCCGAACACTGAGAAAAAGATGAAGCAGACGATCGATGGAACGAAGAGCACGCCAAGCATAAATTCTTTGATCGTACGGCCTCGTGAAATTCTCGCAATAAAGATTCCGACGAACGGAGACCATGAGATCCACCATGCCCAGTAGAACACCGTCCATCCTTTTACCCATGACTGACGGTCTTCGTTGTTTGGATTCATATTGAAACTCATATCGAAGAAGTTTGTAAAATAACCTCCGATCGTATTCGTAAACATGTTCATGATATAAAGCGTTGGTCCAACGATAAGCAGCATTAGAAGTAATACAAAGCCTAACCCTAAGTTGATATTACTTAAATACTTTATTCCTTTACTAATTCCTGACCATGCAGATGCGATGAAAAGAATCGTTGACACAACTAAGATCAAAAGCTGCATTCCAAAGTTACTCGGAGTACCAAAGAGAAACGCTAACCCTTCATTAATCTGAGCCGTTCCAAATCCAAGCGTTGCAGCGACTCCTACAACTGTCGCGACGACCGCAAGCGTATCGATCAACGTCCCTGCTATTCCCTCCATTCTTTTCTTCCCGAACAGCGGAATGAGCGTGGCACTGATCAACCCCGGGTACCCTTTATGGAATTTAAAGTATGCCAGCACGAGGGCAACTAACGAGTACACTGCCCACGCATGGACGCCCCAATGAAAAAATGAATACTCGAGAGATTGCTGAATGGCTTCAGGCGTTCCTTCTTGTCCGTTCGGACTACTTTTAAATGCGTGAGAAATTGGCTCAGCAGTAGTCCAAAACACCATGCCCATTCCCATGCCTGCACTAAAGAGCATCGCAAACCATGTTGCAAGCGGAAACTCGGGCTTTTCATTGTTTCCACCAAGCTTAATATTTTTAAATGGCGAAAAGATTAAGTAGATACAAAATCCTAGAATGACCATAACGATTAAGAGATAATACCATCCGAACTGTGTTGATATATATCCTGTCACAGCTGATGTGACGCTTTCTAAATTAGATGGAGCTACTGCTCCCCATAGGACTACTAATCCACAGATCAATAATCCGTACCAAAAAACTGACGTAACGTTCTTCAATCCTTTCACCTCATCATAACGATTTGAATGTTGCTGTATAAAACCTATGCGAATAAGGTCCCTCCCCCCTATTACCCTAAAAACTGACGATGTAAGACAAAAATCGCAAAAAAGTTTCTAAAGTTCTTAACGCTTTGCATTATTACAGAAAGATCACAAATATTAATTTTTTTACAGAAAATTTACTAAAATACGTTTAACTTCCAGATAAACCCGGAACATAAAATATGTACACTAATTAAGGAGGTTTTACATTGTTTCGATTCATTTCTGCACTCGTCGTAGTTGGTCTACTCTTCTTAGGCATGAACAACCCAGTTTATGCTGAAGACCATGGAAAGCCACCGGTGGAGGAGTTAGAGAATCAATTCGATGAGCTGATCGAACTTGAAACGAACAAGGAAAACGAAGTAAAGAAGTACGATTCAATCGATCGTTTGGAGCAAGAGTTCAAAAGCATAATGGTGTGGCCGCTGGCTGATCATTATGTTGATACGTTCTTTGAAGAACGCGATGGAAAACTCATCAAAATCGCCCGAGATGGCCCCGTAAGACTACTCGACAACAAAGATTACACCCTCGAAAAAATTAATGAAAATCATTATAAACTTACTCAACCAAATGAAAATAACATGCGCGGAGAATACACCCTAACGATTCACTACAAATACGAAGCAGGGAAATGGGTATTCGCTGATCGTATGAATCATGTTGCGAATGATTCATCTGGCGGAGAAATGCCTGATACAGCAACAATCTTGCCACTCACGATGGCATTGGGTGGTACGGTCATGCTAGCAGGAGCACTAGTACTTGCTAAAAGACGTGTAAGCGCTTAATCACGTGGTGAACGGTTTGATACAACCGTGAGATAAAATTTATCAAGGAGGTTCTAACTTGTATCGATTTCTATCTGCACTCGTAGTTGCTGGTCTAGTCTTTATGGGAATGAACACACCTGTGTTTGCTGACAATCATGGTGAGCCACCTGTAAAAGAAATGGAGCAGAAGTTTCATGAGCTCATTCATCAAGAAACAAATGAAGATGGCGTTGTGAAAAACTATGATTCGAAAGATCGCCTTGAACAGGAATTTAATCAGCACATGCTGCCTGAACCTGCTCGCTATTACGTTGACACGTATTTTAAAGAAGATGATGGTAAGCTTTATCTTAAGTCGATGGACGCACCGGTTGAAGTCATGTGGGACAAAGACTATACACTAGAACAAGTCGATGACCAAAACTATAAACTTACGCAAACTGGTGAAAATGAACTTCGCGGAGAATATACGCTAACTGTTCATTATACGTATGAAGCAGAAAAGTGGGAATTTGCTGAGCGCTCTGTCACAAAAGGAGCTAATGAAGGAAATAAAGGCGGAGAAATGCCAGACACTGCAACAAACCTTCCAACGATGATGGTGATCGGTAGTGGGGCAGTGCTAGCAGGCGCACTTTTGCTAGTAGCTAGAAGACGCGTAGATGGATAAAAAAAACTGTGATCAGGCACGTGCCTGATCACAGTTTTTTCTTAATCCCAAAACCCGCCATCTGAATGAATGATCTGACCGGTTACCCACCTTGCTTCTTCACTTGTGAGAAATGAAATCAAACGCGCTGCATCCTCTGGTGTCCCGATTCGTCCCGTTGGAAACTTAGGTTTTAAAAACTCTTGCGTTGCTTGATCCATCCAACCAGAATCGGTCGGGCCAGGATCAACCGCATTCACCGTGATTTCTTCAGATGCAACCTCTGTCGCTAGTGATCTTGTAAAAGCAGAGATAGCCCCTTTTGATGTGATGTAGGCCAGGTTTCCTGCTACCGGACTTTTGTCTTGCCCAGACACTAGATTCACGATCCGTCCGCCTAACCGCGTCCCTTCTAACCGCTTCGCGAATTCCACCGTCAGCATACACGCTCCCTGAACGTTAACTTCAAAGTGTTTTGCTAGTATTTCAGCTGTTAATTCTTTATAGCTTACTTCTTCGCAGTGTGCTGCGTTGTTTACGAGAATGGTAGGTTTCCCAAGCTCTCGTTCAACGTTATCAAGTAGTTGGTCCGGCGCGTCTTTATCTGCTAGATTCAAGTTCATGTGACCAACGTTTACGCCTTTTCTTCTAAGCTCACTCGCAAATGTCTCTGCCCACTGATGATCTGCATCATCATATCCAGTCGTCTCATCAAAGGGAGTGAAATGAGTAAAAAAGACATGAACCCCTTTTGAAGCTAGCTCACGACAAATCGCGGCACCAATGCCTTTAGGCCGGCTTGCCCCGGTAATAATCGCTATTCGTTCAATCATATTGTGATCTCCTTACATTCTATTGAACTGCCAAAATATGCCCTAGCTCTCCATAGTGCTGAATCCTTAGGTATTCTCCCCAAACGCGTTTTCTACCTTCCTCTATATCCATCCAATTATCCCTTCCAACGCGTACACCGTTATAGGTACAATCAAACGTGTACGAAGTGTACTTGATTGAACTCGGAAGATGCTTTGCTAGCGTTCGATACTGGCGTCCTGCTGCATGACTTTTACATATGTACATAACAGATTTCGTACGGCTAAAATCGTACACTTCCTTTGCATAGATCACGTTTTCTAGTGTATTGGTCGATTTCTTTTCGTACGAGATACATTCTTTAGGCACCCCATTACCCTGAAGGTGGGAGAGTATCACGTCCGCTTCTGAAGCGACTTCATCATCCCAATCAGGGTGAGGAACGCCCGTTAAACTCTTTCCGCCTGTGACGATTATGTCTTTCGCATATCCATTGTGATAGGCTTCAATCGCTTTTTCCCAGTGTCCTGGATGTGTGCCGCTATAGATAAATAGAACATCACACCGCCGAGGCGTCTTCACTTCTCCAAAAACGACCTCTTCGATTTCGTTCCATTCATGTTGCGCTAGTTCTGGCATCGTTGGTGCTTTCGGTATGACTGGCTTCAATGTTTTCGCTCCTTCTCTGGCTCCAGTTTATCGAGTAAACGTGGAAGCTCTATCAGATCATCGATCACCGCATCAGCATCCGGTGTTTCCCAATGATTATCTTTCTTCCAGACTCCCTTCATCCCGATTCGCTTGGCAGCGTGTACGTCATTCTCAGGATGATCACCGATAAATAAGCTCTCTTCTGGCGATGCACCGAGCTTACTCAGTGCCCGATAGAACAAGTTCGCCTCTGGCTTCTTTAATCCTTCCCACTCTGAGATGAAAATCGCATCAAAATAACCGTGAATGCCTAGCGCTTTTATATTATCCATCTGAAACTGTCCAAATCCATTAGAAATAATCCCTAACGTAAGGTTACGAGACGTTAGCTCTTCAAGCATCGCTACGAGATTTGGAAACGGGACACAGTGATGCTTAAATTCGCTTACGTAGTCGTGTAATAGTTCCTCAGGGGTCACACCTTTCAACTTGAATTCTGAGATCATCCGTTGATACACCTTATCTTTCCAAACGTAACCGCGCTGATCAAATTTGATAAATGCTTCACAATATACGTCCTTCGGAATGTGACCCACTACCTGTGGAAAGCGGTCGTATTGGTAACGAATGAATGCTTCGAGCGAAGCATCTCGATTTAATAAGGTTCCATCTAGGTCAAAAAGAACTGCTTTCATGCACGTTTCCCTCCTTCTCAATAAAAAAAGTGAAGACTACTGTCTTCACCTTATTCCCAAACATCCTTATCATCTGGCAAGATTAGTGCTGCTACCACATAGATGAGGACCATCGGGAGTCCTACTAATAAAACGGTCAACACCGCGAAAACAATTCGTAACATGCTTGCATCCATGTTCCAAACTTCACTCAGTCCGCCTAACACACCTGATAATTTCCGATCTTGCGTTGATTTGTATAGCTTTTTCATACGAACATCCACCTTTCTTAATGGGTACTTGTCTATCTATACGATTCCCCCTATGAGAAGGTTTCAAAAGTTTCATTAAGAGATTCCTTTCTTAGACTGTTCTGCAAAACCTGTTGTAGAGGATTCTTTCACTTCAAGAAAGATCGTAACGGTCGTGCCCTTACCAGGTTTGCTTTCAAATGACAGATGACCGTTCATCGCAGAAATGATACTATGAGTCACCATCATGCCGAGGCCCGTCCCTTTTTCTTTCGTAGTAAAAAACGGTTCACCGATGCGTGAAAGCTGTTCAGGCGTCATGCCGACACCCGTATCAGTAATCGCAACGACTACTTTGCTTCCCTGTTTTGTCGCGTGAACGGTCAAGGTGCCTCCTTCAGGCATCGCCTCGATACTATTCTTCAAAATGTTCATGATGCACTGCTGGAACTTTTTCTTTTCATATTCAATAATCGTTGATGGCAGCTCGATATGCGAATTGATCCTCACATCGCTCATTGTGGCAAGTGGTTGAATGACGTTGAGACTCGTGTAGAGTTCCCTTTCAATTTCAATCACATCGTACTTCTCTGGATACGGCTTCGCAAACGTGAGATAGTCGTTGATGATATCCGTTGCTCGGTCGATTTCCTTTATCGCAAGATCCATATAGCCCTTTGTTTTTGGGTCTTTCACATCGCTATCGATGAGCTGAAGGAAACCTCTGCTAACGGTAAGCGGATTTCTTACTTCATGAGAAATACTTGCCGCAAGATGGCTAGCGACCTTCAGCTTCTGACCTTCCATAACCGAATTCAATAAGTTAAACTGACTGATGAATACTTCATACACGAGGATGGCGACGATGATTCCAATTGACGAAGTGATATTGAAGACAACCCACACATTCGTAGGTAAACCAGTATCATAGAATGCTAAACTAAACCCTGCCGAAAACCATCCAACAACGCTATCGAGCGCCAGGGCTAATAGGAGCTTATGCTTCAGATCGAGTTTTTTAAACATTGGAGACAAGAATGAAATGATGATCGCAAGCCCGCCGAAGAAGATAAGCGTCGTGATAAATCCTGAACCACCGATGGAATAGCGGAACCCAAGTGTGACGATCAGGTACCCGAACGCAACCCAATGACCACCATACAGCCCACCCAGTATAAAAGGAATTCTTCTGAAATCTAAAATAAATTCATCGTTAAATACAAAGGGATACATCATACAAAAGACGATTGAAATACCAGGAAAAATAGTAAGGATCCATTTAGAGGAACGTTTCAAAAAGTTCGTATGCTGGAGGAGATAGAAAACCTGAATGATACTTAATGGGGCAAAAACCACCAGAAGGTTTAATAGCACACTCTTAGCCGTCAATATCATGGTTTCACCACACATCTAGATTTTTGTGAGTACACCACTATACATTCTGCCCCAAAAGTCCTATTCCTCTTTTACTAACGCCCGCTTCGTAAATGTTTACAAAAAGGTAAAATAGTCCTGAATCTATCTTTAGTACAATCGAATCCCAACTTATACAGCACCTTCTATTTATTCCTTAATCTGGGTGAAATCACTACGATAAAATGAGTAGAGATCTAGTTCCTTTTCCCATTTCCTAATACGCTTTTCATACTTCATCCCAATTCGAGCTGCGAGTTTTGCCGATCGATCGTTAAGAGGATCGATAAGAGAAATCACTCTCTCTGCAGTCATCTTTTCATACCAATAGTGTTTACAAGCACGTGCAGCTTCAAGTGCGATCCCCTTTCCCCATTGGCACCTCTTCAATAAATATCCTAGTTCGATCTCCATGTTGCCATCGACTTTCTGTAAAACGAGACCGCACTGTCCTAGGAATTCACCAGTGCTCTTACCTTCGACGATCCATAACCCAACACCATACTTACCATAGTTTTCGCGCGTCCATTCGATCCATTTCCTAGTCTCTTCTCGATTTTTCAAACCAGAGTAATACTTCATCACTTCAGGATCCTGAAACATTTCTAAAAGGTGATCAACATCTTCTCGGTACATTTCCCGAAGAACGAGTCGATCAGTCGTTAGGATGATCTTCTTCATACCGTCACTCTCCATCTGAGAAAGCCTTTCTCTATACTATGTGTTGAATGCAAGAAAATCATGAAGCACACAAAAAGAGGAACTTCGTATGAAGTCCCTTCCTAGATTGTAGAGAAAGTCTCAGTGTTATGATGAATTCCATTTTCAATTTACCGTTAATGGGTAAAAGGAAGAGCAGAATTCCAATATTCGTCTGTTAAACCATTGTGACGGAATGTTTTTTTGGGATTTATTCTCTTCAAGTAGGAGAGACGATCGCAGACTCCTGCGGTAGAACGGGCGGCCGAGACCGGGGTGTGGGCTTCACCTCGGGCTTGGACGTTCGTCCGCGGAAAGCATGCGATCGTCATCGACTACGGCGTTCGGAGAACCGAATATGTGCATAGATTCTCGACAAGCTGAGGAACTTCGTATGAAGTCCCTCTTCATTGTTCTTGGATCACCCTGTACAAACCATCACGATATTTCCATCAGGATCTTCAATATTGAAGAAAGAAAAGTCATCGAAATGCACGATTTCAGAGTCAATTGTATATCCGAGTTCTTTTACATATTCATAAGCCTTTTGAATATCATCTGTATGAAAATTGAAGATCGGATGCTTTGATGGGTCAACTCTCTTCGTCTCTCCCTCAGGACCAGCATCGAGGACAACTCCTGTATGATGATCGATCTTCAAATTGTAGACAGGATCCGCCACTTCTGAACTGACCTCTTGACCTAGTAACGTTGTATACCAACGCACAGAGCGTTCTAAATCAGTAACATGAACAAAAATGGTATGTACTTTGTTTGCGATCGGACTTACCATTCTATACACCCTCCTAATCATGTGTTGAAAACACGCACTTTTGGGCTTCTACATCGTTAAAGCGGCTCTTTTAAACTACCTAAAGAAATCCCCTACCAAGACGCCTACCCTCGGCAAGCGCCTCTTTCGATTATTTGTTTTCTAGTTTCGCCGAAAAGAAACCTAGCACGGCACCGAGCAGCGCACCGCCGAGTACTTCAACAGGCTGATGGCCGAGGAGCTCTTTTAATTCTTTTTCACGTTCCACAAACTCAAAGCTAGCAAATTGACCAGAGTTTGAAATCTCAGCGATATTGTCTTCAAGGTCGTTCACAAGTTGTGCGATTTCTCCTGTATGACGGCGAATTCCTTGGGCATCGTACATGACGATTACACCAAATATTGCAGCCAGTGCTGTTTCCGTATGACGTGAGCCTTTGTTTGCTGCGATATACGTCGCAAGAGCGGATACCCCTGCTGAATGGGAGCTCGGCATCCCGCCTGTTGTTGCTACCTGCTTGAAATCCCAATTCCCTGTTAACCGCTTGTACGTTAAAATCTTCAATCCTTGTGCGATTGCGATCGAGGACACTGCTGTGAGGATTCCTCTATTCATTTTCTGCATCTTTTCACCCTCCACTTAAGCTAGTAATCTTTTATTCCCATTACCCTAAGTAGAGCGTTTTTATTCGAGTGAATCGAGATTACTTCACATTTTCAAATTACGGCATCAAACCGCTGTTTTCATCTTCCTAGGCTTTTTCGCTTTATATCGTTGTCCTACCATTCTGATGATAGGCGTCCCAATAATCGTAGGTAAAAACCAATAGTAGATCGTTGGCAGTTCGTTCAAAACAGGAATCTTAGAAACATTGACTACGAGCGTTGCCGTTACAATGCCAATATAAGAACCGAGCATGCCACCGATATGGAGCGTTAACCATCTCTTCGATTTTTTCTTTTTAACCGATAGAAATCCGACTAAGGCGAGACCATATGAAAACAATGCGATATAGAAAAGGTATTGACTCTCTTGCCAGTGAACGATCGCCATCAGTACGGCTGTGATGAATACGAGGACATAAGATGCATGGTAAACTTGTCCAACGTTCGTGTGCTTCCCTTTCCGCTTCTTAAACACCATCGCACCAATACCGGTGATCAAGCAGATCGTTCCTGCAAGAATATGTACAGCTAATAAAATCTCCATTAAAAACCTCCTGCGTTTTTGCGCTCCCCCTCACTCTTCCGCCAATATGTTTTCATCCCATTGTTTCGTAACGTAGCGTTCGCTGGAACTTGTTTTGTAATGAGGAACACATTCAACATATCAACGGAGGATGCGGCTGTGTTTAATAAAATCAACATCTTCATCGTCAGTGTTAACAGGCCGATTAAACTTAGAACGAGCGACAATAGAACCGATAGGGTAAGAAAAGGTGCTGCCATGACCCACAAGTATCGTGATTTCTATAGCTTCTCGGCGTCCATCCTTCATTTAACAGCTTACTATGCTCACGCTCATCGACCTTTGGCAAGTTACTTTGATATTTCATTGCTATCCTTTTTAACCAGCGATTTGTTTAAAAATAGTGATGATAGAATCAAAGCTAAGCCAAGAGCTGCAAATGCAATGATGAGAGACGTCGAGCCATCTAAGAAAACGAGCGAAATCCCAACAGTTAGAAACACCGGCCCAAGAACTAAATTAATCTTCCCTAGAACAGATACTCTTCTCATATTGCTCCCCTTCCTTTTTATTCGCCACATCACTCTTTCGATTCCGCTCCCCAATTTCCTTTTTTTGGTTTCAAAAAAGACATTTCCACGTAGGAAATGCCTTACTTCACTCAGTTTACTAATCTATTTTTATCTTTCCAGAACGATTTTCGAATCACGACCTTCTGTATTTTACCTGATGCTGTTTTTGGCAGTTCGTCCATGAACGACACGCTTTTCGGGGCTTTAAAATGGGCAAGCTTTTCTCGGCAAAATGAGATCAGCTCCTCTTCTGTCAGCGTTTCGCCATCACGAAGAACGACCACTGCGTGTGGAGACTCTCCCCACTTTTCATCTGGTTTTGAAACAACGGCGACTTCCAAGATAGATGGATGTTCGTAAAGCGTCGCTTCTACTTCGATAGAAGAAATGTTTTCTCCGCCGCTAATGATCACATCTTTTTTTCGGTCCACGATTTCAATTGTTCCACCCTCATCCACGACAGCCATGTCTCCCGTATAAAGCCACCCGTTACGGATTGTCGCATTCGTCGCTTCAGGATTTTTATAGTACCCTTCCATCACGCCGTTCGTACGCGTGATGATTTCACCGATCGCTCTTCCATCGTGTGGAACCTCATCGCCAAGTTCATCGACGACTTTTACTTTGCTTCCAATCATCGCATACCCTGCTTTTGATTGTAGCTTATACCTTTCTTCAGATGGAAGATCGATGTCCATCGAGCGTAGTTCTGACGTCGTGATCAATGGTGAGATTTCAGTCATCCCATATACCTGGATGAATTTCCACCTCAGGTCCTCTTCAACTTTTCGAACAAAAGCAGGAGGCGGTGCTGAGCCAGCGATCACCACTCGTACATCTTGATCGATCGCAGGCTTTTCTTCTTCAAATGCTTCAATGACCATGTTGAGTACGGTTGGCGCCATATGGAGAATAGAAACACCGTGTTTCTTAATTTTATCTAAAATGAGAGTCGGATCTGTTTTTCTTAGCATCACTTGCGTAGCACCGTTCGCTGTATAGTAAAAGGGGGAACCCCATCCATTCACATG
Organism: Anaerobacillus sp. ABR4_321; assembly: GCF_056158505.1. Lineage (NCBI taxonomy): Bacteria > Bacillati > Bacillota > Bacilli > Caryophanales > Bacillaceae > Anaerobacillus > Anaerobacillus sp. ABR4_321. Next base: position 3,820,314 of record NZ_JBSWTK010000001.1, read on the forward strand.
AAACATAGGAAGCACGTGAAGCAGCGTATCTTGATCACTTACACGAAGATGGTGCATCGTGGATAGAGCATGAAGATAGTTCGAGCGATGGCTCAGCAGTACTCCCTTCGGATCCCCGGTCGTTCCACTCGTGTATAATAGGGATGCGATATCATTTTCATCGAGTACCGTTCGCTCAAACGCTTCATCTGAGAAGGTACGTAGCCACGGCTCGTAAGCTCGTCCACCGTCTTGATCGTTTCCGTGAACAAACACATGCTTAAGCTCAGGCAGGAGAGGGAGTACATTTTCCACGAGAGGAAAAAGCTCTTCGTCTACAAAAAGCGCCTTACTTTCACTATGCTCCAGTATAAATTGGTAGTCAGTCTGATTGAGTCGTGTATTCAGCGGCGTCATGACACCTCCGACTTGATACACCCCATAGAATCCTTCTAGCATTTCAGTCGTATTTGGTGCAAGGTAAGCGACTTTATCACCTTTTTCGATTCCAAGTGCTTTTAGTCCACGTGAAAGCTGGTTTACACGGCTATTCAGCTCGTTGTATGTTAACACACGCTCATCATCGATAATCGCAGGCTTTTCTCCATACAGGTCGACAGCTCGATCAAGAAAATCAGTTAGCACTAATGGTACGTTCAACACATCCACTCTCCCTTTTGAGAATTTAAAGCGTTTACATACTATTCTAAATATTCAACTGTACTATATCAACCCAAAAATATTAAAACAGAAACTATAACAACAAAAGCGGCTCTCTAAAGAGCCGCTCGCCTTCACCTATTTTTCAATCTCATAAATTAGCGTATCGAACAAGGAATCACCCGTATATACCAGCATGGCCCACTCCCCCTTTTTCGGAACGTTTACTGAAGAAGGGGCGTGTGAATCCGCTCCATTGTTTTCTCCCCCTAAAGGAATCGTCCAAGCACCAGCAAGAATCTGGTGAACCGTACCGCTCTCACGGTGATAACCGACTACCGTTAAATCCGTATCCTCCACTCCCCATAGATGCCACATCCATTTCTGACCCTCTAAACTAGGTTGGTCCATGCCGATGACGCCAGTCTTATTTTCATTTCCAATCATGTTTCCATCCGCAAACGGCTCCGCTTTTCTCTCCCAATCGATTTCTTCAAAATCTTTTTCTGACACATGTTCTGGAATATGATCAGGGAGCGTCACAGCTTCTTTATTCGATGTACAGCCTGCCAGCACAAGGAAGAGCGTTCCTATGATTATCATCCAATTTCTCATACTTAACCCCTCTCTACATACACTTCCATCACTACTGCTCTCATCTTCTACTACTCGGCATCCAAAACCTTCCATACACATCCATTTTATTTTCTTCTTGAGCTGATTTTCATTATACTTTTACTAGAACGTTTGGAGAGGGGTCAATAGAATGGAAGCCATTCTTATCGAAACGCAGAAGCAGTTAGATACAGCATTTGAAATTAGAAAGAACGTTTTTATCGATGAGCAAGGAACGCCTGAAGAAGAAGAATACGATGAATTTGACAGTCTAAAAGAGGATGCCGAGCATATTCTTATTCTGGACGGCGAACATGCGGTTGGCACTGGCAGATGGCGCGTTCATGACGGGTATGGAAAACTCGAACGCATATGCATCCTTCCATCTTATCGAAAGCAAGGCATCGGCAATATGATCGTCCACAAACTTGAAGAGCTAGCAGCAAATCAGGGGGTTACGAAGGTAAAGCTTCACGGTCAAGTCCAAGCCGAAACCTTTTACCATAAGTTAGGGTATAAAAAGGTCTCTGACGTATTCATGGAAGATGGGATTCCACACATTCTCATGAAAAAAGCACTCTCTGAAACGTTTGGAACCTCGCATTCGTAGAACAAGAGAAACCTTCTTAATAGAAAGGAAGACTAAAATGAGAAGCGGAAATCCAGTATTAAAGAACGATATTTTTCGCAATACGGGTGAACAAGGCGAAACGATGACACTCGGTGGTACGGTTGGAAAGACGTTTGTACTCTTTCTCTTTTTACTTGGAACGGCGGTCTACACATGGTATCGCTTTACGCAAGGGGAAGACGTCATCTTCATGATGATGATCGGAGGAATCGGAGCGCTCGTGGTCGCTCTAATCACGGTGTTCGTAAAGAAAGCAGCACCAATCACAGCACCGATCTATGCAGCGCTTGAAGGTTTTGCGATAGGTGGCATATCTGCCATTCTCGAAAACCAGTTTCCTGGAATCGTGATTCAAGCAGCAGCACTAACGTTTTCAGTTATGGGCGTCCTGTTATTCCTTTATGCGGCAAGAATTATAAAAGTAACGAAGAACTTTCGCTTGATGGTCGTCTCAGCGACGCTCGCTATTTTTGTCGTCTATCTACTCGATTTTGTACTGAACATGTTTACAACGATGACCGTGCCATACTTACATTCAAACGGCGTGATCGGCATCGGCATCTCCGTTTTCATCGTCGCCATCGCCGCGCTTAACCTCGTGTTAGACTTTGACTTCATCGAAAGAGGTGTCGACGCCGGCGCACCTAAATACCTCGAATGGTACGGCGCGTTTGGACTCATGGTCACACTAGTATGGTTATATATCGAGATTCTAAGACTTCTACAAAAAATACGAAGATAACGAACGCCCTGCGAAATGCAGGGCGTTTCTTCTATCCTATAACATTTTGCTTTTTGTCTTTTTTCCACATGAAGAATAGGTAGATCGCCATCCCGAGCAAGATCAGCATGCTGGATGTAATGATTTTTGTACTTTCCTCGAGCTCGGTAACGTTCATGATCAAGTCAGGAACAAATACGATCGCAGCAATGATGATCATGACCCAGGTTCTCGTCCAAAGTGATAAGCCGATGATAAGGAGAACGGCGACAGCTGCGGCAATGATGTTCCAAGTTGAATGAAATGTGACTGTAGGTGTCTCAACGGCACCATTTAAGAAAAGTAAAGCTAGTATGAGAACGGTTGGAACCACTCCTACGATGCCTAGAAGCGTCCACACCAGCATCTTATTTCCGCTAGTAGCAATCCGGCGGAACGTGACTGAAATAAATCCAATATAAAAGAGAATGATGAGTGGATAACTGATGAGCTCGAGGATAGACGCTTCGATTCCGCCGCGAACAACGTTTCCTAACACAATGAATGCAATGGCTCCAGTCATGACCATCAAACTATACTTCAACACATCCTTACGATCGATCGGCATTTCTTTCGATAGTTGTTTCATATAATCCTTTGGCGATTTTCCTATGATGTCACTGACATCTTTCCCTGCTTTTTCTGCTTGAAGCAAATGATCGTTGAGTTCACTAATGATACTTTCGATTTCGTCTTCGTTCTTCCCACTCGAGATCAAATAGAGTCGTAGATTCGCTAGGAACTCTTGACTTTGAACAGATAATCCCATTATCCTTCCTCCTCTAACAAGCGATCAACGCTTTTTGATAGTGACTCCCACTTCTCCTTAAATGCCGCTAATTCTTCTTCCCCTTTACGAGTTAGCGAATAATACTTTCGCTTCGGCCCGCCAGAGGGTAACTGCTTTTGTGACGTTACAACGAGCCCTTCTTTTTTCATGCGTAGCAACAGAGGGTAAATACTTCCTTCTCTTACCATGTTGAACCCATACTCATTCAGTTTTTCGATCATCTCATACCCGTACGTTTCGCCTTTTCCGATAATGGATAACAAGCAGCCTTCTAGTATCCCTTTTAAAATCTGACTCGAAGACATGTTCCACCTCTCCGTTTCCTGTTTCAACTATGTTGTATTACAAGGTAGTTAAATAAAAAATAACTACATTGCATTGCAATGTAGTTACAGTATACCTAACATTTCCAGTAAAGCAAAGACCTTTTTCAATAAATTTCCTTTAAGAGTTCAGGACGACCAAACTGAGCTTGGTGAAGCTTTTTATAGAGGCCATCTTGACGAAGAAGTTCGTCATGAGAGCCTTCTTCAGAAATGCCGTCTTTCGTAACGACCATAATCCGGTCCGCATTCTTGATCGTCGCTAAGCGGTGTGCGATGACGAGTGTCGTCCTGCCAACCGTCAATTCATCCAGCGACTTTTGAATCGCTTCTTCTGTTTCCGTATCCAATGCGGAAGTCGCTTCATCCAAAATAAGAATAGGAGGGTTCTTCAGGAAGATTCTCGCGATCGCAAGCCGCTGTTTTTGTCCTCCAGACAGCTTCACACCACGCTCTCCAATAACCGTATCGAGTCCCTCTGGTTGATCAGCGATGAACTCCTCAAGCCTCGCTCGTTTCGCTGCTTCTAGAATTTCTTCATCCGATGCGCCAAGCTTTCCGTATTCAATATTTTCACGAATCGTTCCTGAAAATAAAAAGACGTCCTGCTGAACAATACCGATTTGACTGCGCAGTGATTCGAGTTTCAGATCACGAATATTCGTGCCATCGATTGTGATGTCTCCGCTATGAACTTCGTAAAAACGAGGCAGAAGACTGCAAAGCGTTGTCTTCCCGGCACCTGAAGGGCCAACGAACGCCACCGTCTCCCCAGGAGAGATCTGTAAACTCACGCCTTTAAGAATCGGATTCCACGATTCATAGCCAAACCTCACATCGTGATACACAATGTCACCTTGTAGATCTTTATGAAAAGCTTGCGGTGTATCTTCAATATCCGGAGCAGTATCCATAATTTCTGTATACCGCTTAAATCCTGCGATCCCCTTCGGATAGCTTTCAATAACCGCATTGATCTTCTGAATTGGGCCAATGAGAATATTTGCAAGAAGGATAAAGGCCACAAACTCACCGTATGTTAACTGATTTTGAATAACAAAATACGTGCCAAACAGTAGTGTCGTTAACGTCACGAGGCGCATCGTCATGTAGTTTGCCGTCACGTTTTGTGCCATGATCTTGTATGATTGCAGTTTCGTTCCTTTATAGCGATTGTTCTCTTCTAGAAATTTTTCTTGTTCATGCTTTTCATTGGCGAACGCCTGCACAACACGAATGCCACCGATGCTATCTTCGACTCTTGTATTGATTTCTGCGACGCGATGGAACATCTTACGAAACGTTCTCGTCATCTTTTTATTAAAGTAAACAGCAAGGATGATGAGGAACGGAATCACGATGAAAGAGATGACGGCAAGCTTCCAATTGATCGTGAGCATAAGAACGAACGAACCGACTAGCGTCATTAAGGCAACAAAAACATCCTCTGGTCCATGGTGGGCAACTTCTCCAATTTCCTCTAAGTCTTTCGTCAGACGTGAAATACTATGCCCTGTTTTATTTCCATCATAATAAGAGAAAGATAGCTTCTGCATGTGCGTGAATAGCTTCTGCCTCATATCTGTCTCGATGTTGATTCCAAGCATGTGCCCCCAGTACGTCACGACATAGTGCAGTCCTGTATTCAACAGGTATACGAGAAGCAATCCTAGACAAGCGAACATGATGAGCGACCAATTTTGTTCAGGCAGCAACCGATCGATTACCTGATTGACAGCAAGCGGGAACGCTAGCTCCAATATTCCTACGAATACGGCACATGAGAAATCTAGGATGAACAGCCATTTGTACGGACGGTAATAAGAAAAGAAACGTTTAATCATGTTGATCCCCCCCCCTTTATTTCTTACTGTTACTCTCTCAATTCTTATATGTATAATGAACAAACTTATTGAGAACGAAAATCATTATCGAACGTAGTTATGCTAATCGATTTTGACAGATAAGTCAATCTTTTTATCACTCTACCATATGAAAAATGAGCGCATTTCAATTTCCTTGAACTGCACTCGTTATGCGGACCTTATTTTGTTGCACACCGTTAGCCTTTTTTATGCGTGAAGAGCGGTAATGAGAAAGTGAAAGTGTGCTCGTTTCCATCTGAGTCAACCCATATTTCTCCGTCATGATGGTCGATAATTTCTTTGGATATGGCTAGACCAAGTCCTGATCCACCTGAATGGTCCCGACCGCGTGATGTGTCTACTCGATATAATCTTTCGAAAATCTTTTCCTTTGCTTCTACTGGAATGTCACAACCCTGGCCGATGACTGACAACCTGTATCGTTCGTTTACCTTTTCCCCTTTTATCGTGATTGGACACGACCCTTTATAGTACCTGACCGCATTATCGAGTAAATTATTCAACACTTGGAGGATGCCTTCGCTATACACATGAACAAGTCCAGGTTCAACCTGAATGTTCACAGCGACCCCTGCATGTTGTAAGGCGAAGCGAAACATCTCAACAGATTGCTTGACTAACAGTCTCATCTCTACAGGTTCTTTTTCAGTATAAGTTTGCTTCGTAAGATAATCCCATTCCTTCAACTGTTCCAATTGTTCTACCATTTGGATAAGCCGTTCTGATTCTGAATGGAGTGAACGATACATCGACTCATCTCCTTCAATCACATCATCCTTTAAGGCACCAAGGTACCCTTTTAGATTGGAGAGTGGTGTGCGAAATTCATGAGATAAATCGGAAATCAATTCCTTCCGATGTTGTTGTGTATCTTGTAACTGTTTCACCAGATCATTAAAATGACCGATCAATTGTCCCATCTCATCCTTAGAATCCACCTCGATCGGTTCAGGATAATGCCCTTCTTTCATTCTTTTCGTAGACTCTATCAACTCTTTTAGTGGATGGATCGTTTTCTTGATCAAATAATAATGAACGAGACTGCCGATCATGATAGCGGCAATACTAAAGATCCATAAATATTGAAAAAGAGTGGAATTAAATAGATTTTGTTTCTCGGCATTCCACGTACCTATCCCATCAGCTAAAAAACAAGCAGTATTATAGATGGCCCAGCCACTCAATACGATGAACGTACCTACAACAACCACGTTTATAAACGTCAAACGCCATAGTATACGACTTGGAAGAACCAATTTCGTAATCCTATTCCACAACAAATTTATACCCCATTCCTCGAACAGTTTGTATACGCTCTGGAGTCCCTGGATTGGATTCGATCTTCGCTCGTAATTTCTTAATGTGAGCGTCGATGGTTCGATCTAAAACCGTCTTATCGAGATAGGGATACAACTGGTGGATGAGTTCTTCTCTCGTAATAATCATGTTAGGGTTTTCCATAAAGTGATACAGGAGGTTAAATTCATGTTTTGTTAAATCTAACTGACTGTTATAAAGTAAAACTTCGCCTTTTCGAGGTTTGATGCATAGCCCGTTGTACGTAATCTTTTGACAGTATTGGCCTGTACGCCGTAAAACCGCCTCAACGTGTGCGATCAGTTCTTCAGGATCAAACGGTTTCGTCACATAATCGTCCGCTCCCATCTTTAATCCACTAATCTTATCATCTGTACGCGCTTTTGCTGATAGCATGATGATCGAAACCTCATTACGTTCTTGTTCCCGAACCCATTTACAGAATTCCTCTCCAGATAATTTTGGAAGCATGAGATCCAGAATAACAAGGCATGGATGGTGTTCTAGAAACACAGCTTTTGCAGATTCACCATCCGCAGCTTCCACCACATCATAGCCTGCACCTTTCAAATAGATGGTAACGAGATTTCGAATCATTTTATCGTCTTCAACGACTAGTATTGTCTGCTTCACGTAATTCACCTCTTGGCAATTGTCCTATATGCAAAGTTTACTTCATCTTTTCAAATTCTTGTACCATTAGATCATAATTCAATGCACCTCTCGCTACGAACTGTATACGACCTTCTGAATCGATCATGTACGAAGTTGGATATGCGTATACTTGATAAGTGGTAGACACTTCTGAGTCCTTATCCATAACAACAGGGAACGTCATTCCATACTCTTTTACAAAGGTCGTGACGTTATCGACACTCTCTTCTGTTTCAGTAAGGTTAACGGCAATAATTTCTACATCTTTGTTTTCATAGAGTTTCTGAAAATCAGGAATTTCGGCTCTACACGGTGGACACCATGTAGCCCAAAAGTTTACGATAACCCGCTCTCCTCTAAAATCAGATAACTTGATGTGTTCACCAGCTGGAGTTTGCAATGTAAAGTCCGGAGCCATTTGACCTTGATTCAATCCAACGCCTGTGCTGCTTTCCTCTTCTTCACTAATCGGTTCGTTAGACGGTTCTGAAGTTAAGGTTGTAGTATCATCCGCATCCTCTTCTGAAAGTGCCGCTTCGTATACCGCCCACCCCAACATACTAAGTACTATGAGAATAAGAATTGTTTTTTTCATTATTTTTTGCCCTCCTTAACCTAATTCTGCTAACCAAGTATTCTGTACTAAATCAAGTAGAAACCCTGTAATTCGAGGCATCAATCCGAAAAACAAAACAAGTCCCATGATGATCATCACGACTGCTCCTATTTTCATAATGACTTGACTGCGACGAACGATCCATCTTGTAGAACCAAGGTAGAAAGTGAGTAGTAGGAACGGTAACGAAAATCCGATCACATACATGACAGTATAAAAAACACCATGTGCTGGATTACTCGCTGCTAATAATAGAATCGAACCAAAAATAGGTCCGATGCAAGGCGTCCACCCCGCCGCAAAACCAAGCCCTACAAAAAATGTACCGAGGTATCCAGCCGGTTTTCTAGAGTAGCGAAAACGCCTTTCTTTCATGAGTGCGGGGATCGAGATCCACCCGGCAACAAACATGCCCATCACAATAATAAAAACACCTGCTATGCGCTGAATAAACAATCCCGAATCACCTAACAGGAGATTTTGCGCCCACTGTCCTAAAAACGAGGCACTAGCTCCTAAACTGATAAATACAAGTGAGACGGCTAATAAGAAAAAGAGAGAATGCGTCAATAGTTGACTTCGAACTTTTGCATTCCTATTGTTCTGTAATTCTTTCACGCTGATCCCTGTGATGTATGACAGATATGCAGGGAAAATGGGTAACACACAGGGAGACAAAAAGGACAAAGCTCCCGCTCCAATCGCGAGGAATAATCCCACATATAGAGCTGTGTCTGCTTCAATTCCGATCATTAAGCTCCCTCCTTTTATTTTGAGTGATGAGTATTGAAGTGCTAACTAAATAGAATACACAAACGAACCATGGCGTCATGATATATCCAAAGACCGTTACAAACGGATAAGAAAATGCTAGAAGTAACATTCCGACAGACCAGATTGCTATTATCATCACTATGAGAGTATGTACGTCAGTTCGTTCACGCAGCAGTATGAATAATACGAGTAGAGTACTAGTCAACACCAAGTACCCAAACGAAAATGGATTATTATTCCATACGAGTTGAAGAAATTCATACATAAATGACATGATCAAGAAAACCAATATAAGTGATTCAATAGAGCGAAGCACATCGACCGCTTTTGATTTCCTTCTTACCACATGACTAACCATGGTCACAAAAACAGCGATATAAAATGCATGAGAGCTACTTGGATAAGCTAATACCGCGAGTGGATCTTCAATGAACATTGAAACGTTCACAAGTATCTTTCCAATCCAAATATAAATGACGAAATTGACAAACTGGGAAACGATCCACACGATGTGTTCTTTTCTTACCTGCTTTGACTGGTCATTGAACACATATAATGTCGTAAGACCAATGAGTAGGCTGACACCTATCATGCCGATCGGTATTAATTTGCTTACACTTACCATCTATGCCTCCTCCATTTCACTCTCTTGATAAAATCATCATACTGAACCAATATGAAAATTTGATGAAAATAAAAAAGAGCGTGATCATGTTTCGATCAGCTCTCAAGTTCTTTGTGAGTTTTTACTACTGAAGAAATTAATAATAATTCCCAGCAGATGTTTGTTCAAATACTTTCCAATGCCCATTCATAACGGATGAGTGATGGTTCATTACGATGAAGTTCCTTGTTCCATTTTCATCTTTGGCCTGAATAAAATACGTATCTGAACCTCTATAGTCTACCTCGATGACCTGAAGTCCTTGGAACGTTCCATCTTTTGAAAGTAGTTGTTTTAAAGCTCTTTCTTCATTAAATTCGTAGTAGAGATTATAAGGACCAACAATCGATGCGATTAAAATTAGAAGCAAGTATGCTCCTAATCGAATACTTTTCATTCTCTCCCCCCTTAAAACTTTGAAGCGACCGGCTTTTTCTATCTCAAACACAACTTCAATACATGATATGATCAAAAAGAAACGTATTAACTAGGAGGCGATCAAGCTGAATTACGAAAAAATACATTGGAATGAAGATCGGTATTATGTAGGCCTAAAACACCCTGGCTCCCTTTCCCTCAATCGTTTAGAAGAAGCGGATCTACTATCTTTCTGGACAACATCCTCTGAGCAATTCATGAACAGTCATGTGAGTCACCTTGTGCCAAAGGAAGAAGCGATCGGCTATATGAAAGAAATTGAGCATGGAAACTATGCGTACATAGCAGCATGTGAAGTCACAGCATTCGGCGAAACGAGTGGTTTTGAAAAAATTATTATCCCAAAAGGAACTTATCTATCATTTGAAATCAGCTTTCGTAATAAAGACCGTGACATTAAATCAGTCTATAATTTCATACAAAAAGAAAGACCGTCGAATGATAGCGATCTTTCCTATTGCTTCGAATATTATCCAGAATCCTTTAACCATGAAGATGAAGAAACATCGCTTTATTTCATTGTACCTCGTAGTGAGAGGTAGCTAGAGCTACCAGATGTACGTGGCAAGCCAGAACTTTTCCCCTTCACCTGCTTTAATGTCGCTACAATCAGAAAGCTAACGATCACTAAGAGAAGCCACGAGCTCACTTTTCCAAGGTGAACAAGACTCCAGGCATCTCTCTGGTTCGGGTATTCCCAGGCGCTGAAGAAAGTCGCGATGTTCTCTGCGATCCATATGAAAAATCCGATGAGCACAAATGAAAGCGCGATCGGCATGCGGTATTGCTTTCCTCCAACCTCATACGTGACCCATGATTGAAAGAAGACGATGATGACGAGCGCCGATAACCACCAGCGAACATCGATCCAATAATGATGAGTGAAGAAGTTTAGGTAGATTGCAGCCGCAAGTGGAACGACGAGCCACAAATATGGCCAATTGACGAGCTTTACGTTTAACCTTCTCCATGCCTGACAAAGGTAGCTCGCAACGCTCGCATACATAAATCCGCTGTACAACGGTACTCCAAAAACCTTTGAGTAACCCTCTGCCGGATATGACCATGAGCCCATGTGCACTTTAAAGAGCTCTAGGGCGAGACCGATGAGGTGAAACATCGTGATCACCTTCAATTCATCTCGCGTCTCAAGACCAGAACGAATCATCCACCACTGCATTACTAAACAGATTAAGAGGAGCCAGTCATATCTCGGCAATAGGGGGAGCGGAACGAATTTCGTAAGAGCTAAGGAAGCAAAGATAACGACCGGGAACAAGCAGGATAGCGCTTGCTCCCACCCGAACCTGACGAGCTGCTTAAGTGGCCCCATCACTTACCGCTCTCGTTTTTATATTCCAAAATATCGCCAGGCTGGCATTCCAATGCCTCACATATCGCTTCCAACGTTGAAAATCGAACCGCCTTCGCTTTTCCATTCTTCAAGATCGAAAGGTTCGCCATCGTGATGCCCACCCTATCCGAAAGTTCCGTCACACTCATTTTTCTTTTTGCTAACATCACGTCGATATTAATAATAATCGCCATGTTCTTCACCTCAAACCGTTAGATCATTTTCAGATTTGATTTCGATCGCACTCTTCAATAACTTCTGAAGAACAGCCGCAAATACTGCGATCACAAGAGAAGCAAAGATGATGACTAATCCGATCGCAATCACGCCTGGAGCATCACCCCTCTCTCCAACTATATAAAAGAACGGCATAACGAGCATATACAACACACTGATGGTTGCTGCAGAAAACTTGATCGTTCGTAGCGACTTCACAGAGGAATCAGAAAACGCTTCTTCTTTATCGATAAAGCTTAACAGTTTTAGAGCTTGATACAACGCAACATAGAACGGAATGGCAGCAGCATACATTCCAATTAAAATGGGATAAAGAAATGTTTGACCCTCAGCTGCTTCAGACGCAATCGCTGGTAACGCAAAGATACACAGCGCAAGTACCGCAACCCCAATGACGACTACAACGATTCTTAAAAAATTCGTTGAACCTAGTTTCAATGTAAACACCTCGCTTGCTTGATTATGTTGAATATAACTCATTATTTATCGTTTTTCAATAAATAATTATTAAATATTGATATGTATTTATTGTTAAAACATTCTTTTCCTTTTTTAAATAAGAAAAAACTTACCCCATTTGGGATAAGTTCTTCATTCCTCACTTAAAAGACATATTCTAGCCCTCTAGGAAACGTTTCACGCCACCATAGTACGTCATGTCCACCGTTAAACACATCATACATTACATCATAGCCATTTCGTTTGAGCGCTGAATACGTTTGGTTATTGGCTTCTTGTAACGCTGGCACTTCCAACTTGCCTGCATTCATGTAGATCCGTACAGGATGTTGCTTCGACTCATTTTCCATGTGATGAACAGGCCAATCCACCCACTTCTTATGATTAAATGAACCCGATTGTGATAGAACCCCACGGAATAGGTCAGGACGTGAAATCGCACTATAAAATGCGGCTAATCCTCCTAAGCTAGCTCCTCCTAAAACGATTTTGTCACGATTCACTCTGAACGTACCTCGAATCCATGGTAATAATTCATCTGTTAAAAATTGAGTGAACACATCGCTTCCAACAAACTCCGTAAAGCGGTCTGGGCTATCCACCCCGATCATAACCGTTGCAGGGATTTTCCCTTCATCATATAAATGATCGATCATAGCAGGTGCCGGGATGGCATCTGTATACTGGAAACCATCGAATAGAATCAACACGTTCTTAGGCGTGTCAACTTCAATAGGACCATAGATCCAAAGATTTCGTTCATTATGTAAGACACTGCTATCGAACACTTTCTTGTAGACGTTCCCCTTCTTTGTCACATTCATAGCGGCTAGCTCCTCATCACCTTCAACGTATGAGATTGCCGTATGAGGGCCACCGGGTACTTCAGAAAATTCCATTGTGTTTGGGTTTAATGGATCAAGGATAAAATGCTTGAACCTTTCTCCCCAATCATCTCCATAATCGTCATTGATTGAGAAATAGTACGTGCTTGCGAATGCACTCTCTGCCAGAAAGGATTTTACCCAGATGTTGCTTTCTTCAAGCCTCGTCATTTCCCCTCCTTGTAACTCCCACCCTGGAAAACTACCTAAAACGTGAACGCTCGAAGTGTCTTCATTTCCAAAATAGATAAAGTGAATTTCGATCCCATCATCTACGTGTTTTACAATCGGTGTCTCGAGTTGTTTCATGCTAGAAATCTCCTTATAACTAAAAGGGCTTCGTATTTCTTGTATATTCATACCTTTCCTCCCATGCTCAATAACCGCACTCGATTCGAGTGCGGTTCCTTTTATCGTCGCTTATTTTCATCCTGCTTCAACCAATAGCGAAGGCCTTTCCCAGCAAGCGGCTCATCCATATGCCTCGGAATCACGTGAAGGTGACTATGTGGGATGAATTGACCTGACACTTCTCCAACATTCCAGCCGACAGTATAGCCATCAGGGGAAAACCGTTCATCGAGGTAGGCTTTCGCTCGATTTAAGAGCGTATATGTATCGAGCCATTCCTCTTCTGTTAAATCAAAAGGGTCGCTCCTATGCTTTTTTGGAACGATCACGCCAGAACCCTTCAACACTCGTTGTTCATTGTCATGCTGAAGAAAATAACATGTTTCACTTTCAAACACGATCGTTTGGTTTACATCGCTGTATGGATTGCAAAATGGACAATCTTTTTTGTACATCAGCATCCCCCTCCACTTCTAAAAATTCGATAGGACATGATAAAAGTCCTCTAAAAATACCGGGATAGCCCTCTTATAGGTATCGTATACCATTTCGCTCCAATGTCTGCAATTATAAAAAAAAGACCAGGGTCATCATAAGATTTCCCCTGGTCTTAGCGATCAAGCACTTTTTAACTCACTTTTCTTTTCGGTACGGTCGATCACTGAAGAACCGACAAGGTCTCCAGTAACGTTGAGTGCTGTTGCACCCATTCCAACAAGCGCATCAACAGCAGTTAGCAATGCTACTGTTTCCATCGGTAAGCCTACCTGAGAAAACACTGTAGCGATCATGATGATTCCTGCACCAGGAACACCTGCAGTACCGATCGATGCGAGCGTTCCTACGAGCACGATCGCAAGCATATCCGGAAAGCTTAGCGGTGTGCCGACAACGTTTGCGGCGAAAACAGCGGATACCGCAATTCGTATCGCAGCTCCATCCATATTGATCGTAGCACCTAACGGTAAACTAAAACTATATAAGCTCTTTGAAAGGCCAAGTCCTCTTGCCGCATTTAACGTCACCGGTAGCGTGCCTGAACTACTCTGCGTAACAAAAGCCGTGATCATCGGCGTACGTGCATTTTTGAAAAACTCACCGGGTTTCACTTTGAAGAACAGCATCGCAATCACATAGATCCCGATTTGTACAGCGAGTGCAATATATAACACCACGATCATGTTTCCTAGTGAAAGAATGGTGTCGATCCCCTGGTTACCAATCGTCTTCGCGATGATCGCAAAAATTCCGATCGGAACGTATTGCAGCACGACATTCATGATCTTGAACGTGGCTTCGTTCAGTCCGTTAACAACTTTATAAAGATGCTCTCCAAGCTCAGCTGTTTCACTTGAACTTCTAAGAGCAGAAATCGCGATTCCGAAAACGAGCGCTGTAAAGATGATTCCAAGAAGGTTCATCTCACTAAACGCCGTCACGATATTCGTTGGAACGATGTTTAGTAAGACGCTCACCACGCCTGGATTTTCTGGTACTTCAACGCTTTCGTTCGGAGTGAGGTTTAATCCTTCTCCAGGATTGAAGAGGCTCGCAACCGTGATTCCGACGATCATCGCAACCGCACTGGAAATCACATAAAAGCTGAACACCTTTCCGCCCTTACGCCCTAAATCTCCAAGCTTCGTTTGGTTTACTCCAACGATCAGTGTGAAGAGAACGAGCGGTATGATGAGAAACTTTAATAGATTAAGTAATAGATCACCGAACGGCGCAAGCACAGCCGCATCTTCACCAAACACAAAACCTACGACAATCCCTAATAGAAGTGCTATCGTAATTTTCAATATTAATGAGGCATCAAGATAGCCTCGAAATAGTTTCTTCATTCCCTTTCTCCCCTTGCAAATAAACTAATATTAGTCCTATGAATTTACTAGGAAATAAAGATACCTTACATTTTACCGAAAGTCAACGGGTATGCCTGAGGTAAAATGCACCTGTCGTATCACGAGCGATCATCTCGGGCTAAACAGCATGACAGATACACCGACCAAACAGATTCCCGCTCCCAACCAATCATAAACATCAGGTGTCTTCTGATCGACACCCCATCCCCATAATACTGAAAGAATGATGAACACCCCTCCGTATGCCGCGTACACACGACCGAAAGATGGGAATGCTTGAAAGGTTGCGATCACGCCATACAGCGCAAGCGTTATCCCACCGATCACGCCGTAATACGAAGGATAGCCATCCCGTAACCAAAGCCAGATGAGATAGCCTCCACCTATTTCAGCTAGTCCCGCAAGAACAAATAATAGTAAAGCATTGACCATATTATCACTTCCTTATTTCAGCATGCACGTATTCAACTTGATTCGATTATAATCCATTTCCATTGTTTTCTTAAGATATGAAACTATTCTTAGGCTCCATCTTCTAAGATTAAATTAGCTATACAGCTTTTATCATCTCAAAACATTTGAAGTGCGAGCAAGCTTCAAAACTTGGCTACATTACGATCACCCATTATACAAAAAAGGAAGCTGCCTATCGAGACAGCTTCCTTTACTAGTTTTTTATCCTTCTTTATGCTTCCCTCTTCCGAAATAAAAGATTCCGAAGAAGATGCCAAGTGCGGTCATGGCAAGGGATAAAATCAGTCCTGCCCACGGTCCAACGCCTGCAATAAACGGAACCGAGAGCGCTGTGACGAGACCACCACCTAGGAACGGTTCATACACGAGCTGTTTGTAACCGAACGCTTCAAACGCAGGTGATTCGTTATCAGGGTCAACGATTCGCATCAAGAGGAGACCTGTTGCTGTAACACCCATCGACTGACCGAAGTCACCGATCCCTCGTTCGAACCAATAATTCGGTATGATCTTTGGCGCGAGGAATAGGAATCCGAATAAGTTCCAGGAGATTCCGGCTACAGCTAGAATTAAGAATGGAACGAGATAGTCACCGATCACTTCGAGTGATACTGTCGCGATCGCTGAAATAATCAAGATATCTAAAGCAAGTCCTTGAATACGGTTGATCATACGACGATCGACGAGATTGTACTTATCATTTTTATTAAAGAAGATTTGTAGAATGATACCGCCAAACATTGCGATCGGGAACAGCGGGATATACGTCATGAAGCTTGAGCCTGTCCACTGAGAGATCGTGATCGCTTCTAGTCCGATCAACCCTTGTAAAATCAACCAACCTATCAAAATGGCAACCATAATGATCGAGAGATGGAACGATAGCGGCTCAATCGACTCAGGTCGGAGCGTCATCTTTCCAGCTGGCTCTCGGTTTTGATACTCCATGATTCCACTTTTACGAAGGTCAGAGAAGCCATCAACATCTTTGATCACTTCTGTTTTATTATTTCTAACTGCCCAGTTGATCAGGATGATACCGAAGATCACACCTGACAACACACCGACTGTCGCAAGTCCAATCGCTAAGTCGAATGCCTCCGAGAAGCCTAGCTCTTCGAACGTACTCGCCATACCTGCTGCCGTACCGTGACCGCCCTCAAAGGCGACCTCGATCAGTGCCCCCGCCATCGCTGGAATATCGAAGAACGGCGTAAGGATGAGTAAGACAACTAATAGACCGATCACATATTGTCCCCAGCCGATCGCCCAACCGAAGGCGAGCTGCGGCCCGCCGTAAGTCCACACGTCTTTAAGCTTCGGCATCGTCGCTCCAAGGAATAACGATGCGAACACCACGTTGATCATAAGACCCGGGAGCGCCGCCCACACCTCGATGATTGTATCTGTCATAATGCCGTTCGCTAAGAAATGTCCTTCCGAGACGAAAGGAGCGACAAGCTTACCAAGAACCTGAGGACCTAGGAGCAATGCGATAAAGCCCCCTATTATGGATGCTGGTAAAAAAAGATCTTGCAAAATTTTCACTTTCACACGTATGAGTTTTCCGATAAGAAGAAAGACACCTATATATAATAGCGCAAACCCTATTTGATCCGGACTCAAAATGAACCACCTCGTTACATCAAATTTCTAGCTGCTTCGAATCACATCATAACAACCTTTACTTTTCCTTCCCTCGTAAAAAAAGGTGTTAAACGTGTTTTCAAAAAAAAAGACTTTTCAATTTTTTCAATTGAAAAGTCTTCTCTAGAAACGTGATAGGTGAAGAGCTAGTTCTTTAATCCTGTCATCTGTTTTCGCTTCGATTTCATCTCTCTCAAAATTATCCGAGTAGAGGGTATCTCCTTTAATGATATGGTCAGATAAGTTAAGGAGGCTGACCGCCTTTCTGCCGAATTTCTTTGCGACAGCAAACGTCGTCGCCGTCTCCATATCGACTCCAATATACCCGTCATCCGCCCAGGAGGCGACGAGTTCGCTCGTTTCAGCATGGATCGCACCCGTTGTGAAAATGGGTCCTGTTACGTATGAGTAATCTTTTTCCTCACAAAACCTGATCGCTTCTCGAACAAGTGCTTCGTCTGCTTCGACCGTTTTTCTCTCCGGTAAGTACCAGTGTGATACCCCATCTTCCATCGCTGCCGACGTCGCTATAAAGATATCACCATACTGCACATCATGAGACAACCCGCCAAAATAGCCCGTTTGAATGAACGTCTCAGTTCCTAGCACGGAGAACCGATGGGCAACTGACGCTGCGATCGGGCCTCCAAACACATTTGCAAATCCAATCCGTCTGTCGCCGTATGTCCCTACGATCGCATTCCAATCCGGGAACCACTGATCGTGATGAAGAAGCTCCTTCCAACTCGCTAAATTCCATTCATGTTCCCATTCTCCGTGTAAGATAAAAGCGTCAGGGACATCCTCAGCCTTTATTTTCATCGCGTTCAACCAGTCTTCTTTTTCAAAATCTCCATAAAGCTTCATTTGATCCCCCTAACTATGACAGCGTTTCTAATAAACGTTCGAGTTCATTCACCATATCTGGAACCCAGTCCTTCGCTTCTGGAATGGCGTCCACACCATAATCGATCAGCCATCTAAGCATATAGATCGTCCAGCAGATGCCGCCCATCGTAATCTGCCAATCTAGATCAACTGCTAATTCCTCTGTGACGTTATTTCGATACGCATCAATCACTTCTTTTTGACTTACTCCGTACTCTTCGGCAGAGGTAATCAAGCAGTATAGATCGCCAAGGTGAGGGCTAAGATTTGCATTGGCCCAGTCGATGATCTTGAGCGTTTTGTTTATGCCTACCATATTTTTTGGATAGTAATCATTGTGAGTAATGGTCACTGGGAAGCGTTTATACAATTGTTCCAAGTGTTGTGGAAGAACGTCTAAGGCACGTTGAAGAATAACGTCCTGGTTAATTTCTAACAGCTGATGCTGCTTTTTCAAATGAACAAGATCGTTGATCAATTTATCTTTTTTTAAATAAAACACATCTTTGATGCCAGTGCCCTTATTCGCTAGCCTCGATCGCACTTCAGTCCTCATCGCTGCTAATTTTCTGGCTGCTTCGATAAAATAACGTCCATCAGGGTTTTCTTCGACACTTTTCCCTTTTACATCTTCCATCAGTAAAATGCCAACTGAGCCTTCTGAAATCGCATTATAAATAATGGGTGAATCAACTTTAAGGGGACGAAGCAGATGTTCATAAACGGCTGCCTCGCGGGAATTCTCTCCCATTCCTTTTTTTGCAATCATCGTGTTTCCACCTGGCATCGTGACTCTCCAAACTTCTGAAAGTGACCATTGTCGTAGAGACTTCCATACGACAGCATTCTTTAAAGCAGGAACAAGATGAATATATTCCGTCCAAGCTTGTGGCGTGTTCATCGCTTCACCCCTTTTTTGGTGGTTAGTATAAGAGGAATGATGAAGCTCTAGCACCTTCATCAATTTTCCTCAGCGTCTTAACCAATATATGTCATCGCTTCTTTCAACATCTCTTCAAATCTCTCAGGATATTCGTGGTCAAGACCTGATATGATCTTCAACTTGTGCTGGATATTTCGCTTCACTAAAAGCTCTCCAAATCTGTTTGCACTTTCAATACAGTCTTCATCCTGGTCTCCGCAAATGATGTAGCCTTTTACATCTGTACCGATGTTGTCGAGCAACTCATCCCACTCTTCTACTTCTGGCAGCCACGGAGCAACAAAGATAAACCCTTTAACAGGTAAGTTTTTTGTCACCATGGCGTGAAGGGCTACTCGACATCCAGCTGAAAAGCCGCCGATCGTGATCTCATTAAATTGATCGACCAATCGGTCCGTATGATTGACGACTTCATCTGAGCCTTTTTCAAGATCTTCCCATTCGTATGCATCCGTAAACTGAATTTGAGACGACTGTGGAAGAGCGAGAGCCGTTCCCTCTGTAACGACAGAACGCCAATATTCTTTCGTTAAAGTAGCATTTTCCTGATCACCGTGTAACGCGATGAGTAGTGGTTTTTTTGCTCCATCTTCACCGATGAGCGTTAACTCAGGTTTAGCCGTTGCTTTCGCTTCTTCTTCCCTTTTCTTACAAATCTCCGCGAGTTCCTGAAACTCGCCTGTATCTTTAATGGAGTCCAAATCTTCATCTGCCATGAGATAATCATAGGAATACCAATACCCATGGTCGATGACGGCTTCTCTCATCAATGTTAATGCTTCATCTTTTAAGCCAGAAGCTGCAGCGAGCGCATATTGAAAATTATAAATCTGCGATCGATTCCCTTCGACTTCATCAGCATGCTCTTGAATATAGCGGAAAGCTTCTAAGCTTCCATCGTTTTCATATGTTTCGATCGTCTTGTTCAGTATTTGTGTATATGTCATGTCTCTCATCTCCCAATGTTTCACTCGCCACCGCTCGGAGCGTATGACTGATCTCGTACGACGACAGTTTCGGGGACGAATTTAATGAGAACGTTGCTGTCTCCCAATCCCTGAAAGTTTGGGGACCACTCTGCTTCCTCTGGTCCAAGATACCTTCTGAGCAGGCGATAGGCGATCCCTTTATCAAATGGGACGACCGTTGCCTCACCTCTAAACCCTGCATGAAAAACTTCACCAGTGCTGCGATCAAAATCCACGATGCCGATCGCACACTTCGGATACTGCTCAATTCTTGCTGGAAACGTATCAGAAGGTGGTGTACCAATGATCCAAATACACTCATCTTCCCAGTAAAACCAAACAGGAGACTCCCTTGGTCCCTCATCTGCCATCGTAGATAGATGTGCGAACAGAGGCTTTTTCATAAATTCGTCCAAGTCAAAACTTCGCTTTCCTCTTAATACTTTCATTATGTATCACCCATCATTTAAAAGTATGGAAGGCAATCTGTAAATGCCTAAATTCATGTTGCAAATCAGACTATTTCCGCTAATTCAATGAGATATCCGCGGAAAATTGAATATATCTGCGAAATCTCCTCTTTTATCCGCGATATCAAGAAAATATCCGCGAAATACCTTAAGCCACACCTTCCCTACATCACACCAAATATTTAACAGCACAGCAAACGCATATTCTTCCCAACATTGAAAAAGCTAACAGATGTGCAGATGAAAAGGGGCAATGGACTATGTACATATTAGGAGCGCTATGTTGGATCATTGCCGCTAGACTTTTTGGAGACTGGCGGCATTGGGAGAAATACCATCACACCATCCTTTATTTTATAGCATGTGATCTTCTCTATAATTTCCTAACTTACAAATACCCGCTGTGGGAGTATACGGAAAGCAATTTTTTACCGAACCATACATCGATAAACTTAATCATCATGTTCATCGTCTACCCATGTTCGGTTTTGATCTATATCCCTTATATGGATAGGTTGAAAAGAACATCTACAAAGCTCCTCTTTCTACTCTCATGGGTCGTGTTATACGGATTCTTCGAATGGCTTTTCACAGTTTTGGATTTATTTCACTATCACCACGGCTGGACGTTAGTCAGTTCGATCGTCTTCGATTTCATCATGTTTACCATGCTCTATTTACATTACAAACGCCCTCTAATCGCTTATGTAATTTCCATTCCAATCATCATCGTCTTGCTCATTCTGTACGATGTTCCCGTAAGCAATTGGAGATAGTCAAGGAGGATGACCGTGGCACTTGCGATCGCAATGACCATTTCCTTATTCCTGATTCAGCTAACGATCTTCCATAGAAAAATGCGGAGCTTTCTCGAAAACTCTATCGTATTCTTCGGTGTTTCCATCTTTATCATGAATTACTTGACGATTATTACATGGAACATGAAATTAATCTCCACATCAGATGACAACACGTTATTTCTGACCTTTTTACTGCATCGGAATCTCATCACGCCGTTAATCATTATTCTTTTTATCAATACAGTTAGCATGTTAACGAGTCGAAAAGCAAAGTTTGGCTTTTTTGCTTGTACCTTGCTAATCATGCATACCTTTAACTTAGGGTCCGTCTATCTTAAAGTTGAGGTATATAACGAATGGAACTTCTTTCTTGCGATCATGATGGACTGTATCCTTCTACTCATCGGCCTTGCTATGCTCAAATTCGTTATGATGCTGCGAAGGAGAGAGCACTATGAAGGTTTATGAACGGGCTTTTGACCTAAACGAATGGTTTGTTATTCTTAGCGTACTCGTTCTGTTTTTTTTACTTTTTTCCCTGCCAAAAATATTCTCTACATTAGAGACGATCGGATATAGTTTGTTCGGGTTATTCCTTGGAATGTTTAGTGACCAAACGCTAAGTGTTAGTGCATGGGACTTTTATGATGTAAATGATACTGCCGCCTATCAGGGAATCGATTTCTTAAGCTATGTGATGTACTGTCCTTATAGCTACTTCTTTGTTTACATTTATGTAAAACTAAACATCAAAGGCTTTTACTCGATTCTCTACATCGTCATTTGGACGGTCGTGTCGATGGTGATGGAGTGGATCGGGACGAAAATAGGCCTCTATCATTTTGACAAGGGCTACTCGATGGTTTGGTCTGTGCCGATCTATCTATTGTTTCAATCGATGCTGCTGACTTACTATCACTTAGTAAAAGCAAACTAGCGCTATCGATATTCACAGATCCCGCTCTCAAACGCCTCAACATCATTGTGTTCGATACCATGAAGAGCTTCCTGCAATGCGAACGTGTTTTTATAAAACGTCACGCGTTCTAGGAGGTCCTCCCTTTCAGAATAAAACGCAAGACACCTCTCTACGAATTCGTTTCCGTAGCTAGCTAAAAGCCCTGCAAAGTCATAGGCTGGATCTCCGATTTCCGTTTCCCCAAAGTCGATGATTCCCGTTATCTCACGTTTCTCAGGGTCCCACAAAATATTTGAAGCGCCAAAATCACCGTGAATCCGCTTCTTATGTACACGGGTCTCTTTCACTTTCTCTAGAAAGGATTCAAAAAGGTTCGAAACATCCTTTCTCGCATCTTCCCTCATATGTTGGAATAACAGGTTCTGTATCCTTACATATAGACTCTCAACCTCATGATGAATCGCTGCGTTGCTTTGTTCGATTGGAACCGAATGAAGCTTTGACAGAAATGTACCGAGCTGATTCGCTATTCTCTCTTTATCTTCCACAGTGATTTTCTGAAATTCTTCTTTCCAAAATGGTTCCCCTTCTATCAAGTCGTACCCCGCGAAAACCTTCCCAACCTCCTGCGTCTGTAACGACATATACGTAGGGAATGGAACGGGGAGCGTCACATGTTTTCTAACTTCTTCAAGGACCGCCGTTTCATTCTTCAGCGCTAGAATCCCTTCATCATACTTCGGAAACCTGAAGACAAGATTCTCGTTCACAATGACGACATCATTGTTTTGACCGATGGTGTTTAGTTCTAGCTTCGTTATCGTTAATTCTGGATATATCGCATTAATTTCACGCTTATAGTTAGATGTCATACCCTTTCCCCTATTCTTCACTAAGTAGTAAGATCATACCTATTCACAGCCCACAGGTTTACATTCAGTCTCTCTCGGTTATATATCCTGTGTGGCTAACATTACCAAATCACAACAGCACATCGAAAAACACTCTCATGTTTTTATCACTTCCATACGTGGAAAAAGAAACATGAAGACAAGTTGAAGGAGAGGATTATAATGAGTAAAGATCCAAAAAGTGCAGCAGCAGAAATGAATCAAGACAAGAAAGATGATATTCTAGAGAACTTCCAGCAATTCAAAGACTATCTGGGTGATCAAGTTCAAAAAGGTGAAAAACTTGGTCTTGGTGAAGAAGGCTTATCCAAAGGTGCTAAGCGTGTCGGTGACTACTTAGCAAAACATGAAGAGCCGCGAAACCGTGAGCAAAAAGTATTGAACGAGCTATGGAACGTAGCGAATGAAGAAGAACGTAAGCACATCGCTCATGTTCTCGTTAAGCTTACTGATGAAACAAACAAGTAAGTTGATTTCTTAAAGACCAGCACGTTATTGTGTGAAATAGAGTGTTACCATTTAAGGATGGTTTTACGAGCCCTGGCTCTCACTGGAGATGTGAGTCAGGGCTTTTTTATGCTAGCCATAAGTCTTTTGCTTGAGATTCAGATAAGCCAAGCACATTTGTAAAATAACCATGGAGCGGTGTAGATTGATCCCACATTCTATAACACGCGATCAGACTTGACATGCGATTATCAAAATGGTCTTCCACTAACGCCTTCACAACTTTTTTGCTTCGCCAGTAGTCATAAAAAGCCCCAGCGTACCCATTTTTCTCGCCATATCGATAGCCCGCTTTTCCAAACTCACTCAAACAATACTCACCGAACTCTTCTTTGTAGCTCTCGATCAACATTTCCTCAACTTCTGAAGTTTCCTGAAACTTTTGTTCAGAGAACATGAGCTTACTTGGGATATATTCACAAAGCCCCTCTTCAAACCACATGTTCACGTCGTCACCCTCAAAATCATCGTGAAAGAAATCCGCGTGATGGGTCAATTCATGGGCAGCGATGGCTGCTACATCAAGATGATTAGTCGAAGAGTAGTACGCTTCGGCATGCTCCATCCCTTCTTTAACCGTTGATAAAAAGAGTTCCTTCCAAACCGCCGGATCAGGACTGAGATGGATGAGGTCTCGAGACGTATACGCTGGGATAGGGATATCAGAATATAGCTCGGTAGCTGACTTCAAATCGTGAAAGACGATTCCACGCGGTGCTTCGAACGATGTGATGTCTTTAAGTGCTACTGAAAACTCCTTCAACACCTCGATCACTTGTAAGCCTTGTGCTTCTATCGTTTCTACATTTAAGGTGTCGGTGACAGATATCGCATATTGCATGTCGTCTTCTCCTAACGCAGTGTTTTTCCAATTTTGGAAATAATAGTCTAACCGTAACATAAGAGGTGCGAACAAAAAAAGACACATCTCAAATTCCTCAGATGTGTAGATGGTGCTATGTGCAATTTAATCCACGAATCGCATGCTGAACACTCGCCACAGTCTTTAAGTTGTCAATTTCTAACCCTGTATCCACTGCTTTATATACGAGCTCTGGCCGAAACCCTGTATAGGTGATAGACACACCGAGAAGTTCGATCACATCGTTCATTTTAAATAAAAACTCGGCGACCCGTTCGTTGATCGTATAGACACCAGATACATCGATGATCAGATGATCTAACTTTTTTTGGTGAACTTTAGTTGGGATATGATCTAAAACGTGGGCGATTCGCTCTTCATCGATCGACCCGATAAGTGGGAGCACAGCAATGCCATCGAACACCGGAACGATTGGCATGCCGATTTCGTTGTATATTTTTTTATACTTCCGCTCAGCATCTTTACGTGTCGTGATGTTTCGAATGATCGTTTGAATTGCTGCAACATCCCCATATACGACCGAATGACAGTATAACTCAACTTCGACAAACGTTCCGTCCTGCTTGAAAATCTCAGTTTCGATGGTTTCACTGATCTGCCTATCAATGGTCAATTTACGTATCTGGTCTTTTACAAACCCTCTTTGATCTGGCTTAAAGAATTCCACGATATCCAGACCGATGATCGACTCTCTCGTGCCATTGAGTAAGTCTATTCCTGACTGATTAATATAAAGTATTTCGTGATTTGAATGAATGACAGTCGCTTCGTTCGAGTACTCCAAGATTTGATTATAAACGAGTTCTTTTTGGACACCTGTTATGTTCCGAATGGCAGAATGTTGTTCCATATACCTCCTCCTTCTACAAGATCTCGCGAACGGCTACGGCTAAGAAGGTATCTAAATTGATTCATACAAGCAGACCGGTAACAAACCTCATTAACAACTCATTCGTCTTTGTTCGTCAAAAATCCTTTATTCTACAAAAATCTAGCTCTTTTTCCTGATGAGAAGTGAAATTCAGTCGAATGTTTGAATTACTTTTCCCTTTCCATTACGCGCTGTCACTTTTGCACGAGCACCGTTTATCAATGTGAGCTGTGGAGGAACATGACCACAGTCGATATCGTAAACTACAGGCACTCCGATTTCTTCCGCAAGCTGTTCATACACATCTTCAATGACATACCCATTCACTGGTTGATTCGCTGCACTCCTCCCAAACAAAATACCTGAGCAATGATCGAACCACCCTGCTAGTTTCATTTGAACTAGCGACCGTCTTACACTCGTTGTATTCAAATCACAGTTCTCAAAATACCAGAGGATTGGCTCATCTGAATGCGTTTCTCTAAATGACGCTACATCGCCATATGGCGTGCCGACGAGATGTGTGAGGATGTCGAGGCACCCTCCAAGCAACCGTCCTTCTAACGAAACATCGTCTTCCGTTGATTTCCATTCAGTCTGTTCAGTCAAATGAAAGACACATGGAGATGGATTTTCGTGGTCCCATTCCTTCTGGTAGGCTTCAGAAGAATGTTGGACGACCATTTCACCTTTTTTCGTTTTCAAAACGGTTTCCCACATTGCAGTTGTCGGGTCTTGATAGTCACCTCTTAAATCGATCAAGTTTGTTCCATGAGCTGTCGCAATACCTGTTTTCAATGTGATGGAAAACAACAGCGCGCTAACGTCTGAATAGCCGAGAATCCATTTCGGTTTGATGTTTTCAAATTCAATATGCTCGAGAATTTCGATCAATAGCTCTCCGCCCCAAGGTGGCACGATGAGGTCGATCTCCTCATCCTGCATCAGTCTATTAAATTCATCCGCTCGAACCTTCGCACTTGCTGACTTTGCCTTTTTCTGAGTCCAGACTGTCTCTCCACAGGAAACGTCATACCCTTTTGCTTCTACTTTTTCAATAGCTTCACGAAGAATCGTATGTAAGCTTTCTGGTACTCCAGAAGATGGAGCGGTTACTCCAATCTTTGCGCTATTTTTTAACGTTGGATACTGAATCATGATGCATCTTCCTCACTATTTGGTTTTGTGCATTCAATCATCTTCTATAAACAGCGCTCGTTTCCTTCCGCTACATAAAAGAGTGTGGACGCATCCACACTCTAAGCGATTACTTTTCTTCAATCATCGTTAAATATTCTTTCACGACTTCATAAACATATTCCTGATTTGCTTCTGCGGTTTCAGGGTTATACGCACCGTCGTTTACTTTGTTGTTGGAAAGTACGCGAATGCCAAGAAAAGGAACATCATACGCTTTTGCAATCTGTGCGCCAGCCGCACCTTCCATCTCTTCTACTGAAGATCCGAAATTCTCATGAAACCAATTGATGCGATCCACTTCATTGTTCCATACATCTGCTGAACCGATCGTACCATCGACGATCTTTCCTTTTGTGTAGGTATCTTTTACCGCATGAGCAGCCTTTAGTAACGTTTTGTCACCTTCAAAATAACGGATGTTTTCTGCATCAGGATCTTCTCCCGCACTTCCTTCTGATGCCATCAAGTCCATCGGAATCCACTCTTTCGGTGAAATGCCTTCCCCTTCATCTTTGTTCGGTGTTTTCAATGAACCGAGATTGACAGTTCGTTCACCTAGAACGATATCGAAGACGTGAAGATCTGGATCATGCCCACCCGAAGTACCTTGGTTGATAATAGCGATCGGGTCATACTTTTCGATCGCTACAGCCGTTGCAGCCGCAGTATTCTCCATTCCTTTACCCGTCTTCGTGACGATCACAGGGTAACCGTCCAATGTTCCTTTATAAAACACAAATGAACCAGACTTTTCTTCTTTCACATCACTTAACTTACTAGCAAACTTCTCAGCTTCAATCGGCATTGGCCCTTGAACGATGAGAGGCTGCTTTTCATTCTCCTTAGCTGCTTCAGCCTCACTTTTCGTGGAAGAACTGCATCCTGCCATTACAGAAAGTATTAGTAAAGAAACCATTGCGATCGCCATGTATCTTGCTTCTATTCTACGTTTCAATTGAAAACTCCCCTTTGTTGTTCGAATGATGTTGTCTTCTCCACTACTTCTACTGTGCTCCCCTCTAAGATGTTTGATGCACCGTTTTCTCCACAGAAAAAGGCCTAGAAATGTAGAGTGACATCTACCTTCTAGACCACCAAAGTCAAAGTATCAACAATAGAAATAACCATAGCAAAAAGAACACGGCTAGTACCGGCATATACTTTAACTCGTAGTCTAGTTCGTTTACGGGAACCAGGTAGAGACACTCAGACCATATTACTGAGGATATACGAGCAATGTTTTTTAGTTGTTTACTGTGTAACTATATCAAAGGAACAAAGGAAGTTCAACCTAAAAACGAACGTTAAATGAAAATAATCATTTAACGTTCGTCTAAATAACGATAGACAATTCTCACTCTTCTAGCCGATCAAGGACTAATTCTTTTATTTCAAGCATTTCCTCATCCTCTGGCCTGATCTCTAAATAAGCATTTACTTCTTCTAAAACTTTTTCATCCTGACCTTTATCGGAGTATATGTACATCTTGTTTAAATGAATTTCTGCTACAGGTATATTGTCATTTTCTATCGACTCATACACCTCTAGTGCTTCATCAAGCTGACCCGCTTCTTGTAATTCATATGCTTCAGTGAACTTTGGCTCCATGTAGGAAAAGTACACTTCTTCTTCTACAAACATGATTGAGAAAGAATAGATGAAGACGATTAATACAAAAAGAATAGCTCTAAGCCAACTTACGCCCCCCTGCTTCCTTATGGCTGCCAAGCGTTCATCACGATCAGGGTATTTTTCTTTCAATTTCTTTACTTGTTTAAGTACAAAATCAAAATACAGTTTATTTGATAAGAGAGCGAACGCTATAAATATAGGTCCCATACTTGTACCCGAAATCGTCTTCTTAAAGTAAAGGATGGACAAAACATCGATCAAGACGATAACACCTAGTAACGAATAGGCATAAATGTTCATCTTACGGAATGCAAACCAAAACAGATTAAAAAGGAACGACGCCCAGTTCCATGAAATCTGCGACTTTTTGTTTGATAATTTGCTCCACTTCTTTTCGTAAACGTCTGATCTCTTTCCCGTATACTCAAGCACTTCTTCACGTAATTCTTCATCAAGGCTTTCAAACTTTATGTCTTTATCCTTTTTCTTCAACACACTTTTCCCCCGATCAAACTAGTTAACATACTTAAGGATACGTTAACAATTAGGAAGGGACAACCAATTTTACAAAAGTAAGTGAATCAAAAGGCCCATCACTTACTTTCATCACACCTTAAAAAAACAGTGACCACCATCATGGTGATCACCG
The DNA here is from genome assembly GCF_056158505.1 of Anaerobacillus sp. ABR4_321. Taxonomy (NCBI): domain Bacteria; kingdom Bacillati; phylum Bacillota; class Bacilli; order Caryophanales; family Bacillaceae; genus Anaerobacillus; species Anaerobacillus sp. ABR4_321. The sequence goes on from NZ_JBSWTK010000001.1 coordinate 3,849,337, forward strand.
CTTACATTACCAATCGAAATCCTTCATCTTCTTTTTTAATTCATACAAGAAACCTTGTTCAAACTCTATAAAAAAGTGTCCGTTATCTTTAGTTTCCCTTATCCCTTCGGACACTGAGATTGTTCTAACATCGTATTGGTAAGACGCATCCCACACCCCCGTAAAGTCCACTGAATCAATGTTTGTTCGTGCTTCTTTCGAGAGATATTCAAGCCCATCTTGCGTTAACCCATTCACAAAAATTTTCATAATATGATCGATTAACACTGACACTTGTTCATTACGTACATCTGATCCTAGAAGTGTAGCGATTTCTTCAGGTCCAAATCGATTCAAGCCTTTGGTTAGCTGAAGCTCGCTCCCGCTTGGGCCTGGGATTGTTGTAGCTTCCTCCACATCGTCCGTAATAACATCTCTTGGTTCAAGCAATTTCTGTATATCATTCCGATCGATAGAAACATAGTAATCTACTTCTACACTGAAATAATCCCCTAGCGTTTTGCTCGTCGCTTCAGGACCGGATCCATACGCATAGGCATGAGTGAGTTTGTCTTCACTAACTAGTTCTCCCCCTGGCTTTAGAATAGGAACTTTTAAACTGCGTGGCATGGCGATGACATTAATATTATTGGAAACTTTGTCAAAAGAAACTAGCAGGTTAGCATCCGTTCGGTCCGTAGAGTTTGTTACCATGACAACGATCGTAGTAATATCACTTCTTTCATTACTGCCCGTGACAACATCATCTTTTAAGATAATGGGTGTCCCTTGATTACTGAGGAGAGAAGGTATGAGCAATATAAAACATATCGTTGCAACAAGTGCAGTCGCCGTAATAGGAAATAGTCTCCCTTTAAAAAAGGTTCGTTTATTTCTCTCTCCATTTCTGGCTTCAATTTTCCTAAACACGTTTTGCCGATCATGCTTTGTAAATTGAAGGTCCTCATCATTTTCACGGAGGGCTTCTTTCAATTGTTCATCATCCATACATCTCTGCCTCCTCTATCATTAATCTCAGCTTCTGCTTCCCTCTCCTTAATCTCGTTTTAACCGTGTTAGGCGTAATCGAGGTTATTTCTGCGATCTCTTCTATTTTTAGAGAATGATAGAAATAAAGAAAAATCACTTCCTTATACTTGATAGGGAGAGATAAGACGATCTCTTTAATTTCTTCGTTCGTCGATTGCTGAATCACTTTGTTTTCAACAGAAGCCTCAAATCCATTAGCTGTCTCTTGTATAAAATTAGATACCTGGAGCTTTCTGTATCCCCAACTTTTCACATAATCTTTGCACTCATTGATTGTTATTCTGTAGAGCCATGTTCTTAAAGCTGCGTCTTCACGAAAGGTATGAATTTTTTCATAGCATTTAATAAACACATTCTGCACAAGATCTTTTGAGGTATAAGTATCCTTTACATATGTATAAGCCAATCGTACAAGCTCATCTCCATAATCAATCATGATTTCTTCTAACATGGCGTCCTTCTCAACGTCTTTCATTTTAGCTCCTCTCTATCAAGTGATTTGTTCTGGAAGTTTGACGAGACCATCGATGAAATAGTTTCAAAGCGGATAAAATAAAATGACTTCCTAGGATTCGGAAGTCACTTATTTCGTATGCTTTTTCTTATGAAATAGATTCCAAGTAGCGCGATTCCAAGTATAGGAAGAATTGCGATGAGAAAAATACTTATTGCCCCCATCCCCAACTCCATTACCTCCTCTCAACTGACCTTCGCTTATTGTAAATCTCTAATACTTCTAGTACGAACAATTCATCATACCCTGTCCGTTTATGTATTCTAGCAGTCCATTCTTCGATACTAGTTAGGTCTCGCTCGTTATATAACCCCGCTGTCGTACTCATAAAACTTCTCCAGTTATAAAACTCCCAATGAGCTGTCTCTTCTTTAAACGGGACCCTACACTCAAGTAATGGTACCGGTTTTATGAGGTGTTGGGAATGCTCTGCTGCACGTTTAAACTCTCCCATCTCAACCACTCTCGTATCATAAACCTGTTTCGAAACCTTGCCATTCGGTCTCTCGTAAAGAACAGTAAGCTGCTCATCATGAGGGCTCACCTGAATGCGCGCCCCTGGAAAAAAGCCATCAAGCTTTTCATTTGAATAATCCTCACATTCCGAGTCGATTAAGACAGGCTGTATCCATTGATCCCCAAGGTCACATAAATAGCGTCTCCCTCTTTCATCTACCGCAACGACAGCAACATGAGCATCTTCTGTATGTAAATCGTGTCCGATCGGATAGGCTTTCACACCACTTCTTTTAAACTCATCGAGCAACCAGTACGCGAGATCAAAGCAATTACCTGTAATGCCATATTGCGCTCGATGTTCTTTCATCAAAGCAACTTCTCTCTGCTTTTTCTGCGCTTTATTGAAATACCACGCTTTCGTAAGTGTCTCCATCGGAAAGTCATCAAACGTTTTCCAAACGGTCATAATCTGTTCTGGCGCAATCATCGTGATCCCCCTCATTTTGTGCTAACCCACTATTTCCATAAAAAAGTGCGTTCACCTCTTTTGTCGGTCACGGTCATACGTTTCTGCTTCGTCGAGATGATCGTCCGTCAGGTCATACCCGAGTTCATCGGAGTGACGATCAGGATGGCCAAGTCGATAGGAGTATCGATGGTAACGGATCTGCCTGCATATCAGAGCGATAAAACAACCTATTAGCGCGATGATTGTTACAGGTTCATAGCTTACTAAAAGCGATATCATTAAGATGAGAGCTGACGGCAAACCTATCATGTATTGGATCTTTTTTAAGTACCCCACTGGTAAAAACACCCTTTCTTATTACTTGTACGTTTTTTCTTTTTTAAATGTTTCACAAGGTGTCTTCATTTCCAACCAACTGAAAGCTATACTAATAGGTAGAAAACGCTTTTAGTAGTCAGGAGAGAATGCCAATGAATCTTACATATGACGTGATCAGTCCTGAAGAAATCGAGTGCTGTCGAGAGATTTGTAACGAGCTGATGGTTTTCCAAAAATCAAAAGCGCACATCACCCCCGAATTATTCGATGACATGAGCTTTGAAACACGATTGGTTCCATCTGTGGAGAAAGCGGAGAAAAATTACATTGTCGTTGTAAAAGACGAAGAGGAGATCATAGGATATGTGTACTCGAACATTTCACGTAAAGAAGCGTATGATAATGACTTTGCGACTTTCTTTGATCTATCGTCAGTAAGTGGAGACTTTGTAGGTTGCTTATCTCAATTTTATATAAAAGATGGTTATCGACAGTATGGGGTTGGTTCTAAGCTTTTCGACATGTCGATGGAATGGCTGCGGAATGAAAAAGACGTTCAAGATCATTTTATCTTCGTATCGAATGGCAATCAAAATGCGCTAGACTTTTATCAGCGAAAAGGCTTTTTCATCAGTCACGATATCCTCGATGGATTTATTACCGTGTTACGGAATAATAAGACGGCAGTATAAAAATGATAGAGAAAAGCCACGCCTCGATCCATAGCTGCGCGGCTTTTCCGTTCTAAACGATATCGTTATCGTGTCACTCTACCTATTCTTCAACCACTTTCGCTACAATTTTCCCAGTAACATGACGTTCTGAGAGCTTTACGAGTGCTTCTGGCACTTCCTCTAATGAGATGACATGCTTAACCGTTGGATCAACATGGCCACCGAGTACGAGGTTCACCATTTCGTCTCCCATTCTAGCGAGATCAGCTTGCTCTTTCTTATTGTTTGAAGCATATACACCACCGAGTGCAATCTGGTGGAACGAGAGAGGGCGTGTAAAGGAAACGCCTCGAGAAAACTCAGGGACACCTGCGATATAGGCGATTTGACCGTTGAACGTTAGAGCATCGAGAGATTTCGTTGCATTCTCTGCGCTCACCGCGTCGAGCACTGCGTCGATCCCAACGCCGTCAGTAAGTTCCAAGCATTTTTCAACGAAATCTTCTTCCTTATAATCGATCACATAGTCCGCGCCTAGCTGCCTCACATACTCATGGTTGCTTTTTGAAGCGGTTGTGATGACGGTTAATCCCATATACTTCGCCATTTGAATTGCAAATCCGCCTACGCCACCAGCTCCAGCATGAATGAGGATCGTTTGACCTTTTTCAATGTGAAGCTTCCTGAAAAGGGATTGATACGCTGTGTATCCAGCGGTAGGAAGTGCTGCTGCGTCTTCAAACGAGATCGCATCAGGAAGTCTTGAGATCGTATGAGCAGTCGTAATGGCATATTCTGCGAAGACACCCTTCTTCGTCAGATCACCATGGTAAACCACACGGTCTCCTTTCTTCCACTCCGTCACATCTTCACCTACTTCTTCGATGACTCCAGCACCATCAAGACCTAAGATGTGTGGATATTCCCAGTTTGGATTACCGTTCGTCGCAGTTTTATAATCAACTGGGTTTAATCCAGCAGCATGAATCTTGACGAGGACTTCACCTTTTCCCGGTTTTGGTGTTTGGATCTCCTCCACCGTCATGCTATCCCACTCGCCTTTTTCTTTAAGCAGTAACGCTTTCATGTATGAATCCTCTCCTTTTAGTAACATGCCTTTTTATTTCAGCTTAAAGTATAGGCTTTATAGAATGTTTTTAAAAATATCTTGCTTCGAGCACGCGGGAACCTTAGCGCAAAAAAAAGCGAGGAATCGATTACCGATTCCCCTTCTCTAACGAACGTTTTTATTGAACGATCTTCAGCCCATTTGATCTGTGATCAGCATGTGGCCAGGCGCGTGCGTGATCATAATCTCAGGTTTTGCGTTTAAGCCGACATACTGCGGTGTTACTCCACATGCCCAGAACACTGGGATTCGCTCTTCCGAATCAAAAGGCGTATACTCCCCGTAGTCTGGATTTTCAAAATCATGAATACCAATTTCAGAAGGGTCGCCGATATGAACCGGAGCACCGTGTGCATCAGGAAATTCTGCCGTGATGCGCACGGCTTCGTCGAGCTCTTCCTTCTTGATCGCTCTCATGCTGACAACCATTCCTCCAGAGAAACGGCCTGCCTCTTTACATGCGATCGAGGTCTGGTACATTGGAACAACTTTCTTCATCTCTTGATGCAATAAGCTGATTCCTGCTTCCGCCAGAGCTTTCTCGAACGTAAAACTACATCCGAGTAAAAACGTTACGAAGTCGTCACGCCAGTACTCCTTTAAGTTTAGCGCCTCCTCTTTCAAAGTTCCATTTTGATAGATACGGTATTTCGGAAGGTCAGTCCGAATATCTGCATCAGCAATATTCGGTTTTACCTGACCTGCTTCTAACACATCTACTAATGGACAAGGCTTCGGATTTCGTTCGCAAAACTTAAGAAAGTCTGATGCGTATTCCCTCGGAAGAGTGATCATGTTTGCTTGCAGATACCCATCACACATGCCTGAAGTCGTCGCTTGATCCGTTTGATCTCTAAATCTTAGACGTTGTTCACTTGGTTTTAACATCAAGCTCACCTTCCTTTAAAGCTCATAAATTTCAAGAAACTTTGTATTAAAGTCACCTTCTACAAACTTTTCATGGTTTAATAGCTTCTGATGAAATGGAATCGTCGTCTTGATTCCTTTAATTTTAAATTCACTTAGTGCTCGCTTCATCCGCTGCATCGCTTCCTCACGTGTGGCACCATACGTGATAAGCTTCGCAACCATCGAATCGTAAAAAGGCGGGATAACATAGCCAGAATACATAGCTGAGTCAACGCGAACCCCAAAACCTCCAGGAGGCAAATAGGTCTCTACCTTTCCTGCAGAAGGCATAAAGTCACGATCTGGATCTTCTGCATTGATTCGACACTCCATCGACCAGCCTGTAAGGACGATATCATCCTGCTTAATCGGTAACACTTCGCCGTTCGCAACCTTGATCATTTCTTTGATCAAGTCCACTCCTGTGACCATTTCCGTTACCGGATGCTCAACCTGAATACGTGTGTTCATTTCCATAAAGTAATACTGGCCGTCTTCATCATAAATAAACTCGACGGTGCCCGCACCTGAATAATTTACTGCCTTGGCAGCGCGAACGGCTGCTTCACCCATCTCGTTTCGAATCGACTTATCGAGCGCTGGGGACGGCGTTTCTTCTACAAGCTTTTGCATACGCCTTTGGATTGAACAATCACGCTCACCAAGATGAACGACGTTCCCGTGGTTATCTGCAAGAATTTGAATTTCAATATGACGGAAGTTTTCAATGAACTTCTCTATGTAGACACCCGGGTTTCCAAACGCTTTTGCCGCTTCCTGCTGGGTCACATTGATGGCTTTAAGTAACTCCGATTCCTCTCTTACGACACGGATTCCCTTTCCGCCACCACCAGCTGTTGCTTTAATAATAACGGGATAGCCCATCTCAGCTGCAAGGTCAACGGCTTGTTCGTTGTTTTTAATAATGCCATTCGAACCTGGTACGACAGGAACACCTGCTGATCTCATCGTTTCTCTCGCAACATCTTTCGTCCCCATCTGATTGATGGCTTTACTACTCGGTCCAATAAACGTGATGTTATTGTCTTCGCAGATTTCTGCGAACGCTGCATTCTCCGATAAAAATCCGTAACCTGGATGAATGGCGTCAACACCACCGTTGATTGCTGCGGTCATGATGTTTGCCATATTCAAGTAGCTATCTTTCGAATAAGTCGGACCGATACAATAGCTTTCATCCGCTAGTTCCACATGAAGAGCGTCACGATCAGCCTCTGAATAGACTGCAACCGCTTCTAGGTCAAGTTCGTGACACGCACGTATGATGCGTACAGCAATTTCTCCACGATTTGCGACTAGTACTTTTTTAATCCCCATCTATGCTCTCTCCTATTCTGGTTTTACTTTGAATAGTGGCTGTCCGAAATCCACAAGGTCGCCATTGTTCGCAATGATCTCAACAACTTCGCCATCCACATCAGCGTGAACATCGTTGAACATCTTCATCGCTTCTAACACACATACGACCGTATCTTCTCGAACGGTATCTCCTACTTGAACAAACACATCTTCTTCAGGAGAAGGAGACGTGTAGAACATGCCGACGATTGGAGCCGTTACGGTATGAACATCGCTATCTGACTGTGCCTGAACTTGTTCTTCATCTCGATCGGATGACGGTTCTTTCCTTGTCGTTGGCTTTTCTTCTTTCTTTTCCACTACACCGCTCTCTGACGTACCATAAGGATTTTGATTTTTCACCTTTACAACGAGCCCATCTTGCTCATAGTGCACTTCATCCACGGTTGTTCCGTCCATATTTTTAATAATATCGATGATTTCTTTTGACTGTAGCATCTAGCATTCTCCTTTATCCCGACACTTTTTCTAACGTTCTCGTAAATCGATCGTGACGTCCATAGATTTCTTGCGCTTCTTCTACCGAGACTTTCTTAAATCGAATCTTGCAACCTGGCATCGCCTGAGCAAGGGAAGGAATATCACTCGCGATAACTGTCGCGATCCTCGTATACCCTCCTGTTGTTTGTCGATCTGACATCAGGATGATCGGTTCACCGTTTGCAGGAACTTGGATGCCACCGAGTGGGATCGCTTCTGAAATGATATCTGCAGACGTCTTATGTTCAAGCTGAGGTCCGGTGACTCTGTAGCCCATCCTGTCTGATTTTGGTGAAACTTCGTAGGCTGAAGATAAAAAGGTTTCTAGGGCATCATCCGTAAACGCCTGCTCATGAGGACCCATCACCACTCGGATCTCCATTTCTTTTTCATACGAAGGGATTTCATCGTAGTGGAGTGCACGTCCACTTTTTCCTTCCATGGTATCAGCTCGTCTTAGAACATCTCCCTTTTCAAGAGCTCGTCCTTCAAAGCCGCCGATTCCTGCTTTCAGATACGTTGATTTACTTCCCATCACGACCGGAACATCGAATCCGCCAGCGACACTTATATACGCTCGTGCTCCTTCCACAGGCTGTCCGAACTGCAGCTTGTCTCCTTCTTTCACTTCAAAGCTTTTCCACATCGCCACTTTCTTACCGTTTACTGTCGGTGAAAGGTTTCCGCCACAGATTGCGATCACAGCGTCACTTAAAACATCGAACTTCGGTCCCATAACGGTCACTTCTAGCACACCTTCGTCACCTGAGTTGCCGACTAGAAAATTAGCGATCTTCATCGAAAAAGAATCCATTGCGCCTGCTGCTACGATCCCGTACTGCTGGTATCCAATTCGACCGTCGTCCTGAATCGTTGTTAGTAGACCAGGCTTTGTTACTTTAAAAAGGTCTTTAGGCATCTGCACTCACTCCAACGGGTTGTATTGTGATTCCTTCACTTTCTAATCGCTGTCTCAACATTTGTACGAAGCGAAGGGCTTCCGGCTCATCACCATGCACACAGATCGTATCTGCTTCGATCGAAATGTCTTCCCCGTTCACTGCCTCTACTTTCTGTTCCTTCACCATCCGAATGACACGCTGAACAGCTAGATCTGCATCGTGTATCATGGCGTTCGGTTCTGACCGAGGAGTTAACGAGCCATCAGGCTGATACGTACGATCCGCAAACACCTCTTGTGCGACCGTTAGACCTGCTTCCTTCCCTGCTTTTGCAAGCTCGCTTCCTGCTAATCCAAACAGAATGAGCTCTGGATCAACCGCTTTGACAGCGTTTGCAATCGCTTTGGCAATTGAAGGGTCTTTTCCTGCTTTATTATAAAGTGCACCGTGCGGCTTCACGTGCTGAACCCGTGCTCCGTGAACATTTGCGACACCTTTGATCGCACCGATCTGATACGCAACAAGGTTGAACACTTCATCCGCTGACATGTTCATGTCGCGGCGACCAAAACCACCAAGATCAGGAAATCCTGGATGTGCGCCAATCCCAACTTCGAGTAGATGAGCAAGTTCAACGGTTCTCATCATGACGTTGTGATCTCCTGCATGGTAGCCGCATGCGATGTTCGCTGAAGAGATAAATTTCAGCACATTCTCATCGTTCCCAATCGTATATGCTCCAAAGCTTTCGCCTAAATCACTATTCAAATCAACTGTCCTCATGATGTGACCCCCACCTTCTTTTCCTCTGTTTCTACTACATACTCTCCACGTTTTACGGCTTCTTCTATTTCCTCGTATTCTTCTTTAGTGATCGACACGAAGCGTAAGTAGTGCCCTGATTCTAGTAAGATTGGAGACTCACTTTCAGGGTCATAGAGTTTCACTGGCGTTCTCCCGATGATCTGCCATCCTCCTGGAGACTGAAGCGGATAAATACCCGTTTGAGATCCTGCGATTCCTACAGACCCTGGTGCAATAGCAGCACGAGGATTTTCTCGTCTAGGCGTCGCGATCTCTTCAGGCATACCGCCTAAATAAGGGAAGCCTGGCACAAATCCCATCATGTAAATGAGATAATCTTTTCCTGAATGACGTTCGATGACTTCTTCTTCTGTTCGACCATTGTGTTCTGCAACGAATGGGAGATCTTCACCCCCGTAATACGTTGGGATGATATAAACAAGAGAAGCAGATTCTGCTTCTCTTCCTTGTTGTTTTTCACTGATCTCTTCTAGCTTCTTTCGTAATGAACCGTATGAAAGTTTTGTAGGAAGATAATAAATCGTTAATGTTGTGTAGGCTGGCACCCACTCAACAACACCGTCGATCGGATGATCTGTTAAATAATCCGCAAACATTCTTATCTTCTGATTCGTTTCTTCCGTTATTTCGGAGCCGAATACGAGCTGGATGCCCGTATCCCCGAGTGGATGATAATCAAGTTTCACGCATGTTCCTCCTATCGATTAAGCAAAGAGTTGTGGAATTTTATCAATAAGCGTCACGATCGCTAAATATGCTGTGATCAAGAAGACAAAACCTCCGAAGATCGTTAACCATAGTGGATGCTTGTAGTCACCTACGATCGATTTCTTGTACGCTGCGATGAGAAGTGTTCCAAGTGCTACAGGTAAAATCAATCCGTTGAATGCACCTGCAAGAATGAGTAACAGAACCGGCTTTCCGATGAATGCAAAGATAATCGTCGAAACGGCGATAAATCCGATCGTTACGCCCGAATGATGCTTATCGACTTTTTTAGAAAGTGTTCTTAAAAATGACACGGACGTGTATGCTGCACCAACAACTGACGTGATTCCAGCTGCCCAAAGGACGATACCAAACATCTTATACCCGATTGCGCCCGCCGCATGTTGGAAAACAGAAGCAGGTGGGTTTGCTGGATCAAGTGCAAAACCAGCTGTTACGACGCCAAGTACGGCGAGGAATAGAAATACTCGCATGATCGATGCGATCAAGATACCTGAGACAGAGCTCTTCGTTACCTGGTGAAGGTTTTCTTTCCCTGAAATCCCAGCATCAAGAAGTCTGTGACCACCAGCAAACGTAATATAACCACCGACCGTTCCACCTACTAACGTGATGATGGCAAACACATCGATTGTGGTCGGCGCGAACGTATGAACAACAGCGTCGCCAACCGGTGGATTACTTTGGAACGCGACATAAAGTGTAAGCAGAATCATAACGCCACCTAGTAGACGTGCGATCTTATCCATCGCGATTCCCGCTTCTTTCGATAAGAAGATTCCGATCGTAATGACACCCGTGATCGCTGCTCCGATACGTGGATCGATTCCGAACAAGACGTTCATTCCGAGTCCAGCACCACCAACGTTACCGATATTAAAAGCAAGTCCTCCTAGCGCAACTGCAAATGCTAAGAAGTATCCGAGTCCCGGTAAAACCATGTTCGCAATATCTTGTCCTTTTCGTTTCGATACCGCGATGATTCGCCAGATGTTCGCCTGAACACCAATATCAAGAATGATTGACATTAAGATAACAAAACCAAAGCTTGCGAGTAGCTGTTCTGTAAACACAGCCGTTTGTGTTAGAAATCCTGGACCGATTGCTGATGAACCCATCAGGAATGCGGCACCAAGAATGACTCCCCACTTGCTTTTTGTTGGACGATTTTGTTCTAAGTCTACTGTTTCAAGGGGCTGTTCTTTTTTGATACCCATCGTCTTCCTCCTTCAAAAACACGAATCATCTGTCGAATGAATCGCTACGTTTTTTCTCTTATCTCTACCTTATCACGTAATTTTCTGATAGTTTTATAAGATTCCGCACAAAAAAACCGCCCGATGTGGGCGGTTTCGCTCATGTGATCTCGTATTTTTCAATCCGTCTTTGAAGGGCGTAACGACTGATCCCTAGTAGTTTCGCTGCTTGCGTAATGTTCCATTTCGAATCCTGAATTGCTTTTTCGATATACTTCTTTTCGATGCTCTCGATGTGATCCTCAAGTGAAAAGGCGTCTTCAAACACAACATCATCGATCGTTTTTGATCCCTCTACATGACCTTCAACAGGATTTAAGAAATCGAAATGTGTGGCAGCTAGCTCCTTTTCCTGATGTAAGATCGCAATTCGCTCGATCGTATTCTTAAGTTCTCTCACGTTTCCAGGCCAATCATAGTTTAACAACCGCTTTTTTGCATCTGCCCGTAATGTTGGGGTATCCTTCCTCATCTGCTGACAAAACTCATTCAAGAAATGGTCAGTCAGCATAATGACGTCCTCATCTCGCTCACGAAGCGGAGTTAATTTGATCGGCACCACGTTCAACCGATAATAGAGATCAGACCGGAACTCTTTCTCTTGAATCATTTCTTCAAGAGAGCGGTTCGTAGCAGCAATAATCCTAACATCTACCTCAAGGTCATGCACACTACCGACGCGCTTAATTCGTTTATCCTCTAGAAATCGTAAAAGCTTTACTTGTATATCGAGCGAAAGATCTCCGATTTCATCTAAAAATAACGTACCACCATCAGCCCACTCGACTAAACCGACTTTACCATTCGACTGGTCTCTGACACTGTTTTCTTCTCGACCAAAAAGTTCGATTTCGATAAGATCAGCAGGAATACTTGCGCAGTTCACGGCGACAAACGGGCCATCGTGGCGTTTACTCTGCTGGTGGATGCTCCTCGCAACGAGTTCTTTTCCCGTTCCCGTCTCACCTCTTATTAAAACCGTCGTATCGTTGCTTTCGGCAATCAACGAAATCTTCCCTTTCAACTCGTTCATCTGATCACTTTCACCGATCATTTGTACGAGCTTCGTACGCCGCTCTTCTTCACGGTAACGCTCGACTTCTTTTTCAAGGTGCTGCTGCTTGCTCCACTTCTCCAGCGTAATTTTTAACTCTTCTAACTCAAATGGCTTCGTTAAGTAATCGAACGCGCCTTCCTTAATTGCTCTTACAGCCGTTTTCGCATCACCATACGCAGTCAGCATCATTACCGCCATTAGCGGGTATCGCTCTTTGAATTCATGCAGCGCGTCGAGCCCGTTTCCATCGGGTAAACGTATATCTAACAGCAGCACCTGTGGGTTAAACGATTCGAGCAGCTCCCAGCCATCTTCAAGTGAAGATGCGGAACGTACTTCATAGCCTTCATCTTCAAGAAACATTTGCAGCGTAAGCCTAAGCGTTGTCTCGTCATCAACGATTCCAATCTTCACTGCCATTTACGCTTCCTCCTTCCTTGTCGGGAATGTTATGGAAAAAGTCGTTCCTTTTCCTGGCGTACTTCTTACATCGATCTCGCCGTTATTTTGCACAACAAGCTGGTGTACGATCGATAGCCCGAGTCCAGTCCCTTCAGACCTCGTTGTATAAAATGGATCAAAAATTTTATCCAGCATGCTATCTTCCATGCCAACTCCTGTATCTGATACGTAAATCGTCCGCTTATCCCCAGTTGTTCCACTAGAAAGCGTTAATTCTCCACCTTCTGGCATCGCGTTAATTCCATTAATGATCAAGTTGAGAAGGATTTGACGAAGATGGTCTCGATCGACCAAAATACCATATCCATTTTCACTATGATGCAATGTTACGTTTTTCTCACTCGCCATTCCTTCCATCAATAACACGAGTGAGCGCATCGTTTCATCCACCTTTATAAACGACGGGTTAGAATCAAGCGGTCTTGAGAACTGAAGGATATTGGTTATGATCTTGTTCACCCGGTCGATGTCGATCAGCATGTTTTCAGTTAACGCTAGCTCATCCTTGCCAAGCTCCAACCTGCGAATAAGGAGCTGGGTCGTTGTTCTGATCCCTGCGAGTGGATTACGAATCTCATGTGCGATTCCTGATGCCATCTCACCTAACGATGCTAAGCGGGACATCCGTTCAACGCGTTGCTCAAGCTTTCTTCGATTCGTAATATCTTCGAACGTAATGATCGAGCGATTTCGCTCAGTTCCTTTAATCACTCTATAGTTTACCGCATAATACACCTTTTCTTCATTATATTTATGATTCCATATCTCTTCTTTTCTCTTCGTCGTCTCATGAACAGTAAGACGTCTAACACGCTGTTCCAATGAAGGATCATCATCCATCATACGCTGTGCAGCCTCATTATAAACAGAATCTGACCCTTCGACGAGAAGAACCATTCCCACATGCACACTATTTAAGATCGTTTCGTTCAGCTTTTTAATCTTCTCGATCTGTCCATTTCGTTTATCTAGCGTTTGGACCATATCTTGTAACGAATTTGAGAGAACGCCGATTTCATCTTTACGATTCGTTTTAATATCCGGCTCTTTCCCTCTATCTCCCATTGCAATCCGCTTACAATAAGCAGCAAGGTTTTTAATGGGCTTTGAGAGGTGGTAAGAAAAAATGATCGTAAACTGCACGGCGATCACACCCATGAAGATGATGATGAGCAGCGTATATTTTTGAATATCAGGAAGCGAACCTGAATAGAACGAGAACTCGATCGGGAAATAAAGCTTCCACCCCCATTGTTCGAGCTCTTCAGTTATCACCGCTTTTTCGATAACAAAGCTTGATGGCTCACTGTTGCCGTTTAACCACTCTAATTCCTCTGCTTGATAGTCCTTTCCACCTGAGTAGAAATTCCCCTCTTCATCCTCAACATACAATCCTACTTTTTCATCGATCATCACCTTGACTAACGATTTGGCATCACGTTCACTCATGTCGCCATTTTGCACACGTTCATTAAAGATACCAACGTAGCGATCGATGCTCGTTAACGTTTCACTAACCGTTGCCTCTTTCAGCTGTTTCTCTGACTGGTAGCTCGCCCACATCGAGACCGCTCCGATAATAAAACTTGGAAGGAGTACGATGATTAGAAAAGGAACGAGGATCTTCCGTTCAATCGAATTTCTCATCATGCGTACCTCCCTTCCAGAAATAAAGGATACCAGCGATTAAAATCGACGGCAGGACAGGATGATAAACAGGATGAACGTGATCTGGGATTAGGAAAAACGCAAGTACATATGCGAGTGTCCCACCGAATGTGGACAGGACAGCGTTTTGTTTTGATCTAGCCGTATAGAGACCTCCGTACAACGGAAAGAACATCGAGACCGCTATAATCCCCCATACGTGTCCACTAAAGGGAACGATTCCTTCAGGAGGTTGAAACGCAATCAACAAGGAAAACGTCGCAAACATGAAAATAACCCAGCGCGTCCATGAAATAACCTGTTGATCGACACTCTTCTTTTTTCGTAGTGGAAGCGTAATATCATAAACAAAGCTGCTCGCCATGATTAGAAGCTGTGAGTTAGCCGTTGAAATGGCAGCCGCCACAACGCTGATCAGCAAGATCCCCTTCCATGGTGTTTGCAGCAAGTATGAAATAACGTGAGGGTAGATTTCGTCAGTACTTTCGAATACGACTCCCGGATTGATCATCCGTGAACCGATGCCGATCACAAAAATCGCAAAATAGATGAGCACAAGAAAAATCGCACTCGTTGCGATCATCTTCCACGCAATTTGTTTCGAACGAGCTGATAAGATCCGAACCGCATACTGTGGATTCGCAGCAACGCCTATCCCTAATGCAAAAAATGCGCTCAGAAGCGTCCAAAACGGTAGCCCTTCTTCAGGAAAAAGCGCTAAATAGGAATCTCCTCGGGTCGCTCTCACGACGAGATCACTCGTAAATACCTCTAGCCCTCCGATCTCGTTCACCACAAAAAGAGAGCCAAGGATCGTTCCGCCAAGGATGAGATAAAAGTGAAAAATATCTGTACGCGCCACAGAATGCAGCCCTCCGAACGTGGTGTACAATACGAAAAGATAAACAAGAAAGACGCTGACAATATACGGTACTTCCAGCATTTCACTCACAACGATTCCGAATCCTCGGATCTGAATCACGACGTACAATAAATAACTGACGCTCAAGATGATTCCGATCCAAACTTGAAGTAATTTCGAATCGTACCTTACAAGGAAAAACTCAGGTACCGTGACAACGTTATATGTAGAAAGTTTTGATGAAATAAAGAGAAGCCCGATAATCCCTAACAACCACGCAACCGCTGTTGTCCAGATTACCGAAACGCCACCTTCATAGATCAACCCTGGCAAACCAAGGAGTGACGCTGCACTGAACCAGGTCGCACAAAAGGATGCGACGCTTGGAAATAACGAAAGGTTTCTTCCTGCCAGGAAGTACCCTCTCAGTTCATCCGTTTTATCAAACCCGTGTTTTCCAAGGATTAAAATCGCAATCGTATAAATCAGGAATACACCTAAGTAAAGGAGTTCATCCATCAGAACCCTCCTTTCCATTCTTACCTAAAGCACTTGCTTCATTATATACAAATTCACGTCCTCAAACCATGACTCCACCCACATCCCAAGTATATCCAAACGTATACCTTCCTTACTTTGTGTTTTCTGCCATAAAAAAAAGAGCCACAGACTAAGCGGCTCACAATCTATTGGTTCTTGCTCAATTGTTTTAGGACAGTATTCTCTCTATGAATCCACCGGTTCGCACTATTTTTCTTCAACGCTTCTTCGTTCTGCATGATCGCTTCTTCAAGTGTGACCCAAACTGGGGTGAATTCTTGTTCGGACTCGTAGTCATCTAACAGTTGTGGTGCCAATTCTCCGGGAACTTCGCAAAAATAATAGTGAGAGGTCATTTCGAAAATCGCTCCCTCTTCATAGAGGTCTTCGTTCCGTTCCACAATCGTTCCCGCCTTCTCTCCGATCAAACCGTTCACATATCCTGTTTCCTCTGCAATTTCACGCACGATCGCCTCTGCATGCGTCTCACCCTCTTCAATCCCACCGCCAGGAAACTTATAATCTCCTAAATTTGAATACACGAGGAGAATCCGATCATCTTCTATTAAAATAGCGCGCACGGCCTCTCTGTAGACCATTCGCTCGCCTTTCTCACACCCTAAAACGATACTAAACACGTTCTTCACTCCCTATATTCGTTAAGAAATTGGCAATCCCTTTCTTTGAAGTAAGGTGATAAACCTTCTTCTCCTCAGGAAGACGATCTAACCTTCGTAAAACATCTGGGCGCTTCTCTTTCGGATAATTCCAAACCCATTTCAAGAACGTAAGAGAAACCTTCTCCTTACACCCTTCCCCCATGTCAGGTCTCGTTCGGTTATGGTATAAAACCGCTCGTTTAAAGACTCGATACGTACAAAGCGTCCTAGGAAGATCAAGAAAGATGACCGTATCCGCAGCATCAAGACGAATCTCCATCGTCCCTCCGTAGTTCCCATCACAAATCCATTCGTCTTTTGAAACGATGTTGACCTGCACCTCTCGTTGTTCTTCCTTTGGTACTCCTTCCCAATTCGGCTTCCAAAACAACGCATCCAGATGGTACACATCGATTTGTAGTCGTTCTCCCAATTCTCTTGCTAGCGTCGACTTTCCTGAGCCTCCAGAACCGATTATCGCGATTTTTCTCAAGCTGCTCCCCCCCAGCACTCTTACCAATTATTTCATAGTACAATAGCTTGCTCGTTTAGCCAACCCAACACTCACCTGTTTGAAAGCCTTTATGAGAAGGGTAATGAACCTTACCATCTTATTTACAAAAGGAGCAACCATCGTGATATTTAAGAACATTCATCCATCAAACTATTCAAAAGTCTCCATCGCTCTCATATTAGGTGGGTTTATCACCATAGGAGCAGCATTTTTCTTTTTCTTCTCATTAGCTGAAGATGTTGCGGAGAACGAACAGTTTATGATCGATAAACTCGCGACGCAACTCATCAGTTCGATCGATACCCCAGCACTCAGCGGGATCATGGGAAGGATAACGGAAGCGGGTTCAGTGACCTGGATAACGATAGGGACTGTTCTAACCCTCATTTATTTGCTGTTTATCTCGGATAAAAGCAAGTGGGTTTCCTTTTTCTTGTTAGTCAATATGCTTGGAATCAGCGGACTCACAAAAGGATTAAAGTTATTATTCGAGCGACAAAGACCAGATGTACTCGAGAAGTTTGACGGAACAGGCTTCAGCTTTCCGAGCGGTCACTCGACTGGCGCAATCACGTTTTATGGATTCTTATTTTACTTAATCGTGATTAGCAATCTAAAAAGGAGATGGAAGATTACGATCAACACCATCCTCGGCGTGCTAACCGTTACAGTCGCGCTCAGCCGGATCTTTATCGGCGTTCATTACCTAACCGACATCCTAGCGGGTCTCACACTCGGCTTAGCGTGGTTACTAATCTG
Organism: Anaerobacillus sp. ABR4_321; assembly: GCF_056158505.1. Classification (NCBI taxonomy): domain Bacteria; kingdom Bacillati; phylum Bacillota; class Bacilli; order Caryophanales; family Bacillaceae; genus Anaerobacillus; species Anaerobacillus sp. ABR4_321. The sequence goes on from NZ_JBSWTK010000001.1 coordinate 3,866,931, forward strand.
TATCATGGCACTCGAACTCATGCTGTGGCGTCAGCGGAGGCATAAGAAAAGCTAGGATAGGAAAAGGTGCTTCCCCTTATGGAGAAGCACCTTTCGCTTAGGATGCAGACTCTTTTATTACTTTATTGATCTCATTTTTATAAAGATCAGAACGTCCTCCAAAAACGGCTTGGATATTTTTATCCACTTTAACGACACCAGCAGCACCGAGTTCCTTTAAACGATCCTCATTGATCGCTTTGACATCTTCAACCTCAACCCGAAGACGAGTGAAGCATGCATCAACATGCTTAAGGTTTTCCTGTCCACCGAGCGCGGCCATGATCTCCGTAGCCATTTCTTTGTTCTTCCCAGATTTCTTTCCTGGGTCTTTCTTATTATAGTCCTTTCTTGTGAAGAGCTTATTCTCCTGTCCACCTCTTCCTGGTGTAGCAAGATCCCATTTCTTAATCGCAAAAGAAAAGGAGAAGTAGTAAACGAAGAAGAAGATTGCCCCAAGAACGATGTTCATCCACCAGTTTGGCGTTCCAGGTAGTGCGTTGACGAGAACGAAGTCAATGAAACCAGAACCTCCTGCCCAACCGAGGTGAACGTCAAGCATGTACGTCACTGCAAAAGAGATTCCAGCAAGCACCGCATGAAAGACAAATAGAAGCGGCGCAACAAATAAGAACGTGAATTCAATTGGCTCTGTAATTCCTGTAAGGAACGCCGTACCCGCTGCGGCAATCAGCATCCCTTTTACAACAGGACGGTTGTTTTTGTCAGCCTGGCGATACATTGCAAGCGCAGCACCCACAAGACCGAACATAATCACTGGGAATTTACCTGCCATGAAACGACCGGCCGTTACTTCGACGCCCTCTGCAATCTGAGCAAGGAAAATGTACTGATCTCCTGAAACCATGCTGCCCGCTACTTCAGTTGTCCCACCAAGAGACGTCCATAAGAACGGAGCGTACCAGATGTGATGAAGACCTGTTGGAATTAACACACGTTCAAGAAAACCGTACAGTCCGATGTAGAGTGGATTCGTTGATCCGTTTGCAATGACGTTCGCAACCGCGTTGATTCCCGTCTGAATCGGTGGCCACACGAGCATCATCGCCATCGCAAGAAAAATAGATGAAAAGACCATTGCGATTCCGACTGAACGATCTCCTGCGAAGAAACCGAGTACTTCAGGAGGATCAAACTCATGAAACTTGTTATAAACGAATACCGCTAACAATCCGACGATGATTCCACCTAACACCCCTGTTTCAAGGGTTGGAATTCCGAGTGCCATTCCATATTCTCCGTTTTCAGCAACCATTTCTGGCGTGATGCCGAGCGCGAAGGAAATCGTTTTATTCATGATGATGTACCCGAGTAATGCAGCGAGTGCCGCGATTCCAGATCCACCTGTTAACCCGATTGCCACACCGATCGCAAAGATAATGGCGAGGTTATTAAAGATCGAGATCCCAATATCCAACATGCCGTTTCCAATGAATTGAATCGCATCAGCCTGTAGAAACGAAAAGGTATCTGTTAATGGTCCCGTTAAAGCAGCTCCAAACCCGAGCAGAATACCAGCAGCCGGAAGAAGCGCAACAGGTACCATCAAGGATTTTCCGAATTTCTGAAGACTACCAAAATATTTCTTCACTGAATGTCCCTCCTTCTCCATTCAAGCAAGCGTTTTCTTATGTGTGTTTTAGAAAGACCCGAAATCATTCGGGTCCTTCACTACCATTATCTAGAGTGAACGAGCTCTTTACTTTTTTGTAGGTTTGGCCACTGTTCTTTGTTTGCTTCAATAAGATCATCAAGAATCTGACGAGCTACTGGTGCATCAACAACCGTACGATTTAACGTAAGTGCTTGTAGCGCTTTTTCGTAAGAGTTCTCAAAGTACGCATCAACAACAAGCTTTTCATAAGCGAGCTGCCCTTCAATCAGACCTTTGTAGAAGGTAGAAATATGACCAACCGCAAAAGGTTTCGGACCTCGGTTTGTCATCATCGCAGGAACTTCAACCATAGCGTCATCTGGAAGATTAGCAATCGTACCGTTGTTCTCAACCATAACGATGAAGATGTCACCGTTGTTGTACGCCATTGACGCTGCAACGCGGATCATATAGCGGCCGTGAATGTCAACTTCAAGCTCCACGTTTTCAGTTGAGTTATCTTCGATGATTTGATCAGCAAGCGCATGGACACGCTTCTGTCTTCCGTTGATGACTTGACGAGCTCTTGTGTTCGTCACATCTTCCTTCTTCACCATGTCGGAAGGATACAGATAGTATTGTAGATACGTGTTTGGTAGATATTCAGGGAAATCAGTGACCATTCGCTCAACCTGCTTGAATGTGTAGATCCAAGAAGGATCGTTCGCGATCTCTGCATCCTCTGGAAGGAACCCATCATCCGTGATCGCACGCTTAATCGTATCTGTGTGATCGTTCCCATCTTTGTCATAGATTTTCGTAAACCAACCAAAGTGGTTTAAACCGAAATATTCAGGTACGAGGTCGAATACTTCTTTTCCGAGAATACCTGCATAGCTAACCATGATCGCCGCTGGCATATCACAGATATTCAAAAGTTTCTTATCGTTAGGGAATTCTCTTCGAAGTGCTTCCGCTACGATCGCTGCAGGATTCGTATAGTTCAAAATCCACGCTTCTGGTGAATAATGACGAATGTCGTTTACGAGCTCAATCATGTCTCCGATTGAACGCAATCCATATGCCATCCCACCAGGTCCACACGTTTCTTGTCCTACCGTATTGTAGGATAGTGGAATCTGTTCATCCCTCTCTCGCATCTGAAGGCCACCTGTTCGAATTTGAACGAACACAAAATCTGCGCCAGTTAATGCTTCCTCTTTATCAGTTGTATATGAAAAGCTTTCTAGCTCAGGATACTTTTCACGAAGGATGATCTCTGATGCTTTGGCTACTTTTTCCTGTCTTTTGGCATCAGTGTCATAAAACGTAATCGTTTTCAAAGGAAACTGTTCTTTTTCCGCTACTAAACTCATGATCATGCCAATCGTATACGTGCTTCCGCCACCTACGACGACTAAATTCTGCTTTTTCATGTGGTTAGCCCCCTAAAAGGTATTATATTTGTATTAAAAAGTTGTTAACATGAATATAATACATATCAGAGATAAGGTCAACGCTATTCTTTTATTTTGAATAGAATTCGTTATAATAGTGACAGAGATTATCGAGTGGAGGAGTTCACATGTCTACCCCGTTGTATAAACGAATTGCTGGAAGAATTAAAGAAGACATTACGAGCGGCGTGCTAAAGGTCGGAGATGCGATTCCCACGGAAGCTCATCTGTCACAGCAGTTTGAAGCGTCACGCGTGACCGTTCGCCAGGCGATTAAATTGCTTGTTGAAGAAGGATTATTAGAGAAAATTCAGGGCAGTGGAACATATGTTAGTGAAGGAAAAATCGAACACAACGTATTTGAGTTGCAGAGCTTTACCGAAGAAATGAAGCGATTAAACAAAGTGCCTGAAAACCGGATTTTAGATTTTCAACTTGTCGCTCCCTCATCTCATGTAAAAAGGTATCTGCACTTACACGAAGATGAGAAAGTATTTTATGTACGAAGACAACGTCTCGTTGATGAGGTACCATACGTATTAGAAGACACGTACCTTCCTGTTTCGATGTTTCCAAATTTGTCTTATCAAATTATGACAGGATCAAAATACGATTATATTGAAAAAGAACGAGGCATGAGAATTAAAGAAAGCTTCCAGGAAATCATTCCTGTTCTGCCTGATCAAGACATCGCGACGTATCTGAACGTTAACAGGCAAAGTCCGATTCTAAAAGTGCAGTCGTACAGTATGTTTGAGGATGAGACGGTTTTTGAATATAGCGAAGTGTACTTCAAGAGTGAAGAATACAAATTTACGATCCGTGCTCGACGACCAGAGAAATAATCAAAACAACAGCCATCTGCTAAGCAGGTGGCTGTTGTTTATTTCTTTTTTCTACTGACGTTTCCAGTCTCGTTGATAGCCAGCCAGGGGGCAGGTTTTGAAACAGTTAAAGCTCAGCTGGATCAATTAAATAATAAGTTTTCTATGTCATTTACCAAGGAAGTGATGTTAACTAGCTCAAGAATTTCCACTGACAAAACTTCATTTACTTCACATTGGAATAACCAGTTAAATCATTAAACTTTTCATTCACTACAAAAAACCTTCCATGTGAGCAGTCTTCAAGTCATCCATAGGCTTGACGCACAAAAAGAATGAACCGCCATGCGATTCATTCTCCTTTACCTAATATAAACCTGATCATTCATTACATACACCTGGTCTGGATGCGGATGACTCAAGAAGTCATGATGCGAAATCGTCCATCCGTATGCACCTGCATATTCAAACACTATGATGTCGCCTGCTCGTAGCTCGGAAACAAATTCCTTCCGAACAAGAACATCATTAGGAGTACAAAGTTCACCCGCTACCGTTACTTCGGCATCCTTGATCCCAGGCCGCTCAAATGGGTACTTCCACCCTTCAACAGAATGAACTCTGAACGGGTGGCTCATCTTCCATGCAGCCGGTAGGCGCAAGTGATGTGAGCCGCCTCGTAGAACAGCAAAGTGTTCACCATGATTCGTTTTCACATCGAGCACTTCTGATACATATGAGCCGCATCCTGCCGTCATGTATCTTCCGATTTCTAAAAATAGCGTGAGATTTTCATCGATCGTTTCCTGCTCAAACTCCTTTAGTCCTCGAGCAAGGGTATCCCAATCGAATGGATGACTCGTATTCCAATAGTTGATTCCGATGCCGCCGCCAATATCGATAATGGGAGCTTCCAACGCAAATTCCTTTCGCCAAGATCGTGCCTTTTTCATACACATCTCAACAAAACGAAGATGTGCTGCTGCATCTAAGTTATTGGACATCGCATGAAAATGAAATCCTTTGATCTCGATTTGCTCATACGTGAGAGCTTTCACGATTACGTCAGGGACATCTCGTTCATCGATGCCAAACTGGGTCGGAACGCCAGACATGCGAATGTGGCTATCCGATACGTTCGTGCTCAAGTTTACCCGAAGCAAGACTGGAAGCTTCACTTGTTCTTGTTGTGCTAAATACGCCATACGGTTCAATTCGTGCAGGCTCTCTACATTTACATAATCAACATTTCGCTCCATCGCTTCAAGCATTTCATGATCTTTTTTAGCTGGCCCACCGAAAAGCATCGGCTTCTTCGAGATACCGTCGATCTTGTTGATCTCACCGATGGATGCGACTTCAAACCCATCGACGATCGGCTCTAACGTACTCAGTAGTTCAAGATCTGGATTCGCTTTAACAGCGTAATAAAGCTCACAGAAAGCTGGCAGGCTTTGTTTGATCGTTTCTGCATGCTGCTTGAGATGGTCCAGATCGTACACATACGCACAGACTGGACCACTTTCCTTTCTCTGCTCAAGGTAAGCCTCTACTGCATTTTTACTAATTGTAATCATGGTGTCCCTCCAACATAATGCGCGATCTCTTTTAGCTTACTCCCTAGCTCCTTATATAGTCATGTTGAGAGGATTTGAAACCTCACAGTACGCATCACCTTTTTTATTCGACAATCTCATTTTCGTAAGAGATTTATGCATAACTGTCGACTGGTAAAGAAAACTGCGGTCTTGTGCTACGTTTTCTTCACACTGATCGGAGAGTTTATTGAATGTATCGTCACAAACTTTTTTAACTTGTTTCCAGAATTCCTCTTCTTTTATTCCAGAATATTGAACCAGCTGTCTTATCACTTCTCCGAGATGGTTTTGGAAAACGGTATAATAAAGTTTATTATGCATATCGGACACCTTATCCGTGACTGAAACAGATCCAGGTGCAAATGATACATCGATCCCTTGCTGTTCAAGTCGTGCTTGATAAATACGTGATCCTCCCCAATCTCTGAAGAAGAAACGTGACAGTCTGCCGTTCTTAAATACAGGAATGCTGTTTTGCAAGTGGCCCTCGAGTGCAATCCCATACTTCACCATAAGTGTGAGATACCCAGGAATGACTTTTTCAATGTATTCATTGAAAAACGGGAATGCTGCCTGACGCTTAGGGATGTTATTCACCTTAGCAAATTCATCGACGAGTTCAGCGAGAATACTTGCATCACTTAGTGGAGACCGAGCATACAGAGCTGGTCCAGCAATCGCAACTTCCCCATCCATAAGCTTCTCATCGATGCTTTCGCGTAAGAGCATCGTTAAGTTACGGCTTTTTAATTCTTCCTCAGATTTAAAAGCCATTCCCGCTATCTCGTTCAAAGGAACAAAGTTTTCCAGCTGTTTTTCTTCGTTCATGATGGTCGTCATCATGATTGTAAACAATGTTGAGTTCATCGCAGTCTGCGTTGAAATCGAACGAACGGTCGACGTCATCTGACTGTTAACAGCGAGCTTTAACGAGGGTGCCTTTTTATTCTTCACATGAACGGTTCGGAACGAAGACGTTGCCTGCGCTTCTAACTTCACACCTTTAATTAAACGAACCGTACCATTCTTTATTTCTTTCTCATACAAGTCCGGAACCACGTGTTCAAACTGCCACTCATGAACTGGAATGATATCGTACGTGTTAGGCTCTAATCCAATTTCCTCTAACTCCTCAAGACATTGCTTCCATTCGTCATAAAAATGTTCTTCAAGCATCCTTTTTGTTAGTGCCGTCGTCATGACAAATGCGCGATCAACAGCAACGAAACGAACGCCAAAGGATTGATGAAACTCTGGTGAAAATCGAAAAACATCACTTTGTGACAAGCCGATCTTTGTTTTGGCTCCTGGGTGGAGATGATGCCCTTCAAGAATGAGCTGTTCAAAGAAGAGTGTTGGTGAAACCTCGCTTTTTTTACCGAGATAGTCAAGTGTTGACGTAGCATCTAATGCTTTTGCTTCTTCTTGTATGGCTCCCCTCCAACTATCGTCGAACATATAGGCAAGCGTGAGGTTTGCAGTACCGTTATCAAGCTCCTTTTTGAACGTTTCAACTTGCGGCCCCTTTTCAAAAAGCACATCGATGAGTTCTGAAGCGACCTTGATCTCCGTCACCTGATGCTCATCGATGTATAAGATCGTATCTGTCGTTTCAATACGCTGAAAGGCATATTCGTGTTTGATTGGAAAAATCAGCACACCACTTTTCACCGACACAAGCTTATACGTCACATCTTCACGAAACGTCGCCTTCTGTAGGTATGCCGAAATGTCAGTTCTATCACCGTTCTTAACCACAAAGCTAGAACCTACTACCTTAAAGTCCGTTGCACTCTTGTATAGATCGTTTATGTTCTCTCTTAAAATGGATGAAGCTAATTTGTGAAGAATGCCTTTACGGCCATTTTCTAAATTCGCGATAAAATCATTAAGATACGATGGCATCTGCTTCATGATAAAACGCATGCAGTTCACTTCTGCTTCGAGCATGAATCCTTTACTATCATGATTGGGTCTTTTGATCATTTGTATCGTCATTTCTCAAACACCTCATTGTGTAAAGGATTAACGACATCGACATACATATTTTCTGTGTACTTGTTTGTCAGCCGCATCTTCACTAACGCCTTCATCCTTGAACGCGTTGCTTTCAATAGCTCATAATCATGTTCAGTGTCAGACTTTAGCGACTCATAAACATCCCTTACGACTTTTCTTACTGGATTCCATAGACTTTGTTCATCAAGATCTAAACGACGAGATAGGGCGACGTTCATTTCTCCGATATGGTTATGAATAATCGCATGGAAAAAGATATCGTGGAGCTCTTCCGGTTTTGTCGTTAATAAATTTGTACTGTTGTCTAATGCCCCTAACGCTACGAACGTCTCCAAGCGTTCTGTCAGGATACGAATTCCTCCATTATCACGGAGGATCACACGCTCTGGTACCCCATCCTTAAAGACACAAACAGTATTCTGCAAATGCGCTTCTAAACTCACACCATATTTTACGATCAAACTCATGAGGCCTGGCAGCAGCACCTCACAGTATCGCTTTATAAATGCTTCAGCAGCGACCTGTAGCGATGGGTGATTCATCTTCTCTTTGTAGCGTTCGACAAGCTCTTGTAGAATCAGCTTTTGTGAAACTGGTGAATCTGCGATAAAAGCAGCTGCAGGAATCGCCACTTCATCTTTAGTTAACGTTGCCTCCGGATTTTCACGAATGATGGAAGCAAGGTTTTTCTGTAGGAAATGACGGTCATCACCGTCTGAGTCGGGTTCAAAATGAATTCCTGCGTCTTCTCCCATAAAGCTTAACGAATTCGAGATAAACGGATCACGCGCTCCGATTTCCTTCAGAACCGATGAGATCAACGGTCCGTTGTAGGTCGACGCAGCAGAAACCGTCCGAACTGCGCTCGTCATCTGGACATTGATGGCGGTTTTTATGTGGTGCTTCGACCTATTCTCGAACGGAGCTAACGAGCGAAACGATATGAGTGCCATCGTCTTGATCCTCTCACTCAACGGAATGATCATGTTACGTTCGATCAACCGACGATAGTGCTTTGAAATCGTATGTTCGAACTGCCATGGGTGTACAGGGATGAGCTCATACTCACGATGCTCAATTCCTTTTTCAGATGCGACCCTCTCCAGATCCTCTTGCAGTTCTGGATACTCTTCCAATAAAATACGCGTCGCGCTCTTTTTCTTATGTGTTGATCGACAGTAAGACTTATGAACTAAAACTGGTATCACATCTGGCTGCCCACCCCACTCTGGTGCATAAAGACTCACATCCATTGGTGAAAGACCTAATCGTGTACGTGAACATGGATGAATCGTATGGCCTTGAACCACCCATTGCTCGAAGAACGTAAGCGGGCTAAATGTGGCATCGCCTCGCTTCTTCTCTACATATGAAAAAGAATCTCGTGCATCCAGCTGTTCCGCCTCTTCCTGAACAGTCTTCATGCGCTTCTCAGCCGCCGTTAGAGCGAGCCCATAATTTAAGCTGCTATTTGATATCTCTTCACAGAATTGTTCGAAGTTATCGGAAATCAATTTGGGTTCATTATGAACTAGAATCGAAAGAAACTGATCCGCGTTTGATAATACAGTTTCATTCCCATCTGCGTCGCGATGCAAAACATCTCCAACGATGTCGATCTGTCCAAGTGTATACGTATTGCGTACGTTTATATCGATCTGTTCTTTCGATAAACGAAACGTTATATATGTTAACTCCGTGCCTTCCCTTGAATCGAACGGAAGGATTTCCTCACGGATGATGCCTTGAATCAACTGATGCAGAATGGTTTTTCGTGCAACGATGAGGTTCTCACGAAACCTTTCGACAAGGGTTTCATAATTATTTCTCATATGGTGGAACACTTGGATTTCGTAGTTATCTTCTCTATCACTTACTCTAAGCGTTGACTCCAAACGTCATTCCTCCTGTTAGCCTGCTAAACACTTTTATTGAAAATCATTATCAATTATCACTTCCTAAGGTTATTGAAGATCGTTTTCAATGTCAACTTTTCGCTGTCATAAATGTTACTATCGATTTCGCTAACAAGCGAGCCTTAAGAGAATTTGATTTGAAAGTCGTCACAACTGACCTTCTTTATTATAATCAACCGAAAGGACGTACAATGCTACATTTCGAATAAAAAAAGCCGCTCGTCTGCGGCAGTGCTCATCTTTAATAAAGGTATCACCGTCGATTTAACGAAGTGATAGATAGATTAAAAACATGGAGGTTTCCGATGAACCAATATTTATACAAGCTGAAACTCATTCCAAGACTCGTCGATGAAAACAACTGGACTGAAAAAGAAAACGCAATCGTGATGGAGCATTTCAACGCTTTGAAGGAGCTATTGAACGAGAACACGCTGATCATGGCTGGCAGAACCGTGAACGATGATGATTCAGCGTTCGGAATCGTTGTCATTCAGACGAATTCTGAAGAAGAAGCGACGTCAATCATGAAAAAAGACCCTGCTGTCCGTGAAGGAATCATGACAGCAGAGCTCTATCCATACCATGTTGCACTATATAATGATGCTTTCACTGTAAACCAGACGTCCTAACGTCTGGTTTTCTAGAGAAACAACACCATGTGTTCTTCATCCAGAAACTCACCATTCACATAAAGAGCTTTCTCTTCATTTGCGTACGTTTTGAATCCCATATTATGATAAAGCTGTTTTGCAGTCTTATTTACGGAAGAAACGGAGATATTGACTTTAACGAGTCCATCGACACGCTTCACATAATCGATCGCTTCCTTCAGAAGTGCTTTACCAGCACCTTTACCTCTATAGCTCGGCGTTACATAAACTGCAAAAAAGTCACCTTTGTGCTTCGTTTTCAAACCGCTTCCTCGAACGAACGTGATGACTCCGACCAATCCGCCGTCGTATGCTCCTAGCGTAACAGCTCTTTCTAAATTAGCCGCAACGCCTTCGAGTGGATTCTTTCTCTCTACTGCTTCTTCATAGCTCGACGCGAATGCTTCAGGATTGTTCTGAAGAGCTTCTAATCTTAACTCCCAATACTCTTTTGCATCATCTGCTTTCATTCTTCTTATTTCCATTGTGTTCTGCTCCATTCGTTTTTCAACATGCCATAAACGACGTGATCAACATAGGTACCGTTCACCTTTTCAACCTGACGGATCAACCCTTCTTTCGTGAAACCGAGTCGCTCAGGAACACCCCGACTCTTTTTATTCTCAGAAGCCGCACGTATTTCGATTCGATTGAGACCGATCGTATCGAAGCCATACGTAAGAATCGCCTTACAAGCCTGCGTGACGATGCCCTTCTTCTGATGCTTTTCACTAAGCCAGTACCCAATGGTCGCATAATCATGAGTTCGGTTAAGTTCATTGAAACCGATCGTCCCAGCGATTTCCCCTTTATAAACCATTGCGAGCGTCTTAGGATAGCCACCCGATTCAGAAAGACTTTTGATCGTACCTTCTATAAACGCCTTCGAGCCTTCAACATCCGTATTGTAATCGACCCATGCGAGCCACTCTCTTAAATAGCTTTTCGATTCATCGATCAGATGAAAAAGCTCTTCTGCATCATCTACTGTGTACATTCTTAGATAAAGATCTTCATTTACTGGATATATAAACATGTTGTCTGTTCCTCTCTGTCTATTAGCTGATAAATTTTTTTATGACGTTTGCGAAATGTTCAGGTTCTTCATCATGTGGCGTGTGACCACTATCTTCAAAATGATAGATTTCACCAAGTTCCACATCCGTTCGAAATGCTTGAACCTGGAGATCTGACGTTACTGGATCGTATTTTCCTGTCAGCAAGAGAGTAGGTGATTTGATCTCGTTTAATAGAGGCAGTAGTGAGTCAAAGATTCTTCCTTCTTCTCTCAACAGATTGTAATGAACCTCAGACTTATCATAGAGTTCATCCCATTTCTCGTCACTATAATAGCTGTAGTCTGTTGGATGGTCGTGATTATGAATATAGATCTCCATCCGGTTCTCACCGAGTAAATCACTGTAATCACTATATAACTCAGCGAGTTCCCGACCCTTTAACTCGTTATTTGTTACGATAGCTAAACTTTCGATAGCAGCTCTCGATTGCCCGTGTTTTTCAAGAAGCGAAGCGGTCTTCCTCATTAAACTCCTAGAGGTTAGATCGAAATCAAATGTCGGGCATTCAAGAACGACTTTGTCTATTGAATCAGGATAAGTGGCAGCGTAAAGCACACTTAGAAATCCACCGAAGGAATGTCCGATCAAAGACCATTTATCAACGGAAAAATGTTCTCGCAGTGCCTCACAGTCTTCAATCAAATCCTGTAGTTTGAAGTCTTCGTTCTCTGTTACACCCTCTGATCGACATACGCCTCTCTGATCGATTGCAATCACCATAAAATCTTTTTCCAATCGGGCTGATTGGTGGTACGAAAAATCAAAACAGCTCTCCCCTGGACCACCATGTAAATAAAGAAGCGGTGGATTATCGGGAGAACCGTGAACTTCCACATAAAGCTCTTTTCCACGTATCGGTATCAACTTACCATTATGCAACTCTTTCACCTCAATGCTTCGTAATCCTTTTTCGAATCAACCTGATCTGTCCCCGGTGATTCAACTCATCTTCCATTACATGAAACCATTTGAAATAGTGGTTCGCTTTCTCATCCCAACCATACGGGGTAACGATTTCGAGCCAGTCATCGTCTTTCTTCTTTAATTCTTGAAGCGTGTATTCACGCGCTAAACTCATTTCACTCCAATAGTAGTCAAGATCACGACCGCGTATCTCGCCTCTCGCACGTTCACCTAACTCGATTGCGGTACCAAGCACATCCCATTCAGCATCCGTAAGCTCTCGCTGTTCAAACGTCATGATTTGAAATGCCTTTTCAAGAGAAACCATATGCTGCAGCAGCATCCCGATCGAATTGCTTTCATCATCAAGTTGAAAATCAAGCTGATCAGCGGTTAATCCAGCGATCGCTTCTTCCGTCGTATGCCTCGCATAGTTCATCATCGATACGAGTCTTGAAATGTGAGGAGTGAACCCCTCAACGTCTTCAATCATGGTAAGATTCTGTACACTCTTCACCCATAACGCCCCTTTCCTTACCCGTTGCCCCTCAACTACCTTCTACAAAATGGGGCAGTTTTCCTTTTTATTGAAACTTCTTCAACGACGATCCGTAGAAGAAGGTAACAATCGGTTAGGAGGAGTACGTTGAAAAAATTATATAAATCAACAACTGATAAGGTGGCGCTTGGCGTCATCGGTGGAATAAGTGCTGCCTTAAACATTCAAGCAGGAACAATGCGATTCGTATTCATTGTACTTACCGTTTTCTATACCGAAGTATCTTTACTCCTTTATTTTGCTTTAGCTATGTTGTTGCCGACAGATGAAGAAATCCATTTGAATGATAAAACATAGAAAACCCCCTGGCTAGAAGCCAAGGAGTTTACAATTTCACCACATATTTATCCGATCTTCTTTAAATCGGAAAAAACCGTATCTTCCTTTTCACCCTTTGAGCCTAACGTTAACGTCACTACCGTAACCACGGATAAAGGTAGGCCAATGAAAACAGGATGAAGACCAAAAGGATGGCCTGCAACTTGCCATATGACTGCGATGATCAGTCCAGCCCACATTGCAGTGAAGCCTGCGAACTTGGTTGTTCGACTCCAGAATAACCCGAACAATACCGGAGCTAATAGCCCAGACACAAGCATGGCCGTGCCGGTGATCCAAAGGGTGACGAGCTGAGGTATATAAAGCGCCAGCAAGAGAGCGATGATCGAAACGAATACGACCGACATCCGGCTGTACGTAAGCATCTTTTTATCCCCAACTTCACCGACCCTCGGTTTTACAACATCATTCACAATCGATGATGCCGCTGCGAGAAAGAACGAATCGGCACAAGAGATAACTGTTGCTAACAATGCGATCAGCATCACGACAACGAGTGGGAATGGCAGTACTTGTCCGATGATTTCATAATAGATCAAGGCTGGATCGATATTCGTTAAGTTAAGCCCGAACTTTCCTAGGAATCCTATGAAAATAGTTACCGCAGCCGTTAAAAACCCGAGGACGATCGCTGACCAGAACCCAACGCTTGCAGTTCGATCATCTTTCGCTGCCCAAAAACGTTGCCATAAATCTTGTCTCACAAACTGGTAGGCTCCGATCGTAAGCATATACACGAAGAATTCAGAAGCACTGATATTAAAGATGCTCAGCGCATTTCCACCTTCAGCATTTCTCGCCTGATCAGCAAGTGCTCCCCAGTCCCCAACAAGGAACATGATGACAATGAGTAAAAAGAAGATTCCTGCTGTTTGAATCGTTCCATGAATCGCATCCTGAATCATAACCGACTTGAGGCCGCCAAAATAGGTTTTCAACGTCATAAGTGCCCAACTGATGATGATTCCAGTCGTCATGCTGAGTCCTATCGTCAACTTCAATATCGTAGCGATCGCAACGAACTGCATACCCGTAACGGCTGCATATGCACAAAGAACGCTTAAAACAGTAGGAATTCTCGCGCCCTCTCCGAACCGCAGCGCCGTGAAATCACCTAGCGTGACCATATTGTACTTTTTTCCTAGAAAACGAATCCGTTTCAATAGAAAAGCCGCAATAACGATCGAGGTTAGTGTAAAACCGATCGCGAGCCATTGCTGCCCCATTCCAAAAAGATACCCTTTTGTCATATAGCCGAGTAAGATCGAGCCTCCAATCGCTGTACCAACAAACGTAAGGATAAGCGGCATCAGTCTCGTCGACCGCCCTGCAACATTATAATCTTCATACGTCTTAACGTTTCGATTCACATAAAGCGATAGACCAAATAGAAATACAAAGTAGACGGCAATGATCGTAATCAACAACGTTTCTTGCTGGCTACTAAACAATAGGTTCACCTTCCTTTTTTGAACTATAAACCAACGTTCCTTCTAAGTACGTGCTTTCCGTTTTAATGTCTAACAGTTCTTCGTGATCGATTTCTAATGGATTGTGAGAAATCACCATGACGTCGGCTTTTGCACCCGACTTGATGACGCCAAGAGTCCCTTCTTCAAAAGAGCTATAAGCGGCATCCACCGTAAACGCTTTTAAAGCATCCCAGACCCGTATACTTTCTTCTAACCCGATCACTTGTCCACTCGACGTTTTTCTAGTAACAGCTCCATAAATTCCAGTCCACGGATTTCCATCTGTTACAGGCAGATCAGAGTTTCCCGGTGCAGGAACACCTGCTTGTTTAAACGATCGGTGAGGAAAAGCAGACGACATCCGCTCATCTCCTAATTTCGCTAAATAATTATCACCGATATGATAGAGGAAACCGATCGATGAACCTGCTAGCAGTCCGAGGTTCTTCATCTGTAGAATCTGATTGTAGTGAGGAAAGATGCAGTGTTCGATCCTGTTTCGCATATGGTAGATGGGATGATGCTTATTTACATTTTCAAATGAATTAAGAGCTACCTCAATGGCGCGATCACCGATCGCGTGGATGGCGACTCTTAATCCTGCTTCAATCCCCCTTTGCATAAGTGGCGCAATTTCCTCAGCGTCATTATAAAGAATACCTGTTTCTTGTGTTCCAATGTATGGCTTTAAAAAAGCAGCAGTCTTTCCACCAACACTTCCATCCAACATAAATTTCAATCCCTGAATATTAAGCATGTCGTTCCCAAAACCACTTCGTAAGCCTGTGCCTAGCACCTCCTCTAGCGCACCGTCGAAACCATTTTGATCGATCGCCCAAATCCATGGCCGAATCCTAACCTTCAGCTCTTCATTCTCCAGCAAGGTTTGATACAACTGCAGATCATCTTTTTGAGTCGACATACAATGGACGGTCGTAATCCCCCACGACGCAAATTTTTCTTGCGCTTCTTTCATGCCCTTCACTCGTTCTTCGAGACGATATTCCGGGATGTGAAGGAGCCCTTGAGCCTTTTCTTGAAGCAAACCTGTTAGCTCTCCATTCTCATCCTTCTCGATCTTTCCTCCAGATACAGGCGTTTCTTCAGTTATGCTGCTTTCTTCGAGCGCCTTCGTATTTGCTACTGCCATATGGGCACACGCTCGTTCTAACACAACCGGATTATTTGGTGCCACTCGATCGAGTTCCCATCGGGTAGGGTGCCGCTTCTCTTTCATTTTGCTATCATCATAGCCCCATCCTATAATCCAGTGTCCTTCAGGAGTCTTCGCTACTTCCTCTTCGATCTTTGTTAAGATCGCTTCGATCGAAGGCGTAACTTCTGGCGTACAATTGAGCTTTAACATGCTTAAGCCATAAATCGCTGGGTGAATGTGGCTTTCGATAAAACTCGGCATCAATGTCTTGCCATTTAAATCTGTAACGATCGTTTCTTTCCCCTTCCAGTTTAGGACTTCTTTTGTTTCTCCTATGTACGCGATCACGCCGTCTCGTACGGCCACTCCACTCGCAAAAGGCTTTTCATCATCCATCGTTAGTACATTTCCATTCACAAAAATCAAATCCGCTTCCGTCATTTTCACTCACCTTTCATTTTAATAGACTTTGAATTTTCCCCTCCTCCACTCCATAAAAAAACCAGTTTTATGCACACGAGTAGTATGTTGGCTATACTTGTCTCCTGGCATAAAACTGGTTTCTTTCTAACGGACCGCTTCACTTTGAGCCAGTGAAGTCGATTAGAATAGACAGTTTCTCTTATTTTTCTATTTATTATTTTGAATTTTATCAATATTCTTTACAAATATCAAATTACCATTATGTAACAGCACTGATCGTGAAGCAAAACAATAAGCCTGATTAAAACTCAATCAGGCTTTCAATGAATCGTGCTAGAATGCTATTTTCATCACTAAAGAGATACCTTTTCCTACTCCAGCACCAGCTCTTCACTCAATTTATCTCTCAGCGCCCTCTTCAAAAACTTCCCGACAGACGTTTTCGGAATTTCATCCATAAATACGATATCGTCAGGGAGCCACCATTTAACAAATTGAGTAGAGAGATAGTTTATGAGTTCATCTTTTGAAATGTCGGCATATCCTTCCTGTAGGACGACACATGCGACGGGGCGCTCCTGCCATTTTTGGTGCGGAATTGCGATCACAGCAGCTTCATAAACAGCATCATGCGTCATAAGAGCATTCTCAAGGTCAACGGATGAAATCCATTCCCCACCACTTTTAATTAAATCCTTCGATCGGTCAGTAATCTGGATGTACCCATCGTCATTGATCTTCGCGATATCCCCAGTGTATAGCCAACCGTCACGGAACGATTCATGCGTTCGTTCATCTTTGTAGTATTCACTTGCAACCCAAGGTCCACGTACGATCAGTTCTCCCATCGTTTTTCCATCCCACGGGACGTCACCATTTTCATTGATTACACGAACATCGAGCCCCGGAATCACCATTCCTTGCGTAGCTCTGGTGTTGATTCTTTCTTCCATTGTAAGGTTGTCCATTTCACTCGAAAGCGTTGAAAGAGAGACGATCGGACTCGTTTCTGTCATTCCGTACCCTTGAATAAACGGAATGTTATGTTTTTCTTCAAACGCGCGGATGATGTTCTTCGGTGCTGCTGAGCCTCCGCACACGACAGCTCGTAAACTACTGATCTCATAGCTTTCTTTCTCAAGTAGATTCACAAAAGCTAGCCAAATCGTCGGCACTCCTGCTGTCACGGTCACTTTTTCCTCTTGCATAAGTGAGGCGATGACTTGAGGTGTCATGTTTGGACCAGGGAGGACGAGCTTCGTTCCAAACCACACTGAAGCGAACGGCAGCCCCCAAGCATTCGCATGGAACATCGGCACGATTGGTAAGCACACATCGCGTTCAGAAAGTCCTAGAGAATCGGCTAACCCTGTAGCCATGCTATGGAGAACGATTCCGCGATGAGAGTAGACGACTCCCTTCGGATTACCAGTCGTCGCAGACGTATAGCACATCCCAGCAGGAGCGTTTTCGTCGAGATCTTCTCGAAGCTGGAAATTTTCGTCTCCTTCTTGTAACAGTTCTTCATAAGAATACACTGGTGAAAGAGTTGTCTCAGGCAGCGTCTCTTTATCACTCATGATGATGTACCTTTCTACCGTCGTCAGTTTATCCTGAACTTTTTCGATCAGAGGAACGAGATCTTCATCGACCATAAGAATTTTGTCTTCTGCGTGGTTAACGACGTAAGCGATATGTTCAGGTGATAAACGAATGTTAACCATATGAAGGACAGCTCCCGAACAAGGTGCCGCAAAATAGGCTTCTAAATGACGATGGTGATTCCATGCGAATGTAGCGATTCGGTCTCCTTCCTTCATCGAAAGCTTTGTCAATGCACTAGCGAGTCGCCTCGTTCGCTTCGCATACTCTTTATACGTAAACCTCTGTGTACCACTTAATGTCCGTGACACAATTTCCTTATCCGGGAAATAACGCTCTGCTCGATTAATCAATCCTGTCAGAATCAAAGGTGTGTTCATCATTATTGATCACGCTCCTTTTTAAATGTGTCGATCTTATCCTGTCCTAAAAGTGGTGCAGATTGGCCAACAGCATTGGGGTTCGTCACGATATGTACCTGCTCACCTCTCCTTACTAGTCCTCGCTCCGGACCATACGAATGATCCATCACCTCCTCTACGTTTAATACAGGGAATAAACAGCAATCATGCGATTCACCGAACGAAGTCCATTCTGCCATCGTTCTCTCTTTGAAAAGCACGTTGATCTCTTCATGAAGATCACTCTTAACAGGCGAAAAAGCGTGAGGCAACCATTCGACTTTTCCAACTCCATGGCAAAAGTTCTTCCAGAAATGCGGCTCGAGTGCTGCGAGCGATACGAACCGACGATCCTTCGTTTCGTACAGTCCGTAGCACACTACGCTTCCATCTATAAAATCAGGGCCATCTTGCTTGTTCTTTTTCAAGTGATATAAAGCATGCGTGCCCATCATCGTTAGCGGGACATCATTCAAAGCGAGATCAAGGTAACACCCATTTCCTGTTCGCTCCCTTTGAAAAAGTGCAGCTGAAATACGCTCTGAGGCAACGATTCCTCCACCATAATCCACGGTTGTAAACGTTGGCTGTACAGGTCTTCCATTTCCATCTAGATGTTGAGAAAGCAGCCCGCTTAATCCTTGATAGTTCAAATCGTGGCTCCCAAGGTGAGCATGTGTCCCTGATTGCCCGAATCCAGAAAGGGAACAGTAGACGATATCACGCTTGATCTTCTTTACTTCATCATAATGAAGCCCGATTCGCTTCATCACGCCTGGGCGAAAGCTTTCGATCACAACATCGACCGTTTGAAGAATCTCACTTAATTCGTTCACTTTCGCTGTATCTTTTAAATCGACCGCAATGCTTTTCTTTCCACGATTGTTTGCTTCATAGACGAACCCATCTGCCATCTGCCTTGCCGGATCGCCGTTCGGAGGCTCCACCTTGATGACCTCAGCTCCGAGATCAGCTAGCCGCTGCGTAGCATAAGGTCCTGGTAAGTACTGCGTAAAATCCAGTACCCTGACGCCCTCTAACATCACGTATACCAACCGCCGTTAATATGAAGAACTTGTCCATTCGTATAGTTTGATAGCGGAGATGCCAAGTAGAAGATTCCCTCAGCCGCTTCTTCAGCCGTTCCCGCACGCTGCTGCGGAATCGATTGTTCGAACATTTTCTTCACTTTCTCTGGAATCCCGACCGGAACGCCGTTTACCGTTTCGCCTTTTTCCTTCGATTGCGTCAGGCGCGTATCGATCAGACCGAACGCTACAGCATTACAGTTGATGTTAAACGCTCCCCATTCACGTGCTACAGTTTTTGTGAGCCCGATCATGCCCGCTTTTGCAGAGGAATAGTTCGCCTGTCCAACATTCCCCATCACACCTGCTACGGAGGACACGTTGACGATCTTCCGGTACTTCGCTTCACCCGTTTCCATCTCTTTCTTTGCGGCTTCCCTCATATAAGGCGCTGCAGCCCTCGTAAGCTTGAACGGTGCGATAAGATGAATATCGAGCATGGCTTGGAACTGTTCATCGGTCATTTTATGAAGCAAGCCATCCCACGTGTAGCCTGCGTTATTCACGAGAATATCGACGCCCCCAAACTCGGATGCGGCCTTCTCCATAATCGAAGTCGCAAAGTCACCAGCTGTGACGTCTCCAGCGAATCCGATCGCCGTTCCACCGCGTTCTTTTATTTCGTTCACGACCTCTTCTGTTGGTGCCTCATCTTTATCAGATACAACGACTTTTGCTCCAGCGTCAGCCATCTTTAATGCAACTGCTCGGCCAACGCCTCGGCCAGACCCTGTGATAATGGCAACTTGATCATTTAACATAGCTCATTCCTCCTACATCTGTACGTGAAATGTACCCGATAGTTTTTTCTCATCCTTTTCATTCACAACGACAACTTCACCAATCAACACATTCTCATCAGTTTCTTCTTTTATAAATCCTTTTACGGTCAAAGCTTCACCTGGAAGCGTCATTTTTTTGAACCTCACTTGAAATGCCTTTAACTGTTCCGGTTTAAACCACGTCGTCAACGCTTGCCCTGCCATCCCCATGACGAGCATGCCATGTGCAATCACGTCAGGTAAGCCCGCTTCTTTCGCCACGGGTACGACCGTATGAATCGGATTAAAATCACCAGATGCACCTGCATACTTCACAAGCTGAGAATGCGTAATCGGCTTCTTTTTAACTGGTTGTAGTGCTGACACGTTATCCCTCCTATCGTTCAATTACAACGGACCTTGCAAGTAGTACGTTCTCGTTTCTCTCATTTCGATAGATCGTTTCGAGCGTGAACAGGGTTAACCCGCCCTTTTCTTTCTGGTCGACCACTTTCATTTGTGCAGTGATCGTATCACCTGCATAAATCGGACTCATATATTCATAGCTTTGTTCTCCGTGTAAAACCTTCAAAGGATCGACCTCAAGCATCGCGATCAAATCTTCAAAACTCGCTCCGCCCCACATATCGATGACAGTCGCAAAGGTTGGAGGTACCGGCAGATCACGGTACCCCTGTTTCTTCGCGAACGCAACGTCTTGGTAAATCGGATTATCATCTCCTATCGCGCTCGCAAACTCCCGCACCTTCCCTCTTTCAACTGTAAACGTGAACGGCTTTGTTTCGATGCCGACCTTATTTTGAATTGCGCTCATGATATCCCCCTTTCTACAATCCTATATTTTTAGCGATGATGGTTTTCATAATCTCATTTGTCCCAGCATAAATCGCCGACACCGGAATGTCACGAAACCTTCTCGCAATCTTGTATTCTTCCATATAGCCATAGCCGCCATGAAGCTGCAGGCAGCGCTGTGAAACGCTCTTTGCCATATCCGTGTGCCAGTATTTCGACATCGACACTTTCGTAACGATGTCTTCTCCCTCCATGTGTTCAGCGATCAGGGAATCGAGAAACGTCCTGCCGATCTCGATTTCTGTTTTCATCTCGACCATCTCAAACTGAATATGCTGAAACTTTGAGATGCTCTGACCGAACGCCTTCCGCTCCTGAATGTACTGCATCGTCATCTCAAACATATCCTCAGCCGCTACCTGAGCAGCGATTGCGACAAGCAAGCGTTCCTGCTGAAGCTTTTCCATCAAATAAAGAAATCCTTTGCCTTCTGCACCGATTAAGTTTTCTTTCGGAACACGACAATCTTCAAAAAACAGCTCTGCCGTATCCTGACAGTGAAGACCTACTTTATTAAGCTTTCGTCCTCTAGAAAAACCAGGGTGATCGCGCTCCACCGCCAGTAAGCTCACGCCTTTATAAGCTGGCTTCGCATTGGGATCCGTTTTCACCGCTACAACCACAAGATCAGAATGGATACCATTCGTAATAAACGTCTTTGACCCATTCACAACGTAGTGGTCACCTTCTAACACAGCCGTCGTCTTGATGTTCGCGAGATCTGAACCTGCACCAGGCTCTGTCATGGCGATCGCGGTAATGATTTCACTCGACACACACTTTGGCAGCCATCGCTTCTTTTGTTCTTCTGTTCCATACGATTCAATGTACGGTACAACGATGTCGTTATGAAGCCCAACGCCAACGAGCCCTGATCCGATTCGCTCCAACTCTTCATTGATGATGACCGCATAGCCCCAGTCAGCATCAAAACCGCCATACGCTTCTGGAAGTGTCGGACAAAGGTACCCTTGCGCCGCTAACTTCTCCCAGAAGCTCCGCGGAATTAGGCGATCTTCTTCCCATTTTTCGTAAAACGGTTCTGCTTCCTTAGCGAGAAACTTACGCAGTGACTTACGAAACGCTTCATGATCGTTTGTTAAATACGGATGTTTCATCTTTTTAGCTCCTTCTTAAGAGAGGTTTTTCCCTACAATCGAGATAAACGAGACACACTGCCACGGATAGCCGCCAAGGTTATGGGTCAACCCGATCTTCGGATCATCTAACTGACGCTTATCCGCTTTTCCTTGAAACTGAAGGTACATTTCATACAACATCCGAAGCCCACTTGCACCGATCGGATGCCCGAACGATTTCAATCCACCGTCTGGATTTACCGGAAGATCTCCTTTTAGATCAAAGCGTCCGTTTTGAACATCCTTCCACCCTTCTCCTCGCTCACTAAAACCGAGGTCTTCATAAATCACAAGCTCAGTTGGTGTAAAACAATCGTGCACTTCGGCCATATCGATCTCTTTCCTTGGGTTCTTGATTCCAGCCTGCTTATAGGCATCTTCTGCAGCACGAACGTTTTCTTGAATGCTTGTAAAATCAAAGTCCTGCGTCAGCATGCCCTCACCGGGTCCAGCCGCGATACTTAGCGCTTTAACGAGCATCGGATCGTTTCGATATTTTTTACTATCCTCTGTTCGAACGATCACGGCAGCTGCCGCCCCATCTGCGACGCCAGAGCAATCGAGTACGCCGAGGGGAGCCGCGATCATCGGCGAATTGATAATCCGCTCCATCGGAATCTCTTTTTGATACTGAGCCTTCTTATTTAAAGCTCCGTTCGCATGATTCTTCCATGCGATTCGGGCCAAAACTTCTTTCCCTTGTTTCGCTTCGAGCCCATATCGATTAAAATATGCCGGAGCGAGCAACGAGAACGATGCCGGAGCAGTAATATTCGGGGACGTTCCATCTCCAGGAGATGAGTTCATAACGAGTCCGCTATATCCAGAGTCTTTTAACTTCTCAACACCAACGACGAGCGCCACATCATACGCCCCGGCTGCGACCGCATAACACGCGTTTCGAAACGCTTCAGACCCCGTCGCGCACATGTTCTCGACCCTCGTAACTGGGATATAGTCGCTCTTCAGTGGACCTGAAAGCGTCATGCCCGCATAGCCTGAATCCATCGTCCCGATCCAAGCCGCTTCAACATCCTTAAGCTCGATTCCCGCATCGTTCAAGGCCTCGTGCGCTGCTTCGATAATCAAATCATCCGTACTTTTATCCCAGTGCTCTGAAAACTTCGTACACCCCATCCCAACGACCGAAACCTTATCGTGAATTCCTTTACGACTCATGATGAACACCTCTCTTTGGAACGACTTTCCAAAAGTAATTATTGATTCCTCCTGCTTCATATAACTTACGGAAGCTGAACTCCACCTCAGTACCGATCGAAATCTCTTCAGGACCGCAGTCTGTTGCTTGAGCAAGCAACCTGCTTCCACCTTCGATATCGACCACCGCAAAAATCGTCGGAGGCGACACAGACGTGGCAAGGTAATCGACCGTATAGGTTGCAACCTTCGCTCGTTTACCCTGGAGTGAGAACGGCTGCATCTCATCTTTCACATGACACTTCACACACACGCGCTGTTTCGGATAATAGCTCTGCCCACAATTCATGCACTCTGAACCAAAAAGACCTAGGATCTGATCTAAGTTTCGCTTCAAAGCCGGCGCTGAAGGTGTAGCTGCTCCAGGGCGCCTTCCTTCGTCCACCTCTAACAATTCGTACCAGCGCAAGTAATCGCTGTAACTGACGGTTGTTCCGTGTGAAAGCGTTTTCTTTTGTTTGTAAGAAGAAACCGCTTCTGTTGTCTGAAATAGCATTCCTTCGCATCCATCTCCTGCCTGAAGCCATAGAATCGTCTGCCCGGGAGTGCTTTCTGAAAGTGCCTTTGTAAGCATATAAGGACCGTTTGCCGTACCAAGATGCCCAATACTCGCATCACTAATATAGTTTATTTGCTCTTCCTTCGCGCCGATCTGTTTTGCCAATGTCATCGAAAGCTTTTCGGTTGGTCCCGCTACGATGACGGTGTCGATGCTCTCGAGCGACCTGTTCGTGCTGTTCAGAAGTTCATGAGCACATTGAAGAACTGCATCTGATACGGAATGCGCGATGAACCGATCTTCCCACTGTCTTAGAAATTGATCTTGTGCGGTTCGCCACTGACTCATTTGTTCCCCAGCCACTTGTGATGACCCGATCAACTCTGCGAGTACATCTTCCCCTTCTCCGAGAAGAAAAGATACGGCCCCTGCCCCCATTTCAGCTTCGAGTGGGCTTTTTGGCTTTGCGAGCCTTCGATCGGCCAAACTCACAAGAATAGATCCTTTCCTCGCTTCGACTGCGTTCATACCTGCTCGAATGGCGTTCGTAGCAGCACGAAGACTATTCCCATAGTCGATCGTTCCAGTATTCGCAGGAAGGTGGAGCGCCTTAGCTAGCGTCACGCTACACAATTTCTCTTGATACGGTGACGTTGTCGATGCAAAGTACACCGCTCCAGGCTGGTTCTTCTCTAGTACGTCACCTAACGCTTGCGATGCATTTACCGCCATCGTTAGACTATCTTCATCATAATGAGCGACAGATTTTGTCCCTTTTCCAGCATAGCCGCCATGAAAACCAGCGACTTCCTTTTTTGAAATGCGGTGATGAGGAAGGTACACTTCATATGCGATAATCCCTTGCATGGTTAGCCTCCTGTTCTTTGCTTATCCGCTGGTTCACCATCTATAAACCCAGACGAATTTTTCGGGTATAATAATTATAACAATATTCAGAAAACAAGCATGTAACAACATTTCGGTAAAAATCGTCAAATTCCTTTCGACTCATCATTATTGCAGTATATTTCTTTAAAATAAAAAAGGTACCTTCCTGTTTCGGAAGGTACCTTAGAGTGTAGAGAAAGTCTCGGTATTTAAATGAAAGTAGTTGATCATTCCCATTCTAACTATTGTTAATGGATAGTGTAATATCTGTCTGTTAACCATTGGACGGAACGTTCGTTTTATATAATTTCTCATCAAGTAGGAGAGACGATCGCGGACTCCTGCGGTAGAACGGGCGGCCGAGACCGGGGTGTGGGTTTCACCTCGGGCTTGGACGTTCGTCCGCGGAAAGCATGCGATCGTCATCGACTACGGTATCGGGAGCACCGAATATTGACATAGGCTTCTCGACAAACTGAGGTACCTTCCTGTTTCGGAAGGTACCTACTTGTTTATAGTACGAATGGATTTTTGAGATCGACCCATTGGTACGTTTGTCCCCAGCTATTTTTAGCAAGCTCGGTAACTTTCTCGACTAGACTCAGATCGACCTCTTCTAGACTGCCCATCTCATTCGGATTGTAGTGGAACGCATACACCCGGGAAAGGAATTGATCGAATGGCAAGGACGCTTCTCCTTCTTCTTCCCCATTATTTCGAACCGTTGACCTGATTCCCTGTCCCCAGTTTTGGCCACTGTCGTTATTCGGATTGTAAAAGTACACCCTCATCTGACCTGATGGATCAGGTGCGATCCTTTGAATTGAGATCGCATGCAGTCCAAGAAGATCAGCATTCGCAGTCGTAACAAAAATCCCGACCGGGTTCGGATAGATGAGCTGATGCCCGCCGTTGAAATCTGGATGGTGAGTCGCATAAAATAGCTTCGCGAACTCGTCATAATCCGCTACGGCACCTGTGACCGGCTGAATACAGGATGAAAATTCTTTTGAAATCCATTGTCCATAAAAAGATGGGTTCACCCATTTGTGGCCATCTTCTCCTCTTAACGCACAACGCTTCATCATGTCATCATAGATGCGATCTAAGTGTGGCACTAACACTAGTGAAACGGGATCGAGCTCCGTATGAAGGTCCGGTGCAAGTCCTCCTGAAAGAAGCGATGAGTTGATCTCGATTCCTTCAAACATCATATCCACTTCGCCATCGCGACACGCTCTCGTTAACAGTTCTAATAAATAACCCGGATCATGCTGTGACCAAAGACTAATTCCCCGCGCAGACTGACACGTTGGGTTCAGACCTTGCCCAATTCCAAGTGGCTGTCCTAGAACGCTCACAACACCAGACAGTAAAAGACCAACTGCCGTAACGTCCTCAGAAAGGTTACGAGAAGCTAACAGATCTTTTTCAACTTCAGGAAGAAGCTCAAGCTCCACGATCCGTTCGAGTGCTGGAATAACGGGCGGGGATGATAGAACGCCTCGCTCGAGCATCCTCGCAAGCCCGTAAAGAGCCTGACACGTTGACCGATGAATCGCGAGGCTGATGATTTGTTTCACGATCTCAAAATGCTCGTTTAAATTTGCTTCACCTTTTTCCGTAAGATCAAGCGCAATCGTCAGGAGTTCTGTTTCATCGTGCTGAGCTAACTCCCTCACAAGGTCTGCATGAATCGGTGACACGATACCCGTATCACGCATGATGTTCGCAAACGCATCGGCCTCAGACACCTTTTCTGCTTTTGAAAGTGCCATGAACTCTTTCACATATTCTTGCTGATGCGTTTTACTCAACGATGTCGGTCCATTCAAGCTATCGATATACCGCTGAATACTCGCTTTCCCTTCAGGCGTGAGATCTGGCTCATCCAATAAGTTTTCAGCGTAGCTGATCATCTCCACGATACGGTTGACCATGATCGGTCGCTGTGACGTCAGCCGATCGATTTCATTCACGAACGTTGGAGCGAGAGAAGCTAATGATAGTTTGTTCGCGAGATATTGAAACAATAGGATCCCGCGCTTGTTTTCTTCCGTTTGACTGATGCGAGCTTCCTCTGTTTCAGGAGGGAAAATGAGTTCTAAGTTCAACGCCATAATCGTCGTGAGCAAATCCTTCGCTTCTTCAGCTTTCAGCTTCGAATGCTGAAGATCGCCTTTCGCAATCGCCAATAACCTTAACTCACTCAACACTTCAAATATAGAATAGTTACCATCTATTTTAAATGAACCAGAAACGAGCTTAGGCTGGAGCTTTCGTGGATTCTCCCACGGACCATCCTGAAAAATGCCTGCATTATCATACTCTTCTACAAGCTCATACAGCTCATCAAACATATTGCTATCGATCAAAACAGCCGCATGTCTAAGAACATCATCTACTACAGCTGGATTTGAACCGGTTGACAACGTTTGCAGACTTCTTGCAAACTGCTCTTGTTCATGATTTGAATATGAAGTTTTCATACTCACACATCCCCCAATTAGTTTAAGATAGCAATTTGTACCCGCTTCTTGATGAATAGAAACCTTTTTTTGTAAAATATTTTTATATTTTCACAAAATCAGCCGTATGAAGAGTTCTCTTCGGATAAGCTTGCTCACACTACCTTTTCCGCTTGATAACGACTGAATGCGAGAAGTCACTAAAACCTATCATTCTAACAACCATCATTTTTGTCTACACATGCGCCGTCTATTATAATAGAAGGACTGATAGCCTGAAGGAGGTTCTAGCAATGAAAGAAACCATCGCACTACATAAAGAATCATTTCTCGATGAACTAAAAGAGTTCTTGAAGATCCCTAGTATTTCTGCCGATCCTGCATACAAAGAGGATGTACAAAAAGGAGCTGGCTTTGTTGCAGACGCGCTCAAAAAAGCTAGCATGGAAAACATCGAGATCATCGAAACAGAAGGTCATCCAATCGTATACGCCGACTGGCTTCATGCAGAAGGAAAACCAACTGTGCTCATTTATGGTCACTACGACGTCCAGCCTGCAGATCCCCTCGAACTGTGGGAAACCCCTCCTTTCGAACCCGTCATCCGGGACGATAAGCTATTCGCCCGCGGTGCGACTGATGATAAAGGGCAGCTCTTCATCCACATCAAAGCGATGGAGCTTTTAATGAACGAACACGGCAAGCTTCCTGTTAATGTGAAGTTCTGCATCGAAGGCGAAGAGGAAATCGCGAGCCCTAACCTCGATCCTTTTATTAATGAAGAAAGTGAAAAGCTAAGCTGTGACGCGGTGCTCATTTCAGATACATCATTCATTGAAAAAGGCTTACCCGCAATCTGCACGTCGCTTCGCGGCGCACTTGCCATGGAAGTAAACGTGAAAACAGCAAACACCGATCTACACTCAGGCGTGTACGGTGGCGGTGTTCCGAATGCTGTTCACTCACTCGTCCGCCTTCTCGACTCTCTCCATGATGAGGATGGCAAAATTGCCGTAGAAGGCTTCTACGAAGGCGTCCCTGAACTAACAGATACGCTTCGAAAAGAAGTCGCAGAAATTCCGTCTGACGAAGAAGCGATGAAAAAAGAACTCGGCCTATCTGCTCTATATGGAGAAGAAGGCTTCTCGTTCAAAGAGCGAACTGGCCTCCGTCCGACCCTTGAAATCAACGGCATCACAGGAGGCTACCAGGGAGACGGCATCAAAACGATCGTTCCGTCTGAAGCGAGCGGAAAGATCAGCTGCCGTCTTGTTGGCGATCAAGACCCACAGCACATCTATGAGCTGATCGAAAAACACCTTGAAGCACAATGCCCAGAAGGCACAACGCTTTCCGTTAAACAGTTCATCAAGGCAAGACCGGTTGCTCTCGATTCTCGAAACCCAATGATTCAAAAAGCAGCGGACGCCTATGAAAACGTGTACGGAACGCGCGCTCTTTTCCCGAAAGAAGGCGGTTCGATCCCAATCGTCGAAGTCTTCGCAAGAGTGCTCGACGCACCCGTAGTCCTCATGGGCTTCGGTCTCCCATCTGAAAATCTTCACGCGCCAAACGAGCATTTTCATTTAGAGAACTTTACGAAGGGGATCGAGACGGTTGTGGCTTACTTGGAGTCGTTGTAGGAGGTATGCGGGGAGTTGTTTACCCAGGGCGATAGTTTCGCCGATATAAATGGATTTTCGCTGATATATTCTTAATTTCGCCGATATATCGTGATTTTCGCTGATATATTCTCTATTTCGCTGATGTATCCAGATTTTCGCCGATATCCAGCTCTCCCCCCTCTTTTACCCATACAAAACGCCAGCGATGCCGTGCACCGCTGGCGTTTTCCTTCTTTTATTAGACTAGTATGCTTTTAATTAGCTAATAAACTCTCAGTTTGGCTAATAAATTCGGATTTTGGACAATAAATCTCAGTTTTAGCTAATAAATCTTGATTTTAGACAATAAACAGAACAGGCCCCCGCTCGAAGACACCACAACAAGCGTAATCTCCTTCAAATCGCCCCCTACTCCCAAACCTCATCCAACTTATCCGCATGAAATTCAATCGCTCTCCGGTAGCTCAAGATCGCGTCATCACTCGTCGTCTCTACTAAATTCGTAAGCAAGAGTTCCATCGCCTCACCGTGTTCCCCGAGGTTATGTAGCGTCATCGAATAGAACACCTGGATCGCCCTGTTCTCAGGAAAGGTCTCCATCCCTTTTAAAAAGACAGCTTTCGATTTCTCGTAGTCTCCTAACGTTCGATATGTACTTCCTAAACCTAGCAGCGCTCCCTCTAACTCTTCAGTGGGAAGTCCTAGTTTGATCGCTTTTTCATAATATGGCACCGCTTCAGACTCTTTCCCTAATACATCAAAGCTCCAGGCGCACTGGTAATGAACCGAAGCATCCTCTGGAAATTCGTTTGCTAGTTTAACAAGCATCTCGTTCGCTTCTTGATGGTTGCCCTCTTGACGGTACCGAATCGCTCTCTCTACTTCTTTCTTCATCTTTTTCCACCTCTTACCATTCATTTAGGTATAGCTTATCATAGTTCCACATGGCGATTGCCCTTCTCCTATTTGACGCAATCAACAAATTAGACTATCATCTAATTAGATACTCATCTAATTATAAGAAAGGAGGATAACGTCTTGCAGTTAAATAGACTCGTAAATTTTCATAAGACACTCGGAGATCCAACTCGTATACGCATACTTACTTTACTCGCTACTGGTCCCCTTCATGGACAAGCGATCGCTGGCAAGCTTGGTTTAAAAGCGCCTACCATTACCCATCATATGATGAAATTAAGAGATACCGGCATCGTCTATCAGCGACGAGACAAGAACACCATCTACTACTACATAGATGAAAAGAAGTTCCGTTCCTATTCTGAAGCCCTGTCTAACATGCTTTATCATCCTGAACAAACGAAGGAGGACGATGCAATGAAAACACAAGCAGTGGTCAATAACTTTATGGCAAAAGACGGTACGTTAAAGCAGCTCCCTTCTCAGCGCAAAAAGAAGATCATTATCCTCAAGCACTTGATCA
Organism: Anaerobacillus sp. ABR4_321; assembly: GCF_056158505.1. Classification (NCBI taxonomy): domain Bacteria; kingdom Bacillati; phylum Bacillota; class Bacilli; order Caryophanales; family Bacillaceae; genus Anaerobacillus; species Anaerobacillus sp. ABR4_321. The sequence continues at coordinate 3,896,989 of NZ_JBSWTK010000001.1, forward strand.
ACGGATTAGAACGTGGGAGAAAGTATCCTGAAAAAGAGATCAATGAGTATATTAAAAAGTTCCATCCTGACTTTGCGACGATTCGAAGAGAATTTATCATCAATCATTTTATGTACCGGGAAAATAACATTTATGAACTAAACCCAGAAGAAATGTGGGCGACGATCGATTGAGAGCACGGAATGTGCTCTCTTCTTTTTTTAGCGGTTATTTATAGGCAATTTTTAAATATAACAATAGAAAGAGATATAATAGGGTTAAACGAAGGAGCCATTTTATCTAGGGGGGATACGTGTGGATCTATTTGTCTTTATTATCATCATTGTTGGGATGTCTTTTCTTTTTTTATACTTTGTCATCAAATACGACTTAAAAAAGAAAGAATTAGAGCTAGAAAATAAGAAACTAGATTTAGAGAATAGAAAGTTAGAACTCCACAGCGAAAATCAACCAGAGGAAAGGAATTAGCGATCAAAAAAAGCACTGCAACTTGCAGTGCTTCTTACTTCACATCTTACTTCTCAATCACACCACATGCGATGCGATCTCCCGCGTCACCAGATGGCTGTGATTCCATGTCGTCAGCTCCAGCGTGAATGACGAGCGCTGTGCCGCCTTCTTTAAGAAGAGAGTTATCTTCTCCTTCAGCAAGCGTTACTTTTTCGTTCATGATTTCTTTTTCAACCATGCCGTCCGCACTTACTTCAAGGTTTTCCATATCACCTGCATGCGGACCATCTTCTGATTCTGTTCCATGACTAACGTCCGCTGGATTAAAGTGGCCGCCTGCAGACTTAAAATCAGGTGCTTCGCACTTTCCTGTTTCATGAATGTGGAAGCCGTGCTCCCCTTCAGGAAGATCGGAAGCTTGAAGGTTGATCGTGACTCCTTTGTTCTCTTCCGTAATTTCAGCTGTACCCACTTCATTTCCTTCAGCATCCTTCATCGTCACCATGACAGATTTGGAAGCTTCCTCTTCTTTTGTACCTTCATCCGTTGCGCCTTCATCGGAACCTTCATTCTCCATCGTCGAATTATTCTCCGAGCCAGATTCCTCCTGGTTTGACGTATTTCCTCCACAGGCTGTTAGTACAAGAACTAACGTTACCACCATCAAGACGGTATACCATTTTTTCATACGAACCTCTCCCTTCTAAGCAGTTGTTATAACCATCTTTACACACTCAAGAACGTGGTAAACCTTCCAGATGGGAATTGCATCCATGTTCCTATGATCTTTTTTTATCATGACGTTCTTTCGTCTCTAATTTGGATAGCGTATCTGTTCTTCAAGAGACTTGAGACATAGTCGAACAAATTTATTCATCAAAAAAAGTTGATTAATTAGTTGTAATCCAAAATGATATCGTTTACACTATACTTAATCAAGAAAATTTGATGATTAGAGGTGAGAGGAAAATGGCCTTAGACCTTCCTTTATACGACGAAAAGCTCATCAACACGTTTACTAAGTACGAAAAGAAGTTCAAAGCACTTTCAGATCAGAAGAGACTTCACATCATGCACGAACTTACACAAGCTGGAGAGCAGTGCGTATGTGACCTTACCGACAAGCTAAACCTACCACAATCGAAGCTATCCTATCACCTGAAGATACTTACCGATGCAGAGCTGATCACAAAGGAATTAAGAGGAACATGGAGCTACTATCGCTTGAACAAAAAAGAAGTGAACCATTTATTATCAGAAGAACTTTGCTGTTTGTTCCGTACCAATGACGGTTGTTAATTTTTTTAACCAATACATCAAAAAAAATTGATTAAGGAGAGGATTTAGATGAGAACACATATTGGACTTAACGTAACGGACCTAAAGGCTTCAATCGAATTTTATACGAAGGTATTCAACAGTGAACCTGTAAAAGTGAAAGATGACTACGCGAAGTTTCTACCTAAAGAGCCTTCCGTAAACTTCACTCTGAATCTAAAAAATGAGGTAACGGGCAATCAGGTTGGACACTTCGGACTACAGGTCGAGAGTCATGATGATGTGATGCGACATAAAGAAAGACTTGAGAAGCTAGGCTTTTTCGCCCGGGAAGAAATGAACACGAACTGCTGCTATGCCCTTCAAGATAAATTCTGGGTGACAGATCCTGATGGCAATGAGTGGGAGTATTTCTATACGAAACAAGATAGCGAAGAAACTGAGAAAGCTGTTTCAAGCAGCTGTTGTTAAACTGTAATAAAAAAGCGACCAAAGTTGGTCGCTTTTTCTTATTTCTCTACCATCAAACTTCTAAGGAAATCTAACACCATTTCATTATAGAGATGAGGGTTCTCGATGTTCGCAATATGGCCCGCCCCAGGGAGAAGACCGATGTTTATATGATTATTCTTACTCTTCACATAAGCTGCTGCTTCCACTTCATACAGCTCATTGCTGCCGTTCAACAACAGTGTAGGCGTTTTAAGTGAAGATAGCGTTTCTTCTTGAATCACCGGATAGTTAAACGTCATTAGATCGTTTACCTTCATTAACGTATCGTACCACTTCGCACCGTGAATCTCTTTGAAATAGTCCGCCGTATCAGGATCTGTATCTTCCAGGTTAGAGAAATGCTTATGCTGCTCATCCAGCTTGCCTTTCAGATGATCTGGTACAAACGGCGTATAGCCTGTTAAAATCAGTCCTTTTACTAAGTCAGGTCGTTTGATCGCAGTATGTATAGATAAAGTTGCACCAAGAGAAAGACCAAGTAAATACGCCGGCCCGTTTGCTTCTAAATCTTCCACCAGCCACTCAACGGCCGTCTCAATGTAATCCTGATTCGCATCGATCGATGATACGCCGTGACCCGGAAGATCAGGTGTGATCACCTCATAATGCGTAGAGAAAAATCCCTTCTGTGTTTGAAAATGAAGGTCTCCTGTTCCCATGAAACCATGTAGCATATAAATTCGTTCCATTACCATTCACCGCCACTTCTAATTTTCTTACCTCTTCACTTTAACATAAACAAAAGCAGCGCAATAAAGCCGCTGCTCGAACTTACACGGTTGTTGTTTCTTCTTGCACAGACCAATCGAATTGATCACTCTTAAGCCACTTCCAAAGCGCTTCGATATCCTTCGAGAAGACGCGATCTTCTTTAATTGTAGGGACGACATCTCTTCCTTCCGCATGAAGCTTCTGGACAGATGTTGAAGCGTGTTTCAGCTCTCGATACTCGAGCGCTTGCATCGCACAGATCAATTCGATCGCAACGACCTTTTGAGCGTTGATCACGATTTGATATGCGTGACGCGCCCCGATCGTACCCATGCTCACGTGATCCTCCTGATTCGCAGAGGAAGGAATGCTATCGACACTTGCCGGGTGTGCGAGAGTTTTATTTTCAGATACAAGTGAGGCTGCAGCGTATTGCATAATCATCGCACCGGACTGAAGGCCAGGGTTCGGACTTAAGAACCCTGGAAGATCGTTAAGCTGCGGATTCACCAGTCTTTCGATCCGTCGCTCTGAGATATTCGCCATTTCAGCCACTGCTATCTTCAAAAAGTCCATCGCCAAGGCAATTGGTTGACCATGAAAGTTGCCGCCTGAAACGATCGTTTCTCCGTCGTCGAAAATAAGCGGGTTATCAGTTGCTGCGTTCATTTCGATCTCAAGCTTTTCTTTTACATATGAAAGACTCTGTCTCGAAGCGCCGTGAACCTGTGGAATACATCTTAGAGAATAAGCATCTTGTACCCGCTTCTCTCCCTGATGGGTGATGAGCTTACTATCACTCGTAATCGTGCGAATGCGTTTCGCAACAGCTATTTGCTCACGATACCCACGCGCTTCATGGATAGCAGGATGAAACGCATCGATGATTCCTTCGAGTGCTTCAAGCGTCATCGAAGCGATCCAATCGCTTTGGTCGAAAAGTCGTTCCGCTTCGATATAGTTGATCACACCCATCGCCGTCATCGCCTGTGTCCCATTTATCAGGGCTAGACCCTCTTTTGCTTTCAAAGGAAGAGGTTTATAGCCAAGTTCATCATACACTTCTGATGTTTGACGAATGTCCCCTTTGTAGTGAACCTCTCCTTCTCCAACTAACACGAGCGCAAGATGTGAAAGCGGTGCGAGATCACCCGAAGCTCCAAGTGACCCTTGACTCGGAATAACGGGAATCATTCCCTCGTTCGCTAGATCACGTAGACGCTCAACGACACATGGCCTCACACCAGAGAAACCTTTGATCAACGCGTTGAGCCTAAGAACGACCATCGCTTTACTAACATCGACTGGAAAATGCTCCCCAACTCCGCAAGCATGTGAGCGGATGAGGTGAAGCTGCAGCTCGTCGACATTTTTATCTGGAATAAGAACGTCGCTGAACTTTCCAAATCCTGTGTTGATTCCATAAACGGTCTTCCCTGTCGCAACGATCTTCTCAACCGCTTTGCGACTTTTCTTCACTTTCTCCATACTCGACGGGTGAATCGAGACATCTTCGTCTCCGTATATGATCTTCTTCATCTCTTTTAACGTTAAATCAGATCCGGTTAACAATATCATGGTTCATTCTCCTCCCAGTTTTTCAAGGCTATACAAAAAGGAGACGACAATGGTACATAGCGTACCATCGCCGTCTCCTGATCACTCATCACTATAGACAGCTTTATCCTATATGGTTGATACCTAAACCGAACGTTTCGTGTTCAAGTCCTTTTACGGGAGCGCCGATCGTTCCGTAGAACGCGACTGCGATCCACTCTCCCTCATCAAAATGCTCATACGGTGTGCCTCTGACGACCGCAAACCTCAACCCTACGGTGCGCATCATGTTTCCTGCTCCGATTTGTCCGCGCATCACACCTTCTAATGCTTCTAAAATGGCGTGATAAAGCGCATGGGTCTCACGGTAAAGTTCATCTGAGATGATGCTATTTCGTTTCGCAGCTGTTTCCACAGCTGAAATAACTTTTTCCATGTTCATCGAACCAGCTTTGCCCTGACAGTACTCAACATCTTTCAGTTGCGCTGAAAAAGGCTCTAATTCCTCTGGTGTCAAACTCGCCACCAGCATTGCTAGTTTTCCAATCTTAATTTGCGGCATATGCGTCACCTATCCAGTACTCCACTAATCACTAGTATCTTATTAAATTGTATGCGTTTTCAGAATCATATGTCAATAGAATTGAGGTAAGTTTTACCCTGTTATCATGCTAGATAACTAGCGTAGTAAAGGGATTTCTGGCCCTCTTTTTGCTTGTGGTAACGTTTTCCAATAACTTGATAAAAATTGCAATTTGTCGAATAGTGTTGAAATTCGCGCGATTACTTGTATAATAAAAGTTGTGACAAAATTGTCAGAAATATTGAAATAAACTAAAAGAGGAGCGACTCACATGGAAAGTTTTTTATCGAGCATCATTGATTATTCAAACAACATCCTCTGGGGTTACGTACTGATCGCAGGGTTACTCGGGCTCGGCGTTTACTTCACGATCGCGTCCCGCTTTGTACAATTTCGTTTTTTTGGAGAAATGATTCGTGTACTTGGAGAAAAACCTGATTTTAAAGATGGAAAGAGAAATATTTCACCGTTTAAATCCTTCTGTGTCGGCGCTGCCACACGAATCGGTACCGGTAACCTCGCAGGTGTGGCCGTGGCGATTACGCTTGGTGGCCCAGGGGCAGTCTTCTGGATGTGGATCGTAGCCCTTCTCGGCGGTGCAACCGCATTCATCGAAAGCACGTTAGCTCAAGTTTATAAGGTGAAAGACTCAAAAGCCTTCCGCGGAGGACCTGCTTACTATATTGAAAAAGGACTTAAGAAAAGATGGTTAGGTGTTCTTTTCGCAGTCATCATCACGATCACGTTTGGACTCATTTTCAATTCTGTTCAAAGTAATACGATTGCGCTTGCGTTTGAAAATGCATTTGGTATGAACCGTCTAGCAATGGGATTAATCATTACGGCACTAACAGGACTCGTTATCTTTGGTGGCGTACACCGAATCGCAAATTTATCGAGTGTGATCGTCCCTGTTATGGCCGTGCTTTATATCGCGATCGCTATGGTCGTACTGTTTATTAACATTTCAGAACTGCCGGCTGTCATTTCTCTTATCGTAGGACATGCCTTTGGTCTCGAGCAGGCATTCGGTGGTGCAGTTGGTGCTGCGATCATGAACGGTGTGAAACGTGGATTATTCTCAAACGAAGCCGGAATGGGTAGTGCACCGAACGCGGCAGCGACGTCAACAACGTCACACCCGGCAAAACAAGGTCTTATCCAGTCATTAGGTGTTTTTGTCGATACGATTCTAGTATGTTCTTCAACAGCATTCATCATCTTGCTAGCACCCGTGTTTCAAGCGGGAGATGTATCTGGTATCGAATTGCTTCAGAATTCACTAAATGCGCATATCGGCGGTTGGGCTGGAATCTTCATTTCGGTATCGATCCTACTATTCGCATTCAGTTCAATCATCGGGTCTTATTATTACGGTGAGACGAACATCGAATTCATTAAAGAAAGCAAGACCGCTCTATTCATTTTCCGTATCGCAACGATGGCATTCGTACTGATTGGATCTGTCTCAAGCTTAAGTCTCGTATGGAAGATGGCCGACCTCTTCATGGCACTTATGACGATCATCAACTTGATTGCAATCGCCATGCTAGGTAAAGTAGCTGCTAAAGTGTTAAAAGACTATGAGACACAGCGTAAAGCAGGTAAAAACCCAACATTTACGCCTAAAGACCTCGGTATCGAAGGTGCTGAAGCTTGGGAGGATGAAGAAGATCAAGAGGAAAAGAAGAAAGCAGCGATGTAAAGAGAGAGCCTGGGTTCCCAGGCTCTTTTCGAATGAAAAGATTACTAGCTCAGCTGCAACTAAATTTTTACTACCCTTTCCTTTTGAAAAATAGGTTTGTCTTAAGTATGATGGTAGTAGGAAAACCCGCATTAGTGGATGTATTGAATACTAGAACCTGAAGGAGTGGAAAACATGAACAACAGTCAATTCGATAAGATCAAAAACGGAAATGGATTTATCGCTGCGCTCGACCAGAGTGGCGGAAGTACCCCAAAGGCACTAGCAGCATATGGTGTTCCAGAAGATGCTTATTCTAACGAAGACGAAATGTTTGATCGTGTGCACCAAATGCGTACTAGAATCATTACCTCCCCAGCGTTTAATGGTGACAAAATCATTGGAGCAATCCTGTTTGAACAAACGATGGATCGTGAAATTGAAGGAAAGTACACCGCAGACTATCTTGCAGACAAAGGCATCGCTCCTTTCCTAAAAGTAGACAAAGGTCTCGCTGAACAAGAAAATGGCGTTCAGCTTATGAAGCCAATCCATGATTTAGACGAGACGCTTAGACGAGCAAATGAACGAAAGATTTTTGGTACGAAGATGCGCTCCGTTATTCATGAGCCAAATAAGAGCGGTATCAAAGCTGTTGTCGACCAGCAGTTTGAAGTCGGTAAACAGATCATAAACGCGGACCTTGTTCCAATTATCGAACCAGAAGTGAACATTCACAGTAACGACAAGGAAAAATCCGAAGAAATTCTACGTGATGAAATCCTGAAGCACTTGAACAACTTAACTGAAAACGAAAACGTGATGCTCAAGCTGACGATTCCAACGAAAGCGAATGCGTACAAAGAATTGATCGACCACCCTCGCGTCGTTCGTGTCGTTGCACTATCTGGCGGTTACTCTCGCGATGAAGCAAATGAGAAGCTAAAAGAAAACGACGGATTGATCGCAAGCTTTTCTAGAGCATTAGCTGGTGATCTAAACGCAAACCAAACTGATGATGAGTTTAACGCAGCACTACAAAACGCTGTCGACTCTATTTACGACGCTTCGGTCAATAAAAAATAAAACTCTCGAAAAGGTGCGTTCCCCCATGGGTAACGCACCTTTTTTCCTTTTAGTAAACGGTAAACTTGTGCCGCTCCAATAACTACAATGAAACCAACGAAAAGTACTCCTGCTCCTTTAATCGAAACACACAGGATGCTGAGAGAAAAGTAGGTTTCCTTATCAATACTGCTTAGTAAAAAGAAGGTAATGAACATGGTCAATAAATAAGTGAATGGGTTATAAAGCTGTTAGACTATGACTTAGGTCTACTAGATAGTGAAAATGACACTCCGCTCGTCACACCGATCGAAAGACCGATCACTAATCCAATCACCGTATCCTCTACTATTGGAATAAAAACAAAATACCCTATGCTCATTCCAATGATGATCCACACTAAAAACAGCAGCGCCTCTTTCCTCCCCAATCTGATCGTCCTCCTTAAACTGTTTTTCCAACATACCATTCTTACTATGTAGGACGTTTCAGCATTCAAAAAGTTTCCAATTTTTACAGGAGAACATAAAAAAAGCACCCTATTCAAGTTGAATAGGTGCTTAATTGCTGCTCTAATTAGATTTTCTCGTATTCCTACTCCAGGCTAAATCGTTATCCATCATTTTTTTCGCTGCATAAATAAGAATGAACTGAATGACGATGATCGGTAGCCCCATCAATCCTGAGACAACGGAGAGTGGGGGTAATCCACCGATGCGCATGAGGATGAGTGCAAATGCGGTAATGATCATTGCGATAATGATCCGTAACATTTTCGGAGGTTCATACTTACTCATATCTCTCGTACTCGTATATGCTGCAACCGTGTAAGTTGTAGAATCGAGCGTTGTTGTTAAAAAGATAAGTGCAACAACCATAAAGATCATAATCGATACTTCTCCTAGCGGAAGCGTTTGGAGAATTTCTGGAATGGCAGCCATCCGTTCATCCTCTTGAACGAGTTTTAATATTGAAAGGTCTCCTTCAAGGTATCGCTGAACGCCAAGTCCACCCAATACACCTGTAGCAATCCAAGAGATCATTGTTGGTGCCAGGAGATACGTAAGAATCATTTCTTTGATCGTTCTTCCTCTCGAAATCTTTGCAGCGAACACACTATGTAACATCGCCCATGTTGCACTGTAAGCGAACCAGAACACCGTGTTGCTTTGGATGTGAGAAGCTTTGCCTTCGTAAACTGACTCAGTGTTTAGTGAAAGGTTAAGATAATTTGTTAATAAAAACGCGACGCTATCAGAAAAATAGTTTAATATGAAGACCCCGGGACCCGCGATCAAAACAAATACAGCAAATATTCCTGCGAGATACATGTTCATCGTGCTGAGACGTTTGATTCCTTTTTCAATTCCTAAATAAGCGCTGAGTGAGAATAAGAACACCCATACGATCGTCACGAGAATCGTCATCCCGAACGTCACTTCCGTATTGAGTAAGTTCGATAGATTATGCGTGATGATTGGCGCTCCAAGACCCAAAGTCACAGATGCACCGGCAAGTATACTAATAAGGAAAAGGATATCGAGGGCTCTTCCTCCCCATCCATCTGTGAACTTATCTCCAAATAAAACGCGGCATGCTTCAGAAATCCTCATCAAAGGCCGCTTTTTTACATGTAGAATGTACCCCATTGCAGGAGCACTCATAACGAAAATAGCAAATACTTGGAACCCCCATAGAAACATGCTATATGCGTTCCCCCATAAAAGGGCTTCAGCTGATCCAGCACTCACTCCTGCTGGTGGATCGTTCGCGACTGATGTCCACTGAAGCATCCCGGTCCTCATAATCGTTGAACCAACGCCCATTGCGATTAAAATTGAAGCGTATTCAAAAAGCGTGAAGCGAGGTTTTTCTGTAGGGTCTCCTAGTACGACTTGGCCGTATTTTGAAAAAGCGAAGTACAATCCTGCTACGACTAGAATGATGCCGTACCATAGATACCCCCAGCTAAACACATCCACTATGGTATCAAAGATTGAATTAAGTAAGCTTAAAGACTCTGCTTCATACATAGCAAAAGGTATACTGATCGCAATCATGATCAGTACAGATGGAACAAAAATCTTGTAATCGATTAACTTCTCCGAACTCATGATATCCCTCTCTATCTCTATCCTAATTTCTTTCAAATTTTCATTACCCGGAAATGGAAGAGACATAACGGTTTGAAATAGGGTTTTTCATCCAATTCTTACTAAAAAAGGCGTTTAGGGACATGTTCACTCTTTCGCCCAGTGTATTGATTGACGGTACCTCGCTCACCTGGTATAGTCATTATGTTTAAAGGATTAAACGTTTAATAATATAAACGTAAATGAAAGGAACGACACTTACATGAAAACAGCACTTATTACAGGGGCGTCTACTGGTATAGGAAAACAGTTTGCATACACATTAGCAGAAAAAGGATTGAACGTGATTCTTGTCTCTCGAACGAAAGAAAAGCTAGACCGAATCGCTCACGACCTCAAGAAGACCTATAACGTACAAGCAATCGTGATACCTAAAGACTTGAGTATTGAAGGAAACGCGCAGGAAGTATACGATAACGTTCATTCAATGGGGTTCACTGTCGACATGCTGATCAATAACGCAGGCGCAGGTACAACGGGGGAACTTTTAGAAAAAACAGCTGAGAAAAACCATCAACAGGTTATGCTGAACGTTACGTCTGTTGTTGATCTGACTCATCTATTCTTACAAGACATGGTTTCAAAGGGAAAAGGAGAGATCATCAACATCTCATCTATGGCAGCGTTCCAACCTATTCCATACATGTCGATCTACGCTGCAACAAAAGCATTCGCCCTATCTTTCTCTGAAGGATTGCACGAAGAGTACAAAAAGAAAGGCATTCACGTGATGGCCGTTTGTCCTGGAAATACTGAAACAGAATTTTTCAACGAAGCGCCAGACGCGATTAAGGCTGGCAAGATGAGGACTTCAAAACAAGTGGTAGACACGACCTTACGTGGGTTAAAGAAAGGGAAAAGCTCGATCATCGATGGACGAATGAACGTTGCAACATCTTTCCTTCCACGTTTATTGCCTAGAAGAACTGTTACAAAGATCAGCTCTTCTCTTATGAAAAAAAGTATGAAGAACTAAAAAAGTCCGGTCTCATGATGAGATCGGACTTTTAACATGTGTTATAGAAACAAATAAGCAAGTGGCGTAACAATGATAATCGTCAAAATCGTACGCTCTACCCAGATCACGAGTAGTTTTGGAATACTCACTGGAATATTCGTTGACAGGATACAAGGAATGAGCGCTGAGAAAAACAGAATCGCAGAAACGGATACCGTTCCGATCACGAACTTTGTGATCAATGGAGCATCCACTACGAGAAGTGCTGGTAAAAACATTTCTGCGATTTCCATCGCGGAAGCTTTTGCTGCGAGAAGTGGCTCCGGAACTTGCATAATCCAAGTAAATGGATAGAAAATATACCCTAGAATATCGAACACCGGCGTGAATTCAGCGAGCACAAGTCCAAGCAAGCCTACCGACAAGATGGAAGGTAGAATAGCAGCCGTCATTATGAAGCCATCCTTTAAGTTCATCCATACGTTTTTTCCAAGTGATGGAGACTTTGCTGCAGCAGCCATCGCTTGACTCCATGCTGCCTTCACGCGGTTTTCTTTAATAACTTCTTCTGGACTTCCTTCCCCGTCATAGTACGCTTCACTCATTTTATTCAATGGCCAAATCCGAACCGTGATAGCGGTTACAAGAAACGTCGTAAAGAGCGTGAGCCAGAAATAGATGTTCCACACTTCCATCAGTCCGAGCGTTTTTGCGACAACGATCATAAATGTCGCAGATACGGTCGAGAACCCTGTAGCTATGATCGTCGCTTCCTTAATCGTGTACTTTCCTTCTTTAAACACACGGTTCGTAATCAACAACCCGATCGAATAGCTCCCTACGAACGATGCGACCGCATCGATCGCAGAACGACCAGGCGTTTTCCAAATCGGTCTCATGACAGGTTGAAGGATGACGCCGATAAACTCTAATAACCCATAGCCTACGAGCAACGCAAGAAAAACCGAACCGATCGGAACGAGTAATCCAACAGGAATCACGAGTTTCTCGAATAAAAACGGTCCCATCCCTGGGCTGAATAACCACGCCGGCCCGAATTCAAACATCAGCATGAGTGCAACGAGGACACCTAGTACTTTAAAAAGGGATAGTCCTATGTTGACTGCGTCTTTATTCCACGTCTTATTGATAAACGGATAGATTGCTCCAATCACTATGACAAGGAGTGCGTAGTAAGGAACAACTGAAGTGAACGTCGTCGTGATATACGTTACGATGTGATCGAGTGGGATCGATGACTTACCTCCGATTGTAATCGGGACGAAAAAAGTAAAGATTCCAATCAAACTAAAGCCGAAAAATTTCAGCAGCTGAGAAAATGAGGGTCTAGCGGGCTGAACATGAACCTCTTGTTTCACTGTTTCCATGTCATTCCTCCAATTGATTGAATGTTCTGATAGTTGTAGGTAGAGGGTTGCCCCTCTTATCTGCTGCAATAACCAGTCAAAAACGACAGCATTACATGAACCGCACTTTTCACCGCCATGTCACCAACGTCTTTCCTCGGATCGAGGCAAACGATATCCATCGCCTTCACTTTCGGATGCTCACCAGCGATTTGTACCGCATCGAAAAGTTCATTCGTAAACATTCCACCAGGTGTCGCAGCAGGTGCAGCAGGATTGTGGGTAATATCGAGAACGTCCATATCGACTGTTAAATAGATCGTATCAACTGTTTTGTTCAGCTCAGCAAGTGCTTCCTGAACAACAGAGGTGATCCCCCTCTTTCGCGCCTGCTTCATCGTTGTGTAATGGACTCCTTGTTCATCCGCATAGTCCTTCAGCTCCCTCGCATTGAAAAAGCCGTGAAGTCCGATGTTATGAACATGCTTTCCTTCGATGGTTCCACTTTCGAGCAAGTTTCGTATCGGCGTACCGTTTGCTGGACCGATATCTGTAAGATCTCTTAAATCAAAGTGCGTATCGAACTGCAAGATCCCGATCGTCTCATTCGGATTCGCTCTCTTTAACCCTTTTACAAGCATGGCTGTGATCGAATGATCGCCACCCATCGTGACTTGCATCGTATGAGAATGATGGCGTTTCATCGCCACCATCGCCTCCTCGATGTTTTGATGCGTTTGTGCAATATCTGTAATGTGTTGTTTCACATCACCTAAATCGACTGCTTTAAGTGAAGTGAGGTCAACGTCTTCATCAAGGTTATACGTACCGAACGACTTCCACATCCCGCGCATCGCATCTGGATTTTCACTCGCTGCAGAAGTGGAAATCGATGATTTGGAAAGAGGAATGCCAAGAATCGTGACATCGACATCCTCCCAGTTTGGCGGTGACTCCCCAATCGCTTCGATCCACTCATGCACCTTTAGGTCACTCGTCTTATCGCTTTGCTTCGACCAGATTCTACTCGGGCGATCTAACAATGGGTATGGATAACTCATACGAGCTGCCCTCCAACTACGCGTGGCACACCTGCTTTTATAACTGTATCGACGTGGTTCATTCCATACTGATACGAAAGGAAAAGATAGTTCGGTACGTTAAAAATCGTGACATCTGCTTTCTTTCCAGATTCAAGACTTCCTGCCTGATCCGCACAGCCAATCGCATGTGCCGCGTTAACAGTGGTAGCTGTTAACACTTCTTCAGGCTTCATCCCCATGTTTAAACAGCCGAGGTTCATGATGAACGGAAGGGAAATTGTTGGAGAAGACCCTGGATTCGCATCTGTTGAAAGAGCTACAGCTACTCCCGCATCGATCATCTTCCGTGCTTCCGCAAATTCAGCCATAAGGAAGAAAGCTGTTCCAGGAAGAAGGACTCCAACAACTCCCGCTTCCGCCATATCCTTGATACCTTGATCAGATGCACGAAGCAGGTGATCCGCTGAAATCGCACCAACGGATGCGGCGAGTTCTGCTCCAGCGTATGGCTCGATTTCATCAGCATGAATCTTAGGAATCAATCCATACTCTTTCCCCGCCTGTAAAATTCGTCTCGACTGCTCTGGTGTAAAGACGCCTCGCTCACAGAACACATCGTTGAACGTTGCTAGGTTACGCTTTGCAACTTCTGGAATCATCTCATTGATCACGCGATCCACGAACACGTCAGGATTTTCTTTTTCATCCATCGGAATCGCATGAGCACCCATGAATGTCGACACAAGATCTACCGGATGATCTTTTCCAAGTTGATCCGCGACTTCTAGCTGCTTCATTTCATGCTCGAGCGTTAACCCATAGCCGCTCTTCGCTTCGACTGTCGTTACGCCATGAAGCAAAAATTGATCGAGGCGTTTTTTCGATTGTTCGTAAAGCTCCTCATGACTCGCTGCCTGAGTTGCGCGTGTTGTCGCATGAATGCCGCCGCCCGCTTCCATAATATCCATGTAGGCTTTTCCTTCTAATCTCATCGCATATTCGTTCTCTCTCGTTCCTGCATGAACAAGGTGCGTATGAGGATCGATCAAACCAGGGGTAACGACCTTCCCTGTTGCATCAATGTGTTCATCGTTCTTCACAGACTTCCCGTACTTCTCGAGAAATACATCTGTCTTCCCTACTTCGACAATCTTGCCATCTTCCATATAAACGGCACCATTTTCAATGATGTCAAGCTTCGACATCGCTTCTTTAACCGCTGGTTTCTCTGTATGTCCAGCCATCGTGATAAGCTGTGCTGCATGTGTGATTAGTAATTTCATACGTCTCTCCCTCCTATTGCTTATTCATCATCGGAATGTTAATGTTTTTGTCTTTCGCAGTCTTTTCAGCAAGTTCATAACCTGCATCGACATGACGTGCGACACCCATACCAGGATCTGTAGTAAGTACACGCTCAAGACGTGCCTCCGCATCTTTCGTTCCATCAGCTACAATGACCATTCCAGCATGTAAGGAATAACCCATTCCTACGCCGCCACCGTGATGGACGCTCACCCAGCTTGCGCCTCCAACACTATTGATCATCGCGTTCAAGATCGGCCAATCTGCCACCGCATCACTGCCATCTTTCATCGATTCTGTTTCACGGTTTGGTGAAGCGACTGATCCTGAATCGAGGTGATCACGACCGATAACGATCGGTGCGCTAAGCTCTCCGCTCGCAACCATATCGTTAATGATCTTTCCAAAACGAGCGCGCTCGCCGTAACCAAGCCAGCAAATACGAGACGGAAGCCCCTGGAAGCTGATCTTCTTCCTCGCCATCTTGATCCAATTGCAAAGGTGCTCATTATCACTGAACTCTTTTAAAATCACTTCATCCGTTTTGTAAATATCTTCAGGGTCACCAGAAAGAGCTACCCAGCGGAAAGGCCCTTTTCCTTCACAGAACTGAGGTCGAATATACGCTGGAACGAACCCAGGAAAATCAAACGCATTCTCGATTCCTTCGTCCTTCGCTACTTGGCGAATGTTATTTCCGTAATCAAACGTCACGGCACCTTTCTTCTGCATATCAAGCATCGCCTGAACGTGCATCGCAATGCTTTTCTTAGAAAGCGTCGTATACTGTTCGGCATTACTCTTTCGAAGCTCTTCTGCTTCTTTTAAGCTCATCGAAACTGGAACATATCCATTTAACGGATCATGTGCAGACGTTTGGTCCGTCAGCACATCTGGAATAAACCCTCGCTTGATCATCTCTGGCAGCAACTCCGCCGTATTCCCAAGGAGTCCGATCGATAGCGCTTCACCTTTCTGCTTCGCATCTTCTGCAAGCTTGATCGCCTCATCAAGACTTTCTGTAGATGTATCGAGGTACTTCGTATCAAGTCGACGCTGAATGCGATGCTGATCGATTTCGATCGCGATACAAACACCACCGTTTAACGTGACAGCGAGTGGCTGAGCTCCACCCATACCCCCAAGGCCAGCAGTTAACGTAATCGTTCCTTTTAAGCTACCGTCATAATGCTGCTTCGCAAGCTCACCAAACGTTTCATAGGTTCCTTGCACGATTCCCTGACTTCCGATATAAATCCAGCTTCCTGCTGTCATTTGACCATACATCATGAGTCCTTTTCGATCGAGCTCCTGGAAATGCTCCCAGTTTGCCCACGCAGGCACGAGGTTCGAGTTCGCAATCAATACTTTCGGCGCGTCTTTGTGCGATTTAAAAACGGCCACAGGCTTTCCGGATTGAATCAGTAACGTTTCATCTTCTTCAAGTTTCTTAAGTGAATCGACGATCGCTTCGTAACATTCCCAGTTACGTGCCGCTTTTCCAATCCCACCGTACACAACGAGCTCATCAGGATTTTCCGCCACATCTGGATGGAGGTTATTGTTCAGCATCCTTAGCGCAGCTTCCTGAATCCATCCTTTCGTATTCAACGTCGTTCCTCTATATTGTTCAACTTTACCTGTTTTCGTTTCTGACATCATCTTCACTCCTCTAACCTTCTTTGATACTTTTATGCTAGCATTCAAAAAGTTCAGAAAATAGATGATGCTCTTTTGAATAATAGAAATCACTTCACATTGTGATAATTCAATTATGTAAAATACCGTCACTTAATAGCATTTATTTTAGTTTTTATAAAAATATTAGTTAAAAAATAAAAAAGACTGCGCAAAGTGCGCAGCCTTAATGACGCTTTCGATACTCACCAGGCGTTTCACCTGATTCTTCTTTAAATACTCTGCTAAAGTAATTCGCGTTCGTAAATCCTGTTTCGTGTGCGATCGCTTGGATCGTTTCTTTTGTTCCCGTTAGCATCTCTTTTGCTTTTTGAATACGAATGCCGTTCACGATTTCTCGAAACGCCTGACCGTATTTTGTAGATAACGTATGACTCAAATACGAAGGATTGCGATTCACGTGTGAAGCAACTTCTTTTAGGGAGAGCGCGGGGTCATGAAAGTGCTCTTCTATATACGCGATCGCTTCTTCAACAACATTCATCTTCGCGTGCTTCCCTTCATCGATGGCTTGAAGCAGATCATTTATGAAGAGAATGAAGTCTTGAACGATCCGATACAGCACGGGACTGTAAAGAATTGTATCGAAAACCTTTTTATACGCTTCTTCTTTTTCCTTGATCCCTTTTCGGATCATAAAACGACGAACTTGTGCGAGAACACTCGTTAATCTCGTTCTGAGTAAACCAGGGTCTGGGTAGGGACGTTCAATATGATAAAACTGTTCATACAGCCACTTTTTAATGTCGCTCGAACGCCCTTCATCCAGCATATACACCCAATCCCGCTGCTCAACTAGCGTTAAAAATGGATCCATATCGCGCCACTCAGTGTGAGCACTTGAAGTCAGCACCTGCTGATAGCCTGTAAAAAAAGTGGTCTCCATCACTTTGCGGAGCTTCTTGTACATACCATGAAGGGACTCTTCGCCATCACCGCGGTCGACCGCAATCACGAGCGGCTTTCCTGTCGCCCGCTCCCATTCCTCAAGGAAACGCTGTGCCTGTGCGATCGCATCTGGCAGTTGCTCCTCAAAAATTAGCACAACGCGATCGCTTGTAGAAAAGACGAGAGGCTCATGATAAAAGTCAAACTGGTCGATGAACGAGCGTAAATCGCTTAAGTCCCTTGACGACTCCGTTTTCAGCAAATAGACAGGATGATGATAAGGGATATGCTCGTCGATGAAGAGAGATTCATACCATACCGACTGCTTCGAATCCTCTTCTTTACCCCTTCGATGCGATAGCTTTCTGAACGCTAGTTGAAGCGAATTCTTCACCCTCGATGGTGATAACGGCTTGACCCAGAGGTCGATCGCGCCTATTTCGATCGCTTGCGTTGCCTTTTCAAACGTCGGTTCTGCTGTAACCGCAACAACTTCTCCCACATACCGATCGATGAACTTTTTCACCATCGACCACTTCTCATCAGGTATCAGATCGAGCTCTAGACAGAGTATATGCGGTAAATTGTTCTCGAGCGTTCCGAACATATCCGAAAGTTGATCAACAAGCATCACATCAGATATCGGAAACGAATATTTGGAAATCAACCACTCGAGCCCAGCAAGCTCCTGTTTATCACGATCGACGATCACCACTTTGTACAAACCGTTCACCTCCGTTTCACACCTTCTACTTTTATCTTACTATAACATGCGCCTTATGCGCTGAGCCGTTCAACTAACGACATCATCAAACTGATTGAAAATCGGAAGAGCACTTCTAAAGATGCCAAGACATATACGTTTGACCTTCTATCTTATGACGCTGATAAAAAGTAGCACGATCTCAGTCTAAAGTCGTACCGGTGGCTCCATACGATTGACGATGGCATGCCTTCCTTTCTACGATACGATGTAAGAAAAGGAGGCATTTCGATGATAAAAGGATTGTACGAAGCTCATTTTCCTGTTAGTAATATCGAAGAATCGATCGCTTTTTATGAAAAGCTTGGGCTAACTATCGCTCACAGAGGAGAACGCGTGTCATTTATGTGGATCGTGAAAGGTGAAAGCTGGCTTGGGCTATGGAATTCAGAACAGGTGAACACTCCGTATCACCCATCGATCAGACACATCGCATTTCACGTCGATCATGAAGAGATCTACTCTGCAAAATCCTGGCTTGAAAGTAAGAACATACGCGTACGAGAAGCATTCGGGTTCTCACCTGAAGAACAGCCGCTCGTTCTTCCAAATAACCCGCAAGCCCACGCAGCGATCTATTTCAATGACCCTGATGGGAATTCGATCGAACTCATCTCTCCGTTGAGGATCGATGTGGATGAAGGATTTGAGATGGTGTCGTTGAGTGATTGGGGTAAGAGGTAGGTTTTACTGCCTTTCGGGAGTGCGAATTGCATTTCGCGGATATAATTGATGTTTCGCGGATATCCACGAGGATTTCGCGGATAAAACAGGAAAATCGCGGATATATTCTGTTTTTCGCGGATATAGGTGGGATACTCGCTATAAGAAAAGACAGTGCCCTCTTAGCTGGCAGACCCTGTTCGCTGATAAATACGTAATTCCGCCGAAATATTCCCTATTTTCGCTGATATAAATGGATTTTCGCTGATATCAAGGTCTATTTCGCTGATATCGAGCACACCAACGAAAAGAAAGGTGCTATCCCACCTCGGGCAGCACCTATTTCTACTCAATTCATTATTTTCCCTAGTAACTTCTCCGTCATCCCAACACTTTTCTTCGTCCAAGGCGGGATTTCTGTGAAATCTTGCACCTCATCATAGGTCATCCACGTAATCTCTGCTATTTCATCTTCACTTTTTATGTATGGCCTTCCTTTAAAGCTCCTGCTTAGAAAAACAACATCGAGCACCTGAACCTCACCCGCTTTGAACGTGGTGCTATGCACATACTCTAGATCACTACCTAGCTCAATTCCGATTTCTTCATACACTTCTCTCTTGATCGTCTCCTCTAACACACTTAACGAGCTGTCGTCGAAATCAACCTTTCCTCCGACTAAGGAGTAGAGACCACCAGCGTGTTCTTCCTTTTCACTTCTTCTAATTATTAGATACTTACCTTCGCAATAGACTGCAGCTTCTACATTTACGATAAAAAAGTTAGACATAATCTCATCCTTCCCCCTACTAAACTAGCATCCTACTCCAATCATATACTTAACCGTTGTACATTCTCTTCCCTGGTCGCTACCTTCTTCTCCTCTATCCTTTTATCCACCTTCAAAAACAACAGCATCCCTACCCCGCCGAAAAGAACGTACTTCAGTCCCATCATCCAAGGAGGCACAAACCCACCGATTATAATATCGACCGCTGCGACAAGCATCGCGATGTAGAACACCATTTGATGAATTGCGAGATAAGAACTCCTCGCATGATCAGGCGCTAAGTCTCCTAACATCGCCTGGCGAACAGGGATGTACATGAGCTCACCAATTGTGACGACCACCATGACAGCGATCAACACCCACGGCAGTTGAAACATCGTGAAGAGCGCATAGCCGATCGAATAAATCGAGAGGCCGACCATAAGCACCGTCCTGTTGCTCCATCTCTTTACAAGCCACGTGATCAACCCAGCCGCAAACACAACTAGAAACGTATTTTCTGAGCGTAAGATCCCAAGCATCAAGACGCCGTCTACATCGACATTCCACTCTCTGAAGGAAATAAGAGATTGAGAGGTTATTTCATCTGCAAAATGAATCGCAAGGAAATTTGTCAGCTGTTCTTCTAATGAAAGAACGAGAATGCCAGAGATAAAAAACATCATGAATACACGATCACGGAAGACGATTTTATAATTGTTTAAGATCGAACCTTTATTTGTTGTTTCAGCTTTAGATGAGTCGATGATGTAGGATTCTGTGATGAAGAGTTGTGTGATTAGAGCTGAGAGGAATGAAACAATCGCAATCACAAGGAACAGGTGAAACAAATAGTCATAGAAAAAGATCGCACCGATTATACCAGCGATACCTGAGGACATATTTCCTATCCAATAGAGGAGGGTAAACACATAGCGGCGATTTTCTGAATTCGTGACATCGAGTACCATCGCTTGTGAGACCGGTCCGAGCACTCCTCCGAAAAACATGGAAAAAATGAACACAGCATACGTCATATATGGTGCATCAAGCCATGGAGAGTTTAAGAATGCGATGATAAAAAAAGCGATACCCGTACCGAGTTCAGAACCGACCATCAGTCGTTTTCGACCGATGCGATCGGAGAAGTATCCCCCGATCATCCCACCTGCTACTCCAATGAAAACGAGGCTTACAAGCATGAAGCCTGTCGCGGTCTGACCTACTTTTTGAGCGAAATAAACCGTCAAGAACGGCATGACCATCATCGTCGCAAACGTCGTGAAAAACTGGGTGACGATACGAATTTTGATATTGTAATGAAGATTCTTAAATGACAAGTCCGTTCACCTCCTCACTGTTTAGGGCCAAATAGCAAGAGTGCATGTTGAATGTACATATCCCACCGGTTTCTTTCTTCGTAGCTATCGATTCGCGTCAACCGAACACCGTTTAGAAAAGCAAGATACGTATCCGCGACATCATCTGGATGAAGTTCAATGAGCTCGCCTACTTCCTGCCCCTTCAAAATAAGAGGACGTAGTGCATCTCTTAGCTCCAAAGAAAATCGGTCCAATTCGAGGAAGAGCTCGTGAAAACGGTCAGGCTGTCCGATCACGTATTGAATCATGCGTGAATACGTCGCCTGCTGAGCGAAGAATTGAAAGTGAGCTGATATGAGTTCTTTTAATTGCTCCACCGGTTCTTCTGTTGGTTCTGGTGATACTAACATCACTCTTTTGATCTCATCTAACGGTTCAAGCACCGCCGCTTTAAAGAGTTCGTCTTTGTTCTCGAAGTATGTAAAAACGGTTCCAAAACTAACCCTGGCTTCTTTTGCGATATCCTTAATCGTTGCCTTCGAATAACCGCTTTGAGAAAACATTTGGATCGCAGCTTCTAAAATACGTGCACGCTTTTCTTCCGACTTTGGCAAAGCCATAACATCCCCCTCTTTCATTCCATTACCTTTAATTGATTGATTAATCAATCATTATTATACCGAACAAAAATTCACATGTAAACAATTTACATGGAATTCGTTTCCACAGCGTTGATCGCGATCTCCCCAACTCCTCTAGAGACGCACGTAAGCATCTTATTCTGCTTTTCTTTCTCCGTTAAAAAAGTATCGCTGTGGATGACTTCCCCTCCACATACAGTAACTTCGCATGATCCACATATCCCCATTCTACAGGCATAAGAAACCGGATATCCTTCGTCTAGAAGCCTCTCTAACAAACTTTCATTTTCTTTCACAAGAAGCTCATCTCCTCCATTAACCGTCACGCGAAACGGCTTAGGATTTCTAATCTTACCTGCAGGTCTAAATCGCTCTTCATGTACAACGCGAGATGGATAATGGAGCTCTCTCGTCGTATCCACTACCATCTCCATGAACGTTTCAGGACCACACACATATACATGAGTCCCAATCTTCCTGTTTTCTAACACCTCTCTTACCTGCTTCTTTTTTTCCTCACGAGAACCACTGTAAAAGAAAACTTGTTCAGTGTACTTCGAAAGTTCCTCATAAAATGGAAAACTTTCAACATTTTTCACCGCATAGTGAAGCTCAAACGTTTTCCCCAGTGTGGATAAGTAAGGCATCATTGATAGAAAAGGGGTGATGCCAATTCCTGCAGCGAAAAAGATAACGTGCTGTGCTTCTAGATGAACAGGAAAGTAATTGTCAGGCCCTGAAACTAGAACGCTATCACCTACTTCAAGGTGTTCATGAAGATAATGAGAACCACCGTTAGCACTTACTTTTTTTACAGCGATCTGATAGTCATTTGTCATTTCCAGAGGATTATTGATGAGAGAATACTGACGATCGCCCATCGGGAGATGCAGCGTGAGGTGAGCACCAGCACCAAACGGATCCACGGCTGTTTCAGAAGAAAGTGTGAATGCTTTTATCTGAGGTGTTACTTGTTTGGTTTGCTCCACTTTTACTTGATACCGATCCTTCATTTTCTTCATCCTTTAATCGTCAGATTCTGTGAATACAGGATAAGCGAGATGTGCTTTATGATACGATGAATAATGCTCTGAAGGCTCAAGCTGATTCCGACAGTTTTCACAAACAAACCTCTCATGATTCACTAGACTCGTAATGTGATGACACTGCGAACAAAAAGCCCTCATCTGTTGATGTGTTTCTATGTATATATCATTCCTTGCATAGCCTAACGAAACCGCCACTCGCTCCGTTTCTAGCGCTCCTTCCCCGTAAAGGATGAGCGCGCTCCCTATAGGTTGTTCAGATAACAACGCTTCTACTGTCCCATCACCAAGCTGACTGATTACCTTAAGCTGAACAAATCTATCTCCAATTTGTAATTCCCGCTGCTTGCACTTTGCTCTTTCCCAATGAACATGATCTGAAATAATCAACACATGACGATACGTTTTCAGCGCTTTCTTCATCGTTCAATCTTCCTTCTTTTCAAAGCCATCTCAAGGAACCCCAACAACTCAGGCTTATACAGAGAAATGCCTTTATAGTCAGCGAGTTCCTGGGGAAGTGTCTTTACGTTCGTATAAAACTTCTTCAGCCAATCATCGTTCGCCACTAATTCGTTTAGTGGAAGCAGGTACGTATGAATTGAAAACAAGATATCGTTTGTTACTGGTAATCGAAATAATCGCTGTACCTCGACACGTAAATTCACCAATTCACCTGCATTTTCTTTCGTTACGTGATATCGAAGCTTTCCCCAATCGGAATACGTTTCAAGCGGCGTATCAAGTTTATGTGAAATGGTAATGGACCAATTCTTACGTTCCCATGCTGTGTTTGGACGTATCCTCGTGATGAACCGTTCTACTTTTTCTATGAATTCCGCTATCGCTGGAACTGGCGTATGGATCGCCTGAAACTCCATTCCAAGCACGAACGTTAACGACCAATTCGAAGGAAAGCATAGCTGTCCTGCTTCTAAAAACAATCCATCATGCCTGTCACCCATCACGATAAGATCCTCCTGTACGTGGCGACCTACTAGATCTAGGGGCTCGAAGTCTATTGAAGAATGATCTCGATAAACAAACGTTTCTTCCTCTTGAAGCAAGTGATTAGTAAATACGTATGTGTTCCCTCTCCGTTTCAAGGAAAAGTGCTCAGGTTCGTACGTAGCTAATTCTCTGAAAACGAGCAAAAGGGTTTCCCACTGTGACTCTAGCGAAATAGGTAAGGAGCGATAGCAACGCTCGTGGTTTTCTTCAAGAAGCTTTCGTTTCAACCGAACTTCTTCTACATAATTACTCGAAACTGTCACGGTTCGCGCTGGAGTAAGAGGAGAGGAATTATTTGTGTATTCATAGTGATCAGACGTAAATGGAAACGGAAATTCTACCTTACTAGACATTCTGAACACCTGCCATTTTTGTAGATAGTGACTAACTTCCATAATGACGCGCTGTTTTCCTCCATTAGCGGTATGCAAAAAAGCCGCAGCATCGCTACGACCGTTCTTCCCACTTCATCACCACATTTCCCTTCTTGTGCCCCCGCTCTACATATTCATGTGCTTCAGCAATTTGATGGATTGGGTAACATCGATCGATGACCACTTTTAGTTTCCCTTTTTCAATTAATTTCTTCAAAAAACGTAAATCATCCACGTTTTCCTCCGTTATCCCGCCGATCACTTTCTTGCTGCCAATTTTTGAAGTCCAGATCATCTGGAAAATTTCTCGATAGTGAAACACAGCTAATACATATAAACCGTTCTGTTTAAGAGCGTCCTTAACCCGTGAGAAAGTCGTTTTTCCTACGGTATCAAAGATGATATCATACCTCTCTCCACGCTCAACAAAGTCTTCTTTCGTATAATCGATTACTGCATTTGCACCAAGAGACTTCACCAACTCAACGTTCGTAGAGCTGCAGACCGCTGTCACGTCTGCACCAAAATACTTTGCAAGCTGAACAGCATACGTTCCTAAACTACCAGATGCACCGTAGATTAAAACATTTTGTCCGCTAGTTATCTTCCCTTTCCTTAGAAAATCTAGCGCCGAACATCCTCCAAACGGAATAGACGCAGCTTCTTCAAAGGTCATGCTGGGTGGTTTGTGTGTGAGCGGACTTTCCTCAGATAAACGGATGTATTCAGCATACGTTCCCTGCCCACAGAATCCAAAGACATGGTCACCGATCTTAAACCGCTTCACTTCATTTCCCACCTCGACGATTTCTCCCGCAAAGTCCATCCCTAATATCGATTTCCTTGGTTTATTCAACCCGATTGCCATTTTTGAGATTGGCCAGAATGGTAATGATTCCCTCGTTCCACGACGGATTCGTGCATCGCCTGAAGAAACAGTTGTGGCATGAACCTTAATTAACACCTCATGATCCGCTATCACCGGTTTCTCAACCTGTTTCAACTGAAGAACGTCTGGTGCCCCGTATCTTTCACAAACCACTGCTTTCATCGATCTCCCCCCTTAGCGCGCTCCGCGAATCAGTTTATTCTTCAAGGTAAATACCTATGTATGTTCTCTCCTTTTAGAACGCTCTCTTTATCGTCATAAAAAAAGATCAGCTGCATGAAGCAGCTGACCTCTTATTACCGTTTTCACTTTAAGCAGGGTACCCAAGAATCGCTTTTTTCTCTAGATATTCTTCGATACCATAATCGCCCCACTCGCGGCCGATTCCTGACTGCTTGTATCCGCCGAATGGTGCTGCAGGGTCGAGTTCTGCATTATTAACCTTGATTCGACCAGCGCGGATACTTGTTGCCACCTTACGAAGGGTGTCTTTGTCATTACCGAATACATAGCCTGCTAGTCCATATACCGTCTCATTCGCAATTTCAATTGCTTCGTCGATCGTTTCATATGTTAAGACGCACATTACTGGACCAAAGATTTCTTCTTGCGCAATGACCATATCATTTTTTACGTCTGTAAAAATGGTTGGTTTCGCGTAAAAGCCTTTATCGAGACCTTCTGGCTTTCCTGTACCTCCAGCGAGCAATGTAGCCCCTTCATCAATGCCTTTTTGGATATAGGATTGAACCGTGTTCCATTGTTTCTCTGAAACGAGCGGCCCTACATAGTTATCACCTTGTGGATCACCAACTGGGAACTTCGGCAGCACACGTTTCAACGCTTCTTCAAACTCTTCTTTCATAGAAGCAGGAATGAGCGTTCTTGTTGCCGCGGAACAAACCTGTCCGGTATTCGTTGCGATGTGACTGACGGCAGCTTTTGCTGCTTTTTCAACATCTGCATCGTCTAGAACGATAAGTGGAGATTTACCTCCGAGTTCAAGTGCAACATTCTTAATGGTTTCTGATGCGTTTTTCATAACTTTCTCACCTACAGCAGCTGAACCTGTAAAGGAAACAAAGTCGATATCTGGATGAGAGCTGATGCCATCACCAATCGTTTCACCCGTACCATTTACTAGATTGAAGACGCCTTTCGGGACGCCGACTTTGTCAAAGATTTCAGTTAAGATAATCGCCGCAAAAGGCGTTAGTTCAGCAGGCTTCAGTACGACCGGGCTTCCTGCAGCGAACGCACTTGCGATCTTCGTAGAGGTCTGATTCGTCGGGAAGTTCCACGGTGTGATCAGACCGCTGACGCCCACAGGTTCTTTAACCACAGTATGATCGCCTCGATCTTCGGAGAACGTAAAGTCTTTCAAGACTCTCGCAGCTTCTGAAAAGTGATTGTAGCCCATGTTGTAATGAACGTTCTCTGAAATCTTACGAGGTGAGCCAAGTTCCTCCGTAATCACGTCGATGATTTCTTCTTTTCGATTCGCATATTCTTCTGCGATTTTTTCTAACATCTCAACACGTTCTTCTCTACTTGTTTGAGAGAATGTTGGAAATGCTGCTCGTGCGGCAGCTACCGCTTTATCAAGGTCTTCCTTTGTTCCTAAGCTGATTTTTCCGATCACTTCTTCCGTTGCAGGGTTGATCACCTCGTGTGTTTCTGAACCGGTTGATTCGACCCATTCACCGTTAATGTAAAGTTTTAAATGGTTACGCATGATGTAAAAACTCCTTTGGTCAATTTTAATTCTTTTCATTTCCATATTTTCTCTTTTCCGTGTACATAGTGACTGTTTCCGCTCACAGCTGACTTCAAACATCATGATGTTTTTCAATCTAATGAAACCCTTTTCTTTGCTTCTCTCCGTTTCTAACTTTACACTTAAAGGTAGGCAAACCTTGAGAGGATGGTGTATGAAATGGGACAACAGATCAAAGGAAAAACGGCAATCGTAACTGGTGCAGGAAGCGGTATTGGACGTTCAACTGCACTTGAACTCGCAAAAGAGGGCGTAAACCTTGGATTGATCGCTCGTACAGAAAGTAAGCTTAACGAAGTAGCAAAAGAAGCTGCATCTTACGGGGTAAAAGCAGTGGTCGCACCTGCTGATATCGCGAATCTTGAGGAAGTCGAATATGCGGTAAAGAAATTACACGATGAATTAGGCTTCACTGACATCCTGATCAACAATGCTGGGATTGGGGTCTACGGATCT
The DNA here is from genome assembly GCF_056158505.1 of Anaerobacillus sp. ABR4_321. Lineage (NCBI taxonomy): Bacteria > Bacillati > Bacillota > Bacilli > Caryophanales > Bacillaceae > Anaerobacillus > Anaerobacillus sp. ABR4_321. The sequence goes on from NZ_JBSWTK010000001.1 coordinate 3,923,953, forward strand.
TTCTTAGAACTTGAACCAGAAGAATGGAAGCGTGCGATCGAAGTGAACGTGTACGGTACATATCACGTTACTCGAGCAGTCCTGCCGCAGATGATTGAAAAGGACGCTGGAGATATCATCAACATCTCATCGAGTAGTGGATTAAAAGGGACGGCAGGTTCGAGTGCTTATAATGCATCCAAATTTGCGATCCAGGGCATGACGGAAGCACTTATGCAGGAAGTGAGACGAAACAACATTCGTGTCTTCACCTTAAACCCAAGCCTTGTCGCAACGGAGCTCGCCTTTGGAGGCGATTCTGATAAAAATGATAAAGAAAAGTATATGCAGCCTGAAGACCTTGCTGAGTATATGGTAGGTCAATTGAAACTGCACCCTCGTATGTTTATTAAACAGTCGCTACAATGGGCAACAAATCCATTTTAAGAAAAAGGGAACTTCCTTAGTTGGAAGTTCCCTTACTTGTGGCGTTAGGATTGTGGTACCGATTGATTCTTTTGTTCATTCCCTTTTGTTTGAAGCACCTTTAATCCACTCCCGATATCAGATGCTAGAATGTAGTTTCTATCCACGAAGACACCCCACACATCGGATCGCTCCGGCGTATATCGTGCAACTTCTTTCGGTTCAGAAGGATTCGTGATATCTACTGCTATAACCCCTCCTGCATAATGTGAAAGATAAAGGGTATTTCCACGTACTTTCGGATCGTGAACGGTCTTTGAGAACGTGACATTGTTTTCTTCTTCGATATCATATGTTAATTCTGTTTTAAATTCGCTCAACAGCTTCGGGTTCGTTTTATCTTTAATATCGAAAATACGTGTATATCCATAAGCTTCTTCATATCCATCTTTTACAGGATCGTATACTTCACGCGTTTCGATTAAAATCGTGCCGCCTTTCGCGAGTGTAGCAGAGTGAGCAGATCCTTGCTGATCAGAGGCAAAGTCAGTCCTGCCAAGGTATTCTGGCTCAGATGGGTTAGAGATATCAAAGAGAACTGTACCAAGATCCCACATCGATACATAAGCATATTTCCCAGTCTCATCAACCATCGTACTGTGATTAAAGAGCGGCCTCGTTTTTCCATCTGGTGAATTCCAGTGGTAGCCATTGAAGTCATCTGCTACTTCAGGAAGCATTCTTGGATCAAACTGCCAGAGTGTTTCAGGATTTGTAGGATCTGTTACGTCAACGATCTGAAAGTCCTTTTCTTCCCCGTGACTAAAGTAATCTGCATAAGGATTAGCTGCCACAACGACCGCACGGTTCCCCTGCGTCGTTAAGTACAACTCGTGCGTACCTCTCGTCTTTTTCGTCACTTCCCAAAATCCTAGCTTCTTAGGTTCGTCAGGTGCTGTGACATCATACAGTAAGAAGCCACCTTTAGAGTCTGGGTTGTTTTTATCTAGCTGCTGAACAGAAACAACCGCTAAATCCCCCTTAAAATCAGGAGTGTGAATCGACTTTACAATCACTTTCTCTTGCCATGTTCCTGGAATATCATCATTCGCAAACACAGCTACTTCTTCAGGGTTTGCAGGGTCTTTCATATCGAAAACGCGAACTCCCCCGTTCCCGCCATTTCGTACATGCGTACCTACATAAGCGTACCCTTTGTGCGCGTAGACATCAGCAAACGAATTTTGCTTGCCATCTTCACGTACAATATCCATCTCAGGTGCTGCAACTTCTTTTAAAAACTTCAGGTTCTTACTACCTTCCATCACAGGTGCCGCCACATCCTGGTAATTCGCTCGCTCACCTTTCTCAATATTTACATCGCCGATTTCATCATGAGCAAAGACGTGTCCGGGAAGAATCATCGAAAAAGCCAGCGCTCCAGATAGTGCCGAGTTTACTATGTACTTCTTGTTCAACCTAACGACCTCCATTTTTTTCTAAATTATTTGATAATTTAAATAATAGCACGTTTGCTTTACATATAAAGGATTTAAATGGAAAATAATTACTTAGAACTACCATTATCTTTTATGTATAGGACTATTGACGGTCATTCAGTTGCTTCGCACGTCTAATCTGTAAAATTTTTCTTTACAAGAAGAAAAGCTGACCTTCGCTAGGTCAGCTTTTCACCTTTATTTACTATAGATTGCATTTGAAAGAAGACGATAGAGATCATCAGTATGATCACGGAACCCTGCTTCAATTCCAATCAACGTGACATCTTCATCTTTTTCTTTTACGAGTACAGGTTTACCCTGTGCAGGATCTCGTTTTTCCCAGTGCCCCGCAACAAAGAATTCGCTGTTGTTTACGAATGAAGCATGAACATCTGCGTCTTCAACATCTGTGTACCAGACGGGTTGATAAACAAAACCGTAGTCCGTTGATTCATAGCCTGCTGTTAATGGTGTGGCGTTATAATCAACACGAACGATTCCATTGCTGTTGTAGCCGCCGGTATGAACCGTTACATCCGTTAATCCTAGCTTCTTCGTAGATTGTGATGCTCCTGCACCAACTGCAATATACTTTCCACCGCGATCAACAAAATCGGTGAGATTCGCTTTTAAAGATTCCAGCTGACGTTCGTTTTCGAGTCCGAACGCTGCATTTGCTTTTGAAAGATCATAAGATAACATCCTAGATGTACCACTATAAATAAAAACATCCGTCTGCTCACTCAAGCCTTGTTCAGCTAACTGTGTTGGTGTGATCTCCTCGACGTTATACCCTAATCGCTCGAGAGCTGCTAGCGTTCCTGCATGAGATTGGGATTTACTTATCCCGCCATCTTTTAAAATGGTCACATTCTGAGACGTCAGCACGTCACCTGAGACTCCCTCATTACTCACAACTTGAATGCCAGATTCCTTCACAAGCTTTTTCAGCTCTGGCGTTGATTCAGATTGAATATAGTATTCGCCCTCAACCCCTCTTCTTACATCGTACCCGGCTTCGATCAGCGTGTTTGCTAGATGAACAGCTTTGACCGATGAGTTAGGAATCACGTAGGGTCCGTCCCCAACGAGTACGCCAGCAGAGTTCACCTTGTTGACGTCTTTTACCTTCACATCAAAATCACTTTCAGCACGAACTTCAACTGCTTCAAAGCCCCATAGTTCAGGTAAATTCCATGCAGAAATATCATACATAGCAGGGGTGATGTCGGTAATATCTTCCCCATCCCAAAGCATCGTGTTCGCAAGTCCAGCTTTTGCTTGACTCATATCCACAACGTACGTACCTGCTGGATAGGTCTCTCCATCGTATTCAAAGTCTTTCTTCGCCTCGGATACGGTGATGTCGTTAAACTCTAAATGCTTTACTGCTTTTTCCGTAGCTGTCGGATCTTTCTCGTCTACAGGCAGGATATACGCTTTAGGGAAAAATCCTTCCTTATGATAAGGATGATCGAATTGAATGCCCCTCTTGAACACTTCGATCTGATCTTTGATCATATCTTTTTTATTGTCGTTTGAGAATTCAAGTGCGCCCATCACTGCATCATAGTGCCATTTAACTCCGTCCCAATCGTTCGTTGGAGCTTCAAGCGTGTAGCCATATGCACCATGGTACATCGCATACATCGGCGTGAAGATCGGTGGATAATCATCCCATCCTGCTTCGTCATCTCTCTGAGGAATATATGTACCTGTCATCGATTGATAATCAACATTCGATTGTTCAACATTCGTGTTTTTGTACGCCTCACGATGATCTACAATGTTCCCTTCCATCGCTTCTGCTTGATCAAGCGCCCACTTTGAATAAAGATCATATTCATAGTTTGGATTGTGCGGCGGTGTACATGGCTCGATTAATCCAGGATGATCCGGACCTCCAAATGATTTGATATACCCATGAAGATCAAGGAACACCATTGGGTTCCATTCTTTGATCAAGTCGACGGTATGCTTCGTTTCAGGCTGAGATTGTGTGATAAAGTCACGATTTAAATCAAAGCCATTTCCGTTAAAACGCGTCGCATCGATGCGTCCATCAGGATTTTGGACAACGTTGAAAATAAGGATATGATTCTCTAGGAGCTCTTTCGTTTTTTCATCGTTTGCTGTAGCGAATCGTTCGATCAATTGAAGAGAAGCATCCGTCCCTACAAATTCTGTACCGTGTATGGAACCGTTGATCATCACGGGAACTTTGAAGTCAGGGTGTTTCTCAATGAACTTCTCCGCTTTTTCAGGGTTGTTGAACATTTTCTTTCTTAACGCTTTCTGATAGCCATATTTCCCTTTCGTAGTTGGATCAGAGATGGTTACGACGAATAGTTCATGACCATCGGAAGATTCAGAAGATGTCTCGATCGTCATTCGATTACTTTTCTTTTGAATGTCTTGAAGCTTATCACCGATCTTGGAATACTTTACAAAATCGTAGTTTTCACTATTGAAAAGACTACCATCTTTCTCCTCATAGTTTTCAGCAGCATGAATCTTGTCGCTTCCATGGGTATTTGCTGAACCAACCATTGGTGCAGCTAACAAACCGAGTGCCGTTATTCCTGTTATAAGTTGATGTTTCATCTCTTCCCTCCGCATTCTATGAACTAATACACCTCCTAATTTTAGTATTTTTATTCCTGTTTTTGTATATAACATTCATCCTTATTATGGGAGGTACCTTTTGACCTATCATCCTCTTTCTATCAGTCACTTTGACGTTGTAAAACGCTTTGTTTACTGCACCTTTTTAAACGATTAGGTCTTTTGATTCAGCTTAATTTCATACACTACTCTTGTACTATGATCGATTGAAAAACACGATGATTGTATGCCTTACAGCAAAATTGTCTATGAAACTTTTTTATTTCAAGACCCCAAAATTTCCATAACCGTTCAAAAATTACTGCAACGTTCATTCTCAACATATGTTATCTTTATAGAGATGCAAAACACGCAGGAGGAAGAGCGTACATGTTTGATAATGAATTCGATGTTGATATGGATAAGGTTGTCTCGTTTCTAAGAGAATATGGCGGCCATCACTTATCACACCTGATTTTATTACAGGATAAACAGATTTTCTGGGCTCAGGAAAGTAAAGTGTTAATCGCATACAGACGAACCGGAAGCAAATTGATGGTATTAGGTGACCCGATCGGTGAGGAGTCTTTGCTAAAAGATGCCATCGACGAATTTTGCGACTACAGCAGAGAGCTTGGATTAACGCCAATCTTCTATCAGGCATCTCCACGCTACATGCACCATTACCATGAGCATGGGTACCGGTTTACGAAAATCGGTGAGGAAGCGATCGTAAACCTCGAGAACCTTACGTTTGCTGGGAAGCAGTGGGCGAAGCTTCGAACAAGGTGTAATAAATTTGAGCGGAACGGATTCACGTTCTCCGTCATGCACCCTCCTTATTCCAGTCGACTTCTCCGAGAAGTAGCAGAGGTTTCGAAGTCATGGCTTGGGTCTCAGAAGGAGAAAGGCTTTTCCGTCGTCTCGTTCAGCGAAGATTACGTTTCATCTTTCCCAATCGCTTTACTGAAAAATCCTGAGGGTCAGATCATCGCGTTTGCCACCATCGCGACTTCTAGTTACAGCTGTATCGATTTGATGAGGAAGGGTGCAAACAGTCCACACGGAACGATGGATGTGTTGTTTATTCATATATTCAAATGGTTAAAAGAACAAAACGTTGAGAAGTGCAGCCTCGGAATGGCCCCGCTCTCGAATGTTGGAAATCACAAAGATTCGCCGATGTGTGAGCGCCTGATGCGCCTTGCCTTTTGTCACGGAAACAGCCGCTATAATTTTAAAGGACTACAAGAATTTAAAGCCAAGTTCGCGGACTCATGGGAACCGAAATATATTTGCCACAAAAAATCATTCTTTCCAACGTTAATTGTTCAACTGATCGCGTTGATCAATCATCCACCAGTAGCGAAAACAAAAGCTTTTTCCCGCATAAGGGAATTACTGCAAAATACAGGTTAAAGAAAAGGAGACGGGAATGCCCGTCTCCTTTTTATGCTTATGCCCTTACTAGATTCGTATCTTTCTTAATCAGGATGACAAACAGACTCGCAAGCAAACAAAACATTCCAGCGTAAAGAAACGCCCACGTATAAGAAAAGAACACCTTATAGATGAGCCCTCCTCCGTAAGCTGCAACGGCAGCGCCTGCTTGATGAGAGGCGAAGATCCAGCCGTAGATCATGCCGCTTTTCTCCAAACCAAAGATTTGCCGCGATATGTTGATCGTCGGTGGCACTGTTGCAATCCAGTCCAATCCATAGAAAACTGAGAAGATTACGAGTAACGTGACTGAGCCCTCAGTCAGTGCGTATGGCAACAGTAACAGCGAGACGCCTCTTAGCGAATAATACCAGAATAATAGCCACCTGTTATCAAAACGATCAGACAACCATCCTGATAGCGTTGTTCCGATCAAATCAAATACTCCCATAAAAGAAAGTAGTGCTGCAGACGTCACTACAGTAATTCCAAAACTTATGCAGTAAGAGATAAAATGTGTGCCGATCAAGCCACTCGTTGAGAGGCCACAAATAAAGAAGCTTCCGGCAAGCAGCCAAAAAGCCTTAACTTTTACAGCTTCAAGAAGAGCACCGAACGCCATCTTAATCGGATTCTTATTCCCGAACGCTTCACTCTCTTCGCGCTCCTCCTCAAGTCCATATGGAAGAACACCCACATCCCGAGGTGAACTTTTCATAAATAACAAAACGACGACAAACATCACGACACTGAGAAGGAAGATGAGTCCTACCGCCCATCGCCACGAATAGTGATCGATGATGATCGCAAGAAGTGGCAAAAGGATTAACTGGCCCGTTGCCGTGCTTGCCGTTAAAATTCCAATCGCCAGCCCTCTTCTTTTCTCAAACCACCGATTCGCCACATACGGACTCAGAACTGTAAGAAATAGACCCGATCCAAGACCGATAATAACGCCCCAAATCAAGATGAGCTGCCATGATTCCTGCATCACGTATGTTAACCCTAAACCAGCGAGCAGCGTCATCATGGCGAACACCATCATTTTCTTCAGTCCGACGACCTCGATAAGAGCTGCCATGAATGGGCCCGAAAAACCATATAGAAACAAGCTGATTCCAAATGCCAACGATATGACCGAGCGATCCCAGCCGAACTCATTTTCAAATGGAATGATAAAGACCCCTGAAGATGAACGGATGATACCTGCTACGATGATTGTGAAAAAGGTAATGACTAAGATGATCCAGCTATAATGGATTCGTTTCACAGTTGCACCGCTCTACTGCTCTGGGTACGTTTCACGTAGAAATGTGATCGACTCATGAATCAATTCTTTCAGTACATCAACATCGATATCGTCTACTTTATTGATGTACACACATGCTTTCCCAGTTGTATGCTTTCCGAAGCGTTCAAGTATTTCTTCTCGTTTCGGTTCCCCTGTTGCAAAATATAAACTGATCTTTGCTTTACGAGGCGAGAATCCAACAAGCATCATATCTCCTTCATGACCGCTTTTGTATTTATAATGATAGGAGCCAAATCCTATGATGCTTTCTCCCCACATCTTTGCGTCGTATCCTGTTTCTTCAGTAAAAATATCGAGCAATCGATACGCATCTTCACGTTTCTTTTTGCTTTCAACATTTTCAATAAATTCGATAACGCTTTTGTCGTTTTCTTTCGTCTTTAACTCATAAGCCATCTCAAACTCTCCTTTAGACTATGAATACATTCGATCCGTTTTATTCAAAAGTTTCTTTTCTTTCTCAGGGTCGAGCCCCGCTTTCCAATCGAGCGATGGGTCTCTCGTTTTCAGCCACACTAACGTGTCTTTAACGGTCTCTTCGATCGGACGGTACGTTAGCCCCTTCGCAATCGCTCTATCAACGCTGATGTCAGCAGCTGCGTTATTCGATTCGGGTAACCATAGTGGCAGATCGCTCCATGGTGTAACCCCTTGGCTGATCAAAAACTCTTCATCTAACCAGTGAAGGAGCGCTTTACTTCCACTTATGCGCATACAGGTATCGAGCAGCTCTCCCATCGTCAGATGACGTTCTGGACCCGTGACATTATAAACGCCTGTCACCTTCATTTCCGTCATTTTTACGATGCAATCTGCTAGGTCTCTTACATCGATGAATTGAATCGGACGCTGTGGTCTTCCTGGCGCGAGCACATCGCCACCCACTTCTAATCGTTTCACCCAATAGCTGAAGCGATCTGAATAATCGTGCGGTCCAACAACTAAACCAGGCCGTATATGTAGCACTCTCCCCGGCATGTGCTTTTCCGCTTCTTTCTCGGCAAGTGCCTTCAACGCTCCATAATGTTCCCCAGGAACAGCACCTTCAGCCGTTACTCTCTCTGCTTCTTCTTCAGAAATAACTTGAACAGGCGACTCCTCCGTACAAGGCTTTTCGCCAAACTCTTTATACACCGAAATCGTCGATATAAATGTATAATGATCGACAACTTCTGCTAATCGTGCAGTGGAATTGGAAACGGTTCTCGGAAAATAACCGCTCGTATCGATGACTGCATCGAACGATCGTCCGTTAAGAGCCGAAAGATCACCGTCTCGATCTCCAATCAATGTTTCGACTTCAGGAAAAGCGTGATTTCCTCGGTTGAAATGAGTAACTTCATGTCCATTCTTTAATGCCCGTTCAGTAATATACCTTCCAATGAACCGCGTACCGCCTAGGATAAGAAGTTTCATTCGTACGCCTCCCCTTTTAATTAAAGTCAGACATGATATGATTTCTTCTTCGAGCTTGAAATTCCTTTATTCTTGTCGGAATAAGAATAATTGTGCCACTTCAAAAAAAAAGGATGTGCTCATCGGCACACCCTTATTTCCTGAAGAAAGTTCGTTTAGATTCCTACTTCCATTTTTCTCCCTGCTCCTTACCAAGTTCAATCGCACCCTCTGGGATAAGGATTTCACCCGTCTCTTCTGAGGATAACGCTTTGATGACTGACCTTGATAAGTCTTGCGGCGGATACGGTTTGATGAGATAATCCTTCACACCGAGATCCAGTCCTTTTTGTTTGTCTTCTGTTACCGTTGAAACGACAATCGGAACATCCTTCGTCCGCTCCGTTTCTTTTACTACCTTCAAAACATCCCAACCGCTCAGTTCTCCATCTAACAAAATGTCGAGAACGATGCCACGCGGCGTCATTTTTTCGATCATGTGGATGGCAGATTCACCGCTTCTGCAATGATAAACATCGAACCCACTCGCTTTTAGTTCTTCCATCAATAAAAGCGCCAGACTATCATCGTCTTCTACAATGAGAACTCCACCATCTTTAGGCGTGTCCATCTCTTTACCTAGAATAGGCAAAGAAATAGTAAATGTACTCCCTTGTCCTAAGCTCGATGTCACAGTCAGATCTCCTCCGTGCGCAGTAGCAATTTCTTTTGAAATCGCTAGTCCAAGGCCTGTTCCACCAATCTGACGTCGATCACTGTTATCCACCCGATAAAACTTCTCAAACAAGTGAGACATCGCTTCATCTGGAATGCCTAGCCCTTCATCTTCTATGTGCAGGTGGATCATGCCGTTCTTTTCTTCAAAACGAAGTGTGATCTCACCACCTTCAGGAGAATATTTCACAGCATTGCTAATCAAATTATTAAGCAATTGCGTGACTTTATCCGTATCTCCTAATATCTCATGATGGTCACTCGTATCCTCAATATTAAAACGATGCGTTTTGTACGTTTCTATATAACTCTCCAATACATCAGAAACGATTGGTTTTAGGTTGATCGCCGTCTTCTCATACATTTGTTTCCCTGATTCCATGCGCTGAATATCGAGAAAATCGTTGATCAAAACCGTTAGACGACTCGCTTCTTTATGAATCGTCTTCAAATACCTCTTCTGCTTTTCAGGCTTTAGATCTTTTGAAATCATGAGCTCTGTAAACCCTAGCACGCTTGAGAGTGGCGTACGGAGTTCATGGCTCACTGTACTAACAAACTCGTTCTTCATCTCATCCACTTCATATTCTCTTGTAATATCTCGATGAACAAAGATTGAACCGATAAATTTATCCGCATTATGCAGGTGCTCATAATACATCCGAATAAATCGGGGAACTTCATGGTTTGTTTGATAGACGAGTTCACTTTCTTGCGGTTTGATTCCTTTTATCACACGGTTGATATATGTTCTTACCACGTCCCGATAGTCTTCATCCACTTTTCCTAAAAACGTGCTGCTCCACACATCGAAGTCTTTTTTTCGGTTTTCATCTGAGATACACGCGTCCAACATCGAACACATTTGGTTATTCACTGAAATTGTGTCACCTTTTCGGTCGACTAACTGAATGCCTTCTCTAACCGTATTCAAAACTTCCATCGTAACTTTACGTTCATTTTCCGTAGTTTCATATAAACGCAGCTTATCGAGAGACAGTGAGATCTGCCTGCATAGGTCGTCTACTTCGTTCACTTCTTTTTCTGTAAATACGGTTCCGATTCGTGTGAGACACATAAGTGCAACAGGCGTACCCTCAGAAATAATCGGTAAGTATAGATCATATGAAAGAGAACGCTCGAGAGCATGGTAACCAGCTTCTCCCTCAGTCGCTTGTCTGCTAACGATGTGATAGTTCTTCTGTGTGATGGCTTTTAATGCTGGCCCGTCATCGATATGATTTATCCAGCGTTGTACCATCTCGTTTTTTAAGCCAACCGCTGCATAGTCCTTATTTTGATTGAGGAGAACGATCAATCCTCTATCAGCATTGAGAATTTCGATCAAGTTCGAAATGATGCTTTGGAGAAGATCTGTTTTACTCAAAGTTGACGCTAATGCGCGGTTCAACTGATTGCGATGCTGAAGAACTTTTGTTTGATAATTCATCGTCTTGACGCTCTGCTCAAGCTCTTCCTTGTTAACTTTTAATTCCTCACGCTGCTTGAGAAGCGCTTCGTTTGTACTGATCAGTTTACTTTCATTGCTTTGGATGCTCATCACCATCGAGTTGAAAGCTCTCGCTAGTTCACCTAATTCATCAAACCTTTTTTCATGAGGCACCTCAACACGCTCGCCGGCTGAAACTTGACTCGAGGCGATCGCCAGTTCATGTAGAGGACGACCAACTTTTCTAGCCATCACACCGACAAGCACGGTAGCGATCAAGAGTAGGAAAACAACGAACGCTATGAAAAGGTCTTGTATCGTCGAAAGACGGTTGATGAGCTCTTCATCGGTCTCTTTAATATCCGTTCTGATTGAGTTGACGAGTTCTCTGATTGAATCTTTGGCTGTATATACGAGGTCACTGCCACCCATGTCTCGAGAAAGTCGTTGAAGTCCTTCTGTATTATCAGCCGACACTAAATCTAGCGCTTCTTCAAACAACCGATTATAGCGAACGAGATAATTTTCAAGATCCTTTATTTTTTGCCGTTCTTCGTCTGTGCTTAACTTTGGTTCTAGGTTCGAGATGTTTTCTTCAATCTTAGCTTTTTCTTGTTCATAAGATGCGAGGAAAGGGGAATCAAGTCTAAACCCTAAGTACCCTCTGGCTTCAAAAAACATCTGGTTCAAACTATCTTCAAGCTCAATCGCAGCTTCATATTTACTTCTGAGATCGTTTATCTTCGTCTCATACGTTCTCTCGATTTGATGTGTGTATAACCCAAGCGCTATCGTCACAAGTACGATAACGACTAGAAACCCTCCCATAATTCTTACAAACTGATGAGAAAGACTATTCTTCCAACGTTTATTCATCTAAGATTGCCTCGACTGTTTCTAATAGATTGATAGGGCTAAAAGGTTTTGAAAGAAAATAATTTGCTCCTGCTTCTTTCGCAAGGTCTTCATCTTTCTTTTGTGCCTTAGCTGTTAACATCATGATCTTTACGTCATGATTCCCTTTGGCTCTGATCGTTTCGATAACTTCTAAGCCTGTCATCTCCGGCATCATGTAATCGAGCAGCACAAGGTCATAAGGATTTGAATTGATGAGATCGAGTGCTTCAGCCCCATCCTCTGCTTCATCGATTTCATAGTCATTGTCTTCAAGTGTATCTACGATCAACATGCGCAAAATTTCTTCATCGTCTGCTACTAGTATTCTCGCATTCATATTCACTACACATCCTTTTTCTATACTCACTGGCCTAAAAAGAAAGAAGTAGAATCTCTCTACTTCTTATATCGGCCAAAAGCTTCTTGAATAATATAGTAGGATTGTTTTAATCGTTCATGATAAGTTGGTTCATCCCACTCGTCCCATTCAAATTGAGCAAATTCTGAAACGGTAAGGGTTTCGTCATCAAGCTTCGGTTCTGTTTGTGAGATTGTTTGTATCTTTAAACCTTCATTTTCAACTTCACCTTCGTACGTAACGACCCCGATTTCAAACCCTTCTGAAACCTTCGATGACTTCAGTCCTTTCTCAAAGATGTCGCCAAAAATTTCTTTCTTACTAGGATCCTTCACGTTGAACAAAGCCCATGGCAGTCGAATTTCAATACGATTGTCTTTCATGATGAAATCTGACACTGAGTTATACTTCTTGTCCTCTGGATCACCATTACCGTATGTGAGTAAACCTGCTTCATAGTCTTCAAAAGGATAGACTTTATCCTCTGTTGGAATGTAGAGTTCTTTATTCAAAGCAAGACGCAGAGGGTGGAACACTTCGTTGTTCGGATCACTTGCATACTCGTTCTTATCAATCAATCCGAGCGACTCGCCGTATTGATAATAGAACGTATCATAGTAGCTGTGGACAAGCAGACGTGAATTTGTCTTTCCGTTTAAATTCAATACATAATCGATCCCCTCGCTTGCTGCAAGAGATTCTGACAAGGCTGTGCTCCCTTGTTGACCGATCGTATTGAAAAGAAGTGCTGTATGTTCTTCTTCTAGCAATTCTGGCGTCATATTCTCATAATCTAGTCTAAAATAGATATACTTCTCATCACTTGTCATATACAATTTCTCAAAGTTGCCGTTATCTGATGTTACGAGCGGCTTGATACCTGCGTCTTCCCAGTCAGTCACGTCTCCATCAACTTTTACTTTTAGAGTTTCACCTGGATCAAAGCTAAGCAAACCAAACTGCTGCTCGTTTGTTTGATCATTTGACCAGAATGGACGTCGGTCCGGATTATCGTAATCCATCGTGTTCCACGTTCGTTTAAACCATTCATCCTGCCAGGAGAAAATGAGCCCTCCTGCATAATCTTCTTCAACGATCGATTCGAACAACTTCGCATCGATCTCTCCTTGCTCTGATTCAGAATGTCCGCCTTGGTCCATCCCGTACACATTCCGATGTGTGATTCCCCTAGAAGCTGGCACACCGAACTCCGCTACGAGGACAGGCATCGAATGTTCACCACGCAAATCGTTCAAATAACCTGCATAATTGTTTTTCTCGCCATTGTGATCCTTGTAGTTCACATACTTCTCTTCAAAGTTCAGGAAGTCAGGATAATAAGGATAAATATGATAAGAAGCAAATTGACCGGCTTGATACGTCTCCTTCAGCTCGATCGCATTTGGATTCACCGAGACAAGGTCTTCTTTTTCAAGCGGCTCAGCAGGATGCTCGATAAGATCCGTCGTTACCCAGTTTGTAAAACTAACCGGACGCTGCCACTGGTAATTCTCCATTTCATACCGCATCGTCTTATCCATCATGTTCGCAAGCCAAATTTCAAACGGACTAGCATTCGAAGTTGAAACATAGTCTCCATCATATTGCTCTAGTGATGCGTTTATCTCGTTCGTAGAAACGACAACTTCAGGATCCCACTCGACTCCAAGAATCCAACCGATCACATAAGGCGAGACATCTGCAGAATAAATTCCACCAGCATGCCCCTTCCGATTCTCGATGCGAGCATTTCCATGAATAATGTCTATCGTGTCTTCGATCGCTCGGTCTAGAAGTTCGAGATTCTCCTCAGCGAATGCATTCTGAGACTCAAGCATCGGTTCTTCTTCAACCCAAACGCCGTGGAAGAGATAGAGCGGCTCTTCAGTTTCTTTGTTATGCTCGAGAAGCGCTTCATAAAACCCGGGAGGATGGATCGTATAGACCCTTACCGCATTCGCATTCATGTCAGATATCTGTCTGAACCATCGCTTGTATTCCCGCTTTGTAATCGCCGTTTCTCCTGGGAAATAGCCTGGTTTTGCGATTCCCATATTCACGCCTTTGATCAACATGTCTTCCCATTTTCCATCTCGATAGATTTGGATGTGATCGTCGCTTACTTGACCAGCTACGCGGACTCCATCAGAGGTATACACCTCGCTCTTATGCTGCACTTCTTCCTTATCACTTGTTTTCTCTTCGACTTCTTCGAGTACAGACTTCATCATCGGAACATACATTTTCCAGTAAAACGCATCGATTGAGGAGTTGTCTCCAAAAGTGAGTAAGCGATTGATCGACGGGATCCCTTTGTACTGATAAAAGTCAAATGTAGATGAGCGATCAGCATAATCTCCAGCAAAATAGTATGTATCTTGATGGTTGATCACTGCAGGAAACGTTACGGGAACGCCGCTTTGCGATAACGTTTTTTCCACTTCTTCCGTAACATCGAGAGAATAAGTAGCTAATATCTCCTCATCGTTTTCAGGCATGACAATATCAAACCAGTAATGATAAGAACTTGATTCCTGAACAAGATGATCACTCACATGATCCTTTCCGTTTTCTGTGAATGAGAATGTGACGGTATCCTCCCCGATCTCTTCACCCTCGATGACGATCAACTGATCATCCTCATCTACGAGAAGTAAACCATCACCCTCAAACTTCCACTTCTCTCCCGTTTGTTTCTCATAGTTTTTCACTGCCCAAGCAGGAACCTCTCCTCCGACTTCGAGCTCTTCAAAGTATCGTCCGATCCATCCTGACCATTCCAGGTTAAGAACAGAGTAGAGCCGCTCTCTCGCAGCCTGTTCAGTCGGACTTCCGAATGCGTTGAATTCAGCGATGAAAGTCGAGCCTTTTTGCACTGCCTCAGCGATTTTATTCACTTCATCTTCTTGCATTCCCCCATATAGGGAGGCTGATCGGTCGCCGTTCGTCGTTCCACCATAGTATTCATCTTCATAAACGCCGTATGAGTCGGCGAGATAGATCAATTCATAATCCTTTAACGTATCGGGGAAAGAGGAAATGTCATATTCGCGCTCCTCGCCCGGATGGAAGCCTGTGTAGTCTTTTGAAGCATCGTATGCTCCATCTTCTTTCACCCATTTCTCATAATTGAGCAGCCATGTTAATCCCTGGTGTTCGCGATACGATTGATCTGGTACTGTTTTATCAATAATGTAAACGTCTTGTTGATGTTCTCCTTGAGAGTGCCAGATGATGACCGGAATGCTGATGATCACAAGTAACGTTAGGATTCCTGCTACAATACCTGCGTATGACGTTAATTTCTTGTGGGTAAACAATTACTTCGAAACTCCTTTTCTACTCATTTCTCCCCAGCCTTGGTTTCCTTTAAAAAGCTGAAAGATTCCTTCTACACGCCACAATACTGTCATCGGTCTGAACCAGAATGCTTCTGATAGAGAATAGAAAAAGAGTCTCACGAGGTCGGTTACCTTAGGGTAGCGGCGAAGACTCCATTCCTCTAGCAGTACCGCACTCATCGATAGAAGCGATCCATAGATGACGGCTAACAAAAACAGCATGAATGCGAACGGTGTGTAGAAACCACTAATGAATGGTGCGAGAATCATCAGAATATATCCGATGAGCTCGATGACTGGTCCAATAAATTCAACGATAAAGAAATATGGCATCGAGATGGTGCCGACTAACCCGTACCGAGGGTTAAATAACATTTTTTTGTTGTACCAAAGACTTTCGAAGAGTCCTCTGTGCCACCTGCTTCTCTGTCTTCTGAGAATTTTCATGCTTTCAGGGGCTTCAGTCCAGCAAACAGGATCAGGTACATAGACGATGCGTTTGCCTGAACCTTCTTCTTTTGCTAAGCGGTGTAATCTCACAACAAGATCCATATCTTCTCCAACCGTGTTCGTTCGATAACCGTTTACCTTCACGACACTTTCACGATGAAAAACACCGAATGCGCCAGAGATGATCAGCAGGAGATTATGACGTGATAAGCCGATTCTTCCCATGAGGAACGCTCGCAAATATTCGATTACTTGCATGACCACGAGTGGACTTCTGGATAGTGCGACCTTCATCACTTCACCTCGCTCGATCTCACATCCATTCGCGATTCGGACACTTCCTCCAACAGCGATAACCTGCTGCTTAGAATCGATGATCGGTTTCATCACCTTTGCAAACGCATCTCTCTCAATGATCGAATCACCATCGAGTGAGCAGAAATAAGGATAGTGGGCAACATTCATTCCAGCGTTAAGAGCATCTGCTTTCCCACCGTTCATTTTGTCTACTAGAAATAAATTCTCATATAACGTAGATTGATAAACGTGCTTGATGTCTTTTGAGTCCACTAATTTACGAACCGTTTTTTCAACCTTTACCATACGAAAAGCTTCTACTACCGCCTGCAGTGTCCCATCCTTTGATCCATCGTTTATGACGACAACTTCAAACTCCGGGTAGTTGATGCTGAGTAACGACCGTACACTTGGCACGATGCCCGTTTCTTCGTTATATGCTGGCACTAAAATCGACACGGGCGGCGAGAATGATGAGTCGATGATCTCTTCGTATTGCTCGAACTGATCGATGTTATGTTCTTTTCTCAACTGAATTGCAGAGATAATAAACAGTATGAAATAAAACAAGATGATCCCCACAAGATAGACTGCTACAAAGCTTGTGAAAATAATTAATAACGTTGTGAAGATGTTAGCGAGGGTCACGTAGATGCTCCTTCCTCAAAAGCCACTCGAGGGCAATGTCTCTAGCGAAACGATCTTCATGTTCACTAGAGATCTCTCTCAATAACGCCTTACCATTTGACTGATAGGAAAGCGATTCGGCTGCTGCTGTTCTTACCCACCAGAACTGATCCGAGAGAAGGGGCAGCAGCAGATGTACGAAGCGGTCGTCACGCTGCATCTTAGCAACCTTTGCCGCCATCATTCTCTCTTGCCAGCTCTCAGACGTGAACGATGGGATAATGAGATCGATCTTCGTCATGTATCCCATCTTAGAGATGGCTTTTAACGCTCGTATTCTGAATTCTGTATTAGAAGAGCTTAAGAACGGTTCGATGTAAGGTAAGTAATCATGTTCTTTTCTTTCTCCCATTGCTTCGATCAACGTCTGTTGAATCCATAGCGGAAACTCATCGATCGACATGATCAACGCTTCAAACAAAGGTCTTTCAAGTCGTGAATAAATATCTAGATAATAAAACCCTGAGTACTCTTTCGTTTCTTTTAAAAGGATGGAATAGACTCGATCATCCTGTATGTTTGCTAAAACTCGCAGTACTTGAATGGCTTCCATTTCAGTTACATGTTTGGTTTCATAAATCGCTATGCACTCATCACTCAACGCAGCCATGCGAAACTTTTCTATGCGATAAAGCGTGTTCATCCGCACACTCCAACTGTTACTTTTCAGTTGAGTTTTATAATGTGTAAAAAAATACTTTTCAGCGATCATCTCGATCTCCGCCATCATGGAGGTATTTCCTTTCATCAAGGAGTAGTACCTTGTCAGCACGTCCTCTAACGCTTCCATCATCGCTTTCGATTCTGGCGGTGCAAGCTCCCGCGTTCCTTTAAGCGCCTCCATGATGCTTTCTAAATAATACTTCTTCCAATACGCTTTCTTCTCATCAAAGCGATTTCTGAGGTATTTTCTTATAAGAAGAAAACAAAACAGCAGTGTTAAAACCACAAGCAGAACAACAAAAAGCTGAAATACTACAAATACAGCGTTCATATCATCGACCGTCCTATTAAACGACCTTCTCAATAAGTCTACGGATACGAGCTTCTAGCTCAAGCATATTGAAAGGCTTCGTAATATAATCATCAGCGCCAAGTTCTAGCGCTCTAACGATGTCTCTCTCTGTTTTTCTACCGGTCAACATCATTACGGTGTAGCGGCTTTGTTCCCGCTCATGACGAAGACGATGCAATACCTCTATTCCATCCATCCGAGGCATGATGCCATCAAGTAATACAAGACAAGGCGCGCTCGTTCGATGCCATGAATCTTCAAAGAAAGCCTCTCCTTCTCGATAGGCTTTCACTTCGATGTGATAATTTCCGTCCATCTGAAGGTCCATAAGGTGTGATGAAAGCATCGTTCTTAGTATTTCATCGTCATCGACAATGGCAATTTGTATCGTTTTGATATTCTTTTCATTCGAAGGAACATTGTCATAGAACACAACTTGATTTCGACCATTTGACTTAGCTCGATAAAGCGCCTCATCAGCTAAATTCAATAGTTCTCGGTTGGTTGAACTTGTATCGAGTTCCACGATGCCAGCTGAAAATGTAACTGAAAACTGTTCCGTTTGCGGGCCGAACACTTCTTTTTGAAAATCTGTGAGAAGTTCATTTATGAAGTCGATCGCATCAGAAGTACTTCTTCCTGGAAGCACAACCACAAACTCTTCCCCACCATACCGAATCAGCGTATCTCTTCTTTTCTTTCGATTCATAATAAAGTGGGAGAGCTTCCTTAATACTTGATCTCCTATCAAATGACCATATTGATCATTAATCGATTTAAAATGGTCGATGTCGAGAATGGTGATGCTTACATTTTCGTTCGTTCTAATCATTTCCGAACGCAGATGATTCAGATGGTTTTCTAGGAACTTTCGATTATAAGCTCCCGTCAACTCATCTGTTAATACGGAGGTCATGACCATTCTGCGCTTCTTCACTTTATCGTTCATTCTAATGAAGTACTCGTCCATCGATATGTCCGATTCAAAATAGTCGCTCGCACCTAGCTTGTAGCTATTCAACCGATTCACTGCAGAACTGTTCTCATCCGTAATGACTAATGGGATAAACTGCACTTCTGCTTTTTCTCTAATTTCATCAGCGATCTCTTTATCCTGATCCATCAGTGAATGCTCTAAAATGATACAGTCAGGATTCATATCATAGATCACTGTACGTGCTTTCGAAAGCTGCAAAGAAGCAAAGACGATATACCCTTGTTTCTCTATGTAACTTTTCATTTCGATCAACGTCATTGGTTTCGGATGGATGAGGATGACCACTTCTTCTTCATCAGACGTTGCCTCGGCAGCATTGCCCTCATCTATTCCCTCAACGATACCCTCAAGCACTTTTACCGTATACTCGTTGGAGAACGTTTTCTCACTCTCTTCATCAAACTGTGAAATGACTGCCTCTGCCTGTTCTCCCACATGCTGGTATCCGACTGTACCAGCTGTTCCCTTTATCGTGTGCAGAAGCTGATAGATTTCTTTCTCAGGAACGCTCTCATTCTTCTTTTTTATCGCGTTGATTTGATCTCTAATTTTACTAGCAAATTTCTTTTTATACTTCTCCAATATGATGCCTCCTATGAATCTAGGGCGAATTTAAACTATCCTCAAATAGTTTAATAATATAAGACTTATGCAAACACTACAATGTAAAAATTAGCAATTTTTCCTATGAAGGAAAATTAATCCATTGGATGCAGAACTAAAAAACCGATAGGAGTATTTTCCTATCGGTTCTTACATTAAAAATCAAAGTTGTCCGGGTCTGGTCCAACTCGTTTGTCTTCATTCAGCGCGTTGATACGATCCATCTCTCCATTTGAAAGTTCGAAGTCGAATAAATCAGCATTTTCCTTAATACGATGTTCTTTCGTAGACTTCGGAATGATGATGATATCGTTCTGCAAGTGCCATCTTAGGATGACTTGAGCAGTTGATTTGTTGTGCTTTTCAGCGATGTCTTTCAGCTCTTCATTCTCTAATAGTTCACCTTGCATAAGAGGTGACCATGCTTCCACCTTAATCTCATGCTTCTCACAGAAATCGCGAATTTCTTTTTGGTTTAGCTTTGGATGTAGCTCGATTTGGTTAACTACCGGTTTAACGGTCGTTTCCTTAAACAGTTTTTCAAGGTGGTGAATGTGGAAGTTACTCACACCGATCGCTTTGATCTTCCCTTCATGATAAAGGTGCTCCATCGCTTTCCATGTGTCGACGAACTTCCCTTCCACTGGCCAGTGGATAAGGTATAGATCTAAGTATTCGAGATCCATTCTTTCAAGCGACGCTTCAAAAGCCTGGATCGTTTCATTATAACCTTGATCCGAATTCCATACTTTAGAAGTGATGAAGAGTTCTTCTCTAGGTACACCAGCTTCTTTGACCGCTTTGCCTACCCACTCTTCGTTTCCGTAGATCGCAGCAGTATCTATGCTTTTGTATCCATTTTTGATCGCAGCAGTAACGGCACCGATAAGCTGTTCCTCTTCTTTTACTTGAAATACACCTAGACCAACTTGCGGCATCTCAACGCCGTTATTTAGCTTAACTGTTTTTGATAAGGTCATCTTACTCAACTCATTTCACTCCTCTATATCTAAATTGGATCATTTCACTACTATTTTTTCTAATTCCCACCGTAAAGTCAATTAAACGAACTCGGATCGATTGAAATAAGTAAAAAGGTGTTGTTCTCTTCTCTGACCTATCGATAACTAGTCTAAAAGACCCTTCCCTATAAAGAAACCGCTCGATGTTATCCGAGCGGTCCCTTTTTTACCAATTAAATCGTTCGATTTTGGTGATGTTTTCTTGAGGAACACCTGCTTCAATGTAACTTCTTACAAGCTTCCATTCTCCTTGTACACCTTTTCGGAACGTATTGAAGAACAAGTTGCCCGTTTCACTACGTTTTCCACCAGCAGAGATGGAAGCCCAAATAACTGCAAGCATTTCATTTCTTCTTAGCGGTGTGACCGATACCTTTTTCAAGTCCCACTGTGTACCATCCTTTTTAAATGCAGTAAAAGCCTGTTCCCAACCTTTTACAGATTCGGTATAACCAAAATCATAAATTTCTGATTGGCTCGTGATTTCTCTAGCCTGATAGCTATCACTAATCTTGTACTTCACACCATCAATGGATGATTGCCTCCAGCTTTCTAGAAACTCGTCTAAAAACTCATCAAAATTTTTCATTCGATTCCCTCCCCCTCCACTCTATTTCAACAAGCATCGACAGAATCCTTTCATCTCTACAATAGGAAGAGAGATGGGATTATGTTATATTACATAAGAAGTGATATTTGAAAGGATAAATCGCCTTATGAGCAACCAATTACAAGAAGAAATAAATAAAAGAAGAACGTTTGCGATCATTTCCCACCCCGATGCTGGTAAAACGACGTTAACAGAGAAACTTTTGTTTCTTGGTGGACAAATTCGTTCAACTGGTACAGTTAAATCACGAAAGTCCTCAAAGTTTGCGACATCTGACTGGATGGAAATCGAAAAGCAACGCGGAATTTCCGTTACGTCTTCAGTGATGAACTTCAACTATAAAGGACATACGATCAATATTCTCGATACGCCTGGTCACGAAGATTTCAGTGAAGATACGTACCGAACGCTTCTCGCTGTTGATAGTGTCGTTATGATCATCGATGCCGCTAAAGGGGTCGAGTCCCAAACGAAAAAGCTATTCAAAGTTGTTAGTGAGCACGGTATCCCGATCTTCACGTTCGTGAATAAGATGGATCGACAAGGACGTGAACCGCTCGAACTACTTGAAGAGATCGAAGAAGTTCTTGGAATCGAATCTTATCCGATGAACTGGCCGATCGGAATGGGGCAGGATTTCCACGGCGTATACGACCGCCACAAAAAAGCGGTTGAATTCTATGATACAGACGGTGATAACAAGGAGAAAGAAGCTGTCTACATTTCAGATCTCGATGACCCTGTCTTAAAAGACAAAGCTGGCGAAGATCTTGTCGATCAGCTTCAAGAAGACGTGATGTTACTTGATGAAGCAGGTTCAACGTACAGTGAGGAAGCATTGCAGGCAGGAAAACAAACGCCTGTCTTCTTCGGAAGTGCGATTTCAAGCTTCGGAGTGCCAACATTCTTAAACCACTTTCTAGACCTTGCTCCACCTCCAGCACCAAGACAAAGCTCTGAAGGAGAAGTGAAGCCTGAAGATGAAACCTTCTCTGGCTTTATCTTCAAAATCCAGGCAAACATGAACCCTGCCCACCGCGATCGCGTTGCATTCCTTCGTATCGTATCAGGCACGTTCGAAAGAGGAATGGAAGCTTGGCTTGAAAGAACGAATAAGAGTATGAAGCTTTCTCAAGGACAGCTTTTCTTCGCATCGTCTCGAGGCAATGTCGATAAAGCCTATCCAGGAGATATCGTCGGGCTCTATGATTCCGGAACGTATCAGATCGGTGATACGCTCGTCGGTTCTAAAAACGTTTATTCGTTCGGTGCACTACCAACCTTCCCACCTGAGCATTTTGCCAAAGTGCGAGCTCAAAAAGCGTTGAAGCAAAAGCACTTTTACAAAGGCGTACAGCAGCTTTCCGAGGAAGGTGCGATTCAGGTTTACAAAACCGCGCACTGGGATGAAATCGTCATCGGCGTTGTCGGAAGACTTCAGTTTGAAATCTTCGAACACCGCATGAAGGGTGAATACAACACTGACATTCAATTCGACACGATGCCTCATCAGCACGCGCGATGGATTGAAGTCGACAAGCCAGAAAACCTTGTCGACAACTCGAGAAACCTTCTCGTTTACGATCAGCAGCAGCGTCCAGTCCTCTTATTCACAAACGACTTTGCGCTTCGCTGGTTCCAGGAGAAAAATCCTGATGTACCGTTGAAGGAATCTAAGTAAAAGAAAGCCACATCTCGATCCTTTTTTGGATCAAGATGTGGCTTTTTCGTTTTTACGGCTCCATTTGAGCGAATACACTCTTAACTTTACCGATGACGTCGTGACTCGAAGCGTTCTCGACCATCATGGCGATGAGTAAGTCTTTCCGGTCCGTATTGTATGCTACGAACAAACCGTTTTCCTGACCGGTTTCTTCACCTGCACCTTTTAATTCAGCCGTTCCAGTTTTCCCTGCGATCGAGATTCCTTCTACCTTAGGCTCATATGCCGTTCCCTCAGGGTTTGAAACGACTTCTGAAAGAGCACCATCAACGACTGAAGCAATTTCAGAAGAAACAACTTCCACTGCTTCACCGCCCTGATCCATGATTAACGTAGGCTTCACCATCTTCCCATCGTTCGCAAACGTCGTATACGTCATTGCAAGGTGATACGGCGAAATCAATAGTTCTCCCTGTCCATAGCCTGAGTCGGCTAACAGGATGTCATTTTCTAAACCGTCGTTTGATACAGAAGAATCTGCAGTTGGAAACGGAAAGTCGGTTCCCTTTCCGATCAGAAATGATTCAAGACCTTGCTGAAACTTTTCCGCTCCTAAATCAAGCGCTTTTCTCGCAAAGTAAATATTATCAGAATGCATGAGCGCTTCTTCAAGCGTCACTTGAGGATCTGCTGGTTTTACGCGCGTAACTTTATAACTACCCCAGCTAGAGTCTGCTCCCCATTTCAACCCATCAATTTCTTCAACCTCATTCGGATCGAGTCCGTCTTTTAAAGCAATCGCAGCAGTAAGCGGTTTGATCGTAGATCCTGGTGAATATGTTTTGTTAAACTTTGCTGAAAACGGCTGATCTTTATTAGCAGCTAGCGCATCATACTCACCTTCATCGAATCCAAGGGTGAAATCGTTCGGGTCATACGCAGGAGAACTCGCTAACGCTAGTGTTTCTCCCGTTGTCGGATGAAGTGCTACCGCTGTACCAGCTTTCCCAGAAAGTTCGTTGTACACCTTCTCCTGGACGGTTGAATCGATCGTTACTTGTATGTTCTCACCATCCACTTTCGGTGTACTCGCGATTACTTTCTCAGTCCCTTTTACTAAGATCGTCCAACCAGTTTCACCGTGAAGCTTATCTTCATAAATTTCTTCAAGTCCTGCGACACCGATCTTTTCATAGCTTGAGTAGCCTTTTTGGGCATATTTTTCTAAGTCTTCTTTTAATAGATTACGGATATACCCAGTTAAGTGTGCGGCGCTTTCACCGAGTGGATAAATACGTTTTGTCGTATTGTTCACTTGCACGCCAGTAATCGTTATTGCTTCAGCAATCAAATCTTCTTCATCTACCATGACACTTTTAATCGGAACGAATTGAGCAGGGTTCGATTGGACCCACCCTTGACTTAGTTCCTTCTCAATAGCTTCAACGCTTACCTTCAAGACTTCACTTAACTGCGACAGAATCGCTTCTTTATCCGATTCAATTTTTTCAGGTACGACTCCGATCTGTTTGACCGTTCCATTCACGGCAAGCTCTACACCGTTTCGATCCGTTATTTCTCCACGAGTTGGGACTGCTGAAGAAATGGCGACTTCTTCACCCTCTTCTAACTCCTTAAAAATAAATGAAGGATTCCAGTTCACTTTGTATGTCTCTGTCTCCTCATCTTCTGTTAGGACGAGCGTTGCCTCGTTTTCGAAAGCAACTTCTCCCGCTAGCGTCTGCATCGACACTGAAAAAGGAAACGTCACTTCTCCTTCTTCATTCGCCTCCGGCTCTTCCTCAGGCTTCTTAAATGTTACCTTCAAATCCTCAACTTTCACATCGGAATAAATCGATTCATATCGCTCGACAAAATCTTCTTTTGTAATCGACTCCTGTGCAGCCGGCGACAGCTGCGTGTACAAACTACTAAACTCTTGTTCATTCCACTTCTTTACATATGTATCGAACGCATCGATGGGTGAAGGTGGTGTTGAACAGCTAGCAAGTATGATGAGTACCCCCATCAATAAGAACATTTTCAGTTTCAAGATCAGCTCTCCTTCATTCCTTTATTTTCCTATAGTATAAAAGAACGGACTGTTAGTTAAAAGGTAAAACTGCCCATCTAGTATTCTCGCAAGAGTGATGGGCAGCAGGTACACATAGAAAAGCCAGCAGCCTTTATAGGCGCTGACTTCGTTTTATTCGTTCATTCCCCATTCCTCTTCAAGTGTTTTCAAAAGTTTATAAGGACCTTTTTCCTTATTTGACGGAATGGCAACCATGAAATCTGTTGACGGATAATAAGCAGATTCAAAGCTCACTCCAGGATCATAGCCCATCACGTAATACTTCATAACCTCATCCTCATTCATCTCTATCCAAATTCCGTATCCGTAGTAGGTATTATCCTTCACATGTACATGGCGTGTTAGCAAACGATGAACGATCGCTTTACTGACCAACTTTCCATTAATAAGGCCTTCCCAAAACTTAATCATGTCCGGAGCCGTCACATACGCCCCGCCATCCGGTCCCCCAACCTTAGGAATGGAATAGACATTCGTCTTCCACGATCCATCTTCAAAGTCGATATAGCCTTTAGCCGTATTTTTAGGAAGCGCATCTAGTGGAAAATAACCAGAATCATGCATGCCGCATGGACTGAAGATGTTTGCCGCTACATAGTCAGTGAACGATTCCCCCGTAATCTCCTCCACGATTAAGCCAAGTACAATAAAACCTGCGTTGTTATAGGCAAATCTTTCCCCAGGAGCAAACTTCATCTTCCCATCCTGGAACAATGGTAAAAAATCTTTCGGTTCAGTTACTGTGTAGGCCGGTGTGTCGAGCCATAATGCTTCATAATCATCCATCGTTTCTTCATCAAAATAGTCCTGTATTCCAGAAGTATGTGTTAAAAGCTGATGAACTGTTACTTCGTTATCGAAGTGTGGAAATGGAACCTTGAAACATTCCCCTATTGTAGATTGAAACGATACTAGTCCTCTCTCAACAAGCTGGCAGATCGCGATCGCTGTGAACACTTTACATCCAGAAGCAATTCCAAAGCTTGTATGAATGTTGTTCTTGATTTCTTCCGCTCGGTTCGCAAAACCAGCAGCCGACTTGATCACAACGTCATCTTCATTCCGCGCATAAACAACACCAGAAAACCCCACTTCTTTTATACGCTCCTCAATTTGTTCGATTACTTGCTCCATGTTCTCTCTCCCCTTTCTCTTCGAAAGCATTTCCTCATTTAAATCGTTAAAGAACACAAAAAAGCTGACATAAGTCAGCTCCTCTTACTGTGCACCTTTGATTGCACGGTGAAGCCCTTTGATACAGCCACCATGCTCACTCTCATGAAAGAGTGCGAAAAGAACGAGCTCACCGACTGTATGCAGCTCTACTGGTCCAGCCTTAAATGTTTCTTCAATCTTCTCATCAAGACGATTTTCAAACGTCTCTTTGAAGCGACCCATCTGTTCAGATAATCGTTCTTTGAGTTCTGCTACTTTTGGAGGGTCAACTGTCCAATCTTTCGGACTCGTACCTCTTGTAAACAATTCAGTATAGCCTTCAGGCAGGTTAACCTCTTCCCCGGCCATATGGAATACGATGTACTCAAACGAGACAAGCACGTGACCTAACTGCCATCGCAGTGAATTTGGGAATCCTTCTGGAATGATATCTGCATTATCTTCCGTGATCTTCTCAGCACCCATCAATAAAAAAGTACGAGTCATATCCATCTGCTTTATTATATTTTCCATCCTAAACACACCTTTCATTATGTAGATCTGTCAAACCTATTCTTTCATAACGTACTAGTTCAATACAGTTGGACTGGAACCTTTATTTAACAGTCACTTTTTTAAAAAATAGTGTTAACACCTTACTAAAAAGGGGTAACACCTCTAACATTGCACAAAATTCTCTTTGCATCAGGAGGAATGGTTTTGTTTACGTTAAGCGATATCCCAATGTTTCTAATAAATTTTTTCTTGATTCTCCCGATCGTAACGCTTGTTCATGAAGCAGGTCACGTTCTTACGGCGAGACTGTTCGGTGGGAAAATTAAGTTTTGTATAGGTACAGGTGAAACGCTGTTCCATCTCGGGGCTCTCGAAGTGAAGAAGAAGTATTTCATGGAAGGATGGTGTCAGTATGAAAAACTAACCTACAATAAAACGTGGGCACATGTTGCCATCTATGCCGCAGGTAGTTTATTCAATCTAGGTGTTATCTTGATTCTTAATCTACTTATGAATTTAGATGTCCTACCTGTGACACTTTTCTTTTATCAGTATTCCTATTTCTCTGTTTACTTTATTTTCTTTTCGCTTATGCCATACCGGAACGATGCTGGAAAGCCTAGTGATGGCCTCGCGATATTCGATGTGATTCGCTACGGAAAAGCGGAAGATCCGATCGACTAACTAGCAAAAAGCTGCCATCATGGCAGCTTTTTTTTTATAGCTTATAAAGCGCACTCTTCAATCTCAAATCCTAAATCTTCTATCATTCTATGATCAGCTGAAGACTCAGCACCGTCAGTCGTTAAGTAATCTCCGACAAAGATGGAGTTTGCAGCGTATAATCCCATCACTTGTAGAGAGCGAAGGTTCACTTCACGCCCACCTGAGATACGGATTTCTTTTGTTGGATTCATTAACCTAAATAGCGCGAGCACTTTTAAGCAGTATCTTGGATCAAGCTCATCCATCTTTTCCATCTTCGTACCGGGCACAGAGTAAAGAAAGTTAACCGGAATCGAGTCGGCATCGATTCGACGAAGCTCTGCTGCCATATCATACACATCTTCGTGTGATTCTCCCATTCCAACGATTACGCCTGAACAAGGTGAAATTCCAGACTCCTTTACATTTTCAACCGTCTTCACACGGTGATCATATGAGTGCGTTGTTGTGACGTTGTCATGGTGACCTTTACTCGTATTGATATTATGATTGTAGCGATCAACGCCGGCTTCTTTCAGACGGTTCGTCTGCTCAGAAGAAAGAATTCCGAGACAAGCACAGATTTTAAGAGGCATCTCGGCTTTAATTTCTTCAACAGCATCGATTACTTTATCAAGTTCTCTGTTTGTTGCACCGCGTCCACTCATCACGATACAGTATGTACCAGCTTTACGATTCATCGCTTCCCGTGCCCCACTCACAAGGGTATCCTTGTCTAGAAGTGCATATTTATTTACGTTCGTATCCGCATAGGCGGATTGAGCACAGTACCCACAGTTTTCAGGACATAACCCGCTCTTCGCGTTGATGATCATGTTCAGCTTTACTTTTTTCCCGAAATAATGCTTTCTCACGCGGTATGCCGCATTCAATAAAGGTAATAACGATTCATCGGAGGATGAAAGTACTGAAATAGCTTGTTCTTTTGTCAGCGGTTTCCCTTCAAGTGCAAGATCCGCAAATTTTTCCCAATTCGCTGTTGTTTCTTCGACTTTAAGCATCCAATTGCCTCCCATTTAAATGTTAACTTATTATTTATTTAAGTTAACATTAACCTACCACCAAGTGGAAACGTCTGTCAATCTGATCTTTTTTGAAAATATTTGAAATAATGGTTTACATCTTACCTCCTGAGGAAGACAATTAGTAGAGACTGTTTTTATAGGAGGAGTTCGAATGACACACCTTTTAATGAGCGTTAAGCATCTATGAAAAAGGTTGGAATTCTGCTGTTATTCGTAGGTCTTTTGATCGTTTTATGGAGTGGCTATTCCTTTTGGGATCAAAGCAAAGCTGTTACCCATGAGCCAGAAGTCGTCCAAAAAAACCATCCAGGTTGGGATTCGACCGTGGAGAAAAAGACGATTGCTGTTGAGGAAGAAGAATCAAAATCCACATATGAGTATGGTGAAAAAGCAGCTATGCTATCGATTCCAAGGATAGGCAGCACATACAGCGTTTACTATGGCACGGATGAGGATTCATTGAAGAAAGGTGTCGGTCTACACGAAAGTAAGTGGACTGTCACGCCTGATGAAAATGGCCACGTGGTTCTCTCTGGGCATCGAGACACCGTTTTTCACAACCTTGATCAAGTAGAAGAAGGCGACCACTTGTATGTAGAATTCAATGGAACTGTATACGATTATCAAGTAAGAAAGATTTGGATCACAGATGAAGATGACCGTTCCGTTATCGTAAACAAGGACGAGCCTACTTTAACGTTAACAACTTGCTATCCGTTTGATTATATTGGGTTCGCACCAGAACGATATATCATTCAATCAGAGCTCGTTTCAAAAGAAACACCACTCCGTAAGTAAAAGAGCTGCCATTTCGGCAGCTCTTTCTTAACCTTTCTCCCAAATATTAAACGTCATTCCATAAGGATCTTGGATATAGCAATCTTTCCCTTTTCCTTCCCAGCGAATGATTTTACAACCATTCTTCAATAAATCATTCCTTGCTTCTTCTAATGATTCCACTTCTAACTCTAAGACTGGCCCGAGATTTTCCTCTCCATCGATCAAAAAGATGTGATTGTGATCGCTTTTGAATTCTACCTCATTGACTGTACTGTGCTCCTGGTGCTTAAAACCAAATACTTTCTCATAAAATCTTTTCGCTTCAGCGACATTTTTTACTTGTAAGCCAATATTTTTAGACAGCTCATATTTCATTCACTACACCTCACTTCATTCATCTTTCCCATTCTTCCCATTTCTCTTTCATTTCGAGCGTTCCTTCAATCGATTCATGCTTTTATTCCGATCTTCTGCTTCACTTCATTCAAGAGAGGTTTCGCTTTAGCTCTAGCTTTTCCTGCCCCTTCAGCAAGTATCCGATCAAGCTCTTCTCGATTTTCCATGTAATACTTATATTTTCTTCGAGGCTCTTCAAGCACATGGTTCATCGCTTCGAACAATTCTTTTTTCGCCTCTCCCCATCCAATTCCATTTTCAAATCGATCTCTCATTTTACTAACCACATCTTGACTTGCAAATTCACGATAAAGTGCAAATACGGTCGAATCGTCTGGATCCTTCGCTTCATGAGGTTTTGTCGAATCCGTCTTGATTTTGTTGATCAACTTCTTAAGTTTCTCAGGCTCTTCAAAAATCGGAATCGTGTTATGGTAGCTCTTACTCATCTTCCGACCATCGAGACCCGGTATGACAGCAGATTCTTCCTTCACAACATAATCTGGAAGTTTGAACGTTTCACCGAATTGTCGATTGAACGTATCTGCAAGGTCACGAGCGATTTCAACATGCTGGATTTGATCTTTCCCAACTGGAACAAGATCAGACTGGAAGAGTAATATATCAGAAGCCATTAAAATCGGATATGTGAACAGTCCCATGTTGACTCCATCATCGATTTCGCGTCCTGTTTCTCTATTTTGATCGACGATCGCCTTGTATGCATGCGCACGATTCATCAACCCTTTTGAACTAAAACATGCAAGAATCCATGAAAGTTCAAATATTTCAGGAACATCAGACTGGCGATAAAAAATGGATGTGGATGGATCAAGTCCTAAAGCAAGCCATGTCGCAGCAATCCCGTACGAGAGTTCTTTCATCTGTTCAGCATCTTGTATTTTCGTAAGTCCATGATAATCTGCTACGAAATAAACAGGATCCTCTTCTGCTGCAAGCTCTAACGCTGGTTTGATCGCACCGATATAGTTCCCAAGGTGAATCCTTCCTGTTGGTTTAATACCCGTCAACACCGTTTTCTTCATCACTCATCCTCCATTCTAATCAACACAAAAAGGGCTTCTCATCCTATGAAAAGGACGAGAAACCCGTGGTGCCACCTTTATTCGTTTGCTTCACACAAACGCGCTTAACTCCTACAGAAAAGAAAGCTTTTCTATAAGGTGTCTCTTTTATCGGTAAGACCTTCCGCCGCAACCTACTCCTTCGTTCAGTCCGGAAGCTCAGAAGCCCATTCCCCTTCAGCACACACTGATTCACACCACCCATCAGCTCTCTGACGTGTTACTAAAGACTACTCTTCTTCTTCATCGCTCGTGTATTTTTTTATTATTCTAAACATTACAGGTAGTCAAGTCAAGAAAATATTTCCACATTTCTGCTTTTCGCTTCTTAAAATTATCTTATTCTTTCCAGAAGCGTTATACTAGAAAGGTAAGAAATAACTTCCACTCATCCTCTAATTTACACAAAACAGGATCCCATTTTTAAAGTATTTAAAGAATTTCTACATGTTGATTACATGTATGACTAAAAATAATTTTGTTTAAAATGTTTTTACAATCGTGTTTGTTGTGATGCTTTTTAGTCTGGCATAATAGCGTTATTATTTTTCAAATGACTATTTTTAGTACCTGGTCATAACTTTTGGTCATAAATTCCATTGACTTGCCTTTATCGTGCTGTTAAAGTTAACTGCGAATCATAGATAAGAAAATTGAAAATTCTGCCCAAATGACTATTGGAAGGTGATTTAGTGAAAGATCTACACTCATTCAGTTGGTATGCGGCACGTGTGAAGAAACACATGCCAAAGGATGCCTTTAAACCCGTACCTAGCCGATTATTCGGCGGTCTCATATACTTGTTGATTACAGTTGCCAGCTTCCTGATCATAGGACTGTTTAACTTACATCCACTCATCAACTTAGTTTTCTCAGTTGTAATCGGTGCAAGCTTTGCCGGACTTGGGTTTCTCGGTCACGAAATTTTGCACGGAACAGTTGTACGTAAGCCTTGGCTTCGAGACACCCTTGGTGCAATCGCCTTCTTTCCGTTAAGTACTGGACCAAAATTATGGCGTAAATGGCACAATATGAACCACCATGTGCACACACAACATGATGAGAAGGACCCTGATGCATGGCCAACGCTCGAGAAGATCTCAAAGATGAAGATCTTCCGTTGGATCTATAGACTGCCATTATTCATCAGAGCATTCTTTAGCTTTGCATCACTTACTGTTCAGTTCACTGCACATTCGATGAAAATGTTCTTTGTATACATTAAAGAATTCAAATCAGGAAAGCAGACAGAAGTCTGGCTACAAGTTGTTCTTCCATGGGTAACATGGATCGGACTCTTATTCATCATGGGATTCGAAAAATGGATCTTTGCATTCTTTATTCCATTGTTGATCGCAAACTTTATCGTTATGGCTTACATTTCAACAAATCATCGTTTGAATCCATTGACGCCTGTGAACGACCCACTTGCTAACAGCTTGACGGTTACCGTTCCAAAATGGGTAGATAAGATTCACTTTAACTTCTCTTACCATACGGAACATCACTTGTTCCCTGGTATGAGCCCAAAATATTATCCGCTCGTTAAACAGCACATTAAAGACATGTGGCCTGATCGCTATCATGAAATGCCGATGACGAGAGCTCTCATCGCGCTTTGGAAAACGCCTCGTGTTTATTTTGAGCACAATGAGCTTGTTGATCCAAACAGTGGAAATGGCTTCGGATCACTGGGAAACAAACTGAACCCACGATCGATCTTACCACGCAAACTCTTTAAGAAATAAGTAGAAAGCAGCCCAAGAAGGGCTGCTTTTTCTCGTTATCAGAGGAGGCCAAATTAGCCTTCCCTGCATCCTTGTTCTCATTACATGCAATTTAGCAGGATTAACCCGCTACATGCAGCTTTAGAAATCGAGTATTAGTACCCGCCTCCAACAAAAGCTGCACCTACGATGATAAGGAGAATAAACAGCACAACAATTAGAGCGAACCCGCTGCCGTAACCATATCCCATGGAGTTGGCCTCCCTTCCATCATGGATTACTATATCCTATGCTATAGTTACCATGTTGGATAGGCATTCGTTTAGTAAGGCAGGGATTGTTTGTTTTATCCCTATCGCCGCTCTAACGAAACCCCTAGACCCTCTGCCATTCGGTTCACAAAGTTGAAGTAAGAAGCTATCTGACAAACATCGAGGATTTCTCGATCGATACACCCTATTTCTTTTAATTCCGCCACATCCTCGTCAGTCACACTGCTCGGCTTTTTCGTAAGCTTAACAGCGTAATCCAGTATAGCTAGCTCCTTCATTTCTAAATCCAGCTCTCGATAATTCTTCTTTATCCCTTCTACTAGTTCACGATCTTTCGTAATGAAATGGAGCGCCGCCCCATGATGTTCCATTCAGTAAAAACACTCATTCTCTACTGAGACGACCGTTGCGATCATTTCTCTTACCCTTCGTGATAATGGCGACTCAGCAAACATAATGACTTTGTAGTACTTCAAATGTGCTTCAAGAGAACGAGGATTTAAAGAATGCACGCGCAATATATTGGCCATTTCATTGTTGAATGCCTCATAAAGGTCCTTTAGTTTCCCCTCTGCCTCTTCATATGGTACCACTTTTATTCTTGCCTCCATGTTAGATCTCTCCTTTCACGTCATACCCTTTCTTTTCTATCAGGAAGAGCACTTCACCTTCAAAATCGTGATCTGAAGGATTAAATCATTGCATATATAAGTACATGCTTATATACTAATGACTGGAGGTGATGCAATGAATAGAACGGCGATCGAAATGGAATTAGCTGCTAGCGTTCTTAAACTGTTAGGAGATAAAACAAGACTGACAATCATCAGTTTGTTAAAAGACGGAGAGTGCTGCGTATGTGAATTTGTGGACTTACTAAACATGAGCCAGCCTTCCATCAGCCAGCATCTTCGTAAGCTTCGCGATGCTGGGTTAGTGAAAGAGCGAAGAAATAGCCAGTGGATCTTTTACTCTCTCAACCGAGACCATGAAGCTTTTTCTATCATCGAAAGTATCATTCAGCTCGTTCCGGATCAACGAGACAAGCTTCACCAACTAGAACTAAGCGGACGACGCATACGCTGTGATTAATGGAGGAATCGATTTGACTTCTGTTTTACTCGCAATCATGATTTTTATACTTACATTGATTCTTGTCATCTGGCAGCCGAAAAACCTCGGAATTGGGTGGTCGGCATGCGGTGGCGCCATTCTAGCCCTTCTTGTAGGTGTCGTTGATTTTCAAGATGTGATAACCGTAACCGAAATCGTATGGAACGCCACATTCGCGTTTATTGCGATCATCTTGATCTCACTCATCCTAGATGAAATCGGGTTCTTTGAATGGGCTGCTCTTCATATGGCAAGAGTAGCAAAAGGGAACGGACTCCGAATGTTTATTTACGTAACACTACTCGGAGCTGTTGTAGCTGCACTTTTCGCAAATGATGGCGCAGCACTTATCCTGACACCAATCGTACTTGCGATGGTGCGAAATCTTAAATTTCAAGAAAGAATGATCTTCCCGTTTATTATGGCGAGTGGTTTTATTGCAGATACGACATCACTGCCACTTGTTGTTAGTAACCTCGTGAATATCGTTTCAGCGGACTTTTTCGATATCGGATTCGTTGAATATGCTTCAAGAATGATCGTTCCGAACTTCTTTGCGCTTGGCGCAAGTATACTTGTGCTCTACCTTTTCTTTAGAAAAGATATTCCAGGGAACTATGATTTGAAGATGCTTAGAGCACCGAAAGAAGCAATCCGTGATGAGAAGATGTTCAAACTATCATGGCTCGTACTTGCTGTCTTGCTCGTAGGGTATTTTGCAAGTGAATTTATCGGCGTTCCCGTTTCGATCATCGCAGGAATCGTTGCAATCTTCTTCCTACTGATGGCTAGAAGAAGTTCAGCGGTGGAAACGCGTAAAGTTGTAAATGGAGCACCATGGGCGATCGTGTTCTTCTCGATCGGTATGTACGTTGTTGTTTACGGACTCCGGAATGTTGGCTTAACGGACATACTCGCAAACCTCATTCAGGGTGCAGCTGACCAAGGATTACTAGCAGCAACCGTTTCGATGGGCTTCATCGCTGCCATCTTATCTTCCATTATGAACAACATGCCTACGGTTATGATCGATGCGCTTGCAATTGAAGCAACATCTACAACAGGCACGCTAAAAGAAGCACTGATTTACGCGAACATCATCGGTTCTGATTTAGGTCCTAAGATCACACCGATCGGTTCTCTCGCTACACTATTATGGCTTCACGTACTGTCCCTAAAAGGTGTGAAGATTTCTTGGGGATACTACTTTAAAATAGGAATTATATTAACTGTTCCTACACTATTAATTACACTCTTTGGCCTCTATCTGTGGCTATTGATCATTTAACTTATAACAAAGAGGAGACGATTGATCATGTCTAACAAAAAAACGATTTATTTCCTATGTACGGGTAACTCTTGCAGAAGTCAAATGGCTGAAGGATTTGCAAAAAAACACCTTAGCGATCGCTACGACGTTTACTCTGCTGGAATCGAAGCGCATGGATTGAATCCTAATGCGGTGAAAGCAATGAAAGAAGTCGACATCGACATCACGAACCAAACATCTGACACGATCGATTCAGAGCTTTTGAACAATGCTGACATGGTCGTAACACTTTGCGGAGATGCGAACGACAAATGTCCGATGACGCCTCCACATGTAACACGTGAGCACTGGGGCTTTGACGACCCTGCAAAAGCTGAAGGAACTGAAGAAGAAAAATGGGCATTCTTCCAACGTGTCCGTGATGAAATCGATGCACGGATTGAACGCTTTGCAAAAGAAGAGCAGTAAACATAAAAAGGCATTCCCAATCGATTGGGGATGCCTTTTTGTTTGCTTATTTTCTTTTAATACCGATTGTTCGGCCGGCCTGCTTCGGTGTTTCGTATTCTTTATCTGCCACATACATTTGCTCTAATTCGACAACCACAGCTTCTGGAAATGCTCCAGGTCTTCCCTCTGTCGTATCCATTCCCATTAGCATCTGTTCGCTTGTTGCCACGACATCACCTTGATCGTTTTCCATCTTGAAGAAAATATGAATGCGTTTTTGATCAAGATCAAGGATTTGGCTCCTTACATTTAACTTTTCACCTTCATGAGCTTCCTTCAAGTAACAAAGGTGCGTTTCCAAAGTGAAGATCGTGTAATTGTATTGTTCGCGTCCTTCCTCGTTCAGGCCAATATGGTTCATAAATTCGTCCACAGCAATGCTGAAAACTTTCGCATATTCAGCATCATTCATATGACCGTTGTAATCGACCCATTCTTTGAGAACATCCTGTTCAAGTTTGAAAGTAGACATGTTGCCCCCTCCTATTCGTTAGACTTCTTAACTTGCTGCGCTTCTGGCCAGTAGTCCTTCACAAGATCAAGAAGTATAACAAGTTCATACCGTTTATTGGGACGGAATGTTCGCTTTGAATTTATTCCCTGAAAGTAGGATATACAATCGCGGACTCCTTCAATCGTCATCAACTACGGCATAAGGTAAGGCACCACCGACTATTGAAATAGGTTTCTCGAAAAGCTGAAAGCACTCGTGTCCTTATAGACCGAGTGCTCTTTTATTCCAATAACTACCACATTCAAAGTATTTTCTTCATCTTAAACACTTCTCTCAAACTAACAAAATCAGGGATACTTTCCCTATACTTCTGATAATGAGACGAGTTTATATGTGCTTCTACCGCTTCTTCATTTTCCCACACTTCAATCAGAATGTAATTTGAATCCTGCATAGACTGGTGAACATCATACTGAATACAACCCGATTCTTTCCTTGATGCTTCCGTTACAGTCTTGAGTACATTGTACACTTCTTCCTCATGGCCTTCGATTGGCTTTAAGATAGCTGTGATGACGATTTGCTCCACTATTATTCACCTCGTTATTGTTAACGTTCATAGTGTGAACAAATCGGTAGCGTTTTAAACGGTTCACCCTTATCGAGCAGGCTTAAGAATCGTTCGCTGTAACGGCACTCCCCCAATGCTGACGTTTCGTTCAATAAAAACGTATTCTTTTCCATCGATTTTAAATGTTCGGTAGTCCGTATACTCCACCTTACGTCCTTCGGCTTTTAGCTTATTCGTAATTGCTTTTACATACTCATTGAAGTCCGTATATCGCTCATCAAAATCAATTTGAATATGGTCTTTTCAGTAACCCATGAGAAAATTAAATCCCATCAACACTAAAATGAAGAAAGGAATCATTAGTACGATCATCCAAAGCTCCATTCGACGTCCCTCCTCTTCCCTTACTTTATTTACGTATTACGAAGGGGAGACGTTTCACCTTCCGTTCAGAATCAACGGTCTTTACATGCTTTGACGATAAGAAAATGAGGGTTCGTCATGAGATATTCATATGATTTTGGTTCTTTTTCCTGCATGATTTTTGCTGGCTTCGGTTCGATGAGCTTCTTAAGAGTGAAGTATCTTGTCACGACGTTTACAATATCCTGCATCGCTCTACGATAAAACGTTACGTCGATCGTAACTTCTGGCTTTTTCCATGTATCGGTAAGAAGCGACGTCTCAAAATAGTTGTTCACGTTAAATCTGGTAAAGTCCATAAATGGATGATGGACAGAAAAAATGAGTTCACCTCCTGGTTTTAACACTCTTTTAAATTCAGCAAAAACAATGTCCCAGTCTTTTACGTAATGAAGGGTTAAAGAACTCACAATAAGATCGAACGACTCGTCTTTAAATGGAAGGCTTTTCGTAAGATCATGTTGAATAAAATCAGCGTTTTCTCCCACTCTTCGTTTGGCCGCTTGGATCATTTCTTCACTAATATCGATCCCCGTAACGGTAGCTCCACGTCCAACAAACTGTTCTGAATACCACCCTGCTGAACATCCTGCATCAAGTACGTTCATTCCGGTAAGATTTTCTTTGATCTCGCTCATTACTCCTGGTCGTTCGTAATACGCATTGTATGAAGACCCCTCATCTGTACTCTTTTCATATGTACGAGCTAACTTGTTATATGTCTCTTCAATCGATTGATTCATGGACGTAATCCCCTTTTTATCATCGTTCGTTAGTACTTTAGAATGGAATATGTTCAGCGATGTTTCGTTTTCCCTCAATTCGTCAATGTCATATATATAACCTCAAAATAAGGAGGAGATGGAACATGGCATTATTAGAAATAAGCGTAACACCAGTCGGCACAGGTCAAACAAGTATGAGTCAGTTTGTAACTGATGCAGTAAGGTTAGCTGAAAAGGAAGGCTTTACTTACCATCTTAGCCCAACCTCCACAGTTTTTGAAGGGAATGTTGATGAGCTATTTGAGCTAGCAAGAGACATCCACACGCAGGCTCTAAAAAGTGGCTCCGATAGAGTCATCACCAACATTAAGATCGAGGATCGCGAGGATAAACCCCTTAACATCGATAGTCAAATTAACGAAGTGAAAACTGAATTAGGATCATAATAAGAGAGAGCTGGGTGAGCCAGCTCTCTTTCTCATTTCATGATTTCTTCTCGTGTTAAGACCGAGTCGATTCCCCCCTTAGCTTCTTGCAGAACAGACTCTAGCCATTCTTGCTCTTTCGGATAGAACATTGCGCGAAATTCATCCTGGATCCACTTTCGATCTTCAGGGTTTTCTGCACCTTCCCAATAAAGGTGGTTTTCAAGGACAATCGTCATGAATTCACGTAACTCTGCCTTTTTTCCAGTACCAAACGTGCCAAATTCAAACAGTGCTGAGAAAAGATAGGTGTCAGGATAATCCTCATTCTTCAACTTATGAAAGTGGTAGGTCGAATCTCCTTTTACTTTTGTAGGCGCAAACTTCTCAATGTTTTTCATGTTGTATGCCTTTTCCAAGTCCTCTTGTTCTCGAGAGTCTTGTTCTGAGATAACCATCGTGAGTTCGTTCGTAGGGCCTAGGGCAGTATGCCAGTCCATATGAATCACGCGAGGATAAGTAGACAATAAGTCATGCTGAACTTTTTTTAAAAAGACAGCAGGTTCTTCCTCTTTCTTCCCACCATAGTAAACGCCTCTATGGAACTGGAATTGCCCCATTCCTTTTGCTTCTTTAATTCCGCTATATCCTTCTTTAGCAAGACCTTTTGCTAACTGAGCATACAGTTTTTTCTTTTCATGTTCTAGATCATGGATCTTGCCATTCGGAAGAAAAAGATCGCTTTCTTTCTCAAACTTTTTATTAACATCTTCAGGGACCGAGTCATAGACATAATGACGATTCAGATCGACATTGTTCTCGGTTACTCTTCGAAAATGTTTCATTCCCCAAGGATTTAACGCATGAACGAAACAGATTCCAGTCGTTCTTGGATCGATTCGATCGAGGTACTCCTCTACAAACATGTG
The DNA here is from genome assembly GCF_056158505.1 of Anaerobacillus sp. ABR4_321. NCBI lineage: Bacteria > Bacillati > Bacillota > Bacilli > Caryophanales > Bacillaceae > Anaerobacillus > Anaerobacillus sp. ABR4_321. The sequence goes on from NZ_JBSWTK010000001.1 coordinate 3,962,933, forward strand.
TGTTACAGCTGCGCCTGCATACCCCTCGATGCCATGTTCACCTGTGGTAAAGAATAGAACCTTATCATTAGATGCATTTGCATCAGACTTGATCATATCGATCGTGTTATCTTCCTCTTTACCGATTTGTTCAGTAACCAACTCGGCTTGAGGCCACTTTTGCTTGATTTTATCAAGGTGTCCACGAAAGGTTCTTCGTGACTCCTCATAACTTTCAGGAAAATAGGTGTCGATTTTCTCCATTATAATCTCTCCCAATTCACTAACTTTTTTCTTATAACACCATTCCACCTTGGCATATTTTAAAACTATCGACTATAAAAAAAGGATGAAAGCTTTAGAAGCGATCATCCTTTTGAATTGCTATATTGAATCTTTCCAGACTCTTTATACTGAGCAAGTTCGAGTTTAAGCTGTTTCTGTGTGCGTTTCTTATCTACATTTAAGAAAATAGCTGATACAGTAATAAAGCCTACTGTTAATAATAATATTTGCAATGTTAATTCGATTGTCATGATCTATTTCTCTCCTTCAATCGTTATCTAAGTATACCGCCGTTGTGCTGGTAATCATTTCTTTACCCGCTTTTCACACTCCGTAAACACCAGCGAATTTTATCGACTAGTTTTCATCGATCTACGAAAGGAAACAGAAAAGGAGAAGCGAATAGTGATAGTGATGAACGAATTTTAAGGAAGCAGCACCTTAAAGGGTGTAAGGTAGCTTACAGTAATCGAAGGAATGAATGATGTACGCTGTACACAGATCAATGTATAAAATCCATTATGGAGGTTAATCACATGATCACACTTTATACATCGCCAAGCTGCACCTCGTGCAGAAAAGCGAAAGCGTGGCTAGAAGAGCACGATCTTCCTTATGAACAGCGCAATATTTTCTCTAAGCCGCTTAACGAGGAAGAAATCAAGGCGATCATCAGAATGACAGAAAAGGGAACAGAAGAAATTATATCCAAACGTTCAAAAGCATATGTCGCTCTAGAACAAGAACTCGATGAGCTCTCTCTACAAGAACTATATAGTTTGATAAAAGAAAACCCCGGCATATTAAAACGACCGATTTTACTCGATAAAAAACGCCTACAAGTAGGCTTTCACGAAGACGAAATAAGAAGTTTCCTCCCTAGGAAAATACGAGCATTTCAGCTAGAGCAAATTCTTCAGCAAGCTTAAAAGCAGGCACACTCCGCCTGCTTTTTTTGTACGATTAACCTTATTTTTAAATGGGTATAGATATTAGATGGAACAATACAATTGACTTGGGGGCAGTATGGCTATGTACAAGAAGATTATGCTGGCATCCGATGGATCTGAAGACTCTGTTACAGCAGCAGAGGAAGCGATCAAGTTAGCAAAGCTAACGGATGCACAGATCGACGTCATCTATGTGGTTGACGGAGACACATCCAAACATGATGTTCTACGAAACTGGGATTCTCTCGGTATAAAAGAAGATCGTAAAGATAAACTTCGTGCCGTCGAACAAAAAGCCGTAGAAGCGAAGTTAACATATGAAATCAACATGCTTAGAGGAGATCCTTCTGTGACACTCGTTAAGTATGCGGAAGAAAACGAAGTCGATCTCATCGTGATGGGAACAAGGGGCTTGAACGTCTTACAAGAAATGGTGCTAGGAAGTGTCAGTCATCAAGTCATTCAAAAAGCAAGCTGCCCTGTTCTCGTCGTAAAATAAACCTTTGCTATAACAAGAACAGCCTGGAGGCGTGATGCCATTCCAGGCTGTTTTTTTATTCGCAACACACCCCCTCATTCCTGCAACTTATCCGTACGTAAGATATGGATACCCCTTTAGTCGAATTAGGAGAGTTTGTTAGGATAAGGTGAAAGGTAACTATATTTGTTTAATCAACTTAGAGGTGAACACATGAATCTGATATTTGGGATGGTTGTTATACTCATCGTCCTCTTATCGTTATCGATCCTTCTATTCAAGTTTAACAAAGAAGATTTTATCAATCGGTACGAAAGTGGAGGCGGGAGCCTTTATACAGATACCATCGTCTACGTATTAAAATTCCTACCTTGGCCAATTGTCCAGACGTTCTTTATTCTTTCTGGCATCGCCATTATAGCGGGGGTATTGGTAACTCTTTAGGTTATAACCTAAGAAGGGGGACCCATTCCGTTGTGGGTCCCCCTTCTTTATAGAATAGCCTAAGTATCCTTTGTGACCTTACTATCAAAAAAAGCTAGTTTTGAAACATGCGAATCAGCACACCATTTTCTTCAACATCCGGCATAAAAAATGTCACGCCATAGCTTGTGCCTACAGCCATAACCGCTGTCCAAAAAACTAAACTGATCATCATCCAGCTAGTTACTTTCCTCCTATTTGAACCGAAGCTCATCCCCATAAACGCTGAGATGTGAGACCCGACAAAAAAAGGACCGATCAGTGTTAATCCAGGTAAACCATACTTATCAAAAAGCATTTTTGCTCGCTTTCCTTTTTTCGACTCTTCCATTCCTTCACCATTCGCTTCGATGGACTCGTCTTGTGTACCTTCTCTCATGCGTTTTTGTTTTCGCTTCCCCATCCAACTCTTTACTTTATCGACAAAGACAATCAACAAAACGACTGTCAGTGCATTTCCTAAAAGAGCAAGTATCGCTGTCGGGATCGGAGACAAACCTCCGATGATCGCTAGTGGAATGACCGCAACAAGTTCAAACAGCGGAACCGCTGCCAGGATAAACACCAATAGATACGAAATGAACATTGTTTCCATTCTCCTTTTTAATCATTTGTGAAACTAGATCGCTCGTTCTCTAACGCACTCACTAACTTAGAGAATCTTCGTATCCAGGTATACCTGTGCTTTCCGCGAGCGTTGTTTCAGCCTTTCGTTTCTTCGCATTGACGAACGATTACATCAACAACGTGCTCGAGCGGTGCGGTTGCGTTTATCATCACTCCGTTTTTTGGAATGTCTTCTTTCGTACTATGCAGCCGCATGATCAGCTCCCGTTCCGCTTTCTTGCCACCAAACTCCTGCTCAGAACGTTCAAGAAGTCGCTTCTTCAGTGTAATGCTGTCGACCTCAAGGACGAACACCTCGTCAAACAAGTCGATGAATTTCATAAAGTTCCTAGATCCACCGCAGAAAAATGTTGCTTCCTCATCCTTGTTTTCGATCAGTGCTTTTACTCGATCAATATCCCATATGTGGTTCTCGTGCGCGGCGGTATCCGTTCGTTCACCTGTATCAGGATCCCCTTGATAAGCCAGTTCACGATCACCATGAATGGCATGGTACCCTCTTCGCTGCAACTCGTTACACACCGTCGTTTTACCTGTGCACGAGACACCTTCAATCAGATAATTCTTAACTCCCATGACGATACACTCCGTTTATACCGGTGGACCGCTATTGTCTCTAGCTCGGTCAAGGATATGAGCACTTTCACTCGTCTGCCTGTCTGACTTGGTAGGCTTTTTCATTCCAAAGATTTTCTCGAGTGCAAAGCCTAGAATAACTAATAATGCAATTGAACCCCACATGATGATTCCTATTAACGTCATCGTACCGCCTCCTGTAAAAAAACTCTCTACCTACTGTACGATTGGAGGACTAAAAAGTTTCAAAGATAGCATAAAGAGAGAAGCTGGCGAATGGTTGCCAGCTTCTACTTTTTTGGAAACCTAGGATATTCTGGTCCCTATGACGTAGGAGCTTGAATACATTTATACCATGTTAAACTTTCCGACCTATTATCCTAACCAATTTTCATCGCGTTTATTTCAAGCGAGCATCCAGGAGCGGAAATATCACTTAATTTTTTGTAGATAGCTATTAAAGTTTCCGGCAAACTGAAGCTCTCGATCATTCGCCAGCTTCTTCTTTTCTCACACACGAAAATAAGAGGAACAATGGAATCTTCCTTCTTCTCTCATACTCTTCATCGTCTGCAAAGTTTTCTTTAATCGGCGTTGCTTCCCTCAAGTTTTCTACGACGAATCCAGCATGTTGTAACATCATAAAATACTCTTCAATCGTACGATGATATTTCACAACATCTTCACCGATCCATGGTTCCACCCTTTTTCCACTTACAAAATAGTCATCAACGATCCAACTCGATCGCTTTCCATTCTTCATGCTTTCAAACGATGCGGTAAGGAGCGGATGCTGTACGCTAAATACGAACTTCCCATCCTCTTTTAACGTACGCTTTACCTTCTTAAGTACCTCTTCTAAATCTTCTATATAGTGAAGAACTAACTGAGAGACAACGGTATCATAAGCAGCGACAGGATAATCAAAGTCTTGAAGACTAGTATGAATTGCTTTGCCCTTCGTCCCGTTTAGGTTTTGTGAAGCACGTTCGATCATATTGGCAGAACCGTCTATGCCAGTGTAGTCAACGCACTCGCTAAGTAGGTTACCAAGAGATGCATCTCCACACCCGAGGTCCAAGATTCGTTTTCCTTTTACAGAACCTAGAAGCTTCAACAAAGCAGGTGTCTCGATCAAGTCATTCGGACTTTCTTTACGATGTCTTCTTTTCATATAGTTGTCGTAAAATGTTTGATTATCGTAAACTGATGAATTTGTATATTCCATTTCTTCCTCCGATGTTAGGTAGATTGTTTGATCGCCTTCGTAGCGATGAACGTTTTGATATAGTTATCGATCAACCTTGTTCCTCCAAAGTCATCTTCATAAAATCCTGCGATCACAAGCCCAGCATCGATCTGTCCCTGAATTTGATCTTCTAGCGTATGACCGAACTCTAGCGTTTCATTTCCTGCATCTCGCTCTTTCGTTTTCATTTCTTCAATCGATGAAAATGGTATTGAATTTTGAACATCAAGAATCCCTTTCTCCTCTTGTTCATCATCAAAAAGATATAACACAGGATTTGTAAAACCTGAGATCAGCGTTCCGTTCGTTTTTAACACTCTCGCAGCTTCTTTCCAAACAGGTAACACATCTTCCACGAACACATTTGAAACGGGATGAACGATGATGTCGAACGTTTCACCATCGAAAAAGTTCAGATCTGACATGTCCCCTTTTATTGTCTTGATCGATAGATCGTCCCTTTCTGCTACAAAACGATCCTGCTCAAGCTGCTTTTCAGACATATCGACCACTGTAACTTCTGCGCCAGCAGCTGCAAGTAGTGGTGCTTGTTGCCCTCCGCCTCCAGCGAGGCACAGAACGCTTAGTCCTTTAAGTGTAGGTGGAAACCAATGTCTAGGTACAGGTTTTTCAGTTGTAACGCTGATCGCCCAGTCACCACGTCGAGCGTTCTCAACTTGGTCATGGCTCACGTATTTCGTGTACCGACTACCCTGTTTTACTTTTTCATCCCATGCTTTACTGTTGTGTTGACTAATTTTCATAAGTGCCATCCCTCGTTTTCTAGTAATACGAATTTCCACCCTACTTCTTCTAGATTCCCTCAACGATTCCCTTTTACAAAGGCAGTCTTCCATCCTACCTATCTCCTATACTCCTTTCGTTGTATTCCCTTCTAGTGCCAACAAACCAACCTTATAGGCTCTTGTCAGTAAAGCGCACATTTTGTAGAGGGAACCTTGATAGACTGATAGAAATTCGTATCTATGCTACTAAAATAGGGAGGAAATTGAAGTTATGAACAAACGCAAATTAGTTTCAATGCTAGGGGTAGGGGTAATGGCTGGCTCGCTTTTTACGACGAGTGGAGCAAGTGCTTCTAACGTTACAGGTCCGATCGTTGAGAGAAGTGTAACGGATCATGAACACCATTCCTCTCTGATGGACGTTCGAAATGTACTGAACGATGTGATGCCAACTGCTGCACAGCTGAGTGCTGCTGACTCGTTCATCAATACAGCGGGTACGGGAACAAAAATCAAATGGAACTCACTTTTTGGAACACCATCCATGATCATAAAGGAACAAGGCTACCTAACAGAGGCTTCGAACAAAAATGCTGAAACGATCGCGCGGGATTGGTTAAAAGAAAACGCAGCGATGTTCGGGCTTTCATCTTCTGACATCGATCGTTTAAACGTAACGCGCAACTATGCGATGAAAGGAACAGGACTGCAGCCTGTCACATTTCAGCAAACCTTTGACGGCATCGAGTCCGTGTATGGAGGACGTGTGATCGTCGCAGTGAACAAAGAAGGAAAGATCCTTTCCGTAACTGGCAACATGAGTCGTGCAAAAACGTTATCGGACACGTTTGAGCTATCTTCAGCAGAAGCGCTGAGCAAAGCGATCTCCTTTGAAAATGCCTCCCTTTCTTTCACACCGGAATTAACTGAAACAAAAAACGGCTGGGATGTGTTTGACGGAGCTGGGATCCTTCCTACCGTTCAACGTGTGAAGAAAGCAACGTTCATTACAGAAGATGGCGTTCGTCCTGCCTACCGCGTTCTTTTCATCGAGGAACTCGACAAAGGCCATGAGATCGTCGTAGACGCAGCGACGGGAGAACAGCTCTACAAACGTTCGCTTGTTGATCATGTAGCAGATCCTGAAGGACTCATCTTCGAAAATTATCCAGGCTCAGCGAAAGGCGGCTCACAGGTCGTTAAATCATTTAAGGGTGATCCAAAAGCTTCTCCAAATGGATGGTTAATTCCAGGAAGCCCTCTTGGCGTTACGACATTCGGTAACAATGCAAACTCCTACGCTAACTGGAGTAACTTTCTAGTCCCTGCCGACCAGGCCGTTCGCCCAGTTGCTCCGTTAGGTGAATTCAGTTTTACGTTCAAGGATTCGTGGCGTGAGACGAATGGACAGACCGTTCCTCCTTCGTATGCGGACGATGTGAACAGCGCGTCAACAAACTTGTTCTACCACCACAACCTTTTTCATGATTACTTTTACAACCTTGGCTGGGTAGAAGAAGCAGGTAACCTGCAGGCTTCGAACTTTGGGAAAGGTGGACTTGGCGGCGATGCGATCCTTGGCCTCGTTCAAGCTGGCGCTGCATCAGGCGGTGCACCAACTTATACTGGTCGTGACAATGCGTACATGCTGACGCTTCCTGACGGTATACCTGCATGGAGCGGTATGTTCCTGTGGGAGCCAATCCCAGGGGCGTTTGAAGGAAACTATGCTGACGGCGACTTCGACGCTGGAATCATCTATCACGAATACTCGCACGCGTTATCAAATCGTCTCGTCGCTGGTGGAGAAGCACTCGGCAGTCACCAATCAGGCTCGATGGGTGAAGGCTGGGGTGACTGGTACGGTATGCACTACCTCATCAAAAACGGACTTCAAGAAAAGCCAGTCGTCGGTGCTTACGTAACTGGAAATGAAGAACGCGGAATCCGGAGCTATGCACTTGATGATGCCCCTTATAACTATGGTGATATCGGCTATGATATCGTTGGTCCTGAAGTACACTCTGATGGCGACATCTGGGCAGCGATTCTTTGGCAGATGAGGGAAGAATTGATCGATCAGTACGGAAAACAAGAAGGAGAATCAATCGCTGAACACCTTGTCATGGATGCGATGCCGATATCTGTACCTGAGCCTTCCATGGAGGAGATGCGTTCAGCCATTATCGCTGCAGACTTCGAACGTTATGATGGAAAGCATTATGATGCACTTTGGACTGCTTTCGCTCAGCGTGGACTCGGCTCTGACGCTTTCTCTAACGGAGGTGACGACACAGATCCGATCCCTGCATTCAATCATCCTGATGGAGATAGAAACGGTCAGCTCGTTGGTCAAGTTATCAATGCGTCTACAAAACAGCCGATCGAGGATGCTCGCATTATGATTGGAGAATTTGAAGCAAGAACGACCCCTGTATCTGTTACAGAAAGTACAGGCGGTTTCGCAGAGTATGTAGTGGAAGGAACGTATGACATCACCATCCAGGCACGCGGATACGGCTCACGTACGATTCGAGACGTAAAGATCGAACCAGGTAAGACCAATAATTTAAAATTCCAGCTGGCACCAAACGTTGCTTCGTCCTTTAACGGCGCTTCTGTTACGGACGTATCCGGTGAATCTGATAGCAATCCTGTTAAACTAGCGATCGATGATACAGAAGCAAGCGTCTATGCATCCGACACCCAGGAAAATGGTTTCAAAGGCTCAGACTTCATCGTAGACCTTGCTGGTGACGAAGCGGTCGATGTTTCTCATATTCAGGTGAGCGCAGCTAAGGATGTTTCAAAAGGACGCTTTGCCACACTGAAAAACTTCTCTGTTCAAACATCGATGGACGGTAAGAACTGGACGACCGTTGTAAAAGAGAAATTTACAGCTCAAGATCCTAGACCTACGATCGCTGACCTACACTACAAAGGATTTGACCTTGATCAGCCGGTTAAAGCCAAATACCTAAAGTTTATCGCACATGATTCTCAGGATAACTCGAATGGGTATGTTCAAGTTGCTGAGATCCAAGCGTTTGCTACGAAAAAAGCAAAGATCGAACCTGTAACGGTTGCACCTGAAGAACCTTTTGTTGCGGAGGGTACCGTACAAGCTGGTAACGCTGGAACAGGAATCGGCAGCCTTGCCGGCGTCCCTGCTACCCTTGCAGTGACAGAAAACGAGTTTGTTACTACCCAGAATCCAAAACCAGCTTCTCAAGGTTCAGATGGTTACGTTGTTACCCTTCCAGAGCAGTATGGTGATGGCATTCATAACTTTACGTTAGAAGGTGGAAGCACTGCTGCTGACTATGATTTTGATGTATTCTTCTACAACAAGAACTTCGAACAAATCGGTGGAGTAGCAACATCAGGTGCCAACGAATCTGGCGTCATCCCCGGTGGCACAAAGTATGTTTATGTAGGACTCTATTCAGGCGCTAACGTCCCATTTACGTTAACTGCTTCTAGTCCTTATTAATGAAAAAAGCGAGCTCGGATTTTCGAGCTCGCTTTTTTTATTTAATTTGAAAAATATAAACTCATTCCAAGATATATCATATAAAATGAGCTTAAGAAAGGAGTCTAGGAAATGCATAAAAAAGACATATACGTATCATTGATCCTATCATCACTTTGCTTAGTCGCAGGTTTTTTTGTTGTCCCTTATCAACTTGAGACGTTAAAAACAACTATGCCTGAACAACATGCTGAACTAATAAGCACGCTTCCATTTCCAATAAGCGTTTTATCATTGATCACAGCCATTCAACTTTTCATCGTATCCTTCATTTTAGCTTTTCTAGGAATGAAACTTGCGAAAAGAACCGGTTTATCGCTCAAGCTTCTGCCTGGATTGGTTACTAAGCAAAAGGTCAGCCTCCAAACGAGGTCGCTGCTACTGTCATTGCTATTTGGTTTGATCACTGCATTTGTAATTTCAACAGGAGATCGATTCTTTTTTCAATCTCATATCCCTGCACTGAGTGCCTACACACCTTCTTTTTCACCACTTGGTTTATTTGTTGGCGTAATGTATGGCGGAGTTTTTGAAGAGATTTTAATGAGATTATTCCTGATGTCTTTCCTAGTTTGGATCATAAACAAAGCTTTCAATCGTAAGAAGGAGATCATCCCTGCCACCACTTACGTCATTGCAATCATAATCGCATCTGCTTTGTTTGCAGCAGGACATCTCCCTGCAACCCAGCTGATGCTAGGCGATTTAACACCACTTTTAATGATTAGAAGCTTCTTACTCAACGGAATCGGTGGTCTTTTCTTTGGGTATTTGTATTGGAAGAAAGGGTTTGAATATGCGGTGTTCGGACATATGTTCAGTCATATCGCCCTTCAATTGTTATTCATTCCGATCTATTATTAAGTGTGATGAAGGGCAAAGGCTTAACGATGCATAAGCCTTTGCTAATTCCCCTTAATACGGGTAAACATATGGATCTTTTGGTGCATCGATTCTCTCCATTTGATCTGGTTTTAGGAGCATCATTCTTTGGCCATTAAAGGAAGTCTCTTCAATCGTGCCAGTCACCTCTACCCATGTATCCGTTTCAAGCGAAGCGATCTTATCGCCCTCAACCATCGTTCCATACACATTGGCATCAGCAACACAGCAGTTCATCCCAAACCTTGCTAAAACAACTTGATTATCTTCAAAACCTGGTTCTCGATAGATAAACCCTTTAATGGTCAATGTTTTTCCAATAAATTGATCTAGGTTAAGATCGATCGTTGTAATGACATCAAGATAATTTTTATCGGTCACATTAATGTGTGTCTTCTTCGAATATTTTTCTGCAAGCTCATCATACTTACTATGATCCATCGAATAGCCGACCATCTCGTCTGACGGTTCATTCTCTTCGTTCTTCACTCGCTCATCCATTTCTTCCAAATAGCCTTCAGGATCTTCAAGAAACGCATCGACATCTTGTGTATTCTCGGAATCTTCAGCAGCAGCTGAGCTACCAGGCGGCTTCGTGTACAAACCTCCACCGTATTGAATCCCTCTATTTGCAGCTACGGAGCTATCGATTACTTTCTGAGGTAATCCTAATCCCCCTACGATTGGTAGGATGAATAACAAATAAATGATCGTCTTCCGAACGAACGACCCTTTCATTTGATGATCAGCACCACAGTTACATTCAATTTCCTCTGCAAGATTCGATGACAAGCTTTTAAAGAACTGAAAGATTCCAATAAGAAAGAAGCATGCCCCACCAAAATACACAAACGGAAGCATCTTCGGGGCGATATACAACTGAATGGTTTCATTCAAGATGAACTTCATAATGAGTAGAGAAAACCCTATCATTATGATCGCTCTTAAAAACATATGAAACTGCAATGATGCGTTATTCTCTCGTTCCAAACCTCTTTCTCCTCTCTCTTATAGTAGAAATTTATCGACCAGCATGATTGAACAAAACGTTACGATTGAAATCGTGATTACTAGGGCTAAAACAAATTTCGTTTTAAAATATGCTAAGTACATAAATAGATTCTTTAAATCTAGCATGGGTCCATAAACAAGAAATGCTAGTAAGGACGTACTAGAAAACTGATTTGAGAATGAGGAAGCTACGAATGCATCTGCTTCTGAACATAGAGATAGGATGAACGCGAATCCCATCATGATCGCAGTTGAACCACCTTCACTTGAAGTAAGCGATGCAAGCACATTCCGATCAAGAAACCCGTTTACAACACTCGCTAAAAACGCACCAACGATCAGGTATTTCCCCATATCGAAGAATTCGTCACTAGCATGATAAAGAGTTTGTTTCCACTTGCTCCTCTTCATCGTCGTTGTATGGCTTGTCCTTCCAATAAGCTCTTCTTTCGTCCATCTTAATTGATTTGTATTCTTAAAAAGTTGATACATGACAAACCCAATCACAATCGACAGAACAAAGCCAAGACCCATTCGCAAGTAAAGAATCGTAAGGTCATTCTGAAAAGCGTAATACGTAGATGCGGCTACAATTGGGTTTAGAATCGGAGCAGCCATAAGCAGAACCACACCGAATTGAAGCGGCATCCCCTTTTTGATCAATCTTCTTACTACGGGAATAATCGCACATTCACAAACTGGGAATACTGCTCCAAGTAGTGCTGCAGGCACCAAGCCTAAGTAAGCATGTTTAGGGAGCACCTTTTGTAGAAGTTCTTCAGATACAAACGATTGGATAAGTGCCGATACGAATACACCTAGTAAAACGAATGGAACGGCCTCTAACAGAATACTGAGAAATAAAACATTTACGTTTAACCAAGTGTCAGAAACGACGATATCGAAGTAGTCGAGCACCTGGGTATTGAAAAGAAATAACGTGAGGAATATGACAAACAGAAGTATCCCAACAAGATCTTTTATACCATTAACGATCCAGCTATTCACAAGCTCAGCTCCCTGTTGCTAACTCTTGTAAACTAGTATTCAATTGTTCAACGTTCAACCCGTCACCAATCAAGATGATCACGTTCGACTCTTCTCTACTCTTTATTCGTTCAAAACGTAATTTACCTGAAGAAAACTGAATTAGAAATTGTCCAGGAGTCTCCTTAAATTCTACGATTCCTTTTCCTCTTAAGACCTCTTTCGGTAAATTTTCTACCCATTTATTTAGCTGAATACGATTCAAGGTAGGGACATCTTCTATTTTGATCGAGCGAATCGTAGAGTGGTTATGGCGATGTGGATCCGTTTGTCGTGAATTCAAGTTCGAACGCATATAGCGTTTCTCGAATAGTTCCTCACTATCAATTTCTCCAAAGGATGTTTGGAATACCGGTACATCTTGTTTCAACATGCCGTTGATCTTCTTCTCTACTTTTGAAAGCGCTCCGGGTTTTGTAAGATCAACTTTGTTAAGGATAACCATGGTCGCACAAGAGATTTGTTCATGTAGCAGTTTACGTACTTCTTTGTTACTTGAGAAGATGTTTTGGAATTCAAGAAAGCTACTCCCGTCAACTACGCTGATCATTGAATAAAGGTCAAAACACTCGATGAACTCTGGACTTAGTAAAGCATCTTCTATATCTCTTGGATTCGCAACGCCCGTCCCTTCTATTAACAGTAAATCAATCTCTTCATCTTTAAACGATCTGAGTGTTTCCTTTAAGTCGTCTTGGATCGAACAGCATATACAGCCATTAAGTAACTGCTTGATGTGTTGTCCCTCAAAGTAATCTGCTTCAACATTTTTTTCTCCCAACTCGTTTAAGATGATTCCTGTTTTTAACCCTCTCCTTTTACTCTCTTTAATCATATGTAGAAGAGTCGTGGTCTTCCCGCTCCCCAGGAAACCACTGATCATATACACTGGTAATGTCATTTTATGTATTCCTTTCATTTCATTAATTTTTAACTTTTAACATCATAACATGAATCGTAACGATTTTGATTTGCAAATCGAAATTGTTACGATATTATAACATACAGCACGATCAAGAGGATCTTTATTGATGACATCGGGAACTAGGTAATTGCTAGGATTACTAATGTTCGTAGTTGCTTTTACAGCTAGCGGTGGGTAAGAAAACGGTACTTCTTATACTGTTAAAACTGAAAAGATTACGATTTATACAACGCTGTTTCACATTGAAAGATTTTACAGAGTAAATCAAAGTAAGGTTTATTCCTGTAAGGAAATGCTAGGTTTTTAAACAAACTAAAAGCTAGTGTTCATAAGAAACACTAGCTTAATAACAGTGATCCATTTACCGCTGTCCTTCATTTTCTAAAAAGCTAAGTGAAGGCAGGTCAGCTGCGCTCTTCGTACTCACTCGCTGCAACATATATTCAAGGAGGAAAAGATAATCTTGTTGATGATCCGTGTTCTTCGCAACCTCAGATAATTGCTCGAGAATATACAAGCAGTCATTTTCATACAAGCTATAATTATCGAATCCTAATATCGTCTGGCGGGCAAATTCCCACAAATCATGATGGACCTCTTTATCCATCGTTTTACTCATGAGAGCGATCATCGTTAACAGCTCCGTCATAACTGTCGAGTTCTGATTAGCGTACTCACGAATGGAAGCGAAGCCTTTATGAAGGAAATAAGGAAAGTTCTTCTGGTTTAACATGATTCGAAGATCCTCATCCTCATCAAAAAGATAAGGAGAGAAGTTTCTCGTCTGCCCGATCGTCTTCAACAAATCAGCGATCTGATGAATTGTATTCGTTGCTGTTAAAGGATCATTATGACCCAACGCCTTGATCGCTACTTCAGCAAGCTTAGTCAATCCATACTCTAAGTCTTGTATTTCAGTTTGCTTGACGCCTACTTCCACATACTTTAAATACCGCTCTGGATGAATACGTTGTCCATATTCCCAATAAGTAAAGAGCGGTGTACCTTCTAATACGAACTCCCCAATTCTTACGTTGAACTTTAATAACACATCATCTTTTTTCGTGTGTTTGATCAGTCTTGAAAAGTCCGCAACTTGCAGGTAGCCAGATTGATTCGCTTTGATTATCTTGCCATCCGTTTCAGATGGAAGAGATTCTGGTTCCTTCTCAAGATGGTATGAACGTAACTCTTTTTCAAGAGATGCCTGAACGGATTTTGACTTGGCATTCATATTAAAGCTAATGTTATGAACCTGCATCCAAGTTGTTGTATGGTTAATAAAATAAATGAATGTCACTGCAGCCGTAATCGCAGTTAAAATAGACAGAACAGGTGTCGCAACAATAAACTCCTCTTCTCCGTGTGTAACGTATAAGAAGTTTAAAAGCACATAGATAAAGCTTCCATTAAAAATACCTAGCACGTGTTGTGTCGCTCGATCGCTAACAAAGTTTACAAGCATTTTGGAAGAAAACTGTCCGCTGAACGTCGTCAGTGCGACGAGTAAGGAGTTGATTGTAAACGCACTTAAGGTCAGTACGCCGCCTACTAGCGCACTTAGAAGCACTTGCAAGGTCTGTCCGCTAAAACCGATTGCGGGTGGCAGATATAAGCTAATATCAATTACATAATCAAGATAAAAGGTGAAGACAGATAAACCGATCGCTCCAAGAATATACCAAAGGGGCATAAACCATAGCGTCGATTTCAACTCAATTTTCCGTTGACGCCTCGACATCTTAAAGTATTTCTTAATGTAGTATAACAACCCCATATAATCACCAATCTACCCTTCAAAGTTTTAAATACTTCTATTTCTACCCTGCACAAAAGTGAATTAACCTGATTTTTTCATATTTCTTTATGAAAAATGAGTAAAATAATAAAACACGACCCCGTTATCCGGAGTCGTGTTTTCGGTATGTTATGGCATGAGATACGCTGCATAGAAACGGGTCATCGCTACTGCAAAGTCACCTTTCGTAACCTCCTTCGTTGGTGCAAAGGAAGCCGTTACAGTTGGCTCTAAATCATATGGACCCTGAGTCACATCAAAATATGCGTTAAGGATGTTTAGATCGAGCGCTAGCTGAACATAGCCTTTTAATTCAGTCGGTACTTCTGAAGCGTCTTCAAGCTGAATTCGCTCACCGTTATACTGAACCGTTATCTGCTCGTTCGTTGATGCCGCTTCTTTTTCTAGACCAAGGCTTTGTACGAGAGAATAAGCAAGCTCTGCTCTTGAAACCGTGCCTTTAGGATTAAAAATTCCATCCGTTCCAAGCATGATACCTGCGTCATCTTGATTTATGTCTTTCAGTGCCGCACCTGTCGCAGTCACAGCTTCTACATAAGCAAGGTCTGTTGAATTCACATCGCTGAAATTATCTCCTGAAGAAGGCAGTGATTGCACAACACCAGCGCCCATCGTTAAGAATTTCGCAAGGTCGATTCTCTTAAGCTTACTGTCTGGTTTGTAGTTCCCTCTTTTATCAGTGTCTAATAGTCTTTCAGACACACCCGCTTTGATCGCTGATTCTGCAGGGTGTCCACTAACATCATTCAACCCTTTGAATCCATTCGCTTTCTTAAAGGTTAATTCCCCATCGATCGATTCCGGAAGAGCTAATCCATTTAATCCTTGCAGTTCAACTATCCATGTTCCAGCTTCAGGTGCTGTTACTTGAACAGTGCGATTTGTGTAGAGCGTGAATAAAGCTGAAATTCCTGAGCTATACTCCGTTCCGTCTGGAGACGTGAGCACAAGATTGATCGTATTTCCTGTTTCACCGAGTAATCCCTTTGCATTTGCAAGAGCCACAACTTCTGTTGTTCCTTCTTCAACTTCGAACTCATACGTATTGTCATTTGCTGCACTGTAATCGATTGTGAAAGGCTCTCGTTTCACTTCCATATCTACTGATGCGTTAAACGTATTCGTAGCATTTAGTGTTTGGCCATATTCTTTCGATTGATGAAACGCCTTATCTACCGCTGCATAAGCGTTAGCGTAGCCTGCGCCAACTTCCCAAGCTTCATATCCTGGCATGTTCGTTGCTGTATCTTGAACGATTTGTTTTACTTCAAGTGGAGATAGTTCTGGGTTCGCATCCAATATAAGGGCTACAATCCCTGCCATATGTGGTGCAGCCATCGATGTCCCGCTCATCGTCGTATAATACGGGAGGTATGCTGGCTCAATCATTTCTGCATCTTTATCGGCTGAAAGCCCAGTCGTTGGTGAAATCACACGAGTCGAGATGATGTCTTTTCCTGGGGTCGTGATCGTTGGCTCATCCACCCATTCGAACGTCTCGCCATCTACTGTAACTGTACCGCCTTTCCCTTTCACGCCTCTTGATGAAAAGTCAGCCAAATTACCTTGCTTATCCCCAGCTGCGACCGTGATCACCCATGGTGCTTTTTTGTAATTACCAGTGATCGTTGACTCAGCGGGCCCAGAGTTACCAGCAGAAAAGACTGTTACGATACCGCGATCATATAGCTTTTTCGTTGCAATGTTGATTGGATCTTCAGGATCAAAATCTGTTCCTGAATCACTCGTCGCTCCCCATGAATTTGTAATCACTCGTATGTTGTATTGTGCTTGATGGGTTAACGCGTAGTCAAAACCACCGATCGTATCTAGAATTGCTAAACCAGCTCCAGAGCCATACCCGATCAAGTTCGCCCCAGGTGCCACTCCTTCATGCTTACCTGCTGATTTTGCTCCGTTTCCTCCTACGATACCTGCTACGTGAGTCCCATGCCCAGAATTATTATCCGTGTTTGGTACATCTTCAACGTATGTAACGGGAGCTAGTTCATTTAGAGAATGTAAATTCGTTGAAGCTAGTACATTTTGTACAAGATGATCACCGAACTTAATATCACTATGCGTACCATCCACGCCACTATCGTTTACGACGACGCCAATGTTCTTACCTGATACAGGCAACCCGCCATTCGCTTGCCTCATCGCATCGTCGACTCGGACACGATCGACTCCTGTAAGTGCAGTTGAATCAGCATTCTCATATTCTAGTTGTTCATTAAAATAGATCGAACGCACTTCAGGTTGTTTCGCTAGTTCAGTAATTTGATCGGCAGTGGCGATTACCCCTGCAATCGGTAAGCTTTTAAACGATAACCGTTTTGCAATCCCCAATTGGGTAAGTACATCTAACTGTGATGAAGTGGGTCCCCCGTCGCCGTGAAAGGTGACGATTACTTCCAATCCTGTTAGCTGCTTCTTCATCATCTCTTGAAGCGTTGAGCCGATTGTTGCGTTAGAATCCGTTCCTGTCGCAGACGTTTGTAGCGTCGTGCCAAAAAGCGTAGAAACTACTAATAGGATCGCTAGTAATAGTGACTTTATTTTCATTTTGTTTCCTCCCATTCAGAATATTCTCTTTCTTTTATTATCCTGAATGGGGGACGATTTAGCTATTCCACTTAAGATGTAATTTCCGACCTATAAGGACTATATCCCCATAGTACCAATGGCGTAGTCAAAAAAAGCCTGGTTCTCCTTAAGAAAACCTGGCTTTCATGACCGTTATTATGGTAGTGGCACGAGTTGATTTTGCACCGCATGGATAATCGCCTGAGAACGACTTTTCACATTGAGCTTCTTATAGATTTTACTAACATGGATTTTGACGGTTTTATCACTGATAAAAAGCTTTTCACCTATTTCTTTATTGCTCATTCCACTGACGAGACAAATCAATACTTCTTTCTCACGCTCGGTTAGCTCCGTTTGACTTTTAGATTCTTGCTTTTGATTATAGTACCCTAGTAGTTTTTTTGTTAAAGAAGGATCGATGATTGATTCGCCTTTTGCAACCGTTCGTATTGCTTCTACTACTTGTTCAGAAGGTAGATCCTTAAGCAAATACCCATCCGCTCCTTCTCGAATGGCTGCCATAAAGTACTCGTCATGACTATGCATCGTTAAGACGAGTACTTTAACATCCGGGTAATCCTTTTTTAAGATGGCAGTCAGTTCGATGCCATTTTTGTCTGGGATGTTGATATCCATAAGCACAACATCAGGATTGCACGCCGAGAGTTGAATCATTACTTCGTTTCCGTTCACCGCTTCACCGACTACGTTAATATCATCTTCCATTTCGAGAATGTTTTTCATACCATCCCTTAATACAGCGTGATCATCCACTAACAACACGTTGATCATGTTCCATTCCCCCCTCAAGACCTAGCTTCGGTATCGTTAATGTAATTTCCGTTCCTTCATTCTCTTTACTATCGATTTGTAACGAAGCTTCGATCTTCTCTGCTTGTTCATTCATGCTGAGTATACCGAAATGTGGATCCTTCTTTGCTTTGACCATCGCATCTAGAAGAGAAAAGCCTACACCGTTGTCTGTCATCTTCAATAATACATGTTCTTTTTGATAGCTAAGAAGGATCGTTACTTTTGTAGCAGCGGCATGTTTGATCGTATTCTGTACACTTTCCTGAAACGTATCGAACATAACCTTTTCCACCATAGGGCTAAGTGAGATCGGTTTCCCTCTCTCTTCAAACGTAATATCGAGCTTGAAATCTCTCTTAATCACGTCGATCCTTTTAATAATCGCCTGCTTCAAACCGACTCTCTCTGTCTCGTAAGGTCTTAAGGCATAGATCGATTCTCGGATATCCCTTAAGCTAAATCGCAATTTATCAAGGCTATCGAGAATGATTGAATGTGCTTCAGCTGGCTTTTGATAAAATTTTCGGTGAGCTGTCTCAAGCTTCATCACGGCTCCTGCGAGCGACTGTGCTACACCATCATGGATATCTCGTGCAATCCGGTTTCGTTCTTCGAGCACAGTCCGCTTTTCTTGTTCAAAAATCAGCATCCTCGTTTTAATGACTACAGCAAGCTGGTTCGCAAGCGTCGCAACAGATTGGATGTCTTCTTGCCTGAAACTTTTCGTTCTGCTCCGTGCTACAGCAAACATCCCGAGGGAATTTCCTTCTAGAATGATCGGAGCAAAAACGAACGAATTCAATCCGCTATTAAAACAGGACGGTAGCAACCCTGATTCTTGTTTTTTATTTTGATAGACGACAAGATCTTCAATCGATTCAAATTCGGCTACTTCCTGAGCAGTTAAAGGATGATCATGTTGAACCTGTCCATTTTGAAATCGAACGATCCACTCTCCTTCTTCCTTTACCCAAAGAACACTTGCATCGACTTCAATAAATTCATTCAAACTCGTTTTAATAGAATGAACCCAATCCTTTGTTGGCAGCCATTTATTTAATTCCGTAGAGATTGCGAAAAGCGCAGTCATCCGATTTCGCTCAGCTTGAAGTCTTACGATGATCGAGCTTAGTAATGCTAATCCAACTAGCGGAGAGAAAAAGAAGAAGTAAGAAAACACATCGATCACACCTCGGTTTTGATTCCCGATGTAAAACATGATCGCAATATAAACAATCGAAATCACAGCACTGATGGATTCAGATGTGAATTTTTTTCGCCATAGCTGCACGGTATACGGCTGAGGACGGATAAGCAAGACAAGATCAACAAGAACGTTATTGATGAAGTAGAAGAACAATGTTAACGCTAAAATATAGCTAAAAGAATAAGGCTCAAACTGAAATTGTTCCAATGCGACCTGAGCAAGAAAAACTGCTCCGATTAAGCTGATGATCAATTGTGAAGGGTTAAAAAATATGATACGTAGCGGCCTTCGTTGAATAATGTTGACGACGATAATACTTAAAGCGTATGTAACGACCGCAAGTGGAAGACCTTCAAGAAGAAAGAGGGTATAGAGGAGTGGAAAACTAAGGGACGTGAACCCCTTCCATATCGCAATTGGAAAATACTCTGTAACAACTATGAAACTAGCAAGTAGGAAAAACACCCACCAATTACTTGGCGGTGACAGTTGAAACACCATCCAACCAAACGCTGCTAATCCAACAACTGATACAAAGTACATAAACCACTTTGCGTATTTTTCTTTTTTCTGAAGATGAGACGTCTGACCCATACCATTCTCCCCACTCTTTAATCTGAATTTTCTATCATATTATGATTTTACACGATTCTCACGACTTAATAAAGAAAACCTTGCTTTACTTCATAAAAGAATAGGAACATAAAATAAACCCGGAACTGGTCAAATGGAGAGACACCACTAACCAATCCCGGGCCAACCCGTATAGAACGGGTTTGTTAATTTCCATTATGTCAGAATGAGGCAAACCAACCTATTCGACAAAGGATATAAATCTGTTAGTACTTAAGTAGTACGGAAGACTTTGTTTGCAGGATTTTTCTTTCACCGCGGATTCCTTTACAATAAGGGTATTACAGTTCGCAAGGAAAGAGGATTATTATGAGCCATCCTACACACTACATCGAGACATCTAAATATAAATGCAGGCATGTGTACGCACTAGATCCTACAACGATTCCTGTTCTAACAAACTCTCTTTCTTCAGAACAACTTAAAGAAAGACAACTAGAGTACGGACAGTCACTGTCAACGATACGAGAATTCATGCAGAAGCTGATCAGTTTCTTATCGGGGACGCCGACTTATATCGTAACGACAGATGCAGAGGGGCACGTGCTGGATTCATATGGAGATGATAGCATTCAAAGGATGGTCACTACCCTCGGAATAAGGAACGGAATTCGATTTCATGAGGAAGAAGCAGGAACCAACTCTATCATTCTCGCACTTAAGTATGGAGAACCCATCCAGTTGATCGGTGATGATCATTACCATGATTGTTTCCGGAACGTTGCTTGTTTTTCTGTTCCTTTTACAATAAAAAAGGGTGAAACGGCTGGAACGGTCTCGTTGATGACGAGTAAAGACCATGCGTCCGAATTTCACTTAGGGCTTCTCTCATCAGCCGTTGATTCGATCGAAAGAGAAATCAACACACAGAAACAAAACCAAGAACTTCATATAAATAACCAGGTGCTGATGGATACTACTCCACTTGGTATCGTGATTACGAACAAAGACGGCGTCATCAGCAGCTTTAATAAAAGCGCAGAGATGATCACTGGACGAGAGAAAGCATCGGCAGTAGGGGAATTGATTACGATCTTACCAGATATTTCGCCATGCTTCTTGCATGTGCTTAAAGAGCAGGAACCAGTTGAGAATGTCGAAATCACTTTTTCAGAACATCATAAAACCGTATTGTTCGATATCCTCCCTCTCTTTAATGAGGGCATCTTGATCGGTGCCTTCGGACAGTTCAAAGACGTCACTTCTTATATCGAACTTCAAAACCAAGTCGTACAATCTGAGAAGCTTTCAGCGATTGGGAAGCTGAGTGCGGGATTCGCTCATGAGATTCGAAACCCTCTGACCTCTATCATCGGACTTACAAAGATCCTTGATGTTGATGTACGACAAGCGAAACATATGGAAATCATTAAATCTGAGCTAGAACGAATCGATGATCTCGTGAATGAGTTTGTTCTATATGGAAAGCCAGGTGGAAGTCAGAAGAAAAATTGTGACCTTGTCACGATTATCAGTGACACCGTTAAGCTAATGAGGTGCACTGCTAAGAAACAAAAAGTAAACCTCTACTTTAAGGATCCAGGTGACCATGTTCCTTTATATATCGATCAATCACAGTTCAAACAAGTATTGATCAATCTCATCAATAACTCCATCGACGCGATGTCTGAAGGCGGAGATATTGAGATCGGTCTCACATTCCATGACTCGGAAGTTGTGATTACGATCAATGATGAAGGAAGTGGCATGTCTCAAGAAGAGATCGAAAACTTCGGTATTCCATTTTATAGTACAAAAGATAAAGGCCTAGGGATCGGTCTTTCGATTTGTTCTGATATCGTAAAATCTCACAACGGGACCATTTCCGTCGGTTCTTCTGATGAGACCGGCACTTCCATTCACATTTCAATCCCATACGATGCAAAAAGAAGACCCAACATCAGTTGAGTCTTCTTTCTCTTTATAGAGCTTTTACTAGTCCGCCATCGACAACGAACGATTGCCCCGTTACATACGTGTTGGCCCCAGATCCAAGAAAGACGAGCATCTTAGCAAATTCATCAGGCTCCCCATAACGCTTGATCGGAATCGACTGTTCTGTTTGTGCTTTTAATTCTTCTACCGCTACTCCTAGTTTGTCAGCACGTATGCCATCAAGCTGCTCCACTCGTTCAGTCGCAATTCTCCCAGGACCGACAGTGTTTACAAGGATGTTATCCTCTGCATATTCCTGTGATAAGCTTTTCGCTAACCCTACGATTCCTGCTCGAAACGTGTTTGAAAGAATCAAGTTATCCAATGACTGTTTGATAGAAGAAGACGCGATGTTCACGATTCGCCCTCCTCCTGCCTTTTGCATTTGTGGGATTGCTGCTCGAGATGTTCTTACGAAACTCAATAGATTCAATTCGAATGCACTCTGCCAGTCCTCATCCGAAAACTGCTCGAACCCACCAGCTGGAGGACCTCCAGCATTGTTGATCAAGACATCGATCGAACCGTTTTTCTCAACAGCAACGTTCATGAGGTCTGTGATGTCTTCTGCTTTTTTCACATCACACATGTGATAAGAAACATTTTCATTATGAGTCACTGCAATAATGTCTTCACATGCTTTTTGTAGTTCTTCGCTGTTCCGACTCGATATGATGACACGAGCACCTTCTCTCGCAAAAGCTAGTGCAGTTGCTTTTCCAAGTCCCTTACTAGCAGCCGTAACGACAACCGATTTTCCCTTTAATCCTAAATCCATCGAATCAGTCCTTTCTTAAGCCGATATCGTTTCTTCATTCGCTTTGTTTCTACTAATATTCGTGACCATGACTAAAATAAAGACGATCGCTCCAACCGCATCCGTAATCAGACCAGGGTAGATCAAGAGGATGGCTCCGATTCCTGTAATGAGTCTCATCCAGCCAGAAAGTGATGTGAGGAAATACCCTTCTGCTGTAACTGATAATAAAAACACACCGATCAGTGATGTGATTGCGATCAACAAGATGTTCATCACAGTTGCATCGACCATCAACATTTCATGAGAGAAAACAAACATAAACGGAACGATAAATCCTGCGATCGCTAGCTTCATCGCTTGGAAACCAGTCCTGTTCGGATCTCCTCCACTTATACCAGCCCCTGCAAATGCTGCGAGTGCAACAGGAGGGGTGATGTTCGCAAAGATTCCGAAGTAAAATACAAACATATGCGCAACAAAAATTGCTGTTTCTGGTGATCCTGCCAACTCTCTGAAGAGCGGTAGCTGCAATAAGATCGGTGCGGCCATCGTACTTGTGATGATATATGTTGGAATACTAGGTAGACCCATACCTAGTATGATCGATGTCACCATAGCAAGAAGAAGCGTAATAACAAGCTGGATCAATGGACTATTGACCATCGAACCAATACTTACGATACTATTTGCGATTTCAAGCGCAACTCCTGTAAGGGATGCGATCCCAACGACGATTCCAACAGCTCCACACGCAATCGCGACAGGAACGGTCGTTTTCGCACCTTCTTCTAACGCCTGAACACTATCTACGATGCCAATCTCTTCAGCTTGCAAATTCAGCATTCGTCTCCACACATTGATGACGAATGGAACCGCAATAATCAACAACAGCTCCCACCAGTCGCCTCGTAAATTCGGGCTAGCACTTCCTGAAAGAAGCGATGTAATCTGTGGTTGGAAGATCAAGAATAATCCTAGTAACGAAATGACCGGAAGCATCCGCTTTGATGCGGAAATCACGACTGTCGCAATGATCGCCCAAAACGCTGCAAAGAACGGTGTTTTTCCTGAGAAAAGCAAGTAAAGCAAGATGAGCATTGGAATGATCAGATGCCCACGTTCTGCGAGCACTTCCTTAACAGTAGGTAATTCTGTCTTCGGCAACCCTTTTAAGCCGCGTTTTGCTGCGCGGAAATGAACTTGAAGCAGTATTCCGATATAGAAAAGAAGCGCGGGGATGATCCCTGCAAGAATGATCTTTGTATAAGGCACATTCAAGTTTTCCGCCATGATGAATGCTGCCGCTCCCATGATCGGAGGTAAGATTTGCCCACCAACACTCGCTGCAGACTCAACAGCTCCAGCAAAGTTCCGGTGATAGCCGATCTTTTTCATCAATGGAATGGTGAAGGCACCTGTCGTTACGACGTTCGCGATCGCTGAACCATTGATCGAACCTAAGAAGCCACTCGCAATAACAGCGACTTTTGCTGGGCCACCCTTTGTGTGACCTGCTACAGCTAGTGCAAGATCATTGAAAAGCTGTCCCATCCCAGATCGGCTCAAAAATGCGCCAAAAAGAATAAAGAGAATGATGTAGCTCGCTGATACGCCGATTGCAGTCCCAAGTATTCCTTCTGTTATAAATACAATCTGAGAGATGATTTGCTTCGATACACTGAAGACGACCTGCTCAGTCAACTGTGGATAGATCGATAGCTTTACATAAAACCCGTACACAAGAAACGCGGCACCTAGTAAAGTAAGTCCCCATCCGGTCACCCTTCTCGTAATATCGAATAAAAGAACGATAATCACAATCCCTACGATGAAATCAGTCGTGTTGATCTGTCCTCCGGATTGAATGATTCTTTCCGCCGTAAACAACATGTACACACCAGCAGCCATCGCAAGTCCAAACAATATGTAATCGTAGATCGGCGTACCTTTTCCGGCCTTTTTCTTAAGAAATGGATACATGAGGAACCCGAGTGCCATCAACGTATATAAATGAATGCTTCGCTGTTGAATATCAACGAGCGACCCTGCATAAGCGGTATAGAGATGAAACAATGCTAAACCAGCTGCTAACACGGTAATCACGACTTTTAGAATTCCGTTATCAGTCGACCGGACGTTGCTCTCGCGGTCGTATTCTTCTACATTTTTCTTATTCACGATCATGCACCTCACCTAACATGTAAGTTTTACTAGCAAAGCTCTTAGTAGATTAAGTTTTTTAACAGTTATGTGAAAGGAACTGTTTGCCTTAAGCTTCTCGCTTTGTCCAGCTACTGTTAATCGGTGTTTCGTCTCGTCACCGGTTCGAATAAACAGGCTATCATCGACCGACTGATCGAGTCCTGTCATGTACACCCAGCCATCTTGGATATACGTCTTTTTACCAGCATGACTGGGTACACCAGCTCCGAACGTTTTAAACCGAGTATGAGTCACTATAAGTTCTGATCCTTCGACTTTAAAAAATTCCTCCCATTCTTCCTTCTCGACAGAATGCTCCCACCTCACAGAAAAGGTATCTGCAGTGAGAAACACATCGATCACCTCGTTCTCTTCCTCAACTAACAACACATCTTTTTGAATAGCGAGTAACAAAACGAGAGCTAAAAGGAAGAACAACGTTAGAAAAAGGGGAGCATCTTGACGATGCCCCCGTTTCGTTCTATTCAAGTATTCCTTGTTCCTCATAGAATGCTTTTGCACCTGGATGGAGCGGTGCGATGAGACCTTTCGCGATTTCATCTCGGTCGAGCTGCTTTAGCGCTCCTACAGCGACTTCATCGGTACCAAGGTAGTCATAGTAACGTTTTGTTAGATCTTTCACTGTCTCTTCATCGAGGTCTTTTGAAACGACGATCATATTTTGAATTCCAACAGTGACAACTTCATTATCAAGGTTATATTTTGCTTCGTCACCTGCCGGAATCGTGTAGTCTTTGTAGAACGGATATTTTTCTTTCAGCGCTTCTGCAGTTTCACCTTTGATCTCAACGAACGTGATATCGTTTTGCTGCATAAGATCCGTGATATTACTGTTAGGAACGCCAGAAGTAAAGAATGCTGCATCTAAATTTCCATTCTTCATTTCTTGAACGCTATCCGCATATCCTGTATGCGTTACTTTCGACATATCGTCATACGTTAAGTTCACTGCTTCAAGAACTTTCTTTGCACTTTGTTCAACGCCTGAACCGACCTTACCAACACCAACTTTTTTCCCTTTCAAATCTTCGACAGATTCGATACCGCTATCTTCTGTCGCTACGATTTGTACGACGTTCTGGTACATGCCTGCTAGTGCTTGTACATCTACTTTATTGCCTTCAAACTGCCCTTTTCCTTCAACAGCGTCATATGCTACATCACTCATTACGATCGCCATCTGGTTCAATCCATCCTGGATGTTCTGAATGTTTGCTACTGAAGCTCCAGTCGATTCCACGGTAATGTTTCCGATCGAATCACTTTGTTCAAAAATTGGCTTGAGCGCTCCACCAATTGGATAATATGTACCTGACGTGCCTCCCGTACCAAATACGAGAGATTGAGATGAGCCAGAACTTTCACCATTATCCCCACCTGCTGAATTACTGCCACCGCCACAAGCAGAAATAATCATCGCGAGTGCAAGTAACACAATCCCTAAAACTTTTGTTTTCAACATGTACCCCTCCGCTTCTTATATTCTTCATTTATGGTAACGTTTACATTATTAATTTTGAATATTTAGAACATATTGGACATTTTGGTCTTTTTGGTCATAAAAAAATAACCAAAGTGAAAATCCCTTTGGCTATCTTATTTAGATAGGCTTACCAACGTATACCGGTTAAGAGGTCTCCCTACACCTCCGTACTGGATTTCGATTTTTACTTGTCCTGACTTCTGCAAGAAATCGAGATAGCGCCTAGCGGTAACTCTAGCGATTCCGACGCCATCAGCAGTTTCTTCAGCCGTAAGTGCGTCTTCTTGCTTTTCCAAATAACGTAATATTTGGCGAAGCGTTTGTTCATTCAATCCCTTTGGAAGTTGTTCACCTCTCGATTTGGACATCGGTTTCCCGTTCGATTTAATCAGGTCCAATTCGTATTGGGAAATTGAACCACTCCCACTTAACTGCTCTTGATACATTTTAAAATCCTGGAGCGCTTGCCGAAACCTTTCAAATTTGAAAGGCTTGATCAAATAGTCTCGCGCACCATTATGAAGCATGGTTCGAATCGTATCGCGGTCGTTCGCTGCTGTGATGGCGATCACGTCGACAAGGCTTCCTTCGTTTCTTAGCTTATTCAACATATCGAGTCCATTTTGCTCAGGCATGTAGACATCGAGCAGGATGAGATCCGGTTTCAAGTCCTTAACAAGTTTCAGGCCTTCCTCACCCGTGCTTGCAACTCCTATGATTGTGAAACCTTCGATCTTTTTAATAAATTGCTTATTCACCTCTTGCACCATCGGATCGTCTTCTATTAATAAAACGCTAATCGTCATCATGCTCACTCCCCTCAGTGCTCATTGGAATAACAATTTCGATACTCGTTCCTTCATCCTCATAAGAAACGAGCTTCATTGTCCCATTTGTCCTCTCAATTGTTCGATTAATAAGGTATAGGCCAAGTCCATTTCCGTCTTTTCCTTTCGTCGAGAACCCTTTTTCCAAAACCCTTGCTTGTATATCGTCTTTCATGCCACACCCATTATCTTCTACTGATAGATAAAGACCATCATCATCACCGATGATACTAAGATGGATCAGTTTATCCTCCCGACTCACTTCATGAAAAGAATAAAAGGCATTTTCGATCAAGTTACCTAAAATCAGGACAAGATCATGACTATCTAATAAAATGGGATTCTTCTTATACACACTATCACGGTCGATTGTGACGTTGATACCGAGCTCTTTCCCTCTTCTAACTTTACTAAGAATCAACCCTGAAATACGAAAGTCATTGATTCTCTTGCTTAGAAAGTTTGAAAGATCTTCATCTTGCTGTGACACATCAAAAACATAGTCGAGTGCTTTTTCCTTTTCATCAAGCTGAATCAAACCTGCAATCGTATGGAGACGGTTCAGGGACTCGTGATTTTGCACTCGCAATGCCTCAACGAAATTCTTAACACCCGTTAACTCTTCTGCCATCGCCGCCACTTCCGTTCGATCTTGAAAAACGGCTACGCCACCAACTTCAATACCCTCTACAATGATCGGTACCTTACTGATCAACAATACTTTCTGACCAACCGTCGTCTCTTCATTTTCAAAGCGATCCTTGCTTTTTAAGATCGAAAGGAGCTTCCCCTTTATAACTTCCTCCACTGGCAGGTCAGTCACTTCCTCAGCGATGTCTAAAATCCTCTTTGCTTTATCATTGAAGATCATAATCTTTCCATTTAAATCGATCGCGATGACGCCTTCGTTCATCGCCTCAAATGTTGCCGTCCGCTCAACGAGAAGCCTCGATATCTCATGTGGCTCAAGCTGAAAGGTTTCTTGCTTAATTCTTCTTGCCAAAAGCCAAGAACCGACACTTCCAAACCCAAGTACGAGTAAGGCGATAAGTGCAAGTTCAGATTTTATACTAGAAAGGACCGTTACGAGATTCGGCATGATGTTACCGACAATCACAACACCGATCTGTTCATGTTCGGCATTCATGATCGGTACGAACGATCGTATGGAAACGCCGAGTTCACCTTTTGCTTTTGAAACATAACTGTGTTCAGCAAACGCCGCACCTTCATCTTTTCCAGAAGATACGGTTCCAAGCTTTTCTTCAACTGGATGGGAATATCGGATACGGTTCAAATTAAGCACCACGATATAGTCTGAGCCATTGATCGTCCTGACTCTATTCACGATCGGGTTGAGTGTTTCCCATCCTTCACTTTGTACGAGAGATTGCTGCACTTCTGGGAGATTCGCAACCGTACGTCCTGTGATCAGACCTCTTTCTCCCAGTCTCTCTTCTGTCTGGTCGTACAACTTTCCAGCTGCAATCACTCCTGCAATAATGATCGAAAAGAAAACGACGCCAAACGAAAAGATCATGATTTTCCACTTTATCGATATAACCCTTCTCATAACTGAACGTCCTTCCAAAGTCTCTAGCTCAAATGCTAGTAACACCTCGTTTCATTCTCGCTATCTATGATAAACTATTGGAAACGCTTGCGAAACAGGGGATACTATGAAGACAGTTGCAATCATCACAACATTTGTTTTGGCTGGCATACTTACTGCGTTTTACCTTGGATTTAGTCCGGGTGAAACGACAAGAATACTAGAGTACGATGATGAACAAGAAGGTTTAGAAGAACAGTTGGTTATTCGATTTAGCCATGTAGCTGCCGAGAACACGCCAAAAGGGATGGCAGCACGTGATTTTGCCAACCGCATTCAAGCCAAAACAAATCATGAGATAAAAGTTGAAATCTACTCAAATGGAGAACTCTATCAAGATCAAAATGAGTGGGAAGCTGTTACGAATGGGAATGTAGAAATGATCGCCCCAGCCACTTCTAAACTCTCAACTCGTTTTCCAAACTGGCAAGTGCTCGACTTACCCTACGCTTTTCAAGGGTATGATGCTGTCCAAGATGCCTACGAAGGTAAGATTGGGCAAGCACTACTTGACGACCTAAAGGGAACGAATGTGAAAGGACTAGGCTTCTGGTATAACGGCTTCAAACAGTTTACAAACAACAAGCACCCGATTCGTTTACCGAGTGATATGGGTCAGCTTCATTTCAGAGTGATGCCTGGACCTGTTATCAAATCTCAGTTTGAAGCATTGAACGCAAGTACGAGTGAACTTTCTTTTAATAAAACATACCGAAACCTCGAAGTCGGCTTCGTAGATGGTCAGGAAAATACCATTTCAAACATCTATTCTAAGAAATTTTATAAGAAACAAGCATACATGACACTAAGTAACCATGCTTATCTCGGTTATGCTGTCGTCATCCATGAAGACTTCTGGGAAAAGCTATCGAAAAGTCAGCAGGAATCTTTTGAAGAAGCTATGGAAGAAACGACTGACTGGGTCAGAAGACATTCGATCGAAATCAATGACGCGCATATTCGAGAAATCAAGCGCTCTTCAGATATAGAACTCGATGTATTGACGACAGAGGAAGTAAAAAGGTGGCGGGACGTATTTAAACCCGTTTATAACGAGGCTGAACAGGAAATCTCGATCAACATAATAGAAGAGCTCGAGCGCATTCAAAGCAACTATTCACACAGTAAGGAGGGAACTTAATGAATACGATTTTCGTCGCAGGTCATTCGAAGCTTCCGGGGGGAATGGCCGCTAACAATATATCAGATACGTTAACGCTCACACTCGAAGTAGATAAACATTACGGGGTGATCGTGGATGCTTCCTGTACGCTGATGACCGAGCACAGCAAACAATTTGTAAGGCAGCTGTTAAAAGGTTTCAGTTTAAAAGATGGCATCGAAGAACCATTAACTCAGTTGAGAGAAGGGTACCTTGGCAAAGCGGGAAATGCCCTTTCAGCAGCATTGAAGGATGCACATAAACAGTATGAAATGTATCCTGAAGCGTTAAATAAATGATGGATGATACGGCAGATTAGTCTAACGACTATCTGCCGTTTTTCTTAGAGAATAAAGGGATCTTGCAACTTCAGCTGGCTTTACATCGAGACCATTGAGCTCATTAAGTTCGATCCACACCGGTTCATACGTGCCTCGATCCGTTTCTTTGAGCTGATATTCTTCGCCCATTCCTGTTCCAAACTCTCCACCAACAAGCTGAGCAAGATAATAGTATTGCTTCCCATTAAAATCAACCTCTGCATAAAGGTCTGTTAACGATATGGTAACACCTAACTCTTCATGAACTTCTCGAATCGCAGCTTGTTCTTTCGATTCTCCTTTTTCTACTCCTCCACCGGGAAACACGTAGTAGACGTCTCCATTTCTCACTCTTTTAATTAGCGCTACCCGATCGTCCTCGAGGATGATAGCAGCAGATCTCGTTCTCATATTCTTCCCTCGCGATCATTCGTTTTTCGCATACGATTTCTCAGGTCTATGGCCTCTCTTCAATTCTCGGATCGTAAGACCAAAATCCATTTGTAAATGAGGATAATCTTTGAAAGACGACCAGTCTCCACCCCACTCAAAGCCAAGGTCTTTCCCGATTGCTACAACTTCCATCCAATCAGACTCTCCATTGTCATTATCATCTCGCTTCATATCCCAAACTACATCACCGTTATCAAGCTTTAGGGCAAAATCGATCGCTAAACCGTAGTTGTGGTATGATCCGCCTCCAGCCACATTCGTTACAATGTTACCTTCGGTGGATCTCCCTTTCTCATACAGTTTATTTTGCTCTTTACTCGAACGATGACCGTCTGTGATGACAACTTCGATCCCCTTTTTCGCAGACCTCGCAATCAGCTCATTCTTCGCTTCCTCGACTTCTGGATGCAGTTCGTCCGGAAGTGGAACATCCTTATTAACTAGTACTCTACTAGTATCAACATAATTAGATAGTAGATAGTTACCGACTAATCCTATACATAACAACACGAGAAACGTGCTGGTAAATTTCGATAATAGTTTCACGCTTACACCCGCTCCTCTCCCGTCTCTCTATTTTAGCAGGAAAACGCAATAAGAAGAGGAGCGTTTGCTCACATGTACCACATTCGTCACTTCTTCTCCACGAACCGTGTAAGCAACTGATCAGTCGTCATCACCGTTGCAAATTCTTCATGAATCGTTGCAAGCGAAACAGAATGAACGGTTTCTGGATCAACATAGTTTTCATCTTGATCATAGATTCCATAGGCAGCCGTTGCATCTGAAACAACAGACGTGTGGAATCCAAGATTACCGCTCATACGTGCCGTTGTCGAAACGCAGTGAGGTGTCGTTAAACCAACGATCACCACTTCACTGATCTTCCTGTCATGAAGGTAATCTTTTAAACCAGTTCCTATAAAAGCACTGTTCACTGTCTTCGTAAAGATTTGTTCATCTCTTAACGGTTTAACGGACTCTTTTATCTCGAACCCTTCTTGTTTGTGATAAAAAACAGACTGCGGGTCATTGGATAAATGTTGGATGAAGATGACCTCCTCCCCTTGCTTTCGCCAATGATCGATGATCGTACCCATCTTTTCCTCTGCATCATGATTGTTTCGTTCTCCCCATTTTTCGTTAAAAAATGCTTTCTGAACATCTACGACTAGTAATGCTTTCATCACGAACGCCTCCTTATACCCTAATTTACTAAAAATGAAATGACACGACCGACCCTCTTACTAAAAGCTTCATATGTATGTGCCCCACCCTCGACTCGATGGAATTCAACTTGTATTCCCTTCTCCTTTAGTAGCGTACTCACCTTTTGATTAGTCTCAAAAAATACAGAATTGAGCTGCTCATCACTCGATTCATCCGTCCCACAATCGAGGTATAGTTTCTCTACCTTCGATAAGTCTGTCGTTTCGATGAATCGTTCGATCTCCTCCTGATTCCGAAAGAAAGCAGAAGAGATCGCTGCACCTCTAGAGAAAACATGTGGATATCGACAAATGGCATACACTGTCAACAACCCTCCAAGAGATATCCCTGCCATGGCGGAACGGTCGAGCGTTCGATACGTTCGGTCGATATATGGCTTCAACTCGTTTACGATAAAATCAATATACTCGATGCCTTTAACATTGGAGATAGGCTCTCTAGCAGTGACCTGCCTACTCAACTCTCCAGTAGGGAACGGACAATATTCACTCATTCGTGCTACACCTGAATCAACTGCAACTACGATAACGTTTTTCTTTTCCTTATCGAGATATTCTCTTAATCGGAGTGACCTCCCTCCTACTGCGTCACGATCATGAAAAACGTTTTGACCATCATGCATATAGATGACAGGGTAACGAATATCTGTCTCATCGTAGTCGTTTGGTATATAAAGTCTTATCCTTCTTTTCTCATTAAACACGGGGATGAATAGACTGAATTCCCTCATCATGCTTTACCACTCGCTTCCAACAAGTTTTACACTTTATAGCTGTTCGGTAAGTCGTCCATATTTCCTTTTTTCGTAAAGAAAAACTGCTGAGTCTCTCTCAGCAGCATCATTCTTACATATACATTTTGGTAGTTACGACACTCGGCACTTTGTTCGCGATGACCTTACCAATTTCGAGTGAAGCGGTCGCAGCCGGTGAAGGGGCATTGCACACATGAATTGAGCGCTTGCCTGGAAAAACGAAAAAGTCATCAACAAGCTTTCCATCTTTTAAGAGGGCTTGAGCTCGAACACCAGAATGGGTAGGAACCACATCATCTTCCTCGATTTCTGGAACGAGCCGCTGTAGGCTCTTCACAAATGATTTCTTGTGAAAGGAGCGCTTCATCTCTTTCATTCCTTCTTTAAGATTACTAGCTGCCATTCTCCAAAACCCTTCGAACGACAGGACGTCAACCGTATCTTTCATATCAAAAGCCAATTTGTGATAGCCTTCTCTCTTTAAACTAAGAACTGCGTTCGGGCCTGCGTGAATGCCACCATCCATCATTCTTGTCAGATGTACGCCGAGAAACGGAAACTCTGGATTTGGCACAGGGTAGATCAAATTTTTCACGAGATAGCTTTTCTCTTTTTTAACTTCGTAGTATTCTCCTCTGAACGGCACAATCTTAACATCCGTATACATGCCTGCGAGTTTCGCCATTCGGTCACTATGAAGTCCCGCGCAGTTCACAAGATAACGAGTTTTCAAGGTACCTCGAGTAGTATCTACCACTGCTTCGTTCTCCTCTTCCTCGATGTTTGTCACCTTCGTACTTGAAAGGAGGTCGACACCTTGATCTCCTAATAGGTCCGCTAGCTTTTCAGTCACCTTCTGATAATCAACGATCCCTGTAGAAGGAACCCGGATTCCTTCTACACCGTTAACGTGAGGTTCTATTTCTAGTAATTCACTTTTCGATAGTTTCCTAACAGCTAAATCATTCTCAAGGCCGCGCTTGTAAAGGTTGGTTAAGTTTTCTTTCTCCGTATCATCTACTGCGACGATTACTTTACCGCAAACCTCATGCGGAATCCCATACTCCTGGCAAAAATGAACCATCGACTGGCTGCCTTTTCTCGCGAGCTCTGCTTTCAAACTACCTGGCTTATAATAGATTCCAGAATGAATCACACCACTGTTCCTGCCCGTCTGATGGCTTGCCCACTGTTTTTCCTTCTCTACAACTGCCATCCTGGCTTGTGGATACTTTTGATGAAGAGAAAGAGCTGTCGATAATCCGACGATGCCCCCTCCTATAACGAGATAATCATACATCCTCATGTCCCCTTCTTTTATGCAAATCGACCTCGCTGGCGCAGAAGTTCACGATGAAGCGCAGGATTCTCTTCGAACGCTTCTCTTCCGTGAAGCCAGAAATGGTTGTTCAACATCACGAGCTTTCCTTCAGGCAGATCGACACCTTTTGTTTCCGAAGACTTCTCCATAGAGTAAGAAAGATCCTTCAAATACGTTGCTTCTTCAATGCTTGAAGGATGAACAAATTGATCGATGAAACACATGCAAGGCTCATTGTTCCTTTCATAAAACGTTGTTCGAAATACCTCTTTAATAACGTTTTTACTAGGCGGTGCCTTGTAGACGAGCTTCTGAGTTGCTAGTGGATGATTGTAGAAATGGTCAAGATCTTCCCAGTCATCAAGGTGGAGCAAACGGGATCTTCCTCCGACTGCATGTTCTTCTCCAAACTTCATCATCAAAAGCCAGTCTGTCGCTTCATCAACATACGTGCCATCCGTATGAAGCGTGAACAGACGGTACGCCTGACGCAGGTAAGAATCGCTATCATCCGTATGCTTCACTGAAAAGCGAGCATAGTAATTTCCAGACATCGCGTCGAAGTTCGGAATTCCGACGAGGTGGGAAAAAGCAGTAGAGAACTTCACATACTCTTCCGTGTCTTCCGTATACCCACCGACGCCAACCGTAAAGCCACCTGTGGATCGATCGTGAAGGATGCCCCTCACTGTTTTCTGGAAGTTTTCATCAAGCAGCTTAACGAGCTTATCAGTCATAATAAACCGCATATAAGGAATATAATCGAGCTGTTGACTACTGATCGTTTTCACTTCTTCAAAGAACCGCGCCAGCACCTCTCGATCGAGTTCGATCTCGTACATTCGCCCATGATCTAAAGAGGGCTTAATTTCATACCCATTCCCTTTGATCGTCTTTCGTTCCAATTTCGTCTCAATCATTTCGAACCTCTCCCTTTTTAGAAATTAAAAAAAGCCAGCATACGTCTCCCGATAATTCGAGATCGATACACTGGCTTGTAATCACGAGATAGCTCATGTAGGAGCTTTAGTAATTTACGCAGTATTGTTCTTTTTTCCTATTCCCTTTCCTCCGGATTTTGAAAGGGGGATACCTTTCTAAATGGAGGCTTCTCATTCAGATTACAACAGTTAGAATTTTCCGTCAATGAAAAAGTATTAAGGGTGGTTTTACAACAAGCTAAAAACGCAAAGCTTCTCGCTTTGCGTTCTCAACATGATTATTTCTCTACTCTGTCTCCTTCTTTCTCCCATGCAGCAAAACCACCGCTATAGTTCAAGATATCTTTAAACCCAAGTGATTGTAACAAGCTCGTTCCAATCGCAGAACGTGTACCTGATTGACAATGTACGACGAGCGTTTTATCTTCAGGGATGTCTTCAACTTGGTCTTCGATATAACCAAGCATATGGTGTCCTGCTCCAGGAATATGGCCTTGGTTATACTCGTTCTCTTTTCGGATATCGACCACATAGACATCTTCTTTTTCATATACATCCTTCAACTCTTCAGTTGAGATGAACGTGTATCCTTCAAGATCATTCCATTGTGATAGAATGTCCGGACTTGCGTACGCTTTGATCTTATCGATTCCGATCGAATGAAGCGATGTAACAACGTCTTCTTTCATATCATCGTTTGCGACCAATATGAGGTCTTTATCGTAGTCGAGCACCCAGCCGGACCAGTTCGTAAATGCTTTATTGTATGGTAAATTGATTGCACCTTCAATATGACCTTCTGCAAAGTCTTTTGCTGGACGAGTATCAACGATCGTTGTGTTTTCTTGCTCAGCAAATGCTTTAAACTCCTCGGCATTGTTGACCTTCTGAAGCTCCTCACCAGATAACACTGCAGGACCTTCCTTATTTACTTTCTTCATAACAGAAAAATACGTCGGTGGTTCTGGCTGTTCATTCAAGAGTTCTTTTCGGAATGTTTCCTCATTCTCTTCCTTCAATGCCCAGTTATTTCGAAGCTCATAGCCGACTGTTGATTGTGGCACCGCACCGAGTGATTTACCGCATGCACTTCCAGCACCGTGTCCTGGCCATACCATAAGAAACTCAGGTAGCTCTTTAAACGTTTGAAGTGATTTGAACATCTCCTTTGCACCTTTCTCAGCTGTTCCTTCTTGTCCAGCTGATTTTTCAAGCAAGTCAGGACGTCCAATATCACCAACAAAGACGAAGTCTCCTGTGAATACACCCATCGGTACGTCTGAGCCACCGCCACGATCTGTCAGCATGAACGAAATACTTTCAGGAGTATGTCCTGGGGTATGCATTACCTTAAGTTCGATATTTCCTACATTAATGATGGATCCATCTTTCACTAAATCCACATTTAATCCTTGAAGATACTCATACTTTGCGTCTTGATCACCTTCATCAGATAAATACAATTTCACATCATGCTTCTCTGCAAGCTGACGTGCACCAGATACGAAATCAGCATGAATGTGTGTTTCGGCTGCAGCGGCTAAATGGAAACCTTCTTTTTTTGCTACTTCTATATAAGGGGTCACATCTCGAGCCGGGTCGATCACAAGTGCTTCGCCTGTTCGTTGACAACCGATCAAATAAGAATATTGTGCTAGCTTTTCATCAAAGAATGTGCGTAGATACATTTCGTAACCCTCCAAATACAATAAATAAATTACCCCTATGGGTATGTAAAACCATCATATCTACTCTTTATCTTTTTATCAAGTATATTGTTTTATACCCCCTACACCATTCTTTATAACATCTCTATATCCTTCAAGAAATACTCATTCTTCGTCTATCCGCGCAACACTTATTTGGTTCACGAAACCCTACTAAATAATCACGAAAAGTAAGTAAATTCATCACGATTATGATGCAAACTTATAACTTCTCTTCCCTCCATCGTCAAAACAAAGGTAAAATTCGCAATAATAGCTCTTTTTTTCACCGTGAAAACAAACCTCAAATTAGTACTTAAAGCTCACATAATTACCATATATAAGCATTATAAAGGTGATTTTCCCATAAAGAGGTTATAATAGTACCACTTTCTTGGCGCATTCTAATAAAAGTTAGAAATCGTTTCCAACCAAGATGAGAGCCTTTTTTTATAATCGACTCTTCTTATGATAGGATACGAATCGGTGCGCACCCTAGAAAATTACACAACAAGGAAGTGACGTTTACGTAATGGAAATTACACACAATCCAAACCTCCTCTGGTTTGTCATCGCGTATGGCATCTTGATGGTCGGTTTAGGAATTTATTTCTCTAAGAAAGTTTCGAGT
Source organism: Anaerobacillus sp. ABR4_321 (assembly GCF_056158505.1). NCBI lineage: Bacteria > Bacillati > Bacillota > Bacilli > Caryophanales > Bacillaceae > Anaerobacillus > Anaerobacillus sp. ABR4_321. The sequence goes on from NZ_JBSWTK010000001.1 coordinate 4,000,125, forward strand.
AGTGAGGACTTTATTCTTGCAGGAAAAGGACTCGGTGCTCTCGTACTTACGGGTACGCTTTTAGCAACATGGACAGGTAGTGGAAGTATTTCAGGTGGAGAAACGTCTATGGCGTATAGCTATGGAATCATTCCAGCCTTCTTGATGGCGGTCCCAACACTGATCGGGATCGGAACGCTTTATATAATTGCACCACGTATTCGTGAATTTGGTAAATATACCGTTTCTTCTATTCTTGAAGAAAAATACGGCCAATTTGCACGTATGCTTGCAGGTATCATTATTATTCTTGCCTATGTAGGTATCGTTTCTTATCAAATGAAAGGCTTTGGATTTATCCTTAATTTAACGACTGGTATTTCAGTTGAACTTGGAACGATCATCGGAGCTGCACTTATCATATTTCTTGCTACGATCGGTGGACTTCGTTCCGTCGCTCCAACAGATGCGATCAGCGCAATCTTAATGGTAGTCGGTCTTGGTGTTACGTTACCGACCATCTTTGTTATCGCTGGTGGTTGGGATGAAATTATTGCAAATGTACCGAGTGACCACCTAACGTTTAGTGGACAACTATCGAATATTCAACTGCTTGGATATTTGCTTCCGTCCCTATTCTTATTACTTGCAGACCAGAACATGTATCAGCGTCTGGCCTCTTCAAGTGGAGATAAATCGTCTAAACGAGCGCAAATCGGATGGCTTGTTGCGATGTTACTCATTTCACCTACAATTGCATTAATTGCATTCGCTTCTCGATCGATCTTCCCTGATATCGATCCGGGAATGGCACTTATGGCCACAACGGTTGCCATGCCTACTGTAGTAGGAGGAATTCTTCTCACTGCAGCTACTGCCTTTATCATTACAACTGGGAACTCGTATCTATTGTCAGCTGCAACAAACGTAACGTATGATATTGTTGGGAAGTACGTGAAAAAGGACGCAACAGATCGTCAGCTGTTAAACATGACTAAATGGTTCATTGTTATTCTCGGTGCTCTAGCTTATGTGATCATCAGCTTTTTCCCAACAGTGCTTTCTGTCCAAATGTATGCTTACACAGTATACGGAGCCGGAATCACTCCTGCTGTACTAGCAGTGTTCTTCTGGAAACGAGTGAATTACTACGGTGGTATTTCTTCCATGATCGCTGGTGTTGCGACAACGCTTGTATGGGAAATCCCACTAGCAAAACCATTTGATCTGAACAGCGTTCTTTTCGCCGTACCGGTCGCAGTAATCGTACTCATCGTCGTTACACTTGCGACTACGAAAAAGAATAAGTAAGAAACAGAAAAGGTTGTGGTCCGAATGAATCAACGTCTAGAAAATTTCTCGAACTGGCTGAAGGAAACAGGACAAACATTCGCATTTGTTCATACACCATCAAACGTCTTTTATTTATCTGGTTTCCATACAGACCCACATGAACGTTTATTAGGTCTGTTTGTGTTCCCTGATCAGGATCCATTCCTCGTGACACCAGGCATGGAAGTTTCCCAAGCAAGAGATGCAGGTTGGAAGCATGACATCATTGGACATGGAGATGCTGACAACCCTTGGGAGCTCATCCATACTGCACTTAAAGAACGCGGAATAGAAGAAGCTGATCACGTAGCGATTGAAAAAGTGACGCTTGCATATGAGCGTGCAGAGCAAATCATGCAGCGCTATTCTGGCGTAACGTTCACAAGTGCTGAAGAGAAGCTAAATGAGCTTCGTTTAATTAAAGACGATCAAGAATTAAAAGTCCTTCGTGAAGCTGCAGAGCTTGCTGACTTCGGTGTTGAAACTGGGATTAAAGCACTTCGTGAAGGCGTGACTGAGATGGAAGTCCTCGCAACGATCGAATATGAATTAAAGAAGAAAGGCATTCGCGAAATGTCATTCTCCACAATGGTTCTATTCGGTGAAAAAGCTGGACAACCACATGGTAACCCTGGAGATCGGAAGCTTAAAAAAGGCGACCTCGTTTTATTTGATCTTGGTGTTGTTCATAACGGCTATTGCTCTGACATCACTCGAACAGTCGCTTTCCAAGAAGTGAATGAAAAGCAAAAAGAAATCTACGATATCGTGCTTAATGCTCAGCTTGAAACGCTAAACATTTCAAAGCCAGGCACTCGCCTTGGTGACCTTGATAAAAAGGCTCGCGAAATTATCACGAATGGTGGATACGGCGATCACTTCCCTCACCGAATCGGACATGGAATCGGGATTGAAGTACACGAGTATCCTTCGATGAGTGAAAACAACGATAATGTTCTACAAGAAGGCATGACGTACACGATCGAACCAGGTATCTATGTACCAGAAATCGGCGGAGTACGCATCGAGGATGATGTTCTTGTTACACCTAATGGTTATGAAACATTAACAAAATTCCCGAAAGAACTTCAGATCGTAGGTTGATCACACTAAATCCCGTGCTAAAAACAGCACGGGATTTTAGTTTCATTCGAGGATCGCCTTCAGCAGGAGTGAATACTCATGAAGAGCGGAATAAAGGGTCATTAGTTTATAAGGTTTTAAATATGCTAAAAACTAGAAAGGGCACGACTCATCATCGAGTCGTGCCTTCATCATAAATAAATTATTTTGTTGCAGCCTGCTGTACTGCTTTGTATGCATCCACATAACCGGCACCAACCTCATGGTACTCATAACCAGACATTGGCTCAGCTGTTTGTTCGAGAAGACTAAGTGCTTCATCTGGTGAAAGATCTGTTGCAGCTTCTTCCATAAGCGCAATGATTCCAGAAATGTGTGGTGTTGCCATGCTCGTACCACTAGACGTCGTGTAGAACGGAATGTATTCAGGGTCGATATAATTAACGTCTTTTGTAGTACCAAGTGCGTTGATCACAACACCTGTAGAAGATTTCGTTGCAACGATATCAACGCCTGGCGCAGTAATATCAGGATGTAGAAGATTGTCACCAGGTACCCCTCTTGAAGAGAAATCAGCAAGCTGCTTGTCTTTCGTACCAGCGGCTACTGAAATAACCCAAGGTGCAGCTGAGTAAGGATTTAGCGTATCATTTTCTGGCCCTTCATTTCCTGCTGCAAAAGTAACTGTGATCCCATTATCATGAGCCGTTTTACTTGCTACGTTGATCGGAGAATTCGGGTCATACTCACCTGTCGTACCCCAACTATTACTTACAACATCGATGCCATACTCTTCTTGATGCTCGATTACATAGTTAAAGCTTTCAAGAGCCCATAGAATGCTGATTGCTTCACCAGCACCAATCCCCACTAGTTTCGCATCAGGAGCAACGCCACTGTACAGACCGTCACTCGCTGTGCCATTACCAGCAATCGTTCCAGCTACGTGAGTACCGTGACCAGAGGTCGTATCTGTGTTCGGTACATTTTCAAGATAGAGAGATTCCCCACCGAAAATGCTTCCTCCAACTAACATCTTCACGTTTTGGACCACTTTATCTCCCATCGGAAGATCAGGGTGCGTTGCATCGATTCCGCTATCGATGACTGCAACGGTCGTACCTTTCCCTGTATATCCAAGGTCATTCCAAACCTTTTCAGCACCGATAAGTTTGCGGCTATCTTTCATGAGATAATCCAGTTCTTTGTTTTTATAGATTCCAAGCGCATTCAATCCGCTGTCTAATAGTGAATTAATTTCTAGAGCCGTGCCAGAAACACCTACAACAGGTATTTCACTAAACGTTTTAACCGATAGTCCAAATGACTTCAATTTATCCAACTGCTCAATAGTCGGCATACTGTCATATGTAATGATTGCCTCTACTTCACTAAAGTTTGTAATATTAGCTAATAAATTTGTTAACGCCTGATCCACTTTCAATGAGCTAGCTTCCGCTTGCTTCATCTGCCCCGGTATTAATGTTGCTGCAACCAATAACACAATAAGTGCTATCTTGTTCAAGAATCTCATTGAATACCTCCATCATAAAGTTTTTTTGCACTCCTCTTGAGTGCCTACCTAACATGATAAAGGAGTTCGACCATTCTTTGTATTGGGAAAGTTCAGACTCTTATCCTCTAATTATTGGGCATATAAAGCTTTTATTTCCCAACAACCTAAACTTTTCCTTTCAATCATAAAAAATACCCCTTATGCATTAGGGGTATTCGTTCATGGGTAGCGCACTATAAATCTAGACTACTGCTGATATTCCATATACCGCTTCATGGAAGTAATGAACTTCCGGTTCTAAACCGTTATCGATAAAAACTTCTTTCATTTGCTCAGAAGACAATCGTTCGTGAATAGGAGGACCCATCTCCATCTCGATTTTTTCCCACTCAAGAACGAGCAGCCTTTGACCAGGCTTTAGGATCCGCTTCAATTCCGTAAATGCTTTCGTAAGATTAGGTACTTCGTGAAGAACAAAAGCTACTAGGGCATGATCCGCTACTCGATCCGGCAACTTAATTTCCTCTAGATCACTTACAATGTATTGAATGTTGCTCATATGTGAGCCACGCTCTTTTAGAAGCTCTAGCATCTGCTTTTCGATATCCACAGCATATACCGTTTCTGCTACTTGAGCTAGCGGCAACGTAAAGTAACCATTACCCGCGCCTAAATCGGCTACATGGTCTGTTTCCTTCACTTTCAGAAGCGAGATGACTTGCTCTGGAGATAAGATTTCATTTCGTTTTGGGTCAAGAAGCTTATCTGCCTTACCAGGTTTAAATCGTTTTCCAGTCATAACATCAACCTCCTCAGAATTAGTATACATTAATAAAAGCGCTCACTGCTACGAGGCAGGAACGCTTGTTGAATTTCGATTTATAAATACTCTTCTTGGGGAGCATTTTCTGGTTTAAGCATGTAATACATTGGATAAGCCCTCGTATACCATAGTTGAATAACTGGCCCAAGGAATAAAACGAGTACGGCTGTACCAATTCCTACTGGTCCGCCGATCAATACAGCTAGAGATGCGACAGCGATAGCAACTAATGTTTGTCCCATACGCAGACTCACATTAAAACGTGCACTGACTGCTAAGAATAATTGATCGACAGGTGCTCTTGGAAACTGCGGCAGGATGTAAATCGCTACACCAAGACCAATCGTGAACATTCCAACTCCAAGTGTTAAAGCTTTTACTACTACTGGTGCTGCTGACAGATCAACAGATGCAAATACGATTTCTAACCAAAAATCAAGAATAAAGCTTTCCATAAACACTGGCAATAGTGCTTTGAATTCCGGATTTTGCTTCATTAACCATCCGTTTAAAAAGATGATTAGAAATTGGAAAACACCATACCAAAAACCGACTGTTAAACCAAAAAGGTCTGAGACTCCAATAAAAAAGGATGTCCAGAACCCAGCTCCGATGGAGGCGTGAATGATTAACGCTACACCAAAGAAGTTTATGAACATACCTAGAAGGTAAACCGTAATACGATAAGCCATTACGATCCCCTCCCTTCCTCTAAGTTTAAAAACTTGATAACAGAGGCTGTCCTTCAAATTTTTTCGAAACCCATTTTATTAGCGATTGAGTTACACGTCAATCACTTTAACCAAAATAAAATATGGTAATAAAAAGAAGCTACCAGTTGAGGTAGCTTCTCTAGAAACCTATGCACATATTCAGTTTTCCCAATGCCGTAGTCGATGACGATCGCATGCTTTCCGCGGACGAACGGCCAAGCCCGAGGTGAAACCCACACCCCGGTCTCGGCCGCCCGTTCTACCGCAGGAGTCCGCGATCGTCTCTCCTACTTGAAGAGAATAAATCCAAAACAAACTTTCCGTCTCAATGGTTTAACAGACAAATATGGGAATCCTGACCTTCCATTTATCCGTCAACGTTAATTGGAAGTGGAATTCATCGACTACTCTCATCGTAACACCTAGACTTTCTCTACAATCTAAAAAGCTACCAGTCGAGGTAGCTTCTCTAGACTAAATTATAAAATATGTTTTGCTAAAGCCTGTTTAAGCGTGCTATGAGTCTGAACACCTTTAAATTCGATTCCCAGTGATACCATCGTCATCGCAACTTCAGGTCTTATACCTGCTAATATGCCTTTTACTCCGATCATTTTTAGCGAATCGATGATCTTAAAAATGTTATTTGCAACCATCGTATCGACGATGTTTACTCCCGATAAGTCGATAAACAGGTGGGTCAAGTTCATGGATGTTGCTCCCTCAAGAGACTTCTCTAACAGTAGACTCGCACGATACGTATCGATATCTCCGATGATCGGCAGAATCGCAACGCCCTCTAATATAGGTACGATTGGAGTTGATAACTCAAGAAATGATTCTCGAGCCTTATCGATGTTACTTTTATAAGCCTCGACGTACGCTGTACTATATGCATACACCACTCGGTCTAACAAGGGATCGATAATACGAGCTACTTCAAAAATCGTTTTCAACGAAATTCCTTCATCCGTACTGATCTCTTCGATTTTATTCCAGATCGTATTTCGAAAATCAGAAGTGCTTTTTAAAGATTCATCTAGCTCTACTTCCATATGAACTGCTAGTTCTCCAATTTCCTTGCCCCACTCCTCAATACGAGTAATTGTTTCATCATAACCATTTGAAAAAGCGTCCGCAATTAATTGAAATAACTCCATCCGAACCTGTAAGGCCTCTTCTGCTTCACCTTCGTTTAAAGCAAGTTTCTTCGCCAACTCTTGTTTTGAAGCTTCTATCTTTTTCCCTATCAAAACTATTTCTTCTTTTAAAATCGTTTCGTTTATAGGCATGTGATGATACCTCCGGATATTAATTAATAAATAAATAAACGAATAGATGACATAAGTTTACATTACCAGGTTTATGAAAAGATAGCACTATAAATCTATTCGAGGGCGAACATCGAATAGGGGTGTACGTACCCTATGAGGTTTTTCATTCACGTTATCATCTCTTTGTGACTTGCATTATTATTTTCACATGTTATACTAGGATTAATTATTGTTGTTCGGAACGTATGATTAGTTTAGAATAAGCTCCTTAAGCGACCTTACATCTTGAATCATTATGTAGAGCAGTAATAGTAATATTTGTGCGAATCGCACTGGAGGAATTACACATGAACAAAGGTACAGTTAAATGGTTTAACGCAGAAAAAGGCTTCGGTTTCATCGAAGTTGAAGGTGGAGACGACGTATTCGTACACTTCTCTGCAATTCAAGGTGAAGGTTTCAAAACTCTAGAAGAAGGTCAAACAGTTACTTTCGACACAGAGCAAGGTAACCGCGGACCTCAAGCTACTAACGTTGTTAAAGCGTAACTAGTAGTTATAAGAAAGCTTTCCCAATCTGGGAAAGCTTTTTTTATTTATTTTAAATGTTATGTATCAAATAACTCTCCTTGTAAGGCCATGATGTAGCGATCCGCCGATCGCTGTACGGCACGATCTGCGTCATTCTCTACCCGCTTATGAAAGGCATTAAAGATTTGTTTAAACGCTAAAGGACGAACACGTTCAGCCATCTCCCTTACCTTAGCTCCTGGCAGAGGAATTAAATTAGGATAGCTATACATAAAGCTTACCCATTCCTGATCAGCAACAACTTGAATAATATCGCCTGTCAGGAGTGTACCACCATCTTTACCTGTCCAATGCAGTACGGCTCCTCCTCGAAAATGACCACCAAGACGATGAACTTTCACAGTTGGGGTTAGTTCTAGCTCTTCGCCACTCCAATAAATGATTCGTTCGCTTTCTCTCATCACCCACTGTTGATCATCTTCATGAATATAGATCGGCACATCAAAAGCTTCCGCCCATTCAACTTGAGAAGAATAATAGTGAGGATGCGATAGTGCTATTGCATCAATGCCCTCTAATTCATTTATTTCATCTATTGTTTCTTGATCTAAGTAACTAATACAGTCCCATAGTATGTTTCGACCGTTCTCCTGTATTAGATAGGCAGTTTGTCCAATTGCAAATGATGGCACAGTTGTGATGCTAAATAAGCCTGGTTTCTCATAAGTGATTTTATTATGATATTCACTATTCCTCATGGCTTCTAGTGTTGTCCATTCTTGTCCATTTGGATTTACATACTGCCTTTCTTCCTTACAAATAGAGCAGTACTCGGGCTGAGCCTCGGAGTACTGGGTTCCACATGTATTACAGATAGATCGCTCCATTTTTCTCTCTCCCTTCGTTACCTACAAAGGGGATTATAACCTAATTGTCAAAATACTTCCAATATAATATTAATTTATGTCCAATTTCCACTAACAATAAAGCTTATAAATTGAATAAAAGCTATTTAGGATAAAAATAGTAAAAAACTAATGGAAGAAGCACTTTGGTATTGATCAATCCAAACCGGAAAAGACTTATAGAAATATTTCTTATATCTACACGACTTGGATGACTTCCTATGGCACCACAGATTGGCATCTCGATAAAGAAGGTCAGAGGGGGAATTTTTGGAGGAGTTCTTTTTTGATATTTCTCACATTAACTTCAATCAACTTTTTAACCAATTTTTCATTCTCTTTCAGACATTTTTAATGCCTATTTCATTCTTATAGAAAACAGGCGTTCTGAGGGTCAATTCTTAGCAGGGTAAGGAATGGTCCAAGCAGTTCCTGGACCATTCTTCATGTTTGCTAGCTACCTTGGGATGATAATCTAAGGATTCACAGGAAGTAGCGAAGGTAGGAATGTATTTTCTTCATTCCTACTTGAAACTTTATCTTATCTAAATGAATTAAGAAAGAATATTCTTCCAATAGTTTCTAATTGGAGTTAACGATAGTATCGCTCGCATTTTACTTTCTACATTTTATGATCCTGTATTAAAGAGCTTCAACCTAGCAGCTTCTGATCTTACATAAGCTGCCATCCTATTCGCCCTATTATCTATTTGGAAACCCCAGCAATGCTTTTAATACTTATACTGGAGGTTTTGTCATCAATGGGTTGAAGGGAGTGTAACGCCTCGTAAAAAGGCGTTTATTTACTCTTCTTTCATACTACCGCTACACATCTCGCAAATAATATAGGACCTTTCTTTTACAAGTTTATCGAGATAAGGAGCATCCATCGTTCCTTCACGTCTATCGATTGGAGTCGTATGAAATTCGCAACGATCACCTGCAAAAGTCGTTCGATGGATCACCTTTTTCGAATGGTCTATTAAATATTTCATTCTTTTTCTCCTCCTTTGATAACTGTTTTTCGTCTAGTGCTACGTCTGTTGGCTGTTTGTGCTCAAGGATTAGAAAAAACCTCACTATAAAACAAAAAAAAGCCGAAAGATCCCACAAGGGTCCTTTCGGCTTATGTCTGGTTCTTTTGCCCAGCTCATTTCCACCTACGATTTATATGGTTTTACTATAAACACAATGTAACTCTTATCTAGCTTAAAATCCCAGTCAACGAAGATGTCCTGCACCTCTGTTGATAAGATTGATTCAAAATTATTATTATGCATCAGACTCTTTTCAAGTCGACGTTTCGTTAATTTAAGAGTTTCTTCATGGCCATCACGAATAAGTTCTTTCTCAATACGGACTAAAATTCCTTCTCGAATCACAACGATCGTTCGATCATTTAAGTAGCAAGAATCAATCAGTCCTGGAACCTTTTCTGCTTGCTTACTGATACGTGCAATTTCTTCGTGCAGTTCTTCTTTCTTTTCAAAACCACCTGGCACATGTTCTTCTTCACATTCGCTTTGATCCATAATACCAAGGAACAAACCGGTTCGGTTAGGAAGCGACCAGTCATGATAGAAAGATTCGATAGTGAAATCAGCCATAACACTTAGGGCAGCTTTTATTTCAGGAAACAATTTGATCATCAAAAGATCTCTCGTTTCCTCGACTCTCTTTTCTTCTTTCTGATCGATGAGAACCCGCTCCATGGGTGCTAAAAAATCTCGAAAATAAATCGTGATGTACGGTTTTTCAATCGATACAAAGACAGAAGAAGGGCCTTTCCCGAAATTATCGCGTAAAAGTTTACCTACATAGCTTGAAATCTCAGCTTCTTTTGATTTGGTTTCCATTACGTTCATCCTCTTTTGAGACCAGAACATCATATTTCCAGTCCAATTTTCATTATAGTATTCTTTCCGTAAGAATGAAAGGGTATGCTCAAATCTATAGACTCAGCTTGAAAAAGCAGTACTTCTGTCTCATTTCCCTTTACCGTTAAAATTAATCCTATCTTTATTTTTTCGACAAACGTTGGAGAAGTCGTTCATAAGATGGCTGAGCGATTGGTTCGCCTTCATCTAGCCTATCTTTGACTTGCTTCAGCATTTGTTGTTCACCTTCACTCATATTCATCACATCAAATTTCTTATGTAGCACTGAATATAGAATGTAGTCTCTTAATTTTAAGAATAAAGGTATCTTCTTAATCCATTCAGCTTCCACAGTATTTTCTTTTAAGTAGCCTTTTAGGAAAGAGTAAAGAAACGTTTCGGCAAATTGAGCTCTTGTTTCTCGATCCTCACCCTGCAAGCCTCCCCATACCGTATAATACAGCGGGATAGCAATATCACTAACGAAGTAGTGATATGAGCTATCATCAAAGTCAAATACATGAATATCTCCTTCATAATAAAAGAAGTTTCCTGCATGTATGTCAGAATGGAGGAGTCCATACGTATCTCTCTCTTTCGGAAGCGCTTTTATCTCCCTTACTAAAGCTTTCCCTTGAGAGATGATATTCCCATCTTCTTCAGAAATGTATTTCTCGAACTGCAACAAGTCTTCTTCATCCCAATGCTCTCGATGAGCACCTTCAGGATGATAATCTTTTGTCGCGTGATGCATCTTACCAATCGTTCTTCCCCATACTTCATATAATTCTTGTCCATATACTTCATCGTTCTTCTTCAATTGTCGACCTGGTGCCTTTTCAAACAAGGATACAAAGAAGGAACCATCCTCAACTTCGATCTCTTCGACAAAGTGATCATTTTTAGAAGGAAGTGCTCTCGATACATTTATTTCATGGTCATGCAAAAAGTTTACCCAGTGCAATTCAGCTTTAACATCTTCCATAGAACGATGTGAACTATGCGTTAACCTTAAGATTGATGGACCATTAACATCTACTTCAAATACATAGTTCTCAAAATCACCCAACTTCTTATAACGATGACGGTCCGCTCCGAATTTTTCTAGAGCTTGCACTAGAACCGCTTCATTAAAACATTTTTCCACACGTGCTTCCATTTGCTCACCTCATTTATCTCACCCTCTTGTACATTCACCAAAAAACAACTTCATTCCTTCCTCAAAGTCGTTTTCTGTTTTAGAGATGAGCATGACTCTTTGACTGACATGTCGGGCAATAGTAGAGCCTTCTTGATCCTGCGATCACTTTCTTAATTTCAGTGCCATCGATCCTGCACGGTGCACCTTCGCGATTAAAAACCCAGTGTCTGTACTGCCGACGCTTTTCGCCACTTTCCTTAAGCTTTTTAGCAAGCTCAATATCATTTGTAATCCCTTTATGCACATAAGAGCGTTCAACTAACGTTATCGTTGCTTCTGCTGCTTTTGTAATCATTTCTTCCGTGCAATCCACTGGTCTTAAATCCGGGTGGATACCAGCAACGTACATGATTTCGCTTCTTAAATAATTTCCAATTCCAGCAACAAAAGATTGATCTAGCAATAAAGAAGACCACTTTTTTCGATAAAACCTCTTTGAGCTAAATCGTTCTTTCAGTTCTTGTACCGTCACTTCTTCACTTAATAGATCTGGTCCAACTTTCGATATGAATGGATGATGAGGCACTTCTTCATTACGCAATACTTCAATGTCAGAAGCGCTGTATAACAACGCAGACTTTTTTTCATTATGGATTGCAAGCCGTAACTGCCGATTTGTTTTTGGATAGTTATATACATTTCGTATATACCATTTTCCATATAGCTGATTGTGTGAGTAAATCGTAAAGTCATTGCTGAAACGGATGAGCATCGCCTTCCCTTTCGTGTCTACCCTCAGCACTTCTGCTCCTTCAAGCAAAGATTCGTATCCTTTAAGATGCTCAAATGCAAATTTCACTTCCATTATCGTTCTATTCTTAAGCGCTTTTTCAACCTCAACAGCCGCTCTTCTAATTTCAGGACCTTCTGGCATAACGTCGTTCCCTTCTTTCTACGATCATGTTGTAAAATCTTCCCTAAATCACTGCTTATAAAACAGCAGCGGGTAAGTAATAGTAAAAGAAAATAACGCACTTTCACATGATATGCGGAGTACGAAGCCTTTACATTGACAACGCCGAATCGAGCCCTTTACACTGTGATGTATAGATTTTTCCTATATGCAAAAAATATGTGGATATGAAAATAAATCATATTGAAGGAGGGCTTAACGATGATTAACTGGTTTATGGATTTAAGCCCAGTTTTCCAAGCGTTACTTTTTACGTTATTTACTTGGGGATCGACAGCTCTCGGCGCGGCTGTGGTCTTTTTTACAAAATCAGTGAACCAGAAGCTATTCGATTCGATGCTTGCTTTTGCAGGCGGCGTCATGATCGCAGCTAGTTTCTGGTCACTTCTAAGTCCTGGAATTGAAATGGCTGAAGAACAGGGAGTCCCTGGTTATATTCCGGCTGTAGTCGGATTTTTACTCGGAGGCGTGTTTCTACTATTAGTGGACCGTGTCCTTCCGATGATCGATGAAAATCTATATTTTAAAGATATAAAAGACAAGAAGGCGAAGCACCGTACTGCTATGCTCGTTTTCTCATTGACATTACACAATATACCAGAAGGACTTGCGATCGGTGTGGCTTTTGGTGCTCTTGCTGCAGATTTCTCAACAGCATCACTATCCGGTGCAATCGCCCTTGCGATCGGTATCGGCATCCAAAACATTCCTGAAGGTACTGCTGTATCCTTACCTTTAAGACGTGACGGCATGTCGAAGGGGAAAAGCTTTTTCTACGGTCAATTTTCAGGAATGGTCGAGCCGATCTCCGCTGTGATCGGTGCTCTTGCTGTCATGATCATTCACCCGCTCCTTCCTTATGCACTGAGCTTTGCGGCTGGAGCAATGATCTTTGTAGTAGCAAAAGAAGTGATTCCTGGTTCTCAAGAAAGAGGGCATGTTCAACTTGCTGCAATGTCACTGTTAGTTGGCTTCTCTGTCATGATGGTCCTTGACGTTGCACTAGGATAATAAAACCCCCGCGTTATTTCACGCGGGGGTTCGTTATGGTTCATCACATATGATGAGTATCATCGTTCTGCCTGCTTATCTTTGTTTTTTGCTTATTCGATGTCGAATTAAGTTTGTTTAGTAAGTTTCTTTCTTTTTGTACCTCATAAGACTTCAAATCTCGCCTCACTGCTTTAAAGAGGTTGATACACATGATGATAAGAATAACAGTAAATGGCAGAGCGGACACAAGTGATGCTGTCTGTAATCCTTGCAAGCCGCTGCTGATGATCAATACGGCTGAAATCGCTGCAATGAGTGTTCCCCAAACAAGTTTGGAGAAAAGAGAAGGATTTAAATTACCATCCGACGTCATCATACCGAGAACGAAGGTTGCTGAGTCAGCTGATGTTACTAGGAAAATACAGATTAAGAAGATCGAGAGCGCTGAAAGAATCGTCGTTAATGGGAATTCTTCTAGTGTAACGAACAATGCACTCGTCACATCCTCATTTACCGCATCTGCAATTGCTGTGCCTTGAAACAGGTCAAGGTGAAATGCTGCTCCACCAAATACAGCGATCCACACCATCGCGATGAACGGTGGAACGATCAACACACCAAAGATCATCTCTCGAATGGATCGACCCCTCGACACTCTTGCTACGAACGATCCGATAAATGGAGACCAAGCGATCACCCACGCCCAATAAAACACTGTCCAATCCTTTACCCAGGTGCCGCCTTCATATGGAGTCATATAAAAACTCATCTCGATAAACTTCTGAATGTAACCACCAGCTGCTACTGTAAAGCTCTCAAGAATAAATACTGTCGGTCCTAAGAATAAAACGAATAGCATCAAGCCTAATGCAAGAGCTAAGTTCAGATTACTTAAGTACTTGATTCCTTTGTTCAAGCCTGTTGTAGACGAAGTCATATACAAAACGAGCAGTAATACAGTGATGATGATCTGAACCGTCGCATTCTGCGGTAGATCATACATATAGTTTAATCCGCCATTGATTTGAAGAATTCCGAATCCGAGTGACGTTGCAACACCCATCACTGTTGCGATAACAGCGAGTATGTTGATGACGCCTCTCCAGGATTTCTTCCTTTTAGCAGGTGTCCCTGTTGAGATCGTTTCACTTATTAAGCTTTTCCGATCTTTACGATATTGAAAGTATGCCATAACGAGGCCGACTACTGTAAAGACAGACCATTGATGAACTCCCCAATGAAAAAAGGAGTACCTCATCGCTAGCTTAGCAGCCTGCTCAGTCTCTCCTTCAACGCCAAAGCCTGCGGGAGGATTCGCAAAATGCGTCATCGGTTCTGCGACACCCCAGAATACGAGTCCAACACCGAAACCTGCACTGAACAACATCCCAATCCATGTGAAAAATGGATATTCCGGACGCTCTCCATCTTTTCCCAGACGGATCTTACCATACTTACTAATTGCTAGATACACACAGAACAAAACAAAAAACACCACAGAAAGTAAATAAAACCATCCGAACGCATCTGTCGTGAATGAATAGACGCTGTTTGCGACTGACGCGAACGACTCAGGAACGACCGCACCCCATATTACGAGTAGTAAGATGACAACTGCTGAAACCCAGAAAACTGGTCCTTTTTGCTGTGCTTTTTCTCTTTTCATCATCCCGTCCTTTCCAACTGAATGGTAATCCTTTCAGTTCGCTTCCAAATTATGTAGCATCGATCTCCTAAATATTAGTACCCTTTTACTACAGTTTCTTAACCACTGTTTTAGAATACTTCTACTTATTCTGTTTTTTTGAACAGTGCAACCATCAAACCATTCACACCAAATAGAGTCGGATCAGATGATTCCTTCATCTCTCTGATCTCAACCTCACTAAAGGCTTCGAAAATGGATTGCAGCCTTTCCTTTGAATAACCGAGTCCACCTTGTAACGACCGCTCTTCATAAACCTCCTGATCACTCATGGTCGATCCGCCTAGTGGCCCGTCAGGCGTGAAACATGTTAAACCGAATAATCCATCGACTTTCAAAGCTTTCTGAATGAACGTTACGTAACTTATCCGTCGATGAGGTGGGAGGTGATGAAAACACCCAGAATCATAGATGAAGTCATAGCTTTCAGGGTCTACCTTAAGTTCAAATAAACTACCATGAATGAAGTTTACATCTACTTCTTCTTCTTTCGCCCTCTCCGTACCCCATTGAATCGCAGTTCGTGACAAATCGACAGCATCTACTTCAAAGCCATGCTTAGCAAGATATATCGCATTTCGTCCTGGACCGCTGCCAATTTCAAGCACGCGCCCTTTCGGGATAGGCCATGTAACCAGATTCTCATCAGGAACTTGTTTAAAAAAAGGAATCGGCTTTTCTCTATCTTCATAAAACTTATCCCAAAACGATGTTGGTTCTCTTAACAAAGAATCAAGTAGATTCATAAGATCTTCATTCGTCTTGATATCTCCTGTAGCGTTCGTAACCTTCATAAACACGCCTCCATTTACATTTCCTTAGTAAACCTCCTTCGACAAACTCCCGCACTCCCCCTTTTCGGAGAACAAAAAAAATCGACCAGTGGTCGATTTTGATAACTAAGAAATGGTCTAAGACCTGTCCCTCCAAAGAGGTCATATTTAGACTTGCATATGAATATTCTGCTTTGGAAGAGATGGCCGGTTTAATTTGAAAGAAGGGTCTCCGAACTCCATTGCTTCTAGAATCTGCTCTTCAGAAAATCCTGTCATCTGTGACAGCTTCCGAATATCGACATTCTTTTGAGTCAGGCTTTTAGACTTCTTCACAGCTGTTTCTATTTGATACAGCACCACTGAATACCTGTGGTTGAACGTACCCACGGATTGCTTCACGGCTCTTTCCCCTTTCAACTAAAATAACCTGTACTCCTGGAGGAAGCAGGGCTTACCGATTGCTTACCCTTTAGAATACAAACTAAACTGGGTAATTATGTCTGTTTCTCTTTTTTACCTAACGTCTAATTGAACAAAAGAAAGGCTACCGAGTACACTCGATAGCCTGTTACCAGATGGTTAGACCGCTTTTGCGTTAATTTCTACATCGATGTTTCCACGAGTTGCTTTTGAATAAGGGCACACTTTGTGGGCCTCCTTCGTAAGCATATCAGCATCTTCCTGACTAACACCTTTCACTTCTACGTTCAGTGTTACTCCAATTTTGAAACCACCGTCTGATTCATCTTTTAAGAAACTAACTTCAGCTGTTGTCTTCGATTCGATTTCTTTCTTATTATTCGATGCGACAAGATTCAACGCGCCATCATAGCAAGCAGAGTATGTTGCTGCAAACAGCTGCTCTGGATTCGTACCCTTTTCATCAGAGTTCTCTGTCGGCATCACAAGATTCATATCGATTAAACCATCAGAAGATTTTACAGTTCCTTGACGGCCGCCTTCAGCAGTTGCCTTTGAAGTGAATAGTACTTTACTCATCGAACATCATCTCCTTATATAAGTATACATGGTGTATTTACCTCTACGAAGGCACTCTTAAACTATCATGAGAAAATGATTTACATTTTTCAAATCTTCTGTAAAATAGTTCCTTAAAGAAGGAAAAGGAGGCCGGAGTGATGATTAGAAGATTAACGGAAGCGGACCATAAGGCATGTATTTCATTATTAACGCCGTATGCTGCTGAAAACTTATTTATTCTTGGAGATATCGAAGCATTCGGTTATGACCAACCCTTTCAAAAATTATGGGGCGACTTTTCTAGTAAAGGAGAATTGCGGGCTGTTCTCTTAAAATATGAGAAAAATTACATCCCTTTTGCTTCGAACGAGTTTGATGCTGCTGGTTTCGCATCCATCATTTCAGAGGATCAAGACTTTCTTATGGTATCTGGTTTAGAGCGGGTTACAGAACAGGTGGAAGCCCACATTACGCACCCTGTTAAATCAAAGAGAAAAATGTATTATGCTAAGTGTGATAATGTTGAAAAGCTCTCACTAACAAACTTAGAAGATGTAAGAATAGCTACTACAGAAGATATTCCTAGCATTCACGACCTTCATAACGCGATCGATGAATTCAATTCTTCTGAAACAGTAGAAGAAAAACAGAGAAATCTAGACAAAGGGATTTCTAGAACCTACTATATGACGATCGATGGACAGGTCGTTACAGCTGCCTCCACTGCCGCAGAAAACTCTCAATCTGCCATGATCGTAGGAGT
The DNA here is from genome assembly GCF_056158505.1 of Anaerobacillus sp. ABR4_321. Lineage (NCBI taxonomy): Bacteria > Bacillati > Bacillota > Bacilli > Caryophanales > Bacillaceae > Anaerobacillus > Anaerobacillus sp. ABR4_321. The sequence continues at coordinate 4,017,489 of NZ_JBSWTK010000001.1, forward strand.
ATGTACGCGCCCTGGCTTTAAACGTAAAGGATATGCAACGAAATGTATGATGAAGCTATGCTATGACGTTTTAACAGAAGGCAAAGACCTCTGCCTCTTTTATGATAATCCTGAAGCTGGTAACATCTACAAACGCATCGGATTTCGTGAGATTGAAAAATGGACGATGTCTACCTTTGAAACAAAATTTGCAATGAAACTATAAAAAGCGGTCCTTAGAGACCGCTTTTATGATGGAGTGAACCTCAATTTGCGAATGGCTTTTGCACTTACTGGAGTAAAGAGGTGTATCAAAACACCCATGAAAAGGGCATTTAACACTGTACCCACCCCGATAGGCCCATTGAAGAAGAACGCTAGGATAACGAGAAAAATACTGATCAATGCTCTTGAATACGGCAAGGTAACCCCAGTTAAATCTTTCACAACAAACATTATTCGATCAATGGGGATTGGAGCAAAGTTCGATTGTAAATAAACCGCGATACCGAGACCACTCAGCAGCAAACCTAATAGTAAAAGGAGACTTTGTTCGACGACACTTGTCGGCATCACGTTATTTCCTAATAGATGCATCCATACGTCGATCCCTATCCCAGTGACTAAGGAGGTCAATAACGCAAGAAGCTCAGGCTTTCTTCGCTCTGCAATTGCATTAAAGAGTACCATGCATCCACCGATGATTACTTCCCAGCTTCCAATCGATAAGCCTACCGTTTTATATAACCCGACAAGAAGTGCATCGAATGGGGATGTTCCAAGCTTTGAAATGACTGAGAGCGAGATCCCTAAAGTAAGTAACCCTAATCCTGTCACATAAATAGCAAAACGTTTTCACATACTAGCCCCTCCCCTTCGTGTATTTTGATTCCTTATATCCTATCAACCTCTATTTCTACTTTCAACTAATTCACACCTCATCACTCTTTGTCATCAAGTCGACACAACTCCAACTCACAAACACTTGAGAACCTCTACCATCTTTTCTACTATTAGTAGTGAGAAGCTTGTTTGCCTAACCCTTTGTTTGGCAATAATGAAGCTTTACATACGTTTTCAATGAAGGGATGTCTTATATGAAAAAAGTAAGTATGCTCATGCTGTTACTCATTCTCGTGCTTGCAGCTTGCGGGCAGAACAATAGCAACGATACAGAGGAAAGTGGAACGGCCGATCCTCAACCGATAGATGTTGTCTTAGATACGCCTGAAACTGCCAAAACAGGTGAGGAACTCACATTTAGCGCTACCGTTACGCAAGCTGATGAAAAAGTTGAAGACGCAAACGAAGTGATGTTTGAAGTATGGAAAGAAGGCGACAAAGACAATAGCGAAATGATAGAAGCCACTCACGATGGTGAAGGTGTCTACACTGTAAAGAAAACGATCGATGAAGATGGAACGTACGTTGTGCAATCACATGTAACTGCAAGAGACCTACATACGATGCCAAAGAGCAAAGTGAAAGTTGGTTCTGAGGACGCATCAGAAAATCATGAAGATCATGAAAGTCATGAAGAACACGCCCACCACGGGGATGCTGTTTCGTTTCACTTGATGAAGCCAGATACCATTAAGGCAAATGAAGAAATTTCATTAACAACTCATCTTCAAAAAGATAATCAACCTTTAACAGATGCTTCGATTCGATTTGAAATTTCTAAAACTGGTGAAGAAAAAGCACAGTGGATTGAGACAGAGGAAACAAAAGATGGTGAGTATCAAGGAACTGTTACGTTAGAAGAAGCTGGAGAGTACACTGTAACGATTCATGCTGAAAATGATGAAGGCTTACATGAACATACAGAAGAAAGCCTAACTGTGACTGAATAAATGAAATCCCCCTTATATGGGGGATTTTTTATAGCGTTATTTTTTTGACTTTTCGTTTTCCAACTTGAACGATCATACCGTCTTTGACCGTCACGACTGCAGAACTATCCGTAACCTTTTGTTGATCGATTTTGATTCCGCCATTCTTCACCATACGTCTCGCTTCACTCGTAGATGGGAGCATTCCGAGTGCTACTATGAGAGCTGGCACACTTGTCTTTTCATCTCCACTCCACTTCACTTCTTCAATATCAGAAGGAAGCTGGTTTTGTTGAAATACATTCTTAAACTGCTCTTCCGCCATCAGAGCTTCATCTTTCCCATGGAACATCGTGACGATGGTTTTAGCAAGATGCATTTTCGCTTCCTTAGGGTGCAGGGTTCCATCTTTGAGCTTTGTTCGAATCGAAACCTTTTCCTCTAGTTCAAGATCTGTGATGAGTTCGACGTACTTTGAAATGAGTTCATCTGGTATCGACATCGCTTTTCCATACATGTCTGTCGGCTTCTCTGCAATCCCGATGTAATTCCCCTTGGACTTCGACATTTTCTCTACGCCGTCTAATCCTTCTAATAGCGGCATCGTCAACACTACCTGTTTTTCTTTTCCAAATTGATCCTGTAAATGCCTTCCCATCAAAACGTTAAAGTATTGATCGGTTCCGCCTAGCTCGATGTCACTTTCTAGATGCACGGAATCATACCCTTGCATAAGAGGGTAAAAGAATTCGTGTAGAGATACCGGCTTACCTGCATTTATTCTCTTCTCGAAATCATCTCGCTCGATCAATCTAGCGACAGTAATCTTACCTGCTAGTTCGATGACATCTTCGAATTTTAGTTCCGAAAGCCATGATGCATTATAAAAAAGCTCTACTTTGCTTCGATCGATTACCTTTCCAAATTGATCGAGGTAGGTTTGCGCATTCCTCTTTACTTCTTCATCCGTTAACTGTACCCTCGCCGCCGATTTTCCAGTCGGATCACCGATCTTACCAGTAAAATCTCCGATGATAAGCTGAATGATGTGTCCATTTTCTTGAAACTGACGGAGTTTATTTAAAACGACAGTATGTCCGATATGGACATCTGGTGCTGATGGATCTAGGCCTAGTTTTACTTTCAACGGGCGGCCTGTGATGATCGATTTTGCAATCTTTTCCTTCAGTTCATCCAAAGGAACGACTTCGCTCGTTCCGTGAGTATAGACCGCATACTGCCTTTCCATTTCCTTTCGTTGTTCATTCGTTAACTTCTCGATCATGCCCATTCCTTTCGACCTCCTGTTTTCATTTTATGCAAAAAAGCCACGCCCCTACATCTAAGTAGGGACGTGGCTTATCACGCGGTACCACCCTGATTAAAGACACTCGTGTCTTTCAGCTCAATTACGATAACGGAATTCACCGTTTCTGACTACTACGTTGTTCATCAGAAAGACTCTGAGGGGTAATTCACGAATACGCTGTACCAGTTCGCACCGACCACTGGTTCTCTGACACTACACATCGTATAACGCTACTGCATCCTCTTCTTCGCCTGTTTCATTTATTTTAATAACTTTAGCTTCAATAAAAGGTATTGTCAATTGTTTTATTTATAGAAAGATGAAACAGTACGTACTCGCTTTACCATAACCTTTAAATAACACCAAGCTTTGAATACGAATATTACTATTCTTGCCGAACATAAAAAACAGCGGTCTAAGACCGCTGCCTCTCATTATTGATTCAATTGCTTTAGAACCACTGTTGCCATCGCATCGATAAACTCATCTTTTGCGTTCGGCATTTCTGGTCGATAGTAGTTTGCACCGATCTCATCTGTCACGACTTTACATTCATAGTCATTGTCGAATAGCACTTCTAGATGATCAGCTACGAAACCTACAGGTGCGTACACAAACGACGTGTAGCCGTGGTTTTCGTGTAAGTCTCTCGTAAGATCTTGTACGTCAGGTCCAATCCACGGATCCGGCGTATTCCCTTCACTCTGCCAGCCGATCGCAACGTTCTTAACTCCTGACTGTTCTACAATTAGATCAGCTGTTTCTTTTAACTGATCTGGATATGGATCGCCGTTAGCGATGATTTTTTCTGGAAGGCTATGAGCAGATACGATTAGGACTGCCTTCTCTCGCTCTTCATCAGACATGCCATCAAAGATCGCTTTGATGCGTTTAGCCCAGTAGGAAATAAACTTCGGCTCGTCGTACCAGCTCTCTACAGATGTAATCGTTGGTCCACCAATTTTCTCTGCTTCTTCTTTCGCACGTCCATTGTATGACTTGATGCTGAACGTTGAGAAATGTGGTGCTAGTACTATACTTACTGCTTCTTCGATGCCATCTTCATGCATCTGCTGAACTGCATCTTCAACGAAAGGCTCGATATGTTTTAAACCGATATATACTTTAAATTCGATCTCATCCTGAATTTCATTCAGATGAGCACCTAGTCCGTAAGCTTGGTCCTCAGTAATTTTAGCAAGAGGTGAAATACCACCGATCGCTTTATAACGATCTTTTAAATCTTGAAGCTGTTCGTCGGCTGGTTTTCTACCTCTACGAATGTGTGTATAATACCGTTCAATATCTTCTTCTTTGTATGGCGTACCGTATGCCATCACAAGAAGACCCATTGTTTTCTTTGCCATGTATGTGTTCCCCTTCCAAATTTAAGGATTACATTGAATATCTAGTTATAATGATTATCGTCTAGTTTGAAGTATACCCTTTTTCAGCAATCGATTCAAAGGGAATAACATATTCTAAATGGTAACGTTTTGTGTCGTTACATAGTAAAGGGAATCAGGCTATAGCCTAACTCCCTTTCATCCTTACCTTTCCATCGCTCCGTTATGCTTTGTAACGATTTCTCGGAGCTCTGTATCATCATCTTCTGAGGTTTCAAAAGATAGCACATAGTTGAAGTGCTTCTCATTATGTTCAGGATCTGCATTCTCCTCTTGCTTACCTGTTGGAGTTTCGTTGGAGAAAAACAAATCGTTGTTTGCGCCAGCTTCTGTTGCGGACCCTTGACCTGAATCCGGGGCGTCGACCGATAGATCCTTATCCTCTTTAATCTCCTCCACTGAAGCACTAGTGACAGAATAATTCTTCATATCTTCCTTTGCACTTTCTGCTTCGTTCTCCGTTGGAAAATAGGCTTGTAATGTTTTACTCATCTCTATCGACTCCTTTTTGTTTGGCTCACTGTAACTTGATTCCCGTTACAAAGAAGTCTTAATCATTCAAAACAAGCCGCCTTTCTAAATTTCCTTTTCAAACGAAATATCGTGATTAATCTCCCTTCAACTAACATAAACTACCGCTATTCCATACACATAGGAGGATCAATATGAAAAAGAGTAAACTCAATCGTGAGGACGAATACAAAAAGGGGCATGATGAGGTAAACGTTGATGAAGCGATCAATGAAGCCTTTTATTCCGAGAAGCAGAAGAACGATTCTACTCCAACTTCTTATCTAAACAACAACACAGCAGCCATCGATGTAACGGGCAATAAGGATGAAGACCGTTAACAAACCGTCTCACTCTCAGATTTCCTCCATCATTCAACTGAAATTAACTGATTTTCTTAAAATTTTCGTAAATTAGGGGTCCTTAGTTGAATCAGTACATGATGAGTGCTATCGTAAATTGTGATATAGCAAGCATTTCAGTACAAAATTGACCATTGTGATGGGGGTAAAATCTATGAGAATTATTGTTGCAGGTGGAGATGGTTTTTGCGGATGGCCAACAGCGCTTTACTTATCTAAACAAGGACACGATGTAACGATCCTAGATAACATGGTTCGCCGCAAGTGGGATGAAGAACTCCGCTCAAACTCTTTAACACCGATTCTAACTCTAGAAGAACGGGTAAAACTTTGGGAAGAAAAGAGTGGCAACCGCATCAATATTTATGACTGTGATTTAATGCATTACGATTTTCTTAAAGAGATCTTCAAACAAGTACAGCCAGAAGCATTCGTTCATTTTGCTGAACAGCGCTCTGCTCCATACTCTATGATCGACAGAGAACATGCGGTATTCACTCAGACGAATAACGTCGTTGGCAATTTGAACGTACTATATGCGATTAAAGAAGTCACACCTGATTGTCATTTAATAAAATTGGGCACAATGGGCGAATACGGTCAGCCTAACATTGATATTGAAGAAGGATACATAAAGATCGAACACAAAGGGCGCGAAGACGTTCTTCCATTTCCAAAACAGCCAGGCTCGTTCTATCACCTTTCAAAAGTCCATGATAGTCATAACATCCAATTTGCCTGCAAAATTTGGGGAATCAGAGCAACTGATCTGAACCAAGGTATCGTGTATGGCCTTCATACAGATGAAGCTGACATGGATGAAGGTTTGATCAATCGCCTTGATTATGACGGCGTGTTTGGAACCGCATTGAACCGGTTCATCATCCAAGCAGCGATCGGCCATAACTTAACGGTCTACGGTTCCGGGAAACAAACAAGAGCATTCCTTAACATTCAAGATACGATCCGCTGCGTTGAAATCGCTGCAGAGAACCCTGCTGACAAAGGGGAGTTCCGCGTCTTCAACCAGTTTACAGAAGAGTTCTCTGTCCTAGAACTAGCTGAAAAAGTACAGCGTGTGGCAGAAGCGAAAGGACTTAATATTTCGATCGATCACCTGGAAAATCCGCGTGTCGAGAAGGAAGAACACTATTATCATGCGGTTAACACGAACCTGATCGACCTAGGTCTTGAACCATGCTTATTAACAGATGAGCACATTTCAAATACGCTCGATACTGCGCTTAAATACAAAGATAGAGTGTTAAAAGAAAATGTACTTCCGAACGTTACTTGGAAGTAAGTCGAAGACTAAACGAGAGGTGTAACTATGAAAATATCCATCGTCACTGAAACATTCCTCCCCTCCACAGATGGGGTCGTAACACGATTGCGTGCTTCAATCGATTATTTAATCGATCAAGGACATGAAATCCAGGTTATTGCTCCAGATTTAGGGGTACGAAGCTATAGGAATATTCGTTTCGATGGGGTTAAGCCTCGTACCTTTTTCTTGTACAAGCACCGAAAGTTTGGAATGCCGACGCGATTGATCAAAACATACCTTGAAGACTTTAACCCTGACCTTGTTCACGTCGTGAATCCCGCATTCATGGGGTATTCAGGTATTAAATATGGGAAGAAGCTCGGGGTTCCTCTTATCGCTTCCTATCATACGCATGCTCCAAAATATGCTGATTACTACAATGTACCGTGGGCGGAGCCCCTTCTATGGTGGCATTTTCGAAGAATGCACAATCAAGCAGACTTAAACCTCTGTACATCAAAAGCTATCTTAGAAGAACTCAATGAGCAAAACTTCTATAACGTTCAATTATGGAAACGAGGCGTCGATACAGAAAGGTTTAACCCGAAACTCCGTAATCAGGAAATGAGAGAGCGGTTAACGAACGGAAACGCTGATAAAACGCTTCTCCTCTTTGTTGGACGCCTCGCATTTGAGAAAGAAATCGATACATTGATTCCGATGTTGGAGGAAAAGCAAGACGCTCACCTTGCGATCATTGGGGACGGTCCGTACAGAGAAGAGCTTGAGAAGAACTTCTCTCACTTAAGCAATGTGACATTCACAGGCTTTATGCATGGTGAAGAGCTTGCAACGGCCTACGCTTCCTCAGATGCGTTCATGTTCCCATCAACAACTGAAACATTGGGACTTGTGATTTTAGAAGCGATGGCGAGTGGTCTTCCTGTCATCGCAGCAGAGTCGGGTCCGACGAACGAACAAGTAGAAGACGGAGAAACAGGTCTTCTTTATCAATCTGGTAAAGATGGGAACTTAACAAGTACCATCTCCAGACTAGAGGAAGACGACCTTCTCAAACGCATGTCAAAACAAGCCTTTTCTCATTCAAGAGCTTTCGGCTGGCACGGTCCTGCTCAGCAGCTTCTCGATATCTACGAATCAGCACTAGATCTTGGTCAGGAGCAAGAAGGACAGCAGGCGATCCAATAGATAGAGGTTAAATTATGAAACAGAGTCAAATAGGCAAAGGTTCAAAGCAGGTAATAAGCTTTAGTGCGATTGGCATCATGAATGCTCTCGTGGATATTGGCGCACTCAACCTGCTCATGCTGTTGTTTCCAACAGATGATCGAATCCAGCTCATTTTCTACAACACAATTGCATATACACTCGCGATCACAAACAGCTACTTTTGGAATGCGAAGCTAACCTTCCCTTCCAAAGCCATTCATGACCGAAAACAGGTCATCCTGTTTTTAGTACAAGCCGTGATCGCTCTTGGAGTCAGTAACCTCGTATTCTATGGTGCTCTGTTTCTGTTTGACCTCAAATGGCTCTCGTTCCCAAACTATATCGAACGGAATATCGCAAAAGGGCTCGCGATGTTTCTTTCTTCCGCCTCAAGTTTCTTTATGATGAAGCATATCGTCTTTCCTCGTACGAAGAAGCAACATCAAAATTAAAAAAAGCGAATCCACTGCTGGATTCGCTTTTTTCTAATTCAACTCTACACATACTTTTCCATTCGAATATCTGCCCACATTCTTCCGTCCCAATATGTAAAATCGTCAAGACGTCCGAATTCTTTATATCCTAATCTTTTATACAGTTGCTGTGCTCGAGTATTAAATTCAAACACACCAAGTTCAATTCGTTTGAGTCCAGCTTTTTTTATTTCTTCTTCTAAAAAGTTCATCGCTTCATAGCCTACACCGTGTCCACGTGCTTCATCTTCTCCAATCGTTATTCCGATCCAAGCCGTTTTGCGCACTTTTTTCAGAAGGTGGTTCGGATCGACCATATAGTTCATTTCCCCGACCAAGACATCATTATAATAAATCAAATAAATATGTAAGTGATTCAACCGCTCTGTTAGATCGATCATTGTTATTTTTCTACGGGTTTCTAGTTCCTTTATGTTCTTGTTAGGACGAATCAACGGAACTAACGACCGATCATTCTCCCATCGATTATACATATCGACGAGGAGTGTTGTAGGTTGTTCAATCTTAGTAAAGTGCGTTTTCATTGAGGACTCCTCTCTCGAAAAAAGGTTGTGTTTGTATTCCCTATCACCTAATCGAATTCCTTCAATAGTAGAACAGACGGTTCCAAGAGTGAAGACCGCTTGACTCTCCCGTACGCAGGAAAGCAAGCGGTGCTCCTCTGGAGTTCTCTATCAACCTTGCTTATGCTCTATTTTTCCAAGCAAATAAGCAGCTGCAAGACCGAGCAGCAGTGTCATGATACTCGCAGTCGCAATAGTAGCATCAGGCTTGAACCCTGGATAAAGAACAACGACTGAGCCGATAACGAGTCCAATCATAACGGCATATGTCGAGACGGTGTATTTATTCAACAGTAAAGAAATCGCCTTTCCTGTTAAACTTAATCCAATAATGATCCCTGCTCCTACTGTCAGAATAAGCGGAATCTGAAAAGAAGACAGCCCGTGAATAACGGTCTGATACGAACCTAACAGCAACAATACGAACGAGCCACTTACGCCAGGCAAAATCATCGCAGTACTCGCAAGCCACCCTGAAAAGAATAGAACGATATAATCATTAAGCTGTAGGCTTTCTTTCACCGCTCCGGAATGGTCTCCTTTAAAAACGATCGTAGAAGCAATCAACACTGCTGCAATCACAAGTAGGAGATAATGACGAGGTTTGAACGTTTCTTTAAACTCAACCTTCTTCAATAGAAATGGAATGACCCCAATGATCAGCCCAATAAAAAAGTAAAATGTAGGCTGGGGATAATGATTTAATAAGTGTTCCATCACCTTACTCACTAAGATGATCGCAAGAGCTACCCCGATAAGAAGAGGGATGAAGAATCCAAGTTCCTTCTTCCAATTTTTACTCATCAAGCCGTTGATGCCGTTGATCAAACGGCGGTAAATCCCGAGTACCATCGCAATGGTACCTCCACTAACACCAGGTATCAAGTCACTGATCCCCATTAATAATCCTCTATATATGTTCTTCCATCTAAACATGACTATGCTTCTCCTTTATCCATATATGTAATGGTTCCATACCCTGCATGCATTTACTTGTAACCTTGAGCGGAACCTTTCTTTCGGTTTTAGTTAGTAGGTATGGGTTATCCTAATCCTACAAACCTTCGAAACGAACCTTCAATTTTTGCCTAATTGCGAAACGTCTTGAGTTGATAATCCACCACGAAATACAGTAAAGTGATAGAGGTAATTTTTGATTTTATACACTGGAGGAATTTGATGAGTGATCGAAATAAAGGCATCCTTTTGTTACTCGTATCGTCGTTCGGTTTTGCGATGATGGCCGCTTTTGTAAAGCTGTCAGGTGATCTACCGACGGTACAAAAGACGATGTTTCGTAATGCAGTGTCTGCTGTTATATCATTTGGATTTGTTATGTATTATAAAGAACGCCTCTTCGGCAAAAAAGAAAACCAAAAGTTCTTATTACTACGTTCCACACTCGGAACGTTAGGAATACTTTTTTACTTTTATGCGATCGATCATCTTGTGTTATCAGATGCCGATATGCTCAACAAGCTCAGCCCATTCCTGCTTATTATCTTTTCCGCACTTTTTTTGAAAGAACGAGCTAGGACGTTTCAGATCGTTGCGATCATCGTTGCATTCATTGGTACATTATTGATTATTAAACCGCAATTTTCAATTGAAACAATCCCATATATTTCAGGTTTACTATCTGCGATTTTTGCGGCTGGAGCTTACACCGTTCTCCGTGTGCTTGGTCAAAAGGAGAAGTTCTATACGGTCGTTTTCTACTTTTCATTTTTCTCAACGGTGGTACTACTACCGTTTGTTATTGTGTTTTATGAACCGATGGAAACCATTCAGCTCATATACCTTCTTCTTGCAGGGGCCTTTGCAACACTAGGACAGTTCGGTATCACAATGGCCTATAAGTTCGCACCAGCAAGAGAGATTTCGATTTTCTTTTATTCCACGGTCGTGTACTCAGCTTTGATCAGTATCGTTCTCTTCGGACAAGTTCCTGATCTATTAAGTATACTCGGTTATATCGTGATCTTCTCTGCTTCATTCTACATGTTCTTACGAAACAACCATGAAGCGAAGATCGAAAAAAGAGCATTGCGCACTTCTAATTAAGAAAAGGTAGCGTCTGATAAGACGCTACCTCTTTTAATTTCGTCTATATTCTGTCCAATTACCACTATCGATTTTCCTAAAAGTTGAAGGTTTTGTTTTCATAACATAGGTGATCGCATCGTACTGCTTCCCTTTCGAATAGACTGGTTGAATGATCCTGTCATACAGGTTCGCTCTTCTTCCCTCTTGAAACCCTTCTAGCACATCGATTCGTGAGAGAAACGTGTCGTTCACTTCATAGACTTCTCCGTAGACGACCCCTTCTTCTGATTGAAACAGCGCAGGATAACCTGCACCTGTGTCATATAGCTTCCCGCTCGTCCAACTGTACGATTCAAGCAACCTTGCTCCTTCAATAACACGGTGGTTACTTTCACCTTTTCTTAATGTTCCATATACAAATACGATATGCATGTAACCGACTCCTAAAGCCCGCCATTGGCGGACTTTTGCTTTTAGAAAATTCGCTTCAACGCTTTCTTCAGCGGCGGCATGTCGAGTTCCTGCTCTTCGAAGGCCTTCTTCAACATGTATTTTGAATAACTTGAAGCTTGTTCATACGTAACTTTACCTGGAAGAGGAGCTTGGTCTTCAATCATGATGTCGACGATAACAGGCTTAGTTGATTTTGCCGCTCTTTCGAAAGCTGGCAGTAGTTCTTCATGCTTTTCAACACGATATCCTTCCCCGCCTGCTGTACGAGCGAAAGCTGCGTAATCAAAGTCTTTAAGCTCTGTTTCATAATCCAAATTACCGATTGCATGTTGTTCATATTTAATCATGCCGAGACGTTCATTATTAAATAGAACGACCATCATGGGCAGCTGATATTTTACCGCAGTTAAGAAATCCTGCATGACCATGGAGAATCCGCCGTCTCCACATATCGCTACAGCCTGACGTTTAGGGTGCGCGATCTTTGCCGCGATCGCTCCTGGCAGGCCGCAGCCCATCGTAGCCATCCAGGAGGAGAGAATAAACGTTTGATTTGTTACGCGGAAGTGTCTCGTTGTCCAAACCGTTACATTTCCAACATCCACAGATAAGATTGCATCATCATCGACGACTTTTTGCAGCTGTGGCATGATTTCCTGAGGCTTTATCGGTGATGATTTTTCCGCTTCAATCTTTTCTAGATGTGTCCACCAGTTTTTCATATTCTCCTGACACTTCTCAATAAAGTCCCTGTCTTCTTGATAGTGACAGTGTTCAGCTAAGTAAGAGAGCGTCCACTTCGCATCTCCGATCAACCCTACTGTAATAGGGTATCGTTTTCCGATTTGAGTTGGCTCGATATCGAGTTGAATCGCCTTCGCATCGTCCGGTAAGTAGTCTCTGTAAGGAAACGACGTGCCTACCATGATGAGAAGATCTGTTTCTTCCATCGCTTCGTATGCTGGCTTTGTTCCTATTTGACCTAGCTGACCTAAATTGTAAGGATGAACATCGGGAATCGTGCCCTTTCCTGGAAGACTCAAAATGACTGGAGCAGCGATTTTCTCAGCGAACTGTAACAGTTCCTCTCTTGAATGCTTTGCACCCTTACCTGCTAAGATCACAGGTCTCTTTGCATCATTCAGTAGCTGTAGTGCATCCTGTAAGTTTGAATTGTCGGGATGAATAACAGCCTTCGAATGTATCAGTGATGTATTTTTAACCTTCTGTTTCACCTTTTCGGCTGCAAGGTCGTCGGGAATCGTAAGGATAGCCACACCCTTTTTTTCAACAGCTGTTCGAATCGCCTGATTTGCCAAGTCAGGTAAGGTTTCTGCAGACTGAACCCGTTTATTGAACACTGATACATCGTCGAACATTCTCTCAAGATTCACTTCCTGAAACTGATCTGTCCCAAGCTGCGTACTGTCGACTTGTCCCGCTATGACAAGAACCGGCACCCCGTCCGCTTTCGCATCATATAGCCCATTCAGAAGATGAATCGCACCTGGACCTGCAATGGACAAACATACGCCGATCTTACCGGTTATCTTCGCATACGAAGCAGCTGATAGCGCACCAACTTCTTCATGGCGTACTTGGATGAATCTCATACGATCTTCAGCAGAACGTAGGTTATCAACAAAATGGTTGATCGAGTCACCCGGAAGCCCATATACATGATCGACTCCCCATTCTGATAACGTATCTAAAAGGATCTCTCCCGTACTTTTATCAAACATTTTTTATTCCTCCTCCGCATCATTTCATAATGTTTCACCTTCCCTTTCAGAGGTATTGCGAAACTTTTTTACTACAAAGGAGGGTTCTATTGTTTAATTTCCTTCAATAAAGTGAAATGTAAAGAATAGGATTCCAAATTTCCGATTGGGAGGCTCCCTTATGAAACATCTCGTTTTTTATGATGCACAATGTCCACTTTGTTTTAATGTGAAAAAGACTCTTCAAAAGCTGGACTGGCGTGGACAAATCGAATGGATTTCTGTACAAGAAGTAGAAAGCAATCCTGAAGCTTATCCTTATATGCAATATCGCCACGATCTTATGTATGATGAAATACATATGTTGACGGCATCAGGCCGACTATATTCAGGATTTTCTACAGTCAGAAGGCTGCTCCTAGCATTACCGATCACGATACCATTAAGCTTATTTTTATATTTGCCTTACCTCGATCGAATCGGTTCGCCACTTTATAAATGGTTTTCAAAACACCGATACGAATGGTTTGGTCGTTATCCTGAACCTGTTTATGAGTGATCATAAGCAGGTTTTTTTCTGTCGCTCGAGAAGTAGTTCCTAGCAGAAAACTTTACTAAAGGAGAACCTTCATGAGCGAGAAATGGCTAGACTGGGCAAAAGAAATGCAGTCCATCGCGCAAGCTGGATTAACATATACGAAAGATCCATATGACTATGAGCGGTACTTGGAACTGCGTAAATTAAGTACAGAAATAATGGAGACATATACGAAATACGATATGGCAACGATCGAAAACTTATTCGCGAATGAAACAGGTTATCAGACACCTAAAGTGGACGTTCGTGCGGCAATTTTTCAACACGGAAAAATACTATTAGTACAAGAGAAAGAAGACGGAAAGTGGTCTCTTCCTGGTGGATGGAGTGACATTGGCTATACAGCAGCGGAAGTAGCTGTAAAGGAGGTATATGAGGAAACTGGGTATCACGTGAACGTAGTAAGACTTCTCGCCATACTCGATAAATCGAAGCACCCTCATCCACCATCTCCTTATCATACATATAAGATTATTTTTCAATGTGAACGAATCGGGGGTTCTCCAACTGATAGCATCGAAACGAGTGGAAGTGGATTTTTCTCGAGAAAGAATCTGCCACCCCTCTCGACGGGACGGACGACAGAATCTCAGATTGCTTTGTTATTCGATTTTCTAAAGAACCCTTCAAAACCTGTCGTCTATGATTAAAATAGTTGTAAAGAAAGAGGAGTATAACGATGATCACGCCATACGAAAACGGGATACTGCTACTGCGAAACAATCACCTTCATGAACGGAATTGGCGTAGTGACAGCTGCTATAAGTTTATCTTTTCACATCTAGGAAAAGGGCGCTATCAAACGCAACGAGGAGACATTTCGATTAATAAAGGACAGTTTTACCTCGTAAACCCTAATGAACCTCACAGGCAGTTAGAGGTGACGAACGAAAAGTTCTTGATCGAACTCGATCAGTCGCTCTTCTATCGTGTGATGAAGGAGCTATACGCTGAAAGCAGCATTCCAGAATTTGCGGGAATAAACTACTACCATCCACAAATCGAACGGTGGGCTTCTTTCGTAAGAGCGACGATGCAGGACGCCACTCAAGAAGAGGCTTCTTATTTCCTAGAACACAGCGTTCCTCAACTCGTTCTTTTGCTGATGAAGCATGGACCTGGCTCACATCAGACGCACTTGTCATACCATTCTTCACCTTCACTCTCTAAAGCGATCGAAGCGATCAAGGATGATTATTCTGCAAACTGGACCCTAGACGAGCTCGCAAGACTATGCGGATTATCAAAGTATCAATTCGCACACGTTTTTAAAGAGACATACGGCATCGCACCCTATTCATGGCTTCAGCTTTATCGCCTTATAAGAAGTCAAGAAGCGCTCTATCATTCCAATGATACGATTTTAGAAATCGCGTTACAGTCTGGATTTACGAACCTTTCTTCGTATAATAAATTATTTAAAAAACTGTACGGAAGAACGCCTTCCCATTTTCGCCTTCACCGCCACTAAATACCCTACACTCGCAGCGATCATGAGACAGCCGCTTCCAACCATAAGCGTTTGGATCGGGATGAAAGCTGCGAGTGCTCCAAATAATGCGAGCGATACCGTGTTCGCAAGATAGAGAAGAACAGCGTTCGTACTAAACCCTCTCCCTAACATCTCTTCTGGTACGAGCGTCTGAAGAATATATACTCTAGCTAGCCCCGCGATTGGAATACCGATCCCAACTAACATCGCTCCGATTACGAAATGCTCTACATCATAGAATAAGCCGTAGTATAGCACGCCACCACCCCATATCGATGAACCGATCATATAAGTTCCTAGGTTCATCTTCTTAAAAACAAATGGAATGATCATATTCGCAACAATAACCGTTGCCCCAAAAACCCCTTGAACCATACTAAATACTTCTTCGCTTCTGTCCGTTAATTCCGACAGTGCGAGTAACATGCCCACTTCCCACACCCACGTATTTAAGAAGACGATCATAAATGTAAAGAAAAAGAGGTTTCGAATCGACACATGGTTTCTAGCCCATTTACTAAACTCCACAATGGCACTTACTGCCATCTTCACTGACTTTTTGCCCACTTTCCTTACTTCCGTTACATGTAAACGCCAAATACAGAATGAACTGATCGCATAGGTCACAGCATCGATCGTAAAGAAATGCACTGCACCGTAAGAAGAGAGGAGCCAAATCGCAATGACTGGACTGAGAACTGTAACGCCTCTACTGAGCGTATCGTTCAAGCTATTCACAACGGTTCTTTGCTCTTCATTCGTAATGAGTGGGAGGAGAGCACGATGAGCTGGATTAAAGAAACACCCGATCGTTTGGATAAGAAAGCTGATCACTAGTAAGAAGATATAGTGTAAGGCGTCTATGTAGTAGAGAAGAACCACAGACCCTACGAGTGGAATCCTTACTAAATCTAGAACGATGAGCAACTTTTTCTTTTGGACCCAGTCAGCGATTACTCCTCCAACCAATCCAAATAGAAGATATGGAGCCGTTTCCGCGATGGCCATTCCAGTCGTTAATGTTTTGGATCCTGTTAAGTCATAAGCGAGAAATAAGAAAGCCATCCCTGATAGAACATCACCTAGCTTCGATATTCCTCCCCCAAGCAGATAGTAACGGATCGTTTTATTTAAGAGAACCTCTTTATACATAAGAACACCTCCATTTTCATCATAAGGAAAATGGAGGTGTATTTTCTTATGTAATCTTGCTATCTCTTACAGCAAGATGTTACTTCACAACAGACCACCGTTTTTCGAGAGATACACGCTGTGACATGAGCCATTCTTTTAATGTGTTCTCTCCATCTTGCCAATCACATTCCTCTATACGAACTTCGATTTCATCTATTGACCCTTCTTGGCCCTGTTCATAGATCGAATCATGAACGTTCTCCATAAAGTCATCATATGCTTTATGATTTCTCCATAAAGCCCCTATCACCGCTACGTTCTCTCGTTCCTTTACCCAGCCCCCGTGTTGAGCGATGAATCCTGAACACTCCGCTATGGCGCTCCACTTTTCCTGACCCTTTGAAAAAACGACTTCTTTTCCACTCTTTACGGTACAGACGATCTTTTTTAAAATCACGATTGTCCCGCCCCATTCTCTGGGTGTTTGAAGCAATTTAATGTATGGTCATTCACTAACCCTACCGCCTGCATGAAGCTATAAATAATCACTGGACCTACAAAGGTGAAGCCTCTTTTTTTCAAGTCTTTGCTGATGGCTTTACTTAAGTCCGACTGTGCAGGTACCTCTTCACTCGAACGCCATCTGTTGATGATCGGTTCATCATCAACGTATGACCATATGTAAGATGAAAAACTTCCAAACTCTTTTTGAATTTGGATAAAGGCGTTTGCATTTTTCACTGCACCACGAACTTTGAGTTTGTTCCGTATGATACCTTCATTCGATAACAAATCTTGTATCTTTTCTTCGCTATAAGATGCCACTTTCTCTACGGAAAAATGATCGAAAGCTTCACGGTAGTTTTCTCGTCGCTTTAAGATCGTGATCCAGCTCAATCCAGCCTGTGCGCCTTCCAAGATCAACATTTCAAAAAGCTTATGATCATCATAAACAGGAACTCCCCATTCATGATCGTGGTAATCGATATAGATTTTTTCATCTGACACCCACGCACATCGTTTCATTCGTTTTCCCCCTTACAATCTACTTTATACAACAATAAAAACGCATAAAAGATGCGTTTTCAACGTTTTACTAGTATTTAGTTCGATTATCGCGCCAGCAAACCCTTTGAACGTAAGTAGTTTACTAATTGATGCACACAGTCTGGAACACTATGAATAGCTGTGTAAAGTACCACGTCAGGGGATTTTGGTGCTTCGTATGGAGCACTGATTCCGGTAAACTCCTTTATTTCTCCTGTACGAACTTTTTCATAGAGACCTTTAGGATCTCTCTTCTCACATTCTTCGATCGGACAATCCACATACACCTCAATAAACTCATCTGCTTCTACTAGATTTCTGACCATCTCGCGGTCACTCTGATAAGGAGAGATGAATGCCGTTAGAACCACCGTCCCACTTTCAACAAAAAGTTTCGCAACTTCACCTACACGTCTGATGTTTTCTTTACGATCAACTTCTTGAAATCCTAAGTCTGCATTTAGTCCGTGCCTTAGATTATCACCATCTAATAGAAAAG
The DNA here is from genome assembly GCF_056158505.1 of Anaerobacillus sp. ABR4_321. Lineage (NCBI taxonomy): Bacteria > Bacillati > Bacillota > Bacilli > Caryophanales > Bacillaceae > Anaerobacillus > Anaerobacillus sp. ABR4_321. The sequence goes on from NZ_JBSWTK010000001.1 coordinate 4,035,431, forward strand.
TAGAAACCCCTCTTGAATGCAATGCTTTTTCAAGTTCATTAGCTACCGTTGACTTTCCTGATCCCGAAAGCCCTGTAAACCATACGATATAGCTCTTATGTTCGTGTAAAAGCTGACGATCTGACTTCTGGATAGAATGACTTTGCCAATGAATATTTTTATCCATCCTTACTCTCCTTTCTGACATGTGCGCCTGCTGCCATATTCATCGTTGTTCTCAAGAATCTTTCATTCCTTTTATCAGCACCTCAATGACTTCCCGTCTACTAAACTCAGCTGGAGGTGTTATCCCTTTCCGTAACATCTCTCTTACTTTCGTACCTGAGAGAATAAGCTTCTCGTGATCATCATGTGGACACGTTTTGTACGTTGCGATCGCACTGCACGTTTTGCAATAGAACGCATGCTCAAAGAAGAGAAGTTGGATTCCGATATCTTCCTTCGAAAAGTTTGAAAAAATCTCCTGTGCTTCATATGTGCCGTAATAATCTCCTACTCCCGCATGATCGCGGCCTACAATGAAGTGTGAGCAACCATAGTTTTTGCGAACGATTGCATGAAATACAGCTTCTTTCGGGCCTGCGTAACGCATCGCTGCTGGGAAGCAGGAGAGGAGTGTCCGATTGCTTGGATAATACTTCTTTAAAAGAACTTCATAGCTTTTCATACGTAGATCTGCAGGTATGTCTCCTTGCTTAGTTTCACCAACCAAAGGGTGCAGAAGCAAGCCATCCACCATCTCAAGCGCACATTTCTGAATATACTCATGCGCTCTATGAACAGGGTTCCTTGTTTGGAATCCAACAACGGTATTCCATCCAAATTCCTTGATTTTGGAACGAACTTCAGATGGGGTGAGCTGATAGTCCAGAAACTGCAGGTCGGGAAATTTCGTCAAGGTGATCGGACCGCTCACATACACATTTGACTGTTTCATGAGGCGAGATACTCCTGGGTGGTTCTGATCATTTGTCTTGTATACAGCTATCGCTTCACGATCAAGGTCCACTTCGAACGTCTCCTCTACCTCTAACACACCGTAAACTTGACCATCATAGGCCAGCTTCACCTTCGTTCCTTCAGTTAACTCCTTTCTTCTTTCACTACTGACCGGAAGAACGATCGGTAAACTCCATACCGTCCCGTCTTTCAATGTCATCGAATCTAATACACTCACGTAATCCTCGCGCCCCATAAACCCAAGCAAAGGACTGAACGCGCCGATACCGATACAATATAAATCAGAAAGAGATACGGCATCGAGTGCTACTTCGATCGATATAGAACTATAATCATATTCCGGTCTATATCTATTAATCAATGTCCCTCCATGTGGTTCAATCATTTCTTTTCACGCCCTTGCTTTTTATCAATATAGTTTACTGTATGTAAAAAACACGATTATGAAAGGGACAAACTCCTAAGACAGCATTGTATTTTCGAACCATACTTGTTCAAGTTCTTAGAACAAGAAAAAACCTGCCCATTTATTGGACAGGTTTCTCATCATTCACCTGATACTTCGTTTTTTTCTCAAGCTTCCTTACTTCCTTCATAAGCTCTTTATAGCCAAACCTTGTTAATTCAAAATCCTCGTTTACGATTTCGTGCTCTTTTAGCGTTTCTCGCTTGTGTTCTGGGATCTCCTCAGAAACATCTTGTAACCTCTCGTTTAATTCAACGAATGTACTAGATTCGATGTCATGGACACCAATCAATTCTGCTACAAGCTTCATATCAGGCGTTTCTTTGATGAACAATCCTTTTTTCTCGCTGACGACCTGCTGAATCTTATCTTTTAATACGAGAAGCTCTTGCTTGATACGGTTACTGTCCGTTTCTTTTTGCTTAAGCTGCTCTCTATAGGTTGCTTTTTCAAGTTCATCTAGATCAGCTTTCGTGAGAAGTTCTTCAAAGAGCTGTGTTTTGTCACTATTGATCTTTTCAAGCTCACGTTCTTTCGCGGCTTCAACAGATTCATTCTCAGGATCTTGCCATTCGAACGTTAGCTGTGCTTCTGAACTAACAGCCGCCTCTTTTTCCTGTTCTTGTTCGCCACCTTTTAACACTCGGTCGAAATCTTGAATTTTCTTCATGACATATAACGATACACCGACACTTAAGCAAGTGATAAATAATCTAAATAGAAATGGAGAAAAAGCCACCGCGTATAAAAGTAGTATGAATCCTATTATCGAAAGGATGGTGAGTACTTTTTCTTTGCCTGTCTTTGCTTCAAGGGGTTGGTCCAACGTACCGAGAAACTTTTTCATGGATGTTATCATCCTTACATTTCACCTCTCTACTCTATTGTCATTCTCTATGAGAACGAGCAGTACCCGGATCGCACAGACCCCGGGTATAAGACTATTCGACCGACACATCTATTTTATGAGCACCTTGTCTCATTTAGTATGAATAACCCAGATGGAATTTAAATAAACATAAGGACAGGATCAGCCAATAGGAAGGGAGATCATTCAAGTGGAATCTTATATTGTCCAATGCTTAAGCTGGTTGCTTACGCTAGGATATCCTGGTATCGCAATTGCTTTAATGATAGAAGTGATTCCAAGCGAACTTGTTCTGGCATACGGGGGGTATATGGTTTCAAAGGGACACATTCACTTTACTGGAGCAGTCGTTGCCGGAATCATCGGCGGTACGATCGCTCAGCTTTTCTTATACTGGTTAGGACGATACGGCGGTCGCTCTTTCCTCGAAAAATATGGAAAATACCTATTCATTTCCAAAAAACATATGAATCTCGCAGAAAGATGGTTTGAACAGAATGGCGTTAGTGTTATCTTTACCGCACGGTTCATCCCCGTTGTCAGACACGCCATCTCCATACCAGCAGGCATCGCAAAGATGTCTCTCATCCGCTTTACACTTTATACGATGCTCGCGATGATCCCATGGTCGATATTGTTTTTATATATCGGGTTAAAACTCGGTAGAAACTGGCAGCACATCCACTCAGCAGCAAAAATATATACGCTACCTCTAAGTCTAGGCGCAGCTTTTTTTCTCGTTTGTTACTGTGCTTTACTCGTTTGGAAAAGACGGAAGCATGTCTAATTGGCACTCGCCCACTCTTCATATGTTAGGGAATATCGTAGCGAGTTCCTCCATCCATCTCGGATAAGAAGATGGTTTTCCAACAAGCCTTCTTTCTTCATCCCGATCTTCTCCATGACTCTACTCGATGCTATATTCCTCTCATCACATGTGCCTATAACGCCATGCAACTCAAGGTCTTTGAACGAGAATGATAGAAGCATTTTCCCTACTTCCGTTGCGATTCCGTTCCCCCACCATTCAGGATTAAGAATGTAAGAGAGTTCACCAATCTTCTCTTGAGCATTCCGCAAATTCACTTCACAAGCACCGATCACGCTATTATTTTTAGTTATTGCGTAAGCAAAGCGCGTTCTCGGAGTCTGTTTGGAAGCGAATAGGATGTCATCTACGTAGGCTTTCGAATCAGCTACAGAATTTGGCCCCCATGGCTGGTACTTACATACTTCATCAAGAGAAGCGTATCGGTGAACAGCTTCCCAATCATTTGTACGAAATTCTCTTAGTTTAATAGATGACATATCCTCACTCCTCTTATGTAAGTCTTTTCATTAAATAATACAACGTGTAGCCTTTTGGGTGATCCTTAACTTCTCCACAAACTTCAAAACCTTCGTTCATATAAAATCCTGGAGCCTGAAAACTGAAGGTATCGAGTAACATTAGATGACATCCATTTTCTTTTGCATACGTCTCGATTTTCCGTAACAGCTCTCGCCCTAGACCACTGCCTCTCATCTCTTCTTTTACCCACAAAAAGTCGATATGAAGATTACGCCAGAACATCGTACCGGTTATTCCGCCAACGAGCTCTCCCTCTTCACGACTAACAAACGTTACAGATTCTAATGGTGTTTTGACGGAATCGGGAAGTTTGGACATGTTGTAGGCGATGAGCTTCTCCTTGACTTCAGCATTCGCTGCATCTTCTCTCGTTATCATAGTATCTTCCCCTTCACTTAAGGTTTCTGATCGTTTCTTTTAACGGATTGGTATTGCCCTTCTCATATTCAACAGATACTTCAAACGTACCTTCTTCAAAAAACTTTGGCAGTCTACGCTTAAACCAATTTTGCATCGGTAGACTCATCATATCCTTCCGAGAAACCCACTTCAGTTCTCCTTCTGGCGGATTGGATAATAGCGTTCCAGTAAAATTCCTTACTAAATAATTGAAGACAATATACCGATACTTGTCTTCTCTAATAATAAATTCGTCTACTCCTTTAAAAATCATATCTGATTCTTTAGCATGCAGACCCGTTTCTTCGAATAACTCCCTCGATGCCCCTTCAGTGAAGCTCTCCGACATCTCAATTTTCCCGCCGGCACCGATATATCCTGGAAAGCCCGCTTCTTTCGGACGATTTAATAGAAGGATCTCATCTGTTTTTTCATTATGTACAACAACCATCGATAACAACGTTGCTTGTATTGTCTCCATCGAACTCTCCTATCTATTTGTTTATGCTGTCAGTATATACCACCTTAGAGAGAGAGCCTATAGTTTGAAGGATTTTTTTCTGTCGATAGTGGGTATCACAAGTAATAGGAAAGGGAGGCGATCGAATGTTAAAAGAAAGAGATTACAAAAGTAGAAAGAAGATGGACAAACGACTCATCAACTGGTCTGTAAAAAACACGAAGGAAGAAGAATTTCAAGATTCACAAGTTGCGATCGTAGAATGTACGTGTACCAATTCAGACGGTGATGAGTTACAAACGGTCAAAACGTTAGAGATCGACCCCGAACATGAATCCTGGGAAGACTGGATGAATGAACTGAAAGAAAATCGGTTCGAAATCATTCATTGCCCAACGTGCAAAATTTGGACGATCGATTCTGAGACATAAAAGCGCCCCTCTCGTGAGGGACGCAGTGCTCTTATGCTTTCAGGTTCTTTAATTCGTTTGAAACAAACTCCATTAACCCTTTGATCATTGATTCAGAGAAGTCGAAGTGAATACCAGCTGCTTCATATACCTCTGAGAGTGAAACAGAACTTCCCAAAGATAGTGCTCGATTGTAGTTCTTTAACGTTTCCTCAGGGTTCTCTCTGTATTGGCGGTACATTTGAATTGCACCGAGCTGTGCGATTACGTATTCGATGTAATAAAACGGCACTTCAAAGATGTGCAGCGTCATCAGCCATTTATTTTTGATCCACTCTTCGTCATCACTTCGATCGACAAATGAAGAATCAAACGTTTCAGAGATTTCCATGAACTTCTCGTTCCGCTCTTCACTAGTATGCTCTGGATTCTCATACATCCAATGCTGGAACTGGTCGATCACGATCCCACTCGGTAAAAAGTGAATGATCCCTTCTAACTGCTCCTTTTTGGCGCGATGAAGCTCATCGCTATCTTTATACATGATATCCCAGTAGTCCATCGTAAGAAGCTCCATCGTCATACTTGCAAGTTCAGAAGACTCCATCGGGGTATCACGATAGTCTGATAACATCTGATTTCGCTTAAAGTCATTGTGAATACAGTGCCCCATCTCATGAAGGAGGGTTACAAAGTCATCCTGAGAGCTCGTGATGTTCATAAAGATGAATGAAAGCTCTGAAACAGGAAGGTATTCACAGAAGCCTCCTTGCGCTTTACCTTTTCGGCTTTCTAAATCTAACGCACTTTTTTCATTCATTTCTAGCAATAGCTCAGAAAAACGATTCGAAAGCTGCATAAAGATCTCAGAAGTCCCTTTCACGAGATCCTCTGTATTACCAAATGGTTTCAATGGTTTCTTTCCTGCTGGAACTGCTTTAAGATCCCATGGTTTGTAGTCACGTAGTCCAAGCTCGTTTTGATGCTCTTTTTGTAACTCTTCTTTAAGCGGTACGACATGCTTTCGAACGGCTTCAGCTAAGCTCTTACAATCTTCTGGTGTATAATCAAAGCGCTCGTACTTTTTAAACATATAATCCCGATAGTTATCAAGGTTCACATTCTCTGCCTTCTTTTGGCGAAGCTGAATCAACTGATCCATGATATGTTGGAGATCGTTTTTCTTTGTTAAAAGCGTGGTATAGATTTCAGTCATAGCCGCTTTACGAACATCTCGATCTGATTCTTGTAGGTACAGACCCATTTCACTAAGCGTCTTCTCTTCACCTTCATACATGAACGAAAGAGAACCAGTATGCTCAAAATACTTGTTTACAAGTTTATCTTCTTCTATTTCTAAGTCTATGTTTTCTTCGTTAAAAAGCTCGATTGCATTTTCTTTTCTTAATAAAAATTGCTTATAAACCGTTTGATCCAGTTCTAATCGATAAGGGGAGTCTTGAAATTTCTTATCAAAAAGCCCTTCGTACCGTTTGATGATCGGTTCTATGTATTCTTGATCGTATTCGATCGTCTGTTTCGCTTTTTCACTGCTGCTATGACATTGAAAATCGATGTAATGCCCGCTCAATCCTTCAGCTATCTCATCCATTAACGTTGACAGACGCAATACCCACTTCTCAAGCTCATCTACTGACGTTATCTCCTCTTGTAACAGCTTATCGAAACGTTCTTCTAATTGGTCCGGTTTCGTAAAATCAAACCGTTCTACATAAAAAGTACTCAATCTGTCTCCCCCTCTGCAAGTTTCCGTTTAGTCGCACCTACTAGTTTACCACAGAAAATTCTGACAGTATATGACAGCCTGAGGGCAAAAAAAATGGGACCCCATCCCATGGATGGGTTCCCTCCTGTGTGGAAATCGAAGCATCCCATCCATGGGACGGGGGCTTCATTAATGCTCGTACCCGGATAACCAGGTGAATTAACGTCATATTCACAAGAAATTTTAACCTTTTACACCAGAATAAGTATGCTGTTTCCTTCTCATCACATACTGAACCGTTCCATTCCCCAGCATGACACCGCATACGATCAACACAAACCCTACTATTTGAGACAATCCGATCTGCTCTCCTAGGAAAATCGCTGATCCAATCAAAGCAAAAAATGGAGTCAAATTATTAAAGATCGCCACTTCCCCTGGACCGATATGGGAGATCGCTTTGTTATAAAACATATGCCCTAACCCTGTAGCAAAAATAGCAGATGCTGCAAAAACACTCCAGATCGGCCACTGTGATTGTGTTAAGGTCCCAACACCGCTCGGCTCGATGACGAGCGCAATGATAAATAACGTAGAGGAGCCAACCAGAAGCATCCACCCCGTCATAAGCCTTGGTCCCATCGTCTCCGTTCCTTTTTTAATGAAAATAAAGCTGATCGCCTGTGTCACTACCGATAAGAAGACGAGAAAATCCCCACTGGAGACAGAGCCTGGCTGATTATGTCCACTCAATACGACAAACGAAACACCAACAAGCGCGAGTAGAATACCAGCTCCTTTTGTGAACGTCATCTTGTCTTTTAGAAATAAAACAGCAAAGAATGCTGTCATGAGTGGAACAAGTCCCAATATGAGTCCTGCGTTTGAAGCGGTTGTGCTCGTTAACCCTAGCGCTAGGAAGGAATGATGGCACACCACTCCTGTAATCGCCCCCGCACTGATGTACCCTGCTTCTTTAAAGGAAATCTTTCTTAAATCCTTTCCGATGAGAACAACAGCAAGTACGACTAATCCAGCAGTAAAAATACGAATCGATTGAATCATCACAGGTGTGAAGGTGTTGACGAGCAATTTAATCGCAACTACGTTAAATCCCCATATGACCATGAGTAAAAGCAGCCCACCATACAATACAAAATTCTTCAAAGTATTCCTTCTTTCTTTTATCTATAGTGAGTCGCGATCGATCAAGTGAACGTCGTCACCAATTTTAATCGGTCCAGTCTCGATAACACGTAAGTAGATCCCAAAATGATTTCGGTGATGTTTTGCAACTCTCTTCAACAGATCTGGTTGTCTAAGACCACTTTCAGGATCCACCGTAATAATCATACAGCGTTCACATGGACTAGTGACCATCACTTTAACATGTTCTCCGATTTGAAGGGTACTCCCGATCCATTCTTGTTCAATGAACGCTTCTTGACTGTTTAATTCAAGCTTCAAATTAGGGCGAAACCTACGATCATCAACATGTTTCCCCCAAGCCTCTGATAACGCTTCGAGGGAAGCATCCGTAACCATCAAAAGGTTCGCCTCTTCGATCGCACCAGTCGGCACATGTTCTGGGTGATAAGAGACCTTTTGGAGTTTTTTAGAAGAACGTTCTTCCATTTCTTCAAGCCATTCAGAATCTGACCATCTATAGCTTTCTCCTGACATTGTCGTAACGATTGGCTCAGGAAAAGCCGTGAGCGAATCCGGTCCGTCAAAGGAAGCTTTGTATGTGACCATGTCAGGAAATTGTGTAATCGTAAGAAACGACTCTTTTTCATCGATGAGTGCATGGCTACGATCCCCATACAAACCATAGTTCATAACTCTCGTTTCACTTACTTTCTCTCCGCGCATTGATTTGACCGGGTGTCTGGTGATCTCTGAAATCGTACCTACGTGCATCGCATTAACCTCCCTACTAGTTATCTTTCCATTAGTATACCCGTTCAACGTTCTTTCATAAATTTATTAGTATAAACTTTACTAGATTTGAATAAAACTAGTAATAACCAATAGGAAGGAGATGAGGAAGATGGAAATAAAAGAATATTACTCTATTACGTTGTATAACGAAAACCGTAAAGAGATCTATCGATCTGAAGATGAATACGATAATTTTGAAGAAGCTCACCGGGAAGGCTTCCTGCTTCTCCGCGACAATCCCAAAGCAGACCTCTACTCAATTGATAAGTTCTTTGCTGTTGAGGATGTCTAACTCTCTCGTTTTTTCTTCATCAACTTTGATAACTCAGCATCCAGCTCCTTTATTTTAGGATCACCTGGAAGCAGTAAACTAATCTCACTAATAATAGCTGATATGCTATTTTCTAAAAGCATTTTCTGCTCCTCACTCGTAGGATCAGTCGTGCTTTTTTTCTTTGTTTCATATTCTGATAGCCCCATTTCAACTCGATGAAACCTGTTCTCCTCATGGACGAGTAGACGATCGCACATTTTATCCATGAAATAGCGATCATGTGATACAACGATCACGGTTCCACCAAATTCCATCAACGTTTCCTCCAATTGTTCTCTAGAAGGCAAATCCAAATGATTTGTCGGTTCATCCAAGACTAACACATCATGTTTGTTCATAAGTATACCGGTTAGCTTAATTTTCGTTCGCTCACCGAGACTCAACATTCGTATGGGAATCGTTTGCCTCGTTCGCTCAAGTCCCATCGTTGCTAGTATCGTTTTCGCTTGATAAATGTCGTCTCTCGTTATATAACCAAGAGCTTCGATCGCATCCTTGTCTTCAGGCAGGTCATGTACATCTTGAGAAAGATAGCCGATCGATAACGAAGGACTTCGCCATACCTCCCCTTCTGAACATTCTTTTTCTTCTACAAAAAGACGTAATAACGTTGTTTTTCCACATCCGTTATCACCTACGATCCCGACTCTTTCCCCTTTTTTTATATAAAAAGAGGTTTTGTCGAAAAGCGTACGATCGTTAAACCGGACTGCTATATCGCTCGCTTCAATTATTCTCTTACCGTGACCCGTGCTTTCTTGGAATTGAAAACGCACTTTCTGCTCATCTTTCGGTCGCTCGATCCCACTTTCATCGAGTTTCTTTTGAAGCTGCTTACGAGTAGACTTCACCTGCTTATCCATTTTTTTCGCCTTCATACGATAATACTCTTTCTTACCTTCTTGTTTTGTTGAATCATTATGAGCTTTTTCTGACCAATTCTCTAAAGAGGCCAGATGCTTTTCAATTCGTTTTCGTTCACTTTCTTGAACGTGGTAATGATGAAGCTTCTCATCATATCTCCGTTTCTTCTCAGCACGATAGTCGGAATAATTTCCTACATACTCATGAACCTGCCGATCTTCTATTTCGATAACCCTATTTACGGTTCTATCTAGAAAGTAACGGTCGTGTGAGATGATCAATACCGCTCCTTTAAAAGAAGAAAGCTCATTGATCAGCCATTCCACTCCTTTTAGGTCAAGGTGATTTGTCGGTTCATCCAACAGGAGGATATCAGGATTGGCTGCCCATATTTTCGCAAGTGAGATCTTTAGCTTCTCACCTCCGCTCAAGTGAGTTTCACTTCCTGAATACTCCCTGACCATACCGAGCTCTTTCGTCCGTTTTAGGAATTCACCATTTATCGAGGAGGCATTGGAAGCCTCCATTTCAGTCGATTGCTGCAAATAGCCAACCGAACCTCTCACATCGACTGCCCCATCGTCCTGCTTAGAATACCCAGTCAGGATATTGGCAAGCGACGTCTTTCCAGCTCCGTTCGCTCCGACGATCCCGATTCTCTCGCCATGCTCTATAGTAAGGTTCACATTTTCGAACAATATTTTTTCCTCAAACGCTTTAGTTAAATTTCTTACCGAAATCATATTCGTCATCATAACGCCTCCCTATTTTCTTAGGGAATTAAAAAAACTCCCCAATTCTGGAGAGATACGTCAGACCTGTTCCCAAAGAAGGCTGAGCATAGCCAAATAAGCATGCTCAACGAATGGTAAAAAAGGACAGACTAATCTTATTCTCCAGAATCTCAATTTCAGTATTTGAAAGTTGATCTAGAATAATAAGATTAGTTTTTCATTGCTCCTTAACCATTCCTTCCGTTATGTGTTGAACTCAGTTTAAAGAATTAGGAATATTTAGTCAACACTTCAAATCCTTTTTACTAAAAACAAAATTCGATATAAAACCTGTAATTAGTACAATGGTCTACTAAAAACCCTTAAATTCCCCACCGATATATACATTATGCAAGTCATCGATAGCGTTTATAGATAAAGGGGGATCGTTTTTTTACATATCTATCGTCACTGAGGTAAAAGGAACAAAAATAGGGGGAATTATGTTGCAAAAGCGTATCATTCTGTTTCTAGGAGTCATCGCACTGCTATTCGGCTTTACTCTACCAAGCGAAACTTCTGCTAATAGTAACGTAGATCGTATTAGTGGAGTAGACCGTATCAGTACAGCAATCGAAGTATCCAAAGAGTCTTGGCCAAGTCAACTCGCAACATCCGAAAAAGCAGTTATTCTTACAAGAGCGGATATGCCTTACGATGCACTAGCAAGCTCAGGGTTAGTAGGAGTAAAGCAAGCTCCAATCCTACTAACACATTCAACAAAACTTGACGATCGTGTAAAAAAAGAGATGGATCGTCTCAATGCAAAGAAAGTGTATATTTTAGGTGGAACAGGCGCTATTAGTTCTGGAGTAGAGAATGAATTGAAGAAACATTATTCAGTCGTTCGTTTAGAAGGATCGGATCGCTATACTACTGCTGAAGCCATCAACAAAGCAGCTGGACTCGACAAGTCTAACACAGCGATCGTTGTAAACGGGCAAACTGTCGCTGACTCTTTATCGGCGTCTAGTGTAGCTGCAATCAAACATTACCCGATTTACTTAACATCAAAAACAAAAGCACCGTCTCTTCCATCTAACGTAAAATATGTTTATTTAATCGGTGGAGACTCTGTACTATCTCAATCTGTCAAAACATCATTAGAACAGCAGGGTAAAAGTGTGACTCGTTTGTCTGGAGACGATCGTTTTCAAACAAACCTAGCTATTAATCAAGCATTCTTTAAATCTAGCTCTTCTTTCATTGTTGTAAGAGGAACGTCTACACAGAATGATAAAGAAGACTATCCGGATGCAGTTGCAGCAGCTGGACTATCACAAAAACTAGATGCACCGATCGTGTTGTCTCACCACTCTAGTGTTGTTACAGATGTAAAGTCATATTTGAAAGATAATGCTAAATCAATAAAAGTTCTAGGTGGGGAAGGAGCACTTCCATCTAAAGTAGTCGATTCTTACGAAAGCAAGCAAACTACTGAAGAAGTTGCATTAGGTACTGCTGTCGTAACGGCTTCAAGCCTAAACGTTAGAACTGCTCCAACCCTTTCTGGTACGAAAATCGGAGCTCTTCTAGAGCATTCTGAAGTGACGATCTATGGATTTGAAGGAGACTGGGTGAAGATTAAGTACAATGGTCAATTTGCTTACGTTCATGGAGCTTACCTTCTTATGAAGACGAGTGATGTATTGAATGGCCTTACGATTGTTGTTGACCCAGGACACGGTGATCATGATCCAGGTGCAAGCAGAGGGAACCTTTTAGAAAAGGATATCAATCTTGATGTCTCCACGTTCTTAGAGAAAAAGTTAAAACAAGCTGGAGCAAACGTTGTGATGACGAGAAAAGACGATACGTTTCTTGAACTTGAGGATCGCTCAGATATGGCAAACCATATCGATGCTGACTCTTTCATAAGTGTTCATACAAACGCAGGTCCTGAAGCAGCTCATGGGATCGAGACATATTGGTACAGCAAATATAGCTCAGAAGAAAGTAAAGCACTTGCAGCAAGCATCCAAAAGCGTTTGATCGAAGTAACGAACGCGAGAGATCGAGGTGTGAAACACGCAAGCTTTTCTGTTATTCGTGAATCAACGATGGCTGCTGTTCTTGTAGAGGTTGGATTCCTATCGAATAATGAGGAATATAAGCTCCTCTTAACGCAATCCTACAGAGAGAAACTAGCAGAAGGTATCTATCAAGGTGTAATCGATTATTACAAGAACTAATAAAGAAAGCGTACATCCCGTTAAGGGATGTACGCTTTTTCTATGCTTATGCTTTTGTCCAGTTAGCAGTCATTTCAACATCAGCAGCTTCAAGAGTCGTGTAAACAGGGCAACGAGAATCTACGATACGCTGAAGTTCTTGAACGCGCTCTTCGCTTTCAGATGTTTTTACTTTTGCATCAACGTTGATCTTTTGGAAATAAGGGCGAACGCCTTCTGCTCCCATCATTCCTTTTGGATCTAGTTCACCATTGATCGCGAATTCAATTCCTTGAAGGTCGAAGTCGATTTCCTTCGCTACGAAGTTTGCGATCGCATTTTCACAACCAGCTAATGATGCAAGTAGTGTCGCAAGTGGGTTTGCACCTTCGTCAGTACCACCCATGTTTGCTGGCTCGTCGATAACGATCTTATGACCGTGAGAAAGACCTTCTGTATTCATTCCTTTAGATACTGCTGTAATTTTTTCGATCATGTGTAAAACTCCTTTTCATTTAGATAGTGAACACGTATCGTGTCTGCAATATTTTTCAGGATAGACACATCCTGATAACTTTTCATTAAAAGTATGCCGCCTTCTAACTGAGCTACAATGGTTTGAGCATGTTTCTTAGGATCTCCGTCGACGAACTCTCTCAATGCTTCTTCAAGGTTTTCAATCCACGAATGAAGAAGTCCATTCACCTTTTCTCGAAACACTTCATCATGTTCGCTCATCTCAAGAGCAAGATTTCCAAACGGACAACCATGGATGTTCGCCTGAGTTTCATGGTATTGCACAGCCCAATGAAGCATCGTATCGAGCTTTTCTCGACCGCTCTGATCCGTTCTAAGAATGTCCTCTATCAAATGTTGATTCCATGTTTCAACAAAGTGATCAACAACTGCGATTCCAAGATCCCTTTTTGATGAAAAGTAATGATAAAACTGACCTTTTCCAATTCCTGATTCGGATAGAATATCTTTAAGGCTCGTACTTTCATATCCCTTTGAATGGATCAGTCGAGCAGTCGCGTTAATGATTTCATCTCTTTTTGTCATAGATATCACCTTCTAATCGTTAGTAAAACCCACTAGTTGGTGTCATTTTACCATAGGCTATAACCTAAGAGACATGCACCACCTGCTCAATGAGAGGAAGGCTGACATATTCAATTTTCAAAACCAACCGGTTGGTACAGAATAAATGTAACATCATCCTATAAGATGTGCCAACTAAAACGCTCAGGTTTTTTTAACCTGAGCATAAGCTTGTAAAATCCTCAGTCGTTAATGGATAAAAGGAAGGTCAGTAATTCTATATTTAGGACGGAGAGTTCGTTTGGGATTCATACTCTTCAAGTAGGAGAGACGATCGCGGACTCCTGCGGTAGAACGGGCGGCCGATACCGGGGTGTGGGTTTCACCTCGGGCTTGGACGTTCGTCCGCGGAAGCATGCGATCGTCATCGACTACGGAATCGGAAGCACCGAATTATGACATAGGCTACTCCTTCCCTCATGAACGCTCAGGTTTTATTACCTGAGCGTTTTCTTTCTTATAACCCAAGTCCGATCGACGTTTGATTCGTGTAAGATGTATAAGCGATCAGCTGGTTAATCTCTACGATATTCTGTTCCGAGTAGCCATGTTCACGTAACTTGTCCAAGTCTTCCTTTTGTAATTCACTAGGGCTCGACACTAGCTTTTCAGCATAGTTCAAGATATCTTTCACATGTTCTGGAATAGCGTCTGAAGTACGGTATGACGTCAACTCTTCTACAATGTTATCATTTTCACTAATATCCTTTAACAACTCACTATGTCCTTCAAAGCAATAGTGACACCCATTCAGTTTTGAGACGTATACAACCACCGCCTCCGTTTCGAAGTCATTCAACACACCGTTCTTTATTGCTTTCGCGAGCGGCATAAATGTCGAAAAGATCTCGGGGCTTTTCGCAATAAGACGATTGAATACAGGAACAGGTTTTTCTAACTCTTCATAAATTGCCATTTCCTTTAGTTCAGATTGTTTTGCTGGTTTAATCCAAGGCATTACGTTTCCCTACCTTTCATCACGAGTAACTGCTATCATATCAAACTTTCACGAAATAGTAAGTTCGTAAGAAAAAGTACTTCGAATGACAAGAAGATTTTCCCATCATTTGATTAACATGGTAAACTATTAGTATCTACATATTGAGGTGGTTACACATGCAATTGGTTCAGGATTACTTCGGTAATATGATGATAATGCTCGCACTTTTATTTATCTATTATCAGCACTATAAAGACGAGAACCTCACCCATACCTCTTCCACTAAACGAAAAATAATCAGTGGATTTTTTGCCGGGATAACTGGCAGTATACTTATGGTTTTTGGGATTGAAGTCGGTTCCAATACCATCATCGATATGAGACACGTGCCCTTTCTCTTGGTGACGCTTTATGGAGGCTACTTACCAGGCGGAGTCGCCTTGATCATCATCCAACTCGTACGATTTTCATTCGGAGTTACAGTTTCTTCTTATGCTTCTCTTATTCTCTTCATTTCATTATATATTGGATACTTATTGTTCAGAAAATGGAAGATTGAGACAAGGATCAAAGTATTCTTCATGCTCCTATACTCCAATGTTATGTTCACAATTATCACATCCTTGTTGCTGAAAATAGATCCACTTAACAAAATCAATTTACTCTTTTGGATTACATCTTTCGTTTGTGGAATGATGGCGATCTATACATCAGAATATTTACGACGGATCAACCACCTTTTCAAACAATACCAGCTGAGCTCTACAATAGATCCTCTGACTGGTTTAAATAATGTGAGAAGCTTTGACGAAGCAATGAATAGTGCTATCAAAGAAAGCAATACAAAAAGAAAGCCCTTATCGCTCTTAATCATCGATATAGATTATTTCAAACAAGTAAACGACACCTATGGGCATGCTGCAGGTGATGCCGTATTACAACAATTCGGCGTAACGCTTCGCCAAACTGTAGGAACAGAAGATACAGTATCTAGAAACGGCGGCGAGGAATTCACCATCCTACTGAAGAACACAGATCATCAAGATGCATTACGAATTGCCGAACATGTTCGAACTTCTATTGAGGCACAGCCTTTTAAAGCTACTCAAATGGACACGATCTATATTACGGCGTCTGTAGGGGTTGCGACTTACCCAGATACGGTTTCAATAGGTGATCAACTATATAGTAAAGCAGATCAAGCGTTGTATACTGCAAAACGTAAAGGTCGAAATCGAGTATGCTCCACTACTGAACTAGATGAGCTAGTCACACAGTAGGAAACTCACCCTAACAAACTACTAATCTTTACTTTTGCGTCATATCTTTCTCCGTTACAAGAAAAAACCCGTTAGAGTCCTAACGGGTTTCAGTATTTTTGTGAACGATGGGCAACAAGATTGTCACACATGTTCCTACGTTTTTTTCACTCTCTATCTTGATCTCTCCAAAGTGTTCCGAAATGATTTTATTACTAACTGTCATTCCAAGTCCTACTCCTTTTTCTTTATTCGTATAGAAAGGAGTACCTATATGGGGGATACGCTCTTGAGCGATTCCCTTACCATTATCACGAATCACAATCGCTATTTCATCGTGGTATTGATCGATTGAAATAACAATCTTCCCTTCATCATGCTCGATTGCATCGATTGCGTTTTTTATGACATTGAAAAATACTTGTTTTATTTGATCACCACGACAGATTGTAAAGACCGGCTTCTTCATCATATTCTTTATTTTAATGTTTTTTTCATTTGCTTCTGCTTGAGCTTCTAATATCGCATTCTCCATCACCATTTTGAGACTAACCTCAAATGTATTGATCGCTTCAGGCTTACCAAGAGAGATAAATCCGTTTACGACTTCTTCTAGCTTACTGAGCTCGTTATTGATAATCCGGTGAAACTTTTTTTCTTTCTCATCTTTATCGATTGAAAGTAAGTCAAGAAATCCTTTGATCGATGTTAATGGCGTTCGGATTTCATGTGCAAAACCAGCTGCCAATTCTCCTACAACTGATAATTTCTCGATATTCTTCTTGTATTGATCGATCTTTATCTTTTCCGTAATATCTCTTGAAATAATGACATACCGATTCACTTCACCACACTCTCCAATAACAGGCATTGCCTTTCCTTCAAAGGTTAGCACTTCACCTGAGGCATGAAGTTTTCGATACGTTACGGTTACAGGCTCTTTAAAGTTACGGAGCTTCGTAAGTGCGTTCATGCACATCTCGTAGTCATCAGGGTGAACGTGGGATAGAACATCTTCCCCCACCACATCTTCCGGCAGATAATTCAGTACAGTTAGGTACGAGGGTGATGCATAGACAATCACACCTTCAAAATTAACCATACAGATGATATCACTACTATGTTCTACGATCATGCGGTGCTTTTGTTCACTCACACTTAGCTTCTGTTCTGCATTTTTCTGCTTTGTTATATCTCTTGAAATTACGATATAGTGATAGCGCTCTTCGTTTTGAACGCAGATAGCTCTTGATTCAAACCAGCGATAGTCACCATCGATGCGCAAGAGTCTATAGTCCACGGATATCGGCTTTTTGTATTTTAGGAGACGATCAAATGCCTCTTTTGCAGCAGTTAAATCTTCAGGGTGCACGTATTTAAATGAGCTAGTACCAATTTCATTCTCGATTCCATCCCTTGAATAGTCCCGATAAGAAGGCGAAACATACAAGAAGTTACCGTCTCGATCGATTAAGCTCACAATATCACTCATATTTTCCGTAATAAGCTTGTAGTTGTACAGCGTTTCCTCGATCAGCTTTTCTTTGCTTCCATTTTCCTCGATTAAAGCGACAGACTGTCCGAGTTCATTCGCTACAGGAATGCCCATTACTTTCAAATATACGTAAGACCCATCTTGCTTTATCCACTTCTGAGTCGAAGGTCCCGGGTTCGTACCATTTTGTAACGAGTGAATTCTACTCGTTACTGCTGTCCTTTGAGATTCATCGATTGTTTCCCATATCGATCGCCCTTCGAGTTCAGAGAGAGTATAGTAACCTAGTAGTTTTAAAGCGGAGGCATTTAAATACACCCATTTCCAATCCTTTTGTATTACGATTGCTGATGAAGACTTGTTATAGTAATCGATTAAATCTCTAAGTGCACTCATTTCTTTCTTCGGTTTAGAATTTGATTGAGGAGGTCGCTGAGCATCATGTTCGGTAGGATAGTAATTCACTCTAGTCATAGGGCCTCCCGTTAAACATTTATATTTTTCAGGACTTTTGAAGGAGAAAACTTATACATTACTTTCTTCTTCGACTTGCCATCTCCTGCAAAATAATCAAGAAAAAGAAGGATTCTCAAATGAGATCCTTCTTATCTTTCACTAATATACCCTTTCTCCCTTAATCCAAGTTTGCAAGACGTTGACTTCCTTCAGTTTATGAGATGATATTCCTTCTGGATGATCTGATAAGAGAACAAAATCCGCAGTAAACCCTTTCTCCAATTTGCCTTTCCACTCTTCTTGAAATTCTAATTCTGCACCTGTAGCTGAATAGGCTTTATAGATTTCACTTACCGATAGCCGCTCTTTTGGAATCCAGCCGCCTTTCGGATTTCCATCCTCGTCTTGTCTCATAACTGCCGCATAAATGTGAACGAATGGATTTAATTCACCAATAGGACAATCAGAGCTTCCGGTAAAAGGGATGCCCATTTCACTAACTGTTTTCCATGGATTACAATACTTTTCTTGTTCTTTCCCAACCCAATCAGCCGTTTGATTATATTCACCCATCATAAACCCTGGCTGAGTTTCAAGGTATGGCTTTACTTTCTTTAACCGTTCTAGTAAATCAGGCGCAAGAATTTGGGCATGTATGATCCTATGACGCATTTTGGAAGTGCCAACTTTCTCAATAGCCTTGAGCGCTTGCTCTACTGTACGGTCTCCGATCGCATGCATCGTCACTTGCATCTCATGATCGTCTGCAGTTTGGACCATTTCGTTAAGTTCTTCCTGTGAATAAATTAAAGCACCACTAGTTTCAGGTTTATCATGATATGGCTTTCGTAAAGCTGCAGTATGGAGACGCTGAGTTCCATCTAAAAATATCTTAAATGCGCCCATTCGCACCCTGTCCGTGCCATCTCCGGTTCGCCTATTATGATTATTCAAATATTTCTTCATATCATCAAGGTTGTACACATAATGATGGAGGTGAACTTGAACAGGCAGCTTCTCTTCATCTTCTAATCTTCTATAGCTGTCCCACACACGCTCGAAAGCTCCAGTGTAATTTAAATCGTCGGTATGCACTGATGAAATCCCGTGTTTCAACAAATGAGGAACCGCATCATGAATCGCTTCATATACTTCTTCTTCGCTTTTTTGTCTAAAATGAAATTTAATGAAATGCACAGCACTATCTTTAAAGCGTCCAGTCCATTCCCCGTTCTCGTCTTTTTCAATAAAACGATTATGGTTTTCTTCTAGTTCATCATTATTTCTAATAATTTTAAGTGCTTCTTCATTCACGATACATTCATGACCATCTTCATGCAGAAAGAACATAGGCTTTTTGTATTCTAATTCCTCGAGATCTTTAGCAGTCAAGAGATGGTCTATATCTGAGAATTGACTATCGATCAAACCTCGTCCTATTATCCAATCGTTCTCTTCCATCTTCTCTTCTGTATACCGATCTCGAACAATTTCCTTCATTTCATTCCATGATGTGACCTCTCGTAGATCCAATTCTTTCTTCATAAGTCCATATCGAAGGAGGTGCATATGTGTATCATTAAAGGAAGGAGCTACGGTTTTCCCCTCTCCTTCAATGACATCTTTCTCATCACCTTTATATAATCCCTCTTCAATTCTAGCAATCTTTCCATCTTCAATTAAAAGGTGTCCTTTGATTGTTTCATTCCCTGGTTGGTATAGTTCAACATTGTTAATTACCTTCATCTCCCCACCCTTTCAAAACACAGTCTTTCTATTATCTACCCGAGTGGGGACACAACTATTCGTAAAGAGGAGTCGTTTAAACACCTTTTAATCGATTTGTTCACGATACCACTCTCGTCCAAAATCGACCATTTTTCGCTGGTTGATCAACTTACAAGTTGCCTTTCCAACCTTCATACAGTTGAAGTCCCCACTTTTTTCGAATTCCTTCCCGATCTGTTCGAAGACATCTGAATCGTAGTCAATTTCCTCATATGCCTTCCAAAGCCTTTCTCCATTTTCTAATAAAGCAGCTGCTTTAGTTTGTAGAGGCTTATTCGGTCTAGCATGCTCTGCATAGTGCAGGGAAGTATTGCTATCATGTCCTACTCCAAGCAAAAGGATCATACCGTTTAACTCATAAATCTTCCCTAGTGGTGACCGATCGCCAAATCCGCTTTCTAGCGGCTGTTCTTCTAAGATGTAGTCGCGATACTTTCCAAATGCTGCGAAGGAATAAGTCGGGTGGTTACTCCTCCTTACCCCTGGCATCGTTCGAAACAATTCTGCTATAACACCCATTCCTCTTGTTGGAGTCGTATCCTCACAAAATGCAGGCATGTTTTCTCTAATGATCGGCCACCACGATTCTGGAACAGGTGGATTCATCCAATTCGCGGGGTCAGAATTTCCAGCAGATTGTGTGGGCATCACGATCGTGCCATCATGACCGACAGCATCGGCCAATGCTCGTATTACCGCTTCTGCACCACCGCATACCCATCCGAGAGAACTAAGAGAGGAATGAACGAGAATGGTCATCCCCTCTTTTACACCTAACTCCCTGAAATCATCTACTAAGCTAGCCATCGTATGTGGTTCGATCATACTTTCTGTCGTTCGCTTTTCAGTCATTCTACTTCCCCCTGTAACAACTCGTATAATTCGTTTCGTTTTTCTTCCATCTTTTCTTTCTCACGATAAAGAGTCCCGAGTTCGTTCTGATCGCTTGTCCTTAGCAGCTTATCCTCGAGGTTATACAATTCTTCCTCAATTTGTTCAACTTTCTCCTCAATCGTAGCTGCTTTCTTCACAGGTGTTTTCTGCTCGGGCTCTTTATACTCTTTAGACCCTTTTCCTTCTTTCAAGTCGCTCTGATTTTCAGAAAGCATCTCAATATGCTTCACTCTTGCTTGACTGTATGACTCTAAATAGTGATAGAGTTTCCCTTCTTGGAGCCAATACGTAATTGGAAAACACTTATTCAATAAATAGCGATCATGTGAAACGCAAATGATCGTTCCAGGAAACCGCTCGATCGCATCTTCTAGCACTTCTCTAGAATCAATATCAAGATGGTTCGTTGGTTCATCCAGAACGAGTAGGTTGATATCTTTACTCATCAGCTGAGCTAGACGAAGTCTCATCTTCTCTCCACCACTTAAAGAAGAAAGTTTTGAGAACACGCTATATCCATAAAATAAGAAACGGGATAGCTCATGACGTGCATCACCTTCAGCAACTTTCGCTGTTTCGCGATAGACGTCGATCACCCTCGCGTCCTTCCGATCTTCAAAAACGTGCTGAGAGAGATACCCAACCTTCAAGCTGGACCCTTGTACAACTTTTCCATCGGCGGGTTCGTGCTGACCAAGTAGGACTTTTAATAGCGTTGTCTTTCCACTTCCATTTTTCCCAACGATTGCTACCCTTTCCGGATAGCGAATATTCCAATCAACGTTCTTTAATAGTGGTTTACTAGTAAAGCCAGCCGTCACATTTTCAAACGTGATCACATCTTTCCCGCTTCGATTTGCCATGTCAAATTCGAGTCCCATCTTTCGTCGTTCTAGAATCGGACGTTTGACCTTATCCATGCGTTCTAAAGCTCGTTCCATATTCCTTGCTCGTTTGTGAAGAGCAGCATTTGGAGGATTCGCCTGATTTGCCCACTCTCTTAAACGCTTTATCGCTTCTTTCATCTTCTTTATCTTCTTTTGTTGTTCTTGGAAAGCTTGAAATTCTGCTAGAAGCACCTCTTCTTTTTTCTGAACGAAATAACTATATGAACCGACGTATATTGTTAGTTCACCGTCTTCTAAATCCATCACTTTAGTAACGACTTCATCAAGGAAATACCTATCATGCGAGACGATGAGAACAGTACCTTTGTATGCTCGTAAAAACTCCTCTAACCATTCGACCGCGTCTATATCAAGGTGATTCGTCGGTTCATCGAGTAAGAGAAGATCTGGTTCTTTCAATAAGATCAATCCTAAGCAAACCTTTGTTTGTTCTCCCCCGCTTAGCTGAGAGAACGCAGTATCTAGTAGATGGCTGATGCCTAAACCGTTGGCTACGGTTTTCATCTTGGAATCTGTTTCATAACCACCTCTCCTCGAATACTCGTCAAGGACATGTCCATACTCTGTTATTACTTTTTCATTAGCTCCCTTCGCCATCTCCTCTTCGAGCTTTTTCATTCGGTCAGCTAGATTTTCAAGGTCGCTGAAGGCATCGTTCAATACATCTCTAGCAGTACCTTTGTATTCAGGTATTTGAGCTAGATAGCCGATCGTAGTGCCTTTCTTATAATGAATGTCTCCTTCATCCGGTCGTTCAACGCCAGCAAGCAGTTTAAACAACGTTGTTTTACCGCTCCCATTTCTTCCTACGATTCCAACCCGATCTCCTTCATTTATTTCAAACGTAATCTCTTCAAAAACGGTGTTTCCACCGAGCATTTTACTGATCGATTGTGCCGTGCAAACCATCATGATTATCCCATCCTTTTTCGATAATAAAAAAAGCCACAGATAAGGATACACCTCACCTGTGGCTACTTCTTGCATAAAAAAGAGCGGCAAACTACGCCGCTCCTCTCTCTTATATTAGTTCCGTCTGAAGTAGGGTAAGAGCGCCTTACGCGATCGTCGTGCTTATGAAGTTGCTAAAAAGGGCATACGTGTCCCGTTAGCAGCTCCATCATGAATAATCGCACGGCAACAGCTAGCATAATCAACAAATTCCGCACGAACGACAGCGTTTAACATCTCTTACCTCACCTCCTTCATTTAATACTTTAACTTTATCTAAAGTTTCAGAAAAAATCAACCCTCTGTTACTTTTAGACCAACTACTGAAATAACGATGAATGAAATCAAAAGGAGTTGGATTCGATTTCTTGGTTCTTTAAACCAATACATCCCGATCAGCACACTTCCAGCAGAACCAATTCCCGTCCAAATCGCATACGCCGTTCCGACCGGCAGTGCCTTAAGTGAAAGGGAAAGCATAAAAAAGCTCAGCATACCAAAGGCGATCGTCATAAGAGATGCCTTGAGGTTTCTAAATCCATTGGATAACTTAAGACTGGTTACCCCACCAATTTCCGCTATCCCAGCTATCAACAGTGCAATCCATGCCATCTCGCAACCCTCCTACGCTTCAGATTGGTTTGAGGTTAACTTCAAACCAACGATTGAAAAAATGAGTAATACTACAAAGAACACTTTGAACAGATTTACTGTTTCATTTAAATAAACCATCCCTACGATCGTTGTTCCAGCAGCTCCAAGACCAGTAAAAATGGCATAAGCTGTTCCGACCGGCAAATATTTAATGGCCTTACCAAAAAAGAAGAAACTGATCCCGATACCTGCGACTGTCAATACACTGATGATTGGATTACTGAATCCATCAGAATACTTTAGACCAAGCGCCCATCCGACCTCCATCAATCCACCGATTACAAGAAAGATCCATGCCATCTCAATCACCTACTCTCATATAGTTGATGCCATTTATAAATAATGCCCATGAATGTTCAAGACGCTTACTATGTTCTTCTTTTGAATAATAGAAGAGCTGCTCAAACACACCGTCTAACAAACATAAATACGCATCGAATATTTGATCACAGTCAAGTTTCGAATCCATTTTTCCGAGAATCGAATAAACCACTTCTTTCATTACACCCTCTGTTGCTTCAAACATGTCATAAATATCACTTCGCAACGATTCAGGTGGAAACAAGAACATCCGTTTAAAGATCAGACCTAATTCATGATTCTGTAAATACGCCGTATTTCTTATCAAAAGCGTATAAAGTTGCTTCTCAGGATCTAGAGAAGCTATTTCCTTTGCCGTCTCTTCAAAGAATGTATTATAGTCGATCGTTACTTTATTAATAACGGCAAGAAATAAGTCTTCTTTATTTTTAAAATGAGCGTAAAGGGAAGGTTTCTTAATTCCGACTTCATCTGCAATATCATTGAGAGAGGTTCCTTCAAACCCTTTTTGAGCAAATAATATCAATGCTTTTTCCTTAATTACCTTCTGAGTTTCTTGTGCCATATCGACAACCTCCCTACCATTCGTTAGGTAAACATCAAAATAAATAACGGTTACCTACCGTCCGTTAGTTAGTGTACCAAATTTTTATCCACAACGCAAGTTTCCTTAAAAACAAAAAAAAGGACCGGCATATAGCCGGTCTTCCTGGTAACGGAATATTTGAAAGGGGGTCTGGTAATAGAGTAACAAAATGGTAATAGACACGAACAGAGCAAGATAACCCATTCCATTTGAACCTGTTGATCAGTTTACCCTCAAAAGCATATCAATAGATCCAGGACTAAGGTATTGTTTTTTGTATCACGTTTCAGAAACACGCCTTTTGATTCAGTGGAAAGATTGAAGGAAATATTTTCTCTAAAATTTCTTTATATTTCAATTTACCAACAACCTCTGAAAACATATTTCCCTCCTGTAGCTTTTGTGTCAAAATAGTTATTGTAAAGAGATTGAAAGCAGGTGGAGATAAAGAATGTATTGTCCACATTGTGGAAAGAAAAGAGATAGTAACGACCAATTTTGTTTCTCCTGTGGAAAAGAACTCGTCTCCCAAACGAAGGGAAAACGTTCTTTCTTGGTTCGTTGGTTACCGCTTATGATTTTCTTTGTAATCGGTATTACACTCTCAAGCTATTACTACTATGAAGAGTCTGTAACGAATGCAGCCATCCGTTCATTTGAACAAGGAGAAAAGCTAGCAGAAAAAGGTAATTATAAAGAAGCGCAAAATAAATTTGAAGAAGCGAAAGCGCAGCGTGATCAATTCCCCGCTGCACAAACCAATCAAAACATGATGAAGACAGCAATCGAAGTTGAAAGTACGCTGAACTCAGCTGAAAAAGCTCGCAAAAAAGACGACTACTCTCATGCATTAGAACTCGTCGACAACGCCGAAACAGAATTGAACCAATTTAAAGGGCCTTTAGTCACGGATCTCCAAAATGATATCGCCTCAGCGAGAACAACCGTCATGGTAGCCGAACTGAAGTTTGATATGAAAGGAAAGAAATCGGTCGAAGCCCTCAAGCCAGTGTTAACTAGAGCAGAAACGCTTGAAGTTGATGAAGCGAAAGAAGTAGCGAATCAAATTCGTAACCAGATCATTGAGTTCTCTATGAATGAAGCGAACAAACATTTAAAAGACAATCAGTTTTCGAAAGCCCTCTATGCAGTTGAAGATGGGTTACAGATCAATAGTGAAAACGAAAAATTATTAAACTTAAAAAGCGTTATAGAAAAGAGAAAGAACGCATTCGAAGAAGAACAGCAAAAACGGATTGAGCAAGCAATGGTAGCGGCAGCGAAAGAAGAAGAAATGAACCGCACCAACGCCATAGAATTAGTCGATGCTAAAACTTCCGTCACCGAGTATAACGAGCTCAAAATCACAGGCAATGTTAAGAGTAAAGCCACTGTTCCTGTTTCATCGATCGGTGCATCTTATCAAGTACTTGATAGTGAAGGTAAGGTTTTTCGAAAGGGCGAAGTCTATATAAACCCAGAAACACTCTATCCTGAAGATACAGGAAAATTTGATTTCACAATTTATGAAATTGATAAAGACGTCAAAAACCTAGACGAATACACCGTAAAAATCGACCACTTCACGTGGTTCGTAGAATAGCAGAAAGGAGTTTCATAACGAGATGATTAATAAATCTGCTATTATCTCCCTAGCTGCCTCATTACTTTTAATAGTAGGAGGCAGCGTGGGTTTTTATTATTTATATGACCATTATGACAGTACCACTGTCAACGCCACTTCTTCCTTAGGGGAGGAGTCTGAGACAACAAGCTCCAAAGAAGATAGTGAGGATTTAAAAAGCATCATTCATGATACTCAGAAAAGCGTTGTGCAGATCAACGTTCAGTTGAAAGACGGAACTTCTTCTGGTTCTGGCTTTTTATATAACAATCTTGGTGATGTGATTACAAATGCGCATGTCGTTGAAGATGCTGAAAAAATCATCGTAAAAACATCCGATGCCAAACAATTCGAAGCGCAAGTAATCGGTATGGGTGAGACAATCGATATAGCTGTCTTACGGGTTCCTGGTCTGAAAGATGCAGCACCTTTACCTGTCGCAGAAAAAAGAATGGCTGAAGTAGGTGATGATATCATCGCGCTCGGAAGCCCACTTGGCTTACAAAACACCGTTACGACTGGAATCATCAGCGGTCTCGACAGAGAGTTCATTCTTGAACCGTATCGTTATGAGAACATTTACCAAATCTCCGCTCCCATTACAGACGGAAATAGCGGGGGTCCTCTTATTGATGCGAATACAGGTGAAGCGATCGCAATCAATTCAGCTGGTACTGAATCCGGAGCAATCGGGTTCAGTATTCCGATCAAGAATGTGATCGAACAGCTTACATCCTGGTCAAACGACCCAGTAAAAGTAACTGTCGACGACGAGAGCCAAGAGTCTGTCTCGACTCCACAAGGACTCACTGGCGAAGATTTTGAAGAAAATGCACAGTACTTAATCGGGTATTTTTACGAAAGCCTCGCGACACAAGATTATGTAACAGCCTACTCTCTTCTCGGCAGCCGCTGGCAAAACGAAATGCCTTACGAAACATTTAGAAGCGGGTATATTCGAACCCTCGATGTAGAAGTATCGAACATGGCGGGCACGCTGAATGAAAACAATGAAGAAGTAAAAGTAACGGCAACGATCGAAGCGCAAGAGCGGACTGATGATCAAAAAACAAAAACATCTATGTACAATGTGACCTATCAAGTGGGTTATGAGAACGATCATTTAAAGATTCTGAGTGGCACAGCGAAAAAGCTTAAATAAGAAATAAAAGCATGGGGTAAACCCCATGCTTAGCTTGTCGAGGAACCTATTTGCGGTGCTCCCGATACCGTAGTCGATGACGATCGCATGCTTTCCGCGGACGAACGTCCAAGCCCGAGGTGAAAACCACACCCCGGTCTCGGCCGCCCGTTCTACCGCAGGAGTCCGCGATCGTCTCTCCTACTTGATGAGAATTGATCCAAAACGAACGTTCCGTCCAATGGTTTAACAGACAGATATCTCACTACCCTTCAACATTAATTAGAATGGAAATGATCAACTACTTTCATCTAAACACCGAGAGTTTCTCTACACACTGAGCATGGGGCAAGCCCCATGCTTTTTAGTTTGGAGGATAGAATCCTTCTTGTGAAATGAAGATGTTTCCTTCGCTAAACTTCTCTAACAAGCGATTCTTTATTTTTAGGTAGGTCTTCCGATCATACCAATCCCCTAAATTGTGTTCTTCAAACAATTTACGAATTCCGAGCTGTTCAGTCCTTTTTCCACCGCTTCCATCTCCCATAAAGAAATCATCGAGCGTAACTCGATTTACAGCACGATGCAGTTTCTCCGGGAAGTCCTCTGAACATGGTAATAACGGTGCGACTGCAGCTTGAACGGGTACACCTGCCTCTCGTAATTCTTTTAATGCCTTCAATCGCCCTCCTATCGGCGGCGCTTGAGGTGCGAAAATCTTCCTTACTGACTCTAAATCAGTCTCGACCGTGATGCTGACGAGAACTTGATTGCCAAGCTTTTTCAACAGGTCGATGTCCCTTGTCACAAGAGGTGACCTTGTTTGAAGAAACAGAAAATCTGGTGTCTCTTCAAGCATAGCTTCAAGAAGGCTTCTAGTTAATTCTGTTTTATATTCAATCGGTTGGTAAGGATCTGTAGAGGAGGACATAAAGATCGAGACTTTCCCTTTTTTCTTTGCTTTTGGAATCTCTTTCTTTAATAATGCGACTCCATTTTCTTTAATGTCCACCCACTCTCCCCAATCTTCCTCTCGAAACAAAGCGATCGGCATTCTCCTCACATAGCAATAGGAACAACCAAATGCACAGCCAGCGTAAGGATTCAGCGTATGACTATATCCATTTAAAAAACCGCTCCCTTTCGTCAAGATCGTTCGGGACGTACGGCTTTGAATGGAAGGCTTCATTCTATCCCTCCTTCTAGCAAGAACGTAGGTTCTTATCTCTATACATAAAAATCCCCGAAAATGGAGAATATAAACATCGAAAGGTGGTTACGTATTATGAAGATGATAGTACCTCTCCTTCTAATGATGGGTATCCTAATCTCACCAAATGGAACAGAAGCAGCTCTCCCAGTTAAACTCCTTCAAGAGGAATGCCCTAATCTTCAGAAGGTGAATAACCCGAGCTCAATCCAAGAACTTCAGGCAAAACTACAGGTAGTCGTTCCATCACTAATGACCCAAGACCCAAATGCGAAAAGTTGGCGGGTGTTGTCCACAACAAAACTAAATCGTTCTTCTCCTTACTATAAACCAGCTGTAAAAGCATGTAGCAAAAAAACTGCCGATCAAAGCTACCTTGTCGATGTTCTTGTGACGAAGAAGTCGACGAACTTCCCTGTTCATATTCACCTATTTGCAACGAATCAGGTTGAAAAAGGCTGGCAGCTTTGGGGATTGACGACGTATTGATGTAAACGTCCGATGGACAGTTTAACCCCGATCAGGAAACTGGTCGGGTATTTTAATGCATATATCTTTCTAGGAACTCTTTAAATAGACTCGCTTCTCGTGAAATATGGTGATAGACCATATACGTATACACTGTCGGAAGCTTTATTTCACTCGTTTCCACTTCTAACATCCTTCCTTCAAGCAGCTCTCTTTGAACGGCAGACCTTGGCAGAAAAGAAAATCCAAGCCCCTCTTCAATAAAACGCTTTGTTACATGCACCTGAGAGACCACCATCGTCCGAATTCCTTCATACCTTGCACGTAGTTCGATCAATAGCTCTTCCCAATACCCTGGGTGTGAATACGTTAGCAATGTTGTATGGTTACAATACTCTTCAAGACTTAATGGCAAGCTCGTTTCGGCATCACCACCATCATGAGGAACGACGAGCACAATTGGATCTGGACCCATTTTTTCTGAGGTGAGATGCTGCTGTATGGCAGCCATCCTCGATAACCCTAAGTCAGCTGATCCATCAGCTACACTATCTCCAATATCAGTAGACTCACTCACCTTTACCACAACTTCTATCGAAGGATGCTGTTTCATAAACTGCTGCAGGACGTAAGGCAAAAGGGTCGCAGCTAGTAAAGGTGATACAGCGATTGTTATCTTCTTATCGTACCCTTGATTCCACCCTGACATATGTTGAAGGCTGCTATTATAGTGGTCGACCATTGTTTTTGCATAAGGTAGGAACTGTCTTCCTGCTTCAGATAGCACCACACGTCTCCCGTTCTTCACAAAGAGCTTACTGTTCAGCGCTTTTTCTAATTGTTGAATATGTACCGTTACAGTGGGTTGAGCGAGATATAACTTCTCAGAAGCTTCTCGGAAGTTTTCATAGGTGGCTGCAGCAACGAACGTTCGAAGCCAGTTCAGGTTCATTTCTTCCCCCTCCAATCAATTACGTTTCTCTATCAATAATACCATTATTATTTATTAGTCATAATGATAGCGTAACGATACACTGAAAACAAGAATATAGATTGGAGTTGATGATATGGTTCATGCTGGATTAAAGGGAATTGTTGCTGCTGAGTCAGAAATCAGTCTTGTTGACGGTGAAAGAGGCCAACTCGTCTATCGTGGGGAGTGGGCTTCCACTTTAGCAAAAGAAAAATCGTTTGAGGAAGTCGTTTATTTCTTGTGGAATGGGTCATTTCCAAGTGAAAAGGCTCTTAAAGAATTTTCTACTAAACTTCTAGAAGCGAGATATCTCAAATCTTATCAAAAAGACATACTAGACCGACTATCTGAAAGTATGGATATGATGGCTGCGATTCGAACAGTAGTTTCATCCATGGGTAACAAGGCGGACACGTTTCCTTCCACCGAACAAGAAGGAATCAAAATCGTGGGTCTCATCCCAACGATTATTTCGTATCGCTACAGATCATTGCAAGGAGATCCGATCATTGAACCAGATGCTTCGCTCTCGCATGTTGCAAACTTTTTGTACATGCTAAAAGGAAAAACGCCTGATGAAAATCATGTAAAGGCGTTGTCAGCTTATTTTGTCTTAACGATGGAACATGGTTTGAACGCTTCAACCTTTACTGCCCGTGTTATCGCCTCAACAGAAAGTGATCTCGTATCAGCAATTGCTGGTGCGATCGGTGCAATGAAAGGACCATTGCATGGTGGTGCTCCTACTGGAGTAATCGACTTACTTGAAGAGATCAAGAAAGAAGGAAGTGCAGATCGCGTCTTAAAAAGGAAGTTAGAAAATAAAGAAAAGCTAATGGGCTTCGGCCATCGAATCTATAAAACACGCGATCCAAGAGCTGCTGCGCTCAGTGACATCACTTCAAATTTCTATGATGATGAGGAATTTAAGCTAGCTCATGAAGTGGAGAACAAAGCTGTTGAACTACTAAAAGAGCATAAGCCAGGAAGAAACCTTTATGCGAATGTAGAATACTATGCAGCTGCTATCCTGCGCTCGATCGAGCTTCCAACAGAATTATTCACTCCGACCTTTACCGCAGCAAGATGTGCAGGCTGGGTCGCACATGTCTACGAACAAAACCAAAACAACAGCATCATCCGCCCTTCCTCCACCTATACTGGGGAAATCCCTGCGGAGTGACCTTCCGGAGTTACGTAGTGACAGGCACCGCCCGGTATTTGTCGAAGGGGGAAACAAAAAGAAGCGCCAGCCAGGCGCTTCTTTTAATCTATTACCCTTTATAAGGAATCGGATCAGTTGAACCTGCTTCTTCAAATCCTTTTAATCGAAGACGACAGCTATCACATTCCCCACAAGCTTCTTCTTCTCCGTTGTAACAAGAAGTGGTCAACTCATAAGGCACATCTAACCTTAACCCTTCTTTAACCGTTTCAGCTTTCGTTAAATCGATCAATGGCGTCTCGATTACCATGTTACTACCAGTTGCTCCTGCTTTTGTTGCAAGGTTTACCGTTTCATTCATACTCTCGATAAACTCAGGACGACAATCCGGATAACCGCTATAATCGACCGCTGACACCCCGATATAGATGGCCTCCGCTCCAATCACTTCAGCATAAGCTGATGCTAGCGAAAGAAAGATCATATTCCTTGCAGGCACATACGTTGCAGGGATCTCATCTTCATCCATGTCAGTTGGGACATCGATCGACTGATCTGTTAATGCACTCCCACCGATTTGGTTCAGAAAGCTAATGTTTACAATCCGATGGTCTGGTGCTTCATAGTACTCAGCCACCTTCTTAGCCTGCTCCACTTCACGATTATGCTTTTGCCCATAGTGGAAGGTAATTGGATAAAGCTCATATCCTTTTTCCTTCGCCATTCCCATACAGGTCGTACTATCAAGTCCACCACTCAATACGATGACTGCTTTTTTACTCAAATCTACACACCTCTTTTATTAGGATCCCAAATGATTTTATGAAGCTGCATGCTGAGCTTTACTCTACTCAGTCCAGCATCGAGTATCTTTTGAACGAGTTTATTCGGTGGCATCGTTTCCCAAACAGGACTATAAAGAACCTGACCTTTATCATGATGCTCAGCCACAACCTCTGTCGCCACATCGAAATCTTCGTCAGACCCAATAACGAACTTGATTTCATCCTGGTCATCGAGCAGAGCGAAATTATCATGAAGCATACGATGCTGCTCACCGGAATCAGGAAGCTTATAGTCCATCACAAAGCGAACCTTGCTTTCCCACTCCTCATTTTCACTTCTCACTTGTTCATATGGCGCAAGATCGATTGCACCGTTCGTTTCGATGTGAATATCTTCAATATGCGGAAGGTCTACCATCGCTTGTAACAGAGCATATGACTTTTCACGATGAATCAACGGTTCGCCGCCCGTGAAACAGATATGCCTGCTCTTATACTGCTTGATTTGATCGATAATATCTGAAATCGTAGCTGTGTACTCAGCCTTATCAGGTGCATAGCTATAAGGCGTATCACACCAAGTACAGCGAAGGTTACAATGAAACACTCTTACAAAAACAGTTGGAAATCCGGCCCTAGTCCCTTCTCCTTCTACTGTTTCAAACACTTCAACCATCGGAAGGTTCCAATTCATATATTCTGATCGTTCAGGTAATGTCCACTTCATCATTCTGATTCCATCCATTCTCGCTTCAATGTTGCGTAACTTGTCGGTGTTTCATACAGAACGAGCTCTTCGAGACGCTGGCCATTATCTCGCATTTTACGGCTATCGAGAGCAGTATCGAGCTGTTCCCAAATCCAAACGATCATGTTCTCCGCTGTTGTATTCATGTTTGGAAGAACTTCATTTAAATAATGGTGATCAAGCTTTGAATCGATCACATCTTTAAATAATGCTTTGATCTCACCGAAATCTACTGAAATACCGATTTCGTTGACATACCCGCTAATCGTAATAACTAATTTATACGTATGACCGTGCATACTTTTACACTTGCCTTCATAACAGTGTAGGTGGTGTGCTGCGTCGAACGTAAATTCCTTTGTGACAGCCACACGCTTATTGTGATATTTTAATTCGCTTTTTTGAATATCTTCTCCAAGCAATTCAACTTTCTTAGGAATCATAAAAGACATAAAAAAAGCTCCCTTCTTTTATTCATTAGAGGGAGACGCATGAAAAAACCTTCTTTCAACGAGAAGGCATGCTACATTTCATGGGTCCCTAGTTTTGTTTTACGAGAGGAGGGAATTCCGAACTCTCCAACCTGATAATAATATCATAACACGTTTTTTGAGAAAAGCTTCTGGTAAATCTCTCCCTTATAAGAAATATAGCAGGTAAAAGCAATTGCATTACAAATGAATTGCAATCATGTAAACTTGTAGATGGACAACTATCTATAGGAGGTGACATATCATGAACCAAAACCAAGGTATGATGGAAGGAATGGGTATCCTTTTCGGTTTATTCGGTTTCCTTTACATGGCAATCATTTTATTTATCGTGATCTTAACGATCGTCTTTATCTTTAAAGCAATGGGATTCATGAAGCGAAAAACTGCGTCTGACCAGGAACAAAACGAACTACTTCGACAGCTCGTTTCAAAGCAAGCGAAGACGCATGACCATGATTCAACAGGTCATTAATGTGTTAGCCCACCTTTAAATAGGGAGGGTTTTGTTTGTCAAAAGCAATAGTTAAAGCCGTCCTTATTGGACGGCTTTCGCTAATTGCTCGCGTATTTATCTACGAACCGCTCGATTCGTTTCACAGCTTCTTGAAGGGATTCAAGGGATGTTGCGTAAGAGCATCTGACATACCCTTCGCCCCCCTCTCCAAATACATGACCAGGTACAACCGCTACGCGTTCTTCATGCAGCAGTTTCTCCGCGAACTCATCCGAAGTCATTCCTGTTGATTGAATAGATGGAAATGCATAGAATGCACCTCCTGGCATGCGGCAAGATAACCCCATCCTGTTAAATGATTTCACAATAAAGTTCCTTCGCTGACGATAACTACGCTTCATACGCTCTAAATCTTCACGACCATTACGTAGTGCTTCAAGTGCGCCATGCTGCGCGATCGTTGGAGCACACATCATCGTATATTGATGAATCGTAAGCATTACCTTCAAAATTTCTTCAGGCCCAGTCACGTAACCGAGCCTCCACCCGGTCATCGCAAAGGCTTTTGAAAACCCTGAA
Source organism: Anaerobacillus sp. ABR4_321 (assembly GCF_056158505.1). Taxonomy (NCBI): domain Bacteria; kingdom Bacillati; phylum Bacillota; class Bacilli; order Caryophanales; family Bacillaceae; genus Anaerobacillus; species Anaerobacillus sp. ABR4_321. The sequence continues at coordinate 4,069,148 of NZ_JBSWTK010000001.1, forward strand.
ATCAAAATCGTTCTTTCTCTCATTCCAGGTATTCTAGCGATACTGTAATGTGGTTGATCATACGTAAGCTCAGCATAAATCTCATCAGATAACACGAGTAAGTCGTGATCTTCAATAACTTTGGCTACATCCTTCAATTCATCTTCTATCATCGTTGCGCCTGTTGGGTTACTTGGGAAACAGATGAGCACTGCCTTCGTCCGCTCTGTAATCGCTGACTTCAACTTCTCAGGTGTAAGCTTAAATTCATCTTCCTCCACCGTTTCAAGAGGCACAGGTGTCCCTCCTGCAAGGGTAACTGCAGGTGAATACGCAACGAATCCAGGCTCCACGATAATTACCTCATCGCCAGCGTCCAGTATGGAACGAAATGCTAAATCGATTGCCTGACTTGCCCCAACCGTGCAGATGATTTCTGTCTCAGCAGAATACGAAAGTGCGAACTGTTCTTTTAAGTAAGAAGAAATCTCTTGACGTAAATTCAACAAACCCGCATTAGGGGTATAAGCCGTATAGCCATTTTCTAAGGAAGCATAGCCAGCTTCACAAACATTCCATGGTGTTACAAAATCTGGCTCACCAACACCAAGAGAAATGACATTATCCATTTGAGATGCGAGATCAAAGAACTTACGAATGCCAGAAGGTTTTAGCTTCGCAGCATTTTTTGAAACATAGTCGCTTTGAACCTGACTCATGGTGACACCACAATTCGCTTATCTTTCTGTTCAGGCTCAAAAATAACACCATCATGCTTATATTTTTTCAACAGAAAATGAGTCGTGGTCGAAAGAACAGAATCAAGCGTTGACAGCTTATTTGAAACAAAAAACGCTACTTCTTTCATTGTTTTTCCTTCGATTTGAACGGAAAGATCATAAGCACCCGACATCAAGTAGACAGTCTTCACTTCAGGAAAGCGATAAATACGTTCAGCTACATCATCGAACCCAACGTCTCTTTTTGGCGTTACCTTGACATCGATCATCGCAACGACACCATCTTTTCCTGCCGCTTTATCCCAATTGATAACGGATGAATAGTTTAAAATAATGTCTTGTTCCTCTAGAGAAAGAATACTCTTTTCCACTTCCTCTACGGGTAAGTCAACCATATCAGCAAGCACCTCCAACGGGATGCGAGCATTATCTTCAAGAATTTCTAGGATTTCAATTTCTTTTTCATTCACGTTAGTTCCCCCAGTTCACTGCATTTTTTCTACTATATCATGCTTGAAAAGTAATTTCATCAGTGATGCAATGCGTTAAACTCATAAGCATGACGGTTAATCGATAATACCTGACTCTAAAATTCCAACAGTTGGTTTAATCTTGATATCGAGACCTGTATATTGATCTTCCCAATTGGAAAAGTTGAATTGCCTCGTCTGGCTCCTAGCCCGATCCCCAAGTGCTAGAGGGTCGATCTGTAAGTCTTGAAACTTCTTTATGAGTTTCAAGCTGTCTTTCTGAATTTTCTCTTCAAACTCTTTCGCAATCATCTTCTTAATTTTGTCGTCTAGTTTATCTCCAGTATACTGTGCGATATTTGCTTTTATATCCACTTTGATCGAGACCTCAGGAGAAGTGTTTCCATTATCAATCGTATAATCAACATGAGATTTCACTTTGTGGAGCGTCGCAAAATTACCGTCTGAAAGGGCAACTTCAAATAACCCTGCTTTATGATTTTTGTTAATTAATGTAAACATAAACATCTCTTCTAAATCTAGCTTCCCCACCATCTTCTCACCTTTAAAGAGAGCTAAACCCGAGACAATGATTTCATCCTCGTTCTTTTTTAAAAGAGGCATATAAGGATCCATGCCTTTACCATAATATTTATAATCGAATAAGTGAAGATTGTTTTGTGGCATATTCCCGTACTCTATCGACTGTCTGATCAATATTTGCAGAAACGGTCCAATTCCTTGAAGGTATTCGAACTCTTCTGTAATCAAGTCCCCTGCGCTTCCTTCCACTACACCTATATACATTAAACGCCCAGATGCAGGATCACGTAAGAAACTGTCCAGTACCCTTAGAACGCCTCTCTCTGCTTCCTCTTCCCCAAATAGCATCACAGCCATCTTTCCAATCGTTATCGGCTTTGGCACCCCACTCAACTTGTTTCTGAGTCCTTTAGATGTATGTGCTTCTGCCTGGAAAGTTCTCGTCTCCACTTCCTGATTTGGTTTGAATCTTTGAAGAGAAATGGTTCCTTTAATCTTTCCTTCGCTTCCTTTATCGAATCCTGCAATAAATACCACGGGTACTTCATCGATGATTTCAGTTGAAACACAAGATGTTAGTAAGAGACACAGCATGAGTGAAACAGCTAACCTTTTTTTCACCTCGTCACCCTCCTTCGAATGACACTATATAAGAAGATGATCGGGACATAGATGTAGAAAAAGTACGTACCGATCGAGGCAGTAACTGTGTTTAACATGTCGATCTGTTCACGCGTTGCAATCATGACACATGCTAGGAAGACGAGGAACAGCAAGACAATCGAAAAATGTTTTTGTTTGATATGTAACGTTTTTTTACCGATTCTTGTTGCTGCCCAAATGTATAAACAGAGATTGGGAAAAATAACAAAGCACCAAAACGTAATCCCTATATACTCAAACCTCTCTACGAAAGGAAGCTCAACCATTTTCCAAGAAACCAACGTAGACCAAATCGTCTGCTGCAGCTGTTCATCGCTATAGAATGCGATGGAAATCACCATCACGATCAAGTAGATGACCGTAGTCCCCATAATGCCTAAATGAGCCCAAATCCTTGATTTCTTAGGATTTTTAAGGAAAGGGTAAGCAAACAATAGGATCTCAGCTCCTAGATAGCTCAACGTCATTTGCTTTATTCCCATTGCGAATTCTTTCAAAGAATGATCAAAAACAGGGAGTAAATTCGTAAAAGATGAAAATTTCGCTGGCGACACCGCTGTCGTGATTAACCATATAGGTAAGATCACACCAAAAAAAGATACGCCGACTACTGTGCGAAACCCACCCGCCAGCACATAATAGGTTAACAACAAATACATGATTGCTGGAATCCATGTTTGCAGTTCGGGAAACATCCATGCTTGTATCACTTCAATAAACGTTCTCAGAACGATGACAGCACCAAGTAACATATATAACATAAAGAGGATATTGAGGAAGCCCCCAATCCAACTCCCAAACCACTTCTTATGCAGATCGATGATATCTTCGTTATCATCACCTAGTATGACGTACATCATCCACACAAACACATGAAAAATGAGCCCCGTGATAATGACAACGATCCATGCATCCTGCTCTGTATATTGTGTGATATACCTTGGAAAACCAAGGATACCAACGCCAACTTGATTGCTATGAATGATAAACATCACTAGAAAAGAGGAAACAAGAAGATCTTTTTTACGGTTATTTTCCAAAATACTCACCCTCTACTGCTCATCGAAGTCCAGTGAATTCCGTTTTTTTTCCTTCTTATCAAGAAACCTCGAAACTTTTTCTGTTCGAAAGAAATGAGCCCTCTTTTTTTGCATTACATACGGTAAGCGAAAGAACGAATCATACCAATCCATAAGCCTCGGCGGATATAGCGGAGCAAGATATGGACTTCCGAATGAAGTAAGTCTAATTAAATGAACCAGAACAAATAAACTGAATAAAGCAATTCCTATCAAGCCAAGAAAATGTGCAAATAGAATCAATGGGTACCTTAAGAATCTAATCGTATTCGTCATTCGATATACAGGGGTTGTAAATGACGCAAGCGCAGACAGCGCTACAATAATAAGAAGGATATTACTTGTAAGGGATGCTTCTACAGCTGCCGTTCCAATGACGATACCTCCCACGATACCGAGAGTCTGTCCGACTTTAGAAGGCATTCTCGCTCCTGCTTCACGCAAGAGGTCGATGGTGATCTCAAGGAACAGCACCTCGATAACAGGGATAAATGGAATGTCACTCCTTGAAGAAATCAACGTTGCAAGAAGTTTAGAAGGGAACAATTCAAAATGGTACGTTAACACAGCTACATACAAAGGAGTTGCAACGATCGACATTATAATAGAAAACATCCTGATAATTCTAAAGAATGATGCAATGTTCCATCCTAAATAATAATCCTCGAATGATACTAGAAGTTGTCCAAAATTAATCGGACCGATCAATGCATTGGATGATCCCTCTGCAAGAATCGTAATTGCTCCGTAATTCAGGTGCCCAGTTATTCTGTCTGTCCGTTCCGTATCGATCATTTGTGGAAAAACGGAAAAAGAGTTGTCTTCTAACATTTGTCCGAGGAAGGATGAGTCTGCTATGATATCGAAATCTATATCCTCAAGTCGTTGCATGACTGTATTCACATTTTGTTCTGATGCAATATCTTCAATGTAGATAACAATTACTTTGGTCTTTGAAACAGTTCCAATCGTTACCTGCTTCATTCTTAGTTTGGGATGAGGGATTCGTCTCCTAATCAAGTTCATATTTGTTTGAAGGTCTTCGATTAAGCCCTCTTTTGGTCCCATGACACTGAACTCGATCTCAGGAGCAGATAAGTCTCTAGATTTTGTAAGACTTAAATCCATCAACAATACATTTGAATCGTTGGATAAGCGTACAGCTAAATAACCATTCATCAAGCGCTCTTGTATTTTCTTTGCATCCGATGTGATCTCTAGGTTCTGGATTGGAATCTTAGACTCTAGCTCTTCAAGTGATTTCATCTCGCATTCATTAAGCTTCGGCAGCACATTTCGATGAAGCTGTGCTGGATCAATAATGGAAGCAAAATAAATGATCGTATAAGAAATTGCACTTCTCTTGTTATGATAAGTCACAAAATCCGAAGACTTACTTAAGTCCTCTAACATTTCATCTAATGTCATCTCTTTTTTGAATGGTGCTTTCTGAAACCACTTCACTTCGATCAGCTCCGCTGCTAAGTCTCTTTTAGGTAGCATGCGCATTTCTATCTACGTTATCCAAATACAAAAGCCAGGCACCTAAATGCCTGGCTCAAGAAAGTTCTTTATAAACTGCTAAAACTTTTTTTCTTTGCTCTTTATGATCCACCGATGGCTCTGGATAGTCTTTGCCAATCATGCAGTTACTTTCAACCTGCTCCTCATGAGACATCTTTGATGGGTTATGAATATAAGCCGAGGGAACATCTCTTAACTCTTCGACATATTTCTTAATAAACGTTCCATCCGGATCAAAACGCTCACCTTGTGTAGTCGGATTAAACACTCTGAAGTAAGGAACAGCATCGGTTCCAGTCGATGCTGCCCACTGCCAGCCGCCTGCATTTGAAGACTCATCATGATCGATCAGTTTCATTTCAAAATGCTGATCTCCAAGTCTCCAGTCGATCATATAATCTTTGGTTAGAAACGAAGCCGTTATCATCCGAAGACGATTGTGCATCCATCCTTCATTGTTTAATTGCCTCATCCCAGCATCAACGATTGGAAAACCAGTTTTCCCTTCTTTCCACTTTTGAAGCCGTTCTTCATCATTATTATTCCAAGGAAGGTCACGATATTTTGAGTGAAACTCTTCTTCTCGTAACGTAGGAAAGTGATAATGAACCATCCCATAAAAGTCTCTCCATGCAAGCTCTTGTAAATATGCTTCTACTCCTGTATTATCTTTTTCTGCAACTAAGTGATATAACGTACGTATCGACAGACAACCTGTTTTTAAATAAGGAGATAGTCTACTCGTACCAACCACATAAGGAAGGTCCCGATTGTTGTCATAATCCTTTAATCGATCACTTACAAACGCCTTGGCACGCTTCCGAGCGTTTTCTTCCCCTATGCCCTGCCACTCTCGGTCGCATTGACTCAGCAAGGAAGAAAACTTTTCTGAAGACTTTTCATCAAGTTTCTCATTAAATGATCGTGCATACTTCTTCAGCATTTCTCCGTCGATTTTTACGACCTCAGGTTTCTTCTGCTTACTCCATTGTTTGTAATAAGGGGAGAAAACCTTATACATCGTCCCGTCATCCTTCTTAACTTCCTCTCCTGTATGCAAGTGATAGTCTTGAAAATCATGCGCCTCAATCCCTTCACTCTCAAGCCATTCTCTCACCTTTTCATCTCTCTTTGCTCCATAGCCCACACCATCTCGATTGAAGAAAACAGCTTTTACCTCTTCTAACTCGTTCGTTACTTTTTTGAATACATCAACTGCCTCTCCATACACAACCTGAAATGGCAGCTTCATATCTAAACAGCGTTCTTGAAATTGCTTCACCGTCTGGAAAAAATAATCATGATGCGAGTCGATCGTCTGTGTAAAATGAGGATCCAATTGAAACACCCCAACCCAACGTGCATCATGTTCCTCACAATATTCGATCGCTCTATGTAATGCTGTATTGTCCTCTAATCTAAAATCCCGTCGAAACCAAACGATCACGATATCATTCATTTTCTCACCTCTCTTTGTTATCGTACCGTTTTTATTCCCTAAAAGTGAAATTCTAATAGGCTTTGTGTGTTTTTGCGTGTGAATGTGAAAGGGTATGGTGGAATTGTGTTGTTGAGATGGGGGATTTTTAGCGGATATCAGCGAAATATTTGATTTATCGGCGAAATCGGGGGAGATATCAGCGAATTTTTCGTTTTATCAGCGAAACAGGGACATTAATCAGCGAAATTTTAATTTTATCAGCGAAACGGTTGTGATAGGGATTGATTAGTCAAAAGCACAATCAGATAAAACCTTTTAGGGGCTGGAATC